>NZ_CP197255.1:0-2917500 GCF_052075895.1 Sorangium sp. KYC3313
CGATCGAAGGCCCGCGCGCTTCCGGGCGGAGCGCGCTGCTCCGGCGCATCGCGTGGTCGCTCGAGGTCGGCGGGTACGCCGTCGCGTGGGTCGAGGCGGCCCGCGTGGCCGACCCGCGCGAGGCGCTCGCGATCGAGCTGTCGGAGCACGATCTCGGCCGGGTGACGGCGCTCGTCGACGACGCCGATCGGCTCGGCGACGCGGCGATCGAGCGGCTCGACGAGGTGCGGAAGGCCGGCGGCAAGCTCGTGCTCGTGCTCGGGGCTCCATCGGAGAGCGGCGCGCCCGCCGGCGACGCGCCTTCCCCCGCGCGCCTGGGCCGCGGGTTCGAGCGCTTCGAGATGGCGCCGCTCGACGAGCAGGTCGCCCGCGAGCTCGTGCAGCGCACCATCCCGTCGCTGAGCGACGCGGTGGCGGCGCACGTCGTCTCCCGCGCGGGGCGGTGGCCCGGGCGCATCCGCGAGATCGTCGCGTGCATCGCGCGCGCGCCCGTCGCGTCGACCGAGGACGTCGATCGGCTGCTCGACGCGCCCCCGGCGAGCGCGGCGGCGTCCGGGCCGGGCGGCGCGGGCGCCGAGGGGGCGGCGCTGCGGCCGGCGGAGATCCACCGGCTGCTCGACCGCGGCCACTACGACGCGGCCGCGGAGGCGCTCGGGCGGCACGAGGGCGGCGGCTCGGCCCCCGCGGTGCCCTCCTTGACGATCGCGCGCGCGCGGCTCGCCATGAACCGCGGCGACACGGCGCGGGCGCTCGCCGAGCTCGGGCGCGTGAAGGACCAGGTCGAGGCCTCGAACGATCACGCGCTAGCGGCGTTCTGGTCGCTCCAGATGGCCCGCGCGCTCGTGCGCACCGGCGACTACGGCGAGGCGGAGCGCCGCGCGGGCGAGGCCGTGGAGCGGGTGGGCCCGCTCAAGATCGAGGCGGGGCTGACCGGCGCGTCGCGCCCCGAGCTCGCGACGGCCGCCGCGTTCGGCGCCTCGCCCGAGGCGATCGTCGCCGAGGCGGTGGCGACGCGCGGGCTCGCGCAGAGCTTCGCCTCCCGGCACGAGGACGCGAAGCGCACGCTGGAGCACGCGGTCCGGCTCGCGCGGCTCACGGGAGAGCCGCGGATCCTGTCGGTCGCGCTCGTGTCGCTCGCGTTCGCGCTCCAGCGGGACGACCACCTCAGCGAGGCGAAGGCGGTCTACGAGGAGGCGCTCACGGCCGCGGAGCAGGCCGGCGACGCGGGCACGCTCGCGACGACCCGCCTGAACCTCGCCGCGCTCACGAAGCTTCAGGGCGACCTCGGCGCGGCCATCCGCCACCTCGAAGCCGCCGTCGACCTGGGCCGGCGCTCCGGCCGCGTGGCGACGATCCGCCAGGCGCTCCTCAACCTCGCGAACCTCGACCTCTACCTCGGGCGGCTCGCGCGGGCCCGGGTGTCGCTCGACGCGCTCGCCGCCCAGCGCGCGGATCTCGCGCCGCAGCAGCAGGCGCAGCTGCTCGCGCTCGAGGCGGAGCACGCGGCGCGCTCGGGCGATCTCGAGCAGGCCGAGCGGCTCTGCCTCGAATGCGCCGAGGCGTACGAGGCGATGGGCCGGCGCATCGACGGGGTCGAGGCGCGGCTCGAGCGCGTGCTCTTCGCGGTGGCGCGCGCCGTCGCGGATCCGCGCGCCCTCGGCGAGGAGATCGACGTGGCGTCGGAGCGCCTGGGGACGACCGGCGCCCACCGCGCCCTGCTCGCGCTCGCGCGCGGCCGCGTCGCGGCGCTCGCGCGCGACGAGTGGCGGGCCCGGGCGGCGTACGACGAGGCGCTCGACGCGGCGCGCGCCGCGGGCCAGCGCGACTGGATCTGGCGCGCGCTGGAGGCGCGGGCGCAGCTCGAGACGGAGCGGGGGCACCTCATCCGGGCGCGCCACGACCGCGAGGAGGCGCTGATCACGCTGGAGGAGATCGCCTCGAAGCTGCCGCGCGACCTCCGGGAGGTGTTCTGGAACGACGCGCGGCGCAAGGAGATCCGGGCGGCCGCGATGCTCGAGCTGATGAGCAGCCGCACGGTGCCGTTCACCCAGCAGAGCGCGGCGGCTCAGGCAGGCGCTGCGGCCCCGCAGGGCGAGGACCGGCTGGCGCGGGTCCTCGAGATCAACCGCGAGATCGCCGGCGAGCACGATCTCGCGCGCCTGCTCGCGAAGGTGACCGATCATGCGATCGCGCTCCTCCAGGCGGAGCGCGGGTTCATCATCCTGCAGCGGCCGCCGCGCGACGAGCTGACGCCGGTCGGCGAGGGCGCGGTCGATCTCTCGATCCACGCCTCGCGCGACCAGGCGGGGGACGACCCGCACGCGCGCTTCTCCAGCTCGATCGCCGAGCGGGTGATCTCCACGGGCGAGCCGGTCGTGACCGCGAGCGCGCGGGACGACACGCGCATGAGCGATTACGTCTCGGTGCACCAGCTCATGCTGCAGTCGGTCGCGTGCGTGCCGATCCGGCAGCGGAGCGGGCAGGTGATCGGCGCGCTGTACCTGGAGACGCGGCTGAGCGCGGCGGCGAAGTTCGAGGTGGAGCTCCCGACGCTGACGGCGCTGGCCGATCAGGTCGCGATCGCCATCGAGACGGCGCGCCTCGTGAGCGAGAACGAGCGCCGCGCCCGCGAGCTCGAGCGCGCGAACGAGGAGCTGCGCGCGGCGCGCGCCAAGCTGGAGGAGCTCCTCGGCCACCGCACCGCGCAGCTGGCCGCGACGCGGCGGGATCTGCGCTCGGCGCGCGCGGTGATCCGCGGCCATTTCGGCTACGAGGGCCTGGTCGGCACGAGCGAGGCGATGCGCCGCGTGTACGCGCTCATCGACCGGGTGAAGGACACGGACATCCCGATCCTGATCACGGGCGAGAGCGGGACGGGCAAGGAGGTCGTCGCGCGGACGATCCACAACGCGAGCCCGCGGGCGAAGAAGCCGTTCGTCGGCGTCAACTGCGGCGCGATCCCGGAGCACCTGCTGGAGAGCGAGCTCTTCGGGCACGTCCGCGGCGCGTTCACGGGCGCCGATCGCGACCGGAAGGGGCTCTTCCGGGAGGTGACCGGCGGCACCATCCTGCTCGACGAGATCGGGGAGATGCCGCAGAAGATGCAGGCGGGGCTCTTGCGTGTGCTGCAGGAGAAGGTCGTCCGTCCGGTCGGCGGCGCGCGCGAGGAGCCGGTCGACGCGCGGGTCATCGCGGCGACGCACCGGGATCTCGCCGACATGGTCTCGAGGGGCACGTTCCGCGAGGATCTCTACTACCGGCTGCACGTCGTCGAGGTGCGGGTGCCGTCGCTGCGCCAGCGGATCGAGGACATCCCGCTGCTCATCGACTATTTTCTCGGGATCTTCGCCGCGCGCTACGGCCGCGATCGCCGCAGCGTGTCCCGCGCCGCGCTGAAGCGGCTGTCGGCGTACACCTGGCCTGGGAACGTGCGGCAGCTCGAGAACGTGCTGCTCAACGCGTGGGTCCTGTCGGATCGCCCCGAGCTGGAGAGCGAGGACTTCGAGCTCCCCGACGCGGCGCCTCGGTCGCTGCGGGGTTCGCTCGACAGCGGCGCCACGCCCCCGCCCCGAGCGCCCGCTGGCGGCGGGGCGCCCGCGAGCGCGGGCCGGGCTCCGCCGTCGAGCGACCCACACCGCGTCGAGACGTCGCTGGACGCGCACAAGGCGAGCGAGCGGGAGCGGATCCTTGTCGCGCTCTCGAGCTGTAACTGGAACCGGGTGAAGGCGGCGCAGGTCGTGGGCCTGCCGCGCCGGACGTTCTACCGGCGCCTCAAGGAGTACGGGATCCAGTGAGCGATCGTTCGAACCTCGCCGCCTCCATCGACGGCGCGCCCCTCGCCGACGAGGAGGCGCGCGATCTCTGGACGCGGTTCAGCCGGTACATGGATGAGCACCGCGGCGACATGGCGGGCTTCGCGCGGGAGAACGGCTACGTGAGCGTGACGCCGACCTTCGAGCGCGGGCGGGCGCTGCTCGTCGTCCGGACGACGGAGGCGCCGCCGGAGAAGCCGGCCCAGCGCCCCGCTGGAGAGAAGCCAGCGCCGCGCGGCGGAGGCGGCGGCAAGCCAGCGCGCGGCAGGCGGCGGCGCTGAGCGCCCACCCTACGGGCGCGAATCACGAGCTGCCTCGATCCCGGCGGAGAGGCGCCCCGATCGGCCGGAGCCTCACCGCGACTTGCCGGCCCCTCCGGGGAAGTCCTTGCGCTTGATCTTGGCGCGCCGGCCATCGGGGTGGTGGAACACGATCCCCTCCGCGAGGTGGCCCGGGGCGAAGCGGCTCTCCAGGTGCTGGAACAGGCCGCGGAGGCCGTCATACGACCTCGGGACGTCATCGTAGGCGGGAATCTCGAGGTTGAACGGCACGACCATGTGGCTGGCGAGCCCGAGCGGGTTGCCCTGAATGCTCGGTCCGAGCGCCTCGGCCGAGTGCTCGCCGTCCGGCCAGCCCTGGAACTCCGTCCCGCGAACCGCCTCGAAGATCCACTTGTCTTCCGGACCGTGCTCGTCGGCGTCGACGTACCAGCCGTCGATGATTCCCTGCTGCTTCTGGAGCTTGCTCGGGTTCCTGCGCTTCTCGACCCGGACCACGTGGCCCGAGCGGAGGGTCAACCGCACGTTCGTGCCGTCGAGCTTCTCGGTGGGACGGCCCTCGCCCGCGAAGACCCACTCGCACCCCTCCCGCGGCTTCGGGAGCACCTTGAAGTCGTCGCCGCGATCGAAAATCGTCGGAATCTTCTCCATGACCTGAATGCCCTTTCGTACCTGGCCGAGCAGCTCGTCAGGGGTGATGACGCCTCCGGCGAGCCCGCTCGCCAGGGCGCGCACCAGCTCCGCGACAGAGGTGTTCGCCTCGAGTGCGACGCGCTTCAGCGCCATCCGCTCCTCCGGCGAGATCCACGCGACCAGGCGAGACCAGCCTTCGGGCGGAACCCATGTCGCGAGCTGCTGCGGATCCTTCCTCGGTCTGCCGCGCGGGCGGCCTGGCGCTGTCACGAGCTTCAGGGTAGCCCGATTTTCTATTGTGTCAATTGGCAAAACAAGAATTGGGAGCGAGGCGGGAGAGGTGGGAGCAGGCATGACGCCGAGATGGCGGCAGGCCCAGACGCGATCCCCGCCGCCGCGGGGGCCGGTGCTCCCCCTGGAGCCCCGCGACCGAACGCTCAGCGCCGGCGCCGTCGCGACGCCAGCGCGCCGAGCACGCCGAGGAGCATGACGCCGCCGAGATCGGCCGATCGGCTGGTCGTCGAGCAGGAGCACCCGGCATCGGCGCCAGAGTCCTCATCGCCGCTCTTCGGCGTGTCGTCCGGCTCGGCGCCGCCCGCGCCGCCCACCCCGCCGCTCGAGGCGACCGACGAGCTCACGGTCGCGCCCACGGTCGATCCGCCGCCGGCCGAGGAGGAGGAGGAGGAGGTCGACACGCCGCTGCCGTCCGCTCCGCCATCGCCCCCGCTGCCGCCGGCGCCGCTGCCGCCGGCGCCGCTGCCGCCGCCCTCGAAGCCGGCGCACTCGGTCGAGCACTCGGTCGAGCACTCCCCGCAGATGCACTCGAGGATGCGGATATACATGCTGGCCCCCTGGGCATGGTCATTCATGCATCGATCGACGCACGCGTCGTCCTGGCACTCGTTGACACAGCCGATGAATGCCCTGCACGCGTTCGACGCGCCGCACGCGTCATAGGCCGCCCTGCAGGTGTCCTCGAGCGAATCGTTCGAGCAGCTATCGCAGCTGTCGCCGCCGCCGCTGGCAGCGCTCGTGGCGCTCGCGACCGTGGTCCCGCCGACGGGATACAGCGCGCACACGCCGTCGATATCGTCCTGCTCGATGGTGCGCATCGACGAGCCCACGACATAGTAAGGGGTCATCGTCGCGTTCCGCTCGCCGGAGTGGCCGAGGCCCAGGAAATGCCCCTCTTCGTGCGTGGCGATCGACTGCGTGTCGACACAGCCGTTGTTGCCGGTGTCGTTCCAGCAAAACCCGACGTCGTTGAAGACCATGTCGGCGTCCACGATGGCGCCGTCGAAGCTCCAGACGGGCAACGTGACGCCGATGACCGAGTTGACGTCGCCGAGCATGTTCGGCCAGGAGGAGCTGATCCACTGAAACACGTTCTTGCCGTCGTTGTATTTGTAACGATCGGTGGTGTCGCCGAGGAAGTCGACCTGCCACGCCGTACACCCCGCGTTCGACCACGCCTCGAACCCGGTCTCGACACGGGCGACGGCGAAGGCGGAGATCTCGCCCGGGATCGTAGAGCGGTTGATGGAGTAGGCGACGGGCAGCTTGCCCCAGCGGGGGACCACGTCATCGAGCGGCGTCCACGCGGCGGCCTCACGGGCCACGGCGAGGGACGAGACGGCGCCGAGCAGGGCGGCGAGGGCGACGCGGCGCCTCACCTCACTTCCCTCCCGCGATGCGCACGACGTCGGTCATGAGGCTCTCGATGGGCTCGACCTCCTCGACGGGCGCCTCGATGGGCACGAGCGCGGCTCCGGTCCGCCGGACGAGGTGCAGCCCATCGAGGATGCGCCGCGCCATGCCCTTCTTGTCCACGTGATAGGCCGACAGCGCCAGCGCCGTGAGGTGCCACCGCCCCTTGTCGCCCGAGCGCAGGAAGACCACGGCGTCCTCGCCAGGCGAGAGCTTGGCGTCGCCGAGCAGCCGCTGTGTCTTGCCGTTGTAGGTGCCGCCCATCTGCTCCAGCACAATCATCTTCGAGCCCCCCTTGTCCGCCGCGCCGCCCTTGAGCGGCTGGGTGATCGTGAGCTCGGTGCGGGTCACGATCGATTTTCCGTCGTCGGATTCCGTCGTGTACGATCGGCCGACGATCACGCGCGCGATCGTCACCGACTGGCGCACGAGCTCCTCCCGCGAGAGCAGGACGGCCGTCGTCGCGTCCGCGGGCGCACCGATGCCTAGCAGAGCGAGCGCAGCGGACAGGGCGAGCACTGCTTTCAAGCCTCTCTTCATGTAGATGACTCCTTAAGACATTCTTTTCTATCCCGAAGCACGCGCGGCGGCCAACCAGGAAACAGCGCTGCAACGTGCTCACGATGCCGTGGTGTCGCCCATCTGTCGTGACGGCGGATCATCACACCGCGGCGCGATGCCATGCCGACATGTACGGAAGCAGGGATTACCACCCGGGCCGTGGCGCGCCTGGATTTGTGCCGTACACGTAGACGACGCATTCCGGAGCTCTCGGGGCGGAGACCCCCTTATCGGGTCATCCCGGCTCTCGGCAGCATCGAGCGGAGTCAGGGTGGCTGTCCGTCGATCGGGTCAACTCGCCATCAGCGCCATCGACGTCTGTCTCCGCTCGCCGGGAGCGGCGCGCGGGCCCTCGGCGCGCGCCGCGCCGCCCGCGGAGGCTCGCCCGGGCGCCCTCCGCGCTCCGGCGCGCCTCAGGGCCCCTCTCAGTCGAACCGCTTCAGGCCGTTCGGCGCCCTGGAGTCGCGCTTCGCGGGAGCCTCGTCCCGGGCCACGACGCGGCCGGCGAGGATCGCCTCCGCGAGCTCGCGGCACTCGGCGCTGGTCGCGCGATCGGCCCGCGCGAGCGCCTGCTCCGCCGCGGCGCGCGCCTCGGCCGCGCGGCCCGCGAGCGCGTGCGTCCGGGCGATCTCGGCGAGGGTCGCCGAGAGCTCCGCGGCGTTGCCCGACACGTCCAGGAGCCGCTTCGCGCCGAGGTAGAGCGACAGCGCCCCGGCGAGATCCCCCTGGATGCGCGCCAGATCGCCCCGCGCCCGCAGCACGCCGGCCTGGCCCGCGCCGTCCTCGAGCACCTCGAACAGGGCGAGCGCCAGCTCGTAGTCCGCGAGCGCCTCCTCCAGGTCCGACGCGTCGGCCGCCGCGACGCCCACGAGGTCGGCCACCAGCTCGAACTGCTTGCGGCGGAGATCGCCCCGCACCTTGAGCGTCGCGGCCTGCCCGCGGCGCTCGAAGCCCGTGCGGAACAGCGCGAGCGCCCGGTCGTAGTCGCGCACCGCGTCCACGAGGTCCTCCTGCACGGAGCGCAGATCGCCCCGCGCCTTCAGCACCGCGGCCTGGCCCAGGACGTCGCGCGTCGCCGTGAACAGCTCGAGCCCCTGGTCGTAGTCCTTCTCGGCGCCCGCCAGATCCCCCTGCCGCACCCGGAGATCGCCGCGCGCCTTGAGCACGCCGGCCTGCCCGAGGTGGTCCTCGGTCGCCTGGTAGAGCGTCAGCGCCCAGTCGTAGTCGCGCGCGGCGCCCGTCACGTTGTCCTGGCCGAACCGCATGTCGCCCCGCGCCTTCAGCACGCTGGCCTGCCCGCTCCGATCCCCCGTGTCCTGGAAGAGCGCGAGCGCGGTGCTGTAGTCGCGCGCCGCTCCCGCCAGGTTGCGGAGCCGGACCCGCAGATCGCCGCGCGCCTTGAGCGCCCGCCCGTGCGCGGCGCCGTGAGGGCGGGCGCGAGGCGGCTCCGAGGGGCCCGGGGCGTCGGCGCCGGCGGCCGCCCCGCGCGACCCGGCCCGGGGCTTGAGCGGCTCGCGATCGCCGAGCTGCAGGAAGAGCTGGATCGCCAGATCGTAGTCGCACACCGCGCCGCCGAGATCGCCCTCCTCGGCGCGCGCGAAGCCCCGCGCCCTCAGCGCGTCGCCCTCCGCCGCGCGAGCGCCCGCGCCCTGGAACAGCGCGAGCGCCTCGTCGTAGTCCCGCACCGCTTGCACGGGGACGCCCTCCCGCAGGCGCAGCGCGCCCCGATCCATGAACACCTGGGCCTGCCCGAGCACGTCGCCCGTCGCCCGGAACAGCGCGAGCGCCTCGTCGTAGTCGCGCGCGGCGCCCGCGTAGTCGTTCCGCCGGAGGAGCAGGTTGCCGCGCTCCCGCAGCGCGTGGCCGCGCGCCTCCGGCGGGGTGCTGTTGAGGCTCGGAGGCGCCGCGCTCGAACGGGGCCCCCGCACCACCCCCTCGCCGAGCGCCTCGGCCAGCGATCCGCTCCTCGGCGTGCAGCGATCCGTCACGCTGTCGAACGAGCGCTGCGTGGGAGGATCGCCATCCACGCCCTTCAGCTCGGACTGGACTTCGGGAAGGCGACGCATGCCAGGCGGAACAGCATACCGCGCCGGCGCCCCCCTCGTGGAGACATTGCGCGGTCAGCGCGCGGCAGCGCTTGATCTCCCTCCGGCCCCCTCCGGCCCCCTCCGAGCGGCGCGCGCCGACGGCTGGGGCCGCTGCCTTCTCGCACGTTGGCTCGCTCACGCAATCGAACGCGGGCCCGTGGGCTTCGCCCCGGGCACCCCGGCCGTGAAACGCCGCAGGCGGTCGATCCTCAGAGGCCCTTGCGCGAGACCAGCACCGCGTCCCGCTCGACCTCGTACATCGCGTGGGTCACGAGCGCCGCGGCCGTGCGCTCGCGCACGTGCATGACCCGCAGCTCGGCGTAGGTCTCATCCGGCAGCAGCTCCTCGTCGACGCCGAACTTCGGCTCGTCGACCTGCGCCGCACGCTCGTCCTGCACCCGCGGCCGGACCGTGGCCAGCTTGCCCGCGCCCCCGATCTGCTGCAGCCAGCGGTCGCCCCGCCGGACCGCGAAGAAGCGCTGCCCCGGCTTCACGCCGTCCTTCTCGCCCTTGTCGATGAACACCACCTGGTGCTGCCCGACGAGCTGGTAGGGGTAGACGGCCGCGATGATCTTCGCCTCGAGATCCGCCTCGGCGCCCACCGGCGGCACCACGTCGAGGCGCCGCAGCACCGCGCCGACCCTGTCCGTGCGCTCGACGACGTCGAGCGACTCGATGAGCCGCGCGCGCACCATGTGCGTCTTCGGGTTGTAACGATCCACGCGCGCCGTGCCGCGCACCGTCACGAGCTCGCCCTTCACGTCCCCGCTCTTCACCTTCTTGATCTCGCGGAAGATCGTCAGCTCCTGGCCGATCGAGACCTCGTGATCGTCCGAGAGGCGGAGGTAGACGTCGTCGCCCTCGCTGAGGAGCATCTGGTCGTCGGGGCTCGCGACGAGCTCCCCCCACGTGTCCTTCTTCACGTCGTCGACCCAGCCGAGCTCGCGCAGGAAGATCGTCTTCGACGGCACCCGCCCCCCTCGCGCCAGCTTGTTCGCGCCGAACCCGATGCTGCCGCGGGTCGGGCCCTCGCTCGGGTCGCGGAGCCGGATCCGGTCACCCGGGTAGATCCAGTGCGGGTTCTGGAGCTGCGGGTTCAGCGCCCAGACCTGCGGCCACGCATAGGGGTTCGTGTAGTACCTGCCCGAGATGTCCCAGAGCGTGTCGCCGCGCCGCACCGAGTGCGACTCGGGCACGAACTGCCCCTCGACGACGTAGCTGCCGTTCGCGCCGCCCCTCACCGAGGCGGGGCCCTCGCTGCGGCGGCCCAGATCGAAGCCGTCCGACGGGCGGGACGTGTCCGTCGTGCCCCGGGAGCTCGAGGGCAGGTGGGCGTTCGGATCGAACCCCGGCTGCGGATAACCCGGCACCACGACCTGCGTCTCGACGGTCGGCTCGCCCCTCGGGAGCTGGACCACGGTGACGCCCGGCGCCTGGCCGGCGCCCTCTTCGCCGCCCTGCTGGTCCTGAGCGCGCGCCGGCGGCGGCGCGGCGACGATCGCCAGGGAGACCAGGACCAGCGTTGCCTTCGCGGGGAACTTCATCGCTTGCGCCTCGACGGGGTGGAGGGGGGCGGGCTCGGCGGCGGCGACCCGCGCGGGGGCTCTTCGATCACGGCGCCGTTCGCGGTCGAGCGGAGCACCGGCGGCCGCGCGCCGTCGTCCTCGGGCGCGAGCCGCACCACCTCGAGGTCGGGCCTGTCCGGCTCCTCCGGGGGCGCGGCGCGCGCCCCGGCCTCGTCAGGGCGCGCCGCGCCGCGGGCGCCGCCCCGCGAGCGCTCCAGCGAGCCCACACGATCCGCGAGCACCGCGTTCTCCGCGCGCACCCTGACGAGCTCCGCGCGCAGCTCGGAGAGCTCTCGCTCGACCGCGTCCCGCCCTCCGCCGCAACCGACGTTGAGCGCGGCGAGCGCGAGCGCCATCGCGCCGATGCCCAGGCCAATCCTCATGGGACGCCCAGCCTACCCGCCGCCGCGACGGCCGGCCAAACGCGCGGCGATCTCCGCGCCCCCCGACGGGGCGCCGCGCCCCCCCCGACGGGGCGGCGCGCCGCGCGCCGCGCCGGAACAACCGCACGCGACGCACGCGACCCGAGGTGGGCGGCGCGACGTCACGCGTTACGGAGCACGCGCAGTTCTGCTAGGGTCCCACCCCGAGATCTGGGTGCGAGGGGTGAACGTGCGGGAATTCTTCCTGATTTTCCTTGTCGTGACGGCGTGCGCCGGCGCCGGCTGCGGTGACGACGGCCCCGGGCCCGCGGCGACGGCGTGCTTCGACTACAGCAAGTTCGACGGCACCACGCCCGAGGTGAGCTTCGCGGGCGAGATCCTCCCCATCTTCCAGCGGTCCTGCTCGTTCAGCTCGACGTGCCACGGCGCCGAGGCCGGCTCGGCCGGGTTCGCGTACCTCGGCCCGCCGCTGAGCGAGCAGGCCACGCAGGCGCAGATCGACGCGATCGCGGCCCAGAACGTCGGCGCCGCGTCGAGGGCGCCCTCCGGGATGCCGCGGATCACGGCCGGCGACCCCGCGAACAGCTTCCTCCTGCACAAGCTCGACGACACCCTGAGCTGCGGGGACCTCGAGTGCGCCCCCGACGGCTGCGGGGCCCCGATGCCCTTTGGCGGCGACCTCCTGCCCTCGGCGGAGCGCGACGCCATCCGCAGGTGGATCCAGCAAGGGGCCAAGGTCCATTGATCGGCCGGCTCTCCGGCCACGTCGTGGAAGAAGGCGACGAGGGCACGGTCGTCCTCGACGTCAGCGGGGTCGGCTACGAGGTGACCGTCCCGCTCGGGGCCGTGGGGCGCGCGCGCGGCATCGCCGCGAACGCGAAGGCCGGCTCGGACGCGATCACCCTGTTCGTCCACACCCACGTGCGCGAGGACGCGCTCCTCCTGTACGGCTTCGCGACGCGCGAGGACCGGGCGGCCTTCCGCGTGCTCATCGGCATCTCCAGCATCGGCCCGAAGATCGCGATGGCCATCCTCAGCGCGCTCGGCGCGGGGGAGCTCGCCGCGGTGATCACCCGCCGGGAGACCGCGCGCCTCACCGCCATCCCCGGCGTCGGCAAGAAGACCGCCGAGCGCCTCGTCCTCGAGCTGAAGGACAAGCTCGTCCATCTCCCCGCGGCCCCGCTCTCCCCCGCGGCCTCCCCGCCCGCGGCCACCGGCGCCAAGCAGGACCTCCTGCACAGCGCGCTCACCCGCATGGGCTACCGCCCGGCCGAGGCGGAGCGCGCCGTCACCGCCCTCGGCGCGCGCGTCGACAGCGCCCCGCTCGGCGACCTCGTGCGTGATGCGCTCGCGCTCCTCTCCAAGTGAGCCCCACGTGAGCCACGCCGCCGGCGCCCGGCGAGCCCGGCGAGCCCGGCCGCCCGCGCCCGGAAAACCGCGGCCGCCCGCGCCGGGAAAACCGCGGCCGCCCGCGCCCGGCGAGCCGCGATTTGCCGGGCAGAATCGCCCCGGCGAACGGGCGGGCGGCGGCGCGCGACCCCCGCTCGAGGGGCGAAGGAGCGACAGACAGTCGACAGAGGGCCGCCGCGGCGAATATGCTCCCGCCGCCGTTCGCCCTGGGATCCAGTCCGGTCGCTCGTTGTGAGGAGGCGTGGTGATCACCTGCCCGAAGTGCTCCAAGGAAAATCAGGACCATTACAAGTTCTGCCTCGGCTGCGGCGCCGAGCTGCCTCGCGACGTTTCGCCCAAGAAGTTCGCGGCAGGCACCCCGCCCCACGGCGTGCCCGCGGCGTCGCGGGCGAAGGACTACGGCGATGAGCCGACCGCCATCGGCACGGGCGCCCAGAAGGGCCCCGCGGCCGCGCCCCCGCCGCCCGCGCTCGTCGATCCCGCGGCGTTCATCGCCCCGGCCCGCGGGGAGGACACCGGCGCCGGCAAGAAGGCCGCGGCGGCCGCAGCCGCGCCCGCGACGCCGGCGGCCGGCGCAGGGACGGTCGTCTGTCCCCAGTGCCAGGAGCCCAACCCGCCGTCGAACAAGTTCTGCGCGCTGTGCGGCTTCAAGCTCGTCAAGCCGGCGGGCCAGGCCGCGCAGCCGTCCACGCCGGTCGTCTCCACGTCGGGCGCCGCGAACGTCGTGCTGACGGCGCTCCGGGCCGACGGCACCGAGGCCGGCTCGTACACGCTGCCCACGAACCCCACGCTGGTCGGGCGCGACTCGGGCACGATCTTCGGCGGCGACAGCTACCTCTCGCCGCGCCACGCGACGTTCTCGATCAAGGGCGGGCGGCTCTTCGTCAAGGACGAGGGCTCGCTGAACGGCGTCTACCGCAGGCTGCGCAGGGACACGCCGGTGCAGCTCGACAACGGCGACGTCTTCCGCATCGGCCAGGAGATCGTCCGCGTCGAGCCGCTCTCCCCGGCGCCCACGACCCCCGACGGCGTCGAGCGCCTCGGCAGCCCCTCGAAGGGCTACGTCGCGCGGCTCGCCCTCATCATCGGCAGGGACGCGACCGGCAACGCGTTCCCGGTCCCCGACACCGGCCTGCACCTCGGGCGCGAGCGCGGCGACATCCTCTTCCCCGAGGACGGCTACGTCTCCGGGCTCCACTGCCAGATCTCGCTCCAGGGCGGCCGGCTGTTCCTCACGGACCTCGGCAGCTCGAACGGCACCTTCCTCCGCGTCCTCGGCGAGACCGAGATCACGGGCGGCGACATCCTGCTCATGGGTCAGCAACTGTTCCGCATCAACGTCTGAGCGCGCGCCGGCGGCGCCCCGAGGACGGCGACCGTCCCGCTCGCACAACCCGACGCCCCATCGTACGCTCAGCAGCCCTGAGACACTCGCCATGGAAATGGTCCACACCATCCGCGTGGTCGCCGCCGTGATCGAACAGGACGGCCGGTACCTCATCACCCAGCGCCGGCCGACCGCCGTGCTCCCGATGCTCTGGGAGTTCCCCGGGGGGCGCGTGGAGGAGACCGAGACGGACGCGGCCGCGCTGAAGCGCGAGGTCCGCCACCGGCTCGACGTCGAGATCGAGGTGGGCCAGCTGATCTCGTTCGTGAGCCACCCCTACGAGCGCTACGTCGTCGACCTGTACCTCTACGAGTGCCACATCAAGAGCGGCGAGCTCGCGTCGCTGGCCGTGAACGCGTTCCGGTGGGTCACGAGCGCCGAGTTCGATCGCTACCCGTTCACGCCGGCGGACGAGGCCAGCATGAACAAGCTCCTCGGCATGACCTGACGCGCCCGCGCCCTCACAGGCGCGGCGAGCGCCGCAGCAGCACGAGGAACATCGGCCCGCCGAGCACCGCGGTCACCGCGCCCACGGGCGGCTCCGTGCCGAGCCACCGGAACAGGAGCCGCGCGACGAGGTCGCACGTGGTGAGCAAGACCGCGCCGGCCACGAGCGACAGCGGCAGGAGCCGCCGGTGATCCGCGCCGCAGAGCCGGCGGACCGCGTGCGGGACGATCAGCCCGACGAAGCCGATGAGGCCGGTGCGGCTGACGATGGCGCCGACGATGCACGAGGACGCGAGGAAGACCCGGCGCTCGACGGCGCGGACGTCGACGCCCAGGGTCCCGGCCGACTCGTCGCCGAGCGAGAGGAGGTTCAGCCGCGCGGCGTCGGCGAGGAGCACGGCGCAGCCGACGGCGACGTAGGCGGCGACACCGAGCAGGGCCGAGGTCGTGGGCAGCTCGACGAAGCCGATGAGCCACCGGAGCAGCTGCTGGGCGCGCGACGGGGAGACGAGCGTCTTGAGGAAGGAGATGAGCCCCGCCGCGATGGAGTTCACGATGACGCCGGCGAGGAGCATCGAGGCGCCGGAGGTGCCCTCGGCCGCGCCGCGCGCGATGGCGTAGACGAGCACCGTCGCGACGAGGCCGCCGGCGAGCGCCGCCGCGGGCAGGAGCGTGGCGCCGAGGACGGTCGTCGCGCCGACGCCGAGCGCGATCGCGACCGCGGCGCCGAGCGCGGAGCCGCCGGAGACGCCCAGCACGTACGGCTCGGCCAGCGGGTTCCTGAGCAGCGCCTGGAACGCGGCGCCCACGGCCGCGAGGCCGGCGCCGGAGACGGCCGCGAGGAGCACGCGCGGCAGACGCACGTCGATGAGGAGGGTCCGGTCGAGGCCGGGCTCGGCGACGGCGCGCGCGATCGAGACGGGCTCGGAGCCGAGGAGGACGGCGAGGAGGAGCGAGAGCACGAGCGCCGCGGGCGCCGCGGCGAGGACGAGCGCGCGGCGGAGGCCCCGGCCGGGCGCCGGCGGCGCCGGGAGGGAGGGCGCGCTCGCTCGGCGCGGGGCGCGGACGGACACGGGCGACGTCAATCCTGGCCGCCTCCGCGCGCCGCGGGGGGCAGGGTGGCGGGCCCGCTGTTGCGCTCGGCGTTCCGCTCGTAGATGAGGCGCAGCCCGCTGAGCGTCAGGTCGTCGTCGACTTCCTCGATGGTCTCGGTCTGCGGCGCGATGAGCTGCGCGAGGCCGCCCGTGGCGAGGACCCGGCACGGGTAGCCGAGCTCCCGCCGGAGGCGGCCCACGAGCCCGTCGACGAGCCCCGCGTAGCCGTACACGATGCCCGACTGCATCGAGTGGACGGGGTTGCGGCCGACGACCCGGGGCGGGAGCGCGATCTCGACGCGGGACAGCCGCGCGGCGCGGGAGAAGAGCGCCTCGGCGCTGATCTGGATGCCCGGCGCGATGACGCCGCCCAGGTACTCTCCCTTCGGGGTCACGCAGTCGAACGTCGTCGCCGTGCCGAAGTCGACGACGATGACGCCGGCGGCGGCGTGATCGCCCCGGTCGGGCTCGGCCGCGTGCGCTCGCGCCGGCGCGGAGCGGGGCGCGGGCTGCCGCCGCCCCCACTCGTGCGCCGCGACCGCGTTGACGATCCGGTCGGCGCCGACCTCGCGCGGGTTCTCGTAGAGGATGGACATGCCGGTCTTGATGCCCGGCCCCACGACGAGCGGCTCGATCCCGAACGCCCGCTCGACGAGCCCCACCATCGTGTCGGTCAGCGTCGGCACGACGCTCGCGACGATCGCGCTGTCGATGCGGGCGAGGTCGACGCGGCGGAGCTCGAGCATCTGCCGGACGAGCACGGCGTACTCGTCCGAGGTGCGGGAGCGGGCGCTCTCGCAGCGGAGGTGGTGCTGGAGCACCTCGCCCTCCAGCACCCCGAAGCTGATGTTGGTGTTCCCGACGTCGATGGCGAGCAGCATGCTGGCCCGACTCTAGCGCCGCGCGCCCGGGATCCGGCCAGGATTTCGGACGCGCCGCCGGCGCTCGCGGCGCGCTGCCGCACGCCCGCCGCGCCCGGCCTTCAGCGCTTGCGCGCGAGCGTCACCCCGTCGCGCACGGTGAGCATGACCTTCTCGACCCGGGGATCGCCGAAGACGAGATCGTTGAAGGCGGCGATGGCGCGGCCGTCCGCGCTCTCGGGGGCGAGGACCTCGCCGCTCCAGAGGGTGTTGTCGGCGACGATCAGCCCGCCGCGGCGGAGGCGCGGGAGGGCCTCCTCGTAGTAGGCCGGGTACCGCTCCTTGTCGGCGTCGATGAACACGAGATCGAAGGCCGGGCTCGCCGGCATGGCGCGGAGGGTGGCGAGCGCGTCGCCGAGCGCGATCCGGATCTTCCCGCCGTGCTCGCTGCGATCGAAGAACGATCGGGCGATGCGGGCCACCTCGGGGTCGCGATCGCACGTGATGAGCTCGCCGTCCGGCGGGAGCGCCTCGGCCATGCTGAGCGCCGAGTAGCCGGTGAACGTCCCGATCTCGAGCACCCGGCGCGCCTGCATGAGCGCGACCAGCATCCTGAGCAGGGAGCCTTCGACCCGCCCGACCTGCATGACCGCCCTCGGCTCGTGGGCCAGGGTGAACTCGCGCAGCTCGTCGAGGAGCGCGGGCGGCGGCTCGGAGTGGTCGTGAACGTAGCGATCCAGCTCTGGATTGACGATAGCGATCATGGCGAGGTTCCTCGGCGGGGCACCGTAGCATCGGTGCGCGCTCCCTCCGCACCTCACCTTGAGCCGCCGGCGGCCTTCGCGGTAGCGTCGACCATGGCCTTCTCTTCCTGGAAGACGTGCGCCGCAGCGGCGCTCCTGGCGGCGGCCTGCAGCTCGACGGACGGCAGCCCCGGGACGGGCGGCGCTGGCAGCGCCGGCCCGGGCGGCGCTGGCGGCGCTGGCGGGAGCGCGGGCGGCGCTGGCGGCGCTGGCGGGAGCGCGGGCGGCGCGGGCGGCGCTGGCGCTGGCGGGGGGGCGAGCTCCACGACGGCCGGCGGCGGCGCGGGGGGAGAGGCGGTCTACGACTGCGCGTCGCTCGGCGATCCGTGCACGACATGCCTCGCCCTGCGCTGCCAGGAGAGCTATTGCGCGTGCCAGCGGAGCGCGGAGTGCGCCGCGCTGGGCAACTGCCTCCTCGGCTGCGCGGCGGAGGACGTGGCTTGCGAGCAGGCGTGCCTGACGGCGCACCGGGCGGGCATCTCGGGCATCTTCCTCGAGGGCGGCTGCGCGTCCGAGCGGTGCAGCGCGCAATGCCCATCGCGAGACGCGCTGTCCCCTTGCGCGTCCTGCCGGCTGGCAGGGTGCGCAGCCGAGATGAACGCGTGCATCGCCGAGCCGTCGTGCAGGGCAATGCTCACGTGCGTGGATACGTGCCGTGCGGACGGAGATGGCTGCCTGGAGGTGTGCTCGGCGATGCACGCGGACGGCGTGCAGGCTGCCGGGGCGGTCTTCGCATGCGAAGAGGCGCGGTGCGGGGCGGATTGCGAGTGACCGGTGAGCCGCCGCGGGCCGGCATGCCGCGCGGCGCTGCCGGGGTCGACGCCTTGGGCGAACAGGCATACCATTCCGTCGTGGCCTTCCACGGATTGCGCGAGATTGAGCGGGACCCGTACGCGGTCGTCCATCACGACCCCGCTCAGCAGCTCGTGCTCATCAAGCGAACTTCGCTGAGCTATCCGAGCATCGCGGCGATCGAGCTGAGCTTCGAGCGCATCGATCGGTCGCTCGAGGCGATCGCCAGGCGGCGCACGCTCCTGCTCGTCGACGCCCGCGACGCACCGCTGCGCAACGACGCCGGATTCGAGAATGCGTTCGCGCACTGTCACACGCGGCTGACGCAAGGTTTCAAGAAGACCGCGGTCCTCCTGAAGAGCGCGACCGGGGTGCTCCAGCTCGGCCGGCTTTCGAAGGGCTATGAAAAACCGATGGGCATCTTCACCCGCCCCGAGGACGCGCTCCACCACCTCGGCGTCAGCGTCGACCTGAAGCAGCTCACCGCTCCCTGACGCGCCCTCCACCCCCAGAGCGGCTCAAGAGAGCGGTTTGCCGCCGGTTACGCCGAGGACCTCGCCGTTGACGTAGCTCGCCTCGTTCGAGGCAAGGAACACGAACGCCGGGGCGAGCTCGGCCGGCTGCGCCGGGCGCTCCATGGGATGATTCTTGCCGAAGGTGGCCACCTTCTCCTTGTCGAACGATTGCTGGATGAGCGGCGTCCACACGGGGCCGGGCGCGACGACGTTGACGCGGATGCCACGCTCGATGAGGTCCTTCGCCAGGCCCTTGCTGAAGGTGACGATCGCCCCCTTGGTGGAGGCGTAATCGAGGATATCCGGGCTCGGCTGGTACGCCTGGATCGAGGCGACGTTGATGATCGAGCCGCCTTCCTTCATGTGCGGCAGCGCGTACCGGATCATGTGGAACATGGCCAGGATGTTGACGCGGAAGGTGCGCTCGAGGCGCGCAGCGTCGATGTCCTCGAACCGCTCGACGGCCTTGCCCTGCTCCGCCGCGTTGTTCACCAGGACATCGATGCGCCCGAATTTGCGCGCCACCTCCTCGACCACCTTCCGGCAATGGGCCTCGTCGGCCAGGTCGCCGGGTAACGTGAGCGCCTCGCGCCCCGCCTCCTTGATGACCCGCGCCGTCTCCTTCGCGTCCTCGTGCTCGCTCAGGTAGGAGATCGCCACGTGGGCCCCCTCGCGGGCGAACGCGAGCGCGACGGCGCGGCCGATCCCGCTGTCCCCTCCGGTGATCAGCGCGATGCGGTCCTTCAGCCGGCCGAGCCCCTTGTACGACGACTCGCCGTAATCGGGCCGCGGCTCCATCTTGGCTTCGATTCCGGGACGCTCCTGTGTCTTGCCCTCGAAAGGCGGCTTCGGGCCCGCGCCTTTCGGATCCGCTGTCGGTCCAGTGTTCTGCATAATAACCTCCTCCTGACGCTGCGCTGTGGGGAGAGGCGAACGCGCTCCCACCGAACCCTGGCCATAAGAGCGGCGGCGCAGCCCAGCCATCGGTGGCCGCCTGCTCTCCAGATCGGAGCTCGCCCTACACCTGCGCAGCGACCAGCGAGCGGCGCGCGCCGTCGGCCCCTCGCCGGGCGCTCCCGAGCGGACACGGCGGCAGACATCTCTCGCAGACGGCGCGCGCCCCTGTCGCGCGGTACCGCCGCGGCCTGTCACGTCGAGGCTTGACAGGCGACAGCCGGTCCGGTGTCTTCACCCTGCGCTGTCTCGCGGCACGCCGCCGGCGAAGACGCGGAGGAGAACCGTCGTGATGAAACACGTCGACGAGAGCCGTCTGGAGTCAGATCTCGAATATCGGTTCGGGTACCTCATCGAGTTTGTCGGCTTCGGCGAGGCGGACATCGCGGCGATCCACGGCGCCGCGCCGCACCTCGCCCCGCGGGTCGACGCGCTCGTCGACGCGGTGTACGAGAAGCTGTTCCTCTACGACGCCACGAAGCGCCACTTCGTGCCGAAGCAGCACGGCTACGAGGGGGCGCCCCCGGCCGACCTCGCGTCGCTCACGCTGGACCACGAGCAGATCAAGTTCCGCAAGCAGCACCTCTCAGGCTACCTCGTGCGGCTCGTGACCCACCCGTATGATCCGAAGATGGTCGCCTACCTCGACATGGTGGGGAAGATCCACACCGCGAAGGCCGGCAATCCCGAGGTCGTCGTCCCGCTCGTGCAGATGAACGCGCTCATGGGCTTCGTGTCGGACGCCCTGCTCCAGACCATCCTGTCGCTGGGCCTCGACCGGGAAGCCGAGGTGCGCACCCTCCGCGCCTTCAACAAGCTGCTCTGGCTCCAGAACGACCTCCTCGCGCGCCACCACCTCTCGGCGGCCTGATCCCCCTCCCCTTTCCGGCCACGCGCCGCCCGCCGGGGCGGACCGCAGCGGCGGGCTGTGCGCCGGCATCCCGGGGGCGGCGGCGCGTCGAGCGGACGGCGCGGCGCGCTCAGATGCAGAGCGAGTCGCAGTCGTGATCTTCTTCGCACGCCGAGACGCAATCGCCGTCGTCGTCGCACGCCGAGATGCAATCGTCTCGATCCGTCGAACACGCCGTGATGCAGTCGTCCCCCCCTTCGTCCTTGTCGTCGTCCGCGTCGACGAAACAGCCGGCGGCCAGGGGAATCGTGGAGACCAAGAGCACTGCAAGCACCTTGCGCAACATGGATTGTCCTCCTTCGTGGTGTACTGTCCGCATGCGATGCAGGGGACATCGAACACTCAAGCAGGGGGCGTACCAACCGCTGTTCTGACGCGACTCACCCGTCGGGCCGCGGACCTGGAGCGCCGTTATGCCGCGCAGAGCGAGCTCGGCGCCGGAGCTCCGGGGCCCCCGGGCGCCCCGGCCGGCGGACGTGGGGTATCCCGCGAGAAGGCAAATCGCCACAGCGGAGGAGGCCATGGCGGCGCTCGGCGCCCGCGGCGCCGGGGTTTTCCGCGCGGCGCGCCGGGCGTGCGCGCCGGGCCAAAGTGTCACACCCGGCTCGACCGTGGGCGACGGGCCTCCGTCCAAGGGAGCCTCCGGCCGCGCCGGGTCTCACCGGCGCGCGGCCCCGCGGCTCACCCCTCGTCCTCGGCCTTCTGCGGCTTGGGCGGCGGCCGGTCCACGGCGTAGCGCCGCAGATCCAGCGTGTAGGGCGCGTCCCCGTGGGCGATCGCCTGCTTCGCGGTCACCGGCCAGGGCGTCGGCCCCTCGATCGTGAACCGCTGCGCGCGCCGCGCCGACGCCTCGAACCGCGTGAGCGGCGCGGCGTCGAAGGCGCGCCCCTCGGGGTGCCACACGTGGTAGGCGCACGCGCCGATCGAGCGCTTGCCCCACGTGTCCAGGATGTCGATGTGGACCGGGTGGTGGATGCCGATGTGCGCGTGCAGGCTGTGCGGCGGCGCCCAGGCGCGGAACCGCACGCCGCCCACGTGCTCTCCCGCCGTCCCCGTCGGCCGGAGCGGCAGCACGTGGCCGTTCACGAGCACCGTGTGGCGCTCCGGCGTGAGCCCCTGCGCGCGCACCTCGATGCGCTCCATCGACGAGTCCACGTAGCGCGACGTGCCCGTCGTCGTCAGCTCCTCGCCGAGCACGTGCCACGGCTCGATCGCGTTGCGCACCTCCAGCACCACGTCGCCGGCGTGCAGCGTGCCCACCACCGGGCAGCGCAGCTCGATGAACGGCCGGTACGCGTCCGCGGGCAGGGCGAGCCCGCGCTGCTTCAGGTGATCGAGCACGTCCTCGAAGTCGCGCCACAGGTAGTACGGCAGCAGGAAGCGGTCGTGCAGCGCCTGGCCCCAGCGCACGAGCCGGCCCGTGTACGGCTCCTCGGCGAACGAGGCGAGCAGCGCGCGGACGAGGAGCGCCTGGGCGACCGCCATCCGGAAGTGCGGCGGCATCTCGAAGGCGCGCAGCTCGACGAGCCCCTGCCGGCCGTGCGCCGTCTGCGGATCGAACAGCTTGTCGATGCTCACCTCGGCCCGGTGCGTGTTGCCGGTCATGTCCACGAGCAGGTGGCGGAACAGGAGGTCCGAGAGCCACGCCGGCTCGTTCTGACGGCGCTCGAACGCGCGCGAGAGCGCGATCTCCAGCTCGTAGAGGTTCTCGTGGCGCGCCTCGTCCACGCGCGGCGCCTGCGACGTCGGGCCGACGAAGAGGCCGGCGAACATGTACGAGAGCGACGGGTGGTGCTGGTTGAACGTGAGCAGGCTGGCCAGGAGATCCGGCCGGCGCAGGAAGGGGCTCGAGAGCGGCGTCGGGCCGCCGAACGTGAGGTGATGGCCGCCCCCGCTCCCCGCCATGCGCCCGTCGATCAGGTATTTCTCGCAGTGCAGGCCGCTGTGGAGCGACGCGTCGAACACCGTCTCCAGGAGCGACGCGTACGCGCGCACCCCGTCGGAGGGCGGCAGGTTCACCTCGAGCACGCCCGGGTCCGGCGTCACCGAGAAGCGGAGCACGCTCGCGCCGGACGGGGGCGGGTACCCCTCGAGCAGCACGTCGATGCCCGTCTCCTGCCGGGTCGCGTCGATCGCGGCGATGAGCTCGAAGAAGTCGGCCGGCGCGAGGAACGGCGGCAGGAAGACGTGGACGATGCCGTCGCGCGTCTCGACGCAGAGCGCCGTGCGCACGCCGTAGCCCGATCGCCCCGCGGCGGGGGCGGCGCGCTGGGGGTGATGCGCGGCGCGCTCGCCGTCGTGGGCGTGCCGCTGGGCCGCGCGCGCGCGCGCCGTCTCGGCGTGCTCCGGGTCGCCGTCGCCCTCCAGGAGCTGGACGCGGCGCTGCCTCTCTTCCTCCTCGCCGGCCTCGGGCTCGCCGCGCCGCGGGTCGGGCGGCGACACGAGCTCCTCGATCGGCGGCGGCGGGGCCACCGCGACGAGCGAGCGGAGCGGGAGGCGCAGGCCGATGGAGCTGTCGCCCGGGAGCAGGAAGAGGTGCCCGCGCCGGAAGCCCCAGCGCTCGCTGATCCACGACCCCCACTGGCGCGCGAGGGGCAGGACGAAGCCGACCTCTCGCCCGAGCCCGCGATCGAGGACCCGCGCGAGGCGCCGCCGCTCCTCCGGGTCGTCGAGGTTCGCCTTGAGCGGGTCGACGTCGGTGGGCAGGCTCGCCTCGTCCTGGAGGTGGCGCCAGGGGTCCTCGAGGGCCGGCATCACGAAGTCGGCCAGCCCGAGCCGCGCCGCGAGCGCGCCGGCGAACTTCCGCGAGAGCTCGACGCCGCGCCCGCGCGACGCGCTGGTCGCCGGATCGGCGTGGCGCGCCTGGGACATCTCGGTCCAGATCGGGACGCCGTCGCGCCGGCCGATGATCTCGAGCGCCCAGCGGGGCAGGCTCTCTCCGGGGTAGTGCTTGCCGGCGCGGAGCAGCAGGACGCCGCCCGGCGTGATGCGGCGCCGGAGCTCGTGCGCGAGCCGGAGCCCTTGCGACCACTTCGTCGGGCCGAGCGCGCCCTCGCACCACTCGGGCGCGTCCGGGTACTCGCGCGAGTTGAAGGTCGGCTCGCCGCCCATGGTCAGGGAGAGGCCCGCGGCGGCGAGCCGCTCGTCCGCGCGATCGGCCACCGACAGGAGCTCCTGCCACACGGGCTCCTCGTAGGGCGTGGTGGGCCGCGGCTCGTGGCCGAGCCGCCCGACCTTCATCTCGAAGGTCACGTCGGTCGCGCGCGTGTCGCTCGTGCCCTCGACCGGCGCCGCGAGCGCGGGCGAGGCGGTGCAGGCGAGCGGGATGTGGCCTTCGCCGCAGAGCAGGCCGCTCGTCGCGTCGAGGCCGATCCAGCCTGCGCCGGGGAGGTAGACCTCGGCCCACGCGTGCAGGTCGACGACGTCGCGGCTCACGCCGCGCGGCTGGTCGGGGATCATCCCCTCGTCCGTGAGCTGCACGAGGTAGCCGCTCACGAAGCGCGCGGCGAGCCCGCGCGACCGGAGCGCCGCGATGAGCAGCACCGCCGAGTCGCGGCAGCTGCCGCGGCCTTGCGCGAGCGTCTCCTCCGGCGTCCAGATGCCGGCCTCCTCGCGGATGACGTACTTGATGCGCCGGTTCACGGCGGTGTTCAGCGCGACGAGGAGCGACACGGTGTCGCCCTTCGAGGGCAGCCCGGCGAGGAACTCGTCGAGCAGCGGGCCGCGGGCGAACGACGGATCGGCGCTGTCGAGGAAGGGGGCCAGGTCCTGCTTGAGCTCGGCGGGATACGCGAACGGGACCTCCTTCGCGCGCTCGTCGAGGAAGAAGTCGAACGGGTTCACGGGGCGCACGCTGACCGCGAGCTCGACAAGGACGTCGAAGTGAGCGACGCGCTCTCCCGCGGGCAAGAGCACCCGCGCGACGTGGTTGCCATACGGGTCCTGCTGCCAGCGCGCCGCGATCGGCGGGTCGATCTTCAGGCTGTACGACTCGATCTTCGCCTTCGCGTGCGTCGCGGGCCGCAGCCGGATGAGCTGCGGGCCGAGCGAGGCGGGGCGGGGATAGGTGTAACGGGTCCGGTGCTGGATGAGCAGGCGCACGGTGGTTTGTCTCCGGGGGTGGCCCTATCCAACCAGAAGTGCCCTCTTCCGTCTCGCCTTCCGTGACGCGCGTGAGGCGCGCTGCGCGAGCGTTTCGAGGACGATTCGGCCAGGGATCGACGGCGTGGCGGCGCGTGGGCGCGAGCGCGCAGCGACGCGAGCGTCCGACGGCGCGACCGCGCGGCGGCGCGGCCTCGCGGCGGCGCGCGCCGTGTGACGAATCGACCGTGCGGCGGCACAAAAACCGCGTGCTGCGACGCCTTTGGCGCCGTTCTGTCCGCCTCGCCACGCCGCGCCCCGACACCGGCGCCGCCCGCGCTTGCCGTCCGAGGGCGAAGCGGTGATCATCGCCCGCTGTGTCGGGTTCGGAGACGAAACAGCCCTCGCTGCCCCCGGTCGAGCCGGGGACGGTGCTCGCCGGCAAGTACCGCGTGGAGCGGGTCATCGGCCAGGGCGGCATGGGCGTGGTCGTCGAGGCCCGCCACGTCGTGCTCGACGAGCGGGTCGCCCTGAAGTTCCTGCTCCCCGAGTTCACCCAGCACCCCGAGGGCTCGGCCCGCTTCCTCCGCGAGGCGAAGGCCGGCATGAAGATCAAGAGCGAGCACGTCGCCCGTGTTTCGGACGTCGGCACGCTCGAGAACGGCGCGCCCTACATGGTCATGGAGTTCCTGATCGGGAGCGACCTGGCCCGCCTGCTCCGCGATCAAGGCGTGCTCGGCATCGAGGACGCGATCGACTACATCGCGCAGGGCAGCGAGGCGATCGTCGAGGCCCACGGGCTCGGCATCGTCCACCGCGATCTCAAGCCGGCGAACCTGTTCCTGACGACGCGCGTCGACGGCTCGCCGCTCGTCAAGGTGCTCGACTTCGGCATCTCCAAGATGGCGACCGGAGGGGTCGACGTCCTGACGGGCACGGACGCGGCGCTGGGCTCGGCCCTGTACATGTCGCCGGAGCAGATGCGGCAGACGCGCTCGGTGGATCACCGGACGGACATCTATGCGCTCGGCGTCTCGCTCTACGAGCTGCTCGCCGGCAGGCAGCCGTACTTCGCGGAGACGCTGCCGCAGCTCTGCGCGGAGGTGCTGACGGGCACGCCGACGCCGCTGCGGGAGATCCGCCCCGACGTGCCCGCCGCGCTCGCGGCCGTGCTGGAGAGGTCGTACGCCCGCGAGCGCGAGCACCGGCACGCGTCGGTCGCCGAGCTCATCGTGTCGCTCGCGCCGTTCGCGCCCGCGCGCACGTACCCGACCCTGGCCCGGATCGCGCGCATGGGCGGCCTGTCGCTGCACGCCGCGCTCCCCGGCGGCCAGCGCGCGTCGCAGCCGTCGTTCCCCGCCGTGGACTCGAGGCTCCCTGGCCCGGCTGCGCGCGAGCCGTCGTGGCCGGGGCCCACCTCGTATCCCGCCTGGCAGCGCGACACCGCGCAGCCGCGCCCGCCGACGCCGCTCCCCCACGGGACGTCGTTCCCGCAGGCCCCGTCGCCCATCGCCCACGCCTCGACGCCTTACCCGCACCCGTCGTCGCCGTTTTCGCACGCCCCGTCGCCGGGCAACGGCGCCTTCGGGCCCCGCCCTGCCGAGGACGGCAGGCCGAGCCCGGTCCCGCCGAACGGCTTCCCGGCGCCCACGCCGCAGCAGCACATCGTCCCCGGTCCGTACAGCGCGCCGATGAGCTCCCGCGCCGCCGCGACCTTCGCCTCGTCGACCCACCTCGGGATCTCGTCGGACGGGCGCCGGATCCCTGGGCTATCGGTCTCCCCGTCCGCGATCCTCGCGATCGCGCTGATCTCCGCGACCCTCCTCCTGGGGCTCATCGTCGGCAGCGTCTACATGCTCCGCCGGGGCGGCGCCGACGGGGCGGAGGGCACGGCGGCGACGCCGACGGTCGCCGTGAGCGCGCCGGAGACCGCCGCGCCGGCGCCGGCGCCGACCCCCGAGCAGCCCGCGCCTGCCGCCGGGACGACGACGCCGGACGGGCCGACGATCCGACCGACGGCGGCGGCAGTCGACGCAGCGACCACGGCGGACACAGCGGCGGCGAGCGCCTCCGCGGCCGCGAGCGCCCCCGCGCCGAACGCCGCGGCGGCCGCGAGCGCCCCCGCGGCGTCGCCGAGGACGGCGCCCACGGCCACCCGGGGCGGAGCGCCTGCGGGGCGGACCACGCCGGCCGCCCGCCCGACGCAAGCCGCGACGACGCAGCGCCCTCCGAAGGGCATCGACCTGAACGACCCGCACTGAGCCCACAGCCATGATCCCCTCGACAGTCCATGCCCCCCGCGCGCTCCGTCGCGCCCGCCTCGCCCTCGCCGCGGTCGTGCTCGGCTCGGCCGCCCTGTTCGCGCCCTCCGGCGCTGCCGCGCAGGGCGCGGGCGGCGATGCGACGCTCGCCCAGACGTTGTTCGAGGAGGGGCGCCGCCTGATGGAGGCGAAGTCGTACGCGCAGGCGTGCCCGAAGCTGGCCGAGAGCCAGCGCCTGCGGCCCGGCACGGGGACGCTGCTCAACCTGGCCCTGTGCAACGAGGGGCTCGGCAGGACGGCGACGGCGTGGGGGCAGTTCAAGGAGGCGCTCTTCGCCTCGAAGAAGGAGGGCAACGCCGCGCGCGAGGCGTTCGCGCAGGAGCACATCGACGCCCTGGAGCCGAGGCTCTCGAAGATCCAGCTCAACGCGGAGAACACGCCCGGCCTGCTGGTCCGCGTCGACGGCGGCGACATCCCCGCGGCCGCGCTCGGCACGCCGATCCCGATCGATCCCGGCGCGCACGAGGTCGAGGCGACGGCGAGCGGCTACACGGTCTGGTCGACGACGGTCCAGGTCGGCGAGAGCGCCGATCTGAAGGCGATCGCCATCCCGAAGCTCCTGCCGGTGGCGCCCACGAGCAAGCCCGCCGGGCCCCAGGCGCCGCCGGCCGCCAGCGGCGGCGCCGGCGCCCGCAGCGGCGGGGGCGGCCTGCAGCCCGCGGGCTTCGTGATCGGGGGCGCCGGCGTGGCGGTGCTCGGCGTCGGCGCCGTGTTCGGCATCCTCGCCGCGGGGCAGGCGAGCGACGCGGAAAAGGACGAAACGCTCTGTCCGGAGAAGCGGTGTACGCCGGAAGGTCGCAAAGAGATCAACGCGGCCGAGACCAAGGCGCTCGTGTCCACGATCGGCGTCGGCGTGGGCGTCGCCGCGCTCGCCGCGGGGGCGGTCCTCGTGCTGACCTCGGGCCCATCGAGGGCGGAGGGCGCGAGCGCCGCGGCGGCACGGCAGGGCTCGCCGGCGCGCGTGCACGCGCGCATCGTGCCGCTCATCGGCCCGGAGGGCGGCGGGGTCGGGGTGCTGGGCGCTTTCTAGCGCCGGGGCGCGGCAGACGCCGATCGGCCGGGGACTGATCGCACCTCCGGGCGGCGAGGGATCACGCGCCCGGCGGCGCCGGGAGATCCGGGAAGCTGCGACGCGCCCCCGGCACGCCCACGAGGACGTCGACGAGGGCGGCGACCATCGGGTGGTGGGGTGGGTTCGCTTCGAGCCAGAAGAACTCGCCGGCCGGGTTGACCTCGAGGAGCACGTGCTCGCCGGCCGGGGTCACGATGAAGTCAGCGGCGCCGTACTGGAGGCCGACCGCGTCCTGGTAGCGGTGAAGGGCGTCCTCGACGTGCCTCGGCAGCGCGTGGTGGCGCCACGCCTCGATGGTCTCGAGCCCCTTCGTGCGCCAGTCGACCTCGGCCCCGGCAAACGTCGGTGAGTCGAGGCGCGCCGCGAAGACCTTGGTGCCGAAGACGGTCACGCGGAGCTCGTAGGCTTTCGGGACCCTCTCCTGGAAGTACATGGGGCAAAGGCGGAGCTGCTCGAGCTTCTCGAGGGTCTCCGGGCGCACCTCGCTCGTCATCACCACCTGGAGCTTTCCGTCGTCCTTCCGGAACGGCTCCGGGCTCAGCATCTTGACGACGGCGCCGTCCGGGCAGCTCGCGAGGAAGGCGCGGGCCGCCTCCGGATCGTTCGTGCCGAGCGTGCGCGGCGTACGAATGCCCGCTTCCCGGAAGATACGCTGCTGCAGCGGCTTGTGGTCGGCGCCGCGGACGCGCGCGTACGGGTCCACCTTGAAGGCGGGGCAGGCGGCGAGCACCCCGTGCAGGAACCGCTCCGTTTCCGCGAGGACCATCCGCCGATGGCCCGGGTGCATGGCCTCTGGCAGCCCGAGCGGGCCATGGTAGCGGCGCGCCCAGATCGCATCGCCCGCCCCGATCGCGTGCCCGCCGACAAGGAAGCGTTCGCCGTCCGGCCCCTGGGCGAAAGAGATTGTCGTCTTCGTCGGGAAGTCCTCCACGTAAAAGACGACCGGCTCGGCGCCGCGGCTTCGGGTCTCGTCGGCCACGCGCTCGATGAAGCGCGGGGCGTCGGCGCGATGGGTCATGAGAAGGACCTTCATGGTTCGTCCTCGTCGCGGAGCAGCGTTTCGGCGAGGGATGCGGCGATCGGCAGGCCGAGCTCCGCCTCGAGCATTCCCCACTCGCCGGTAGGGTTGACTTCGAGAAAGACGGTGTCGCCGTCCGGAGTGAGGATCAGATCGAGACAGCCCTGGCGGAGACCGAGGCGCTTCATGAGCGCCGCGAGCTTCGCCCTGGTCGCGGCCTCGAGCGCGTGCGGCTTCCAGGCGCCCGCCGCCGAGAAGCGCCAGTCGACGTCGGTCTCCTTGCCGTCGAGCGCGCCGGTCCACGCGGCTCCGCCCGCCCAGGCGACGCGGAGCTCGAGGGCCTTCGGGATCGCCTCCTGGAAGATCATCGGCCCCCGGCGGAGCGCGTCGAGGCGCGCGAGGTCCTCGCGGCGGAAGCGGCGCGTCGGAAAGGCGCGGTGCGCCTGCATCCCGACCTCGAGGGGTGCGTGCAGCTTGCACACGACGCGCCCCTCGTGGGCGTCGAAGAGGGCGCGGACCGCATCCGGGTCCGAGGTATACCGCGTATCCGGGATACGGAGGCCGACCGCGCGCGCGCACCGGAGCTGAAGCAGCTTGTTCTCCGCGGCGCGGACGCGGTCGGGCGCGTCCACCCAGCGCCCTTCGAGGAGCGATACCGCCCCGAAGAAGAGCGCGTGTGCTTCGCGGTTCACGGCGGCGCGGTGGGCCTCCGCCATCGTCGGCGCGTCGATGCGCGGCCAGGCCCGCCAGAGCCAGATCGCGTCCGGCCGCACGCGCTCGCCGCGGACCCACACGGTGCCTGGATCGTCGCCGGCGAGCGAGGCCCCGAAGGGCCCGTCGTCAAAGAGCCTGTCGGTATCGAGGCGAACGGGGAGCGCGCCGCGGCGGCGGAGCTCCTCGGCGACGCGCTCGGTCACGAAGGGCTCACGCGCGTGGGAGAGCAGGAGGATTGTCGGTGCGACCACGGTGCTCGGGGATCGCTGCGCGCTCAGGAATAGTCGCAGTAGGGCTTGTACGAATAACAGTCGTCCGCGTCCGACGGGTACTTCTTCGTGCACGGGCTGTCGAGACAGTGATACGTCGGGGCGCCGCCGCCTTCCGCTGTCGGAGTCGGCTGCTCGTCATCGACGAGGAGGTGGGCGAAGAGCGGAGTCGCGTCGTCGTTGTCGTTGGGGTGGGACAAGCTGAATCTCCTTCGGCTCGGACCTTCAGCCCACGAAAAATCGTGGCTGGGTCGAGTCTATCAACGTATGCCCGGAAGGGAGCTCATCGCAAGACTCTTTTTTTCGGTTCCGCGCTCTCGCAGGTTCGCGTGGGGTCGCGGTTTCTCTCCTGTGTTCACGCACCACGCACCACGCACCACGCGTCACGCATAACCGGGCATCGTTCGCTTACACCTCGCACCTCGCACCTCGCACTTCCCAGGTTCCACTCAAGTTACCGATAGCCGGCCGCCTGCAGGCGAAAGAGGGCCGCGTAGCGCCCGCCCGCCGCGAGGAGCGTATCGTGGTCACCGCGCTCGGCGATGCGCCCGCCATCCATCACGAGGATCTCGTCGGCGAGGCGGACCGTGGAGAAGCGGTGGGAGACGAGGATGGCCATGCGGCCTGCGGTCTCCGCCCGCACCCGCTCGAAGAGGGCCGCCTCGGCGGCGGGATCGATGGCCGCGGTCGGCTCGTCCAGGAGGAGCAGGTCGGCGCCTTCGCGGAGGAAGGCGCGCGCGAGGGCGAGCTTCTGCCACTCTCCGCCGGAGAGCTCGACGCCGCCGGAAAACAACTTGCCGAGCCGCTGCTCGAGGCCGCGCGGGAGCCGGCCGACGGCCGGCGAGGCATCGCTGCGGGCGAGCGCGCGCGCGATCGCGTCGTCGGGCACGGCGTCCTCGGCGGCGCGTGGGGCCACGTTCTCGCGGACCGTGAGCTGGTAGCGGACGAAGTCCTGGAACACGACGGCGAGGCGCGCGCGGAGGGCCTCCCCGTCCCAGGCGCGCAGGTCTCGCCCGTCGAGGAGAATGCGCCCCTCGGTCGGCTCGTAGAGACCGGCCACGAGCTTGAGGAGGGTCGATTTGCCGGAGCCGTTCTCGCCGACGACGGCGAGCTTCTGGCCGGGAGCGAGGAAGAAGTCGACGCCGACGAGGGCGGGGCGAGCGGCCCCCGGGTAGGTGAAGCCGACGTTCTCGAAGCGCAGCCCCTGTTCGTCCTGCGCGCGGGCCACGGGAGCGAGCTGCCGCGGAGCGGGGACCGGGAGGTCGAGAAAGTCGTAGAGATTGGCGAGGTACTGCTGGTCCATGTAGAGCCCGCGCACGCCGCCGAGGGCCTGCTTGAGGGCGCCGTCCCCCTGCCGGAAGGTGACGAGCGCGAGGCCGAGGTCGCCGACGGTGAGCGCCCCGGAGAGGGCCCGGAGCGCGACGTAGACATAGACCGTGTAGAAGAGGGCGAGGGCGACGAGGTCCGCGACCAGACCGACGAGCAGCCGCCGTCGCGCGAGCGCCTGATCCTCCTCGAAGACGAGCGTGAAGACGCGCCGCGCGCGCTCGAGGAAGGCGGGCCCCGTTCCGAAGAGGCGCACCTCCTTTGCGTGGTCGTCGCGTGTGAGCACCTGCTCCAGGTAGGCCTGTTCGCGGGCCTCGGTGGCGCGCCGGTTCTGGAGGCGAAAGAGCGCGGTCGCGAAGCGGGTCTCCGTGAGGAAGCTCGGGAGCGCGGCGAGGAGGATCGCGAGCGCGCAGAGCGGCGAGAAGCGGAAGAGGAGCGCCGCGGAGCCGCCGAGCACCGCGAGGGCCTGAGCCACGGCGAAGAGCCCGGCGAGGAGCGCCACCGGACGCCCGACCGCCTCGCGCCGCGCCCGCGAGAGCGCGTCGTAAAAGCCGGGGTCCTCGAAGCAGGCGTAAGGGACCGCGATCGCCTTCTCGAGGATCGACCGCTGGAGCAGAAAGCCGAGCGTGAGGCGGAGGCGCGCGGTCGCGAACTGGTTGAGGCCCCCGGCGACGTAGGTGAGGAGCAGGAGCCCCGCCTCCGCCACGATGCCCGTGATCACCGCGTTTCGATCGCCGTGGGCGACGCCGTCGAGGACCCGGCGGGCGTACCAGGCCATACCGGTCGGAGCGATGCCCGCGAGGACGCCGGCGAGGACCATGGCCGCGAGGGCGAAGGGGCTCGCGCGAGCGGCAAGGGCGATCGTGCGGAAGAGCCCGGAGCGAAACGTGCGGAGGGGCGGTGGCGGCACGAGGCGAAGGGGACGAGCGACGGCCGGAAGCGGCCGTGAGAGCGTGAGGATACTCCCGGGCCGCACGAGGCAGCGGGGATATCCGGATCCCTGGTGAAATTTGGAGGGTAGTTCTTCCTGCCCCGATCGGAGGAGCGAGGTGCCTTAATGACTTCCGGGAATGCCGCGCTCAGGCCGTGCAGCAGAAGGTCGATGGCGCGCTCGCCTCGAGTTCGCCCACCGGCTCGCCCCCGTGCGGCGCGCACGCGCCCGGCTCGACATCCGCGATCACGGCCGACTTGCTCCCCAAGCCGACGCCGGGAGGCGTCACGACGCAGAACGGGACGCTGGAGCTGACGAGGCTCGACGCGAGCAGGTCCGTGCAGGCGGCGTCGCGGTACACGGACGCCATGAGGGTGCACGAGGCGCCGGTCGGATCGCCACAGCCGCAGGGGGTGCACTCGCGGCCGTCGATCACGTCCTCGAAGAAGACGTGTCTGGCGGCGTACCCCTCCGGACAGCCGGCGTCGTCGCCTTCGTGGTAGACGCACGTCAGGAAGCCCGACGGGGCCGCAGGCACGCACGTCGTCGCGTCCTCGCACGCGGTGTACGCGCCGGCGAGGCACGCCCTGGTCCGCGTCGCCCACGGATCGAGCCTGGGGACAGGCGGCGGGGCATCGAGGCGCGGCGTGCATGCGCCGGTCGTGACCGAGGGCGCCGCGATCGTGAGCGACTGCACGCAGGGCTCGCCGTCGCAGAGCTGACCTTCGGGGATCGGGTTCGCCGCGGTGCACGCGCCGTCCCAGCCGTCGGGCGCGGCGAAGGAGGTCATCACGGTGCCCGGCTCGTCGCCGGGGCACGAGGCGGACGATGCGGCCCAGCCGGTGGGGAGCCCGCACGAGGCCTCGGGCGGGTCGCACGCGCAGACCGCGCAGTCCATCGGCGGCTGCTGGAGATCGGCGAAGCCTTCGTAGCCGAGCGTGGGCGCGTCGGCGGGGCAGTCGGGGACGGCCTTAGCCGGGCCGAACCAGAGCAGCGCCGGGCCGAACCAGCCGAGCGGCGCAGGCGGGGCGCACTGGCCGGAGCACAGCGAGCTGTGCATGTCGCCGCCGGCGCCACCCTGACCGCCGGCGCCGCCCTGGCCGCCGGCCGCGCCTTGGCCACCGGCGCCGCCCTGGCCGCCGTCCGCTCCGGCGTCGCGCAATACGCCGCAACCGGACAGATTGTGCTCGATCTCTTCGGGCAGACAGGGACCCGTGATCACAATCGGCTCTTGTTCACAACCAAGACACAACAGCAGGCCTGAGAGAGCCAAGGAAAACTTGCGCATCGCTGCGAACCTACCTGACCGCGGGTCTACGGCGCAAGAGGCGCATTCACGATGCTGCACCATCAGCCCCAGCGCATTCACGGATCCGAACATTTTCTCATCACCACTTGGCTATTCACGTATTTACGGCGCCGCTTCCGTTTCCGTTCGTCTTGTTACCGGATCGCTCAAAAGCTCGCGTGTACACCTAGCCCGAACGCCACAGAGGCGTTCGGTGCGCTCCACAGGGCGCGCTCAGATCCAGGAGCACCTGGATGACGATCGATCGCCGTGTCGATCAGTGTCTGTACGACGTCGGTGTATCCGCTCGTCGAGAAGCTCTCGGAGAAGGGCCAGTCGATGCCGATTCGTGCACCAAGTCCAGCGCGAAGATTCAGCCGCGACGCTCCACCCAACGGGACGTCGGGGGAAGCACGAAGCCTCCCGAACTCGGAGAGGCCGCAGGCGAAAAGAATCTGCCGATGATGGCATAGCGCAGCGTTCGTCGTCAGAAGAGACACCGCCATGGGAACCTTGTCGATGGTCTTCGGCAGCGAAGCGAGCGCACGGACCTCCAGCGCGACCGACCACGCTGGCCAGCGTGCCCCGACCGACAGCGCCGGCCCAGCGGCGAGACCGGGCGTCATCCCGAGGCCCGTCACAGCGCCCAGGCCGGCCACCCAGCGGAAGCGCTCCCCCGTAACCGGCGACGCGCGGCTCCGGGGCGACGCCGTACGCGGCGGAGATGGCGGCGCAGGGGCCGGCTTCGGCGGGCAGGGCCGGTCCGGCGAGCAGGGCTCCTCGGGCGGCGCGGGCGGCGAAGCGGGCTTCGCCGGTGCAACCGGTGGTGCGGGGAGCTCGGCGGCGTCGTCGAGCTGCAAGGCGATGGACACGGCCATGGCGGTGACGAGCACCTTGCAGTCGTCGCGCGCGCTGAACCCGTCGGCCCAGCGTCCGTGGCCGTCGCCATCGCGGAGGAACAGCGATGCGGCGAGCTTGCCGTGCCGGCGCTCGATGGACGCCGTCATCGTGAACGGAGCCTCCGCATCATAGGGGTCGACCCCGCCCATCGCCCGGGCCGTCTCCGCGCGCAGGAACGGCTCGTCCGGGCAATCCTCGGCGCCTGGCCCGCGGATGAGCTCGATCCGCACCCGGAGCGGCGTGGGCTCGGCCCGGACCGGCGCGACCCCGACGGCCGAGATCGCGGCCGCGGCCATCGAGGCGAGCGCCGCGCGGGCCGCCCGCTTCATGCGCGCGCTCTCGGCGTGCGATGTCCGGCGCACGTGCCTCCTCCGCGCGGTCACGGAAGCTTCTGCCCCGCCGCGCCGCCGGCCTGCGTCGCCTGCGCCGCCGCCGCCTTCATTCGCAGCCGCTCGCGCATCAGCTTGAGCTGCCCCTCGGGGAACCGTCGCTCGTGGGCGGCGATGCGCTCCAGCGCGGTCGCCCTGTCTCCTTGCAGCAGCGCCTGCCTGGCGGCGTCGAGCAGCTGCAGCTCGTCGGCGAGCGGCTCTCGATCCTGGGCGGAGGGAGCGTGCTGCTCCAGCGCGGTGCGCTTGCGCTGGCGGAAGGCACTTGCCGGCGCGGCCGTGGGCGCACGAGGGGGTGAAGCATCCTTGTCCGAGATCGCGTCGGTTAGCGGCGCATCGGAGCGCGACCGCCCCCCGGGACCGGTCTCCGGTCGCGTATCGGGGTGGACGGCACGCGAGAGGAGGAGCGGTGTCGCGATCGGGCCCAGGCGGTGGGCCCAGAGGGCCGGCGCCGGCGCGAGCGCGGCGAACAGCGCGGCGCCGCCGGCGCCTGCCGTCGCCAACGCCAGCGCCGCGCGGATGAGTCGGGCGAGCGCCGGGTGGATGAACCGGGCGAGCGGGTGCGCGACGCGAGCGGCGCGCCCGGGTCGATCTGCGAGGCCCTGGGGTCCGAGATCGCTCGGGAGCTCCGAACGGGTCGCGGGCGCGTTCGTCTCGACGATGGCGGAAGCACCGGAGTCGACGGCCGGCGGCGCGACGGCGGAGCGCGAGGAGGTGAGGGAGAAGAACGGGACCATGAGCAGGCCGGACCGGAGCGCGCGCTGCTCCTCGGGGCGCAGGCGCTTCACGGCGGCGCGGTAGTCTTCGCGCGCGAGGCGCAGCCGACTTGCAGCGGTGTTCTCGTTGAGCTCGAGGGAGCGCGCGATCTCGCGCACCGGGATCTCGACCCCATCGGCCATGATCAGGATGGCGCGCCGTTCGGGCGCGATCGTCGCCAGCAGGCGGGTCGCGATCGCGATTCGCTGTTTCGTGGCGATGCGCTGCTCGCTGGTCGGCGCGGCGTCGGTGCCCTCGAAGCACGCCTCGTCCGCGAGGCCCACCGGCACCTCGAGCCGCCGGTAGGTGCGCTCCAGATGGCGCCGGACCTTTCGCCAGGCGATCCCGAAGAGCCAGCTGGACTCGGCTCGCCAGCGCGGGCCGAGGCCGTGCGGGCGCGATGGCCGAGGAGGATTGCGCGGCGCCGGTGGAGGGAGCGACGCGGGGTCGTCCTGCTCCTGCTGCTCCTGGGCGGTGTCCGCGGCGGCAGCTGGCACGGCGGGCACGAAGTCCTGGAGACGCCGCGAGGCGGCCGGCGGCGGTGGGGCAGAGCCGCCCGCTGCGGCGGGATAGGCGGGGTTGTACCGGGGGAGGCTTGTGTAGGCGCCCAGGAGGACCTCCTGGGACAGGTCGTCGATGTCGTCCTCGTCGACGCCGAGGTAGCGGAGCATCCCCGGGAGGACGTGAACGGCGGTCGCGTGCATGGACGTCCAGGTGCTGTGCTGGACCAGGTCGGCGGGAGGAGGCGGGAGGGGAGAGAGAGGGCTCATACTTAGAATTGCGGGGGATTCTTGGGATCGTCACAGAATCGACGCGGGGGCGGGTGCCAAGGGGCGACATCCAGCGCGCCGGGGCCATGCCTTGTCCGCGGGGGGCAGCACGGCTAGAGACGGGAATGCGCAAGACCGTTTCGACTCGCAGCATCGTCTCGATCGCGCTCGCCACCTGCGTCCTCGCGACGACGGCCTGCGGCTCTGACGAAGAGTCGCCTGCTCCGGACGAGGAGGTCGCGGTCGCCATCTCCGAAGCCCGCGGCCTGGCCGAAGGCTCCACGGCGACGGTCGACGGTGTCGTGACCGTCGCGCCCGGCACATTCAATTCGGCGACCGGCGAGCAGGGCTTCGCCCTGCAGGACGACACCGGAGGCATCTACGTGAGCCTGCCCGACGCGCTCGATCTCGACCTCGGTACCCGGGTGCGCGTCACGGGGAAGCTCGGGCAGACGGCCCAGCAGACGGTGCTCAACGCCGAGGCGGCCTCCGTCACGGAGCTCGACGGGACGGGCTCCGTGGAACCGAAGGACGTGATGACCGGCGACGTCGGAGAGCCCGTCGAGGGCCTGCTGGTGCGCGTCAGCGGCAGCGTGACCAAGGCCGTGGAGGACGACCAGCCCTACGGCTTCAAGGTGTACATCGACGACGGCTCGGGTGAGATCCAGGTCTTCGTGCATCTCGTGGACGGGCAACCCGTCATCGACACCGCGTCGCTCGCGGTCGATCAGGACATCACGGTGACCGGCCTCGCCGCGCAATACGAGACGACCTACGAGGTCGCGCCGCGCCTTGCAGGAGACCTCGCGGCGCGATGAGCGAGCCGGCCGACTCGCCGACCCGACCCTGCGCCTCACCGCCTTGCCCCGCTGTGCGCCCCCGGGCAGACTTGGCCCCTATGGGCCAAGCCGCCGAGAAGCAGCGCCGCGCCACGTACGCCGACCTCGAAGCCGTGCCGGCGCACCAGGTGGCAGAGCTCGTCCGCGGCACCCTGCACGTCTTCCCCCGGCCGGCACCGCGACATGCACGGGCGTCGTCCAGGCTGGGCATCAAGCTGGGCGGACCGTTCGACCTGGGCGACGGAGGGCCCGGCGGCTGGCACATCATCGACGAGCCCGAGCTGCGCTTCCCCGACCCGGACGCGCCGGGCGAGCTCGACGCGCTCGTGCCCGATCTCGCCGGCTGGCGCCGCGAACGCATGCCCGAGATGCCCGACACGGCGTACTTCGCGCTCGCCCCGGACTGGATCTGCGAGGTGCTTTCCCCTTCGACGGAGCGCGTCGACCGCGACGACAAGATGCCAATCTACGCACGCGAGGGCGTGCGGCACGCGTGGCTGGTCGACCCGATCGCCCGGACGCTGGAGGTCTACGTGCTCGGCGCGGATCGCGGCTGGGGGCCCGCCGTCGTCCACCGCGACGCCGCCCGCGTCCGCGCCGAGCCCTTCCACGCCGTCGAGCTCGATCTCGCGGTCCTCTGGGCGAGGTGACCTGCAGCCGCGCTGACCTGTCCGAGCCGAGCCCGTCGCCTCTACGCACGCCGCCCGACGGACAATCGGGCTTCGCCGCCGTTGGCCGGCTCACCCCGCGGTACGTGCGCCTCGTCAGCGCTTCGCTTTCGCTCGGTTCGGCACTGCACCTTAGCACTGCCTACTGCGGGAAGTTGCCCCGGATCGGCAGAAAAACCGCCATGGCGCCAAGACCGCCAAGGAGAGAGAGAGAGAGAGAAAGTGCCGTCCCGGCGATTTCTCCTCTCATTTCCCTGTTTTCTTGGCGTCCTTGGCGTTTTGGCGGTTCATCTTCTTGCTGTTTGCATGCGGTTTCAACCCGATTGCAGCTCCACGGGGAGGCCGAGCCACAGGAGAGCATCGCGGTCGGTCCAGCGGCCGCGATGTCGAGGTGCCCTCCGGGCCCATCGCATCTCCTGAGTCATCCCATCACCTGCCTCCGGATCGCCGCCGGCGCAGCCCCAGCACGCCAAGGAGTGAGAGCGCTCCCAGCCACCGCGGGGGAGCCTGGCCAGGGCTCGCGACTCGGCAGCTCATCGACGTGTCGCCGCCGCCGTCCGTAGCGCCGGCGCCAGCGCCGCCGCCTCCAGTGTGGTCGCCATCGCCGCCTGAGCTTGGCTCTGGATCGCCGCCGGACGACTGCGAGGTGCTGCCAGCGCCGGCGCTGCTGCTGCCACCTTCGCCGGCGCTTCCACCGGTGCCACGGCCACCGGCGCCGGCGCTGCCTCCTTCACCAGCGCCGCTGCCACCGGCGCCGGCGCTGCCTCCTTCACCAACGCCGCTGCCGCCGGCGCCACCGCTGCCTCCTTCGCCTCCGCTGCCGCAAATGTCGACGGCGCCTGCTGCGCACGCGCCCGCCTGGCAAATGTCGCCATCGGTGCACGCATCCCCATCGTCACACGCGGTGCCCGTGAGCGACACACAGCGACCGTCCTCGGAGGCGCCGGCGACCACCACGCAAGCATCGCAAGGGCCGGCGTCGCAGGCGGCATCGCAGCAGACCCCATCCACGCAGAAGCCGCTGTCGCAGGAGGCGCCATCGTCGCACGGCGCGCCGAGCGGAGACGTGGAAAGCACGTAGAGCTCCGCGTTGGTCGTCGAGACGAGCCCGGGGATGACGACGATGTCGACGACGTCGCCGCCGGCGATCAACACCGCGCCGTCGAGGAGCTGCGTGGCCGTGTGGCCAGCCCGGGGGAGCCTCATCGGCGCGGCCGGGCTCCAGCGCTGGGCGACCGGATCGAACATCCACACGGCGCCAGAGAACTTGTAGTAAACAGGGCAGTCCCACGGATGAGAGGTACCGATACACGCCTCGGAGCTGGTCTCGGGCGTGTAGCCGCCCGTGAACAACGCGCGGCCGTCCCGCAGCGCCCTGAGCGCCGGCGACACGATCCCGCTCGCTGCCGGCAAGGCGAACGGCGGCATCACGGTCTGGGTGTCCGTGACCGGGTCATAGACGCTGGAGAAGGCGTCGGGGCCATCGTGGCGCAGGATCATGAGCACCTTGCCGTCCGACAGCGACACGATGTCTTTGAAGCGGAGAGTCGGCCCCAGGGTCCATGTCGCCGAGACCGGATCGAACAGCTCGGAGCGGGAGAGACCATCGCTGACGAGGACCCTGCCGTCCTTCAGCGAGATCGCGCCGCGAACCGCATCCATCGCGGCCAGCATGGGCGTGGTCGCCGACCATGTGTCGGTGGCAGGATCGTAGATCTCGGCGACCCCGCGGCTCGGAGAGGGTCCCTGCAGGACCTTCCCGCCGGCGACGAGCACACGGCCGTCGGCCAGCATGGCTGTGCCGCATGTCGAAGCGGCGCGAGCGGTGGGCATCCGGGCCGTGGAGGTCCACACATCGAGCGCGGGATCGTAGAGCTCGAACGAGACCCCCGACGCGACGAGCACACGGCCGTCCTGGAGAACCATGACGGGGGAGGTCGGCACGGAACCGGTGATCGCCCTCGGCGCGGCCGGAGCCCATGTCTCTGTCGCCGGATCGTACAGCGCCGTACTGGTCAGGAGCGTGTCCTCGAACAACCTGAGAGGCTCGGGCTCCACGAGGATCCGCGTCGCGCCCCCGAGGACGAGGACCTTGCCGCTGTGGAGCACGACGGCGTCGTGGTCGACCCGGGGCTCGGGCATCGTGGAGGTCACGGCGTCGGCGGGCGGATCCTCGCCGGCCGGTTCGAGGAGGGGCGGATCGCGCCAGAGGCCAGCCGGCCCCCTTCCCACGTCGTCGCCCTGCGCGCAGCCGGCCAGCGCCGCGGTGAAGAGGGCGATCGCCGCTGGCCACACGGGCAGGGGCAAGCCCCCGGCCCCGGCCGCCGCGCCCCGGATGCCAAGGCTGCTCCTGCTGCCAGGCCCGCTGTCCCGCGGGCCTCGATACGATGGAAGCGTTCGCATCCCGTAAGCTCCTGCGCCCGTTGCCGCGTCGGGCTGCAGGACGTCGGGTGCGCCGGGGCTCGACGAAATTCATCCGTTATTACCTACCCCCTGGTCGAGCATGCACATGCCGCGCCGGGCGTCAGGCTCCGCGCGCCTCCCTTGAGCGACCGCGCCGTCAGAGCAGAGGCTGCAACGCCGCGTACCACTGCCCGCCCAGCAGCACGTAGCCCTGGAGGTTGGGGTGCCACTGATCTTCGAGTAACATGGTCTTGTTCGGATTGAAGGGCGTGTACATGTCGACGGAGATGATGTGTCGGCCTGCGTCCGCGCGGGCCTTCACCACCGCCGGAATGGCGTCGCCGTAGGTCTTGATGCGCGCGCTGAGCGCGGTGTCGTCGCCCTTGCTCGCGTCGCCGCGCGACGGGACGGGCGCGGCCACCACGATGAGGACATCGGGGAGCTGCGCGTAGATGCTGTCAATCAACGCGCCCAGACGTTCGGGGGCGTTGGGCATGTCGTGATTGTCGATCGCGTCGTTGGTTCCAATCATCAAGAGCACGATGTCGGGCTTGTATTGCGGCATGACGGTCGACACCAGCGTCGAGATGCCGCTCCTTCCGCCGGCGGGGGCGATCGTCCAGCCGCTGTGGCCCTCGTGGTTGTGCGGGAACGCCACGCCGCCAACGGTGTTCGGTCCGTTCGATCCCGAACCGACGAACGTGATGTTCTTGCCCGCTGCGTGCGCGAGCCGGAACAGCTCGACGCGATAACCGCCCGGCGTGTCCCCGTTGTATCCGTCGGTGATAGAGTCGCCGAACGGCATGATCTTGCACGCCGTACCGTCGGTCGGGCAGGGCCGATAGGTCGAGCCCGCGCCGCCGCCGGCGCCCCCCTGCGCGCCCGAGTCGCCGCCGCTGCCGCCGGCCGCCGCGCCGCCGCCATCCCCGCCACCGCCCGTTCCCGCGAGCGATCCACCGGTGCCGGCCGCAGAGGTCGTTCCGCCGGTGCCCGCGACAGCGCCGTCCGTGCCGCCACCGTCGCTCGTTCCGCCTGCGCCGCCGCCGGGGCCCGCTTCGCCCGCTCCGCCGGCGCCCGCGCTACCGCCGCTGCAGCCGAGAGCGATAGCGATGACGACGAGCCCGGCCACGACCGGCCAGGATGTGATCGGCTTCATGCCGGAGGATGGTAACGCCGAAGGCTACGGCGTTGTCAACTGAAACGACGGCAGTCGGAATCGACGATCGGGCAGCCTATGGCAATCTCACGGCCCGACGACGGTCGCCCATCCGGTGCCCGGCATCGAGAGCTGCAGCTTCGCTCTCCCAACGGACGCATTCGAGCTCACCTACCTGATGCGGGCCGACGAAAGCGCGAGGGTGTGAAGCGGCAGCGACGCCGACCGCAGTCACGAGCTCACCCGAGAAGCCACGCGCCAGGAGAAAGAGAGCGGCGAAGATGTCGGCTGCCACCTGACGTGAGCGTCGCCACGACCCGCATTGTCGTGGCGAGCGTTCAGCCTGTCGAGTCACGACCGGCGGAACCGTCAGCGGCAGCAAGCCGAGTCACGTAAGGCGTACCCCGCACATCAAAGCGACATATCCAGGCGTGTTCTGGGTCGTATGCAACGGCGCCTCCGATAGCAACCGGTGGTGCGACCTGCAAGCTTGGCAGCGCATCAAGTATCGCCTCCCCTCCCGCACGCCATCGGAAGGACCATCGACTCAACTCGGACGACTTCTCCGGATGCTCCTCGCATTCGATAATCCGTCCGTGGGTGTGGCGAGACCAGGACAGCAGTCGCTCCGACACGTAGAGATCGCCGACGTGCGAGAGCCAGGCATGTAGACCGGACTGCGCCCTCATTCCGCTGGAAAACACTTTAACCGGCTTGATCCAATCGCTGGACAGCTGGCGCAGCAGAAGCTCGTCAAAGCGCGACATCAACAGGCCGCGCTCCGTCCGTCGCGGGAAGAATCCCGCATGATAGCGTCCAAGATTGGCCAGCAGCGGGTGCAGCGCGTCACCCGTCGCGCAAAATCGTGATATCGCGACCGGCGAGCGTCGACACCACAGTTTCCACAGCGTACCCGAGAGCGCGATCTCAAGCTCTGAACACCGCGCCATGGGCGGCGTTCGCCTCAGCGCGTCAGCGACATCGACATAAACTTTTGGCGACGGATCAGGCCCCTGCGGTATTGCGCCGACGGCATCGGGTTCAAGCGCCACCGCATACATTTGTCGCCTTCGAGCAGCCCCGGAAGCGCAGATCCTGGAGAAGCTCAGTAGTCCGTCAATCGTCGGCGGCAGCGCTATGCAGATCGGCCTGCTATCGTCGCGAGCAATACTCTTGTTCAGCTCCGCAGATGGCTGGACCCCCCAGTACCGAGTCCGCATGATGCGATGGCGCTTCGGATCTGCGCTCGACGGGCCAAGAAGAAGGCAGTCATCCTCGACCACGACCGGGGACACGACCTTTCTCAGCTCTGATTGGGCGATTCTGCCTATCGCGACATAGACGGCATCTTGAAGCGAGTAGCTCATCAGCGAAACCCGCATTGTCTACAATTGCACTGTGGTGGATACGGCCGGTCGTCGAGGCAGGCAGCAAGGCAAGACTTGCACGGGCTGCTGCCGTGGACGTCACATCCGGGGAATCCAACGATGCACCTTCCGCCGATGTCTTCGCAGTCCTCGAACATGTCGTAGCAGTCCTTCGACGTGCATCCCGCCATCAGCGCTTCCGATGCTGCGTTGATGTCCTCCTCTCCCCCTTGTTCACCATCTCTGAAATGATCCCCTGCCCCTGCTGAGCCTGTCGGTATCCCAGCACCAGCGCCTCCCGGCTCCACGGGTTCGCACTCGTAGCTCAAGTCGCATGCAGAGCTGAGCATGAGCAGGAATACGCCGCACAGAACGAGAGCGACTAGCCTCACCTTTAATCGATGTTGCATCTATTTCCTCCGAGTCCTTCCGGACGCGCCGACCCGCCTTTCTGCGGCGGAGAGGTCACCTTTGCGGAGACTTCCTTGGAGTTCCTGCTGTTGCTGCAATGGGGCCGCCGCCTTTCTGCGGCGGAGAGGTCCGCCGGGTCGGATCAAGAAGTCTTGATCATGGCCATGCTTCAATGGGGCCGCCGCCTTTCAGCGGCGGAGAGGCGGTGACGGAGCTGCGCGTCCCGGGGTGCACGGTCGGGCTTCAATGAGGCTGCCGCCTTTCAGCGGCGGAGAGCAACCTGGTGGATGAATGTAAAGCCACGACCACGGCCCGGCTTCAATGGGGCTGCCGCCTTTCAGCGGCGGAGAGGCTGCTGTCCTGCAGAAAGAGAGCGTGCGCCTGGCGCTGGCTTCAATGGGGCCGCCGCCTTTCAGCGGCGGAGAGTCGCGAACTTGCTCGACCATTGCGCGCGCTCGCTAGGCTTCAATGGGGCCGCCGCCTTTCAGCGGCGGAGAGTGACCGGCGGGACATAAACCGCGGTCCATGGTGTATGCTTCAATGGGGCCGCCGCCTTTCAGCGGCGGAGAGGTGGGCGGCGTCGTCGGCGTCCTCGTCGAGCTGCAGCTTCAATGGGGCCGCCGCCTTTCAGCGGCGGAGAGATTTCTCGGGCGTCAACGCGATCCCGAGGTGGATCCGCTTCAATGGGGCCGCCGCCTTTCAGCGGCGGAGAGAGAGATAAACTCCCCGACGGACGGCACGCGCGAAAGCTGCTTCAATGGGGCCGCCGCCTTTCAGCGGCGGAGAGGACGCGCTCGGGTTCGGGCGCATGCGTGCGCTTGCTGCTTCAATGGGGCCGCCGCCTTTCAGCGGCGGAGAGATCGCCGAGCTCACGCCCTTCTGGGTCCGCGGGTAGCTTCAATGGGGCCGCCGCCTTTCAGCGGCGGAGAGTCTGCCGGTCGAACGGGAAGCCGAGATTGCGGCACGCGCTTCAATGGGGCCGCCGCCTTTCAGCGGCGGAGAGCTTGACGGTCCCCTCCGCATCGGAGGTGTCGATGTAGCTTCAATGGGGCCGCCGCCTTTCAGCGGCGGAGAGGGACGCCGCTGATCAACGGGATCGACGCGCTCCGCGAGCTTCAATGGGGCCGCCGCCTTTCAGCGGCGGAGAGGGGGGGGATGGTATCAGCTCGTTGCCTTCGACAGCCGGCTTCAATGGGGCCGCCGCCTTTCAGCGGCGGAGAGCGGCGGTCACCGTTTCCGCCTTCGCCGCGGGCTGGAACGAGCTTCAATGGGGCCGCCGCCTTTCAGCGGCGGAGAGCCCAATCGTACTGGACCCGCCCGCGCCCGCCCATGTTGCTTCAATGGGGCCGCCGCCTTTCAGCGGCGGAGAGTCGCGCGGGCGGCTGCTCGTCAACGTCTCCTACAAGCTTCAATGGGGCCGCCGCCTTTCAGCGGCGGAGAGATGTCGCCGTCCACGTAGGTGTCGGCGACGGCGCACTTGCTTCAATGGGGCCGCCGCCTTTCAGCGGCGGAGAGCCTTGAGCCGTTCGACCCGAAGGGGCAGAAGAGGGAGACGCTTCAATGGGGCCGCCGCCTTTCAGCGGCGGAGAGGGGCGAGACCCCAAGCCGGCGGACTTCCACACGGTGTCGCTTCAATGGGGCCGCCGCCTTTCAGCGGCGGAGAGCCGAGCGCGCCTGCATGGACAAGGACTACGAGCTCATGCTTCAATGGGGCCGCCGCCTTTCAGCGGCGGAGAGTTGCAGCGCCAGCCATCCGCCGTCCTCGCCGACATCGCGCTTCAATGGGGCCGCCGCCTTTCAGCGGCGGAGAGCATGCGCTCCACGAACAGGCTCCGCCACGCTCATCAGGCTTCAATGGGGCCGCCGCCTTTCAGCGGCGGAGAGGACGGCGCGAGTCGCGTCCGGATGCACGATTTCGTAGCTTCAATGGGGCCGCCGCCTTTCAGCGGCGGAGAGAGGCGCGCCCCGAGGCGCGGCACGACGCGACGGGCGGGATTCAATGGGGCCGCCGCCTTTCAGCGGCGGAGAGGGCGAGTTCGATGCCGTCGTCACGCAGCTCGCCAGGCTTCAATGGGGCCGCCGCCTTTCAGCGGCGGAGAGGCTCCCCTTGGCGGGAGGCTGACGCACCCCACCTGCTTCAATGGGGCCGCCGCCTTTCAGCGGCGGAGAGCCGGAAGCGCGCCCGCGGACCACCGCCCCAGGTTTGCGCCTTCAATGGGGCCGCCGCCTTTCAGCGGCGGAGAGAGGCCTCCCAGGCGTGCCTGAGATTTCGCGTACTTGCAAGCCGGTTTGCGAGAGGTTCCCGTTCGCCCCCCCTTCCCCGGCTGCCGGGGACCCTCCGGAGGCCCCCCTCCCTCTCGAAAACCATCGTCATTTCAAACACCTACCGGCGTTGCGAGCGCCTCCCGGGATTTTCGCGTCACTCCACCGCTCGCAGCGGGCCCGTCGCCTCCCTTCTACCACACCCCTCGCTCGCCGTGCCCAGCCCTTCCGTCGTCGCGCGTAGCGGTGTCTCTCCAGCCCGGCCTCGTCCGCTCACCCACCGTCGGTCGGCCTCGCGACGCGGAGCTCCGATGGCTCGGGCCCTCCACGGTGCCCCGACCGCGCTCGACCCACCGCCGCCATCTTCCCCACCATCCGCCGCCGTCGCTCGCCGTGGTTCCCCCCGCCAGCTCCGTTCCTCACGAAACGGCGCACGCGCACGGGACCGGCGCTCCTTCCGTCTCCTTCCTCCTGCATGTCACGATACCGGGCGACCCCCCACCGCCCCGCAGGACGCCCGCGCGGCACGTGCGTCCTGCGGGGTGGCGTGTTCTGGCGCCAGGACCGCGGGAACCGTGGCGCCGGCCGTCGGTCGCTGCGCCGGACAGGTCGTCCTTCTGCCCGAGGCGGCCTGCGCGACCGAGCCCGCCCGCGTTCCCGGACCGTCCCAGTCCCCCGGGCGAGCGCGCTCGTACCCGCACCGCGGAAATGGGTGCCCCCCATCTTTTGTGGAGGCACGTCCACCGCGGAGATGGGTCCACTCGTCTTTTTGTGGAGGCACGTCCAGGCAGGAGATGGATCCCACTCGTCTTTTGGTGAAGGCACGTCCACCGGGAGATGGATCCCACTCGTCTTTTTGTGAAGGCACGTCCACCGGGAGATGGATCCCACTCGTCTTTTTGTGAAGGCACGTCCAGGCGGGAGATGGGTCCAACCATCTCTCGCCTGGACGTGCCGGATCACCCGAACGGGTTCACAGCGTGCCGACCGCCCCGGCCGGGGGTGCCGGGACGGCTTCGGGCTTCTCGGCAGGGCCGTTCGACCGGACCTCGCGCGATCGTCGACCCTCTCGACGTGGGACGCCAGCAGGATCCGTCGACGCAACGCCGCTCTGCCGCGGCACGAAGCCCCGCCGGCAGCAGCGGCCTGTCAGGCGAGGACCGAAGGCTCCTCCGCGAGCTCGGCTTCCGCCGCGCCAGCTCCTCCAAGGCCGCTCCGGCCAGCGAGGACGCCGACGAGGAGACCGACGACGACAGCGACAGCGACGTCCCCGAGCCACAGGCCGAGACCGGCGCGTTCCTCACCGGCGCCCCCGTCGCGAAGGCAAAGCGCAAGGCGCGCTGAGCGGCGCGGGCGCCGGCCGCCGAGCGGCGCGAGCAGATGACGCGCCCCCGCGCTCTCCTGCCTCATCCCCCGCCCCCGCCGGCGCGGCGCCTCACACCACCACGGCCACCCGCTCCGACGGGACGTACGCCCTCCCGAGGGACGCGATGGCGCTCAGCCCGCGCCCGTTCGCCGGACCGATGTCGATGATCAGCACCTGGTCCACCCTCGGATCGATGATCTGCCCGAGATCGCTCCGCAGCTCCACGAGCTCCCTCCGGCTCAGCTCGCACTGCCACACCGAGAGCTGCAGCCAGTCGCCGTACCCCCGCATCGCCTTGAAGATCTTGCGCAGCCGCTTCGGATCGCAGACGTCGTAACTCACGATGTAGCTCTGCCTCACGCCGGCCTCCTTCGCTCGCTGTCTCCCGCGCTCCCTCGGCCCGCGCTCTCCCGCGCCGTGCCTTCACTCACCTCGTCCTGGACGACGCCTTCACCTCGTCCGGAACGACGGGTACGCGTCGCACGTATACCCGTGCTCGCGCAGGAGCAGCACGTGGGCGCAGAGCTGCGCGCGCTCCGGCAAGTAGGCCCCTCCGGGCACGTCCGGCGCGCGGCCGCGCTTGTACTCGATCGGGACCAGGCGCCCCGACGCGTCGCCCTCCACCACGTCGATTTTCGCCGTGATGCCGAGCGGCTCCGACGACAGCCACACGCTGCGCGCCTCGTACGGCGCAGGCTCGTCGGCCTCGTCGTCCACGTCCGCCCGCTTCGCCGAAGCGCGCCGTCGAGGAGCCGGCGCAGGCGGCGCGGCGGACGGCGCGGCGGCCGGCGCCTCGGTGGAGCCGCCCGCCGCCCCCGCCGGCCGCGGCGGCAGCTCGCCGCCCGCGACGTCCGCGCGCCGGTGCACGCTCCGGCCCTCCACCGTGAAGACGTTGTCCTCGAACTCCCCCTGCGCCCACTCCAGGTAGAGCAGGCGCTCGCAATACAGCACCTCGTTGATCATCCGCGCCGGCACCAGCTCCGGCGGCGCCCCCGCGACAGGCAACCTCCGCGGGAGCGGCTTCGCCCGGATCAGCGGGTCGCTCGATTCGTCCGTGACTCGCTCAGGAGCTCGCGCCATCGTGGCACCCCCTCTGGGCGCCATCAAACGCCTTCGCGTCAGGCAGAGTCAAGCATTCGAATTCATCAATTGACCTGAGAATTCCGGACCGTTCATCGCAATGCACGCCAAGTGCGTCGGCGTCCTGCGGCACGACGCCTCTCCGACAGCGGCGCGCTGCGAGCTCCGCTGGCCGCAGGGGGCCCGGGGCCCATCGATAGGCCGCGCCACGCCTCCCGTGCCGCCACGCCCATGTCGCCCCCAGCTCGACGCCCGCCACAGCGGCCCCAGACAACCGTCGTCTCGGCTACCCAAGCCGAGCTCGGCTGCGCCCGTCGCTCCGTCAGGTAAGCTCGCGCGGGGTACGCAAAATTGCGGAGTAAGGGATCGCCCACTTCCCCTTCGCCGTCTCCTCTGCGATGGTGGACACCTCCGCTCCAGCCGCGCGACGCTGGCGCCACGCTGCACGAGCTCGCCCCGCCCTGCGCCGCCTGGAGCTTTTCGCGTTTTTCGCCGACATCCAGCACGTTCCGCCCACGGAGGACCGATGCGCTCTCTCGATCTCGATACCCTCGCGAACGCCGTCGCCGGCGGCGCCGCAGCCATCCGCACGATCACGCGCCTCGATCCCGCGGGCGGCCCCGGAGACAAGGTCTTTCCGCCGACCTACGTGAAGGAGCGCAACGCGACCACGAAGTACGCGACGGAGCAGCGGCGCATCGACGGGCGCGACGTGACTACAGTGCTCCTCGACTCGGTCGCTTCCCAGGCAAACCGCCTGGAGGAGGCGCTGCTCGACGGATTCCGGCGCGGGGAGCTCCCCTTCCCGATCGTGCAGGTCGACTTCTCGAACGAGGATGGCCTCGCGGACCTCGAGCAGATCACGGCGCTCCAGGCCCCGCACCGCATCGCCGACGCGCTCCTCCGCGACAGCGTGCTGGGCGGCACCCCGTTCCGCCACACGACCGTCGGCAAAGAGGTGACCGACGCGCGCCCGACCCACGCGACGGCCATGTACAAGTATTGCCCGACAGCCCTGATCTTCGGCGTCTGGGACAGCACCGGCCCGAAGGGCGGCCTCGGCGCCAAGTTCCAGCGCTGTCTGGTCTCCGAGATCGTCGGGATCGACGTCGCGCCCGGCGTCAAGACGGCGAGTCGCCTCGACCCCGCCGGCATCCAGACGAAGGCCGGGCCGGTGTTCAAGCACAAGGACCCCAGCCAGGACTGGACGGTCGATCCGAAGGAGGCCGAGCTCGCCAAGGGCAAGCCCGTCGAGTTCTCCCGCAGCGGCGGCGGCGACGGCAAGAAGGGCTCTCCGTCCGCCATCAATCACGGCAACATCCCGCCGAGCATCGATGCAGCCGCGGGAGGCGTCACGATGAGCCACGCCGTGCAGACCACCGTGCTCTCGCTCGGCGCCCTCCGCCGCCTGCGCTTCCAGACCACCTGCTCGGGCGAGCGCCTCCCTGCCGAGCAGCGCGACGCAGCCGAGGCTGCGGCGCGCACCGCCCTCGCCGCGCTGGCCCTCGCCGCCGTCGTCTACCAGCGCGACCAGGGTTACGACCTCCGCTCGCGCTCGACCCTCGTCGCGAGAGAGCCCCTCGTCTTCGAGCTCGTGGGCCGGGACGGCGGCGAGCCGGAGCGCTTCTCGCTCTCCCGGAGCGAGGCGGCTGCCCTGCTCAAGGGCGCCGAGCAGAACGCGCGGCGGCTCGGCCTCGGCTGGGACCCGAAGCCCATCACGCTCACGCCGGCGCCGAAGCTCGCCGGCCTCATCCGGAAGAGCCGCGAGCTGGCGGCGAGCGGCGAGGCCGAGGACGAGGGCTGATGCTCGCGATCGAGGTCGCCCTGCTGACCGGCCGCTACGTGGCGACCGCCGTCGACGACCGCGGTCGGGCCGAGTGGCCGCCGCACCCGGCGCGGCTGTTCTCGGCCCTCGTCGCGGCGTACTTCGAGGCGCTCGACCGGTCCGACGACGAGCACGCCGCGCTGGAGTGGCTGGAGCAGCAAGGCCCGCCCGAGATCACCGCGCCGGAGGCCGCAGCGCGGGAGGTCGTGACGGTGTTCGTGCCCGTGAACGACACGAGCGTCGTCGGCTCGCTCGACGACGAGGCGCTCGCCGTGCGCGAGGCGCGCGCAGGGCTCGACGCCGCGCGGCCGAAGGGAGGCAAGGCGCTCGCCGCGGCCGAGAAGGCGCTCGCCAAGGCCGAAGCGCGCTTCAACGAGGCCGTGCGCAAGGCGATCGCCCCGGTCCCGACCGGCAAGGAGGGGAAAGACGGGCCGGCGAAGGCGGCGTCGATCCTGCCCGAGCGACGGACGCGCCAGCCGCGCACCTTCCCGTCGAGCGCGCCGGCCGAGATGGGGTCAGCAGCGCCGCACATCGTCTTCGCATGGCCGAACGCGGCGCCCTCGCCCGAGCTGCGCGCGACGCTCGATGCGCTCGCCGCGCGCGTGACGCGGCTCGGACACTCCTCGTCGCTCGTCAGCGTCCGCGTGCGCGGCGATCGCCCCGAGCCAACGTGGATCCCGGACGACGCCGGCCAGGGGCGTGTCGGGGACGAGGCGGTGCTCCGCGTCGTGGGCCCGGGCCAGCTCACGGCCCTCTGCACGGCCTTCGAGCTCCAGGCCGACACGCCCGGACGGGTCCTGCCGGCGTCGTTTCAGCGCTACGTGAGGCCTCGCGCCGCCGGCGAGGCGAGCGCGCCGGCGCCACGCTTCAGCGACGAGTGGATCGTCCTGCGCCGGGTCGCCGGCCCGCGCCTCCCGTCGGTTCGTGGCCTCGACATCGCCCGGACGGTGCGCAAGGCCATGATGGCGGCGCACGGCCCTGACGCGCCCGAGATCCTCTCGGGGCACCGCGCCTCGGGCGGACCGAGCGAGCGCCCTCAGCTCGCCTACGTCCCGCTGCCGTTCGTCGGCAGCGAGCACGCCGACGGCGCGATCCTGGGCGTCGCGCTGATCCTGCCGCGGGACGCGACGCGCGACGAACGACTCGCCGTCTACCGCGCGCTGGATGGCTGGGAACAGCAAAGGCGCGATGGCGACGAGGAACCGCCGCGGCTCCCTGTCCACCTTGGGAGGGCAGGTGAGCTGATCCTCGAGCGGCTGGAAGAGCAGGCGTTCCAATCGACGCTGCGGCCAGCGACGTGGTGCGCCGAGGCCACGTCGTGGGCCAGCGCCACGCCGGTCGCGCTCGACCGCAACCCGGGCGAGCTCGACGCGCGCGATCCGCAGAAGGAGGCCGCCGCCTACGCGGAGGCCGAGGCGACCGTCGCCACCGCGTGCGAGCGGATCGGCCTCCCGCGCCCGGCGCGCGTGACGGTCGCGCCGGCGGCGCCCCTCGCGGGCGCCGAAAAAGCCCGGAATTTTCCGCCGTTCCAGGCGGGCACACCTCCCCTGCAGCGGGTCCTCGTGCACGCGACCCTCTCGTTCGACGCGCCGGTGCGGGGACCGATCCTGCTCGGCGCCGGACGTTACTTCGGCCTCGGCCTCTTCCGGCCGCTGAGGGGAGATGGCTGAGCTCTCGCCCGACGACTTCGCCGCTTATTTTGCGGCGATCCACAGCGCAACGCCGGATCCGAGCGACCGCGTGACGCCATTTCCATGGCAGGAGAGGCTGCTCGCGGAGGTCGCGCGCGATGGGGGCTGGCCGAACTTGCTCGATCTGCCCACGGGCACGGGCAAGACGGCGGCGATCGACGTCGCGGTCTTCCACCTCGCGCTCGACGCTGCATTGCCGCCGGAGCAGCGCAAGGCCCCCCGACGCATCGTGATGGTCGTCGATCGGCGGACGGTCGTCGATCAGGCGTTCGAACGCGCGAAGAAGATCGCCGAGGCCCTGAAGTCTGCACCGAACGGCATCCTTTGCACGGTGGCCGACCGGCTCCGCGGGCTCGCCGGCCTCCGTGAGGGCGAGGCGCCGCTCGCGCTGGCGCAGCTCCGCGGCGGCATGCCGCGCGACGACGCGTGGGCGCGGAGGCCCGATCAGCCGCTCGTGGCCGTCTCGACCGTGGATCAGGTCGGCTCGCGGCTGCTCTTCCGTGGCTACGGCGTGAGCGACTCCATGCGCCCGATCCACGCGGGGCTGCTGGGCAACGACACGCTCCTGCTGCTCGACGAGGTGCACCTGTCGCAGCCGTTTCGCGAAACGCTGCTCGCGCTGCGCCGGTACCGCGCGTGGGCGACCCGCAAGCTGCCCGACCGATGGCAGGTCGTGGAGATGTCGGCCACGCCGGGCAGCGCGTCGGCTGCATCGGACGGCCGGCGCGTGTTCGGGCTGAACGAGGACGATCACCGCGACGAGCGGCTCGCGAAGCGGCGCCGGGCGAAGAAGCCGGTCACGCTCGGTGAAGTGAAGGTGAGCGGCGGGGAGGACGCGCGGCGAGCGACCTTCGCCGAGGCATGCGCCGACCATGCCCTGCGCTTCGTCGCGCCGGGGCGCGCCGTCGGCGTCATCGTCAACCGCGTCGCCACGGCGCGCGAGGCGGCCGCGGTCATTCGAAAGCGAACCGGCGACAGCGCTGACGTCTTCCTCGTCACAGGCCGCATGCGTCCGCTCGATCGGGACGATCTCGATGCCACGATTGGCCGGCTCGTCCGCTCGGACCGCGTACGCGATACGACTGCGCACCCGGTCATCATCGTCGCGACACAGTGCATCGAGGCGGGCGCCGACTTCGATCTCGACGCGATCGTGACGGAGTGCGCTTCGCTCGACGCGCTCCGGCAGCGATTCGGGCGCCTGAACCGGATTGGCACCATCGAGGACGCGCGCGGCGTGGTCCTTGTGCGCTCGGACGCGCTCGCCAAGGATCACGTCGACCCGATCTATGGCAAGGCGCTCACCGAGACGTGGAAGTGGCTTGGCGAGGCGGCGCGCGATTTCGGCATCCAGGCGCTGGAGGCGGCGCTACCCGAGGGCAAGAGGCTCGCCGAGATGCACACGCAGAAGGGGCGTGCGCCCGTGATGCTGCCCGCGCACCTCGACGCGTGGGTGCAGACGATGCCGAGCCCAGCGTTCGATCCCGATGTCGCGCTGTGGCTTCACGGGACCGAGCAGGAGCAAACCCCCGAGGTTCAGGTCGTCTGGCGCGCCGATGTGACGGAGCTGCTGCTCGCGCGGGCGACAGCGGACGAGGCGGCGCGCGAGGCTCTGTTGAAGCGCGTGGAGGCTTGCGCGCCGGTCGGGGTCGAGGCGATTTCGATGCCGATCCATGCGGTTCGCGCGTGGCTCCAGGGCGGCGCGGAGCCCGACCTCGCCGACGTCGAAGGGCGCGCGGCGGGGGAGGAGCACGACGCGAAACCGCGGAGCGGGCGGCTCGCGCTCCTCTGGAATGGCGACGATAGCCGGGTGGTCGAGCCCGGCGACCTCCGCGCAGGCAGCACGCTCGTCGTCCCGAGCGCCTATGGAGGCCTCGCCGGAGGCACCTGGGATCCATCCTCCCAAGAGCCCGTCTCGGACCTGGGCGATCGCGCCCGATGGCAGCAGACGGGGCGTCCGACGCTGCGGCTGCACCCTGAGGTCACGCAATGGCACACCGACGTTACGGACCCCGCATGGCCGGAGGCTCCCGTCCCGGTCGTGGACGAGCGGTCGGAAGCCGAGGACCGGGCGGCCATGGACGCGTGGCTGTCCGAGATGAGCGCGGCGACGGCCATGCCACCGTGGCTTGGTGACGTGCTCCAGGCGCTCGCGGTGAAGGGCAGGAGGCGCCCTGCGCTCGTGCGAATCGACGGCGTGGCGCTGGAGGACGACGATGGAAAGCGGTGGGTCGAGCCGGGCTATTTCGCGCTCGTCGGCCGCTTCCGCGCACGCAACGACGGGGCGGGCGATGTGACGACGGAGGGCGACGGCGCCTCGTACACAGGCGTCGAGGTAACGCTGCGCGAGCATTTGGGAGGGGTCGCTGCCTGGGCCAGGCGGTTCGCCGAGCAGTGTGGGCTCCCGCTCGATGTCGCGCGCGCCGTCGAGTTGGCGGCGCGCTGGCACGACGCCGGGAAGGTCGACCCGCGGTTCCAGCGGATGCTCCACGGGGGCAGCGAGCTCAGGGCGGCGGTGGCGCCCGAGCCGCTCGCCAAGAGCGCGGTCGTCGCAGCGGATCGCGCAGCGCGGGCCCACGCGTTCAAGCGATCCGGGTATCCGCGGGGAGCGCGTCACGAGCTCTCGTCCGTTGCGCTCCTTCAGGGCTGCGCACAGCTGTTCGACAAGGAGGTCGATCGCGACCTGGTCCTGCACCTCACGGCCTCACACCACGGCTGGTGTCGGCCATTCGCGCCGGTCATCCCGGAGGACGAGCCCGTCGAGCTCACCTTGGACGTGGAGGGCACGCCCGTGCGCGTCTCGAGCGATCACGGCCTGGCGCGGCTCGATTCGGGCATCACCGAGCGGTTCTGGCGGCTCGTGCAGCACTACGGCTGGTTCGGGCTGGCGTGGCTCGAAGCGATCCTGCGGCTCGCGGATCACCGGCGGAGCGAGGAAGAGCAGCGCGGCGACGTCGGGGCGAGGGGCGAGAAATGACGGAGCTCTTGCTGACCGGGCTTGATGGCAAGAACCCGCTGGCGTTCCTGGCGGCGCTCGGGGTGCTCAACGCGCTCGCCGACCAGACTCAGGACGGGAGACGGGAGCCAAGGCTCGTTTGGCGCGCCGGTGGCAACTACCAACCGGCGATCGTGGGCGGCCCGGATCGCGGCGCGTTGCTCGATGCGCTGGTGCAGGACCTGAAGAGCTTCCAGGGAGAGCCCGCGATCGAGCGGCTGCGTTATCGCAAGGACGGCGCCGGAACCGAGGCGCACGATCTCAAGCCCCCTCCGGGCTACTTCGCGGAGTACCTGAGCCGTCTGGTGAGAGACGACTTGCGGCGGAGCCTCGCCTTCGCCGCCGCATTCGCGACGGACGTGGCGGTGGACAACAACGGCAACACGAAGCCGACCGCGCTGCATTTCACCGCGGGCCAGCAGGAGTTCCTCACGATGGTAAGCGAGCTCCTCCAGGGCGTGCGCGTCGAGGATCTGGAAGAGGCTCTGTTCGGGCCGTGGAAGTACGAGCGGCCGCTCCCGGTGCTCCAGTGGGACAACACGTCGGCGCGCGACTATGCGCTGCGCGCGAGCGATCCTTCGAAGGACAAGAAGCTCGGCGTGCCCGGCGCGGACTGGCTCGCGTTCCGGGGCCTGCCGTTCATCCGGGTCGCTCCCGTGCGCGACCGGATCGTGACGACCGGATGCAGCGGCGAGTGGAAGACAGGAGCATTCCGGTGGCCGATCTGGACGGTGCCCCTCTCACGCCCCGTGATCGGCTCCGTCCTGACGTCGCCGGAGGTCTTCGAGGTGAATCCGAGCGTCCTGCGCTCCCGCGGCATCGCCATCGTGTTCGAGTCCGCGATTCGCCGGAGCGATCAGGGCGGCTACGGTAGCTTCGCTCCGGCGCGCATGGCACGCCCGGCGCCGGGAAGCTGATCCGCGGATCTCCTTCATCCCCTCCCCCCGCCGCCGTATCCTGCTCGCAGGAGGCTCCATGCCGACCGCGACGCGCCCCCAGAACGCCACGCTCACGGGCACGCTGCCGCTCGACCGCCCCACGGCGGAGCGGCCGCACCGGCTCTACGTGGCCACCTCGAACCACTGCAACCGCTCCTGCCCGTGGTGCTGCACCTGCTCGTCGCCCCGGGGGCAGACCTTCCTCGCCCTCGACCGCTACCGCGCGAGCTTCCCGGCCGAGGGCCCCTTCGAGGTGCAGCTCGAGGGCGGCGAGCCGACGATCCACCCGCACTTCGACGAGATGGTCCGCCTCGCCCGCGCCGAGCCCCGCTGCGCGCGCGTCGTCGTGGTGACCAACGGCGTGGAGATCCCGCGCGATCCGGCCGGCCTCGACGCGTGGCTCCAGAAGCTCGGCGAGCCCGCCACGATCAAGCTCTCGGTGAACCACCACCTCCTCGAGAACGACGGCGGCCTGCTCGCCCTCGCGCGCGCCCTGCGCGAGCGGCTCTCCGCGCTCGGCGGCGATCGCCAGCTCGTCCTGAACGTCCGGCTGCGCAAGACCGAGGCCGACGGCGACGCATGGATCGTCGAGGCGGTGCGCGACGCGGGGCTCCTCGAGCTCGCCAACGTGTTCCACCTCCAGCGCTATGGCTTCGCGCAGAAGCGCGACGACTGGGACGAGCCTTTCCTCGTGGGGACCCACTTCACGATGCTCAACCCGGACGGCAGCGCCTTCGGCCCCGACCTCGTGGCGCGCTCCGACGCGATGAGAAGGCTGCCGTGAGCGCCCGCCCCTTCCGCGAGGAGTGGCGCCGCCTGAAGAGCCGCGCCTTCGATCTCAAGGGCAACAGCACCGCCGGCGACACCGTGCGCTTCGACCTCTGGGGGCAACCGGTCGAGGTCTATCGCAACGCGAACTTCTCCATCTACAGCCGTCAGCCCTGCAACGCGAAATGCCACTTCTGCGTCGAGGAGCTCAGGCCCGCGTCGCGCGGACGCAGCCTGTCGGTGCAGAAGACCGTCGAGGACGACGACGGGCGCTATTTCGATGCCATGGCGGCGTCCCTGGAAGCGCTCCGGCCGCTCGATCCGACGATCTCGGTGACCGGCGGGGAGCCGAGCCACGATCCGCGATTGCCCCGCATCCTCGCGCTCGGGCAGGCCCACCGGGGCCGCAAGCGGACGCTCACGACGAACGGCTCGGGGCTGCTCCAGCAGCGCGAAGGAAAGCGGGTGATCGACTGGATCGTCGACACCGGCGTCCAGCACCTCAACATCAGCCGCGCCCACCCCGATCACGACAGGAACGCACGGCTGATGGTGATGAAGGACGGCCTCCGCACCGACGAGCTGCGCAGCGTCGTGGCGGCGGCCTCCGCGGGCGGCACCCGGGTGCGCCTCTCCTGCGTGCTCCTCGACGGGCAGATCGACGCGGTCGAGCCCATCGTCGATTACCTGCGCTTCGCCCGGTCGCTCGGCGTGGACAACGTGATCTTCCGGCAGCTGATGAAGACCGACCCGGCCGCCGTGGTCGAGAACCACGTCGTCAAATACAGCGATCGCGCGCGCGTCCGCCTCGAGCCGCTCCTCGACGCGCTGAGCGCCGACGCGCGGTTCTCGTTCGAGCGGCAGATCGTGGGCTATTACTACTATGTCGAGGTGTTCCGCTTCGAGGACATGGATGTCGTCTTCGAGGAGGCCGACCTCGCCCAGCTCGAGGAGACGAAGCGCTCGGGCCCGGGCATCGTCCACGAGCTCATCTTCCACCCCAATGCGAGGCTCGCCTCGACCTGGCAACCCTGGGACGGCGTCCTCGGCCCTCCTCCTTCGATGCGCGCCTCGCTCACCACGTCATGACACCGCTCGTCATCCCCCTTCCTTACATCGGCCGGAACCTGCTCTTCCTCGAGGAGGTCCTGGACGAGCTCGAAGGGCGCGGCACGACTGGACCCCTCCTGTTCCGCGCGAGCGAGGCGGACAAGCTGGCTCGCCTCCTCGAGCACGGCACCGACCGCGCAGGATACCCCGGAGAGAGGGCCTGGACCGACGGCCCGGATCAAGGGCGGCCGATCCGGCACGAAGACGTGATCTTCGCGACGACCGAAGGCGAGATCCGGAGAGGGGAACGGGAGCCCGAGCGGTCCACGTCGCTCAAGAAATTCGCCGTGATCGAGCGGCCTCTGTTCATCGCGCACGACGCCCGCTGCTTCGCCAAGCTGTGCGACAGGCAGTACGAGTACCGCGATCCGGCGCAGAAGCGCGCGGCGCTGCTCGCGCTGTTCCCGGTGACCCGGGTCGCGCCCATCCAGGGCTGGTTCTCCGAGGAGGACGGCCTCGCCTACCGGGCGCTGGTGCGCCCCCTCCGGGGCGGCGCGATGGTCGAGGTGGGCTCGTGGAAGGGGCTCTCCACGGCGTACGTCGGGCGGCTCGCCGCGAGGAACGGGGTCGCGCTCCATTGCGTCGACACCTGGGGAGGCTCGAGCGACAAGTACGCCGACAGGTATCGCGCCATGCTCGCCGCGGAGGACGTGCCCGGCGCGTTCAGGGCGAACATGGCGGCGCTCGGGATCCAGCCAGAGGTCCTCCGGATGGCGTCCACGGACGCGGCGGCGCGCTTCGCCGACGCCAGCCTGGATCTCGTGTTCCTCGACGGCTCGCACGACCGCGCGGCCGTGCTCGCCGATCTCGAGGCGTGGTGGCCCAGGCTCAAGCCTGGCGCCGTCCTGGCGGGCCATGACCACAACGAGGATCACCCGGGCGTCCTGGAGGCCGTCGCTCACTTCATGTCCCGCGCCGGGCGGGCGATCGAGCGCGGCGCAGGCTCGGTGTGGTGGGCGCGGCGGTAGGTGGGCCGGGGATGGGCAAACCCCTCTTCGTGGCGACAGGGGCCTATTCGTGCGGCAAGACCACGACGCTCCGTCACCTCGCGTCCACGCGGGGCTACCGCGTGCACGGCGAGGCGCACCGGCGCGTGCTCGACGAGCTCGGCGCGCGCACCCACGGCCACGCGCCGGACGCGCCGTTTCGCCCGATCGACGCGCCGGAGCACCTCTGTCCGATGTGCCGGAAGCGGGAGTTCGCCGCGCTCGTGCTGGAGGCCCAGAAGAAGATCGAGGCGGACGCGCGGGAGGGAGACTGGCTGGAGCGCGGGTACCTCGATCCGGTCGAGTACTACCTGCGCACGAGCGGAGAGGCGGAGTACCCCTGGCCGGCAGGCGAGCCCGCGTTCGAGCGCTATGCGCTGGTGTTCCTGTTCTCCGTGATGCCGGAGCTCCAGGAGCCGCGCTGGGGCAAGAGCAGAGAGGCGCGCGCGGCCGAGGCGGAGCGGATCAACCAGCGGCTCGGCGCGCTCTACCGCGCTGCGGGCTTCGAGGTGATCGACGTCGGCCCCGGCGCGGTGGAGGAGCGGGCCGAGCTCCTGGCGAGCCGCGCGCGGCTCATCGAGCGTGCTATCCTCGGCACGAGCCCATGGTAGCCGCTGCGCACATGCCGCTTCCGTCCTCGACCGCTCCTGCTGGGGAACAGCGGTTCGTGATGCACGACGTCCCCTGGCAGACCTACGTGAGGCTGCGGGACGAGCTCGACACCCCTGGCCTGCGGATGACCTTCTGCGAGGGAACGCTGGAGCTGATGAGCCCGTCGACCGATCACGAAGTGGCGAAGACGACCATCGCCCGCCTCATCGAGCTCTTCGCGCTGGAGCGGGACGTGCCTCTCTACGGCTACGGCTCGACCACGTTCCGGCGCGAGGCCAAGTCACGCGGCCTCGAGCCCGACGAGTGTTATTGCGTCGGCGGCACGCTGAAGGAATTCCCCGATATCGCGATCGAGGTGGTGTTGACGAGCGGCGGGCTCGACAAGCTGCCTGTGTACAGCGGGCTCGGCGTGCGCGAAGTCTGGTTCTGGGAGCGCGACGCGTTCCACATTCATGCGCTGCGCGGCGAGCAGTACGAGCCCATCGCGGCAAGCGAGCTCATTCCGGATCTGGATCTCGTCGCGCTCGCGCGCTTCGTGCGCTGGCCGGATCAACACGAGGCGGTCAAGGCGTTCCGCAGCTGGCTGCGAGACGGAGGCTGAGGCCGCCCCGCCGTCAGTCCACGGCCGTGCCCGGCGCGCCAGGGCGCATGGCGCGGCGGCGCGGGGCCCTCACCCGTCCGCGAAATCCTGAGCGAGCCGCACGTCCTTGAGCTCCGCGCCGAGCAGCTCGATCGCGGCCGTGACGAGCGGGTGGTCGGCCACGGCGCGCTTGGCGGCCTCGATGCGGGCCTTGCGCTCGGCGGTCTCGACCTGGGCGAGCGACGGGCCGGCGCTGCCGCGGGTGATCGTCTCGAAGACCAGCTCGGTGGGGGCGCCGAAGTGGGAGCCGAGGACGCGGGCGAGCAGGTCGCGGGACGCCGGCTCGGTGGCCTGGCCGGACAGAAACGAGTTCGCCTCGTAGCCGAGCGCGACGCGGGTCGGCGTGAGCTCCAGCACCGCCGCGTGCTCGAGGACGGAGGCGAGCGCCGGCCGCTGCACCCGGACCGCGGCGATCACCGCGCGCCAGGTGGCGAGGTCCTCGGCGCTCATCGATGGCGGCGGCGGCGCGCTCGACGCCGGCGCCGGGCTCTGCGCCGAGGGCGGCGCGCTCGACGCCGGCGCCGGGCCCTGCGCCGAGGGCGGCGCGCTCGACCTCGGCGCCGAGCCGGGCGCCACGAACTGCGGCGCGCTCTGCGGAACGGAGTACAGCGCGCCGCGCGGCGACGGAGGCGGAGCGCTGTCGGCGCGGTACGCGGGCGCGACCGCGCCGCTCGCGTACGGCGGCGCCTTCGCGAAGGCCGGCGCGGCGCCGCCGCTCGCGAAGCTGGTCGCGGCGCCGTGCACACCCGGCGCGCCGTTCACGAAGGGGACGACGTTGGCAGCCGACGTGCCGCTCGCCGCGACACCGCCGTTCGCCGCCATGCCGCCGTGCGCTCGCGCGACCCCGCCCCCGCCCGGCGCGCCATAGACGGCCGCCGCACCGTTCGCTCTCACCACGCCGTTCGCCGCTACCGCGCCGTTCGCCGCCGCGCCAGCCGGTCTCCCCGCCACGCCCGCGCCCGCCGCGCCGCTCGCGAAGGCGACGCCGTTCGCCGGTGCGCCGGTGGCCGCCACGCCGTTCGCTCTCGCCGCGCCGCTCGCCGCCGCGCCGTTGAACGCCGCCGCGTCATTCGCCCTCGCCGCGCCGGCCGCCGCCGCGCCGGAGGCGCGCGCGTCCTCGGGCGCTGCCTCGGCCGATGCCGCCCCGCGCCGGGGCGCAGCCGCTCCGCCGGACGGCGCGCCGGGCCGCTGCGGCCCGCGCTCCGGCGCGCCGCCGCCGCCACCCCCGCCGCCGCCTCCGCCGTTCAGGCGCCGCTCGAGATCGCCGAGGCGGCGCAAGAGCTCGTCGATCGGCAGGAGCGGCGGCCTCCGGGCGAGCCGGACGAGCGCCATCTCGAACGAGGCGCGCGGCTGGCCGCTCCGGGCGATGTCGTCGAACGCGCGCGAGAAGCCCTGGTGCAGCCGCGTGAGATCGTCCGCGTCCGCCCGCGCCGCGAGCGCGCGCGTGTCGGCGACCTCCTCGTCCGCGAGATCCAGGAGCGGCGCCGGGTCCTCGCAGACCTTGGCCACCACGAGATCGCGCAGGTGCGCGAGGAAATCGCGGGCAACGTGCGGCAGATCGTACCCCTCCTGCGCGAGCTCGCCGACGATGCGCACGCACGCCGCAGGGTCGCCGTCCACGAGCGCACCCGCGAGCCGGTGCAGCACGACGCGGTCGGCGACGCCGAGCACCTTCGCCACCCCCTCGGCCGTGATGCGATCGCCGCTCGTCCCCACCCACGCGATCACCTGGTCGAGCAGGCTCATCGCGTCGCGCATGCTCCCCGCCGCCTCCCGCGCGAGCGCGCTGAGCGCCGGGTCGTCGGCGGGGATCTTCTCCTGATCGAGCACCCAGCGGAGCCGCGCCGCGATCGCCTGCGCCCCGATGAGCTTGAAGTCGTAGCGCTGGCACCGGCTCAGGATCGTGACCGGGACCTTGTGCACCTCCGTCGTCGCGAAGATGAACTTCACGTGCGGCGGCGGCTCCTCGAGCGTCTTCAAGAACGCGTTCCACGCCGCGTTCGAGAGCATGTGGACCTCGTCCACGATGAAGATCTTGAACCGGTCGCGCGCCGGCCGGTACGGCAGGCTCTCCTGGAGCTTGCGCACCTCGTCGACGCCGTTGTAGCTCGCGCCGTCGATCTCCTGGACGTCGACGTCCGCGCCGACCGTGATCTCGGCGCACGGCGCGCACGTCTGGCAGGGCGTCGCCGTCGGCCCGTGGACGCAGTTCAGCGCCTTCGCGAGGATGCGGGCGCTCGTCGTCTTGCCGACCCCGCGGACGCCCGTGAAGAGGAACGCGTGGGCGACGCGATCCCGCGCGATGGCGTTGGCGAGCGTCGTGGAGACGTGCTCCTGTCCGACGAGATCCTCGAAGGACTGCGGGCGCCATTTCCGCGCGAGGACGACGTAGCTCATACGCTGCTCGACTAGCACCTTCTCGCGGGCGCGTCGCCGCGGCTGTGGCCGGTACGGAAGTCGCCCTGCATTCCGGAGAGTTTGCCAGAATTGCCGCACAAAATGCACCCCGCCCCGCGCCAGGGCCGGAACCGGCCGGAACCTGCCGGAACCTGCCGGAATCGAGCCACAGCACGCGCCAGGGAGCCCCTGGAGAGCGCGCCAACCAGCCCCCTGAAGAGACGGAGGAGCCCGCTCGCAGCGGGTAGCCCCGGAGGGCGACGCCCGCGGTGCCGCGCGCTGCGTCGAACGGCCGCGCGCTGCGTCGGCGGGCCACACGTCCAGCGCCCCTCCTCGTCCCCCGTCCCCCTCCCCTTCACGGTTGCGGCGCGGCGCGGTTCACGGCATAGACGCCGATCTGAATATGCAATTTCGCGGCGGAATGAACGAGCTGGTTCGCCAGGCGGCGCGCATGCAGCGCAAGATCGACCAGGTGAAGGGCGAGCTGAAGGACCGCGAGGTGAGCGCGACCGCCGCCGGCGACAAGGTCACCGTCGTGGTCTCCTGCGAGGGCAAGGTGCGCCGGATCGAGGTCGACCCCGCCTTCCTCGCGAGCGAGGGCCTGGAGATGGCGCTCGACGCCATCGTGGCCGCCTCGAACTCGGCGCTCGACGCGGCCGACAAGCTCGTCGAGACCGAGATCACCAAGGTGACCGGCGGCGTCAAGCTCCCCGGCATGCACACTTGACGGCGTTGCGCTCCCCGGCCTCGCTCCCCGGCTCCTCGAAGGTCCCGAACGGCGACCGGGGCGCGCCCGCGGCCGGCTTCCGGAGCGCGCCCGGCGGCCTGCCCGGCCGGCTGTCGCGGGTCGCCCAGCTGCTCGCGCGCCTGCCGGGCGTCGGCGAGAAGACGGCGCAGCGCTTCGCCCTCTTCCTCGTGACCGCCGGCGAGGACACCGCGCGCGACCTGGGCGGCGAGCTCGTCGAGCTCTGCGATCACATCAGGCCGTGCATCCGGTGCGGCCACATCACCGAGGTCGACGACGGCGGCCGGACGCTCTGCGCCATTTGCCTGGATACGCGGCGCGACGGCGCGCTCCTGTGCGTGGTCGCGCGCGTCCAGGACCTCCTGGCGATCGAGCGGAGCGGGGCGATGCGCGGGCGGTACTTCGTGCTCGGCCGGCTCCTCTCGCCCCTCGAGGGGGTCGGCGCCGAGGAGCTGCCGCTCGAGGCGCTCCGGGCGCGCGTGCGCGATCCCGAGCAGCCGGTGAGGGAGGTGCTGGTCGCCACCCCGCCTTCCGTCGACGGAGAGGCGACCGCGCTCCTGCTCGCGCGGGAGCTCGGCGCGATGGGGATCCAGGTCACGCGGATCGCCAGCGGCGTGCCGCACGGGGGAGATCTGGAGTTCGCCGACCAGGTGACGCTGGGGCGAGCCATCGAAGGCCGGAAGAGCTTCGGCTAGCAGGAAACGCGAGAATCGGCCCCAGCCCACGAAAGCGAGGGCCGGGGCGGGCGGGCGTTCTTCACGCCGAAGCGCTCACGAACTTCAGAGGTCCACATGTCCAAAATCGCCATCACATCTGATCGGGCCCCGCGCGCCATCGGCCCCTACTCGCAGGCCGTCAAGGCCGGAGATCTCGTGTTCTGCAGCGGCCAGATCCCGATCGATCCCGCGACGGGCGAGCTCGTCGCCGGGGGGATCGAGGAGCAGACGGCCCGGGTGATCAAGAACCTGACCGAGGTGCTGTCCGCGGCCGGCGCGAGCTGGAGCGACGTGGTGAAGACCACGATCTACCTGACGGACCTCGCGGATTTCGCCATCGTCAACCAGGTGTACGGAGCAGCCGTCGGCGGCGTGCTGCCCGCACGGGCGACGGTGCAGGTGGCGGCGCTGCCCAAGGGCGCCGCCGTCGAGATCGAAGCTGTTGCCCATCTTTCGCGATAATCGGGGAGCCGCGGCCGCGGTCCCCATCTCCACTATGTCCCCGGGAGCCTCGACATGAGCACAAAGAACGAGAGCGAGAGCACGGAGCGGACCGCCAGCGCAGTTCCCGAATCTGCGCGCGAAGGCGCCCCCGATGCAGAGAGCGGAGACAAGCCGCGCGCGCGGAGGGTCGTCCGCTCGGCGAGCACGTCCGTCGGCGCGAGCGGCGCGAGCGGCGTGAAGCGGACCGACGAGCCCTCCGAGGGCGCGCCGGCGCAGCCCGCAGGCGAGGCGCCGCGTCCCTCGTCGAAGGCCGCCGCAAAGGAACCGCAGGGCTCGCTGCTGGACCTCATCGCGCCCCGCAAGCGGCCGGCGCTCGCGGACGCGCCGCCGCCGACGACCGAGGACGCCGCGCCGCCGCCGGCCGCCGCGCCGCGGGTGGTGCGCGACTACCGCGCGCCCAGGCCCGAGCGGCCCGCCGTGGCCTCCGGCGGGCCGAGGCCCGACCGCGGGCCCAGGCCCGATCGCGGCCCGCGCCCCGACCGTGGACCGAGGCCCGACCGCGGGCCGCGCCCCGACCGCGGGCCCAGGCCCGACCGCGGGCCCAGGCCCGAGCAGGGCCCTGGAGCGGCGCAGGTAGCAGGCGCAGAGCAGGGCGCGAGGCCCGAGCGCGGGCCGCGCCCCGACCGCCCCTGGTCCGACCGTGGACCGAGGCCCGACCGTGGACCGAGGCCCGACCGCGGGCCGCGCCCCGACCGTGGGCCGCGCCCCGAGCGCGGGCCCAGGCCCGACCGCGGCTTCTCGGCGCGGCCGGCAGCAGAAGGCGGTCGGCCGCAGGGCCCCGGGGGCGCCGAAGGACGGGCGCCCGCCGCGGCGAAGCAGCAGCAGAGCGACCGGATGGTGACCGTGGTCGGCCAGGGCGCGACCGCGACGGTCGTGACGGGCAAGAGCGCCCGGCAGCCGCAGGGGCCGGCGAAGCCGGCGCACCTCCTCTTCGCGCTCCCGGCCGCCAAGGCGAAGCCGGTCGCGACGGCGGAGAAGCCGGCGCTCACGGCGCGCGAGGCGCTCGGCGCGCGCACCGCGAAGGCCCAGCAGGCCGCGGCCACCGCGAAGAGCAAGGCCGAGAGCGGCGCCCGCCCGGAAGGCAGCCCGAGCGCCGGGGCGACGAAGGTCGACTTCGACGCCGAGGTGCTCGCGGCGGGCTGGGATCGGGCGCTCGAGGCGCTGAAGTCGGCGGGCGACGCCGCGCCGGCGCTCGTCGACGCCTGGCTCGGCGCCTCCAACGCGGAGGCGATCGCGGCGGCCGCCGAGTCGGAGGACGCCTCCGGCGCGGCGCGGAAGGCGGCGCGGCGCGCGCTCAACGTGCTCAAGTCGCGCGGGGCGGCGATCCCGACGCGCCCGCGCGTGGTGCGGCTCGCGGAGGAGCGCGCCGAGGTGGTCGAGGCGACGCTCATCCCGCCCGACTCGAGCGGGACCGAGGCCATCGCGATCACGAGCCGCGACACCAGCGGCCGCTACCGGATCGCCGAGGTGATCGTGCGCGACTCGGTCGGCGTGCTGCACGCCGGCGCGGGGTGGCTCAGCGGCTCGCAGATCAAGGAGGGCCGCGCGCGCGCGTACGAGAACCTGGGGACGGCGCCCGTGCCGGTCTCCCTGGAGTGGGCGCGCCACCGGATCGCGGTCGCGAAGCGGCAGAACGCGGTGTCGGGGCAGGTCGTGCCGCTCGGGTTCGAGGGGTGTCGCGATCTCATCGAGCCCGCGCCGGACGCCGAGCCGAGGCACCCGGTGGCGGAACTCGAAGAGAGCCTGACGGACGAGCTGGTGACGGCGCAGATCGCTGGCTCCGCCGCGCTGCACGAGGAGCCCGAGTTCCGGCACTGGCTGCCCGCGCGGCAGGCGCTCGACGAGCTCCTGCAGAAGGTCGGCCAGCGGCTCGGCGCCGCCGGGATGCGCGATCCCGGGCTGGTGAACACGGCCATGCGGGAGGAGATCGACCTCGCGACCGACCGGTTCTTCTCGCCCGAGGTGCGCGGGCAGCTCGCGACGCGGATGCGGAGCAGCGCCGTGTCGCTGCGGGCGCGCAAGGGCGACGCGGCGGCCACCACCGCCCTCGCCGTCGCGCGCGCCATCAAGGACGCCGGGCTGATCACCTCGCCGCCGCGGGAAATCCCCTTCCTGGCGGCCTTCTTCCAGAAGGCGCTCGGCGTGCTCGCCCAGCAGGGTGGCGGGCAGCTGCGGATCCCGGTCCCGGCCGGCGCCGTCCCGCCCGCGAGGGAGGCCGCGGCGGGCGGCGAGGAGCCCGCCGAGGGCTCCGGCGCCGAGGCCCAGCCGTCGACCGGCGGGTGATCGGGAACGCCGGCCTCGCCGGCGCGCCGGCGACGCAAAGCCGGTGACCCAAAGACCAGGAGGCGAGCCCGGGGCGACCCGGCGCTCGCCTCTCGGCTTTTGTCCCGGCGGCGCTACTTCACCGCGATGGTGATGTCGCCGTTCTCGGTGAAGAGCTCGAGCAGGCCGCCGTCGCCGTCACCCATCGTGTACGACGTCGCGCTGCCCTCGCCGGCGGTGGCCCACGTCGAGGGGATGCCCTGCTCCACGACGTCGCCGTTGAGCGTCTGCGCGGTCATCGTCCCGTCCACCCCGGCCGGCACCGCGAGCTCGATCGCGCCGTTGCCGGAGCTGATCGCGCCATCGGAGGCGCTCCACGCGTCGAGGTCGACGAAGACATGGCCGTTGTCGGTGGCCACGTCGATCACGCCGCGCGCGCCGACCACATCGATGCTGCCGTTGTCGCTCACCACCGTGGTGCCGCGGGACGGGGCGCCGTCCAGGTTGATCTCGACGCCGCCGTTGTCCTGCTCGACGCGGAGCCCGCCGTCGAACGCGGCGGGCAGGACGACCTGGATGTCGGCGCCCAGCCCTCCCCACCCGCCCGAGACGCGCCGCGTCGAGATCACGACATCGCCGTCGATGATCGCGGCGAGCTTGAGGTCGTTCTCGATCTCCTCCACCGCGACCTCCCTCTCGTCCTTCTTGCGCATCGTGAACGGGGAGAAGCTGACCTCGACCTCGCTCACGTCCCCGGTGACGACCTCGACGTCCCCGTTCTCGCTCACGATGCGGACGCTCTGGGTGGGTAGGTAGTCGACCCGAGCACGCTCGTTGGTGCCCTCGTAACGCACGAGGGTCTCGGCGGTGATGGAGTTGTCGTCGATGCTCAGGGCACACCCGGCCGTCGCTGCAGCGGACACGGAGCACACCAGGAAGCAGGCGATTCGAAGCGAGCGATTCATCATGGATTCCTCTCGGGCAGATTGTACGGCGGGCGAACTGCGAGCCCCATCCGACCCGCGCAGGGAACATGCCGGCCAGTTCCTTGGACGCGCGCTCTGAACGGCACGTCATGGATCGCAAGATTTCGACGCTGTCGAGCCGGCCGCGGCGGGCTCAGGGCGTCTCCCACGGGAGGGGCATCGCACCGGCGCCCACCCTCCTGCGGAAAGCCGCGTGCAGCGCCCGGGCCTTCGGGCCGGGGACACCCGCGCCGATCGTGTGGGCGTCCACGCGAACGACGGGGACGATCTCCCGGAGGCTCGAGGTGATGAACACCTCCTCGGCGGCGAGGAGCCGGGCCATCGTGACCGGCTCGCAGCACACCGGCATGCCGAGCTCACCCGCGACGTGCATCACGTGGGCCCGGGTGATGCCGACGAGGATCCCTGCCTCCCTGGGCGGCGTGATCAGCATGTAACCCGGGTCCTCCGCGCCCTCGTGCGCCGCGGGCCGCCGCTCGACGAGGAAGACGTTGGACGTCGTGCCCTCGACGACATGACCGGACGGGTCGAGGATCAGCGCCTCGTGCGCCCCCGCGGCCCGCGCCTCGCGCAGGGCGAGCAGGCTCTCGAGGTAGTTCGAGACCTTGGCGCCCGGCGCCGCGTCGCCGGCCCGCTGGGTGCGGATCGTGACGACCGCGATCCCCTCGCGGTAGAGCCCGCCCGGCAGCGGCTTCAGCGGCTCGACGAGGATGACGCGCAGGGGCGCGCCCGCGAGCGAGGGATCGAGCCCGAGCGGGCCGCTGCCGCGCGTCAGCATCACGCGGATGGTGCTCTCGAGCGGCGCGGCGGAGCTGCCGGCGGACGCCGAGCCCGCCGTGGCCCCGGCGCTCCCGGCCGCCGTCGCTGCCCGGAGCAGCGCGACGACCTCGCGGCCGAGCTCGTCGCGCGGGATCGGCAGGGCGATCGCGATCCGCTCGGCCGAGCGCTCCAGGCGGGCGAGGTGCTCTTCCAGAGCGAACGGCTCGCCGCCGTAGGTGCGGATGGTCTCGAAGACACTATCGCCGTAGAGGAAGCCGCGGTCGTAGACCGAGACCCTGGCCTCCTCCGGCCGGTGGATGACACCGTCGATGCTGACTAGCCGCGTCACGCGGCGAGATTACGTCACTTCTTGAGCTGCGCCAGGAGCTCCTTCGCCGGGGCGAAGTCGCGATCGTTGTCGAGCGCGCGCTCCAGCATCTGGATCGCCTTTTTGTCGTCGTTCTGACGGTGGCTGATCACGCCGAGGTAATAGAAGACCTCGCCCTTGCTGATCGGCGCGCTCTCGTCGAGCTTCTGGAGGAGCAGGGCGCGGAAGGTCTTCTGCGCGCGATCGATGTGCGCCGTCTTCGCCGCGTCGTCGCCCGACTCCGACAGATCGAGCGCCAGCACGCCGAGGTCGCGGAGGATGGCGATCGAGCCCGGGTCGATCTTGAAGGCGATGTCGAGCTCGGCGAGCGCCCGCTCCCGCTGCCCCTCGGCCAGGTAGGCCTTGGCGAGGCGGTGGTGGATCGCGGCGAGATCCTTCGAGCGGCGGCCGCCGTAGGACTCGACGATCTGCTGGAGCGCCTCGGCGGCCTTCTGGCCGCGGCCCGAGGCGCTGTACGCGTCGCACAGCGCGAGCAGGAGCTCGCGGTCGCCCGGCACGAGCTCGGTGGCCTTGACCAGGAGGTCCGCCGCGCGGCCGGGATCGCTCCGCTTCGCCAGGTGGATGCCGGCCGCCTTGCGGTAGAGCGCCACCTTCTCGGCCGGCTGCGCGGCCGCGTCGGCGTCGCCGGTGATGAGATCGGCGAGCTCGGTGAAGGCCTGCTGCTTCTCGTAGAGGGCGAGGAGCTGCTTCCTGATCTCCTGCGCCGACCCGTCCGCCGCGAGCCCCCGCTCGAGCACGCGCCGGACCGCGCCCTCGTCGCCGAGGGACCGGTGCAGCTCCGCGAGCCGGAGCGCCGTGCCCACCGCCTCCGCGGCGCGGGCGTCCTCGAGGATCACCTCGAGCCGCTGCGCCGCATCGGCCTTCTCCCCGCGCTGCTCGTGCAGGCGCGCCAGCGCGAGGAGCGCGCCGTGGTGGCGCGGCTCGCGCTCGAGGACCGCGCGGTAGGTCTCGATCGCCCGCGCCGTGTCGTTCAGCCGCGCCTCGTAGACCTCGCCGAGGCGAACGCTGTACGAGAGCTCCGCCGCGACGTCGCCGCGGTCCTTCGCGCGCTCGATCTGCGTGACGAACAGGTCCGACAGCTCCTGATCGCGGCCGGTCTTCTCGAGCAGCTGCGCGAGCAGGACCGTCGCCTTCTCGTTGTCGGGCTGCTCGTCGAGGACCGCGCGCAGGTGCTCGGTCGCCTCGCTCACGGCGTCGAGCCGCGAGAGGCAGATCTCCGCGCTCTCGAGGCGCAGCGCCGAGCGGGCCTCGGGCGACTCGGCCAGGTCGGTGAGCCGCTCGAGCAGCGCGAGGAGCTCCTTGTGCTTGCCGGCCTTCGCGTAGAGCTCGCGCAGCGCCGTCGCGGCGCGCTCGTCGCCCGGATCCGCCTCGAAGAGCGTCTCGTAGAGCTCGATCGCCGCCGCGTCGTCCCCGAGCCGCTCGCGCGCGACCGCCGCGGCGGCGTGCCGCGCGTCGCGGATGCGCTCGGCCTCGGCGTAGAGCTCGGACTGGCGCACGAGCAGCCGGAAGACCTCCTTGTGGTCGCCCGCCTCCTCCCGCACCTTCGTGAGCTCGGCGAGCGCCCAGGTGTCGCCCTCGTCCGCGGCGATCATCTCGCGCAGGATCGCCTCGACGAGCTCGCGGTCGCCCAGCGCGCGCTCCGCCAGCTCCTTCGCCTCGCGGCGCAGCTCGCCCGCGCTCCCTTCCATGCCGTCGAGGGCGGCGATCCGGCGCAGCGTGCCGATGAGGTCGCGCTCGCGCCCCGGCGCCCGCTGCAGCTCCTCGATCGACCGCAGGATGTGCTCGCTCGTGGGATCGTGCGTGAGCGCCGCCTCGTACGCCGCCTCGGCGGCCTTGGCGTCGCCCACCTTGTTCTTCTGCCACTCGGCGATGCGCATCCAGAGGTCGCGCGCCGTGTCGCCGTCGAGCTCGGTCCCGGCCTGCACCGCCCGCTCCAGGGCGGAGGCGGCGCTCGCCCAGCCGCCCGTCAGCGGGGCCAGGCGCTCGATCTCGCCGAGCACGTCGGGGTCCGACGGGTCGTCGGCGAGCGCCTTCTCGAGGGTCTCCAGCGCCGCCCTCGGGTCGTTCGAGCGCACCTCGAGCACCTTCGCCAGGTCGAGGCGCATGCGGATCCGCTCCGCGCCGCCCGGCGCGAAGCGGATGCGCTTCTCGTAGAGGCGCGCCAGCGCGGCGTTGTCGCCCCGCGTCCGGTAGACGCCCTCGAGCGCCTCGGCCGCCTCGTCGAAGAGCCCCGGGTCCTCGGTGAGCGCCTCGAGCGCGCCGCTCGCCCGCTCGTGATCGACCGCGCGATCGAGCGCCTGCCGCAGGGTGTTCAGGCCCTGGGACTTGTCGCCGAACGACCCGATCTGGATCACCGCGAGCCGGTAGAAGAGATCCGCCTGGTCGCGATCGCCGGGCGTGACCGCGACGCGGCGCTCGAGCACGTCCGCGAGCGCCCGCTCGTCGCCGAGGCGGCCGTAGAGCCGGTCCAGCGCCTCGAGCAGCTCCGGCGTGTCGCCGGCGTGCTCGACGGCCTTCGCGTAGGCCTGGGCGCTGCGCCGGTCGTCGCCGAGCTTCTCCTCGGCGATGCGGCCGATCCGCAGGAACAGGTCCTTCGCGATCGTCGCGTCGAACGTCGCCCCGGCCCGCTGCGCGAGCGCGTCGCAGTAGCGGCCGAAGCCGCCCGTGCGCTCCGCGAGCCGCTCGATCTCGCCGTGCAGCGACGCGTCGTCCGGCGCGTCCTCCAGCGCGCGGAGCAGCGCCTGCTCCGCCTCGAGCGGGCGCCCGAGCTGGACGTCCTGCACGAGGGCGATCGCCCGGAGGGTCGCGGCCCGATCGGTCGGCTCGGTCTGCGCGCGCAGGCGCAGCTCGAGCGCGGCCGCGAGCTCCTCGTGGCGGCCGGCCGCGCGCAGGACGGGCTCGAGCACCTCGGCGGCGTCGAGCCGCAGCTCCTCGCGGCCCTCGCCGATGGCGCGGACCGCCTGGATCGCGTGGTCGTTCACCGCGTCCTCGTCGAGGACGAGCCGGTACTGCTCGATCGCGTCGCTCGGGCTCTCCAGCTCCCCCGCGTAGAGGTCGCCGATCGCCGTCCGCAGCTTGATGCGCGCGTCCCTGTCCGCGGCCGCGCTCGCCTGGAGCATCAGGTTCGACAGGAGCTCGTCCCACATCCGCTCGGCCCGGTAGAGCCGCTCCAGCGAGGACAGCACCGCCGGATCGCCCTGCTTCGCCTCGAGCGCCGCGTTGAGCGCCGCGATCGCGTCGCGCGGGCTCGAGAGATCCCGCTCGTAGCGCTCGGCGGCGCGCACGTTGAGGTCGTAGCGCAGCTCCTCCTCGTCGGGGCCCGCGAGCTCGACGCGCCGGCCGTAGAGCTCGACGAGGCGGCTCGCGGCGCCGCGCGGCTCGTGCAGCTCGATGAGGGCGTCGATCGTCATCGCGCTCTCGGGATCGAGCTCGAGCGCCCGCTCGTACGCCTGGATGGCGCCCTCCGTGTCCTCGAGCATCTCGAGCTTGGTCTCGGCGATGCGCCGGCAGATCGAGGCGTTCTCCTCGTCCGACGCCATCTCGCTCTTCTTCTCGAGGACGGAGATCAGCGTGTCCCAGTCGCTGAGCAGCACGGCCAGGGTGTCCATCTGCTCGAGCGGCTCGGGATCGCTCGGGTCGAGCGCGGACAGCCGCGCGTAGGCGCGGAGCGCCCGGCGCGGGTCGTCGATGCGCGTGTCGTAGACCTTGGCCAGCGACGAGAGCAGCTCGCGCTTCGTGAGCTCGTCCGACGTGGTGCTCACGCCCGCCTCGAGGCTGTCCGCGAGCTCCTCCCACGCGCCGAGCTGCTCGGCGAGCCGCTCGAGCTCGCCGCGCGTCTCGCCGTCGTCCGGATCGAGGCCGAACGCCGTCCGGGTCGCGTCGAAGGCGCGCAGCTCGTCGTTGCCGCGCGTCTCCCAGAGCTTCGCCGTCTCCCGGAGCACCGCGACCTTCTCGCGCGCGTCCGAGGCGAGGCCGAACCGCTCGTCGTTGAGCCGGACGAGCTGCCGCCAGTCGTCCGCCCCCTCGTAGAGCGGCCCGAGGATCTCGACGACCCGCGCCTTGTGCTCCGGGTCCTGGATGAGCGCCTCGAGCGCCCGGATCGCCTCGGCGTGCGAGGGCACCTCGCCGACGATCGCCTCGAGCTGATCGATCGCGCCCGAGGTGTCCTCGAGCCGCGTGCGCAAGAGCGCCGCGAGCGCGAGCCGGTAGGGCGCCGCCCGCTCGCCGTTCGGGGCCGCCTCGGCCCGGCGCAGGTAGAGGTCGGCGAGGTCCCGCGGCCGGTCGAGCTCGCGGTAGAGCTCCGTCAGCGCGTCGAGCGCCCGGGCGTCGTCCTCGTCGACGTCGAGCGCCGCGCGGTACGTCTCGATCGCGAGCGCGGGCTCGCGGAGCTCCGTCCGCTCCAGGCGCGCGATCGTGTGGAGGGCGTCGAGCCGGTCCTCGTCCTTCCGGTAGTCGAGCGCCGCGCGGTAGAGCTGGATGCGCTCCGCGTGGCGCCCTTCCTTGACGAGCAGCCCGTCGATCGCGTCGAACAGCTCGCGCGAGTCCGGCTCGAACTCGTGGGCGCGCCGGTACCACCGCAGCGCGTCGGCCACGTCGCCGAGCTGGGCGTAGAGCTCGCCGGTGCGCCGGCTGAGCTTCGCGCTCGACGCGTCGTCCGAGGTGAGCTCCCCGAGCTCCGCCGCGTAGATCTCCGCGAGCCGCCGCTCCGCGCTCGCCACCTTCGCGAGCCGCTCGAGCTCCGCCCAGACCCCCTCGTCGGTGAGGTCCTCGTGGAGGAGCTTCGCCACCGTCTCGAGCGCCGCGCGGTAATCCTCGAGCTGCTCCTCGTGCAGCGTCGCGAGCCGCTGCAGCAGATCGCGGCGCTCGACCGGGTCCTGGCTCGCGGCGAGGCGCGCGTCGAGCGCGATCTTCACGCGGTTCCAGTCCGCCCGGCGCAGGTACACCGGCTCGAGCATCTCCCCGGCGCGCGCCCGGTGCTCCGCCTCGGCCGAGCCCTCGAGGATCGCCTCGAGCAGCGAGACCGCGCCCTCGTGCGCCGGATCGATGAGCAGCGCCTCGGAGAGCTCGTCGAACGCGCGCTGCACGTCCTCGGTGTGCCGGTGCGCGACGAGCGCGATCTTGACGTGCAGCTCGGCGAGGTCGCCGGCGCGCACGTCGAGCTGCCGCTCGTAGAGCCGGATGAGGTCCTGGAAGCGCCCCGCCTCGCGGTAGAGGGCGTCCAGCGCCGCGATGGCGTCCGGGTGGAGCGCGATGTCGAGGATCGTCTCGTAGGTCGCGATCGCGCCGGCCTGGTCCCCGAGCGGGCCCCGCTCGAGCTCGGCGATCCGGAAGAGCAGCCCCGTCTTCTCCTCGTCGATCTCGGCGTTCTCGACCCGGAGCTTCAGGATCTCGAGCAGCCGCCCGGCGTCGCGCGCCTCGCCGTAGAGCTCCTCCAGCGCGATCATCGCCCGCCGGTCGTCCCCGCGGGCCTCGAGCGCCTTCTTGTACTGCTCGACCGCGAGCTCGCGGTCGTCGAGCTTGTGCCGCGCGAGCTCGCCGACCCGCAGCCGCACGTTCTGCTGCACGTCGCCGTCGAGGATGTCCGGCGCGATGCGCTGGAACAGCTCGCACACCTCGGACCAGCGCCCGGTGGCCTCGCCGAGCCGCTCGACCGTGGCGATCCAGGTCGTCACCTCGGGCTCGCCCGCCGCCTCCCGCACGCCGCGGAGCGCGTAGCCGAACGCCCGCGACGTGTCGCCGAGCGGCCCCTCCGCGGTGCGGAGCGACTTCTGCAGGGTGGCGAGCCGCTCGCTCGGGAGATCCGAGGTCTCGACCTTGATCTCCAGGACCCGGAGGAGGCGCTCGGCGTCGCCGTCCGCCTCGTAGAGCGGCTCGAGCGTCTCGGCCGCGTCGCGCCGCGCGTCCTCCCGCTCGAGCATCGCCTCGAGCGCCGCGCGGCAGCGCCCGTTCGACGGGTCGAGCGAGAGCGCCTGGCGGTACGCCTCGAGCGCCCCCGTCGCGTCGGCCTGGTGCAGCCGCCGCACGTCGCCGAGCCGCGCCAGCAGATCGAGCCGGGCGGGCGTCTCCACCGCGAGGGACAGGTCCACCTCGAGCGTCTCGGCGAGGTCGACCCAGCGCTCGTCGAGCTCGTAGAGCTCCTCGAGCGCCGCGAGCGTCGGGCGCTCGGGGCCGAACTCGTCGAGCACCGCGCGCCACGCGTTGATCGCCTCGGGCACGTCGGCGAGCTTCTGCGCGAGCGTCTCGGCCGCCTTGGTCATCGCGCGCCGCCGCTCCTCCGGATCCGTCGTCGACTGCTCCCGCGCCCGGAGCACGGAGACGAGCTCCCGCCACTGCGACGTCCGCTCGTAGAGCCGCTCGAGCGCCGCGAGCGCCGCCACGTCGGCGCCGTCGTCGCCGAGCCGCGCCTGCCAGGCCTCGATCGCCTTCGCCGGATCGTCCAGCACCGTCTCGTGCAGCGTCCCGATGCGCTCGTAGAGCGACCGCCGCGTCTCGACGTTCTCCTCGAGGCGCACCTCGATCGCGAGCACGCCCGCGAGCGCCTGGTGCTGCTCCTTCGCCGCGTAGATGCGGCCGAGCGCCTGGGCCGCCGGGATCACCAGCGTCGGATCGGTCGGATCGATGGCGAGCACGCGCTGGTAGACCTTCTCGGCCCGGTCGGCGTCGCCGAGGAGGTCCTCGCAGATCCTCGCGACTTCCATCAGGATTTCGCCGCGGATGGTCGCCGTCCCGCACGCGTCCGCGGCCGCCGTGAGCACCTCGGCGACCTGCTCGTGCTCGCCGAGGCGCCGGCCGATCTCGATGAGCCGCTCGCGCGCGGCGAGGTCCTCCGGCTCGAGCGGCAGGAGCTCCGACAGGCTGGCGAACGCGCCCGCGTCGTCCCTGAGCCGCTCGTCCTGGAGCACGCTGACCCGCCGGAGCAGCTCGCGCCGCTCCGACTCGGTCTCGGCGCCCTGGCGCCGGATCTCGAGGACCCGCACGAGCTGCCGGATCTCGTCCCGCGCCTCGTACACCGCCTCGAGCACGCGCGCCGCGCGGAGCCGGAGCGCCCCGATGTCGAGCAGCCGCTCGACGAGCTCGCGCGCCTTCGGGTCGTTCTGGCGGATCCGCAGCACGTCCTCGAGGTGCCCGAGCGAGCCATCGGGCTCGTGCAGCCGGTCGAGGTAGATGCTGCCGAGCGACAGCTTGATCTCGACGCTCTCGGCCTCGGTCGCCGTCTTCAGGCGCTGCTCGAGGAGCGCCGCGAGGTCGCGGAAGCGGCCCTCGCGCTCGTAGAGCTTCTCCAGCGAGTCGAGCGCCGCCGTGTAGAACGGATCGAGCTCGAGGATGCGCTCGTAGTAGCCGATCGCCTTGGCCGCATCGCCGATGATCTCCTCGGCGATGAGCGCCACCTCGTTGAGCAGCTCGATGCGCTCGCTCTGGTCCGTCGTGCCCTTCGCGGCGCGGTCGTAGAGCTCCTCGAGCTCGCCCCACCGCTCGGCCGCCGTCAGGATCTGCTTCAGCCGCTCGAACGCGCGGTGGTTGTTCGGGTCGAGGCTCAGCACCCGCTCCAGGTAGGGCTTCGCGCCCTCCGGGTCGCCGAGCTGCTCGTCGTGGAGGCTCGCCGCGCGCTCGCAGAGCTCGACCTCCACGGAGCTGCCGAGCACCTTGTCGCCCTCGGTGCGGCCCGCGACGAGGTGCACGCGGTACGCCTCGGCGAGGTCGGTCGGGCGGCCGGCGCGCCGCGACAGCTCGGCGGCGCGGTCCCAGAGCTCGATGTCGTCCGAGAACTCGTGCAGCGCCCGGAGGAGCGCGTCGAACGCCGTCCCGGCCGCGTGCAGCTTCGCCTCCTCGACGCTCGCGAGCGTGAGGTAGAGCTCCCGCCGCCGCGCCGGCTCCCGCTCCGCCTCGAGGATCACCCGGAGCGCCATGGCCTCGCGCCGGTGGTTGCCCGTCTCGGCGTACTCGACGGCGAGCACCTTGGCCGCGCGCACGCGCGTCTCCGGGCGCTCGACGAGCCGCGAGAGGACGGCGATCGCGTCCGGATCGTGCGCCGCCAGATCGAGCGCGCGCACCGCCGCATCGAACGCGTCCGCCGGCCGATCCAGCCGGTCCAGGTAGAGCGTCGCGAGCTCGATCTCGCGGCGCGCCCGCTCGTCGCCCTCGCTGACGTCGCGGTGCGTGGCCACGATCACGGACGCCGCCTCGTACTCGCCCGCGGCGTTCAGGAGGCGCGAGAGCACCCGCAGCGCGTTGATGCGCCCGGGCGTCAGCGCGATGACCTTGCGCAGGAGCTCGATCGCCTTCGCCGGGTCGCCGAAGACCTCCTCCTCGAGCGTCGCCCACTCCTCGAGGATCTCGGCGCGGTCCTCGCCCCCGACCTGGCTCGCCCTGAGCTCGAACAGCCACCGCAGATCGGCCTGCCGCTCGTTCGCCCGGAGGAGCGCGTCGAGCGCCCGCACCGTGTCGTCGTCGGACGGGTCGTCCTCGACGAGGCCGCGGTAGACCGTCACCGCCTCGTCGAGCTTGCCCATCTCCCGCGCGTACACCTCGGCGAGCTTCAGCCGCAGCGTGCGCTGCACGTCGGTCGCGAGGTCCTCCGCCGTCCGGAGCCGGCCCTCGACCGCCTCGACGAACGGCCCCCACGAGCCCGCCGCCCGCGACCAGGCCTCGAGCAGATCGAGCCCCTCGTCGTCCGGCTTCTGCTCGTAGGCGCGGCGCGCGTAGCCGAGCGCGCTCGGCTTATCCGAGAGCGGCCCGCCCGTCACCGCCGCGAGCTTGCGCAGCATGCCGACCTGCGCCTCGGCGTCGTCCGTCGCGTCGAGGAGGATCTCGTAGAGCGCCGGCAGCCGGGCCCACTTCTCCTCCTCCTCGTAGATCGGCACGAGCGCCGCCGCGGCGCGCGCGTCCTTCGGCGAGACGCTGAGCACGCGCTCGTACGAGCGCGCCGCGCGCTCGGGCGCCTTGAGCTGCGCCTCGAAGATGCGGGCGGCGCGGAAGGAGATGTCGAGCTTCGTGGCCGGGTCGGTCGCCTTGTCCGCCGCGCCCGAGAGGAAGTCGACGAGGCCCTCCCAGTCGTTCTGCGACGCGTAGAGCTCCTCGAGCCCGTCCCAGTCGCCCGCGGCGAAGTACGCGTCGCGCAGGACGCGGAGCGCGCGCGCGTGCCCCGGCGAGAGCGTGAGCACGCGCCGCCACGTCCGCGCCGCCTGGGCCGGATCCTTGAGGCGCTCGGCGTACACGGCCCCGAGCTTCTGCAGCGAGACGAGCCGCGCCGCGTCGTCGGGCGCGAGGTCGACGCGGCGCTCGAGCACCTCGGCGACCGTGGCGAAGTCCTTCTCGCGCTCGGCCTGCTTCTCCAGCGCGTCGAGCACCCCGGGGGCGCTCGGGTCGAGCTCGAGGATCCGCTTCTGCAGCGCGATCGCGTCCGCGCCGCGGTCGAGCCGCTCGGCGGCCAGCTTGGCCATCTCGCCGAGGAGCTCGATCTTCGCGGCGCCCTCGGCGGCCTCGAGCTTGCGCTCGTAGAGCGAGTAGAGCTGCGGCCAGGCGCGCCGCTTCAGGTACAGCTCGCGGAGCTTCTGCTGCGCCTCCTCGTCGATCGGCTCGACCGTGAGCAGCGCCTCGTACGCCGCGATGGCGTTCTGGACGTTGGAGAACTGGTCGAACCAGCGCCGCGCCACCGCGCGGTAGAGCCCCGCCTTCTCGGCGGGGCTCTCGGTCAGCTCGGCGAGGCGCTGCTGGTACGAGAGCAGGTCGCGCCAGCGCCCGAGCGACTCGTAGATGCGGGTCAGCTCCCGCACGGCGTCGGCGTCCTTGTCGTCGAGCTGGACGATCTGGGTGAGGACCGTGACGAGGGCCGCGTCGTTCTTGGCGCGATCGCGGTAGATCCCGGCGATCTCGCGGAGCACCGCGACCCTGCCGGCGACGTCGTCGGCGGGCGTGCGCTCCAGGTCCTGCCGGTGGAGCTCGACGAGGGCGTTGTACCCCTCGGTCTGCAGGTAGAGGCGCTTCAGGGCGTCGCGCGCCTGGCGGTTCTCCGGGTCGGTCCGGAGCACGGACTTGTACTGCTCGATCGCCTTGGCGGCGTTCTCCTGCGACTCGGCGAGCCGCGCGAGCTCCGTCGCGATGGCGCGCCTCTCGGGGCCGTCGGGCACGGCGCGCTGCGCGTCCGTGAGGATCGTCGTGAGCCGCGGCTTGTCGCCGCGCTGATCGAGCACCTCGCGGTAGAAGTTGAGCATCCCGGCGTGCGCGGGGTCGGCGCGGCGCACGCGGTCGAAATAGGGCTCGGCCGCCTGGGGCTGGCCGCGCATGCGCCAGTGGACCATCGCGATCTGCACGAGCATGCCGAGCTCCTCGCCGGGCTTCACGCCGCCGCTGCGGAGCTGGTCCTCGTAGAGGGCGACGAGGCGATCCCAGTCGCCCGCGGCGGAGTAGGCCTCGGTCAGGAACGAGAGCGCCTCGGGCTGGCCGGGCGAGAGGTCGAGCAGCTCCTCGTACGCCGCGACCGCGCGGGCCGGATCGCTCAGGTGGGCCTTGGTGGTGCGCGCCGCGCGGACGGCCGCCGCGATGCGGTCCTCCTTGAGCTGGGCCTCGCCCTTGACGAGCGACTGGACGCGGACGACGGCGTCCCAGTCCCCCGCGGTGGAAAAGGCGATCTCGGCGAGGTTGGCCGCGCGGAGGTTCTTCGGGTCGAGCATGAGGGCGAGCTCGATGAGCTCGGCCACCCTGGCGCCGAGCTCGGCGCGGCCGTAGCGGTAGCCGATGTCGGCCGCGCTCGTGTAGAGCGCGCTCTTGAAGGCGCCGTCGGTCGCGCCCTCGGCCTCGGCCACGTACCGGTCCACGAGGTCGCGCCAGCGCTCGCGCTTCGAGGCGTCGGTCTCGAGCGCCTCGGCCGCGGCGTCGTCGTCGGGGCGCAGCTCGAGCAGCCGCTTGTACGCGGCCGCCGCGCGGTCGACGTCGATGAGCTCCTCGTGGTAGACGCGGGCGAGCTCGGCCTGCATCGCGGGCTCGACGGCGCTGCCTGCGGCGAGGGCGATCTCCAGCTCGAGGAGGCGGGCCACGGCCTGCCATTCCTTCCGCTGCTCGTGCCGCCCGCGCGCCGCGCCGAGCAGGCGCTCGACGTCCCCGGGGCCCGCGCCGTTGTTCGGAGCAGTCACGGCCTCCGCGAGCTCGTTCCAGGCTGCCTCGTTCTCGGGCTCATCCTGCAGACGCCCAAGGGCCATCCGAATCGTCTCAACGCTCATCGTCTCTCCGCGGACCTCGCGAATTCGGTCCGGTCCGTTCACGGGCCGGGCGAAGATAGCCGGGCGGACGACACGGTTTCAAGGTTCCTCGCCCCCGCGGGCCTGGAAGGTCGGCCGGAGCTTTCGCGCCCTTCTGCTCCTGTGGCGCGGGGACGTCCGAGCGGGCGGGCCGTCGGGCCGCGGGCGAGGGCGGTTCACCGCGCTCTCGGCTTCGGCTATCAACCGCGGCCATGGAAGCTACGACGATCAAGCGCTTCGGGGTGATCGGCGCGGGCCAGATGGGGCGAGGCATCGCCCAGGTCGCCGCGGCCGCGGGCCTCGAGGTGGTCCTGTGCGACGTCTCGAGGGCGCTGGCGGAGTCGGGCAAGGCCCAGATCGCCGCCATCCTCGCGAAGCAGGTGGAGAAGGGCAAGCTGGCCGCGGAGGCGCGAGAGGCGCTCCTCGGCCGGGTCGCGGTGGCCGACGGGATCGCGGGGCTGGCCGGGGTCGACCTGGCCGTGGAGGCGGTGACCGAGAGCTTCGACGTGAAGAGCGGGATCTTCAAGCTCGCCGACGCGGCGCTGCCGAAGGGGGCGATCCTGGCGTCGAACACGTCGTCGATCTCGATCACGCGGCTCGGGGCGGTGACCGGGCGGCCTGAGCTGGTCATCGGGATGCACTTCATGAACCCGGTGCCGCTGATGAAGCTGGTCGAGCTCGTCCGCGGGGTCCAGACGTCGGACGCGACGTACGAGGCCGTCCGGGCGCTCTCGGTGGGGCTCGGCAAGACGGTGATCACCTCGAAGGACCAGCCCGGGTTCATCGTGAACCGGATGCTGATCCCGTTCCTCAACGAGGCGTGCTTCGCGCTCCAGGAGGGGCTGTCCACGCCGGAGGACATCGACGCGGGGGCGCGGCTCGGGCTGAACCACCCGATGGGGCCGCTCGAGCTCGCGGACCTGATCGGGCTCGACACGGTGCTCTCGATCGCGGAGGTGCTGCACCGGGAGTTCGGGGACTCGAAGTACCGGGCGGCCACGCTGCTCAGGAACCTGGTGGCTGCCGGGTGGTACGGGAAGAAGAGCGGGCGGGGGTTCTACGTGTACGACGAGAAGGGGCAGAAGAGCGGGCGGGCGGTGTAGGCGGCGGCTACGGAGCCAGGAAGGGAGGGGGCGCCGCGCGGGGGGCCGGCGGGGGCCCCTCCCACGAACTCGCGCCTTTTGGGGGGCTGTGGCCGGCTGAACGGGCGAGGCGGTCAGGGAGGGCGTCGCACGGAGCGGGCCGGCGCTCGGCTTCGTGGGGCCCTACCCCGCCGGCCCCCCGCGCGGCGCCCCCTCCCTCCCTGGCTCTCTCCAGGGGGGATGAGGGGGACGGCGACGGGATATGCGCGAGGCGAACACGGGTGTGCGGGTCGGAGGACGGGCGGTCTGCCCGACTGCCCACGATTGCGCGCGGGCTCGCGGCAGGGCGTCAGAGGATCGCTCCCGCACTCAAGCGGTGAGTTCGGATCATCGAGCGACGGGGCGTGTCCCGGAACAGGCGCGTGACGTCCTCTGGGAATCGCTCGAATCGCTCGCATGGGAATCGCTCGCTCGTCGGCTCGGCAACGGCCTCGGCACGGAATGCGGCCTTCGCGGGCGACGGCAGGCGCTTCCCACCGGCGCGGCGCGCTGCTAACCACGCTCCATGACCGCTCAAGAACAGCAGCCGGGGGCCCCTGCTCGCGGTACGCTCCAGTTCGTCGCCGTCGAGCGCGCGGATCACGTCGCCACCGTGACCATCCAGCGGCCCGACAAACTCAACGCGCTGAACCCCGCCGTGCTCGGCGAGCTCACCGCGGCCTTCCGCGACCTCCTCGCGCCCGCCGAGGGCAACGAGGTCCGCGCGGCCGTGCTGACCGGCGCCGGCAAGGCGTTCGTCGCCGGCGCCGACATCGCGGAGATGGCGACCATGAACAGCATCGCCGCGAAGCGGTTCGCCGACGCAGGCCACCGGCTCGCCGAGCTCATCGAGACTGCCCCCTTCCCCGTGATCGCCGCCGTCAACGGCTTCGCGCTGGGCGGCGGCTGCGAGCTCGCCCTCGCATGCGACTTCATCTACGCCGCCGAAGGCGCCAAGCTCGGCCAGCCCGAGGTGAACCTGGGCGTCATCCCGGGGTTCGGCGGGACCCAGCGGCTGCTGCGACGGGTCGGGCCCGGACGCGCGCGCGAGCTCGTCTATTCAGGTGACATGATCACCGCCCAGCAGGCGCTGTCGATCGGGCTCGTCAACGCCGTCTTCCCAGCGACCGAGCTGCTCGCGCGCGCCCGCGAGACCGCCCTCAAGATCGCCTCGCGCGGCCCGCTCGCCGTCGCCGCCGCCAAGCGCGTCCTCCTGCGCGGCGAGAGCCTCGACCTCGCCGCCGCCAACGAGCTGGAAGCACAGGCATTCGCCGCGCTCTTCGGCAGCGAAGATCAACAGCTCGGAATGAAAGCGTTCCTGGCGAAATCGCAGGCCACGTTCACCGGAAAGTGACGCCTCGGAAGGCGCGAACCGCGCGCTCGAGGGCAAAAAAAATACCGCGCATCACGCTGGAGGGGGGCCCAGAATGACCGCGGCAGGGAAACCGCGCCGGAGTCTTGAACGTCCGCCACGGTGCAGAAGAAAGACCGCATGCGCTCCGGGCTGGGGGGTCCGCGCCGGTGCGCATGCGGTAGTCAGATTGTGGCATCCGCAAGCGCGTTGTCGATAACAAAGTGCAACGCGTGCACGCCGAGCGAGCAGAACGCTCCAGGCGCGAAGGCGGCCAGGCAGCCAGGCGGGCGCGCGGCCCCCACACACACGATCTGCGGGAATTCACGTTCGAGCCGGGCATACCCCTCCACCAGAGACAGCACCCAGCACAGCGTTCGTCTCGCATTCCGAGACGAGCGAACACGAAATCCCTCATCTCTTCAATAAGAGAGGCCACGAGGCAACAGGCCGTACACCGGACACCTGCTCCCGAGTAAAGAGCCAGGACGAACAAAGCACACTGCGGAAGGAATGCGCCGCCGCCCGCATTCAAGCGCACGAGAGCCCCTCGTCCGGGCCCCAACCGAGACGGGGGCTGCGCCCGCGCGGCGACAAAGTAAACAGTCTTTATCTAAGGGGGACATAATTCGAGACGTGCGCTCGACGACTCGTCGCGTGATGCGTCTGGGTCAATTTCTCGACCTCGGGCCACAGCACGACAGGGCCTCGAGCGCTCGTCGGCGCCCATGACCGCTCGATGGGGGGCGCCGACGGGCGCGCGGCGCGCCTCGGCGGCGATGGCCTCGTGCGCCTCGGCAGCGCCCCCGAGGGCAGGGTGTCCACCAGCGCAGGCATCACCGCCGCGCCGACGCCGCGGACGAGGGGGCTCGCGGCGGGCCGCGAGCCCCCTCGTCCACGATCGGGGCGCGACGTCCTTGACGCCGGGCACGAAACGGGATTACCGAGCACCGGCCTGACAATCCATTCCTCGGGTGCCCTCCGGGGCATAACAGGGAAGCCGGTGCAAAACCGGCGCGGTCCCGCCACCGTGAGTGGGGAGCTGCTTCCGAAGACCACTGGGCCTCATTGAAAGAGGCCTGGGAAGGTGGACGCAGCGCTGGGAGCTCGAGCAGCTCCCTGAACCCATGAGCCGGGAGACCTACCCGAGCCTCCCACGAGGTGCAGCTTGCGCACGTCTTCGTGGCGTCCGGGTGCGGACTTCACCCGGAGCGCCGAAATCGGTCTTCACGGCCGCGCATTGTCGATCGCCGCCGTGTCCTTGGGAACGCTCCTCGCGCCCCGGCCCGCGGCGGCGATGCACCTCGCGGAAGGTGTCCTGCCGCTCGGCTGGTGCGCCTTCTGGAACGCGCTCGCCCTGCCCTTCGTCGCGATCGCCCTCCACCTGCTCCGGCGCCGCACCCGGCAGGACGCCTTCTACAAGCCGTTCGTCGGCCTCATCGCGGCAGCCGTCTTCGCGATCTCGTGCATGCCCGTGCCGGTGCCGACCGCCGGGACCTGCTCCCACCCGTGCGGCACAGGGCTCGCGGCGGTGCTCATCGGCCCCTGGATGACCGTCCTCGTCACCGTGGTGGCGCTCCTTATCCAGGCCCTCTTCCTCGCGCACGGCGGCCTCACAACGCTCGGCGCCGACGTCGCGTCGATGGGCATCGCGGGCGCCTTCACCGGATACTTCGCCTTCCATCTCGCGCGGCGCTGCGGCGCGAACCTCTGGGTCGCGGGCTTCCTCGCGGGCGTGACGTCGGACTGGGCAACGTACGCCACCACGGCGCTCGCGCTCGCGCTCGGGCTCTCGGGCGAGGGCTCGGTGACGTCCATGTTCACGGGCGTCGCCCTCGCCTTCGTCCCCACCCAGCTGCCGCTCGGCATCCTCGAGGGCGTCATGACCGCGGGGGCGCTCGTCTTCCTGCGCGCCCGGCGGCCCGACATCCTGGACCGGCTCCAGGTCGTCCGGCTCGCCCCGGGGGCCTCGTGACCCGGCGGCTCGGACAGCGCCCGCTGCCAGCGCCGCTCGCGCGGCGCGCGCGCGCGGCGCTCCTGCTCGCCGGTTCATTCTGGCTCGCCGCCTGCGGCAACGCGTCCTGGGACGGCGTCGACGAGGCCGTGGTCCGCCGCGTCGCCGAGGACGCGGGGCGCCACGACACGGGGCCGCTGTTCGCGGGCCTCGAGGGCGACCTCCTGCTCTTCGCGTTCCTCTGGGCCGGGCTCCTCGCCGGCTTCGCCGTCGGCTATTTCTCGCGCGTGCTCTTCGTCGAGCGCGCGGGCGCGCCGGCGGGCAGGGCCGACGGCGAAGGCCTCCGTGCGGACTGACCCCCCCGCGCGGCTCCGGGACGTGGACGCCCGGCTCCGCCTCGGGGCCGCCGTGGCGGCGTGCTGCGTCGCCGCGGGCGCGCGCTCGCCCGTCACCCCGGCCGCGCTGCTCCTCCTCGCGTGCGCGGCCCTCCGCCTCCAGGGCACGCCGGCGCGCGCCGTCCTCCGCGCCGCCGCGCCCGCCGCGTGGCTCGGAGCGGTCGCGGCGGCGCTCGCGCTCGCGCTCACGCCGGGGGCGCCGCTCCTCCCCGGCGCGCCGTTCCCCGTCGACGCGCTCACGGCCGAGGGGGCCCGCCGCGCCGCCGCCATCGGCGCGCGCGTCCTCGCGGCGGCCGCGGTGCTCCGGTGGCTCGCCGGCGCCGCCGCGCCCGCCGAGATCGAGGCGGCGCTCGCCGGGCTCGGCGTCCCCGCGGCCCTCGTCGAGCTGCTCGCGCTGACGCGGCGCTTCGCCGGCGTGCTCCAGAGCGCGGCCGACAGCGCGTGGAGCGCAGCCGCGCTCCGCGGCGGGTTCACCCGCCCCGGCGCCGCCGCGCGCTCGGCCGGCGCCGTCGCGGGCGTCGTGGCGCTCCGGACGCTGGAGCGCTCCGAGAGCGCCGCGCTCGCGATGCAGCTCCGCGGCTACAAGGGAAAGCTCCCCGTCGCCGACCGAAGGACGAGCGCGCCTACAGCGAACGTCGCGTTCGCCGCCGCCGCCCTCGCCGCCCTCGGGCTCAGCGTCGCCGCGGGAGAGGCCGGATGATCGCGCTGCGCGCCCCCCGGCTCGGCTACCGGCGCGGCGAGCCCGTGCTGCGCGACGTGCGCCTCGACGTCGCCGAGGGCGAGTCCGTGGCGGTGCTCGGCGGCAACGGCGCCGGCAAGACCGCGCTGCTCCGGACGCTCGTCGGGCTCCTCCCGGCGCCCGGCGGCGGCGTCGAGATCGCGGGCCGCCGCGTGGGCTCGCCCTCGGACGCCGTCGCCGCAGGCGCCGCGCTCGTGCTCCAGGACCCGGACGACCAGCTGCTCGGCGCGACGCTCCTCGACGACGTCCTGTTCGGCCCGCGAAACCTCGGCCTGCCCGCGCCCGAGGCGCGCCGCCGCGCCGAGGCGGCGCTCGCCGCCGTCCAGATCGCGCACCTCGCCGACCGGGCCATCGAGGCGCTGAGCTTCGGCGAGCGCAAGCGCGCGTGCATCGCCGGGATGCTCGCGATGCGGCCGCGGGTGCTGCTGCTCGACGAGCCGACCGCGGGGCTCGACCCGGAAGGCGAGCTCGCCCTGTGCGAGACGCTGCGCGCGCTCTCCGAGCAGCAGGGGACCACGCTGGTCACCGCGACCCACGCGGTGGACCTCGTGCCGCTCTTCGCCTCGCGCGCGGTCCTGCTGGGCGACGGCCAGGTCCTCGCGGACGGGCCGCCGCGGGAGGTGTTCGCGCGGGGGGAGCTCCTCGCGCGGGCGCGGGTGCGGCGGCCGTGGGTCGCCGAGCTCTGGACCCGGATGAGCCCCGTGCCGCCGCGGGGCGGCGCGGGCCTCCCGCTCACCCTGGAGGAGGCGCTCGCGTGCATGACGACGGTCTCCTGCTGATCGGCCACGGCAGCCGCGACGCCGCGTCGAACGCCGAGTTCGAGGCGATCGTGGCCGATTACGCCGCGGCGCGGCCCGGGATCGCCGTGCAGCACGGCTACATCGAGCTCGCGACGCCTCACCTCGCCGACGCGCTCGCGGCGCTCGCGGCGCGGGCGTCCCGCGTGGCGGTCGTGCCGCTCTTCCTGTTCGCGGCGGGGCACGTGAAGAACGACATCCCGCTCGCGCTCGAGCGGGCGCGGGCCGCGCACCCGGGCGTGCGCTTCTCGGCGGCGCGGCCGCTCGGCGTGCACCCGGCGCTCGCGGAGATCGCGTTCGAGCGCGCCGCGACAGCGCTGCCGGACGACCCGGCGGCGCGGGCCCGGTCGGCGCTCGTCGTCGTGGGGCGCGGGTCGAGCGACCCCGACGCGAACGGCGATTTCTGCAAGACGGCGCGCCTCATCGGCGAGGGCCGCGGGCTCCAGCTCGTCGAGCCGACCTTCATCGGCGTCACCCGGCCCTCGGTCGAGGAGACGCTGGAGCGGGTCGCGCGGCACCGGCCGGAGCGCGTCGTGGTGGTCCCCTACTTCCTCTTCGCCGGGCGGCTCATGACGAAGCTCGCCGAGCAGGTCGACCGCTTCTCGTCGACGTACCCGTGGATCCGGGCCTCGCTCGCGCCGCACCTCGGCCGGTCGAGCGCGCTCGAGGGCCTGATCGACGAGCGCGCGCGCCAGGCGTTCGCCGGCGAGGCGCCGCTCCCCTGCGACACGTGCATGTACCGCACCGCGCTGCCGGGGCTCGCCCGGGAGGTCGGCGGGCTCAAGGCGATGCTCTACAGCGTGCGCCACACGCTCACGCACACGCAGGCGTCGAACCACCCGCACGCGCACCGCTCGCTGCGCAAGCACGTGCTCGTCTGCGGCAACGCCGACTGCGTCGACCGCGGCAGCCTGGCGCTGCTCGATTCGGTGCGCCGGCTCGTGAAGCAGGCCGGCCAGCAGCAGCAGATCCGCGTGACGAGGACGTCGTGCATGGGGCGCTGCGGCGAGGGGCCGACGGTCGCCGTCTACCCCGACGGGGTCTGGTACCGCGGCGTCCGCGAGGAGGACGCGAAGGACCTCGTCGAGGAGCACCTTCTCGCCGACCGGCTGGTGGCCCGGCTCGTCGACGACATCATGCAATGAAGGATGGATAGGAGAGAACCGACATGGCCTGTCACGAGATCGCCGCGCTCCGCCTTGGGCTCATGAACATCCTGGGGATCGACGACCCGGGCGAGCGCGCGCACGAGCTCGCCGAGCTCGGCGCCGCGGCCGCCGAGCCGGGGCCGGTCTCGGCGATGCTGCGCGCCGGGGACCTGAAGAGCCTCTCGCGCCTCTTCGAGGGGTCGCTCGTGGAGCTCCAGGAGAAGGTCGCGAAGACCGCCGCCGGCGACCCGAAGCTGCCTTACCTGCGCTCGCTCCTCATCCTGACGAAGCAGGTCGAGCTCGATCTGCGCGCCCAGGTCGACGGGCTCGGCCGGCTCTACCGGGAGCTCGAGGAGATGCACGACTTCGTGCACGAGATCTACCCGGCCGAGTGAAGCGCGCGCCGCTCACGCCCCGCTCACCGGAAAGACCATGGGGCGCGTGATTGCGACCGCGCGGAGACAGGAGCGACGTCATGGCAACACAAGGCAACCCGAAGATCAGGATCGCCCACGCAACGCCGCTCGGCGACGCCGCCCGGCTGCTCCGCCTCGAGCGCGTCGACGGCGCGGAGGTCGGCTTCGCCGGCGGGCAGTACGTCATCATCAACACAGGCGTCACCCTGCCCGGCGGCAGGCTCGCGAAGCGCGCCTACTCGATGCTCTCCAGCGACGCCGAGCAGCGCACGGTCGAGATCGCGGTGAAGCGCGTCGGGGCCGGGCCGGGCTCGAACGTGCTCAACGACATCGCCGCCGGCGCCGAGCTCGAGTTCAGCGGACCCTGGGGCAAGCTGCGGCTCGCGCCGGGCTTCTCCGGCCGCGCGCTCGTGATCGCCACCGACACCGGCATCACCGCCGCCCTCGGGATCGCCCGGAGCGCGGCCGCCGCCGGCGCGGCGCAGCTCGACCTGCTCTGGCTCGTCGAGCCGAGCGCGACCTTCGCCTCCGAGCCGTTCGTCCGCGAGCGCCTCCCCGCCGCCGTCGGCCTCACGGTCGCCCGCGACCTCCCCCCGGTCGGCCACCCCGAGCGGCCGGCGCGCGCATGCGCCCTCGTGGAGCGAGAGCTCGCGGCAGGGCCCCACGACGCCGTGCTCTGCGCGGGCGACGGCGCGGTCCTCTACCCGCTCCGCGACCGGCTCGCCTCGCTCGGCGCGCCCGAGGGCAGCGTGCTCCTCGAGAGCTTCTTCAACAACCCGATGAAGAAATCCTCGTAATCGTTCAGGATCCCTGGATGGCAGAGCTCCGGCCAAGAGACCCGAAGGGGCAGCGCGAGGGGTTCACGACGGGCGCGTGCGCGGCCGCCGCGGCCAAGGCGGCGGCGCGCGTGCTCGCGCGCGGCGCGGCGGTCGACGCCATCGAGACCACCCTGCCGAACGGGCAGAAGGTCACCTTCCCGCTGAGCCGCTGCGATCGCGACGGGCCGCGCGCCACGTGCAGCGTCATCAAGGACGCCGGCGACGATCCCGACTGCACGCACGGCGCCGAGCTCGTCGCCGAGGTCGAGCTCCGCCGCGAGCCGGGCGTCGAGATCCGCGGCGGCGCCGGGGTCGCCGTCGTCACCAAGCCGGGGCTCGGGCTGCCCGTCGGCGCGCCGGCCGTGAACCCCGTGCCCCGCCGGAACATCACCGAGATGGTCCTCGAGGAGCTCGAGGGCTCGGGCTTCGCCGGGGCCACGGTGACCCTCAGCGTCCCCCAGGGCGAGGAGATGGCGAAGCAGACCATCAACGCGCGGCTCGGGCTCCTCGGCGGCATCTCCATCCTCGGGACGAGCGGGATCGTGAAGCCGTACTCGACCGCCGCCTTCCGCGCGAGCGTCGTGCAGGCGATCGACGTCGCCGCCGAGCGCGGCATCGCGGCGCTCGCGCTGACGACCGGCGGCAAGTCCGAGGCGTACGCGATGAAGCTCTACCCGGAGCTCCCGGAGGAGGCGTTCATCCAGGTGGGCGACTTCATCGGCACCGGGGTCCGCCACGCCGCGCGGCGGCGGATCGTGCGCGCTGTCATCGTCGGCATGATCGGCAAGCTCTCGAAGATGGCCGACGGCAAGATGATGACGCACGCCGCCGGCTCGGAGGTGAGCATGGAGCTGCTCGCGCAGATCGCCGAGGAGCTCGGCGCGCGGACGGAGATCGCCGCCGAGATCCGGCAGGCGAACACCGCGCGGCACGTGCTCGAGCTGTGCCAGCGCGAGGGGCTCACCGGCGTGCCGGGGGGGATCTGCCGGCGCGTCGTCGAGCACACCTCGCGTCACGCGGGCGGCGCCCTCGAGGTGCACGCCTGCCTCGTCGATTTCAACGGGGCGCTGCTCGGCCGGTATCCGGCCGGCGACGCCGGTGCCATCGGTGCGGACAGAGCGGAGAGAGCGGAGGAGCCATGAGCGGTGATGAGGTGCGCGCGGTGAACGACATGCGGCAGATGACCGCGCTCGGGCGGCGCATCGAGGACAAGAGCTTCGCGATCATCGACGAGGAGGCCGGCGCGCACGGGTTCCCGGAGGCCGAGTGGCAGGTCGTCCGCCGCGTGATCCACGCGACAGCGGACTTCGAGTTCTCGTCGCTCATGCGGCTCCACCCCGAGGCGATCGCGCGGGGCATCGCGGCGCTCCGGGGCGGCGCGCCGGTCCTGGTCGACGTGAAGATGATCGGCGTCGGCCTGAACGAGCAGCGGCTCGCGTCGTACGGCTGCGCGATCCACTGCTTCATCTCGGACGACGACGTGATCCAGGCCGCCTCCGCGGCCGGCTCGACCCGCGCGATCGAGTCGATGCGCAAGGCGCACCGGCTCGGGCTCCTCGACGGCGCGATCGTCGCGATCGGCAACGCGCCGACGGCCCTGCTCGAGGTCGTGCGCCTCGCCCGGGAGGAGGGGGCGCGGCCGGCGCTCGTCATCGGCGTGCCGGTCGGCTTCGTGTCGGCGGCGGAGTCCAAGGAGGCCCTGATCGCGTCCGGGCTCCCCTCCATCGTGGCGCGCGGCCGCAAGGGAGGCAGCCCCATCGCCGTCGCGATCGTCCACGCGCTGCTGCTCCTGTCGGCGGACTCGGCGGGACCGGCGGGATCGGCAGCATCCGCGGGCCCGGCCGAGCCGGCCAAGGTGGCGCGATGAGCGCGCGCCGCGCCGTCACCGTCGTCGGCATCGGCGACGACGGGTGCGCCAGCCTGTCGAGCCGCGCCGCGTCCGCGGTCGCCCGCGCCGAGGTGCTCGTGGGGGGCGAGCGGCACCTCGAGTTCTTCCCGCAGTTCCGCGGCGAGAAGATCGCCCTCAAGGGCGGCCTGTCCGCGGCGCTCGACCGCGTGGACGCCCTGTCCGCCGAGCAAAACGTGTGCATCCTCGCCTCGGGCGACCCGCTGTTCTTCGGCGTCGGCGCGCTCGTCGTCCGGAGGCTCGGCGGCGAGCACGTCGAGATCATCCCGAGCCTGAGCTCGGTCCAGTGGGCGTTCGCGCGCACCGGCATCGCCTGGGACGACGCCGCGTTCGTCTCGGTCCACGGGCGCTCCCCCGAGGGGTTCGCGACGCGCCTCCGCCGGCTCTCGAAGGTCGCGGTGCTGACCGACGGCGAGAACGGCCCGGCCCGCCTCGCGGCGCGGCTCCTCGAGCACGGCGACGCCGGCTGGAAGGCGTGGGTCTGCGAGAGCCTCGCCGGCGCCGGCGAGCGCGTGCGCGCGTTCGACCTCCCCGCGCTCGCCGCCTGCGAGGACATCGGCCCGCTGAACGTGCTCCTGCTCCTGCGGAGCGACCCCGCGTGGCGCCCGCCGCCGGCCGTCCCCTACCTGCACGAGGACGTGTTCGCGAAGCGCATGCCGAAGAACGGCCTCATCACGAAGCGCGAGGTGCGCATGCTCTCGATCGCCTCGATGGCGATCCGCCCCGACGCGGTCGTCTGGGACGTCGGCGCCGGCTCGGGGTCGGTCTCGATCGAGGCGGCGATGCTCTGCCCCCTCGGGCGGGTCCATGCGATCGAGGTCGACCCGGAGGGCGTGGAGATCTGCCGCGACAACGTCCGCGCGCACGGGGTCGACAACGTGCGCGTCGTCGCGGGCCGCGCGCCCGAGGCGCTCGCGGGGCTCGAGGACCCGGACGCGGTGTTCGTCGGAGGGAGCAAGGGCAGCATGGAGGAGATCGTCACGGTGGCGCTCGATCGGCTGCGGCCGGGCGGCCGGCTCGTAGTCAACGCCATCACGATGGAGAACGTCGCCGAGACGTACCGCGCGCTGCGGGCGCGGGGGCTCGACCCCGAGGTCACGCTGCTCTCGGTCTCGCGCGGCGTCCCGCTCGCGCGCTACGTGCGGTACGAGGCGCTGAACCCGATCCACATCTTCGCCGCGACGAAGCCGGCGAAGGCGCAGGAAGCCGTTGAAGCGGAGGGCGCGGAGCCGGCCCGGCCCGCGCCCTCCGGTACGCCGCGGTCCACCTCGGAGGCGTCATGAGCGGCCTCGGCAAGCTCTACGGCGTCGGCGTCGGCCCCGGCGCGCCGGACCTGCTCACGCTGCGCGCCGTGCGCGTGCTGCAGGAGGCGGACGTGCTCGCGCTCCCCCGCAGCTCGGACTTCGGCGCCTCGATGGCCTACCGGATCCTCGAGCCCGTCGTCGGCAAGCAGCGGGACAAGGAGCGGCTGCTCCTCACCTTCCCCATGAGCAAGGACCCGGATCGCGTCCGCCCCTACGTGGACGCGGCCGTCGAGAAGATCGGCGACCGGCTCTCGCGCGGCCTCACCGTCGCGTTCGCCACCGAGGGGGATCCGTCGCTCTTCAGCACCTTTGTCTATGTGCGCCGCGAGGCGCTCCGCCGCTTCCCCGGGCTCGAGGTCGAGGTCGTCCCCGGCGTCACCTCGGTCACGGCGGTCCCTGCCGTGAGCGGGCTCGCGCTCGCCGACGGGCAGGAGCGCATCGCCATCCTGCCCGCCACGTACGGCGTCGACGACCTGACCGACGTCCTCCGGCGCTTCGACACCGTGGTCCTGATGAAGATCGGCTCGGAGATGCCGAAGGTGACCGAGGCGCTCACGCGCGCCGGCCTCCTCGATCGGGCCGTGTTCGTGTCCAAGGCGACGATGCCCGAGCAGCGGATCGTCCGCGATCTCCGGGCCGCGCAGGGCGAGCGGGGCGACTGCTTCGCCATGGTCGTTGTCACGCGCGGCGAGCGCAGCGGGCTGCTCGTCGGGGAGGCCCCGGCCTCGCCGCCGGGCGGCTTCGACAAGGCTGTTACCGAACCGGAGGCCCCATGACCGCCGAGCGCAAGCCCTACGCCATCTACGCCATCACGCGGCACGGGATCTCGATCGCGCGCAAGCTCATCGAGGGGCTGCCGGGCGCGGATCTCTACGTGTCGCAGAAGCTGTTCGACGGGGCGCCGGCGGGGGCGAAGCCGCTGCCGTTGCCGATGGGGCCGCTCCTGACCGAGGCGTTCACGGCCTACGACTGCCATGTCTTCGTGATCAGCGTCGGCGCGGTCGTGCGCATGATCGCGCCCCTGCTCAAGAACAAGAAGGTCGATCCTGCGGTCGTGTGCGTCGACGACACGGCGCGCTTCTCGATCTGCGTGCTCTCCGGGCACGTCGGGCGGGGCAACGCGTTCACCGAGAAGGTGGCCGGGCTGCTCGGCGCGCAGCCGGTGGTGACCACGGCGTCCGACGCGCTCGGGACGCTGACGGTCGACATCCTCGGCCGGGAGCTCGGATGGACCCTTGACGATCCCGACCGCAACGTGACGCGCGGCTGCGCCGCCGTCGTGAACGCCGCGCCGGTGCTGTTCGTCCAGGAGACCGGCGAGCCCTCGTTCTGGCCCGAGGCGACGGCGCTGCCGCCGGGCGTGCGTTACGCAACGTCGCTCGACGGCGTGGACCCCGGCGCGTGGGAGATCCTGCTCGTCGCGAGCGATCGCGATCTCTCCCGCTCGCACCCCGGGATCGTCGAGCGCGCCGTCGTCTACCGGCCGAAGAGCCTGGTCCTGGGTATCGGCTGCGATCGCGGCGCGCCGCTCGCCATGGTGGAGCGCGGCGTCGACCGGCTGCTCGAGGAGCACGGGCTGTCGGCGAGATCGGTGAAGGCGCTGGCGACGATCGACAAGAAGGCCGACGAGGAGGCGCTGCTCGCGCTGTCGGCGCGGCGGGGGTGGCCGCTGGTCACGTTCACGCCCGAGGAGCTCGACGCCACCGAGGGCATCGAGAACCCGTCGGAGACGGTGAAGAAGCACGTCGGCGCCCGGGGCGTCGCCGAGCCGGCCGCGCTGCGGGCGGCGGGGGCCGCGAGGCTGCTCGTGCCGAAGCGGGCGTACACCGAGGAGGGCGTGGGGCGGTCCATGACGCTCGCGGTGGCGCGCGTCCCGTTCGCGAAGCGCAGCGTGGAGGAGAGCCATGGGTGACAGCAAAGGAGTCCTGTCGATCGTCGGGATCGGCCCTGGCGCCGAGGAGCACGCGTCCCGCGCCGCCCTCGAGGCGATCGCGGCCTCGGACCTCATCGTCGGGTACACGACCTACATCCGGCTGGTGAAGCACCTGATCGAGGGCAAGGAGGTGATCAAGACCGGCATGACCGAGGAGATCGGCCGGGCGCGCGCCGCGGTGGAGCGGGCGCGGGACGGGGCGCGCGTCGCGATCATCTCGTCGGGCGACGCGGGCGTTTACGGCATGGCCGGGCTCGTCTTCCAGGTGCTGGAGGAGATCGGCTGGAAGCGCGGCGGGTCGCCAGAGCTCCGCATCGTGCCCGGGATGACGGCGCTCAACGCGTGCGCGTCGCTCGTCGGCGCGCCGCTCGGCCACGACTTCTGCGCCATCTCGCTCTCGGACCTCCTGACCCCGTGGCCGGTCATCGAGCGGCGGCTCGAGGCCGCGGCCGCGGCCGACTTCGTCATCGGCCTTTACAATCCGGCGAGCGGGCGGCGGACGCGCCAGATCGTGCGGGCCCAGGAGATCATCCGCCAGCACCGCGCGGGCACGACGCCGGTCGCGCTGGTGAAGAGCGCCTACCGCAAGCTGGAGAGCGCGGTGCTCACCGATCTCGACCATTTCCTCGAGTACGAGATCGGGATGCTGACGACGGTGCTCGTCGGGTCGACCAACACCTTCATGTTCGAGGGGTACATGGTCACGCCGCGCGGGTATACCAACAAGTACACATGGGATGGAGCCGCGCTCCCCGGCCAGACGCCGGGGCGCACGCTCGTGCTCTCCGAGGAGAGCGGCACCGCGGAGGAGGTCTAGATGGCACGCGTAGGGAGGCTGGGCGGCGCGATCCTCGCCGAGACCCAGGGGGCGTATTACCTCATCGGCAACACCAAGGCGCCGTGCGACTTCCGCGCGGCGGGGTTCGAGCCGCCGGACGAGGTCGACCTCGTGAAGGGGGCTTATGTCCGGCTCAAGCCGCTGCGCGACGCGGGCGAGATCGAGGTGGCGCCGCCGGTGCTGCTGCTCGACGTCGAGGGCGAGGAGCTCGCGAAGAAGCTCGTCCACCGCTTCGTGATCGACCGGAACGGCTCGGTGAGCGAGCGGCTGTGGCGGCTCGTCTACAGCCACGACGACCCGCTCGACGACGCCGAGGCGCCGGTCGAGCGGGACGCGCGCTGGCTGGGCGGGATCCCCGAGCCGATCTGGCAGCTCGTGCGGGACAACGTCCTGCGCTGCCTCTGAGCTCGGCTCCTGACGCACGCCGGCGAAGCTCGCGAGCGGCCGACGCCGGGCGCGATCTCACCATGCGCCTCGATCCCCAGCACAGGACCGAACTCGCGCTAGTTCCGCGTGGTGACGGTCCAGTTGTCCGACGTGTTCTGACCGCCTGTATCGGCCACCACGTCGTATGTGATATTCCCGCTCTTGATGGAGAACGAGATTGTGCCCGAGATATAGTTGAGCGCCTGCTGCGTGGGCGTCACGAAGAAGCCCTGCGTCGGAGACGTCGTGGAAGGGGCCACGGAGGAGAAGACCATCTTACCTCCCGGGATCACTATCGAAAAGCTAGACGTCACCGGGTCCTTGCTCGCCGACCACCAAACGATGATATCCTCCTGCTTCAGGGTAACATTCTGCAGCGCGTATTCGCTTTTGTTGGTCACCGAGATATTCACGGTGTTCACATTGTTTACGCCGAGGTTGGTCTGGCCGAGCGAATACGTGAAATTGATCACGACGTCACTCGGATCGACCGTAAGGATTTGCCTGCTTTTGCTCATGATTCACTCCTGCTCGTTGGTGAGAGTTGCTGCCTGAGCGGCGACCTTGCGTCGAGGCCCCCTTGGCCTAGACCGGGCGCCGCCCGTCATGGCGCGAAGGGCAGGTTTGCCCCGTGCGCCAAACCTGTTTTGTGTGAAGGTTGCCGCGTCGGGCCTACGTTCGTACGACCCCCGAAGCGCGGCAAAGCGGGGACACGGGAAGTCGGCTTTCTCCGCGGCGAGGAACGCAAACGTCACGCCCCTCGCCCGCGGCGCCTCGAATTGTCTCTAGAGCCGGGTCACCTCGATCCCCTGTCCCCTGTCCACTGTCCACTGTCCACTGTCACTTGCAGCACGCATACCAGGCACTCGAACCGCCTCCCGCGAGCCGCCGACGTGGCGATCGGCGCGGCCCGCGCGGGCATGCAGGGGCCCCCGGCAGCCGACGACGGCCGGGCTGCGTCACCTGGAGACACGACGCTTCTTCCAGAGACATGCGCGGCCGGCCATGGAGCCGGGGGGCACGTGGGCAGACGAACCTCACCCCGATTGGCCGGCTGCTTCCGTTGCACGAGGCGCGCGTGCGTGCCCTCGTGGAGGAGGATCTCGCATGCGCGGATCCTCGGCAGCTAGACGAACAGAGAAACCGGGTTGAGCTCGCCCTCGGCGAGCGGGCGGGCGAGCCACCCCAGCGCGCAGGGCACCTGGTAGAGCCTCCCCGGGCCGAACCGGGGCCAGAAATGGCGTAGCCCCGGGACGATGACCTGGACCACGGGCAAGCCGATGTCGGGGCGGGTCTTGTCCACCGCGACGAGCTCCAGGCCCGCGGCGTCGAGGCGACCCAGGCATTGCTCGATATCGGCGCGCAGATCGGCGCCGCCGATCCGGGGCAGGTGCTCGGCCGCGACCCGGCGGAGATCGGGGCTCGGGAAGAGATGCGCGCGGTCCGGCAGCCGCTCGAGGTCCCACGGCGCCCGGCGCGCGCCTTCAGGCTCGAAGAGCTGATTCAGCTCGGTGAGCGATCGCTGCACGGCGAGGCGCGGGTCGAGGTGGCAGCCGAACCCGATGGTGAACCGATCCTCCCGGGCCTCGTGGGCGAGCGCGACGCAGGTGGGGATACCGAGGTCGTGCGTCAGATCGAGCACCCAGACGGCCCAGCCGAACCGGGCATAGTCCGCCTGGAGGGCTTCGAAGTACGGGTCCCCGAAGCTGTCGAGCGCGATGGCCGGGCGCGCGAGCCGGTTGTACCACCAGACCGCAGCGGCATCGCGCTCCACGAGCTCGAGCAGGGCCTGGAGCACGGCCTCCTCGAGGCAGGTGCCGGCCGCCACCCCGTTGCCGCAGGGGCCGCAGAACGCGGTGCCGCTCTCGGCCGGGGCCTCGGCGTAGCAGTAGGCCAGCGGGACGTAGCGCCGCTCGCGCTTGCTCAGCGACCAGGCCGGGGTCCAGTCGATCCGGGTGCCGGCGTCGAGCGGCTCGGGTACCCACTGGCGACGATCCGCTGCCCGCGCGTTGAGGTGAGCGCGCTCGCGGTACTGCGCCTCGCTGAAGTTCAGCAGATCGCCGGGCGAGAGCGCCGCCGCGCCGAGCTCGTCCTTGCTGCCGCGGACGCGCGCCTCGTCCCCCTGGTAGACGCCGCTGGTTCGCTCGAGCGCCTCGCAGAGCGCGCTCACCCTGGCCTGGTCCGCGCTGCGCCCCTTGCCGGCGCAGCTCTTGTCGAAGACGTTGGTGCGCGGGACGCCCTCCCGGGGGCAGGCCAGGTAGCCGGACGCGTACACGGCGCGGAGCTCGGTGTCCCGCCCCGGCATCGGCACGAGGTACGTCACGGCGCCGGTGATCGGGCTGACGAGGTGCTGATAGCGCTCGTAGGTCCGCCGCGGGGTCTGCCGGCGATATCCACCGTCCTCGTAATGCGCCTTCTCCACCGGCTGCAATTCGATCGGGCGCTCGCCGACGGCCGCCATCCGCGCCGGATCGCCGCACGCCGGGCACTGCGGCCTCCGGACGACCGCGTGCGCGGTGATCTCGAACGTGGCCAGGTCGAGGGCGAGCACCCGGGAACCGAGCGCCTGAGGAGAGCTGGACTCCTCCCTGGCGAGCGCGCGGGCGATGGCCGAGGCGCCGAGCCCGCAGGCGGTCCGTACGCTCGCCTCGGTGGCCGCCCTGGGGGGAGGGACGTGGCCCTCGTGCCCCCGGCGCCGGCGAACGAGCTCCTCGACCGGGCGGTTCTGGCGCATCCGGAACGCCAGGCATTCCCAGCAGGGGCCGGCGCCGGGCTCGAAGACGGGCCCGATGAGCGGCCGGACGCCGGCAGGCTTGATCAGGAACCAGCGCGCCCCTTCACGCAGCGCGCGGCGGTTGATCGAGGCCAGCTCGGGCTGCAAGCAGTCGTCGGCCACGACCACGTGCACCGCCGCCTCGCCGTCGATCCGCACGCCTGCCTGTTCGAGCGCCTCGGTCATCCATGCAGCGGGAGCGGCTTCGCCGACGGCCAGGACCGACACCGGGGTCCGGCTCAAGGCCTCGGCAGCCGCCTTGCCGTCGAGACCCACCCCGCGCCAGAACGCCGCGTGCTCGGAGGGGAGCTCCGGTGTTGCGGGGACCAGGTAGCCGCGCGCCGCGAGCCGGCTCAGGGCATACAGGGTCTCGGGCTCGGAGAACCGACCGCGCGCGGCGCTCAGGATCTCGTGCACCGTGCGCCGGCCGTCGACGAGCGCGGCCACCTCGGCGGCGCAGGCGCCGGATACGACGAAGCGCTCGCGCTCGCCGATCAGGAAGACCACGCCCGCATCCATGCGCTCGACGCGCAGGGTGGGCTTGAACGCCAGCACCTGGCTCAATTCCAGAGGATCCATCGCCGTTCCTGTTTTCACCCGCCAAGGAGCATGTGCAAGTGGCTCGCTCGAGGAGAGCGACCGCCGGATGGCCGGGGATCGCCTCGCCTCCCTGGACCCATCAGGATCCGGGCGGAGCGGAGCCGCCCGCGGCCGTGCCCCTACACCCCCATGAGGCCGCAGGGGCTCTCCCAGAGGATCGTCCGCAGCGCCTCGTCCCCGAGCGCGTCCCGCAGCGCCATCACCTCGTCGACCATCCCGGGCCCGTGGTCGAGGTGGGGGAAATCGGTTCCGAATACCATCCGCGTCGCGCCGATCTCCTTCACCACCCGGTCGAGCATCGCCTCGCCGGGCTCGAGCGCTATCCAGCACTGCCGCTGGAAGTACTCGGAGGGCGGCCGGCGCACCCGGCCGCGCACCTCGCCGCGCATCTGCGCGTACTCGACGTGGTCGAGCCGCCAGAGCCAGTAAGGCAGAAAGCCGCACCCCGCCTCGAGCAGGCCCACCCGCAGCGTCGGGTGGGCCTCGAGAACACCACCCTCGATCAGAGAGAGCAGCGCCATCATCGCCTCCATCGGATGAGAGCAGGCATGCCGGCCAAATTGGGTCTGGAAGCGATCAGCGCCTGCCGTGGGGAGACGCGCGTGTGTGCCCTCGTGCAGGAGGACGGCGACCGCGTGGTGCTCGCACGCGGCCCAGAATCGCGCATAGGCAGGAGCGCTCAGCGTGCGGCCCTGCACCGGGTTGGGCCGGAGGACCACCGAGCGCACGCCGCCATGGACCGCTTGCTCGAGATCGCCCACCATGGCCTCCGGATCGTGGCGTGAGATGAGCGCCGGGCCCAGGAGTCTCTCGGGCGCGCTCGAGCAGAAATCGCCCAGCCATCGATTGTATCCGCGGGCGTAGGCGCGCGAGCGCTCCGCGTCGATGGAGTCGTCGTTGACCAGGTAGGTCGCGAACGTGGGGAGCATGACGGCGACGTCGACGCCGGTCTTGTCCATCTCGTCGAGGTGCCCCCGAGGCGTCGTTGCGGCGGCAAGAAGCTCGCGACGCCCCTCGGCGATGAGCCCGACCTCGATGTACGCCGCCTCGGGGACGCGCATGACGGGCTCGCCAGCCACACAGAGGATCTGGGGCGTGGGCAGGAGCGCGTGCTCACCCAGGCGACTCAGCCGCTCGGCCAGGGGCTCGGGGGGGCCGAAGGGCTCGAACCGAGGCGCAACTTCTCGCATCCGCGCCGGCAGGTACTCCGGCCACATGGCGACGGGCTCGAGGACGTGACGGTCCACATCGATGATCCGAAATCCATCTCGCATCCTCAGCTCCTCGGCGGCTAGACGAACAGAGGGACAGGGTTGAGCTCGCCCTCGGCGAGCGGCCGGTCGAGCCACCCCAGCGCGCACGGTACCTCGTAAAGCCTCCCCGGGCCGAATCGCGGCCAGAAATGACGCAACCCCGGGACGATCACCTGGACCACATGCAAGCCGATATCCGGGCGGGTCTTGTCCACCACGATGAGCTCCAGGCCCGCCTTGTCGAGGCGCCTCATGCATTCCTGGATGTCAGCGCGCAGATCGGGGCCGCAGATCCGGGGCAAGTTCTCCGCCGTGACCCGCGGGAGGTCGGGGCGGGGGAAAAGATACGCGCGGTCAGGCAGCCGCTCGAGGTCCCACGGCGCCCGGCGCGCGCCTTCGGGATCGAAGAGCTGGTTGAGCTCGGTGAGCGCTCGCTGCACGGCGAGGTGCGGGTCGACGTGGCAGCCGAACCCGATGGCGAACCGATCCGCCCGGACCTCGTGGGCGAACGCGACGCAGGCGGGGATGCCGAGGTCATGGGTCAGGTCAAGCGCCCAGACGGCCCAGCCGAGACGAGCGTAGTCGGCCTGGAGGGCCGCGAAGTACGGGTCCCCGAAGCTGTCGAGGTCAATGGCCGGGCGACAGAGTCGGTTGTACCACCAGATGGCGGCGGCGTCGCGCTCCACGAGCTCGAGCAGGGCTTGCAATACGGCCTCTTCGAGGCAGGTGCCGGCCGCCACCCCGTTGCCGCAGGGGCCGCAGAACGCGGTGCCGCTCTCGGCCGGGGCCTCGGCGTAGCAGTAGGCCAGCGGGACATAGCGCCGCTCGCGCCTGCTCAGCGACCAGGCCGGAGTCCAGTCGATCCGGACGCCGGCATCGAACGGCTCGCGCACCGACTTGGGCCGATCTGCCCCATGCGCGTTGACATTGAGACGATCGCGCGCGCGGTACTGAGCCTCGCTGAAGTTCAACAGATCGCCGACGGCCAGCGCCGCCGCGCCGAGCTCGTCCTTGCTGCCGCGGACGCGCGCCTCGTCCCCCTGGTACACGCCGCTGTAGCGCTCGAGGGCCTCGCAGAGCGCGCTCACCCTGGCTTGGTCCGCGCTGCGTCCCTTGCCCGCGCAGCCCTTGTCGAAGACGTTGGTGCGCGGCACGCCGTCCTGAGGGCAAACCAGGTAACCGGACGCGTACACGGCGCGAAGCTCGGTGTCCCGTCCTGGCATCGGCACGACATAGGTCACGGCGCCGGTTATCGGGCTGATGAGGTGCTGGTAGCGCTCGTACGTCTGCCGCGGGGTCTGCCGGCGATATCCGCCGTCCTCGTAGCTCGCCTTCTCGACCGGTTGCAGGTCGATCGGGCGCTCGCCGACGGCCGCCATCCGCCCTGGATCTCCGCACGTCGCGCACTGCGGCCTCCGGACAACCGCATGCGCGCTGGTCTGGAAAGTGGCCAGGTCGAGGGCGAGCACCCTGGAGCCGAACGCAGGGGTGGAGCAGGTCTTCTCCCTGGCGAGCACGCGGGCGATGATCTGGGCGCCAAGCCCGCAGGCGGTCCGTACGCTCGCTTCGGTGGCCGCCCTGGGGGGAGAGATGTGGCCCTCGAGCTTCCGGTGACGGCGCACCAGCTCCTCGACCGGGCGGTTCCGGCGCACCCAGAACGAGAGGCAATCCCAGCAGGGGCCTGCGCCCGGCTCGAAGACAGGCCCGAGGAGCGGCTCTACGCCGATGGGCTTGATCAGGAGCCAGGGCGTCCCCTCATGCAGCGCGCGGCGGTTGATCGAGGAGAGCTCGGGCCGCAGGTAGTCGTCGCTCACGACGACTCGCACGGGAGCCTCGCTGTCGATACGCACGCCCGCCTGTTCGAGCGCCTCGATCATCCACCTGGACAGAGCGGCTTCGCCGAGGATCTGGACCGATACGGGGGTGCGGCGCAGCGTCTCGGCGGCGACCTTGCCGTCAATGCCTACCCCGCGCCAGAACGCGGCGCTCTCGGGGGGAAGCTCTGGAGCTGCGGGGACCAGGTAGCCTCGCGCCGCGAGCTGGCCCAGGGTGTACAGGGCTTCTGGTTCGGAGACGCAAGCGCGCGCCGCGACCAGGATGTCGCGGACGGTGCGCCGACCGTCGACGAGCACGGCCACCTCGGCCGTGCGCGCGCCGGAGAGGACGAAGCGCTCCCGCTCACCGGTCAGGAAGACCACGCCGGGATCCATGCGCTCGACCCGCAAGGTGGGCTTGAACGCCAGCACCTGGCTCAGCTCCAGAGGTTCCATCATCGGTCCTGACTCCGCCCGCTAAGAACAGCAGCTAAACGGGTACGCGGCTCCCGTGGCGTTGTATACGGCGAGCGCGATGGACTCGGACTCCACGTTGCTCGGCTTGGGGGGCAGATAGAGCATGAGCGTGTGAGGCTGGATCGAATCCCAGTACGACGGATGGTCCTTGTCGAGTGGAGATCCCGGCCGATGCCACCGGGCTGCGCCATCCTCCTCGACGCGCAGGCTCATCTTCCAAGGCAACCTGTAACCTCGGATGGTTTGCAGCGCTGATGCAGGATCGATCTTGAGCGCCCGTCTAAAACCCTCGTCGCTCCAAGCTTTGGCCATCGCCGCAAGCAGCACGACATTGAACTCGGCGAACGAGTTGTCGTCGGGAACGAAGCCTCCTGCAGGAGGGCCGCTGTGGAGGCCGACGCGCTCTTCACCCGCCTGTTCGCCCTCATGATGGCTCTCCTCGGGCTCCCGGCCTCGTTCGCGGCGACCGGGGTGCTGCAGCTCCCCGTGGTCCGCCAGGAGCGCCCGAAGGTCGAACCCGCCCCCTTTGTCCTGAGAGCGTGCATGAACCCCGTGCTGGTCGTACTCCTGGCTCCAGTGATCGCTGAACAGCGACGGGCGCTGCTTATAATAATCCGCGAGCGCCCTCGAGTAGTCCCCCGGATGGAGATCTTCCCGCAGACCACGGTTTCCTGAACGAGTTGCGGAGCCCTTTGGCGCGAGCGGCAGGCGCAGCGTCAGGCAGTCGAGCAGGTCCCTGGGCCAGACCCACTCATCGCGGATCCACCTGAACTCCTCGTCGGCTCGTGCAATCTGGAGCTCGCACGTTCTCGGCCACGGCCAGATATAGCCAAATCGATCCTTGAGCGCGGAAGTGGGGTTGTCCCCGGTCAACTCCTCGCCAAAACCGTTCGGATCGGCCCACGCCTCTGCAATCGCGCGCAGGTACGTCGTGCGAAACTCCATCAATTTGTTCATGCTCATGATTCTCTCCTTCGTGACCGTCTATCGCAATCTCTTGCAGGCGAGGGTGAAGCGCTCGTTCACGCACCGCGCGGGCGCGCTGCTTCCGAAAACCCCATGAGCCGCGCAGCGTTGTCCCACAAGGCTGCCCGGAGCACGTCGTCGGCGAGCGGCGCGCCGCTGTCGAACAACCTGGCGACGATCATGGGAACGTGGTCGACGTGGGCTGTGGTCTTGGTGCCCATGGGTCACCGCTCCGTGAGAGGTAACTTCAACAGCGCTGTATGCTCGAGCTCGTGTCCGTTGGAAGCATTCGAGAGTGCCGACAGGAGAGCGCAAGACGGCGCGACGTGTCAAGCGGTAGCACACTTGCGGACGGGCTCGTCACCCATCCGTGAAGGCTGGTTGTCGGCGTCGAGCACCGCCAGGAGATTCGGATCGACCTCACCAGGGCGTCCCCTCACGCAGCGCGCGGCGGCTGATCGAGGAGAGCTCGGGCCGCAGGGAGTCGTCGCTCACGACGACCTGCACGGGAGCCTCGCTGTCGACGCGCACGCTCGCCTGCCCGAGCGCCTCGATCATCGAAGCCGCCGGGGCCGCCGTGCCAACGGCTCGGACCGACACCGCGGCGCAGCGCCTGGACGGCCGACTTGCCGTCCAGGCCCTGCCCGTACCAGAACGCCACGCGCTCGGCGGGCAGCTCGGAGGCCGCGCAGGCCAGGTAGCCGCGCGCCACGAGCTGGCTCAGCGTATACAGGGCCTCTGGCTCGCAGACCCGGCCGCGCGCCGCGCACAGGATGTCGTGCACGCTGCGCCGGCCGTCGACGAGCGCAGCCACCTCGATCGTCCGTGCGCCGGAGAGGACGAAGCGCTCCCGCCCACCGATCAGAAAGAGCGCGTCGTCCTCCATGCGCTCGACCCGCAAGGTGGGCTTGAACGCCAGCACCTGGCTCAGCTCGAGAGGGGCCATGATCAGTCCTGGCTCCATCCATCACGTGCAGCAGGTGAACGGATATTCTGCTCCCGTGGCGTTGTATATGGCGAGGGCGAGCGGCTCGCTCTTCGGATCGCTCGGTTTCGTGGGCAAATAGAGCGTGAGCTTGTGCTTCTCGTTGAACTCCCAGTACGACTGCTTCAGCTTCGGCCGCGAGAGAGCAAGTTGCTCCTCGCCACGCGGCGAGCTGGGGTCAATTGGCGGGTGCCACTTGGACGTGGTATCCTCCTTGACGCAGATCATCATCTTCCATGGGACCTTGTAACCTCGGACGGCATGCAGGGCGACCGTGGGGTCGACCTCAAGCGTCTCTCTGAAGGCGTCGTCGTTCCAGGCCTTGGCCATCGCCGCGAGCAGCGCGACCTTGAACGCGGGAAACTCCGCGTCATCAGGGATGAAGCCGCCAACAGGAGGCGGGCTGCTAGGGCCACTCTCCCCGAGTCTCGATTGCATCCGATCCGTGTTGTCGTTATCGTGACGAGGACCTCTCGGGCCGTTCTCGTCGTACTTCGTTCCCCAGTCGTCGCTGAACAACGACGCGCGCTGTTTGTAAAAATCCGCGAGCGCCATCGCGTTGTAGTCAGCGTCCTCGGACGGGGGCTTGAGCGGCAAGGCCAGCGTCAGGTTGTCCGCCAGGCCCTTGGACCAGACCCAGTCGTTGCCAATCCACTTGAACTGGTCGGGGGCGGCCTTGATTTCGAGATCGCATACGTCCTTCCACGGCCAGTGATAGCCAAAGTAATCTTTGAGAGCCTTGCAGACGTCCTGCGTCAGATAGTCATGAAATGACGGATCACTCCACGCCTGCGCGATGGCGCGAAGGTATGTCGTGCGAAACTGCATCAATTTGTTCATGCTCATCGATTCAAGCCCTCGTGATTGTCGACCTCGATCTCTCGCAGCCCAGGGTGGAGCGCGAGCAGCTGTTCGAGCCGGGCTCGGCCCTGCTCGGTGCTCCCGAAGCGCCGGTGCAGCTCCATCGTGGCCAGCGCCTCGATCCTGGGGATGTCCTGCAGCCGCGCCATCCGAGCCGCCTGCTCCAGCGAGGTCCGCACGCCCTCGGCCGCGGGATCCGCGCGCGACTGGTACATGGCACGGCGCCAATGCAGCTCGGGCTCGTAGAAGTGCTCGTCGTCCTCGCGACACAGGGACAAGCAATGGTCGATGCACGCAATGGCCGCGTCCAGGTGGCCGCGCTCCGCCGCGCCGTGCGCCGCCAGGGAGCCATAATACGAGAGGCTGAGCTTGCACCCGAGGCGGGCGAGGCTATCGAGGATCGCTCGACCGCGCCGCTCGTCGCCGAGCGCCCAGTCGTGAAGGAGCGCCGCGTACCCTTCATACGCAGGCAGCCCGTATTTGGCGGCCAACGTGAGGAGCTCGCCCGTCATGGCGGCGACCGCGCTCCTATCGCCGGCGAGCTGATAGACCACGCACCCGTAAAGCAAGCCGATGGCGATGGATGGGATATGGCCGACCTCGCGCGCCCACTCCACGGCGCTCGTCACGAGCGCGAAGGCGGCAGCCGCGTCGCCGGAGAACCAGCGGAGCTGCGCCGCGAGCGTCTTCGCCAGGACCAGCGAGTCCAGACCGAAGCGCGCCCCGTGGTCCCGATGAACGGCGGGATCGTACAGCTCGATCGCGCGCTCCAGAGATTGCCATGCGGCGCCGTGGTCGCCGTCCGCGTGCAGCGCGACCCCATGGACCGCCGCGGCGGCAGCGCGGAGCCCCTGGTCGCCGCTGCGCTCGGCGACGGCGATCAGCTCCTCCGCCACCGCGCGCGCCGCCCGGCGGTTGCTCGCGACATGATGGTAGGTGAACAGAAACCACAGCGTCGGCACCCTGTGCTCGCTGTCCTGCTCGAGCCGCTGCAACAGGCTGGCCGAGCGATCGGCGGTCGCCTTGACCTGCGGATCGGCCCAGCTCCGGGTCGCCATGAGGGCCTGGGTCAAGACGCCGTTCGCGGCCAGCTCCGCCTCGACCGCCTCGGCGCCTGGCAGCGCTTCGATCCATGCGAGGACGTTGGAAGCGTGCGCGATGGCCTCGGCATAGGTCGAGCGTTGCAGCCCCTGCTCCGCGGCCCGCTGCGCGTAACCCACTGCCTCCCGCTTCTGCTCCGCCGCCGCGTGATGCTGCGCGAGCAGATCCGGCCGCGTCCGGACCACTTCGGGAAACCCCTCCTCCAGCGTCTCCGCGATGCGCGCGTGGATCCGCTGCCGCGCGCCGGTGGACAGCGACTCGTACGCCGCATCCCGCACCAGCGCGTGCTTGAACATCCCCACCGCCTCCTTCCCCCGCCGCCTGCGCAGCACGAGCCCCGCGCTCATCAGGCGCTCCAGATCCTCCGCCACCGCCGCCGGGCCGAGCGGGCTCGCGGCCGAAAGCGCCTTCAGGCTGAACTCCCGGCCCAGCGCCGCCGCGAGCTGGGCTGTCTGCTTGGCGCGCGCAAGCCGATCCAGGCGCGCCGTGAGCAGCGCCCGCAGCGTCCCCGGGATCGCCGCGCTCGAGAGCGGCCGGGTGAGCTCGTAGCGATCGTCCCGCTCCACCAAGAGCAGCGCGTCGAGCATCATCCGGAGCAGCTCCTCCGCGAAGAGCGGCACCCCGTCCGCGCGGTCCGTCACCTGCTCGATCACGGCGGGAGGCAGCGCCTTGTGGCCCACCAGCCCGGCGAGCATCTCCTCCATCTGCCGACGCTCCAGGCGGCTCAGCGGGAGCAGCAGCACGTCGGCCGTCGAGAACGACGGTGAGAACTCAGGGCGAGCCGTCATGACGACGCACATGGGGACCGCGGGCACCTCGCGAACCAGCTCCGCGAGGAACTCCATCGTGGTGGGGTCGGCCCAGTGCAAATCTTCGGCCAGCAGAAGGACGGGCCGCATGTCGGCCATCGCGAGGAGCAGCGACGCGACCGCCTTGAGCGTCAGCGCCTTCTGCCGCTGCGCCGAGACGTCGAGCGGGGCATACGGGGCGCCGAGGGGCAGGGAGAAGAGCGGCACGAAGAGCGGCATGGACTCGGCCAGCGCGAAGCCGTGGCCGGCGAGCTCCCCCTCGAGCCGCGCGATCTTGCTGCCCGCGTCGGGCTCCTGGTCGAGCCCGAGCGCGCGCTCGAGGAGCTCGATCACCGGGCGCAGGGGGCTGTTTTGCGTGGCGGGCGAGCACCGCGCCTCGAGGAAGGTGTGGTCCTCGTGCGCTACCCGATCGCGCAGCGCGCGCGCCAGGCGGCTCTTGCCGATGCCGGGCTCGCCGGTGATGAGGCTCGACTGGCCCGCCCCCTCGCACGCGCGGCGCCACCGCTCCAGGAGGAGCCCGATCTCCCCATCTCGACCGGAGAGCGGCGGCTTCGAGCCGTCGGGGGTCGGCCACCTCGCCGCGGCGCCGTGCTCCTGCCCGAGGCGGTAGGTCTCCACCGGCGCCGCGGTTCCCTCGATGGAGCAGGCCCCTTCGCTCTCGAGGTCGAAGGAGGCGCGCAGCAGCGCTTGCGACGCGGCGCTGACCGCCACGGCCCCCGGCGGTGCCAGCGCGGCGAGCCGCGCGGCGAGCCGCGGGGTGGCGCCGGTGACGAGGCACGCGCCGTCGAGATCCCCCAGGTTCCCGTCGACGACCAGGCCGGTGTGGAGGCCGACGCTCACGTCGATCCGCACGCCCGGCGCCGCGCTGCGTGGGTCCTCGGCGTCCTCGGGTTGCGCGGCGCCGGCCATCGCCAGCGCCGCGCGGGCAGCGCGCCTGGCGTCGTCCTCCGCCGCGCTGGGGTAGCCGAAGTAGACCAGCAGATCGTCGCCGAGCGCCGCGGCCACGTACCCCCCGTACCGGCGCCCGACGTCCGCGCAGAGGGCGAGCGCCGCGCGCAGGGGGTCGTCCAGCCCCTCGGCGTCGGCGGCCTGCCCGGCGGCCGCGCGCGCCCTCAGGTGACAGCAGAGCGCCGTCAGCTGCCGGCGCTCGCCGTCGAGCGCGGGCCCCCTCCGCCGGTCGAGCGACGTGGCGACCGCCGCGGCCGAGGCGAGCGACCGCGTGTCGGCGCCGGCCGGAGCGCCGCCGGCGCCGAGCATCGCCTCGCGCGAGAGCCCGCGCAGGGTGCAGGCCTCGAGCGCCTCGAAGAGCCCACGGGCGGTGACATCGCGCGCGCCCTCGTCCTTGCGGAGAGCGCGGGCGAGCAGGTCGCCCAAGGGGTGGCGCTCGAGCGCGGCGGGGATCGGGACGGGATCGGGGCCGAGCAGCCGGTAGAAGATCTCGGCCTCCGTGCCGCCGTAGGCCGGCTTGCCCGTCAGGCACTCGAGGAACACGAGGCCCCACGAGAACAGATCCGCGCGCGGCGAAGCCTCGGCGCCGCGCCACTGCTCCGGCGCCCCGTAGCCGGGCGTGCCCAGCGCGTCGTGGCTGCCAGTCAGGCGCGTGGATCGCCCGTCGTCGAGCGTGGCGCCGATCCCGAAGTCGAGCACCAGCGCGTTGCGGCGGGCGCCCGTGGGGATCACCATGATGTTGCTGGGCTTGAGGTCGCGGTGGACAACGCCCGCCGCGTGGGCGCAGGCGAGGGCGTCGAGCACCTGGAGCATCAGGTGCCGCGCCTCGGACGGCGCGAGCGCGCCCTCTCGCTCGAGCAGGGCGGCGAGGTTGTCGCCGGGCGCGAAGGCGAACGCGGCGTAGAGGGTCCCATCTTCCACCTGCCCCGCGTCGACGAGCTGGACGAGGTTGGGGTGGTGGAGCTGGGCGCAGAGCCGCATCTCGCGCAGGAAGCGCGTGACCCGCCTGTCGGCCTGCGCGACGCCTCCCTGCTCGGCGAGGCGCAGGATCTTCAGGGCGATCGGCTGCCCGGTGGTGAGCTGGCGGGCCTTGTGCACCACGCCGAAGCCGCCCTCGCCGAGCTTGGCCAGGATCTCGTAACGCCCGTCGAACGTGGCGCCTGGCGCGAGCGCGGCACCGTTTGCGACATCGCATTGCATGCTCGATCTCGTGGTCGCAGGAGGCGCTCGGAGAGCGCTGGCACCGCGCGCCGTCAAAGCTCCTTGTCGGCGTCGAGCACCGCCAGGAGATCCGGATCGACCTCACCTCCAAGCAGGTCCAGGACCTCGCGCACCCGCGAGAGCTCGCGCCGCAGCGTCCGATGATGGTTGCGGTTCTTGAGCAGCATCTCCTGGCCGAGCAGCGTGAAGGCGTCGTCCCGGTTGCCCGCCCGCTGCACCGCCGCGCCGAGGACCATGCCTCGGAAGGCGTCGGTCAGCTCGAGCGGGAGCGGGGCGCTGCCGCCCCGGCGTCGCTCGGCCTCGTTCACGAAGCTGAGCGCCGCCCGCCAGAGCAGCTTGGCCAGCGCGCTCGGCTCGGCGTCGCTGTCGAAGGTGAGCGCGCGCTCGACGTGGCGCCGCTGGATCACCAGATCGCCGCCGAGGCCGCTCTGCCCCGCGAGCTGGAGCGCGTAAGCGCGCCGGACGATGTTGTCGAGCTGCCGCAGGTTGCCCGGCCAGGGCGCGGACACGAGGAGCTTCATGGCGTCGGGCTCGAAGCGCGCCGTACCCGTGCCGTCGGCCTCCTGATGGCGCCGGTTCAGCATGTAGTCGGCCCAGCGCGGGAGCTCGTCGAGCCGCTCGGCGAGCGGGAGCAGCCGCACCGGCAGGACGTTGATGCGGTAGTACAGGTCCTCGCGGAAGCGGCCGGCGCGCACGGCGGCGCGCAGATCGGCGTTGGTGCCGACGAGGAGGCGCGCGTCGGCGCGGCGCTCCCCCGCCCCGTCATCGCCCAGCATCCGGTAAGCGCGCTCCTCGATGAAGCGAAGGAGGCCCGCCTGGGCCTTGAGCGAGAGCTTGTCGATCTCGTCGAGGAAGAGCGTGCCCTTCGCGGCGCGGGCGACCGCGCCAGGGTTGTCCTTGACCGCTCCGGTGAAGGCGCCCCGCTTCCAGCCGAACAGCTCGGCCATCTGCAGGTCCTCGGGCACGCCGAGGAGGTCCAGCGATTCGAAGGGCTGGCCCCGGCGCTGCGAGTGCTCGTGGCACCAGCGCGCGAGCCTGGATTTCCCGGCGCCGGTCGGGCCGGTGATCAGGATGGTGTCGTCCCGCGGGGCGAAGGCGCGGAGCAGCTCGACGAGGTGCGCGGTGCTCTGACCGACGACCGGCAGGAACTCGTCCGGGCTCGCCGGCTCGTCCGAGCGAAGCGGCAGCGCGCGGGCGGCGATGAAGGCCCCGGCGATGCTGGCGAGGATCGCCAGCTCCTCGTGGCACTCCGCCCAGGGGAGCTCGAGCCCGACGGCCCCCCTGCAGCTCGCCTCGATCGTGATCATGCCGTCGACGCTGCCGCCCGGCGCGCGCAGCGGGACGACATGGACGTGGGTCGCGTCGCGACCGAGCATCCGCTCGCGTGTCGCGTCGCCGGGCATGCCGGCCGCATCCGGCAGGTGGCGGAGCGCCATGGCCCCGTCCGGCATCCAGGAGCGGAGCGAGGCGCGCTGGACGTCGATCGAGACCGAACAGCGGTGCTTCTCGATCCAGCTCCAGACGCTGCCGGAGGTGAGATAGCCGGTGCCTTCGATGCGCGCGCCGCTCAGGCGGTCGACGCCGAAGAGGCGCTGGTAGCTGTCCTCGGGGCGGAGGTGGACCACGCCACGCAGGATCCGAGCGCGGCTGGCGAACGGGCTGTCGGCGAGCGCCTCTTCGACGCAGGTGAACATGGCCTGGAGGACCGCCGTGGCAGCTTCGTCGAAGTACGTGGCCGACACGAGGCGGGGGACGAGGGAGATGAAGCGCTCGTCACGGGATGCGGTCACGGTGGGCAGCAGGAAAGCAGGAGAACCGGGACGGGTCCAGGTGGAACGAACAGGCTCGCGTCTCCAGCGGACGCAGCGCGTCCGGGCGGGACGCGCGCCCCCTCTTGCCTCGGAGGCCGTGGCAGCGCCGGCGCCCTGCCGGAGGGACCACGGGGGGCCGCCGCGGGTCCGAAAGCCGGACGCGCCATGAGGTGGCCGAATGCCATGCGTGGATGCCGTCCAATGCGGCCGGTGCAATGCAAATAGAAGCGTCGGTGCTGGAGCCAGAAGACGCCAGCTCCTGCAGGCGTCACCTCGTCTTCTCGAGCGGGCGTGAGAAGACGAGCGCCGGGAGCCCGCTCACCGGCACCACGCTCTCGTCCACCAGCGTGAAGCCCTGCTTGCGGTAGAACGCGGCGTTGCGCGGCTGCTCGGTACGCAGAACGCAGGTCGTCCACCGCTCCGAAAGCACCGCGAGGGTGCGCTGGAGCAGTCGGCCCCCGTGTCCGCGCCCGGCCAGCGACGGCTCGACGCCCAGCGTGCCGAGGTAGACGCTTCCTTGCCCGAGAAAGGGGCGAACGCGGGCCATCGCGGCGTCTTCGTGCGCCGACAGCCGCCACCACACCGCCGGCGGAGCGACGAGCATCACCTGCCACATGCCGCTGCGGACGACGTCTCCGAGGCCCATGCCCGCGCGCACGGGAGGCTTCCAGTCCACCGAGCCGACCCCGGGCTCGAACAGCCGCCCGCCGTGCCGGTCCGCGTGCGCCAGCATCGCTCCGAACACCGTGGTCATCGTTTGCGGCCGCCGGGCAGGGTCGGGCTCCGCCCAGGAGATGAAAGGATCTTCGTGAAACGCCCTGGCCAGTATCTGTGCAGCAGTCGTGCGCCCACTATGCATTCGGGCATTTGTCCTCACACGCCAGTCGCTTGTCTTCGTGCGCCACGTGGTCGGGCGACTGGACGACGCCGCTGCGCAGCGCTGACCCGCGGCTGCTGGCGACCCTCGAGGCCACGGTGGGGGCCGAGCAGCGCACCAGCGACGCGCTGCTCGTGGCCGTGCGCGCCCTTGCGCTGCGGCGCCTGCCCGACACGCCGCCCCTCGGCGAGGTGGCCTCGGCGCTGGGGCTCAGCGTGCGCTCGCAGCAGCGCAAACTCTCGCTGAGCCGCACCTCGTTCGTGGAGGTGCTGGACGAGGTACGCCGCGATCACGCGGAGCAGCTGCTGGACGAAGGGGTGCTGACGCTCGGCGAGATCGCCGCCCGTGTGGGGTTCGCCGAGCCGGCCTCCTTCACGCGCGCGTGGCGGCGCTGGCGCGGAGAGGCCCCGTCACGGAGGCGCCGCCACGGATCGGCGCTCACGCCACGGCGAGGCCGGTGAAGCGCCCGGGGTTCCTCGTGGGAGAACGCGTATCTCACCAGCTCGGCGAACGCGACGGCGGCGCCCTGCGAGACCGCCGTCGCCAGCCGGCTCGTCCACCGCGGTGCGCCGGAGGTGATCTGGTAACGTTTCGAGCATGCGGATTACGGCGTGGATCGGTTGCGCCTGGTGGACGCTCGGGTGCGTGGCGTGCGGCGGCTCGTCGAGCGACGGCGACCCCCCGGGCGCTGGCGGCGGAGCAGCCACGGGCACCGCGACTACCGGGACCGGCGGCGCCGCCGCGACCTCCGGGGTCGGTGGCTCTGCGGGCGGCGCGGGCGGCGCGGGCGGCGCGGGCGGCGCGGGCGGCGCGCCGCGCGAGCTGCACGTGGACACGAGCTCACCCGAGCTCAGCGAGATCCGGTTCAAGCCCAGCGAGCTCGATCCAGAGGTCTCCGACCGCGACCTGGAGCAGGTGGCCCTCCTCGACACTCGGGTCGCGCGGTTCGCGGGCAAGCTCGTCGTCACGCTGTCGGGGAGCAACCAGCCTCCTGGCCCGCTCGACCTCACCCGCTTCGTCGCCGCGCGCGGCTTTCACGCGTTCGCGGTCGCCTACAAGAACGACTACAACATCGTTCAAAATGATCCGGACACGTTCGGCGACGCGCGGCTCGAGGCGTTCGACGGTCAGGACCACACCGCGCTCATCGAGGTGACAAGGGCCGACAGCATCGAAGCGCGGCTGGCGAAGGCGCTCGCGCACCTGAAAGAGGTCCACCCGCGAGGCGACTGGGGCTACTTCCTCGAAGACGACGGGAGCCCGCGCTGGTCGGTCATCATCTTCAGCGGCCACTCGCACGGCGCGAGCTCGGCCGCCCGCATCGGCAAGGTCGTCCGGCTCGACCGGGTGGTGTCGCTGGCCGGGCCGCGCGACACGACCCCGGTGAGCGCCAGCTGGCTGTCGGAGCCGTCGGCGACGCCCGTGGATCGCATGTTCGGATTGACCGGCGAGCGCGATGAGCAGCACCCGGATCACCTCAAAGCATTCGACCTCATCGGACTCCCCGGCGAGCTCGTCGAGGTCGACGTCCCGGGCGCGGCGCCGCCGTACGGCGGATCGCACCGGCTCGCGCTCAAGGACGGCGACCACGGAGCCTCCGGTAATTGCGGCGCGCACGTCGCCGTCTGCGAGGCGATGTTCGGCTTGCCGCTGCCGTGATAGCCGACCTCGGCGTGCGAATCGACCGGTGACCGAGGAGCATCTGACGTGCAGATCGGTGCCCAGCTCGAGCAGATGCGTGGCGAACGGCATTTCCCTGAGCCCATCTGGCAGCTCGTGCGCGACAACGTCCTGCGCTGCCTGTAGTAGTCTCGGCCGGATCGCTTTTCCCGCGGCGACCGCGGGCGTGACGATCGGAGGTCGAACGTGAAACGGTCTTTCCTCGCCCTCGCGGCGGCGTTGCTCGCGGTGGGTTGCTCGGCGAAGTCGAGGACGTTCTCCGGCGAAGAGCCCCAGGGCGGGGGCGGGAACGGCGGCGGCAGCAGAAACGACGGCGGCGGCGATGCAGGCACCGGCGGGAGGAACGACGGCGGCGGTGACGCGGGCACCGGCGGCGGGCCGCTGTGCGCCGGCGTGGACTGCAGCCACCTCGACGGCGGCTGCATGCGCGGCGTGTGTATCGAGGGCGAGTGCCTCGCCGCGCCGCGGCGAGCAGGCACCGAGTGCGCGGCCGCGGACGGCGAGTGCGACGCGGCCGACACGTGCGACGGCGCGGGCAAGTGCGTCGCGAACCGAGCGCCGGAGGGCACGGCGTGCACGGGGTGCCCGAGCGGCGCGTGCGGCGGCTGCGCGATGGGGGTGTGCGCCGATGGGCCCGCGGTCACCTGCGGCCTCCGCTTCACCGACGTGACCGCCGCCTCGGGCCTGCCGGCGACGACAGGCAGCTCGGTCGTCGCGTGGCTCGACGTCGAGAACGACGGCGACCCCGACGTGTTCCTGCGCGGCAGCGGCCTGTACATCAACAACGGCGCGGGCGTGTTCACGGAGGGAGCCGCCGCGCGCGGCATCAAGGATCTCGGCACCACCTCCGAGCATTACCCGGTGATCGCCGCCGACTTCGACAACGACGGCGACATGGACATCTTCGTCGCCAACGATACCCGCTACGGCACGATCCCGAACCGGCTCTATCGCAACGACGGCACCGGCACGTTCACGAACGTCGCGCTCTCGGCCAACCTCGAGCTCACGACGACGCCCGGCCCGGCCGTGTGGGTCGATCACGATCGCGACAACGATCTCGATCTGTTCTTCGGCTCGGAGTTCGGCACGTCCGCCATGTTCCGGAACGACGGGGCCCTGCCGTTCGCGGATGACAGCGCGCGCTTCAGCACCTTCCTCCAGGGCGACAGCGCGGCGTGGGCCGATCCAGACGCCGACGGCGATCTCGACCTCTACATGGCCACCGGCTCGACCGGAAACGGTAACCGCTTCTTCCGCTTCACGTCGCCGAGCTGGACCGACGTCTCGACATCGGCCGGGCTCGAGGGCACGCCGGCGGCCAGCTCCCGCTGGGGCGGCGCGACCTGGATCGATATCGACGCCGACGGCGATCTCGATCTCCTCTCGGTGCGCGACGGGGACGCGGACGATCTGCTCTATTACAATGCCGGCGCCGGCGCGCCGTTCTCCGCCGCCACGGCGGCGAGCGTCGGGCTCGGAGACGGCTCGTTCATGAGCGCGAGCGTGTGGGCCGACTGGGACCAGGACGGCGACCTCGACGCGTACGCGGGCGACACGCTCTACCGCAATGACGCGGGCAGGTTCGTGGCCGCCGGCGCCTCGCTCGGGGTCGCCGCGCAGCAGGTCGGCTCGTTCGCGGACATCGACGGCGACGGCGACCTCGACCTCCTCACCACGAGCTTCGGGGGCACGGCGCTCTACCGCCGCGACGTGACCGGAATGCCTTGTCGCGCGCCGGGCTACGCGGTCGTCCGCGTGCTCACCGATCGCGACGGCAATGCGACCGACGCGAACGTGAGGGAAGATCGCGACGCGATCGGCGCGCGCGTCGACGTGGACCTCGACAGCGACGGGGACTTCCGCGCGGGCGGCTATACAGGGGCCGATCGCGTGGCGACCTACCTCGTGGGCGCCGGCCAGTGGGGCAACCGGCAGCAGAGCCAGCTCCCGCTGATCATCGGGATGGGGGCCGCGGCGTCGGTCGATATCCGCGTGACGTTCCCCGACGGCTCGGTGGTGACACGCAACGACGTCGCCCCGGGCGCGCGCATCACGATCAACGATATCTAGCGAGAGGGGTGAGCCAGATCGGCGCGATCCGGAGCAGCGACGCGCGCGAGGGGGCCGAGCGCTGGCGCAATCGGCAGCGCGGCCTCCAGCACCACCGCCTCGACGTCGATGAACGCCTGTCAAAGCGCGATCACTGCTCTCGACATCCGGTGCCCACGGCCGCTCGTCGAGGCCGAAGAGCCAAGACGCGAATCAAGGGAAGAATTAGCCGCCAAGGCGCCAAGGACGCCAAGAACAAACACAATCTTGGCGGCCTTGGCGCGCTTGGCGGTTCAATTCCTGCTCTTTTCTGGGGTTTCAACCCATTTGTCGCTCCAGCTAGACGGCCGTCCCGCCACCATCGATGGGCTCAGCGGCCTTGCCTCTGAGCGCCGATTTCACGTGGTCATGAGAGGCGCGCAGAATATCGCCCAGCTTGTCGAGCTCATCGATCGAATCCATCGTTATGCACGACCAGCCCAGCTGGGGGACGGTGACTGGAAGCGAGGCAGCCATAGGGAGCACCCTCTCACTCGGCAGAGGTACCCAGACGCACGGCTTCTTGCGACCAGCCAGCAGCCTGCAGAACACCGCCGTCCGCCTCTCGTGGAGGTGTATCTTGAAATAGGAGACGGAGTCCTCGTATGCGATCGGACGTTCGGTCCCGAGCAGCCGCTGAACCGTCGCGAAGGCGTTGAGCTCTTCCTGCGTCGTTTCGACCCTGTTGACCTGCGGCTCCTCGGGGAGAGCGCTGATGCGCGACTGTGTCTCCAGGACCGACGCTAGCGCGCGCTGCTTGGCCCATTCATTGATGGCATTGGCGACGATCGGCTTCCAGCTCTCGACCACCGCCGTGGTCAGATTCCTCGTCTCGATCCGGGCGACGGCGAGCTTGGTGAACTCCGGCGCCGGTTCAAGGAGCCTGGCCAGCTCCTGCACAAGGAGGTTCTGCTGTCGGGTCCGCTGAGCGAACGTCCTAAGGAGGCCGGAGTTGTACTCGGACCTCTGCAGCACCGTGAGAAAGTCGAGGGGCGGCTGCTCGTCGATCAGGACGTCCCACTGCACGAACGGCTCCTTGTCCATCACGTTCTCGTTCACCATGTCGGTGAAGAAGCGCCATTGGATACCGTTCGTCAGAATGCCGAGCTTCGCCTCCGGCGCTTTCGCGAAATAGTCCGCCAGTTGCTCGTCGAAGCCGGCCAGCTTCCGTCCCGCTTCCTTGGCCTCCACGAAGAAGATGGGGCGGCTATTTTGCAGAAACGCCCAGTCAATCGGCTTGACCGAGCGTTCCTTGCCAAAGTCGACGCGATACTCGGGAATACACTGGCGAGGATCCGTCAGATCGTAGCCAAGAAGAGTGAACAGCGGTCCGATCAGGCTTTGCTTCGTTGCCTGCTCGTTGCCCTTGACGTGCTCCGCCAGCTCCCGAACACGGTTGACATAGGATCCGAGCGCCTCCCTCATCGTCTTCCCCTTTCGCCCTGACGAGGCTACAGGAACGCGGCGCCGGGTGTCGAGTGCGCCACGCCTGATTTCGCCGATCTGAAGGCTCGCGGAGAAAGCCGAGGCTCTTCAGGATTGTGGGGCGGGTCTTGGCGAGGGGGCGCGAGACCGGCAAGCGCCATGCGATGGCGACGAAGTGCGTCATCGTGATACAGGAGCGGCCTCGCTCACCCTGGGCGCGCTGGTCGGCCAGCCACGCCTTCGCGGCGGGGGCGTCCAGCACATCGGACAGCTCCGCCACCTGCGCGAACAGCTCGGGGAAGAATCGGTAGTTTCACGACGCGTGCCGCGACAGAAGCTCCGGGCGCGCGCCGGAAGCCTTCGTGCTCGTGCCAATTACCGGGGAAAAGAGTGCTTCGAGAGTGCGAAGGGCGAAGTCGACCTCGACCATTACGAAGTCCGCAGCTTCACGGGCTGGCGCGGTTCTGCGCTGATCCTGGTGGCGATGGCATCATCAGGCGCTGGCGCGCAGCTGTCACTACCGGCGCCGTGGCGCTCGACCGCCATGAGTACGACTGTAGTAGGAGGGAACGCGCTCACCGCCTAGCGCCGCGCCCGCAGCGCGCCGAGCCGCGCCCGCGCCTGCTCCGCGGAGATGGATCGCGGGCGCGCCTTGCCCCAGCGCTCGAGGACAACCTCGTACGCCGCGGCGGCGCCGCGCAGATCGCCTGTCGCCTCCAGGGCCATGCCCAGATAGAGCCGCGCCTCCGTGGTCGAGAACGGGTCGGCCAGGGCTGCGCACGAGCGCGCCACGCGCGTCAGCGGCCCGATCGCCTCCTGCCCCTTCCCCACGAGCGCGTACACCTTGCCGATGTGCAGATCGAGCAGGAGCCACCGGCCGCTCTCCGACGGGAGCGGCTGGTCGAGCGGCATCGTCTCGAACGCCGCCGCCGCGTCGGCCGCGGTCTCCACGCCGGCGGCGTAGGCCTCGGTCCAGAGCAGCCAGCGGTGCTCCGGCTTGATCTCCTGCGCCGCGGCGCGCCACTTCGACTGGACCCGCTCCACCCACGCCGAGCGCGCCGCGTCGTACGCCTCCTGCGTCATCGACGCGGCCCGGAGGCCGTACGGCAAGAACGCGATGGTCCAGTCGGCCGTGGTCGCCGGCTCGGACCAGGCGCTCATCCGGCGGAGGAAATCGTCCGCCACCCGCCCGGCCTCCCGCGGCAAACCCATCTCACGGTAGAGCTCCGCCAGCTTGAGGGCCGGGCTCGCGTGCGCGTCCTGATCGTTCCTGCCGGCGACCTCCCGCTGCCACGCGCGGGCGTGCTCCACCGCCAGCTCGAAATCGCCGTCCAGGACCGCGAGCGAGCTCCGATCGAGCAGCTCCTTCGCCCTCCGCTCGCCCTCGGGGACCGCCGCCCAGCCCTGCTCCAGCGCCACGAGCACGCTCTCGCGCGGCGCGCCCCGCGCGTGGAGCGCCAGCGCCAGGTGCCGGTGCGCCGGCGCCGCCTTCGGATCGATCGAGAGCCAGCGGCGCGCGTGCTCCTCGACTTGCCGGCAATCGCCCTGGCGATGGAGGAGGCGGACCCGGTTCGCGAGGCAGAGCGTCGCGCCGGGAGCCGTCTCGGCGCAGGCCTGGTAGGCGGCGAGCTCCGCCGCGACATCCCCCTTCATCCCGAGCGACTCTCCCTTGAGCCCCCACGCGAGCACGTGGCCCCGGTCCAGGGCGAGCGCCCGATCGTAGGCCTCGACGGCGGCGTCGAACCGGAGCTGCGCGAACCTCGCCCCGCCGAGGTACACGAGGAGCTCCGGATCGGCCGGGAACCTCGCGGCCGCGGCCTCGATCCGCCGCTCCCATGCCACGGCGTCGGAGGGCTGGCGCACGTACGGCTCGGCCGCGTCGAGCAGCGCCATGTCCCGCTCGCCGAGGGCGGCCCGGTGCCGGAGCGCGAGCTGGAAGTGCTCGCGCGCCGCGGCCGGCTTCTGTCGAAACGTCCAGATCGCCACGCGCAGGTGGCCGGCGCCGAGGCCGCGATCCAGCGCCACGGCGCGCTCCATCGTGCGCGCGGCCACGTCCGGCGCGCCGTCACGGTAGGCCTGGAGCGCTTCCTGGTAGAGCGCCGCGGCCTCCGGGTTGCTCGAGGCGGGGCGCGGCGACTCCGGGGCGGCGACGGCTGCGCCGCTCGGCCGGGGCGGCGGCTCCGGGGGACGCCGGAGCACCGCGACCGCGGCGCCTGCGACCGCCGAGGCCACCAGCGCGAGCGCGACGAGCCCGCGCCGGCCCGGGCGCGCGCGCTCGTCGGGTGCGGTCCGCACCGCGACGGCCTCGCCCGACGCGGCCCCGTGCTCCGGCCGCGGCGCAGGCTCCGCACCGGCGGGCGCGGGCGGCGCGCCATCGGGGCGCAGCGACGCCGGGTCGGTCCGGTGCGGCACGGTCGGCTCGAAGCCGATCCCCGCGGGCGTGCCCGCGTGCCCGGCGCCTGGCGCAGGGCCGCCCCGCGCGTTCCCGCTCTCGACCCGCGTCTCGGCCTCTCGCGCCGCGGGCGGCGAGCGCGGCGGGAGGCTCGGCAGCTCGTCCTCGAGCCCCTCCGCGGCAATCAGCGCGCGCCAGAACGCGCCGGCGTCGGGGTACCGGTCGCGCGGAGAGACGCTGAGCGCCCGCGAGAGCACGCGCTCGACCGCGTCCGGCGCCGAGACGCCGCGCGCTCGCAGCGTGGGGCGCAGCGCGGGATCGACGACAACCGAATAGAGCTCGACGATCCCCTCCCCCTCCAGCGCCCGAGCGCCCGTCACGAGCTCCACGAAGACGAGCGCGAGCGCGAAGACATCGGTCCATGGCCCCGTCGCGCCCCGCTGCTTGTCGAACTGCTCCGGAGCGCCGTAGCGGGGCGTGAACACCGACGGCCCCTCCGCGGTGCTCGCGAGCGCCGCGGTGCGCGAGCGCTGATCGCCGATGATCTTGGCGATGCCGAAATCGAGGACCTTGAGCGTCCTCGCGCCCCCCGCCTCGGCGAGGAAGAGGTTCTCCGGCTTGACGTCGCGGTGCGCGATGTTCTGCTCGTGCGCCACCGCGAGGGCGCGCACCGCCGGGTCGAGCAGGCGTATCGCCTCGCGGCGGGACAGGGCGCCGCCGCCTCCGGCGCGCAGGCGCTCGAGGTGGCCGGCGAGCGTCTCGCCGTCCAGCCACTCGAGCACGAGGTAGGGCACGCGAGCGCCGTCCTGGGTCGTGAAGGCGCCGATGTCGAGCGCCTGGACGATGCCGGGCGAGAGGCGCGAGAGCTGGAGCAGGAGCCGCCCCTCGTCGCGCAGCCGTCGGACGAAATCCTGCTGCGCCTCGGGCGAGAGCTCGTCGGGCAGCCTGAGGCACTTGATCGCGACGGGCGCGTCGAACCCCTCGTGCACGCCGCGATAGACGACGCCGAACCCGCCGGCGCCGACGGCGGAGAGGACACGGTATTTGCCGTCGATCGTGGCCCCGCAGAGCCGAAATACGTCGCGCTGGGCGCCGGACATCGGCGGAAGTATACGCCATCTCCGGGGGACAGACTCAGGGCGACTCGGCGTTCGCCATGGCGGCCCTTAGCCGACCGCAGGCGTCCACGAACCCGGTCGAGAGGATCTGGTCGAGGTGCCAGAAGTTCCTCTGCCGCTCGTGCTCGTAGAACCGGGCGATCGTCACCAGGAGCAGGTCCACGCACAGCGCCGGGTCGCGCCAGGCGAGCTCCGTCCGCGGCCCGCTCCGCGACCCGCTCCGCGGCCCGCCCGCGCACGACGCGGCGAGCGTCCGCTCGAGCACCGCGGCGACCTGCGCGAGCTGCAGGACCATGCGGCGGCATGCGCTCGCGCGGATCCCTCCGCCCTTGGCAGCCACCGGCCGCAGCGTGTCGTCGAACGCCGTCGCGAACTCGCGCCACAGCAGCGCGCCCGCCTGATCCACCGCCTCCTTGAGCCCCGCAGCCGGAACGCGCGGCGAGAGCGCGTCGACGAGGCGGGCGCGCGCCCCCTCGTCCTCGGCCAGCGCGCGGTACGGCTTCGACCAGCGGGCGACCTGGCGGCGAACGTCGCCCACCGTCAGATCGAGCTTGAGCCCCGTGATGGGGAGGAGCGACGCGTCCGGCAGCTTCAGGGAGGGCCTGTGCCATGCGTACTTGCTCTCCATGAAATCGGCGAGCATCTCGGCGATGCCGTTGCTCGCGGCCACCTGGAGTCGCGCCCTGATGTCGGCCTCGGCGAAGCGGAGCAGCGCCGCCTCGTCGAGCTCGGTGCGGCCCCCGCGCTCGACGAAGGCCGAGGCGATGCCGGGGCCGACCGCGCCGGGAAAGACGGTGTCGAGCGCGAGCGGCTCCTCGATCCGCGGCAGCACCGCGTACTCCCACTCGAACTCGGCCAGCGCCTCCTGCCACGCATGGCCCCAGGCGTCATGAACCACGTAGTCTTCGACCTCCGGCGTCCGGAGGACCATCACCATGGTGGCGAGGGTCTGAGTGACGACCTCCGTCGGGACCGCCGCCGCGTCCGCGAGGGAGCGCGCGAGCGCCGGATCGATGGCCGCGCGGTCGAAGTAGCCGAACGCGGGAAACCGCGCCGTCGCCGCGGTGTTCGTGTCGTCGCATCGGGCGATGAAGGCGGAGATGGCGCGCCGCTCCTCCTCCGGGCGTTCGTCCCAGCCGGGCACCTCGAGCCGCGGCGCCTCGCCGGAGCCCTCCGCGCCGGGCGAGCCGGTCGCCGGCGCCGACGCGCGGAGGCACAGGAAGATCGCGGTCGACGTCATGAGCAGATCCACGTCGCCCGGGCGCCACGGCAACGGGCCGTAGATCGCGCTCATGAGCTCGGCGCACGCGGCGGGCGACGCGCCCCCCTTCGCGGCGAGCTGCGAGGCGATCGCCTTCGTGATCGCGTGCTTCACCGCGAGGTTGGAGGTCATGTGATCCATCGCGGCCTCGACCTGCGCGAGCTCCGCCTCGTCCCACGCGAGCGCCTCTCGCAGCGCCCGCCGGACGCGCGGGATCCCCTCGCTGCCCTCCGGCAGATCGAGCGGGAAATCGAGGAGCGGTCGCGACGCGACGGTATCGATGAGCGGCGCGGAGCTGCTGCCGGCGAACCGGAGCCAGAGCAGCACCGCCTCGGTGAACCAGGCCCGGAAGGACGCGCTCGCCGCGTGGAACTCGTCCGGGGTCGGCTCGCTCAGGGCGTCGATGCCGCGCATCAGCCGGTCGTGAAGATCGCGCCCCCTCGCCTCCCGCTCCTCGCGGCTGCCTTTCGTCGCGTCCTGCAGCTCCTCGATGTCGGCGAGCAGATCGAGCGTGGGCCCCCACGCGGCCGGGAGCGCCGGCTCGAAGAGGGCTGCCGCGCACAGGATGGGCGCCGAGGGCTGAGACCCGGTGTTCTTCTGGTCCATCGCGTTTCCTTGGAGAGGGGTGCGACCTCCCATCGCATCACAGGCGCATGCCCTGAGCAAGGCCCCGGACCAGCACGTCCGAGGGAGAAGACGGAGCCTTCCGGCACACACCGCAGGTTCGTGTCCTCGGGCCTGCGCTTCGTCTTCGTCATCATCCGTCATCTTCGCCCCTCGCGCACAGCGCGCGGGCTCCACCATGAACGCTGGCGTTCGCTTCGGGACCGCTCTAGTTTCGCGCGCCCGCGGTCCCTTCCGGGATCGCCGCCGCACGAAGCAAGGAAAGAACCCCCCATGCGCGTCTACATCATCGGCGCGGGCCCGGGCGATCCCGGGCTCATCACGGTCCGCGGCGCCGAGCTCGTCGCTCGCTGCCCGGTCGTCATGTACACGGGCTCGCTCGTCCCCCGGGAGATCGTCGCGTCCGCGCGGCCGGACGCCCGGGTCATCGACTCCTCCGGCATGACCCTCGACCAGATCGTGGAGGTCCTCGTCGAGGCCAGGGACGCAGGGCACGACGTGGCGCGCGTCCACACGGGCGATCCCGTCCTCTTCGGGTCGACGGCCGAGCAGATGCGCCGGATGGATGCGCTCGGGATACCGTACGAGATCATCCCCGGCGTCTCCTCCTTCACCGCGGCGGCCGCGGCGCTCGGGCGCGAGCTCACGCTGCCCGAGCTCTCGCAGACCGTCATCCTGACGCGCGCCGAGGGGCGCACGCCGGTGCCGCCCGCCGAGCGGCTCGAGGAGCTCGCCCGCCACCAGGCGACCCTGTGCCTGTTCCTGAGCATCACCCTGCTCAAGGACGTGGCCGCGGCCCTCATCCCGGCGTACGGCGCCGATTGCCCGGTCGCGGTGGTGCACAAGGCGAGCTGCCCCGATCAGAAGATCGTGAGAGGCACGCTCGCCGACATCCGGGACAAGGTGCGGGCCGAGGGCATCAAGAGCCAGTCGATGATCCTGGTCGGCCGGGTGCTCACCTCCACCGATTTCGCCGACTCGCGGCTCTATGATCCGGAGTTCAGCCACCGCTTCCGCAAGGCCGAGAAGAAGCTCCTCGTCCCTGGCACGACCGAGGAGGACTCGTGAGCGCGGAGGAGAGCGCCGGGACGGGCGCAGCGACGGCAGGTAGAAAAGGGCTCGTCATCGTCTATACGGGCCACGGCAAGGGCAAGACGACGGCCGCGCTCGGCATGGTGTTCCGCGCGCTCGGCCGGGGCATGCGCGTCGCGGTCGTGCAGTTCATCAAGGGCAAGTGGAAGACGGGAGAGCGGCTGTTCGCCGAGACGCTCCCCAACCTGACCTTCCTCGTCATGGGGCGCGGCTTCACCTGGGAGAGCGACGATCTCTCGCGCGACAAGGCCGCGGCGCGCGCGGCCTTCCAGGAGGCCGCGGCGCTCATCGCGGGCGGCGAGCAGGACATCGTGGTGCTCGACGAGATCACGTATGCGCTCCATTACGGCTTCGTCGCCGAGGACGAGCTGCTCGCGGCGCTGCGCGCGAGGCCCGCGCACGTGCACGTCGTGATCACCGGCAGGAACGCGCCCGACGCGCTCCTCGCGCTCGCCGACCTGGTGACGGAGATGAAATCGGTGAAGCACCCGTTCGAGCAGGGGCAAAAGGCCCAGATCGGAGTCGATTTCTGATGTCCCGGGCCATCCCCCGGCTCGTCGTCGCCGGCACGGCGAGCGGCGCCGGCAAGACGACCGCCACGGTGGCGATCGCGCGCGCGCTCCGCGCCCGCGGCCTGCGGGTCGCGCTGTTCAAGTGCGGCCCCGACTACCTGGATCCGACGTACCACGCCCGCGCCGTGGCCGGGACATCGCACAACCTCGACGGCTGGATGATGGGCCGGGAAGCGGTCCTGTCGACGTTCGCGGCGGAGGCCGCTGACGCCGACGTCGCGCTGATCGAGGGGGTGATGGGGCTGTTCGATGGGGCGAGCCCGACCGGGGAGGAGGGCTCGACCGCCGAGATCGCGAAGTGGCTCGAGGCGCCGGTCGCGCTCGTGATCGACGCGTCCGGGATGGCCCGCAGCGTCGCGGCGCTCGTCCAGGGCTTCGCGGGCTTCGATCCGGCGCTGCGTGTCGCCGCGGTCGTGTGCAACCAGGTCGGCAGCCGCGGCCACCTCGACATCCTCCGACAGGCGCAGGCGCAGGTGAACCGGTCGCTGCCGGTCCTCGGCGGCCTGCCGCGGGACGAGGCGCAGCGCTTCCCCGAGCGCCACCTCGGCCTGCGCACGGCCGACGAGGCCGCGCTCCCCGAGGAGCGCCTCGACCACTGGGGCGCGCAGGCCGAGGCGTGGATCGGGCTCGACGCGCTGCTCGAGATCGCGCGTGGAGCGCCGCCGTTGCCGGAGGTGGCAGCGACGAGGTCGGCGGCCAGCATCACGGCGCCGCCGCGCCAGGCGCGCATCGGCGTGGCGTTCGACGACGCCTTCCACTTCTACTACGCGGATAACCTGCGCCGCCTCGAGGCCGCCGGGGCCGAGCTCATCCGGTTCTCGCCGATCCGCGACGCGCGCTTGCCCGACGTCGACGCGCTCTACCTCGGGGGCGGCTACCCCGAGGTGCACGCGGAGCGCCTGGCCGCGAACGCCGCGCTTCGCGGCGAGATCCGCGCGTTCGCCGGCCGTGGGGGCCCGATCTACGCCGAGTGCGGCGGGCTCATGTACCTGACCGAGGCGATCCGCACGCTGGACGGGCGCGCGCACCCCATGGTCGGGCTCGTGCCCGCGGAGGCCGCGATGTGCGAGAAGCTGCAGGCGCTCGGGTACGTGGAGGTCGAGACGCAGGCGCGCACGATCCTCGGCGGCGCGGGGCTCCGCTTCCGCGGGCACCAGTTCCGCTACTCCGAGCTCCGCCCGTCGCCGCGCGCCGTGCCGGCGCCGGCCGAGCCGGCCGCGGCGCCGGCCGAGCCGCCGCCCGCGCAGGCGCCGGCGTCCCCGCCCGAGCACGCGCCCTTGCCGATCGAGCACGCCTACTCCGTTCGGCGCCGGCGCGGCGGCCAGGTCGCGCGCGAGGGGTACCGGGCGGGGAGCGTCCTCGCCTCGTACGTGCACGCGCACTGGGCCTCGAACCCGCTCGTCCCCGAGGGGCTCGTCGCGAGCGCCGCCGCGCACCGGAAGGAGCGCGCGCGATGAGCGGCCCGGGCACCGCGCCGCGCCGGGTCGCGCTCATCGGCGGCGGCGTGCGCTCCGGCAAGAGCGCGTTCGCGCTCTCCCTCGCGCGCTCGCTCGGCGAGCGCCGCGCCTTCATCGCGACCGCCGAGCCGTTCGACGACGAGATGAGGGCGCGCATCGACGCGCACGTCCTCGAGCGAGGCGGCGCGTTCCTCACCGTGGAGGAGCCGATCGCGCTCCCCGAGCGCATCGCCTCGCTCACCGGCGTCGACGTCATCGTGGTCGACTGCCTCACGCTCTGGCTGTCGAACCTGCTGCTCCGCGACGAGACCGAGGGCCGCGCGCTCGGGCCCATCGAGGAGCGCATCGAGGCGCTCGCCGCGGCGGTCGAGTCGGCGGCGCCGCACGTCGTCCTCGTCTCGAACGAGGTCGGCATGGGCGTGGTCCCGGAGAGCCGGCTCGGCCGCGCGTTCCGCGACCTCGCGGGGCGCGCGCACCAGCGGCTCGGCCGCTCGGCCAGCGAGCTCTACGTGGCCGTGATGGGCGCGATCCTCCGCCTGCGCCCCGGCCCGGTCGCGCTCGTCGGCGGCGGCGAGGACGCGCGATGACGGCCGCCGCCGCGCTGCTCGTCGCGGTCGCGTTCGACCTCGCCTGCGGCGAGCCCCCCGCCGCCGTCCACCCGGTCGTGTGGATGGGCTCCGCGATCCAGGCCCTGAAGCGCGCCGCGCCCGCGGGCGGCCGCGCCGCGGAGCTCCTCTTCGGCGCGCTCATGGCCCTCGCCGTCCCCTGCCTCTTCGCCGCGCTGGGCGCCGGCGTCGCGGCGCTGCTCGCCCCGCACCCCGTCCTCGCGCTCGCTTTGTCAGGTCTCTTGCTGAAGCCCACCTTCGCGCTCCGCGCGCTCCGCGACGCGGCCTTCGGCGTGCGCGACGCCCTCGAAGCGGGCGACGTCACCGGGGCCCGCGGCGCGCTGCGGAGCCTCTGCAGCCGCGACCCGTCGGAGCTCGACGAGCCCGCGCTGGTCGCCGCGTCGGTCGAGTCGGTCGCGGAGAACGCGTCGGACAGCTTCGTCGCGCCGCTCTTCTATTTCGCCCTCTTCGGGCTCCCGGGCGCGCTCTTCTACCGCGCGGTGAACACGCTCGACGCGATGGTCGGCTACCACGGCCCCTACGAGTACCTCGGCAAGGCGTCGGCGCGGCTCGACGACGCGCTGAACTTCGTGCCGGCGCGGCTCACCGCGCTCCTCCTGCTCGCCGCCGGGTGGCTCCGCGGCGCCGACGCGCGCCGCGGCCTCGCCGTGCTCCTGCGCGACGGCGGCCTCACCGAGAGCCCGAACGCCGGCCGGCCCATGGCGGCGATGGCCGGGCTGCTCCGGGTCGAGCTCGAGAAGCGCGGCCACTACCGCCTCGGCGACCCCGTGGAGCCGCTCCGGCGGGGGCTCATCGACGAGGCCTGCCGGATCGTGGTGCTCGCGGCGCTGCTCTTCGCCGGGCTCGCGGCGGCCCTGCTGGCGGCGGTTTCCTTTGGGCTTGGACAGGAGCTCTTCCGATGACGGCGCTCACGGTGATGGTGCAAGGCACGGCGTCCTCGGTCGGCAAGAGCCTCCTCTGCACGGCGCTCTGCCGCATCTTCCAGCGGCGGGGCCTCCGGGTCGCGCCGTTCAAGTCGCAGAACATGGCGCTGAACTCGTTCGCGACCCTGGACGGCGGCGAGATCGGAAGGGCGCAGGCGGTGCAGGCCGAGGCGGCGCGCGTCGCGCCGACGGTCGACATGAACCCGGTGCTGCTCAAGCCCGAGGGCGACTCCCGCTCTCAGGTGATCGTGCTCGGCAAGCCGGTCGGCAGCCTGCACGCGCGCGACTACTTCGCGTACCGGGGAGAGCTCAAGGACATCATCGCCCGCTCGCTCGGGCGGCTGCGCGAGGCGCACGACGTCGTGGTGATCGAGGGCGCGGGCAGCCCCGCGGAGATCAACCTGAAGGACCGCGACATCGTGAACATGCACGTCGCGCGCGTCGCCGACGCGCCGGTGCTGCTCGCCGGCGACATCGACCGAGGCGGCGTGTTCGCGGCGCTGGTCGGGACGATGGCGCTGCTCGAGCCCGACGAGCGCGCGCGCGTGGCCGCGTTCGTGATCAACAAGTTCCGCGGCGACCTCAAGCTGCTGGAGCCGGGGCTCGACATGCTGACGGCGCGGACGGGCGTCCCGGTGCTCGGCGTGGTGCCTTACCTGAAGCAGCTGCGCATCGCGGACGAGGACTCGGTGTCGCTGGAGGGCCGGCGGCGCCGGGCGCCGGCGGGCCCGGGGGAGCTCGACATCGCGGTGGTCCGGCTGCCGCGGATATCGAATTACGACGACGTGGAGCCGCTGGAGCACGAGCCCGGCGTGGTGGTGCGGTTCATCGAGCGGCCGGACGAGATCGGCGATGCGGACCTCGTGCTGCTCCCCGGGACGAAGAGCACGATGGCCGATCTCGCGTGGCTGCGCGCGAGCGGCCTCGCGGAGGCGATCGCGGCGCGCGCCCGGCGGGGCGGCTGGACGCTCGGGATCTGCGGCGGCTGCCAGATGCTCGGCGGGGCGATCGAAGATCCGGAAGGCGTCGAGTCGGCCGAGCCGGCGGCGCGCGGGCTGGGGCTAATCGAGGTGTGGACGCGGTTCGAGCGGACCAAGACGGTGGCGCAGGTGCGGGCGCGGCTCGCGGGCGGCTCGTTCCTGGGGGCGGCGGGCGCGGCGAGCGTGGGAGAGGCCGAGGGCGAGGGCGCCGGAGAGCTGACCGGCTACGAGATCCACATGGGCCGCGTGGAGCGGGTGGGCGGCGCGGCCGCGGCGTTCGCGATCGGGTCGAGGGGCGGCAAGGCCGAGGCGGCGCTCGACGGGGCCGTCTCGGCGGACGGCGCCGTGGTGGGCACGATGATCCACGGGATCCTCGACAACGACGGGCTCCGGCGGTCGCTCCTCGCGGCGCTGCGCGAGCGGAGGGGGCTCCCCAGGGCCGCGGGCGAGCCGGCGATACCGAGCCGGCACGAGGAGTACGAGCGGCTCGCGAACGCGGTGGAGGCGAGCCTCGACCGGGCGCTGCTCGACCGCATCGTGGGGCTCGACCGGCGCTGAGCGGCGCCCCGACACCCGCGCTCGCCGCGGCTCACTCCTTCGTGAACTTCAGGTAGGACTTGATCGGCCCCGACGCATTCTCTCCCGCCGACGTCGGCATGCCCATCGTGAGCGAGGATCCCTGCGCGCAGAACGGCGCAACATCGGGCTCCTCGCCCTCGGACTCGACGGTCAAGATGGAGCCGGAGACCGACCAGGTGCCCATCGACGTCGTCGTGTCCCGCCCGAAGACAAACGTACATGCGCAGTCGGCGCCCGCTTGAGCGCACTCCGCCGACGTTAAGGGCGACTCTTTCCCAGCTGCGGCTCGCTGCATTTTCACGCTGAGCTGCGCGCACGTGATCGGGATGTCCTCGGCCGCGAGGCACGCCGCAGGGTACACCACCTTGATCGGCCCTTGCTGCGTGATGGTCGTGACATAGGTGGTATCGGCCCGAAATTCGGCGCGTCCGCTCACCACCATGCCGCTCACGTCGATCTCCGCGTCACACCCCTCGTCGAGGTCCTCGAACATCGAGGGATCCAGGCACGCCTCATCCATCGTCCACGTTCCCGTCGGATCGCCGCCGCACGCCGCGACCAGCCCGCAGGAGGGGCCTTCTTCCTTGCTCTTTCCCTCGTCGTCGACGCTGCCGCCGCACGCGGACAGCGCCAGCAGGGACGTCACGATCACGGCCGAGCACGCACGAGAAACCCATTTCATCCCATCCTCCATGGCAACGAGCCAGCCACCAGCACATGCCGTGCATAACACGGGAGGCGTCATGGCTTGCGGGGAAGCGGAGCCCCTGATCACGCTGTCACGGCGGCGTGCCTGCCGGGCAACAGTAGTCGAGGCTCGTCAGCGGTACGCACCCGGGGGGCGGTTCTTTCCCTGTCTTGCACGTCGCCCAGTCCGGAGGGTCGCCGAAGTGGGTGCAGGACTCGACGTCCGTGGCCACCACCGCGCAGTCCGCGCCTCCGGTCCTCCGGCACTGCGTATACGCCGTCCACTCGGGTCTGCACGCCGGCGCCCACGGGCCGAAGAAGTTCTCGTCTGCTCCGCAGGCGAGCTGCGCGGGCTCCTGGGCCGCCAGGCAGGCGTGGTAGGCGTCGAACTCGGCAAAACACGCCTCCGTGGGGTACTGGTCCACCGCCACGAAGCACGCGATCGAGCAGTTCTCCGGCGCGCAGCCGGCGCTGAACACGTCGCACGCGGCCTCGCACACGGCTGTCGACCGAGCCTCCGAGTACCCTTCTACGCCCCCGCCCTCTCCAGCTCCCCCGCCGCTCGAACCGCCGCCACAGGCGACCAGAGCCGCTGCGAACAACATCCCCGCAGTCCCGATAATTTCAACACGAACAGCAATTTTAACAGAACCAGGAACAGGCCAAACGCTCATTCCGCGCTCGCGCTGCAAGGCGTGAGCCGCCCCGGCGAGCGCGTATCGAGACGCTCATTCGGGCGCCGGCGGCGGGGCGAGGTGGGGGCCGCGCCGCCCTCACCCCTCCGGCATCCGCGCAGGCGCTGGCTTCGACGATGTCTCGTGGCGCCTTCTCCTCGCCGCCGTTTCGCGCCATCGTGCTCGTGGGATGAACAGGGCACGAACGATCCACGGCGGCCGGGCGCGGCGGGCTCCCCGCGCGATCGCGGCGCTCCCGGCGCTGCTCGCCGTCCTTTCGGGCTGCGGGGACCGGCAACGCCAGCCGGGCGGCGGTCCCGGCGACGGCGGCCCCGCCCCGCAGCCGCCGCCCGACGCGGCGGCGTCCTCGCCGGCGCCGACACAGGCAGCCTCCTCGTTCGCCGCCGCCTCCGCGCATCCGGCCGTGCCGACCGCGGTGCCGAGCGCGTCGAGCGACGTGGTCGCGGGCGCGTCGCAGCGGTACGAGGCCGGGCCCTCGGTGATCGCGTCGGACAGCATCGACGGCGCCGCCCTCAGGAAGCGGCACGTCGAGCGCATCAAGGCCGACGACTCGCCCGTCACCGTGCTCCGCGGCCAGGGTCCCCTGGAGCTCGGCAAGCGCATCTGCGAGGCGGTGGTGCCGAGGCGCCCCGCGGCGACTCCCGTGCTCCTCAAGCCGAACATCTGCGGGTTCGACAGCGTGAAGGACCCGGCGAAGTCGAAGGGCGACGACGGCGTAACCGGCCGGATCACCCAGCCGGAGTTCGTTCGAGGCGTCGTCGAGTGCCTCAAGGCGCGCGGGCACACGAAGATCACGATCGCCGAGGGCTGCGGCCACTCCCACAAGTTCTGGAAGGACATCGCGCAGCGCACCGGCTATGAGGCGATGGCCGCGGAGGAGGGCGCCGCGCTCGTCGCGATGGACGACGACGGGGTCTACGACGTCGCCGGGGACAGGCCCGGAAAGCCGCTCGCCATCCGCGGCATCCAGGCGACCCACGTCCCGACGCTGCTCATGCCGAAGGTGCTGGCAGAGCACCTCGACCACGGGCTCTTCCTGTCGCTCCCCCGGCTCAAGATGCACCGGTACGCGGTCATCTCCGCCGGCATCAAGGGCATGCAGGGCACGGTCATGCTGTCGGACAGCGCGCCTGCGTACAAGCAGAAGTGGAGGATGCACAGGGAGCTCAAGGGGTACCTGGACACGAGGTCCGCCGGCCAGGAAGATAGAGCTCTTTACTTATCGTCGCTCCGCGTCTTCTCCGAGCGGATGGTCGACGTGCTCGAGATATCCGCGCCGGACGCGGTGCTCGGCGACGGCGCCCCGGCGATGGGCGGAGACGGCTTCCAGGTCCTGCAGCCCACGGCGGAGATGGTGGCGATCGGCGGCACGAACCCGGTGCGGGTCGACCGCGTGGCGGCGGAGCTCCTCGGCGTGTGGAACAGCCCCGCGCTCGCGCGCGAGCTCGGCGGCCACAGGACCTCGCCGCTCATCGACGCCGCGGCGAAGCGCTTTGGGCTCGATCTCAAGGCGACGGCGATCACGGGAGACGGGGCAGATCTCCTGAAGAGCCCGAGGCCCGTCCACTACAAGGCGATGGCGCCCTTCCGGCTCGACTGGGAGCCCGGACAGGCAGCCTTGCCCGGCGGGCCCGCGAAGGGGCTGGATCCCGCGCCGCCGGCCTCGCAGGAGGCGCCCGAGGGGAAGCAGCGCGGCGGCTCGGACGGAGGCCCCGCGAAGCCGGAGGCGCACGCGTCACCGCTGCCGCCGGGAGAGCAGATCGTGCTCGACGGAAAGGCCGACGACGCGGCATGGAGCCGCGCGAAGGCCGTGCAGTGGGACACCGACTATGCCGGCAAGCGCACCGGGTTCCCCACGCGGGCGCGCTTCCTCTGGTCGAAGCAGGGGCTCCACGCGCTCTTCGAGCTCTCGAACGCGGGGCTCAACACGGATCGCTCGAAGCCGGTCGGCGCGGAGCGAAATGGTCTTTACAAAGAGGACTGCATCGAGCTCTTCCTGACGCCGGCCCCGGGCTCGCCAAGGCGGTATTTCGAGGTGGAGATAGGGCCGTTCGGTCATTTCTTCGATATCGCCATCGACCGCGACGCGCGCCAGGAAGACACGGCGTGGTCGAGCGGCGCGACGATCGCGACGAGCCAGGACGCGCAGGCGCGCACGGCCGTCATCGAGGCGCTGCTGGCGGCGCCGGGGATCGTGGGCGCGCTCGCCCCGAACGCGCGTCTGCCCATGAACCTGTACCGGATGGAGGGCAAGGATCCGCGGCAGTACCTCGCGTGGAGCCCGCCCCGCACGAGCAAGCCGAACTTCCATGTCCCCGAGGCGTTTGGAACGCTCGTGATCGATCCGTGAGACAAGGCAGCAGGCGCCCCGCCGCGGCCGGGAGCAGGCGGGGTGAACAGGGGCTTGCGGCCCGCGCCAGGTGCGCCATCGTCCCTCGCGCATGCCGATCATCACGGGAATCGCCCCCTCGCCCGACAACCCCGGCCACGTCGTCATCCTGGTGGATGGGGTCCCCTTCGCCACGGTGCCCGAGCAGGCCGCCGCCGGCCTGGCCCCCGGCCAGGAGAGCCCCGGGGCCGCGGCCGAGTCGCCCCGGAAGACCGCCGCGGGCGAGCAGAAGACCTACGAGCGGGCGCTGCGGCTCCTGTCGTTCCGGGGGCGATCGGCCAGGGAGCTGGAGAAGCGCCTGATCGAGAAGGGCGAGCCCAGGGAGCACGTGACGACCGCCATCGAGCGCCTCACCGCGAACGGGCTGCTCGACGACGCGCGCTTCGCGGAGGCGAAGGCGCGCTCCGGCATCGTGGGCAAGCCCCGGTCGCGCCGCAGGATCGAGCAGGACCTCGCCCGCAAAGGCGTCTCGCGCGACGTGGCGGACGCGGCCATACGGCAGGTCATGGCCGAGGAGGAAACGGACGAGTCCGCCGTGGCCGAGCGGGCGGCGCGCAAGAAGCTCCGCTCGCTCTCGGGGCTCGCTCCGGCGGAGCAGCGGCAGAAGCTCTACGCTTTCCTCGCCCGCCAGGGCTATTCGCCCGACGTGGCGCGCCGGGCGCTGCGCGCGGTGCTCGACGCGCCGCCGTGAGCGGCGCCGCCGCGCCGGCCCCTCCGCGGTGCGGCGGATCACCCGGGCAACCCAAACACATTGTTTTTCTGCCCTTCTCCCGCCACCTACAGCCCGCTACAAAGGGCCCGTGTCGCTCGATCTGGATGGCCCGCCGCTGGATCGCGCGGACGCTCGCGCGGTCCTCGCCGGCGGAGGCGAGATGGGCGCGCGCATGCGCGCGATCGACTGGTCGACGACGCCGCTCGGGCCGGTCTCGTCGTGGCCGCAGAGCCTCAAGACGTGCGTGCGCATCGTCCTGACGTCGCGCGGATAGGGCTCTCCGTCGTGAAGAAGATCGTGCAGAGCCGCGGAGGGAGCGTGTCCGTCTCGTCGCGCCCCGGCGCAGGAGCCACCTTCATCGTGCGCTGGCCCAGGCGGGTGAAGGACGAGGCCTGACTCGGCGCCGGCGCGTCCCGCGAGCTGCCCTGGGTTGACGCAGGCCCCGCGGCGGTCGAAGGTGCGGGCATGCATGCGCGCCGAGAGTCGTTGGAGCCGTGGCTTCGGAGCTTCGTCGCCGATAGCGGGGGTATCGCTGGCACGGTGCACCTCGTCGAGGGCGATGCGCTCGCGCTGGCCGCCGCCGTGAACATCCCCGAAAAGGTGCAGGAGATCACGCGCCGCGTCCCGCGGGGCAAGGGGATGGCCGGGCTCGCCTGGGAGCGCGACCAGCCCGTGCAGACGTGCAACCTGCAGACGGACACGTCCGGCGACGTGCGGCCCGGGGCCAAGGCGGTCGCGGCGCAGGCGGCGGTGGCGCTGCCCGTGCGCGACGCCTCCGCGAGCGTGCGCGCCGTCGTGGGGATCGCGTTCGCCGGCGAGCGCGAGCTCGGCCAGGACGAGCTCGATCGCCTCGCGCAGGGCGCTGGCGCGCTGCCGGCCTGACAAGAGCGCTCCCGCGCCGGCCCACCCCGCTGCCCGCCGCAGCGCCGCTGTCCTGCCGCGCCGCTCCGCTGCGGCGCTGGCGCACCGCCGCGCCACAAGGCCCTTGTTTTTCGCGGCTACGATGCTAGCGATGCCCGCTCTCCCATGGAGACGAACGGACGCAGCGCCCCGAAAGCCGCGATCGACGCTCCGCTCGACGCGCGCGATCCGGGCGCCCGCCCGCACGTCCGCGTGGAGGACCTCGTTCGCGGCGCCGCGAACGAGCCCGCGGGCGAGCGCGCCGCAGCCGGGCCTGGCGAGGGCGGCGCCGCGGGCGAGCCCCTCACGGCGAAGCTCGCCCGCCGCACCGTGCCCGGCGCGCTCGTCGAGCCCGGCCCCGAGGAGGGGTATCTCCGGTGCACCGCGTGCGCGCACCGCTGCGTCCTCGCGCCGGGGCGCGCCGGCGCGTGCGGGATCCGCTTCGAGAAGGACGGCGAGCTGCGCGTCCCGTTCGGCTACGTCGCGCGCCATTACGTGCGCTCGGTCGAGACGAACACGATCTTCCATGTGCGCCCCGGCGCGAGGTCCCTCACCTTCGGGATGTTCGGGTGCGACCTGCGCTGTCCTTATTGCCAGAACTGGAAGGTCTCCCAGGCCCTCCGCGAGCCGGAGGGCGACGGCGAGCCCATCGACATCAGCGCCGCGGATCTCGTCGAGGTGGCCGTCGCGGCGGGCTGCGGGGTGCTCGCGAGCGCCTACAACGAGCCGATGATCACCGCCGAGTGGGCGCGCGCCGTCTTCGCCGAGGCGCAGCGGCGGGGGCTCGTCACGGCGCTCATCTCGGATGGCAACACGACGCCCGAGGCGCTCGCGTACATGCGCCCGGTCGCCGACGTGTTCCGCGTCGACCTGAAGGGGTGGAGCGCGGATCAGTACCGGACGCTCGGCGGCCGCGTCGAGCCGGTGCTCGCGGCGATCGGCGAGGCCCGGCGCCTCGGCTACTGGGTCGAGGTCGTGACGCTCGTCGTCCCCGGCTTCAACGACGAGGCGGCCGGCCTCCGCGCCCTCGGCGCCGAGATCGCCGGGGTCGACCCGGACATCCCCTGGCACCTCAACGCCTTCTATCCGCGTTACAAGATGCGCGATCGCATGACGACCGACCCGGCGTTCCTCGTGGACGTGGCGGGCGTCGCCTATGCGCGGGGGATGAAGTACGTTTACGTCAGCAACGTGGCCGACCGCGTCCGTGAGCTCTCGCATACACGCTGCCCCGCCTGCCACGAGGTCGTGGTGCGTCGGTTCAACTACGAGACGCAGGAGGTCCTCCTCTCCGGCGGCGCGTGCCCTTCCTGCGCGACGCGCGTGCCCGGGCTGTGGGGACCGGCGGCGCCGTAGCGCCGCACAGGCGGACGCCCGGCTCCTGCCGAGCCGGCGCGCGCATTGACGCCCGGAGCCGACTGGGCCTGTTGCTGAGAGATTTCTGTCTCATTTCACCAGACGCCCTGTCCGGTGCTCCGCGCATCCCGGCAGAGCCATATTGCGTCCCTGCCGAACTCCCCGATCGCAGGAGCATCGCGGGCCACTTCGGCCGACCTCTCCGATCACAGAAGCTCCCACAAGGAGGCTTGCTGCGGCGCCGCATGTGGTAATTTTCCAGCATGTCGTCGCCGTCCGAACGTCTCGCGCAGATCCTCGCGGAAGGCCGAGTCATCGCGACGCGCGAGCTCGGCGAAGAGTGTGCGGCGGAGCTCCACACGCGCGCCAAGGAGCGGTATCTCGCGCTGGAGGCGACGATGCCGCGGTTCCGGAGCAGCATGAACCGCAAGCTCTTCGAGCTCGGCCCGCCGGTGCTCGCGATCTACCAGGCGCTCCTGCACGACCTCGGCGTGGACCGGGAGCCGGCCCTGCGCCTCGCCGAGGACATCCTGCTGGCCTTCTACCGCAAGCAGCTGAACCGGAGCCCGCTCCTCGGCGCCGCGATGGATGTGGTGTTCCGGCTGAAGCCAGCGCGGAGCCTGCTCATGATGAGCCTGCGCGCGGACGAGCCGGGGGGCATCCGCTTCGACGAGGCCAGCGGCACCGGCGCGCTCCTCGCCTTCGACGTGCGCGCGTGCCCGATCGTGGCGTTCGCGCGGCGGCACGGCGCGCCGGAGATCGTCCCCATGATCTGCCGCCTCGACGACCTCAAGGTGAAAGAGCTCCACGGCGTCGAGCTCCGCCGCACGGGCACCCTCGGCACGGGCGCCGAGCGGTGCGACTTCCGGTACGTGACGGCGAAGAAGTAACGTCGCGCTCCGCTCGGGTGCGCCGTTGGGCTGCGCGCCTTCACCTGTCGAGTCATCGCACCTGCACGCCGGCGCGGAGCGCGCAGTCCGGGTCGGCCGGGAACGCGCAGGCGAGGGCGCACACCCCATCTTGGGCGCAGTGGAGATCGGCGCAATCGGGGTCGACGATCTCGGGCCCGACGTCACACGCCGCCTCGCAGAGGCCATCCGCGCGGCACGGGTTGTCCGCCTCGAACTCGTCGATCGTCGGCTGGATGAACTGAGATATCTGGGCGAGATCGGTGCGCGCCTGCACCCCGTCCAGCGTGCAGGGGTCGTCGCCGAACGAGGTCACGCCGGCGTGGCGCTCGACGCCCCCGCGCACGAGGAACGCCGGACCTCCGGAGTCGCCGGCGCACGTGTTCATGTCGGGAACCTGGTAATAGAACTGGGTCGCGTCGATCGTCCCCGGCGTCCCGCCGACCTGGGCGGGGCCGACCGCCACGATGGGGAACGTCACGGCGCGGCGCATGCCGAACCCCGTCCCCGCGACGCCGTCGGAGACACCGTAACCGACGAAGGTGTAGTCCGGCCCGACGTACCAGGTGGTATTCTCCATCGATTCGCGCAGGAGGGGCGCGGGCTGCACGGGCGCGTCGCTCTCCAGCCGGATGAGGGTAAGGTCGTTCTGGAGGCTCCCGGGATCGAAGGCGGGGTGCCTCCTCGACGTCTCGATCCGCACGCTCTCCGACCGCCGCCCGAGGGTCGGGCCGAAGAAGACGCGCGTGAGCGCGCCGTGGCAGTGTCCCGCCGTGATCACGGTGCGCCGCGAGATGACGGTCCCGCTGCAGTACGCCCTGTTGCGATTGCCCACGCCCACGACATAGGCGTGCGTCGTGTCCACAGCGCCTCCAATGATGCGCTGCCGGGACGTGAGCAATGGCTGCTCGCCGTCGCCCCCGGGAGGTGCGTCCGCGCAGCCGAGCCCGCCGAGGCACAGGATCGCGATCGGGATGGCATTCTTCATACTGCAACCTTTCCGTCCAGAAATGGTGTCTAGAGCGGCGGATTGCGGAGGCGCCCACGGTTCGGCGCCGCTCGGCCCCGCGGGCGCGCGGGGGGCATAACAAGCGCAGTGCCAGCGCCATGCTCGGCGAGCGCGCGTGTCGGCCGCGCGGCGCGGCGGGGAGTCCTGGAATGGCGCGCGAGCGGGGCGATCTCGTCGGGGCGATCGCCGCTGGAGGGACGGCGCGGACGTTCGCCCCGCTCCGGAGCGGGCATGGCGCCGCGGTCGCGGCCCTCGCGCGCTCTCCCATGGAGACCCGCCGGCCCAGCGGCGGGTCAGGACGCCGGCGTCGCCCGGGCCGGCAGGGCGAAGCCCTCGGCGGTGCTCGCGATGTAAGCGCGGTTGAGCTCGCGGCACGCGGGCTCGTGGACCCCGACCACCACCTCGATACCGGCGCTCTCCAGGAGGGCGGCGCCCTTTCCGGAGACCCGGGGGTCCGGATCGATCATGCCGATCACGACGCGCCGGATACCGGCGCGGAGGACGGCGTCCGTGCACGGGGGCGTCCGGCCGTGGTGGCAGCACGGCTCGAGGTTGACGTAGAGCGTGGCGCCCTCGGCGCGGCCGGCGAGCTTGCGGAGCGCGTCGACCTCGGCGTGGGCCATGCCGGCGCGCTCGTGGAACCCCTCGGCGAGGAGCTCTTCCCCGCGCACGACGACCGCGCCGACCATCGGGTTCGGCGCGGTGCGCCCCGCGGCGAGCGCCGCGAGCTCGAGGCAGCGCTCCATCCAGCGAACGTCGGACTCGTTCATGCCGGCCCCGTGGCACGGCGGTCCAGCAACGGGCGGAGAGGCTGCCCGGCGGCAACATCGCACAGCATCACGCCGCCACTATAGCGGAGGACCGCGGGCGGGGCAGCGGCCGTCGGCGAGCCCGTCCGCTCGTCGATCCGCGGCCGGCGCGCCGCCTTCGTCACGCGCCGGCGCGCCCAGGGGCGCCTCGCCGCCGCGCTCGCGACGCCGGCGCGTGACGAAGGCAGCGCGCCGGCGAGCGCCCACGCGCACGCCAGGACAAGCTACGTTGCACCTTGAGCGCGGCGGCGCCGGCGCTGACCGCTCTCGCTCTCTGAGAGGAAACCATGGAGACCGCCAGAGCAGAAGTCGCCCCCGCAGCGGGCGTGAACGATCTATCGACGCTCCCGGGACCGCGGAGGCTGCCGCTGCTCGGCAACCTTCTCGAGATCCGGCCGACCCAGCTTCACCTCACGCTCGAGGGCTGGAACCGCAAGTATGGCGATCTCTACACCTTCTGGCTCGGCCGCACGCCGGTCGTCGTCGTCGGCAGGGTCGAGCTCGTCCAGCGCATCCTGCGCGAGCGGCCGAAGGAGTTCCGCCGCTGGAGCCCGCTGCAGGAGCTCATCGACGAGATGGGCTTCGGCGGCGTCTTCTCGGCCGAGGGCGACCAGTGGACGCGGCAGCGGCGGCTCGTGATGAGCGCGTTCACCGCCGGGCAGCTGCGCGAGAGCCACGGCACGCTCTCCACGATCACCCGCCGGCTCCGGGAGCGATGGCGCGCGTCGGCCGCGCGGGGAGCGTCCGTCGACGCGCGGCGAGACCTCGCCCGTTACACGGTGGATGTCACCACCGCGGTGGCGTTCGGCCTCGACATGAACCTCATCGAGCGCGGCACCGACCCCCTGTCGCACCAGCTCGAGACGGTCTTCGCGGCGCTCAACCGCCGCCTCTTCGCGCCGTTTCCGTACTGGCGGCACGTCAAGCTGCCCGCCGATCGGGCCCTCGATCAGGCGCTCTCGGAGGTGCGCACGCGGATGCTGGGCATCCTCCGGACGACGCGCGCGGAGCTCGACGGGGATCCGGCGCGGGCCGCGGCGCCGCGCTCGCTGCTGGAGGCATTGCTCGTGGCGCGCGACGCCGACGACCCCAAGGCGCGGCTGTCGGAGCAGGAGGTGCTCGGCAACGTGCTCACGCTGCTGCTCGCCGGGGAGGACACGACGGCCGACACGATGGCCTGGATGCTCCACTTCATGGCCCTGCGCCCCGACGTCCAGGCGCGGATGCGGGCCGAGGTCGACGCCGAGCTCGGCGACGCGGACCTGCCCGAGAGCCCGGAGCACGCGCAGCGGCTGCGCTATCTCGGCGCGGTCGCGCAGGAGACGCTCCGCCTGAAGTCCGCCGCGCCGATCATCTTCATGGAAGCCTGCTCGGACACGGTGGTCGGCCCGCTGCGGCTCGCGGCGGGGGCGCGGATGATCCTGCTGACGCGGCAGCTCGGCCTGAAGGACGAGCACTTCCACGACGCGGCCTCGTTCGTGCCCGAGCGCTGGCTGACCCCGCGGCCGGCGGGCGCCGGCAAACACGACCCGCGCGCCGCCCTCGCCTTCGGCAGCGGCCCGCGGGTCTGCCCCGGGCGCGCGCTCTCGATGGTCGAGAGCGCCATGGTGGGCGCCATGGTCGCGCGCGACTTCGATGTATCGCTGGTCGATCCGGCGCGGCCCGTGAAGGAGCTCCTCGGGTTCACGATGAAGCCGGAAGGGCTGTTCGTCCGCTTCACCCCCCGCCGCCGCTGACGTCCCATCGAGCCTCGCTCCGGGGCAATGCCGGGCAGGATCCCACCGAGAAAGACGCCCTGAGCCCATCGGGACACGACGTGCACACCTCCCTCCAATCCGCAAAATTGCGCTACCTCCTGGTCCTCGGTGTCGCCGTCGTTTCCTTTGCGCTCGGATGGTTTCTCAGGCCATCCGTCCGCGTCGCTGGCTTTCCGGAGCTGGGGGAGCTGCAGCCGTTCACGAAGAGAGGCTGCACCAAGGTGGGAGTGCCGTTAACGGAGCTCGGGGCGTTCTCGGAGGCCTCGCTCCGCTTCTCGCCCGGCGACAGCGCGCGGCTCCAGGTGGTGGCCTTCCGCCGCGCGGGCCCGGACGCGGAGCTGCTGCAGCTCGACGCGGGCGAATACGATGACGAGTTCGACGCCAGCGGGGAGGTTTTCAAGCTGCGGTGGGATGCCACCAAGGGCTGGCAGGTCGGCGACTGTCACACGCTCGTGAGGTACTGGCCTGGAAGACCTTGAGCTGGGCGTCGCGCTCATTCGCCCCAGGCCGTGCCGGACCTGCCGATGCGCGTGGTGGTGCTCGCGGAGCTGCCCCGGGCGCGCGCAACCCTGCTGCTGCGGCTGCTCGGCTCGGGCCGCCGCTTTCGCGAGGCGGCGGCGGATCTGGCGGCGTTGCCCTGCGATGCCTGGGAGAAGAGCATCGCCGCGCCGCTGCTGTTACACTTCGAGCTCGATCAACGCCGGATTGCCAGGCTCGTAAGCGTCGGTCATCACCTCCCCGCGGCCTCCGCCGCCTCCCGAGCCCCCCCGTGCCCCACGCCGTCATCACCTCCCCCAGCGCCGCCGCCCGCCTCGATCGGGCCGTGGGCTGGCTGCGCCGCCGGCGCCCCGCGGAGCGCGTGCTCCTCGTCGGCGCCTCGGTCGAGGCCGTGGGCGAGCTCGCCCGCGCGTCGATCCGCGGCCGCCGCGCCACCTTCGGCTGGCACCGGCTCACCCTGGGGCGCCTCGCCGCCGCGCTCGCGATGCCGGCGCTCGCCGAGCGCGGCCTCGTCCCGGCCAGCCCGCTCGCCATCGAGGCCCTCTGCGCGCGCACCCTCGACGGGCTCGCGCAGGACGGGCTGCTCGGCCGCTTCGCCCGCGTCGCGGATCGACCCGGGTTGCCGCGCGCCGTCGCGCGGACGCTCGACGAGGCGCGGCTCTCCGGCGTCGCGCCGGACGCGCTCGCGCCGGCCGATCTCGACCGCATCGCCCACGCGTTCGACGCCGCCCTGGACGACGCGGGGCTCGCCGATCGCGCGATCGTCCTGCGCCTCGCGGCCGAGCGCGCCCGGGCCGCGGACGACGGCGACCCCCGCTCGCGCCACCCGCTGCTCGGGCTGCCGATGCTCCTGCTCGACCTGCCCGTGCGGTTCGCGCTGGAGCGCGAGCTCCTTGAGGCCGTCGCCGCACGCTCGCCCGACGCGCTCGCCACGGTGCCGGCCGGCGACGCCGCGTCGCTGCGCCACCTGCAGGCGGCGCTCCGATCGCCGCCGCGGCGGGTCTCGCTGACCGCGGTCTCCGCCGCGCACGACGGCGCCGGCGCGGGCAATGGCGTGGACGACGGCGCCGACGACGGCGCGGGCGACGAGCCGCCGCCGGTCGCGCCCAGCACCTCGCTCGCGCGCCTGCAGGAGCACCTGTTCGACCCGCTGACCGACGAGGCCCCCGGGCTCGGCGACGAGGTCGAGATCCTCTCCGCGCCCGGCGAGAGCCGGGAGTGCGTGGAGCTCGCGCGCATCGCGCTGCGCGAGGCCGCCCGCGGCGTGCCGTTCGAGCGGATGGCGATCCTCCTGCGCGCGCCCGAGCAGTACCGCGCGCACCTCGTCGAGGCGCTGCGCCGTGCCGGGATCCCTGCGCACTTCGCGCAGGGCTCGGTGCAGCCCGACCCGGCGGGCCGCGCGCTGCTCGCGCTGCTCGCGTGCGCCGCCGAGCACCTGTCGGCGTCGCGCTTCGCCGAGTACCTCTCGCTCGCGCAGGTCCCCGACGCGACGCCCGCGGGCGAGCCGCCGCCGGCCGCACCCGAGGCCGACCGCTGGGTGCCGCCGGACGACGATCTCTTCCCCGAGCTCCTGCGAGGCGGCTTCGACGAGACGCCTCCGGACGACGAGATGGCGGGGGAAGATCTCGGGGTCGATCCGCCAGGGAAAAGCTTCCGTCCGGCCGCCCAGAACCCCGATCGGACAGTCCAGGGCCCCGATCCGACAGCCCCGACGCCCGATCCGACAGCCCAGGGCCCCGACGCCCCCGTGCACGACGGCACCCTGCGCGCCCCGCGGCGCTGGGAGCGCATCCTCGTCGACGCGGCGGTGATCGGCGGGCTCGATCGGTGGGAGGCGCGGCTCTCGGGCTTCGAGCGGGAGCTCCGGCTTTCGCTCTCCCGCGCCCCCGAGGATCGCGACGCCGCGCGCGTCGCGCGGACGCTCGCGGACCTCTCGGCCCTCCGCGCCTTCGCGCTGCCGCTGCTCGCGGCGCTGCCCGGCCCGGGCGAGCGCGCGACCTTCGGCGAGTGGCAGCGCCGCCTCTCGGCCCTCGCGACGCGCGCGCTCCGGCGGCCCGAGCGCGTGCTCGCCGTGCTCGCCGAGCTCGCGCCGATGGCGCACGTCGGCCCGGTGGACCTCGGCGAGATCCGCCTCTGCCTCTCGCGCCGCCTCACCGACCTCGTGCTGCCGCCGGCCGCCCGCCGCGACGGGCGCCTCTTCGTCTCGCCCATCGAGGGCGCCCGCGGGCGCTCGTTCGACGTGGTCTTCGTCCCCGGGCTCGCCGAGCGGATCTTCCCGCAGAAGGTCGTCGAGGACCCGATCCTCCGCGACGCCCTCCGCCGGACGATCGCCGGGGGCGACTCGGGCCTCGACACGAGCGACGACCGCGTGGCGCGCGAGCGCCTCGCGCTCCGGCTCGCGGTCGGCGCGGCCCGCCAGCGGCTCGTCGTGTCGTACCCGCGCGTGGACATGGATCAGTCCCGCCCTCGGGTGCCCTCGTTCTACGGCCTCGAGCTCCTGCGCGCGGCCGAGGGCAGGCTGCCCGGCTTCGGGGAGCTCGAGCGCCGCGCCGAGCAGGGCGGCGCCGCGCGCATCGGCTGGCCCGCGCCCGCGCGGCCCGAGGACGCCATCGACGCGGCCGAGCACGACCTCGCGCTCCTCGAGACGCTCTTCAGCCTGCCGGAGGCGCAGACGGTCGGCACCGCGCGCTACCTGCTCAACGCCAACCCCCACCTCGCGCGGGCGCTCCGGTTCCGCGCGCGGCGCTGGATCCCGGGCTGGACGAGCGCCGACGGGCTGTTCAAGCCGATCGCGGAGGCGCGCGAGGCGCTCGCGAAGCACGCGTTCGGGCGCAGGTCGTTCTCGCCGACCGCCCTCCAGCACTTCGCCGCGTGCCCTTACCGCTTCTTCCTCTACGCCGTGCACAGGCTCGCCCCGCGCCCGGCGCCCGAGGCGATCGAGGAGCTCGACCCGCTCCAGCGCGGCCGGCTCGTGCACGACGTGCTCTACGAGGTGCTGGTCGCCCTGCGCGACGCGGGCAAGCTGCCGCTCGGCCTGCCAGCGCTCGACGAGGCGCGGGCCGAGCTCGATCGGGCGCTCGACCGCGTCGCCGCGCGCTACGCGGACGAGCTCGCGCCGGCGATCCGGCGCGTCTGGGACGACGGCATCGCGTCGGTGCGGGCCGACCTCCGGGAGTGGCTGCGGCGCGCCGCGGAGGACCGCGACTGGGAGCCGATCCATTTCGAGCTGTCGTTCGGGCTGCCGCGCCGCCTCGCCACCCGCGATCCGGGGAGCTCGGACGCGCCCGTGGAGCTCGACTGCGGCGTCCGGCTCCGGGGCTCGATCGACCTGGTCGAGCGGAGCGTGTGGGGCGCGATGCGGGCGACCGACTACAAGACGGGCAAGGCGCGGGCGCCGCGCGACGCGGTCGTGAGCGGCGGCGGCACGCTCCAGCCGGTCCTCTACGCGCTCGCGCTGGAGAAGCTCATGCCCCCGGGCACGCAGGTCGAGTCCGGGCGGCTCTATTACTGCACCTCCGCCGGCGGGTTCACGGAGGTGCCGATCTACCTGGACGCGCGGGCGCGCGACGCGGCCGCCCAGGTGGCGGGGATCATCGGGGACGCGCTCGACAAGGCGGCCCTCCTGCCGATGCCGGCGGAGGGGGCGTGCGCGCAGTGCGATTACCGGCCGGTGTGCGGGCCCTACGAGGAGCTCAGGACCGGGAAGATCAAGCGGCGCGACATCGAGCCGCGGCGCCGGCTGGAGCAGCTCCGACGGCTCGCGTGAGCGCGGGTGTCGCACGGAAGCGTCGCCCCCGGCCGGCGGCCCGCGATCGCCGGGGGCGTGGCCGGGGATGTATACACTCCATCATGCACAGCAAGATCGCTTTGCCCTGCGCCCTGCTCGCGCTCGCGGCGACGGGCACCGGTTGCAATCTCATTTTCGGCATCGAGCCTGGCACGGAGGGGGCTTCCTCCGCTTCCTCGACGACGACCACGGGATCCGGGGACGGAGGCTCTTCCCAGATGACGTCGGGCACCGGCGGAGACGGCGGCGATGGCACCGGCGGCGATGACGGCAACGGCGGCGACGGCGGCAGCGCCGGGGGCACGCCGTCGTGCCCCCCGTCGAACTGCGCCGTGGGGGAGTGCCCCGTGACGCAGATACCAGGGGAGCTCGGGGCCAATGCGAAGGGCATGGTGGTCACCCGGGATCTCGTGCTCATGGCCAGCAACCAGGCCATCGTCGCCATCCCGAAGGACGGCGGGGCCGCGCGCACGCTCCCGGGCACCCTCGGCTTCGGAGATACCGCCTGGGTCACCTACTCGGGCGGGCAGCTCTCGTGGACCAACTGGGGCAACGGCGACGTGCTGGGGATCTCCATCGATCCGCCGAGCTCGAGCCCGATCCGGATCGCGACGGTCCCCCCGCCGGAGGGCGAGCATGTCGTCACGGGCTTCGGCCGCATCGCCTCGTTCGGCGACAGCATCTACTGGGCGACGCAGACGCCCACAGCCGTCTGGCGGGCGAAGGCCGACGGCAGCCAGGCGCTGGCCGAGCAGGTCGCCTCCGGCGAGCAGGTGGTCGGCGTCGCCGTCGACGCGACGCACATCTACTGGTCGGAGTATTTCGCGCGCCAGATCCTGCGCAAGACGAAGGACCCCCTCGGCGACACCGCCGAGGTCTTCGCGGAGACCAACGGCTACCCGTCAGCGCTCGTCCTCGCCAACGGCGTCGTGCACTGGGTGACCGACGGCACCGGCGCGATCCAGTCCAAGGCGACAAGCGCGGCGCCGAGCACCCCGCCGTTCACCACCACGGTCGACGCTCAGGCCGTCGCCAAGTCGCTCGCGGTGGACGACGAGTTCCTCTACTGGACCGTTTACATGAACAGCGAGGGGAAAGGCGAGGTGCGGAGGGCGCACCTCGGCATGGGGGACGCGGTCACCCTCGCGACCGGGCAGCCGTACTTCTTCGAGATCGCCGTCGACTGCGGCTCCATCTACTGGAACATCAACAACCTAGAAGCCGAAGAGGAAGCCGTGGTGTTCCAGATGCCGAAGCCCTCGAACTGAGCACCTCGTCCCCCGAGCCCGTCGCTGGCAGCGCGCTCCCGGGCAGCTCGGCGGGCGCGACGACTACCCGGCGCCCTCCGCCTCTTCCCTCCTGGGCCACGTGAACCGGAACGTCGCGCCGCTCTTGCCGTCCGACTCGACCCACGCCCGCCCGCCGCGGCTCTCCACGATCTTTCGCACGATGGCGAGGCCGATCCCCGTGCTCTCCACCTTGTCCCTCGCCTGCAGCGTCTGGAACATCCCCCACACCTTCTCCTGGAACGCTGGCGCGATACCAGGCCCGTTGTCGGACACGGAGACCTCGATCCTATCGCCGTGCTCCCGGGCGGACACGGAGACCGCCGCGTCCTCGCGGCCCGCGTGCTTGAGGCCGTTCGTGACGAGGTTCATGAGCACCTGTTGCAAGGGCACCCTGTAAGTCCGCAGGGTCGCCGGCGGCACGTCGAGCGTCACCCGCGCGGGCGGCCTCGGTGCGATGAGCTCGACCACCTCCCTCGCCAGCCTCTCGAGGTCGACGCTCTCCGGCTTCTGGCGGAACCTCGTGGCGCGGGAGTAGGCCAGGATTCCCTCGATCAAGGCCTCCATGCGCCGCACGCGCCCGCGCAGGAGCTCCATCTGATGGCGCGTGTCCGCGGTGAGCTTGTCGGAGAGGTCCTCCTCGATCCACTGGGCGAGGCTCGCGATGCCCCGGAGGGGGGCCTTCAGATCGTGGCTCGTCACGTACGCGAACTGGTCGAGCTCGGCGTTGGTCCGCTCCAGCGCGCGGATGAGCGATTGCGCCTCCTGGAACCGCCTCGCGTTGTCGATCAGCAGGGCGACGCGGCTCCCGAGCTCCTCGGCGAGCGCGACGTCCGCCTGGCTGAAGCGACGGCCCGACTCCGCGTGGACCAGCGTCAGCGCGCCGATGGTCCGGTCGTGCGCCCGGAGCGGGACGACGACATACGACCTCAGCCCGAGCGACCGGATCAGGCGAAGGTGCTCGGGGCTCAGCGCCGCGGACTCGATGGCGGCGTCCGGGATGTCGGCCATCCACTCGGAGCGACCGGCGCGGATCACCGCGGGCACGCCCGCCGGGGCGTCGGGCCGGGGCGGAGCCATCGCGCGGAGGCGCTCGGCGAGCTCGATCTTCGCGGGATCGCAGTGGTGGACGGCCACGCGCTCGATGGAATCGCCGTTCAGCATGTCGACCGCGCACCAGTCGGCCAGGGTGGGGACCGCCAGGTGGGTCAGCTGCGTGAGCCGCGACGCGACGTCGAGCGAGCCGGAGAGCGCGGCGCCCGCCTCGCTCAGGAGGCGGAGCGTCGCCTGCTGCCGCTCGAGCTCCGCCGCGAGCATCTCCGCGCGTGCCCGGGCCTCGCGCTCCCGCTCGAGGAGGCGCGCCCTGTCCAGCGCCGACGCGCACTGCGCCGCCACGCTGAGCAGGAACTCGCGCTCTTCGGGGCTCCACGCCCGCTCGTTCGCGAACGTGAACGCGAGGCCGCCGAGCAGCGCCGCGTGGGCGACGATCGGCAGGACGGCGAGCGCCTTCACGTCGTCGCGGACAGGCCGCAGGGCCGCGAGCTCGGGGTACGCGGCGTGCAGGCTTTGCCTCGTGTCCACCCAGATGGGGCGGCGCTCGCGGAGCGCGTCCGAGAGCGGCAGTCGGGCGTCGAGGGGCACCCTCGCGTAAGGGCTCGTGCGCTGCTCCTCGAGCCCCGAGTGGTCGACGAGCGCCGCGACGCCGGCCGCGTCGTCCGCCGTGTACATCATCGTCGTCGAGGCGCCGAGCACCCGGTGGATGTCGCTCACGACGGCGGCGGACACCTGCTCGACCGTCACGGCGCCGCCCAGCGCGGTGCTGACCGCGAGCAGCGCCTGGGTGAGCCGGGCGCGGCGATCGAGCTCCTCGACCTGCCTCGTGAGCTGCGCGGCGAGCTCGCCGCGCTCGGCCTCGACCTGCTTGAGGCGCGAGATGTCGGCGAACACCGAGATCCCGCCCTCGAGCTCTCCGCCAGGCCCGATGATGGGGGCGGCGCTCCCGAGGACCATGCCATACGTCCCGTCGAAGCGCTGAATCCGGGTCTCCTCGCTCTCGATGACCCGTCGTTCGGACATCGCGCGGGCCATGGCCCAGTCCTTTGCCTCGTACGGGCGGCCGCCCTCGTGGAAGGCGCGATACAGCGTCCAGTCGTTGATCGATTCGGTCGAGGCGCTGCCGGCCCAGATGCGTTCTGCCGCCCGGTTGTGCAGGACGAGCTTCCCGGAGGCGTCGCAAAGGATGACGCCGTGCGGGCTGTGCTCGAGCACGGCGTCGAGCCACCCGCGATCCCGGGACCCCACGGCGTGGAGCCGCTCGAGCTCACGCTTCAGGGCCTCGATGTCCGTCGTATCGACGCGGGCGGCGGGCCCGGGAGACGGGCCGTTGTGCGCGGAGGTTTTCATAGGATGACGGCGACCGGCGCCTCGGCAGAGGGCCGAGGCGGCGCTCGGTCGGACGTCGCCGGAGCTTACGCGCATCGATGGCGCGGCGGAAGGCGGCGCGACCCGGCCGAGCGGGTTCCTCGGCGCGCGTGCGCGGCGCGGCGCGCGCATGCCCGGCTGCCTGGCGGCGATCCGGCCGCCTGGCAGCTTGTCCGGCGCCGCGCACGGCGCCGGCGCGCCCTCGCGCGGGCGAGTGCCCGAGCGGGTCCTTGGGATCATGATCGATCGCCGGGCCGGCCGCTGCGCGCCGGCTGGGTCTGGGTCGACGCCGAGCAGGACTGCGACTCTCGGCGCGATCGCGCAGGGGCGCAGGGGCGCTCGGGGAAATGACGATGCAGGCTTAGGGCTCCACCTCGCTCACCATCCTCGCTTCCCGAACCCAGATGTTCGGGGCCGATAACCGGCAGGTGAGCGCGACAGCGCGCCGGTGTCGGCCAAGGAGCAAGCAATGATGGGCAATCGTTCAGGTCGCCTCATGGCGATCATGTTCGCTGGGAGCTTTGTCCTCGCGGGGGCCGGCGGCTGCCTCGGCAGCGACGATGACGCCGAGACGAATCGCGGTGGAACGGATGGGCAAGAGCGGACCGGCACGGGCCCCGACGGCAGGAGCCACGGACAGACGGGCCGAGACGGCGCGCGAGGCGCCGGGAGGGGCGGTGGAGCGCAGGCAGGCGGCAGGCAGGGAGGCCGCGAGCAGCCCGGTCATCAAGGCGGCAGACAGGGCGGCGAACGGGCCGGCGGCCAGCGCGCGGGCGACAGGCAGATGTGCGGCGAGCAGGCCGGCCATCAAGGCGGCAGGCAAGGGGGCCGCGGACAGATCGGCAGTCAGGGCGACAGGCAGGGAGGCCGCGGAGAGCGCGGCGCGACGCAGCAGCCGTCGGACGCGGAGCTCACGATGCTGATCTCGTTCATCCACCAGAAGGAGGTGGATCTGTCGCAGATCGCCTTGGACAAGGCCGAGTCCCCGGACGTGAAGCGCTACGCCGAGCAGATCGTCGAGGAGCACTCCCAGTCGGAGCAGATCGGCGCGGGCTCGCGAGATTCAGGTATGAACATGGAGTCGTGCCCGCGCTGCCGGGAGCTCGACGAGAGCTCGACCGAGATGAGCGGAGCGCTGGAAGAGGAGGAAGGCGCCGAGTTCGACACGGCCTTCATCTGGGCTCAGATCTCCTTCCATCGCCGCGCCCTCGAGCTCCTCGACGTGCCGGGCGTCGCGAACGCGGAGAACGCCAGGATACGAACCAGCGTGAAGGCGATGCGAGCGGACGTCGAGCAGCACCTGACGGAGGCCGAGCAGCTGTTCTGCTTGCTGCTCCACGAGCAGCGGACAGGCGGCCAGCAGCAACGCACCCAACAGGAAGGCACCCAGCACGGCCAGCAGCAACGCGGCCAGTTCGGCTGGGCGCAAACCGGCCAGCAGCAGGGCATCCAGGTCGGCCATCAGCAACGCGGCCAGGTCAGCCAGATGCAGCCCGGCCAGCGGCAGGGCGCCCAGCTCGGCCAGCAGCAACGCGGACAGCAGCAACGCGGCCAGGTCAGCCAGATGCAGCCCGGCCAGCGGCAGGGCGCCCAGCTCGGCCAGCAGCAACGCGGCCAGGTCAGCCAGGTGCAGCCCGGCCAGCGGCAGGGCGCCCAGCTCGGCCAGCAGCAAGGCCCCCAGGCCTACGCGCAGCGGCAAGGGGAATCGCAGAAGTCCCAGTAACAGAGCTTCATGTCCCGCAGGGCGGCGGCGACGGCGCCTGCTCGCGGCCTTCGCGAGCGCCGAGCACCCCGAGCGCGACCCCGCCTACCCAATCCAATAACGGCGTCCATGGTCTCGTGACCGCGATCGCGGTCGAGTAGGCGCCTGCGCGCGGTCGCTCAGGCGAGCCGCGCGCGTCATGCGTCGATCCACGTCCACGGGAAGTCGACCTCCACAACCGTGTCGGCGCCGTCGAACACGTCGACGCTCTCGACGCGCACGATATCGCTCATCGCGTCTCCGTCGAAATCCACGAGCCAGACATCGACGTCATAGTACCCCTCGGAGAGGCCGTCGATGGTGAGGCCGAAATCATCGCAGTCCCCCACCGCCTCGAGGACGAGGAAGCCATCCTCGTCCTCGACGCTGACCGCGACCCCGCTCACGTCGTGATCGAAGCACGCCCACGGGTCGTCGCTGCCGTCGATGGTCAGGGCGACGGTGAGCGAGCCGCGCGTGAGGTGATCGTGGTCATCGTCATGATCGACGACGATGCACCCCGTGAGCGAAGCGGTGGCGAGGACGCAGCCAGCGAGGCCGGTGAGCACCTTCGAAAGTTTCATGAGGATCGCCTTCCTTTATCCAAGTCTGGCGCTGTCGCGCCGATGCGCGGCACGGCAGCAAGCGCTATACCAGCGAGCGGCGCCCTGCGGTGCCACGCGGCGGCGCTCCGCCTTCGCCGGGTGGCACCGCAGTTGCTCCTGTGAACCCCCCATGGAGATGAACGTGCCAGGCCTCGATATTTCCTCCCCCAGAGCTGCGGCGCGCGCTCAGCCGCGCAGCAGCAGGCTCGTCGTGCTGGTCGCGCTCGTTGCGCTCGCGCTCCTCGGCGCGACCGGGTGCGCGGCAGAAGTCCACACCAGGGCCGCTGCGCCGGCGCATGCGACCGTCACGTACCAGGAGTTCGCGGTGTACGAGGAGCCGGTCGTTCACATCGCAGCGGCGCCGGTCCACGTCGAGACCTACCCGCGCGTGTACTACCGCGGGACCTACGTCTACTACGTGGACGGCCGCTGGTACTACCCGTCGCACCACGGCTGGGTGTACTACCGGGACGAGCCACGCGCCCTGGTCCGCTACCGCGTCGGCTTCGAGCGACACGGCCACCATCACCATCAGCATCACCACGTGCACCGCACAACCACGGTCAGGCCGGCAGCGACGGTCAGGGCGGGGGCCTCGGTCAGGCCGGCAACCTCGGTCAGGCCGGCAACCTCGGTCAGGCCGGCAACCTCGGTGAGGGCGGGGGCGACGGTGAAGGCGGGGGCCTCGGTCAGGCCGGCGAAGCCAGCGAAGCCGGCGAAGAAGCATCGCGTGGAGCGTCGACGGCACCACGTCGAGGAGAGGCGCCCCGAGCGCTGACTGCCGCCTCGGCGTTGGCACAATCGTTGCGCATGCACCAGCGACGAGGCGGCGACGCGAGTCGCGGCATGACCGCGCTCCCTTCGAGGTCGCCTCGGCCCGCGCGCGAGCCCAGCCTCCCCCGATCCCCTCGCCCGCCCTTCCGCTACCCGCCCTTCGCGGCGTCCGCGAAGGCCCTCCAGGTCGCCTCGGCCGCGCCCACGCAGGCGCGCGTCCCGTCGCGCACGATGGGCGTGCGGAGCAAGAGCGGATCATCGACGAGGAGCTCCGCGATCCGCTCATCGCTCGGGCCGAGGTGCTGGAGGCCTCGCTCCTTCACCCGCGCGCTCTCCGCATCGTAAAGCGCGCGCACGCCGCCCACCGCGCGCGCTACGCTGGCGAGCTCCCCCTTGGAGAGACCCTTCTCGCGCAGATCGACGAGCTGCACCTTGATGCCCCGGTCGGCGAAGAACCGCTGCGCCGCCCGCGTCGCCTTGCACTTGGCCGTGCCGAAGATCTGGATCATGCGCGTCGCTCCTCGGTGGAATGGCTACTGCGCGCTCCGGAGGGCAGCGCGGGCGTGGAGCATAGCAACCGCTGCTCGAACGGCGCAGGGCCAGCGGCGCGCAGGACGCTCCGCGTCGTGCCCGAAGCGCATCGCCCCCAAGCGCGGCTCAGCAGCAGCGCCGCCGCGCGCAAGGGTCGATTCTTCCGACCTACGTTGCCGATTCTTCCGACCTACGTTGCCGTCCGCTGCCGTCTCGGAGCACTCCGCCCCGTCGCGGCCGCTCCACCCGACGGGCGGCGACCTCGCTCCGCCCCCTCCGAGGCCGCCCCCGTCGGGTCAAGAGCTCCCCCTCTCGACGCCGTCCGCCAGCGCCCTCACGTCGCGCCCTCCAACGCCCGCTCCTCCGCCCCGCAGCGCGATCGAGCGGAACGCGTCCGCTCGTCCGGCGACGTCCGCTCGTCCGGCAACGCACACGCGCGCGCCACCATCCCAGGACAACGAGAACGGGCCGCGCCGAGCGGGGCAACAACACCGAAAAACGCCGTGAAAATGCGCCATGTCGGCGGTCGATTCGTTTTCCTATTTACGTCCTCAGCGGTTAGGATATCGAGGCGCATTGATGATCGTGCCCCCTCACACCCTTCGCGGTCGGGTACGACGCAGCGGCAACACTGGAGCGCATTGAATGAGGTTCCGTCCCTCGCTCTCGACGAGCGAGTCCGAATCGAGTCATCCCGTTTCCATCGCTTCCGCGGGTGGACGCGCGGGCGAGCGCGCGCCAGCTCGGCGCGCGAAGGCCGCCGGCGCGCAAACCACGCTCGGCGCGACCGAGCTCTACTTCCGGGCGCTCGCCGGCAGCCAGCCGCTGACGCGCGAGGGCGAGGTCGCGATCGGCCGTCGTATCGAGGCGGGCGCGCTCGCCTGCTTCGAGGCGTGGGTCCGGTCGCCCGTCGCGCTGCGCGAGCTCGCCTCGACGGCGGAGGACGTCCAGGTCGGGGCGCTCAGCCTCCGGGATCTGCTGTGCGAGGCCGACGCGGGTGATCCCGAGGCGGACGCCTGCGCGAAGCGGCTCGCGGTGCTGCTCGATCTCGCCCGCTCGCTCCTCGGCCGGCAGATCACCGAGGACGGCGTGGAGACCGCCCTCGCGGGCCTCGCCGCGGGCCTCGCCGAGCTGCGCCTCGATCCGACCTTCGAGGAGCGCATCGAGCGGAGCCTTCGCGCAGCAGCGGCCGAGGCGGACAAGGCGGAGCGCGCCGCGATCGAGGCCACGATCGCGGCGATCGCCCGGGGGCGCCGCGCCGTCGCGCAGGCGAAGTCCGAGCTCGTCCAGGCGAACCTCCGGCTCGCGGTCGCCATCGCGCGGGAGCACCAGCGCTTCGGCGTCCCGCTGCTGGACCTCGTGCAGGAGGGGAACCTCGGTCTGATCCGCGCCGCCGACAAGTTCGAGTACCGCCGAGGCCACCGCTTCGGCACCTACGCCGCGTGGTGGATCAAGCAGGCGATCAAGAGGACGATCCTCAACCAGGGAAAGCCCGTTCGGATGCCGGTCCACCTCACCGCGATCCGGAGCCAGGTGGTGCGCGCCCGGCGAGATCTGGTGCAGGAGCGGGGGCGCGAGCCTTCCGTCGAGGAGATCGCGGAGCGCAGCGGCCTCACCGTGGAGAAGGTGCGGGTGATCAGCGAGCTCGCGCTCGAGCCGCTCAGCCTCGACGCCCCCGTCGGCGAGGAGGGCGATACCCGGTACGGCGATCTGCTGGCCAACGACGAGCCCACGCCCGCGGACATGCTGGCCCGGCGTCGGCTGATCGAGCAGACGCGCGAGCTGCTCGACTCGCTGCAGCCGCGTGAGCGCGAGCTCCTGCGGCGCCGCTTCGGCCTCGACGGCAACGAGGACGAGACGCTCGAGGAGATCGGGCAGTCGTTCTCGCTGACGCGGGAGCGCATCCGTCAGATCGAGGCGAAGCTGCTCGAGAAGCTCCGGACGCGCTCGCGGCAGCGAGAGCTCGGCTCCTATCTCGAGGGGTGAGGGCGCGGGAAGCGCCGGCGCGCTTCAGAAGCTGTACCCGCCGCCCCGCTCAGCCGGCGCGCCGGCCACGTTCTCGTACGCGAGCTCGACGTGGTTGGGGACGAGGAAGCGCAGGGCATCGACGAGCAGGCAGTCGTCCTTGCCGTCGCACAGCCGCTCGTCCCGGCTCCCGAAGATCATGCGCCACTTCACGGGCAGGCCGAGGGCCGCGCGCGCCGAGCGCGCCGCCGGCCTCGGGGAGCCTGTCGCTCAGCGTCCCGGCGACGAGGTAGACCGGCGCGACGGCCAGATAGACGTAGTGGTTCATCGGGCTGCTCTCGCCGGCAAAGCCGGCGGCGATCGTCAACGTCGGTCGAGCCTACGCTCGCCGAGAGCCCCGCGGAGAAGTACGGGACCCACGACGCGCTGTCGGGGCCGGTAGACCCGCACCAGCCGAGAAACAGCCTGCCCGCCAAGACCCGTACGCCGCTGCCCGCGCGCGCCGAAGGCGAGATCCATCTGAAAGGGCCGCACCGGATCGGCGAGAGCAGCACCCGAGGCGAGGGCGCGGCCATCCCTGCCACGGCCGCGAGGAACCACGCGGCGCGCATCACTGTCGCCCGGTCCCGATCTGACCTTGGCCGTCACCGCCCCAGCAGAACACCCCACTCTGCTCGTCGAGCGCGCAGGTGTGCTCTCGCCCGGCAGCGAGGGCGACCGCGCGCACGTCGAGCGCCGCCAGCACCGGCGCGGAGACCAGGTTGGTCTCCTCGGAGCCGAGCTGGCCGCTCTATTTGGAGCCCCAGCACACGACGCCGCCGTCGTCGAGCAGCGCGCAGCCGTGCCGCCCGCTGGCGACGACGGCCTTCGCACCGGCGACGCCCTCAACGAGGGTGACGACGAGGACCTCGTCGGCGCAGTCGACGATGGGCCCGCTGCCGCTCTGGCCGTTGAGGTTACAATGCCAGCACGCCACCTGTCCCGTTCCGAGCGCAGCGCAGCTGTGGCACGCGCCCGCCGCCCGCCCGCCCGCCGCAACGTCAGTCGCGCCGTCGCCCGCCGCAACGTCGGCCGCGCCGCGCACGCCCTCCTTGCGGGCAGCTCCGACGGCGCCGTCTCCCCAGCGCCACACGTCACCCTGCGCGTCGAGGGCGCACGCCTGCGCTTCGCCGGGAACCCACCCAGGTTGAGGAAGGAAAGGAACGACGAGCGCGGGCTCGCTCCTCCCGGTGGCCGAGCCGAGCAGGTGGCTCCGGTTGTCACCCCAGCAGACCACGGTGTCGGCACCGCGCACGGCGCACGTGAACTCGAGCGACGGATCGTCCGCCTCCACGAGCCCGTCGGCCGCGAGCTCAACCACGCCCTCCAGGCCGGGCACGTTGCGCGGTAGCACCGGGCAACGCCCACCAGCCACGACGTCCGCGCCCCCCGGAAATGTCGGTGCAGCCCGCCGGCAGGACGCCGAGGGAGCCGCCCACGTCATCCCCCCAGCACCTGCCCCTCCCCTCGTCGAAGAGCGCGCGCGTGTGCCACGGATCAGTGGCGAGACGCACAGGGTCCGCGGCGAGCGAGACCCACCTCGGGGAGGTCCTCAGTGAGCCGATGGAAACGCCGCCAAGCTGGCCCGCGTCGTGGTCGCCCCAGCACGCGGTATTACCGTTCCTGAGAATCGCGCAGGTAGGGTAGGCACCGGCGACGATCTGCGCCGCGGGTTCGAGCGCCTTCACGCGCACGGGGGTGAAGTGGTAGTCCTCCGTACATAAACGCCTTACCCAGGTTGCGCCGCGCCGCGCCGCCGCCGCGCCGGCGCCACGCCCGAAAACGACCGACCTACGTTGCGATGCGGCCAGGTTGCGTTGCGGCCGGGGCGCAGCGGCAACCCACCTCGGAATGACTATCCCATGGGTCCACCTTTCGAGAGGAATCATTCCGCGCTGCCAACCATCGCGTACAGCACTCTGCCCCTGACGCCGCTTCCTGTGCGTTCGGCACCGCCCGCAGACGTACGAAGGCGTACGAAGGCACGGGTACACCGCTGCACGAGACTCGTCCGTCCACACCACCGCCCCCATACGGAGGCGCCCCACGACAAGGCAATGATGACCTCGCCTGTCCCGCCCACCTCCCTGCCACGGCGCCGCTAGGGCTTTACACCGTGAGCACGACGTCGGCCACGCTGGCGCCGTGAAACGTGCTCATCCACCACGTCCCCGCGGGGAACACCGCGCTGCGTACGCCGGCACGCCATCGCTCCAGCGCCGCACGGTACGACGCTCGAAACGCACGTACAGCGGCACCAGCGATTCGCCACGCATCTCCCTGCTCGCGACCCACCGCAAACGTCGGATTGCCGTCGCGCAGCGGCTCGAAGCTCGTCACGCGCTCGTAAGGGGACACCTTGCAGGCTCTCTCGGCGCCCAAGAAGCGAAGTCCTCGCCGCTGCACCTCCGCGCGGGCCCGCGCTTCCTGTCGCTCGAGCTCGGCAGAGACGTCCTGGCGAAAGCCCTCCGCGCTGTCCTGCTCGATGGCCGGCGGCAGCGCGAGCGAGACCGTCGCTTCCTCGGGCCACTGGGGGTTTTCCGGGTCGAGATACACCGAAGGTCGTGCCGCGCGCAGCACGCCGCGACCGAGCTCGTCCACATCCACCTTGGCGCCCGGCCACTCGCGAGCATGCTGCACCAGGCCAGCGGCGACAGGATTCGCCATGACATAAGCAATCTTCTCCACCACCGCTGCGCGCGTCAGCAGCCGCACCACGCTCGTGGCCTCGTGGTCCCATACCGGGCCCTCCCACCCGCGAAGCACCTTCGTGCCGAGCGCGACGACGCGATGGAAGAATTGCAAGAACCGCGGCAGGACGCCCCTCGGGTCGGTCACGACCAGGTGCAGATGCGTTGACATGGCGCAGAGCGCATGGACCTCGATATCGTAACGGCGGGTCGACACCGCGAGGACGTAGACCAAGAGCTGGGTGATTGCCGCATCCGGGCGGAAGAGCAGGTGCCGGCGCAGGACACGGCGGGTGATGAGGTACGTGGCTCCGGCAGCGATCTCGCGGGGCTGGCTCATGACAGGCGCAATAAGACAAGCGCCGTGCCAGGGATTTTCATCAATCATTTCGCTGCGCGACCAAGCTTCGTGGGTGGCGGCCGCCTGGCGGGCCGCCACCCGAGCTGGAGCCGTTGCGACGACGACTAGCCCGACTAGCCCGACCTGGGTTGCGGTCAGTCCGCGATGCGATGCGGCTGCAACCTGGTCGGAGCCACCGCCGCGCCGCGCCGCAACCTGGGTCGGGTCCACGCCGCGCCGCAACCTGGGTCGCGCCGCCGCGGGGTCGCGCCGCCGCGATGGACGGCCGCGTGAACCAGGTTGCGGCGCGAAGGCTCGTGATAGTCTCGCTTCGCGCTCACCAGGATCCGGGTAGAACGCGCGAGGGGCGGATTGAACAGCGACGACAGAGGGCGCGGAGCCGAACGGGGTGGACCGTCCAGGGAGCGACACCGCGGGGATCCGCCGGCGTCGGGCGACACGCTCGCCCGCGCCGTGGCCGACGCGTCGATGGCCCTCTCGCGCGCCGGCGATGACAGTCCGCAGCAAGCGATCGTGGCGGCGGCGGTGCGCCTCCTCCACGTCGACATCGCCTGCCTCTACGATGTCGCGCAGGCGCCGCCCACGCTCGGCCTCGTCGCCTGCGCGGGCGGCAGCGCGGGCTCGCTGGACGCCCTCCGGCGCCTGCCGCTCGACGCCCCGAGCCTCGCCGGCGCCGCCGCCCGCTCGAACATCGCGCAGGTCGCGCCCGAGGACGAGAGCGCCGACGCGCTCCTCGACGCCGGCCATCTGCGCCGACGCTGCGGCTGCACCCACGCGTTCGCGATCCCCATCGCCTTCGCCGGCACCCTGCGCGCGGTGCTGCTCTGCGCCACGGCGCAGCCCGCCCTCCCGCAGACCGAGCAGGTCGAGATCGCGGGCGCCCTGTCGAGCGTCTTCGGGATGGCGCTCACCGCCCCCGAGCTGCACGCCCAGCGCGCGCGGATCGAGGAGCTCGAGCGGGAGAACCACGAGATCGAGCGCGCGCGCGAGCAGCTCCACGCGACGCTCGCGGAAGCCAGGCAGACGGAGGCCGCGCTCCGGCTGAGCGAGGAGAGCCTCGCCCGCGCGCAGAGGTTGGCGAAGCTGGGCAACTGGAACTGGCACATTCCGAGCAACGAGCTGCTCTGGTCCGACGAGTGTTATCGGATGCTGGGCCTGTCCCGCGACGCCGGCGCGCTCACGTACGAGCGGTTCCTCGCCTGCATCCACCCGGAGGACCGCGAGCGTGTGATACGCTCCATCGGCCTCGCGCTCCAGGGCACCCTGCCCTATTGCATCGTTTACCGGATCGTCCGCCCGAACGGCGAAGAGCGCTTTCTCCACACCGAGGCGGACGTGATCCGCGCCGAGGACGGCTCTCCGCTACAGATGATCGGCACGGCGCTCGACATCACCGAGCAGCGGCGCGCCGATCGCGCCTTGCGGCTCAGCGAGGAGCGCCTGCGGATGATCGCGGAGCACGCGAGCGACGTCATCTTCCATGTACGGCTCGGCCCGGAGGGGGGCTACGAGTACATCAACCCCGCCGTCCTCGAGCACACCGGCTATCCGCCCGCGGCCTGGTACGAGAACCCCGAGCTGTTCGTCACCCTGATCCATCCCGAGGACGTCGGGCGCTATCGTGCGTTCGTCGAGCACATGGCCGCGGCCGGCGGCCGGCTCACCTTCCGGATCATCGACAGGAGCGGCCGGACCCGCTGGGTCTCGACCCACATCACGATCCAGCACGACGAGCACGGAAACCCGATCGCCGGGATCGGCATCTCGCGCGACGTCACCACGGAGAAGCTCGCCGACGAGGAGCGCGACCAGCTCCTCGGACAGCTCGCGGCCGAGCGGCGCTGGCTCCACGCGGTCATCGAGCGCTCGCCTGTCGGCATCCTCCTCCTCGACCGGGCCGGCGCGCAGATCGCCCGGAATCGCCGCGCCCAGGAGCTCGCCGGGACAGACGCGCCGCCCGGGCCCCCGGGCGCATGGCGCCTGTGTCTGCCCGACGGGCAGCCCCTCATGGACGAGGAGCAACCGTCGGCGAGCGCGCTGCGTGGCGAGGTCACGAGCTCGAGGGAGCTGTCGCTCCGGCGCGCCGACGGCAGCATGCTGGCGGTGCTCGCGAGCGCTGGCCCCATCGTCGACGGGAACGGCAAGCTGCTCGGCGCGGTCGTCGTCTTCGACGACATCACCCGGCTCAAGGAGCTCGAGCGGCTCAAGGAAGAGTGGACGTCGGTCGTCGCGCACGACCTGAAGCAGCCCGTGACGACCATCATCGGCTACGCGACCCAGCTCGAACGGAAGCCCCAGGTCACGACCGCGGTGAAGACGAGGGCGGGGCACATCCTGGCGAGCGCCAAGCGGCTCGGGCGGATGGTCTCCGATCTCACGGACATCTCCCAGATCGAGTCGCGTCGCCTCGCGACCGAGCGCGCCCCTGTCGACCCGCGCGCGCTCGTGGAGGCGGTCGTCGAGCGGATGGAGAGCGAGACCGAGGGGCGCGCTGTCGACGTCGAGAGCCGCGGGGAGATCCCGATCGTGCACGCAGACGCCGGGCGCGTCGAGCAGGTGCTCGCCAATCTCATCTCCAACGCCGTGAAATACGGTGATCCAGAGACGCCGATACAGGTGACGCTGGAGCGGCGCGACGACGCGGTGCAGATCTCCATCCGCAACAGCGGCCGCGGGATCCCGGCCCAGGACCTCCCGCTCCTGTTCGAGCGCTTCTTCCGGGGAAAGGCGAAGGAGGAGCGCGTGGTCGGCCTCGGCCTCGGCCTGTACATCGCGAAGCGCCTCGTCGAGGCCCACGACGGCAGGATCTGGGTCGAGAGCCCCGAGGGGGGCCACACGACGTTCCATTTCACGCTTCCGGTGGGCGCGGCGCCGCGCCGGGATGCGATGTAATCACGAACCGCCCTGGCCTGCCGTGCGCGGTCAGCGCGACCCCGCGACCGAAGCGGGGGTCCACAGCGGTGGCTCCGACACGCCCCTCCCCGCTCCGGCCGGCACAGCATGGCTTCGTCCGGTGATGCGCTCGAACTCCACGACGTCATGAGAGCACACGAGCCTTACCTCGTGGCCGCGCTCCTCGCGCAGCGCGCGCAGCCGCCGCTGGTTCTCGAGCCGCGCGCCGCGGTCCTTCTCCATCATGAACTGATAGAAACGCAGACCCGGCGTGCACGCCGGCCGAACCGGGTCCATCTCTCGGTGATAGAAGTAGGCGTCGCCGGCGAGCAGCAGCCAGCCGCCATCGCTCCGGATAGCCACGCCAGCGTGGCCCAGCGTGTGACCGATGAGCGGGACGAAGAGCACCTCGTCCTTCAACCCCCCCACCGGCCGCGCGCCCTCGAAGCCAAACCAGCGCTCGCCACCGCCCGAGGGGTAGGCAATCCAGCTCGGCTGCGTCGACCACTGAGCCGGCCGGTAGCGCATCCGGTCGAGGAGCGTCCGCTGCGCGACCGCGGCGTCACGCTCGTCGGCGAGCAGATGGACCTGGGCTCCAGGAAAGTCGTCGAGGCCTCCGGCATGGTCGAAATCGAGGTGGGTGAGCACGATATGGCGGACCTCCTCGGGCCGAAGGCCGAGGCGCTCGATCTGCCGGCGCGCGGTCATCTCGGCGCGAAGCTCCGGTCGCACGAGGAAGAGGAAGAACCGGCTGAGCCGCTTCCTCGCCATCGAGACGTCCAGCAGCCCAAGCCCGGTGTCCACGAGGACCAGGCCGCTCTCCGTCTCGAGGAGCAAGCAATGGCACGTCAGCCTCCCGCGGAGCCCCAGGGTCCGCCCGTCCATCAGCGCGCCGCCGACCGGACAGGTCGAGATGCAGTTGAGATGATGGATTCGCACACCGGAGCGCATGAGGCGCTGTGGCTGCACGGGGTATGCCGATCTCCGGGCCCCTGACGGCGTAAACGACGGAAAAACGGACGCCTGGCCACGAGCGGAGGCGCCCCCACGGGAGGCGCCCTGGATGGGCCGCCTTGACGTTCGTGCCGCGCCTGGACACGTCCCGCCCCGGAGCGCCCCCATGTCCGCGCCCGCGCCACCGCGCGCCCCCCCCGAGCTCTGCCGCGGCGCACGCGAGGCGCTGCACGCGTCGCTCGGCGTCGCCGACGAGCTGAGGACCTGAGTCGACCTTCGACTTCCTCTACCGCCACCCCCTCGGGCGGACGCACGACCTCGTGATCCAGATCGACGAGACCGACGCCTGCCCGTGAGATCGCTCGCGGTGAGCCCGAGGGCCCACCGACGCCGCATCTCTGCCCGCGAGCGATCGGCCCGAGGCGGTGTGTGGTAGCCTGCCGGCGCCATGACCGAGCTACTTGGCCTCGTTTTCTCGCCGTGGACGGAGAAGGCCCGCTGGGCGCTCGACGTCCGGCGCGTCCCCTACACCTTCCGGCACTACCAGCCGCTCGTCGGCGAGCCGGCGCTCCGGGTGAAGTTCCGCCGGCTCACGGGCCGTGTCTCGGTGCCGGTTCTCACCACCGACGACGGGCGCGTGCTCGGGGACTCGGCCGACATCGCGCGCTGGGCCGACGGGCGCGGCGCGGGACCGACCCTGTTCCCTGTCGAGCACGAGGCCGACATCGCGCGGCTCATCGATCTCTCGGAGCGCGGCCTCGCCGCCGGGCGCGCCCGCGCGCTGACACGCATGCTGGCCGACGACGAGGCGCTCGCCGAGATGGCGCCGAGGCCGGTCCGCCGCGCGCTCGGCCCCCTCGCCTCGCGGCTGGGGGCGCTGGGGGTCGCCCGCACCCTCCGCAAGTACGACAGCGACAAGATCGACGGCGAGGCGCACATGCAAACGCAGGTCGCCGTGCTGGAGGAGATCCGCGAGACCCTCGCGCGGGCGGCGCCGTCCGGAGACGCGCCTCGGACGCTCCTCGGCCGCTTCACGTTCGCGGATATCGCGATGAGCCAGGTCCTCGTGAACGTCGCGCCGCCCGCCCAGCTGAAGCTCGGCGCCGCCAGCCGCCGGTGCTTCTCCGACCCCGACCTGAGAGATCGCTACGACGACCTGGTCGCGTGGCGCGACGAGCTCTACCGCGCCTTCCGCACGAGCTGACCGGCCCCGCCGGGCGAGCGCGGTATCTCAAGCGCGGTGAAGCCCGGGGAAACCAGCATGGTCATGGGCTTCATCGGGGGCTCTCTCCTTCAGGCGTTGAGGGCGACTGACCAGGAGCGCGGCCGTCCAGCACACACCCCCCGACCATTTGCAGGCGCGTCCGCCGCGCTGAGGCTCGCGTCGCGCCAGAGGCTCGATCACGGACGCCGGATCTGGTAGCCGTGAAATTTACCATGAAACAAGCGTGGCAAACGGACGAGGTGGGGCGCTTCTTCGAGATGTCCGTGGATCTGATCGGCACCGCCGGCTTCGACGGGCGCCTCAAGCGGATTGGCCAGGCGTGGGAGCGCACGCTCGGGTTCTCGCGCGAAGAGCTCTTGTCGACGCCGTTCATCGACTTCGTGCACCCCGACGATCGAGAGCGCACGCTGGCCGAGTCGGCGCAGGTGTTCGGCGGTAGCGGCAGCGTGACGTTCACGAACCGCTACCGGTGTCGCGACGGCTCTTACCGGTGGATCGAGTGGAACTCGTCGGTTCACACGGAGGAGGAGCTCGTCTATTTCGTCGCTCGTGATATCACGGATCGCAAGCGCGCGGAGGAGTCGCTGCTCGAGGCCGAGTCCCGGTTCCGGGCGGCGGTCGAAGGGAGCCTGGACGCCTTCTTCGTGCTCCGGAGCGTGTTCGACGAGGCCGGGACACCCGTGGATTTCGTGATCACCGACGCCAACCAGAGGGCCCTCACGGGGATATCGATGCCCCGCGAGGAGATCGTCGGCAAGCGGCTCAGCGAGCTTTCGCCCGCCGCGCGCCAGCAGCTGGACAAGTACGCGCGCGTCGTTCGGACCGGCGAGCGGCTCCTCGAGGAGGAGCAGAGCGAGGGTCCAGTGCACAAGGATGTGTGGTTCCAGCATCAGGTCATCCCGCTGAGCGACGGTGTCGCGATCACGATCAGGGACATCACGCCCTTCAAGCAGCTGGAGGCCGAGCTCAGGGAGGCGCTCCATCGCCGGGCGATCCACGCGGAGGAGCTCGAGGAGAAGAACCGCCTGCTCGCGGCGGAGAACGCCGAGCGCGAGCGCGCCGAGGCGCGGATGCGGCAGCAGCAGGAGACGATGCGCGCCATGTCCACGCCCATCATCCAGGCGTGGGAGGGGGTCCTCGTGCTGCCGATCATCGGGACCGTGGAGACCGGGCGGGCGAATGACATCATGGAGCGGCTCCTCACCGAGATCGTGCGGACCAGCGCGCGCTTCGCCGTCCTCGACCTGACCGGCGTGAACGCGGTGGACGCCGCGACCGTGGCGCACCTCCTCGCCGTGGTGCGCGCGGCGAACCTCCTCGGCAGCAGCTGCCTCGTCTCCGGGATCTCGCCCGAGATCGCGCGGACGATGACGGAGCTCGGCGCGGCGGACGGCGGGTTCAAGACCTTCGGCGTGCTCCAGAGCGCCTTGCGTTACGCGCTCTCCCGCTGCAGCGCCGGGGGCGCGCGGTGAGCCGCCGGGCGCGCACATCGACGCGCCCTTGAGCTCACGTGATGTGGCGGGGAGCGCCTCTGCGTCGCTCGACGGCTGTCGGGACTGCAAGCTGCCTGCAACAAGCTGATGACAGGCTGATGACGCCGCGCGGTCGATGCCGGGCGTGATTTCCGGGTGGCGCCTCCTCCCGCGGTTGCCCGGGAGGAGCGTGGGCCCTATGGGAGCATCCCCGAACGGCGCGGCCCGGTCGGGCCGTGCCCGGCGGGGACGCGCTGCCCGTGACCGGGCTCATCGCCACGAAAGGAACGCTCCAATGCCTGTTGACGTGAAGTACACGACGCAAGCCACGGCCCATGGCGGCCGCGATGGCCACGCTGCCACTGCCGACGGTGCTTTCAAGGTCAAGCTCTCGACGCCGAAGGAGCTCGGCGGCGCTGGGGGCGAGGGGAACAACCCGGAGCAGCTGTTCGCGGCGGGTTACGCGGCCTGCTTCCTGGGCGCCCTCAAGTTCGTGGCCGCGCAGGAGAAGGCCCGCATCCCGGCCGAGGCCACCGTGACGGCGACCGTCGGCATCGGCCCGCGCTCCGAGGGCGGGTTTGGCCTCGACATCGGCCTGCGGATCGCGCTGCCGGGCCTGGAGCGCTCGCACGCCGAGCAGCTGGTCGAGAAGGCGCACCAGGTTTGCCCCTACTCGAACGCCACCCGCAACAACGTCCCTGTCCGCCTAGAGGTCGCCTGACCTTCTGACGCCGCGCGCTCCCTCCGCGGGGGCCGGCCCATCCTTCATGAGCTCCCGGTGGAGCGCCGCGAACGCTCCCCCCCGCGCGAGCAGCTCCGCGTGCGTCCCCTGCTCGACGACCCGCCCGTGGTCGAGCACGACGACGCGATCGGCGTGCCGGATCGTGCTCAGCCGGTGGGCCACGACGAAGCTCGTCCGCCCTCGCAAGAGCCTCCCGAGCGCCGCCTGCAGCCGCGCCTCGGTGAGGGCGTCCACGGCGCTCGTCGCCTCGTCGAGCAGCACGATGCGCGGATTGGCGACCATGGCGCGCAGGAAGCACACGATCTGCCGCTGCCCGAGCGACAGCGCCGCCCCGCGCTCGCCTACCTCGGTACGCAGGCCGTCCGGCAGCGCGTCGAGCATGTCGAGCACGTCGAGGCCTCGCGCCGCGTCGCGGATCTCGGCGTCCGTCGCGGCGGGGCTGCCGAGGCGCACGTTGTCGAGCACCGTCCCGCTGAAGAGGAAGTTGCTCTGCAGCACCAGCCCGAGCTGCGCGCGCAGCGAGGCGGACGAGGTCGCCGCGAGATCGTGCCCGTCGACGGTGATCGACCCCGCCGTCGGCAGGTAGAGCTTCGCGAGCAGGTTCAGGATCGACGTCTTGCCGCTGCCCGTGTGCCCGACCAGCGCGATCATCTGCCCCGGCTCGGCGACGAGATCGACGCCGTGGAGCACCGGCTTGCCTGGATCGTACGCGAAGTGGACCCCCTCGAACACGACCCGGCCGCGCGCGGGCGGCAGCGCCGGGAGGCCGCGCTCGTCCGGCCAGTCGGGCGCCGTGTCGAGCACGCGGAAGAGCCGCTCGGCGCCCGCCATCGCCGTGAGGGCCTGGTTGTACTGATTGCCCAGGACGGGGATCGGGTTGAACAGGAGGTTCGCGAGGAAGAAGAACTCCACGAGCACGCGCAGCTCGAGCGCGCCGTGGAGCGCCTGATAGCCGCCGACGACCACGAGGACGGCCAGGAACAGCTGCCCGTTGAACTCGAGGAGCGGGAGGAACGTCGCCGAGTGGCGCGCCGCATCCATGTTGTAGCGGGAGTGGTCGAAGATCAGCGCGCGGAACAGCCCGCCGTTGATGTCCTGCCGCACGAAGCCCTGCGTCACGCGCACCCCCGTGACCGACTCGGCGAGCGTCGCGGTCACGCGGGTGAAGCTCTCCTGCGCGCGCTGGTGGGCGGCCCCGAGGCGCTTGTGGAAATAGACGATCAGCCCCCAGAAGACGGGGACCATCGCGACCACCACGAGGAAGAGCTGCCAGTGCGCGTGGGCCATCAGCGCCATCGCGACCGCCATGGTGCCGAGGTTCACCGTGCTCACGAACACGACGTCCTGCACCGCCACCCGGATCGCGTCGATGTCGGACGTCATGCGGCCGATGAGGCGCCCCACCTTCGTCTTCACGAAGAAGCGCATCGGCATGCGCAGGAGGTGGCTCTCCAGCCGATCGCGCATGTCGAACACCACCGCCTCGCCGAGCTCGAGCGCGAGCCGCGCGCGGTAGTGGAAGACGATCTCGGTGAAGAGGACGAGCGCCGCGAAGCCGAGGACGGCGAGCAGCGTGGCGCGCGCGTCGCGCCGGGCCACCGGGCCGCTGATGATGGCGCCGACCGCCCAGGTCAGGATCGGGAGCTGGATCGACCTGACCACCACGAGGGCGAAGAGCGCGTTCCGCTTGCGCGCGTACGGGCGGGTGAAGGCGAACACGCGCCGCGCGAGCCCGAGATCGAGCGTGCGGTGGTGCTGGTCCGGCTCGTCCCCGAGCGCCACGCGCGCGAGGCCGAGGCGCGCGTCGATCGGCGCCGCCTCGGCCGCGGAGCGGGCCGCCCCCGACGCCGTCGCGGGGCGGCTCGGCGCGTTGGCCCCGCGGCTCACGCCGGGTCCTCGGCGGGGCGCGCGCCCGCGGCGGCGCGGCGCGAGGGGGTGTCGTCCGCCTGCGGCCCGAGGGCGTGGGCGTCGTGCAGCGCGAGGGCGCTCGCGTAGTGGCCGCGCCGCCGGAGCAGCTCCTCGTGGGTCCCCCGCTCGGCGATGCGGCCCCGGTCGAGCACGATCACCTGGTGCGCGCGGCGGAGCAGGTGCGCCCTGTGCGTCGCCATGATCGTCGTCCGCCCCCGCGTCGCGCTGAGGATCGCGTCGAGGATCTCGCGCTCGGTGCTCGCGTCCACCGCCGCGGTCGGGTCGTCGAGCAGGAGCAGCGGCGGGTCGAGCAGCACCGCGCGCGCGATGGCCAGCCGCTGCCGCTGGCCGCCCGAGAGGTTGGCCGCCGCCTCGCCGAGCTCGGTGTCGTAGCCCTCGGGCAGCTCCCGGATGAACTCGTGGGCGCAGGCGATGACCGCGGCGCGCTCGATCTGCTCGCGCGTCGCGTGCGGGGCGCCGAACGCGATGTTCGCCGCCACCGTGTTGCTGAAGAGGAAGTTGTCCTGGAAGACGACCCCCATGCGCCGCCGGATCTGGTCGAGGTCGTGGCGCCGGAGGTCGACGCCGTCGAGGAGGACGCGGCCCGACGTCGGATCGTAGAAGCGCGGGATCAGGCTGAGCAGCGTGCTCTTGCCCGCGCCGGTCGGGCCGATCACCGCGACGAACTGCCCGGGCGCGACGTCGAGGTGGACGTCGTGGAGGACGGGCCTCTCCGGATCGTACCCGAACGTGACGCGCTCGAACACGAGGCGCCCCTCCACCCGCGCAGGGCGCGCCGGCGCCTCGGGGCTCGTGATCTCGACGGGGGTGTCGAGCACCTCGAAGACGCGCTTCGCCCCGATGAAGCTCTGCTGCGCGGTGTTGACGATCGTCGCCATGCTCGCGATCTGCCCCGAGAACTGCTGCAGGATGCCGGCGAACACAACGAGCTGCCCGAGCGTCATCCGGTCGCGCGTGACGAGCAGCCCGCCCATGCCGAGCAGGATGACGAGGCTCACCTGCCCGAGCAGATCGATGATCGGGCTGAGCACGCTGACGGTCCGGAACGTCTCCTGCTGCTGCTCGCGCACCTCGCGGCTGCGCTCGTCGAAGCGGCGGTGGGCCTCGCGCTCTCGCCCGAGCCCCTTGATGACCTGGATGCCATGCAGCCCCTCCGTGAAGCTCAGGACCATGCGATCCACGAGCTCCCGGTTGCGCAGGTAGGCGGGCTGCGCCCACCGGGCGAAGAGCGTGCTCGCGATCCAGAGCAGCGGCGCCGGGGCGAGGCACGCGAGCGTCAGCAGGACGTGCGCGCGGAGCATGTACGCGACGTACACGCCGAGCGACAGGACCATGATGACGCTCGGGAGCAGCACCCCGTCCACGAAGGAGCGCACGAGCTGCACGTCGCCGGTGACGCGGTTGATGAGCGAGCCGCTCTTGTTGGCGTCGAAGAACCGGAAGCTCAGCCGCTGGAGCTTGTCGTACACCCGCGCCCGGAGATCCGGGACGATCTCCATGTGGACGAGGTAGCCCACCGAGAGCGCGTAACCGTAGTTGATCACCGCGCGCGCGGCCGCCATCGCGAGGATGGCGGCGCCGATCGAGAGGACCGCGCGCATGGGCTCACGCTCGGCGTCGACCAGCCGCCCGAGGCCGACAGGCAGATCGGGGAGGCGGTTCGACGGATCGAGCCGATGGCGGAGGATGTCGATGGCGAGGCCGGTCAGGCCGAGCCCGGCGAGCCCCAGCGAGAGCAGGACGATCTGGTAGCCGAGGACACGGAGGACGCGCCCCCGGTACGCCCAGCTCAGCTCGAGGAGCCGCAGCAGGAGCGAGCCCCCCTCGCGGGAGCGCCCTGTTTCAGACGAAGCGAGGGAACCGACATCAGGACGTGAACCGGACAACATCAGCGCAGGGCACCTGACATACCGGCCATGCCGGGGCCCGTAAGCTACCGATTTGTGCGGCCTTCGCCAGCGGCGGGGGCACGAACCCCGTGGCGCGGCCCGCGTGTCGCCCCGACCGCCGGGCCAGCGCCCTGACAGGGCTCCTGGCGCTCCGCTAGTACATCAGGTTGCCCTTGCCGAGCTGGAAGTTGATGTTCGATCCGAACTGATCGCGCGCGTTCTGGACGCGCGAGATCGCGTTCGAGATCCGGCCCTGGCGCTGCGACCAGGTCGCCGCCGAGAGGCCCGCCGCGATCTCGGTCTTCGCCAGCTGGAGGCGATCCGTGGAGACGGGGTGCAGCGGCGTGCCGCCGACGGCGAGGACCTCCAGCGCGTCGTCGATCTCGGCCTCGGCCAGCTCCATCAGGCGCCGCTGGACGTCGGCCCGCGTGTCGTGGAACTGCTGGACGAGCACCTGGGCGGCGTTCAGGCGCTGCTTTGCGAGGTCGATGTTGAACGCGGCGTTCAGGACACGAAGGAAGCGGCCGATCTTGTTGATGTCGGAGTCGGGGAACTGGACGGGGCTCCCGAACCGCGCCTCGAGCTCCAGGCCGGCCGGCGAATTCTTGAAGAAGTCCGACAGATAGAACGCCACCGCGCCCTCGATCTGGTTCCCGAAGGCGTTCGTGTGGAAGAACGGCGGCGTGTCCACGGCCTCGATGAGGGGCGGGGTGCTGAACGTGCCGTCGCCGAACCCGTTGAGAAAGCCGATGTCCAGGACATCGATGTTGGGCGACGCCAGCCCGGAGCCGCCGAAGCCGCCGTCGAACGCGCCGATGGTGCCTGTCGCGGGGGCCTTCCGTGTGCCCGTGTCCAGGTTGCGGTTGCGCCCCGTGTCCAGGTGGTTCGCGCCCGCGTTGGAGTGGCACACGTTGCAGCGGCCCCGCGCCGGGTCGAGGAACGCCTGCCGCCCCTCGTTCGCCTCGAGATCGGCGAGGTTCACCTGCGTGAGGTCGAGCTCGTTCGTCCGGCCCAGGCTCACCTGGAAGGCGAGCGTCAGATCGAGCTCCTGCTCCGTCGGGAGCCGGAAGGCCACCCCCGGCTCGCGGCCGAGATCCGTCGGGTAATGCTGCGTGATCGCCCCGGTGAGGAACTCGCGCAGCGAGCCGGTGCCCGGGGCGCCGTCGCCCGACCAGCCCGTGCGATGGACCGGCGGGCTCGTTATCCCGTCCACCGGATCCGGCGTGATGCTCGTCGCCAGCGAGAGCGTGTGGGGGACCGCGCGCATCGAGAACTTGTTGTCGAGATCGTCGAAGCCGTCGATGTTCTCGCGGATCAGGCCGAGCGTCTTCAGCTCGGGCGTCTCGAGCTCGGTCAGCCCCGGGTCCTGCTCGAAGACGAACAGCGGGTCGAGCGGGTTATCCACGAGCAGAGCGTCGATGAAGGGGATGTCAATCGTGAAGTTGTTTCCGACAGGATGGCACGTCCCGCACGAGCGGCCGTTGCCCTCGAAGGTCTCGCGAAAGAAGATGTCGGCCCCCGCGCAGATCTCCCGCGTGACGAGCCCGGCGATCACGCGAGGATCCTGGTCGCACGCCGCGAGCCGCTGCTGCGCCGTGAGCGCGCTCGACGCGGCGCCGAGGGTTTCCACCTCGCCCTCCGGCGCGGCGGGGGCGCACGAGGCGAGGAGAGAAACAGAGACGATGGGAGCGAGGATCAAGGAACTCAATCTCGGACTTGGCATGACGCTCTCTCTTCCTGTTGCGGTTGTTCGACACCGATTTCGAACCACGGCGTTCATGGATGCGGCGCGCCGTTCGGCGGCAGCGCCGGGGAAACACAGGTGAAACCGACCTGGCGCTGCGCCGACGGCCGGCGGCCGACGTGGCGCCGGCGCCGCGGGCGAGATGGCCGATCCAGGCCATCCGCGCGGCGCTGGAGGCACGCCGGAGGCTCGAGGCCCGGCCCTCGCGCGCTCCATGCGACAAGCGCGCTCGGGCCGCTGTGCCTCGATACGACCCCCTACGGGGATCGGGCCACAGGCGATCTCAGGCGGCGATTACTTAGCGGACCGGACCAGACACAGCAATGCTCACGGACGCTCGCAGCACAATTCTGACTTCTTAATGAACCTTTACAAACAGGACCACGAGACGACATTCCCCGGCGGATCGGCCTGCGGCATCGCCGGGTATCGCCATGACGGCGGGCGGAGCGGGCGCGCGGAGGAGCCGTGAGCCCGGCTCCGCGGGCGTGCTCGGGAGATCGAAGCGGGGCATGGGCGCGAAGGCCGGCGGCATCCCCCCACCGCTCTCGGTGAGGTCAGTGACCGTGCCGGCTCAATGGCCAACCTTTAGGTCGGCCGATGGCGCCCTTCCAACTCATTAGTAGCATGGGCCCCATGCATTCCGTGCATCTCGCTTCCATCGACCTGAACCTGCTCGTCGTCCTCGACGCCCTGCTGGCGGAGGGGAACGTCACGCGCGCGGCGGCGCGCGTCGGGCTGAGCCAGTCGGCGATGAGCCACGCCCTCGGGCGCCTCCGCGTGTTGATCGACGATCCCGTCCTGGTGCGCACGCCGCGGGGGATGATCCCGACGCCGCGCGCGCAGGAGCTCATCGGCCCCATCCGTGAGGCCCTCGCCAAGATCGAGGCGACGGTCGCGCGCAGCCCTCGCTTCGAGCCCGCGACGGCGCGCCGCTCGTTCACCGTCGCCACGGTCGATTACGTGGAGCTCATCCTGCTGCCGCGGCTCGTGCAGAAGCTCGTCTCCGAGGCGCCCTTCATCGACCTCGTCGCGCGCCCCTACGACAGCGAGATGTGGAGCGCCATGGAGACAGGCAAGGTCGATCTCGCGATCGGCCTGCTCCCCGCCTTGCCCGCGGGGTTTTACCGGCAAAGGCTCATCGAGGAGCGCTACATGTGTGTCGTGCGGAGGAGCCACCCCGCGGTCCGGGGCAAGCTCACGCTCAAGACGTACACGAGCTTGCCGCACGCGCTCATCAGCCCGCGCGGCGAGGGCGGAGGCCGGGTGGACGAGGTCCTCGCCGAACGAGGGCTCTCGCGCCGCGTGGCGCTGCAGATCCCGCATTTCCTCGTGGCGGCCCACATCGTGGCCCAGACCGATCTCGTGCTGACCGTGCCGGCGCGCATCGCGCGCGTGTTCGCGGAGATGGAGGAGCTGCACGTCATGAAGCCGCCCGTGGAGCTCGGCGGGTTCTCGGTGGATCAGGTGTGGCACGAGCGGCACGCGAAGGACCCGGCGCACACCTGGCTGCGCGGCGTCTTCGCGGAGATCGCCCGCGACAGCTGACGCGCTCTCCCGCGCGGCGGCCACGTCTCGCGGGAGCAGGGGCGAGCCGACGTGCCGAGTGACGAAAGGGGAACCGGTCAACCCGGGCCGCCGGGCGCGGCGATGAACGGGGCGCCCTCGGTCTCGGCGAGCTGCCGGTGGAGCGAGGTCAGGCGGGCCGTGACAGGGCCGCGCTCGCCGCGGCCGATGGTGCGCCCGTCGAGGCCACGGATGGCGATCACGCCGGCGCCGGTGCCCGTCAGGAACGCCTCGTCGGCGGCGAAGAGGTCGAGCCGCCCGATCGAGCGCTCCACGACCGTGAGCCCGATGCCGCGCGCGAGCTCCATGACGGCCGCGCGGTTGATGCCCTCGAGGCACCCGTCGGTGGCCGGCGGCGTCGCGAGCACGTCGCCGCGGAGCGCGAATACGTTGGCCACGGAGGCCTCGGCGATGTGACCCCGCGCGTTCAGGAGCAGCGCGTCGTCGGCGCCGCGCTGCCTCGCCTCGAGCTTCGCGAGCGCGGAGCCGAGGTAGTTCAGGCTCTTGATCCGCATGTCGAGCGCGTCCGCGTTGGGCCTCCTGTGGCTCGACGTGATGAGCTCGAGGCCGCGCCGCCGCTGCTCGTCGTCGAAGAGGCGGATGGCCCCCACGATGCAGAACAGCCCCGGCCGCTCGCAGGTCGTCGGGTCGACGCCGAGCGGGCCCACGCCGCGCGTCACCACGAGGCGCACGTAGGCCTCGGGCTGGCCGTGCGCGCGCGCCGTCTCCTCGACGATGGCGCGGAGCCCGTCGAGCGAGCGCGGGAGCGCGATGCCGAGCGCCCTCGCGCCGATCTCGAGCCGCGCGAGGTGTCGCTCGATCCGGAAGACGCGCCCCGCCGCGACGCGCATGCCCTCGAACACGCCGTCGCCGTAGAGCAACCCGTGATCGGTCACGTTCACGGTCGCGTCCGCAGCGTCGACGATCCGCCCATCGATCCATGTCTTCATGCCGTTCACCTCCTGCCCTCGCCCTGGAGGGCGCGCGCGACCCGCTCGGCGGCGTCGCGCGTGTGATTCACCGCGGCGTCACGGCGATCGCCGCGCAGGCTCTGGGCGGCCGCGGCGCAGGCGACGCAGCCGTGCAGGCCGCCGCGCGCGAGCACCGGGGCCGCGATGACGGTCAGCCCGTCGATCCACTCCCCCTCGTTGACGTCGTAGCCGCGCTTCGCCGCGCGCCGCGCGGCGCGGAGCATGGCCGGGTCCGCGCCCGAGGCGCCCACGAGCTCGGGCGCGTGCGCGAGGTAGAGCCGGCCGCTCGCGGTGACGTCGAGCGGCACCTCGGCCCCGACGGTGGGCGCCGCGCGCAGGAGGCCCGTGCCCTCCGCCTTGTCGAGCACGACGAGCCTGCCAGCGCGCGCGGCGACGAGGAAGAACGTCTCGCCGAAGGCGCGCGCCGCCCGCTCCAGCTCGGGCCTCGCGACGCGCGCGACCGCGTCGAGCCCCTGCGCCCCGAGCCCGAGCCGGATGAGGCCGACGCCGAGCCGGTAGCGCCCCTCCCCGTCCTGCTCCACCAGCGCGTGCGCGGCGAGCGACGCGAGCAGCCGGTGCAGCGTCGCCTTCGGCATGCGGAGCCGCTCCGCGAGCTCCGAGAGCGAAGCGCTGCCGTCGCCCTCGCCCAGCGCCTCGAGGGCGCGCACCGCCTTGTCGACCGTCCCGGATCGCTCCATGCCAGTTCCACTATTCGGAATGACGTTCCGACTATTGGTATACATCCATCCCGCGCCGCGGTCGAGGGGGGCGGCGCGGGGGCGGCGCGGCGCAGCGGGATCCCCGCGGGATGGCGGGCGGAGGCGCGCGGGGGCCGGCGGAGGCGCGCGGGGGCCGGCGGAGGCGCGGGGAGAGCGGGCTCGGCGCCGCGGGCGACGCGCGCTGGTGTCGCTCGAGGGGGTCGGATAGCGTCCTTCGGTCCCGCCGTGAGCAGCGGAGGAGAGGAGCACATGCGCAAGATCTCATCGGTCGTACTGGTCCACGGCGCCTGGCACGGCCCGTCCTGCTGGTCCCAGGTCGCGTGTCGGCTGCTCGGCAGCGGGCTCGACGTCCGGGTGCCGGAGCTGCGGAGCGTCGGGCCCGCCGCGGACGGCCTCGCGGCGGACGCGGAGGTGGTGCGGGCGGCGCTGGCCGAGGCGCCGGGCGAGGCCGTCGTGGTCGCGCACTCCTACGGGGGATTGCCGGTCACGGAGGTGGCGGCCCGCGCGGGCAACGTCGCCCACCTCGTCTACCTGTGCGCGTTCATGCTCGGCCCGGGGGAATCCCTGCTCTCGGCGATCGGAGGCCAGGAGCCGCCATGGTGGATCACCTCCTCGGACGGCCGGACGATGCTGCCCGAACGCGCGCGCGACATCTTCTACAACGACTGCAGCGACGAGGTCGCAGCCGCCGCGGCAGCGGCGCTGCGGCCTCAGTCCAAGGTGTCCTTCACGGAGCCGCTGGGGGCCGCGGCCTGGCAGGAGCTGCCCTCCACCTACGTGATCTGCGAGCGCGACAACGCCATTCCGGTGTTCGTGCAGGAGGCGATGTCGCAGCGCGCGAGGCACGTGCGGCGCCTCGACGCGGGCCACTCTCCGTTCCTGTCGCAGCCGGACGAGGTGGCCGCGCTCGTGCGCGACATCGTCGCGGCCGCGGCCGGCTGAGCCGGCGCCGGCGCGCGGCGCCGGTCACCGTGGAGACGCCTGCCGGCGAGCGCATCGAGCTGCCGTGGGATCAGCGCCGCTTCGCTCGCGCAAAGTGCGAGGTCTGACATTCATGCCGCTGCGCAGGCTGAGCCAGGCCGCACGCCGCGTTCCGGCGAGCTCGCCTGCCTCGCGCAACCGGGCGGGCGTGCAGCCTTGTTCTGCCCGGCCGCAGCGCGCTGCTCGCACCGGAGCCACACGCGGCGTCCGGGCTCGTGGCACAGCGGTTGCCGTCTGACGCTGGCATGAAACCGAACACGCTCTTCAAGGTCCTTGCGCTGGTCGCTAGCTTCCCGTTCGCCGCCGGCTGCGCTCTCGGCGCCGAGGAGGAGCCAGCGCCTGGGCAACAGTCGCTCGGCGCTCCGTCCGACGCCGAGGGGATCTGGCTCTCCACGAAATACTCCTTCGGTCTCTGCGCCGGCGAGTGCATCACGACGGTGTCCCGCGACGGCGCGGAGCTCTCGCTCACGGCCTGCACACGCGACCAGGGCTGTCCCCGCTCGAACCTGGCGATGCTTACAGACGAAGGCGCGCGAACGCTCGACGAGATCGAGGACGCGCTCTCGGGCGCCGCCCTCGACGACCGCTACGGCTGCCCTGACTGCGCCGACGGCGGCGCGACGTCGGTGCGCCTGCGCCGCGATGGTCTCGAGACGTCGCACCTCTACGAGTACGCCGAGGCGCCGGCGCTCCTCCAGGCGCTCGATCGCCTGGTGGCCGACCTCCGGCTCGGCCTGGACTCCTGCACATCGGGACCGCTCCTGAAGCCCTCGGCGGGGTGCACGCCCAAGTGAACGCGCTCGACCGGAGGCTCCGGGCCGGCTCGTCCGGGTGAGACCGCCGCCGGAGCCGCGCCCGGCCAGCGCCGCCCGCCGGAGCGGGCGCTACCCGTCGTCCGGCAGATAGAGCTTCACGTCGTCGAACTCGGCGGTGCCCTCGTAATAATTGATGTGCGGATCACCGAAGAAGAAGTGATCCGGGTAGGCCGACCCCGCCGGCCAGGTCTCGAAGGTCTTGCCGAAGTCGACGGTCTCGTTGGGGTGTTCCGCCTCGATCTCGTCGGGGCGCTGGTTGTAGTGCCACGTCACCGGCGGCTCGCGGAAATCCCTCCGCGCGGCGTACGTCGTGCTGCCGCCGTGGTGGAACCTGCCCGCCGCGGACATCGCATAACCCCGGCCGTCGCGCTCGACGGTGACCACGTAAGCCTCCCTGTCGAGGTACTTGTCCACGAAGATGGGGCCGTTTTTCCACCCGCCGGCGGTGTACGACGTGAACCCATTTCCCGTCCACGGGCTCCCGAACGCGTCGCCGCGGAGCCAGATCATGCTCACATAACGTGATCCGTCCTGCTCGGCCCGGCCGGTCGAGGGGTTCCATACCTGCGACCAGGGGCCGTCCTCGCCGAAGTTGCTGTCGGTGTCCATCACGACCTTCCGGTGGTGATGGATGAAGACGTTGTTGTGAGGGGCCGGCCGCGGATAATCGGTGATGCAGAGAAAGTAAACACCATTATCGGATGTCGCCGACCGCGGCGCGGCGCTGTGATCGCCGAACCGCCACGGGTCGGCCAGCTCGTCCCCGTCGTAGCCGTTGGTCTTGCCCCCGTGCGTCCAGCTGCCCTCGCGCAGGCCGCCGAAGTCGATGTTCGAGACCGTCACCTCCACGCGGTACCGCGCGGGCAGCGGCGCGGTCGAGCGGAGGATCGCGCCGTCGTAGTGGCGGGTGGAGACGAGCCTCGCCTTGCCGCCCGCCGCCTCGAAGCGGCCGCCTGTCTCGGGGACGCCGTCGCGGTCGCTGTCGCGGCCATACAGCTCGACCGTGAGCCAGCCACCCTCGCCATACGTGAAGGACTTCCGGAACGATCGGAACCTCGCCAGGCCTTCCCGGAACACCTCGCCGCCCTGCGCGGAGAAGAACTCACCATCTTCGTCGAAGACATCGACGTGATAGGGGCTCTCGTCGCCATACCGATCCTCGGTCCACGCCGCGGGCTCCTGGAACGGCGCATCGAAGGTCTCGTGGTGGACGAGCTTCCAACCGGCGCCGGCGGCCCGCGCCGCCGGCCTCGGCCCGCCGCCGCTCGCCCCGAGCGACTCGGGCGCGGGCGCGCGCGAGCACGCCGCCGGCAACACGAGGGCGAGCGCGGCGAGGCGTCGCGTCGTCGCCTCGCGCGTGGGCGGCGCCACGGCGGATCAGCGGTTGGGCTGCGGGGTGAGGCGCAGGTACGGGCGGACGGCGTTGTACCCCTTGGGGAACTTCTGCGCGAGGACGGCGGGGTCCTGGAGCGAGGGGACGATCACCACCTCATCGCCGTCCTTCCAGTTCGCGGGCGTCGCCACGGAGTGGCTGTCCGTGAGCTGGAGCGAGTCGATGAGGCGCAGGATCTCGTCGAAGTTGCGCCCCGTGCTCGCCGGGTACGTGAACGTCGCGCGGATCTTCTTGTTCGGATCGATGACGAACACCGAGCGCACCGTGAGCGTGTCGCTCGCCTGCGGGTGGATCATCCCGTAAAGGCCCGACACCTTCCGGTCCACGTCGGCGAGGATCGGGTAGTTCAGCTTCGTGCGCTGCGTCTCCTCGATATCCACCGACCAGCGCTTGTGCGAGTCGACGTCGTCGACGCTGAGCGCGATGGGCTTCACGCCGCGCTTGTCGAACTCCGCCTTGAGGTTGGCGACAGCGCCGAGCTCGGTCGTGCAAACCGGGGTGAAATCCTTCGGGTGCGAGAACAGGATCACCCACGAGCTCCCGGCCCACTCGTGGAATCGGATGGTCCCGTGCGTGGACTCTTGCTCGAAATCAGGCGCGATGCTTCCGAGTTGCAGGCTCATGACATTCCCTCCTGGCCGCAGCCATAGTCTCCGCTATGGCGGAGGAATGTCCGTCAAGCCGCTCAGCGTGTCAAGCCGGGAGCGGCGGTGTTTCGCGCCGGGGCGCCGCAGGCGCGCTCGACCGCGCCGCGCCTGGCCGGCGCGGCCGCGCCTCAGAGCGCGCCGACCTCGCGCCGGAGGCCGCGCCACGGGATCTCCCGCGGCGGCGCGGCGCGGCGCTCGCCTGCCCCGTCCGGCGGCGCCGCGGTCGAGCACTCGCCGTGCTCCAGCAGGTGCAGGGCCTCGGCGAGGCACGTCTCGCCCGCGTCGCCGAGCTCTGCGCCGAGCGTGTCGTCGGCGGCGCAGTCGGGGGGGAGGCCATCGTAGAAATCGCCCTCTTCCTTCGCGTTGAGCACCCGGAACGCGATCGGGTGCACGACCATGTCGCAGTGGTCCCATCCGTACATGCCGACGGGCTTGCCGTGCGTGGTCGAGCCGACGATCTTCACGTCCATGTAGGCGCGCAGGCTGTTGATCAGCGACTCGCTCGCGGAGGCCGTCCCGCCGGACGTGATGACGACCAGCCGGGACAGGGGGAGCGGCGGCTGGTCGAGGTCGTCGAACGTCTCCCGCTTGTCCCAGTCGACGTGCCTGTCGTTGTGCGCGGTGATGTCGAGCAGCGCGCCGGCCTCTGCCGGCCGGTGGATCAGGCTCGCGAGGTGCCTCTCGACGGAGAGGCGCCCACCTCCGTTGTAGCGCAGGTCGAGCACCAGCTCGTCGACCTGGCTCTCCCTGAACAGCGCGAAGGCGCTGTCGAGCTCGCTCACCGAAGGCTCGATGAAGGTGGTGAGCATGAGATATCCGACGGTCGCGGACCCTGCCTGCAGGATACGCGGGCTCACGACGGTGGTGATGCCATACCACGCCTTCCGGAGCGCGACCGTGAAGGCCTCGGCGTCCGCGCGCTCGATCGTCAGCGACATCTCGTACCCTTCCTCGTCGGGGCCTGCGAGCTCCTCCCAGAGGTCGTCGCTCACGACCTGCTCGACGTCGATGCCGTTGATCGCCACCACCGCGTCGCCCCGCCGGAGGTCGGCCTCTCCGGCAGGCGAGCCCGGCTGGACCAGCGCGAGCCGGAGGCTGCCTTCCTGGTCGAAGCTCCACCGCATGCCGAACCCGAGGGTCTGCCCTTCCCGGAAGAACGCGTCATCGACGCTCTTGGTCGAGATGTAGCTCCAGCGGTCTCGCGGCTCTGTGGCGAGATCCACGAGCAGCGCCTCGGGCGAGGGGTACGCCCGGTAGTCCAGGTCGGGTACGCCGTCGTACCAGAGATAGGCGTCCTTCATCAGCTCGAACAGGAACTGGTTCTGTCCCTGCAGCGAGCAGTCTGCCTTTGGCTCCGCATCACCGTCCGAGGCGGAGCAGCCTCCCGTCGCGGCGGCGGCCAGCGCGAGGGTGCATGCGGAGAGGACCACGACGAGCTTCGAGGCGAGCATGCGCCTCAGCACACCACGAAACGGAAAGGGCGAGCAACGCGATCCCCGACCGAGGTTGGTCCCTGAAGGGGCTTGGTTGGCCGTTCGTCCCGACCGGGGTTGAGGTTTATTGTAACGCGACTCACTCTGCCGCCGTTCGTCCCGACCGGGTTGGGTTCACCGACCGGTGCGAGCCCCGACCGGGGTTGGGTTCAGCCGCAGCCGCGGTTCATTCCCCGACCGGCGCTGCGGCCAATTGTGATCTATTTCACTTCGCACCTCGACCAGATCCCGACCGGGGTTGAGGTTTGCCCGATCCATTTCCCGACCGGGGTTGAGGTTTATCCGACCGGGGTTGAGGCTTATTGTAACGCAATTCACTCTGCCGCCGCGACCAGGTCCCGACCGGGGTTGAGGTTTGCCCGCTTCTGCAGGATCGGGACCACGTGCTCGACGAACGCCTCGAGCCCCGACGGCAGCACCGGCGGCATCACGTTGAAGCCATCGGCCGCCCCCTGCTCCCACCAGTGCTGGATCGCGTCCGCCACCTGCTCGGGCGCGCCAGCGAACGTCCGGTGGCCACGGCCGCGCCGCCCAGCCGCCCGATCAGCTGGCGCACCGTCAGCCGCTCCCGCCGCGCCAGGCTCACGATCAGCGTGTACCGGCTCTTCGCCCCCTCGATCTGATCCTCGCTCGGCAGATCCCGCGGCAGCTCCGCGTCGAGGTCGAGCTCCTCCGGCTTCACCCGCAGCGTCTGCGCGAGCTGGCGCTTCGCGTACTCCGGCTTGACGTGCCGCGGCGGGTAGATCTTGCGATCATCGCCCCAGACGCCGTTCTCCTTGTCGCCGAGCGGCGCGTCGTCGCCCCAGCTGTCCCACAGCTTCAGCGACACATCGATGAACTCCGCCGCCCGCGATGAGAAACGCGTTGAGATGCAGCTGTCCGGGTCGTTGGGTCACGGGGAACTCCGTTCCAGTTCAGGGTTCGCGTCAGGATCTCCGGCAGCGGCCGCGCCCGGCGCGCCCCCCAGCGCCGAAAGCAGCGACTCGCGGTGGGCGAGGAACCGCGGCTCGCGCAGCGGGCGCGGCGCCGGCAGATCGATCCGCCGCTCCTCGGCGATGCGGCCGCCCTCGAGCACCAGCACCCGATCGGCGAGCGCGATCGCCTCGTCGACGTCGTGGGTGACCAGCAGCACGGCCGGCCGGTGCCGCGCGCACAGCTCGCGCAGGAGGTCGTGCATGCGCGCGCGGGTCAGCGCGTCGAGCGCGCCGAACGGCTCGTCGGCCAGCACGAGCTCCGGATCGCGCACCAGCGACCGCGCCAGCGCCACCCGCTGCTGCTCGCCGCCGGACAGCTCGACGGGCCACGCGCGCTCCCGCCCGGCGAGCCCCACCTCCGCGAGCGCGCCCAGGCCGCGCTCCCGGGCCTGCGGCGCGTCGAGCCCCAGGATCACGTTGTCGAGCACCCGCGCCCAAGGCAGGAGCCGCGTGTCCTGGAACACGACCGCCCGGTTGTCCGGCACGTGCAGCTCGCCCGAGCCGGTCACCTCGTCGTCCAGCTCGGCGATCGCCCGCAGCAGGGTGCTCTTGCCCGATCCGCTGCGGCCGAGCAGCGCGACGAACTCGCCCCGCTCGATCGTGAGGTCGATCCCGTCGAGCACCACGCGGGCGCCGAAGCGGCGGACCAGGCCGCGGATCCGCACCGCGGGCGGGGCCGCCGTCAACCGGCCAGGATGCGGCGCCATGACAGGGCCTTTCGCTCGATGAGCCGCACGGCCGAGTCGGAGGCCAGGCCGAACAGCCCGTACACGACGAGGCCGAGGAGGATGATCTCCGTCTGCCCGTACGAGCGCGCCAGCGACATCATGTAGCCGATGCCGCTCGTGGCGTTGATCTGCTCGACCACCACGAGCGCCAGCCACGCGCCGGTCACCGCCAGCCGGAGGCCCATCAGGAAGCCCGGAAGCGCCCCCGGCAACGCCACCTTCCGGATGAACTGCCACCTCGTCAGGCGGACCGCCTCGGCCAGCTCCACGTAGCGCGCGTCGATGGTGCGCAGCGCCGCGTGGGTGTGGACGTAGACCGGGATGACGACGCCGAGCGCGATGGTGAGCACCTTCATCTGCTCGCCGATGCCGAACCAGAGGATCAGCAGCGGGATGAGCGCCAGCGTCGGGATCGCGCGCTTGATCTGCACCGGCCCGTCGAGCAGCGCCTCGCCGACGCGCGTCAGCCCGGCGAGGAGCGCCAGCACCGTACCCAGGCCGGCCCCGAGCGCGAGCCCCAGGAAGGCCCGCTGCGCCGACGTGAGCAGGTTGGACAGGAGCCGCCCATCGGCGATCAGCTCGTGCGCCGTGGTCACCACGGTCCACGGCGCGGAGAGCACGCGCGCGTCGAGCGCGCCCGTCGCCGAGGCGGCGGCCCACAGCGCGAGCAGCAGCGCCGGGCCGAGCGCGAGGCCGTACGGGATGCGCCGCCCCGGGCCCAGGCGGCGCCGCAAGCGGCGGCCGGACAGGCGGCGGCCGGTCGGGGCGCCGGACGGCGGCGCGGAGACGTCCGCTGTTGCGGTGAGATCCGGGAAGCTGGCGAGGCGCGGCGAGGCGGCGCTCGTGGGCAGTGCGGTCGTCATGGAGTGCTCCTGTCGGCCGTCGCCGGCCGGTCCGTCGGTCCGGCGCCCTCGGCGGCGCCGGCCACCTCCGCTCCGATCGTCTGGAATCGGAGGTCGAAGATCGTCCTGGCCTCGAACCGCTTCTGGCCGGAGACCTCGGCGAGCAAGTCGGCGGTCTCCTGGGTCAGCGCGATCGCCTCGGACCAGTCGCCCGGGTACTGCGGCTTGCCGGCGGCCTCGATGAGGAAGCGCCCTTCCCTGGCCGAGAGGCCCTGATCCTTGACGTAGTACGCCTCGATCCACGCCTCCGGGTGCGCATAGGCCCACAGCTGGGCCCTGGCCCGCCGCTTCGCGTAGTCGACCAGCGCGGCCGCCTTGTGAGCGTCCCTGAGCGCCTCGGCGCGCACGTAAAGGAAGCCGAGGTTGTCGCGGACCCCGTGCGCGATCGACGAGGCGCCCTCGGCGCGGTACTCGTTGAGATAACGCAGCAGGGTGACGCCGGCCAGCGGCGCGACGTCGACCTGGCGGCTGGTGAGCGCCTCCTTGAACTCGGTGCTCCCGAGCTGGACGAGCGTCACCTCCTCCTGCGACAGCCCGGCCTTCTTCAGCACGCGCAGGACGAGCGCGCCCTGCGCCTGCCCCGGCGAATAGGCGATCTTCTTGCCGCGGAGATCGCCGATGGACGCGACCTGCGCGCCCGGCGCGGTGGCCAGCTCGTAGATGGGCTTCTCCCGCACCTGCACGGTGAGGATCTTCACGTCGACCCCGGTGAAGGTGGCGTGGATGGGCGGCGTGTCGCCGACCGCGCCCGCGTCGAGCACCCCGGCGCGGAACGCCTCGATGGTCTGCGGTCCTCCGCTGATGTTCTGCCAGTCGACGCGGAATGGCAGCCTGTCGATGTCGCCGGAGAGCTGGAGTTGCTTCTGCACCGTCGGATCACCGATGCTGAGCCGCGTCTCGCGCGGGATCTCGGCCGGGATCGGGGCGTCCGGAGCGAGCGTGGCAGCCGCGCTCGTCTCGCCGCCGCGCTTGCACCCGGACGAGGCAATCAGCGCTGAGAGCGCAGAGAGCGCCGCGAACGTCGCGAGTGAGCGAACCCTGTCGATGAACGAGCGCAGATGGACCTCGGTGCGCGGCTGGAAGCGGTGCCGTTTCGCGGATGCCCGGGCGCCGCCCCGCCCGCCGCCCAGCCGGCGGGGGAGAGGAGCGCTCGGGAGACGCCGGGACGGGCCTCGCGGAGCCGATGGCCCGCGGCCCGTCCTCGGGATCGTCTCGCCATGACCAGCAACGCCCGTGCCGCCGCGCCGCTCGCCCGTCGACAGCGCCGTCCAGCGGCCCGCGCCCGCCGCCGCGCGGCGCCCGCCGGCCGGGCCAAGGCCGCGCTGCTTCCCCAGCAACAGCCGGTGGTGATCCGCTGCTCCGGCGCGAGCACGGCCCGCCGCCCTCCGGCGGGAGCAGGCGCGGAGGGGGCGGCCCGCTACCGCGCCGCGGCGGGGGCCTCGCGCCGCCCTTGGACGCCGAACGCGTCGAGCAGGTAGTCGCGGAAGGCGCGGATCTTGGACGGCAGGAAGCGCGTCCCCGGGTGGACGAGGTACAGGGAGGCGGCGCCGTGGATCGCGTAGTCCTTGAGCACGGGCACGAGCCGCTTCGCGTCGAGGTCGCCGCGCACGTTGAGCGCGGGGACCAGCGCGATCCCGCCCCCGGCCAGCGCGACCTCGCGGCAGAAGGAGAAATCGGAGGCCGAGATCGCCGCGCGCACCCGGAGCTCCGCGCGATCGCGGCCGTCGCGCGCCGAGAGCGCGATCGACGCGTGCCCGCGCGCGGTCTGGGCGAGCAGCAGCCGGTGCCCCGCGAGCTCCTCGGGCCGGCGCACGGCCCCGTGCTTGCGCAGGTAGGACGGCGCCGCGAACAGGCCGACCTCGATGTGCTGCAGCTTGTGGGCGATGAGCGACGAGTCCGGGAGGCTCGAGGTCGCGCGCAGGGCCACGTCGACCTGGTGGGCGTCGAAATCGAGGAGCGCCTCGGTGAGCAGCAGCTCCAGCGAGATCTCGGGGAAGCGCTCCGCGAAGCCGGCCGAGAGCGGCGCCAGGATGCTCAGCCCGAGATCGAACGGCGCCGTCACGCGCAGGTGCCCGCGCGGCCTCGAGCGCGCCTGCTGCACCGCCACGTTCGCGTCCTCCAGCAGCTCGAGCGCCCGGCCGACGCGCATCCGGTAGGCGAGCCCGTCCTCGGTCGCCTGCACGAGCCGCGGGCTGCGGCGGAGCAGCTCCACCCCGAGCGCGTGCTCCAGGCGCGTGATGCGGCGGCTGACGCTGCCCTTCGTCTCGCCCAGCGTCTTCGCGGCCGCCGTGATCGATCCGAGGTCGACCACCAGGCAGAAGGCCCGCAAATCGCTCACATTCGCGTCGATCGTTTCCGTTTTGACAACCCGCCGTTTCATTTCAGGGTCATTGTACCACTCCTGGAAACGACCTAGGGTGGGCTCATCATGGATCGCCGGGCTGCATTGAGGCTCCTCCTTGCCGCGGGCGGGGCCGCACCGATCGCCGGCGCCTGCGGGCGCTCGACGTCGACCGCGCCCGGCCCGGCTCCGGCGTCGAGCTCCACGTCCAGCGCGGCCGAGAGAGGTTCGATGTCAGACATCCAGCAAACAGCGCGCGAGGGGCGCATGCCAGCCCTGTTCCTCGCGCACGGCTCTCCCTTCCTGCTCGACGATCGCGCGTGGGTCGCCGAGCTCGCCGCCTGGGCGCAGGCGGTGCCGCGCCCCGCGGCGATTCTCATGATCTCGGCCCACTGGGTGGACGCGCCGGTCACGCTCGGTGCGACCGAGACCGTGCCCCTCGTCTACGACTTCTACAACTTCCCCGAGAGGTACTACCAGGTGACGTACCCCGCGCCCGGCGCCCCCGCGCTCGCGCGGCGCGTCCGGGAGCTGCTCGGCCCGCTGGGGCCGGTCGCCGAGGCGCCTCGCCGCGGGCTCGACCACGGCGCCTATGTGCCGCTCCTCTGCATGTACCCGGGCGCGGACGTCCCGGTGCTCCAGATCTCTTTGCCGACGCTCTCTCCAGCTCCGCTCCTCGAGATGGGGCGAGCGCTCGCGCCGCTCCGCGACGAGGGGGTGTTGATCGTCGGCAGCGGTTTCTTGACCCATAACCTCCGCGCGGCAGACTGGCGCGGAGATGCGGTCGCGCAGCCCTGGGCCACGGAGTTCGACGCATGGTGCGCCGAGGTCCTCTCGCAGCGCGACGTGGGCGCGCTCATCGAGTACCGCGCCCGCGCGCCGGGCGTGCGGATGGCGCTCCCGACCCACGAGCATTTCGTGCCGGTCGTCGCCGCCATGGGGGCGTCGATCGACGTGAGCGAGCCGGTGCAGTTCCCCATCACGGGGCTCACCTATGGCTCGTTCACGAAGCGTTCTGTGCAGTTTGGCTGACCGATAAGGAGATTGTCTCTCATGTTCACCGCTCGTTTCGCTCGCATCGCCCTCCCCGCCGCGCTCTTGCTCTCGCTCGCGGGGTGCGAAGATCCGACCAAGGACAAGCCCAAGGCGACCATCTCGACCGCCGCGCCCGCGCAGACCCAGGCCGCCGCCGCGCCCGCGGGCCCCGCCGAGGCGCTGCCCCTCGACGCGGCCGCCTCGACCATCGGCTTCGTCGGCTCGAAGGTCACGGGCAAACACGAGGGCAAATTCGAGAAGATCTCGGGCTCGATCACGCTCGCCGGCGGCAAGGCCGCGGGCGGCAAGGTCACCGTCGAGGCCGACGCGTCGTCGGTGAAGAGCGACGCCGAGAAGCTCGACGGCCACCTCAAGTCGCCGGACTTCTTCGACGTCGAGAAGTACCCGAAGGCGACGTTCACCTCGACCGAGATCAAGGCCGGCGGCGAGAACGGCGCGACGCACACCGTCACGGGCGAGCTCGAGCTGCACGGCGTGAAGAAGACGATCACCTTCCCGGCGACCATCACCGAGGGCGCCGACGCCGTGTCGGGCAGCGCGGAGTTCGTGATCAACCGCAAGGACTTCGGCATCGTCTATCCGGGCAAGCAGGACGATCTGATCCGCGACGACGTGCTGCTGAAGCTCTCGCTCAAGGCGCCCCGCAAGCAGGGCTGAGCGCCGGCCGGACAACCGGGCGCGCCGCCCGCGCGGGCGGCGCTGTCCCCCACTGGCGCGCCGCGAAGAGGCGCCGGGTTAGACGCGCCACTCCTGGAAATGTCCACAGCTGGGGCAGCCCGCTCGGGCGATGACGATGTCGAACAGTCCCACGACGCTTAGTTTGGCTAACTGATCACGGATGTCTCTGCACCAGCATCGCCGGGTGGGCGAAAGAGACCAGCCCCGGCGCGAACAGGTGCACGATTCCAAGGCGCTCCAGATCCCCATCGAGCCCGCCGTAGGCCCTCCGGACCACGAAGAGGGCGACCGCTCCGAGGAGGCCGGCCAGGATTCGCAGGAGAGACCCGGCGCCGAACACGGTGAGGGCGAGGCCGGACAGCAGGAGCACGCTGAGCCAGGGATCGCGCCCGCGGGGGAGCAGGATCGCGGGCATGGCGTGTGCGCTGTGCATCGCGTTCCCCGATGTGTCTACCGATCCTGGCGTTCAGCCGCGGACGCCGGATCGGGCATGGTGAGGGAGGGCGCCGTCGTCTGCGACGGCTCGTCGGGCGGCGTCACCCGTGTCACGCCGGCTCCTGTCCTCGCAGGCGAAACTCTTCGTCTATGCGGGCCTGGAGCAGTTTTTTGGCGTCGTCACGAAGCGGCTCACCGTGCGCGCTGATGAGATGGCGAAACGGCAGATCGGCCAGGCGGCGAAAATCTGAAATATCGGGGGCGCACGCCTCTCGCCAGGTCGCGGGGATGTTCGCCGCGCCGATCAACCCTTGAGCGACGAACAGCACGCCCGTTTCTTCGGAGAAGAAGCGATCGACGTGTGACCAGTTCTGGACGGCATCACACGTGATGAGGATTCCGCCCTCTCGCGGGAGCAAAACGGCGGCTTCAGGGAACCGCGCCGTCGTGAACTCGAATACGGAGCCTCCGTGAGCCGGGAACGGGCCCCCTGCTGCGAGCGCTCGGTCGGCAGGTCGGCCGTCGGCCGCCACCGCCTCGGGGAGCGCCCACAGGGTGGCGCCGTAGCGGTCACGATAGAAGGGATCGTCTCGACCGTGGAATGCACCGAGCCGCACGATGTGGCGGACCTGGCCGAGAGCGTCGAGCTGGCGCAGCCCCTCCTCGGTCAGGCGCACGGTGTTCACGAGCGTGAGCTCTCGGTTCTGCCGGAGCACGGTCATCGTGCGGCTCGTCTGGAGATCGATCCCGGCGTGGTGAGTCCTGTTCGTACCCACGACGTAAAAGACCTCTGGGAATGCGTCCTGAACCTCGCCATGCGGCCATGCGGGGCTGTACTCAAGCATTTGGAATGTCTCCACACGGTCGCGGCGTCGCGGCGCCTCAAAAGTATCCCCGCCTCGTCCAGCCGTCGCGGGTCTGCCGGATGCGCCACCCATTCGTCGCGGCCACGCTTCCTGAGCTGCCCGCATGGTGCCGATACTACAGGGGTCTGTGGCTACTGTCAGGCCGACCTTCGCGTCTGCCGAGCCCGATCGAGCGCCACGATCGTGCTCGCCGCGCCAGCCTCGGCCACGCCGTGAGAACGATGCGCGCATGCTCCACAGCGACGTCTCTCGACACGCCCTCTGCCTGCTCGCAACCCTCTCCGCCTCCACGCTCCTCGCCGGGTGCGTGGATCACGACGCGTTGCCCCCGCACGAAGGCGATCCGGTCTGCACCGGCTGGGGCGACGAAGCGCCTGCCGACGGCGTCCTCGAGCTGCCCCGCCCGACCGGCCCGCACCCGGTCGGCACGCAGATCCACGCCCTCACCGACAGCGCGCGTGGAGAAGAGGCGACGGAAGATCCCGACGACCGCCGGGAGCTCATGGTGCAGCTCTTCTACCCGGCCGATCCCTGCGGCACAGGGCAGCTCGCGCCGTACCTGTCGCCGGAGGAGGGCGACAGCCGCCGCATGACCGGCGGCCTCCCGATCGAGGACGGCTTCGAGGCGAGCATCCTCACGCACGCGCGCGTGGGCGTGCCGCTCGCCGAAGACGGCGCGCCGCACCCGGTGCTCCTCTTCTCGCACGGGTTCGGGATGCTCCGCGCCGACTACACGAGCCTCCTCGAGGACCTGGCGAGCCACGGCTTCGTCGTGGCCGCCATCAGCCACACCTACGACACCGAGCTCACGGTGTTCCCCGACGGCCGCGCCGTGCCCTTCGGCTCGGTCGTCCCGACGCCGGCGATGGACGCGTCGGAGGAGGAGATCGAGGCCTTTTCTCAGGCGATGAACGAGCACGTCGCGGTCTGGGTCGACGACGCGCGCTTCGTGCTCGACGAGCTCACGGCCGCCGCGCAGGACGACCCGGGCGGCCTGCTCACGGGCCGGCTCGACCTCGAGCGGGTCGGCGTGCTCGGCCACTCCTACGGCGGCGCGATGGCCGCCGAGGCGTGCGCCCGCGACGACCGCTTCGACGCCGGCCTCGACATCGACGGCAGCCTCTTCGGGCCGCAGAAGGGCGCCGGCGGCAGGAGCCTCGCGCAGCCCTTCTTCATCCTGCTCGCGGCGAACCACCCCGACGATGCGAGCATCGACGAGACCTACGGCGCGCTGAAGGGGCAAGCCTACCGGGCGCGGGTCGACGACACCGCCCACCTCACGTTCTCGGACCTGCCGCTCGTCGTCGAGCACTTCCTCGGCGAGGGCGTCGCCCCGGAGCAGCTCGGCACGCTCGCTCCGGCGCGCGCGGTCGAGATCACGAACGCGTACACGCGCGCCTTCGTCCAGGCGCACGTGCGCGGCGACGCGGCCCCGCTGCTCGACGGTCCCTCGCCGGAGTACCCGGAGGTGACCTTCGAGAAGCGGCCCTGACGCCCGGCGGGCCCGCTGAGCCCGCCCGTCCACGCGCCGCGCCCGCCCGCCGGCCCCGCGCTCCTCGCCACGGCGCTCCGGAACCTTGAAGATGTCACGCCTCCATGTCCGGGGTACACCCACGTCGTGGGCGCTGTAGAGTCGGTCCCCGGAGATCGCCGCCGTCCTCAACCCTGGAGAGGTTCATGCTGACGAAGCTCAACGAGCGTGAAGCCGTCGCGTCTTGCGAGCGCTGCTGGGAGCAGGAGATCGTCCCCGCGCTGCACGACTACATCCGCATCCCCAACAAGTCGCCCGCCTTCGACCCCGCCTGGCGCGAGAACGGCCACATGGACAGGGCGGCGTCGCTGATCGCGGCCTGGTGCGAGGCGCAGCCGATCCCCGGGCTCACGGTGGAGGTGGTGCGCATCGGCAACCGCACGCCGGTGATCCTGATGGAGGTGCCGGGCACGCGCGACGACACGGTGCTCCTCTACGGACACCTCGACAAGCAGCCCGAGATGACGGGGTGGCGCGAGGGGCTCGGCCCCTGGGAGCCGGTGCGGGAGGGCGACAAGCTCTACGGCCGCGGGGGCGCCGACGACGGCTACTCGGCCTTCGCGTCGCTCGCGGCGCTGCGCCTGCTGCACGAGCAGGGGATCCCGCACGCGCGCTGCGTGGTGCTCATCGAGGGCTGCGAGGAGAGCGGCAGCCCGGACCTGCCGGCCTACATCGACGCGCTCGCGGGGCGCATCGGCAAGCCGAGCCTCGTCGTGTGCCTCGACTCCGGCTGCGGCAACTACGACCAGCTCTGGACCACGACGTCGCTCCGCGGGCTGCTCCAGGGCACGCTCGACGTGAACATCCTGCGCGAGGGCGTCCACTCGGGCGTGGGCAGCGGCGTGGTGCCCTCGAGCTTCCGGATCCTGCGGCAGCTCCTGTCGCGCATCGAGGACGAGCGGACCGGGCGCGTCCTCGTGGACGCGCTGCACGTGCAGATCCCGGAGGAGCGCGCGGCGCAGGCGCGGGCCGCGGCCGACGTGCTGGGCGCGTCGGTCGTGTGCGAGCTGCCGTGGGTGAAGGGCGCGTGCCCGGTGACCGGCGACACGGCGGAGCTCCTCCTGAACCGCACCTGGCGCCCCGCGCTCTCCGTGACGGGCGTCGACGGCCTGCCGCCCATCGCGGGCGCGGGCAACGTGCTGCGCCCGTTCACGAGGGCGAAGCTCTCGATGCGCCTGCCGCCGCGCCTCGACCCGAGGAAGGCGGCGGCGGCGCTGAAGGAGGCCCTGGAGAAGGACCCGCCGTACGGGGCGGAGGTCCGGTTCCACGTGAGCGAGCCGTCGGCCGGTTGGGACGCGCCGGCGACGGCGCCCTGGCTCGATGCGGCGGTGCGCAAGGCGTCGAAGATGTTCTTCGACCGGCCGGCCATGGGGATCGGCGAGGGCGGGACGATCCCGTTCATGGCGATGCTGGGAGAGAAGTTCCCGGAGGCGCAATTCCTGATCACCGGCGTGCTCGGGCCGCAATCGAACGCGCACGGTCCGAACGAGTTCCTGCACCTCGGCATGGGGAAGAAGCTGACCTGCTGCGTGGCGAGCGTGATCGCGGACCACGGGGCGCGGGCGCGCTGAGGGATGCGGCCGCGCGCTTTGCAGACGCGCGCGCGTCCACGGCGGGGGCGGGCACGACCGGGAGCCCGCACGCGCCGCCCGTTGACACACGGTTGACACACCGCCGGGATCGCCGTGTGCTGGGGCCGAGGAGAACATCGTGATGGCACAACTTCGATATGCCGCGCTCTGCCTCGCTGCGCTCTGCGCGGGAGGCTGCGGTTCGAGCGACGAGCCCGGGGACACGGGCACGCCGAGCACGGGCGCGACCACCACGTCTCAGAGCTCGAGCTCGAGCGGCGCAGGCGGCGACCAAGGGGGGACGGGCGGCGGGACCGCGACGACGACCGTCGTGGTGAACGAGATCTCGGCCAAGGGCGGCGACTGGATCGAGCTCGGCAACCCGGGCCCGGGCTCGGCCGACCTCGGCGGGCTCGGCCTGTGCGACTCCGACGACAGCGGGGAGTGCAACACGGCCGACGCGCTCAGGTTCCCCGAAGGCACGCAGCTCGCCCCGGGCGCGTACCTGCTCATCCTCGGCGACCAGCTGCCCGAGGACGGCCCTGGGCCCCACACCGCGTGCCTGCCGGACGGCGGCCCGAGCAGCTGCTTCTATGCGACCTGGAAGGTGAGCGCCTCCAGGGGCGAGACCGTCTACCTCATCTCCGAGAGCGACCAGGTGCTCGCCGAGCTCAAGTACCCGATCGAGGCCGCAGCAGATGGGGAGACGTGGGGCAGGTTGCCCGACCTGACCGGCGAGGGCGCCGCCACGGCGCCGACCCCCGGGGCGGCGAACGCGGCGCCCTAGCTCGGCCCGCCGGGAATCCGGAGAGAGAGTCAACGCAAAGGCGCAGAGGCGCAAAGGCGCAAAAGAAAGAATGGATATCATGCATCTTGGCGTCTTTGCGCTCTTGGCGCCTTTGCGTTCAACTCTCTCTCTGCACCGAACCGCGATGCTCATGTCACCGACGTCTGCACTCGAGATCCTTCGCGCTCCGCAGCTGCCGCCGTGCCGCCTCCGGGCGCCCCATCCGGAGGGAGGGCCTGCGCCTGGCGTCCTGGCACGCCGCTCTGCGGCGCCGGCGCCGGCGCTCGCGCTCTCGCTGCTCCTGTCGGCTTGCGGGGCCTCGGATCCGCCGGCGGTGCGGGAGACGGGCTGCCCTCGTTGCACCGGGGCCGCGCGAATCGGCGCGCTCCCGCCGGGCGACATCGACGAGTGCTCCGGTGTCGTCGCCAGCGGGCTGCACCCGGAGGTGCTCTATGTTCACAACGACCACGGCGATGACCCCCGCTTCTTCGCGATCGGGCTCGGCGGCGCGCTGCGGGCCGAGGTGACCGTGGCCGGCGCGGCCGCGGTCGACTGGGAGGACATCGCGCGCGGGCCCTGCCGTTCGGGCGGGGGCAGCTGCCTCTTCCTCGCGGACATCGGCGACAACGACGGCGAGCGCGACAGCACCACGATCTACAGCGTGCCGGAGCCGGACACGCTGGGAGGAGGGCCGCTCGCCTCGACCGCCGAGGTGTTCGTGCTCTCGTACCCCGACGGAGCCCACGACGCGGAGACGCTGCTCATCCACCCCGCAACAGGAGCGATCACCCTCGTGACGAAGGTCAACAAGGGCACCTCGAGCGTCTACGAGCTGGCAGCGCTTCCCGCCGCGGGCGCGCCGGCGACGCTCGTCCGGACGGGATCCATCGAGCCGCCCGCCGGCAGCGCGCGCTTCACCAGCGGCGACGTCCACCCGGACGGCACGGGCGTGCTGCTGCGCACCTCATCCCACGTGCTCTACTACCCGATGACACCGGATCAGACAGTGGCGCAGGCGCTGGCCGAACCGCCCTGCGTGCTGCCGTCGCCCGACGAGGAGCAGGCCGAGGCGATCGCGTGGGTGCCCGGCGGATGGGACTACGTGACGGTCGGTGAAGGGAAAGAGGAGCCGATCCACCGCGTGTCCTGCCAGGCGCCCTGAAGGACGCCCGAGGTGCCGAGTCCGCGCGGGTCGTTGCGCGCGGCCCGATGACGACACGCCTTCTCGGTGGACGAGGCTTTCTGTATCCTCATCCTCCTCCCGCCACCGAGGCCGCAAGGAGGACCATCATGTCGCGATACTGGAAGACCGCGGCCGCGCTGCTCATCATGGCGCTGCTCGATGCCGGCTGCGGGTCCTCCGAGCAGGACACGTCCTCCGGCGCGACGGGCGGCGGATCCACCTCGGTCAGCGCCGCGTCCAGCGCGACCGGCGGAGCCTCGTCGAGCGACGCCAGCAGCGCATCGACAGGCCAGCCGCCCGTCAATCCGGGCGAGGTCGACTGCCGCACGCCCGGTGACGGGAAGTCCACCCTGGCCTTCGTCAACAAGTGCGATCAGCCGCTCCAGTTCCTGGGGAGCCTCATCGACGGCGGGGAGCTCGGCCCGGGACAGTTCGCGTGCCGCGACGTGGGCACCAGCGAGGAGCCGCTGTCGTCCCTGCGCTACTGGGCATACGCCGGGTCGGACCCCGGCGGCGGCCGACACACGCTGGCCGAGATGACCCTCAACACCGATTTCAACGACTTCGATTGGTACAACATCAGCCACGTGGACGCGCACAACCTCCCGCTGGCGATCGTGCCCGTCGGACTGCCGGACTGCCGGACGCTGTCGTGCCCGACGAGCCTGCTCGCGCAGTGCCCGGAGGAGGGCCGCTACAAGGACGAGAGCGGCGCGACGATCTCCTGCGTGAGCCCTGACCGGGACGATCCCGCGAACCCCGTGGCCGCGTACTTCGAAGAGGCATGCAAGGACGCGTATTCGTGGTCCGGCGATGATCAGGAGTCGATGGCCGCCTGCGCCGGGGAAGACTACGACATCGTGTTTTGCCCCTGACGTGCGGAAGCGCTCACGCGCCCTGTTCAGCGCGCAGCGTCGGCACCCCGCCGCCCTCGACCCACGCGACGTGCACCCCGTGCAGGCCCGCAGCCCAGGGAGCCGCGAGCTTCTCGAGGGCCGCGGCCGCAGGCGGGCGCTTGCCCAGCCCGATGGCGTGGCGGGCGAGGCGCGGGCCCCTGTCGAATGCATGAGGCCAGGCCCGCAGATCTCCGACCCCGGCGCGCTCGAAGGACGAGAGCAGCGCGCGGATCCGGCCGCGCACCCAGCCCAGGCCGGAAGCCACGCCCTCGGGTTCGGGCGCCTCGACGGTGATCACGGCCCAGGCGGCGTGGCGCCGGTGCAGCGGCGGGGGCGCGAGCAGATCGGGCAGCGGATCGCGGCCGGCGGCCAGGGCCGACTCCACGGCTTCCCAGGCGGAGTACAGCTCGTCGGACAGCGTCGCAAGGGCGGCGGCGCCGACGGTATCGCTGCACGAGCGCACGGGCGCCGTCGGCGTCGCGATGCGCACGGGATCCCCGGGCGTGCCGACCGCCGGAGCCGAAGGATCCAGCGCGATGGGCCGGCGAAAATCCCAGGCTGCCCAGGCGCCGAAGAAGCGGGACAGCAGGGGCCCGGGCTCCAGGTCCGGGGCCTCGCAGACGACCCGCGCGGCCAGGACGAGCCATGCGATGCCCGGCAGACCACCGAACGGCGCGGCGTCGATGCCCTTTGCGCGAGCCCATGCCTTGACGGCGCGGGCCAGCGCCAGGAATGCCTCGCGGCGCCGAGGAGCAGCGGAGGGAGCGGACGCCGCATCGACAGCCTCGAGCAGCGCGTCGGCGTCGGTGACGGCGCTCAGGGCCACCGCGGCGGCCTCGCCCAGCTCGAGGCGCCGCGCGACGGCGTGCTCGGGTCGCACCGCGCCCGCGTCGACGAGCGTCAGGTCCGCGTCCAGGCCAACCGCGCAGAGCTCGAGGCACGGCACGCGGATCGCCTCCACACGCCGCACGGTCGACGCCTCGGGCAGGGCCGAGCGCACCTGGACCTCGACGGCGTCGAGATCGATGGGCCCCGGCAGGGCGGCGACGAGGTCGAGGTCCGCGCCGGGCAGCGCGCAGCCGAGCCGCCGCGAGCCCGTGACGTGGAGCGCGCCCCCGGGCAGGGCCGCCTTCAGCCGGGCCACGAGCGCTGACGCGCGGTCGGGCTTCGGAGCGCGGCTGGACGCGGCCGGCGCGGGCTCGGCCGCCCAGCGCACCGAGCCGCTGCCCAGCGCGACCGAGGCCCGCACCTGCATCGGCTCGGCGCCGCGCCGCGACAGCAGGACCAGCTCGCCGACCGCGGCCTCGCGGCGGCCGAGCTGCGCGGCCCAGCCGGGCTGCACGCGCGCCGGGTCGTCCACGCGGCCCAGGGTCAGGTGGGGCGTATAGCCCTCGGCGCGCCCCACGCACCGCGGAAAGCGGCGCGCCAGCGCCTGATGCAGCCGCGCCCACGGATCTTTGCCGCCCGCGGCGGGGTCGAGCCAGACGGTGGCGTCCGCGCCGTGCCGGAACGAGCGCGTACCCTCCAGCACCGCGGGGAACGGGCCGACCTCGCGCGCGGCGGCCGACAGGAGCGGGAGCGCCGCCTCGAAGCTCGACTCGGGCACGAAGCCGAACAGGAGGTTCACGTGCGGCGGCCAGCGGTCGATCTGCGGGTCGTGGAGCGCGCGGATGGCCTGGATCTCGGGCCAGAGCGGCTCGGGCGGTACCCACGCGAGGGCCGTGCGCGCGGTCGTCGCCACGTCGAGGACCTCGCCCGGCGCCTCGCCGACGGAGAGCTCGACACGGACGCCGTAATGGTCGGACAGGAACAGGCCATCCGGCGGAAGCGGCGTCGTCCCTTCCAGATCGGCGGTGATCGGGCGCAGCGCCGCCCCGCGAAACATCACACGATCCAGCCGGCAGGCGCGGCCGGACAGCGACGAGACGGCGGCCAGCGGGTTGACGGTGGGATCGAACGTGGGCGCCTCGTCCCCGGCGCCGCGGGCCTCCAGCCAGGCGTCCACGAGGCCGAGCTTCGACGCGGGACCCGGCCCGCCGTCATTGAGGTCGCCCAGCAGCACCACGTCGCCCTCGACGGCGGAGAGGCCCACGGCGAGGTCTTCCAGCTCGGCCGCGCGTTTCCGTGCCCCCTCCTCCGCGTGATCGCTCGTGAGGTGCGTGGTCACCACGACGAGCGGCTCTCCCGCGAGCGCCAGCGTCATCGCGACGGCGGCCTTGTACTTCCCCAGGGCGTGCCACCCCACCTCGATCACCGGCAGCCGGCTCAGGAGCAGCAGGTGGCAGGTGTCGACGTCGCGCCCGCGCGGCCCGTCGCTGACGGTGTAGTCGGCGCGGACCCAGCCGGCGCCGAGCAGGAGATCGAGCAGCGGCAACTCGACCTCCTGCAGCGCGATCACGTCGGCGTCGGCGCGGCCGAGCGCCTCGACGAGCAGCGGCCGGCGCCGCGCGGTGTGGATGCGCTCGGCGTCGTAGCGGTCCCAGAGCGTGTTCCACGAGAGGACGCGCAGCCGCGCGCTCGCGCCCGGCGTGAACCGGGGCGCCGCGGCCTCGGCCGTCGCCCAGCGGCCCTCCGTCGCCTCCCAGCGCATGGCCGCGCGCGCCGTGAAGAACGGCGGCCGCAGCCGCTGCGGCGCGCGCACCCGGCCGGCCTGCGTCGTGTCGAGGGAGTCGAGGCCCGTCTGACGATCCCAGACCCTCTCGCCCTCGGCCTCGATGTACACGACCCGATGCCAGGGCAGGTCGCCCCCCGGCACGAAGGCCGGCAGCGGGACGCGCTTGGGCTCCGCCGCGTGCACGTCGATGCCCATCACGAAGCGTGCGGGATCGAGGCGCGCATCCCAGCGGATGCGGTGGTAGATCTCCTCGCTCGTACGCATCGCGATCTTTTAGGTCTCCTTCACGCGAATTGTCCAGTGTGGCGGCCAACTGAAGCCTCCGGCCAGAGATTCATCTCTCCGGGGAGGCTGTCGACAGCCTCCGGCCAGAGATTCATCTCTCCGGGGAGGCTGTCGACAGCCTCCGGCCAGAGATTCATCTCTCCGGGGAGGCTGTCGACAGCCTCCGGCCAGAGATTCATCTCTCCGGGGAGGCTGTCGACAGCCTCCGGCCAGAGATTCATCTCTCCGGGGAGGCTGTCGACAGCCTCCGGCCAGAGATTCATCTCTCCGGGGAGGCTGTCGACAGCCTCCGGCCAGAGATTCATCTCTCCGGGGAGGCTGTCGACAGCCTCCGGCCAGAGATTCATCTCTCCGGGGAGGCTGTCGACAGCCTCCGGCCAGAGATTCATCGGTGGTGCCCTAATTAGGGCAGACGCCAAGTTTCACCTTGGCAGCGCGGCGACCCCGGTACCGCTGGCAGCGCACCCGATGTCGGCATGCGTGCGGCATGTCATACCAGTCCACCGACTTGGTCCTGGCGGTCCGCCACGAGGCGTCAATTGTGGGACAGTCATAGACCTTTCAAGTCTTGATGCAGTACAGCATTGGCCTCACGAGCTAATACCTCGAACTCCTCCGCTACGCCCAGCACGTCATCGATGGTCCAGGTTTGGCGTGTCCCGTGTGAAAGCCCGCCTAGAAGCTGGTTTCCGTCCTGGTCCGTAAATGGATGCGCGTGTAGCAGCAGATTTCGTCGCCGTGTTGCCTGATCGAATCGCCTTGAAATCGCCACGAGCTTCGCTCGCGTCGGAGCATCGATCTTTTTAGATGCCGTGGCCTCATGCGCGAGATCCCTACGGATTGTGCCGGCGGTCTTCGGAGGATTTGCGGATTCGATTTCGCCGAAGTAGCCACTTTTCAATTTGGCCACCAGCCAAATAACACTCCACTCTAGGTAGGTAAAATTATAGAAGGCTTGGCCGACAGCCTGTATGTACGCTGGGTCTGATCCGATGCGAGGCGTGTAGGTTTTGGTCGCAGCCATGGGTTGATCCTACCACGGGCCATGCGCTTCTATCGGGGCGTTCGCGTTTGCCTGAAACGCGAACGCCCCGAGCGCCGCGATCGCATCGTAGGCATAGCGGGGAGCTAGCATCGCGTCCCGTCGCGCAGTCAACCATCTACCCATGTGGCCGCCAGCCAGATGCCTTGCCAAGGCGCCCGGCGTCCCGTCGGACGAGCCGTGTCACACGGCGCACCCGTGCCCCTTGGCGGTGTAGGAAAGCCCGTATTTGACGCTGGATCCGCGACGGAGGCTATGACAGCCACTGTCCCACCGCGCTGGAGCCCTAGAAAACAAGGGCTATACTCACTTGCACAGGCAAAGCGCCCCGCCTCGGCTGGAACCCGAGACGGGGCTGCGGAACGCCGGATGGTGGCCCACCCGTCGCACGTCGCACTGCGATCATGGGCACGCGTCCGGAGAGGTGCAAGTCCATGGCGAACGTGCTCCCGGCGGAGCGGCGGCTAGAGGTGCTCGCTGCGCTCGTGAACGGCACCAGCATCCGCGCCGCGTCGCGCATGACCGGCGTCCATCAGGACACCATCGGCCGCTTCGGGCAGGCCATCGGCGAGGGCTGCGCGCGGCTCCATGATCGCATGGTGCGCGATCTGACCTCCCCGCTCGTGGACCTCGACGAGATGCACTCCTGGGTCTCCCGTCGTCAGGTCCACGTCGACCCGGCGAAGCACGACGCGGCGACCAGCGGGGAGACCTGGACCTGGGCGGCGATCTGCCGGACCAGCAAGCTCATCATCGCGTGGCACGTCGGGAAGCGCGACCAGGAGAGCGCCGATGCCCTCGTCGAAGACGTGCGCGCGCGGCTCGCGGTCATGCCGCAGATCACCACCGACGGGCTCGGGCTCTACGCGCAGCCGATCGCCGCGAACTTCGGGCGCGCTGTGCCGTACATGCAGACGGTCAAGAACTTCAGCTCGCGCCCTGGGAAGCCCGGCACCTCGGAGAAGTTCGCGGTCGAACGCGGCGTCGACTTCATCCAGAAGCGCGCCATCTTCGGGACGCCGGACCCGGCGAAGGCGACCAATTTTGCCATAGAACGCAGCAACCTAACGGCGCGGCAGTGGAACGCTCGGCTCCGGCGCCGCACGCTCGCCTTCAGCAAGAAGCTCTCGCGGCACCGCGCGGCCATCGCGCTCCACTACACGTACACGAACCTCTGCCACATCCCGCGAAACATGCGGATCACCCCCGCGATGGCAGCGGGCATCACGGACACCGTGTGGACGCTGGAGGAGCTCATGGTCGCCGCGCTGGAGGAGCCGGCCGGGGAGAAGCCGGAGCCGCAGCCGCTCGCCATCCCGAAGCCGGAGGGGCCGGCGCGGGAGCTTCCGGGCGGGCGTGGCTGGCTGCGCGTGCTCCCGGGCGGGTCCGCGCCGACGGCGCCCTCTGCTCCGCAGCCGCCTCCCGTGGCGGCTGCGCCCGCGATTCCTCAGCCGGAGCCAGCGGCCACAGGACAGGCCGCTGCCCCGGCACAGCCCCCCGCGCCGGACCGGGAGCCGGTCGGTCAGCTCGACCTGCTGTCCTGGCGTCCGAGGCCGAGGGAGCCGGTACAGCTCTCGCTGTTCGGGGATCCACCCGAGCAGTAGCCAGCTGCCTGGTCGATCTACTCGTGACGCTCGACGTCCGTGCTGTATTCTGCGTGGGCGGACAGCCGGACAATGTTGACGAGTAGACCGCGCCCTGTACTGGCGCCATAGTTCGGCATGAGTACTGTCATCGGGCTCCTCGGCATCCTGTTTTTCGTGGGCCTTCCCATCATGAGCCTCGTCACCTCCAAGGGCGGCAGAAGCGGCGGAGGCCGCACACCCAGGGGGCTGACCAACCGATTCACCGTATAGCTGGCTTGTCGCGTCAGCTGTACAGAGTGGGGTCATTGCAAGCCTGGTGAGGCAGTTGCCCCACCACCACAGCAAGCGCCTCCCGCATCACAAGGCGGCCGCCGCGCTGCACATGATGTTCAACAACTTCTGCCGCCCGCAAGGCGCTGCGCGTGACGCCCGCCATGGAGGCCTGGCTGACCGACCACGTGTGGAGCGTGGAGGAACTCGTCGCCGCGGCGCTCGCCGAGGCACCAGCTGCGCCCGTGGCGTCCGCAGCGGCTCCCGCCGAGCCGAAGCCCCCGCCGTCAGAGCCGCCGCCCCGGCCCCGGCGGATGCTGCAGCCGAGCCTGTTTGGAGAGCCCGAGTGATGCCACGAATCCTGGTGGTAGTAAGTGAATTACGGCGTCGAACCTGCCTGTTCGTCGTTCGCGAACAGGTTGCGAATCTCCCGAAGTTGATCGTCACGGGGTCGCTTGTCTGCCTGAAATGCCGCGTCCAAGGCATTTCGCTTATTCCCGGCCAATTCCTGGAGGATGCGGAGGATGTCGGCGATTCTAGGGCCGGCGCGGAGGTCCTCCAGATGCGGAGAGGTGATCGTGAGCCCGTAGTTGCCGTTGATGAGGATCGGCGCAGCGCCTTCCTCATCCAATTCCCATGCCATACAAACTCCTCGAGGCGGGTCATGGCCAAGCGCCGTTCGTCGACGCGGTCTGAAACGCTGGCGCGGGTCTAGCGCTGGATCGTTTAACCGCCAAACTGCAAAAACTGCGGCATATCGGATTTTGTGCTTGACACCGTGCTGCATGAGTGCATCCAGGCGGAATTCGACCAGGACGGCCAGAGTCGGCGTGCACAGCAGCTCGTCGGCCAGAGGTGGCGCCGGACGGTTCCGCTAGGCTCCGTCCCGTCGGCGCGCTCCGTCCCGCGCCGCCGCCCGCGGCTCCCACGGCGAGCACGCCGGAGCACGAGTTCCCGCCCCCGTCAGAGCCTCCGCCAGCGCCGCAGCCGAGGCGGATGGTCCAGCTCAGCCTGTTCGGGGACTCCTAGACGATCAGCGCGCAGCGGCAGGGCCACCGCGATCATGGACGGCAGAGGTCGCCCGGCGCTGTCTTGCCCACGCGACACTACATGGCGTAGCATGCTAGCCGCGGAAGGATCGTCTCCATGGCTGGCCCCAGATACAGCATCATAAATTGGGGGGAGTCCGCAGTTGGGTACTGCGATCCCCACTACTGCACCATGTCGGGCATAGGCAAGCTCAACACGCCTATGGCGCCGTATGCAGTGGCAAACGAATATATCTGTGGACGCCTCGCCATGATGCTTGGCCTGCCGATGCCGCCAGGTCTCGTCGCAACGACGAATGACGGGGAGATCGCGTACGTGTCTCTCCAATTTGGAGAGCACGACGAGATGCTGCCGCCGGTCATACCGAGCGAGTTGGTGCATGATCATCCGCGCGTCGCGTCTGGCATTGTCGCGTTCGACTGCTGGGTCGCAAACGAGGATCGGCACGAACAAAACATCTGGTACTCACGAGATTGCCCGCCGCCCATGGCGTTCGATCACAGCCACGCGTTACTAGGCAATATCAAAGGCGGTGCGGTTCAGCGTCTGCTGGATCTGTACGACGAGCCATGCGTAGCCGGATGTCTCACGGAGCACATCAGCTCGTCAGACCACTTTTCGGAGTGGGCGGAACTGATCAGATGGATTCCAGAAAGTCTGGTTGTGCAGCTCTGCGAAGACATGGCCGACATGGGTGCCGTTTCTGAAGAAGAAGCGAGCGCGGCTGGTCAATTTCTGCTATACAGACAATCGCAGATTCTCAAGCTGCTGAAGAGTGACACGGCCAGTTTTCCGCAGGTTAGCTCATGGGTGATGCTATGACTACGAAGTGTTTCGTGGCCAAGTACATGCCGGATCTAAGGCGTAGAGAAAGCCTAAACATCGGCGTTGTGCTCACCAGCGGCGGGATCACAGTCTCTAAATTCCAGGGACAGCGCCCGGATGGAACGATTGATGGCCGCTCGGTCAGGTGGGCGCACTCGGTCAATGTGTACAAGTCGTGGGTCCACTACTGGAAGCACTTGATAAGCTCCCCGAAAGGCCCTGAGCTCGAGAAGCTGACCCGGCGCAGCAGCGGTCAAAACTACATCATGGAGCCTTGCGGAGATTTGCTCAGCGGGTCCGTGATGGACCCGTACGACATGGTTGAATACCTATACAGCACGCTGGTGGAACCAGAAGCCCCAGCGCCTGCGTCGCTGAGCGTCGAGCAGTTGTCCGTGTCGCTGTTCAACAATCTCGGGATTGGTGACAGAGTGCGGCGCAGGTACAGTTTTGCTGTTTCTGACGAAACAAGCTCAGAAGATGAGATATCGTTCGACTATAGGTTCGACAGCGACGCTGTGAACCTGATGCAACGCGTGTCGCTCGCGTTCTCGGACTCGAGAAGCTGGGAAACGCTCCACGCCGCCGCGTGGATTCTGAGGAAAGCGGCCCGGCATGGCGAGAGCTTTCACGGCCGGCAGCGGCTCATCGCCCTGATCAAAGGCAGGGAGCCGGACGAAGTGCTAGAAAAGCAGCTGCGCATCCTCGGCGAGCACACGGACGCTGTTGTTGATGTGACTCAGCAGCGGGAGGCTCAGATTAGGCTGGCCGAGATGTTACACGTGAGCCCGAGAGTGGGGACGTAACGGCAGACGGCGAACAAGTTTCCCCCCGCGTCGCTGCGCTCTCGCGCAGCGCCTCGCCGGGCGCGCGCCTACCTGTCGTGCCGGACGAAGAACTGGTCGATGGCGTCGAGCGTCTGGATGGCGCCGAGTGCCTGCTGGGCCGCGGCGCGCTCGGCCTTGGTTCTCGCCCCGATGAGGGCGTCGAGCACGTCGGCCCAGAGCTTGTCGCGGTTCCAGGGACGCACGCCGCGGAGCTCGGCCAGCGCGGGGATCTTGCTGGTGATGAGGGAGAGGTCCTCGTCGGTCAGGACGCGCTTCTTGAAGTCGGGGCTGCTCATCGGCGCCTCCGGAGCTTCCGAGCGAGGCGGGCCCGCGCGAGCCGGAGGCGACTGCCTGCTGTGCCGAGCGGGATGCGGAGGATGTCGGCGATCTCGGTGCCGCCGTGCCCCAGCGCGGCGAGCACCAGCACCTCGCGAGCCCAGAGCGGCATCCCGGCGATCGCCATCAGCGCCGTGCCGGCATCGATGCGATCGCCGACGTGCCCAGGGTCGACGCGCTCCTCCCCCGTGGCGGTCCACGGGTCGGCAACCGACACCTCCCGGCGTCGGAAGGCACGCTCGTGGTAGTGGGTGCAGTGGAAGCGGCACACGCCGAAGAGCCAGCGCTTCAGAGCGTCCAGAGGCTCGCGCGTGCGGTCGGGCCTGTAGCGCCCGGCTTGGGAGCTCATCCAGGCCCCGAGCACGACGTCCTGCACCACGTCGTCGAGATCGACGGCGCGCACACCGAGTCCACGCAGGGCGCTGCGGATGTGCGGCTCCTGCGCGGCGATCTCGGTGATGGTCAGGACGCGCGCGGGGCCAGCATGCGGGCCCCACGGGCTCATGGGGCACCCCGGCCGCAGGTTGGGCAGCGATCGGCCGCTACGGGCCGGCCCAACAGGCGCTCGATCGTGGTCCCAGCCGCACGCGCGGCGCGCATGGCGGTACCGGGCGACCCGCCGTACTGGCCCGACGCGATCGCGCGGATCGAACGGGTCGGCATGCCCATGACCTCGGCAAGGCACGCCCACGTGCCATACAGGCCGCGCAGGTTGCGCAGCGCGGCGCGGAGCCGCATGCGCTCGACGTCGGAGAGGGATCGGGTGACGCAGGGGCGGCGCCGCTTGGGCGCACGTCCGCGTTCTTGCTCACCGTCGGGTGAGCGGACTACGGTCAGCATGTCGGACCTCGTGTGTCGGGGTTCGGCCACGCTGCCCGGGGTGTTACCAGCACCCGCGGGCAGCACTACTTCCGGCCGAACTTAGCCGCTCATCCGAGGTCCGCGGTCAAACTAGGGCACTTCGGGGCAAACTAGGGCACCACCGATTCATCTCTCCGGGGAGGCTGTCGACTGCCTCCGGCCAGAGATTCATCTCTCCGGGGAGGCTGTCGACTGCCTCCGGCCAGAGATTCATCGGTGGTGGCCGGATCCGGCCACTGGGCTGGGCTGGTTGAATTTGGGTTCTACCCCTCCGGCGTGTCCGACGGGCCGGGCTTCGAGGCGAACAGATCGAGCTGGACCGGGTCACGGGAAGGGTCGTCCGCCCCCCCGGACGACTTCGTGCTCCTCCTCCAGTGCGTAAGAAAACGAAGCCGGCTCGCCGCGCGAGGAAGTGTGGCGCGGCGAACCGCCGTGGCCGGACGGCGCGCGGCGCGAAGCCTCGTTCATGGGTCGCGGTGAGGAAGCGGGCAATGCTGCCTCAGGATCTACCCGTCCCTCCGTGAGAGCGCTCGGCTTCGGGTACTGAAGACACCCGAGCAGCTCCGGGTCGAACCTCGTGATAGGTGGCACGGGCTCGGTATCAACGGATTGCTCGGCCGTCATGGTTCCATAGACAGGTCATCGGGGGCTGCCGCTCCGGCGGAGCGCCACCGGCGGCGCCGCGGGGCGCCTGCGGGTCACGGCACCGCGTGGCCGTCGCCCCTGAGCTGGAACAGGAAGTACGGCGGGATGCAGGCGCCCTCGCCCGAGCTCGTCCTGGCGCAACGTAGTCCTCGCGGCAGGGCGCCTCGCTCGAGCAGCAGCGCAGGCCCGCGGGCGTGACGTGGCGGCTCAGGCACTCGGTGAACACCGTCCCGCGGGCGATGCAGCGGTTGAACGGGTCGAGCACGGCGATGGCGCCGCAGACGCCCTCCTCCGGGAGCCCGACGCAGCTGCCGGTGCACATGCCGCCGGGGAACCCGACGGGGCTCGTGTTGCACACCGCCGCGAGCGGGCACGCCCCGGGCTGCGCCGCCGCGGCGCGATCGCGGTGCGGGTCGGCGCGGCGGACGGCTGCCCCCCTGACATCCTGGCGCGCCGCGGAGGGCCCCTCGGATGGCCACCACGAACACCCGGCGATGCCGGCGCTGGCCACCAGGGCGGCGAGGGCGAGGGCGCGACGGAGGAGGCGGGGCGCACGCTGCCAGGCTACACCGGCGCGCGCCGCTACGATCTCGAGGCGATCTCGACGAAGCGAGCAAACCGAGCCGCGTCGCGGTCGACGTACACACACGACGTGTGAATACTGTCCCCATGCAGCACGCCGCGCTCGCACGCCGGCTCCGCCACGTTCGCGCGCCTTCCCCGCTCCACTTCCCGGAAGAGGCCCTCGAGCCGGAGACCAGGCGCCACCTCGAGCTCAGGACCCTGCTCTATGTCGTGCTCAAGACCTTCGCGGCTCGCGCGTCGATCGGATCCGACCAGTTCGTCTACTGGTCCGCGTCGGATCCGAGCCGGTGTCTGGCGCCGGACGCCTTTGTCCGGCTCGACACCCCTGACACGCCGTTCGGCTCCTGGAAGACGTGGGAGCGTGGTGCCCCTGAGCTCGCCGTCGAGATCGTGAGCGAGCACGACTCGGATCCGCAGACGTGGGCCGACAAGCTCCGCAAGTACCACGAGCTCGGCGTGCTGGAGCTCGTCGCGTTCGATCCTGACGCCGCGCCAGGAGAGCGGCTGCGGGTCTGGGATCGCATCGACGACGATCTGATCGAGCGCGTCGTCGAAGGGGAACGCAGCCCGTGCACCGTGCTCAATCTGCACTGGGTCATCGTCCCTGCCGCAGGCCAGCCGGCGGCGCTTCGTCTCGCCCGCACCCCCGACGGGGCGGAGCTCGTCCCGACCCCTGAGGAGGCGGAGCGACGCCGCGCCGAGGCCGAGCAGGCCGCCCGCGCGACAGCGGAGCGGCGCATCGCTGAGCTCGAGGCCGAGCTGCGCCGACGAGGCGGCTGACCCCGTCGGCATCCGCCGGGTCAACTTCACCACCATCTCCGACGAGGCCAAGAAGCACTGCTGACACCCGGCAGGGGTGAGGGGAAGCGCTGCTGACGCCCACAGGTCATCGGGCGCGCGCAGGCGCGGAGCGAGCCTCGATCCAGCGGCGGAAGAGGCGGGCCTCGCCCGGCGGAAAGAAGGCGGTGGGCGGCACCTCGGCGTGGTAGCGCCGGAACGCGGCGCTGAACTCCGCAGGATCGCGGTCGAACCACGCCTCGGCCTCGGGCGAGCCGCGCAGGAGCCGCTCGAAGCGCAGCCGCGCCACGAGCAGCGCCGACATCCTCACGCCGTCCTCGTCCGCATCGAGCAGCGCCCGCCGGAGCGTGGGCGGCAGCGCCGGATCCTCGGCCGCGGCGCGCAGCGCGGCCACGGGATCCTCGGCGGTCATCGCGCGGGCCACGAGCGCTTCGTAACGCGCGTGCGCCTGGGCCCCGGTCAGCCGCGCCGGCCGCGCCGCCGCGCCCTCCCCTGCCCCGCCACGGGCCTCCCCTGCCCCGCCACGGGCCTCCCCTGCCCTGCCGCGGGCCTCCCCTGCCCCGCCACGGGCCTCCCCTGCCCCGCCACGCGCCGCGCGCTCCGCCGACCTGCCGCCGGCCGCGCGCGTCACCCGCGCCTCCCGCGCCGGCCGAGCGTCCGCCGCGCGCGGCGGAGCTCCTCCCGCACGGCGGCCGCGTCGCCCGCGCCGTGCACCGTGCCCTCCATGCGCTCCAGGGTCACCCCGCGCAGGTTCGGGCAGCGCGGCGCGACCTCGTCCAGGAGGCGCCACACCGGCTCCGGCACGGCGTCGTCGTGGCCGTCGAGCCGCAACACCCGGCCCGAAGGCAGCCAGCCCGGATCGCTCGGGCCGCCGCCGGAGAGGTGGATCTCGATCACCCGGGCGAGATCGAGCCGCGCCACGTACTCGGCCGGATCGAAGCCGAAGTTCTCCGCCATGGTGTGGACGTTGTGCAGGTCGAGCAGCAGGTGCGTCCGCGGCGCCCTCAGGATGCGCTCGAGGAAGCGCGGCTCGTCCAGCGGATCGCCGAGCACGAAGTAGCTGACGCTGTTCTCGACGCCGACGTCCTCCACGACGGCCTGCATCGCCCGGAGCGCGCGGCGGGCGACCGCGGCGCCGTGCGCGTTCATGGGCATCGGGAGCGGCAGCCCGGTCGAGAGCCCGGCGGGCGCGCTGATCCCGAGGTGCTCGGTGTACCAGCGGAACCGGAAGATCGCGTGGTCGCGCCGGAGGGCGGCGCGCCAGCGGGCGCGCCGGCCCGCGTCGGCGGCCGAGGCGCCGCCGAGCGACCAGCCCACGCCGTGGGCGACGAACGGCCGGTCCGACCGGCGCGCGAGCTCGGCGAAGCGGCGGTGAAAGCCGTTCTCCTGGAGATCGGCCTCGGCGGCGTCCGGCACGCGCCAGAGCGTCTCGGGCGCCACCTCGTAGTAGTCGGCGTCGCGCAGGATCACCTCGGCCAGCAGGTCGAGGAACGCCGCGTCGGGCTGGAGCGTGAGGCCGACCGGGATCAACGCGTGGAGGCCCCGCGCCCGTCGACCGAGAAGAAGTACAGGAAGCGCCGCGACTTGGAGGGCACGTGCCCCATGCCGCAGGCCATGAGCCCGCTGTCCTCGGCCCCCTCGACGTCGATCCCGCAGCCGCTGGCGATCGCCCAGCGCGCGCCCGCCGGCGGCGCCTTCACGAGCCGCGCGCGCACGCTCGCGGCCCGGGCCTCCGCGTTGCGCGCGTCGGCGCCAAGGCCCTTCCGGAGCAGCGCACCGAGCGCGCCGATCCGCTGCGCGGCGATCCTGTCGTCGTGCTTCAGCTGCTCCTCCCGGCCCCCGCCCGCCATGCGGCGCATTCCGTCGTAGCTCGGGAGCGCGACGTCGAGCTGCGTCGCGACGACAGGCACCTTGTCGGTCCTGACCACCACCAGGAGCGGCTCCCCGCTGCCGGCGCCGGGCACGAGCTTCTTCAGATCGGCCATGGTCGCGCAGACGACCTCGACGCCCGCGAGCGGGGCGAGATCCCCGTCCGCGCCGAAGTTGAGCAGCTCGCCGAACGCGTGGCCGCGCTCCCACTTGGCGCTGTCGTCGGCGGGGATGACGAAGACGAACAGCGCCCTGCTCGCCTGCCGGGCGCGGCGGAACGCGGCCGAGACCTGGACCAGCGACCCCGCGGCGGCCGCTGGCTTGCCCGTCTCGTCGCACGCGGCGCCGTCGCCGAACGCGTCGCGGATGAACGCGGGCCACGCGGTGGCCGCGAGCCCTGCTGCAGTCGCTCCCAGCCAATGCCTGCGCTTCATGGTCACTCCTCACCGCCGTTCCCGAGCAGCTCGCTCTCCGCCTCGCCCCGCCCCGAGGGCTCGGGCATGAGCGGCGCGTAGGCCTCCCAGCCCAGCTGCATCAACCTATCCCGATCCCGGCCCAGCACGATCGGCGCCGCCCCCGCGGATCGCAGCATCACGCGATCGCCCTCGACCGAGTACTCGCCGGTCGCGACCACCTCGCCGGAGCAGCGGTCCTCGAGCGTGAAGCCCCCGGACGCGTCCAGGAGGAGCGTCCGCAGCCCCGCAGCGTAGAGGCCGACCAGCTCTGCCTCCGCGCTGCCAGGCTCCAGCGCGCCGCCTCTGGCGGCCGCTGGCACCGCGGCGAGCGCGTCCAGGGCGTCCTGCGCCGCCGAGGGCGCGAGCGCGGCGGGATCGCCGGGATCGCGCCGCGCGTCGGGCAGGGCCTCGATCACGCCCTCGGGCGGATCGAGGAAGGAGCCACGCTCCAGCAGATCCGGCGCCGTGAGCGTCCACATGCCGTCGCGGCGCGGGGAGATCTCGCCGCCGACGAGCGCCGCGAGCGCCGCCGCGGCCGCTTTGCTCGCGTGCAGCGTCAGGCGGTCGTCCCGCGCCTCCTCCCCCAGCGCGAGCCAGCGGATCTCGCCCTCGGCGCCGCGGACGTGCGCGAGCATGCCCCCGCGCAGCGCGATCCGCTCCGCGCCCTCCGGGCCGCGCAGCACGGCCGTCTCTTCCACGTCGAGGGCGACCGGCAGGATCGGCGCGCCTTGCCAGCCGTCGCTGGCCACGGTCCAGCGAGCGCGCGCCGCGGGATCGAGCAGCACGTACGCGGTCGCGTCCGGAGCGTCGATCGGCGCGGCACACCCGGCGGAGAGCAACGCCGGACAAAGAAGGGAGAACGCAAGGAAGAGACCACGACGTCTGGGCATCGGGCGGAACCTCCGGGGAGCTGAGACGCCCCACGGCGGTGAAAGTTTCATGATGAATGCTTACAGGACGCGCCCTGCCTACCAGCAAAACGATGATATCGGGTGGATCCATCGAGCGAGGCGGCAGGACACCAGGGAGAAGCGCCTCCGCCAGAGGCTGGATGAGCTCGAAGCCGGCGGTGGTTACATGAACATGAAGCATCCGGCATCGGAGAAGACATGAGTTATCCCGCGGAAGGGAACGGCGAGTCCCTGCTGGCCTATGTGTTCTGGCACTGGAGGCAACCGCAGGCCGCCGCGGGCGAGTACGAGCGCCGGCAGCGCGCCTTCCACGCGGCGCTCGCCGCGGCGCCCGCGCCGGGCTTTCACCGGTCGTTCAGCGTCGGGCTCTCCGGGGCCCCGTGGGCGGCCGGCGGCGGCGACGTCTACGAGGACTGGTACCTCGTGCAGGATTTCGGTGCGCTCGGCGCCTTGAACGAGGCCGCGGTCTCCGCCAGCCGCTCGGCGCCGCACGACGCGGCGGCCGCGGTCGCCGGCGGCGGCGCCGGGGGCCTGTATCGCCTCCGGGGCGGGGTTGCGCTGAACGCGCCCGGCTACGCCCACTGGTTCGGCAAGCCCGGCGGCGTGTCCTACGGTGAGCTGTTCGCCCGGCTCACGCCGATCCTGGAGCAAGCGAGCGCCGGCCTGTGGATGCGCCAGATGGTGCTCGGGCCCGGCCGGGAGTTCTGCTTGCACGCGGCGACCCCTGTATCGCTGCCCGCGCCGTTCGATGCGCTCGTCCTCCCGCTCCGGCCAGCCTGGCCGGCGCTCGACGGCACGGGCATGCCTCCGGCGCGCTGAGGCGCGCGCCCCGCGGCGTTCGATCGCGTCTGGATCGAGCTCTTCTCCCTCGTGCGGCCGGCCCTTGTCGACCTCGGCATGCCCGAGTCGCTCATCGCGCTGGCCCGCTGATACGACAGCGCCCGGCAGCAGCGAACAGCACGAGCGCTCCGAGTCGACGCCGAGAGCGTGTACTGGACGAACGACGACGGCAGCGTGAAGAAGGTGCCCATCGGAGGCGGCGATCCCGAGACGCTCGCGACGGGGCAAGATCATCCGCTGGGCATCACCGTGGACGCGACCAGCGTCTACTGGACGAACAGCGCCGCAGGCACGGTGATGAAGCTCCCGAAGTGACACCCCGCTTGCCAGGAGCCCGGTTCGAGCGCGACGATCGGCGCCTCCATGAAGCGCGCCGCCCTCCTCCCGATCGCCCTCCTCACCGCGTGCGCCGGCGCCCCGGCCCCCCAGCGTGCTCCTGTCGCGCCGCTGCCCGCGGCGCCGCGCCCCGCCGTCGCCGCGCCCGCGGTCGCGGCGGCGCAGCCCGTGAGCGCGCCGGCGGAGCTCGCCTTCGTGCTGAGGATCGCCCATCCGAAGCGGTCCTGGAACAACGCCGCGCAGCTCCTGCCGAGCAGCGCGCTCGTGTTCAGCATGGGCTCGACGGACCCCAAGAAGATGCTCGATCCAGCGGTGGGCCCGGACCTCGCCGAGATCGTCGATCTGGACAGGCCGCTCGACATCGCCTTCCTGGGCACCACGCGCGATCACGTCGTGGCCTCCCTGTCGGTCGCGGAGCAGGAGGTGCCGCGGCTGGCCGATCGCTTCGTGCTCAGCGAGCTCAAGGAGCACCCGGGCCTGTTGCGCGTCGAGCGCGCGCGTGACGCAGAGCCCGACGAGGAGGCGCCGCCCTGGGCCTGCGCCTTCGATCCCGGCGAGCGGCGGGGCGGCGCGCGCCTGCTCTGCGGCGAGGACGTGGAGGACATCGAGACCGCCGCGGCCTACCTCGTCCAGGTCGTGGCCCGGGAGCCGCTCGACGCGGACGCCCGGATCGAGCTCTCGGAGCGGACCCTCCGCCAGGCCGTGGAGGAGGCGACCGCCACGGACGACGCGGACGAGGACGACGGCCGCGCGGAGGCGCTGGGCCAGGAGCTCGCCGCGGGCTTCCTGCGCGACATCGAGAGGTTGAACGTCGACCTCACGTGGGGCCGCGCGGACGTCGAGGTCGGCCTCACGCTGCGCTTCGCGAGCCGGCGCTCGCCCCTCACGCTGGCCTTCGTGCCGGCGGCGGCGAGGGACGCCGCGCCGCCGCCGGCGTTCTTCCGCCTCCCGGCCGACACGGCGGTCGCGTTCCACACGCAGGGCGCGTCGCGCGCCGAGCTCGCCCCGGTGCGGGAGGCCGTCTTCAAGGCGCTGCGCGACGACATGATCGACGACGGCTACGACGAGGCGCGGCTCGATCAGGTCCTCGAGCGCCTCGGCACCCTGGCCCTCACGGGCGGCCCCCTCGTCGTCGGCGCGGGCGCGAACGGCGCGGCGGCGGAGAAGGCGCTCGCGGCCTACCAGCGCGACAAGGGCGCGCCGCGCGCGCGAAAGGCGGCGCGCCTCGCGCTCCAGGGGTGGGTGCTGGCCTCGGTCGAGGAGCCGGCGCAGACCTGGATCTCCGGGGTGAAGGAGCTCCTCCAGCGCGGCGATGAGCTCGACAAGCTCAAGCGGAGCGCGCCGAAGGACGGCGCTCGCAAGGACGACGAGGACAAGCAGAACACGACGCACGCGATCGTCCGCGCGCCCGCCTCGCTGCCCGCGGGGACGCTCCACGTCGAGCTCCGCTCCAGGCCGCTCACGAAGGGCGCCCCGCCCGCGCACACGACCCACCTCTATGTCGTCCCCGCCGGCCAGCGGACGTGGCTCGGGATCGGCGAGGACGACGCCGCCCTGGTGGCTCGGCTGCGCGTCGCGGTGGATCCGGGGCGCGACGAGGGCACGCTCGGCGCGGCGCCGGACATGGACGTGCTGCGGAGGCGCGGGACGCTGGCCGGCGGGCTCTTCTCGCTGGCTGGCGTGGCGCTGCTCACGGCGAGCGGCGACACGCCGGAGGCGCTGGACGAGGCCGCCAAGGGCCTCGCCGCGCTCGCTGCGCTGCCGGCGCGGGGCGCGGTCGCCACCCCGCTCGCCGTCACCTCCGAGGTGCTCGACTCCGGCGCGGCCCGCCTCGACGTCCGCGTACGGCTGACCCACGCCGGGATCCAGGACGCGATCGCGCTCCTCGCCCGCTGACGTGCCCCGCGCGCCTCGCGGTCAGCCCCACCCCTCCAGCACCGGCTTGCCCACCTCGGTGCTCTGCGTAGTGAAGGATGAGCTCCACGTGCTGCAGCCCCGCGGCCTCGAGCCGCGGCCGGCGCGACGGACAATCCACGCGCAGCGACGAAGATCTGTGAATGCGGTTCACAGATCGACCCGGTCGCAATCGTGCCACTGCCTCTCCCCGCAGGTTACGTCTGTTACTTTTACAACATGCGAAGAGGCTTACTTCCGTTTCTCTTGTTCATGAGCGCTGGCCTCGCGTGCCAGCCGGAGCCGACGCCCTCCAAGTCGGACACGGGCGGCGCGGAGCCGCTCCCTGACGACGGCGAAGAGCCGCTCCCTGACGACGGCGAAGAGCCGCTCCCCGACGACGGCGAAGAGCCGCTCCCTGACGACGGCGAAGAGCCGCTCCCCGACGACGGCGACAACCCCGACCAGCTCTGCCCCGGCCCCGTCGAGCCGGACACCAGCGAGGTCGCGGCGCTCTCGCTCCCGGCGCGCACGGTATCGACGGTGACCGGCGCTTACTACGCGAGCAACCAGCGCTCGACGCGGACGCGCGTGGTCGTGGAGGGTCAGGCCGCGCTGGCCATCGGGCCCGACTATCCGAGCTCCGTGACGATGGCGCTGGATTCGGTCATCGACCCGCGCTGCTGCTGTAGTCCGATCCCGGGCGCGATCACCATTGACCAGATAGGCGCCATCCAGGGTGCGATCGACGTCGAGCAGACGGGGCCCACGACGTTCTCCGTCCGCGTGAGCGAGGAGGGGACGTCGACCTTCGAGGTCTCGGGCGTGATCGCGGTGCCGGAGGGCGGCCTCGACGCGTGCTCCGCGTACGACGACACCCGCGAGCTCCCCGTCACGCTGTTGATGACCGTCCGGGCGGCGCGCCCGCGCTGGCAGATCCAGACACCGGCCGAGTGCGGCGCGAGCGCCGTCATCCAGTCGAACCGGCCTCTCCCGATCACCACGGCGGCGTTCGACGCGGCGGGCGTGCGCTTCTCTCCACAGAACGTCAAGCACCCGGCGGTCGACGTGGTGGGGACCGGCGTGGGGCTCCGGGTGCGCGAGGGGGGCGCGCCCTCCGATATCGTCGCGACCGGAGACGGCAGCGTGGTGATCACCGCGGCCGACGGCGGCGCATCGCGCGAGGTCTCGGTGATCCCTGCCGCCCGCATCGACGCCATGGACGTGGTGTTCGCGCTCCCGGGCGTCGCGGGGAGCGTCAGGACCCTCGTGGATGGCGGGACGTTCGATGGGTTCCACCGCACGGGGAACCGGGTGGTCGCCGTGATCTCCGGGCTCGCGTCCGGCGGTGTTCCGCTGTGCAGCGAGGCGAGGACCGAGGATTTCGAGGTGACGTCCTCCACGCCGGAGGCTTGCGCCGTCGACGGCCGGTTCTGCGAGAGCACCGAGGTCCCCCCCGGGGATATGCTGACGCGCTCCGCGGAGGTCATCGCCGATGGGACGTGCGCGGTGCGCGTCGATGCGCCGGCATTCGCCGGCGGGGCGGGCCTGGACGCGGAGATCTCCGTGACCCTGAAGGGCACCGAATCGCTGATCGTGCTCACGCCCTAGGTCGTATTACCGGCCACTCGTCGAGGAGCGGGGCGAGCCTCTTCTCGAGGTCGGCCGGGTGGACGAGGCTGAGCGCGACCAGCGGCCCGAGGTGGGCCCTGTCTTCTTCCTTGCGTGCGAAAGCCGCCACAACGTACTTCTTGATGCGAGAGCCGTCTCCGCTCGAACAGCTCGAGGAGATCACCATGCCCTGGTATGTCCATCTCGCGTACTTCTTCGGCGGGGCGTTCCTCGCCAATGCGCTCCCCCACTTGATCGCCGGCGTGTCCGGCCAGCCGTTGCAGACCCCGTTCGCATCACCGCCATTCAAGGGGTTGTCGCCGCCGGCGGTGAACGTCGCCTGGGCGCTGGCCAACCTCGCCCTCGCGTACCTCTTGCTTGTGCGCGTCGAAGCCCTCGACCTCCGGCGCTGGTCCGACGTTGGTGTCTGTTTTGTCGGCTTCGGCGCCATGGCCCTCCAGTGCTCTCGCTCTCTCGCTCGCATTCGCAAGCAGGCCGTCCCCTGACCTGCCCCTTCGCAGGGCGACGAAAGCACGCGCCGCGAACACCATGAGACCACGGCGAGACGATCGAATTTTTGCGACGGGCACCGCGCGCTCCGCCAGCCCCCGGAGACGCCGCTCGCCCACACAGGACCTCGGCGCACCGCCTCTCAACGTGCGTCGCCGGAGCCGCGCACGAGGACGACGCGCGTCTTCGACAGCCCGTCGTGCAGGCCCACGGGCGCCTCGCCGCGCTTCAGGAACGTGAACGCCTCGAAGGGGATGAACCGGCACAGGGTGCGGATCGCGATCCGACCGAGGCCTGCGCGGCTGCCGTCCTCCATCACGACCCGCGTGCCAGTGACGAGCTTGCCCAGCGTGGCGCCGAAGAGCGCCTCCATCGAGACATAGTACACGAACATCATCACGAGACCGAGCAACGTGTCGTTGGCCTGCTCGAACACCTCGGCGCCTCCGAGGAGCCCGAAGATGATGCCCACGAAGAACGTGAACAGCATCATTCCCATGTAGTCGACGACGAGGTTCACGAACCGCCGGCCGCCGCTCGCGAGCAGCAACCGCGAGCGCTCCTCCGGTTGCAGCGCCGCGGGTGCGTCTGCCCTGGGTGCTTCGTAGGGGTTGTAGCTCTCGGCGGGCTGGGCGGTCGGAGAACGCATGAGACCTCTCGATGCGGGTTGGGTGACGTCGCGGCGCAGCGCTCGAGGGCAGGCTGCCCTCGAGTCGACGCGCCCAAGCGCATGCTACGCCCCGTATGCGGCGGCGTGAAGGCAGCCCCGTCGACGGCGATGAACGATCGAGCCGGCGTCGCTTTTCGGAGTGTGGACGGATCGCAAGGGCGACCGGTGCGCTCTCTGCGCTCTCGAGGACTGCCGCGACGTGCCGGGCTGCCGCGTCGCGCGCTGATCGCGGGGCATCCTTCGGCTCGACGAACGCTCCCGGCCGAGCGAAACCCAAATACGTTCACGGGCCAGCGGGCATTGTAGGGGTGATGGAGACGTGGCGAACGCGGGCATCCGGAGGGCATTCCGCGTGTCAGCCGGGCGGTATCTCCAGTGAGGCAGGATAAATACGATCATGGCAAAGCGCGTGAACCGAAGAATTTTCCTCCGGGGGCTGGGCGGAGCTTGCGTCGCGGCGCCGTTCCTCGGCTCGATCCTCGACCGCTCCGTGATGGCGCAGCCGGCCACGCCGCCGAAGCGGCTGATCGTGATGTACACGCACTATGGCTGCATCACGACGCGGTGGTTCCCGAAGAAGTCGCACGGCCCGCTCACCGCCGCGGACCTCGAGTCGACGACGCTCAAGCACCTGGCGCCTTACGTCGACAAGCTCCTCATGCCCCGAGGCATCCGCGCGATGAACGAGTGGACGGCGACGATGGTTCGGGGACAGGGGAACGATGAAAACACGCAGGTGAACGGGTCGTACTTCACTTGCCACCCGGTCACTCCCAACAGCAACGACCCGTTCAGCTTCAACACGGCGACGAAGTTCCACGCCATGCCGACCGGTCCCTCGCTGGACCACGTCATCGCACGACAGCTCAGCCCGCAAGGCACTCCGTTGCTCATGAACACGATTGGTGGGAATGACAACTCTCAGTCGGCGATCTCCTACTCGGCCGCCGAGACCCTCTTCAAGGCCCTCGACGCGCAGCAGGCCTTCAGCAGCCTCACCGGCCTCTTCGAGGCGGGGAAGCCGACGTCTCCGGACACCTACGCGGCGATGCGCGGCAAGAGCGTCCTCGACATCGTGAGGGATGATCTGCAGACGCTCGAGCGGTTCGACATGAGCCGTGCCGACAAGCAGAAGCTCGCAGCCTGGAAGGAGCTCCTCCACGCGACAGGAAACGTCGTGGTTCCTTCGCAGTGCAACACGTCCCTCGCCACGGCGCTCGGCGTGACGCAAGAAAACATCGACCTGACGAGCACGGCCTCGTACGCCGACAAGCTGACGCTGCGAATCTCGGACAGCCTGGACGGAGCCGACCTCTATTCGAACCTCGCCGTGCTCGCGGCGGCGTGCAACGCGAACCCCGTCATCTTCCTGAAGTACCCCGCGGCTTACAGCTTCAAGGGGCTCGGCCTGACGCAAGAGGCCGCCGGTCTCGCGAGTCGCCTGGACCACGCGGGCATGACGGGCACCTGCGTCCCGGGGGTGATCGACATGATCCTCACGATCGACGACTACTATGCGAGGAAGTTCGCCCACCTCGTCGGGCAGCTGAACGGTATCGACGAAGGCGACGGGACGCTCCTCGACAACTGCGCGGCCGTCTGGTTCCAGGACGCGTCGGACGGCTGCGCCCGCAACCTCAACAACCTGCCGATCGTCCAGGCCGGCAGCGCCGGCGGCTATTTCAAGACCGGCTGGGCCGTGAACGTCGATGACGGCTCGCCCGATCTCACGACCGGCAACAGCGAGATCACGTGTGCCGACGGCACGTCGGACCAGGTCGACGCGATCTCCCAGGAAACGGGGACCGATCCGTCGCTCGCCAACGCGCCGATCAACAAGTACTTCTGCAGCTTGATGAACGCCCTCGGGGTCAAGGCGGGCGCGGATGGTTTCCCGGCGCGGGGCGGTTCGGGACCGGTGACGCACTTCGGCATGTATGACCGGACGGAAGACTTCATCGGTGGCGGGACCAATCCCCCCACCATCCACGATCCAGGCGAGTTCACCGCGCTCAGGGCGAACTCCTGAGCGGTCTCCCTCGTCTTCATCGGCCTCGGGACCGCCGTGCTCCCCGAGCCCTCCAGCGACCGCGCCGACGCCCCCGGAAGCCGTAGGCACCAAATCGCTGATCGATCTCACCCCCTGTTCGTCCTACCTCGAGCGCTGCTGGAGCCGGCCCGGCATGCGCTCGCGCCGAGAGCACGAGTACGTCCACCTCGCGGATGGAAGCAGCCAGCCTGCGGGTTCAGAGATTGATGACCAGCACGGTCACGGCTTCGCCGTCGTCGTACACGATGTCGGGCTTTTGGTCCCCGTCGAGGTCGCCGACACCGAGAGACAATCCCTCCCTGCTGCTCGCCTCGTCGAAGGTGTGATCTTCGCCGAACGCCGTCCCCTCGCTCACGACCAGGTGGATCACGCCGTCCATGGCCCAGTTCCCGACGACATCGTCTCTCCCGTCGCCGGTGAAGTCGGCCATCGCGGTCCTGGCCCTCATCGTCGAGAATTGACCCAGCTCTGCTCGCGAAAAGTGGTCCACCCCCTGGCTGACGGTGGTCGTGCCGAGCGCGCCGCCGGCGCGTTCGCGGTGGAGGCGTTGGTGAGCTCGCGGACCGTGACGAGGAGCAACGTGCGACGCTCGGGGGATGCGTCGTGCACGACCGTGCCGGGTCTGCCGTCGGTGGTTCCAGCCTGATCCTTGCGTTGGCGATCGGCAGCACGTGTGCTCGTCGCCATCGTGCCAGGCCGCGAACCTCGGGCAGGACACGGTGCGGGCTACGGCGTGGGATCTGGGCGAGGCGGAGGCGCTGTTGCTCGTGCGGATGACGCGCGCGGGCGACGCGGACAACGCGCTGGAGCAGGGCTGGTTTCTGCGCGAGCTGCGGGAGCGATTCGGCCTCAGCGGCGAGAAGCTGAGCAAGCGATTCGGCCGGACGCCGAGCAGGGTGAGCCGGCGGCTAGCGCTGGTCGCGGAGCTGCCGGAGTCGGTACACGCGCACGTGCGCGCGGGCTCGATCGGCGCGCACGCGGCCATGAAATACCTGGTGCCTTTGGCGCGCGCCAACCGCGCTGACGCAGGGCCGGATCTTCCGGCCATCAAGCAGCCTGCTCGGTAACACGCGTCTCATCGACCACATCCTGCCCGGCGCGCTCGCGTCGGGCAGGGAGGAGGGCCAGCAACGCGACGCTCGCCGAGCCCGGCGGGGTCTTCGAACCTGGATGGCAGCCCGGCGACGGCTGCGCAGATCGGAGCTCTGGGCCGTGGGGGCGCTCCCCGCCGACGCTCGGCGCGCAGGGCGACCAGAGCAACACGGGACCGATCGTGACATGTCACGCTTGCACCGTGACATGTCACGCCGGAAAACCCTCTCCGCGAGCGACGTCGCCGGTCGCTGCGCGCCCGGCTCCGGAGACATCGACCCGCTTCGCGGTCTCGGGCATCGTCGAGACCGATCACGTCGCCTCCCCCTGGCGCCATAACCCTGCGATGGGGTGGCCCCATGCCCCTGCGACGTGGCAGCCTGCATGCAGGCAGCATCGCGTTTGGATTTCCTGGCCGCACACGCCGCCGAGGTTCTCTTTTCCTTTCCGCCCCGAGACCGCGGTCTCTGGAAACCGATGACTCAAGGAGGAGCGTCATGATGCGTTTCGATTCCCCCTTCCAGCGCTGGCTGTTCATCTTGTCTACCTTGCTCTTTTGCGGGGCGCTGTCCACGGGCGGCGCCGGCTGCGCGCTGGGCCCCGAGCCGCCCGCGGGCGACGAGCTCCGGCTTCGCTTCCCCGAGCACGCGCTGCAGATCCTCGGGGGCGGCGAGGCATTCGTCGCGGTCGACCGCGGCTTCGCGCTCGCCTCGACCGTCGGATTGGCCGGCGACGGCGAGATCGAGGCCTCGCTCCAGCGACGCGGCGGGCTGCACGCCGCGCTGCCGGCGCGCGGCGAGGGGGAGATCCGGTTCCATCTGCCCGGCGGCTTCGAGGCGCGTGTGCGCGAGATCGGCGCCGAGGGCGAGGGCGTTGTCGCCGAGCAGGCGGTGGCGTTCCGGCGCGAAGGCGGCACGTCGTTCTGGTCGGCGATCGAGGAAGGCTACGAGGAGTGGCTGCTGCTCGACGCGGGCGTCGCGCACGCGGGCGCTCCCGCGGCCGCGTGGGAGGTCGCGGGCGCGACCCTGAGGCAGCAGGGCGACGCCGTCGAGGTCGTCGACGAGTCCGGCGCGCCGCGGCTGCGCGTGACGGCGCCGGCCGCGTTCGCGCGCGGCGGTCGCCCGATCGCCGCGCGCCTCGCGGTGCGCGGGGCGACCATCGAGCTCTGGGCGGACGCGGGCGGCGAGCCCGCGCTGGTCGACCCCGTGTGGGCGCCGGCCGGCGCGATGAGCACCGCGCGCCACGGGCACTCTGCAACGCTGCTCCAGCACGGCGACGTGCTCGTCGTGGGCGGGTACAACGGCGCTCTCCTGGCGAGCGCCGAGTTCTACAGCCCGAGCACGAACACCTGGTCATCCGCCGGATCGGTGGCCGCCGCCCGCCGCTACCACACGGCGACACGGCTGAACGACCACAGGGTGCTCATCGCGGGCGGAAACGGGGCCTCGAACGCGCCAGTCGCGAGCGCCGAGCTCTACGACCCGAGCACGAACACCTGGTCGACGGCCGCGCCGATGGCCGCTTCGCGCGAGGGGCATACCGCGACGCTGCTCAACGATGGCACGGTGCTGGTGACCGGCGGGCTCACCGCCGGCAACACCTACGTGGCCAGCGCCGAGATTTATCATCCCGCGACCGACACCTGGTCGGCGGCCGCACCGATGACCCAGGGCCGTGGCGAGCACACCGCGACGTTGCTCACGAGCGGCAAGGTGCTCGTCGCGGGCGGGCGCAACGGCTCCTACCTCTCGAGCGCGGAGCTCTACGATCCGAGCACCGGCGCGTGGTCGTCGGCTGGATCGATGAGCACGCCCCGCAATCAACACGCCGCGGCTCGGCTCGCGAGCGGCAAGGTGCTCGTCACGGGCGGCTACAACCCCTCCTCCAACAAGCTCGCGAGCGCCGAGATCTTCGATCCGGCAGCACCCTCGTGGACGGCGGCCGCTCCGATGGCTGCCCCCCGCACCGGACACACTGCGACGCTGCTCTACAATGGCGACGTGCTCGTGACAGGAGGGGCCACCGGCATCACATCGACCGCGACCGCCGCCCTCTACAACCCGGCGGCCGATGCGTGGACCTCGGTTCCAGCGATGAGCGACGAGCGCAGCGGGCACACCGCGACGCGGCTCGGGAACGGCAAGGTGCTCCTCGCGGGCGGCCTGGGGTTTGGAATCTTCACGAACGTGTACCTGTCCAGCGCAGAGCTCTATGCCGATCCGACCACGACGTGGGCTGCCACGAAATGGACGATGGTCACGCCAATGAATGACGATCGAGCCGAGCACGCAGCGATCGTGCTCAACGACGGCAGGGTGCTGGTGACGGGGGGTGGCCATGCGCCAGCGGCCAACCGCGCCGAGCTGTACGCTCGGACAACCAATACCTGGACAGCGGCCCCTCCCATGGCGACTGGGCGAGATGAGCACACGATGACGCGGCTCCCGAACGGCAAGGTGCTGGTCGTGGGAGGCCACGGGACGTCCGCGTCCAACGCCGCCGAGGTGTACGATCCGACGACCAATTCATGGTCACCCGCGGCATCGCCGCACGCCGCCCGAGTCGGACACTCGGCCACGCTGCTCCTGAACGGCAAGGTGCTGGTCGTGGGTGGGTTCCTGCGCGACGCTCTCACTGCCCCAGTCGCGCTTTACGATCCGGCGAACAACACCTGGTCGCCTGCCGCGCCGGACGGCGCCACCCTCGGCCAGCATACCGCGACGCGGCTCACGAGCGGCGACGTGCTGGTCACGGGCGGTAACGGCAACGGGACGCTGTTGGACAGGGCCATGCTCTATCATCCGGCGACCGACAGCTGGTCGCCCGCGGGCAGCATGAGCGTCCCGCGTTGGTATCACACGGCGACGTTGCTGAACAATGGCGACGTGCTGATCGCCGGAGGTGTCGACGGCCACAACTATCTGTCGAGCACCGAGCTGTATCATCCGGCGACGAACAGCTGGTCAGCCGGACCGTCCATCGGTATCCGCGCCTACCACACGGCGACGCGGCTCGCGGACGGCAGGGTGTTGATCGCTGGAGGCTATATGGGGACGTCTCAGGTGGCGACAGCCTGGCTCGTGAATTCGACAGGAACGACTTCGGCCCCCACCGGCTCGATGCACCAGGCACGAAACAGCCATACAGCGCTCCTGCTCGGGAACGGCATGGTACTGGTCACAGGCGGAATATACTTCGGAAGTCTGCCGAGCGCCGAGGTCTACACGCCCTGACCCCGGCGAGGCCCGCGCATCCCCGCGGGAGCGAGGCCGTCGCGCAGGCGCACGGCTCGCGCGGGCCACGCCGCGCAAGATCCGCCGGAACCTGTTCCGGGTGACGGCCGAGCCGAGGGTCCGCGTGGCGTTTGCCCCGTAATCGTCCCCGCGCCAGCTCAGCGCGCCGGTGATGATGAAGCTCTCCGACGCGCCGGGGCGCGCGCCGCGCGCCCCTACGCTGCCTACGCGCTCCGGCGTGCGCCCCTCGGCCGGGCCGTCGCCGCCGCTGCCCGCGCCCTCGAGCGCCCCCGCTCCTGTCGCTGCCCGCGGCGCCCACGCGGCCAGACAACCTCATGATCGACGTCGACGACCTGTCGCCGATCTCCCCAGGCCCGGGGCTTGACAGCTGGGCCCGATCTGGGTCCGCGCCGTCCGAGGGGGCGCGGTCCACCGTCACGCCCCCCTGAAACCGCACCCGGGCGATCAGCCGACGCGCGATCGGCCTTCACGCCGGCCGAAACGTCGCCCCGCTTGCATCGGCTGCCCGTTCCTGGCTACGCGTCCATGCAAGGAGGGTCCCGATGGCAACGACCGCTGTTCTCCAGTTCCTGCCTGACTGGCAGCACGCGCAGCAGGGTCCGATCGAGCGCGGGGGGAAGCTCAGGATCGAGTACGAGCTGAGCCGCCTGTCGCGCTGCTTCACGACGTGGCGCGGCGCCGAGATCGGCGACATCACCGCCTACGTCCGCTTTCACCCGCGCGGCGCGATCGTGCAGGGGAGCGTCGTCGAGGAGGTGCGGGCCCCGGGGAACCCGCCCGGGCACGTCGTCGCGCACAGGCCCGCGGCCCTGGAGATCTCGGTGCCCGACGACGCGACCCAGGCGGAGATCTGGTTCCACGGCTTCTCTCAGACCAGCCGCCGGTGCGAGGCGTGGGACTCGCGCTTCGGCGACAACTACTGGTTCGACGTGGGCGGCCCGCCGCCGCGGATCCCGGCGCAGCCGGTCCTCTACCGCGCGGGGGCGCAGCGGCGCCCCGACATCACGAACGTCCGGGCCTTTCGGGTCTCGAAGGTCTACGCGTTCCCGAGGCCCGCGCAGGGGCCGATCGCGGGGACAGACATCCAGATCCACCTGGACCTCGACGCGTGGGTCAGCCATTCGGCGTGGGGCGCCAGCGCATGGATCGATGTCCACGTGTTCGACGGCCACGACGCGCTCGTCCACGCCGAGACGATCCCGCTTTCGTACACCGGGTGGGGCCCGAACCAGCAGTTCAGCTTCGCCGGCAAGATTTTCCAGGGATCCACCGCGACGCCGGGCTCGGTGTCGCCGCGGCCGGACGCGCGCAAGGTGCAGCTCCGGCTCTATTACGAGATCGACGGCCAGGTGTTCACGGATGGAGTCCTTCACCAGGCCGAGCTCCCCGAGGACGCGCTGATCTGATCGGCGCCGCGCCGGCTCGCCGCGGGAGAGCGCCCCATGCTAAGAGGGCGCTGCCATGGCGAGCCGCTTCTACGTCACGACGCCCATCTATTACATCAACGACGTCCCGCACCTCGGCACCGCCTACACGACGATCGCCGCGGATGTGCTGTGCCGCTACCACCGGCTGCGCGGCCACGAGAGCCGCATGCTCACCGGCACGGACGAGCACGGCCTCAAGATCCAGCGCGCCGCCGAGGCGCGCGGCGTCGCGCCGGGCGCCCACGCCGACGAGATCGCCGCCGTCTTCCGCGCCACGTGGCCGAAGCTCGGCTGCGCTCCCGACGACTTCATCCGCACGAGCGAGCCGCGCCACAAGAAGGCCGTGCAGGAGCTCTGGAGCCGGATCAAGGCGCGCGGGGACATCTACCTCGGCCACTACGAGGGGCTCTACTGCGTCGGGTGCGAGGCCTACTACACCGAGAAGGACCTGGAGCAGCCCGGGAACGTCTGTCCGCTGCACAAGAAGCCCGCCGAGAGCGTCAAGGAAGAGAGCTACTTCTTCCGCCTGTCCAGGTACGGAGACGCGCTGCTCGATTATTACAAGCGCAACCCGACCTTCGTGCAGCCGGCGAGCCGCCTGAACGAGGTGGTGAGCTTCGTGCGCGAGGGGCTCCAGGATCTGTCGGTCTCCCGCACCACGTTCGAGTGGGGCATCCCCGTCCCCGACGACCCGAAGCACGTCATGTACGTCTGGTTCGACGCGCTGGCGAACTACATGACCGCCCTCCGGGAGCCGGAGGACAACACGCGCTTCTGGCCCGCGGACGTGCACCTCGTCGGCAAGGACATCCTGCGCTTCCACGCCGTCTACTGGCCCGCGTTCCTGCTCTCGGCCGGCTACGGCGAGGCGGAGCTGCCGCGCCAGGTCTTCGCCCACGGGTTCCTCACGTACAGCGGGCAGAAGATGTCGAAGACGCTCCGCAACACCATCAGCCCCGTCGAGGTGGCGGCCGCCCTCTCCGAGGCGGCCGCGGCGGCCCTGCCCGGCGGCCCCGGCGCGGCGGCCGGCGCGCCCCTCATCGGGGCGGACGTGGTGCGGTATTGCCTGATGCGCGCGATCTCGTTCGGCCAGGACGGCGACTTCAGCCTCCAGGACGTGCTGTCGCGGTATGGCTCGGAGCTCGGCAACGCGCTCGGCAACCTGCTGAATCGCGTGCTCCCGTTCGCCGAGGAGGTCCCCGCGAAGGGGGCCTCGGGCCCGCTCGAGGAGGAGCTCGCCGGGGCGCAGCGGCAGGCCGCGGCGGCCGCGGCGACGGCGTTCGACGCGAACCAGCCGACGCGCGCGCTCGACGCGATCTGGACGGTGATCGCCGCGGCGAACCTCTACGTCGACAAGGCCGCGCCGTGGGTGGCCAAGAAGACGGACCCGGCGCGCCTCGGGACGATCATCGCGACCTTGATCGAGCAGCTCGAGGCGATCAGCGTGATGATCTCCCCCGTGATGCCGGTCGTGGCGGGCAGGATGCGCGAGCAGCTCGGGCTGCCGCCGATCGCGTTCGAGGAGGGCAGCGATCGCTGGCCGATGGCGCTCCCCTCGCGAGCGCCGGGCGAGAAGCTCCGCAGGGGCTCACCCATCTTCCCGCGCCTCGAGAAGGAGAAAGAGGCCGAGCTGCTCGCCCGGTTCGCCCCGCCGCGGCCGGACGCCGAGCCGGGGAAGGCCGACGCGAAGGCCGATCCCGGCGCGAAGGCCGATTCGAAGGCCGCCCCGGAGGCGAAGGCCGCGCCCGGGGCGAGCGGCGGCGCCGAGGTGGCCGCCCCGCCGGCGCGCCAGGGCAAGAGCCCTGTGGCGTTCGACGATTTCGCCCGGCTGGACCTCCGGATCGGCGTGGTCACGAGCGCTGAGCGCGTGAAGAAGAAGGACCGGCTGCTCGATCTGCGGGTCGACACCGGCGACGGCGCTCCGCGGCGCATCATCTCGGGCATCGCGGCGAGCTACGCCCCGGAAGAGCTGGTGGGCAAGCGGATCGTCGTCATCTGCAACCTGCCGCCGCGCGACTTCGGCAAAGGGCTCGTGTCCGAAGGCATGCTGCTGACCGCCGAGGTCGAAGGGCGAGTCCGCACCATCACGGTCGAGGACGCCGCGCCGGGCACGCCGGTGCTCTGATACCGCACGTCGGCACGCGATTCACAGCGCAGCGCGCGGCATGGCCGCGATCGCAGCGCCGCGATCGTGCTTTTCACGCCGGTGGGCGGGGGACCAAAGGGGGATGCCGGTCCGCGCGCCGGGGGGCGTGCTAGACTTGGTGGATGCGCGCTTGCCTTGGCACGAGGAGGCGGTGAGCATCTCCCTGCGGGGGCGCGATGCCGTGGCCCTGGCCATGGCGGTCGCGGCGCACGCCGCGATCCTCGCCGCGCCGACGCCGGAACGGCCTCTCGAGGGCTTTGCCGAGCCGTCGGCGCTCGTGGATGGCATCGATTTCGAGCTGGAACCACCGGCTCCCCGGGCCGCAACCGCGGCGCCGGCCGGGGGCGAGCCTGTCGCGGGCGAGCCGGAGGCGGCCGGCGAGATCGGCAAGGCCCCTCCGGCCGAGAAGGCGCAGGCGCCCGCGCCGGGCGCCGCAGCGGCCAAGGTCGCCTCGGTGGAGCGCGCGAGGCCTGCGCCGGCCGCCCGCGCCGCAGAGCCGAAGGCCGCACCTCCGGAGACCACGCCGCCCGCAGCCGAAGGCGCCGCCCGGCCTGCGGCCGAGGCCGCCGCGCCCACCGCCGAGGCCCACGGCGCACCCGCGCCCACCGCCGAGGCCCCTGCGCCCGCCGCCGAGGCACCAGGGACCCCGGCGACGGCGCCGCCCGGCGACGAGTACGGCGGGGCACCTCCCGCTGCGGGCGGGGGCATCGCGCTCGCGCCAGGGCTCGGGACGCCCCTCTGGACCGTGCCCGGCGTGCTCCCCGGCCCGGACGCGCCGCGCGCCGCCCCGACGGCCGCCCCGCGCGCTCGCCCCGTGGATCCGGCGATCGCAGGCACGGTGCTCAACGAGACGCTGCACGGCAAGGACAAGAGCGTGGGGATCAGCGTCCCCGCCGCGGGCGCGGTGGCGAGCACCCTGGCGGACATGGTGCGCTCCTCGACCGCGCCCCTCGACGCGCGGGCGACCTTCGAGGTCAAGCTCGGCGCCGACGGCCAGGTCCTCGGCGTCCGGCTGGTGAGCGCGTCGGCCGGAGACGGCCCCACGTGGGATCGCATCGTGGACGGGGCCAAGGGCGCGCTCGCGGGGAGCGCGCTGCAGATGGGGCCTGACCGGCAGCCGGTGACCGTCACGGTCAAGGTCCAGTCCAAGGTGCAGTATCCGTCCGGCAGCAGGAAGAAGCCCAAGCCGGAGCTCGTGTGCGCCGAGGAGGTGCTCGAGCAGCTCCAGCAGGCGATGGAGGACCCGAGTCGGCTCGGCCAGCTGCGCGGCCCGGGCGACGGGGCGCCGCCGGGGGGCGACATGGATGAAGAAGAGCGGAAGAGGATGTTCTGCATCCCTGTCGGGCTCCGCGCCAAGGGCGATCTGTCCGATATCGGCGCCCACAAGGTCAACGTGGTCTCGGCGTCGTTCGCGGTGAAGCGCGAGGGCGAGCGCGCCCTGCCGCACGAGGACATCCTGCCGATCGACACGCGCGTTCCGTGGGCGCCGAAGGACCCGAACAAGACGAAGCTCCCGCCGCCCAAGAAGAAGAAGTGGAAGAAAAAGAAGGAGCCTTGAGGGCCCCGGCCTGCTCACTCCCCTGACGGGCTGCTGAGAGCTCAGCCGAGCGAGCAGTGACGCTGCGGGCGCCTGGGGTCGATCAGGTACTCGCGCTCGCGGTACTCGAAGTAGTCGAAATCGGCGGGGCGCGCGGAACCCGACATGTCCTGGCACGCCATGCCGACGAACGCACCGGTGAAGTTGGGAAGGCCAGGCGCGGAGGCCTCGTCCGAGAGGATGCTGGCGTCCAGGTGCTCGGGGAACCAGCTCCAGTCCGTACCGTCGAGGCTGTAGGCGAAGTAAAGCCGGTCGTGGTCGAGCTCGGCGCGCAGGTGCACGGGCGCGGTGCCCGGGATGGGGACGGGTGCGGTGAAGGCGTCCGCCATGACCCCATCCGGAATCGCCGACATGATCCGGAGTGTGCGCCCGACCGTCTCATCGTGCGAGATGTGCAGGTAATGGAACTTGCTCGCGTTGTAGTAGCAGATGAGCCCGGCCATCTGCTGATACGCCTCGGGCGCGAAGTCGACCGACGTGACCGCGGTGTAGCAGTGCGCCTGCTGGCGGCGTGCGACGAGCGACTGGCGGAACAGGCTGCCGAGCGTCTCGCGGCCGTAGAGCCGGAGATGACCGGGACGAGCGGTGAGGCTGAACAGCTCGTCGGGGTAGGGCGAGCGCAGCCACTGGAAGTCGATCGGCAGCTGCGGTGAATCGAAGTCCTCGCGCGCGGCCGGGGCGGGGAAAGGATGCGCGGGCAGGCCGGGGGCTGGGACCTCGACGCGCGGGATATTTTCACCATCGGCCGTGCGAAGCCAGCCGTCGTCCGACCAGACCATCCTCTGGATCGCGGTCTCGCGGCCGAGCGTCGAGCGCCCGCGGTTCGGGATGGGACGGCTGCACAGGTGGACCATGTACACGTCGCCAGACGGCGTATCACAAAGGTCAGCGTGGCCCGCGCGCTGCAGCGCGACGTCGACGCGAGCGCGCGAGGTCAGGATGTACGTCTCGGGGTGCAGCTCGTACGGGCCGGTGAGGTGACGGGAGCGCGCCATGGTGACGGCGTGGCCCTGGTACGTGCCGCCCTCGGCGGTGATCAGGTAGTAGTAGCCGCCGCGCTTGTAGATGTGCGGACCCTCGGTGTAGCCGAGCGGCGTGCCCTTGAAGATGTTCGTGACAGGCCCGATGAGCTTGCGCTCGGCGTGCGAGTACTCCTGGAGCACGATGCCGGCAAAGCGATTGCGGCCGGGCCGGTGGTCCCACAGCATGTTGCTCAGGTACTTGCGGCCGTCGTCGTCGTGGAACAGCGAGGGGTCGAAGCCGCTCGAGTTGAGATGAACGGGATCCGACCACTCGCCGTCGATGGTGGGGCTGGTCACCAGGTAGTTGTGGAAGTCGCGCATGGACGCGCCGGACGCGCCGCCGACGCTGGTCCGGCCGTAGCGCTTCACGTCGGTGTAGATCAACCAGAACAGGCCATCCGCATACGTCAGGCACGGCGCCCAGACGCCGCACGAATCGCCGTCGCCAAGCAGGTTCAACTGGCTCGCGCGGTTGAGCGGGCGCGAGAGCAGACGCCAGTGCACGAGGTCGCGCGAGTGGTGGATCTGCACGCCGGGGTACCACTCGAAGGTCGAGGTCGCGACGTAGTAGTCGTCGCCGACGCGGACGATGGACGGATCGGGGTTGAAGCCCGGCAGGATCGGATTGCGGATGACGGCATCAGGCATGGATGACTGGCTCGCCGGCGAGGGTCCAGAGGACGATCGCGCCGAGGATATCGAGGAACGGGGGGAAGGAAAAGTGAAACGATTCGAGGATATCCAGGGCGAATCCCCGCGGTCAGAAGCCCCACACGAGCGGGACGACGATGACGGTGGTCGCGAGCACCAGGAGCTGCAGCGGCAGCCCCACGCGCGTGAAATCGTTGAAGCGATAGCCGCCTGGCGCGAGCACCAGGACGTTCACCGGAGACGCGATCGGCGTGGCGAACGCCGCGGAAGACGCGAACGCGACGCCGATGAGCAATGGCTCCGGCGCGAGGCCCAGCGCGCCGGCCAGACGAACCGCGAGGGGGGCCACGAGCAAGGCCGTCGTGGTGTTGGAGAGGACCATCCCGAGGGCCGAGGTGAAGAGGACGAGCAGACCGAGGACCACCGTGGGCCGCGCCCCCGTGAGGAGCCCCTCGACCGCGGACACGGCGGCCCCCATCGCCGCGGTGCGCTCGAGCGCCGTGCAGACGGGGATCATCCCGGCGATGAGCACGACGCTCTCCCAGTTCACGGCGCGGTAGGCGTCCGCCGGGCGCACGCACCGCGCGAGCACCAGGAGGACCGCGGCGAGCAGCACGGCGACCACGTTGGGCAGCCACCCGAACGCCATGATGACGAGCATACCCAGGGTGACCCCCACGGCAGCGAGGGCGCGCTCGCGATCGACGAGCACGGCGCTCGGCGCGTCGGGCTCGGCGACGAGCACGAGATCCCGCCGCTCGTCGCGGAGGTTCCTCAGGTGCTTCTGCCGCCCTTTGACGAGGAGCGTATCGCCGGCGCGGAGCTTGAGATCGCGCAGCTCGGGCGTCGCATGGAACACCGGCAGCGATCCTCCGCCCCGGCGGATCGCGAGCACGTTGGCGCGGTAGCGATCGCGGAACTTGGCTTCCCGCAGGGTCTGTCCCGCCAGCCGGGAGCGCCGCGGGAGCACGACCTCACACATGGACTCTTCGTCGGGCAGCGAGAAGACGGGGCGCTCCGGGAGCGCTTCGAGCCCGAAGCGCTCTGCGAGCGCGGCGATCGCGCTGTCGCTCCCGAGCACGCGCAGCTCGTCGCCCACGACGAACACGGCTTGCGGGACGACGCGCTTGGCCGAGGGGCCACGAGGCCCGGCGTGCGCGATCCCCACCACGGTCACGCCGAACTCGGCGCGGAGGTTCGCGGCGCCGAGCGTGAGGCCGGCGAGCTTCGAGCGGGCAACGACGCGCAAGACGCGCAGCGACGTGTCGAGCGCGTAGTCCATCGCGAGATCGTTCAGCGTGAGCGAGCGCGGCGCGCCCGCGTCCGCCGCGTCCGCCTTGCCAGGGAGCATGCGACGACCGAACGACACGAGGTAGGCCACGCCGATCACGAGCACGGCGAGGCCGGGGACGAGGAAGCTGAAGAATCGAAATGGCTCGCGCCCCGCCTCACGGAGGGTGTCGCTCACGAGGAGGTTCGGCGGCGTGCTGATGAGCGTAAGGTTGCTCCCGAGGTGCGCGGCGAACGCCATGGGCATGAGGAGCCTCGCGGGCGCAATTCCGCGCTTCAGCGCGAGGGTCCCGACCACCGGCAGGAGGATCGCCACGGTCCCTGTGGAGCTCATGAAGGCGGACAAAAGCGCCGTCGCCCCCATCACGACCACCATCACCCTCGCCTCTCCCGATCCCGCGACGCGCTCGAGGCGGTGGCCCAGCCAGTCGGCGACGCCGGTGTCCGTCAGCGCGGCCCCCACGATGAACAGGCCCGCTATCATGAGCACGGCCGGGTTGCTGAACCCGGCGAGCGCTTCCGAGACCGTGGTGACGCCGGAGAGGGTGAGCGCGAGCAAGGACATCATCGCCACGACGTCGAGCCGCAGGCGATCGCTCACGAACAGGACGATCGTAACTCCGAGGATGGCCAACGTGAGGGCAGCTTCCGGCATCATGCGACGGCGCAGCCTATCCGAAGGGGCCGCAGAGCCAACCCCCTATCGTCTCACCGGCGCTCACGCCGTCTTGCCCTCGGCGGGTCGAGTCGACGCGCGTTTCCAGGCGCCGCCGGAGCATGCTTCGCTGCCGCGCCGCTCAGGGCAGCTCCAGCACGAACGTGGAGGGGCGCGCGACCAGCACGTCGCACGGCGCCGAGCGCATGACGGATTCGGCCACGCTGCCCAGGAGAGCGCGCGAGATCCCCGAGCGCCCGTGCGTGCCCATGATGATGAGATCGGCCTTCCATCGCCCGGCTTCGCGGACGATCGCGCGCCTCGCGTCGCCGCGCCGGACCGACGACTCCCATGTCACGCCGAGCCCGTCGAACGAGTCGAGGAGGCGCCTGAGGCCGGCGCGCGCGTCGTCATGGTATCGCGCCTTGTAGGCCGCGAACTCCAGCGAGGGGAGGGCGAGCGCCATCCTGTCCTCGAAGGGCACGTGGTAGGCGTGGATCGCCCGGATGCGGCTCACCTCGGGGTCGATGACCTTCGTCGCGAGCGCGGCGCTCCGAAGCGCGACGTCCGAGAGCTCGACGGCGAGCAGCGGCCGGCTGTAGGCGCCCGCGGGGGGTCGCTGTACGACGAGCACGGGAGTGTCCGCGTGACGGATGGTGAGCTCGGCCGTCGACCCGAGCAGGAGATCGAGGAACGGGCGCTCCCCGTGCCTGCCGAGGACGATCAGCTCCGCGCCGCGGCTGCGCGCATGGCGGATGATCTCGACGAACGCTCTGCCGACGAGCACGCTCGGGGCGACCTGCAGACCCGCGTTCCCCGCGCCTCGGGCGACGTCGAGGGCGCGGGCCGCGATCTCGTCGAGCGAGCGACGCGCGGCCTGCTCCGCGCTCTCGCCCTCCGCGGGCGAGGCGGGCGCAGGCAGCACGTGAACGAGGTGCAAGGTGCTGCCCGCCGAGAGGGGGAGGCGCGCGGCGCGCTCGATCGCCGCGAGGGCGCCCGGCGAGAAATCGGTCGCAGCGAGGACGTCGCCGAGGCGGGCCTCGCGGCGCAGCGTGCCCGCCGTGCGGCCGTCGAGCTGGGGGGCCGGCTCCGCCTGGGCGGGCGAGCTGGGCGGCGTCGTGGGCATGGCGTTGGTGCGGCGCATCGGCTGGTCGCGCAAACATAGCAAGCTGCGGGCCAGGCGTCGCGCCGCTCCGCCGAGCGGCGCGAACCACCTCCGCCAGCGACGTGGGGGGCAGCCCCATCAACGCGAGGAGGCCTTGATGGCGGCGAGCGCAGACGTGTACTCGGCCATCGCCGCCGAGATCGTTGCGGCTTGCCGCTCGAGCGTCGATGCACGTTCGAGCGCCTCGCGCTGCCAGGAGAGCGCTTCGCGCGCGAGGTCATCGTCCCCCGCTCGAACCGCGAGCATCGCGCGTCGTTCCCACTCACTGGCATTCGCCGCCTGCTGCGCAGCCGCTCGTGCCAGCTCCGCCCCGTATTCCTCAAGTGATTCCATACGGCGTTGAGCCGCTTCAAATCGACGAGCTCCCTCGTTCTCGGCGCTCGGCTGAGCCTTCAAACCATGTCGAAGCTTTGAAAGGACGCGAGCGAGCCAATGAGGTCCCCTCTCCCGTGCCCGCACAGGTTCGAGCCGGGCATCGGCGAATGCAGCATCATCGATACGCTTCAACTCGCGTTCAATTCGCTCGGCGATCTTGGCAAACTTCTCGGCATGGGAATCCATCTCGATTGAACCGCCTGCTGCTCATCTTACGCTGGAGCCCGTCCAGAGCCCCCTCCCCCACCCCCACAACGTCCTCGCGCCCTTCACCCGGGGCACGGCGGGTGCGCCCCCGCGGCGGGCGCGGCGGCGCGCCTCCCCGGCTCGAAGCGGATCGGCAAGCGCGCCGGACCGTGCACGATGATCGCCTTGCGCGGCTCCCACGGCTCGTCGCTCGCGCGCCGGAGGCCCTTCAGCCGGCAGAGGAGATCCGGCAGCGCGATCCGCGCCTCCAGGCGCGCCAGGGCCGCCCCGATGCAGAAGTGGATGCCGTGGCCGAACGCGACGTGCGGGTTGGGGTCGCGCCCGATGTCGAAGCGGCCAGGGTCGTGGAATTGATGCGGATCCCGGTTCGCGGAGCCGATCACGGGCAGCACCAGCTTCCCGGCCGGGATCACCTGGCCGTGCACCTCGACGGCGCGCCTCGTCTCGCGGAACACCATCTGCAGCGGCGAGCGGTGGCGCAGGACCTCCTCGATCGCCGAGGGCAAGAGCTCGGGCGCCGCCCGGAGGCGGAAGAGCTCCGCCGGGCTCTCGAGGAAGCACAAGATCGCGTTGTCGATCAGGTTCGTCGTCGTCTCGGTGCCCGCCGCGAGCAGGAACTGGAAGAAGCTCAGGAGGTCTCCCTCGGTCAACCGCTCGCCGTCCACCTCGGCCTCGACGAGCCGGGTCAAGAGATCCTCCGCCGGCGCCCGCCGGCGCGCCTCGATCAGGTCCGCCAGATACGCCTTCATCTCTTCCTTCACCACGGCGTGCGCGCTCACGGCCCTCGCCGCCTCCTCGCCGCCGGAGATCGCGTGGCTGAGGTTCGCTATCACCTCGCTCCAGCGCAGCAGCCGCGCCCGGTCCTCGGGGGGAATGCCGAGCATCTCCGCGATCACCATCGTGGGCAACGGCCCCGCGTAGTCCGCCGCGAGGTCCATCTCCCCGCGCTCGATCCACGGATCCAGGAGATCGCGCGACAGCTCCCGGATGCGCGGCTCCAGGCCCGCGATCGAGCGCGGCGTGAACGCCCGCAGGACGATGGATCGAAGCTTCGTGTGGCGCGGCGGGTCGGAGAAGACGATCCAGTCCGGCGCCTTGCCGGTGGGAGGCGTCACCGCGGAGCTGAAGGCGTCATGATCGGTCAGCGCCCGCTTCACCCCGTCGTAATCGAAGACCATCCAGAGATCGAGCGGAGCGACGTGGAACACGGGAGAGCCGGTCCGCAGCTGATCGTAGAGGGGATAAGGATCCCGCCGCATCTCGTCCGGGAAAAGGTTCATCGTCGAGACCTCCGTCGTCTGGAGTCGCCGGTGGCAGCCGCCCTTCGGAGACGATGGTAATCGATGCACCCACGAGATGGAGCGCTGGAACGCGCCTCCCGCGCGAAATGCGCCAGTCGACACACCCCGGACGGACGCGGCGCCCGCGCACCGACGCGGTCACGCGGGCAGGCCGAGTCGCTCTCACCGATCGACGCGCTCCGCTCGCCGATGCCGGCCGTCACGCCAGGATCCAGGTTCACCGCCGTTGGCAAGATCGGCTCGTACCCTGGTATCCTTCAATTCAGCGGCACCCTCCGGACGAACTCTCGGTCCCACGGTGAAGCCGGGCCTCCGGCGACGCAGCGCCCGGGCCGCGAGCGCCGCAGAGCCCGCCGGCCGGGCGCGCCGGCGCGCCCCCGCTCGGTCCCGGTCGCCACCGCCGCTCCGAGGCCGCAGAGCTGATGTCTGCAGGCCTCAATCGGCCCGCCGCAGCGCCGGCTGGAGCCGCGAGATCCCCGACGAACCACCCGCCCCACGCGACGGCGAGGCGTGCACACGCCTTGCATAGGCCGCGCTGCGAAGGCCGGCTCGCAGGAGAGCCGCCCTGTCGAGGCCGATCCGAATTCGGACGGCCGCCCATCGAAAAGTCCACCTGTAACGTCCTGCGACGCCTATAAGACGGCCCGGGATTTCGAGGATGCTCGCCGATCCTCCTCGTCGAGCACGCCGCGTTTCCCCCAACTTGCCTGCGCGCCGGAGCAGTCGACGGCCGCTCGCCCAAAGCACCGAAGGTGATCCTGCGCATGAGAGCCCCCTTGCCCCCTCGATGGATCTGCGGCGCCGCCGCCCTAGCCGCGGCGGCGTGGGCCGCGCCAGCGTCCGCTCAGGAAGCGGGACCGGCGCGCGGCCTAGCCCTAAACCGCTTCAGCCCCGCGCCCGCCGGCGACCGGATGTTCGGTGTGCCGTCGCCGTACGCAGCCTCGCCGAACCAGGACGGCAGCGCGACGCTGCACGTGATGCTGCTCGGCGACTACGCGCACAACCCGCTCGTGCTCACGCGGGAGGGCAGCGACGAGAACCTCGGCGCGATCGTCGGCCACCAGCTGTTCCTGCACCTGAACTCCTCGCTCACGCTCTGGGACCGGCTGCACGTCAACGTCGACCTGCCCCTCGCCGTGCTGCAGCAGGGTGACAGCCCCGCGGCCGAGGGCCTCTCGTTCAGGTCGCCGAGCGACGTGCAGCTCGGCGATCTCCGGGTCGGGCTGCGCCTGCGCCTCCTCGGCGATTACTTCGACCCGTTCCAGCTCGCCGTCGGCGGCTTCGTGTGGTTGCCGACCGGCGACCGCGACGGCTCGTTCGTGGGCGAGGACTCGGTCCGCGGCCTGCCGCAGATCCTCGCCGGCGGCCGGATCCCGGGCTTCGTCTGGTCGGCCGCGGCCGGCGTCGATCTGCGCCCGGCGCAGACGTTCGCGCAGGTGCGGCAGGGCCTGATGTTCAACGGCGGCGCGGGCGTCGGCCTGCTGCTGGGCTCGGAGGAGCAGCTCCAGATCGGCCCCGAGGCGACCGTCTCGACGGTGCTGGAGGACCCGGAGGCCCGGAACACGAACGTCGAGGCGCTGCTCGGCCTGCGCTACCGCTTCGCGCCGACGCTCCGCGACTTCGAGCTCGGCGTCGCCGCCGGCCCCGGCTTCACCTCGGGCATCGGCACCCCGGATTTCCGTGCCGTCGCGATGCTCGCGTACTCGCCCGAGGTCCGGCGCGCGGACCCGGACCGCGACAAGGACGGCATCGTCAACGAGAAGGACGCCTGCCCGGACGTGCCCGGCGTCGGCGACCCGGATCCGAAGAAGAACGGCTGCCCGCCGTCCGATCGCGACGAGGACGGCATCCTCGATCGCGTCGACGCGTGCCCGGACACGCCCGGCATCGCGAACGACGACCCGAAGAAGCACGGCTGCCCGCCGCCAGGGGACCGCGACAAGGACGGCATCACCGACGACGTCGACGCGTGCCCGGACGAGGCCGGCCCGGCGAACGAGGATCCGAAGAAGCACGGCTGCCCGCCGCCGCCCGACAGGGACGGCGACGGCGTGATCGACGCGGAGGACGCCTGCCCCGACATCCCCGGTATCCGCACCTCGGATCCGGCGACGAACGGCTGCCCCGGTGACCGCGACGGCGACACGGTGCGAGACGACAAGGACGCCTGCCCCGACGAGAAGGGCAAGCCCGATCCGGATCCGGCGAAGAACGGCTGCCCCGTCGCGGTGCGCGTCACCGAGCAGGAGATCGTCATCCTCCAGCAGGTGCAGTTCGACACCGGCAAGGCGACCATCAAGAAGGCGAGCGACGAGCTCCTCGACGAGGTCGCAGGTGTGCTGAAGGAGCACCCGGAGATCACCAAGATCGAGGTGCAAGGGCACACCGATCCGCGCGGCGGACGCGCGTACAATATCAAGCTCAGCCAGGCGAGGGCCGAGTCGGTCACGAAGGCGCTGGTCCAGCGCGGCATCGAGGCCGAGCGGCTCGCGTCGAAGGGCTACGGGCCCGACGTCCCGATCGCGGAGAACGACACCGACGAGGGACGCCAGAAGAACCGCCGCGTGCAGTTCAAGATCCTCGAGAAGAAGCCGAAGCAGCAGGAGGCGCCGTGAAGAGACGTTGGATCCTAGGTAGTCTTGTCGGGCTCGCCTGCGTGGGCGGGCAGGGCAGCGTCGCGCACGCCGCGCCCACGCTGCGCGTGCAGGTCGACCAGCGGGGAGACTTCCTCCTGGTCGGCAACACGCTCGGCTACGAGTGCGCCCCCGCGGACATCGACCGGCCCGCGCTGGGCACCGCCGCCTGTGCAGGCAGCACCTTCGACGAGGACAGCGCGCCCGATATCTACTGGCGCGCCGACTCGCCCGCGGAGGGCCAGGCGGAGGCGCGCACCACCGTCACCGCCGAGCAGGCGCGCAGCTCCGCGGTGCTTGCCGTGCCGGACGGCGCGACGGTGACGCACGCCTTCCTCTACTGGGCCGCGCACAAGCAGAACACTCAGCCCGCGGACACGGCGGTCACCCTGGACCGGCCCGGCGCGGGCGGCTTCATCGAGAACCTGACCGCCCTGCGCTCGGTCGTCACCACCAGCTCGGCCCAGACCTACTACCAGTCGGTCTCGGACATCACCGCGATCGTGCAGGAGCGAGGCTCCGGCGCGTACCGGGTGAGCGGGGTGAACAGCGCGAGCTTCGTGAACAGCGACTTCAACAACCACTTCGCCGGGTGGTGGCTTGTCGTGTTCTATCAGCTCGCCTCGGAGCCGCCGCGCAATCTGGCGCTCTTCGACGGGCTGGACTCGGTTCCTAGCGGAGGGAGGCAGGAGGCGACCCTCTCGGGGTTCCTGGTGCCGACTGCGGGCTACGACGCGAAGATCGGCATGGTCACGTTCGAGGGAGATGCGTCCATCCCGGGGGACCAGTTCTTCTTCAACGGAGGGAACGCCCTCGGCGACGATCTGAACCCGGACACCAACTTCTTCAACGGGACGCGCTCGTACCTGGGCGCGCCGGTGTCGACCGTGGGAGACCTGCCGCAGCTCGCGGGGACTCCCGGCACCATGGCCGGCATGGACATCGACGTCCTCGACATCACCTCCAAGGTGACCCCGGGGCAGGAGTCGGCGCCGATCGTGGCGTCGAGCACCAACGACCTGTACTTCCTCGCCGGGTTCGTCACGTCGATCTCGACGTTCAAGCCGGACTTCACGACCTCCACGAAGTCGGCCGTCGATGTGAACGGCGGATCGCTGCTCCCGGGCGACGTGATCCAGTACACGATCGAGGTCCGCAACACCGGCAACGACGCGTCGATCGACACGGTGCTCGCCGATGAGCTGCCCGCGGGCGTGACCTACGTGCCGGGCTCGCTCTCGATCACGGCGGGCGCCGGCGCGGGCCCGCAGACGGACGCGGCCGGCGACGACCAGGGCGAGTACGACGCGGGGACGGTCCGCGTGCGGCTCGGCACGGGCGCGAACGCGACGGAGGGGGGCTCGATCGCCGCCGGCGGGGCGACGACGGTCACCTTCCGGGTGACGGTCGACGCCGGCGCCTCGGGGCTCATCTCCAACCAGGCGGTCATCACCGCCGCCGGGCAGCAGGGCGCGCAGTCCGAGGAGACGCCGACCGACGGCAACGGCCCGGCCGGCGGCACCCCGCCGACCGACGTCGAGATCGAGGCGTGCGAGACGAACGCGCAGTGCGCCGCGCCGACGCCGTACTGCAACACGGAGGCGACCCCGAACGAGTGCGTCGAGTGCCTCACCGACGCGCACTGCGGGCCGCTGTCGCCGACCTGCGACGCCGACGCCAACACCTGCGTGTGCGTGCCCTCGGGGGCCGAGGTCTGCGGCGACGCGTTCGACAACGACTGCGACGGGGTCATCAACAACGGCTGCGACTCGGACAACGACGGGATCGACGATCCCGACGAGCTCGAGGCCGGCACCGACCCGAACGACGCGGACAGCGACGACGACGGGGTGCCCGACGGGCAGGAGCCGCGCTGGAACGAGGACGCCGACGAGGACGGCCTCATCAACGCGCTCGACCCCGACAGCGACAACGACGGGCTCTACGACGGCACCGAGCTCGGCCTGCCCTGCGATCGTCCGGGCACCAACGTGGCCGCGGGCCACTGCCGCCCCGACGCCGACGAAGGGGCGACCAAGACCGACCCGCTCGACCCCGACACCGATGACGGCGGCGTGCCCGACGGCCTGGAGGACTTCAACCTCGACGGAGCCATCGACGAGGGCGAGACCGATCCGAACAACGGCGCCGACGACGTGCCGCCGGTGGACTCCGACGGCGACGGGCTGAGCGACGCGCTCGAGGAGACGATCGGGACCGATCCGAACGACGCCGACAGCGACGACGACGGCGTGATCGACGGGCAGGAGCCGAACTTCAGCGACGATACGGACGGCGACGGGCTCATCAACGCGCTCGACCCCGACAGCGACGACGACGGGCTGTTCGACGGCACCGAGCTCGGCCTGCCCTGCGACAACGCCGCCACCGACGTCACCGCGGGCCACTGCCGCCCCGACGCCGACGAAGGGGCGACCAAGACGTCGCCGGTCAACCCCGATACCGACGGCGGCGGCGTGAGCGACGGCAACGAGGACACCAACCTGGACGGCGCCATCGATGGCGACGAGATCGATCCGAACGATCCCGCCGACGACGTGCCGCCGGTGGACTCCGACGGCGACGGGCTGAGCGACGCGCTCGAGGAGACGATCGGGACCGATCCGAACGACGCCGACAGCGACGACGACGGCGTGATCGACGGCGATGAGCCGAACTTCAGCGACGACCACGACGGCGATGGCCTCATCAACGCGCTCGACCCCGACAGCGACGACGACGGGCTGTTCGACGGCACCGAGCTCGGCCTGCCCTGCGACAACGCCGCCACCGACGCCGCCGCGGAGACCTGCATCGCGGACGCCGATCCCACGACGAAGACGAACCCGCTCGATCCGGACACGGACGACGGCGGCGTGCCCGACGGCGTGGAGGACGCGAACCACAACGGCTCCATCGACGAGGGCGAGACCGATCCCAACAACGGCGACGACGACGCGGTGGGCGAGGACCGCGACGGCGACGGGTTGCCCGACGCGGTGGAGGAGATGATCGGGACCGATCCGGACGACGCCGACAGCGACGACGACGGCGTGCCCGACGGCCAGGAGCCGAAGCCCGGCGAGGACACCGACGGCGACGGGCTCATCAACGCGCTCGACGTCGACAGCGACAACGACGGGCTGTTCGACGGCACCGAGCTCGGCCTGCCCTGCGACAACGAGGGCACCGACGCGGCGGCGGGCCACTGCCGACCCGACGCCGACGAAGGGGCGACCAAGACCGACCCGCTCGACCCCGATACCGATGACGGCGGCGTGCCCGACGGCCTGGAGGACTTCAACCTCGACGGAGCCATCGACGAGGGCGAGACCGATCCGAACAACGGCGCCGACGACGTGCCGCCGGTGGACTCCGACGGCGACGGGCTGAGCGACGCGCTCGAGGAGACGATCGGGACCGATCCGAACGACGCCGACAGCGACGACGACGGCGTGATCGACGGCGATGAGCCGAACTTCAGCGACGACCACGACGGCGATGGCCTCATCAACGCGCTCGACCCCGACAGCGACGACGACGGGCTGTTCGACGGCACCGAGCTCGGCCTGCCCTGCGACAACGCGGCGACCAACGCGGACGCGAAGACCTGCATCGCGGACGCCGATCCCACGACGAGGACGAACCCGCTCGATCCGGACACGGACGACGGCGGCGTGCCCGACGGCGTGGAGGACGCGAACCACAACGGCGCCATCGACGAGGGCGAGACCGATCCCAACAACGGCGACGACGATCAGCCGGCGTGCAGGCAGGACAGCGACTGCGGCGGCGCGACGAGCGGGATGATCTGCGAGGATCACGCCTGCGTGGAGGGCTGCCGCGGCAGCGACGGCAACAGCTGCCCGTCCGGCGAGGTGTGCAGCTCGACCGACAGCACGGCGGGCACCTGCGCGCCCGAGAGCGAGAACGACCCGACCGGCATCTTCGCCGAGGGCAACGGCTTCTGCGCCGCGCGGCCCACGCCCGCGGGGAGCACCCGCGGCGCCGCCGCGCTCCTGCCCATGCTCGCCGCCCTCGCCGGCCTCGCCCTGCGCCGGCGCCGCGCAGGCCGCTGACCGGCGGATAGAGGCCCACGGCCGCACGCCGCCCCGCCTTCCTGGCGGGGCGGCGCCCCCCAGCGGCCGCGGGCGCCTCTCGCCGCGAGCGCCCTCAGGGGCGCCGACATCCCCCCTACCCGCTCCTCAACAACCAGCGTTCGTCCTGGACCGGCCGAAGCACGGGACGCCACGTTGTAAGTTTCTTGTCCACCTGTAGCCGTCCTCCGTAGCGTGGCGCGCCAAGGAGAACGACCATGGAGATGCTGCTCGCCAGCGAGCGCCGCGCCACGCGCCGCGCTGCGATCGTGGAGTGCCAGGCCGTGCGCGAGCGAGGCTTCCGGCTGCTCGGGACCCGGGCGATCGACCTGTCGATCGACGGCATGCTCGTGCTGACGAGCGCCCGCCCGCTCACGGGTGAGCCGGTGATCGTCTCGTTCCGGATCCCGGACACGAACGTCTGGATCGACGCGACGGCGACGATCGCGCGCACGCTCCACGGCCGGCGCCTGGGCGACCCGGGGCGCGCCGTGGGCCTGCGCTTCGACCCGCTCGACAGGGCGTCGATCCGGCGCCTCCGCGCGGCGCTCGAGCATTTCCCGCCGACGTACCCCTACCGCGCACAGCGCGTCGACTACGCGGCGACGGCCGCGATGATCGCGCTCAGCTGATCTGCGCGACCGAGCGACCGAGCGGCCCTGACGCCGCTGCGGGGCAGCTCCCCGCGGTGCGAGATCAGAGCGCGCGGTGGGGCTCGACGTCGGCGACCGGGAACTCGGCCCTGAAGCTCTGCTCCCGGAGCAGCCGCCCCGGGAGCTCGAGCATCACGACGGTTGCATCGCCAGCCAGCGCCCACGGCGCCGGCGCTGGCTTCACGTCGGGAGGACGACCTCCGGCGCTCTGGCTCATCACGACCTCTCCTTGGGCTCGATGGGATCGGGTACCTCGAGCAGATCGATCGCCCCCGGGGGGCGCCGCGCGCTCGCGAGCTCCGATCGCTCGAGGTGGGCAAGGACGGCGAGGACGGCCGCTTCGTCCCACGCGTCGCCGAGGATCTGCAGGCCGATGGGCAGGCGCTCGGCGTCGACGCCGACGGGCGCCGTGCCGGCGGGGAGGCCGGTGAGGTTGCCGAGGAAGGCGAAGCGGCACATGCCGTCGAGGGCGACGGGATCCAGGAAGGCGCGGCCTTCCTCGGCCTGCGCGTAGCGGGGCGCGGTGATCGCCGTCGTCGGGAGCGCGAGGACGTCGACGCCGGCGAGGGCGCGCGCCGCCTCGCGCCGCATGCCCGCGCGGAGCCGCGCGGCGTCGATCTGCTCGAGCGCGGTGACACCCGAGAGGAGGCTGAAGGTGACGCGCAGGTCCTCGCTGATGAGGTCGCGCTGCTCCCGCCAGGCGCGCTGGTTCGCCGCGAGCGACTCGGGGCCGATGACGAGGTAGCCGATGGAGGCCGCGTGCCTGGCGAGGGGGATCTTCACGTCCACGAGGGTCGCGCCCTCGCGCTCGAGCGCGCGCAGCGCCCCCCAGCACACGCTCGCGACCGGGGTGGAGGCGTCGCGCCACTCCGCCTCGTCAACGCCGATACGCAGGCCGCGCACGCCGGCGCCGAGGCGCGCGCCGAAGCCTCCGGGGGGCGGCGGGGGCGCCCATGCGGTGAGGTCGTCGTCGGGGTCGGGCTCGCTGGCGACGGCGTCGAGGAAGCGCGCGAGATCGGCCGTGCTGCTGGCGATCGGGCCGGCGTGGGCGACCGAGCCCTTGAAGCCGTCGCCGGCGCGGCTGACGCGGCCGAAGGTCGGCTTGATGCCGAAGACGCCGTTCAGCGCGGCGGGCGCCCGGATGGAGCCGCCGCCGTCGCCGCTGGCCGCGAGCGGCGCGAGCCCGAGCGCCACGCCGACGGCGGAGCCGGTGGAGGAGCCGCCCGCGGCGCGCTCCTTGTGGTGCGGGTTGTGGGGCATGCGCTGGTGGACGCTGTTGCCGATCGGCGACATGCCCCACTCGGTGAGCACGGTCTTGCAGAGGAACACGGCGCCCGCCTGCCGGAGCCGGGCGACCACGGCGGCGTCGCGCGCCGCGGGCGGCTGGGGGCCGCAGGGCGAGCCGAGCGTGGTCGGGAGGCCCTCGACGTCGAACTCGTCCTTCACGAGCAGGGGCACGCCGTCGAGCAGGCCGCGCGGCCGCCCCGCGGCGTGGCGCGCGGTCGACGCGTCGGCGTCCCTGAGCGTCGCCTCGCGCGAGGTGGCGACGGCGATGTTCATGCACGGGCGCTCGGCGGCGAGCGCCTCGAGCGCCGAGAGCGCGCGCTCGGCGACGCGGAGCGGGGTGGTGGCGCCCTTGCGGTAGGCCGCGGCGTAGGCCACCGAGGGTCTGGGCCAGTCGCGGACGGGGGGCGCGCCGAGCCCGGCGTCCTCCCAGCGCCGCGGCGGCGCGGCCTGGAGGGGGCGCGCCTCGGCGGGGACGTCGTCACGGAAGGCGTCCGGAAGCGAGGCGAGGCGATCGATGCCCAGGCTGCGCTTCATCACTTCCCGGAGCGCGGCGGAGGATCCGGGCGCCTCCGCGGCGAGGCGCGCCGCGGTGAGCGCGCGGCCGGTGAGTCGGGGGACCTTCATGCGGCGCAGCTTACTCGACGGGGGCGGGCAGCGCGGCGCTCATGGTCAGGGTGCTCCGCGAGATCACGCCGTAGCTGCGTGTCGTCGGTGGCGGGATCGGTCGTCGTTCCTGGTCGCTCCACGTGCGTGGGAGGGGATGGGACGTCGGCCGCCGCGACCCCGGAGCTCAGGCAGACGAGGTGAGGTCGTCCCAGGCAAGCACCGCCTCGGGGCGCAGCTCGCGCAGCCACGTCACGGCGCGCCCCTCGGACAGCCTCCGCTCGAACACCAGCGCCGCGTCGCCCGCGTAGAAGGTGCCGGTGGAGTCGGTGGCCTCGTCAACCTCGTCCAGGCTGAGCGTACGGGCGAGCTGACGACCGTGCGACGATCGAGAGACATGACTCGGCACTTCTTTGGGGTGTCCCCACAGCGCGACGCGGGCGACGAACGCGCGCACGGAGTCGCTCGTTCGCTCCCACTCGTCCCAGCCGAACCCATAAGCCCACATCCTGCCGTCCTCCGTCACGCACGCGAGGGTGTCGGGGTTGTCGATGTCCCGTACGCTCACCAGGATCGCGGGGCCGTCCGGCGTCTGCTGGAGCGGCCACTCCGCGACGCTCCCTTTGGCGAGGGCTCGATCGAGCATCTGGATCCCGCCGAAGCGCTGGATCCGATCGACGCTGCGCAAACCACCGAACGAGCTCTCGGCGTCCGCGGCCACCCTGGCAAGCGCCTCGCTACCGCGGTTCTCCAGCACCCACGAGGCGAGCCGCGAGGGATCTCCGGGATCATGCAGCCGGTAGAGCCAGCGTGACGCCGCCTCTCTCGCGCGAGGCGACAGCGAAAGCGTCTGCGACGCTGGATCGACGGTTGCGCAGAGAAACCCGACCACGCTTTGTCGAAATCGATGATCCGGTGCTGCGAGCGGGAGATCCAGGTGCCAGGCTTCGCTATCCAGAGCCGCACGGCCGGTCGCATCGACAAGGTCATCGCGAAACTCGATCCAGCCGGACTCGGGTGCGACAAGCGATTCTCCGGCCGCTCGCACCACCGGAAAGACGCACTGTATCCGCAGGGCCGCGCATTCTTCGAGCCAGGGACGCAAGCTGGCCGCCGTCGGGGCAAGCACTCGCAAGAACACATCGTCGCGCAGAGCGAGCACCCCGTCGCAGACATGCCATACGAAACCATGCAGGCGAGACGAACGACTCGCCTGGCCGATCCGGCGAGCAACGCCTTTGACGAGAGCGTTCGTCTTGTCAAGCGCGGTCACCGGTCCCGTCGCCGGCTCGAAGGTACCGAGGTGGACGCGGGCACGCAGCTCGAACCCCGGAGCACGCCACCGATCGAGCCTCTCCGCCACCTCGTTCAACTGAGAGACGGACGCCGTGAGCTGTTTGGTGCCGCAGATTGATCGGAGCTCGAGGCTGAACATGCCCCTCTCGATCGTTCCGAGGAGAGGATGACTGAATCGAGGCTTCAAGTCGGCCCCCAATCGTTGTTCAGGCCGGTACCTCCGAAGACGCCTGGAGTCATTCCGGCCACGCGATGGGCGCGGCGCTCAATCTCCGCATCCGAATGATTGTTGCGCCCTGCCGCCCGCTCGACCTCGAGCTGCTGTCGATACCGCGTCGCGTTCGCCCGGCGCGCGTCGTCCAGGGGCGCTGTGTTCCCCTGGGCGGCCTGTTGCCGTGCCCGATCCAGCGGTGCCCCCGCGCCTGCGGGCCTGAAATTGAGGGACGGTCCGCCTTTAGGAGGGGACGCGGGAATCGTCTCGGGCTGCTGGCCCGTGCCTGCCAGCGCGTGCAAGCGAGCCAGCGTCTGGGAGCAGTTCGGGCACGGCGCGCAAGCGGTTCCATTGACATCGGTGCTTCCGATCGGCCCCATGCGGCGCAGAGCGCGTCGGAGGTGCCGCTGGCCCTCGGGTGTGCCCGGGTCGCATTTGACCCCATTTCGATCCTCGTAATCGTAGAGATAATTGCTGATTGCATGGGGCTCGGAACACCAGGACGGATCCCTGCCCTGGCCGCGCCCGGGGTCCTGAGGAAGCGCGGCGGCGACTGCCGGGTGGAGATCGTACACCGGTCCCTGGCCCTCGGGGTTGCGGACACTGGCGGACTGCCCGGTGAACTCCCGCGTGCCGCCTCCTTGAGATCGCGGGACGCGACGCGTGTTGAGCTTGGAGCCCATGAGCCCATCAGTGTCGACCAGCGTGAGCGGCCTCCCGCTCACATACCCGTACGCTTCGAGCCCCCCTTCGAGCCCCAGCGGCTCCGGGCTCAGGTACGTCGCGCTCGCCGGATCGACGTACCGCCAGCGGTTGTAGTGGAGCCCCGTCTCCGGCTCGTACCAGTGCCCCGGGAACCGGCACAACGTGGCGTTAGCGTCGCCAGCGATCACCCGACCGTACGCGTCGGTCTCGAAGACCTGGTCGACGCTCCCGTCAGCGTTGACGAGCCCGAGCGGCACAGGCGCCCCGTCCCGGTGCACGAAGTACTTCCAGGCGCCCTGGCCCGCCTCGGTGTCGATCGCCTGCGCGATCGGCGCCGGCGAGCCCGGCGAGTACGCGTAGCGCCGTCGCTCCACCAGCGCGAACGGCGCGGATGCGCCTGTGGCGCTCGCCTGGCGCTCCACCGTCTCCTCCAGGAGGTCCTCGCCATCCCAGCGGTAGCGGTGCCGCACCATCGCCGCCTCCCGCCGCAGCACCCGCTTCTCGATCCGCCGCGCGAACCCATCGTAGACGAACTCGAGCCGCGTGCCGTCGGGCAGCGTCATGCCCGAGAGCAGGCCGAGCGCGCTCCATGCGTAGATGGTCACCGCGGTGCCCTCCACCTTCTTCACGAGCCGGCCGCGCGCGTCGTACGTGAGGGCCGCGCCGTTCGTGGTCACGAGGCGGCCACCGCTGAGGTGGGACTGCGCGCGGCCGTCAATTCACTGCACGTCGCCTCGCGGCGAGAGCACGTAATCCTCGGTCCTGGCCCGCCCCTCATGCTGCTTCTGCGCGATTCGGCCGCGCGCGTCGTACAGGAAGGACTGCGCCCCACGATCGCGATCGGCGAGCACCTGGAGCTCGTCGGCAGGCGACCATCGGTAGTCGAACCGCAGGGTCTCCGGGCCGGCCAGGGCGCCGACCCACATGGGCTCGCCCGGTCGGATGACGGCGGTGCCACCGCCGAAGACCGCCGAGCGGAGGACGTTGCCGTGCGCGTCCCTCGTGAGCTCGATGCGGCCACCGCCGGCAAAGAAGCGCCCCGTCTCGCCGTCCGTCGGGTCGTACGCGAACCTCGCGATCGGCTGGTTCGCACCCTGGACACCCGAGAGATCCGAGAAGACGAGCGCGGCGCATCGCCCGGCGGTGTCGCGCGGGGCGGCGATCGAGAAAGCGCCGAGCACTTCCACCTTCGTGCGATGCAGGCCGGCGTCGTAGACGTGCCGGAGCGATGTCACGGACGATGGATCGTCCTTCCGCTCCGTGTCCTCGCGGATGCAACGCCCTCGCGCGTCGTACGTATAGAGCGTGCTGACGGCCTCCGTCTCGAAGCTCAGGAGGCGCCCGCGCTCGTCGTACTCCAGCCTGTGGGATGTGTCGTCCGAGAAGGTGCGCGCGATCAGCCGATCGAGCTCGTCGTAGGCGAATTCGACGAATTCGCCGTCGTCGAAGGTGATCCTCGACAGCCGCCCGGCCTGGTCGTTCCTGTACCGCAGCGAGCGACCGTCGAAGGTGCGCTCGGAGAGGATCCGACCCTCGAGATCCCGCTCGATGGTGTGCACGTCGCCCTCCTCGTTGACGATGCGTACCATGTCGAGCTCTCGGTCTTAGGCGTACGAGACGCGCGTGCCGTCGCTCCGCTCGACCGCGATCACCTCGCGGAGGCCCGCGTAGATCAGCCGGAACCAGCGGCCATCCGCGTCGCGCTCGCCGGCGAAGCGGCCGGCCTCGTCGTAGCTCGTGACCGTGCGAGCGCCCAGCGGCGAGCGGTGCTCGACCACGCGCCCCATCGCGTCGTAGATCCAGCGGTGGACCCCGCCCTTCTCGTCCCGCATCTCCACGAGTCGCCCGAGGAAATCGTAGCGGAGCGCCCGCGCGCCGCCGTCCGGCTCGACGATCCCGACACGGTTGCAGAGCGCGTCGTACGTCATCGCCGTCTTGCCGCCGTCAGCGGTCTCGGCGTGGACAAGGCAGCCGCGCTCGTCGTAGCGGAAGCTCGCGACGAGCCCCATCGCGTCGGAAAGGTAAATCAGGTTGCCGTTCGGATCGCGCGCGTGCTGCGTCTCCAGGCCGTCAGGGCACCGCAACTGCCAGCGTTGCGGCCGCCGCCCTGGGCGCCGTTGCCGCCGTTCTTGCCGCCCGCGCCCTGATCGCCGCCGGCGCCGTTGCCGCCCCGCCCGCCGCTGCCACCGCCGCCGGCGCCGCCGCCGAGGATGGAGACACCAGGGTTCATGCCAGGGATCGCGGGGATGTTCGGAACCGGAGCTGTGCGCGCCATGATGCGATGGTCGCCCAACGGGCCACGGAGTCAATACCCGCTGCCACGCAGAAATGTGCTCGGATGGCGCAGCCCATGATGGGTCGACGGAGCGTGGCGTCCCTGCGCACGGCGCCTGAATCCGCGATGAGCTCGACGGGTGAGCGCGAGCCGAGATTGCCTCGATAGAGGGCCGACGATCGCATTCCAGAGGCGGAGAGGCAATCACGGCTCACGGCGCGTGCGCCGCCCGAGCGCTCGACCGCCAGGTTGTCACAACGTCCTGTCGATAGCGCCGTCCTCAGACCCCCGGCTCGGCCGCAGCCTCGTACAGCTCGCGGACATCGAGCCGCGCGCCGATCGACGCCAGGAGCGCAACGTCGCTCTCACGCGACATAGCAGACGTGAAGCCGCCATCGACGTCGCGAGTCGACACCTCCACGCTGCGCTCCCGGTGCGACACCAGGACGTACTGGCGCAATGAGGCGAAGCTCTTGTAATGCTCGAACTTGTCGCCTCGGTCGTACTCCTCGAAATCTCCCGCAGAGAATGCCGATGCGCGGACGTGTGACGAGGAGAACGTCAAGCCGTGATCGTGCTGGAGACGCACGCGTGACGGCCACAATGGCTTGACAGCAGCGCCGGAGGGGGGGTCTCATCGCTGGTGGATCCATGGCGACGAGCAGCCCTACGCATGTGAGCGCGACGCCGATCGGCGCTGCGACCGCCGCCGCGATGGCCTGGAGGTTCAAGGGTAAGCTCTGGGTGACCGCGATGGTGAAAGCCACCTTCGGGTTCGCCAGCGACACGATGATGCAGCGCATCGCGCCGCAGGAGATCATTCGGGAGGAGGTCCATCACGGCGGGCTCCTCTCGCGGAGCATCCGGTTCACGACCGATCTGGTCCCTCGCCTGCTCAAGGCCGACGTGCTCTTCACGGGCCATGCGCATGCGCCGCACGGGCGCCCCGTCGAGGCGGCGCATGTCCGGCTGGGAGTCTTCTCGAGCAGCTGGACGCTGCTGGACAAGACGCTGATGGTCCGTAAGCGGGGCGGCTTCGTGCGGCTCCCCATCGATTACGAGCATGCCTTTGGCGGGATCGGCTTCCCGGACAACCCGTTCGGGGAGGGCCATCCGCAGGGCTCGGGCGAGCCGAACATCCTCGATCCGGTCGACGCGAGGCGCGTGGCTGGCTTCGGCCCGATCTCGAAGGCCTGCCCCGCCCGCCGCCGGCTCCTCGGGGCGACCCCGCGCGCCCTGCTGGAGCGCGGTATCCCCGAGATCCCGGACGAGCTCAGCTGGGACTACTTCCAGGCGGCGCCGCCGGATCAGCGCACGCACTTCCTGCGCGGCGACGAGTGGATCGTGATGGACGGCCTGCACCCGAGCGCGCCGCGCATGCGCATGCGCCTGCCCGGCGCGCGCGGCTTCGCGCGCATCCACGGCCTCGCGGGCCTCGGCCTCGCCGAGCACCAGGAGCTCCCGCTGAGCGCCGATATGCTGCGCATCGACGGCGACGAGCAGCGCTGCACGGTGACGTGGCGCAGCAGCTTCCCCGTGCCCTCGGAGGACGTGCTCCCGCGCATGCGCATCCTCGCCGGCGTCGAGCTCCCGGGCGAGCCGATCGCGTGGCCCGCTCCGGGCGCCGCGGTCAGCAGGGCCGGAGCGACGGCGCTTCGCGCGGGCGCGGCGGGCGACCGGGACGCCGCCTCCCTCGAGTCGACCGTCGCGCTGTCCGCCGCGGCGAGCATGAGCCCCACCGGGACGCTGGACATCGCGCCGAACAGGACGCTCGCGGTCCCGGCGACGCTGCCGTTTCGTCCGGCCCCCGCAGGCGCCTCGCCTTCGCCGCCGAAACGGCCTGCACCCTCGCCGCCCGAGGCTCCGCTCGCCAGGTCGGGGACGATGCAGATGCCGAAGGACGTCGGCAGCCATGCGGCGCGCCAGCCGGCGACTCCCTTCACGGCCGAGCCGCCACGCGCGCCGCCGGCCGAGCCGAGCGCTGCCGCCGCCAGCGCGGCCGCGCCCGCGGTCCCCACGCCGGAGCCGGCGAGCCCCGCGGCCGCGGGGGGCACCTTCGCCTGGGCGACGCCGCCTCCCGAACCGCCGCCCCCGGAGCCGCCGCCTCCCGGAGCGCCGAAGCGCCCCGCGAAGCTCGATGTGCGGGCGCTCCTGTACGGCACCGGCAAGGGGCGAGGCTGACGCTCCGATGCCCGTGAAACCCCGAAGAGCGAGCCCTGGTAGCGCAGGGTGTCAGCAGCCCTCACGTGGCCATCCCGGCGCCCACGCGGCGCGCACGCCCACGCGGCCTCTCCACCTTTCCGGTGCCCCAGGGAAGGCCGCGGCGGAATCGGAGAACGAGCGATGAAGGAAGCCTCCGGGACGTTGAGCGTTCGCATCGAGTCAGCGCGGGGGCCGTGGGACCACGTGAAGGTCCGCGAGCTCTCCGGCCGAGAGGCGATCTCGCAGCTCTTCTCGTTCGACCTCGACGTCGTGATCGACGAGGGCCGCGAGCTCCCGGCCGACGCCGCGCCCGGCGCCGAGGTCAGCCTGGTCTTCGAGGCCGACGGCGAGGAGATCCGTCGCGTCTCGGGCATGCTCGGCCCGATCCGGGACCGCCTGGAGCCGCTGGCCGAGCGCGCCACCTGCCGCCTGCGCGTCGTGCCGCGCGCGTTCCGGCTCACCCTCGTCGAGACGCAGGAGATTTACCTGGATCGCAGCGTTCCCGACATCCTCCGGAGCAAGCTCGAGCGGCACGGCCTGGGCTCCGAGGACGTCGAGCTGCGGCTGCTCGAGAGCTACCCCGAGCGCGAGTTCGTCGTGCAGTACGGCGAGAGCGATCTCGCGTTCATCAGCCGCCTGGCCGAGCACGTCGGCATCAGCTTCTTCTTCGAGCACGAGGGCGGCCGCGACAGGATGGTCTTCACCGACCACCCGTCCGGCTTCCGCCCCGCCTCGGGCGCGGAGACGGTGCCCTTCCGCGCCCGCGGCGAGGCCGCGGGCATCTTCGCCCTCGAGGTGACGACCGACCTGGTGCCCACCAGCTACGTCGTGCAGGACTACAACTACCGCGCACCGCAGCTCGACCTGACGGCCTACGCCAGCCTGGGCTCGGGCGACGGCGGCGGCGTGGTCGAGTACGGCAGCCACGTCAAGACGCCCGAGGAGGCCGGGAAGCTGGCGCAGATCCGGGCGGACGAGCGGCTGTCGCGGCAGCGCGTGTACGAGGGCAAGGCCAGCCGCGCGGCGCTGTCCGCCGGGCGGCGCGTGACCCTGATCGAGCACCCGCGCTTCCCGGAGCCCGAGGAGCTGCTCCTCGTCGAGGCGGAGCACGAGGCGAGGTTTCCGGCGTTCAAGGACGCCGGCGAGCAGAGCCCGTTTTACAGGAACGCATTCCGCGCCATCCCGGCGCGCGTCGCCTACCGGCCGCCGCGCCGGACGCCGAGGCCGCGCATCTCCGGCGTGGTGACGGGGATCGTGCAGCCGGGGCCCGAGGGAAAGACGAACGGCGTCGCCGTGCTCGACGCCGAGGGGCGCTACACGGTCCAGCTCCACTTCGACACGGCGGAGCCGGGCGAGCAGAAGGCCTCGCGCCCTGTCCGGATGGCGCAGCCCTTCAGCGGCGTGGGCCACGGGATGCACTTCCCGCTGCGCCCCGGCACCGAGGTCCTCGTGGCGTTCGCCAACGGCGACCCGGATCGCCCGGTGATCCTCGGGGCCATGTTCAACCCGCTCGCGCCGTCGCCCGTGACGGCCCGCAACGCCAACCAGAGCCGCATCACCACGGCGTCCGGCGCCATGCTCGAGATCTCGGAGAAGCGATGACGAAGCCCACGACGGTCGGGATCCACTTCCGCTCCGAGGCCGCCCCGGCCGGGGCGTTCACGGTGCTGGGGCTGCGCGGCGAGGAGGCGCTGTCGCGCCCGTACCGCTTCGAGATCGATCTCGCGTCGCCCGATCCCGCGCTGCCGCTCGACGACCTCGTCGGCGCGGCCGGGGAGCTCGATCTCGCCGGCCGCGCGATCCCGGGGGTCGTGGCCGAGGTGGAGCAGGGCGGCGCGCTCGGCGGCGATCGGTACGCCTACCGGGTCGTGCTCGTGCCGCGCCTCGCCCTGCTCGGCCTCGCGCGGCAGACGCGCATCTACCAGCGGCTCAGCGTGCCGGACCTGGTGGAGGCGGTGATCGCCGGGAGCGGCCTCGGGATCGAGGTGGAGCGGCGGCTCGAGCGGGCGTATCCGCCGCGCGAGCACGCCGTGCAGTACCAGGAGAGCGCGCTCGACTTCGTGTCGCGGCAGCTGGAGCAGGCGGGCGTCAGCTACTTCATCGAGCCGCGCGAGGGGGCGGAGCGGCTCGTCCTCTGCGACCACCCGGGCGGCTTCCGGGGCGCGGTCGAGGCCGCGATGGGGGAGGCCGGAGGGGTGCGCGCGCTGCGCTGCCGGCGCCGGATGTCGCCGCGCGCGCTCGTGCTGCTCGACTACAACGAGCGCACGCCCGAGGTGCCGCTGGAGGCCGAGGCCGAGGTCGACGCGCGCGGCTTCGGGCTGCTCGTCGACGAGGGCGGCTCGTTCGCGGCGCCCGAGGAGGGCGCCGCGCTCGCCGCCGTGCGCGCCGAGGAGCTGCGCTGCCGCGCGACCGTGTACGAGGGCGCGATCGGCGCGCCGCTCGCCGCGGGCGAGCACCTCGGGCTCTCCGGCCATTTCCGGGCCGACTGGAACCGCGATTACCTGGTGACGCGCACGGTGCACCGCGCCGGGGCGGTGGACGAGCCGCGCTATGCTTGCGAGTTCGAGGCCATCCCGGCCTCGACGCGCTACCGCCCGCCGCGCGCCACGCCGAGGCCGCGCCTCGAGGGCGCGATGGTCGCCCACGTCGACGCGCGCGGCCCGGAGGGCGTCGCCGCGGTCGACGCCGAGGGGCGCTACCGCGTGGTGATGCCGTTCGATCTGAGCGGCGCGGCCGAGGCGCAGGGCTCGGTGCCGATGCGCCTGGCGACGCCCTACGGCGGGGCCGACGAGGGCATGCACTTCACGTTGCGCAAGGGCGCCGAGGTGCTGTGGACCGGCGTCGGCGGGGATCCCGAGCGGCCCGTGATCACCGGCGTCGTGCCCAACGCGAAGAGCCGCGTGGTCACGAGCGCCGACGAGGGGCGCGGCCGCATCCGGATGCCGAACGGGGCCATGGTCGAGATGGGAGGCGGCTTCGGGCGCGCGCGCGGCGGGCCCGCGACGCGCGCCGGCGCCGAGGGCGCGCTGCCGACGGAGCAGCAGCTCGGCCAGGACGGCATGACGACCACCGCGAGCAGCGGGGAGGACTGGATCCGCTTCGCGGTCCCCCACAGCGACGGGAAGTACAGCTACCTGCGCTACGGCGAGCGGGCGACCGCGGCGGCCGGCACGTTCACCGAGTCCGCGCGGCTCGATCCTACCGGCGGGTTCGGCAGCAGCGGCTGGACGTGGTCGAGCCTCGACGACGGCTACGACACGAGCTCGGACGCCAATGACAAGGGGAAAGCGGCGCACTTCGGCTGGGCAGCGAGCGACGGGGTCTACGATCACACGGACGGCAACCGCACGGTCGTGACCCAGGGGGACTACCAGTCGGTCACCACGGGCAACCGCACCGACGTCGTCCTCGGGAACTACCGGCTCGTCATCCCGAACCGGACGCTCGGCATCTTCGACGCGGATTTCTACTCGATGACGTTCAGCAAGGACTGGCAGGGCTGGCGGAAGACGCAGCGCAGCCACGTCTCGACCGTCAACCTCACGTACGGCGACAACTCGAATTTCTTCACCGGCATCAACTTCGGGGCGAGCCTCGGCGGGAACTACAGCATCGCGGCGGGCGTGAACGGCAACGTCTTCCTCGGGCTCAACACGGGGATCACGGCCGGGATGAGCTGCAACATCGCGTACGGCCCGGTGCTCGAGTTCGGCAGCACGAAGAAGCTCACCACGGCCGACGAACAGGACATCAAGGCGCGCTCCAAGGTGCACCTGCGCGTGCGGAGCACCGACGCCCCGACGGTCGACGCCGCGAAGCCGTGGGCAGCCGCCGTGGCGGCGGGCGCGCTGGGCGCGGTGATGGGCTCGGTCGGCGCCTCCGCGGGCAAAGAGGATCTCGAGAAGGGCAGCGAGCTCACGGGCGTGACGTGGGGCTTCACGACGCTCGGGGCGCTCGTCGGAGCGTACCTGGTCCACAAGTTCGCCCACTCGAGCCCGCTGAACGACGCCGAGCTGATCATCGAGCCGACCCGGATCCTGCTGCGCTGCGGCGGGCTGGCCGGCGCGTACATCAAGATCGAGCCCGCCGCGATCGAGCTCGCCTGCGGTCCCAGCAGCCTCAGGATCGACGCGACGAGCGTGGTCGCCGGAACTGGGACCGCCAGGCTGGAGCTGAGCAGCACAGCCGCGTCCTCCGTCCTGAGGTTCGGCGGCCACCAGGTCCAGATCGACGCCATGGGAGCCGTCATCCAGGGCGCCCAGTTCCACACGCTCTAGGAGGAGCCCGCTCGGCGAGCGGTCGAGCGGCCTGCGCGCGTCGAGAGCTGCCATGAAGATCATCAACCCCACGCCCACCACGTTCGCCGCGGTCTCGTGGCATATCCGGCCCCCGCAATGGGACCTGTGCCTGATCGCGAAAGGCACCTACCGCCTCGTGCCCGGCGAGCCGGCGATCCCCGCCGGCGCCCCGGAGCCGCCGCTCGGCGACGCGCACGAGGGCGACGATCCGCGCGGGGCGCTCCTGCATGCGTCCGACTTCGCCCCCTTCAAGCCGAAGGCGGATCTCCTGCTGACCGGCAAGGCCCACGCGCCCGGCCGCCGGCCCGTCAGCTCCCTGCCGGTGAGCTTCGCCGTCGGCAAGGCGTCGCTCACGCTGCAGGTGACCGGCGACCGGTACTGGACCGATCCGGCCGCCGGCAAGCGCACCGACCCGCAGCCGTTCGTCGAGATGCCGCTCGGCTATGACCGCGCCTTCGGGGGCCCGGGCTTCGCGGCCAACCCGGTTGGGCGCGGCGTGTTCGACCCGGGCGAGCGCGATCTCCGGCGACGGCCGCTGCCGAACATCGAGGATCCGCGCGCGCCGGTCGACTCGCCCGCGGCGCGGCCGCCGCCCGCGGGCTTCGGGCCGCTCGCCGCCGCCTGGGCGCTGCGCGCGAGCAAGCTCGGCACCTACGACGAGCGCTGGCTGAAGCAGCGCTGGCCCTTCTTCCCCGACGATTTCGACTGGAGCCACTTCAACGCGGCCGTGCCGGCGCTCCAGGCCGAGTACCCGCGCGGCGACGAGGAAATCGTCTGCCACAACCTGCACCGCGCGCGGCGCGACTACCGCGCGCGCCTCCCCGGCGTCCGGATCCGCTGCTTCCTCGACGAGCTCGCGGGCGGCGCGGAGCGCTTCCGCGAGGTGCAGATGCACCTCGATACGGTCCGGGTCGACATGGAGGCCGAGGCGCTCATCCTCGTGTGGCGCGGCCATGCGCCCGTCTCCGCCGAGGACCACCCCGAGGTGCGGCACGTGCTCCTCGAGAGCGAGCCGCTCGGCGAGGGCCGCGTCGCGGCCGCGCGCTACCGCGAGCGGCTCGCGCTCGCGCTGCTGGAGGCGCGCCCTGCCGTGGCGGAGGCGCCCGCCGCGGCGGCGCCGCCCGGCAACGACAACGACGGAGCGTCTCCCCTGGCCGGCGTCGACGACGCCGAGCTCCTCGCGCAGATCCGCGCGACGCTCGAGCGGGGCGGCGCCCCCGCGGCGCTCGTGGCCTCGCTCGGCGCGTCGGTCAATGGCCCGCGCCCGCCCGGCGCGGAGCTCGAGGCGTGGCTGGGCCAGCTCGGCGGGGATCCGGCGCAGCTCGACGAGATCCTGCGGAAGAGCCGCGAGCAGATGAAACAGGCGCTCGAGGCCGGGGGGCACGACCCGGCGCAGCTCGACGCGCTGGACCGCGAGGACGAGGCGCGGGACCGGGCAGCCACGGAGCGCGCGGCGCCGTGGACGCGCGAGCGCGTCGAGCTCTGCCTGTCGATCCGCGAGAGCATGGCGGGCGCCGATCTCTCCGGGCTCGACCTGTCGGGGCTCGACCTCAGCGAGGCGAGCCTCGCGCGCGCGCTGCTCGCCGGCGCCGACCTGACCGGCGCCCGCCTCGCCGGGGCCGACCTCGACGGCGCGACGCTCGCTCGCGCCAGGATGGCGGGCGCGTGGCTCCCGGCGGCCAGGCTGAACGACGCCGACCTCTCCGGCGCCGACCTCGCGGGCGCCGACCTGACGGGCGCGGCGCTCGGCAAGGCGCGCCTCGACCGCGCGGCGCTGCGCGGGGCCGTCCTGACCGGCGCGGCCGCGGCCGGCGCCTCGTTCCTCGAGGCCGACCTCACCGGAGCGCGGCTCGACGGCGCGCAGCTCGCCGGCGCCCGCCTCGCGCGCGCGGCGCTCGACCGCGCGTCCTTCGTCGGCGCGGCGCTCGAGGGCGCGAGCCTCGAGGGGGCGCACGGCGAGGCGGTCGACCTGCGCGGCGCCGACCTGCGCGGGCTGCGCGCCTCGGAGCACACCCGCCTGCCGCGCGCCCAGGCGCGCGGCGCCCGCGCCGACGGCTCGCGCTGGATGCACGCCGACCTCACGGGCGCCGACCTCGCGCTGTCGAGCCTGCGCCGCGCGGATCTCGGCCGGGCCGAGCTCGGCGGCGCCGACCTGCGCGGCGCCGACCTGGCAGGCGCCGACCTGACGCGGGCGCGGCTCGGCGGCGCCCGCCTCGAGCGGGCGAACCTGCACGAGGCTCGCCTCGAGGGCGCCGACCTGCGCGACGCCGACCTGCGCGGCGCAGGGTTGTACGAGGCCGCCCTGTGGCAGGCGCGGCTCGAGGGAGCCGATCTCACGGGCGCGCAGCTCGCGTCCACCCTGCTCACCAGCGATCGAGGCGCGACGTGACCGGCGCCGTCGCCACCTCCGCGGGCTTCGCGCGGGACAAGGACGATCTCCTCGCGCGCCTCGACGCCGGACCGCTCGATCCGCCGATGCTCGTCGGCCTCGACCTGCGCGGCGTCGACCTCGCGGGCCGCGATCTCTCGGGCGTGCTCTTCAACGGCGTCGACCTGAGCGACGCGCGGCTCGCCGGCGCGCGGCTCGCCGGCGCCGTCTTCCTGGCCGTCACGCTCCGCGGGGCCGATCTGTCGGGCGCGCGCCTCGAACGCGCGGTGCTCGCGCGCCACGTGCGGCTCACCCGCGACGCCGCGGCCGCGACGCTGCCGCTCGAGGCCGATCGCGACCTCGGCGCCGAGTCCGTCGAGGCGCTGCGCGCCGCCGGGTACGCGGGATATGCCGCCGGGGCCACGTCGCTCGCCGGCGCATCGCTCCGCGGGGCCGATCTGTCGGGCGCGCGCCTCGAGGGCGTGGATCTCGCCGGCGCCGATCTCTCGGCCGCGACGCTGATCGGCGCCGCGCTCGCGGAGTGCGCTCTCGACGGCGCGCGCCTCGACGGCGCGACGCTCCGCGAGGTCGAGCTCGACCGCTGCGCGCTCGCGGGCGCGAGCTTCATCGACGCCGAGCTCGCCGCCGTGACGCTCATCGGCGTCGCGCTCGGCGCGCTCGACCTGTCGCGCGCGCGCCTCGTCCGCGGGCTCCGCGTTCCGAACCAGGACCTCCGCGGCGCGGCGCTCCCGCGCGACCTCGCCGGCGGCGACCTCACGGGTGCGAACCTCGCCGGCGCGGACCTGTCCGGCTTCGACCTGCGCGGCTGCAAGCTCGACGCGGCCGATCTCGACGGCGCGCAGCTCCCGTCCGCGGCGCTCGGCGGCGCCTCGCTGCGCGGCGCCTCGCTGCGCGGCGCGCGCCTCGCCGGCGCCACGCTGAGCGGGGCCGACCTCGAGGGCGCCGTGCTCGAGCGCGCGAACCTCGACGGCGCCCGGCTCGACGGCGCAGGCCTCGAGGGGGCCGACCTCACCGGCGCCAACCTGTCGGGCTGCGATCTCTCGGGCGCGCGCCTGCGCGGCGCGCGCCTGCGCGGCGCGCTGCTCGCGGCCGCCGTGCTGCGCGGGACCGAGCTCACGGGCGCCGATCTCGCCGAGGCGTCGCTCCAGGACGCCGCGCTCGACGGCGCGGATCTGCGCCGCGCGCGCCTCCCGGGCGCCCGCCTCGCCCGGGCCGAGCTCACCGGCGTCGATCTCTCGGACGCCGACCTCGCGGGCGCCGATCTCTCCGAGGCGCGCATCGCGGGCGGGCGCCTCCGCGGCGCGAACCTGTCCGGCGCGCGCCTGCACGGCGCCACGCTGAAGCGCGCGCAGCTCGCCGGCGCCGCCCTCTCCGGCGCGGATTTCGGGGGGGCCTCGCTCGAGGGGACCTCGCTGCTCGGGCTCGATCTCCGGGGCGTGCGGCTCGCCGGCGCGCGGCTCGCGAGGAGCTCGCTCGTCGAGGCGAAGCTCGGCGGGATGGATCTCGCGGGCGCGGTGCTCCGCGACTGCGACCTGTCGCGCGCGGACCTCCGGGACGCGCGGCTCGACGGGGCCGATCTGGTGCAAGCGAGCCTGGCCGGCGCCCAGCTGGGCGGCGCCTCGCTCGTCTCGGCGCGCCTCGGGGTCGCGAACCTGACCGGCGCCAGCCTCCGGGGCGCGCGGCTCACCGGCGCGGATCTCTCCCGGGCGTGCCTTGACGGCGCCGCGCTCGCGCGCGCCGATCTCGGCGGCGCGCGGCTCGACGAGGCGATGGCGCGCAAGGCGGATCTGAGCGGCGCGCGGCTCGAGGGCGCCTCGCTCGTCGGCGCGGATCTGTCGCACGCCGACCTGTCGGGCGCCGATCTGTCGGGCGCCGATTGCCGCGGCGTGAACCTGCACCGAGCGGCCACCGCGCACGCGCGCTGGGACGGCGCGAAGCGCGAGGGCGCCCGCGGGACCGATCCGGATCGTGCCCGCGCCGAGGACTGGCGCCCGCCCACGCTGTTATGAACGGCCGACGACGGCCGCGAAGCCACGACCCGAGGACCACCGCCATGCCCACCGCTGCCCTCCCTGCTCTCTCCGTCGAGCCCCCGCTCTCCGACGCGCGCCCCGAGGGGCTCCCCGACGGCGCGCCGCGCGCGCCGTGCGCGCTGTCTGAGGAGCGCCCGCTGCGCATCGTGGCGCGCGCGGGCGCCTCGGCGTCGATCGTCGAGCGCGACGGCCACGAGGTCGTCGCGGTGCACGACCGGGCCGGCCGGCTGCTCTTCGAGTACGACGCGGAGACCGGTCGGGGCAGCCTCGTCGCGGCGGGCGGCCTCTCGCTCGCGGCGCCCGGGGGCGACATCGATCTCGTGGCGGGCGGCGCCATCCGCTGCTGGGCGGCCGGCGAGATCGCCATCGCGAGCCGGAGCGGCGCGACCCTGAGCGCGCGCGCCGGCGAGCGCGGCGCGACGGTGCAGGTCGCGCCCGGGCGCGTCACCCTGGCCGGGGAGGCGCTCGCCGCCGTCGCCGAGCGGGGCGACATGCGCATCGCCGAGGCGCGCTATGAGGGGCGGGCGCTCACCGCCGTGCTGGAGCGGGCGCACACCACCGTGGGCAAGATCGAGTCGATCGCCGGGCGGGTGATCGCGCGGGCGGGGGATCTCTTCCAGGAGGTGCGCGACCTGCACCAGCTCCGCGCCGGGCGGGTGCGCGCGCTGGTCGAGGACGTGCTCGAGCTGCGCGGGCGCGAGGTATCGGTGGACGCGCGCGAGGACGTGAGCATCGATGGCCAGCGGATCAACCTGGGTTAGGAGGGCGCGGCGATGTTCCCTGTAACCACGACGCAGGCCGGGATCTGCCAGGCCATGCCGGACACGTGCAAGACCCCTGCGCCGCCTGGTCCGCCGGTGCCGCTGCCGTACCCGAACGTGGCGATGTGCAACCAGGCGGTCCCGAGCACCTGCGCCCTGAAGGTGCTGGTGGAGGGCAAGCCGGTGCTGACGAAGCAGAGCGAGATCCCGATGTCGACCGGCGACGAGGCCGGCGCTGCCGGCGGGGTCGTCAGCGGCAAGATCAAAGGCGAGGCGATGTTCCGCAGCTTCTCGGCGAAGGTGAAGGCCGAGGGCAATCCGGTCGTGTTCCACGCGTGCACGGTGGCGCAGAACGGCAAGAGCCCGAACATGCCCATGGGCGTGCAGGTCGCGCCGTCGCAGGCGAAGGTGATGGTGAGCGGCTGAGAGGCCGCGCGGCTGGCGGAGGGGGTCCACGTGGCGGCGCGTCGTTACCGCGTGGTTCACCGCAGCCGGTACGAGCTCGGGGCCGAGGGCGCGGTCGCGTGCCGGCTGGAGGCGCACCTCACCCCGCGCGCGCTGCCGCATCAAGCGGTCGAGTTTCACCAGCTCGTTGTGCGGCCATTGCCGCGCTCGAGGCGGGTCGAGGAGGACGCCTTCGGCAATCTTTGCGCGCGAATAGAGGTCTGCGGGAGCTTCGGCGCGATCGATGTCACGGCCCTCAGCGTGGTGCGCCTCTGCGAGGAGGCGGCGGGCGGCGCCGGTGATCTCGGGGACGACTGGCGGGCGGTGGCGGTGCGCACGGCGGCCGCCGCGGCGGAGGACCCGGCGCTGCGCGCGCTCGTGGAGGGGACGGCGCGCGCGCCGCGGAGCGGCGCGATGGCGGACTACGCGCGGGGGTGCTTCCGGGAAGGCCTCCCGCTCGGCGGCGCGCTGGAGGAGCTGGTCGACCAGATCGGACGGGATTTCACCTTCACCCCAGGCGTCACCGCCGCGGACACCGGCATCGCCGTCTTCTGCGAGCTCCGGCGCGGCGTCTGCCAGGACTTCGCGCACCTCGCCGTGGCGTGCTTGCGATCGATGGGCCTCGCGGCGCGTTATGCGAGCGGCTACGTGGCCGGCTCCGCCTCGGCGCCGGCGCGCGCCTCGCACGCGTGGGCGTCGGTGTGGTTGCCGTCGGGCGGCTGGCACGACCTCGATCCGACGCTCGGGCGCCTGGGCGCGCCCGGGCACATCGTGCTGGGCTACGGACGCGACTACGATGACGTCGCGCCCCTCAGGGGCACCGCCGAGGGCGCGCGCGGCGCCCGGCTGCGGACGGAGATCGTGGTGGCGCCGCAGGAAAGCGAATGACGTCGCGCCGTTTGCACGAGCGGGTCGCGCGTACCCAGCCGAAAATCGAAAGGAGCTCGAACAACGATCGAGGTTGCCGGACCAAACGCCCTCGTGACGGGCGGGAGGTCGCTCGATGAGACCGTGGACTTCCTCCTGTAGATGGGCGCGTCGGCCGCGGCGCCGCGCGAGGTGAGCCCCACACCGGAGGTCGTCGACCGCGTGCGAGCCGCCGTGCGCGAGGCGGTCGCGCCGCACGACGGCCCGGGGGGCGTGCACATGGCGAGCGCCGCGTGGATCGTCACGGCGGCAGTGGACTTGACGCCTCCCTGACGCCCTTCCCGCTCGTCAGCACACCCATATCGTTCAAACGCCTGGATCCCTGTCTGATGTTCGACGGAACCGCCGAGAGGGCCATCAAGCTCTACGAGAGCGCGCTCGGGGCGAAGCGTGAAGGCGTGATGCGCTTCGGTGATGTGCCGGGCGACAACCCATCTCCCGAGAGCAAGGACCGGATCATCCACGCCACGCTGCACATCGGTCCTGGCGTCATCATGGTCAGCGACACGATGCCCGGCGCGCCGGCCGCAAAGGGGAGCAACACCGAGGTTGCTTGCACTTCGGCGATATCGCGGAGAGGACGAAGGTGTTCGACGCGCTCGCCGCGGGCGGCGACGTCACGATGCCCCGGCCACCTCGGTCCCCCGCCAAACGGACTTCCGCACGCGCGCCCCGCCCCGTGCGTCCCCGCGCGCACGCCGCCGCTCGCTCCCTGGCACGGCGCCCGCATACCGACCGTCACGAAGGACGTGGCGGGGGGGGGACCACGCGGAGAAGATCCATGAGCCAGAGAGCATCCGATCAAGCCATCCAGGTGAAGCCGCTCGCAGGGCACATCGGCGCCGAGATCCACGGCGCCGACATCTCGAAGCCGCTGCCCGATGAGGCCGTGGCGGCCATCCGCGCGGCGCTGCTGAAGTGGAAGGTCGTCTTCTTCCGGAACCAGCCGCTCGGCCACGCCGAGCAGATCACCTTCGCCGCGCGCTTCGGCGAGGTGACCTACGCCCATCCGCACGAGGACGAGCCGTTCGACGAGCACCCGGAGATCCTCGCCATCGACAGCCGCCGCTACGATCGCCGCTACGGCAAGCGCTTCAGCTACGAGAACCGCTGGCACACCGACGTCACCGCGGCCGTGAACCCGCCGGCGGCGTCGATCTTGCGGGCGCATATCCTGCCGCCCTACGGCGGCGACACGACCTGGACGAACCTCGTGGCAGCCTACGAGGGGCTGTCCGCGCCGATACGTGCGCTTATCGACGGCCTGCGCGCCGAGCACCGCTTCGGGCTGCGGTTCGCCCCGCAGGACCAGGACAGCCCGTACCTGCGCAAGGTGCGCGAGAACCCGCTGATCTCGATCCACCCCGTGGTGCGCGTCCACCCCGAGACCGGCGAGCGGGCGCTGTTCGTCAGCCCGGGCTTCACCAGCCACATCGTCGGGCTGTCGCCGCGCGAGAGCAGCGCGATCCTCGATCTGCTCTTCGAGCAGATCAGCCGCCCGGCGTACACCGTGCGGTTCCGGTGGGAGCCGGGCAGCATTGCGTTCTGGGACAACCGGGCCACGGCGCACCTGGGGCCGCAGGACCTCGGGCACCTCGATGTCGAGCGCGTCCTCTACCGGGTGACGCTGACCGGAGACATCCCGGTGGGGGTCGACGGGGTCCGCTCCGAGATCGTGGCCGGTGAGCCGTTCGGCAAGCGGCCCCCGAGCAAGCCAAAGCCCGCCCGCAAGGACAAGGCGCCCGAGGCGGAGGTGCAGGCATGAGCGCCGCGAGCGCAGGCGTCGAGAGGACGTCGTTCGAGGGGCCCGACGGGCCGGTGGAGGCGGTGCAGGTCCGCCCGGCGTCGCGCGGGCGCTCGCCGGCGCCGGCGGTGCTGATCCTCCACGAGGGGCTGGGGCTCACGGTCCATACGATCGAGCTGGCAAGGCGCTTCGCGCAGGAGGGGTACCTCGCGTTTGCGCCGAACCTGTATTCGCACGACGCGACGCACCGGACCTTCACCGAGGCGGAGGTGGCCCGGGGGGTGAGCCTGCTGCGCGCGGCCGACCGCGACGGGGTGGTCGCGCGGTTGCCGGCGGACGAGCAGGAGCGGCTGAAGAAGGTGTTCGCCTGGTTCGGTAGCCGCGACACGTCGACGTACCTGCCCGACGCGAGGGCGGCGGCGGCGCACCTCATCGGCCGGTCGGACGTGCGGCCGGGGGGCGTCGCCGCCGTCGGCTTCTCGCTGGGCGGAGGGCTCGTGGCGCAGCTCGCGGTCGCAGGCGTGGCGCTCACGGCGGGCGCGGTGTTCTATGGGCAGGCGCCGGCTCTGGAGCAGGTGAAGAACGTGCGGTTTCCGCTGCAGGTGCATTATGCGGAGGAGGATCCGGCGATCACCCCGAGGGCGCCAGCGGTGGGGGAGGCGTTCAGGGCTGCGGGGCGAGAGCTGATTTCGTTCGTGTATCCTGGGACGCGCCACGGGTTCTTCAACGAGACGCGGCCGGCGTACCACGCCGACGCGGCGCAGCTCTCGTGGCGGCGTACGCGGGAATTCTTCGCCGAGCGCACCGGCAACGTCGCGCAATGGCGGCCGCAGGCCGTCGCCGGCGAGGGTGCGCGCGCTGCGGGGTAGCTGCGGCTCCGTCGCTGGCACATCTGGCACCTCAACCTGTGGCACCTCAACCTGGGTCGGCACCTCAACCTGCGGAACCTCAACCTGGGTCCGGAACCTCAACCTGGGTCGGAATCTCGACCCTCGAACCTCAACCTGGGTCGGGTCGGAACCTCAACCTGGGTGGGAATCTCGACCCTCGAACCTCAACCTGGGTCGGGTCGGTCCCACCTCATGGCACGGAGGCTGCTAAGCGCCCCCCATGACCGCCTCCACGCCCATCGCCGAGAGCAACGCTCCGAAGCCCATCCATACCGACGAAGCCGGACTCATCGCCGGCGCGATCACCCTTCCCGCGCCCGCCGGTGACCTCCCCGGCTACCGCGCCCACCCCGCCTCCGGTGGCCCCTTCCCTCTGGTGCTGGTGATTCAGGAAATCTTCGGCGTCCACGAGCACATCCGCGACGTGGTCCGTCGCTTCGCGCACCGCGGCTACTACGCCCTCGCCCCGGATCTGTTCGTTCGGCAAGGCGATCCGAGCCACCTCCGCACCATCGACGAGCTCCGGGCTCTGGCGGGCCGCGTGCCCGACCGGCAGGTGCTCTCGGACCTCGATGCGAGCGTGGCCTTCGCCGAAGCGTCCGGAAAGGCCGACGTCCGCAAGGCGGCCGCGGTCGGCTTCTGCTGGGGCGGCCGCATCACGTGGCTGTACGCCGCGCACAACCCGGCGCTGAAGGCGGCGGTGGCCTGGTACGGACGCCTGACCGGCGATCGGACCGAGGCCCAGCCCAAGCACCCGATCGACGTGGCGAGCGCGCTGCTGGCGCCCGTGCTGGGCCTCTATGCCGGACAGGACCAGGGAATCCCCCTCCCGATGGTCACCGCGCTGCAGGAGGCGCTCCGTGCAGCGTCCGAGACCGGCAGCGCGCCCGGCGCCGCGCACTCCGAGATCCGGGTCTACCCTGACGTCCCGCACGCCTTTTACGCCGACTACCGGCCGAGCTACCGGCCGGAAGCCGCCGCCGACGCCTGGCAGCGCCAGCTCGACTGGCTGGCACGACACGGCGTCGCCTGACGGCGACCGGCCGCGACAGCGCCCCGGCGATCCCTGCTGCCCCGGCAACAAGCTGCGCCTCCACTGCTACTCCTTACGCACCCCCGACCGCGCCACCGCGCCCCGCGATCGGATACCCGAACGCGGTGCGCGCCAGGATCCGAGACACCGAGCTCTACCTCGACGTCGGGGGCATGGGCCTCGTCCCCGACGGCCCGCGGATGCGCGAGAAGCCGGTGATGTTCGTCGTACATGACGGACCTGGCGCAGATCACTCCTTGAACAAGGGCGTGATGACGCCGCTCGCCGACCAGGCGCAGCTCGTCTACTTCGATCATCGCGGACAGGGCCGCTCCGCGCGCGGGCCAAAAGCAACGTAGACCCTCGAGAACAACGTCGAGGACATGGAGGCGCTCCGCCTGCACCTCGGCCTCGATCGTACCGTGGTGATGGGCACTTCCTATGGCGGCATGGTGGCCATGGCCTATGCGCTCGAATACCAGCGGAACATCTCTCATCTCATCCTGGTGGCCACGGCGGCCAGCGATCGCCTCATGGACAGGGCGAAGCGGATCATCGCGGAGCGCGGCACGGAGCAGCAGAGAGCGGCGTGCGAACGCCTCTGGGCCGGCGAGATCGAGAGCGACGAGCGGTTCGCCGACCTCCTCCAGATCATGGGGCCGCTCTGCTCGACCACCTTCGATCCACAGAAGGCGACCGGGGCCCGCGCGCGCACCATCTACAACGTCGACGCGTGGAACGTCGGCCTGGAGGGGTTCGTGCGGAGATTCGATTTCACGCCGCGCCTCCCCGAGATCGCGGTGCCCACGCTCGTCATCGCCGGCCGACACGACTGGATCTGCCCACCCGATCTCTCGGAGGAGATAGCGCGGCTCATCCCGGGCGCGGTCCTACGTATCTTGGAGCGCAGCAGCCGCTGGGTGCGCGCCGACGAGCCGCGGGCGCTGCTCGATGCCATCGCCGGCTTCCTGGCCCAGAGGCGGCAGCGCGCAGAGCGCACCGCCGAGCGCCGCGCCCTCTACTGGATCCCGGCCTTCTTCATCGCCGCCGGCATCCGCTGGACGATGACCGTCCCGACCTTCTTCCCCACCTCGCCGCTGATCTCCGGGAGGAGCTTCGCGGCCTTCTTTCCGACCGGCGTGCCGTAGAACTTGATGAGCTCCTTCAGCTCATCGGCGGTGAACTTCCCCGCATAGATCTCGACGTTCCACTGGACGAGCTCGTCGTACGGCAGCACCTCGGCGACCACCGCCTTCAGCTTGCTGGCGTCCCTGGCCGAGATCTTCGCGCCCGCTTGCTGCATCGAAGCTCCCATGTTGGTCATCAGCTGATCGAGGAGCGCATTGTAGACGTCCTTCGGCATCACGAGGTGCGTGAGCTCCAGGGCGAGCTTCTTCTCCGCCTCTCCGGCGTACGCGCTGCCGAGCGACACGAAGGAGAGCAGGGTCACAGCGGCGAGCGAGACGATCCATGAACGAAGCGCGTGCTTTTTCATGGACCCTTTGTATCACGACCGCGCCGCGATCCGCGCCGCGCAGGCAGGCCCGCCGCGTCCCCTCCCCGGCGCCGCCGCGACATCTGAGGAGCCGCCGCGCAGGCGCCGTTCGGGCGCTCGGTCACACGACCGTCACCTCGTCCCCCACGTGCAACGTGCCGGCTTTCGTCTCCTGGATGTAGTTCTGTCCGAAGTTCACGTCGCTGGGCTTCTGCGCGTCGCGCCGGTACGTGGCCAGCGTACGGAGCGGCTCCGGGCCGCGCTCTGCGGTGCGCTGGTCGGTCGTGGTGACGACGCAGCGGGCGCACGGGCCGCCGGCGCGGAGCACGAGATCTCCCATGCGGACGCGGCCCCACCGGTCCTCGTCGAACGCAGCGCAGCCGCTCACGACGAGGTTGGGCCGGAAGCGATCCATCGGCAACGGCGCCGCGCCCCGGCCCTCGAGGTGAGCGTTCAGATCGGCGAGGGAGGCCTCGGAGATCACGAGCAGCGGGAACTCGTCGGCGAACGACACGACGTCTCCCGGGCCTGCCACCGAGACCTTGAGGACGGGCCGCCGGAACGCCTCGCCGATGCGGACGAGCCGCCCCGGGTGATCCAGGACGCCGCTGAGCCAAGCGGCGGCTTCGTCGCCGCAATCCTCGGCCAGGAGGCCGCTGCTGCGCCAGACCTCGACCGTGAGCAGGCGCGCGCCCTCGGCCCTGCGCGGCACGGAGATCGACGGCCGGCCGGCGAAGCCGAGCGTGAGCGCGCTCTCGGAGAGCTGCGTCTCGATGAGCGCCATGCGCGGCAGCGGGCGCTGCGTGAGGGGCTTCCCCTCGGGGTCGACGATCATGAACCGCCGATCGCCCGCGAGCCCGAGCGCGTCGACGGCGGCCGCGTCGACCGCGAGGCCCCGGCAACCTTTGACGGGATAGATGTGGATCGCGGAGAGTCGCATTGCGGAGCTTATAACACCCCTCGCGCGCTCGACGCCCGGAGAAGCGCGGCGCGCACGTTCCGAGCGCTCGCGCTCCCCGTCGTCATGCCACGGCGCCTCCCTCCGCCGGTATCCCGAGCACCTGCCGCAGGTCCATCCCCACGACGACGTCGGCGTTCTGCTGCACCCATTCGACGAGCGCGGGGCGCAGGGCGCGCGCGATCTCTTCCTTGACGAGCCCTTCCACGACGCTCGGCCCGAGGCGCTGCGGGTCGAGCGCGACGCCGCCGCCCGCGACCAGGGCGCCGAACAGCCGCACGAGCGACTCGGCGCCCGCTGCCTGGCCTGCCGCGCCGAGCGGCTCGACCCGCTCGACGGCGATCTCGCCGCCGCGCTTCACGACGAAGCGACGGACGTCGGCCTGGTCGACTCCCCCCTTGTGGAGCACCGCCGAGGAGCAGTCGACCTCGATGCGCTGCACGCGCGGCGCGGTCTCGATCTCCTGCCGCGTGCCCTCGATATCGACGCTGGCCGCGATGGTCGCGCCGGCCGGGATGCGGAACCCGTCCGAGCCCACCCCGCCCGCGAGCTCCTGGTGCAGCGTCAGCCGCGCAGACAAGCGGGCACCCCGCACGGCCGTGCTGCTGCCGGCCTCGAGGTTCGAGAGCACCTGACGCACCGTCACGACGAGATCGGGGTCGCTGGTGGGGTCGTACGGGGGCATGGCCATGGGCGTCGACGTGACCAGTCCGCGCATGAAGGCGCGCGCCTCGTCCTCCGCCGATCCCTTTCCGACCCGGACGAGCCCTCCCGTGTAAAAGACGTTGGGCGTCATCGCGCCTGAACGGAAGTCGTACTCGACCTGCTGGAGCCCCATGTCGCCGAGCGGCGGCGGCAGGTCGATGACGAGGTACGGCTCGAAGATGATCCGGAGGAGCGCCGGCGCGAGCGTCAGGCGGAGCGCCGTCGCGCTCGACGTGGCGAGCGCGGCGATTCCGGTGCGCCTGAGGACGGTGCGAGCGGGGAGGTCGAACGAGATCGAGACCGACTCGAGATCGATCCACGACGGCAGGAAGCACCAGGCCATTCGAGGAGGGTACACCCACCTGGCCGCCGGAAGCGCGGCCTATTGACCCGCCGCACGGGGCGCGCCCATCATGTCCCGCATGAAGCCAGAGGAATTCCTCGACGAGCTCGACCGCAAGGTCGGTGAGCGCCTCGCCCACATCGGCGCAGTGGCCCGCGCGGCGGAGCCGGCGAGCGGCGTCGGCATCCCGGCGCTGCTCGCGACCGCGCTCAAGAAGGAGCTCGAGGCGACCGAGGAGGCTGCGCTCTGGCTCACCACCGAGACCGACGTGGAGGTGAAGCTCGCCCTCGCCCGCCAGTGCGGCGACGAGGCGAGGCACTACCGGCTCATCGCCGAGCGGCTCCGCGCGCTCGGCGTCGACCCCGCCGCAATCCCGGCGAAGTTCGGGCCGCCCACGCCGATGTTCGGGTACTTGAAGGGGCTCGGCTCCACGGTCGAGCGCGTCGCAGCGGGCCAGTTCACGCGGGAGGCGCTCGCGAAGGTGCACAACCAGGCGTTCATCGATTACTGTGAGTCGCAAGGCGACGCCGAGACCGCGCGCCTTTACCGCGAGGTCATCCAGCCGGACGAGGGCCATCACCACGAGATGGGCCGGCGGCTCCTCACGCGCCTCGCGGTCACCGAGGAGGCCCAGGCGCTCGCGCGCGCCGCCGCGATGCGCACGCTCGAGATCGCCGAGGAGCTCCAGGAGATCGCCCGCCTGAAGATGGGTATCTGCCGCGCGCCTGGGTGCTAGTGTTCAGGCGCGGTCCTGGCGGACCGCCAGCGGCTCGATCCAGCCGCTCCGATGCGGTTCGTCGATCTGACCGTCGATGTCCGGGCGTCGATCGCGAGCTAGCGTGTCGTGGAGTCGCGCTGTCACGCAGAGAGAGCGACCAGGGCGGGAGCAGCCGTTCGGGCGGGGCGTTCTCGCATGCCTCGCGGCGTCCCGGCTGTCCGCGAGGCGCGTTCGGGACACGGCGGTCTCTGCGTCGGTCGCTGTTCCGAGGCCTATATGCGGGATGGCCCGACATGCGAAAGCCATCGAATCCATGCACCCTCCAGATACCGAAGTTGCCGCCTTGTCGCGAGGTTTCCTCGCGGCGAGAGGCGGCCAGCTGGGTCAAGGGGGTTCTCATGATCAAGTTTCCGGGGGACAGATCGTTCCGGGAGGTGGCCCGGTTCACCCAGGATTGTGGTTCGATCTGCACGCACGCGGCTCAGTATTGCCTCGAGATGGGAGGCTCTCACGTGAGCGCCCCGCACATGCGGCTGCTCCAGGACTGCGCCGACATCTGCGAGGCGACGTCGAAGCTCCTCCTGCGCAGCTCGCCGCAGATCACGCAGATGATGAGCGTGTGCGCGAGCCTCTGCGAACAGTGCGCGGCGAGCTGCGATAAGCTCACTGGTGATACGCAGATGAAGACGTGCGCTGACGAGTGCCGCCGCTGCGCTGCCGCCTGCCGGCAGATCTGAGGGCGGCGGAGACATCGTGGTCTTTCGGACCGTGAGCCGAGCAGCGGAGTAGCTTCCCTCGCCTCTTGCGGATCGCCGCCATCCTCCCCGCCAGAGCCCTCGCGCGCGGCGGCCCGTCGGCGCCGCGGTCGCGCGTGGTCCGGCGGCGGGGTTCTGGCTCCCCATGGTACCCTCGCGCGCATGCGTTATCGAAGGACCATGGGAGCCGCCGGGTTCGCTCTCCTGTGCGCCGGGTGTGGCGGGGACGCGCCCGAGGCTGCGGTGCGCGCGGTGCGCGACCTGGGTGCGCTGGAGTTTGCCCCGTCGATTCGAGGGCGGGACGGCGGCTACAGCGCGCGGTGGGGCGACCGATCGGTGTGGGTGTTCGGCGATACGACCCTGGAGAAGCCAGGGGAAGACGGAGCGCTGTGGAGGTCGAGCACCTTCTGCGCGACCGACGATCTGGATGCGTCGGATGGGCTCTCGTCGCTCACCGAGCCGCTCGACGGGGCCGGCGCGCCGCGGGAGTTCCTGCCGTTCACCGAGGAGGAGCTCGAGTTCAACCTCACGCACTCCGACCCTCGGGCGGAGGAGACGTGCGAGGAGGATTGCGGAGCGCGCTATGCGCTGTGGCCGGGCCCCATCGTCGTCGACGAGGCGACCAGCCGTGCGCTCGTCTTCTACAGCAAGGTGACGGGGCGGCTCGGGGCGTTCGACTTCGACATGCGGGGTTCGTCGGTCGCGGTCTGGGAGAGCTTCGATGCGCCCCTCGCACGCCCGGAGGTACGCCCGGGCGCTGCGGAGCCGACGCTCCTCTTCGGTGCGGCTGAGCCCTCGCTCACGTCGGCGGCGCTCGTCCGCGAGGGGATGCTCTACGCCTACGCCTGCGCGTGCTCGGGTCTCACGTGCCCGTGCCTCGTCGCGCGCGCCGCGCTCGCGGAGGCAACGGAGCGCGACGCGTGGCGGTTCTTCTCGGACGGGCGCTGGGTGGAGGGTCATAAGGAGGCGGAGCCGGTCATGGCGGGGGCACCGATGATGTCGGTGCATTGGAACGAGCACGTCGGCAGGTACATCGCGCTGTACAGCGAGCCGGTATCGTCGGAGATCTCGCTCCGGACGGCGCCGGCGCCGGAGGGCCCATGGTCGGACAGCGCGGTGGTTTTCACCGCCGAGGTGCCGCCTACCCCGGAGGCGTGGCCCTATGCTGGGCTCGTGCACGCGGAGCTCGCGCGGGAAGGAGGGCGGGTGGAGTACGTGACGTACTTCCGGGAGACTGGGTTCCTGGAGGGAGAGATCCGACTCGTCGAGCTGGAGCTCGAGTAGTAGGCGACCCGACCCAGGTTGAGGCCTGCGACATGCAGTAGTAGGCGACCCGACCCAGGTTGAGGCCTGCGACATGCCGGACGCCGGAACCCCGATCCGACCCAGGTTGAGGCCTGCGAGCCGACCCAGGTTGAGGCCTGCGAGCCGACCCAGGTTGAGGCCTGCCCAGGTTGAGGCCTGCCGGCCTGACCCAGGTTGCGACCTGCGACCTGCGGCCTGCCGGAGACCGCCCCACCAGGTAAAGAGGGGCAGCTGAAGACGGTCGAACCGGGTTGAGACGACCTGGCTCGGTCGACCATCCGCCATGAACCTAACCCGAATGGCCCCAGCCGGATCGCTCCATCAGCTGGGCAGGTCTACTTCACCGGCACCCAAGGTGCCATTCGCTCAGACCCAGCCGCCCCCAACCTCAACGCGGTTTCGCGCCAGCCCAGCGCGGCAACTCATCCCCAGCGACACCTGAACGCTGCCGCTCGCTTCACCTACCCCTGACGGACCTTCCCCACGACGGCGCCTTGGCCCGCCCCGCTGTGGCGCTGTGACGCACCGCCGATGTGCTTACATCGTGAGCACGACGTCCGCCACGCTGGCGCCATGATAGATGCGCATCCACCACGTCCCCGCCGGGAAGACGGCGCTTCGTACCCCGGCACGCCATCGTTCGAGCGCCGCACGGTACGACGCACGAAACGCTCGCACAGCGGCACCAGCGATTCGCCGTGCATCGCCCTGGTTACGGCCGACGGCAAACGTCGGATTGCGATCGCGCAGCGCCTCGAAGCTCGTCGCGCGGCTGTAAGGGGAGACCGTGCTGGCACCTTTGTTGCCTAATAATCGGAGCCCTTGCCGCTGCAACTCCGCATGGGCTTGCGTTTCCTGCCGCTCGAGCTCGACCGCGACTTCACGGCGAAAGCCTTCTGCGTTGTCGTGCTCGATGGCGGGTGGTAGCGCGAGCGAAAGCGTTGCTTCCTCCGGCCACTGCCGATTCTCTGGATCAAGATACACGGAGGGACGCGCTGCACGGAGAACGCCACCGCCGAGCTCGCTCACATCCGACTTGGCCCCCGGCCACTGGTGCGCGTGGCGGACGAGGCCAGCGGCTACGGGGTTCGCGAGGACGTAGGCGATCTTCTCCACCATAGCCGCGCGCGTCAGCAGCCGCACCACGCTCGTGGGTTCGTGGTCCCACACCGGCCCTTCCCACGTGCGGAGGACCTTCGTTCCAAGCGCAACGATGCGGTGAAAAAACTGCAAGAAGCGCGGCAAAACGCCTTGCACATCGGTCACGACGAGGTGCAGATGCGTTGACATCGCGCAAAGAGCGTGGACTTCGATGCCAAATCGACGGGTCGAAACGGCGAGAGAGTAGACCAGGAACTGGGTGAGGGCAGCATCCGGGCGGAGAAGGAGATGCCGGCGCAGGACGCGACGGGTGATGAGGTAGGTGGCGCCGGGAGCGATCTCGCGAGGCTGGCTCATGGCCGGGGCATACGAACAAATGCCGTACCAGGGATCGCGATCAATCATTTCAATGACTTATGCCGGCGCGACGGGTACGACGGGTGGCGGCCGCCACGTGGTCCGCCACCTGGACCGCTGTCGCAGCGACGGCTGCTAGCCTTGGCGCCATCGGATAGCCGAACCTCCGGCTCACACAAACCGAGGCGCGCACCCCAGGTTGCGCGCAACCCGGGGGGTGCGCGCAACCGGGGTGTGGTCGACTGGCCTCGACCGCCGTCGGTCGCAACCCGGGTGTGGTCGTCTGCCCGATCCCCTCAACCTGGGTGCGGTCGTGCCCAACCTGGGTGCGGTCGTGCCCAACCTGGGTGCGGCCGTGCCCAACCTGGGTGCGGTCGTGCCCCCCTCAACCTGGGTGCGGTCGTGCCCCCCTCAACCTGGGTGCGGTCGTGCCCCCCTCAACCTGGGTGCGGTCGCGGTCGCCGAGGCACTTTTTTCTGCAACCAGCCATCAGCTACCCTCCGCCTGTGGCAACGTCCGACAGGAGCCGCGCCGAGTACCAGCGGCGGGTCAACCGCGTGGTCGACTACATCCAGGCCCATCGCGCGGAGGACCTCTCCCTCGACACGCTGGCCGCTGTGGCGGCGTTCTCGCCGTTTCACTTCCACCGCGTGTTCAAGTCCATGACGGGCGAAAACCTTCGCGAGTTCATCCAGCGGACGCGCCTCGAGACCGCGGCGAGCCACCTCGTGCAGCGGCCACGCGCCGACATCCTCGAGATCGCCCTCGAGAACGGCTTCAGCTCGGCGAGCGCCTTCGCGCGCGCCTTCAAGGAGCGCTTCGGCATGAGCGCGTCCGCCTGGCGCAACGGTGGCGCCACGGACGCGCGCAAGGCGCGGCAAGCGGATCGCAAGCCGGGTCAAGTCGAGCGCAACCCGTGCAAAGCAGCGGCCTGCGCGCCCGACCAAGATGCCTCCTCGTCGGGCACGGACGCCCGCCAAGACGAGGAGGAGATCATGAACGTGACCGTGAAGACCCTGCCGAGCTACCACGTGGCCTATGTCCGAAACGTCGGCCCCTATGGCCCGGAAGGGAGCGTCGGCGAGGCCTGGCAGCGGCTCGTCCGCTGGGCGAGCGCCCGCGATCTGTGGACCCCGGACCGCATCTGCCTCAGCATCGCGCACGACAACCCCAAGGTCACCGAGCCTGCGAAGTGCCGCCTCGACGCCGCCATCGTGATCCCGCAGGGCTTCAAGGCGGACGGCGACGTCAACGTGACCGACATCGCCGGCGGCAAGTACGCCGCGGGCGCGTGGGTCGGCGACGCGCGCACGATCGGCTCCGCCTGGGACCAGCTCTTCGGGAAGTGGCTCCCTGAGAGCGGCTATCAGCCCGACCATCGGCCCTGCTTCGAGCTCTACCAGGGCGAGTTCCACGATCCCAAGACCAACAACTTCCGCTGCGAGCTCTGCTTGCCCGTGCGCCCGCTCTAGCTCCGGCCCCCAGGGAGCCCGGTCATCCTGCCCGGGCTCCGCTCCTGCACCGCCTCGCCGCAGCGCTGGCGGGCGGCCGGGCCCCCGGTCGCCTCGCCCCACGCGCCGCCCTTCAGAGCCCGCCGTTGCCCCGCAAATCATCGATATTACACGACCTTTACGGCAGATCGGCGCCGCTCGCGTTTGACAGCCGGGGCTCCTTGCACTAGGAGCCGACATGGCATTCATCTACGATGAGCCGAGCAGGACGTTTGGCGAGTACCTGCTCGTCCCGAATCTGACGACGAAGGACTGCGTCCCCGCGAACGTCGATCTCACGGCCCCTGTCGTCCGGTTCAAGGCCGATCCGGGCGCGACGCCGCCGGATCCGAGGCTCGCGCCGCTCACGATCAGCGTGCCGATCACCAGCGCGATGATGCAGTCGGTCTCGGGCGCCGATCTCGCGATCGCGCTCGCGCGCTGCGGCGGCCTGTCGTTCGTGTACGGCTCGCAGGGCATCGAGGAGGAAGCCGCCATGGTGCGGCGCGTGAAGAACAACAAGGCCGGGTTCGTCGTGAGCGACTCGAACCTGCGCCCCGACGCGACGCTCGGCGACGTCCTCGCGCTCACCGATCGCACGGGCCACTCCACGATTGCGATCACCGAGGACGGCACGCCCACGGGCAGGTTCGTCGGCATCATCACGAGCCGCGATTACCGGCTCGGCAAGACGCCGCTCAGCACGCCGGTGCGCGAGATCATGACGCCGTTCAAGTCGATCCACTGCGGCAAGGTCGGCCTCGATCTGCAGGAGGCGAATGAGCTCATCTGGCGTCACAAGCTCAACACCCTGCCCGTCATCGACGAGCGACAGCACCTCCAGTACCTGGTGTTTCGCAAGGACTACGAGTCGCACCAGGCGCACCCGCTCGAGAACGTGGATCACGAGAAGCGCCTCATCGTCGGCGCCGGCATCAACTCGCGCGACTACAGAGAGCGCGTGCCGGCGCTGGTGGAGGCGGGCGCCGACGTGCTCTGTATCGACTCGTCGGACGGCTACTCCGAGTGGCAGGGCGACACCATCGCCTTCGTGAAGTCGCTCGGCAAGCCGGCCTATGTCGGCGCCGGCAACGTCGTCGATCGCGAGGGCTTCCTCTACCTGGTCGAGGCCGGCGCCGACTTCGTCAAGGTCGGCATCGGCGGCGGCTCGATCTGCATCACGCGCGAGCAGAAGGGGATCGGCCGCGGCCAGGCGTCGGCCGTGATCGAGGTGGCCAAGGCGCGCGACGAGTACTTCCAGCGGACCGGCGTCTACGTCCCGATCTGCTCCGACGGCGGCATCAGCCAGGACTACCACATCACGATCGCCCTCGCGATGGGCGCCGACTTCGTCATGATGGGCCGCTACTTCGCGCGCTTCGACGAGTCGCCCGGGCGCAAGGTCCGCGTGAACAATCAGTTCATGAAGGAGTACTGGGGCGAAGGGAGCAACCGCGCGCGCAACTGGCAGCGCTACGACCACGGCGATACCAGCAAGAAGAAGGATCAGCTCGAGTTCGAGGAGGGCGTCGACAGCTACGTGCCGTACGCCGGCAAGCTGAAGGACAACCTCGACGTCACCCTCGCCAAGGTGCGCTCGACGATGTGCAACTGCGGCGCCACCTCGCTGCGCGACCTGTACATGCGCGCGCGCCTGACCGTCGCGTCCGCGGTGAGCATCCACGAGGGCGGCGTCCACGACGTGATGCTGAAGGACACGCGCGGCAACACGCGCGAGCCCTGAGCTGCGCAGGCCTCCCGCGCCGACCGTCCCCCGGGCGCCCCGGGGCGCGCGCTCCGGTCGACGAAGCAAGCCCTCGTGTCGCGCCCCCGTCCACCTGACGGGCGGCGGCGCGCCTCGCGCGGTGTCAGCCGCCGAGCAGCGCGCGCGTCCGCTGCTCCGCGCGGCGCCCCTCGGCGGCGAGCCGCTCGATGAAGCGCTCGACGATCGGATTGCGCCGGAAATTCTCGCGCGTCATCAGCTCGACGGGCAGCGGATCGACCTCCGCGACCTCGACGTCGAGCCGCGAGCGCGCCACCTCGGTCAGCGCAAGCGCCGGCGCGAGGCCGATGCCGAGCCCGCCGGAGACGTACGAGACGAGGAGCGACACGCTCGACACGTCGATCGTCGAGATGGGCCGGATCCGCTCGCGATCCAGGTACGCGTCGAGCATCCGCCGCCCCACGCTGCCGGGCGCCAGCCGGAGCAGCGGCTCGTGCCGGAGCCGCTCGCGCAGCGCCGGCGCCGTGCCCTTGAGCCGCGGCCCCACCCAGAGGAACGGCTGCACGAACAGCGGCTGCTTCACGAGGTCGCCGCCCGCCGAGGACGCCGACGCGAGGCCCAGATCCACCTCGCCGCGCTCCACCCCCCGCGCGGCGTCGACCGAGTTCGCCGTCGTGATCGCGAACCGCACCGGCGCGCGCTTCTCGAGCATCTGGCGGATCACCGGCACGAGCAGCCCCTTGCCGAGGTAGTCGCTCGCCGCCACGCGCAGGGTCGTCGACGGCTCCCCCGCCAGCTCCGAGAGCAGCTCGAACACCCCCTCCGCCTGGTCGAACAGCCGCGTGATCGCGCCGAGGGCCGCCTCGCCGGCCGGGCTCAGCCGCACGCCGCGGCCGTCGCGCTCGAACAGCGCCACCCCGAAGCGCTCCTCCACCCGGCGCACCTGCTGGCTGATCGCCGACGGCGTCTTGTGCAGCCGCCGCGCCGCCTCGGCGACCGAGCCCGAACGGGCCACCATCAACACGTCCTCGAGCGCTGGGAGCAGCGACGCGTCCATGTAGCTTTACTTAATCGATCGTGAAAAAAGTTTCATTCGACTTAATTCTCTCGCGCCCGCATAGTCATGCCGCCCGCCCGACGTTGAACCGCCAGACCGGCGGCGGCCGGCCGCCTTCGAGGGAGGCCGCTGGCGCGCCCTGGCGCCGGCGTCGGGCCGGTCCGCTTCGCTTCGCACGCCGTCCCCTTCACCCCCTTCACCCGATTCCAGCGCACCGCGAGAGGCCATCATGGGTAAGAGTCTCTATGACAAGGTTTGGGACCTCCACAAAGTCCGCACGTTGCCGAGCGGCGAGGACCAGCTCTTCATCGGCCTTCACCTGATCCACGAGGTGACGAGCCCCCAGGCGTTCGGGATGCTGCGCGATCTCGGCCTGCAGGTGAGCATGCCCGAGCGGACGTTCGCGACGCTCGATCACATCGTCCCGACCGACAACCGCAAGCGGCCGTTCAAGGACACGCTGGCGGAGGGGATGGTCGACGCGCTCAAGAAGGCGTGCACCGAGCAGGGCGTCACGTTCTTCGATCTCGAGTCGGGGCGGCAGGGCATCGTGCACATCATCGGCCCCGAGCTCGGCCTCACGCAGCCGGGCATGACGATCGCGTGCGGCGACTCGCACACGTCGACGCACGGCGCGTTCGGCGCGATCGCGTTCGGGATCGGGACGACGCAGGTGCGCGACGTGCTCGCCACGCAGACGCTGAGCCTCCAGCGGCTCAAGGTCCGGCGGATCCAGGTGGAGGGCAAGCTCGGGCCGGGCGTCTACGCGAAGGACATCATCCTCGAGATCATCCGCCGGCTCGGCGTGTCCGGCGGCACGGGCTACGCGTACGAGTACGGCGGGTCGACCATCGAGGGGTTCTCGATGGAGGAGCGGATGACCCTGTGCAACATGTCGATCGAGGGCGGCGCCCGGGTCGGCTATGTGAACCCTGACCAGGCGACGTTCGAGTACATGAAGGGGCGTCCGTACGCGCCGAAGGGTGAGGCGTGGGAGAAGGCGCTCGAGTACTGGCGCTCGATCGCGTCGGACGAGGACGCGCGTTACGACGACGTCGTCCGGATCGACGCGAGCGAGATCGCGCCGACGGTCACCTGGGGCATCACGCCGGGGCAGGCGATCTCGGTGAAGGAGAAGGTCCCGGCGGCCGAGGACGTGGCGAACGAGTCCGAGCGGGCGCTGATCCGCGAGGCGCTCGAGTACATGCGGCTCGAGGGCGGCAAGCCGATCGAGGGGACGAAGATCAACGTGGCGTTCATCGGGAGCTGCACGAACGGCCGCCTCTCGGATTTCCGGGAGGTCGCGCGGCGCATCCAGGGGCACAGGGTCGCGCCGCACGTGCGCGCGCTGGCCGTCCCGGGGTCGATGGAGGTGGCGCGCGCGGCCGAGGCCGAGGGGCTGGACCGGGTCTTCCGCGAGGCGGGCTTCGAGTGGCGCGAGCCGGGCTGCTCGATGTGTCTGGCGATGAACCCCGACAAGCTCATCGGGGATGAGCTGTGCGCCTCCTCGTCCAACCGCAACTTCAAGGGCAGGCAGGGGAGCCCCACCGGGCGCACCGTGCTCATGAGCCCGGTGATGGTCGCGGCGGCCGCCGTCCGCGGCGAGATCGCCGACGCTCGTGACGTGTTCGGCATCTGACGACGCTCGCACCCGAGGGAGATCCCAATGGCACTCGATTTGATTCAATCCGTCACCGGTCGCGCCGTTCACGTTCCGGGAGACGACATCGACACGGACCGCATCATCCCGGCGCGCTTCCTGAAGTGCGTCACCTTCGACGGCATCGGCGAGCACCTCTTCCGGGACGTGCGCTTCGACGAGCGCGGCGAGAAGCGGGAGCACCCGCTGAACGACCCGCGCTTCGCGGGGGCCACGGTGCTGATCGCCGATCGCAACTTCGGCTGCGGGTCGTCGCGCGAGCACGCGCCGCAGTCGATCGCGAAGGCGGGCTTCAAGGCCGTCATCGCCGAGAGCTTCGCCGAGATCTTCTTCGGCAACTCGACGACGCTCGGCATCCCCTGCGTCTCGGTGAGCCGCGAGGACCGCGCCGCGCTCGTGGCGCGCGTGAACGCCGACCCGAAGACCCCCGTCACGGTCGACCTGCAGGGGCAGGTCATCCGGGCGGGGAGCGATCTCACGGTGCCCTTCACGATCAAGCCGGGCGCGCGCGAGTCGCTGATCCGGGGCACCTGGGATCCGATCGCCCAGCTGCTCGAGGGGGCCGCGGAGGTCCGGCAGGTGGCGGCGCGGCTGCCCTACGTGCAGGCCGCCTCCGCGCAATAGCTCCGCGCTCGATCGGGGCGCTGCCCCAACCTGGGGCGCGCGAGCAAGCACCTCAACCTGGGTCGGGTTTTCCAGGGTCGGGTCATCCAAACCTCAACCTGGGTCGGGTTTTCCAGGGTCGAGCACCTCAACCTGGGTCGCTATCCCGACCCGGGTCGCCTCCGCCCCCGCGAACCTCAACCTGGGTCGGGTCATCCCCGCGAACCTCAACCTGGGTCGGGTCATCCCCGCGAACCTCAACCTGGGTCGGGTCATCCACAACCTGGGTCGGGTCATCCCACAGCCGAACCTCAACCTGGGTCGGGTCGTCCCAGCCGCCCCCCTCCGTGGCGCCGGTTGGCTCAACGTGACACGTAGGCAGCGCTCGCCGTCACACTATGGCCCCGTCGCGCTGAGCAAATGCGCGCAGCGGGCGCCGCGCGGCCGCGAAAAGCCGGCCGATACGCGTCGCTCCGTGCGGCCGGCGACGCCACCGAGCAGGCGGACGCGCCTGGCACGTCCAGTGCTTTATCTCCACGCGAGCTCTGCGAGTCGGCGCTGAGACGCCGCGCGCAGCAGCGCTCGCATGCCGCGGCGCAGAGCCATCGTTCCTTGATCGCGTGTCGCGCACAGGCACGCAGGATGGAGTACCCCCCATGCGTTTCGCGATCTTCCCCTCTCTTATCTCACGTTCGTCAGCCGCTCGCTCCTCTCTCCAGGGTCTGATTGCGCTCTCCGCGCTCGTTGTGCTCACCGGCGCCAAGGGGCAGGGCTGTGGGCGCGTGGATGAGCCATCACCGCCGCCAGAGCCCGACTGCGGGCCTGGCTTTCACTGGGAGACGGTCTGTTCACCGTGCGAGATCGGCGAGATGTGCGAGGAGCAGTGTGTGCCGGACAGCATCTGTCCTCCTGACTGGAGCGAGCAGACCATCTGCCGCGGCGGCACCACCTCTTCGGGTCAGGGTGGCTTCGCCGGCGGCACCGCCATGCCCGTCGATCCGGCCGAGTGCTGGACCGAGTGCATCCCGCCGCAGCCGTACTGCCCGCCGGGCACGATCGAGCAGACCGTGTGTGGCGGCTCCGGCGGCTGGGGCAGCGCCAGCGCTGTCGGCTCCGGCGGCTGGGGCGCTGGCGGCATGCCGATGCCTCCCGAGCCGTGCTGGACCGAGTGTGTGCCCATCGAGCCCTACTGCCCGCCCGGCACCGCCCCGCAGACCTTCTGCGACGAAGGCACCACCGTCACCAGCAGCACCACCGGCGGCGCCGGCGGCTCGGGTGGCTGGGCGGGCACCGGCGGCGCCGATGGGGGCGCGAGCCCGCCGTACCCCGGCGGCGGCTGCTGGACCGAGTGCGTGCCCACCGAGCCCTACTGCCCGCCCGGCACCACCCCGCAGACCTACTGCGACGGCGGCACCTCCGTCACCAGCAGCACCAGTGTCGGCGTCGGCGGCTCGGGCGGCTGGGCGGGCACCGGCGGCGCCGGCGGCGCCGGCGGCGCCGGCGGGGGCACCGCGGGCGGTGAGATCGGCGGCAGCGATCCCGGCTTCGCCGCGCCGCGCCCCCCCGACGGCGGCTGCTGGACCGAGTGCGTGCCCACCGAGCCCTACTGCCCGCCGAACAGCATCCCGCAGACCATTTGCGGCGGCAGCGCCGTCTCGGTCGGCAGCTCGGGCAGCACCGGTACCGGCATGGGCGGCAGCAGCCCGTACCCCGGCCAGGAGTACTGCTGGACCGAGTGCGTGCCCGTCGAGCCCTACTGCCCGCCGGGCACCACCCAGCAGACCATCTGCGAGGGCGGCATGCCCGAAACGAGCAGCAGCAGCGGCACCGGTATGGGCGGCATGCCCTTCCCCGGCGGCGGCTGCTGGACCGAGTGCGTGCCCACCGAGCCCTACTGCCCGCCGAACACCATCCCGCAGACCGTCTGCGGCGGCGGCAGCTCCGTCTCTGTCGGCAGCTCGGGCAGCACCGGCACCGGCGTGGGCGGCATGCCGTATCCCGGCGATTGCTGGACCGACTGCGTGCCCGTCGAGCCTTACTGCCCGCCGGGCATGATCGAGCAGAAGGTCTGCTCCGGAAGCAGCAGCAGCAGCACGGGTACCGGCATGGGCGGCGCCGACTCGTACACCGGTGAATGCTGGCTCGAGTGCGTGGAGGGAGCCACCTGCCCCCCCGGCGCGATCATCCGGACCATCTGCGAGGAGACGAGCGTCGGCGGCTCCGCCCCGGTCTGCCGGCAGGAGTGCGTGCTGATGCTGCCGTGACGCGGCGAGCGCGGGTGATCCCCCCGACCGCGGGAGGTCTCGACAGCGCAACCGCGCCTCCCGCGCCCTCCAGCGCCGCCACGCCCATCGAATGACGAAAGCGCCGGGAGCGCCAGGGGAAGCACGATCCCCTGGCGCTCCCGGCGTATCCGCGTTCCAGCACAGCACCGCCCCGGCCCAGCGCCGCCGCACGCCACCGGCGTTCGCAGGCGATCCGACCCCGCACGCGCCGCAGCACGCGGTCCGTCGTGCGCGCTGGGATGCCGACGCCGTGCGCGATGACCTCCGCGCCTCCGTCGTCGAGCATGATGGTCCGACCGACATCGCCGACTACGCCGTCCAGGTCAAGGCAACCACCTCGCTGTTCGACGTGATCCGTTCCGTTGAACGCCGCTGGTCGATTGAAGAGCGCTTTGAGAGGGCGATGGACGAGGTCCGCTTCGACCACGATGAGGTTCGCAGTCTCATCGGCTGGTACCGCCACATCCCCCTGACGCTCTTTGCGCGCGCCTCCTGACGGCTCATCGGGCAGCCTCCGACGCTTCGCGCTGGTCTGGCGGTCCGGCGGTGACCGTGGTCAGCCGTCACCCTCTTGACGCGACGCTCCGGAGGAGCCCCGCCAGCCTCGTCCTCCCTCGGGCTCGAGGATGCCCGCGGGCCCGTTGATTGGAATTGACTCCGGCCATGTGAGCGTTCACATTGCAGTCGAGGGCCATCCTTTCGTCTCGGCTTGCTCGGATCGTCACGGGCACTGCGTTCTTCGTCGTCTGTTCGCTTTTGGTCGATTTTTGAACCGATTCTCTTCGCTCGGCCTTCGCGAACGCAGCTGCCGATCGAGGGTGATTGGCGTTTTACAAGGGCGATCCACCAGAGAACACGGCCACCATCGATGATTCGACGCATGTCGTGAAAGCCTGGGGGCTGCCCGCCGGAGATGGGCAGGCCGTGCCGCTGCAGCCGAGCTCCTGCGGTAAGTACTCCCGAGGGACCTCGCGTTGAGCACGAACGGGATCCCCCTCAGGGCGATCTGATCAGGCGTACACGGCCGGCCGCCCTGCGGCTCCGGCACCGTCTTCGGTGATAGCGGTTCAAGTCGCTCCCGGAGCTCGTCCGACATCGGCAGCTCGATCAGTCCGTGTCCTGCCGCGCGCCCGCCTCTCCCGAGAGAGCGGGTTCAGCGGCCTATTTCCAGGTGCTCTTACGCCGTTCAGCGGCGCGAAGCGTAGGCGGAAACAGCCCGTGCCCCGATCGCACGGAGACAGCCCGCACTCTTACAGCTGGCATAAACTATTGAATTCATAAGAACCATCATGAACTCCGTTGCTTGCGAGGAGCCATGCGAAACTTGATTAACCGGTATCTCTACGCGGTTCTGGCCGGCCTCTTGCCGCTCGGCGGCGCATGCTCGAGCGGGTCCGACAACCCCGGTACGGGCGCCGGCGGCACGTCGACCAGCGCGGCTGGCACGACCACCGGGGAGGGGGGAGGCGGTACGACCGCCGCGGCCGGGGCCGGCGGAGGCGGCGGCTCCGGAGGCCAGGGGGGCGACGACGACCAGCTGGCTTGCCCGCCTGCGCCTCCAGAAACCGGGCTTTATGCCGCCGACGCCACCGGCGTCACCTTCAACCTGGAGACCGGCCTGCTGAGGCTGGAGATCTGCGACGAGAGCATCATCAGGGTCCGGTACACCACGGGCCCTTCCATCCCCGACAAAGAATCTCTATCTGTCAACAACAAGTGGGACAAGCCGAGCTTCTGCGTCGCGGAGAGCCCGGAGGCCGTGACGATCACCACGTCGCGACTGAAGGTCAGCGTCGACACGACCAACGGGCTGGTCACATATGCCGACTTGAACGACGCCGTCGTCCTGTCGGAAGACAGCAAGACCTTGACCCCCGCGACCGTCGAGGGGGTCAGCACGCACCGCGTCGAGACCGTCTTCAACTCCCCCGCCGACGAGGCCCTGTTCGGTCTTGGCCAGCACCAGGACAACGTGATGAATCGCAAAGGAACGACCCGGCGAATCGTCAACGTCAACACGGAGATCAACGTCCCGGTATTGGTGTCCAACAAGGGCTACGGGATCTTCTGGGACAACTACTCCTCCTCGAACTTCGACGGGACCAAGTCGAACAACAGCAAGTACAGCTATTCGTCCGAAGCCGGCGAGATGGTGGACTACTACTTCTTCTATGGTCCGAGCATCGACCAGGTCGTCGCCCGATACCGCACCGCGACCGGCGCGGCCCCGTTGTTCCCGAAGTGGGCCTACGGGCTCTTCCAGTCGAAGGACAAGTACGGCAGCCAGGCCGAGCTGCTGCGGATCAAGGACGGCTACCGCAACAACGACATTCCGGTCGACTGCATCGTTCAAGACTGGGATTACTGGACCCCGTACGCGTGGGGCTCCCACTTCATGGATGAAGGCCGCTATCCAGATCCAGCGTCTCTCATCGCCGAGATGCACAAGGCCAACGTTCACACGATGATATCGATCTGGCCGGTGTATCAACGCGTGAACACCGAGCGGAAGGCGGGAGAGCTGGACAACTACAACGCGCTCGACAAGATCGGGGCCCTGTACCCCAGCGGCGGCACACACCATTTCTATGACACATTCAACCCCGCCGCCAGAGCGCTGGTGTACCAGCAGATCCACGATCGCCTGCTGGGGCCGCACGGCTGGGACGGCATCTGGGCGGATAACACCGAACCGCAGGCCTACCCGGACCCCGTGAACGTGCGGGCGGCCGACACAGCGCTCGGCAAGGGGGCGCTGTACCTGAACGCTTATCCCCTGGGACACGCCGCGGGAGTGTACGAGCATTGGCGTGGCGTCGGCCCGAAGCAGAAGCGAGTCTACGTCCTCACCCGCAGCGCCTTCGCCGGCCAGCAGCGATACGCCACGACGTGCTGGTCGGGAGACATCGACAGCAATTTCGCGACCTATGCCAAGCAGATCCCCGCCGGGCTCAATTTCTCGCTCGCGGGGATGCCCTATTGGACCACGGATATCGGCGGGTACTGGGGGCACAACGTGAACTGGACCACCAGCGCGAACAATGAGCTCTTTACCCGCTGGTTTCAGTATGGCGCCTTCTCCCCGATCTTCCGGATTCATGGAGGCGGATCGAGGGAATTGTACAGCAACAGCTGGAGCGCCGCCACCAAGGCCAACCTCCTCAAGATCGACAATCTGCGCTATCGGCTGATGCCTTACATCTACTCATTGGCATGGAAGGTGACCAGCGACGGCTACACCATGATGCGGCACTTGGTATTCGACTATCCCGATGATGCGAATGTATTCAACATCAAGGATCAGTTCCTGTTCGGCCCTGCGTTGCTGGTCAACCCCGTGACCGCCGCGGGCGCTACCAGCCGCTCCGTCTATCTTCCCGCGGGAACCTGGTACGATTTCTGGACAGGCTCGGCGACAGACGGCGGGCGTACGGCGTCGGTGCCCGCGCCGCTGAGCGAAATACCGCTCTTCGTCAAGGCGGGCTCGATCGTCCCCATGGGCCCCAGCATCCAGTATGCGACGCAGAGCATCGACCCGCTGGAGGTCCGGATCTATACAGGCCAAGACGGGTCCTTCACTCTCTACGAGGACGAGGGGGACAGCTACGACTATGAGGACGGCCAGTACTCGCTGATTCCATTCACATGGAACGAGTCCACCAAGGAGTTGACCATCGGGGCGAGGAAGGGAAGCTACGCCGGAATGCCGGCCAGCAGGACGTTCAGGATCGTGCGGGTAGGCGCCGCCCATGGCGCCGGCGTCGACGTCACCGCGGCTCCAGATCAAGTGGTCACGTACAGCGGCTCCGAGGTGGTTGTAGCCGCGAACTGAGCGACGGCCGTTGACGCTCAGGCGGTTCGATCGCCTCATTTCAATCCACGGCGCTTCCGGCGTGTCCGTAGCTGAACGCGAAGGCCCACGCCGGGAACACCGTGGCCACGAAGCCCGCGCCGAGCCCGTAGAGGAGCTCGTCGAGCGGCACGCCGAGCAGCGCCCTCCCCGGCAGCAGCGCGCTGGGCCGCCAGGTGCGCTCGAACACGCCGGGCACGAGCGCCGCGAAGACGAGGCACAGGCCGAGGTAGAGGGCCGCCGACAGGAGCGCTCCGAGCAGGCCCGGCACGAGCAGATCGCGGCGCGCCGCGATGAGCGCCGCGGCGACCGCCATCATCACCGCCACCGCGGCGTAGAGCACGGGCACCCCCGCCGCGACCAGCGCCCCGGCCGCCGCGAGCGCGAGCGCGATCACCGCCGCCGCCCGCAACCACGGTCGCGCGCGCGGCGCCCCCTGCGCCGCGCAGGGCACCGGCGCGCGGCGGAACACCACGGCATAGACGGTCGAGGAAAATCCGCTGAGCCCGACGACGAACAGCACGTCCTCGATGCCGAACCCGATCCGATCGGCCAGGTCGAACAGGAACTTCGGGGCCCAGTACCTCGGGTAGAACAGCCGCTCGGTCGCCGCGAACGGCAGCGAGGCGAGCGCCATCCGCTTCATCACGGGGCGCAGATCCGGGCGCGCCAGCCAGATGACGGCCCCCGGCAGGAGGAAGAGCGACGAGAGCAGCAGGAACTCGTGCGACATCGCGCCTCGCTCCTCAGCGCGCGGCGAGGGCGATGAGGGTCGATCCGACCAGCGACAGCGTCGCCGCGCCCGCCGCCGCGACCCGGACCAGCAGCAGGCGCGAGCCCGGCGGCGCCGGGCGGGCCAGCAGCACGACGAGCGCCGCCGCCGCCGGCGCGAGCAGGCCCGCCCCAGAGCGCAGGCCCACCGCGCCCAGGCCGACCGGCGCGAGCACGAGCGAGAGCCCGTTCAGGAGGACCACACACCGAGCCGCCCGCTCTCCGCCCACGCGCACGGGCAGCGTCCGCTTGCCGCTCTCGCGATCCGAGGGCTCGTCCGGGAGCGCGGTGGCGATCGCGCAGCCGAGGTGGCTCGGCAGCAGGAACGCGAGCAGCGCAAAGGGGAAGCGCGCCGGGTCGCCCCCCTGGGCAATGTAGCCGTAGAGCGGCAGGACCGCGCCGACGCCGACCATCTGGAGCAGCTCCCCGCCGCCGCGGTACGACAGGCGAAGCGGCGGGTAGCTGTAGGCCCAGAGGAGGAGGAGCGCCGCGATCGCCAGGAGCACGAGGAGCGGCGCCGCGGCCGTCGCCAGCGCCGCGGCGAGCGCCGTCGAGACGGCCACGAGCGCCGCGACGCACACGACGGCCGCGGCGCCGAGCGCGCGGGGCGAGAGGCGCCCCTCGACCAGCACGCGCGAGCCGCCCGAGAAGGGCGTGGCGGTCCGGTTGCGGCGATCGGTCTCCTGGTCGGCGACGTCGTTCGCGTAGACGATGAAGAGCTGGTTCAGCAGGCCGAACAGCTGGACCGCCGCGAGCGTCCCCACGTCGAGCGGCCGGCCGGCCGCACGCGCGCCGACGAGCTGCCCGAGCAGCAGCGGGAGCGCGATGCTCGGCTGCGAGGCCAGCCGCGACGCATCGAGCCACGCTCGAAGCGCGCCCGGCCGGGCGCTCATCGCCCGTCGCCCCGCGACAGGCCGAGGCGATCGGCCAGCTTGGCGCGCAGATCGGTGAAGGGGAGGTCCCAGCGGCGCTCGCCGTCGAGGCGCCAGGCCTTGAGCGGGATCAGGTCGACCTGGGCGAGCAGGCAGTGGAGCTGCGACTCCTCGTGCGGCTCGCGGATGAACGAGAAGGGGTTGCGGTACTCCCGGCCGTTCAGCTGCGAGTACTTGCGGTCGTTGCTGGCCACGAGCTCGACGAGCGCCCGCTGCCGGCCGTCGAGGTAATCGAAGAACGAGACGTCGAAGGGCCCGACGCCCGCGCGCTCCTCCGGCTTGCGCATCACCCAGCGAGCCCAGTCGTAGCCGTAGAGGAAGTCGTGCGCGTAGCGGAACCGCAGCTTCGACTTGTTGCCGAAGCCCAGGCAGAGCGACACCACGCGGCGGGCGAAGTCGCCGATCGCGGGCGCGCTCCCGGCCTGCCACAGGCAGCAGGCCAGGTAGTCGAGATCCCAGAAGATGTTGTCGGGGAAGTTGTCGGCGACCGCGCAGATCACCTCGCCGAGCCCGCGGGCAAAGGCGCGCGCCCGCTCGGCGTCCTCGCTGCCGTTCACGATCTGCTCGATCAGGGCGACGGGGGTGGGCGCGCACGGCCGGTCCGGCGCGACCGAGGCCCGCGCGCCCAAGAGGGGCGTGAGGCGCGCGAGCGCGTCGCGCTCCTCCGGGGGGATGACCGCGACGCCCGTCATGTCGGCCCTCCCCCGGCGCGGAGCCCGGCGGCGAGCAGGGCCGCCGACAGGGCGACGATGCCCCACTGGATCGCGCGGTGGAGCTCGCGCTTGTAGGCCGCCTGCGCGGCGAAGGCGCTCGTCACCGCCTCGGGGCTCTTCTCGAGGAGCCGCGCCCTGAAGAAGAGCGCCACGGCCGCCGCCGGCGCGACCGACCAGAGCGGCGGCGCGTCCTCGGCGAGGAGGGACGCCGCGAGCCAGAGGAGCGGGCCGAGGCCGGCGAGGGCCTCGGTGACCCGGCGCGTGGCCGCATTGCCGAGCAGCGTGGCCACGGTGCGCTTGCCGCCGGCGCGGTCGCTCTGCTCGTCGGACAGCCCGCTGGCCAGCGCGCTCGCCAGCGCGAGCACGAGCAACCCCGGCAGGAGCGCGACGAGCCACGCCGGCGCCAGCGCGCCGCACTGGGCATACGCGTGCAGCGCGGGGAGCACGCCGCCGACGCCGACCATCTCGAGGAGCTCGCCGCCGCCGCGGTAGTTGAGCCTGAGCGGCGGCAGCGTGTACGCGACGAAGACGAGCTGGCCGAGCGCGGCCAGGGGCAGCAGCAGCGGGCGATCGAGCGCGGCGCCGGCCCCCCAGGCCATGAGCAACGCGGAGACACCGGCCCCGAGCCCGGCGAGCAGGAGCGCCTTGGCGGGGAGGATGCCGTCCGGGATGGTCTTCGGCGAGCAGCCGTCCGGGAACATGCTTCGCTTGAGGGCGTCCACCTCGCGATCGCCCCAGTCGTTCAGGAGCACGACGAAGGCGACGTCGGCCATCATCCACAGCGCGCCGAAGGCGAGGGCCCCTGCGGACAGCCGGCCGGCGACGGCCGCGCCCACCGCGTGCCCGTAGGCGGCCGGGACGAGCACCTTGGGCCAGCTCGCGGGTTTGAGCGCGTACGCCCACCGCGCTCCAGGGCTCATCGACTCGAGGCGCATGGATCAGCTCTCTCTGCTGCTAGCACAAGAACATCCACGCTCAGCGGCTACATGAGCCCGTCCGGAAAACGGACCGTCCTTCCGCCGGGCACGGCAGCGTTTCCTTCGACGCCGATCTGAGCCACCTTACTCCCCCTCGACAGCCTCCCTACGCGACCCAGTGCGGCACGTCCTCCTCCCCTCCCCGAGCCTGGCCGGCGCGCTCCTGCCGCGCGCCCCCGGGCAGCGCCTCGATCCCGCGCGGAGGCGCGCGTGACCGCCGACGCGCCCCGGCCGCGCGGCGCGCGGGAGCTCGCGGATGAGCCCGCCCGCCGCCGCATCCGCGACGATCTGCGGACGACGCTCGTCGTCGAGGCCGCCGCGGGCACCGGCAAGACCACCGCGCTCGTGTCGCGGATCGTCGCCGTGCTGCGGAGGGCGCCCGAGGAGGGCGGCGGGACGCTCGATCGCATCGTCGCGGTGACCTTCACGGAGAAGGCGGCCGGCGAGATGAAGCTGCGCCTCCGGGCCGAGATCGAGCGGGCGCGCAGCGACCCGGGCGCAGGCCCGGCGGAGCGCGCGCGGCTCGACGAGGCGCTCGCGCACCTGGAGGCGGCGCGCATCGGGACCATCCACTCCTTCTGCGCCGACCTCCTGCGCGAGTGGCCGGTCGAGGCGCGCGTCGACCCGCTGTTCCAGGTCGCGGCCGCGGATCAGGCCGAGGCGCTCTTCGACCAGGCCTTCGACGCCTGGTTCCAGCGCACCCTGAACGACCCGCCCGAGGGCGTGCGCCGGATCCTGCGCCGGCGCCCGCGCGACGGCGCGCAGGGCCCGCGCGACCTGCTCCGGAGCGCGGCGTTCAGGCTCGCCGAGCACCGCGACTTCACGCGCCCCTGGCGGCGCGATCCGTTCGACCGCGAGCGCGCGATCGACGAGCTCCTGGACCGCCTCGCCGCGCTCGCCGACCTGGGCGCCGAGGCCGACCGGGAGGGCGACTACCTCGCGCAGAGCCTCCGGAACCTCGACCGCTACCTCGCGGAGCTCCGCCGCCGCGAGGAGGTCACGGGCGGGCGCGACCACGACGGCCTGGAGGCCGAGCTCGGCGACGTCGCGCGCTGGAAGGAATGGCGCTGGAAGGGCTCAGGCAAGGCGTTCGGCGGGGATCTCACGCGCGCCGAGGTGCTCGCGCAGCGCGACCGCGTGAAGGCCGAGCTCGACGCCGTGCTCACGGCCGCGAGCGCCGACCTCGCCGCCTGCCTCTCGCGGGAGCTCCGGCCGCCCATCGAGGCGTACGACGCGCTCAAGGCCCGCGCCGGCAAGCTCGACTTCCTCGACCTGCTGCTCTGCGCCCGGGATCTCCTCCGCTCGAGCCGCGGCGTGCGCGAGGAGCTCAACCTCCGCTTCTCGCACCTCTTCGTCGACGAGTTCCAGGACACCGACCCGCTCCAGGCGGAGATCCTGCTCCTGCTCGCGGCCGACGACGTCTCCGAGGCCGACTGGACGCGCGCGCGCCCGGTGCCTGGCAAGCTGTTCGTGGTCGGCGATCCGAAGCAGTCGATCTACCGCTTCCGCCGCGCCGAGGTCGCGCTCTACGAGGCGACCAAGGCCCGACTCGTCGCGTGCGGCGCGAGCGTCCTGTACCTGTCGACGAGCTTCCGCAGCGCCCCGTCGATCCAGGAGGCCGTCAACGCGGCGTTCGCGCCGCTGATGCAGGGAGGCGCCGCGGAGGGCGAGCGCGCGGCGACCCAGGCGCGGTACGTCGCGCTCGAGCGGTTCCGGGACGATCCGCCGGAGCAGCCGGCGGTCATCGCGCTCCCGGTGCCGCGGCCTTACGGCGACTTCGGCAAGATCTCCGATTTCCGTGTGCGGCAGTCGATCCCGGACGCCGTCGGCGCCTTCGTCCACCACCTCATCCACGGCGGCGCGGGCGCCGGCGCGGCGCTGGACGGTGACGGCGCGCGGCGCTGGACGGTGACGGAGCGCGAGCGCCCTGGCCAGCGGGTGCCGCTCGAGGCGCGGCACATCTGTCTTCTGTTCAAGCGGTTCCAGACCTTCGGGGAGGACGCGACCCGCGCCTACGTGCGGGCGCTCGAGGCGCGCCGGATCCCGCACGTGCTCGTGGGCGGACGGTCGTTCCACGATCGCGAGGAGGTGATGGCGGTGCGGAGCGCGCTGCTCGCGATCGAGTGGCCGGACGACGAGCTCAGCGTCTACGCGACGCTGCGCGGGCCCCTCTTCGCGCTGACGGACGACGTGCTCCTGCTCTACCGCGACCGGTTCCGGCGCTTGCACCCGCTGTTTCAACCGCCGGACGACGGCGCGCTCGATCTCGCGGTGGAGGGCGGGGCGCGGCCGCTCCGGGAGGTCGCGGAGGCGCTCGCGGTGCTCGGCAGGCTGCACCGCGAGCGCAACCGGCGGCCGATCGCGGACACCCTCGGCGGGCTCCTCGACGAGACGCGCGCGCACGCGGGCATCGCGATCTGGCCGACGGGGGAGCAAGCGCTCGCGAACGTGCTGCGGGTGATGGATCTCGGGCGGCGCTTCGAGGCGGCCGGCGCGACGTCGTTCCGCGCGTTCGTGGAGCGGCTCGAGCTCGACGCCGAGCGGGGTGAGGTCGCGGAAGCGCCGGTCGTCGAGGAGGGGACGGAGGGCGTGCGGATCATGACGGTGCACCGGGCCAAGGGGCTCGAGTTCCCGGTGGTGATCCTGGCGGATCCGGCGTCGCCGGCGGTGCACCAGCTCCCGTCGCGGCACGTGGATCCGGAGCTCGGCCTGTGGGCGGAGCCGATCGCCGGCTGCGTGCCCGCGGAGCTCGTCGAGCGCCGCGACGAGGTGCTGCGCCGCGATCGCGAGGAGGCGGTGCGGCTCGCGTACGTGGCGGCGACGCGCGCGCGCGAGCTCCTGGTGGTGCCCGCGGTGGGCGACGCGCGCCCGGGCGACGGCACGAGCGACGGCTGGCTCGACGTGCTGCACCCCGTACTCTACCCGGCGCCGCGCGAGCGGCGGAGCCCTCGGCGCTGCGACGATCTCGGCTGCCCTCCGTTCGGGACCGACACGGTGCTGGAGCGCCCGGCGCGGTGCGAGGCCGACGAGCGGGACGCGGTCGCGCCGGGGGAGCACGCGCCGATGGCGGGCTCGCACCGCGTCGTGTGGTGGGATCCTGGCGCGCTCGACCTGGATCGCGAGCCGGAGGCGGGGCTGCGGCAGCAGCGGATCCTGCAGGCGGACGCGAGCGGCGCCGGGGCGGGCGTGGCGGCGGTGAGCGCCGGACCAGCGGGCGCCGGGGTCCTCGGGAGCAGCGGGGCGACCGCGAGCGCCGTGCTGGCAGGAGAGCTCGGGCAGCGCGGGCACGAGGCATGGCAGGAGGCGCGGCGGCGGGCGATCGTGGACGGCTCGATGGCGGCGGTCCGCGTGAAGACGGCGACGGAGATCAGCCACGAGGCGGCGGAAGCGGTAGCGGCGGCGGCCGGAGCGGGGGCGGCTGCCGCGCAGCGGAGCGGCGGCGGGGCGGCGCGCGGGGAGAGGGCGGACGCGCTGCCGGTGATCTCGTTCGAGCAGACGGAGATCGCGCGCGAGGGCCGGCCCTACGGCAAGCGGTTCGGGACGCTGGTGCACGCGGTGCTGGCCGAGGTGGATCTCCGTGCGGGCGAGGACGAGGTGAGGACGGTGGCGGCGGCGCAGGCGCGGATGCTCGGGGCACCCGCCGAGGAGGTCGACGCGGCGGTCGCGGCGGCGGTCGCGGCGCTCGATCACCCGCTGCTCCGGCGCGCGGCGGTGAGCGCCGCGTGCGGGGCGTGCGAGCGGGAGACGCCGCTGCTCCTGCGGCTCGAGGACGGGACGATCGCCGAGGGCATCGTCGACCTCTCGTTCCGCGAGAGCGTCGGCGACGTGGGCGTCTGGACCGTGGTCGACTTCAAGACCGGCTCCGACGCGGGCACGGCGCACGCGGCGCAGGAGGCGCAGGTGCGCCTCTACGTGCAGGCGATCGCGGAGGCGACGGGCGAGAGGGCGAGAGGCGTGGTGCTCCGGGTGTGAGGGGCGCCGCCGGACGCGGAGGGAGGCCCGTGGGTGGCGCGTCGCAGGAAGCCCGTGCGGTGGTACGATGGGTGCCATGGGTTCGACAGCGACAGCGGAGATCCTCCGACCTGAGCTGATGACGCTGGAGCAGTGGGCCGACCTGGAGGAGGACCAGCCGGGTGAGCTCCTGGACGGTCGTCTCGTGGAGGAAGAGGCGCCGACGACGCTGCACGAAGCGGTGGTCAGCTGGCTGATCGAGGTGCTGCGCGGATGGGCCCGACCGCGGGGCGGCTGGGTGTTCGGCTCGGAGTACAAGCTCGGCATGTCGGCGCGGCGCGGGCGAAAGGCCGACGTGTGCATGTACGCCCCGGGCGCGCCTCTCCGCGGCCGCGATGCGCTCTCCCGGATCCCCCCGACCGTGGTGGTCGAGGTGCTCTCGCAACGGCCGCGCGACGTGCGGCGCGACCGGATGGAGAAGACCCTCGAGTACGCCCGCTTCGGGGTGCGCTGGTACTGGCTCGTGGATCCGGACGCGCAGCTCTTCGAGCTGTACGAGCTCGGCCCCGACGGGTACTACGTGCAGCGCTTGCCCGCCTCGGAAGGGAAGGTGCGCGTACCGGGGCTGGACGGGCTGGAGCTCGATCTGGATGCGCTGTGGGCCGAGGTGGCGCCGCTCCTGGACGACGACGCGCCGAAGCGGGACGAGAGCGGCGACAGGTGAGCCGGGGGCCTCAGGCCGGCGCTGCCGCGGGCGCCTCGGCCGGCTTCGCCCTGGAGCGCCGCTTCTTCGGCGCCTGGACGGCTCCGAGCGGCGCGAACACGGCCTTGTAGGTGCCTTCGTCCTCGTCCCAGGCGGCCGCGGCGTGCTTCCTCAGCTTCCGGAGCGCCTTGGACCACTCGGGCAGGAGGGCGTCCCGCTCCGCGAGCGCCTTCGCGAAGGCGGCCTGCGGCTTGGTGAGCTTGGCGAGCGCGGCCTCGAGCGCCGCGGCGTCCTTCAAGAGCTTCGCGGCCGCCCTCGCCACGTCGCTCGGCGGTTTCCGCTTGAGGAGCGCGGCGACGAGCTCGCGGCCCGCCCTGGGCTCGTCGGCGTAGGGCAGCGACGTGAGCTGGCTGGGGGAGTGCTTCGAGTAGCCGGCGAACGGGTTCTGGCGTTTGCCCAGCCCGGCGCCGACCGTCTTGTCCGCGAGGGTGCTCACGCTCTCGTCGAACGCGTCGTCGGCGTCCCCTACGGCGTCGAGCGCAGCGTCGCGCCGCTCGCGCGCGGCGTCGGCGCGCGCCGCGGCCGCCTCGTACCCGGCGTGCGCCTGCTTGAAGGCGGCGGCGTGCGGTTTGACGGCGGCAGGGACGGTCACGTCGCCAAGCCGTTCGAGAATGGCTGCGCCGTAGCTTCGGTTCTCTGCGATGTTGGTCTTGCTCATGCGAGTGCTCCTTCGCGAGAGGGTTGGTCGGATGACGGATCGCGGAATCGTCGCGCGGCGGCGGCATGCGCCGCAAGCGCCTCGGCAAAATCCCGACGCGCCGACGGGGACTCTCCGGCGGGTGGCGCGGCTCGGCGGCGAGGGATGAGGCAATCGCCTCGGGGGAGCCGTGTCGGGCGGCGGGACACCGCGAAACCGGAGCCGGGGGACGGCTATCGGCGGCGCAGGACGGCCAAACCCGCCCAGGTTTCGGCGTTCGGGGGAGCGGAACGGCGAAACCTGGGCGACGTCGCGGCGTTCGGGGCATGGCTAGACGCGAGCACGGTGCTGACGCACACCCTGCTGGTCCCGCGCGACGGGCTGAGCGGCATCAACGACCTATGGACGCTGACTCGCTGGCATCGACGGCCCCAGTCGGCGAGTCACAGTTGTAGCCACCGAGGTAGGTCGTCACTGGAGCGACAGTAGCGCACGTAGCCTCGCTGTACGCCTGCTCCACCTCGGCGACGTCCTCGTCGACCGGATCGACCCCGTCGACCTAGAAGCCGGAGCGCTGCCCGCGCGAGCAGCCGCAAGGCCGTGACATGTCACGCAGCAGGCCGTGACATGTCACGCAGCGGGCCGTGGGCGCCGGGGTCCGACGGGCGCTCACCGCCGGCCGGGGGTCCGCACGAACCGCTCGTCGTCCACGGTGGTGGGGAAATCGTCGGCGTCGATGTGCTTGTACAGGTCGCCGTCGCGGATCTCGTAGCGCATGTACACGACGGGCTCCTCGATGGACTCCTCGACTCCATCCTGCAGGATGCGGGTGTACTCGAGCGCGATGTGGCCACGCTCGGTGTTGTACGAGGTGACGCGCGCGTAGAGGTCACGCGAAGCGCCCATGTACGGAAAGCGGTGGTGGAAGCTCGTCGCGCTCAGCTCGATGAGCGAGCCGTCGTCCTCGCTGACCCACGTGCCCACGAAGGGCAGGCGCTGTGTCTCGTCCCTCCGGGACTCCGGCTCATCCGCCGCGAGCGTGGGCTCGGGCGCGCCAGGGCGCGAGGGCGGAAGGACGAGCTCGACCGGGGCGGCGGCCCCAGACGACAGCTGAGCTGGCGAGGGACCGCAGCCGATGGAGTGGAGCGTCGCGAGCACAAGGGCGGCGCAGGTCGCCCCAAAGCCACGTCGGTGCATCGGACGAGTCTACACGGACCGGCGGAGCGGGAGGCCGCCGCGGCCGTGCTCCCGGCCGGACAGGCGGCCGCGTGGCACGGGTCGGGCGCCGGCGCATCGCCACCGCGTGCATCGCCGAACCGCCCGCGCAAGCGGAGAGCGGCAGCGTCCTCGCGACGTGATGCAGCGCCACACCGCGGCGCCGGTCAGACAGGGGCGACGTGGTAGTCCGGTCCCTCTTCCCCGCGCAGGATCTCGGTATGAACGACCGACGCGCCCCGCAGGTGCGCCACCTCCCCGAGCTCGGCGTCGCCGCGATATGCCGAGAAGGCTTGTTCATCCGGAAACGTGACGAGGTGGATCTCCTTCAGGGTGAGCCCAGCGCCGTCGGGCGCGGTCACCACCGTCCGCTCGATCGCGCCGCCGTACCGCGCCATCACGGCCGCGGCCTTCCTCTCGTACGCGCGGAACGCGTCGAGCGCCTCGCAGCGCACCGTGAGGATCACGACCAGCGTCACCGGAACCCCCGCCCCTTCACGCCACCCCACCACCAAAGCACAAAAAAAGAGCGCCCATTCGACGGTGGGGGGGGAAACCGTCACGGGCGCTCTGCCCTACCTGTTTAGCAGGATGCAGGCCAAGGGTTGCACCCCCGATTTCCGCGAGTCTTTCCCTAGGGGACCTGCGTACTCCTTTCGTTCCTGAAATCAGCACCTGCAATCCTGGTATCCCCGGCACTGCCGAGGAGCCCGTCCAGCGGGTGGTGGGGCCGGCACGAGACCCTGCCCGCCACCGGCGTCGGTCCCCGCTCCCGACATCTCCTCGAAGCGAACCACGCTCACGGGCTTCTCGTCGCGTCGCGCGGCGGTCCCCGCTCGCCGGAGGCGAAGGGCCGCCCCCTTGAATCGCCCGCGCGCGCCGCGCGGCGCGCGCAGCGTTGACATCACGGCCAGGCTTGCTCCAATGCGAGTGCCCGCTCCGCGCCGTTCAAACGAGGAGGCATCCGATGCGGCACTTCCTGACCACGATGGACTACACCCGCGCAGAGATCGAGGGCCTCCTCGAGCGCGCGCAGCGCTTCAAGCGGCGGCCGATCGAGCCGCGCCTCAAGGACCGCACCATCGCGCTCGTCTTCTTCAACCCATCGCTGCGGACGCGCACCTCCTTCGACGTCGGCATCCGGGAGCTCGGCGGCCACGCCGTCGTGCTCGAGCCTGGCCGGAGCGCCTGGCCCATCGAGTTCGAGGAAGGCATCGCGATGGATGGCGAGCCGGAGGAGCACATCCAGGAGGTCGCTCGCGTGCTCTCCCGCTACGCCGACCTCATCGGCGTGCGCGCGTTCCCCAAGTTCCAGCGCTGGGAGGACGATCGCCAGGACAAGGTGCTCCAGGGCTTCGCCCGCCACGCCACCGTGCCGGTCGTCAACCTGGAGACCATCACCCACCCCTGCCAGGAGCTCGCGCTCGCGCTCGCCATGAAAGAGCGCCTCGGCCGCCTCGACGGCAAGAAGTTCGTCCTCACCTGGACGTATCACCCGCGCCCGCTCAACACCGCGGTCGCCAACTCGGCCGTTCTCATCGCGTCCAAGCTCGGCATGGACGTCACCCTCCTCTGCCCCAGCGAGGAGTACCACCTCGACGAGCGCTACCTCGACGCCGCCAGGAAGAGCGCCGAAGGCAACGGGCAGAAGCTCTCGATCACCTACGACATCAAGTCCGCCTACGAGGGCGCCCACGTCGTGTACGCGAAGAGCTGGGGCGCGATTCCCTACTTCGGGCGCTGGGAGCAGGAGAAGCCCATCCGCGACAAGAACAAGCACTTCATCGTCGATGAGCAGAAGATGGCGCTCACCGCGGGGGGGCTCTTCTCCCACTGCCTGCCGGTCCGGCGCAACGTGAAGGTCACGGACGCGGTGATCGACTCGCCAGCATCGATGGTCATCGACGAGGCAGAGAATCGGCTGCATGTTCAGAAGGCCGTGATGGACGTGCTGGCCAACGGGTGGTGACCACGATGGGTTCGACGCAAGACGTCATCGTCCGCCTGCTCAGGAACCTCGGCAGCCGCAAGGAGGTCGAGCAGTACCTGAAGCAGTACGCGGCCGTCGATCAGCAGAAGTTTGCGATCATCAAGGTCGGCGGCGCCATCCTCGACGAGGACCTCGAGGCGCTCGCGACCTCGCTCGTGTTCCTCAACCAGGTCGGGCTGTATCCCGTCGTCATCCATGGCGCCGGGCCGCAGCTCGATCGGGCGCTCGCCCAGGCGGGCATCCCGACGGAGCGGGTCAACGGCCTGCGCGTCACGACGCCCCGCATCCTGGAGATCGCCCGCCGCGTCTTCCTCCGCGAGAACCTGCGGCTCGTCGAGGCGCTCGAGGAGATGGGCACGCGCACGCGGCCGATCACGGCGGGCGTCTTCGAGGCGTCGCTGCTCGACGAGCCGCGCCTCGGGCTGGTGGGCAAGGTGGAGCGCGTCCATGTCGACGCCGTGAGGTCCAGCCTCCGCGCCGGGCACCTGCCGATCCTGGCCTGCCTCGGGGAGACGCCGGGCGGGCAGATCCTCAACATCAACGCCGACGTCGCCGCGCGCGAGCTCGCGCTCGCGACGCAGCCGTTCAAGATGATCTTCCTCACGAGCACGGGCGGCCTCCTCGACGAGCACGGGCGCATCATCTCGGCCATCAACCTCGAGGAGGATTTCGCGGGCCTCATGGCCCAGCCCTCGCTGAACGGCGGCATGCGCCTCAAGCTGCAGGAGATCAAGCTCCTGCTCGACGGGCTGCCGGCGACCTCCTCGGTCTCGATCACGTCGCCGGATCACCTGGCGAAGGAGCTCTTCACGCACACGGGCTCTGGCACGCTCGTCCGCCGCGGCGAGCGGATCCTCCGGCACGACACGCTGGACGGCATCGACCGCGACCGGCTTCGCGATCTGCTCGAGGCGTGCTTCCTGCGGAAGCTCGACGAGCACTACTTCGACAAGAAGCCTTTCTATCGCATCTACCTGTCCGACTCCTACCGGGCGACGGCGATCCTCACGCTCGACCCGGACGGGAGGGCCCCGCTCACTCCGTACCTCGACAAGTTCGCGGTGACCTCGGAGGCGCAGGGCGTGGGGATCGGCGGCTCGCTCTGGACGCGGATGAAGAACGAGAACCCGAAGCTGTTCTGGCGCGCCCGGAACGGCAACGAGATCAACCCCTGGTATTTCCAGCAGGCCGAGGGCAGCTACCGCAACGAGAACTGGACGGTGTTCTGGTACGGCCTGTCGAGCTTCGACGACATCCGCGCCTGCATCGATCACGCACTGTCCTTGCCGGCGACCCTGCGCCATCACGGCACGGTCTGACCCCGCCCTCACCCGCCGTGGCGAGGGCGCCTCGTCGCGCTCGGGCTCACGGCGGGTCGCCGCCGCCGTCGTTCTTCGCCTCTTCGAGCGGATCGATCGCCTCGTCCGTCGCGGGGCCCGGCGGGCGCGACGCCGGCAGCGAGCGCGACGCCGGCAGCGGGCGCGACGCCGGCAGCGGGCGCGACGCCGGCGGCGGGGCGCTCGACCTCTTCTCGCCGCCGCGCGCCTTCAGCGTCCGCCGCGGCGCTCGCTTCGGCTTCGCGGGCGCGCCGAGCGCCTCCGGGTTGCGGGGCTTCTTGAGCGCCCGAGGCGGCAGGAGCTCCGCGTCGACAGCGACCTTCTTCGCCATGAAGATCGCGGCGTCGAGCCGGTAGAAGCTGCGCTTCCGGTAGAACTTGAGGGCGCCGTCGTTGTTCTCGGCCACCTCCAGCACGAGGTGGGTGCAGCCGTGGATGCGCGCGAGGTGCTCGAGCTGCTCGAGCATGAAGGCGCCGACGCCGCGGCCCTGGTACTCGGGGTGGACCGCGAGCTCCTCGACGAAGAGCGGGCGCATGTCGTGCTTCGTGAAGTAGCGCTCGTTCATCCAGTTATCGGTCCCGGTGATCTCGAAGGCGCACTCCGCGTAGCCGACGATCTCCTGACCGTGCGCCGCCCGGACCTCGAAGAGGAGCTGCTCGACCCCTTCTTCCTCGTAGACCTCGAGGAACCGCTTCTTCGAGCGAGGCCGCTGGTATTCGACCGTCTCCCGGTTGACGTCGCGGAACACCTTCTTGAGGAATTCCCAGACCCGGTTCAGGTCGCGCCGGTGGATCCGGCGCACGTAGATGAGGCTCTCTTCCCCGGCGCCGCGGGTGCTCGACTCGGCCTTGCTCATCGCCGCGCCCAGTCTACAGGACGAACGCGGACGGGGCACATGGGGCGAGGCATGATCTGGAAAGCCGCGTCTCCGGGCAGTCCGGTCCGAGGGGAAGGTGGTCGTCGCGTGGCGTGGGAGCGCCGAACCCGCCGGCGGGAGCGCGGGCCCCCGCCGGGTCACGACGGAATCACCCCTGCTGAGCGTGCGGCCCGATCTGCGCGAGGCGCGCGTTGATCACGTCCCAGTTCAGGCCCGAGAGCACGTTGGCCACATAGTCCGCCTTCTTGGTCTGGTAGTCCGCAAAGTACGCGTGCTCCCAGGCGTCGATGGCGACCATGATATGCGTGTTCGCGAACAGGCCGACATCGTGCTCGGTCCGGATGAGGTTATTGAAGAGCTTCTGCTCCTGGTAGTCGTACACGAGCACCGTCCAGCCGTGCGCGCTCAGGAGCGCCGCCTTCGCGTCGGCCAGCCAGGCGTCGAAGCTGCCGAACGACGCCTCGATGAGCTTCTTCGACTGGGCGCTCGGCTGCGTCGAGCCGTTGCCGATGTTCTCGAAGTACAGCTCGTGGAGCACCGTGCCGTTGAAGGCGACCGGCTCGCGACGCTTGAGCTCGCTGTACGCGTTGTACGAGTAGTTCGGCGCGCTGCGGTCAGCCTTGCCAAGCAGCTCCCAGATCTCGTTGAGCTTCTTCACGTAGCCCTGGTACAGCGTGAAGTGAGCCTTCAGCTGCAGGTCGCTCAGTCCCTTGGCGTTGCCGCCGAGGAGGTTGTCGAAACTCTTGGGTTCGCGGGACATGGTGCCTCCTAAACGAGTACCGCAGGCAGTGCGTGCCGCGGGGTCACGGCGCCGCTTTACCGCCGCCGTTCTCCAGTAGCAACCCTGCCGTGCGACGTGACACACCGCCGACTCACGACGCCATCGGGCCTGACCCTCCGCGCAGGAAACTCCGGACGCCGGCTGGATTTGCGCCGTGATCCCGCGCAGGGACGCCACGACCCCCGCGCGCCGCAGCGCGCCGCAGCGCGCCGCAGCGCGCTGCGCCCGAGCTGGCCCGATCGGCCGGCGCGCCCCAAAAACCTCGTGAAACATTGAACGCCGCCGCCGTTTCGGTCGATACTCCTGGTGCTTGCTGTTCCTTCGCGCAAGGAGGCGACCTCGTTCATGCCGGCTCGTACACAGGGGACCCATCCGACGGCCGCGCTCGCGGCGGCGCTGTGCCTGCTCGGCGCAGCGGCTCACGCCGAGGCGCAGGAACCCGCGAGACCTGAAGGTTTCGCGCTCGACAGGTTCCAGCCTGCGCCCGCCGGCGACAGGATGTTCGGAGTCCAGTCCGCCTACACGGCAGGAAACGCCGCACCCCACATCATGCTCCTCGGCGATTACGCCCAGGATCCGCTCGTGTTGCGGCGGTTGTCGGGGAACGAGGAGTCCGGCGACGGCAAGGTCGTCGGCAGCCAGCTCCTGCTCCACCTGAGCGCCTCGCTCTCTCTGTGGGAGCGCCTCACGGTGAACATCGATCTGCCCATCGCGCTCCAGTCGGGCGACGGCGGAGCCGCCTCCGGCGCCTTGCTGCCGCCGCCGACCAGCAGCGCCCTCGGGGATCTCCGGCTCGGCGCGCGCGCGACGCTCCTGGGCGGCTACTTCGATCCGTTCCAGATCGCCCTCGGCGGCTACGTGTGGCTGCCGACCGGCGACCCCGAGGCGTATTCGGGCGACGGCAGCGTGCGCGGCGGTCCGCAGCTCGTCCTCGGCGGCCACCTGGATCGCGCGGTGTGGTCGCTCGCCGCGGGGCCGGAGTTCCGGTCCACGAAGCAGTTCGCCAACGTCGAGCAGGGGATGACGGTGCACTGGGGCGCCGGCGTCGGGCTGCTGCTCGACGACGAGCGACGCCTGCAGATCGGCCCTGAGATCACCGGCGCGATCACGGTCACCGACGTCCAGCAGCGCACGACCAACCTGGAAGCCCTGCTCGGCGGGCGCTACCGCTTCGCGGACGACTTCGAGGCCGGGCTCGGCGTGGGCCCTGGCCTCACCCCCGGCGTCGGCACGCCCTCGTTCCGCGCGGTGGCCATGGTCGCCTACTCGCCCGAGGTGAAGCCGCCCGTGCAGGACCAGGACGCCGACGGCATCGCCGACGCGGACGACGCGTGCCCGCACACCGCGGGCGTCCGCAGCCCGGATCGCACGAAGAACGGCTGTCCGCCGCCCAAGGACGCGGACCACGACGGCATCCTCGACGAGGTCGACGCCTGCCCCGCCGTGGCCGGCGTCGCCTCGCCGGACCCGAAGAAGAACGGCTGCCCGCCGCCAGGGGACCGCGACAAGGACGGCATCACGGACGACGTCGACGCCTGCCCGGAGCAGGCCGGCCCGGCGAACGACGACCCGAAGCAGCACGGGTGCCCGCCGCCGCCCGATCGCGATGGGGACAAGGTGCCCGACGCGTCGGACGCCTGCCCGGATCTGCCCGGCCTCGTCACGACCGACCCGGCGACGAACGGCTGCCCGGGCGACACCGACGGCGACGGCATCCGCGACGACAAGGACGCCTGCCCGAACGAGAAGGGCAAGCCGAACGAAGATCCGGCGCAGAACGGGTGCCCGGTCGCGGTCCGGGTGACCGAGACCGAGATCGTCATCCTGCAGCAGGTGCAGTTCGACACCGGCAAGGCGACCATCCGTCCGGTGAGCAACGAGCTGCTCGACGAGGTCGCCGGCGTGCTCAAGGACCACCCGGAGATCCTCAAGATCGAGGTCCAGGGCCACACGGACGACCGCGGCACGCGCCAGTTCAACACGAAGCTGAGCCAGGCCCGCGCGGAGTCGGTGCTGAAGGCGCTCGTCGAGCGCGGCATCGCGGCCCAGCGCCTGCAGGCGAAGGGCTACGGCCCCGACGTCCCGATCGCGGAGAACAAGACCGAGGCGGGTCGCCAGAAGAACCGGCGCGTCCAGTTCAACATCATCGAGAAGGAAACGAAGCAGCCCTAGGCTGGAGGCGTCGATGGCAAAGCGATTGGCATTCACGGGGCTCACCAGCGCCGCGCTGCTCGGGGCGCTCTCCGGGACCGCGAGCGCGGCTCCAGTGCGCCGGGTCCAGGTGGCGCAGCGGGGTGATTTCGTCCTCATCGGCAACACGCTCGCGCACGACTGCGCGTCGTCCACGCCCCCGCCGCTGGTGGGCACGGTCGGGACGTGCGGCACGACCGCGACGCTGGGGGACTCCGCCCCCGATGTCTACTGGCGTGGCGACAGCCCCCTCGCCGGCCAGGCCGAGGCGAACAACACCATCGATCCCGCGGCCGCCCGCAGCACCGCGGTCCTCAGCCTCCCCGCGGGCGCTCGGGTGACCCACGCGTACCTCTACTGGACGGTGAGCCGCGACAGCGGCACCTCGGCCGATCTCACCGTGACCCTGGATCGGCCTGGCGCCTTCTCTTCCAGCGTGACGGGTACGATCTCGGGCCAGACGGAGCTCTTGGGCCTCGCCCACGCCCAGACGGTCGCCAACGTCACGTCGATCGTGCAGACGCGCGGCGCGGGGGCGTATCGCCTGAGCGGGATCTCCAACGGGACCGATCTGGACGGCGTGAGCCAGCAGATCGCGTTCGCCGGCTGGTGGATGGTCGTGCTCTACGAGCAGACGACCGCGCCCGCGCGGAACCTCGCCGTCTTCGACGGGCTGGATCAGGTGATCGACGGCGCGACGGTGCGGTGGAAGGTCTCGGGGTTCGTCGTCCCCTCGGGCGCCGGCCAGGCGAAGCTCGGCGTCGTCGGGTACGACGGCGACAGCTCCACCGGCGACGCGCTCGAGTGGAACGGGACCGCGCTGTTCGACGCGCAGAACCCGGTGGACAACTTCTTCAACAGCTCCCGTTCGTTCCTCGGCGCGCCGATGTCCTCGGTGGGCGATCTGCCGAGGCTCACCGGCGGGCCGCTGAGCATGAGCGGCATCGACATCGACGTGACGCAGGTGCCGGCCAACCTGCTCGTGGCCGGCGACACGGAGGCCGAGGTCGGAGCGGCCGTCAACGGCGCCGACAGCTACCTGCTCGGCGGCCTCATCACGTCGGTGCCGACGCGCCTCCCGGATCTCTCCACGTCAACCAAGTCGGTCCTCGATCTCAACGGCGGCGGTGTCACGCCTGGCGACACGCTCGAATACACGATCATCGTCGCCAACACCGGGGATGACAACGCCGCGACGATCGTGCTGAACGACCCGCTGCCCGCCGGGGTCACCTACGTGCCGGGCTCGCTCGAGATCGCCTCGGGCCCGAACATGGGCGGCGTGACCGACGCGCCCGGCGATGACGAGGGCGAGTACGTCGCCGGATCGAGGACGGTCCGCGTCCGGCTCGGCGACGGCGCCGACGCGGCCCAGGGCGGGTCGCTCGGCGTCAACGAGACCACGACGGTGCGGTTCCGCGTGACCATCGATCCGGGCACGGGCGGCGAGATCGCGAACCAGGCCATCATCACCGGGCGGAGCCCCGAGGGAGGCGCTGCCCAGGATTACCCGACGGACGGCAACGGCGCGGAGCCGGGCACGCCGCCCACGGAGATCCTCGTCGACAGCGACGGCGACGGGCTGAGCGACGGCGACGAGAAACGCGCCGGCACGGACCCGAACGACGCCGACACCGACGACGACGGCATCAGCGACGGCGACGAGGAGCTCTGGAATCGCGACACCGACGGCGACGGGCTCATCAACGCGCGGGACGTCGACAGCGACAACGACGGCCTCCTCGACGGGACCGAGATCGGGCTGGCGGACTGCAACGGCCCGGGGACGGACCCGCGGAAGGGGCACTGCGTGCCCGACGGCGACGCCGGGGCGACGACCACCGATCCGCTGGACGCGGACACCGACAACGGCGGCGTGCCGGACGGCTCCGAGGACACGAACCTGAACGGCGTGCTCGACCCTGACGAGACGGATCCGACGACCGGCCACGGGGCCGACGACACCCAGAACACCGACAGCGACGGCGACGGGCTGAGCGACAAGCTCGAGGAGCACCTCGGCACGGACCTGAACGACGCCGACTCCGACGACGACGGCGTGCAGGACGGGCGCGAGCCGAACCCGACGGACGACCACGACGGCGACGGGCTCATCAACGCGCTCGACGCCGACAGCGACAACGACGGCCTCTTCGACGGCACCGAGCTCGGCCTCGGCTGCGGCGGTCCGGGCACCGACGCCGCGGCGGGCAGCTGCAGGGCCGACGGCGACAGCGGGGCCACCAGGACCTCGCCGATCGACCCGGACACCGACCGCGGCGGCGCGACCGACGGGTCGGAGGACGTCAACCTCAACGGCGTCATCGACGCGGGCGAGACCGACCCGACGTTGAACCACGGGGCGGATGACGCGCAGAACACCGACAGCGACGGCGACGGGCTGAGCGACAACCTCGAGGCGACGCTGGGCACGGATCCGAACGACGCGGACTCCGACGACGACGGCGTGCTGGACGGGCGCGAGCCGAACCCGGCCGTAGACACGGACGGCGACGGGCTCATCAACGCGCTCGACGTCGACAGCGATAACGACGGGCTCTACGACGGCACCGAGCTCGGCCTCGATTGCAGCGATCCCGACACCGACGTGTCGGCCGGACGCTGCATCGCTGACGGCGACGCCGGCGCCACGAGGACATCGCCGATCGATGCGGACAGCGACGACGGCGGCGTGAGCGACGGCTCCGAGGACGCCAACCTGAACGGCGTCGCGGACAACGGCGAGACCGACCCGACCCGCGGGCACGCCGCCGACGATGGCGAGAACAACGACCGGGATGACGATGGGCTGAGCGACGACCTCGAGGCGACGCTGGGCACGGATCCGGACGACGCGGACTCCGATGACGACGGCGTGCTGGACGGGCGCGAGCCGAACCCGGCCGACGACGCGGACGGCGACGGGCTCATCAACGCGCTCGACGTCGACAGCGACGACGACGGCCTCTATGACGGCACCGAGATGGGCCTCGGCTGCGACGGCCCGGGCACCGACGCGGACGGCGGCCACTGCGTGGCGGACGCTGACGGCGGGGCCACGACGACATCGCCTGTCCACCGCGACACGGACCGGGGCGGCGCGACCGACGGCTCCGAGGACAGCAACCTGAACGGCGCGATCGAGGCCGGCGAGACCGACCCGACCGCCGGCCACGGCGACGACGACAGCCAGAACGTCGACGGCGACGGCGACGGGCTGAGCGACGATCTCGAGGTGTTCCTCGGCTCGGATCCGGAGGACCGCGACTCCGACGACGACGGCCTGCTCGACGGCGACGAGCCGAACCCGAGCGATGACGCCGACGGCGACGGGCTGCCGAACGTGCGCGACGCGGACAGCGACGGCGACGGGCTCTCCGACGGCACCGAGGCGGGGAAGGACTGCGCGGACGCGGACACCGATGCCGGCGCCGCGAGCTGCACGCCGGACGCCGACGGGGGTGCGACGAAGACGAGCGTGGTGAACCCGGACACCGACCGCGGCGGCGTGAGCGACGGCGAGGAGGACGCGAACCACAACGGCATGCTCGATGAGGGCGAGACCGATCCGAACAACCCCGCGGACGACCCCGGCGATCGGGACGGCGATGGGCTCTCGAACAGCGAGGAAGCAAGCCTCGGGACCGACCCGAACGACGCCGACAGCGACGACGACGGCGTGATCGACGGCGAGGAGATCGAGCCGGGCGCCGACAGCGACGATGACGGAAAGATCAACGCCCTCGACCCCGACAGCGACAACGACGGGCTCTTCGACGGCACCGAGCTCGGCAAGGATTGCTCGCACCCGGACACCGACGCCGCCGCGGAGAGCTGCATCCCCGACGCGGACGCAGGGGCCACGACGACCGACCCGATCAAGGCCGACACCGACGGCGGCGGCGTGATCGACGGCGAGGAGGACGCGGACCACGACGGGGTGGTCGACGAGGGCGAGCGCGATCCGAACAACCCGGCGGACGATCAGCCTGCGGAGTGCGAGCAGGACAGCGCTTGCGGCGCCGGGATGGTGTGCGACGAGGCCACGCAGGAGTGCGTCCCGGGCTGCCGCAACCCCGACAACACGATCGGCCCGTGCACCACACCGCTCCCCGGTGAGGGCGTCGTGGTGGAAGGCGGCGGCTGCGCCTGCACGGTGGGCGCGGACGGCGACGGCGGCCGCTCGGCGCCGTGGGCCTTGCTCGCGGCCGGCGCCTGCGCCGCCGCGCTGCACCGGCGCCGCCGGCGCAGCTGAGCTCTCCCCCCGGGCGACGCCCCCCGCGCCGCGCGGCAGGGGGCGCCTGTGCTACAACCCAACGGAACAACTATGCTTTTATGCGAGGCGCGCCCGCCTGCGGGGCGCCTCCGCCTGCGGCGACCGATGCGCCGCGGGTTGCCATCGGCCGTCCGTGGCCTAACGATGTTTTCCCACGGGAGAGTGCATCTTGCCCCGACCTTCTGATTCCGTCGTCCGCGCCATCACGATGGATGGCGCTTTTCGCGTCATCACGGCGCTGACCACCGAGACCGTGCGGGGGGCCATCGCGGTGCAATCTGCGATCGGCGCGACCGCGCAGCGGCTGGGAGAGCTGATCACCGGCGCCATCCTCGTGCGCGAGGCGATGGCGCCGAACCTGCGGGTCCAGGCGATCGTCAAGGGCGCGGCCGGTCACGGGTCCCTGGTGGCCGACTCGCACCCGGACGGCACGAGCCGCGGCCTCGTCAACCTGGGCAAGGGGGCCACGGCGGAGAGCGCGGTGGAGATCGGCGGAGGGTCGCTGCTGCAGGTCATGCGCACGCTGCCGAGCGGCATGCTCCACCAGGGGGTCGTCGAGATCCCGGCCGAGGGCGGCATCTCCGCGGGCCTGATGACGTACATGCAGGAATCGGAGCAGGTCGTCTCGATGATCGCGGTGGCGACGCTGATCGGCGCGGACGGCGTCGGCGCTTCCGGCGGCTACCTCGTGCAGCTGCTCCCGGAGGTCGAGCGCGGTCCGCTCATGGTGATGACCGAGCGGCTCAAGGACTTCGAGCGCCTCGACGACGTGCTCGCGCACGAGGGAGCCTCGGCGGACGTGCTGCTCGGGGAGCTGCTGTACGGCATGCCGTTCTCACGGCTCGAGGACTCGCCGCTCAGCTTCAGCTGTCGCTGCAGCGAGCTCCGGGTGATGGCCACGCTGGCGAGCCTGCCGCGGAGCGACATCGAGGAGATGGTCACGGACGGGAAGGTCCTCGACATCCGCTGCGATTATTGCGGCAAGGACTACCAGGTGTCGCCGTCGCAGCTCCGCTCGCTGCTGACGACGAGCTGAGCCGCCGCGCGCCTGCGCGCGGCCGGCGGGCTACACGCCCACGCACGGGGTCACGCGGGCTCGCGGGGCGAGAGGCCGCGGATCACGAAGGCGATGACCCGCTCCATTTCCGCCTCGTCGTCCCACGCCGCGTCGGGAGCGATGTACACGCGGTGGACGATGTACCCCACGAACGTCGAGGCGACGCAGCGGATGACGAGGGGCGGCGGCCACCCGACGATGTGCCCTTCGCGCTGGAAGTGCTCGATCAAGGTGATCCCCTTCTCGAGGAGCGGCCCGAAGACCCTGCCGGCGATGCCGAGCCGCAGCTCGGCGTCGAACGGCAGCTCCTGCGCGAGGATGCGCACCAGCTGCGGGTGCGCGCGCACGAAGGCGATGCGCTCGGCGAGGAGCGCCCGCAAGAACGCCTCGAAGGTCGGGTACGTCGCGTCGAAGAGCGGGTCCATGGAGCGCGCCAGCGCGGGCCCGACGAGCCGTTCGACGGCGGGACCGATGACGCCCAGGAGGAGGTCCCGCTTGCTCGGGAAGTACTTGAAGATCGTCGCCTCGGCGACCCCTGCGCGCCGCGCGATCTCCTTGGTCGCGGTCCCGTGGAAGCCCTGCTCGGCGAAGGCGGCCACCGCAGCGTCGACGATCTTCTTCTGCGCCTCGGTCAACGTGTCGTTCGGGCGCGGGCGTCGGCTCATCAGCGTCCTCTCTCCTCGACTTCTAGCAGCGCCGCGCGGCGGCTCGGGCGCGCTGCGGGCGGCGTGCGTTACGCGGCCTCGGCCCCGCGGGTGAAGAGCCGGTCGAGCGCCTGCCTGAGCTCGCGCTCGTCGAGCGGATCGCAGCGCACGCCGACGTAGCCGTCCGGCCGGACGAGGACGGCGGCTGCCGCCTCGGCGCCGTACGCCGCGTGGGCGCGCCCGTCCGGATCTGCGTACCGTCCGGCCTCGGGCGCGCCGATGACCAGCACCTTGAGATCCGGCCGGCTGAGCTCCGCGGCGAGCCGCCGGACGTGCCCGTACGCCTCGGTGTTCGCGCTGCCCTGGGGTGGACCGGCGAAGAGCAGCAGCGTGGATTCGACGCCGCGCATCAGCTCGAACAGGTGGACCTGCTGTCCCGCCGCGGTGCGCAGCAAGGCGTCCGGCGCGCGATCTCCGGCGCGGGGCCCGCGCTCCGGCGGGCGCCCGATCTGGATGGACAGCGGGCTCTTCCTGTATCGGATCTTGAGCTGCGAGACGAACCCCAGGATCCGGCGTTGCACGGCGGCGACGCCGATGGCGCGGATCATCAGGCGCGGCGCGACGATGCGCAGCGCCCGGCCCATGAGACCGTGTCCGGCCATGAGCCCGAAGAGGCGGTCTGTGAAGTCGATCAGCCGGCGCGCGACGGGCAGCCGCTCCATCTCGTAGGTGTCGAGCAGCCACGCTGGCATCCTGCCCTGCTCGACGACCGCGAGCTTCCACGCCAGGTTGTACGCGTCCTGGATTCCGGTGTTCATCCCCTGCCCTCCGGCCGGGCTGTGGATGTGCGCCGCGTCGCCGGCGAGGAACACGCGCCCCTTGCGCAGCCGCGTGGCGACGCGGTGGTGCAGCCGGTAGCGCGAGAGGACGTTCGCTCTCTGTATCTTGAACGGCGTGGGGATCATCGAGCGCATCACGCCTTCGAACTCCTCGAGCGAGAGCGACGCGCCGTGCGCCGGCGACGCTTCGGGCAGGATAAGGACGATCCGGAACCGGTGGCTTCCGGGCACGGGGAAGGCCGCTGCGAGGCCCCGGCGCGAAGGGCTGATATAGATGTCGCCGTCCGGCAGCGGCCAGTCGATGACGAGGTCGCCGAGCATGCAGTGATCGTCGTAGGTGTCGCCCTCGAAGGCGATGTCTGCGCCCTGGCGGACGGCGCTGCGCGCGCCGTCGCAACCGAGGAGCCACTTCGCGCGCACCACCTCGTTGTTCCCGTCGCCCGTGCGGAGCGTGCATGTGACGCCGGCGCTGTCCTGGGTATAGGAAGCGAGCTCGACGCCGCGCTCGACCGTCACGCCCAGCTCCGGGAGCCGCGACCCGAGGACGCGCTCGGTGTCGAACTGCTGGATGACGAAGATGCCTGGAACGGGCGTGGAGAGCTCCGGGAAGTCGAAGATCGGCAAGCGTGCGCGCTGGCCGTTCGAGAGGAGGACGTTGAGCCCTCCGACGCGCGTGGCGTGCGCCAGCGCGGCGTCTGCGATCCCCATGCTGGTGAAGATCTCCATCGTCCGCGTCTGCACCACGAGCGCTCGCGAGTGATCGGGCGGAGGTTCCAATGCCTTGTCCACGATCCGCACGGTGAGCCCGCGCCGAGCAAGCTCTTCGGCCATCGTCAAGCCCGTCGGACCTCCACCGACGACCAGCGCATCCACAGCTTCTGTCATAGGCCGCCTCCAGATTGGTGAGTGAGTATTCACTCACTTTATGTGTGTACCCCCTTCGGTTGGCAAGGCATCAAGGCAAGGCATGTCTCACATTGACACACATTTGCACGGTCAACCGAACCGGGGTTGAGCTCGCCCAGCTGCGTCGACCGGTGTCGACCGCACCGGGGTTGAGCCGCCGACCGGGGTTGAGCCGCCGACCGGGGTTGAGCCGCCGACCGAGGTTGAGCAGCGCGCCGACCGAGGTTGAGCCGCCGCCGACCGAGGTTGAGCCGCCGACCAGGAGCCGCCGACCGAGGTTGAGCCGCCGCCGACCGAGGTTGAGCAGCGCTACGCCGCCACATTCAACAGGAACGGATCTTGAAGCCCACCAGCGAACTCCCCGCTCACCCGCCCCGCCCTCGCTCGGCAGACCGTGCCGCGTGCTCGCTCGGCGAGGTCTTCGTGCGATGGTCGCCGCATGCAAGAGGTCCACGTCAACGTCTACATCCACGCCCCGGTCGAGCGGGTCTTCGACGCGGTGGCTGACCACGAACGCTTCCTACGCTCCGGGGACGGCACCCACACGAAGGTCGTCCGGCCAGGGCTCACCGAGCACAACGGCCTCGGCGCCCTCCGTGAGGTGCGCGTCGGGAAGCGGATCCGCTACGTCGAGGAGATCACGGCCTTCGAGCGGCCGTCGTCGTTCGACTACCAGATCGTCGAGAGCACGCAGCCGCTCCGGCACCAGGGCTCGCGTCTCCGCTTCACTCCGCGCGGCGAGGGCACGGAGATCGACTGGACATCGCGCTTCGACATCCCGCTGCCGCTCGTCGGCAAGCCGCTCGGATCGCTCGCCAGGCGCATGTTCATCGCGGCGTTCACCGAGCTGCTGCTCGCTGAAAAGGCGCGGCTCGAGGCCTCGCAGCCCGCGCGCGCCACGTGACCCCCTCGCGCGCTCACCGACAGGCAGCGCCTGGTCTTCATGACCCCCTTCCCCTGGACGTGAACGACGGCTGAGCGGACCGATTAAGTTGCTGGCCTCAACTTCCTTCCGTTCGGCCTTCGGACTTGGTCGAGCGGTCGCAGGGGTGTTCAAGATGCGACCGAAGGCAAGGTGTGCGTCGCTGCTCGGCCCGATGACCGCGGGAGCAGCTCGTATCCGGGATTCCAGGGGGAAGGTGTCGACGAGGGCAGGAGCGCCGCCGCAGCTGGGCAGCCGCGGCAATCGAGTCGAACGAGTCAACAGATCGAGCTCCTGGCGCGAAGGGAACCACCGCGCTCTGTGCCATCTCGCTCCTGACGCTCGTGGCATGTGCCCAAGGCTCCAGCCTGGACGGCGAGAACCCAGGAGCCGGCGAGCAGCTCGGCCAGCTCCACGGCGAGCAGCACGACAGGCACCGGCGGCGGCAGCGCCACGAGCTCCACCACCGCGAGCTCCACCACCGGCGGTGTGACCACACCGGCGCTCGAGCTGCAATATGCTGCGAGGGACACCACCGTCGAGTCTCAGCATCTGTCGTTCATGGTACAGGTCAAGAACACGGACGATGCGAGCATCGCGCTCAGCGATCTGACGATTCGCTACTGGTTCACGGCCGACGTCGCGAAGGTGGATCTCAAGAATGAGTGCGACTTTTCGTCGATCATCGGCGGATGCGCCAGCGTCACCAGGACGTTCGGCGTGGCATCGGGCACGAAGGCCGATCACTATCTCGAGCTCGGTTTCCTCGCCGCCGCAGGTAGCATCGCCCCGAACGTCACGTCCGGAAATGTGCAGATCCGCATCTACAACGGCGACAATTACGACCGCATGACGCAGACCGACGACTACTCCTTCGGCACCAACACCGCCTTCATGCCTTTTGAGCGGGTCACCGTGTACCACGACGGCGTGCTCGCCTGGGGAACAGCGCCTTGACTGGCCACGAGAACGAGCTCCACCTCCTGCGGGAGCGAGCTCCACATCGATAGCCGCCCCGGGCGAGCGCTCGCCGGACCTCGGCGTACCGTCAGCCCGGAGATCGATCTCAGGACGGATCCCCCGCCGACCAGACCCCGACCAGACCAGCCTGACCTGGCTCCCAGGGCCTGCCGCCCTGTGCGGACGCGCGCCCCGCCACGCCCTTCGATGCCCTGTGGCGGCCTGACTCGCCGCGCGCGCACGCCACACCCCGCAACATGCCGTTACACGCCCTGGCCCGTCCCAGGTTGCCGCGATGTAACCAATTTTCCATGGAATTCCGTCCCGTCATGGGACGCGAGCGCTCCCGCTCCGTCTGGAGACGGGCAGCCCGGGCGGCACCATCCTTGAATGGGTCTCGCTCGGACCCTGAACTCTATGGATGCCACCGCGCGCGCAACGCCTCCTCCCCCGTCGTCCCACACCCGGCCTGTGCAGGCCCCGATCTCGCGTGATGCGCCGCGGAGCGGACCGCGGCTCGGACACGGCCTCGAGCCGTTCGACCCCCTGAAGCGGCGCGCCGCGGACACACCTGGCCTCATCAGCTTCGCGGGCGGGCTGCCCGCCCCGGGCGAGTTCCCGCGCTCGAAGCTCGCGGCCTCGTTCGTTCGCGCTCTTCAGAACCCAGGCTGCCCGGCGCTCCAGCGTGCTTGGCCCGAGGGCGACGAGGACCTCCGCGCCTGGATCGCCGGGCAGCTGCGCCGGCGCGGCGCCCAGGTGGCTCGCGACGACGTCATCGTGACCAGCGGCGCACAGCAGGCCGTGTCCCTCGCCGCGCAGCTGGTCCGCGGATCGCGCGCCAGGATCGGCGTCGACCGCGAGAGCTCCCCCGGCGCGCTCGATCGGTTCCAGGAGCTCGGCGCGACGGTCGTCGACGGCGGCAGCAACGTCGACGCCTATTACCTCATGCCCGCCGTCTCCAACCCGCGTGGACGCACGCTGTCACGCAGCGATCGAGCCAGGGTCCTCTCGACCCTCCGGCCCATCATCGAGGACGACGCTTACGCGGATCTGTCCTTTGACGGCGCCGCCCCGCGGCCGCTCCTGGCCGAGGCGCCCGATCGCGTGTTCCACGTCGGGACGTTCTCGAAGACGATCTGCCCCGGCCTCCGCGTCGGCTGGCTCGTGCCCCCGCGCTCGCTCCGGGCCGAGGTCCTCCAGCTGAAGCAGTCCGCCGATCAGCAGGCGGCCAGCCTGCCGCAGGCCATCCTGGAAGACTACCTCCGCACAGAGGACTTCGATCAGCGGCTCGTGCGCCTGCGGGAGTTCTACGGTCGCCGCGCCGCCCGCATGGAGCGGGCGCTCCGAAAGCACCTGCCCGGCTGGCGGTTCGACCCGCCCGCCGGCGGCTTCGCGATCTGGGTCGAGCCCGACGCCGAGCCGAACGAGGCCTTCTTCCTGGCCGCCGCCGTCGAGCACGGCGTCGCCTTCGACCCGGGCTCGCTGTTCCGGGCTCACGGCGCCGTGCGCCCGTTCGCCCTCCGGCTCTGCTTCTCCTCGGTGGCGTGCGACGAGGACCTGGACGAAGGCGTGCGCCGCCTCGCGCGGTGCTGGGCCGAGGTCGCGTAGCCTCGCCAGCGGGCGCCGATTCACGAAGGCGCCCTGCACGACCTCTCTCCCTCTCTCCTTCAACTCCCTCTCTCCTTCACTCGCTCCCTGCTCTCTTCTCCTCCTCTCCGAGGGCAGCACCGCGGCGGCGGCCTGCGCACGCCGCGCGACCCCGCGCAGGGCGCGGCCTCACTGCGCCAGCGGGCCGCCTGGCTTGTGCGGGACGGGCGGACGGCGATCGAGCAGCTCCCGCGCCGCGGCCCGGACGACCGCGGGCACGTCCGCCGCCGCCGCGAGCCGCAGCAGCTCGGGCCGCAGGAGGAGGCGCACCATGGGCACCGCGATCTCCTGCGGCGCGCCCGGGTTCTGCACGATCGCCATGCGCACCCGCGCGCGCTGCGGCCACTCGGGGTGCTTCGCGATCTCCGTCAGGACCTCCGCGTTCGCCGGGCGGCGCGCCGCGAGGCGGACGACGTCATCCTCGGTCAAGCGCGGGTTGGCGAGCAGGTTGCGGATGACCAGCGGGTGCGGGTCCCGGAGCAAGGCGTCGAAGGCCGCGCGGGTCGGCCGCCGGGCCAGCGCGCGCCGCTCGCCGAGCGTGAGCGCGCGACCGGCGCTCGACGTGGCGAGGAGCCGCTCGTCCGGCGCCGGCGAGGCCGGCTGCGCCTCGGGCCGCCGCGCCTTGCGGCGCAGGAGGCGCGAGAGCGGCAGCAGGGCATGGGAGGACGCGAGCTCGCGGAGCTGCTCGACGCGCTCCGAAAGCGCAGGATCCACGAGGACCGGCACGACGGCGCCCAGCACGTCGCGCGCGAGGGGGTTGGCCTGCTCGGCGTCGCGGCAGAGGTCGTCGAGCGCGCGGGCGACGGAGGGGAGATCGGCGCGCAGCACCTCGCTCCGCAGGTACGCGACCCGCAGCCGGAGCTCCTTCAAGGACGAGACAGCTCGCCTCCATCGTCCCGCCAGCGCATCCACGCCGTCAATCTACATCGCCGGCGTCCCGGCGTGGAGCGCGTGCCAGGCAGTTTGCGCTACGCAACGTGCGCGGGGCGGTTATCCTGCGCCGCGCCATGAGGGAACGGCGGAAGCCGATCCCCGATTGCTGACGGGGACGGCGCACCCCATCCCCGTCCCGAAAGGGAGGAGTCGCATGTCCGAAAAGGTTTCGTTCCCCGCGAAGGACGGGTCCTCGGCGACCGGCGAGATCGTCTGGCCGAAGCAGGGGGACAAGTCGCCCGCCGTCGTCCTGATCCAGGAGTGGTGGGGCGTGAACGACCACATCCGCTCTCTGCTCGACCGGCTCGCCGCCGCCGGGTTCATCGCCCTCGCGCCCGACCTCTACCACGGCAAGACCACCAAGGACGCCACCGAGGCCAACCGGCTGATGACCGAGCTCGACAAGCCGCGCGCCCTCGAGGAGATCGCCGGCGCCGCCCGCTTCCTGTCGGCGCACGAGCGGTCGACCGGCAAGGTCGGCGTCATCGGGTTCTGCATGGGCGGCGCGCTGAGCTTCGCCGCCGCCGCGACGATCCCCGAGCTCGCGGCCGCGGTGCCCTTCTACGGCGTCCCGAGCCCCGCCCCCGACTACACGCGCGTCAAGGCGCCGATCCTCGCCCACTTCGCCGCGCGCGACGGCTGGGCGACGCCGGCCGCCGCCGAGGCGATCCAGAAGGAGCTCGCCGCCCGTGGCCAGTCCATGGAGCTCCACGTCTATGACGCCGACCACGCGTTCGCGAACGACACGCGCCCCGAGGTCTACGCCCCCGAGGCCGCGAAGCTCGCGTGGGAACGGAGCATCGCGTTCCTGAAGCAGCACCTCGCCTGAGCGCGACGCCTCGGTCCTCCCCGGGATCCGCGGTGCGCGCGGGGCGTCAACCGGGCGCGTTCTTTGCCGCCGCGCAATGAACCCTGATATACACGCTTACATGGCCCTCCCCCCGGTACTGCCGGGCTCGATCCAGCAGGCGGAGTCGCCGATCGACCGCGCGCTCTCGCTGGCGCTCGCGGGAGAGCGGGACGCCGCGCTGCGCTGGGCCGCTGCGCTGGTCCGGCACGACCCGACGATGCCGTCGGCGCTCTGCCTCTGCGGGCGCCTCCTCGGCGAGCTGAACCGGCAGGAGGCCGCGCGCGAGGCGTGCGCTACCGCGATCGCCCGCGCGATCGACCTCGAGAACCTGCCGCTCGCCGTGGCGGCCGCGCGCGAGAGCGAGCGCTTCGGCGGCGATGCCGGGCCCGGGCTCGACCTGATCGCCGAGGCGTTCTGCCGGGACTCGCCGCGGCTCGGCGAGGGCGCGCCGCCACCGCCGCCCCTGCCGGCCGCCGAGGCGTTCCAGCCGCTCGCCTCCGTGCTCACCGGCGCGCTCCTGCTCAACAAGGCGACGGAGATCCTCCACGACGCCACACGCAGGCTGGCCGCCCAGGCCGATCACCCCGGGATCGCGCCCCAGCCGGTCTTCTCGTCCGTCGGGCGCGACGCGCTCCGCGCCCTGTGCGCCGCCTTCACGCCCGTCTGGGTGGCGGCGGGGACGACCGTGATCGAGCAGGGCGCCGCGCGCAGCGAGGCCTACTTCGTCGCGCGCGGGGAGCTCGAGGCGCGGCGCCGGCGCGGGGACGAGGAGATCCTCCTCGCCCGGCTCACGAACGGCGCCATGTTCGGCGAGATGGCGCTGCTCTCCCGGGCCCCGCGCACCGGGAGCGTCGTCGCCACGCGGCCCTCCATCGTGCTCGAGGTGAAGCGCGACGCGCTCGACGACATCGCGCAGCGCGAGCCCGAGGTGGGCCTGGAGCTCGCGGCCTACTGCCGGGACCGCATGGTCGAGAACCTCGTCCGGATGAGCGACGTGCTCCGCGGCGTGCCCGAGGCCAACAGGCCCGCGCTCGTGAAGCGGTTCCGCACGCGCACCTTCGAGAAGAACGAGCGGCTGCTCGTCCAGGACGAGCGGCCCCCCGGCCTGTTCCTCATCGCCTCCGGAGAGGTCGCCGTCGTCCGGCGCGACGCGGCGGACGACGCCCGCGTCGAGCCGCTCGTGCTCTCGACGCTCGGCCCCGGCGACGTCGCCGGCGAGATCGCGATGGTCCTCCGCCGCGCGGCGAACGCCGATGTGATCGCCGTTCACCCCACCGTGACGCTGTACCTACCGGCCACCGAGTTCATGGGTCTGGTCGAGGATCACCCGGCCGTGCTGGCGCAACTCTACAAGCTCGCCGTCCAGCGCGACGACGAGACCACGAGCATCATGGCCGAGGAGGTCTCCGTGGCCGAGGACTTCGTGTTGATCTAGGGTACCGATCCGATCGAAAAATTGACGAAACGAACCACGGATGCGCGGAGGTTTTGTTGTTGTCGCTTCTGTGTCTCTGTGGTTCAAACTCTCTCTCGCGCGGCGTTTCAACCTGTTCGGTGCTCTAGCGACGTCCTGCGAGCACGCGGCGGGTGCACCGATTGACGCTCCGCGCCACGCCCCGTAGACTTTCGGTCTACCCGTTGTTGTCGTTGACCAGCACTGAACAACCACCAGCGTAGGGAAGGCCACGCGCGCACACAGGTCCTGCGACAATGACGACGAACGCGTTCGGGCTGGAGGGACAGGTGCTGGTCGGCCGGTATCGGCTGCTCCGCCCTCTCAGCTCGGGCAGCATGGGGACCGTCTGGCGCGCGGACGATCTCACGCTGGGCTCGCCGGTCGCGATCAAGATGCTCGGGCCTCTCTATGCGAAGGACGAGACGGTCCGCGCGCGCTTCTACCAGGAGGCGCAGGCGGCGGCGGCGCTCCGCAGCCCGAACGTCGTGCAGATCCTCGATCACGGCGTCGAGAACGACGTCCCCTTCATCGCGATGGAGCTCCTCGAGGGCGAGGACCTCGCGCACCGGCTCGAGCGTGTCGGCGCGCTCGAGCCGGCCGATACGGCGCGCATCTTCGCCGACGTCGCGCGCGCCGTGCGCAAGGCCCACGACGCCGGCATCGTCCACCGCGACCTCAAGCCCGACAACATCTTCCTCGCCCGCGACGACGACCGGGAGGTGGCCAAGGTCCTCGATTTCGGCGTCGCCAAGACGCGCCTGTCCGGCAAAGAGGGCATCGGGACGCAGGCGGGCGTGCTGATCGGGACGCTGCCGTACATGAGCCCTGAGCAGGCGCAGGGCGCGACCGTCGATTACCGGTCGGACCTCTGGGCGCTCGGGGTGATCGCGTTCGAGTGCGTGTGCGGCCGGGCGGCGATCACCGCCGAGGCGCCTGGCGCGATGATCCTCGAGATATGCAGTGATCCGCTGCCTGTCCCCTCGAAGGTGGCGTCTGTGCCCGTGCCGCCGGCGTTCGACGAGTGGTTCATGCAGGCGTGCAGCCGTGACCCGAACGGGCGGTTCGCGTCGGCGACGGCGATGGTCGACGCGCTGCGCGACGCGCTCCTGCCGCCCGGCGACGCGCAGGAGGGCGGGCGGGCCTCGGTGAGCTCGATCCCCGCGGGCGCGGGCGCCGCGTCGCCCTCCGTCCCGCCGATCTCCGCTGCGCCGCTCTCCGCCGCGCCGCTCTCCGGTCCGCCGACCTCCACCTCCCCGCTCTCCGTCTCGCCGGATGGGAGCGTCGCCTCGTCGCCGGGCCTCCACGACGAGGCCGGGGCCGACTCGAGACCTCGCCGCAGGATGCCGGTCCCGGCCGTCGCGCTCGGCCTCGCGGCCTCGGTCCTCTGCGGGGTGCTCTTCATCGGCTGGCGCGCGCTCGAGGACGACCCGATCCCGCGCGCCCCGCCGTCCGGCGCGGCCTCGCCGCCGGGGACGCTCGAGACAGTCGCCGCCCCGGCGAACAATCCGCCGGCGGAAGCGAATTCGCCGAGGGGGGCGCCCGAGCTCGCGCCTCCCCAGGACACGACGCCCGCGGCGACCTCGACGCCTGCGCCCCGCGCCGGCTCCGCGCTGGCGGCCAGCGCTCCGGACGAGGCCGCCTCCTCCGCCCAGACGGCGCCCGCTCGCCCGGGCAGGGCCGCGTCCTCCTCGCCGCGGCCCAGGCCCTCGTCGGCGGCCCCGCCCGCGGCCTCCAGCGCGACGCGCTCCAGGTCCGACCGCCTCGGCTTCTGAGGAGACGAATGCGCGCGCGATCGAGGGTCTCGGGCACCGCCACCATCGCGCTCGCGCTCGCGCTCGCGCTCGCGCTCGCGACCACCGCGCGGGCGGCCGACGTCGACCCCGCCACCATGAACGCCGCCCGGGCCCTCGCCGAAGAGGGCCTCGACCTCTTCGACAGGGGCCAGTATGCGGCGGCGCTCGACAGGTTCGGGCGCGCGGACCAGCTGATCCAGGCGCCGACGATCGACCTCTATGCCGCGCGGTGCCTCGAGCAGCTCGGGCGCCTCATCGAGGCCTCCGAGCGCTACCTGCAAGTGAGCCGCACCTCGCTCGATGCCTCGGCCAGCGACGTCTTCAAGGCCGCGGTCGCCGACGCCGGGAAAGCGTACGACGATCTCAAGCCACGGATCCCCAGGCTCTCTGTGGGGGTGCGCGGCGCCCCGGAGCGCGAGGTGCGGATCACCATCGACGGCAAGCCGATGCCACCCGCGCTGGTGGGGGTCAGCCAGCCTGTCGATCCTGGCGAGCACGTCGTCGAGGCCGCGTGGGCGGGGCGTGTCGTCCGGCGGGAGGTCGCGCTGCAGGAGCGGCAGGAGGCGGCGCTCGCGCTCGAGTTCCCCGTCGGTGTCCGCCCCCCTATCGTCCTCCCCCCGCCCGCCGGCCCGGCGCCGGGCACCACGCAGCGCGTGCTCGGCTGGACCGCCGTTGGCACGGGCGCCGCGGCGCTCGTCGTCGGCGGGATCACGTTCGGCATCACGAGCGCGCGGCGCAGCGAGCTGATCGACCTCGGGTGCACCGAGGACGTCGTGTGCCCGGACACGCCGACGACGCGCGACAAGCTGGGCTCGTACAACGACCTGCGCCTCGTCCCTGCGCCGGCGTTCATCGTGGGCGGGGCGCTCGCCGCGGGCGGCGTCGCGCTGCTCCTCACCGCGCCGTCCTCGGCGGCGAGGCCCAGGGGCGCAGCGGTCCGTCCGTGGATATCGCCGTGGGGTGCCGGGATCGCGGGGGTGTTTTGATGAAACGCAACGGCTTCATGGTCCTTTGCGGCGCGCTCGGCGTGGCCGGCGCGCTGGGCGGGTGCTTCGATCAAGGCGTGCTCGTGCCGGGCGCCATCAGCGGCGGCGGCGCCGCGCAAGGGGGGATGGGCGGCGCGGGCGCCGCGGGAGGCGCGGGCGGCACGGGCGGCGTGGGAGGCGCGGGCGCTGCGGGAGGTGCGGGCGGCGCGGGCGGCGCAGGCGGCAACGAGCCCTGCGATCCTTGTTATACAGGCCCCGAGTCGACCAGGAGAGTCGGCGAGTGCAAGGACGGCTGCCTGCGCGGCGGCTCCTGCGTCGACGAGGTGCTGCCCAGGGCCGAGGCCTGTACGACGAAAGCGAATGACGAGAACTGCGATCGGGTGGCGGAGTGCACCGGAGCGCACGAGTGGAGCACCCAGCTCGGAGCGAACGGCGAGCAGATCGGGTATGACGTCATCTTCGACAGGGAAGGGAACCTCCTGATCGCGGGAGCCTTCAGCATCAGCCTGGATTCCGTCGGCAGTCAGGGAGCGTCCGACGGCTTCGTCGTCAAGCTCGCTCCTGACGGCGCGAAGGAATGGTCGAAGGCGTTCGGGGGGAACGGCTCGGATGTTTGCAATCGCGTGGCGCTCGACAAGAACGGCGGCGTGATCCTGGCCGGGACCTTCGAAAACACACTTAACTTCGACGGGACGCCGCTCACGAGCAGGGGCAGCTCGGACGTGTTCGTGGCGAAGCTCGACGCAGAGGGCGCCCTGGACTGGATCAAGACCATCGCCGGTCCGAGCGTCGATAGAGTTTACGGGCTCGCGGTGGATCCGGACGACAACATCGTCGTCGCTGGCAGCTTCACCGACTGGGCCGACGTGCTGGGCGGGGAGCGCCTGACGGGAGGTGGAGAGGACATCTTCGTCGCGAAGATCGACCCCCTCGGAAACCTCGCCTGGAGCAAGAGCTTCGGCGATACGACCGCTGAGGTCGCGAACGACGCTGCCATCACGCCCGACGGAGGCGTGGTCCTGGTCGGCCGCATCGCGGGCAAGGTGTACTTCGGGACGACGCTCCTCAATGCTCAGGGCGACGACGCCTTCATTGCGAAGCTCGACGGGGGCGGGGCGCCGCTCTGGGCCAAGATCTTCGGCGACACCATGAGCCAGGAATTTGAGGCGGTCGCGGTGGACGCGAACGGGGACATCGTCGTCGCAGGGAGCACGGGGGGAACGATCAACTTCGACGGAGCGCCGCGGAGATACGCCGGAGGAAAGGACGCGGTCGTCGCCGCCTTCACCGCGGAGGGCAAGCACCTCTGGAACCGTCTGTACGGCGATGCGGACGATCAGAAGGCGCTCGGGGTGGCGGCCGACCAGGCGGGCAACGTCATCGTGGTCGGAGAGTTCAAGGGCTCCATCGACTTCGGCGCCCCGAGCCCGAGGCTCCAGGCCCTCGGCGGCAACGACGCCTTCTTCGCGAAGCTCGCTCCGAACGGCGATACGGCCTGGGCCAAATCGTTCGGCGACGCGGCGGAGCAGCGCGCCCGGGCCGTCGCCGTGGACGAGCTGGGAACCATCGCGCTGACGGGCAGCTTCAGCGGCAGGATCGATCTCGGGGGGGACCCGATGATGAGCTCCGAGGGCTCCGACGCCTTCGTCGCCAAGCTGAAGCCCTGACGGCCACCTCGCGACGAGGCGCGCTCGCCCTCGGCCCCCGCGGAGACGCGGCGGTGGCCGGACTACGGCCGCAAGTGGCCGGAATCGTTGGCTCGATCGGGGCGCTTCCGCTCGCTGCCCGGAGGCGGCCCTCGCTCCGCGCCGACAGCACCCGTGTTGCCGGCGCGTGGTGCAGGACCTCCGTTGGACCAGGGGACGCGTCGAGGTCCAGTGAGCGATCCATGCACCAGAACAAGTGATCCACCCGGATCTCGCGCGACTCGCCTCTGGAGCGCCTCGCGGGTCCTCGTTTTGCGGTGAGAGTCCTCGTTTTGCGGTGTGAGCCACCGCTTTGCGGTGTGAGTCCTCGCTTTGCACCGCTGTTTGCTTCACGAACGATGCACACGGTGCCAGGTCGGGGCGCGCTCACCTGGCATCACACTTGCTTAGAGGCCCCCCACTTGCTTAGAGGAGGAATCGCTCACGCAGGAGGAGGTCGCGCGCGATGATGAACACGCAACAAAGCCCGGGAGTGCTCTACCAGGGGACGAGAGGGCCCACCAGCATCGCGCCGGTCGCTGCCAGCGTGCCGCCCATGTCGGGCTCGGGGGACCTTGAACGCGAGCTCGAGGCGATCGCCCAGGGCGTGCGGCAGAAGCGGCGGGGTCGGTTCGTGTTCGGGATGGGGCTGGTCGTGGCGGCCGTGGCCACGGTCGCGGTGACCACCTTCGCCGGCAAGGTGAAGGAAGCCGAGGCGGCTCAGGCCGAGGCGGTGGCCGCCCGCGTGGCCGAGCAGGACAGGATCGCGCAGCTCAACCTCCAGCTCGACGAGCGCAACCGGAAGATCACCGAGCTTACCCTCGCGCTCGACGCCGCCAAGAGCGACGCGGAGAAGGCGCGGAAGGCGTTCGCCGATTACACGGCGACGGAGGCGACCAAGGCGCTGGCGCAGGGCGACGACGTGGCCGACGCAAAGACGTCGAGCATCAAGGGAACCGCGACCCTCCGCGGCCGAGCGGCGACGTCCGGCAAGGCGGCGCGGGGCGCCAGCGCGGCGGCGCCGGCCAAGAAGGGCGCAAAGGGCGGAAAGTGCGTGTGCAAGGCGGGCGATCCGCTCTGCGGCTGCCTGTGAGCCCCCGCTCGCGGCTCATTCCTCGTTGATTCTCTTCACTCTCTCCGGACACAGCCGACAGGACGAAGACACCGGCGCGCGCGGCGCCGGGCGAACCGCGGGCCGTCGAGGTGCCCTGCGCCGAGGAGCGCAGCGTCTCGGCCGGGCTCACGGCACGTTCGCCGCACCAGGGGTGATCGTCGCGCAGAGCGCCCAGTCGGCGGCGGCCTGGTTCGTGTCCGTCCCGTCGGGCAGGCGGCAGAGCGAGCCAGCCGCCATGCCACCGTCCGCCACCGTGGCCGGCAACGCGCCGCCTTCGACGAGGCTCACGCTGGCGCCCCCGATCGTGACGGCGGTGATGCTCCCCTCGTAGGAGAGCGCGTCGAGCACGGCCCCTGAGTTGGTGTTTATCAGCGCGATCCCGTCGGGAGCCCCGTTCTGCACCCGATCGGCCTGCGCGCCCGGGAAGGCGATCGTCACCGCACCTTCCGCCACGACGCCTGGCATGGTGTCGGTGCCGACCACCGCCGTGCTGCCGACGACGAGGTACTGGCCAGCCGCGAGCGTACCGGCGGAGCTCAGATCGAGCGTTCTGTAGGCGGAGGGCGCGCTGCTGGATCCATCGACCAGCACGAGCGCATGGCCCACGAGATCCACGGGCGCGCCCGCGCCATTGTAGATCTCGATGAACTCGGCTCCATCTCCGCCCGGCTGATCGTAATCCACCTCGTTGATCACGAGCCCCGCCGTCGCGGCCGCCGCCACGAGGTCCTCGACGCCGCGCGGCTCGACCTTCGAGTCCTGGTTACGGTGGACGAGGATGCCGCGGATGCTCGCGAAATGATCCCCCTTCGCCGGGAAGGGGTTGGCCCGGTACAGGAGGTCGTCCACGCGCAGATCGCCTGTGACGATGAATTCATGAACCGTCGTGTCGAGCCCGATCACCGTGACGCCCCCCATTTCGACGAGGGCCCCCTCGAGCTCGGCGGCGCGCGCGCCGCCCGTCGCGATGTCGACCAGCGCGACGGGCTCCGGCGCCGGCGCCGCCTCGCCGAGCGACGCGATCACCTCGACCACGGCGGACCCGAGCTGGATCTGCCCGAAGTAATTCGAGATCACCGCGCTCGTGATCCGCACGCGATCGCCGACGAGCACCGTGTTCTGCGGGCTGTACACGTAGACGCCGGAGTACGCCGGCCCCGCGTACCCCGGGTCGCCCGGCTTCGCCTGGACGAAGAAGCCGCTCGCGTGCTTCCCGGTCACGAGCGCGTTCTCCAGGGCCACCGTCTCGCCCTCCGCGCGCGTGCCGTCCTTGATATCGTAGATCGCCACCGCGCAGCCCAGGGCCCCGGGGTTCGCCTGGTCCGGGCACAGGTCGCACGGGTCGCCCTTGCCGTCGCCGTCCGCGTCGGCCTGATCGTGGTTCTGGAGGCTCGGGCAGTTGTCCGCGCCGTTCTCGATGCCGTCGTTGTCGGCGTCGTTCGGGTCCGGCGGCGAGCAGAGCGTGCTGCCCGCGTCGAGCGGGCACGCGTCGCAGGCGTCACCGTCGCCGTCGCCGTCGAAGTCCGCCTGGCCCCCGTCGTCGAGCGGCCGGATCGGGTTGAAGACGCTCGGGCAATCGTCCGCGCCGTTCTCGATGCCGTCGCCGTCGAGATCCGCGTCCGTCGGCTGCCCGGTGTAGACGGTCGAGCCGTTCACCGAGGCGTTCAGGGGCGCGCTCTCCGCGCGCGACGGGGTGCAGAGCGGCTCGCCCTCGGGCTCGCCGCAGAAGAAGGCCGGGTAGATCTCGCCCGCCTGCTGCTCAAGATCCGCCAGCGTCATCCCGATCTCGTCCTGCAGACAGACCTGCTTCGACACGCCGCACACGTCGACCGCGTCGCACGCGCCCGCGCCCCGGACCGCGGACACCACGGCCGCGTCGCCATACAGGACCTTTCCGCCGCGCATCACGAGGACGACGTCCTCGGGATCGGCGGCGACGACCGCGCGGTGGCCTTCGCGCTCTCTGCCGTCGAAGATCGCGATGTCGGCGACCTTCCCCGTGGAGAGCGCGCCGATCACGTCGTCCGTCGCGGTGACCGCGGCGGCGCTTCCGGTGACCATCCTCCACAGCTCCTCATCGGTGAAGAAGCCGTCGTAATACGTCTCGTTGAGCGCCGCCGCGCACCGGAGCTCGCGCAGGAGGTTCATCGATCCGGTCGCGATCCAGTCGGTGCCGAGCGCGATCTGCACCCCGAGGCGGGCGGCGGCGGTGACCACCGCGGTGTCGCCGTAAAGCGTGATGTTGGAGCGGGGAGACCAGATGAGCGCCGTGCCCTCCGCCGCCATCGCCGCGTAGTCGGGCGCGGTCAGGCCGATCCCGTGGATGAACGCGCTCTGCGGCTCGAGCACGTCGTTCGGCTCCGCCTTCAGGCAGACGAACTCGTTGCGCGCCGACGCATCGATCCCCTCGGCGACGTGAGGGCAATAGGCGTCCTCTCCCTCGACGTCCTTCCCTGTCACCATGTCGGCCGAGTAGCCGCAACCGCTCACGAGCTCGCGGCCGCCCGTGTCGTCGAGCGGGAACGTGTCGAGATGGACCGCGCTCTGGCCCAGGCCCTCCTGGTCGGCCCGGTCCAGGTTCCGGAGGAGGCCTGGCGCGCTCCCCGAGCCCACGATCGAGGTCGCGCCGCCCATCAGGCAGCGGAGCTCGCCCCAGCGGATCTGCGCCTGGCTGGCCATGCCGGGCGTGTCGATCCTCGTGTGCTTGTTGTTGCCGGTGCGCCAGTCGTGCCGGTGCTCATAGCGCTCCTCGGTCGGGGTATACGGGCTGTTCTGCGTGTACGTGAGGTGATCATGCGTGTTGATCAGCGCCGGGGAGACGACGCCGGTCGGGCACATGATCTCCGTCGCGCCCGCCGCCTCGCAATCGCAGCCGACGCACGCGATCGCGCCCCGCTCGTCCACGAGCACCCGCCCGCCCCGGTACACCCTGCCCGGGGCCAGCACGACGCCCCGGATCAGCGTCGCGCCCGCGCCGGCGACCACCTCGCAGGTCCCCTGCGCGAGCGGCAAAAGCTCCTCGCAGGCGGTCTCCTCGGCCGGCGTCTTCCTGCAATCGACCTCGCAGCCGTCGCCCGTCGCGACGTCCCCGTCGTCGCACTGCTCCCCCGGATCGATGGCGCCGTCGCCGCAGCGCGGGGGCACCTCGATCTCGCACGCCGCCGAGCAGCCGTCCCTGGCCGCCGTGTTGCCATCGTCGCACGCCTCGCCCGCGTCGAGCGCGCCGTCACCGCAGCGGGGCGCCGCTGGCTCCTCGCGCTGGCACGTCGGCGAGCAGCCGTCGCCCTCCGCGGTATTGCCGTCGTCGCACGCCTCGCGCTCGTCGACCACGCCGTCGCCGCAGACGCCGAAGCCGTCGCCCGCGCCGTCGTGCCCGCAACCATTGAAGAACAAAAATCCGACGTGCACGGCCATCCGCCGCGCGACGCGCGCCGAGCTGTGAGGCATGCCTCCCCTGTCGGCGACGAGGGCGCTCGAGTTGCCTTCAAACGACGCGGCGGCGGCGCACCGTCGCGATCGCGCCGAGCGCGAACAACGCGAGCCACCCCACAGCTGGCCGCGTTCCGCCTCCGCTGGTCGCGCCCGCGGCATAACTGCAGGAGCTCGCGCGCCGCTTTCCGTCGATCGGCCGCCCGATCTGCCCGCTGCTGCCGGGCGGCGAGCCGGCTGCGACGCCGCCGCCGCTCGATCCGCTCCCCCCGCCGCCGCTCCCCGACCCCCCGCCATCCGCCGTCGGCTCGCACTTGTCGGCCGAGTTGCTGAACGCGGCGAGCGCGAGCTTTTCCACGCCGGCCTCGTCGACGAGGCCGAAGGGCTGCTCGTCGAGCGGCGCGTCCTGGAAGCTGGCCCAGACCACGCCGGCGACGTCGTCGCGCTCCGCGAGGAGCTCGAACGACGTTGTCAGGTTCGCCGCCTGGAGCTCCTCGCCGGCGAGCGCGCTCGACCACGCCATCCCGGTCACGGCGAAGGGGCTCTCGTCCCCCTCCTCGTCGGCGACGTCGCGCAGCGCGTCGAGATAATCGTTGAGCGTCACCGGATCGACCTCGGTGCTCTGATGGAAGAACAGCTGTTGACCGAGGCGAGACCACGGCGTCCGCTGGCCGAAGCGCGCCTCGAGCTCGTCCCACACCGGCTGCGCGTAGAGCTCGCGCAGGTAATCGACGCCCGAGAACGGCGCGGCCGGGTCGTCCGAGGCGAGCAGGCCACCCGTGGTCAGCGACAGCTCGTCGACGTTGAAGAGCGCCTCGTTGCGGATGCGGATCTCGGCGAGGATCCGCGCGAGCACCCGGGGCAGGACGAAGGTGCAGCCGGCGTGCTGCGGCTCGAGCGCGGGGTCGGGGAGCTCGGAGCAGTTCGGCTGACTCCAGATCTCCCACTGGACGACGTCCCCGGCGTACCTCGTCATGAGCGCCTCTGCCGTCGCGGCGAACGCCTCCACATAGGGGTTGTTGCCGTCCCGATCCCGATCGTCGTTCCAGACGTCCTGTTCTTCTCCGAGCGTGCGGTGAGAGAGGAGCCCGACCGGCTCGAGGCCCGCGGCGCGCGCCGCGTCGATGATGTCGTCGTACTGCTCGAGCTTGTCGTCGTCCCACGCCTCGGCGTCATCGAGCAGGAACTCGACGCGCACGGCGCCGGCGCCCGCCCGCGCGAGCCGCTTCGCGTGATCGTCGTCGAAGATCACCTCCCCTGCGTCGACGGGCGCCCCTGGATCGATGCCATAGAAGCCGCACGGCACGCCTCGAGCACCGAGGGCCGGGGGCGCGACGAAAAGGGCGGAGGAGGCGGCAAGAGCGACAATGGTTGCACGCATGTCGCGAGGATAGCTGGGATGAGCGCCTCGACCAAGAAACGACCCCGACATGAACCATCCATGGTAGGGAGAGGCTTCACATGGCTTTCCTGGAACCGGAAGAAGCAGAGCACGGGCAGCTCGGGGTCGCCCCTCCGAGCGGCGAGGGCGACGGCGACATGGAAGCCGCGGGCGACGGCGCCGTCGAAGGCGCGCCCCCGGCCCGACGCCTGCGCGACTGGCTGCGAGGCGCGCCGCTCTCCGAGCGCCTGCACCTCGCGTTCGGCCTCGTGTTGCCGGCGTTCCTGCTCATCGTGAACATGGTGCGCGTGCGCTCGTTCACGATCGACGACGCGTACATCTCGTACCGGTACGCGCGCAACTTCGCCCGGGGCCTCGGGCTCGTCTACAACGCCGGCGAGCGCATCGAGGGGTACACGAACTTCCTCTGGACGGTGCTGCTCGCGGGCGGCATCAAGCTCGGCCTCGACCCCGACGTCGTCGCCAAGGTGCTCGGCGGGCTCGCCGCCTGCGGCTCGCTCGGCGCGCTCTACCTCCTCTCGGCCCGGCTCCGCCCGCACGGCGCGGTCCCTTGCATCGCCACGTGGCTGTTCGCGAGCTCGATCGTGCAGAGCGGATATGCCGTCTTCGGCCTGGAGACGCCGCTGTTCGTCCTGCTCGTCCTCGCGGGCACCGAGATGATGTTCCGCGAGCGCGACCGGGGGACCGGCTTCCCGTATTCGGGCCTCGTCTTCGGGCTCGCTGGCCTGACGCGCCCGGAAGCGCCGATGTTCATCGGCATACCGATGCTCTTCCTCGGCCTGCGCTTCTTCGGGCGGCAGAACCTCCTCCGCGGCGTCGTCTTCGCCGCGCCCATCGCGTGCCACATGCTCTGGCGGCACAGCTACTACGGCACGTGGCTGCCGAACACGCTGAGCGCCAAGACCGGCAGCCTCGCGGAGCAGCTGGCCGGCGGGCAGCGCTACCTCGCGGAGTACGCGGAGCACACGTGGCCGGCGCTGCTGCTCGCGCTCTTCGGCCTCTGCGTGGCGATCGTCGCGCGCCACCGCGACGCGCTCTGCGTCGCGGCCCTCGCGCTCGCGGTGGGCGGCTACGTGCTCCTCGTGGGCGGGGACTGGATGCCGTACTACCGCTTCATGAGCCCGTTCGAGCCGTTCTGCTTCCTCCTCGCGGGCCTCGGCGCGCGCGCGCTGCTCGAGCCGCTGCTCGCCCAGCTCTCGGCCCGCGCCGCGGACGCGCCCGAGGGCGGGGCGATCGCCCTCGCCGCGGGGGCCGGCGTGCTCGCGCTCGGCTGTCTCATCGCGCTGGGCGTCTTCCGGGCGCAGCGGATCGAGCGCGCCCAGCACCGGATCCTCGACGACGAGAAGCGGTTCTGGGACAGCGCCGCGGGCGGCGTGGCCAACTGGTTCGTGGAGCACGGCAAGCCCGGCGAGGTCGCCGTGGGCGACATCGGGTACATCGGGTATGTGACCGACTACCCGGTGCTCGATCTCCTCGGCCTCGTCGATCCCGTGATCTCCAAGCTCCCGGGCGGCTACACGCGCAAGACGGGCCCCGGCTACGTGCAGCACGTCTTCGACAAGATGCCGCGCTACTTCGTGTTCGTCGGCGGCGCCGACACCTGCGACAAGCTCCCGTTCCCGGCGCAGGAGAAGCTCCGCAGGGACCGGCGTTTCCGGGGCGTGTACGAGGTGGCCGGGATGGTGCGCCACAGCAAGAACGGCTACTGGTGCGTCTTCGAGCGGCCGGACGACGCCGCTCCGGCCCCCGCGCCCTGAACCTCGCCGCCTCGCGCCGAGGCTCGCCGCGGGCGCGCGCGACCCCACCGCAGCTCCGCGAGGTTTGCTAGCATCGCCGCCCCATGCCCTGGCTCTGGTACGTAGGTCCCCTTGCGTTGCTCGTCGTCTGGTTCCTGACCGGCTTTCGCGGTCGGCACGAGGCGCGGCGCGACCGCGAGCTCGCGCGCTGGCGCGCGCTGATGACCCCCGAGGCGGCCCCGGGCCGTTCCGGCGCGAAGCCCGGCGGCCGAAAGGCCGGCGACGGCGGCGACGGCCCTCGTCCGGTGCGCTCGTTGCCGTCCAGCCTCCAGCACACGCTGCAGGAGACGGGCGGCGGCGCGGTCCTCGCCCGCTACGAGCTCGTCCCGAAGCTCGCCTACGTCGCGGTCGTGGGCCCGGACGCGAAGAACGGCAGCGAGTACCAGGTGGTCCTCACCAAGCTGGCCAAGGCCGCGCCGCGGCTCACCGTGTGCCCGCTGCCCATCGTCGATGGCAGGCGTGCCCCCAACACCGGCGTCCAGTTCAAGAAGGACCCGGAGTTCATGGAGCAGTTCCTTGTCGAGGGGCCCGAAGCGAAGGCCATCGGCCGGTGGCTCTCGAAGAGCATCCGCGACGCCCTGCTCGACTTCCCCGACGCGTGGCTGTTCGTGCAGGATCGCACCATGGCGCTCGCCGTGTACGGCCCCGTCGACGCCGACCGCATGGAGGAGCTCGTGATCGCCGCCGACGCGATCTTCGCGGAGCACGGCAACGAGGACGCCCCCTCCCTGCTGTTCGACGGCGACGCTGAAGCTGACGAGGACGAGGAGGACGACGAGGAGGACGACGCTGAAGCTGACGAGGACGGGGACGACGACGAGGACGCCGCGGGCGCCGAGGGCGCCGTTCGATAACCACGGCCGAGCCGAGCCATGGTACTCCTCGCAGGTGGGCCTGATTGAACGCGAGATCGCTGCTCTCCTCCGCTCTCCTGCTCTCGCTCTGGCTCACGGCGCCGCCTGCCGCTCCGGCAGAAAAGAACAGCTGGGCTAAATCCCAGGGATCGCGTGCGGAGCTTGAGCTCGACGTCCTGAGCAAGTCGGCCTCATGGGCCATGGACGATGTCACCTCCGAGGTGAGCACGTTCGGGCTGACCTTCGATCTCCGAGGTCAGCTCGAATGGTTCGGCCGTCTCCACCTCGACGTGGATCTCCCGCTCGCTTATGGCGACGTCTCCGCCTCGTTTCGGTCCACCCGGCTCGGCGTCGACGAGAGCAGCAGCGCCGGCAGCCTCTTCTTCGGCAACCCCACGATCGGCGCCCACCATGCGCGCGCCCTCTCGCGCAAGCTCACCGTCTTCGGCGGCGGCGCGCTCTCGATCCCCGTCCTCAGCGCCCCCGACGCCGACGCCCGCGCCACGCTGCAGGCGACCGCCCCCGCGCGCGCCTCCTTCGACCTGCACCGGCTCACCGTCGGGCACCTGCCCCTGAGGGCCCACGGCGGCGTCGAGGCGGAGCTCGCCGCGCGGCTCGTCTACCGCGCGGACACCGCGGTGATGCTCGCCCTCCCGACCAGCAGGGCCGGCGTCGAGCTCGTGGTCGAGCAGGGCGACGAGCTCGAGCTGCGCGGCCGAGGCCCCTACGGCGGCGGGCTCCGCCTCCAGGCCGCGCTGACGCTGACCCGCGACGACAGGGTGCAGCTCGCGATGGAGCCGTTCTTCACCTACACGGTGAAGCAGCCTGGCTTCTACGCCCGGGCGGGGCTGCTCGTGGCGCTCGACGCGCCGCTCGGGTTCGGCCTCGCCGAGGACAAGGTCGCCACCCTGCGGCTCGCGGCCGGCCGCAGCTTCTGACCGCGCCGCCCACCTTCGCCCGCCGCCCGCGCCGCCCGCGCCGAGCCAGACGCCCGCCGTCCCGCCGGGGGATCCCCCGCGCCCCCTGCCGCTCGCCGTCGTAGGCTTCCCTGGCGCGAGGGCGAGCGAAAGGCGGGGAGATCACCATGGGCGAGCAGCACGTCTCCGAGCAGGCGAGCGAGCAGCAGCACAAGGCGTTCATGCGGGCGCTGCTCGACGACGTGGAGGCGCTCGAGCGCCTCCTCCTGGAGGATCGCATCGAGTCCGGCGTGCACCGCATCGGCGCCGAGCAGGAGATGTTCCTCGTCGACCGCGCGCTCCGGCCCGCCCCGCTCGCGCTGGAGGTGCTCGAGCGGGCCGCCGATGCTCGGCTCACGACCGAGCTCGCCCGCTTCAACCTGGAGGCGAACCTCACCCCGCTCCCGTTCGGCGGCGACTGCCTGCGGCGGCTCGAGGCCGAGCTCTCGGAGGTCATCGGGCGGGCGGCCGAGGCCGCGCGCGCCGCCGGCGCCGACGTCCTGCTCACGGGCATCCTCCCCACCCTGCGCGCCGGCGACCTCCGCCTCGAGAACCTCACGCCGGCGCCTCGCTACCACGAGCTCAACCGCGCGCTCTTGCGGCTGCGCCAGGGCGACTTCCGCGTCTCGATCCACGGGCTCGACGAGCTCGAGCTGACCCACGACAACATCCTGCTCGAGTCGTGCAACACGAGCTTCCAGGTCCACCTCCAGGTCGGGGCGCGGGAGTTCGCGTCGCTCTACAACCTCGCCCAGGCGGTGACCGCGCCCGTCCTCGCCGCCGCGGTCAACTCGCCGCTGCTCCTCGGGCAGCGGCTCTGGCACGAGACCCGGATCGCCCTCTTCGAGACCTCGGTCGACACCCGCCCGAGCGCGCTCGAGGGCCGGCAGCACAGGCCCCGCGTCCACTTCGGCGACGGCTGGGTGCAGGGCGGCGTGCTCGAGCTCTTCCGCGAGGACATCGCGCGGTTCCGCGTGATCATGACCGCCGACACCGGCGAGCGCCCCGCGGCCGTGCTCGCGCGCGGGGAGGTGCCGGACCTCAAGGCCCTGCGGGTCCACAACGGCACTGTCTACCGCTGGAACCGCCCCTGTTACGGGGCCCTGGCCGGGGTCGCGCACCTGCGCATCGAGAGCCGCGCGCTGCCCTCGGGGCCCACGGTCCTCGACGAGGTCGCGAACGCCGCATTCTTCTTCGGCCTCATGTCCGGCCTCGCCGACGAGCACCCGCGCATCGACCTCGAGATGCCGTTCGAGGACGCCAAGGCGAACTTCTTCGCGGCGGCCCGCCACGGCCTCAAGGCGCAGCTCACGTGGCTCGGCGGCCGGAGCCTTCCTGCCCCGGAGCTCATCCTCTCGCACCTCCTCCCCGCCGCCCGGGCGGGCCTCCTGGCCGCGGGCATCGACGCCGCCGACGTCGACCGGTACCTCGGCGTCGTCGAGGAGCGGGTCCGCCGCGGCCAGACGGGCGCGCAGTGGGCGCTCGGCTCGCTCGCGTCCATGGCCGGGCGGGGCACCCCGGAGCTGCGAAGCCGCGCCCTCTGCGCCGCGATGCTCGCCCGCCAGCGGGAGGAGGCCCGGGGCGGCGGGGCCGGGCGCCCGGTGCACGCGTGGGAGCCCGCCGCGCTCGAGGACGACCTGGACCTCGTGCGCGACAGCTACCGGACCGTGGGCCAGTTCATGTCGACCGATCTCTTCACGGTGCGTCCCACCGACATCGTCGACTTCGCCGCGAGCGTCATGGACTGGCGGCACGTGCGCCACGTCCCGGTCGAGGACGAGCAGGGCCGGCTCGTCGGCGTCATCTCCCACCGCGCGCTGCTCCGGCTCGTCGCCCGCGGCGCCGCGGCGACGCCGAGCGGATCCGCGCCGCCCACGGTCGCGTCGATCATGCGGCCCGACCCCGTGACCGTCGCGCCGGACACGCCGACGCTGGAGGCGATGCGGATCATGCGCGAGCACCGCGTCGGCTGCCTGCCCGTCGTCGCGGGCGAGCGGCTCGTGGGCATCGTGACCGAGCGCGATCTCCTCGACGTCTCGGCGGCGCTGCTCGAGGCCTTCCTGCGCGAGGCGTGAGAGGCCGCCCGCTGCCGGCGGCGCGCGCACCGGAGCCGCAGAGAGAGAATGAAACGCAAAGACGCAAAGACGCAAGAAGAAGCGAGAAAAAAATTCTTCTCGACGCCTTTTTTGCGTCTTTGCGTCTTTACGTCTTTACGTCTTTGCGTCTTTGCGTCTTTGCGCCTTTGCGTTTTTTATTCTTCGACCGGCCGGCGATCTAGAGACCCTGCGAGGAGCAGCGCTCCCGCGCGGAGCTCACAGATCGCTGATCTCGACGCACGTCATCGCGTCGCCCTTGGCCTGGCAGTCGAACACGGTGCCGTACGCGTTGAGGAAGCCCTGCTTCGTGCGCGTGACGTGGTACCGCGTCCCGTCGATCTGCCGGATGCTCGTGTAGCTCCCCTGACAGCCGATCGCGCCGAAGCTCGCGAGCAAGAGCCCGAAAATCAAAGAACGCTTCATTCGGCTGCCTCCGTCGTTACCTCGACCTCGGTGCACTCCGCCTTGCCCGGCGCGTCAGGGCACATCCACATCGCAGGCTGGTTGTTCTTGTGACCGGCCACATACACATAACCCGGCGCCGCCGGCGCCGAGTCGCTTGCAAACGTCGCACACCCCGCGAGCGCCGGAGCGCCGCAGAGCAACGCACTGCATAGAATGAGTTTCCGCATGGCCAACCACGCTATCGGCAAGCTCATGCGTGGGCCAAATTAGCGCCCAGGCTGCCCCAACCCTTCTTTCTCGCTCGTCGCTTTCTCGTGGAGCGCCTCGCCGCCTGCGACGCCCTGGCCGCCCACGGTTGACACGACGCGTTAGCGCGCCTAAGGGAATACCCCCGACCGGTGTGCGCTGGCACGCCGGGATCCGGGGGGGCTGCGCGGGGCGCGCGGGGCGGGCTCGCGATGGGCTCTCCGGCAGCAGAGGAGTCGACATGGCTTCAGGCAAGAATGGGAAGGGCGGCAAGGACCGGGTGGCGGTCGTTGCCGGGCTGCGCACGCCGTTCACCAAGGCGGGGACGGCGCTCAAGGCGCTGCGCACGGTCGATCTCGCGGCCACGGTGGTCAAGGAGCTCCTCCAGAGGAGCGAGGTGACCCCGCGCGACGTCACGCTGGTCGTCTACGGCCAGGTGGTGCCGACGCTCGACTGGCTCAACATCGCGCGCGAGGTCGTGCTGCGCACCGGCCTGCCCAAGGACACCGACGCCTACAGCGTCTCGCGCGCGTGTGCCACGTCGCTCCAGGCCATGACGAGCGCCGCCGAGGCGATGCTCGCCGGCCAGCACCACGTCGCCCTCGTCGGCGGCGCCGACAGCATGAGCGACGTGCCGCTCGGCGTCTCCCGGAAGCTCGCCTCCGCGCTGACCGACTTCCAGAAGGCCAGGACGCTCGGCGCCCGGCTGGAGATCCTCTCCCGCCTCTCGCTGAAGGACCTCGTGCCCCCGATCCCGGGCTTCTCGCGCGAGCCGACCACGGGCGAGCAGATGGGCGAGGCCGCCGAGAAGATGGCGAAGCAGAACGGCATCTCGCGCGCCGAGCAGGACGCGATCGCCCACCGCTCGCACACGAACGCCGCGCGCGCCTGGCGCGACGGCACCTACGCGGCCGAGGTCATGCACGTGATCCCCCCGCCTTACGACAAGCCGGTCGAGCGCGACAACGTGGTCCGGGACGACTCGACCCTCGACGCCTACGCGAAGCTGTCGCCGGCCTTCGATCGGCGGCACGGCACGATCACCGCGGGCAACGCGTCGCCGCTGACCGACGGGGCGAGCGCCCTGCTCCTGATGCGCGAGGGCAAGGCCAAGGCGCTCGGCTACCAGCCGCTCGGGTACGTCAAATCGTGGTCCTACGCGGCGGTCGACCCTGGCTGGCAGCTCCTGATGGCCCCGGTGTTCGCCGTGCCGCGGGCGCTCGAGCGCGCCGGCCTCTCGCTCGCCGACATGGACCTCGTCGACATGCACGAGGCCTTCGCCGCCCAGGTCGCGTCCAACCTGAAGGCGCTCGCGTCGCCGTCGTTCGCCGCGGAGAAGCTCGGCCGGTCCACGCCCGTCGGCGAGATCGACCCGGAGAAGCTCAACGTCAACGGCGGCTCGATCGCGCTCGGCCACCCCTTCGCGGCGACGGGGGGGCGCATGGTCCTCTCCACGCTCCGCGAGCTCAAGAAGCGCGGCGGGCAGCACGCGCTCCTCACCGTCTGCGCGGCGGGCGGCCTCGGCGCCGCCGTCGTCCTGGAGGCCGCATGACCACGACATCCGCCGCCACGCCGGCCCCCGCGGCCGCGAGCCCGCTCTCCCTCGAGGTGCGCCCCGACGGCGTGGCCGTCGTCACCTACGATGTCCCGGGCGAGGCGGTCAACACGCTGAAGCCCACGTTCACCGGCGATCTCGAGCGGATCGCGGGCCAGATCGCGAGCAACCCGCTCATCAAGGCGGCGATCCTCGTGTCCGGCAAGGCCGACACCTGGATCGCGGGCGCGGACATCGAGATGCTGAAGGGCGTCGCCACGGCGGCCCAGGCCGAGGCGATGTGCCGTGCCGGCCACGAGGCGATCCTGCGGATCGTGCGCTCGCCGAAGCCGATCGTCGCGGCGATCCACGGCGCCGCGCTCGGCGGCGGCCTCGAGGTGGCGCTCGCCTGCCACGCCCGGGTGCTGAGCGACGACCGGAAGACGGTGCTCGGCCTGCCCGAGGTGCAGCTCGGCCTGCTCCCCGGGATCAACGGGCTCCAGCGGCTCGCGGAGCGCGCCGGCCTGAAGGCGGCGCTCGATCACGGCCTCACCGGCAAGAACATGCGCCCCTCGAAGGCGCGGCAGCTCGGCGTCGCCGACGACGTCGTCCCCGCGGCCATCCTGAGGGAGACGGCCGCGGCGCTCGCGCTCAAGCTCGCTGCGGCCGGCCCGCCGTTCCAGCCCAAGCGGGCGAGCGCGCCGAAGCTCGACTCCGCCGCGCTCACCCGCGCGGCCCTGGAGCGGAACCCGATCGGCCGTGCCCTGCTCTTCCAGCAGGCAGCGCGGCAGACGCGCAAGAAGACCGGCGGGCACTACCCGGCGCCCGAGCGGATCATCGACGTGCTGAGGACCTATGCGGAGAAGGGCTTCGAGGCGTCGAAGGAGGTCGAGGCGCGCGCGTTCGGCGAGCTCGTCGCGTCGAGCACGGCGCATCGGCTGATGGAGCTCTTCTTCGCGACGAACGCGATGAAGAAGGACACCGGCGTGGACGACCCCGCCGTGCAGCCGAGGAAGGTCGAGAAGATCGCGATGATCGGCGCCGGCCTGATGGGGGCCGGCATCGCGTATGTCAGCCTGAACGCCGGCATCTCCGTGCGGCTCCGGGATCGCGACGACGCGTCGATCGGCCGCGGGCTCAAGTACGTGGCCGACCTCCTCGGCGAGCGGGTGAAGAAGAAGCAGCTCACGCCGCTCGATCGCGACGAGAAGCTCGCGCTGCTCACCGCGACGACGGACGGCTCGGGCCTCCGGAGCGCCGATCTCGTGATCGAGGCGGTGTTCGAGGATCTCGCGGTGAAGCACGCGGTCCTGCGGGACGTCGAGGAGCACGGCAAGGACGGGGTGATCTTCGCGTCGAACACGTCGTCGATCCCGATCTCCCGAATCGCGGCCGCGTCGAGGCGGCCGGAGAACGTGGTCGGGATGCACTACTTCAGCCCGGTGCACAAGATGCCGTTGCTCGAGGTCATCCGGACCGAGGCGACGTCCCCCGAGGTGGTCGCGACGGCGGTGGCGGTCGGCAAGCGCCAGGGCAAGACGGTCATCGTCGTGAACGATGGGGTCGGCTTCTACACGAGCCGGATCCTCGGGCCGTACATGAACGAGGCGAGCTGGCTGCTCGCCGAGGGGGTCGCGATCGAGCAGGTCGACGCGGCGCTCGTCGCGTGGGGCTGGCCGGTCGGTCCGCTCGCGCTGCTCGACGAGGTGGGCATCGACGTGGCGGCCCACGTCGGCCCGATCATGCTCGAGGCGTTCGGCGACCGCCTCGCGCCGCCTCCCACGATGGCCAGGCTGGTGTCCGACGACCGGAGGGGCCGCAAGAACGAGCGCGGGATGTACCTGTACGGCGCGGCGGCGAAGAAGAAGGGCAAGGGCAAGCACGCCGACGAGAGCGTCTATGGCGTGCTCGGGCTGCCGGTGCCGAGGGCGAAGGACAGCCCGCCGGTGCCGGTCGAGGAGATCCAGCTGCGCTGCTCGCTCCAGCTCGTGAACGAGGCGCTGCACTGCCTCGGCGAAGGGATCCTCCGGAGCCCGCGCGACGGCGACATCGGCGCGATCTTCGGCCTGGGTTTCCCGCCGTTCCGCGGCGGGCCGTTCCGCTACGTCGACAGCCTCGGCGCCGCGGAGGTGCTCCGCCGCATCGAGATCTACGAGCGCCGCTTCGGCAAGCGCTGGACGCCCGCCCCGGCGCTCGTCGAGGCGGCGAGGACCGGGAAGCCCTTCTACGGCTGAAGAGAGAGAAGAAAAAAACGCAAAGGCGCAAAGACGCAAAGGCGCAAGGGAGAGAGAAAGATTTGTTTCTTCTCCTCCTTGTGTCTTTGCGACTTTGCGTCTTTGCGTCTTTGCGTCTTTGCGTCCTTGCGTCCTTGCGTCCTTGCGTTTTAAATTCTTCATCCATTCACCACGCTCGCCGTTTCAATCGAGCTCCGCGGCCCATCCGCTCCGCGCCCTGATGGCCCGCGCCTTGCTCTCCTCTCGGCGAGGGAAAGACCGCGCGGGAGGGGGCCAGTCATGCGGAAGTGCATTCGCGACGCGGTGGTCGTTATCACCGGGGCATCTTCGGGCATTGGCAGGGCGGCGGCGCTCGCGTTCGCGAGGCGCGGCGCGCGGGTCGTCATCGCCGCTCGGAACGAGGCGGCCATCGAGGAGGTCGCCGCCGAATGCGCCAGCGTCGGCGCGCGGGCGCTCGCCGTCCCGACGGACGTGAGGGACGAGCAAGCCGTCCGAGCGCTCGCCCACGCCGCCGTCGAGGTGTTCGGCAGGATCGACGTCTGGGTGAACAACGCCGCCGTGTTCCTCTACACGCGAGCGGACGAGGCGCCCTACGAGGCCTACCGCCAGGTCATCGAGACGAACCTGCTCGGCTATGTGCACGGGGCGCGGGCGGTGCTGCCCTGTTTCCGCGCGCAGGGCGCCGGGGTGCTCATCAACAACGTCTCCGTTCTTGGCAAGTTCGGCGCGCCGACGATGAGCGCCTACGTGATCTCCAAGTTCGGGATCATGGGCCTCTCGTCCTGCTTGAGACAGGAGCTCTCCAGCACCCCGGACATCCACGTTTGCACGCTCCTGCCCGCGACGGTCGACACCCCCATCTACCAGCACGCCGGCAACACGACCGGCCGCGCCGTCCAGCCGATGCGGCCGATCGTCGACCCCGAGCGGGTCGCGGCGGCGATGGTCTCGCTCGCCGAGCGGCCGCGGCGCAGCGTGTATGTCGGCGCCGCGGGACGCATCGCCGCCGCGGCGTTCGTCGCCTTCCCGGGCCTCATGGAGCGGTTATTCGCGGCCTACGCGATCCGCGCGACCTTCCTGGATCGCGCGGCGCCGTACACCGACGGCAACATCTTCGTGCCCATGAAGCACTGGACCGGCGTGACCGGCGGATGGCGCTCGACCTCGGGCCTCGCCGCGCTCCTCGACACCGCCCGGGCCTTCGCCGGCCTCGCGCTCACACTCCCGTCCACAGCGGCAGAGCGCCTCAGGCCACGATGACATAGCCGTCCTGGCACCCTCCGTACGCGATTCCCCAGCCATCTTGACGCGCCATCGCCCCCGACGTGTCTCTCAACCTCGGGGGTCCTGTGACGTGTTCTCCACGGAGTCCCGGCATGCTGCGCCCACAACGACGATTCAATTAGAATAAGGAGGCGCAACGATGAGCCGTTATGTGGCGCGCACGCTCCGAAGCGATGACTTTTCGACTCTGATGGAACTGGAGACGACCCTCTTCGGCAACGCGGGCGAAGGGGAGCTCGGGCGGTATTACATCCGTCTTTGCTGCGACTTCTTCAAGGACTCTTGCTTCATGGTCGAGGCCGCGGGGAAGCCCGCGGGCTACCTGCTCTCCTTCACGCGCGGCAAGGAGGTCTACTGCACGACCCTCGCCGTCCTGCCCGAGTATCAGGGCTCCCGCGCGACGCACACGCTCCTCCGCGCGTTCGTCGGGTCGATCCTCGGATGGGCGGAGTCGTGCTGGTTCACCGTCGAGGAGGACAACTACGCCGCGCGGGCGCTGCACGCCATGCTCGGCGCCAAGGAGATCGAGGTCCGCCCCGATTTCTATGGGACCGGACACCCGCGCATCATCTCGCGCATCGATCGCGACGCGTTCATGGCCCTCCGGGCTCGCTTCGAGAAGGTGGGGCTCGTCGATCGCCAGGCCGACGCGAAGGAGCCGCGCGCGGCGGAGAGCAGCGGCATCGCCGCGGTGGCCTGAGGCCGACAGACCATGACGACCACCGCGCCGCTCGACCACGACCGCCGCGCGCCGGCGGCGGCCGACCGGCCCTGGACCGAGGCGCTCTCCATCGCCAGCCGGCTCTCCGGCGTGATGGGGCTCGCGCTCGACACCATGTTCCGGACCAGCCTGCTGCCCACGCTGCCCGCCTCGCGCCACCGCGAGAGGGCGCGCCTCCTTCACGGGATCGCCCGGGACCTGTGCGCGCAGCACTCCCTGCACGTCCGCGTGACCGGCGCGCTCCCCGCGTCGCCGTTCGTGATCGTGGCCAACCACGTCAGCTACCTCGATCCGATCCTCCTCGCGTCGCTCACCCCCTGCACCGCCATCGCGAAGCAGGAGATCGGCAGCTGGCCGATCATCGGCGATCGCGCGCGCGATCTCGGCGTGATGCTCGTCGATCGGCGGCGCCCGGCGAGCGGGGCGCGCGTGCTCCGGTGCGCGCTCCGGGCGCTTCGCCATGGCGTCCCGGTGCTGAATTTCCCGGAGGGCTCGACCACCCGCGGAGAGAAGGTCCTCCCCTTCCGGAAAGGCATCTTCGGCGTCGCCCGGATCGCGGGTGTCCCCATCGTGCCCGCGGCCATCACCTACGATGATCCCGAGCTCTGCTGGGCGGGCGACGACACCTTCCTCCCCCATTTCCTCCGCTTCTCCAGCCGCCGAGAGGCGAGCGCCCGCATCGCCTTCGGCCCGCCGCTCGGCGATCACGGCGGCGCGGCCGATCTCGCGGGCCGCGCCCGCGCCGTGATCCTGGACCTCTTGAGCCTGTAGGAGATCTCATGTCTCAACAACGAGCAGCCGCGTACCTGCGGCACGGGCAGACTCCGTTCTTTCGCCTCCCGACCGCGGGCTTCCACGAGGCCGGCGCGTCCGCCTATTCCGGCACCGACGCCGTGCTCCTCGGCGTCCCGTGGGACGGGAGCGTCACATACCGCCCCGGCGCTCGGTTCGCCCCCTACGAGCTGCGCCGCGTGAGCGCGCTCGTGCAGTCGTACCACCCCGGCCACGGCGTCGACGTGTTCCGCGCGATCGACGTGCTCGACGGGGGCAATGTGCCCTTTCCCCCGTTTCACGCGGACTCCGTGCGCGAGCTGATCCAGGCTTCGGTCGACGAGGTGCTCGCGGCCGGCGCGGTCCCGTTCGTCGTCGGCGGCGACCACTCCATCGCGCTCCCGGTGCTCCGCGCGCTGTCGCGGCGCCACGGCCCCGTCACGGTCGTCCACGTCGACGCGCACCTCGACACGAGCACCTCGGAGGTGTGGGGCGAGCCGTTCCACCACGGCACGCCGTTCCGCAACGCGATCGAAGAGGGGCTGATCGCGCGGAGCGCGCTCCACCAGATCGGCATCCGCGCCACGTGGGGCCACCCGGAGGAGGGCGCCTTCGCGGCGCACGCCGGGGCGACCCTCTACGGCATGGATCGGATCGACCGCGACGGCGCTCACGCGGTCGCCGCCGCCATCAGGGCAGCCGCGGGCGAGTCGCCCGTCTACATCTCCTTCGATATCGACGGCATCGACCCGGCCTATGCCCCGGGCACCGGCACGCCCGTGCCCGGCGGGCTCACCTCACGCGAGGCGTTCCAGCTGCTCCGCGGCCTCGCGGGGATCAACCTGGTGGGCATGGATCTCGTCGAGGTATGCCCCGCCCTGGACCACGCCGACATCACCCTCCACCTCGGCGCGCACCTCCTGTTCGAGGGCCTGGCCCTCCTCGCGACGCGCAAGGGCGACAAGCGCGACCAGCGCGACCAGCCGCACGAATGACGCGGATGACGCGAATGACGCGAATCATGGAATCGCGCCACGTGAATCCGCTCAATCCGCTGGCGTCCGCCGCCATTCCGGTGTCACATAAGAGACACTGGGATGACACGCTCGCCCGATCTTTGTGGCCGCTACGCGGATCTCCCGCAGCTCGATGACGCCTGGGCACGCCTGGCGCACACCTACGGCGGACGGGAAATAACGATCGGGACGTCCGCAAACGGAAGGCCATTGCGGCGCTACGACTTCGGCAATCCGCTCGGTCCGACGTTCCTGCTGACGTCGCTCATGCACGGGGTCGAGGTGATCGGCGGGCTCGCGCTGCTCGATGCGGTCCGGTCGATCCTGGCGAGCGGGCGCGTGGGCGCGGCGGCGCGGGCGCGGCTCGTCGTGGTGCCGGTCGTCAACCCCGACGCGTTCGCCGACAACCTGGAGCGCCTCCGCGGCGAGCGGCGGGCGTCGCAGCGCTGCAACGCCCGCGGCGTGGATCTGAACCGGAATTTCGCGCCGCTGTCCTCGTCGCGGCCGCTGCACCCGTTCGCGGGCTCGCGGCTCCGGTGGTCGCCGCACTACACGGGGCCTCACGCCTTCTCGGAGCCCGAGTCGCGCGCCCTGCGCGACGTCGCGCTGGAGACGCGGCCTGCGCTCGCGATCGGCTTTCACAGCTGCGGCAACTTCCTGCTCTACCCGTGGGCGCACACCGACGTGCCCAACCCGCGCGAGCCGCTCTACCGGGCGCTCGGCGACGCCTTCTGCCAGGCTCTGCCGCGCGAGCGGTACGAGGTACGCCAGGCGGCGCACTGGTACCCCACGGTCGGCGACATGGACGACTGGCTCGACGCCAACCTGGGAACGCTCGCCTTCACGGTGGAGGTCAGCCGTCCTGCACGCTCCTTCCGCGATATCCGCCGCCTGCTGAACCCGTTCTGGTGGTTGAACCCGCGCGAGGCCGACGAGGCGATCGCCAACGTCGTCCCCGGCGTCGGCGCGCTCCTCTGCGACGCCCTCGACCGCGGCGTGGGCGGCGCGCCCTCGCGTGCGGCCCCGCCGATCGACGCGTCGCCTGTGGAGCTCTTCGCCGACGCCGCCGAGTGAAATGGCCGCGCACGCGGCGTGCGCGCCGATGTCGGCGGCCGCCATCCCGCGCTGGCCAGAGGGCGACGGCGGCGAGGGCTGTCGAAAAGTGCCAGTCCCGCGCGCAGCATCCACTATCCTTCGGGCGTGGACGCCGCCACGCCCCGCATACCGCCGACCGTGCGGATCAGCCCGAGCGCGGCGGCTCGTCAGGCCGGCGCCGACGAGTCGGACATCTGGCAGCACACCTCCGACGAGGTCGTCGACGGCAAATACCGGCTGGTCCAACCGCTCGGGCGCGGGGGCATGGCCGAGGTCTGGCTCGCCGTGCACGTCACGCTCAAGACCGAGCTCGCCGTGAAGTTCCTCAGCGCCTCGCTGACCGGCGACGCGGAGCGGAGCCGCACCGTCCTGGAGAGGTTCCGGTTCGAGGCCCAGATCTCGGCCCGCCTGAGCGCGCGCACGCGGCACATCGTCGCGGTCCACGACGCAGGGGTCCACGACGACATCCCTTACCTGGTGATGGAGTACATCCCGGGGCGAACGCTGTTCGCCGAGGTGCGCCAGAAGGGGCCGATCGATCCGGCGCGCTTCGGGCACATCCTTGATCAGATCGGGGACGCGCTCACCGTGGCGCACGACATGGGCATCGTGCACCGCGACCTGAAGCCTTCGAACGTGATGCTCGTCGACACGCCCGGCGCGGAGCTGACGGTGAAGGTCGCGGATTTCGGCATCGCCAAGGCGCTGCACGGCGATCTGGGCCTGGATCGACCGCAGGAGACGGAGGCCGACGTCATGCTGGGCTCGCCGAACTACATGAGCCCCGAGCAGCTCGCCTCGCCGCTCGCGGTCGACGCGCGGGCCGATGTCTGGGCGCTCGGCGTGCTGGCCTACGAGGTGCTGACGGACTGGACGCCTTTTCAAGGCAACAGCATCGCGGAGATCATCGTGGCGGTCAGCACCCGCGATTTCGAGCCTGCCACGGAGGTCCGGCGATCGCTCCCCCAGGGGCTCGACGCCTGGTTCTCGCGCGCCCTCGCGAAGGGGCCGGCGCAGCGGTTCGCCTCGATCCGCGAGATGGTCGGGGCCTACCACGCCGCGCTCTCGGCGCCGCCGCCCGAGCGGCCCGCGGAGGTCGCGGCGCCGCGGCGGCCACGGCGGGTGGCGCCCGCCGTGGCGCTGGCCTGCCTGACCGCGCTCGGGGGGACCGCCGCGCTGGCGGCGCGCCTGCTCGATCGGCCGCGCCTGGAGCAGCCGGCGCGGCTCATGGCCCCCGGCGTGCGGGGCGCGCTCCAGGCGGTCGCGCTGCGCTCACCGCCCCCGCCGCAGCAGCCAGCCGCGGAGGAGCCGCCGGCCACGGCCGAGCCGCCGGCCTCCGCGGCGGCGCCCGAGCCGCCGGCCTCCGCGGCGGCGCCCGAGCCGCCGGCCTCCGCAGCGCCTGCGCAGCCGCGCTCGTCCCAGCGCCGCCCCGGGGCTGACAAGGCCGCCCCGCGCGCGACGGCGACCGCCGCGCCCACGGTGCCCCGGCGCCGCAAGGAGATCGACAAAAGTGAGACCTTTTGAGCGACGGCTCATCACGCTCTGCAGCGTCGCCATGCTCGCGGCGGCGCCGGCGCGCGCGCTCGCCATCGGGGCCGAGGAGGACGCGAAGACGCTGTTCGCCCGGGGCCGCGAGCTGCGGAGCACCGGACAGTGCGACCAGGCGGTCATCGCCTTCCGGAGCGCGCTGGAGATCTACCCCGAGGGGCTCGGCGCGCTCCGGAACATCGCCGAGTGCGAGGAGGAGCTCGGCCGCTATGCCTCGGCGAGGCGAGACTGGTGGGATCTCCGGCGCGCCGCGCTCCAGTCCAACGAGGCGAAGTACGCCGGGTGGAGCGATGACGCCGAGGCCCGCTACCGGGCGCTCGGCAGCAAGGTCGGGACGCTGGCCGTCCGGCTGAAAGGCGCCGAGGGGCGGCCGCCGGTCCGGGTGGTGCTGGACGGCAAGCCCCTCGACCCGAGGCTCCTCGGCGTCGAGCTCGAGCGCGATCTCGGCGCCCACACGGTCGAGCTGTTCTACGGCGGCGCCGCGCCGATCGCGGAGCGCGTCGAGCTCACGCCTGGCGCCCATCAGGTCGTGACGCTGGCCGTGCCCGCGCCGCTCCCGGCGCGCGACGCGCTCTCCGCGCCGAGCGCCTCCGACACGCCGGCCAGCGGCGTTCGCGTGGGCGGCTACGTCGCGCTCGGCGTCGGCGGCGCCGGCGCGATCGCGACCGTCGTGGCGCTGGCGGTGCGCGCCGGCGCGCTGTCCGCGGTCGAGGAGGGCTGCTCCCCCGCCGGCGGAGGCGCCTACGAGTGCCCGCCGTCGCTCCAGGACGACTACGACACGGGCAAGACCGCCTCGACGCTCGCCGGCGTCTTCGCCGGCGTCGGCCTCGTCGGGATCGGCGCCGGCGTCACGCTGCTCCTGCTGAGCCCTTCCGAGCCCACGGCGCCGGCCGCTGGCAAGCCGGCGGCGGAGCTCGTCCTCACGCCAGCCCCGGGCGGCCTCGGCTCGCGCCTGCTCGTGAGGTTCTGAGGTCCGGCGATCGGGCGCGGCCGGCGCCGCGACACGGCGGCGTGGGAGCGCGGGCCGCTGAGCTTGTCTTTCCGCACGCGGGCGCTACCCCATGATCGAGGCGAGGGCGCGCGAGGCGGGGAGGTCGAGATGAGCTCACAGCGAAACAAGATCCTTGGTTCGATTGCAGGGAGCGGCGCCGTCGCCGTCCGCGGGGCGGCGGAGGCGCTGTTCTCCGCGGCGGGCAAGGGGCTCCTCGACGAGGGCACGCGGGAGGGCCTGAAGCGCGTGATGGTCGAGAACACCACGGCGGTCGTGGACGCGCTCGCGCCCGGGCTCTCGCTGGGCACGCAGACGACGGCGAAGCTCATCGCGGATCAGGGCGGAACGCAGGCCGCCGCGATCGTCGCGCAGGCGGCGGGGCGGCACGCGGGCCAGGCGGCGCTCACCGACGGCGTCTCGACCGCGGTCGCGAAGGGGCTGGCCCGCGAGGCGATGAGGGCCGCGGGCCGGGAGGTCCTGAAGGGCGCGGGCAAGGCGGCCGGTATCGGGTTCGTGATCGAGGGCGCCTTCGGTGCCTACGAGGGCATCACGGCCTACCAGCGAGGCGAGATGACGAGGAACGAAGCGCTCGCGCACGCGGCGCAGGAGGCCTCGACAGGCGCGGTGGCGACCGGCGCCGGCGTGCTGCTCGCGGCGGGCCTCGTCGCGGTGACCGGCGGCGCCGCGGCGCCTCTCGTCTTCGCGGTGGGCGCTGGCGGCGCGATCGGCGCGAAGCAGGCCCTGCGGCGGCTCGTCGACCGGGTGTCCTCGAAGGTCCTGGCCCGTAACGTCGCTGGCGAAGGCCAGGTGGGATGACGCCACGAAGGTGGCGTGTGTCCCGGCCAGCCCGAGATCGGCGCCGGCGCCACGATCCGAGCGGGCATGTCGGCGCCTGGCACCGGGCAGGGCGGCGGCCGGTCCGAGCGCTTCGAGCGCCGGGCGGAGTGGACGCTCTCCTTCCGCACCGGCCTCCGCGCCCCTCTCGCCGATCGGTGCGCCCGTGCGCCCGCGCCGCTCAGAACGGCGGCGGCGCCGTCTCACCGGTCGGCAGCGGGCCCGGCTCCGGCGCGTGCTCCGACTCGACCGGCGCTGGCGCGGCCCCCGGCTCCACCGGCCGCGGCCCCTCACCTGGCGCCGGCGGGGTGCCCTCCTGCTCGGCTGGCGCCCCGCCGTCCGCCGGCTCCGCGCCCGCGTCCGCCTCGGGGACCTGCGCCACCTCGGTCGGCTCCGTCCCGGCGACGAACACCTCCTCGATGGCGTCTTCCTGCCCCTCGCGCGCGAGGAGGCCCGTCAGCGGATCGATCTTCACGCGCACGACGCCGCTCGGCACCGGGAAATCGGCGGCCGGGCGCTTCGCATGCGCCTGCTTCATGAAATCCACGAACGCCGGCAGCGCCGCCATCGCGCCCGTCTCGCCGCTGCCGAGCGGCGCCGCGTCGTCGTAGCCGGTCCACACGGCGCACGCGATGTCGGTCGAGTAGCCCACGAACCAGGTGTCCTTCGACTGGTTCGTCGTCCCCGTCTTGCCGGCGATCGGGCGCCCCAGCGAGCGCGCCTGCCTGGCGGTCCCGCTCTGCACGACCGACGTCAGCACGCTCGTGAGCACGTAGGCCTCCTCCTCCTCCATCACGCGGTGCCCCGGAGGGCGTGGCGGCAGCGGGATCTCCACCCCGCCGGGGCCGACGATCTTCGTGATCAGGACCGGCTGCTCGTGGACGCCGCCCGCAGCGATGCTCGCGTACGCGGTGGCCATCTCGCGCGGCGTGACCTCGTAGGCGCCGAGGGCGAGCGACAGATCTGCGCCGAGCTTCGACTGGACGCCGAGCGCGCCGGCGAAGGCGACCACGTTCGAGGCGCCGACGCGCGACAGCGCCGTCACCGCGGCCACGTTCACGCTGTGCGCCGCCGCCTCCCGGAGCCGCGCCGGCGACTTCCCCTCGCTCTCGTCGTAGTTCTGCGGCTTGTACCCGGCGATGGCCAGCGGATCGGTGTCGAGGATCGTCGCCGGCGTCAGCGTGCGCGCGTGGATGCCGTAGCCGTAGACGAGCGCCTTGAACGTCGACCCTGGCTGCCGCCGCGCGAACGTCGCCCGGTCGAGCCCGCCGCGCATCGCCTCGTAGCCGCCGACGAGGGCGACGATCTCGCGCGTCCGCACGTCGATCGCGACGAGCGCCCCCTCGGGTCCGAGCTCGAGCCGCAGCGGCACGGGGGCCGCGGGCTTCCCCGGCTTGCCCGCGGGCGGGGCGCGCCCAGCCTCTCCGGCGGCGTCCTCGTCCTCTTCCTGGCCGGCGGCGGCCGCTTCGACGACCGGCTCCGGCGCGGGGCCGATCAGGCTGACGCGCACCACCTTGTCGACGTCGGCGAACTTGCTCGGCGGGAGCCCGTTCGGGTTGTACCGCTGCGCGCCGCGGAGCGTGACCGTGCCTTCCAGCGTGCCCACGCGCACCGAGAGCGTGCCTCGGGCGTCGTCGGCGCCCGTCACGACCCCCCGGAAGACCTTGTGGCCGGCGGGCGTCCCCTCGAAGGCCAGCGGCTCTTTCTTGCTCCGCGCGAGCGGGCCGAGCAGCTTGTGCCGCTTCGCGTAGGCGTCGAGGTTCTTGCGGACGGACGCGCGCGCCGCCGCCTGCATCGCCGGATCGATCGTGGTCGTGATCGTGTAGCCGCCTTGCTGCGCGGCGGGCCCGACGAGCTCGCGCAGCACGCGCTGCGCCTCCGCGACCACCTCGGGCGCGAGCTCGGCGAGCGATTCGGTCTCGATGGCGAGCACGACCGGCTCCTGCTTCGCTTGCGCCACCTGGATCTCGTCGGCGAAGGCCTTGCGCTGCATCTGATCGAGCACGAAGTCCCGCCGCGCCGCGGCGCGCTCGAGGTTCACCCGCGGCGAGTACACCGAAGGCCCCTTCACGACGGCGACGAGCAGCGCGGCCTCGGCAAGCGTCACGTCGCGCACGCTCTTCCCGAAGTAGTAGCGGCTCGCCTCCTCGACCCCGTAGCGGCCGTGGCCGAAGTAGATCTTGTTGAGGTAGAGCTCCAGGATCTCGTCCTTGGTGAGCTCCTGCTCGATCTTGCGGGCGAGGATGATCTCGCGCGCCTTGCGGTTGAAGGTCCGGTCCGGCGTGAGCAGGACGTTCTTCACGACCTGCTGCGTGATGGTGCTCGCGCCCTGCCGGGCCCGGGTCGAGCGGAGGTTCACCGCGAGGGCGCGGAGCATGCCGAGGTAGTTCAGCCCTGCGTGCTCGTAGAAGCCTGCGTCCTCGGCGGCGAGCGCGGCCAGCTTCACCTGGCTCGGGATCTCGCCGATCCGCACCACGGTGCGCCGCTCGGTGAAGACCTCACCGAGGCGCGTCCCGTCGCGCGCGAGGATGCGCGTCACCTGCGGGGGCCGGTAGTCCTTGAGCTCGTGGGTCGAGGGGAGATCCGCCTCGTAGTGCCGGATGACGAGCGCGATCGTGGCGGCGGCGAGGACGAGCAGCGCCGCGAGCGCGATCCCGATGCGCTTCGCCCACGTCGCGATCGTGGGGCCTCTCTCCTGCGGGGGCGCCCCGTCCGGCTGGCTGGGCGGGCGCTGCGCGCCCTCGAGGTGCGGCGCGCTCGCCGGCCGCGTTGCCCCGCTGATCCGCTCCGGCGGCTCGCTCCCTCGCCCCGGCGGCCCCGACCGCCGCGCCGGCGGCTCCGACGCCTGACGCAGCGGATCCGATGCCTGACGCAGCGGATCCGACGCCTGACGCAGCGGATCCGACGCCTGACGCAGCGGGTCCGACGCCTGACGCAGCGGATCCGACGCCCGACGTAGCGGATCCGATGCCTGACGCAGCGGATCCGACGCTTGACGCAGCGGATCCGACGCCCGATCCGGCGCATCGGCCTTCCTGACCGGATCGTTCTCGTTTCCCCCTGGGTTCCGTGATTGCTCCGAGGCCATGACGCCGTCCCCGTGAACGCTGGCGCAGGCGATGCGCATCCAGAGCGCCCGGCGCGCCGGCGCGGCGACGCTAGCACGCCCGCGGAGGCTCGCCTCGATCCGGGGCGCGCTCGCGGAGGATCAGCCCTGGAAAAGCCGCATGGCCACGATGGTGATCAGGATGCCCGCGATCAGGCAGCCCGCCGCGATGCCGACGAGGAGCAGCGGCTTCGCCTCCGCCTTGGCCGGCGCCTTGGTGGGCTGCTTGGCGAGGGGCGCCGGCGCGGGCGCTGGCCTCGCGGACGGCGCCGGCGGCTGCTGGACCATCTTCACCGTCTTCGCCGGCGACTTGAACGCGGACGACGCGGGCCCCTTGTTCGCCTGGAGCGCGGCGGCGTGCTGTTTCGACGCTTGCTCGAGCGCCGCGTTCGCCTTCTTCGGCATCATCGCCGTGTAGCCCTTGCCCGCGCCGCCCGCGAACGGCTTGAGCGCGTCCGCGAACTCCGCGGCCGACTCGAACCGATCCTCGGGCCGCTTCTCGAGCGCCTTGCCGAGCACCGCGCCGAGCCCCGGCGGAAACTGCTTCCCGGGGACGCGCTCGTCGAGCGGGATCGGGTTCCTCGTCACGTGGTGCTGGATGTACTCCATGGGCGTGCGCGCCTCGAACGGCAGCTTGCCCGTGAGCACCTCGTACAGGATCGTCGCGAGCGAGTAGATGTCGCTCCGCGCGTCGAGCACCTTGCCCTGCGCTTGCTCGGGCGACATGAACTCCGGCGTCCCGAAGACCATGCCCTCCTGCGTGAGCATCACCGACCCCGGCCTGAGCTCACGCTCCGTCACCTTCGCGAGGCCGAAGTCGAGCACCTTCGGGTAGTCCTTCAGCCCGCCGTTGGTCGACAGGAAGATGTTCTCGGGCTTGAGATCGCGGTGCACGATCCCCTGGATGTGCGCCTCCTGCAGCGCGCCGCAGACCTGGATGAGGACCGGGATCGCGCGCTCGACGGGCAGCGGCCCTTCCTTGCGGACCACCTGGTTCAGGTTCTTGCCCTCCAGGTACTCCATCACGATGTACAGCGAGCCGTCCTCGAGCTCGCCGTAGAGCAGCACCTTGACCGTGTTCGGGTGCGTGAGGTGGCTCATCGCCCGCGCCTCGCGGCGGAAGCGCGAGACGAGATCCTTCCGGTTCGCGAGCTTGGGGTGGAGGATCTTCACCGCCACCATCCGGTTCATCGCCGGCTGTGCGGCCTTGTAGACCGACCCCATGCCGCCGGAGCCGATCTTCTGAAGGATCTGGAACTGCCCTCCGAGCAGATCTCGACCGATGTTCGGGTCCGGACCGGCAGCCATGCGTGGAGCCGGAAAATACCACGCAACCCACCCGTATCGTCTATGACCGAAGCAGCCGACGCATCGGATCCCGCCGTGGAGCCAAAATGACCGTAAAAATTGACGCCCCCGGGGCGGCCGAGGCGCTCCAGAGCCCGCTCCTCGCCGCCGCCGGCGTCTCGCACGCCTTCTTCACGCGGCGCGGCGGCGTCAGCGCCCCCCCGTGGGACACCCTGAGCTTCGCCATCGCCCTCGGCGACGACCCCGCCGCCGTCCGGGAGAACCTGGAGCGCGCCGCGCGGCGCCTCGGCATCCCGGCCGCGCGGCTCTATTTCCTCAGCCAGGTCCACGGCGTCGAGGCGCGGGTCCTCACCGGTGAGGAGGATCGCGACGACGTCGTCCGCGAGATCGGGGACGTGACCCTCTCGCGCGTACCCGGCGTCGGCTGCGGTGTCCGCAGCGCCGACTGCGCCCCGATCCTCCTCGCCGATCGCCGGACCGGCGCCGTCGCCGCGGTCCACAGCGGCTGGCGTGGGACCGTCCGCCGGGTCGTGGTCGAGGCGGCCCGCGCGCTCCGCTCGCTCGCCGGCCCCGGCGCGGATCTCGTCGCGGCGATCGGCCCGCACATCGAGGCCTGCTGCTTCGAGGTCGGCGACGACGTCGCCGCCGATCTCGCCGCGTGCTCCAGCGCGGGCGCCGCCGCCGTCGTCCGCGGGGCGCCCGGCGCGCGCCCGCACGTCGACGTCCGCCGCATCCTCAAGGCCCAGCTCGCCGAGGTCGGCCTGGACGCAGCTTCGGTCGAGGACGTCCCTGGCTGCACCGCGTGTGACCCCGCCCGCTTCTTCTCGTACCGGCGCGACGGACAGCGCAGCGGCCGCCTGCTCTCCGTCGTCGTCGCCGGCCGTACCGTCATCGGCTAGAACGCTCCCATGGTCTCGCTCGCGCGTGACTCCTCGCCGATCGTGCTCGCCATGGTGGGCCTGCCCGCCCGCGGGAAGACGTCCATCGCCCGCAAGATCGCGCGGTACCTGTCGTGGCTAGGCCACCCCACGCGGCTCTTCAACGTGGGCAACTACCGCCGCGCGCACCTCGGCACCGCGCAGCCGCACCAGTTCTTCGACCCCAACAACACCGAGGGACGCCAGGCGCTCCTCGGCATGGCGATGACCGCCCTCGACGATCTCATCGGCTGGCTCAGCTCCGGCGGCGAGGTGGCGATCTACGACGCCACGAACAGCACGCGCGCTCGCCGGAACCTCGTCATCGAGCGCTGCCAGGCGCACGGCTTCCCGGTCGTCTTCATCGAGTCGATCTGCAACGACGAGTCGATCATCGAGACCAACGTCCGCGAGACGAAGCTCCGCTCGCCGGACTACCAGGGCGTCGACCCGGAGGCGGCGCTGCGCGACTTCCGCGCGCGCATCGCGCACTACGCCCGCGCGTACGAGCCGCTCGGCGAGCCCGAGCGGAGCTACATCAAGATCATCGACGTCGGCCGCCAGGTCGTGCTGAACCGCATCCACGGCTACCTGCCGGCGCGCCTCGTCCCGCTCTTGATGAACATGCACCTCACGCCGCACCCGATCTGGCTGACCCGCCACGGGGAGAGCGTGTTCAACGAGAAGGGGCTGCTCGGCGGCGACTCGGATCTCAGCGCGCGCGGCGACGAGTACGCGAAGAACCTCTCCGCGTTCATCCACGAGCGCGCCGGCGACGAGCACGTCAACGTCTGGACGAGCACGCTGCGCCGCACCATCCAGACCGCGCGCCCGATGACGCAGAACCACGTCGCCTGGCGCGCCCTCGACGAGATCGACGCGGGCGTCTGCGAGGGCATGACGTACGAGGAGATCCGCCAGCAGATGCCCGAGGTCTTCAACGCGCGCGCGGCGGACAAGTTCCGCTACCGCTACCCGCGCGGCGAGTCGTACGAGGACGTCATCCAGCGCCTCGACCCGCTGATCATCCAGCTCGAGCGCCAGCGCTCGCCCGTGCTCGTGATCGGCCACCAGGCGGTGCTGCGCGCGCTCTACGCCTACCTCGTGGATCGCCCCGCGCCCTCGTGTCCGACGCTGCCGATCCCGCTGCACACCGTCATCGAGCTGACCCCGACGGCGTATGCCTGCGAGGAGCGCCGCTTCCAGCTCGCGCCCGCCGTCCAGGGCGGCGACTCGAGCACCGCGCACCCCTGAGGCAGCGCGGCCGCGCTGGAGGTGCGGGCCGCGCTGGAGGCGCCGGCCGCGCTGCGGCGGGGCCGCGCCGGCTCAGCGATCCCGGCTGATCAGCTTGCGGAGGAGCTCCAGCGGGTGGAACGGCAGCATCGCGGCCATGTCGCTGTCGGTGCCGGCCCGCTCGAGCACCGCCCGCACCGCCGGCGCCACGATCCCCATCGGGTCGATCCGCTCGACGAGCGCGCGGAGCGCGCTGAGCGCCGCGCGCCCCGCGTCGATCCCGAGCGGGATGGCGAGGGCCGCCGGCACCGGCGCGAGGATCACGTCGCGCACCGCGACCGCCCTGGCCCAGGCGCCCGGGCTCGGGTCGACCTCGAGCTGCCGGATCGTCTCCGCCTCCGCGAAGCAACCGAGCGACAGCTCCCCTGCCCGCTCCTCGATGGCGCGCGAGAGGTGCCGGTAGTCGCGGCGCCAGTCGCCCGCGAGCAGCCCCATGTCCTCCCGCACCTCGTCCGGCCCGAGGATCAGGTTGATCCCGCGGGCGTCGCGGCGGAGCGCGACGCTCGTCCAGAGCTCCCCGCCTTCGAACAGGCCGATCACCACCGTCTTGCCGACCCCGGCGAGCGACTCCAGCGTGCCGCGCACGACGCCCGCCGAGGGCATCGGCACGCCGCGCAGCCTCGCCGGCCAGAGATCGATCCTCCCGGCGAGGAGCTCCTCGCGGGCGAGCTGCAACAGCAGGAGCGACTGGCCGATGAGGTCGTCGCCGCGCCGCACCCGCGCCCCGAACCGCTCCACGACGGCCTCGAGGACGCCCGCCTCGATGACGGCGGCCCAGCTCGCGTGGTGGCTCGCGGCGAGCTCCTCCGCGGAGAGCGGGAGGGCGCGCTGCGCGTCGTCGATCCGGAGCCGGCCCGCGTCCGTGTGCACGAGCTTCCTGAGCTTGCCGCCCGCGTGGACCGCGACGACGCCTCCGCGCGGACGGCCGACCTCGCGCTCCTCGATGACCGTGCGCCTGGGCCGGAACAACGACAGCACGCGGACCCAGTCGGTCGCGGTGAACCCCTCGAAGCGGACGTCGGGCGAGAGCACGGGGCGAGCCTACCGCCGGCGCGCTCGCTGCGCGAGCGTCACCCCGGAGCGCGTCGCCAGCCCGGCGCGCGCCGCCTGCCGGCGCACGGCTACGCCCCCCACCAGAGCATCTCGTGCACCTGGCTCTCGCCGCGGACGGGCACGATCACCCGGATCTTCTGGCCCTCGATCTGGAGCACGTGGGCGGGGAAGCTGTCCGCCGGGTAGTAAAGCGACTTCACGAAGCCGTTCGCGTCGAGCCAGAGCAGGTGCACCCCGTCCGCGGTCGCCCCGTGCATGAGGAGCATCCGCCCGCCGCCGAGCAGCGCGAACTCCATGCTCTTGAAGCCCAGCTCCTCGAAGCGCTCCGGGGACGGGAAATCGTCGCCCACGGACCTGAGCTCCGGCAGGTGCGCGCGGAGGTGCTTGTAGAGCGTGTCGTAACGGACCTTCGCGAGCTTCGGGATCCGCCGGTCGCCCGCGGCGAGGATCGGCAGCCGCTCCGCGTCGAACGTCGGCACCTCCACGTGGGTGCGGTAGCGATCCACGAGCCTGCCGCGGCCGATCTCCTCGTCGCTGAGCGCCTTGAGCCACCACTGGAAGATCGCGAGATCGCCCGTCCCTGCGCTCGACTCGAGCCGGACCAGCGACTCCCACAGGGGCCTCCGGACCTGCCATGTTCCGCCGTGATTCTTGACGACGCACGCCCCGACGTAGAGCGCCCCGTGCGTCACGAGGGTGACGAGCATGGGAGGCTCTCCGCCCGCGCTCGCCGCCGGCGCGCCGCTCGATCCGCGCGCGCCGGAAGGACCGCCTGCCGGCGCGAGCCAGGCGTCGCGTCGCTCGCGCGTCAGCGCCGCGCCCAGCCGGTGGACCGACGCATCGGAGAAGTCGAGCCCGAGATCGGGCGCGCCGAACGCCGCGGGCGCGAGGCGGGCGAACACCTCCGCCGCGTGGTCGATCTGGGCCAGGATCGACGGGTTTCCAGCCGGGTTCGCGTCCGTGGAGCGCACGCCTGCCAGGTCGGCGAGCGCGCCGGGCGGGTAGTGCGGCGCGAAGAAGCGCTCGAAGATCTGGGCGGCCGTGATCGGTTCGGCGGGCATGGCTCGGGGCCGTGAGGATCGGCGTGGCAGAGGGGCGGGCGACCGCGGCCGGCCGCCGCGGCTCAGAACATCTTCTTGCGCTTCGACGAGCTCAGGATGCCGAGCATCTCGCGGTACTTGGCCACGGTGCGGCGGGCGATCTTGATGCCGTCCGTCTCCTCGAGGATCTTGACGATCGCCTGGTCGCTGTAGGGATTCGACTTGTCCTCGGCCACGATGATCTTCTTGATCGCCTGCTTGACGCTCTCCGAGGCGATGTCTTCGTCGGCGACCCTGTGGATGGATGAGTTGAAGAAGTACTTCAGCTCGAAGAGCCCCTGGGGCGTGTGCACGTACTTGTTCGACGTCACGCGGGAGATGGTGGACTCGTGCATGCCCACCGACTCGGCGACGTCCCTGAGGATCATGGGCTTCAGGTAGCCCACGCCGCGCTCCAGGAACTCGCGCTGCTTCTCGACGATGCACTCGGTCACCTTGATGATCGTGCGCCGCCGCTGCTCGATGGCCCGGATCAGCCACTGCGCGCTCCGGAGCTTCTCGCTGATGAACTCCTTCGCCTTCGGGTCCCTGAGCATCCGCTGGGCGAGGTTCTCGTTGATGTAGAGCCGCTGGAGCCCCTTGTCGTTGTCGGTGACGACGAACTGGGTGCCGTCCTTGATGACGTAAACGTCCGGGGTGATGGCGATGGTCTTCTCGTCGACCTCGGCGAAGTTGCGCGCCGGCACGCTCTCCAGCTTCTGGATCTCCTGGACCGCGTCGTAGACGTCCTCCAGCGGGATCTTCAGCGCCTTCGCGATCGCAGGGAAGTTGCGCCGCTCCACGTTGTGGAGGTGGTCCCTGATGATGGCCATCTCGATGTCGTCGAAGCCGAGCACCTCCGCCTGCACCCGCAGGCACTCCGACAGGTCGCGGGCCGCGACCCCGACCGGATCGAAGCGCTGGATCATCGACAGCACCTCCTCGGCGTCCTCGGGGTGGAGCTCCGCCTCCCGCGCCAGATCCACGAGGCTGAGGTCGGGCCCCTTCGTGCCGTCCGGACGTTCGCCCCCCTTGAGGTCGAGGTACCCCTTCTCGTCGAGGTTGCCGATGACGAGCAGCGCGAACTGCCGCTCGTTCTCGACGAAATCGCTCATCTGGAGCTGCCAGAGCAGGTGGTCGCGCAGGTTCGACGGCTTGGTCAGGTTCTGGTCGATCGGCGGCAGCTCTTCGAAGCCGCCCCGGTGCGCGGGCATGGCCTGCTGGAGCTGCCTGTTCTCCAGGAACTGCTCCCAGTCCACTTCCTTGACCCGCTTCTCCGTCTCGCGCGCCGCGATGTCGGTGTCTCGGTCGAACCGCTCGCCGTTCTCGAGCCGCTGCTCCGTCGGCAGGTCAGCGTTCCTCCCCCGCTGATCCCCCTTGTCGCCGTCCCGCGCCTTCGGGTCGGTCATGTCGTCCGCGAGGACAGGGTTGCCGTCCAGCTCCTTCCTGATCTCGTCGACCAGCTCGAGCCGCGAGAGCTGCAGCAGCCGGATGGCCTGCACCAGCTGCGGGGTCATCACAAGCTGCTGCGACAGCTTGAACTGGAGCTTCATCTCCATGCCCATGAGGAGCTCCTTCTCTCAGTTCGCCGCCAGCGCCACCCGCCGAACGGGGGCCGGGGCATTGCGCGAGGTTCGTGCCATCGAGTGTCTCATTGGTGGCCTCACCCCCAACGTAGCATCGAACGGGGCAGCGGCCCGGGTCTTGCTTTCACGTCTGCACCAAAAAATAGCGCAAGGCTTGCATCGTATGCCGCTGAACATGGTTTCAGCCTTCGCCGCGGTAGATTTTTCGCCCCGCGCGGAGCTCTGCCCCCAGCCAGTTCGGATTGGCCCCCATCTGCCGATCGTTGCACTATCGGCCGACGATCGGGAGGCTTGAAATCCCGAAAGGTTGGGCGAAGGCGCGATGGGAAAGCCGAAGGTGCGCGGACCTACGCACGGGCGCGGGATGGAGGTGGAGGGCGTGCGCGGCGGGGCTTCGCAGGATCTCGAGAAGGAGCGGATCCTGTCTCGCTCTCCCCTCGCCTCGCTGGCCTCACCGAGCCGGCGGGTGCTGTTCGAGCTCGGCCGGGTCGAGCGGCTCGCGCGCAGGCAGTGCGTTTGCCAGCAGGGCGCGCCGCCGAGGCACCTGTTCCTGATCGGTGCGGGTCGCGTGAAGGTCGAGCGCGTCGCCGACGGTCGGGTGGTCCCGCTCGGGCACCGCGGGCCTGGCGATCTCGTCGGCGAGGGCGCGCTCGCGGGCGCGACGGTCTCCTCCGAGGGCGCGACGGTGCTCGACGAGGGGAACGCGCTCGTGGTGCCGCTCGCCGGCCTCGAGCGGCAGCTCGCCTCCGACGCAGCGCTCCGCGGCGCGCTCGCGGCGGCGCTCGTGGCGCGCAAGCTCGAGACCGAGGCGCGCCTCGGCTCCCTGCTCCTCTGCACGGTCGAAGCGCGCCTGATCGAGTTCCTCCGCGCCGCCGCGCGGCGATGGGGGCAGCCCCACGCCGCCGGCCAGCTCGTGTCGGCCCCGTTCACGCACGCGGACATCGCGCTGCTGATCGGGTCCACCCGCGAGACGGTCACCCTGCTGCTGGGCAAGCTGAAGCGCGCCGGCCTGATCGCGTTCGAGCGGCGGCGGATCGTCATCCGGGATGGCGAGCACCTCGAGGTGCTCGCCGCGACGGCCTGAGCGTCCGCCCGGCGGGGCCGCTGCGCGACCTGCGCTGGAGCCGGTACACCGCGGCGCCGTTCGGCTCGATGAAGGTGCGCCGCTCGGCGGGGTGGCCCTCCACGCCTTCTACACCCGCCGCAGCGCCAGGCGCGCTCGGGCGGCTCCCCTCCAGGTCGGCGCGTTCACCCTGGACCAGACGGAGGCGAGGAAAGATCCCGGACTGCGTGGATGGCCGGGGGCTGAGGTCGACGAAGATCGTGCTGAGCAGCCGGCCGAAGGCGTACGGCTTGAGCAGGACCTCGCTGACGTCGTCCGTGCCGTCGCACGAGACCGGCTCGTCGGCGCAGAAGATGACCCGCCGGGGCATCGTGCCCTCGCGCCGCAGGCGGCCCAGGATCTCCCGGGCGCCTTTCGTTCCGTGGGCGAGATCGATCAGCGCGACGTCGTAGACGCGCTCGCGGGAGAGGGAGATCGCTTCCTCCAGGGTCGCGGCCGGGCTGACGAGCGCGCCGCGGTTGCAGAGGAGGAGCGCCGTGGCCCTCCGGAGGACATGGTCCTGATCGAGGAGGAGAACGTTCGGTTGGTACGTCATCGGGTATCCCTGCGGCTTGCAGTCGAATTGCGCCGCATCGACGAGGACGGCGACGAGCGCGCCCCTCCGTCGTTCAGCGGCGGCATCCGCGTCCGCGGACGGTCCCCCCTTCGCAACGCACGTGCCGAAGGCGAGGCGCCGCCGCCGCCTGGGCCTCGTTTCCCCTGTTCTCGGCGGCAACGCGCTCGTTCGAGCGTCGCTGCCGGTGAGGCTGCCCCGCCGACCCCGGGGCCGGCGCTGTGCCCATTTCGCGCTCCCTCCGCGGCGCTTCTCCGCCCCGACGAAGAGCGCCCCCCCACCCTGTCGGCTTGCCCACCGCGTCGCTGGCCGTCGGTGGGCGGTTCGTGCGCACGGGCCAGCCCAGGTTTGCGACCCCTCCAAGCCGGCGCGGTGCGCCGATCCGCCGGTTGCTCCATGCTCGACGTACCGCGGGCCACATGTCCAGGCCGCTCGCGCTGCCCCGTCCTGACGCGTTCGGCGCAACGCAGCAAACTGATTTTCCCGCTTGATGAGGCTGGCGTAGGGTGCCACAAGCGTCCGCGCGCACGAGTGGCGGAATTGGTATACGCACCGGTTTTAGGTTCCGGCGCCGGGAGGCTTGGGGGTTCGAGTCCCCCCTCGTGCACCACGCGGTGATTGCCGCTGTTTCGCGCTGGACCGCTCGAGGCGCTCTCCCCCTCTCCGCCCTTTCCCGCGCCCTTTCCGCCGCCGCTGGGTGAGAGCTCCGGGATAGCCGTGTCGAGGGGCGCGAGCTGCCCCAAGCCGAGCTCCGAGAAGGTGCGCGCCGCCCTCCGGTAGCGGTTGATCATGATCGAGCTGCGGTGTCCGGTCCGGTCTGCGATCCACGTCTCGGAGCGTCCGTTGGCCAGGTTCACGGTGACAAAGCAGGATCTCGCGTCGTGGATCCTGATGGGCTGGCGCGTGTCGCTCCGCTCGAACAGCTCCACGCGGTCGACGCCCGCGGTGCGCAGGTGACCACGGAAGCGCTCCGCACCGCGGTCCACGTTGATGGCCCTGCCCACCGTGTCGATGAACACGAGCGCGTCGGCCGGCGGGTTGCCCCGGAGCGCGCGCCACGCGCGGAGGGCGCGCACGACGTCAGGCCCGAGACCCCACGCGCGGGCCTCATCCGTCTTTGTGTGGTCCAGCCGGATCGCGCCGCGATCGAGGTCGAGATCGCCGAACGTCAACCCGGCGGCCTCGCTCGCCCGGAGGCCTTCGCGGTTCAGGAACCCGTACAGCACGCGGAAGCACAGCGGGACCGCCCGGCAGGCCAGTAGGCGCCCGTCCTCGTCGGGGTACAGGTAGGTCATGGCCTTCGCCGCGCCGAGCTTCGGGAGGAAACCGCGTGGAATCGGGCTCGCGGTGATGAGCCGCGCCGGGAAGACGGCGAGCGACATCACGCGCCCGATCAGCTGCGCGACGTGCCGCCGCGTGTTCGCGGCCCTGGCGCTCGGGAGCGAGCGCATCACCCGTTCCGCGTCGTCCAGCTGGAACGACCCGACCGGGACAGCGCCAGCGATCGGGTAGACGTGCGCCTCGAGGCGGTAGACGTCGTCCGAGACGCTGCGCTTGCGCCGGACGTGGTCGGGATAGCGCTTCGCCAGCTCCCCCGAGGTCCAGCACGTGGCGAAGGCCTGAAACGACATCGAGGGCGACAGGGAGAGCCCTGCCGGGCCCACCGCGGGGAGATCCCCCGGGTGAGCTCGGCAGACCATCTCGACCGCCTCCACGACCGCGGTGAGGGCCTTTCCTTCGCGCTGCGCGGCGCGCTCGAGAAGCCCCCGCGCGACGTCCTGGGCAACGTGCGGCGCGGCCCGCAGCTTCGCCGCGAGAGCGGCGAGGACGTCCTTGCGGGCGATCGCCTGCTGCTCCGTGGTGCAGGTCGGGAGGGCGATGTTCGGGCGGAGCTTCTCCCCGAGCTTCACCCGCGCGTACCAGCGCCCCGCGCTGAAGTAGACGTTCCCCGTCGCCTTCCTCGGCATGGTCAGCTCCTCCACCCCGCGGCGCGCGCGTGCGCCCGCACCTCGCTCCTCGTCAGGGACCACCCGCCGTTGGCCGGCAGCAGCGCCGTCACGAGCACGCAGAAGCCCCACCCGAACCGCCGAGCTGCCTCCGGTCCGATCGCGTCGACCAGGAGCGCGCTCGCCAGCTCGAGCGGGCCCGTCCCGAAGTAACCCCAACCGAGCGCCACAGGGGCCCCGTCCACGTCACGAGCGGGCAGGAGCTCGGCACGCTCCCCGCTGCGCTTGATGACCAGCAGCCCGTGTTCACCGCTCCGCACCCCGTAGTATGCGACGGGCGCGGGGCTCGGCTGCCCGATCGGACGGGGCAGCGACGGCGGTTTGCTCGAGGTGAGCCTCGACGTCGTGCGCTGGCGCAGCGGGGCGGCACACGCGCGGCTCACGAGCGGCCTCCCTTGCGAGCCGCGAGGATGCGCCCGTACAGGGTCCGGACGACCCGCGCGCGCTGGCTCAACACGTACAGCCCCATGTCGATCTCGGGGGTCATGTCGCCTTCCGGATCTCGCAAGGCCGACACGAGGAGCATCGCGTCCCGCTCGATGCTCTGGAGGATGCCGTGCACGGGGTCAGCTTCGCCCGCGAAGAGGCATGGGATCAGGTCAACGAGCTCCGCGTCCCATACGTCCTTGGTCGGCTCGCACTTGAAGCCGATCGCGCGCAGGTGCTCCGCCGCAGGTTCGCACGGGCGCCGAGCAGGCCCGCGGTCGTCGTGCCCACCGGGAGGTGAGGGCGGCGAAGGGGGCGCGCTGCCATCGCCACGGGCGGCGCCATCCACCTGCCCCGATGCCGCGCTGCTCGCCGCGCGCACGGCATCCGAGAACGCCAGCGCCGCGCGCTGGTAGGCCAGCTGGAAGCGCTCCTCGTCGCGCTCGAGCATGAACACCAGCGTCCCGAGGACGAGCCGCGCCAGCGCTGCCGGCCCGCTCCCGCCCTCGCGAGCGCCGAACCGCTCCGCGAGCTCCAGGGCGCCGCGCAGCACCTTGTTGATCGTGCTCCGCACGCTCGGCCGATCGGCGGAGGTGGCGCGCGTCGCCTTGCCGGGCGAGGCCGGGCGCGGCTTGCCGGCGGGGCGCTTCGAGGCCTGCCGGCGGGTCGGGGTGATCTTCGTCGTCTTCTTGGCGCCGCGCGCGGCGCGATGTACGGAAGCCATGGGTCGCTCCTGGTCATGCAGGGGTCGATCAAGGGCCGTTCGGGAGGGTCCAATCTCCCGGGCGGCCCGCTCTACTTCGCGGGCTACTTCTTCGGCTTGCGGGCCGCTGCGGGCTTCTCCTTCGACGGCGAGAGCTTCGAGGCCTCGGGTGCGTCGGGTTGGCCGTCGGGGTCGGGGTGCTCCTCGGAGCCGCGGACCGCGATCCCGTGCTCGCGGGCGAGCTTCGCCACGGCGACCCGCACAGCGGCGGCATCGGTGCGCGCGCCGAGCTTCGGGCGCAGCTTGCGCACCACCTCTCTGAGCTCGTCGCTCATGGGGACGGTCATGTTCACGACAGTAGCGTTACGCAGTGCTACGCAGTCGTCAACGCCCGGTGCGTCTCGGGCGTGTCGATTCTGGAGCCGACGGACTACGCTGTGTGCGCCGCTGTGCGTCTTCCGCGGCGCGTCCGGAGCGACGTGTCATTGAATGCCGCTCAGGGGGCGCGTGGGGCGGCGAGGGCGGTTCATCGGGACCTTGACGGCGGACACGGGGGCTTGCTCTCCTGCTCTTCCTGAAAGGGGGCGCAGTGAGTTACGCGTTCTGGTCTCTCGTGAATCAAGGCGTGCAGATCGGCCTGGCGAGTCAGCAGCTCAACGTTGCGCGTGCGCAGGCTTCACAGCTACTCGCCATCAACAACCAATTAGCCTACCAGCAAGCCGTTCAGCAGCAGCAGGCGATACTCAATCAGGTTATCTTCGAGACGGAGCAGGCTGCCGCGTACCTCTCGGATATGACCTCAAGAGACCCGTTTGCAGCTGGCATCCTGAGCTGCATCCGACTCCGCAACGTGCAGGGCATCGACGCGAGTTTCTTTCACGCTCTCGACGCCAAACGCTCCTGGACCCACGCGACCGGACGCCTCGCGTCAAATTGGCAATGGGTGGACGGACATCCCCAGCTCGGCGATCCGGCGCGCCGGTTCGTTCAGTCGTTCGGAGATCTCATGCGCTGGAGAGAGGTCCTCGGACCGGACCCGCAGGGTGAAATGAGCCGGCGCGAAGCGCAGGCGAAGAAAGACGACACGTCGTTCAAGGTGACGCTCTGGATAACCGGAGCCGGACCAGTGGCATTTATAGGTGGCGCGCTCGCCCATGTGTCGTTGATAAGTATCGCCGGAGTGTTGCTCTTGTTAGGCGGCGCAATAAAGATGCTTAGTGACTATGGCGCTAAGCTCAAGTCGGGCAAGGCGGCGGCGGAGTACAGACAGCAGCTCGATCAGTTCAACGCGTTCATGTCGAACCCGGACGGTGGCGGCTTCCTTGGCAGTGTGGCCAGCAAGCATCCGCAACTTGCGGCCTGATGGCTCCACCGGGCAGCGTGCTTGCACCCTGCCGGTGCGCGGCGGCTACTCCTACGGGCGCGGCCACGGCCGCGGCGAGCTCGTGGTGGGGCGAGCTCCCCGCCGGGCTCGGGGTGGAGCCCAGGGCGGCGACGTCGCGGGGGGGGGGCGCTCGCTACGCGACGCCCTGGCGAAGTTCCTCGCCACCTTGCCCCGGCGCCCGCCCCCGTGCAGGCTTCGCCCATGGGCCAGCCCGCCGAGAAGCAGCGCCGCGCCAACTACGCCGACCTCGAAGCCGTCCCGCCGAACAAGGTGGCGGAGCTCGTCGGGGGCGTGCTGCACGTGATGCCGCGGCCAGCGCCGCGCCACGCGAACGCCAGTTCCGGCCTGATCGGGGAGGTCCGCGGCCCGTTCCAAGGCGGCCGCGGCGGCCCTGGGGGGTGGTGGATCCTGAACGAGCCCGAGCTGCACTTCCCGGACCCAGCGGCGCCCGGCGAGGTCGACGTGCTCGTTCCGGACGTCGCCGGCTGGCGCCGCGAACGCATGCCGGAGCTCCCTGAGACGGCCTACTTCTCCCTCTCGCCCGACTGGGTCTGCGAGGTGCTGAGCCCGTCCACGGAGAAGGTCGATCGGAACGACAAGATGCCGATCTACGCGCGAGAGGGCGTGCAGACGGCGTGGCTCGTCGACCCCATCGAGAGGACGCTCGAGGTCTACTCGCTCGTCCCGCATCGGGGCTGGGCCGCTGTTGGGACGCACCGCGGGGCGGCGCGGGTTCGTGTCGCTCCATTTCAGGCCATTGAGCTCGATCTCTCGGTGCTCTGGGCGACGTGACCTGCAGCCGCGCTGACCCGGGCGCTCCGCCCGCGGCGAGGGTGAGGAGTGGCGCTGCGTCGTGGTAGCTTCGCTGCATGATCCTCCCGCCCAAGGACGCAGAGATCCTTGATCCGCCCTACCCCGGCGTGACAGACGAGCCCCGTCTCTCCGCGTCACGGCGTCGAGATGACCGTCTCCGACCCGCGCCCTGACGTCGCGAGCATCGAGCCGCCGGACCCGCTCGTGCACGCGCTCGTGCACGCGCTCGGGCTCGCCCTGGCGGTCGCAGTCGTGGCTCTGCGTCGCTGAGCACTTCGGCCGGCGAGCCGGTGAAAGTCGGCGCTCAGCTGTACTGGGCGACGGCGATCCAGTCGTTCGCGGCGGAGATCTGAACCATCATCTCGAGCTCCAGCGCGCGCACCGAAAGGCTGTAGCTTCGACTATACGGGTGAGCTTCCGTGCCGAGAAAGCTCATGTACCATGAGGTCCCCCCGTTCGGGTTGCCGCTTAAGTACACGACGACGACATTAGCCCTGTTGGCACTCAACGTGCGCTTCAGGATATTGTCGGCCGCCGTCCGGAGCGCGCTGTCACAGCGTGCCAGGATCGCGGCGTTCGAGTAGAGGTCGACCGGCAGCGCTGGCCCAGCCGTGCCCACAAGGCTCTCCGCGTACCGGCATGTTCTGTCAGCCTCCTCGTGCGCGGCCGTGACGAGCGCCGCGAACGCGTCTTTGGCCGCGCTGACCTGGACCGAGAAGCGCGCGTCGTACTCCTGGCCCAGGCGATACAGGGTGCCGCGGATCCCCTTCCCGATCTCCTTCGTCGGCCCGGTGGCGGTGGTGATCTCCGCGTCGAGGGCGGCGATGGTCGGGGCCCAGTCGATGGCTGCCATGTGCTTTCAGTTCGGGCGAGAGCCCGTCTCCTCGAGTCGCGTGAGCTCAGCGCGGGCCTCATCGAGGCTCGCCGTCGTCTCGCGGTGGCGTCGTCTGGCGACGTGGAGCTGATTGCGGCCGTCGATCACGGCACAAGCAACCCTCTCTGCGGTTATGTCGCCTGATCGCTTCGCCGGGTCGCTGTGCGCCTCCTCAGCCCACCCAAGCCGGACTTCGCGATCCTTCACCTCAGCAGCGGATTCGCGCTCGTCCTGCTCGGCCTTCGCTACAGCCGCGCGCGCGGCGGCGAGCTGCGCCGTGTAATCCGTTCCCATCACGCGGCCGGCGGGTCCGTATCGTTCGACGAGAAGAGCGAGCGGAAGGCGCTCGAGGCGCTCTCGATCAGGGAGGGTTGCGGCTCCGTCGCTTCCATCCTGCGCGTGAAGAACGGATGCCTGGCGTCCTCCGCGTAACGCGGCTTGACCACCTGCTTGCCCCCTTCGTAGCTCACGACGAAACCGCCGGGCGGCGGCGGGATGTAGGTTTCCTCAAAGCGCCTTTGGCGTTCTGCCTCCTGGCGCTCGTAACGGGCCTTCTCCGCCGCGCGCACTTCATCTGTCGTGTGGCTGTTCAGGATCTCGGAGATCCGACTCATCGCGTCCGACACATCGCCATCTCGCCGAGTCTCTTTTGGCTGTTCCATCTGGAAGCGATACGCGCGCTCTACGCGACCGAAAGGCGTGCTGATGCCGGCCAGATGTCCGACGTCCTGATAGTGACCGTTCCAGTCCCTTACCGCCTCGGGCAGCGCGAGGAACTGCGCGTGCCGTACGTGGCAGACCTTGTGGAAGTCATCGATCGGCTTGATGTCGGCCCCGAGCTCCTGCGCGTGCTTCGCGGCGGCGCGGGCGTCCTCCACCGCGGCCTCGACGTCGGCGAGGCTCTTCCGGATGAGCTGCTCCCCGGCGATGACGAGCTCGACGCTCGGCATGAACCGCAACTTGGCGGCGGCGAGGGATGCCCGTTCGGCCAGGGCGTCTCGCTGCTCGCAGGCGCGCCGCTCGGCACGGGCGCGGAGCTCCTCGGCGCGGTCTGGCGCGATGGCCATCACCTTGGCCTCGAGCTCGGCCAGCTCCGCCGCGCTGGCGTCGAGGGCGGCGCACGCGGCCTCGTGCTCGGCCTGGGCCTGGTGCTGGCGCTCCTCGGCTCGACGGATGGCCTCGCGGAGCTCCCGCGCGGGATGTGCGGCGATGCGCTCGGCGCTGGCGCTCCGCTCGGCCTCGAGGGCGGCGTGGTGGCGCTGCTCCAGCTCCGCGAGCTGTGCCTCGAGCCGGGCGCGCTCCGCCGCGTGCTCGGCCTGGGCGAGGGCTTCGCGGGCCTGCTGCTCGCGGCGCACCGCCCGGTCCGCCTGGAGCTTCGCCAGGTCGCGGGAGTTCCGTGCGTCGATCACGGCGGCGCCGTTCGCGTCGATCGGGTCCTCGTCGAAGGCGCCTTCGACCTTCGAAAGCTGCGCCTCGCGCTCGGCCAGGCGCGCGCTCGTCTCCGCGGTGTCGCGCTCCGCAGCGGCCAGCACCGCGCGGGCGCGGTCGACCTCAGCGTCCGCCTCGCTCGGCCGCGCCTCTCCGAAGTTCAGAATCGCCCCCAACATCGATCGAATGCTCATCATGACCTCCCGCCCGCGCTGCGGAGCTCGCCCGGGGTGGGCGCGTGGAAGACCCGCACGCCGCGGATCGGGTCGACGTCGTCGTAACCGACCTTGCCGTCCGATGCGGGACGGATGCCGAGGAGGCGGTCGATCTTCTCCGCGTCCTCCTGCGGGATGCTCCCGCTCTGGTGCCCTCCGGCGTTGATGAAGCTCTGCACCACGCTGAGCGACTCTTTGAGAGCCCACGAACGGAGCTCGCCAGGGAACATCTGCGGATAGGCGTCCACGAGCAGGTGCACGGCTGACCGCCCGGCGCCGCTGGTAGTCTTGTTCTTCATCGTGTCTCCAGGGTGCTTCTGCACATCGCCCGCCGACCTCCGGAGGGCTTGAGGGTTGAAAGGGACCGGCGTGCAGCTGATCGCCATGAGCTCGCTGCGCGTGTACTCGATGACCTGCCGGCCATCGTGCTCGACGGTCCTGCGCTCGATCGGATTGAAGCGCACCGAGAACCCGCGGAGCACGCCGCGGCGGTACTTCTCCCAGACCTGCTGATCGAACTCGGTCGCGTCGTCGAATGCGGCGACGAAGAGAAGCGCCTTCCCCTCGACGCGCACGTTCTCGCAGAGGCCGATCGGAAGCGCCCCGTCGTCGTTCCCCCAGAGCAGCACCGGGTTGGCGATGAAGCGGGTCAAGTCCCAGTTGGCGCGCAGGATCGTGCCGTGGGCGTCGAGCGACTCAGTCGAGGCGACCGCCGAGATCCGCCGCTCCGCTTCGTTGACCGAGCGAACCTGAGCCGCCCGGAACAGCGGACCTTCCCCGCTGCGGGGCCTCCCTGCCGTCATCGGCATGGCGTCGAGGCCTCCCGCCTCAGCGCGCGAGCGCGCGCCTGCGTCGGCGTCATGCTCGGCATCTTCCTGGCGCCGCGCTCGGGGGGACCGAATCCAGCTCGCGCCAGCGCCGGCGGCTCCACGCCGAGCACGCCGCAGCCGAGGGCGCGGTCGACCTCCACGTCCGCTGCGCTCGCGCGCACGTCGGACGAGCGGGGCGACGCGAGGGCCCGCGCCGCAGCACGGGCGCGCGCCTGCGTCGGCGTCATCGCGCGGAGCTGCCGCATGCCTCGCTCCGGCGGGCCGAACCCGGCGAAGGTCGGCGGAGCGGACGCCAAGCCGAGGGCGCGGTCGACCTCAGCGTCTGCCTCGAGCTGCGTCGACGTGCCCCCGCTCGAGGGCTTCCAGAGCCTCATTGACCTCATCGGGCGCCCCGTGCGGCCCGCTTGGCGGGCGCGCGCTTCGCGACGGCGCCGGAGCTCGGAGGCTTCCGCGGGGCGGTCGGCCGTTCGGTCTTCTGGCGCGTGGTGGTCCGCGCCGCGGCGCGATCGGTATCTCGCTTGCCCTTCTGCTGCGTGGCCACGCTGACCGCTTTGGCTCTCTTCGTCGACATGATGTGTTCTCCCTTCATGGCGCCGCGGCGCGCGCCTCGCTCGGATTCGAGCGCTGCACAACCGGCTCGCTCCGCTGCTCTTGCTCCATGACATCGAGCCACCTGGAGAGCGCTTCGCGGGTTACCGCGCTGAACGAGCGCATCCTATTCCCCGCAGCTCGGCGCTGGTTGACGCGCTTCTCGAGCTCCTCGTCGAGGTACACCGTGATGCCGCGCCTGTTGTTCATAGGTGCCGAATCTATGAGATGCGCAAAGGGCGCTTTCAAGCGATGTGCCTGATATGATGTGAAAAGATGCCATCGCGACACCGCATGACGTCTCATGAGTGCACATGGCGACTCGTGCGCGCGGGACACCGCTCCACGTGGCATGCTCGCCTCACCGGTGAACTTCCAGCGGACGCGCGGCGCGGTGCTCTTGTCTCAGCTCGGCCTGGACCAGGCGGAGATCGCCCGCCGGTGCGGCGTGTCTCAGTCCGCGGTGTCGCACTGGACGACAGGGCGCGCCATCCCTCGGGACGGCCAGAAGATGAGGCTTCGGGACGCCTACCGGATTCCGATCGCGGCGTGGTTCGAGCCGGCCACAGGCGACCCGTCGAGGCCTTCACGGGCGGCGTAGCGGGGCTCCCCGCGAGCACGAGGCGCGGCGCGACGGCGGCCCCTTCCCGGCCCGGGACGGCGGCGAGGGAGGCGGGGCGCCGGCGTGGCGTTCACCGCGGCGGCGGGCGGTCCTGGGAGCTGCGCGGGGCGGACTCCGCCGCGATGCTCTCGTCGGCGGCGCGCACACCGTCGACGAAGAACCTCGCCTGCGCGGGGTCGTCCAGGTCCAGGCCGAACCGGCGCAGCGTCGCGCGGTCGCGGGGCGGCACGGCGCGGAGGATCTCAGCGGCAGAGCGGCGACGGTGCACGGCGCGAGCGTACCCCATCCACCGGGCGCGGTGCCGTGGCACGCGGCGTGGGTCGGGTCGAGCTACGGCTCGAGCGCGCGCAGCAGCTCATCGGCCAGCCGCGGCGGCGAGGGGAAGGTGGCGAGGGCGAGCGCGATCGTGCGCCCCTCAACAGCAAGCAGCCGCTGGTGCGCGGCAGCCACGGCGACGGTCATCGTGCCGGCGAGCACGGCGCCCTGGAGCGCGCGGAGCTCCCCCGCGACGGCGCCGAGCCGGGCACGGAGCTCGGCCGGGGTCGCGACGGGCGGCCCCTCCACGGGCGTGGCGCCGAGCACGGGCGTCACGCTGCGCTCCCGCGGAGCGCCTCTGTCACCCTGGCGCGGCAGCCCTCACAGCCGCGCGTCACAGAGAGCACGAGCGCGTGCAGGGCCTCGACTTCCTCGACTGTGGCCGTGCCCGCCGCCGTGATCGCACCGGTCACAGCGCGCTGCTCGCGCTCGAGCATCCGAGCCATCACCTCGCCGGCGGCCACCTTCACGGCCCCGGAGGCGATGCTCCGCCGCAGCTGCTGGAGCTCGCCGGGGATCTGGCGAGCTCGCGCCTGGAGCTCCGGCAGCGTCGCCGGGGGCGGCATGGGCTCGTCCTCGACCTCGACGGCCGGCGCGGCCGGGGGCGACGTCGTCGCGGTCGGGTGCCCGGCCGGTGCTACCGCAGCACGCGCAGGGGCCTGCGGCGGGGCGCGGCGAGGGCGGGGCGTTCGGGAGGGCGGCAGGGCCTCCCCTGGCGGCGCAGCGCCACGGCGGCCCCGTCCTGCCCCGGCAGCGGCCCGCGGCGAGGGAGGGCGGGGCGGCGAGGCAGCCATGGTGTCCCAGGCAGCGGCCTCCACCCCGGTGCGCTCCTCGAGCCAGGCCGGGCCGAGGTCGCCATCACCCCGCGGCGTCTGGGCGCCCCCGATCCAGCGCGACAGGGTCGACGCGGCCACGCCGAGCTCGCGAGCGGCGGCGCGGACACCGCCGCGGGCGGCTGCCCATGCCTCGAGCTGCACCGATCCAGCGGACCGCACGCCTCGAGTCTAGCAGGCGTTCCCGATACTGGTACCTCGCTGGTAGCAGTTACAGCGCGCGGCGAAGGGCGGAGATGGCGCAGCGGTCCATCGGGAACACGTGAGGTGGACCGTTCCCGTTCCCCGGTGGACCACCGCAGGCGTTCCCGGATCCACAGCCCGAAGCGGTCTCGCATGAGGAGCGGGACCCCTGGGCCTCGGACCCCCTGGATACTGTTACAGGGGGGCTGCACAGGCAGGGCACGGCATCAACCGGCCCGGGTTGACCATCAACCAGACCTCGAGCGCTGGTGAAGGCCGCTGGTGAACCTGTGATCCGGCTGTGAACGCCGCGATAACACGCCCATCACAGGCCCATAACAGCGCGCATAACCAGGGCCGCCCGTGAGGCCTGCATTAACCCAGCGCCGGGCGCGGCGGAGGAAAGCAGCCTGCCCTGGGTGCTGGTTGTTCACCCAGATTTTGCTCGCGCAAACCTTGCGCGGAAAAGTCAGGACCCCTGGGCCCGGACGAGCCCTATAACTGTTGTGAGACACCATACAGTCGAGGGGACCTGCCCATGTCACCAGTAGTCACCACGTCACCAGGCGCTTCTCTGCAACCCAACACCTCCTATAAATCACCCAACCCTATAGCCTTATACACACGTACTCGTACTGGTGACACTGGTGACAGGTATAGAAGGATGCGTGATTTCAGCGACTTGCGCGTGTCACCAGTAGTGTCACCAGTAGGCGTCGGTACTGGTGACGCTGGTGACGCACCCACTCGCCGCTCTCTCGACAGAGCTCCGAGAGACGCTTGCAGCTGCGGCGCTCCGCAGGGCAGCGAGGGCGTGCGCTGCCCAGGGCGAGCGCGACCGGCGACGCCGGCAGGGCGCGCACCGGCGACCGGGGGCGAGAGCGAGCTCGTGCTCGACGGCGCCGGCGACGCGACACCGGCACCTCGTGCCCCACCGCGAGCCCAGGCGACCGGCGGCACCGCCATGCCCAGGGCGATCGGCTCGACGGGGGCGGCACCGCCACGCCCCACCGGGGGGCGATCAACGACCCACCGCGCGCTCGTGCCCAGGGCGGCGGCGAGGGCGGCGAGCCCATCTGTGCCACGTTGAGCCATCGCGCACGCCGGGCGCGCTTCGGTCGTAGCACACCTCGCGTGCCATGACGCAAAGCGGCGGCAATAATTCAGCTCAAAGCGAAAATCATTGACATGAATCTTACAGAGACCCGGGTTGAACGCGCTCGCTGAACACTGAAACCTTCAGTTTCCCGCAAAAGAAGGCGCGCCTTTGTCGGTCCCTTCCACCCACAATAAAAAAACGCATCTCGCTGGGCAGGCAACTTTGACAATCGTTGACAACGCGGTCGGCTTTGCGTCGCGTTGCGTCGTTGCTCTGACTCGATGCGTCGCGTTGGCCTGGTGCTGCTTGCTCCGCCGGGGGTCCAGCCTGGCCCCTACGCCGCGATCGCCAGGCGCACCCGTTCGAGCCTGCCTCCCCTCGCTGCCCGCCCGGCTTGGCCCGTCCCGCTCCACGCGACCTGTCCCGCTCCACGTTACCCCGTCCCGCTGCCCGTCCCCCCTTAAGGGGGGGACGGGCGGACGGGGTAACGGTGGCTAGTCCCGGACGGGCCTGGGACGACCTGGGACGACCTGGGACGAGCCATGGTGATGGCCGGTCAGCCATCCCCTGGCGTGGCGTCCTGGCAGCCGTGCCTCCTCCATCGAGACGTCGAGGCGAGCGCAGGGGAGCGGCGAGGAGGCTACCCACCAGGAGGGGCCCTCTGGCTCGAGCTCGATCAGACGTCGGACGGATGGCCGATCGTCGGCGCAGCGGTGGGCGGTTGGCGGCGCTCGCCAGGTTCCGCGCCGTCGCTCCCCGCGTACGCCCACAGGCGCGACTTGCCCCCGCCCCTGCCGGCCCGCTCCGGCCGATCCAGGACCAGGCCTTCCGCGATGAGCTCGTCCACGGCGGCGGACACGTTGGCGCGGCGCGCCCCGAGCTTCTCCGCGAGCACGGCTCTGCCCGCGATCGGGCGGCCCGCACGCGTCTCCTCTAGGATCAGCTTCAACACCTTCGCCTTGATGGCCTCGAGCTTGTCCCCTGGCTGCTCGGGCGGCCCCTTGGCCTGCTCCTCGGTCCGGTACTCGACGCGCACACCGGCGAGCGGGTTCTCTCCCTCCGCGATGTCGACGAAGCGCAGGTAGAACGGCTCGAGGCGCATCCCGTCGCCCTCGGCGCTCGCCTTGCTCATCTCGACGCGGCGGCGAGGGTCCGCGGCCGCAGGAGCGCTCTGCTTGGCCGTCGCCGGCCCGGAGCGCCACACCTTGCCCTGCCCCTTGCACCCGAAGCAGACGCCGCCCTCGACGCTCTCGTACTGCGGGAGTGAGCCGCTCCCGCCGCACTTCGGGCAGTCGATCGCGACCTCCTCTTGCTGCGCGCCCCCGGCGCCCTTCTCGTCGCCGTCGCCGTCGAGGCACAGGTTCAGGACCGACCCGCTCGCGTCGAAGATGGCCGAGCTGCCCCGGCCGAGCTCCCGCGCGTCGCGCTTCTGCCCCGAGGACTTGCCCGCGTGGTGGACCACCAGGAACGCGCAGCCGGTCGCCTGCGAGACGCGCGTCATGATGTCGATCGCATCGCGGATCGCGCTGTCGTTCTCGTCCAGCCCACGGCAGGCCACCCGCAGCGAGTCGATGATGCAGAGGTCCACGCCGTGGACCGCGCGCTTGAACTCGGCCTCTGCGTTCTTCGACGTCAGATAGATCTGCGGAAAGCACAGGAGGCTCAGGTTCCGCTGGACGCGCTCGAGCTCCTCGGCGCCGAGCCCCATCCCTCGCACGATCTTCTGGTAGCGGCGGCGCGTGGCGTAGTCGCCCTGTTCGTAGTCGAGGTGCAGCACGCGCACGTCCCGCGAGCGGGGCGGCCCCCAGAACCACCCGAACAGCGGGCGCCCGGCGGCGAGGGACACGGCCGCGCTCTGGCAGACGATCGTCTTGCCGCTCCCCGCCGCGGCGATGATCATCGCTGGGCGCCCGGCGCACCACTGGAGATCCTTCACGAGCCAGAGCTGCTCGGGCAGCGGCTCGAGGATCGCCGCCCCCGTCTTCGGACGAACGCCCAGCACGAGATCGCGCGCGGCCTCTGCCTTCTCGGCCCGGGCGATGAGCTGCCCGACCTTCGCCAGCACCCGCGCGTCCCTACGCGCGTCGCCGTCGAGCCCGTCGGAGCATCGCTCCAGCAGGAGCCGCTCCGCGTCGTGCAGGTGCGCGGCCGTCTGCTCCTCGGGGCGATCGGCCGCGTTGTCGTTCGCGGGGGCGCGCGGGGCGATAACGCCGCGCTCGATCGCCAGCGCCGTCCAGCGCTCGCGCGTCTCGGTAGCGAGGGCGGCGCGCTCGGCCGGCGCCGCCAGGCGCCAACGCTCCACCGCGCGGACGAGCGACAGCAGCGCTTCGTTCGGCGAGGGCGGGCCCTGGGGTTGGTCTTGCTCCGCGCTCACGCGGCCCCCCTCGCGACGGTGTTGATCGGCCTCTCGGGCCAGAAGATCGCGCCCGTCTGGAAGGTCTCGAGGCGAGACACGGCGAGCGTGCGCACCATCCCCGATGCGACCGGCCTGCGGAGGGCGGCAGCGACGTCCGGGTGTCCCTTCGCCGCGATGGCGGCGGCGAAGCGCTCGATCGCCTCGAACGACACGATGATGCCGGCCCCCGTGTCAGCGCCGACCACGACGAGGGAGCCCCGCTCCGCGGCCGCAGGTTGGTAGCGTGTGAGCGCGTCGTGGATCGCAGCGTGGGCGGCCTCGTGCTCCGGGCCCGCGGGTTCACCGAAGCGAGCCCACGACGGCACGGGCGGCAAGGGCCAGCGCACGAGGTAGGATCGCCCGGCATGGCCTGCGGCCGCCCGCTGCGCCTGCCGGCGCTCGACCCGCGCGCGTGAAGAGCGGGACATCAGGCCATCCCTCCACACGCGTTGACCGGCTGCGACAGCTCCGGCCACCGCGCGACCGCCGTCGAGAAGGTGCCGTCGGGCGCGACCGCGACGACACGAACGCCACCGGCCGGAACCGGCGCGTCGAGGGCCTGCGCGGTCTCCTCCTCGCCCGCGCGCCGCAGGTGCGCCACGAGAGCAGGCCTCGAGGCGAACGTGAACTCAGGTCCCCTCGGGCCGGCGCGCCCGACCACGAGGATCGAGCGCACGTCTTCCGGGGGCGGCCCGAGCTCCGCGAGGAAGGCCCGCAGGCTGGCGAGGATGCGCCCGATCTGGCCCTCGACGCCCTCCACTGCGCCCCGCTCGGCTGCTCGCCCGCGGCTCATCGTCGCCCCCGCAGGGCGGGCAGGTTCATCTCCGCCAAGACGCCCGCGGCGTCCGTCGGCAGGCCTTCCGCGTCGTTCGCGGCGACCGGCGCAGGCCGACGGCGCTTCGCCTCGAGATAGGCGAGGACATCCGAGCGTCGGAAGCGCCAGCCGAGCCGAGGGCCAAGCTTCATCGCCGCGATCTCGCCCTTCCTGGCCAGCCGAATCGCGGTTTCCCGCGACGTACCGAGGAGCGCGGCGGCGCCCTCCGCGTCGAGTACGGGATCGTCCTCGGCTTGCTCGGCCTGCTGCATCTCGCGGAAGGCCACCTGAACGATCTCGACCACGAACGATACGAGCGCCGCGCCAGGCCCTTGGGGGTTGCTTGCGAGCGTGGCCAGCACGCGCGCGCTGATATCCTCGCCGCCCTTGCCCCTGGGCGCCCCCTTCTCCTTGATGCCTCCGCCCCTGCTCGGCGCGGATGCTGCGTCCACCTTCAGCATGCACGTCCCCTTGCGGCGCGGATCCGGCCGCTTCTGAGCCGCGCGCCATGTCCTGCCCGGCGCTCCGCCCGGTTCAACTCTTCCGCCTACGCCGCGCTCGCCGGCGGCCGCTCGGGATCTCCACCCTGCCCCACCGCGGGAGCGGCGAGGCGCGTCGCGACCAGCTCGGCCGTTCCTCGGCGGACCGGCAGGCCTGCGAGAACACGGCCGAGCGACTGACGACTGATGCCCAGGCGATCCAGTACCCTCGGCTCTCCGATCTCTTCGATGAGAGCCATGGTCCGCTGTCTCAGGACCTCGGGCGTTACCACCGTCCCCGTTCGCTTTGCTGCATCACCCATGAGCCAATGGTGTGCCTGCGCGAACGCAGCGTCGACCAACTACCTAACGCGGATGACCGTTAGACGAGCCTCCACGCGCGTCTAACACGCGCCGGTGTTAGACGCGCCCTTATCCTTCGGGCTCTCCCGAGGCGGGCCCCTTGCGTCGCCGTCTGTCTCGAGAAGCCTTCATGCGTTCCGGCGCCTCGAACGTGTTCCAAACCGTCTTTTTCGACACGCCAGCGGCGCGCAGAGCGCGCATCGCGATCTCCTTCGGGTCGCTGAGATCGACGGGGTCCGGACCGAACTCGCGCCCCATCGCCCGCACCACGCCGTCCTCACCTGCCGCACCGATCCCAGGGAAGACGCGAGCGCCACGCAGCACCATCCACCCTATCCTCACATGGGTCTCGACAGGCTCAATCATCGAGTCTGGCTCGCTGTCCCTGGCCCGTTCAATTGCGGCAACGAGCCAGCGCGCAAACTCTCCACGAGTAACGACGTCCGTCGTTGCGTAATCGAAGTTCCATTCGGCGTTAGCTCTCAAGTACTCGACAGCGCGCACGTGCAGGTCCTTGAGTACCTTCTCATCTCCCCTATCGAGCGCCATCTGCATGGCCCACAGTATCTCGTGAACGGTTATCTGTGGTTCGACGGGCAGACGATCCGCGCTCGGAGATCCGGCTGCATGTGCAAGCTCTATGAGCTTAGAAACAAGAGCCTTTACCGACAGCACCTCTGCTACTCTGTCCGCCCTGGGAGAGCGGAGCCTGCGAAAGTCGCGGCAAGGTGCGAGCAGCGCGTCGTCGGGATCTTCGATGTCGCTCCGAACCGTTGCCGGTGCCTCGCGCTCTCTCACGAGCCGGCGCTTGCCGGCCTTGACGTTCGCCCTTATCCTGCTGACCACGTGAACCTCGCTCGTTCGCGTCGCAGGCCGGGAGGGTTGCCGCCCTCGCCGGCCCTTCACTTGCCAGGCTACCGCGGCGGCGAGCGGCAGGGCGACCACGACAATCGCGCTTGACATCGCGCGCTCATTGTGCGCCTCGCTTCCCACGCCCGCGGAGCGGGACGACCCGCGCACCGCTCTCCTCGTCCGCCGGCGGCGCGCCCCCGAGCGCACGGCCGAGCGCCGCGTGGAGGGCGCGGGCGGTGTCAAGGTCTCCGTGCGCGGCCGCCGTCCGGATCGCGCCGGTGATCTGCTCCAGCAGGCTGGCGTGCGACCCGCCCGGGGCGGCTGCCCGCTCGGGTGCGGTCGGCTCGAGCCTGGGCGGCGGGACGACCGCGACGGGCGTCGCCCCGTGCTCGGTCCGGCTGCGCTCGTCCGTCATGCGCGGCGAGGGCCGGGTGGGCGGCGAGGGCGGCGCGGTGACCTCGGCCACCTCTCCGGGTTCTGGCGAAAGGGCGGACGGCGGCCCAGAAGAGGCGGACGGATGCGCCGCGGGGGCTGCTCGGACGGTCAGCCCCGCGAGCTCCACGGCCGAAACCGGGGCATCGGGCCCCTTCGCGTCTGTCCGGTCGGTTTTAGGTTCCGGCGCCGGGAGGCTTGGGGGTTCGAGTCCCCCCTCGTGCACCACGGCTTGACGCCTGGAGGACTCGAGCACCTCGCGGCGTGACGCGCCGCCCCAGAGCGGCTCCCTGGTGGCCCGGGACGGTCATGGTCCGCTGGGCGCGCGGCGCGGGGGCGAGCGTTCGCCCCCGCGGATCCCCCGCGCGGATCCGACGACGAACGGGTGACGGGGGCCCGGGCTGCGGAGCCTCGGGCGGATCGCGTCGGCGGCGTCGCCGACCGCGTGGTCCTGGAATTGCGCGACGCCCGCGGCGCGACTACGTTCGCGTTCCTCGGCCGGACCCTCTCCTCTCACCTCACCGCCGCGGAGCCAAGGCACGTAAAGATGTTCACTTGGGCGATGAAGAAGATTTTCGGCACCTCGCACGAGCGTGCCATCCGCCGCATGAGACCCCGGGTCGAGGCGATCGGCAGGATGGAGCCGGAGCTGCAGAAGCTCTCGGACGCCCAGCTCCGAGCAAAGACGGCGGAGTTCAAGGAGAAGCTCGCCAACGGGGCGACGCTGGACGACATCCTGGTCCCGGCGTTCGCGGTCTGCCGCGAGGCGTCGAAGCGCGCGCTCAAGATGCGCCATTACGACGTGCAGCTCATCGGCGGCATGGTGCTCCACAACGGCTGCATCGCCGAGATGCGCACCGGCGAGGGCAAGACCCTGGTCGCGACGCTCCCCTGCTATCTGAACGCCCTCGAGGGCAAGGGCGTCCACGTCGTCACGGTGAACGATTACCTGGCGCGGCGCGACGCCGAGTGGATGGGCAAGCTGTACGGCTTCCTCGGCCTGTCGACGGGCGTGGTCGTCAACCAGCAGGGCGACGCCGAGAAGCGCGACGCGTACCGCTGCGACATCACGTACGGCCAGAACAACGAGTTCGGCTTCGACTACCTGCGCGACAACATGAAGTTCTCGGCGCTCGAGTACGCGCAGCGCCCGCTGCACTACGCGATCGTCGACGAGGTCGACTCCATCCTCATCGACGAGGCGCGGACTCCGCTCATCATCAGCGGGCAGGGGGAGCGCTCGAGCGACAAGTACCGCACGATCAACGAGGTGATCCCCCAGCTCCGGAACGAGGAGCATTACACCGTCGATGAGAAGGCGCACTCGGTGACGCTGACCGACGAGGGCGTGGAGACGGCAGAGCGGCTGCTCGCCTCGCTCCAGGTGCTCAAGGGCACGAACCTCTATGATCCGGTGAACCTCGAGACGCTGCACATCCTGAACCAGTGCTTGCGCGCGCACACGCTCTACAAGCGCGACGTCAACTACATGGTACGCGACGGCAAGGTGCTCATCATCGATGAGTTCACCGGCCGCGTCCTCGCGGGGCGCCGGTGGTCGGACGGCCTGCATCAGGCCGTCGAGGCGAAGGAGAACGTCCGGATCCAGGAGGAGAGCCGGACGATGGCGACGATCACCTTCCAGAACCTCTTCCGGCTGTACAAGAAGCTCTCCGGGATGACCGGCACCGCGGACACGGAAGCGGCGGAGTTCCACAGCACGTACAAGCTCGACTGCGTCATCATCCCCACGAACAAGCCGGTGGTCCGCGTCGATTACGAGGATCTCGTCTACAAGACCGAGAAGGAGAAGTTCACCGCGGTCATCAACGAGATCCTCGAGAAGCACGAGCTCGGCCAGCCGATCCTGGTGGGCACGACGAGCGTCGAGAAGAGCACCGCGATCAGCCGGATCCTGACGAAGCGGGGCGTGAAGCACAACGTGCTGAACGCGAAGCACCACGAGAACGAGGCCTACGTGGTCGCGCAGGCGGGCCGCAAAGGGGCCATCACGGTCTCGACGAACATGGCGGGTCGCGGGACGGACATCATCCTGGGCGGCAACGCGGAGATGCTCGCCAAGCTCAAGTTCAAGGAGCAGAACCGCCAGCCCGAGGCGGAGCCCGATGCGTTCGAGGCTCTGGTCGAGGAGCTCAAGAAGGAGTGCACCGCGGAGGGCGACGAGATCCGCGAGATCGGCGGGCTGTACATCCTGGGCACCGAGCGGCACGAGTCGCGCCGCATCGACAACCAGCTGCGCGGCCGCGCCGGCCGCCAGGGCGACCCCGGGACGTCGAAGTTCTACCTGTCCCTCGAGGACGACCTCATGCGCATCTTCGCCGGAGATCGGGTGAAGAACCTGATGGAGCGGATGGGCATGCCCGACGACGAGCCCATCGAGCACCCGTGGGTGACGAAGAGCGTCGAGAACGCCCAGAAGAAGGTCGAGGAGCGCAACTTCGACATCCGCAAGAACCTGCTCGAGTACGACGACGTCATGAGCGCGCAGCGCAAGACGATCTACGACATGCGCCAGTCGCTGCTCGTCGGCCGTTACTCTCCCGAGATCATCGACGAGGAGGGGAAGCCGACGGGCGAGAAGCGGGCGATCAAGCCGCTCGCGTCCATCGTCGAGCTGGTCCGCCCGGACGTCGGCTACCTGCTCGGCATGTTCGCGAACGACCCGGTGATGCCGCTCGACGCGGACGGCAACCGGCGCGAGATCGTGCGAAAGGACTTCGAGAAGACGGAGCGGTTCGTCGAGCTCGAGAACATGCAGCGCGAGATCTACACGCGCTGGGGCGTGAAGATCGAGCTCGAGACGCGCGCCGACAAGGCCCTCGAGATCTACGACGAGTGCTCCGAGCTCATGCCCCTGGCGCTCACGGAGCAGCGCGAGCGGCTGCTCGATCTGATGGACCGGATCATCGGCGCGATGGTCGAGGAGTCTTGCCCGGCCCGCAAGCCGCCGGAGGACTGGGACTGGGGCGGCATCTTCCAGGGCTTCCGCGAGCACTTCGGCGTCGAGCTGCCGGACGACGTCGCGCACATCGGCGACCAGGAGACGCTGGCGCGGGAGCTCTACGAGCGCGCCGAGAAGGCGTACGAGAAGCGCGAGGAGGAGATCGGCGTCGAGCTGTCGCTGCGCATCTTCCGCCACCTCTACCTGGAGGAGCTCGACAAGGCCTGGGTCGACCACCTGACCGACATGGACCACCTCCGCGACGGCATCGGTCTGCGCGGCTACGGGCAGAAGGACCCGAAGCAGGAGTACAAGAAGGAGGGCTACAACATGTTCGTCAACATGGTGGCCCGCGTCTCCTCGAACGTGGTCACGAAGCTCTTCAGCGTGAACGTCAGGCGCGCCGAGCAGGAAGAAGCGCAGATCGAGGCTGCGGATCGCGAGCGGCACGCCGCGGCGCTGCTCGACGCGGTCGCGCAGCACGACGAGTCCCTCCCGATCGGCGCGAACCCCGCCCCGGCGCTCCCGCAGCCTGCGGTCATGCAGGAGCAGGAGTGCCCCTGCGGCAGCGGCAAGCCGTTCAACAAGTGCCATGGCGGTGAGGACGAGGCGACGGCCTGAGCCGGCGTCCCCTGCCCGCTCCGCCTGGCAGCCAAAACGAGGCAGCGAGGGCCCCTGTCAGGCCCTTGCTCCTCCGCATCTGACCCCCGCATGAACACCGCCTGAGGGCCGATCCATCGGTTCCGGGAGGCAGCATCATGAAGGTGTTCATCGATTCAGGGGATATCGCGGAGATCAGGGAAGCGCAGTCGATGGGGGCCATCGACGGCGTCACGACCAACCCGTCGCTCCTCGCCAAGGCCGGCAAGCCGACGAAGCGGGCGATCGCCGAGATCTGCGAGGTGGTCGACGGCCCCATCTCGGCCGAGGTGGTGGCGGTGGAGAAGGACGCGATCCTCCGCGAGGGTCGCGAGCTCGCGAAGATCCACCGGAACGTGGTGGTCAAGGTGCCGCTCATCGACGAGGGGCTCAAGGCCGCCCGGATCTTCGCTTCCGAGGGCATCAAGACGAACGTGACCCTCTGCTTCTCGGCCGCCCAGGCGCTGCTCGCGGCCAAGGCGGGGGCCACGTACGTGTCGCCGTTCGTCGGGCGCGTCGACGACGCCGCGGGGGACGGGATGGATCTCGTCCTGCAGGTCGTGACCATCTTCAGGAACTACGGGTTCTCGACGCAGGTGCTCACCGCGAGCGTACGGCACCCCGTCCACTTCGTGCAGGCCGCCATGATCGGCTCGCACGCCGTGACGATGCCGCTCAAGGTCATCAAGCAGCTGATCAGGCACCCGCTCACCGACGTCGGGCTCGCGCAGTTCTTGGCAGATGCGAAGAAGATCCCCGAGCTGGTATAGCGATCCCGTGGCCGAGAAGCGCAAGGAGAGCACGGGGACGAAGCGCCGCGGGAGCCGCCCGGCGGCCCCCGCGGTCGTGTCCGTCACGACGCAGGGAGGGCCCTTCAAGGGGGTGTCGACGGCGGTCGTGCGCCGGCGGGCGAGCAAGATGCTCTCCCACCTCGCGTTGCAGGGCGTGGAGCTCTCCGTCGCCCTGGTGAACGATGGAGCCATCCACGAGCTCAACCGCAGCTACCGGCGCAAGGACAAGCCGACCGACGTGCTCGCCTTCCCGATGCTCGACCAGAACGGGGCCAACTCGCGCAGGCGCGGCCGGCGAGGTCCCGTGGATCCGTCGGCATGGCGCGGTCTCCTCGGCGACGTGATCGTCTCGATCGACACGGCCGCGCGGCAGGCCGCCGAGCGCGATCGCCCGCTGCTCGACGAGATCACGATGCTGCTCGGGCACGGCCTGCTCCACCTGCTCGGCTACGACCACAAGACCGACGCAGAAGAACGAGAAATGACGGATTTGACCCGGGAGCTCGAGGTCGCGGCGGCGTCGCGAAACAACAGTATTACTGGAATTGGACCGCATCGCGGCACCGCGAGGCCAAACGCGAGGCCAAAGAAGACGGGGGGGTGATGACTTATCGCTTGCGAGGCGAAACCTCGCTTGTTAAACGGACGCCCCCTTTCGACTTGGAGGAAACATGCCCGGTTCGAACAAGCTGACCAAGGCCCAGATGATCGTCGGTCTTGCTGAGGCCACCCACCTCGACAAGAAGTCCGTGGCCAGCGTGCTCGATGCGCTCGGCGAGCTGGTGAAGAAGGAGCTCGGTCCGGAGGGGCCGGGCGAGGTTACGGTTCCGGGCCTCGTGAAGATCAAGGCGAAGGAGATCCCGGCCACGCAGGACCGGGAAGGCATCAATCCGTTCACGAAGCAGCCGATGACCATCAAGGGCAAGCCGGCGAGCCGCAAGCTCCGCGCGGCGCCCGTTAAGGCGCTCAAGGACGGCTGAGCGGCGCCTCCGTGGCCGCAGCTTGCGTCGCCGCATCGGGCGGCGCGAGCTCCGGGGGCCCCGCAGGCGCTCGCGCCCCCGAGCTGACGCCCGGGGCTTGTCGCGGGGCCTTCGCTGTGGAGCGTCGCGCCCGGAGCGCGCAAGCGACGCTCGCGAAGGCGAGCAGCAACGCCATCGGGACGTCGCCCAGGCGGGTGTAGAGCGTCAGCGGCGTGTCCCTGACCGAGGGGGTCGCGAAGGTCACCCCCGGCGCAGCGCTCTCATCGCGGCTGCGCACCACGCCTCGGGCGTCGATCCATGACACGACGCCGAGGTTCACCGCCCGCACGAGATCGCGACGCAGCTCGATGGCGCGCATGACCGCGAGCCTCGCGTGCAGCTCGGGCTCGGCGCTCCCGGTGAACCAGGCGTCGTTCGTGATGTTGACGAGGAGGTTCGGGGCGAGCGCCCCGGTGATCCGCCGCCCCACCCCGGTGAGCGTGTCCTCGTAACAGTTGAGCACCCCGATCCGGAGCGCGGGCCCGTGCTCCCGGGGCAACGTGAGGGCGCGCGGCTCCGCGCCCGGGACGAGCCCGCCGCTCTTCTGGAAGATGCGCCGCAGCCAGGGCAGGTAAGCGCCGCCCGGGACCGTCTCGCCGAACCAGAGCAGCTGCAGCTTGTCCTGCGTCGGCTGCATGCTCCCATCGGGGAGCACGAGGGTCGCGGAGTTGTAGCTGTTCCGTTCCTCGACGCCGTCGGCGGCCTTCACGGGCGGCGCCTGCGTGATGAGCCCCGCGAGGATCGGGCCACGGATGCCGGGCCCCAGGATCGCTCGACCGCCGCGCGGCGCCTGCCGGGCGCTGTGCGAGAGGGGGTACGGGTACGCCGCCTCGGGCCAGAGGGTGAGCTCTGCGCCGCCGGCCTCGGCCTCCCGGGTGAGCTCGTGCAGGGTTCGCAGGATCCGCGGGTGGTTCTTCGTCTGCCAGCGCTCGTGAGGCCCGATCGCCTGGTTGACGAGCGCGACGCGCGCGGCTGGCAGGCCGGCGCTGGCGCGCTCCACCGCGGCCATCCGCACCGCGCCGTGAGCCGCGAGCAGCCCGAACAGCGCGGCGCTCGAGAGCGCCGGGTAGAGGATCGCGCGGAGCAACCGACGGCGGGTGGGCCGCGGTTCCTGGGCGGGCGCGCGCTCGAGCGGCCGCCCGCCCGGCGCCCTCCCCGAGGCGGCCAGGCCAGCGCGGGCGAGCAAGGCCGCCCCGACGGCGAACAGCACGGAGACGCCCCGCTCGCCGATGAGGTCGGCGAGCTGCACGAGCGCCGGCCAGGGGCTCATGAGACCCGCAGGAGTCCAGCCGAAGACGGTCGGGATGGCCACGGCGGCGAAGACGCCGGTCGCAAAGGCGAGCTCGAGGGGAACTCGCAGCCGCCGGATGAGCGCGCTCGTGATGCCGCCGCAGATCGCCCAGACCAGCGATTGGGCGGCCGCGAGCAGCACCAGCGCGAGGTACGAGGCAGCCGAGCCGAGGGGCGTGAACCGCTGGATGACCTCCGGCACGAAGCGCAGGCCCACGACGCCCGCCGCCGTTCCCCAGAGCGCGCCGCGCCCGAAGGCGCGCCAGCTCGTCGGGGCGTCGTGGACGGCGGCCGCCAGCAGAGCGAGGCCAGCGATGACGGCGGGGACCAGATCCGTCGGCGGCGCCGTGAGGGCGAACGTCGCGCCGCCAGCGAGGGAGAGCAACAGCGGGGCGCGGCCACGGAGCGCGCGCATGATCGAGGCCTGGGGCACGATGCGGCGTTATACCGCGTGGAGACGGTCCGGACCGCGACCGGCTGGTCGAGAGCAGAACGGACGCGACCCCCGCGCGGTCAGGGTGGACGGGAGGCTATGACGAGCCGCTCACCAGTAAATACTGAGCCCGCCGCGGAAGAGCCCCCCGCCCGACGTGTTGGTCGTCCGGCCGGAGTCGGGATCCGTGAACTCGGGAACGAGCCCGTCGTCCGTACGGCTGCGCACGAAGCCGAGCGCATCGACGTTCAGGGCGATGCGGGGGGAGAGCCGGAACTCGAGGCCGATGCCGCCGTGCGCGCCGAAATAGTCGTACTCCGTGTCCGGAGCGAACTCGGTGCCGCCGGCCGCGACCTCGCTCGAGGCGCGATCGACCTCGGCGTGCGCGATGTTCAGGCCGCCCATGAAGTAGAACTGGGTGCGGCTGCGCGGGTTGACGAACAGCATCCCGGTCAGCGAGAGCGGCACCTCGGTCCGCTGGTCGCCGTTGTAGTCCGTGCCCGCGAGGAAGTCGGCGCCTGCATCGAGCGCGAACGCCGGGACGGGCCGGTAGCGCAGGCTGATCCCGACGCCGCCCATGCCGGCGTCCTCCGCTCCGCCGTGCTCGCGCCCCAACATGACGCCCTCCATGCGGAGGTTGATCCCCCAGTGGCGCCGCCAGCGCCGCTTCACCGGCGGAGGCGGCGCGGGGGGCGCCACGCGGCGCACGATCACGCGCGGCGGAGGGGCCGCCCCAGGCGTCACGACGATCACCTGAGGAGGCGGGCCCGACGGCGAGGTCTCGTAGACGACGACCGGCGGGGCCCGGCGGGCGGCCCCCCTGGCCGGGGGCGGGGGCGGCGGCGCCTCGGCAGGCGCGGCCTCGGCAGGAGCGGCGGGCGGCGGTTCTGCGGCGGGATCGCGAGGCGGCTCCACTTCCTCGCAGAACCACGCGCCGGGAGGACAGTTGCTGTCCTCCTGCGCGAACGCGCTCATCGGCGCGGTCATCGCCACAGCAACAAGGGCATGGGTCAAGCAACGGCGCATCGGGCGACTCCTCTTCGGTGCAGGGAGGTTAGCAACCGGGATGCCATCGACCATCTTGCGGGATCGTCGTCACCATGGCCACGCAGCACGCCGGCGTGCATCGGCCGCCACGGCACGCTGTGGCGGAAGGTTCACACGCGCGCCGTTCCGCAGGGTACTAGCTCCCACGGCAAAGGTCACGGCGCGGTCGCCCGTGTCGGGAGCCCTGCCAACATCGAGACCAATCGGGTTCCATCATGCCTACGGTTACGTTGAAGCAGGGTCATGTCCGGCCGGTGTGGTCGGGGCATCCCTGGGTGTTCGCTCAGGCGATCGCGCGCATCGAGGGCGGCGCGGTGGCCGGGGACGAGGTCGTCGTCACCGACCCCTACGGCAGCGTGCTCGGGCGCGGGCTCTACACCCCGCGCTCGGCCATCCCGGTGCGCATGTACACGCGCGAGGACAGGCCGATCGACGCGGCCCTGTTCCGGCACCGGATCGAGCGCGCCATCGCGCACCGCCGCGAGCTCGGTCTGCCCGCGCGGGCGCCTGGCCACGAGACCGACGCCTTCCGGCTGATCCACGCGGAGGGGGACGGCCTGCCGGGGCTCATCGTCGATCTGTTCGGCGACGTGGTGGTCGTGCAGCTCGGGACGATCGGGATCAAGCGCCGCGAAGGGGTGATCTTCGACGCCCTCCAGGCGGCGCTCTCGCCCCGCGCGATCGTGGACAGGACCCCGGAATCCCTCGCGAAGCTCGAGGGGTTCACCGCCGACGCGGGCGTGGTGCGCGGCGACCCCGCGCTCGATCAGCTCCGGTTCGTCGAGCGGGGGCTGCGGTACGCGATCCCGCTCGCGCTCGGCCACAAGACCGGGTTCTACCTGGACCAGCGGACGCTGCGGACCCGCGTCGAGCAGCTCGCCCACAACCGGCGCGTGCTCGATGCCTTCTGCTTCGTCGGCACGTTCGCCATGGCGGCGGCCCGCGGCGGGGCGAGCGAGGTCCTCGCGATCGACGAGAGCGCGACGGCGATCGAGGTCGGGGCGGAGTGCGCGCGGGAGAACGGGCTGCTCGACCGGATCAAGTTCACGCGCGACGACGCCCGCAAGGCGCTGCAGAACGCGTCGAGGCAGGCGGGCTACGATCTCGTCATCTGCGACCCTCCGAAGCTCGCAGGCACGCGCGCCTCCAAGGACGCCGCGCTCATGGCGTACCGGCGCCTCGCGGCCGGGGCGTGCCGGGCCACGCGCCCGGGCGGCGTCCTCGTGCTCTGCTCCTGCTCCAGCGCCGTGAGCCTCGACGATCTGACCCGGGTGCTCGCGCTCGGCGCGCGCGACGCGCGCATGCAGGCCGCGGTGTTCGACCGGCACTTCCAGGGAGGGGATCACCCCGTCCCCGCCGCCTTCCCCGAGGGGCTCTACCTGAAGAGCCTCATCGCGCGCATCGACGCGCTCTGACGATCGCCCGATGAAGCCGCTCTCCCTCCTGCCTCCCGACGCCGCGCGCGCCCTCGCCGGGGTGATCTTCGATCTCGACGACACCGTGCTGGATCACGGCGCCCTCACCGAGGCGGCGTACGCAGCGCTCTTCCGTCTACGCGAGACGGGGCTCGCGCTCATCGCCTGCACCGGCAGGCCCGCCGGCTGGGGCGAGGTGCTCCAGCGGCAGTGGCCGATCGACGCGACGATCGTCGAAAACGGAGCCGTCGCGCTGGTCCGTGAGGAGGAAAGCGACGTCGCCGGCCATCGAGGAGGGCACGCCCCGCGCGCCGGCGCGCGCCGCGTCGTCACGCTCGACGACCTGGACCGCGAGGCGCGGCGAGCCCGTCGAGCCGAGCTCATCGGGCTCGCCAATGACATGGTGCGTCGTTTTCCGGCGGCGGCGCTCGCGGACGACAACGACCAGAGGGTGACCGACGTTACCATCGACATCGGGGAGCACCGGCATGTCCCGCCGGAGGACGTGCAGAAGATGCGCGCCGAGCTGCGCGAGCGGGGGGTGAGGACGCTGCTGTCGAGCGTCCACCTCCACCTCACGCGCGAGCCGTCCGACAAGGCCACGGGGATTATGCGCCTGCTCTCCGCTCGGTTCGGCGAGGATCCCACCCGGGCGCGGCACCGCTACGCGTTCGTCGGCGACAGCGGCAACGACGGCGTCGCCTTCGCCGCATTTGTGCTGACCTTCGGGGTGGCCAACGTTCGCGCCCACCTCGGCAAGCTGTCCGTGCCGCCGCAGTTCGTGGCGTCCCTCCCCATGGGCCGCGGGTTCGCCGAGATCGCCCAGCAGATCGCCGAACTGCGGAAGAATGCACCCGAGCCGTGATCTTGCCGCGCGCAAGTCACTTCGCGCTGCGATCCGCCCCACACCTGACGCAGGTAAGCTAGCCGCGGCGTGCACTGAAGGAATAGGATCGGTCTTTCGGGAGGGCCGTGCCTCCCAACCCTTTACAGGGGCGCGTGTTCTCGGGGACCATGACGTTGGTCCCTCGCCCGCCAGCGGCAGCAGATGGCGTTTCGACCCCCGACCCCCGGCCTCCTCGTCGACAACAAGTACCGCCTCGCGGAGCGCATCGGCGGGGGCGGCATGGGCGACGTGTTCCGGGCGGAGCACGTGCTCGCAGGTCGCGCCGTTGCGATCAAATTCCTCCACCCAGAGCTGGCGGACAACTCGGAGCTCTCCCACCGCTTCTTCCAGGAAGCGCAGGCGGTCAACCGGATCCGCCACCCGAACATCGTCGACGTGATCGACGCCGGCGTCGGCGAGCTCGGTCCGTACATCGTGATGGAGCACCTCGACGGCGAGTCGCTCGGCATGGCGCTCGCGCGCTTCGGTCGCCTCGACATGGAGGCCGCCGTCGGCGTCGCGATCCCGGTGCTCGAGGCGCTCGACGCCGCGCACCGCGCGGGGATCATCCACCGCGATCTCAAGCCCGAGAACATCTTCATCGCCTTCGATCCGAGCCGCGGCTCGGCCGTCGTCCGCCTGCTCGACTTCGGCATCGCCAAGGTGCTCGACTCCGATGGCCCGTCGCCGCGGACGCGCACGGGCGTCGTGTTCGGGACGCCTGACTATCTGTCGCCCGAGCAGGCCACGGGGGAGTCGCCGCTCGACGGCCGGAGCGATCTCTTCTCGGTGGGCGTGCTGCTCTACGAGGTCCTCACCGGCACGCGGCCGTTCCGCGCGCCGACCGCCGTGGCGACCGCGTTCCGCGTCGTGCACGCCGAGGTGCCCACGCTCGCCTCGGCGGGCGTGACGGTCGACCCGCGGCTCGAGGCGATCGTGCAGCGGCTCTTGCAAAAGGATCCCGCGAAGCGGTTCCAGACGGCCGGCGACGTCGTCCGCGAGCTCGAGCGCGTCGCGCCTGAGCCGCCCCGGCGGACGACGGCGCTCGGCAGGCTGATCAACGTGCAGCGGCGGATGGCCCTGAGCCTGGGGAACGCCCCGGAGAACGAGCGCGATCGCCACTCGTCCTCGCGCGATCGATCGCGCCCGGGGTTCGACGTGAACCCCCCGCCGCCGATGCGCATCTCGCCGTCGATCGTGCCGGGGGGGCGCGTCACCGAGGCGCCGCCCGGGATGCGGCCGTCGTCCTCGGAGCCAGCGAAGCCCGCGCCCGGCATGACGCTCTCGAACGCGCTGCGAAGCCGCGGCTCGGAGCCCACGATGCTCTCGCAGCGCGGCGAGTCGCTGCCCACGGTGCGCAGCGCCGACCTCGGGCACCGGGCCGAGCCGACCGTCCGCAGCGCGGACTTCGGCGCCCTGATGAACCGGACACGCGACACGCGGCGGCCCAACGTCACCCCGGTCCGGCCGCTGCCGGCGCGCTTCGCCGGGCAGTACCAGGTGCGCGGCCCCGTCCTGCGGAGCGTCGATCGCACCATCGTGGACGAGTACGGGAGGAGCGCGCGCGACGAGGTCGTCTCGCAGATGCCGCTCCGCTACGCCGACGACTTCAAGCACGACTCGATCAACGCGCTCGTCGGGTACGATCTCGAGGCGCTCGACGCCTACATGGAGCTCGCGACATCGCTGGTCCTGCGCGATCTCGAGCGCTGGCGCGACATCGGCAGGCTCGGCGTGGGCGGCGAGCTGCACAGCCTCGTGCGCACGCTGTTCGCCCGCCCGCTGACCGACATCGCGTCGCTCATGCGCCGCGGGACCTCCATCTGGTCGCGGCTCTTCACGTTCGGCTCGTGGCGCGTGGCGACGGGCCCGACCGGGCGGGTCACGCTCCACATCGGCGACTTCGACCCTGCTTCACTGCCGCTCCGGCTGTGGGTCGTGGGGATGGTCGAGGAGACAGCGCGCCGCGCGTCCGGCGGCGGCGTGAAGGTCACGATCACGCTCGGCGAGCTCGGCTTCACCTCCGAGCTCGCCTGCGAGATCAGCCTCTAGCTCCAACCGCCCGAAGCCCGGCCAGAGATCGCCGGGCTTCGGCGCCGCCTCGCGGCGGCTTCGCGCGGGCGGTCTTGGCTTTGTTTCCTCGGGGCTCCGCCCCGCTCCGCACCCCGGCGTCCGCTTCGCGGCCGCGCCGGCCGCGCCGGTCGCACGAGCAGCGACCGGCGCTCGGGGGTGCGCCGCAGCGCGATGGCTGCGCGCCGCTGGAGGCGTCTCTCAGGAAGGCTTGCGCGCGCGGTAGCACGCCTGACAGAACACGTCGCGGCCCTCGACCGGCTTGAACGGAACCTCGCCCTCGGAGCCGCACGACTTGCAGGTGATCGAGAACGTCGGACGAGTGCGCGGCGCGCGAGGCTGCTGCGCCGGACCGCGGCTCGGCGCGGCAGCGCGGCGCTCACCGGTGAACGAGGGGGCGCGGTAGTTGCCGTCATCTCGGAAGGGCGCGCCGCCGCGCAGGCGGTTCGGGTAGTGGCTCTGCACCGCCCATGCGGGGGCCAGCCCCGAGTACGCGTCCTGCATCGGGCTGCGGTACTCGTTCACGTCACCCGTGTAGCGAGGCTTCCGAGGCTGGCCGTCGCCGCGCGCCAGGCCGCGATGACCCCCGGCGCCCCGAGGCGGGCCAGGCCGCTGGCGCTCCGCAACGCGAGCCGGCGATCCGCTCTCGCTCTCCCCTCGATTGTCCTTGCGCGCACGGCGGCAAGTCCGGCACCGCTTGGGCGGAGCAGCGAGCTTCCGTTCGGCGTAGACGGCAGCTTCCGCAGCCGAGAATAGGAACGACGTGCCGCAGCTCGCGCAGACAATGTGCTCGTCTCGATGCTGTTCCATGATTCCTCTTTCGTCAGGCCGACGGGCCTCGCAGGCTCACGGGCTCGGATGACTCGGGTGACTGGAGCGCCCGGGAGCTGCCCCGCTGCGCTGGAGAAGCGCGATTTACGCGGGGTTCTACGTGATATCGGTGGGATCGCCCTCTTGATGGGGCACGGGAGTGCCTACGGTGACATGCTTGTCAGGGCGGTCAAGCGTGCCGCCTCCACGCAACGCCAGGATCGATCGCGCGGCGCGGAGCTTTGATTTCGAAGCTCCTCAAGATACCATCCGCGCGACTTTCACGAGGAGCACAGCTCCTCCCGTGACGGCCCACGAGCCGCATCCGCCCACGCCGCGCATCGCAACCAGTCGAAGCAATGAGCCATCCCTCCCTGCACCTCACCGCTCGTGACTTCGACGCGTACGCCGCCGAAAAAGCGACCTCGAAGGCCTACTCGCGCCCCCGCCTCGAGGTGAAGCAGCGCGCGCTCGCCTGGGCGCGCGGCGTCGTCGCCCGGCTGGCCGAGCTCGGCATCTCGGTCGATGTCCATGGCTCGGACGAGCACCCCTCGATCCGCAACAAGCACCGGGCCGACTGCCAGTGGGTCTTCTTCTGGCGCGACCAGGCTGCGCGCGACGAGCTCGATCGCCTCCTCGACCGAGGCCGCTCGATCTCCGACGCGATCGACGATCCGAGCCCCTTCACGCGGCACGCCTTCCTCGCGCTTCGCATCTCGGAGAGCGAGGTGCAGGTGTGCTTCGCGGTCCACCCGGACGCGAAGGTGGACGTCGACAACCTCCGGGCTCGCCTCTCGGCGACGGAGGAGGCGACGGGCGCGCCGGCCTCGCCGATCTCCGCCGAGCTCACGAGCGCGCTCCACGCGCTCCCGGAGCAGTTCTCGTTCGGCGCCGCCGGCGGCGATCGCGTGGCCTGCAGCGCGGCCACCTCGGACGCGATCGCCGAGATGCTCCGCCGCGCCGCCGACGGCCAGGTGCCGCTCTGGATCGGCTGGGCGGTCCCGCGCGAGACGGCGGTCGAGCACGCCGACATCCTGGATGAGCAGCTCGAGGACGCGCTCGTCGCGCTCGCGCCGATCTACCGGCTCGTCGCGTGGTCACGCGAGAACGACCGCATCGCGCTCGACCACAAGCTCGAGGGCATCGAGCAGGAGCGGGCGCGCGCCCACGCCGAGATCGAGGCCGAGAACGAGCGATGGCGCTCCGAGCAGGCCCGAGCGCGAGAGCGCTCGATGGAGCAGGCGCGAGCGCGCGGCGATGAGCGCGTCGAGGCCGCCCTGCCCGCCCGCCGACCGACCCTGGCGACGCTGTTCAAGTCGCCGAGCAACGCCGGCGCCGGCGCTGGCCGCGGCGGAGAGCCGCGGCCCTCGCTGAAGCGGGTCGGAGAGGGCAGCGCCCCGGCCCGGCGAGCGCCGCACGGCGAAGCGGAGCAGCAAGCGAAGGCCGAGGCTCCGCAGAAGTCCTCGGCCGATCACGCGCCGCGAGCGCAGCGTGGTCCGTCCGGCGAGCCCGAAGCTGCCCCGAAGGTCGCGCCGGATCCCGCGAAGGGCGGCGTGCTGGAGAAGGGCAGCCGCGTCCGCGTGCGACGAGGCCCCTTCGGCGACAAGATCGGCGTGGTGAGCGAGCTCGATGGGCGCGGAGGCGCGCGCGTCCTGCTCGGCCTGCTCTCGACGAGGCTCGAGCTCGACGATCTCGAGCTCGTGGTCGATGGAAGAGATCGGCCCGCGCTCTCGACGTCGCACCGCAAGCCGCTCGCGCCGACGCCGCGCAAGGCGCGCTGAGCGTCGCCGCGCGGCCCCCCACGCAATGGTCAAGCGCGATCCCTCTACCTACCCCGTCGGCCTCGGCGCGCAGTTCCGCCACAAGCTTCCGCTCTACCTGACGGGCGCGGCGCTGCTCGCTGCGCAGCAGTTCCTCATGGCCAGGCGAGATTTCCTGGTCAAGGACGCCGTCGACGCCGCCGTGAAGGCGCAGTCGAGCGAGGCCGCGCATGCGGCGCTCCTCATGCTCGCGGTCAGCGTGGGCGCCGCGATCATGCGCGTGTTCTCGCGGGTCACCATCTTCACGGCGGGCCGCAACGTCGAGTACGAGCTCCGGGCGATCCTGCTCGCGCGCCTGCACAAGCTCGGGCCGGCGTTCTTCCGCAAGATGCCGACCGGCGACATCATGAGCCGGGCGACGAACGATCTGACGCAGGTCCGCCTCCTCCTCGGCTTCGGCCTGCTGAACGTCGTGGGCTCGATCTTCGCGTTCACGAGCGCCCTGTACGTGATGCTCCACATCTCGAAGCGGCTCACGCTCGCGGCGCTCGTGACGATGCCCGCGCTGATGCTCGTCACCCGGTCGTTCTCGACGAAGCTCTTCGTCCGCACGCGCGACAACCAGGAGGCGATCGGCGCCATGAGCGACCGCGTCCTCGCGAGCCTCGCCGGGGTCAGGGTCGTCCGCTCGTTCGCGCTCGAGGCGTCCGAGATGGCCGCGTTCACGAGCACGAACCAGGGCTACCTCGAGAAGAGCCTCGCGCTCGCCAAGCTGCGCGGCTCCATGGCGCCGCTCATGGGGGCCATCAGCTCGGTCGGCGTGCTCATCGTCTTCTGGTACGGCGGGCGGCTCGTGCTGGAGCAGCAGATGACCCGGGGAGACTTCGTCTCGTTCTGGCTGGCGCTCTTGCGGCTCACCTGGCCGATGCTCGCCCTCGGCTTCGTCGCCGCCATCGTCCAGCGCGGTCGCGCCGGCTACGCCCGACTCAAGGCGATCTTCGAGGCCATCCCCGAGGTCGTGAGCGGCCCGATGCCCTCCCCCGAGGTCGTCCGCGGCGCCATCTCCGTCAAGGAGCTGACGTTCTCCCACGGCGCGAGGAGGGTGGTCGACGGCGTGAGCTTCGAGGTCGAAGCGGGCAGCTCGCTCGCCATCGTCGGGCGCACCGGCTCGGGCAAGAGCACCATCGCCACGCTGCTCGCCAGGCTCATGCCCACGCCCCGCGGCGCCGTGCTCCTGGACGGCGTCGACATCTGCGACCTGCCGCTCGACACCGTGCGCGCGAGCATCGGCTACGCGCAGCAGGACGCGTTCCTCTTCTCGACGACCGTGGCCCGCAACATCGGCTACTCCCTCGACGATCCGGACTCGCCCGCCGCCTTCGAGACGATCCGCGCGGCCGCCGCCGAGGCCGAGGTGCTGAACGAGGTGCTCTCGCTCCCTGACGGCTTCGATACCGTGGTCGGGGAGCGCGGCGTGCAGCTGTCCGGCGGACAGCGCCAGCGCGTCGCGCTCGCGCGCGCGCTCGTGCGCGAGCCGAGCGTCCTCGTCCTCGACGATCCGCTCTCCGCCGTCGACGCGAAGACCGAGCAGGCCATCCTCGCGGCGATCGAGCGGCAGGCCGCGCGAAGGACCGTCATCCTGATCACCCACAGGGTCGCGGCCGCGCGGCGGTGTGACGCGATCGTCGTGCTGGAGCAGGGTCGGGTCGTCGAGCGCGGCACGCACGACGAGCTCGTCCGCGCGGGCGGGATCTACGCGTCGTTCGCCGAGGAGCAGCAGCTCGAAGAGGATCTCGCGACCTTCGATGCGTCGCCGTCCTCGCAACCGGTGGGGCTCTCGTGACACAGCCGGCGCACGGAGACAGCGCGACGATGCGGTCGAAATCGGGCGGCGCCTCGGCCTCAGGCGACGCGGGCGCGGGCCCGCGGCGGCCGGCGCAGGCGGCGACGGCCAACGGCCGCAGGGCGACGAAGGCGAGCCGCACGGAGGACGTGCTGAGCCGGTTCCACGAGGAGTCACAGCTCGGCGAGGCGTACGACGCGCGCATGCTGCTGAGGCTGTGGCCGTTCGTGCGCCCGCAGGGCACGCACCTCGCGCTGTCGCTGGCGCTGCTCGTCGTCACGGCGCTGCTGGCGCTGCTGCGCCCGCTCATCATGCGCGACGCGCTCGACGCCTTCGACACGCCCGGCGGGCTCGATCACCTCACGCGCAGCGGCCTGTTGCTCACGGGCGTCATGCTCCTGGAGCAGTCGCTCGCCTTCCCGCAGCTCTACCTGATGCAGCTCGCCGGCGCGCGCGCGATGGCCGACCTGCGCGTGCGCGTCTTCGGCTTCCTGCACACCCGCCGCCTCGGGTTCTTCGATCGCACGCCGGTCGGCCGGCTCGTCACGCGCGTGACGAACGACGTGGACGCGATCGGCGAGATGTTCGCGTCCGGCGCGCTCAACGCGTTCGGCGATCTCCTCCGGCTCGTCGTCATCGTCGCGGTGATGGTGTCGCTCGACTGGCGCATGTCGTTGCTCGCCTTCGCGGCGGTCCCCCCTGTCGCCCTCGGCGTCAACTGGACGCGGCGGCGGATGCGCGACGCGTTCCGGGAGGTGCGGGCGAAGACGGCCAGGATGAACGCGTACCTCAACGAGCAGGTGTCCGGGATGGCCGTCGTGCAGGCCTACGCCAGGGAGGAGCGCTCGGCCGAGGAGTTCGACGAGATCAACGCGGCGTACCGCAACGCGAACAACCGCTCGATCGTGCTCGACGCGACGCTCGACGCCGCCATCGAGATGGTCTCGAGCGTCTGCATCGCCGCGGTGCTCTGGTACGCCGGCGTGAACAGCCTGAAGGACCAGATCTCGTTCGGGACCTTGTTCGCCTTCGTCGCTTACATCGACATGTTCTTCGTCCCGATCCGCGATCTCTCGGCTCGGTACACGCTGCTGCAGTCCGCGATGGCCGGCGCGGAGCGCGTCTTCGAGCTGCTCGACAACAAGGACGAGGACGCGACGGCGGCGGCGACGAGCGGCGGCGACGCGGCGAGGGCAGCGGACGAGGGCGTCGCGTTCGAGCTCGACAACGTCGGCTTCGGCTACAAGCCCGGCACGCCCGTGCTGCGGCACGTGTCGATCGCGGCGAGGCGCGGCGAGAAGGTCGCGCTGGTCGGCGCGACCGGCGCCGGCAAGAGCACCGTGGCGTCGCTGCTGCTCCGCCTCTACGACGTCGATGAGGGCGTCGTGCGGGTCTTCGGCCGCGACGTCAGCGCGTACCCTCGCGACGAGCTGCGCCGCCAGTTCGCCGTCGTCCCTCAGGACGTGTTCCTGTTCCCGGGCACGGTGCTCACCAACATCGCGGCCGGCGACGCGATCCCCGATCGGGCCAAGGTGGTGAACGCGCTGAACCGCATCGATGCCCTCGACCTATTCGAGCGGCGCGAGGGCGGGCTCGACGCCCCCGTGCTCGAGCGCGGCAGCAATTTCAGCGCTGGCGAGCGCCAGCTGATCGCGTTCGCCCGGGCCCTCTACCGCGACCCGCCGCTCCTCATCCTGGACGAGGCCACGGCCAACGTCGACAGCGACACCGAGGCGCGCCTCCAGCGCGCCCTCGAGGGAGCCATGGAGGGGCGCACCGCGTTGATCATCGCGCACCGCCTCTCGACGATCCGCGCCGTCGATCGCGTCGTCGTCTTCCACAAGGGCTGCGTCGTCGAGCAGGGCACGCACGAGGACCTGCTCGCCGCGGGCGGCGTCTACAGCAAGCTGTACCGGCTGCAGTTCGCCCGGCAGGCAGCGGCGCACGCCTAGGAGCGCGGGCCCTAGGGCGCCGCGCTCCCGCCGCCGGGATCGGCGTCGGCGCCGTAGCACCTGCCGACGACGGTGCCCCCGGCGGTTCCCATCCCATCACCGTCGGCCCCGCCTCCTGCGGCTCCGGTCGCGCCGTCATCGCCGCCGATCGCGCCCCCGGCGACCACCCGCAGCCAGTACTCGGAGCAGCTGCCGTTGACGACGATCAGGTGCTGGTCGTCCACGCAGGGCACCTCGGCCTGGTTGCCAGCCGCCTGCGCCAGCGTCCCGCCGCTCTTCGTGCCGTCGCGCTCGAACGACAGGTACACCTGCCACCATCGAGGGCGCGCGCCGAGGTGATGCTTGAGCGCGTACCGCATGCCGCCCGGGAAGTAGAGGAGCCCGCCGTCCGGCGCCGAGGTCTCGTAGATGCCCCCCTCCGGTGTGGCCTCGACGAACTCGATCGGCGGGTTCGCTTCCTCGGACCGGTCGCACCTGTTCGGCGAGCACCCCGCCGCGCACACCGCCGACGCGCACACCGCCCAAGCGGCGGCCCACCTCAAGCGCTGCGCGGCGCTCCCGCCTGCGCCCTGGCTCCGCATCGCTCAGCCGAGCCAGCGCGCGGCGTCGAGCGCGTGGTAGGTGAGGATGAAGTCCGCCCCGGCGCGCCGGATCGACGTCAGCAGCTCGAGCACGGCGCGCTTCTCGTCGATCATTCCGCGCTCCGCGGCCGCCTTGATCATCGCGTACTCGCCGCTGACGTTGTATGCGCCGAGCGGCAGCGTCGTCACCTCGCGCACGCGCGCGATGACGTCGAGGTACGCGAGCGCGGGCTTGACCATGAGCATGTCGGCCCCCTCTTCCTCGTCGAGCGCCGCCTCGCGCAGGCCTTCGCGGGCGTTCCCGGGGTCCATCTGGTAACCCGCCCGGTCGCCGAACTTGGGCGCGCAGTCGGCCGCCTCGCGGAACGGCCCGTAAAAGCCGGACGCATACTTCACGGCGTAGGAGAGGATCGCCGTCCCCGTCAGCGACTCGGCGTCGAGGGCGCGCCGGATCGCGGCGACCCGGCCGTCCATCATGTCGCTCGGCGCGACCACGTCGGCCCCCGCCCTGGCGTGGACCACGGCCGCCCGCGCGAGCACCTCCAGCGTCGCGTCGTTGTCGACGTCCACCGCCCCGGACGCGTCCTGCCGCAGCAGGCCGCAGTGGCCGTGATCGGTGTACTCGTCCACGCACACGTCGGTGATCACGAGCAGCTCCGGCACGGCCTCCTTCATCGCCTTCACGGCGCGCGGCACAGGCCCGTCCGGGTCGTAAGCGCTCGTGCCCGACGCATCCTTGGTGCGCGGGAGCCCGAACAGGATCGTCCCGCCGATGCCGAGCTCCTTGCAGAGCCGCGCCTGCGCTGCCGCGGCGCTCACGGGCAGCTGCGAGACCCCCGGCATCGTCCCGACCGGCCGAGGCGCGTCGAGCGCCTCGTTGAAGAAGAGGGGGAGGATGAAATCTCCCGGATGGAGGGTTGTCTCGCGCACCAGGGCGCGGAGGGCGGGCGAGCGACGGAGCCGACGCGGTCTCTTCGTGGGGAACACGGCGGCGGAGCATAGCAGCCCTGCGCCCGCGTGAGCCGCTCCGGTCCAGAGAACCGCGCGATCCGTGGATCGCGTGGGCGCTGCGAATCGGTTAGTGTTCGCAGTGTTCGCAGTGTTCGCAGTGTTCGCCCGAAACCGCCAGCATGAGAACGGCCCTCCACTTCCCGTTTTCCCGCCGCGCTCGCCCACCCGCGCGCGGAGCTCGCGCCGGGCGCGGTCCGCGCGCGCAGCCATCGCTCAGCGGTGGGCCGCTCCAGAGCGCGCGGCCGAGCGCGCCGCCGAGCCGGGGCGCGGCGTCATCGGCTGGGGCGTCTGCTGGGACGACAGCGGGAGCGTGTCGTCGTCGTCATCCGCTGTCGAGCGCGCCGCCGGCTGCTCCGCAGGCGCCGCCGTGGCGGCGACCGTGACCGTTGCAATGTCGGACAGCGGGCACCACACGGTCCATGCCTCATTGCGGACGAAGCTATCGAGGGGGACCACTCCGCTCTCGATGCCGCGCGCGAGCTGGTCGAGCCTGACCGGCCCGACCGAGCGCTCCCCGTTGGTGACGTACCATCGGTCCGGAAAGCCGCGCTCTGAGCTCAGCAGCTCCTCGACCAGTTTCACAGATCTCATCGAATGGACTCCAGAAACCGCCGGACGTTGAATCGACCGGATGCGATTCTAATCCCATAACGCACCGGGTCAACATCACTGCAGAATCGCTATGACAATCAACGTCTGCCATGCATGAACGAGAGAATGACGGGAGTTTGACTGTGTTTCCGAGGCGTAACGATCCTTCCGAGGAGGGCCCCGGCGCGGCGGCTGCGGGGGCAATGAACGACGGAGCGCCGGGCGCGGCCAGGCCAGGCGTCGTGTACCTGGTCGGCGCCGGCCCTGGGGATCCGGGGCTCCTCACATTGCGCGGCGCAGAGCTCCTCGCCACGGCCGACGTCGTGCTGCACGACGAGCTCGTCCACCCCGCGCTGCTCGACCGCGTGCGGGAGGGCGCCGACGTGCGCTCGGTCGGCAAGCGCGGCGGCGATCGGGTGGTGAAGGACGCGAAGCAGGCGGAGATCGACGCGGAGCTCGTCGCGCTCGGCCTCGCGGGCCGCAGCGTCGTTCGCTTGAAGGGCGGCGATCCGTTCCTCTTCGGGCGCGGCTCGGAGGAGGCGGAGGCGCTGGCGCGGGCCGGGGTGCCGTTCGAGGTGGTGCCGGGCGTCTGCTCTCCGCTCGGCGCGACGGCCTACGCCGGCATCTCGCTGACGCACCGGCACATCGCCTCCAGCGTGATGATCGTCAGCGGCGTCACCCGGGCTGGCAGATCCTTCGACTGGAGCGAGCTCGCCTCCGTCCGCGGCACCATCTGCGTCCTGATGGGCATGCAGGCCCTCGACGCGGTGGTCGCGGGGCTGATGGGGCCCGGGCGCCGCGATCCCGCGACGCCGGCGGCGGCGATCCAGTGGGGCACGCGGGCCGACCAGCGCGTCGTCTCCAGCCGCCTCGACGAGCTGCCTCGCCGCGTGAAGGAGGCAGGGATCGAGAGCCCCGCGGTCATCGTCGTCGGCGCCGTCACCGGCCTGCGCGACACGCTCCGCTGGTTCGATCGGAAGCCGCTCTTCGGCAAGCGCGTGCTCGTGACCCGGCCGCGCCACCAGGCGCGCTCGACGTCGAGGCTGGTGCGCCTGCGCGGCGGCGAGGCGGTGGAGCTCCCGACCATCGAGATCCACCCGCCCCCCGACCCGGCGCGCGTCACCGAGGCCGTCCGCGGCCTCGCCGGTTACCACGCCGTCGTCTTCACGAGCGAGAACGGGGTGGCCTGCTTCTTCAAGGAGGTGGAGCGGCTCGGCCTGGACGCGCGCGCCTTCGGCCCTGCGCGCCTCGCCGCGATCGGCGTCGGGACGGCCGCCGCGCTCGCCGCGCGCGGCGTCCGCGCCGACATCGTCCCGCGGGAATTCCGCGGCGAGGAGCTCGCGGAGGCCATCCTCGCCGACCCCGCGCTCGCCGGACGCCGGGCGGCGTCCCCTCGAGTCCGCGTGCTCCTCGCGCGCGCGCTGGTCGCCCGCGAGGTGCTCCCCGAGCGCCTCCGCGCCGCCGGTTGCGAGGTCGATGTCGTGCCTGTCTACGAGACCCGCCCTGCGTCGGCCGGTCGCCGCGAAGAGCTGCTCCGGGCGCTCTCGGCAGGCGCGATCGACGTCGTGCTGCTCACCTCGAGCAGCACCGTCGACAGCCTCTGCGATCTCCTCGGCGAGGGCGCCGCAGCGCGCCTCGAGCGCGTGCTCCTCGCGAGCATCGGGCCGATCACGACCGCGACCGCCGAGAAGCGGGGGCTCCGGGTCGGCGTGACCGCCGAGGTGAGCACCACAGCAGGTCTCCTGGACGCGCTGGATCGACATTTCACTGCATTGCAAGCGACCCCTGGCGGCGCCAGGAGCGAATGAGCTGGTCGCACGCTGTGCGGCCGGCGCAGCTGCGGAAATAAAGAGAGCGTCGCAGCGGACCTGGGGGGGAAAGGTCTCCGCCGCGACGCTCGAACCCAGGGGAGAGCAGGGCGCGTGCCTGCGACTTCTTCAAGTCAATTCAGGTACTTAGCACGCCCCAACAGGAGTCCCCTTGCGCTGCTGCGCCGCCACGGCGACAGAGATGCAAGAACGCTCCTGATTCAGCATGACGGTCGAACACCGACAGCGGCACTCCCCGGGCCGGAGCAGGCGTACAGCGTCACAGCCGGACAGCGCTGGTGAGATGAGCGCCCTCCGGCGCCGTTCGGCTCACTCGAACGTCGCTCGCACCACGAGGAACTTGTTGTTGAGCTCGATGGACGTGAGCTTCTCGAAGATGCGAGGGCTGCCGAGCTCGTTCGACAAGGAGCCGGTGCGTCCGTGCTCGGTGACGAAGTAGAAGGTCTTCACGCCCTTCTTCTTTTGCTCGTTGATGTAATCCTGGAACTTCTTTCCGCTCGACACGAAGGCCGCCAGCCGGTTGCCGGCATAGAAGTTCTCGCCCTTCCAGTTCAGCTGGTAGGCGACGAGCGGCCCTGGGATCTGCTGATTCGCGCGCACGTAGGCGAGCAACGTCTCGCGTTGCCCCCAGTGAGGCGACGTCCGCACGAAGTACACGTCGATGCCCCACGCCGTGAACACGACGGCGAGCGAGAGGAGCGCGTAGACGACATGGCGGCGCCAGCGCGCGACCATCAGCAGCAAGCACAGGGCAGCCGCGGCGGCGGTGAAGGCCCACAGGGCCGCGGAGAAGTCGAGCGACTGCGGCCAGGGGCGCTTGTAATTGTACGTGAACAGGTGCAGCAACCTGGCCTGGCTCGGCTGTCCCTCGCGCACCATCGCGAGATCGCGCCCGACGAGGAACACGAGGAGCGCAGCGCCGAGCGCGACGGCGCCGAGCATCGCGCGCTCGTAGCTGACCACCGCGGCGGAGCGCGCCGACTGCACCGGCGAGGAGGCGCCGTTCGAGCGGCGCGCGAGCCCTCCCGCGCGGCCATCGAGGCGCAGCATGTCGTCGAGCAGGATCCCCGTGAGCATCGCCGCCGGCGGCACGGCCGGCAGGATGTAGTGATGGAACTTCGTCAGCATCAGCGAGAACAGCGCGAAGCCGAAGAGGAACCACATCGCCAGGAACACCGAGGCGTCGCCCTGGCGGACGTCGGCCGAGCCGCGCTCCCCCGGCGCCGCCCCCTCGCGCCGCCTGAGCCACCACACGAGCGACGCGGGCACGAGCCCGGTCCACGGGAACATCGCGTAGCCGAGCTGCCACACGTAATAGCGGAAGCTCACGTCGTCGCCCTCGTTCGTGTCGTGGACGTGGGTGAAGGCGCGCTTGAACATGTCGTGGAACAGGAGCCTGTCGGTGAACGGCTGGCCGTGCCGCGCGTACATCGCGACGAACCAGGGCAGCGCGATGCACGCGAGCACGAGCAGCCCGACGGGGATCTCCATCTTGAGCACGTCGCGGTACCGGCGGGAGACGACGACGTAGCCGAGCGCGCAGAGCACCGGGAGCCCGAAGCCGGCCGGCCCCTTGGCCATCGTGGACAGGGCAGCGAAGAACCACGCCGAGAGGAAGAGGAGCCGCTGGACGCGCCGCTCGCCCCAGCTGGCGTACAGGACGATCGCGAGCGTCTGCGCCCAGACGAGCGCCTGGAGCGCAGGCTGAAGGCCGGGGAGCACGGGCAGCACCGACCGGCAGGCCTCGTTCCCGGGCAGACCGCAGTTGCCCGGTGAGCCCGAGCTGAAGACGTCGCCGCGGAAGTGGAGGCCGAAGGGCGAAAGGCCGATCTCGACGTGACGCGAGAGCAGGTAGAGGATCTGCGGCAGCGCGCAGGCGAGGATCGCCCCCAGCACGAGGTGATAGGCCGAGAGGCCCACCTTGAGCGGGCCGAGATCCACCTCGTAGACGCGCGCCTCCTCCGCGTCGTCGGTGTGGATGCCGAGCAGGAGGAGCGCCATCGCCGCGGCCATCGTCGCGACGAAGGGCATGTCGGTCATGGTCTGGTGGGAGACCAGGAACCACTGCGGCATCGTGGCGAGGACGAGCCCCGCGAGCAGCCCCGCGCGGCGGCTGAAGATGCGCGAGACGGCCTTGTAGAGGAGATAAACGGCGATGAGCGTCAGCGCGAAGACGGGGAGCCTGACGGCCCACTCGGGCCACGGGGTGCGCCCCTCGGCGGCCGCCGAGAGCATCTCGCCCGAGCGGTAGCGGACGCCGAACGCGGCCATCGCGAGCGCCTGCATCCAGAAGTCGAGCACCGGCTTCGACCAGAACCAGCCGTCCTGCGCCCACCAGAGGGAGATCCAGTCGTTCCTGGCCAGGATCTCGCGCGCGACCTCGCCGTAGTGCGTCTCCCACGGATCGGTGAGCGAGTGGCTCCCGAGCATGGGCAGGTAGAGCAGCGTGACGACGGCGACGAGCCAGAAGCCGTGCCGCCGGCCGAGGGGGCGCGGAGTTCCCGCCTCGTCGACGCGGCAGGGGCCGAGGCGCTCGCCGAACCGGAACGCGCCGATGACCGCCGTGAGAAACGCGGCAGGTACGGCGATGGCGGGCACCGCCAGCGAGAGCAGCGTCGGCGCGCCGTCCGACGAGAGGGGGCTCGGCGAGAAGAAGCCCGCGACGCTCAGCGTGATCAGGACGAAGAGCGCGACGAGCCCACCCCCGAGCAGCGCGAGCGGGCCGAGGAGGTCGTGGATCCCGACGCGCGTGGCGACGCGCTCGGGGGGATCGTCGAACGAGCCGAGCAGGTCGAGCAGACCGATCGCCGCGATGGCGACGCCGAGCGCGCCGATCGGGACACCCCAGCGCAGCTGAGGCGCGAGCGCCATCACGACGAACGTGAGGAGGGCGCCCGCGGCGGACACGGCGGCGCCACGCCAGCGGAGCGGGTTGCCCTGCGGCACGAGGCGAGCCTCCTCGGCGTCGGCCGCGGCCCCGGCCATCCCGACCATGCCGTCGCTCCCCGCTGCCCCGTCGCCGGCGGAAGGCGCGCGTGGCGGAGGAGCGCTCGGGCTCTCCAGATCGCCAGCGGCCGTCCCGTCGCGGGCGTCCGCGGGCGCACCGCTGCGTTTGTCGTGTGTGTCGTTCATGGCTGCGCCGACCGCGGAACGAGGCGCGGCCCTGGCGTAGCAACTCCAGGACGCCGGACAAAGCAGCCACGGCCAGGCAGAGGCCGCGGTGCGCGCCTACTTCGTCAGGCGCGCGATCTCTTCCTTGATGATCGTCTCGGCGAGCACCGGCACGACCTCCCACACGACGCGCTCCACGATGTCGCGGGACAGCGCCATCACGGCCTCCACCTGATCGGAGGTGAGGCCGAGGCCCTCGAGCTTGCTCGCCATCTGGCCGTTGACCTGCGCGGAGGCGGTCGCGGCGACGGCGGCAGGCCCCGTCGCGGTCTTCGGCACGCCGGACACCGGCGTCGGCGAGAAGGCCATCGTCGTCGTGACCGGCACGTTCGCCGGGCCGCCCGGCGCCGTCTTGACCGAGGCCTGGGCCGGCGCAGCGCTCGTGGCCGGCGCGTTGGGCGTGTAGATGAGGGTCTTCGCGCGCTGGAGCGGGCTCGTTGCCGCCTGCTGCGCGGCGGCGGCGGGCTGCGCCGCAGGAGAGCGCGCGGGCGCAGGCGCCGCGGCAGCAGGGGCCGCTGCGGCGGCGGGCTTCGCTTCGCCGCGCGACGCCAGCAGCTTCTTGACCTTGTCGATCATCTGCTGGGTGTCGAACGGCTTGTCCATGTGATCGTCCGCCTGCGCGCCCGATCCCTTGGCGGGGTCGAACGGGTTCTGCTTGGACGAGAGGATCAGGACGGGCGTCGCCGGTGAGGCCTGCTTGATCGCCTTGCACAGCTCGTAGCCGTTCTTCGGCTCGAGCGTGACGTCGGCGATCACCAGGTCGGGTTTATCGCTCTTGAGCTTCTGCAGCGCAGCGTCGGCGCTGCTCGCCGTCACGACGCGGAAATCCTGACCCGCAAAGGTGATTTCGAGCACTTTGCGCATGGTCACGCTGTCGTCTACGGCGAGAAGGGTGCTGGCCACGAACGGGTCTCCTCTCAGATGGCGAGAAAGCGATGACGGCTCTGGATATCTTCGGCTCCGGTCGCGCGATGTGTCAACATTCGCGGTGTATTTCGCCCCCGCGGGCCCCGCGGATGTGCGTTTTCCGCGCCGGTAGAGCCCGGTCCCACGCTGGTGGGCGGAGCCGAGGCGCCCCCCTGTGAGCTTCTACATGCGTTCGCTCCGACCCGCCACTCCGCCGAGCCAGGAAGACAAAGCCGCCGAAACGACCGGCGTCCACCCGGCCGCCCAGGTACGACCTCCGCAGGATGGCCGCTGGACGGTGCCCGCCGAGCTGGATCGGCGCCCGCTGGACGGGGCCGTCCGTGCGCTGGCCGCGGTCTCGTGGTCCGACGCGCGCCGGTTGATCGAGACCGGCAAGGTGCTGGTCGGGAGCGCGGTGGCGACGAGCGCCCGCCGGCGGGTGCTCGGCGGGGAGCTGCTCGAGATCCGCCTGCACGCGCCGAGGCCCGAGACCGTGCGGCGGCGCAAGCTCGAGGGCGAGCTCGTGGTCTACGCGGACGCGAGCGTCATCGTGGTGAACAAGCCCGCCGGGGTGAGCACCATCCCGTACGGCGACGAGGATCCCGCGGAGCAGGCCGCGACCCTCGACGCGCTGGTGCGCGAGGTGCTGGCCAGGCGCGACCGCCTGCGCGGGCGCGCGCCGCTCGGCGTGGTGCAGCGCCTCGACAAGGGGACGAGCGGGCTGCTTGTCTTCGCGCGGACGCTCGCCGCGAAGAAGCACCTCGCGCAGCAGCTCCGCGTCCGCGCGATGCACCGGCAGTACCTGGCGCTGGCGCACGGCGCCGTCCCGCGCGGCACCTACCGCAGCTACCTCGTCGAGGATCGGGGCGACGGGCTGCGCGGCTCGGCGCGAGAGGGGCGGCGCGAGGGGCAGCTCGCGGTGACGCACGTGGAGCCGATCGAGGTGCTCCGAGGGCCGCAGGAGGGGGCCGGCGCCGGGGGCATGACGCTCGTCGCGTGCCGGCTCGAGACGGGACGCACGCACCAGATCCGCATCCACCTCGCGGAGGCCGGGCACCCGCTCGTCGGCGAGACCGTCTACGTGCGGGGCTACCGCGGGGCGAGGGTCCCGGCCGCGCGGCTGATGCTCCACGCGGCCGAGCTCGGCTTCGACCACCCGGCCGACGACCGGCCGATGCGCTTCCAGGCGCCGCCGCCCCCGGACTTCGACGACGTGCTCGAGCGGCTCCGCGAGCCGCAGCGGAAGGGCGCTACTTGACCTTGCCGCGGACCTCGGTCATTGCCGCGGCCGTGGCGTCGACCAGCGGCATGACCTTCGCATAGTCCATCCGCGTCGGGCCGAGCACGCCCACGGTCCCGGCGACGCGGCCGTTCTCCATGTACGGCGCGGCGACGAGGCTGAGCTGGCCTCCACCGAGGTCGCCCGCCTCGCTGCCGACGAACACGGTGACCTCACCCGCGCCGGCGGCGAGCGTCCGGTCGAGCAGATCGACGAGCTCCTCGCGCTCCTCAAGCGCCTTCATCAGCTTCTTGAGCCGGTCGACATCGGCGTACTCAGGCAGATCGATCAGGCGGTTCTGCCCCTCGATGACGACCTCGCTCCGCGGGGTCACGTCGGCCATCGCCTTGCTGCCGAGCTCGAAGGCGCGGCGCCTCAGCGCGTCGATCTGGAGGCGCTCGTCGGCGAGGCGGCGGGCGAACAGGTCCCGGATCTCGCCCAGGGTGCGCCCCTCGATGACGTCGGTGAGCAGGTTGTGGATCCGGGTGAGCTCGCCCTCGTTGATCGCCTCGTCGGCCGAGATGAAGCGGTTCGCGACCGAGCCGTCGGCGAAGACGAGCACCGCGAGCAGCTGCCCGGGCTTGGTCGGGATGAAGCGCAGCTGAGCGAGGGCGCGGAGCTCCGCCCGCGGCGCCGCGACGACCGCCGCGGCGCCGGACAGCTCCGAGAGGTAGCGCCCCGTCTCGCGGAGCGGATCGTTCGCCCCCGCGTAGATCTCGGTGAACCTCGCGCTCAGCTCGGCCTGCTGCTCGGGGGACAGCGACCGGAGCTCGACGAGCGCGTCGATGAACAGCCGGAGCGCGCGATCGGTCGGGATCCGCCCGGCAGAGGTGTGCGGCTGGTGGAGGTACCCGGCCTCCTCGAGGTCGGCGAGCACGTTGCGGATCGAAGCAGCCGAGAGATCCAGCCCGTATTTCCGGGCGAGCGTCCTGCTGCCAACTGGGTCGCCCGTTGCGATGAACTCGGTGACCGCGGCGAAAAGGATCTTTCGAGCTCGATTGGAAAGATCACCCATGTCAGTTGCATGCCGCGCACAAGCGCGCCGCCGTGGCTACCTGGACCAGGGACCGCCCAGCCCGGGAAGCCATGCGGGCCGGACCTTCGCTCCCGTACGTCAAGCTGCGCGTGCGGGCGCTCGACCCACGGACGCGCATGCGACCCATTTTGAGGGGATCGCGCGGCCCGGTCAAATGTCGCGGTAGGATCGGGCAGGTGCCGCCCCGCGCACGGGGCCCCGCCCCACCGGATGGCGGCGCGACCGGCCACGCAGCCACGCGGCCACGCGGCCACGCGGCCACGCGGCCACGCGGTTACGTGATTACGTGATCGCTCGGCCCCCGAGAGGGTCGGCCTGCCTTGCTTCGCACGAGGGATGTACCGCAACGATGCCGCCCGCACGCCACGCCGCCGCTGCCTGCGCGCTCGCCCTAGCGCTCGGCCCCCTCGCCGCCGCGCCGAGCGCGCAGGGCAAGCCGAAGGTCAGGTACCACCAGGACTGGGCGAAGCACCCGTCGGCGCGCTACGCGGCCATGAGCGCGGAGCAATGCCGTGCGGCGCTCACGCAGCGGAAGATCGCGTTCCAGCCGGTGCAGCGCGCGCCGGGCGTGCTCGCTCCGGTGCGGCTGCCGCACGAGGTCGGCGGGGTCGTCTACCGGACGGCGCTGCCGGCCCATCAACGCGCTGGAAACCCGTACGACGTCTTCGACTGCCGCCTCGCGCTCGCGCTCTCGGACTTCAGCCGGATCCTCCGCGCGCACGACATCGACGAGGTGCTGATGTTCTCGGCCTGGCGGCCTCCGGCCAGGATGTGGCCCGAGGGCAAGCTCGCCACGAGGCACCCCGGCGGGCTCGCGATCGACCCCTACAGGTTCGTCAAGGAGCGCGTCGGCGGCGGGTTCGCGGAGGATTGGCTCGAGGTGGAGCGCGACTTCGTCGGCAGGCGCGGCGCGCCGGTCTGCGGCGAGAGCGCCGGCCCGACCGGGCGGCGCCGCGGGGCCGGCAAGGGGGCGGGCAGCGGCCCTCCGGCGGACGCGGCGGCGCGAGAGCTGCGATCCATCGTGTGCGAGGCGGTGGACCAGCACATCTTCACGTCGATCCTCACGCCCAACTACGACCGGGCGCACAAAAATCACCTGCATCTCGAGGTGACCCCCGGCGTCCAATGGCATCTCGTGCGCTGATCCGGGAGGGGCCGTCCCCCCGCGCGCAAACCCGCTCTCCCTCCGAGGTCGACCCGCTATGTTAGCCCGCGTGCCCGCACGAAGACCCCCGCTCTCCCGCGCGTCCGCCGCGCTGGCGCTCGCCGCTGTCGCGCTGTCGTTCACGTTCGTCGGCTGCCCCTGCGTCAGCGGCCCCGTGAACGCGAGCCCTGGCCTCCGCTGGTTCCTGTTCTCGAACTTCGGCGCCAGCAAGATCTGCCCCGAGATGCTGAAGAGCGGGGTCTCGCTGCGCCTTCAGGACAGATCGGCGTCCATCGGGCGGTTCTTCCCGATGCAGTGCTCGTACGACGTCAACGACGCGGCCCAGACGATCACCGTCCACATCGCCGGCACCGGCTACGGCTACATGCAGCCGGCCAAGCGGGTGGGCTTCTCGCTCACGACGTCCGTCGAGTACCGACCCGACTTCCAGCTCGCGGACGACAACGTCTACGTGTGGGGACGGCTGAACCGGATCGTGCAAGGCCCGAGCTTCCAGCTGGGCTACGTCGAGAACCCCGTCATCGACGTGATGGCCAACGTCCCGCCGTTCGGAGGGCTCGCCAACGTGCTCGGCAACCAGATCGTCGCGGGTGAGCTGACCCGCGGGTTCACCGTCCTCTACAACGAGGAGACCGGGAAAGACTTCACGCTGGGGATCCTCATGCCACCCCAGCGACCGCACCACCCGTTCGAGGCCGAGGACGAGGAGCGGTACACCTTCGCGAACGAGACCGTCGAGGTGCACGCGCACCAGCGCGACTACCTCGGGCCGTTCGAGATCGCCGACTCGGACCAGGCGCTCTACCTCAAGGTCAGCGCGCAGGGCGCGCCCGTGGACCTCATGATCGTCGACAAGCCCACCGGCGACGCGTGGCGCGAGGCGTACCAGACCGGCAAGCCGCTCGGCCCCCCGCCAGGCCCGGTGCAGGCAGGCGGCCCTCTCCAGCCCGGGATCATCGAGACCCGCCGCTACGCGCTGCGCCCGGGCCTCTACTACGTCGTCATCGACAACACGGCGGCGGCCGGCCTGGTCGCGCCTCCCATCACGCTGCTCAGCCCCCTCGGGGGTTCGGCGGCTCAGATCAGCTACATGGCGCAGGTCGGCGAGTAGCGCCGACGAGCGGGGCCACAGGCAGCATCGGCGAGGTCGCGCCACGTGGCCTCGGTCACCGGCCTTGACGCGGTTCGCCGCGAACGGGATAAACTTGCCATGGCCGTCATGGAGAGAGAGGGGAGCGGCGCCAGCCACGTGGACAAGATTGCCCTCGACCGGCTCCGCGCTCGCCTCCAGGCGTACATGGCGAAGAAGGGGCTGAGATCGACGGCGCAGCGCCGGCTGATCGTCGACACGTTCTTCTCCGGCGCCCCGCACATGACCATCGAGGACCTGCTCGCGGAGGTGCGCGCGCACGACCGAGGCATCGGGTACGCGACGGTGTACCGCACGCTCAAGCTGCTCGCGGAGTGCGGCGTGGCCTCCGAGCGCCGGTTCGGGGACGGCCTTAGCCGCTACGAGCTGGCGGACGACGCCAGCGCGCACCACGACCACCTGATCTGCGTCAACTGCGGGAAGATCATCGAGTTCGAGGAGCCGCGGATCGAGGCGCTCCAGGAAGAGATCGCCGCGAAGTACGGCTTCGAGGTGACCTGGCACAAGCACGAGATGTACGGCGTCTGCGCGGACTGCCACGACGCCAAGGGCACCACGCCCGACGTCTCGTAGCCCGCCCCGGCGCGGCGAGGAGCCCCGCGCCGGCGAGCGCGCCCGGCGCTCAGCTCTTCGCGTCGAGCGCGCGGGCGTGGAAGACGGCCATGACGCCGCCGAGCAGCGAGGCGATGGGCGCGTAGGCCGGCGGGAGCACGAACGCGGCGATGACCGCGGCGCCGACGAGCGCCGGGGCGACGCTGAGCGCGAGCCCGACGCGCGCCTCGAGGCGCGTGCGGTGCGCGAGCGCGAGGGAGAGCGCGGCGTCGCGGACGTCGTCCGACGCGAGGACCGTGGAGAAGTCGGCGGGCGCCGAGCCGGCGGCGCCGAGCGCCACGGAGACGTCCGCGGCGCCGAGCGCGGCGTCGTCGACGCCCGCGTGGCCGAGGACGGCGACGCTCGTGCCCGCGTCGATCAGGCGACGCACCTCCGTGCCGCGATCCGCGGGGAGGATCTCGGGGCGGATGTGATCGATGTCGAGCGAGCGGCCGATCGCCTCGCACGTCTCGCGCGCGTCGCCCGACATCAGCACGGGCTCGATCTGCGCGTCGAGCAGGTGCTGGATGGCGGCCCGCGCCCCGGGGCGCAGCCCGTCCTGCAGGCCGATGATGCCGACGAGGCGAGCGCCGACAGCGACGAGGACCACCGTGCGCCCCAGCGCCTCGAGCTCGGCGACGCGGCTCTCGGCCGCGGCGATCGAGATCCGCTGCTCGAGCATGAGCGCGCGGTTGCCGACGCAGAGCTCCTCGCCGGACGAGGTGACGGCCGTCACGCCGAGGCCGGGGTGGAAGTTGGGGTTGCGCACGCCGTCGGGCCGCAAGCCGCGGGCGCGCGCGGCGCGGACGATCGCCGTCGCGACGGGGTGCTCCTCGGTGCGCTCCGCCCCGGCCGCGAGCGCGAGCACGTCGCTCGGCTTGAGCTTCTGGCCGGTCGCCTCCAGCTCCGCGAGCTCGGGCTCGCCGAGCAGCAGCGTGCCGCGGGCGCAGAACACGGCGACCGAGGTCTTCCCTGCGCGATCCCAGGCGTCGGCGCTCTTGTAGACGATGCCCCGGCGGAGCCCGAGCAAGATGCCCCGCGCGACGTGCACCGAGGCGATGGACGCCGTGATCGCCGTGGACAGCGCGGCGAGCACGGCGGCCGCGGTCATCGCGATCTCGACCGGAGCGCGCCCGGCGACGAAGGCGGAGAGCGCGCCGATCGCCGCGGCGCCGATCGCCCAGCGCTCGGTCAAGGCGCGGGAGGCCTGCGCGATGGGCGCGAGGGCGTCCGCGCGCCGGCGGGCGTCGAGCAGGACGCGCGCGACCGCGCGATCGCCGCCGGAGAAGGTGCACGCGCCGACGAGGCGACCCCGGACCACGGTGGCCCCGGCGACGACCGGGTCGCCGTCGCGGCGGCGGGTCGGCGTGGTCGCGCCGATCCAGGGGAGCACCTCGACGTCGCCGCCCGTGACGACGAGATCGACGGGGACGATCTCCCCCGCGTCGACCTGGACGCGCTCGCCCGGTCGCAGCTCGTAGAGCTCATCCCCGGCGCCCTCGACAGGACCGCCGTCGCCGCCGCGCTGAGGGGCGCGGTCGGCGGGCGCCTGGCCCTGCGCCCACGCGCCAGGCGGCCGGCGCGCCGGGGTCGAGAGCACGGATCCGATCCACGCCCGCTCCGCGAACACGCGATGTCGGGCGCTCTCGATGAGCCACGCGCTGATCGCGCTGGCGGTGGCGATCACGCCGGCGAGCGACGCGGCCTCGGCCGCGAGGGCGCGGTCCTGACCGAAGAGGGCCCAGACGGCGGCGACGAGCCCGCCCAGGACGGGGGCGAGCATCGGCGCAGGGTGCGGATCGGTGGCGTCGCGCGCGGTCGTGGCGGCGCGGCCAAGGAGCATCCCTGCGCTCACCGTGGCGAGCACGATCCGCGCGCCGATGACGAGCTTCGCGTCCCCGGCGAGGGTGAGCGCGACGGCGAGCGTCCCCGCGATGATCGCGAGCACGAGCAGGAGCGCGCCGATGTCCCGCGCGTCGACCGCGTCGTAGCGCTGCGGCTCCTCGCTCAGGATGGTGTTCCCGATGGGCTCGAGCAGCGCGCGATCGTCGTCGAGGACGGGCAGCTCGGGGAGCTTCTCGTCGAGCGACACGGGGGGGAACGCGTTTACGATCGGCGCGTCGAGCTCGGCGACGCGCGCCGCGCCCTCGTCGGCGCTCGCCCGCGCGGGCTCCGCGCGCGGGGTGCGCGGGGTGGTGGAGGCGTGGTGCCCGCCGGCGCCCGGCGGCGCGCCCGGCGGGAGCCCCCGGGGAGGAGCGCCGGCGAAGGGCGCGCCCGACGCCGCGAGGCCCGCAGGCCGGCCGTCCCCCGGCGCAGGCGGCGCTTCACCGAGGAAGGCGTGGCGGCACCGCGCGTTGCAGAAATAATGGAAGCGCTGATCGAAGATCGCCACCTGCCCCGCGCGCAGCGGATCGATCAGCTTGCTGCAGCCCGAGCACGGGACGGGTGCGACGTCGGGACCCGCGGCGCGCGAGGCGACCACCTCAACCTGCAGCCGGCGTCTCGGAGAGCGCGGCCTCGACCTCGGCCAGCGCCTCGTCGATCTGCGCCTCGCTCACGATCAGGGGCGGCGTGAACCGGAGCACGCTGCTCCCCGCGATCGTGAGCAGCACGCCCCGATCGCGCGCGCGGCCGAGGGCGGCCCGCGCGTCGACGGTCGGCGCGAGGATGAGCCCGCGGAGCAACCCGCGACCGCGCTCGCCGAGGCACACGCCCGGCAGCCGCGCGGCGATCGCGGCGAGGCCGCGGCCGAGGTGCTCGCCGCGCTTCACGGCGGCCTCGCACAGCTTCTCTTCCTCGATGACCGCGAGCACCGTGCGCGCCGTGGCCGAGGCGAGCGCGTTGCCGCCGTAGGTCGAGCCGTGCGAGCCCGGGGGCAGCGCGCCGTTGAGCCGCTCCCGCAGCACCAGCGCGCCGACCGGGAACCCACCGCCGAGCCCCTTCGCGAGCGCCGCGGCGTCGCCCTGGACGCCGTCGTACGTCGCGCCGAGCCAGTGCCCCGTGCGCCCGATGCCGGTCTGCACCTCGTCGATGAGCAGCAGCGCGCCGTGCTCGTCGGCGATGCGCCGCAGCTCGGCGAGGAACCCGGCCGGGGCCGGCAGCACGCCGCCCTCCCCTTGCACCGGCTCCACGAGGATCCCCGCGACGTCCGGGTCCATGGCCGCGCGCACCGCCGCCGCGTCTCCGTACGGCACGTGCGTGACGCCGTCGAGCGGCGGGCCGAAGCCCTCGCGGTACTTCGGCGTCCCGGTCAGGGCGACCGCGCCGAGGGTGCGGCCGTGAAACGCGTTGTCGAACGCGATGATGCGGTAGCGCCCCACCTCGCCCCGGTTGAAGAAATGGCGGCGCGCGAGCTTGAGCATCGCCTCGTTCGCCTCCGTGCCCGAGTTGCAGAAGAAGGCGCGGTCGAAGCCGGTCTTCGCGCAGAGCTCCTCGGCGAGGCGGAGGTTCTCGGCGTTGAAGAAATAGTTGGAGACGTGCATCAGGCGGCCCGCCTGCTCGGAGATGGTCGCCACGAGCCGCGGGTGAGCGTGCCCGAGCGAAGCCACCGCCACCCCCGCGCACATGTCAAGGTACCGGCGCCCCTCCGTGTCGAAGAGCTCGCAACCCCTGCCGCGGTCGAGGACGAACGGCGGCTGGCGGTAGTTGCCGAGCAGGTGCTTCTGCGCCGCGAGGAGCGGCGAGCTGGGCGTCGAGGCGTCCGCCGGAGGAGGTTCGGCGGCGGGGCTTGTGGCGATGCTCATGGGGGGCGATCTAACGCCGGGGGGGGCGTCAGAGCAAACGGTCGATGCAGCGCCCGCAGCGGATCGTGGAGACCCGGGCAATCTGCGCCTCTGGAGCGCCTCCGGAGCGCCTCTGGAGCGCGTCCGGAGCGCCTCCGGAGCGTGCCCGGAGCGCCCAGGAGCCAGGCTCCGCGGGCGTCCTGGACCGGCGCGGCGGCGAGCACCGGCGCGCTCGGACGCCGGCGCTCGCCTCCGGCCGACCATGGGCGTGACGATTGCCAGCGGATCGCGGCTGGTTATAGTGCCGCCGTCCTATGAGCGATTCGGAACAAAATGGGTCGAACCAGAACACGGGGGAGACGGCAGAGGCGCAGGCGGAGCGCGCAGAGGCCGCGGAGCAGCAGGCCCCCACCCCCGAAGACAAGCTAGGCGAGGCGCAGGCCGAAGCCGCGCGGATGCGCGAGCAGCTGCTGCGCACCGCCGCGGATTTCGACAACTTCCGTAAGCGCTCCCGGCGCGAGGTCGAAGAGGCGCAGCGCCGCGGCCGCGAGGCGATCCTGAAGGATCTGCTCCCGGTCTTCGACAACCTCGAGCGCGCCGCCAGCCACGCCGAGAGCGCGCCGGACGTGAAGTCGGTCGCCGAGGGCATCCGGATCGTGACGAAGCAGTTCGTCGACACGCTGGAGCGCATGGGCATCAAGCGCATCGCCGCGGTCGGCAAGCCCTTCGATCCCAGCGTGCACGAGGCCATCCAGCAGCTCGACTCGACCGAGCACCCCGCTGGCGTCGTGATCGCGGAGGTCCAGCCGGGATACATGCTGGGCGATTACCTGATCCGCGCGGCCATGGTCGTCGTCTCGAAGGGCTCGCCCGCCGAGCCGGCCGCGGCGAACTGAGCCTCCGCGCGGCGTCGCGCCGGCTCCCTCGGCGCACACCCCCGGCACGGTGCGCATCCTGGCGGTGATGGTGTCCGGGATCTGCCGTGCCCCGCTACCTCGCCGCACGATCTCCTCAAATATCGCGGGCGCCCAGGTCGTCTCCCCACCCGGCGAGCATCCAGGCCTGTAGTATCTTTCGCCGCATATGGGGAAGGTGATCGGCATCGATCTCGGGACGACGAACTCGTGCGTGGCTGTCGTCGAAGGGGCAGGCGTCGCCTCGGCGAACGATGTTCGGGTGATCCCGAACGCCGAGGGCGCGCGCACCACGCCGTCCGTGGTCGGCTTTCCCGCGAGCGGTGAGCGCCTGGTCGGGCAGGTCGCGCGCCGCCAGGCGGTCACGAACCCGCAGAACACCATCTATGCGGTGAAGCGGCTGATGGGCCGCAAGTTCACCGCGCCCGAGGTCAGCAAGCAGATCAGCCTCGCCCCCTACAAGATCGTCGAGGCGCCGAACAGCGACGCGTGGGTCGAGGTCAAGGGGCGCAACTACTCGCCGCCCGAGATCTCCGCGGTGATCCTCGGCCAGATGAAGCAGGTCGCCGAGCGGTTCCTCGGCGAGCCCGTGACGGAGGCGGTGGTCACCGTCCCCGCTTACTTCGACGACGCGCAGCGGCAGGCGACGAAGGACGCAGGGCGGATCGCCGGGCTGGACGTGCGCCGGATCATCAACGAGCCGACCGCCGCTGCGCTCGCCTACGGCCTCGACAAGGTGAAGGCCGAGACGATCGCGGTCTACGATCTCGGCGGAGGCACGTTCGATATCTCGATCCTCGAGATCGCGAGCGGGGTCTTCAGCGTCAAGGCGACCGGCGGCGACACGCACCTCGGCGGCGAGGACTTCGACCAGCGGATCATCGACCTGCTCGCCGACGAGTTCGAGGGGAAGAGCCGCATCGATCTGCGCCGGGACCGCATGGCGCTGCAGCGGCTCAAGGAGGCGGCCGAGAAGGCGAAGCACGAGCTCTCGTCGTCGCTCGAGACCGAGATCAACATCCCCTTCATCGCCGTCGGCCCGGGCGGCGGGCCGCTCCACCTCGAGCGGACCATGCGGCGCAACGAGCTCGAGATGCTCTGCGAGGGCCTCATCCGGCGGACCATCGACGTCTGTCGCGCCACGCTCGGGGACGCCAAGCTCCCCGTCTCCGCGGTCAACACGGTGGTCCTCGTCGGCGGCATGACCCGGATGCCCGCGGTGCAGGCGGCGGTGCGCGAGTTCTTCGGCCGCGAGCCGAACAAGGGCGTGAACCCCGACGAGGTCGTCGCGGTCGGGGCCGCGCTGCAGGGCGCCGCGCTCTCCGGACAGGTCGACGAGGTGCTGCTCCTCGACGTGACGCCGCTGTCGCTCGGCGTCGAGACCGGCGGCGGCGTGAGCTTCAAGCTCATCCCGCGGAACACGACCATCCCCACCGAGCGGAGCGAGATCTTCACGACGAGCGTCGACAACCAGAGCTTCGTCCCCGTGCACGTGCTCCAGGGCGAGCGCGAGATGGCCGCGGACTGCCGGAGCCTCGCCCGGTTCGAGCTCACCGGCATCCCTCCCGCGCCGCGCGGGCTGCCCAAGATCCAGGTCACCTTCCGCATCGACGAGAACGGGATCGTCCGCGTCGAGGCGCGGGATCTCGGGACGGGGCGGGTGCAGGAGATCCGGGTGACCCCCACGAGCGGCCTCACGCCGGACGAGGTCGAGCGGCTCGTCTCGGAGGGCGAGCGGTTCAAGGAGACCGACGCGCTCCGGCGCGATCTCGCCGAGCTCCGCAACCAGGCCGAGACCCTCGTCTACACGACCGAGCAGGCCCTCGAAGGCTACGGCGATCTGCTCGACGCCGAGCTCCTCGGCGAGGTCCACGCCGAGTGCGCGGCGCTGCGGAAGCTGCTCGAAGCCGGCGGCGACCTCGACGCGCTCCGGGACGCCTACGCGCGTCTCGAGGGGGCGGCGTTCCGGATCGCGGAGTCGATGTATGGAGGGGACGATGACGCCGGCGCGAACAAGGCCGTCGAGACATGACGCGCGGCTAGGCGACGCGGCCGGCGCGGCGGCGCCGGCTCGCGCGCCGACCGCGGGCCGCCCCCTCCGGAGCGCCGCGCGCGCTCAAGGCGCGAGGCTGCGCGGGGCGCAGGCGGGGCGATGCTGAGCGAGACCTTCGGGCGGTATCGCTTGCTCGAGCGCCTGGGCGAGGGCGGCATGGCCGAGGTCTTCAAGGCGAAGAGCTTCGGCGTCGAGGGGTTCGAGAAGGTCCTCGTCATCAAGCGCATCCTCCCCAAGCTGGCCGAGCAGGGGCGCTTCGTGGACATGTTCGTGCACGAGGCCAAGCTCGCCGTGCGCCTCTCGCACGCGAACATCGTGCAGGTCTTCGATCTCGGCCGCGTCGACCATCCGAACGGCGATCCGACCAGCTACTTCATCGCGATGGAGTACGTCCCCGGGCTCGACCTGGCGACGCTCCTCGCCCGCTGCCGGAGGGCGAAGAAGCCGATCCCCCTCGCCATGGCCGTCTTCATGACGGCCGAGATCGCGAAGGCGCTCGATCACGCGCACCGGCGGCGCGACGAGCAGTCGCGCCCCCTCGGCATCGTCCATCGCGACATCTCTCCGCAGAACATCCTGCTCTCCTGGGAGGGCGAGGTGAAGGTCACCGACTTCGGCATCGCGAAGGCGACGCAATCGATGACCGACGAGGAGGTCGGCGAGAACCGCGCAGGGAGGATCCGCGGGAAGCTCGCCTACATGAGCCCCGAGCAGTCGCGCGCCGGCGCGATCGACGGCAGGAGCGATCTCTTCTCGCTCGGCACGGTGCTCTACGAGATGCTCGCCGGGTCGAACCCGTTCGCGGCGCCGACGGCGTTCGAGATCATGCGGCGCCTGCAGGCGAGCGAGTATCCGCCGCTCGCGCTCGTGCGCCCCGACGTGCCCCGGTCGCTCGTCGACGTCGTGAGCACGATGCTCGCGAAGGACCCCGAGGATCGGTTCCCCGACGCCGGGCGGCTGCACGAGGCGCTCCTCGGCTTCTTCTACGCGACGGCCGAGCGGTTCGGGGCGAACGACCTCGCCGATTTCCTCGAGCCGTTCCACGAGGAGAAGAGCGCCGAGATCCAGGCGAGCGCCGTGCTCCAGGAGGAGCCGAACGCGGCCAACGAGCGCACGCCGGTCGAGGTGCCGCACACGACGAGCACGCACAGCCGCTCGGCGTCCGGGCTCCTCCAGCTGCTCGAGAAGGCCGACAGCGGCCCGGCCGCGCGTGGGCTCGGCGAGCGGCGCGAGGTCACGGCGCTCGTGCTCATCTTCACGGGATCCGAGGACGACGCGGCGAGGCGCATGGCGCGGGCCCGCGACGTGCTGGCGCGCTACGGCGCGCTGCTGCTCGAAGAGGAGGCGTCGCAGCTCGTCGCCGTCTTCGGGCTCGGCGACGCCGACGGCCGGGACACGGAGGCCGCGGTGCGCGCCGCCCTCGTGATCCTGCGCCCGCGCGGCGGGGGCGCCGCGGTCTCCGCCGGCGTCCACCTCGCCCGCATCCTTGTCGACAGCGCCGGCGCCCCGATCCGCGACGAGCGGCTCACCTCGCTCATCGCCTCCGCCCAGGCGCTCGCCCGCGCGACCGAGTCCCAGGTCGCCGTGTCGAACCTCACCGGGCGCGTCCTCCGCAACGCGTTCGCGACCGAGGAGCTGCCCGGCGCGGGCCGGACAGCGCCCGAGGGGGGGCGCGTCGTCACGTCCGCGCAGCCCCCGGACGGCGCGTCCGGCCGCTTCATCGGCCGCCGCGACGAGCTCAAGCAGCTCGGCGACATCCTGGCCGCCGCCACGAGGAAGCGCGCGCAAATCGCCGTCATCCAGGGCGAGCGCGGCATCGGCAAGACGCGGCTGCTCGCCGAGATGGAGCGGCGGCTCTCGAAGGGCGACTACAACGTCGGCGTCTACGTCGCCTCGTGCCCGCACAACGGCGCCGACGTCCCGTGGAGCGGCCTCACCGCGATGCTCCAGGTGCTCTGCGGCATCCAGGAGGGCGACGACGAGGAGCGCATCCGCGCGGTGCTGCCGCGGCTGCGGGCGCTCGGCCTGCGCGACGACGAGTCCGCGGCCGTGCTCGGCCAGCTCGGCGCGGCGCTCGCCGAGAGGCGGGCGCCGCAGGGGACGACCGCGATCCTGCGCACGGCGTTCCCGCGCATGGTGCAGAGCCTGTGCGAGGATCGCCTCCACTGCTTCGCCTGGGACGACGCGCAGGCGATGGACCAGCTCACCGCCGAGACCCTGCTCGCCACCGCGGGCCGCGCCGGCGGGCTCCGCGCCGTGCTGATGCTGGCGACGCGCAGCGACCCGCCGCCGCTGCTCGAGGCGCACCCCCACTTCTACCGGCTCAAGGTCGGGGAGCTCTCGGACAGCGACAGCGCGCGCCTCATGTCGGCGCGCATCGGCGCGAGCTTCCTGCCGCCCGACGTGGTCGCCTTCTGCCGCGAGCGCGCCGGCGGCCACCCGCTCTTCCTCGAGGAGCTCATCAAGGAGCTCCTCGACTCCGGCGCGCTCAGCGTCGTCGGCGGCGTCGTGAAGGCGCGGCTCGACGGCGCGTCGGCGGTGCCGCGCTCGCTGCGCACGCTCATCGCGACCCGGGTGCGGCGGCTCGATCCGAGCGACCGCGCCGTGCTCCAGGCGGCGGCCATCCTCGGCGATCCGGTGCCGACCGAGGTCCTCGCGGCGCTCCTCCAGCAGAAGCTCCCGGCCGTGAACCGCGCGATCTCCGGGCTCGCGACCCGCGACCTCTTGCGGCTCAAGGGCCCCGCGCAGGCGAGCTTCGCGTCGCCGATGCACGGGGAGATCGTCCTCGACGCGATCCCGCCGGAGCTCCGCCGGGAGCTGCACGCCGCGGCCGCGGCGGCGTACGTCGCGGTCGTCGGCGAGGACGGCGCCGAGCACGCCGAGCGCATCGGGCAGCACTTCTACCAGGCCGGCGATCGCGACCGCGCCGCCACGTTCTACGCGCGCGCGGCGCTCCACAAGATCCGCGCGAGCCAGCTCGATCCGGCGCTCCGGCTCATCTTCCAGGCGCTCGATCTCGGCGACCACGCCCACCGCTCGCCGGCGGAGCTCTCCGCGTGGCTCGGCGCGCTCGCCGACGTCGTCGTGCGCGTGCGCTCCGCGCCCGATCTCGTCGACGTCGCCGCCCGCGCGCTGCGGCGCATCGACGAGGCCGGCACGCCGGAGCAGAAGCTCTCGGCCCGCGTCGACCTGGCGCGCGCCCTCGGCGCGGTGGATCTCTTCGCGGAAGCGTACGGGAGGCTCGAGGAGGCCTACGCCCTCGCCGGCGATCGGGAGGACCTCCGCCGCAAGGCGCTCGCGTGCGAGACGGAGATCGGCGTCCGGACGGGCGACTTCGCGCGCGCCGAGCGCGCCGTCGAGCAGCTCGAGGCGACGGGCGCGATCGACGATCCGAGGCTCTTGCTCGCGATTTCCCAGACGCGCGCGGCGACGGGCGACATCGCGGCGGCGCTCCGCGCCCTCGATCGGGCGGAGGCGCTCGGCGATCCGGGCGACCTCGCGGCGGCGAGCGAGCGCGAGAAGCAGCGCGTCCTCGTGCACGTGTTCCTGCGCGATTTCGACGCGGCGGTGCAGAGCTCCGCCCGCGCCGTCGACCTCGCCCGGTCCGCGGGCCTGCGCTTCGAGACGGCCGCCGCGCTGCACAACCTCGGCGACGCGAGCCGGCGGCTCGGCGATCTGCCGCGCGCCTACGCGTCGCTCACCGAGTCGAAGGAGCTCGCCGAGGAGAGCGGCCACGAGCGCCTCGCCTCCATCAACCGCGCGCACCTCGCCTACCTGGACGGGCTGAGCGGCGCGGCCGGCGCCGGCGAGCTCCTGCGCGAGCTCGCGCGCTACGCCGACGCGCGCTCCTACCGCACCGACGCCCTCGAGAGCCGGTACCTGCTCGGCGCGCTCCTGAAGCAGCGGGGCCTGGTCAAGGAGGCGCGGCGCGAGCTCGCCGAGGTGCTCGATCTCGCGTCCGCGTACGGCAACAAGCTCGTCGCGGACGACGCGCGCTCCGCGCTGTCCGAGCTCTGACCTCGCGCGCGCGTCGCGCGGCGATCCACGCGACGCGCGGCGATCCACGCGACGATCGGCCCGCTAGCGCACCGAGGGCCCGGTGGCCGGCAAGCCGCTCTCGTGCCGCGCGCGCGCGCGCGACTCACTCGTCGGCGAGCTTCTTCTCGAGCGCCTCGAGGTGGGCGCGGACCTGCGGATCCGAGTCGCGCTGCGCCTCGATCTTGCGGACGGCGCTCATCACCGTCGTGTGATCGCGGTTGCCGAAGGCCCGCCCGATCTCCGGGAAGCTGCACTTCAGCCGCTGCTTGCAGAGGTACATCGCGACGTGCCGCGCGAAGGCCACGCTCTTGTGGCGGTCCTTCGAGGTGAGGTCGATCGAGCGCAGGTGGAAGTGGTGGCACACCGCGCGCTGGATGTCCTCGACGCTCATCATCTGCGCGCGCGGCGGCGACGTGGCCGTGATCTCGGCGCGCGCGAACGGGAGGTCGACGGGGCGGCCCGTGAGCGAGCTCTTCGCCGCCAGCCGGATCAGCGTCCCCTCGAGCTCGCGGACGTTGGAGCGGACCATCTGCGCGAGGTAGAGCGCCACGTCGTCCGTGAGCGCGATGCCCTCGAGCGCCGCCTTGTTCCGCACGATCGCGACGCGCGTCTCGAGCTCCGGCACCTGGATGTCGGCGACGAGCCCCCAGGAGAACCGCGAGACGAGCCGCTCTTCCATGCGCTCGAGGTTCTGGGGGTACTTGTCGCTCGTCACCACGATCTGCCGGTCGAGCGTGTGGAGCGCGTTGAAGGTGTGGAAGAACTCCTCCTGCGTCTGCTCGCGCCCGGCCAGGAACTGGATGTCGTCGACCAGCAGCACGTCGCAGCTCGACCTGTAGCGCGTGCGGAACTCGTCCATCCGGTGGTGCTGGATGGCCGTGATGAAGTCGTTCGTGAACTTCTCGGCCGAGACGTAGATGATCCGCGCGTCCGGCCTGCCCTCGAAGACGCGGTGCGCGATCGCGTGCATGAGGTGGGTCTTGCCGAGCCCCGTGCCGCCGCAGATGAAGAGCGGGTTGTAGCGGCGTCCCCCGCCGCCCGCGGCCGCGATCGCCGCCGCGTGCGCCAGCTGGTTCGAGGGGCCCACGACGAAGCTCGCGAAGGTGTGCTTCGGGTTGAGGTCGTCCGGCATCGACGGGACGCGCCGGAGCGCCGGCTCGGGGCGAGGCGCCGGCGCCGGCGCCGCGCTGGTCGGACGCACCACGAGCGCCCGCGGACGCACCGGGGTGAGCTCCACGCGCTGCGCAATGGGCGCGTCGAGGTTCTGATCCACCGTCCACGCGACCTGGACCGACCAGCCGGTGAGCTCTCGGATCTTGTCCGTGAGCGATGGCAGGAAATTGTCCCTGACCCACTCGAGGACGAACTCGTTCTGGACACGCAGCGTCAGGACGCCGTCGGTCAGATCATCGAACTGAACTCCGCCGAACCACTGATCGAAAGTGGCCGGGGAAAGCGTCCGCGTATGCTCGATCGCCCGATCGAAGACCTCGCGCGGCTCGTGTTTCGGAATCGTCATCGCTGCTCTGAAGTCCGCTCCACGAAAATAGGTTTCGGGGGCGACCGAAAGAACCGTCGCCCCCAACTTATCCACAGGTCTCACAGCGAGGACTCGCCTCTAACTCCTGGAGATCTCTATGTTATTCTGAATGTAATCGAAGGGCGTGTCGACTTTTCAACAGTCCGCCCACGGCCGCTTCGTCCTCGGGGAATCGTCCGCATGCTCCCGCCAGCTGCGGGTGAACAGTACAGCCCTCCTGTACCTGGGCCCGGCCCGGCTGCAGCCGAGCACGCCGATCGAGGTGGGGGTACAGCCGTCGCGTCGAGGTCCATCGCATTGAAAGACAGATCGGCACAGCCGTCCCCCATACCGCCTCACAGAGCTCGGTAACCCGCAGCGCCCCTTTCGAGGCCACCCTTTGGAGGACCCGGTGCGGCACGGAACCGCCCCGAGGACGAATCGGAGGTAGCACCGGGTGAGTCCGGGCGTCTATCCCCAACTGCGAAACTTGGCTCAAGTATCCGATAGTATTGTTATAAATTCAGTCCCTGACACACTGCGAAGCCGGCTTCGCGTCGACCGAGCTCTGGCTGCCGGACACGAGGCGCCAAAACTCCCGACGCGGGGCGGTGATTTTTACGACGCGCTCACGATTGCAGAGCAAAACCCGCTCATCTCGTCGTCAAGAGGCTCGACGTGGCGGGTTTTCCAGCTTTTTGAGGAAGACGGAGTTCGTCCAGCGCAGAGCGATCGAGGTTCACCGGTTTTCAGGAGCCGAGAATTTGCCCCCCGGGTCCAGGTGTGCGGTATGGCGAGGCGATGTCGTCGGGGATCCGGTTGACAAGGGGGGCACTCCTGGCGCAGCGGCCTTCGGGGGCGTCGCGCCGGGCGGCGGCCGCGTGGCGGGCCAGGGCCCTCTCGGCGGCAGGCGCGCTCGTGGCGGCGTCGGCCGCGGGGCCGGCGGCGGCGGCCGACGAGCTGCCGCCCCAGCTCGCCTACGCCTATGGGGAGAACGAGACGCCCCGCGCCGCGGCCTTCGGGGGCGCGCTGCGCGCCCTCGGGAACGGGACGTCGGCTGTCTTCCTCAACCCGTCCGCCATGGTGGAGACCCGGGTCTACCACTTCCAGGCGCTCTTCCAGGGGAGCCCCGAGGCCGGCCGGCACGCTTACGGCGGCGCCGTCGTCGACTCGGTCACCGGCAAGCTCGCCGGGGCGCTCTCCTTCGTGGGCGGCTTCGTCGACATGGACGACGGCGGCATCAAGCGCTCCTACCTCGACGCGCGGGCAGGCCTCGCCTACCCCCTCACCGAGCGTGTCTTCGTCGGGCTCACCGGCCGCTACGCCAAGATCACGCAGGACGGGACCCTGCTCGAGGGCGGCCTCGGCGACAGCTCCGTCTCGGGCGGGCTGCGCGCGTGGGAGAACGGGAAGCTCGTCGGCCGGCACGCCTTCGTCGACGAGTTCACGTTCGACGCCGCGCTCACCGTCAAGGCGACCGACAGCCTTCACATCGCGGTCGTCGGACAGAACCTCACCTACCCGGACAACGGGCTGCTCCCCACGACGGTCGGCGGCGGCATCGGGCTCGGCACCGCCGACTTCTCGATCGAGGTCGACGGGCTCGCCGACCTCAACTCTTACCGCGACACCACCTTCCGCTTCATGGCCGGCGGCGAGTACCTCGTCGCCGATCACTTCCCGCTCCGCGCCGGCTACCGCTTCGACCAGGGCGCCGACCAGCACGCGCTGTCGTTCGGCCTCGCCTATGTGGGGACCCAGTTCGCGGTCGAGGGCACCGTGCGGCGGGCGCTCGCCGGCGGAGGACCCACCACGTTCGTGGTCGGGCTCGCGTACCACCTCGAGTCGAGCGGGCTGACCCGCGGCTCGTCCGACACCTTCTAGAGCGGCGCGTCCAGAGCGAGCTTCGACGGCCGATCGTCGCGCCCGCGCCGGCCTCGGGGCGCGGCTCCCCCTTCTCGCCGCGCCGCGCCTGCTCTAGGTCGGCCCTGCGTGCTGTGCCTGACCCTACCGACCGACCCGCGCTGGGCTGACGTGGCGCTCGCCGATCTGCCGGCGCTCCTGACCGATCACGCGCACTGCGAGATGAAGGCGGCGTCGAACGCCCTGTCACTCGCCGCGCGCTGGCCGTCGCTCCCGCGCCTCGCGCGGGCGCTCGTCGACCTCGCCGAGGAGGAGCTCCGGCACTTCCGCGCGCTGCTCGACGTGATCGAGCAGCGCGGCCTCGCGCTCGGCAAGCCGGAGACCGACGTCTACGCGAGCGAGCTGCGCAAGGCGGCCTCGAGCACCTGCGCGCGCAACGCGAGGGCCGCGCTCATCGATCGGCTGCTCGTCGGCGCGATCATCGAGGCCCGCTCCTGCGAGCGCTTCAGGCTGCTCGCCGACGGGCTCGCGGCGCGCGAGCACGAGCTCGCGCCGCTCTATGAGGAGCTCTTCGCGTCGGAGGCCCGGCACTACCGGACCCTCGTCGACCTCGCCGTCGAGGTCGCCGGCGACGAGGGCGCCACCCGGGGCCGGCTGGCCGAGCTCGCGCGCGCCGAGGGCGAGATCGCCGGGCGGCTCGGGACGGCACCCGCGGTGCACGGGTAATGCACGGGTAAATGGCGTCATGAGCATGGAAATCGATCTGTTCCGCCTCGACCGGGACGTCGCCCGCGCGGAGCGCGCGTGGCGCGCGGCGCACGGCGACCTCGCCCGACGCGGTCCGGCCCCGCCCGCCGCAGACGAGGACGGCCCGAGCGCCGCCGAGGCGAGGGCCAGGCTCGAGAACCCGCTCGATCCCTTCCGGCGCGTCAGCTCGCGGACGACCTACCTCGAGCTCACCGGCAAGACCCCGGGCCTCGGCGCGGAGCTCGGGCTCGCGAGCCCGACGCCGCCCGCCGCGCCGGACCCGACCGGCCTCGCGGCCCCGCTCGCCGACTGGGTCTACGCGCTCACGCTGGAGCGCGTCGTCTGGGCCGACCGCGTCCGGCTCGCCGCGGCCTGGCACGCGCCGCTGCTCACGATCGACCTGCCCGAGCCGGCGCGGATGTCGCCCCACGAGGCGCGGCTCCGGTTGCTCGCCGACCCGACGAGCGCCGGACGGCAGATCTTCGCCGAGGCCCTGGCCCGAGGCGCCGGCGCGGTCGCCGATGCCGCCCGCGTCCTCGTCGAGCGGAGGCACGAGGCGGCGCGGCGGCTCGCGGAGGAGGGCCTCCGCGCGATCGAGATCCCCTGCGCCCCTCCCGGCGCGGCGATCGGCGCCGCGGAGGCGCTGCTGCGCCGGACCGAGTCGGTGATCGAGCCCGAGCCGACCTGGCACGCCGCGCTCGGGCGCGCCGTCGGCCGCGACGCGGCGTCGGGGTGGCCAGCGCGGCTCGGCCCACGGTGGCTCGAGGAGCTGTTCCGCGCGACGAAGCTGACCGAGGGCGTCGCGATCGATCTCGGACCGCTGCCGCGGCCGCTCGGCGCCGCGTCGTTCGCGCGCGCGCTCGCCCGCTTCGGCGCAGCGCTCGCGCGTGGTGGGGCGCGCGGGCCGTTCGCGCTCTCCCACGCGCCGTTCGATCTCCGGCAGGCGCGCCGCGCCGCGCTCTTCGGCGGCCTCGTCGCCGACCCCGTCTTCTGCGCCCGCGCGCTCGGGCTCGGCCGGGGCCGCGCGCTCGATCAGGCGCGCGCCACCGCGCGCAGCCTCCTCCTCTCGCTGCGCCTCGACGCCGCGACCGTGGCGCTCGTGTTCGGCGCCGGCCAGGACGGAGGCGGGCACGTGCTGCTCCGGGCCTCGCGCGATCGGAGCGACCGCTTCGAGGAGACCACCGCGCGCGCGCTCGGCGCGCCGATCCCGGGAGCGCTCGCCGGGGTCGTCCCGGCGCTCGATCCCGGCGCGGCGGTCCGGCTCGCCGGGGCGCTCCTGGCCGCGCGCGATCGGCGCGGCCTGATCGAGCGCTTCGACGAGGACTGGTTCCGCAATCCGCGCGCCGCCGAGGCCATCCGCGACGAGGACGGCGCACGCGCGCCGGCGCCGCGCGCCAGCGAGGGCGATCTCGAGGCGGGCCTCGGAGAGATGACGCGCTCGCTCGCGAGCCTGTAGCGCGGGCGCGTCGCCAGGAGACGTGAGGTCAAAGAGGGGCTCGTCCGCTCTGCGAGAACCCTTCCAGCTTTGACTGACACGTGCTAGTGCCGGCTCGCGAAATCGCCCCCCCGCGGGGGCGTGGGGCAGCGAGCGGCTCGCGCTGCGCCGCCCTCGTCGCCGAACAAGCACCCGTGAACCCGAACGCAATGCACCCACTCCTCGCGTCCGGCGCCAGCCCCATCGCCGTCGACTTCGATCTGACGTTCCTGGCGCAGGTCGTCCTGTTCTCGACGTTCGTCGTCGTGCTCAAGCCGCTCCTGTTCGATCCGCTGCTCCGCGTCTTCGAGGAGCGCGAGCGGCGCACCGACGGCGCCAAGCGGGAGGCGCGCGAGATGGACGAGCGCGCCGGCGAGCTGCTCACCCGCTACGAGGCCGAGATCGAGAAGGTCCGGCGCGAGGCCGGGATCGAGCGAGAGCGGCTCCGCGCCGAGACGGCGAAGATCGAGGCGCAGATCATGGCCGAGGCCCGGGCCGAGACGGCGCGCATCCTCGAGGACAGCAAGGCGAAGATCGCGGCCGAGGTCGCCCGCATGCGCGGCGAGCTCTCCGCCGCCCAGCCCGCGCTCGCCGCGGAGATCGCCGCCAGCATGCTCGGCCGCGAGGTGCGCCAGTGAAGAAGCCGCTCCGCCGCTCCTCGCTCGCGCTCGGCCTGGCCGCGGCGCTCGCCGCCGGCACGGCGCTGGCTCAGACGCAGCCGCCGGGCTCCGACCCGGCGCTGCCCCCCGGGCACCCGCCCATCCCGTCGCCTGCCCAGGCGCAGCCGGGCTCGCCGCAGGCGCCGCAGCGCCTGCGCGACGCGCAGCCCGGCCGGCCGCTCGGGCCGGGCGGCCGCCAGCTCCCGCCGGGGCACGGTCTCCGGCCGCCGGGCATGCAGCCCGGCCGCGCGCGCCCCACGCCGCCGCCCGCGCAGCCCGAGCACGCCTCCCACGGGGAGGGGCACTGCCCCGGGCACGGCCCGACGGATCCGCCGCCGCACGTCAACTGGTGGCACGGCCTCATCGGCGTGAACAACGAGGCGGCCGCGAAGGGCGGCGTCAACGCGCTGCTCTGGCGCTACAACAACGAGCAGAACCCCTGCGATCCGAAGAACGAGCCGCCGCCGTTCCTCGCGTCGGTCCTGAACTTCGGGCTGCTCGCGCTCATCGTCGTCCGCTTCGGGAGGAAGCCCATCGCGGAGGCGCTCAAGAAGCGCAAGCAGACGATCACGCAGGAGCTGGATAACGCGTCGCGCCTCAAGAAGGAGGCCGAGCAGCGGCTCGAGGAGTACGAGGACAAGCTCACGCGGCTCGAGGAGACGCTCGCCGAGCTCAAGGCCGAGCACGCGGCGCAGGCGGAGGTCGAGAAGGCCCACGTGCTCGCCGAGGCGGAGCAGCGGCGCGTCCGGATGCGGCGCGACGCCGAGTTCCGCGCCGAGCAGGAGCTCAAGGCGGCGCGCGCCATGCTCCTCCAGGAGGCGGTGCAGAACGCCGTCGTCGCGGCCGAGGAGCTGCTCCGGCAGCGCATCGGCCAGCAGGACCTCGACCGGGTCAACGAAGAGTACCTGAAGGCCATCCCCGCGGCCGTCTCCGCCGGCGCGCGCCGCGGAGCCCAGACCACCGGAGCAGCGACATGAGCTACGAGTCCGTCGCCCGACGCTACGGGCGCGCGATCTTCGAGATCGGCAAGGAGACCGGGACCCTCGCGGCCCTCGCCAGGGAGATCGGGGACGCCAGCGCGATGTACTCGGCGAGCGAGGAGCTCCGCCTCGTCCTCGACAACCCGCTCATCCCGGAGGCCTCGCGCGAGGAGCTGCTCCGCGAGATCGGCGGCCGCGCCGCCTTCTCGGACGTGACGAAGAACACCCTCCTCCTGCTGGCGCGGCGCCGGCGGCTCGCGGCGCTGCCCGAGATCGCGCGCCAGCTCGCGCTCCTCGTCGATCAGGACCAGAACGTCGCCCGGGCCGTGGTGACGAGCGCGGGCCCGCTGAGCGACAGCTACCTCGACCGGCTCCGGGCCGAGCTCGAGAAGGCGACCGGCAGGAAGATCTCGGTCACCCACAAGCAGGATCCCTCGCTCATCGCGGGCGTGGTGACCCAGATCGACGATCAGGTGATCGACGGCAGCCTCCGGACCCGGCTGTCGAGCTTCCGCGACAACCTGCTCAGGACCTGAGGGGACGCGAGCAAGCCCCCCTGTTTCATGACGGGTCGTGGCCCGGCGCTCAGCGCCCCCTCGACCTTGACGACGTTGACTCCGCAGCCCCAAGCGTCTCCCGACAGAGGACTCCGCATGCAGCTCCGCGCCGAAGAGATCTCCCAGATCATCAAGAAGCAAATCCAGAATATCGACAAGGCCGCTCAGGTCACCGAGACGGGCACCGTGCTCACGGTGGGCGACGGCATCGCCCGCGTGCACGGCCTGAGCCGCGCGATGGCCGGCGAGCTCGTCGAGTTCACCGGCTCGGAGGGCGGCAGCCTGATGGGGCTCGTGCTGAACCTCGAGCAGGACAACGTGGGCGCCGCCATCTTCGGCGACACGAGCCTCATCAAGGAGGGCGACGCCGTCAAGCGGACCGGGCGCATCATGGAGGTGCCCGTCGGCGAGGCGACCCTCGGGCGCGTCGTGAACGCGCTCGGCATGCCGATCGACGGCAAGGGGCCGCTCGAGACGAAGGAGCGCCGCCGCGTCGAGGTGAAGGCGCCCGGCATCATCCAGCGCCAGCCGGTCACCGAGCCGATGCAGACCGGCATCAAGGCGATCGACGCGATGATCCCGGTCGGCCGCGGCCAGCGTGAGCTCATCATCGGCGACCGGCAGACGGGCAAGACCGCCGTCGCCGTCGACGCGATCATCAACCAGAAGGGCAAGGGCGTCATCTGCGTCTACGTCGCGATCGGCCAGAAGCTGTCGACGGTCCGCCAGGTCGTGGACAAGCTCGATGCGCACGGCGCGCTGGAGTACACGATCATCGTCGCCGCGACGGCGAGCGAGACCGCGCCGCTCCAGTTCATCGCGCCGTACACCGGCGTGACGATCGGCGAGTACTTCCGTGACAGCGGGCGCCACGCGCTGTGCATCTACGACGATCTGTCGAAGCAGGCGGTCGCGTACCGCCAGCTCTCGCTCCTGCTCCGCCGCCCGCCGGGCCGCGAGGCGTACCCGGGCGACGTCTTCTACCTCCACTCCCGGCTCCTCGAGCGCGCCGCGAAGATGGCCGACATCTTCTACGTCGTGTCGAAGGGGACGAAGATCGAGGGCGGCGACGCCTCGTACCGCGGCGTCGACGGCAAGGCGCACGTCGGGGCGCACGGGATGCACTCGGCGAAGGACTCGCTCTGGAAGACGATCGACGGGGCCCTCTTCGAGAAGCTCGAGCAGGCGCGCAAGGACGAGAAGAAGGACGAGATCAAGAAGCTCGAGCAGCAGCTCTCGGACAAGGCGAAGGCGAGCGACTACGAGATCGTCCGCGATCCGAAGTCGGGCGGCTCGCTCACGGCGCTGCCGGTCATCGAGACGCAGGCGGGTGACGTGTCGGCGTACATCCCGACGAACGTCATCAGCATCACGGACGGGCAGATCTTCCTCGAGGCCGACCTCTTCTACTCCGGCGTCCGCCCGGCCATCAACGTCGGCATCTCGGTCAGCCGGGTCGGCGGCAACGCGCAGATCAAGGCGATGAAGTCGATCGCCGGCACGCTCCGCCTCGACCTCGCGCAGTACCGCGCCATGGCCGCGTTCTCCCAGTTCGCCTCGGACCTCGACGCGAAGACCCGCGCGCAGCTCGAGCGCGGCGCGCGCCTCACCGAGATCCTGAAGCAGGGCCAGTACGTGCCGCTGGCGGTCGAGAAGCAGATCCTCATCATCTACGCCGGCACGCAGGGCCTGCTCGACAGCCTGCCGGTGAGCTCGCTCGGGCGCTTCGAGGAAGAGCTCTACAAGTTCATCGAGGCGAAGCACCCCCAGATCTTCGTGGACATCCGCGAGAAGAAGGTCCTCGACGACGACCTCAAGTCCCGGATGACGAAGGCGATCGACACCTTCAAGAAGCGGTTCGCGGTGGAAGCGGCCGGCGCCTCGACCGCGGCCGACGAGGACGGCGCGGGCGACGACGAGGAGGAGGCGCCTGCGCCGAAGGCCAAGTCGAAGAACGGGAAGAGCGCCTCGAAGGCAAAGGAAAAGTAGGCAGCCGTGCCCAGCCTCAAGTCCATTCGCAAGCGGATCTCCAGCGTCAAATCGACGCAGAAGATCACCCGCGCCATGAAGATGGTCGCGGGCGCCAAGCTCAACAAGGCGCAGCAGCGCATCACCGAGCTGCGGCCCTACGCCGTGAAGGTGCAGGAGGTGCTCTCGGCGATCACGCGCGACGCGGCTCCCGCGGCCGAGGCGCTCGCGGCGGAGGGGATCGGGGCGGAGGGCGAGGCGGGCGCGCTCGCCGCTGGCGAGAGCGCGCTGCACCCGCTGCTCGTGACCCGTCCGGAGCGGCGCGTGCTGCTCGTGGTGCTCACGAGCGACCGCGGACTTTGTGGCGCCTTCAACACCAACATCAACAAGCGCGCCGAGCGCGAGTGGAAGAGCCGGACGGAGGCGGGCCAGGAGGTCCAGCTCGCGATCATCGGCCGCAAGGGTCGGGACTACTTCAACCGCCGCGGCGCCCCGATCCTCGAGTACCTGGCCGGGGTCTGGGACAAGCTCAACCTCGAGACGGCCCAGGCCGTGGGCGCGAAGCTCCTCGCCCCGTTCAACAAGGGCGAGATCGACGCGATCTACCTCGTCTACAACGAGTTCAAGAGCGCGATCACGCAGACGGTCGTCGTCGAGCGGCTCCTGCCGCCCGCCGGCGGTCCGGTGAACGAGCAGGAGCAGGGGGACGAGGGCGGCCACGGCGCGCCCTCCGCGGCGCCGAAGTTCCTCTACGAGCCGGACAAGGGCGCGCTCCTGGAGCGGCTCGTGCCGATGTACGTGGACATCTCGATCCTGCGCGCGCTCTACGAGTCGATGGCGAGCGAGCTCGGCGCGAAGCTCACGGCGATGGACGCCGCGAACAAGAACGCCAAGGAAGTGATCGACAACCTGACGCTCGAGTACAACAAGGCGCGTCAGGCGGCGATCACCAAGGAGCTCATGGAGATCATCGGCGGCAGCGAGGCGCTCAAGGAGTAGCGAGCCGCGCTGCGCGCCGGGATCTCCGGTCGCCGCATCGGGCCGGTCGTGCGAGCGATCGGCTCGAGCCTCGGGGCTTCGCCCCGCCTCTCTTCACCCTCAGCGCCGTCCTCCGGCTGCCCCACGCTGGCCGCGCATCCGAGCAGCCAGCACTGGCGAAGCCGACCGGGCGGCCCCATGGTTGCGTTCCCGTGCTCCAGCCCATCAACCCCGATCACCCGGAACCCCGCAAGATCGCGCGAGCGATCGATCTCATTCAGAAGGGGGAGGTCATCGGCTACCCGACCGATACCGTGTACGGGTTCGGGTGCGACCTGATGAACAAGGCGGCCATCGAGCGGGTGTACCAGATCAAGGGGATGCGCCAGAACAAGAACCTGGCGTTCATCTGCCCGGATCTGAGCGACATCGCGCGCTACGCGATCGTCGAGAACCAGGCGTACCGCATCCTGAAGCGCTTCCTGCCCGGGCCGTACACCTTCATCCTCCCCGCCACGCGCGAGGTGCCGAAGTACGTGCACCTCAAGCAGAAGACGGTCGGCATCCGCGTGCCGAACCACCCGGTCGCGCTCGCGCTGGTCCGAGCGCTCGGGCGGCCGCTCATCAGCACGACCGCGGCGCCTCCTGGGGAGGATCCGATCATCGATCCTGGGGAGATCGATGACCGGTTCCCGGGGCTCGCGCTCGTCCTCGACGCGGGGACCGGCGGGGCCGTGCCGACGACCGTGATCGACCTGAGCCAGGGCGATGTGCAGATCGTCCGCGAGGGCGCGGGGCCGACGGACGATCTGGTCTGAGCTCCACGCCGGCCCTCTCCGCGCCGCGCGACGAACACGCCCTCCCCGGGCCTCCTCGCTATCCAGGCAACCCTGGGCGACTCAGTTGCAACGTTTGATGCAAGCCTTGAAACGGCCTTCTCGGGCGTCGAGTGAGCCATTTCAAGCGTTGAAGTGTGCCACTCGGCGGCCGAGTGAGCCATTTCAAGCGTTGAAATGGGCCACTCGTCGGCCGAGGAGGCCTTCTCAAGCGTTGAAATGGGCCACTCGACGACCGAGAAGGCCTTCTCAAGCCTTGAAGCCGGCGTCTGCGCTTCCCAGCACGGCCTTTCAAGCGCGATGTCGTGAGGCTCGTCCAGCGAGGCGCTGAGGTCCGTTGCATACGGAACGATAGGCCGTACTCAACGCAGCAGGTCGCGCAGATCGCACGTCCCCCTCTTCACGCTCTTGACGAGCAAGGGGACCGAGGTGACGCGCTCGAACTCCGCGCGAACGCGGCCGTGCTCCCGCGGGGACGCCACCCCTGAGCAGACGATCACGGCGCGGAGCTGCTCCGCGCGCGGAGCGCCGTCACGCAGCGCCGCAGCGAGCTACCGCCTCACGGCCAGCAGCGTCTCGCGGAGCTGGGTGGCGCCGTCCGCGATCTCCTTCCCCTTGAGCTCGACAAAGAGGAGCAGAGGCGGCGCCGGGGGTCGTTTGTAGAAGAAGATCGCGTCGCAGACGTGCACCACGCCGAACCGCCGTCGAAACTCCGGCGTGTCCGCGTGGAAGACGAGCACCGTCTCGCCGACCTCGCGCTGCAGGCTGACCCGCTTGCCGGCTTCACCGTGGCCGGTGTCGCTCGTTCGAAGCGCGTTCCAGAGGAGGAAGTTGAGCGGCACGGCGTCACTTCCGCTCGGCCGTGAGGATGTGGCTGTAGAGGTTGCCCGCCTCGTCGGTCACCGCGCTGAAGGTGCGCCAGTCGATGCTCCGCTCCGCTGCGTCGTAGATGGACAGGACAGCGCCGCGGTCGTCGAACAGGTAGGCCGCCACCCGCTCAGGATCGAGGAACGCCGCCGCCGACCCGAGCTTGAGGCGCGCCGCGATCTCGCCCCGGCGGTCGGCGCCGACGCGGCTCGCCTCGATCAGATTGTTCACGTGATCCAGGACGTAGGGGCTGTGCGTGGTGAAGACGACGCGGATGCCCTTGTTCACGAGCAACGCGAGCAGCTCGGTGATGGCGAGCTGGGCGGCCGGGTGAGCGTTCATCTCCGGCTCGTCAATCACGAGCAGGTCGCCCGGCGAGGCGAGGTGCTTCAAATACACGTCGAGGCCGGCGAGCGCGCGCACCAGCGACGACGCCGCGTGGATCGGGAGCTCCGTGTCGGGAGAACCGCCGAAGAGGAACGAGGGCCCGGCGCCGTGAGGAAAGAAGTGGAGCGGAGCTCCCAGGATGCGCTCCTCGAGCAGCCCCCAGGCCTGGCGTCGCTCCTCGACCTGCGCCTCGGTCGGAGCGAGCCGCTCCGGCCGGCGGAGCAGCTCCGTGAAGGCCACCACGGGGGACGCCATGACCTCCTCGAACTCGGGCCTCAGCAGCTTGTATGTCGCGACGAGTGCCTTCCGCTCGGCCGGCAAGACGGCCACGTGATCGTGCAAGCACAGCCCGAAGGCCGAGATCGCCGCGTTCAGCAGGAGGATCCTGTCCCGATCGTCGCGCACCTCGAAGCGCTTGGGTTGGCCGGGAGGCTCGCCGCGCTCCGGGCGCTTGAGCGGTGTGAACGAGATGAAGCGCGCGAGGTCCTCGACGTCGATCCGCAGCTCCTCGATGGGGCCGCCGCGGAGCTCCGACGGCGAGACGTCGAGCATCGCCTCGGTCTCCTTCGGGGGCTCACGGTGGAGCCGGAGGAGATTCATGATGTCGAGCGCGTCCATCCGGAGCCGGACGTCTCCCGGCAGGCCCCCCAGGAGCTCGGCACGCGTGACGCGCATGCTCACGTCGGGCGTTCTGTGCGCTTCGCCCCGGTGGAACGAGGCCGCCCCGACCCGCTCCGCCGCCGCTCGGACGCGCGCAGCGAGCTCGGCGTGCTCGAACTCCGCGACGCGGGGCGCCGCTCGCTCGTGCAGCGCGTTCCACGAGGCCGCGGGGTCGAAGGTGAGCCTGCGCGCGAGCCCGTAGAGGCAGTAAGCCGCCCAGGTCTTGTTCGTGTTGTTCGGCCCAACGAAGATCGTGAGCGGCCGGATGTCGAGCTCGGCATATGCGATGCGCCCGAGGTTGCGGATGCTGAGCTTCATGCGCTCGCAGGGTACGCGGCCCGATGTGGGAGGAGCAACCGGCGCTCTCGCGCCGCTCGCCCGTTCGCGGCGCAGCCAGGGCTTCAGCGATCGCGCCAAGGACCGTCGACACGCGGATCTACGGCTCAGCCCCGTCGCCCTGCGCCGGCGGGACCTCCAGCGCCGCGTACGCGATCCCCTCGCGGTCGAGCCGCTCCCGCGCCGTCGCGAACGCGAGCGGGCTCCGGTCGCCGCCGACGAAGCGGCGGCCGAGGCGCGCGGCCGCGACGAGGGTGGTGCCGCTGCCGCACATGAGGTCGGCGACGGTCGCGCCGGGCGCGGAGGACGCGCGGACGATGCGCTCCAGCAGCCGCTCCGGCTTCTGCGTGGGGTAGCCGGTGGCCTCGCGGCGCAGCGGGGTGTTGGCGACCATCCCGGGAATGTCGCTCCACACGCTCCCGAGCCGGCGGCCCTCGTCGGCATAGTACCGGTACGCCTTGCCGCCGAGGATCCGCTCGCGGTACAGGCGGCCTTCCTCGTCGCGGTGCTTGAAATGCATCGCGAGGCTGGTCTCGGCGTACGGCTCGCGGAGCATCGGATCCGCGACGTTGTAGACCACCTGGCCGCGCTCGCCCGCGGCGCGCGCGTAAAGGAGGATCGTCTGGTGCGTGACGGAGAAGCCGCGCGCGCCCCGGCCGCCGTTGCCGGGCGCCCAGATGATCTCGCCGAGGAAGGCGCCGCGGCCGAACAGGCGATCACACGCGATCTTCGCGTCGTGGACCGCGCGGTGATCGAGGTGCAGGTACAGCGTCGCGCCCTCGGTCATGCGATCGCGGATGGCCGCGAGGCGCGGCGCGAGCATCGCGACGAGCGCGTCGGCGCTCGCGCGATCGTCGTACGCGTCGGGCCCGCTCTCCGGCCTGCGCCGCCCGCGGGCCTGGCCGCGCGCCGCCCGCGCGGTCATCGTCGTCCCGACGCCGAACGGAGGATCGAGGTAGACGAGATCGAACCGCACGTCCGCGGGGAGCGCCGCGCAGACGTCGGCCGCGTCGCCGTGCGCCAGGAGGTGGCTCACAGCGCGCTGTCGGGAGCCGCCACGCGAGAACCCGCGGCGGCGCTTCCAGGCAGGAGGTCGTCGAGCAACGCAGCGGCGAGGTCGCCGTCCGACGGCGCGACGAGCTGCGGCACCGCCGGGAGCCACGGCCACTGCGGGCCGCCGCCGAGGCAGCCGGAGAGGGATTCGTCCGGCGTACACGCGACGCGGAGGTGGATGTGATCGGCGTGCGCCGTGCTGTCGCGCGGCTGGAGCAGCACGCTCTCGGCATACCAGATGAGCTCCGGATCCTCGCCGAGCGCGCGGGCGTACTCGATGAGCAGCGCCTCGAGCCAGCGGGCCAGGAAGAGCCACTGGACGTGCGCGTCGGGCGAGCGGACGAGCGACTTCACGAGCAGCCACTCCCGCTCGACGTCGAAGCGGACGTACTGCGGCGCGCCGGCGCGCGGCGACGCGGGCTCCTCGGCGCCATCGCTGATCCGCCCGAGCCCGTCCGGCCCGAAGGCGACGAAGCCCGGCGAGCGCACAGGGCGGCCGTCCGGGGTCAGCGCGTAGAGCAAGAGGTCGGCGTCGCGCCCGGTGCGGTGGGACCGGTGCCCCCGCGTGGCGCCGCCGTAGCGCGCGGAGAGGTCGCCGACGACGAGCGGCTCGCTACCCGGCCGCGCCAGCGCCACCTCCGCCGCGGCGCGCTGGACCGCGGCGACCAGCCCCGCCGTCCCCCACCGGATGCCGTTGCTGCGGAGCAGGCGGTAGCCCGGGCCCTGCTTCGGGAGCTCGACGGCGTCGGTGATGACGCCGTGGTGCGGGACGCCGATCGAGCCGCGGAGCGCAGGGGCGAGCGGCGTGGGCGAGGAGCCTACGCAGGCCGCGCAGCAGAGCGCGACGAGCCCGAGGAGGAAGGTGGCGAGGAGAGGACGGCTGGGCATCACGACGACAGAGGAGGGCCACGGCGCCAGGCACCGGACGGACGAAGCTGACAGCCGCTCGTTAGCCTCGCAGGCGGCGGAGGGGAAGTTCTCGGCTCACCCGGGCGCCCGAAGCGCGGCGCGCGCCGCGATCGTGGGTCCAGCCGGCAGCGCAGATGAGCTCGCTTGCGCGCGCGCTCTCCATGGTCGTTCACGTCGTCGACTATCCATGGAGGGACCGTGTCGGGAGGCCCGTCGTGGACACGATCGGCCTGGTTCAAACGCACACCGGGGTCGGGAACAAGATGGCTGTTTCGGTGATCGCTCGTCCTCCTGGCGGAGGTGAACTCGCAGGGCCCTGCGCCCCGAAATGGTCCCTCGATGGTTGATATCGAGCATCGATGGATATCCGCGCCACTCGGCGCGTGCGAACCGGCGTCGCGTCGGGCCACGCAGAGGGGGTCAAACGGCCACACGGATCTGGCGCCGCAACAAGGCCCCTGGAAACGCCGCGCTGCGCGGCTCACGCTCCCCCTGCCCTCGCGGAGCGATCAGCGCTAACACCCACGCCCCATGGATCCCGACCAGCGCGCCACCCAGCGGAACACCAGCCAGGGGAGCACGGGCGCAGCTCGACAGCCGCCGCCAGCGGAGGAGCCGGAGGGCGTCGCCTGGAAGGGCGCGCTGGCCGTCGCCCTCGTCGTCGGCGGCCTCGTGGTGTGGCGCGCCTGCTCCACGCCGGGAGGCGCCACGAGCGACGCGCCCGCGCCGCCCAGCGCGACCCCCGCGGCGTCCGCGCCGAGCGACGCCGACGCGGCGCCGCGGCCGACGCCCCCGCGCTGCACGCCCGCGAGCCCGCCGCCGTTCGTCATCGGCGACGCACCGCCGGCCGCGCGCGGGGCCGAGGAAGGCGCGGGGGGCGGCGGCGCGGACAGCGTTGAAGACATCGCGCCGTTCGCCGTCGAGGTCGGCCGCGGGACGACGTTCTCCGGCGGGTTCGCCGTGGGCGCCCAGAGAGCAGCCGAGGGCGGGACCGTCGCGATGGTGGCCACGCTCTCGGCCGACGGCGCCCAGGGGAAGCTCGTCCGCCTCGCGCGATCGCGCGGGGACATGGATCCTCCGGTCGTCGCGGGCGCCGGGGGCGCGATCCTCGCCGCGATGCTCGAGCCGAACGCAGGCGGGCGCGCGATCAAGGTCGCCAGGGTCGAAGGGGACCACGTGACGTGGGGGGCCGAGCTCGCCGAAGGGCGGGACGAGTCGCTCGCGCTCGACATCGCCGCGTCCGGCGAGCGCGCGGTCATCGTGTGGGACGACGTGACCCGCGACGGCAAGCGATCGCGGATCATGCTCGCCTCCGCCGACGTGGGCACGCTGCGCTCCGTGACGTCGGCCCGCCCGGTCTCCCAGCCGAGCACCGACGCCGAGATGCCGCGCGTGCTCGGCCGGCCGGGCGGCTACTGGCTCGCGTACATCGCGCGCGCCGAGGAGCCGGCGCGAAAGGCCGCGGCGAAGAAGGACGACGGCGACGAGGACACCGCCGCGGCAGGCGAGACGATCACCCACCAGTGGATCGAGGTGGTCCCCCTCGACGAGGCGGGCGCGCTCACCGCGACGCCCCGCGCGGTCACCCCCAAGAACGGACACGTGCTCGCGTACGACCTGACGCTCGGCGACGACGACGGGCTCATCCTCGCCTTCCGGGACGACGACACCCCGAGCGGCTCGATCGGAGGGCGCATCAGCGCCGTGCTGGTGCGGCTCGGCGGCGCCGCCGAGCCGCGCGTGCTCGTCGGCGGCGATCGCGAGCAGGACGCCCCGCCCGAGGCCGCGCTGGGCCTGAGCGCCGGGGTGCCGGCGCTCCTCCCCGGCGCTCGAGGCCCGGGCGGGCAGGATCCGGCGAAGGCCGCGGGCGCAGCGGCATGGCTCGCGATCGCGAACGCGTCCGGCCCGACGCAGCTCGCGGCGCTCACCGCGAGGGGCGAGCTCGAAGGCGGGCTGCAAGCCGAGCCGGCCCTCGGGCGCGGCGAGCCGATCGCCGCCTCCGCCGAGGCGCTGCTCGTGGCGCACCCGGCCGGAAAAGCGATGAAGCTCGCCTTGCTGCGCTGCGCATCGACAGCACCGTTCAACAAGTAGGTCGCCCCTGTATCGGTAAGCGCGCGACGCCAGCGAGCAGGCGCATCGACTGTAGATTGAAGGCGCGTGGATGTGTAGCATCCGCGGCGGTGGCCCACGGGGACGATCCGCAACACGAAGCGTCGCGCCGGCCTGGTTTGCCGAGCCTGTCCGGATCGCCGGACGAAGGTGGCTGGGAAGCCAACGCCGACAACGCTCAAATGACGCGCGCGAGCGCGCAACCTCAGCCCGGCGCGAAGACGCTGCTCGTCGGCACGAGCACGTCGAGGCTCGGCGCGCCGTCGAGCGCGAGCGCGCCGACAGGCGGCGAACCGCTGCCGGCGGCAGCGAGCGCACCGACAGACGGCGAGCCGCCGCCGGCGGCAGCGAGCGCGCCGACAGGCGGCGAACCGCTGCCGGTGGCAGCGAGCGCGCCGACAGGCGGCGAACCGCTGCCGGCGGCCGCGAGCGCACCGGCAGACGGCGAGCCGCCGCCGGCGGCCGCGAGCCCGCTGCCGCCGCCGAACCCGCCGCCGATGCCGAGCCCGCCGCTGACCTCGATCCCGCCGCCGCTGCCGAGCCCGCCGCTGGCCTCGAGCCCGCCGCCGCTGCCGAGCACGCCGCCGCCAGGGCCGAACAAGACGCCGGCCCCGAGCGTACCGCCGCCAGTACCGAGCAGACCGCCGCCGCTGATCCGCCGCAAAGACGGTAGCGTCGCGAGCGGGCCGCCGCCGGCGCCGCCGTCGCTGGCGCCGCCGTCGAGGCCGCCGCCGCCGATGCCTCCAGGAGCGTCCAACAAGAGGACGGCGCCCCCTGGATCCAGCCCGGCCCGCCCTCCGGCGCGCGGCCCAGGCCAGCGCCCGCCGAGCCCGAACCGCGCCGCAACGCAGCCCGCTCCAGGCTCCGCCGCGAGCGCGGGCAAGCCGGCGCCTGGCTCCCAGCCGGGCGGCGCGGCCCAGGCGATCGCCGCCTTCGACGCAAGCACGACGCCGATGCCCATCTCGGTCGAGCCGACCGCGACGCCGCTGCCCATCTCGGTCGAGCCGACCGCGACGCCGCTGCCCATCTCGGTCGAGCCGAGCTCGTCTCCGACGCCCATCTCGGTCGAGTCGCTCGAACCGGCGCCCGCACAGAGCGCCGCGGCGGCGCCCGCACAGAGCGCCGCGGCGGCGCCCGCACAGAGCGCTGCGCCGGCGCCCGCACAGAGCGCCGCGCCGGCGCCCGTACAGAGCGCGACGCGCACGCCGTTGCCGGGAGGCGCGCCCGCGCCAAGCGCCACGCGCACGCCGTTGCCAGGCGGCGCGCACGCACCGAGCGCCACGCGCACGCCGTTGCCGGGCGGCGCGCCCACGCCGGGCGCCCCACGCGCGCCGCTGGCGGGCGGCGCGCCTACCCCGAGCGCCACGCGCACGCCGGTACCGGGCGTCACGCCGAACGCCGCGCATGCGCCGGGCGCCACGCCCGCGCAGAGCGCCGCGGCGCCCGCGCAGAGCGCCGCGCATGCGGCGACCGTCCTGCACGCGCCGAACGCCGCGCATGCGGCGACCGTCCTGCACGCGCCGAGCGCCGCGCATGCGCCCGCGCCGAGCGCCGCGCACGCGCCCGCCCAGCCACCTCCGGCGCCCCGCTCGCAGCCGAACGCGCCCGAGACGCCCGAGCAGAGCCCGCAGCTCGCCGCTCCGGACCTCGCCACCGAGCTCCAGCAGCGCGCCGAGCGGCTCAAGGGCAGCGATCCTGTCGGCGCGGCGCGCGCCCTCGTCGAGCTCGGCATCCATGAAGAGCGGGTGCTCAAGAACCCCGCCGCCGCGCGCCGCTCGTACGAGCGCGCTCGACAGCTGTCCCGCGCGCTCGAGCCGGCGCTCTCGCGGGTCCACCGCGTGCTCGACGCGCGCACCGAGCTCGCCCTCGCGCTCGAGGTCGTCGAGGACAAGCTCCGCGTCGCCGAGACCGACGCGCTCCGGGCCGACCTCCTCGCCGAGCGGGCCCGCCTGCTCCAGGCGCTCGGGCGGACGCCCGAGAGCTGCGAGGCCTTCACCGAGGCGCTGCGGCTCGTCCCGCTCCACGCCGCGTCGCTGCGCGGGCTCGAGATCGCCCTCCGGCGCGAGAGCGCCCGCGGGGCCGAGCAGGCGGCCAAGGACCTCGCCGCGCACCTCGACCGGCTCTCCGCCGCCTACGCCCCAGGGCGCGGGCGGCCGGACGGCGACGGCCAGCTCACCGCCTGGGTCCACGTCGAGCGCGCCGCCGTGCTCGATCGGAAGCTCTACAAGCCGGAGCTCGCCCTCGCGTCCCTCGAGGGCGCGATCGCGTTCGATCCAGGGCCTGGGCCCGTGCGGGAGGCGCTCCGCCGCCACCTCGTGCACCACGACGGCATCGTCGGCCTCGTCAGCGCGCTCTCCCTGGAGGCCGATCACGAGAGCGACGACGACCGCGCGGCGCGGCTGCTCTACACGGCGGCGCGGCTGCTCATCGACAAGATCCGCTCCCCGGCGGACGCGGTGCCCCTCCTCCGGCGCGCGTCGACGCGGGCCCCGGCCGGCTCGCCGACCGCGCGGCGCGTGGTCGGCGAGCTGATCCGCCTGCTCGAGGCAAACGGCATGCTCGAGCTCGCCGCCAACGTGCGCCAGAAGGAGCTCGCGCTCCTCACCGACAAAGAGGCGATCATCCACGAGCACGTCCGCCTCGCGGAGATCTACGACACCCTCGGGGACGCAGAGCAGGCCGCGCTCCACGCGACGCGCGCGCTCGACCTCGATCCCGAGGACAGCTCGACGCGGGAGCGGCTCGACCGCGCCCTCCAGCGCCTCGGCCACCACGCCGAGCGCGTGGAGGTGTGGACCGCCGTCGCCAACGCCGACCGGCCCGCGCCCGTCCGGGTCGCGGCGCTGCTCCGCGCCGCGGACATCTCCGAGCGCCACCTGAAGCGGCGCGACGAGGCGCTCGCCATCCTGCGCGCCGCGTGGGCGATCGAGCCGGGCAACAGCTCGGTCTTCGACGCGCTCTCCGCCCTGCTCACGCCGGACGCCCTGGCCGTCGAGGAAGATCCGCGCGGCGTGCAGGCGCGGCTCGATCTGTACACGCAGGCCGCGAGCGCGACGGAGGACCCCACGCGCAAGATCGGGCTGCTCGAGAAGCTCGTCTCCATCTGGGAGGACGAGCTCGCCCAGCCCGCCCGCGCCGTGGAGGAGATCGAGAAGATCCTCGCGATCGACCCGGAGCGGCGCGCCGCGATCCTCGCGCTCCAGCGCAACGCCGCGCGCGCGGGCGACGCGCAGCGGCTCGCGCGCGCGCTCTGCGCCGAGGCCGAGCTCACGGGCAGCCCGCGCGAGCAGCGCAGGCTCCTCCTGCGCGCCGCCGACGTCACCGAGCTCAGGCTCGGCGATCGCGACCGGGCCTCGTCGCTGGTCGATCGCGCGCTCGCGATCGATCCGGCCGACCCCGACGCGCTGCGCGCGCGGATCCGCCTCGACGAGCGCGCCGGCCGGTACGAGGAGGCGCGGCGCGCGCTGCTCAAGCTCATCCAGCGCGACCCCGCGGGAGACGCGGCGTTCAGCCTCTGGCTCGAGGTCGCGGGGCTCGACGAGCGGCGCCTCAAGCGGCCGCACAGCGCCGTGGAGTCGTACCGCGAGGCGGCGCGGAAGCGGCCCGCTCACCCGCTGCCCCGGATCGAGATCGCGCGGCTCCTCCGCGAGACCGGCAACTACGAGAAGCTCGTCGAGGTGCTCAGCTCGCTCGCCGACGAGGCGCAGCGGCCCGACGACCACGCGCGGCTGCTCTTCCAGGCGGCCGAGGTGCAGGAGCTCGCCCTCGGGCGCGATCAGGACGCCCTCCGCCTCCTCGCCCGCGCCGACGCGGCGCTCGCCCCGGGCCAGCACGATCCGGCGATCCTCGACGCGATGGAGCGCATCTACGTCCGCGCCGGCGGCGCAGGCGTCGGCGTCGGCCTCGGCGCGCCCGTCGCGCAGCGGCCCGCGACCGGCGCCCGCGCGCCCAGCCTGCCGGGGATGTCCGCCTCGATGATCGCGAGCGAGCTCGCGGGGCTGTACGCGCGCTGGCTCGAGCGCAAGCCGCCGGCGCTCGTCGATCACGCGCTCCGGATCTCCCTCGCGCTGGTCCTCGCGGACAGCAGCCCGCGCCAGGCCGTCGAGATCCTGGAGGGGCTCGTCGGGGTGGTGCCGAACCACGTCCCGGCGCTCCGCATGCTGGAGCAGCTCTACCGGCACCTCGAGGCGCCGACGTCGCTCGCGACCGTCCTGCGCGCGGAGGCCGACGTGTTCACCTCCGCCACCGCGCGCGGCGGCGCCCTCTGGGAGATCGCGTCGCTCGAGGAGCAGCTCGGGCCGAGCGCCGCGCTCGAGGCGCTCGCGCGCATCGTGAAGGAGGCGCCCGACGACGCGGCCGCCCACATGGCGATCCTCCGCATCGCCTCGAAGGCGAGCCCCGCGGATCCGATCGCGCCGCGGGCGCAGGCCCTCTTCGCCAGCGCCATCCACGACAGCCGGGAGCTGACGCCCGATCCCATCGCGCGCGCCCTCTACAGCGTCGAGGAGGCGCTCCTCGCGGAGGCGCAGGCCGACGCGGACCCCGCCGCCGCCCGCGCGGCGCTCGCCGGCTTCCGCAACGCCCTCGGGCTGTGGCCGGAGAGCGTCATCGCGGCGCGCGGGCTCGATCGGCTCGCGCAGCGCCTCGGCGACCGCGCGAGCGTGATCGCGGCCCAGCTGGCGCTCGCCGACCTCGTCCTCGGAGCGCCCGCGCGCGCGATGCACCTCGTGCGCGCGGCGGAGCTCACCGCCGAGGACGCGTCCCCCGAGGGCCGCGCGCGCGCGCTCGAGCTGTACGAGAGCGCGCTCCGCGCGGATCCGAGCTGCGTGGGCGCGGCGCGCGCGCTCGCCAGGGAGCTCGCGGGCGACCCCCAGCGGCTCACCGACCGGCTCGGCGAGGCGCTCGGCAAGGCCGCGAGCCGCGAGGCGATCTCGCTGCTCGGCACGGAGATCGCCCGGTCGGTGCTGCAGCACCACGGGCGCCCGGGCGCGATCGACGCCGGCGTGGGCATCGCGGCCGTCCGGCGGGTCATCGAGGCGATCCCGAACGACGCGGCCGCGCTGCTCCTGCTCGCGCGGCTGCTCACCGCGCAGCGCGTCTGGCTCGAGGCGCGCGACGCCCTGAAGCGCGCCGTGGCCGCGGCGACGGACGCCGAGACCAAGATCGCGGCGCAGTTCCTGATCGCCGACCTGTACGAGGGGCCGCTCGCGAACCCGGTGCTCGCCCAGGACGCGCTCCAGGCGGTCCTGTCGCTCGACGCGCAGAACCGGCCCGCGCTCGAGCGGCTGCACAAGCTCGGCGTCATGCGCGGCGACCACGCGCTCGCGCTGCGCGCGCTGGGGCGCCTCGTCGAGCTGTCGCCCGACCCGGGCTCCCGCGTCGAGGCCGCCCTGCGCCTCGCGGACGCCTACCGCGACGCCGGCGACACGGCCGGCATGGTCCGCACGCTGTGCGACGCGATCGTGAGCGCGCCCGGCGGCGACACGCGCGGGTGGGTGGCGCTCGCCCGCCTGTACCGCGTCGACACGAGCGAGGGCGCCGCGGCCTACGCCAGGGCGCTCGCGCAGCTGCTCGAGGTCGCCGAGTCGCGCCGCATCCCGGCCGATCCGCGCTGGCTGACCACGCTCGGCCTGCTCGAGTCGACCCTGCTCGTGCGGCCTCGCGACGGGCTCGCGCGCCTCCAGCAGGCCGTCGCGCTCCCGGGCGCGCCGCCCGAGTCGCGCACCGCGCTCGGCCGCGGGCTCGAGGCCGCGGGGCGCAACGCGGAGGCGGTCCAGGTGCTGCGGGACGTCCTGACGCCCGATCCGGAGGTCTTCACGCGGCTCCCGGACCTCGGCCCGGCGCTCGCCGCGCTCGAGGCCGCGCTCGCCAAGGACGGGCGCGCGGAGGAGCGGATCACCGTGGAGGAGGTCCGCGCCTGCCTCGGCGAGGTGTCGCTGGACCGCATGGCCCGGCTCAGGGGCCGGCGCGTCCCCTCGGAGGCGCCGTACGTCGGGGCCTTCGCGGGCCCCGAGATGGGCCGGCTGCTCCTCCCGGAGGCCCGGAGCCCCTGGATCGACGTGGCGCTCGCGATCGCGCCGATCGCCGCGAAGGCGATCCGCTTCGAGCTGAGCAACTTCGGCATCAGCTCGCGCGAGCGGATCAGCCCGCGCGACAACCACCCGACGCGGCATCTCGCCGAGCGGGTGGGCCGCGCGCTCGGCGTCGAGGCGTTCGAGCTCTACCTCGTGCCCTCGTGGCAAGGAGCCGCCCGCGTCTTCCCGGGTGATCCCCCTGCCCTCGTCGCGCCGACGTCGTTCATGGAGCTCCCGGAGCTCGAGCAGACGTTCGCGCTCGCCCGCCTCTTCGCGCGCATCGCGGTCGGCTTCACGTTCCTCGACGAGATCCCGGCCGAGGCCACCGATGGCCTGCTGCTGGCGTCGATCCGCACGATCGATCCCGGCTTCGGGTCGGGCGCCATCTCGCCCCCGCGCGAGCACGCCGCGCAGCAGATGCTCCCCGGCGTGCAGCGGGCGATCGGGCGCCGCCAGCGCAAGATGCTCGAGGAGCTCGCGTCGAACGTCGCGGTGTCGTACGACGCGCGCGCCTTCGTCCTCGGCCTGCGCCGGAGCGAGCACCGCACCGGCTACCTGCTCTGCGGCGACGCGCTCGCCGCGATCGACTACCTCCGCCGGTACGATCGCGACATGGCCCGCTCGACCGAGGAGCCGCGCCTGCTCCTTCAACACCCGGTGTCGAACGAGCTGCTGCGCTACGCGCTCTCGGCCGAGGCCTTCGCCGAGCGCCGGCGCGCCGGCTCCATCTGGCCCGCCGTCTGAGCTGAGCGGCACGCGCCCGCTGCGGATACGGGCCCATCTCGACGTTTTCGGTGCTCGGCGTATGGGAATACGCCTGCGCGCCGAAAACGCCGATCTGGGCCCGTCTCCTGTGCGGGCGCGCGCCGCTCGGCGAGGCGCGTTCCGGGGCGGATGAGCTCGGCGAGGCGCGTTCCGGGGCGGATGAGCGCGGTGACGTGGGGGCTTCATTAGGGATGAGCTCGGCGGGGGGCGCGCCACGATGGATGAACGAGCGGTGGTGACGCGGCTTGGCATGGTGTGTTTCATGACCTGTGAAGTTCGATGTCGAGAAGATATCGGTGCTTCTGCGGTAACAGGGACGTACAGGGGGCCGGTGATGTTATGTGGCTCCCGGGGGTCGCGGTGGGCAGCCGAACATCCGTGTTGAAAAGATCACCGCGCTTTTGCGGCGACAGGGACGTACACACGAGCACCTATGTCGCATGACGCGCCGGGGTGAGCGGTACTGCGTCGAACACGTAATTGTCCGACCGGAGCGGTGTTTGGGCGTCTGAGGCGCGCGGAGAAGGTCGGGAGGACGGCGCGTGGTATCCTGATCTCGCGTGAGCAATCCGCTGATGCCGGGCGCCCTGGTGGCAAGTCGCTATCGGGTCGATCGCCAGCTGGCCGAGGGAGGCATGGGGGTCATCTGGGCCGCCACCCACCTCGCGAACGGCGAACGTGTGGCGCTGAAGCTGCTGCGCCCCGGCGCGGCGGAGGACGCGTCGACCCGGCGGCGCCTCGTCCGGGAAGCGCGCGCGGCGGCGGCGGTCGATCACCCGAACGTGCCATCCATCCACGACGTGCTCGAGCTCGACAACGGGACGCCGTTCCTCGTCATGGATCTGCTCGAGGGGGAGTCGCTCCGCGACAAGCTGCTGCGCGAGGCGCAGATCCCGCTCCCCGAGCTGTCGCGCATCCTGCTGCCGGTCATCTCGGCCGTCGGCACCGCGCACGCGCTGGGGATCGTCCACCGCGACCTCAAGCCCGACAACATCTTCCTGCTCACGCCCGACGCGGCCTCGCCACGAGGCGCGCCCGGCGCAGCCGCTCACGCCGCCGCGGAGCCCCCGAGCGGCGCGCCGGCGCCCGGCTCCGCGGACCCCGCGGATGCGCCGGAGGCCGCGCAGCACGACGCCCGCGTCAGGGTGCTCGACTTCGGCATCGCCAAGGTCACCGCGGCGCCCGGCGAGACCAGCTGGTCCTGGGGACGCACCGGGAGCGGCGAGATGCTCGGGACCCCGTACTACATGTCGCCCGAGCAGATCCTCGGCGAGCACGACGTGGATCACCGCGCCGACATCTGGTCGCTCGGCGTCATCCTCTACGAGTGCCTCACCTCGGTGCGGCCCACCGAGGCCGAGAACATGGGCAAGGTGATGAAGCGCATCCTGACCGGCTCCATCCAGCCGATCGGGGAGAGCGCGCCGACGCTGCCCGCCGACGTCGCGGCCATGATCGATCGCATGCTCAGCCCGGACCGCGCGCAGCGCCCGGCCGATCTCCGCGAGGTCGGCGCGCTCCTCGAGCGCTACGCGGCCGTCGCCCTCCGCCCCTTCGGCCCCCCGGCGGCGCCCAGGGTTCCGGAGAGCGACTCGCTCGTGCCCAGCGCCCGCGCCAGCGACCCGCTCGTGCCCAGCGCCCGCGTCAGCGGCTCGCTCGCGCCCGACGGCCGCATCAGCGACGCGTTCCCGGCCAGCACCGCCGATCTGGACGGGGAGGCGTCGACCGCGACGCTGCGCGCAGGCAGCCTCCTGCCGGCGCCCCCCTCGAGCAACCGGCTGCGCGCGCGCGGCGCCGGAGCGGCCTCCCTGGAAGCGCCGCCCGACGCCGCGGCGCTCTCCTCGCCGGAGACGGCCGGCGCCGCCGCCGCGCTCGCCGGAGCGGAAGCGGTCGCCTCGTCGGCGCGGGCGCGCCACGCGAAGGGCGCAGGGATCAAGCTCGTCGCCGCCGGCGTGCTCATCGCCGCCGGAGCAGGCTTCTCCCTGCTTCGCTGCTCCGCCTCGTCAGCGCAAGAGTCGCCCCGCCACCCCGTCATCGCGCCAGCGACGCGCGCTCCATCGAACGAGGAGTGATCTGGTCGACTCCGGATCTGCCGGAGAGCCATTGAGGGAGCTGCCTGAACGGGCCAGTGTCGAGCTCGCCGTGATCCGGTTGTGACGCGACACGCCGGCGTTCTGCCGGGTCGGATTCCTGTTGCGCCGGGATCTTGAACGCGGCGACGCTCCCTCACCTCAGGAGAGCGTCATGCCCAGCGATGTCATCGTCCGGATCCGTTCGCCCCGAGGGTTCGTCGACCTGCCTGGCACCGTGGATGCCGTCGGGCCAGCCGCGTCGTCCGCCTTCGAAGAGCGAAAGTCCGCGCCAGGCATTCACCTGCTCGCGGTCGCGGTGAGCGACAGCGATTATGCCATCTCGCTCTCGGCGCCTGTCCCCGGGGACAGCATTGCGGCGCTCCGGGAGGGCGAGGGCAGGTCGGTGCTCATCGTGTTTCCCGGCCACTCGCCCGTGCGCCGGCGGCTGCGCGCCCTCGCCGTCTCCAACGTCGAGGTCGTTCCGGAGCCGGGCGTGGCGTCGCAGGCGGCGCCGATCGACCTGAACGCGGGGCGCGAGGGCGCCGCGCCGCTCTGGCTCCTGCCCGCCGGGGTGTTCAGCGCGAGCCCGACGCTCGGCCCCGACGGGCCCGCCGCCCGCGACGCCCTCGTCACCGCGGCCCGGTGGATCTCGTCGCGCCGGACGAGCACCCTCACGCAGCTCTTCCCGCCGAGCGCGTTCCACCCGGAGGAGCCGGCGCGCAAGGAGCGGCTCTCGGCGCGCCGGGGCGCGGCGCTGCTGGATCAGGCGCGCGCGGCGCTCGATGTCGCGGCCGTGGGCGGCGACGAGGCGAGGCGCGATCCGACCGCCGCGGCGACCCTCCGCTCGGCGGCGACGACGATCCTCTCGCACCTCATCGCGACGTCGCTGGACGACCGCGGCTTCGCGCCGGTCGCGGAGCGCGCCGCCGAGGAGATCCTCGCGCTCATCGAGAGGGAGGCGGGCGACGAGACGGCCCGGCCGGCGCTGCGCGCGCACGCGATCCACCTGCTCCAGCTGCGCGCCCCGGGGCTCACGGCGGCCCAGCAGGAGCGAGCGCGGGGGCTCGTCCGCGGGCTGCTCCGCGAGGCGCCGCCGTACGACGAGCTCACGGGACCGTGGAACCTCGCGATGTGCGGCGCCTCGGAGTTCCACGAGGGCGAGTGCAACATCCTCGTGTCGACCCACGGCTTCAAGGAGATCGCCCTCCCGCCCGAGGCGCCCCCGCCGCCGAACGGCTGGAGCCCTTACCGCGCCTTCGAGGCCCCCTTCAAGACGCCCGCCGGCGAGCCCATCCGCGTCTTCGCCCGCGCCGCGACCCCGCGCGACGAGAACCTCGAGATGGGGATGGCGTTCTTCATCGGGCTGCTCATCAACCGGCACGCCCAGCTCGGCGCCTTCGACCTCCGCGCGGCCGCGGTGCAGGTGAAGCAGGAAGGATACAAGCTGATGATGAACTCGCAGTGCGCGGGGCTCACCACGCGCTTTGCCGTCTCCCAGATGTTCCCGGACGCGGACATCTACTCTTCGTGGGGCTCGACGTACTTCAGGACCGGATCGGACGGGGTGGTCACCTCGTCCGAGGGGGTCGACTGCTTCGTCGCCGCGCTGCGCGGGATGAGCAAGCGCGCGTCGCACGCCGAGCTCGACGCGCGCCTCCGGAAGGCGCAATGGCCCCACCCGCAGGCGCAGATCGCCGGGTTCTCGCAGTTCGTCGGGCCCTCGCACCCGCTCGTCGTCGCCCGCTACTCCGACGTGAACCGGGACGGGCGCGCGGATTACTACGACGGCTTCCTCGACTTCCAGCTCGCGGACATCGCCGAGGACATCGAGGCCTCGATGACGCCGCGCGACCCGGGGGTGAGCGCGTCGCAGATCGGCGGCGACGGCGCGGCGGGCCTCAACTGGGCGGCGGGCAGCCTCAATCGCGTCGCGCAGTACTCGGACATCTGGGCGGGGCTCGCGGGCCAGAGCGAGCTTTATTATGCTTTCCAGTCGGGGGGCTTCTTCAGCCACCGCGAGCCGCCCCACGACGTGCCCACGGGCGGCGCCGTGCAGCAGCATCTCGGGCGGCTCCCGGCCGTCACCCGCTTTCAGCAGAGCAAGGAGGCGCTCGGCGGCCTCTCGGTCGATGTCATGTTCCACAGCCACCTGAGCCACGCGGCCAAGGAGCTGAAGCGCCTGCTCTGCGCGGCCGACGCCATGCGCCGCGCCTTCGATCTCGGCCACCTCGCGGGCGAAGAGGCGCTGTCCACGCCGAGGGGACAGCGCTGCGCGATGCTGCTCACCATGGCTGGACTGCTGGAGTTCCCGGCGGACCAGAACTTCATCGACGGGCTGTGGTCGATGGCGCTCAAGGCGCTGCGGCTCCCGGAGGTCTCGCGCAGCGCGGTGCGCGCCTGCATCACCGAGGAGGACCACGAGATGTCGAACTACTACGGATCGCGGCGCGGGCTGGGGCAGCTCCTGGCGGCGCTCGAGAGGAGCGATCCGGGTGCGTTTCAGCAGCTCGGGAGCGAGGATCCGCTCGTCGGCAGGCTTTCGGAGATCGAGCTTTCGGCCGAGGGGAAGCCGGAGGGCTGAGCTTGAGAGCGCAGGTCGGGGGCTGAGGCGGTCGTCGCACGCGTCGTTCTGGCGCAGCTCGTGACGGCCGGACGGAGGCAGGGCGAGGGCGAGAGCGAGAGCGCAGCGCTACCGAGCGCGGGCGAGCAGCGCCTCGAGCTCCCGGATGCGCCGCTCGGCAGCCTCGCGGGCCGCGCGCTCGGCCTCGGCGTCCCGCTGCGCGGCTTCGGCCTTGCGCTGCGCGGCTTCAGCCGTGCGCTGGGCGCGCGCCGCCTCCCGGCGGGCAGCTTCCTTGGCGGAGCGCTCTGCCTCTTCCGGGGTCAACCAGCGCTCCGCGCCGGCCTCGTCGGTGCTGAGGTCGAACGACACGCCGGCCGGCGTCCGCGCGGCGTGAAGCCAGCCCCGGAGGAGCTCCGACCATGCAGGCCCCTCGCCGGCATGCACCTGCGCGAACATGGCGTCGTCCACGCGGCGCCAGATCTGGATTCGGAACGGGCCGCCGTGGGTGCGTGGGCCCTCATGGAACGGGTCGAGGATCCACAGCTCCTCGACGCCGCAGGCCGCATATTTCTGCGGCGCGATGACGTAGTCCTTCGTCGGGTGCTGCGCGCTGACGATCTCCACGGCGAGCCGCGGCGCGACATGGCCCGTCTTCCAGAGCCTCAGGCTGCGCACCGCGTCCCCCTCCGGGGGCGGCGGCTCGACGACGTAGACGTCCGGGTCGACCCCGAGCTGCGGGTGCTTGCGGTCCCAGCGGACGGCGAGGTTGCGGCCTATCTTCACGGTGCGCTCGGCACGGGCTGCCCAGCCGAGCAACAAGCCGCGGATGCGCTCGCTCAACAGATCGTGGGGGCTCGACTCGGGCACCGTCTCCTCCGTCAGCACCCAGCGCTCGAGGTCCGGGACGACCTCGGAGCGGCGGATCACGCGGAGAGACGGCGGCATCGGCCCAGAAGGTAGCACGGGGCTGGGGACGCGCTGCGCGGCGGGCAAGGTCGGTGGAATCCTGGGTGCGGTCATGGCAACACCTCCCCCCGGCGCGGAAGGGGCCGCGCTGCGGGGTGTCTCTGTTAAGGAGTTCCGGGCATGCGGGGCGGGTGATTTCGGAAAATGCGTCGCCGCGTCGTGAGCGCCCGACCGACGCCATCCGGTCAACCGGCGAGCTGCAGGCAGGCTGGCCGCAAACGGCTGGACGACCTGTTGCCCGACACGTGGGCGCGGGCGTCGCTCGCGGCTCCGGCCGCCGGCGGCGCTGGCGCGTCCTGAACGACGCAAAGCTCGCCGCCGGCACCGAGGGGGCAGGGAGAGCACCTCGCCGACCCTCCCGCGATGGCGTCGGCCTCGGTCCTGGTGATCCTGAGAGGGTGCCGGTCGAGGTAGAGCTCGGCGGTGACGGTCTTCTTCCCGAGGTAGGGGGTGAGCTTGCCGATGAGGACATCGGGCAGGCCCAGCGTGCGCAGATCGCCCAGGCCGCGGGCGCCGAGGTCGAAGCCGGTGGCGATGGTGACGCCGCTCTGGCTGCTGCTCATCACAGGAACATAGCCGTCAAGGCGCTGCCCTCATTCAAGCTTGGCGATGAAGCTGAAATCGATCTCGTGCATGCCGAAGCTCCTATACAGCGACGAGCAGGCAGTCGTACGAGCCAGGGATGACATACTGGATACCGCCGCCGCGCGCGGTGTAGTGGCGATACACGCCGACGGGGAGGAGCTCGCTCCAGGTATCGACGACGGGGGCGGCATAGGACTCGAGGACCTCGACGAGCGCGCGCACCCGGAAGCGCTGGAATCGGCGATCGTGGGGGTTGACGCCGAGCGAGTGCAGGTTGGCCCCGACCTTGGTGTAGAAGAGCTTGAAGGGGCTCTCGGTGCTTCGACGGAAGGCCGCGATCTCGGAGTTGGGCTGGAGCAGGACGCGTTTCACGGGCCTGTGGAGATCCATGCCGCGGAGGAACGCGAGCATCGTGCGGCGGTCGAGCCCGGGCATGCGCTGGTGGAAGAAATCGAGCGCCTCGACGAGGCCCCGGCGGGTGAGCGGGGCGTCGGTGATGCGTAGGTCCCTGAACCACTGCTCGTATGCCTTACCTTGGAAATGGGCGCTCATGAACATCCTCCCGAGCCGATGAAGGCTTCCGTGTGGCCAGGCGCTGGGATTCGACACTCCCAAGGCGAGTCAGGCATCACATGCCCAGGAAGGACACCGTTCCTCACGGCATGCTGGCGATGGCGACGGAGCTGAAGCCCGTGCCGGCACCGACCCCGACGGCGGAGGTCCAGCTGCTGCATGCGCCGGAGGTCATCGCGGTGCACCGCGTGTGGCGAATGGCACCGGATGTGCCGGTGCCGCCGCCGGTCGAGTCGAGCACGTAGGCGAGCTCCACGGAGGCCGCCGCCGAGGTGCCGGCGCCGACGCCGCGGGCCAGCGCCGGAGAGCCCACGACGCGGATGCCGCTGACAGGCTCCGTCGGCCCCGACCAGCTGCCGCTGCCGCTCGGGTCGAAGAAGCTCGTGAACAACCTTCCCGCTGTCCCGCTGGAGCTCGACCGATAGGCCGCCACGGCACGCCCCCCATCGAGAGCGGCGAGCGCGACCTGATGCCCCGTCGTGTGCGAGCCAATCCGTGTCGGCGTGCTCCACGTCGTCCCCGTGCGTCTCGTCCAGTGGATCTGCCCGCCCGAGTTCACGAAGACCACCAGCAGATCAGCCCCGCTCCCACCGTGCAAGGTTGTGATCGAGGCCGGCACATCTGGTGAGATGCTTGTGCTGGGCAAGATTTCAGCGGTCCATACATTGACCGAATCCCTCTCCCTGACACGTAGCTGGCGCGTCTCATCGGTCGCGCTACCAGTCGTATAGACCACCGCCGGATGGCCCGATGGTAGCACCGCGATGTCAGGCGCCAACACGGACGCGGTTCCAGACATTTCCTCCCCCTCAGCAGAATTCCAGGCACCGCCGGAGAAATAGTTGTACCGGTACTTAAGGCCCATATCTCCGCTCACCAGGAACGCTGCATTGATAGAGTGCGGTTCGGAGCTGAGCGCCGGCCAGGCCAGGATGTTGAGGTCCCCGCCAACCCCCGCTGCGAAGTCGGTCCAGCTCCCGTCCGCGTAATCCCATCGCGTGTACCGCAGCTTGTTGAGGCTCGGACCCGAGCTGCCACGAACCAGCCCGATCCCTCCCTCCAGGTTCAGCGCCACAGCCACGCGGCTCGCCGTCTGCGCATCGGCGATCGTCGCAGTCTGCCAGCCTTCGCCGGGATGGAAGTGGGCGCCGAGGATCCCGTTCGCGCCGCCGAGCAGCACCACGGTGTGCGCCTGGCATGTGCCGGGGATCATCAGGTTCCCCGTGCAGAAGGCCCCAGCGACGCATTGCGAGTCGTCCGTGCAGCTCATCAGACACGCGTCACCCGCACAGGCGTAGAGGCCGCATGGCTCAGTGTCCGCCGGGCAGGCAGCTGACGTGCCGGTGCACCGCTCGTCCACGTCGCACTCGCCCGCCGCCGCGCGGCACACCGTTCCGTTCGCCCTCATCGCGTCGTTCGGGCACGCAGCGGCCGACCCGTTGCAGGTCTCCACCACATCGCAATCGCCCGCCGACGCGCGGCACACCGTCCCGCTCGGCACACGCGCGTCGTCCGGGCACGCAGCGGCCGTCCCGTTGCAGGTCTCCGCCACGTCGCAATCGCCCGCCGCCGCGCGGCACACCGTTCCGTTCGCCCTCATCGCGTCGTTCGGGCACGCAGCGGCCGTCCCGTTGCAGGTCTCCGCCACGTCGCAATCGCCCGCCGCCGCGCGGCACACCGTCCCGCTCGGCACACGCGCGTCGTTCGGGCACGCAGCAGCCGTCCCGTTGCAGATCTCCGCCACATCGCAATCGCCCGCCGCCGCGCGGCACACCGTCCCGCTCGGCACACGCGCGTCGTTCGGGCACGCAGCGGCCGTCCCGTTGCAGGTCTCCGCCACGTCGCAATCGCCCGCCGACGCGCGGCACACCGTCCCGCTCGGCACACGCGCGTCGATCGGGCACGCAGCGGCCGACCCATTGCAGGTCTCCGCCACGTCGCAATCGCCCGCCGACGCGCGGCACACCGTTCCGTTCGCCCTCATCGCGTCGTTCGGGCACGATACGGCCGACCCGTTGCAGGTCTCCGCCACATCGCACTCGCCCGCCGACGCGCGGCACACCGTCCCGCTCGGCACACGCGCGTCGATCGGGCACGCAGCGGCCGTCCCGTTGCAGGCCTCCGCCACGTCGCAATCGCCCGCCGCCGCGCGGCACACCGTGCCGCTCTGCACCCACGCATCGCTCGGGCACGCAGCGGTCGCCCCATCACACGTCTCCGCCACATCGCAATCGCCCGCCACCACGCGGCACACCGTTCCGGTCGGCCTCACCACATCGACAGGGCACACGGCGGTCGCCCCATCACACGTCTCCGCCACATCGCAACCGCCCGCCACCGCCCGACACGTCGTACCGGTCGGCCTCACCACATCGCTCGGGCACGCGGCCGTTGCCCCATCGCAGGTCTCCACCACGTCGCAGTCGCCCGCGACCGCGCGGCACACCGTTCCGCCGACCCTCATCGCATCGGCCGGGCACACGGTGCTCGACCCGTCACAGATCTCCGCGACATCGCAGCCGCCCGCCGCCGCGCGGCACACCGTGCCGCTCGGCGCACGCGCATCGCCCGGGCACGCAGTCCCCGCCCCATCGCAGGTCTCCGCCACATCGCAGCCGCCCGCCGCGGCGCGGCACACGGTCCCGCTCGCCCTCACCGCGTCGCCCGGACACACGGCGCTCGATCCATCACAGGCCTCCGCGAGATCGCACGCCCCCGCCGACGCACGGCACACCGCGCCGGACGGCCTCACCGCATCGCCCGGGCACGCTGGGCTCGTCCCGTTGCACCGCTCCTCCACGTCACAGCCGCCCGGCCCCGCCTCACGGCACACCGTCCCGCTGGGCCTCCTCTGATCGCTCGGACAAACCGCGCTCGTACCGCTGCACGTCTCCGCGATGTCACACTCGCCCTCCGCCTCGCGGCACACGGTGCCGCTGGGCAACCGCGTGTCGCCCGGGCACGCCGGGCTCAGGCCGCTGCACATCTCCGGCACGTCACACGCGCCGGCGGACGCACGGCACACGGTCGTGCTCGATCGGAACACATCGTCCGGGCACACCGCCCCCGTACCGGTGCACGTTTCCGGCACGTCGCAGTCGCCCGCCGCACCGCGGCACACCGTTCCGCTCGGCTTGAATGCCTCGGCGGGGCACGCCTTCGTCAGCCCGTTGCACGCCTCGGCGACATCGCAGTCCCCCGTGCTCGAACGGCACACGACGCCCGCGTCACGCACGCCGTCCGCAGGGCACACCGTGCTGGCGCCGTCACACAGCTCGGCGACGTCGCAAACATCCGTGGCCCCGCGGCAGATCGCCCCGGCAGGGCTCGGAGAGCAGGTGCCCAGGTGGCCGGCGACGTTGCACGCCTGGCAGTCGCCCGGACTGCCGTTTCCGCACGCCGTCTGGCAGCACACGCCGTCCACGCAGTAGCCGTCCGCGCACTCGGATGCCGACGTGCACGGCTCCCCAGGGCGAAGCTGGTCGGTGCACGCGTCGCCTCTGCAGCTGAAAGGAGCGCAGCTCTGGTTGCCCCGGTCCACGCACGACCCGCTCCCATTGCACGTGTCCGCGAGCTCCAGCGTGATGCCGTCGGCGCTGCAGGTCGCCTCCCTGCACGCCGTCGTCGCCGGGTGCTGCTGGCAGGCGCCAGCACCGTTGCAGAAGCCCGTGTTGCCACACGTCGCCGGTGCCTGGGAGTTGCACTCTTCATCCGGGTCCCGATCGGACGCGATCGGTCCGCAGACACCGTCCTGTCCGATGCCTCGCAGTGACGTCGTGCACGCATAGCAGAGGGCCGAGCACTCGGCGTCGCAGCACACACCGTCGACGCAGTGAGTACTCTCGCACTTCACGTCCGCGTCGCAGGGCTCACCGAGCCCCTTCTTCGGCTGGCACCTCGTCCCCGCGCAGATGGAGGTCTTGCAGTCGACGTCATCCCGGCACATCTCGCCGACCTCGCACTTCTCGAGGCACGAGCCGCCGCAGTCGATGTCGCTCTCGTTGCCGTCCAGCGCGTTGTCCGGGCAGCAAAAGGGGCCCTCGTCGACTTGCCCGTCGCAGTTGTCGTCCTCTCCGTTGCACGCCTCGGCGTCGCTCGTCGCCTTGGGCAGGCATCGGATGCTGCCGTCCTCGGCGTCGCACTGGGTGGTACCTGCGCTGCACCGGGCAGAGAGCCCCGTCTCGCAAGGCAACCCGACGCCGGGCAGGTCGTCGGTCACGCCATCGCAGTCGTTGTCCAGGTTGTCGCAGCGCTCCAGGCTGGGGAGGACATCATCCTTGCACTCGCCCCAGCGCCCCTCGTTGCAGTGCTGCCGGCCATAGTTGCACGGATCATGGCCGAGCGTGCCTTCCGGCCCTCTGTAGCAGAACTGCTCATCACCGTCGTTGCAAGGGCACCCCTCGTCGACCTCGCCGTCACAGTCGTTGTCCAGCTGATCGCAGAGCTCGGGCGTCGGCATGATGGCCCCCACGCACTGCCCCCAGACGCCGTTCTGGCAGGCCTGGGTCCCCTCGCGGCAGAGACCTCTCCCCTGGCCCAGGGTGTCCTGCGACGCGGGGTAGCACAGCTTCTCCGCCCCGTTCTGGCAGGCGCAATCATCCTCATCGATGGCGCCGTCACAGTCGTTGTCGAAATTGTCGTTGCACGTATCGCTGGGCTTCGGTTCGAGCGGTGGACAGGTGGCGGGTAGCCCGAGATCGTCGCACGCGTCGAGCAGCACCCAGCAGATCCCTCGGCCCTCATGGCACGAGACGGGAGGGAGCTCATCCGCGTTGGGATCGTTGCACGGATTGTGCTCGCTCTCCGTGTCGACGCCCAGGAGGTCGGCGCAGCTGGCGACCGTCGCGAGCACCCAGAACGCGAACAGGACGAGGCCCGCCGGCATGTTCGGCCCCCTGCCCGTGCGGCGCCGTGCCCCACCCGAGCTCGCTCCCCACCCAGACCCGCGCATCACCATACCCACCTCATCCCGGCGACAGCCTCGCGCGCGCTGCCCCCTGCCCATGGCTCCGGGTCCGCCGCGGCCCCCAGGCGACGCCGTGGTGCCTGACCCACGCGTGCAGGCACCGGCTCCGTCAGAAGCAACACCACCGCCACCCCGAGCGCGCCCAGGCCGACCCCGAAGCTCGCGGTGCTTATTGGGCTCGCGACCGCCGCCGTGTGGATCGCTTCCTCCCCCGTCTTGTTGCAGAAGCTGTCGCGGCAGTTCTCCGCGATGGTCTCCTTCTGGCTCAACGTCACCCAGCCTGCGATGGATCCGGCGACGACCCCTGCCAATCCCACGCCCCCCGCGATGTACATGCCGAGCCGGCGTCCTGACATCCCGTCGTCGATGGATGGAGGGAGCAACACCGGCACAGGCTCGAGCGGCCGGCTATATCGCACCGTCTTCGCCTCATCGCCGGGCTGCGCCACCGTCAGATCGATCGTCTGGCGCTCTCTCCGGTTCACGAAGAACCGCCTGTCCCGCGGCGGCCCCCCGGGCGGCTCGGTCCTCACCCACTGCTCTCCCGGATCGACCGGCACCGGGACCCCGAGCACCACCGGCACCGGGCTCGCCTTCGACGACCGCGTCACCTTCGTCCCCTTCGGCGCCGTCTCCGGCAGCCGGAACGTCACCCGGGGGATGTCGGCGTCGAGCCGCTCCCGCCTCTCGAGCGCGAGCTTCTGCCGCGCCGCCTCGTCCTGCTGCTCCGGAGGGGACAGGCGCTCGAGCGCGTCGAGGTATTCATCGTAGTGCAGCGCCGCCGTGGCGATGCGCCCCGCCCGCTCCTCGCACTCGGCAAGATGAAACAGCGTCCGCGGCCGCTTCTCCAGCCGATAGCTCTTGCGAAGCAGAGGACACGCCGCGTCGTGACGACCGGCCTGAAGGTCTGCCATCCCTTTCTCGAAGAGCTGCTCTGGATCGCTCGCGCTGGCCGGCGCCGTCGACCCCAGCAGCGCGCACCCCAGCAGGACCGCCGCCGCCCAGCTGCCAGACCGACGGTCGAGAGGACGACGCGGCGAAGAGGAGAGTTGGTCGGACCCTGCGCAGGTCGAAGCGGGCATCTCAGGTGCTCCATCAAGGTGGCAAGAAGGTCGTGGCGCCTCCGCGCCCGTCCTGCGCAGCCGGCATCTCCTCCACAACCAAGTCCCCGCTGCATCTTACGTGGGTGCCTAGCGCGGGCCAACGGAATAGTGCGCGGTCACGAGCCCCATGGCCGCCGGCTCGCGCGGCGCGAGACCGAGCCCGTCTCCTCTCGTGCGAGGCCCTCCGAGGTCGTTCCTTCCTCGGATTCCTCAGACCACGGCACACCGCGCCGGCCCTGCACACATGAACATCTCGACACGAAGAGGTATTTCGTGTGTCGGACTCGTTGCCAGTGCGCCTGAAGCATTCCGCGCGCACAGCACCGAATCAGCCGGCGCCGTGCCGTTCGACGCGGCGCTCACGCCTCGTTGCAGCAACCGGGCGAGCGCCTCGCCCGCATCGGCCGCTTCACCGGCCTCTGCAGTTTTTTTCCATGCGCCGCGCGCCCCCAGTTACCATCGCTTCCATGCCGTACCCGACCGGCGTCCGGGGGCGCCGGCTATCGTTCCGCCGCCCCCTCGGGGCCCTGCTGGCGGCCTGCGCGCTCATGGGTTGCGGGGGCGGGGTGGTCGCTACTCGCCTTCTTCTCGAGATCCGCATCGCCGCGCTGGCGAACCAGAACTCCCCGATCCCTGTCACGCTCCTGGCTGTCTATGACACGAAACTGTTCGAGCGCCTCGCCGAGATGTCGGCGAAGCAGTGGTACGAGCAAAGGGATCAGCTCCGGCGTGATTTCCCTGGCGGAGACGCGTTCACGGAGTGGGAATGGGAGTTCGTGCCGGGCTACACGCCGCCTCCGGTCGTGGTGGAGATCCCCCGAAACGCGAAGCCGCTCGTGTTCGCGAATTACCGCGCGCCCGGATCCCACCGCATCCGCCTCGGCTCCCAGCAGCGGATCCGGATCGAGCTGCAGGACGGGGACTTCGCCGTGACCACCCTCGAAGCCCTGGAGCAAAACCGATGACCGCGGGCAAACTCCCGACGCGCCACGCCACGGGCAGCCACGCTGCCGGGCAGCCACGCCTCGCCAGGAGAGCTCACGCATGAGGCGCGCCGCCGAGGTGCCCGCCGCCGTCCAGTGGCACGACGGCATGCTGCTCTCGCCGCAGCACTTCCAGGAGGCCGCAAGGCGCTCGGAGCGCCTCCTCGATTACCACCTCGGGCAGCTCCACCCGTTCCATTACGGGGTCCACCACCTCGAGATCGACGCCGGGCTCCTCGCGAGCGGCACGCTGCGCCTCCTCGAGGTCGAGGCCGTGCTCCCCGATCACCTCGTCGTCCATCACACCGCGCGTGATCCCGAGCTCCAGGTCGACCTCAAGCCCCACGCCGCCGAGCTCGCGTCAGGCCCCCTCACCGCGTACCTCGCCGTCCCCAAGGAGCACCTCGGCGGCGCCGCGACCGGGGGCGATCTCGCCCGCTATCGCTCGATTGAAGGAGCGCCGGTCCCGGACGACAACACGGGAGAGGAGCCGCTCCCGATCCCGCGCCTCGTCCCGGTGGCGCGCCTGCTCGTCGCAGCGGCGCCGCCGGCCCGCTTCGTGTGCCTGCCCATCGCGGAGGTGCGGCGCGAAGGCGAGGCGTTCGTGCGCACCGAATACCTGCCGCCGAGCATGTCCGTCCCGCTCACCTCCCCGCTCGGCGCGATGTGCGGCCAGATCACCGCGCGGCTGCGTGAAAAGGCGCTGCGGCTCGCCGACAGGCTCAGCGCGCATTCTCGCAGCAAGGAGCGAGACGTGCTCGAGGAGCTGCGCCGGCAAATCCACGCCCTCGTCACCGCGTTGCCCCCCTTCGAGGTCGTGCTCGGCACGGGCAGATCTCACCCCTACGCCCTCTACCTCGCGCTCTCCTCCCTCGTCGGCCACCTCGCTGCCCTCGCCCGCATGCCGGTCCCGCCCGTCCTGCCCGCTTACCAGCACGACGATCTGCGGGTCACCTTCGGCACCGCGCGCGACCACGTCTTCCGCCTCGTCGACGAGGGCATCCTGGAGTCGTTCACGGCTCACCCCTTCGACTTCGGCGACGGGCGCTACCAGGTGGAGTTCCAGCGGCGCTTCGCCGGGCGGCCCGTGCTCGTCGCCGTGCGCGGCCGCCGCGGGGCGCAGGAAAAAGACGTCGTGAGCTGGGTCGAGGGCGCGCTCATCGGCTCGGCGCGCCGCGCGCGCGAGATGCAGCAGAGCCGCGTGCTCGGCGCCGGACGGCGGCGCGTCGATCGCCACGGGGATCTGATCGCGCCCGCAGGGACCGTGCTCTTCGAGCTCGAGCCGTCGAGCCCTTACCTCGATCTCGGCGAGCCGCTCCTCATCTTCAACACGGGAGATCCCTCGGCGGCCGCCGGGCCTGCAGAGCTCGTCCTGTACGTGAAAGCGACCGACGAGCGAGCATGACCGCAGGAGCTACAGCCACCGTGGAGACGCCACGACGGGAGGCCCCGGCCCCTCTCCAGGGCAGCCCCGTGCAGGCGCTCGCGGGGAGCACGCTCCTGCTCGACGCCTTCCATGCGTTCTACGCCGAGGTCGTGCGGCAGCGACAGCTCGTCACCCTCGCGCACGGAGGGCTCGCGCCAGGCATCGAGACGGTGCGGCAGCGCCTCGTCGACTTCCTGGAGACCCAGGCCGTCTCGCTCGGCCGCAAGCTCACCAAGCACGAGCTCCGGGCCTACGACGACGCCCAGTACGTGATGGCCGCCATGGCCGATGAGCTCCTCCTCCAGGCCGAATGGGACGGGCGGTACGCGTGGGCGGAGCGCCCGCTGGAGGCGCACATCTTCCACACCTACGTCTCCGGCGAGCGCATCTTCCGCAAGCTCGACGACGTGCTCTCCGGGCACGACGCGGCCCCCTCCGCGCTGCTGCTCGTCTACCTCGCCGCCCTCGCGCTCGGCTTCCAGGGCAAATACCGCGCGCTCGGCCTGCGCGACAAGCCCGAGCGGTACCGGCAGGACCTGGCGCTCCACCTCCAGCGCGTCGATCCCACCCTGGCCACCGGGCTCACCGAGCTCTGCCCCCAGGCCCACGCGCACACCCTCGGGGGCTCGTCGCGGAGCCGGCTGCCGTCGCTGCGCGCCGGCGTCGTCCCGCTCGCCGTCGTCGCGGGCTTGCTGGCGCTCGCCGCGCAGGGCGTCTGGCTGTACCGCGTCGATCGCGTGGTCGAGGAGCTCGACCGGATCGAGGGCGCGCCGTGACGTGGCCCCTCGCGATCGCCCTCGCGCTGCTCGTCGCCGCGCTCGTCGGTCTGGCGCTGCTTCTCCGCGCGCGGCGCCGGCGCCGCGCGGCAGGCGCCGCGCCGACCGACGATCTCGAGCGCGAGATGGCGGGGCTCTTCACCGCAGCGCGCGCGGCGCTCAGGGCGTCGCCCGACGAGATCCCGTGCTTCCTCGTGCTCGGCGCCGCCGGCGCCGGCAAATCCACGCTGCTCGCCGGCGCCGGGCTCACGCCGCGCTCCGGGACGACCGCGCGCTCGCTGGGCGATCCGTCGACCTGCCAGGTGTGGCTCTTCGAGCGGGCGATGTTCGTCGAGCCGGCGGGGCGGCTGCTCGAGAGCGAGCCGCAGGGCGGCGGGGCGCCTCACGGGTCCGGCTTCCGCGCCGTCCTCGAGGCGATGCGGCGCGCGCGCTCCGAGCGGCCCGTCGACGGGATCCTCGTCGCGCTCTCCGCCCGCGACCTGCTCGACAGCGACGGCGCGGCGCCGGCCCAGCAACGGGAGATCGCCCACCTGCGCCTGCGGCTCGACGAGGCGCAGCAGCACCTCGGGATGCAGGTCCCCGTCCACCTCGCGATCACGCAGAGCGACCGGCTCGCCGGGTTCGACCGCTTCGCGCACGAGCTCGACGCCGATCTCCGCCAGGCGACGCTCGGCTGGGCGCAGCCGGGCGCCGCCTGGGTCGAGAGCACCGCGGGCCTCGTCGACGAGGCGCTCGGCAGCGTCGGCGCAGCGCTCTCCGCGATGCAAGCGCGCCGCCTCGCGGCGGACCGGCCGTTTGCGGCGGGCGTCGAGGCGTACTTCCTCTTTCCGGACGCGCTCCTCGCGCTGCGCGAGCCCCTGAGGCGGTCGCTGGAGGACCTCCTCCGCCCGAACGATGGCGGCGAGCCCGTCGCGGTCCGGAGCCTGTCCTGGGTCGGCCTGGAGCCGCCGGCGCAGCCCGAGCCCGCGCAGCCCGCGACGCCATCGGAGAGGCCGGCCGGGCGACGGGCGCTCTTCGCGCGGGATCTCCTCGAGAGGAAGGTGATCGCCGAGGCCTGCCTGGCGCGCCCGACCCGCCTCACGCTGCAGCGCCGGCAGCGCGTCGTGCGGGCGCTGAGGATCGCCACCGTCGCGCTCGCGCTCCTCTACAGCGTCTTCCTCGGCCTCGAGAGCAACCGCCTGGAGCGCCACGTCGCGTCGCTGCTCCCCTTCCTGAGCGACCTGGCGGCGAGCCTGCGCCACATGAAGCTCGAGGACCCCAGCGCCGACCCCTCGGGCGCGGTGCGCGCGGAGCGCTCCGTCCGCCTGCTCCAGGGGCTGAGCGCGATCGAGGGCACGCGGCTCCGCTCCGCGCTCGTGCCCGGATCGTGGCTGAGCGGCATCGACGCGCGGATCGAGCAGGCGATCGCGAGCGCCTACGAGCGGGTGATCCTCGACGCCTTCCGCGTCGGCCTCCACGCGAGGACGGGCCCGCTGTTCGGGGAGCCCCCCGCGCTGCTCCCCGCGGGCGCGGAGATCGCCGCGGCCACCTTGGAGCGCACGCCGGAGTACGTCGCGCTCGAGGCCTGGCTGCGCGAGGTGGCCGCGTTCGAGGGGCAGGTGGCGCGCTTCGAGACGCTCGTGGCCGGACCGCCGAAGGATCCCACGACCGAGGCCGGCGACGCGCGCGTCCAGAGCGTGGCCGATCTGGCCGAATCCGTCCTCCAGCACAGGCTCCCGCCCGCGCGCACGACGGCCTACCAGCGGCGCGCGCTCCTCGCCATCCCGCCCCTCGCGGCCTTCGGCCTCGACGCGTACCGCGATCCGGCGCGCGCCCGGTCCGATCGCCTCTTCAGCCAGCTCTACCAGCGCATCTCGCGGACGCTCGACGAGGCCGCGCTGCGCGCGGACGTCGACGCGCTCGTCCGGGGGCTGAAGGAGCTCGAGCGCGGCGGCCCCGAGTACCGGTCCGCGAGCCTCGCCGCCCTGCACGACGCGATCGCGCGCACCGAGGCGCGGCTCGGCGCGCCCACCCTCTCCTGGGTCGCGGCCGACAGGCTCCCGCCGAACGCCGCGCTCGATCGCCTGCTCGCGGCGGTCCGCACCTTGAAGCTGCTCGGCGATCCGGCCTACGGCCTGGTGAAAGACGACGGCGAGGGGCGGCTCTTGCTCCTGAAGAGCTACCTGGGCGGCGCAGAGACAGCGCTCTCGGGGCCGCTGCTCGTGCGCAAGGAGGGCGAGGTGCAGCTCCAGCTCTCGCCCTTCGTCGCCGCCCTCAAGGAGCCCTCGACCGCGCTCCTGCGCCAGCGCTTCATGGAGCCCGTCGACAACGTCGATCCGCTGCCGGCGACCCTCGACGACGCGCGCCTGAGCTGGAACGTCGAGGAGCTCAAGGAGGGCGCGAAGCGCCTCAAGGAGTACGAGGCGTTCGCGCAGGAGGAGGGGCTCAAGCGGTTCCCGGAGAAGGTGCGGGGCACGCTCGGGGAGCTCGCCCTGCGCAACCTGCGGGACAACGTCCTCGCCGCGGTCGGCAAGGCCGCGCGCCGGGAGATGGCCCCGCCTCCGAGCGAGTCGCGCCGCGTCGAGACGGTGCGCGCCGACGTCGGCACGCTCGCGCTCGCGAGCGAGCCGCTGCGGGAGATCCTGGCGGCCGCGGGGCGCCTCGGGCTGGAGGAGGTGCGCGATCGCGTCCGCGCGCTCGTGCGCGGCCAGGGCGCGTACCTGCTCACCCTCGCCAGCCGGACGCTCGAGGCCGACGGGCTCTACGAGGTCAAGAACGGGACGTTCCTCTGGTGGAACGGCGAGCGCAGCCCGGCGTTCGAGGCGTTCGGCCTCGCCGACGGCGACGGGGCGCAGCTCGCGGAGTACGCGGTGGCGCAGCGGGGCCGGGCCGACGCCTTGACCCGCGCGCTCGCCGAGCCCGTCCTCGGCTTGCTGGAGAGCGCCGAGGTCGCGGCCGATGCCCGGTCCGTCAACGGCATGGCGCCGTGGCAACACATCGTCGGGGCGCTCCGCGATTACGAGGGGAAGAAGGCCGGCAACAGCGTCGCCGCCCTGGAGCGCTTCCTCCTCAACGACCTGCCCACGGTCACGTTCGAGAACTGCATCGCGCAGATCGAGCGCGTGCCGGTCGACGTGCGCTCCGACGACTACTTCGCCAGGCGGCGCCGGCGCATCCTCGTCCTGCTCCGCGATCGGTGCGCCACGCTCGCCACGGAGGAGATCCGCACGAAATACCCGAGCCTTCGCCGCTCGTTCCACCGCTCGCTCGCGGACCGCTTCCCCTTCGCGCGGCTCGATCCGGGCGTCGAACGGGAGGACGCGAACCCCGACGACGTCCGGCTCTTCCTTCAGAGCGCGAGCGACTTCCGCAAGCGCTTCCGGCCCGTGCTGTCGCTGCGCGGCGGCGCCGCCGCCCGCGACGTCGTGCGCTTCCTCGACCGCATGGAGAAGGTGCGCGAGTTCCTCGCGCCGATGTGGGCGCAGGGGGACGCGACGATGGACGGCTCCTTCGACGTCACGACCGCCTTCCGCGTCAACCAGGCGCGCGAGGTGGCGGGCAACCAGATCGCCGAGTGGAGCCTGCGGATCGCCGAGGAGCGGCTGTTCCTGGGCGGGCCGAAGCCGACCGCCACCTGGCGGCTCGGCGACCCGGTCCAGCTCACGCTCCGGTGGGCGAAGAACAGCCCCGACATCCCGTCGGTCGAGCAGAACGCCGGCGCGGTCGCGAAGGAGCGGACGGCGACCTTCGAGGCGAGCGGCCCCTGGGCGCTCCTCCGGCTCATCGCGATGCACACGCACGCCGCGGAGGAGGCGGAGCTGAAGAAGGAGGACGCCGTCGCCAACATCCTCCAGCTCGTCGTGTTCACGATCCCCGATCCCGCCGGCGGCTGGCTGGAGCGGGCCGGTACGACCGGCGGCTCGGCCCGGGTGTTCGTGCGGCTCGGCCTCGTCGGCAAGGAGAAGGACAAGCAGCTCAAGTACCCCGATTTCCCGACGACCGCTCCGGTGCTCGACAGCGAGTAGCGCGGCAGCAGCGACGAACGAGGCACGCATGGCAGAACGCACCATCGCAATCGACATCGAGCGCCTCCTCGCGCCCATCTCGCAGGCAGCGCCCGCCGGGGCGCCGCTGCGCTACGAGGGCACCTACGATCGCGTCCGCGAGGCCCGGCGCGAGGACGATCCGACGCTGCCGCAGGGCGTGTGGGCGACGCGCCTCAAGGCGGCGGACTGGAAGCTCGTGGCGGAGCTCTGCGCCGAGGCGCTCGCGCGGCGCTCCAAGGACCTGCAGATCGCCGCCTGGCTCACGGACGCGTGGGCGCAGATCGGCGGGATCGGCGCGGCGGCGCCGGGGCTCCGGCTGATCGCGGAGCTCTGCGATCGCTACTGGGACGCGATGTTCCCGGCGCTCGACGACGACGGCCTCGAGGCGCGCGGCGACCTCGTCGGCTGGCTGGACGAGGCGCTCGCGCGGCGGCTCCGGATGGTCCCGCTCCTCGAAGGCAGCGACGACCGCCCCCCCTGCACGCTCGCCGACTGGGAGAGCGGCCGGATGGACGGCGGCGGCCCGGCCGAGGGCGCGCGCTCGGCCGAGCCCCTCGCGGCGCGGCTCTCCCTCGTCGATCGCTCGCGATGGACAGCGCTCCAGCGCGACGCGCGCGCCGCCCTGTCCGCGGCCGAGGCGCTGGAGCGGAGCCTCGCGGCGAGGATGGACCGCCCCCCGGTCCTCCACCGGACCCGCGGCGCGCTCCGCCTGCTCGGCGCCGCGACGGCGTCCGCCCTCGGCGAGCCCGCTGACGCTGACGACGCACCGGCGCCCGCCGCGGGAGAGCCCCCAGCGCAGAGCGCGGAGGACCCGGCGCCCGCGCGGGGTCCGGGCCCGGTGATCCAGAGTCGGGTGGAGGCGTATCGCCGGCTCAACGAGGCGGCCGACTACCTCCTTCGCACGGAGCCGCACAGCCCCGTCCCGTACCTCGTGAAGCGCGCGATCTCCTGGGGGAACATGTCGCTCGCGGAGCTGCTCGGCGAGTTCGTGTCGAGCGCCGACGACCTCGTCGCGATCTACCGGCTGCTCGGCATGCGCGGCCGGGAGGAGGGCGACGCCGGATGATCTCATGAGACCGCCGGCGCCGGCCCGATCCGACGATCGGCCCCCGGCCCGGCCGCGCGAGGGTGGATTGGCCCCGGGGAGAGCGTCCGCGCGAGATGCACGCTCGACCGAGGCCGCGGGAGAAAGGAACGACCATGGCAGAGAGCAAGCAACAATGGCTGAGCAGGAACCGCCCGCCTCGGGTGCAGATCACCTACGACGTCGAGACCGGCGGCGCGATCGAGAAGAAGGAGATCCCGTTCGTCGTCGGGATCATGACGGACCTGTCGGGCACCTCCGAGGCGCCGCGGCCCAAGCTCAAGGACCGCAAGTTCGTGGAGATCGATCGCGACAACTTCAATGAGGTCCTCGCCGCGGTGGCGCCCGAGGCCACGTGCCTCGTCGACAACAAGCTCACGGACGAGGGCGGCAAGCTGAAGGTCAGCCTCTCCTTCAAGAGCATGGATGACTTCCGGCCCGAGCAGCTCGTGGAGCAGGTCGAGCCGCTGCGCGCGCTGCTCCGCGCGCGGGAGCGGCTGAACGATCTGCTCGCGAAGCTCGAGGGCAACGACGATCTGAGCGGGATGCTCAAGCAGGTCGTCGAGGACACGAAGAAGCTCGAGACGCTCAAGCAGGAGCTCGAGAAGGGCCGGGGCGGCTGAGCCGCGATCTTAGGACGGGAAGGGAGAGAGCCATGGCGGAAGAGAGCACCCAAGCGGTCGGCTCGGCGGCGGCAACGCCGGCCGAGGAGATGAGCCTCATCGACCAGATCCTCGCGCAGGGGATGGTCCGCGGCGCGGCGGAGCCGCAACGAAAGCACGCGCGCGATCTCATCGATGAGTTCGTGAACCAGGTCCTCGACGAGAAGGTGAAGGTCGGGAGCGACACGGTGGCGGCCATCGAGGCGCGCATCGCCGAGATCGACGCGCGCATCAGCGCGCAGCTCGACGCCATCCTGCACCACAAGGAGTTCCAGCGGGTGGAGGCGCGCTGGCGGGGGCTGAACTACCTCGTCATGAACACCGAGACCTCGACGCGGCTGAAGCTGCGCGTGCTCAACGTGAAGAAGGACGAGCTGCGCAAGGACTTCGAGGCCGCGGCGGACTTCGACCGGAGCGCGGTCTTCAAGAAGGTCTACGAGGAGGAGTACGGCACCTTCGGGGGCGCGCCGTATGGCATGCTCGTCGGCGACTACGAGTTCGATGGCACGAACCCCGACGTCTCCCTCCTCACGGAGCTCTCCAAGGTGGCGGCCGCGGCGCACGCGCCGTTCATCGCGGCGGCGTCGCCCGAGCTCTTCGACATGCCGAGCTTCACCCAGATCGGCGTCCCCGGCGACCTCGCGAAAATATTCGAGAGCACGCAGCTCATCAAGTGGCGCGAGTTCCGCGAGTCGGAGGACTCGCGCTATGTCGGGCTGGTCCTACCGCACGTCCTCATGCGCCTGCCGTACGGGCCGAAGGGCGTCCCGGTCGAGGGGTTCAATTACGAGGAGCAGGTCGGCGAGGGTGACGGGAACTTCCTCTGGGGGAACGCGGCGTACGCGCTCACGCAGCGGATCACGAACGCCTTCGCGCTCTACGGCTGGTGCGCCGCGATCCGCGGCGTCGAGGGCGGCGGCCTCGTCGAGAACCTCCCGCTGCACACCTTCAAGACGAGCGAGGGCGATATCGTCGCCAAGATCCCGACCGAGGTCGCCATCACCGACCGGCGCGAGAACGAGCTGTCGGAGCTCGGCTTCATCGGGCTCTGCTACAAGAAGGGGAGCGCGCAGGCGGCCTTCTTCGGCGGCAGCACCACGAACAAGCCGAAGGCGTACAACCTGCCGCAGGCGAACGCGAACGCCCGGCTGAGCGCGCAGCTCCCTTACATCCTCGCTGCATCCCGGTTCGCGCACTACGTCAAGGTGCTCATGCGCGACAAGATCGGGAGCTTCGGCTCGCAGGAAGGCGTCTCCAACTACCTCAACAACTGGATCGCCGACTACGTGCTCCTCAACGACGGCGCAGGCCAGGAGACCAAGGCGCGGCTGCCGCTGCGCGAGGCGCGGGTCGACGTCTCCGAGGTCCCCGGCAAGCCCGGCGCGTACCGCGCGGTGGTGTTCCTGAAGCCGCATTTCCAGCTGAACGAGCTCACGGTCTCGATGCGGCTCGTCGCGGAGCTGCCGCCGCCTGCGGCGTGACGAGGAGCGGCGCGCGCCGCGTACGTGCGTGCGTAGAAGATGGCCGCGCTCGCGGAGGCGCCTCGCGATGGGGCCCGGCCGCGCGCGGGCTGCGCAATCGTGGATAGAGGAGGGATGAACCATGCAGAACGTCTATTGGGAAATCGATGGCATCAAGGGCGAGAGCACGTCGGCGCAGGGCAAGGACATGATCGAGCTCCTGTCCTTCAATCACGGCGTGTCCATGCCGCTCACGGCCGGGCCCTCGAACACGAGCCGCGCGAGCGGCCGGTGCGTTCACAACGACTTCACCGTCTCCAAGTACCTCGACATCGCCTCGCCGACGCTCAACCTGAAGTGCTGCGGCGGCGAGGACATCAAGTCGATGAAGGTGCACATCTGGAAGGCCGACGCCGCCGGGGCGCCGCACAAGTACATGACGTACACCTTCGATAGCTGCATCATCACCTCCGTCTCGGTGACGGGCGGCGGGGATCAGCCGATCGAGACCATCACCTTCGGCTACAAGAAGATCACCTGGGACTACGCGCAGCAGAAGCAGGAGGCGCCGGGCGGGGCCAAGGGCAAGAGCTCGGCGAGCTTCAGCCTCGAAGAGAACAAGGGCAAGTGATCTCGCGGGGCCGAGGGCGCGCCGCCGCCCCGGCCTCGTGACGAGGACGCGAGATGGACGAGAGCTGGGGCGCGGCGGACGCGGGGCGTGTACCGCTCTTCGACCGCCTGGTCGACGACAACCCATCGCAGCGCAGCGAGGCGCGGCCGAAGCGCAGCCACGACCTCGACGCGCTGCGCGCCTCGGTTCTCCGCGAGCTCGAGCGGCTGCTCGGCACGCGCTGCCCCGTGCCCGGAGACGTGGCCCTCGCGCGCCAGCGCACCGTGATCGACTACGGCCTTCCCGACCTGGAGCTCGGCGGCCGCGACGTCGTCAAGGAAGACCGGTTCCGCGTCGCGCGGCTCGTCCAGCAGACGATCGAGGCGTACGAGCCCCGCCTCGCGCGGGTCGAGGTCGAGCTGCTCCCTCCCGCGGACGGCGACGCGCGGTACCGCGTCGCCGTCCGCGCGCTGCTCGTCACCGAGCGGGTGCGCGAGCCGCTCAGCTTCACCCTGCCGCTGCCGGAGGTCGGGTGACGACGACCGACCACGACGCCGAGCTGCTCGATCTCTACGCCCGCGAGCTCGCCTACCTGCGGGAGCGCGGCGCCGAGTTCGCCGCGGCGTACCCCAAGATCGCCGCGCGCCTCGGCCTGGAGGGGCGCCACTCGGCGGATCCGCACGTCGAGCGCCTGCTCGAGTCGTTCGCGTTCCTGACGGCGCGCCTCCAGCGCCGCCTCGACAGCGATCTCCCCGAGCTCACCACGTCGCTGCTCGGCGTCCTCTATCCGCCGCTGCTCTCGCCCATCCCGTCGATGGCGATCGCGGCCTTCGAGGTGAGCCCCAGGGACAGCAAGCTCACCTCGGGCCACGTGATCGAGCGGGGCACGCCGCTCTTCGCCGAGGCGCACGGGGGCCCGACCTGCCGTTTCCGGACGTGCGCCCCGGTCACGCTCTGGCCGATCGAGATCGAGGCCGCCGGCTTCGGCGCGCCCGAGGCGCTGGATTTGCCGCCGGGCTCCGGCGGCGTGATGGCGGCGCTCCGCATCCGCCTGCGGAGCGGCGGCCCTCCGCTGCGCGCGCTCGGGGTGCGGCGGCTGCGCTTCTTCCTGAGCGGCGGTGGCCTGAGCGGCTATCGCCTGTACGAGCTGCTCTTCGGCCACACGCTGCGCGTCCTCTGCGCCGGCGAGGGCGGCAGCCGGGATCTCGCCGAGGCGCGGCTCCACCCGGTCGGCTTCGGGCCCGACGAGGAGGCGCTCCCCTACCCCGTGCACGCGTCCCCCGGGCACCGGCTGGTCCAGGAGTACTTCGCCTTTCCCGAGAAGTTTCTCTTCTTCGACGTCGAGCTCACGCACCTCCCCGAGGGCACGGCGTGCAGCCTGCTGTTCCTGCTCGATCAGCGCCCGCCCGCGAGCCTCGTGGTGCGGGCCGACACCTTCCGGCTCGGCTGCGCGCCGATCGTCAACCTGTTCTCCCGCACGACCGAGCCGATCCGGGTCGATCACCGCTTTCCGGAGTACCGCCTGGTCGCGGACGCGCGCCGCGAGCGCACGACCGAGATCCACTCGATCCACAAGGTCACGGCGACTGCGCCGGGCGAGGCGGAGCAGGTGGAGTACGCGCCGTTCTTCTCCTTCACGCACCACGCCGAGGGCGCGGGCCCGCGGGCGTTCTGGCAGGCCCGCCGCGTCGCGACGTCGCGCGAGGACGTGCCCGGCACGGACGTGACGCTTTCGTTCGTCGATCTCGACCTCTCGCCTCGGCGGCCGCCATCCCGGGTCGTGTACGCCTCGGTGCTGTGCACCAACCGCGACCTCCCCGAGGAGCTGTCCGCCGGCGTGTCGCTGTCCCTCGAGCGTGGGGCCGCCATGGGCCGGATCACCTGCCTCACCAAGCCGACCCCGCAGCGCGATCCTCCGCTCGGCGGACAGGCGCTCTGGCGGCTCGTATCGAACTTATCGCAGAACCACCTCGCGATCTCTGGGCCGGGCGGCATGGACGCGCTGAAGGAGATCCTGCGCGTCTATCTCTTCGCGTCGATCCCCGAGGCGGAGCGCCAGATCCAGGGCATCGTCGGCGTGTCGGCGCGCACCGTGACGCGGCGGATCGGCGCGGACGCGTGGCGCGGGTTCTGCCGCGGGACGGAGGTGACGCTGACGCTCGACGAGGAGCAGTTCGTCGGATCGAGCCCGCTCTTGTTCGCGGAGGTGCTGAGCCGATATCTCTCGCTGCATGCGCACATCAACTCGTTCACGGAGCTCGTGCTGAGGAGCACGGGGCGCGCGGAGGTCTGGAAGCGATGGCAACCGATGGCAGGCGCGAAGGCGCTTCTGTAGGCGAGGAGGACTGGCTCTTCGCCGAGGGCCGCCGCTTCGACTTCTTCCAGGCGGTGGCGCTGCTGGAGGCGCGGGCGGAGGGCTGCCGGAGCGTGGGCGAGAGCTCCGAGCCCGCGGCCGAGGCCGTGCGGCTGCGCGGCGCGATCGACCTCGCGTTTTCCGAGACCGACGTGGCCGGGATCGAGCGCCCCGCGCGCGAGGGGGAGCCGCCGGTGCTGACGGCGAGCTTCATGAGCCTCGCGGGCGCGCTCGGGCCGCTGCCGCCGCCGTTCGCGGAGCTCGTGTACCAGCGCGCGGCGCGGCGCGACCTCGCGCTGCGCGATTTCCTGGACATCTTCAACCACCGCCTGCTCTCGCTGGTCTACCGCATCCGCAAGCGGCACCGGATCGGGCTCGGCGTGGCGTCTCCGGAGCAGGACGACGCCGCGCGGTACCTTTATGCGTTGATCGGCCTCGGGTTGCCGTCGCTGCGCGGGAGGTTACCGGTGAGCGACCGCGCGCTGCTGGAGCCGGCGGCGCTGGTGGCGCGGGAGGTGCGGCCGATCGGGGGGCTCACGGCGCTGCTGCGGCACCACCTGCGGGTGCCGGTCGAGGCGGCGCCGCTGACGGGGGCGTACCACCCGATCGAGGAGAGCGATCGGACCGCGATCGGGCCCTCGGGGCGCAACCGGGGGCTCGGGCGAGGGGCGCTCCTGGGGCGGCGGGCGTGGGACCAGGAGGCGGGGTTCGAGCTCGTCGTGGGGCCGCTCTCGCTCCGGGATTACGTGCGCTGCTTGCCCGGGGGGGACCTGCTCGAGCCGCTGTGCGCGCTGACGCGGTTCTATGCGGGTGATGCGCTGAGCTTCACGGTGCTCCTGCGCCTGCGCGCCGGGGAGGCGCCGGCGGCGCGCCTCGGGAGGCGGCACGGGGCGCGCCTCGGGACGACGGCGTGCCTCGGCGGGGGCGCGCGGAGGCGGGAGCCGATCGAGAAGCGGCTGCGGGGGGCGGCGCTCCGGGGTACTGGCGATCCGGATGCGGGCCTGGGCGCCGCGCCGCGGTCTGGTTGAGGAGCTCGGTCGACTGGCGCTCTGGCCTTCCGCTCGCCACACCGACGCTCGCCACACCGACCCGACCCGCTCGCTCTTCACGCCGAACTCCCATGCTCCAGCTCAGGAACAACACCGCGTTCGAGGCGAACATCGCGCTCTTCCCGGACGCTCGCGGGGTGGACACGCTCTACGTCGCGGTCCGCGCGACCTTCGCTCTCCGGGGCGGAGCGCTGCGCATCGCCGAGGCGCAGGAGCCGCTGAAGCTCGCGGACGAGTACTGGGGCGAGCCCGGGCAGACCAGCCTGAAGCACGCCGCCGATCTCCACCTCGGCAAGCCGGCGACCGACGTGGTGCTGCTCGGCGAGGCGTGGGCGCCGCGCGGGCGCCCGGCGCCTTCGGTCGATGTGTCCCTCGCGGTCGGCCCGGTCGCCAAGGTGATCCGCGTCTTCGGCGATCGGGAATGGCGCGGCCCGCTGGATCTTCGCATCTCCCCGCCGGTCCCGTTCGAGCGGTTGCCGCTCGTCTACGAGCGCGCCTTCGGCGGCGTGCTGAAGTACGATCCCGAGAAGGGTCCCCTGGAGATCGACCAGCGCAATCCAGTGGGTATCGGCTTCGGCCTTCGGAGCGCGCCGCCCGAGAAGGCGGTGCGGCGGCTGCCCAACCTGGAGGACCCGGCGCACCTCGTCTCGGGCACGCGCGACCGCCCGCCGCCCGCGGGCTTCGGCTTCATCGCGCCCTCGTGGGAGCCGCGCAAGCGGTATGCGGGGACCTACGACGAGGCCTGGCAGGAGACGCGGGCGCCGTACCTGCCGAAGGACTTCGACGCGCGCTTCTTCAACGCGGCCTCGCCGGGGCTCGTCTGTCCGGGCCACCTGCGCGGGGGCGAGCCGGTCAAGGTGCAGAACGCCTCGCCAGATCCCTGGGATGTGCGGCTGCCGCTGTGCGATCTCGACGTGAAGGTCACGATCGAACCCGGCGTGGAGCGGCCGCCCATGCGGCTTCAGACCGTGATGCTCGAGCCTGGCGAGGGGCGGCTCGGGATCGTGTGGCTGGGCGAGGTGGGTTGCGACAAGCGAGCGCTCAAGGTGAAGCTGGTGGAGATCGACGCGAAGCGGATCGAGCTGAGCGGACGGAGGTCGTGATGGCGGCGCCGGGCGCGGACATCCTGCGGGTCGGCATGGTGAGCTCTGTCGGGCTGAGCGCCGAGGTGACGAGCGCGGCGGTCCGGGCGGGGATCGATCGGTTCCAGCAGAGCTCGGTCCTGGATCGCCGCTTCAATCCGCTGGTCATGGCGCTCGTGGCGACTCCGGATCTGCCGCCGCTCGCGCCTGCGCTCGAGGGGATCGCCGGGCTGACCGCGCGGCAGATCCGGATGCTGCGGCTGGCCGGCCCGGCGCTGCGCGCATGCCTCGAGGACGCTCCGCCCGGACCGGCGGCGGTGCTGCTCGCGGGGCCCGAGGCGTTCCCGGGAGGCCGTCCCGCGCCGATCGAGCCGGTTTTCCTGGAGCACCTCGCTGCGCAGGCGGGGGTGAAGCTCGATCTGGCGCGCAGCCGGGTGTTCCCGGCGGGGCGGGCGGGGGTCTTCCTGGCGCTCGCCGCGGCGCTGGAAGGGCTGTCCGCACGCCGGTATGATCGCGTCGTGGTGGGCAGCGTGGATACGCTCCTCGACCTGTACCTGCTCGGGACGCTGGACCTCGAGGAGCGCCTGCGCGCGGCGGGGATCTTCGACGGCTTCATCCCGGGGGAGGGCGCGGCGTTCCTGATGCTCGCGCGGCCGGGCTCGGGGCGCGCGCCGCTGTCGCGGCTCGTCTCGGTGGGCACGGCGGAGGAGGAAGGGCACCGCTACACGACGGCGGCGCCGTACCGCGGTGAGGGGCTGGATGCCGCGCTCAAGACCGCGTTCGCGGCGGCGCCGGGGGGGCCTGTACGGACGGTGTACGCCGGCTTCAACGGCGAGAGCTTCTTTGCCAAGGAGTGGGGGGTGGCGGTGGCGCGGCACAAGAAGAGGATCGCCGAAGACTTCGTGATCGAGCACCCGGCGGACTGCGTGGGTGACGCGGGGGCGGCGCTCGGGGCGATGCTCGTGGGGCTGGCGGCGATGTCGCTGGCAGAGGGCCGCCGTCCGTCACGCTGTCTGGTGTGGGCGCCGTCGGATCTGGCGGCGCGCGGCGCGGCGATCCTGGACAGGGAATGATTCGGTAGCGGAAGGGACTGGAGGAGCGAGCGATGGGAACGAAGGTGTTCGCCAACATGCGCGGGGTGGTCCACAAGCAGAGCGGCGGCATGAGCATGGTGTTCCCCGACGTCTGCAAGACGCCGACCCCCGGCGGCCCGGTACCGATCCCCTATCCGAACATCGGGCAGGCGTCGGACACGTCGGACGGGCCGAAGAAGGTCACGTGCGACGGGAAGATGCCGATGGTGAAGGGGGCGAAGTACTCGAAATCGAGCGGCGACGAGGCGGGGACGGCCGGCGGCGTGATGAGCTCGTGCAACCGGGGGGAGTGCGAGTTCATGCTGTACTCGTTCGACGTGAAGTTCGAGGGGAAGAACGTGTGCCGGCTGGGGGACCCGCTGTTCCATAACAAGAAAAACATGATGGGGTAGGCGATGACGCAAGTGGGCGAAGCTGTCGGGGTACCAGAGCTCGTAACAGAAGACGACTGTCCATTCGATCACTCGACCCCAAAACCGCCCACCGTCGAGAACGCGCTCATAGGCAAGGGAGGGACGCTCAAATCCAAGATGGAGAGCGGGACCAGCACCCACAAGTATGCCTATAACCCTTCGATCAAAGTCGGCCCCAACCCCAAGGAGAAGGTCCTCTCTCCACGAGACCGCGCAGAGCACCCTTTCAAAGGCGGGAAGAAGGCGCTCAGCATCACAGACGCAGACGGGAGAAAGCACCAACTTGCCGTCTCCTGCGCAGCGCACCACTGCATCCCTGCACAAGAGTCGCTCAAACGCTCTCCACTTCTTCAGTTCATGGTAAAGAAGGGCGAAACGGCGAAGCTCAAGGACGCATCGTTCACAGATGGCGTCGTATGGTCCAACATCGGATATGACACCAACGGACGCGAAAATGGTGTTTTCCTTCCCGGCAGCTACGCCGTGAGCAGCCATTGGAAGACATGGAATGATGGCACAGACGACGAAGAAGACGACGGCGTGGTCTCGATAGACCCGAACGCATCCGTACTTCAGGGGGCAACCAAGATCGATGAAGCGAACCCTCGCTGGCAATACGTGCGCCAAGCAGTCAATCTCACGCCGGGACAGTTCCATGATCGGCACGTCTTCTACAGCGACTTCGTCCTGACCATACTGAACAAGATTCACGAGCTCTTCATGAATCACAAAAAGGCGACGTTCGACGACGATACCGGTTGCCCCAAATGCAAGGAGAACCGCGACAAGATCGCAAACGATGGCATTCCAACCCCATTCACGCTCGTCGCGAGACTAAATTTCATTTCTGGCAAACTGGGCAACTGGCTCGACGGGAAGACTTGGCGCAGCAACATATACACGTCACGATGGGGCAAATTCTATATAGCGCACCTAAAGAAGCAACAATCCTAACGAGAACCGGGCCTCACACTCTTTTGGAGCGACAATGTACTGGATCATGGATTGCCCAAGCCCCGACGATGGCGACCACGCGCTCCTCGAGTACAAACCAGACGGCCAGTTCCGGACGTGGATGTCCGGTGCGATCTTTGGGATCCCCCCACCCGAACCCGTCATCGCGACGGTGATGCCTGGCTATTCGGGCATCATGGCCGAGCTGTGGCAGGCTCCAGTCCCGCTGATGACCGAGCGACTACTCGCCATTCTTCGTCGGGCCGGCGTTGACAACCTCGACACGTATCGCGCCGAGGTGCGTGATGCCGCGACCAAGGAGGCGCGCAGAGATTACGTCGCCTTCAACGTCATCGGCCTCGTGACCGCGGCAGATCTCGGCCGCGCCGTGTTTGACACAGGCCAGCCCGACCGAAAGATCAGCATGATCTTCGACGCCCTCGCCATCGACAACACTGCAGCGATGCATCTTCTGCTGTTCCGGCTCGGCGAGGCAGTCAACGCGCTGGTCGTGCACGATCGGGTCAAGCAAGCTGTGGAGGATGCGGGACTCACCATGATCGAGTTCTTCGCGCCCGAGGAATGGGCCGGGTAATCTTGGCTTGTACGCTTGGCGTCACGCCACACCACCGGCGAGGACAAGAAGCGTGGACCTCGCCGTAAAGGGCACTTCTTCGACAGATGTTCTACACCTTTTCTCTAAGGGACGAGCACCCACCTCGAACACCCCCAGCCGCGGCCTTAAAAGCACCGCTCGATCACCACCGCCACCCCCGCCGGCTGGTTCCCGCGCCGCAGCTCCTCGTTCAGCCCTTCCACCCTGGCCCTGGCCCGTCGCCCCCCACCCCTCACGCCCAGAGAAGCGTCACCCGCCTCCCCGACGGCGTCTTCGCCTCCTCGAACCGCGTGCGTGCGTCGATCTCGCCCGCCTCCTCGCGCCGGTCGAAGATCACGAGCACCCCCTCGTCGAGCCCGATCTGCGCGAGGTACCCGTCGAGCTGCGCCAGCCCCTTCGGCAGCGGGCTCTTCTCCCCCTCGCGCCAGACCTTGAGCTCCAGCGCCACGCGCTGCACGGCGCGACGCCCCTCGGCGTCGCGGTAGGGCCAGCGCACGAGCAGGTCGATCCGCCCCCGGCCGAGCCCGTACTCGCGATCGATCGTCCCGCCGCCGTTCACCACCCGCTGCAGGAAGGCCATGAGCACGATCTGCGGCGCGACCTCGTGGTAGGCGAGGCGCCCGGCGAGCGCCTCACCGTGCTCCTGCCAGAACGCAGCGAACTCCTGGAGCAGCCGCGCCACGTCGAGCCGGCCGTCCGGGAGCACGAAGGACTTCGGCTCCGCCAGCACGACCGGCTCGACATCGCCGGCGAGCACCCGCGCGATCACCTCGCGGTAAATGGGGTTCGCGACGCGCGCGGGGTTGTCCGAGGCGAGCAGCCCCAGATCGCGAGCGTACTGGAGATCGTCCTGGTACGTGTCGCCGCCGGCCGACAGCGCGCCCGCGAGGAGCGGCTCAATCACGCGCCGGATGCGCGGCTCGTGCAGCCGCGCCACGAGCGAGTCGAGGTGCGTCGCGCGCGCGAGGATGAGCCGCTCCTTCGCCTCCTCGACATGAGCCACGGTGATCGGCTCGTCCGGCGAGACGGCGAGCTTTTCCACGACCTCCCGGGCGAGCGCGTTCACCAGCCAGGGCTGGCCGGACGTCAACGCGAACGCGCGCTCGATCGCCTCCTCCGTGAACACCTGGCCGGTCTCGGCGGTGTGCTGGCCGTACAGATCGCGCACCTCATCGCGATCGAAGTCGCCGATCCTGAGGGACTCAATTTTGACGTTGAATGGGCTCGCCGTGCCGAGCCGGCTCGGATCCCCCCCGCTCGCGGACTTGTACTCGCGCACGTCGCGCAGGCCGCACAGCGCCACCGAGGCGGGAAAATCGGCAGGTCGCTCGGCGAACCCGGCCCGGAGCTGGCGCAGCACGCTGATCAGGCTCTGGCCTCGGAGCGCGTCGATCTCGTCGAAGAACAGCACCAGCGGCCGCGGGCATGCGCGCGCCCACGCCGCCAGCTTGAGACCGAGGAGTCCCTCATCCCCCTGCTCAGGGACGGACGGTGGTCTCAGCTCCGGCGACAGCTCGATTTCGGCCCGCCAGTCGATCTGCCGCACGATCGCCCGCTGCGCCGCGCCGTAATCATCGCCGGCAGCCTCCCCCTCCTCGCACGAGAAGAGCAGCGCCGCGAAACGCCCGGACGCCGTCAACCGCTGCGCCAGCGCCCGCAGCGCCGTCGTCTTTCCCGTCTGCCGCGGCGCGCGCACCACGAAGTACCCCATCTGCTCCACGAGGCCGGGCGCCTCAGGCAGACGTCGCTCCGCCGGAATCATGTAGTGCCAATCCGGGCGGCAGGGCCCGGCCGTGTTGAAACGGCGCGCCATGCCCCGAGCTTGCGTCGCGCCCCCTCCCGGCCGCAAGGCCCGGATGGACGCCCCCCGCACGCGCGACTGCCCCGGCGCTCATCCCCTACCCTCCGAGCTCCGCCCGCTGCGCCTCTCCCCGCGCACGCACCTCGAACACCCCCAGCCGCGGCCTCAAGAGGCACCGCTCGATCGCCGCCGCCGCCCTCGCCGGCTGGCTTCCGCGCCGCAGCACCTCGTTCAGCCCCTCCAGATCGATCCCTCTCCCCCAGAGATGCCTTTTCCCCGCCGCGAAGTCCCCTCGCCGCCGCGCCCACCACCGCCCCACGGCCGCCGCATCAGGCCACGGCAGCCCGTCGTCCGGATCGGGCCCCACGTCCTCGTCCTCCGGGTCGTCGCTCGGCCCAGCCTCCTCGAGCGCGGACCCCTCGAGCTCCTCTCTCACCAACTCCACGCCCGTGATCAACGACAGCGCCCCGCCCGCCAGGCGAGCCAGCCTGGGCGCGCTCATCTGCTCGATGAGCCACGGCACGTGCGCCGGATCCCCGAGCGCCCCGACCCCCGCGATCGCCGCCCGCGCCATCCCCGGCGATTCACCGAGCCCCCTCAGCCATCTCGCCCCCGCGTGCGGACCGAGCCGCCGCAACGCCACGCCCGCAGCCCGCTCCGCGAGCGCCCCACCGCCGGCAGCGATCTCGATCAGCACATCCACCCCGCGCTCCTCCCCGAGCAGCGCCGCCGACCATGCCGCCCAGAACCGCACCGCCTCGTCCTCGGCGCCGAACGCCCGCCGCGCATCGTCGAGCCCCTCCACGAACCCCAGCTCCCCCAGCGCCTTGAGCGCCCTGGCCCGCAGCCGCGCGTCCTCTGCGGAGAGCGCCTCCTTGAGCGCCGGCCCCGGATCCCGCCGCCGCACCGCGCTCGCGGCGATACCGATGGTCCGGAGCGCCGGCTCTGCCTTTGCGCCGAGCAGCGCTGGCAGCACGTCCTTCACGAGCTCCGGCGCCGCCCACCCCAGCGCCGACACCACCCCGCGCGCGATCGCCGGCGCCTCCACGCCCCGCGCGATCAACGCCGCGATCACCTCCTGATCCCGCCGCACGAGCGCGAGCGAGAGCGCCGCGAACACCTCGCCCGCCCCCCCTTCCTCGGCCGCGGCCACGCAGCCGTCCCACGCCGCGCGCCCGCCTCGCGCGAGCAGATCGAGCTGCGCCGCGAGCCGCCCGTCGACCTCTGCCAGGCCCTTCAGATCGTACCGCGGATCGCGCGCCGCGCTGTCGCGCTGGCTCCACAGGAACCCAGCGTTGTCCACCGCCTGCGCGAAAACCTCGGCCTCAGTGATCGACAAGGTCGCTCCTTCCGCGTCGCGACGCGCTCGCCCACGCCCGGGCGGACGTCAGTTGTTCTTCACCTCGCTGCCCTTGATCGCGACCTTCCCGTCGCCCTTCAACGTGAGATCCCCGCCGGCCTCGCCCTTCAGCGCCTTCCCAGCCTTGAGCGTCATCGCCTGCTCGCTCTTGATGGTCACCGTCTTGGCCTCGATGACCAGGTTCCCCTTCACCTTGAGGACGTGATTGCCCTTCACCTCGTGGGTGAAGTTGGCCTTGTTGGTGTGGGTCTCGTGCCCCTCGACCGTCAGGTCCCGTGTCCCCTTGACCGCGTGCGACTCATTGCCCTTCGACACGTCGATCGTGCGGTTGCCCTTCCCCACCGTCAGCAGGTCGTCCCCCTTGTCGATCGTCACCGTGCGGCTCTTCTCCACGCTGATGGTCTGGTCTCCGCCCACCGCCAGCGTCTGATCGTTATCGATGGTGATCGACTGGTCGTGCTTGACGCCGATCGTCCAGTCGTTCTCCACGTCGACAGCCATGTCCTTCTGGGCGTGCATGTAGAGCTCCTCGCTGTCCTTCCTGTCCTCGAAGCGGAGCTCGTTGCCCGCGCTGCCCCCCTTCGACGACCGGGACAGGAGGGTGCTCTTCGTCTGCTCGCCGGGAAGCGCGTAGGGGACCGTCTGGTCCGCGTTGTACACCGACCCGGTGCAGAGCGGCCGGTCGGGATCGCCGCCGAGGAAGCTGACCACGACCTCCTGGCCGACGCGCGGCAAGTACCAGCTCCCCCACCCCTTGCCGGCCCAGGACTGGGCGACGCGGATCCAGCAGGAGCTGTTCTCGTCGCGCTTGCCGTACCGGTCCCAGTGAAACTGCACCTTGATGCGGCCGAACTCGTCAGTCCATATCTCCTCGCCGCTCTTGCCGACGACGACGGCCGTCTGAGCCCCCGCGATGATGGGCCTCGGCGTCACGCGCGCGGGGCGAAAGGGGCTCTGCATGGGCATCGCCTCGAAGGAGTTCTGGTACTCGTCGTTGTCGGCCGAGTGCGTGACGGCGAGCAGCAGGTACTCGCCGTTCACGTCGGAGCGCTCGTGCTGGACGAGCTGGAACGCATGGCCGGCCGTGAACGCGCGGCAGAACGAGCTGCCGACGAGGCGCCGGGCCACGCCCTCCTCCGCCTCGATGCGACGCGTGGCGATCGCGTCGCCGGCGCTCTTGTCGGCGTAGCCGCCGGGATACTCGAAGAGCGCGAGCTTCGCCCCGCCGCCGCTCGCCTGGCTGAGCAGCGAGGTGCTGGGCGCCTTGAAGTTGTAGTCGGTCGCCGCATACGACCCCGCGACGACCTCTCCGATGAGCTCGCAGACGGCCATCGCGTCCTCATCGCGCGTCGAGCTCTCGACGGCGCCCACGTAGCGCACGTCGCCGAGCTCGGGGCAGCGCGGGTTGCCCGCGCTGTCGTCGCCGAGGATGAGGGTGTGCTTTCCGTCCTCGTGCTGGAAATAGTAATAGATGCCCTCCTCCTCCAGCAGCCGCGAGACGAACTGAAACGCGGTCTCCTGGTACTGGACACACACCTCGCGAGGAGCGTACGCGCCGGTCAGCTCGTCCTTGTAATCGGAGAAGCCGAGGTCATCGAAGATCTGCTTCACGATGTCGGGCACCGATCTGTCCTGGAAGATGCGGGAGTCCGTGGTCCTCGTCAGAAACCAGAGCCAGGGGTGGATCTCGGCGCGATAGGCGGTCCTCGGCTGGCCGCCGTCGACGTAGACACGGCCGGCCTGACGGAAGCGCGTGACGACACCGTGGATCATGCGCTCGGCCCCGCTGGAGAGGCGGATGACCGCGGTGATGCCCTGGCCGACGATGGAAGAAAAATCGATGGCCCGCTCCTCGGACAGGAGGTCGAGCTCGAACCGAAAAAGGCCGGACAGCCGCTCCTCGCCATGGATCCTGACGAGGGCGAGGGCGTCGGGGCCGAGGGGGCTATGGAGGGCGAGGATCGTCTTCGCCTGGGAGTAGGGCATCGCGCATCCTCTCGGTTCAGGGCCGGCGGTCGGGCCGAGACTACCACAGGGGCCCGCGGAGCCGCAGCGCGGCGACAGGCCCAGAGGCCATTGGCGTCCAGCGAGCGGTGTGCGACAAGGACACCGCTGCCCTCGAGAGGCGGCGCTGATTGTCTTCGCTGGCGCGGGTGCGTTGTGACCCCTTACGACGAGCTCCCCTCCCGTTTCCGTGGGCACATGACCGCGGAGCATCGCGCGTTCTTGCTCGCGAATCGCGGACGCTTGCTGGCGGACCGATGACGGCGGGGCTGACACTCCTGGCGCTGGCGGCGCTGCTCGTGGCGGCGCTCGTCGCCGAGCGGGGGCGACGGCAGCTACGGAGGGCTCTCGAGGACACGCGGCGCGCGCTCGCTGCAGGAGAGGCGGCTCATGCCGAGTCGGCGCGGGAGCGCGAGGCCGAGGCCGTGCGCCGCGGGGCGGAGGCCGCTCGCCACGCGGAGGATACGGCGCAGCGCGAGACCGAAGCAGCTCGCCAGGCGCAACACATGGCCCAGCGCGACGCCGAGGCGGCGTTGCGCGACGCCGAAGCGGCTCGGCAGGCGCAAAGCGCGGCCCTGCGCGACGCCGAAGCGGCTCGGCAGGCGCAAAGCGCGGCCCTGCGCGACGCCGAAGCGGCTCGGCAGGCGCAACACGCAGCCCTGCGCGACGCCGAAGCAGCTCGGCAGGCGCAACACGCAGCCCTGCGCGACGCCGAGGCAGCCCAGCGTGAGGCCGAAGCGACCCTGCAGGCGCAGCACGCGGCGCACGCCGCCCTGGAGTGCGCGAAGGCTATCGCAGAAACAGAGCGCCAGGCAGCGCTGGAGGAGGCCCGGCAGGCGCGCGCCGAGCGGGACTCGTTCGCGCTGGAGGTGCGGGTGCTGCGAGCGGAGCTCTCGACGACGCGCAAGCCAGCCGAGAAAGCGGCGGAAAAGCTCGCGGGAACCTCCGTGAAGCCGAGGACGCCGAAGACATCGGAGCAGCCGGGCAAAACGAGTTGGTGGTGTCAGCAATGCGGGCGAGGAGGAACGCGGCCCGAGCGGTGCTGCAGATAGGTGGCAGATAGGTGGCCGACAGGTGGCCGACAGGTGGCCGATAGGTGCCGGAGAGTACTGCCGGACGAGCGCGGTGCCGCGCGCAGGAGATCCGTCACCGCGCCGCGCGCGCCTTCACGAGGCCGCCGCGCAAGGCCGCCGCGCACGTCGGATCTTGCAAAAAATGGCGGCGGAACGGCTATCCCCGAGGACGGGACCTCATGCCGTGCCCTCGCAGCGCACGCCGGAGCGACCGACCCCTGTCAGTGAGCCCACATCTACCAGTGAGCCCACATGTACACCTCGACGACATCGCGTCCCCGAATGCTTGACCGCGGCTTGAGGCCGCCCTGCTCAACGTCGTACAATCGACCAGAATGAAGTTTTTCCAGGCCATCGCTCGGATGGGGCTGAAGTCGGGCGACGATCCGAAGGTGCGCCAGCACAAGAAGATCCTCACGCTCACCGCGGCGCTCAAGGCGTGCGCGTGCCCCATCTGGGTGATCGCCTATGGGGCAGCCGGGGACCACCGCTCGGCGGCGATCCCGCTCGGCTACATCGTGTGTACCGGCCTGAGCCTGGCCCACTTCGCCAGGACGAAGGAGTTTGCCGGGTTCCGCTTCCGCCAGGCGCTGCTCATCTTCGCCCTGCCGTTTCTCATGCACGCGAGCCGGGGAGGGTTCGTCGGCTCGAGCGGCGTCGTCCTGTGGGCGCTCCTCGCGCCGCTGACGTTGCTGCTGTTCCACGGATCGCGGGCGTCCATCCCCTGGTTCATCGCGTACACGCTGCTCGTGATGGCCGCCGGCGTTGCCGACCCGCTCCTCTCCGGGGTCGCGCCGGAGGCGCCTCCGAGCCTCCTCGCCGGCTTCTTCGCGATGAACCTCCTCACGGTGTCGGCCATCGCGTACGCAGCGGTGCAGTATTTCGCGCGCCAGCTCGCGGAGGAGCAGGAGAAGCTCGCGGAGCTCGTCGTCTCCTCGGCGCAGGCGCTCGACGACATCGCGAGGTGGTCGTCCGCCGCGGCGGCGCAGATCGCGGAGGCGATCGGCGCCAGCGAGGTCGCGGTGTGGAAGGCCGAGGAGCAGGCGATGGTCAGCCTCACCGCGACCACCACCGAGGCGCCGCACATCGACGCTCTGCGCCACGCCGCGCTGACCCAACACTCCTCTCCGAGATCCGCGGATGTCGTGGTCCCCGTCCTCGGCATGTCGGGCGACGTCCACGGCGCGCTGGTCATCGTCGGCAGCGGCGTCGTGTGGAGCGATACGACCCGGCGGCTCGTCCGCTCGTTCGCGCACCACCTCGGCAGCGCGCTCGAGCTCTCGCGGCTGCGCAAGGATCTCGCGAGCGCGGCGGAGCGGCGGGCAGCGACGCTCGACGACATGGTGCGCCGCGGAATCGATATCCTGCAGATATGCCCGAGCTGCCAGCGCTGTTACGATCAGCGTGTGGAGCGATGCCTCGATGACGGCGCCGCGCTGAAGGGGCCGCGGCCGTTCCCCTATCGCGTGGCGGGGCGGTATCGCCTGACCCGGGCCGTCGCGGAGGGCGGCATGGGCAGGGTGTTCAAGGCCCACGACGAGCGGCTCGGGCGCGAGGTCGCGCTCAAGACCATCAGGACAGAGCACTTCAACAACGAGGATGTGCGCGAGCGGTTCGCGAGAGAGGCGCGCCTCGTCGCGCGAATCCATCATTCGTCCGTCGTCGAGGTGTACGACTCGGGCGAGCTCGAGGACGGGACGCTCTTCATCGTGATGGAGTGGCTGGAGGGCTTCACGCTCGCTCACGCCATGAAGTCGCACGGGCCCGGAACGCCAGCCCAGGTGGCGGTGCTGCTGCGCGAGGGCGCCTCGGCGCTCGGCGCTGCGCACGCGGCGGGGCTCGTGCACCGCGACGTCAAGCCGGAGAACATCTTCCTGATCCCGTCGACGGGGCCGGGCGACTTTCACGTCAAGATCCTCGACTTCGGGATCGCCAAGGAGCTCTCCGCCGACGTGAGCGCGACCTCGACGGGCATCTTCCTGGGGACTCCGCTCTACATGGCCCCGGAACAGGCGCGCGGAAGGTCGGTGGACACGCGCAGCGATCTCTACTCCTTCGCGGCCGTCGCTTACCAGGCGCTCACCGGACGGCGCATCGCCGCCGGAGAGGACCTCGCCACCATCCTGGCGAGCCTCTCGCGCGCCCCTCCGCCGCCCGTCTCGTCGCTGCTCCCGGGGACGCCGCCGGACGTCGACCGCGCCTTCGCGCGGGCGCTCGCGCTGTCGCCCGACGAGCGGCCTCGGGACGTCGAGGAGTGGGCGAGCTCGTTCGCCGGCCTGCTCGACAGCCTGCCCAAGCGGAGCCCGGGCTGGCGCATGTCAGGCGACGCGCCCGACATGGAGGAGCTCTCCAGCGCCGAGACGGTCCTGATCCACGAGCCCAGAGCGCGGATGCCGTCGGACATGTCCCGCGCGTCGTGATCGCGCCGCGCGCGCCTTCGCGAGGCGCCATCACGACGCGCACGTCGGGTCTTGCAAAAGGGGCGGCGGAAGGGCTATCCCCGAGGACGGGACCTCATGCTGTGCCCTCGTTGCCACCGGCGGTACGCGGATGACCACCGCTTCTGCCCGCACGACGGAGAGAAGCTGGTCGCGAGCCACGACATCCGGCGGATCCGGTCCCAGCCCACCGAGCACGTGGGCGCGATCATCGCCGAGCGGTACCGGGTGCGGGGCCTCATCGGCAGCGGCGCCATGGCGCAGGTGTTCCTGGCGGAGGACACGAAGAGCGGCGCGCCCGTCGCGCTGAAGCTCCTGGAGGCGAGGCTCCGCCGCGAGCCCAAGGTGAAGGCGCGGTTCCTCCTGGAGGCCAAGGCCGCGGCCACGGTCGTTCACCCGAACATCGTCGAGGTCCTCGATATCGGCCTCCACGATGGGTCGCCTTACCTCGTGCTGGAGTTCCTCTTCGGCGAGTCGCTGAGCTCGCTGCTCCTGCGCGAGAAGCGGCTGTCCCCGGAGGCCGGCGTGCCCTTCCTCCTGCAGGCCGCGGCCGGGCTCGGCGCGGCCCACCGCGCGGGGATCGTCCACCGCGACGTGAAGCCCGCCAACGTGTTCCTCGTGGGGGAGAAGGGCGACGCCTGGGCGGCCAAGGTCGTCGATTTCGGGTTCGCCAAGCTGTACGAGCACTCGGGGCTCACGCAGGCCGGGGTGACCGTCGGCACCCTGGAGTACATGGCGCCGGAGCAGACCGTCAGCGACCCTCCCGACGGGCGCACGGACGTCTACGGCTTCGGCATGCTCATGTACCGGATGTTCACCGGCCGGCTCCCCTTCAGCGTCGCGCGGAGCTCCTCCCCCGCCCTGGCGCCCGCCATGGACGAGGCCGTGGTGCTGGCCAACCAGCTCGTCACGCCGCCCCCGCCGCCCAACCTGGGTGAGAGCCCGGCGTCGCGGGCGCTCGAGGCGGTGATCATGAAGTGCCTGCGCAAGCGGCCGGAGAACCGATATCCCTCGATGGAGGCGCTCGGCGAGGATCTCGCCCGGCTCGGGCGCTCAGGCGCGCTGGCGGCGCACGCGCCGATCGCCTCGCCCGACGTGTACGCGGCGCAGACGCCCTATGGAGAGCACGCGGCGCGGTTCCTCTACAAGCAGCTCGGCAGGGTGTACGGCGACGCGCCGTAGCCGCGGCATGCCCGGAGCGCGCTCCCTCGCGCGACGCCGCGCTCCCGCGCTGGCCGCCTCCGTCACCGCGCTCGGCTGGCTGCTCTGGCCGCTCGCCGCGGGCGCGTCGTCCGAGGCGCCGCGGCAGGCGGCGCCGGCGGCCGCCGCCACGGAGCCCGACATCCGCCCCACGCTGGCGTGGCTCTTCGTCCAGCTCGTGCCGAGCCCCGAGCTGTGGCTCGAGCCGGGCGGGGCGCGCTTCGGGTTCCGCTGGCAGGTGACGCCGCTGCTCTACTCGTTCGGGATCAACCGCAAGCTCTCGCCGTGGCGCGCCTTCATCGCGGAGCCGCTCACGCGTCACGCCGGCTCGATCGAGCTCTTCGGCTCGCCCGGGTACGTCGCCCGTCCGGGCGCGTTCGCCGATCGCTGGCTGATCCGGGGCGGCGTCCGCGCCTATTTCCCGCTCCTCGACGGCGGCGACTACCTGTCCTGCTCGCTCGGCGGATCCGCGATCCATGCTCGAGGGCAGGTGGCGGCCTCGTACGAGGCGGGGGTCTATACCCTGTTCGGCGCCCTGGGCGCGCAGGTGGCGGCCACGCCGACGGCCGCCTTGCGATCGACCACGTTCACGCTCAGCATCCGCTACTTCTGACGCCGCGCATGGCCACGCGCTCCTCCTCGTCGCCAGCTCGCCTGTCCGCCGCGGCGCTCCTCGCGCTCGCGGGCCTGTCGTGCGGCGTGCCCGCGCGCATCCTGGAGAGCAACGTGGCGAGGCTGTTCGCGAGCCCGCTGCCCGTGCCGGACAAGGTGCGTGCGCCGTACCGCCCCGAGGCGAGGCTCGCAGCGCTCTGGGTCGGGCACGCGACCGTGCTCGTGCAGATCGACGACCGATGGATCCTGACCGACCCCGTCTTCACGTCGACGGTGGGCCTCATGGTGAAGCGGCTCGTCGAGCCGGGGCTCGCCCCGGAGGATCTGCCGCCCATCGACGCCGTGCTGATCTCGCACATGCACCTCGACCACCTCTCGCTCGGCTCGCTGTCGATGATCGAGCCGAAGGTCCGCGCGCTGCTCGTGCCTCGAGGCGGGCTCGTCTACGTGCCCAACCATAGCTTCGCGTCGTTCGAGGTCCCGACCTGGACGACATGGCGGCAGGGCGATCTCAAGATCACGGCCGTCCCGGTGCGGCACTCCGGCTATCGCTACGGGCTGGACCGGGACTGGATGACGGAGAGCTTCACGGGTTATGTCGTCGAGTACCATGGAATCACGGTCTACTTCGGCGGCGATACGGCCTACGACCGCGACGATTTCGTGAAGACGCGCGCGCGATTCCCCTCGATCGATCTGGCCCTCTTGCCGATCGCGCCGGTGGGGCCGCGCGAGTTCATGGAGAGCAAGCACGTCGATCCGGCGGAGGCGGTGCAGGCCTTCCTCGACCTCGGGGCGCGTCGGATGATGGCTATCCATTTCGACACCTTCATCAACAGCACCGATACGTTCGGAGAGGCGCCCCGCGAGCTCCGGCGCGTCATGGCCGCGCGCGGGCTGGGGCCGGATCGGGTCTTCCTGCCCAGGCATGGCGAGCAGCGGGTGCTCATCGCGAGGGGCGAGCCCGGGGGCGCGGCGGCGGCGAGCAAGCCAGCGGCGCGCGGCAAATAACGGCTCAGTCGAGCTCGCGCAGCGCCGCCGCGTACTCCTCGGGCGTGTTCAGGTTGCGCAGCGATCGCAGCGCCGGATCCGCAGCGCAGAGCCGCGGATCCGCGAGCAGGAGCTCCGGATCCGCGACAAGGGTGCGCGCCCGATCGAACAGGGTGGAGAGCCGCAGCGTGCCCTCGGCGAGCAAGGCCGCCACCTCGCCGCGCACCGAGCAGGCGTACACCGCGGCGAGCGGGTGATGGTGCCCCTCCGCCCGCGGCACCGCGATGGCGTGGCCGCCCGCCTGGAGCTCCGCGAGGCGCCGCACGAAGGCGGGGTGCAGGAAGGGCGCGTCGGTCGAGGCAACGTAGGCCCGCTCGGCGAGCGGCGCGACCGCATCGAGCCCGGCCGCGATGCCCTGCAGCGGCCCCCGGCCCTCCACCGGATCGCGCACGAGCAGCACCCCCTCCGGCAACGACGGCAGCTCTTGCCCCGGCGCCGCGACCACCACGATCGGCCAGGCCGCCTCGCCGAGGCGTTGCACCACCCGCTGGAGCAGCGCCTCGCCCCCGAACGGCAGCCATGCCTTGGGGCGCCCCATCCGGCGGCTCTGCCCGCCGCACAGCACGACGCCCGCGAGCCCGGCCACGCGGCCCGCCCCGCCGCCGTCCTCCGAGGGCGCCGTCATGAGCTGCACCGCCGTCCTGCATACCACCCCGCCTCGGAACATGCGCTCGCTGCGCGCGCCAAGCGCCCCGGGGGCCTCCGGCAGCAAGCGGAGGCGACGAGCGGCGCCCGGCGCGCGGAGACGGCGGCGCGGGAGGTCAAGCCTCAAGGCGCCGGCAGGAGGACCCGCGCGCCGCGGGCGAGCGTCACGCCGTCCACGTGGCCCATCAGCGGTCGCTCCGGCAGGACGACGTGAAAGTGCGTGTTCGACCCCATGTGCGTGAAGACGCCGTGGTGGCGCTTCGAGAAGAAGCCCACCAGCACCCCCTCGGCGGCAGGCAGCGCTCCGTTCACCGACGCCCGGACATGGTCCGCGTGACCGCCGCCGGGGGCGAGCTTTCTCCCGTCGACGACGTGCCAGCGGAGATCGCGGAAGCCGCCGCGCACCTGGACCGGGACAGCGCCCTCCGTGTCGAGCCCGCGCTCCCGCAGCAAGGCCTCGATGCGCGCGTCGATCTGCCCGTCAGGCACGTCGGCGTCGAGCGTCGCCTCCTGCCAGCCCGCGACGTTCGCCACCACGAAGAGCGTCGCCTGCTCCTCCGCCCCGGCGGGGCGCACGTCGAGCGTCCCGTCGTCGCGCGCATAGGAGGTCCAGATCGCGTCGTCGACGACCGTCACCTCCCCGCGCAGCGCGCTGAGCGCCCCGATCCCGAACGCGCGCGGGCCCGGCACCACATCGCCGATGCGCACGGCGGGCCCCGTCTGCCCCTCGTGCATGATCGCGCGCAGCGCGCCGAACGAGCGGACCTGCACCGCCGCCGGCGGGCCCGGCGCGGGTCCCGCAGCGGCCTCGCTGGCAGGCGTGCAGGAGGCGATCGGGGACATCAGGAGAGCTCCGAGGAGCCCGAGAAGAACGCTAGGGAGAGTCGCTCGCATCGCTCGCATGGGGTTGCTCCTCTGTCGCGCGCGTCACGCGCGAGAGCGCGCGATTCAGGACGTGCAGCGCGCGCACCACGGCGGCGCGCTCCTCGCAGGGGATGGCGTCCACGATCGACTGGAACCGCAGCAGGCTTTGCCCCTCGAGTCGCCCCGCCACGCGGCGCCCGGCCGAGGTGAGCCGCAGGCGGCGGACCCGCGCGTCTTCCTCGCTGACGTCCTGTTCGACCCGGCCATCCTCGCGAAGGCGCTGTATCAGCCGGGTGACATTGCTCTTGTCGATGCCGAGCGCCCGCCGCAGGTCGCTCTGGGAGAGCTGCACGCCCGCCCGCTCGGCGTCCGCCAGGACCGTCAGGGCGTGGGCCTCGCGCGGCGCCACCCGGACGCCGCACGGCGTGCGCTCCTCGTCCAGGAGACCGAAGCCGCGCACGAAAGCGCGGACCTCCGAGCGCAGCTCTCTCGTGGTCACCCTCCGAGGAGACCACAGATGGTTGCGATGCGCAACCAGTTGCGAGGCAGGGACGTTCCGCGCCGCGGCCACCTCCGGCTCACGGCCGGCGACCGCCGAATTGTGATGTTTCTGCGGCATGAGGTCGTGCCGCTCGGCGGCTCTGGATAGCCGACGAGGCGTTCAACCACGAGGATCGATGCCATGGCGCTGCCCTCGACGGGGAGCACGACGCAGGGATCTCAGCGGCTGGCGCGGCGCTTCCAGCAGCGCCGCGCACTGCCGGCGGCCGCGCCGCCCAGGGTCAAGGCGAGGGCGCTCGCCCCTGCTCCTCCGCGCTCGAGAGCGCGACCTCGCCGAGCACGCCGTGGTTCGCCGCGCCGAACAGGTTGTCCGGATCGACGGCCTGCTTCACCTGCTGCATGAAGGCGCGCGCGCCGTCCGAGTAGATATCCTTCACGAAATCCTGCCGGATCTTGCCGATCCCGTGGTGGTGGGACAGCGACCCTCCGGCGGCGAGGATCTCCTCTCGCGCGGCGTGCTCCATCTCGGCGTAATGGCGCACGGGATCGTCGACGCCCTTGGCGTAGAAGCCGAGATAGAAATAGATGCAGACCCCCGTGGGGTAGACCTGGGTGATGCGGCCGGTGAAGAACGGCTTGCCAGGCAGGCGCCGCTGCTCGTGCTCGCGCAGGATGCGCTGGCGCACCCGGTCGTAGAGCTCGAGCGCCCGGCTCCACGGGACGCTCGTCTCGAAGCTCTCCGCGATCGCCCAGTGCTCGAACGTGAGATCGCGGATGTACGCGATGCCGAAGGTGAGCTGATAGCCGCGCTCGCCGTTCGCCGCGCCCGCCTTCATCCCGCCGTGCTGCGCCGCGATGCGGTAGAGCGTCTTCTCCTGGAAGTCGACCTCCTCCTTCGTCCCCTCGAACACGAGGGTGGCGACGGCGAGCTGGTGCGGATCGAAGCCCTTGATCCGGGTCACCACGAGCTTCTCCGCCTGGCTCTTCACCCGGGCGAGCAGCCCGGACTTCTTCGGCTTGAGCGCCTGACCGAAATGGAACTGCGTGTTGTCCATGACGCGCACGCTCGCGGGCAGCGCGCCGGCGCCCTGCAGGTCGTAGAGGAACGCGAGCCCGCGCGCGAGGTCGGGGAAGATGACGCTGCCGTAGCGCTGGACCTCGGGCAGGGGGAACAGCTTGACGACAGCGCTGGTGACGATTCCATAGTTGCCCTCGCTGCCGAACATGCAGTTCTTCGGGTTGGCGCCGACGCTCTCGCGCGGGGCCACGTGCGGCCGCTCGACCACGCCGCGCGCGGTCACGACCTGCATGTCGAGGACGAGATCCTCGATGTTGCCATACCGGTTCTTCTTCATCCCGCTCGCGTTCGTCGCGATCCACCCCCCGAGGGTCGAGAACTCGAGGCTGTCGGGCTCGTGCCCCATGGTGAGCCCGTGCTTCTCGAGCTCCGCGACGATGTGCCGCCCGGTCGCGCCCGCCTCGATGCAGGCCATGCGGTTCACCGGATCGAGCCAGAGGATCCTGTTCATGCGCCGCATGTCGACCGCGATCACGGTCCGCTCCTCGTGGATCGACAGGCGCAGGGCGTCCGTGACGTTGGTGCCGCCGCCGAACGGGACGAGGCACGCGCCGTGTTGCTTGGCGACCTCGGTGAGGCGCACGACGTCGTCGTGCGACGCGGGGAACACGACGAGATCCGGGACGCGCTCGAGGCGCTCGTAGCGGATCGCCCAGATCTCGGCGCCGGTGTGGCCGTGGCCGCGCCGGAGGCGCACGAGGGGGTCCTGCGAGATCTGATCGTCCGCCAGGAAGCCGCGGAGCGCGGCGAGCAGCTCGCTCGCGACCCTGGCGTCGGGGATCCGGGGCGGGTAGTGCGGCTCGTTGCGGTTCTCGTAGGAGAGCGGCGCGGCGAGCGTGGCCGACATCCACGGGAGCAGCGACGGCAGCTCGACGTTGCTGATGCTGTACCGCGCGCCGGTCAGCACGACGCTGCCGCTCGGCTTGACGACGAACCGGGTGTCGGCGAAGCCCCAGCCGTCCTTGCGCTCCTCGTCGCGCGCCTCGTCGCGCGCCGCGGGGCCCGGCACGATGCGCGTGCTCGACGGCGTCGCGCCGCGCGAAGAGAGCAGCGTCGCGCCCGAGGGAGTCTCACGTCTTCGATTCACCATGGAGATAAGGCCTTCCAAGCAACCCGCGCACGAGCGCGCGTCCAGTCCCGAGTAGGTCGCGCTGGAGCGGGCCGGACGTCCATCGAGAGGACGCGGCCGCCGATCGACGCCGCGGCTCCTCTGGGCCCGCTCAACGCGCGGCGATGGTGGCACGAACGTCTGCGGGCGTACCACCGGATACTTGGGCGCGGCCGCGGGCCCGTGGATAATGCGCGCCGAGACGCCGCTCGCGATGCGCCCTGCCCCTTTCTTCCTCGCGATGTGCGCAGCCGCCGCGCAGATCGGCTGCGAGCGGCCCACCAACGTGGGCGCCGGGCTCGCGCCTCCGCCCGCCGTCGCGCCTGCCGCGCCGCGCGACGTCGCGGAAGCGACCCGGGAAGCCCGCGCCGCGCCGGCCGCCACCGCCGCGCCGGCCGCCGCCGCCGCGCCGGCCGCCACCGCCGCGCCGGCCGCCACCGCCGCGCCGACCGCCACCGTCGCGCCGGCTGCCACCGCCGCGCCGGCTGCCACCGCCGCAACCGCCGCGCCGGCCGACGCGATCACGTTCCTCGCCGGCGGCGACGTCTGCCTCGGCAAGGCGCTCGGCCAGGAGCTGCTCCGCGATCCGGCGTACGATCCGTTCGCCTCCGTCGCGGCGCTGTTCGCGTCCGCCGACGTGCGCTTCGTCAACCTCGAGAACCAGCTCAGCGACCAGGGCGGAGAGACCCAGCACCCGCGCCAGCCGCTCGTGTTCGTAGGCCCGCCGGCCGGCGCGGGTGCGCTCGCGCGCGCCCGCATCGGCGTGGTGTCGCTCGCGAACAACCACATGTGGGACTACGGCAAGGGCGCGTTCCTCGAGACGCTCGGCCACCTGGAGCGCGCGGGCGTCGCCTACGTGGGCGCCGGCCGGACGCGGCTCCAGGCGTACGCGCCGGCCGTCATCGAGCACCGCGGCTTCCGCGTGGCGCTGCTGGCCGTGACCGGCATCTGGAACCAGGGCTCGCTCTGGCAGCACCCGGCGCGGGAGTTCGTTGCCGCCGCGGAGCGGGACGGGCTCGCCGCCGCGGTGCGCGCCGCGCGCAAGCAGCCTGGCGTCGACGCCGTCGTGGTGAGCTACCACGGCGGCACCGAGTACCTGGACACCCCGCTCCCGCAGGCGCGCGCGCTCGCCGGCGCCGCCATCGACGCGGGCGCCGACGCCTTCCTCGGCCACCACCCGCACGTGCTCCAGGGCATCGAGCTCCGCCGCGGCCGGCCCATCTTCTACAGCCTCGGCAACTTCCTCATGAAGGTGAAGAGGACCGGCCCCGCGGTCGAGCTCGCGATGCTCGCGCGCCTGCGCCTGCGGCGAGGCGCGCCGCCCCTCGCGGAGATCTGCCCCGTGCGCAGCGAGGGCCTCGGGACCGTCCCGCTCGCGGCCGACCCGCGGCGGGCCGAGACCGAGGCGGCGTTCGCCGAGCGGATGCGCCGCGTCTCGGCGTTCGTCAAGGGCGAGCCGGCGATCGGCCCCTTCGCCGCCGACGGCTGCGCGCCGCTCGAGCCCGCCGCGGAGGCGGCCCCCGCGTCGCCGCCGAGGGTCGCCAGCCCGATCCGCTGAACGCGGCCTGCTCATCGTGGGCAGACAGGCCGCCCGCGGTGTTGCTCCCGGCCCGCCAGCACCCACCCGAGATGGCACGCATCGCGCGTCACCCCGTCCGCCCAGCAATCTGTAGAGCGCCGCGGCGTCCAGCGCCCGTCGGCTCCTGCGCCCTGCTGGGCCGCATGGGGGTAGAATAGACCCCTCACTCCGTGAGCTTCAGCACCACGTTGCCCGTCTTCTGCCCGGACGCGACGTAGGCATAGGCCTCCTGGACCGCATCGAGGGCAACGGTACGGTCGATGACGGGCCGGAAATGGCGCTCGGCGACGAGCCGGCCCAGCACCCCCAGGAACGCCTTCCGATCGACGGGTATCGGGAACACGACCCGCTGTCCGCCGAGCACGGGCGTGGCGAGCGCCAGGAATGGATTCTGCCAGCCAGTTCCGGGTTCCGAGGAAACGTACACGCCCCTGGGCGTCAACAAGCGCTTGCAGGCGCCGAACGTGCTCTTTCCGACCGCATCGAATACGTGGTCATAGACCTGGTCGTCCCGGGTAAAGTCCGATTGCTCGTAGTTGATGACCCTGCTGGCCCCGAGTGACCTCAACAGCTCCAGGTTCCTGGTGTTCCCCACCGCGGTCACGGTGGCGCCCAGGTGGACGCAGATCTGCAGAAGCGCGGATCCGATCGCCCCGGTAGCCCCGTTGATCAGCACGCGCCGATCCTTCTCGAGGCCCGCGCGCTGGGTGATGCTGTAAGCATACCAGGCGCCCTCGATGCAGGCTGCAGCCTCCTCGAAGCTCAGGCCGGCGGGCATGCATCCTGCGTGAGCGAAAAGCGGCCCCTACCCATCATCTAACGGGAGCGTCGACACCTTGGCGCCGCGCGCCGCGCGCCGACGCCGTCGAGGCCGCCCGCGCAGCGGGTCGGAGCGAAGCGGAGGGCCTCGATGGCGTCGAGCACGGCGCCATCGAGGCATTCGGCGGGCGTTCGCGCCGTACCCCACGAAACGCTCAGGAGTGCCACATTCTCATTCGATCAGGGCGTCGCGTTCCAGACGCGACCAGCGGCAGTTCCATTGCTACCGGGGTTGAACACCTCGACGGCCAGGACCTGATAGGTGGGGTCGTCGCTCGCATCCAGGTTGTTCATGTTCGGGAGAGTCCAGCCGTTGTCGGCCCATGCCTTCACGTGATCGGCGAAGATGATCTTGTGGTCCTGGTTGAGGGCCTGCGGTTGAGCAGGCTTGCTCCAGTATTGGTAGAAGGTGGAGCGACCATTGATGGAGGGCTGCTGATTCCGCGTCGAGCGGTAAGTGGAATACTGGACCCCATCGCTCGTGAAGGTCTTGCCAGCGGTGGCACCCGCGCTGGGATCATAGCTCCATCGCTGCAGGATGTAATACTCCACCAGGTGCGCCGCGTTCGACGTGGGCATGCTCTTGTCGTACCCCCAGCCGTACAGAGCGATATAGCTCGCGCCGCTGTCGCTATTGAGGCGGTAGCCGATCACCCTCTTCTCATCTCCGTAATGCCACCCTGGACCACCGACATAGTTATAGCCGCCGCCCTGCCAGGTCACGCTGAACTCGCCGTTCGGGTCCACGGTCATCGATGTCGAGCCGCCATCTTTCCAGTGAGTAAAGAAGAAGTCACCGACGTGGCCCGTCGCGTGATTCGAATTGATCACAGTCTTCTCAGTGTATTGCTTAGTGTATGCTGAGTACTTGGAGAAATCGGGAAGGGGCGCGGCCGTCGTATCCAGCTCTCCATCGTTGGAGAAAATAGCAAACCCTGCGATGGTGGGGTTATCTACACCCTTGATCAGCTCAATGGTGACGCTGCCGTCATTCACCGCGACATCCGCGAAGGTCTCCGTGTGGCCCACGTCATGACCAACCTCGGCATAGATATCCAGATCACTGATAACGGTGTTACCCTCGATCGCAACGCCAAATTTGCGCGATCCAGCGCTGGTTTTATTGATCTCCGCGAAATGCAATTTCACGGTATATTTGCCATTGGCGGTGACCGGAATTTCATATTTGAATGCGCCATACCGCTCTGTTTGATAAAGCTGCCCACCGACAACAGAGTCTTGCGTGCTGTTGGGCGTACCACCGTTAGAGTATTTGTCCGCCTGGTACTCTACACCATCGACCGTCGCACTCGAATTGCTACCGGAGTTGATGGCGACCACCAATGCGAGATCGCCACCAGACGAGCTGGAGCTGCTCGAAGACGAGCTGGAGCTGCTCGAAGACGAGCTGGAGCTGCTCGAAGACGAGCTGGAGCTGCTCGAAGATGAGCTGGAGCTGCTCGAAGACGAGCTGGAGCTGGAGCTGGAGGATGACGAGCTGCTAGAAGACGATGAGCTGCCCGAGGGCTCTGTGGGATTGGCATCATCGCCGCAGCCTGCCAGCGCGACTGACGCGAACGCCAGGAGGAACCAACGAGAGAATTGATTCTGCTTTGACTTTGTCATAGGTATTTCCAATGTTTCCCGAAGATGCACACGAAGCGACTCGCCTGTCATGGACTCTCTGTCGCGCATTGAGACCAGGGGGACAATGACATTCGAAGCTGATCACACAGGAACACGCAGCGCCATTCGCAGAGTCCGAGATCTCGTCCGGACACCCACGTTTTTTCTGAAAGATTACGTGGTCCTTCGACTAAATTTATACGCCATGGATCGGCCGCGACACAACGCCATTTTGCACGGTTTGCTTGCTCGCATTTCTCACCCGACGCTGGCACAGAGGGGGCGGAAAATGCCAGCAGGACTGAGCCGGGCCGGACGAGGATCCTATGAGTGGATCGCGCAGAGAGGCGCGTTCCGGCTCCTGCCAACGGTCATGCGACTCAACAGGTCGAGGACGACGTACAGGCAGTAGTAGACCCCAGGCAGCGGCCCGCGCAGCTCGGTGATGTCCCACGTCCAGATCGGGTTGGGGGCCGCGGCGGTGAGCGCCGCCTGGCGCGCTTCATCGGCGCACGCTGGGCGCGCCGCTCTCGCCGGAGGCGGCGAGCAGCCGGTACATCGCGCGGAGGGCGGCGAGGCGGAAATCCTTCCTCCTCAGGCCCCCCGGCGCCGCGCGCCGTGCACCTCGTCGACCGCCTCGAGCGCGCTCTCGATCTCGCGGACGAGCTCGTCCGCCGCCTGCTGCTCCCTGTCGGCGCGCGCCTCCACGGCCGACGCGTCGAGGCGCAGCTCCACCCGCCGCAGCACCTCCGCGACCCGCTTGCCCTCGGCCGAGGCGGCGTCCACGCGCCGCCGCTTCAGCGCGCCCAGCGCGGCCTCCACGGCCGGCACGAGCGGCGCGGCCACGACGGGGTCGGCGGCCTTCAGCTTGGCCCGCGCGCGGTTCGCCAGCCCGATCAGCTGGCCGAACGGCGATCGGGCGCGCCGGCGCTGCACGACCCACCCGACCGAGGCGAGCACGCCGAGGCCGAGGAGCACCGCGGCGCCCTGCACATACGGCGCGACCGACGGCGGCACGGGAGGCACCAGCGCGTCCGGCACCTCGACCGTGATGCCCCCGTGAAGGCAGCTGCCCAGCTCCTGCGCCGTCTGGAGCCGCGAGCGCGCGAGCGGCAGGAGCCGGAGCGGGAGGCACGGGGCTTCCACGCCCGCGAGCGCGCACGCGGGGGCCGGATCCCCGGTCGCGATGGCGTGGACCTCGTGGGTCGCGGGGTCGCGGCTCGTCATGTGAAAGCCGCCCTGCTCGAGGTCGACGAGCCCGCCGCTGTCGACCGACGCGCCGCCCGGCGCGCCCGCGGGCCAGGTCGTCGTCGCCGCGTCGATGACCGAGGCGTCGGTCGAGCAGACCAGCTTGCCGCGGAGGACGATCTCGCCGCCCGGCGCGACGTCGACGTGCTGCGCCGCCACATCGCGCCGGAGTGTGAATGTCTGGGTCATGTCCGCCCCTCGGCTCCGCCGGTGGATCGCCGCTGCGCCATCGTGCCCCGTGCCCCGCCCTCAGTGAAGATGCGTCCGCGAGGCCGTCTCGAGCAGCATCGCCAGCACGAGCGGATCCCCCAGGCCGCCCGCGGCCCCCGCGTGGCCGCGGAGGCGCGCGAGGCGGGCCGCGTCCTTCAGGAAGAGCGGCTCCCCGAGCGCCTCGGCCGCGGCATGCAGGATCCCCTCCCGCTCGGAGAGCAGCGCGGCGGCGCGGGCGCGATCGCCGAGCGCGATCTGGCGGGCGGCCTCGGCCAGCGTCTCGCCGGCGGCGAAGCCCTGGATCGTGCGGGCGACCGACGGATCGACGCTCGCCGCGCTGTCCGCGTCGCCGGTCGCGTACGCGACCCGGAGCGGCGCCTCGTCCACGACGTTCTTCTTGGCGACGCGGTCCTTGTACTTGAGCTCGATCGCCGCGATGGCCCGCGTGTCGGCGCCCGCCGGGAGGCCCAGCTTGAAGAGCATCGCGTGGCTGTCGTCGCGCGAGAACGCCGGGATGAAGAACCGCATCCCGCCCTCGGCGTCGTCCTGCCGGTCCCGCTCGATGCCGTCTCGCTTCGCGGACTGCGCGTCCGCCGCGACCTCGATCGTCCGCACGCGCGCCGCCTCCACGTCGTTCAGCCGGCGCGACCCGTAGACCTGGAGCAGCTTCACGTCCGGCTTCAGCCGCACCCGCAGCTCGACCGCGGTCGCGACCGGATCGAGCCGCCTGTCGAGCTCCGTCGCGAGGGCCGGGGCGATTTGATCCGGATCGCGCAGGTAGTAGTACCCGCCCGCGCCGTCGCTCGCGATGGCGCTCATCAGCGCGCCGTCGTAGTCGGCGCCGAGCCCGAACGTGCTCGTCTGGACGCCGCCCTGGAAGGCGTCCAGCGCGAGCCGCGAGAGCCGCTCCGAGCTCGTGATCCCGGCGTTCGCGCGCCCGTCGGAGAGCAGCAGCACGACCTTCACCGCGCCCTCGGGGATGCCCGGCCGGGCGGCCTGCGCGTAGCCGAGCGCGAGGCCCTGGCCGATGTTGGTGCCGCCGCCCTCGCGGATGCCGTCGATCGTGGCCTTGATCGCCGCCCGCCGCGGCCCGACGGGCCCATCGTCGATCCTGACGTCGGCGCCGCTCGAGAAGGTGACGAGGGAGAAGTCGTCGTTCGCGTCGAGCCTGTCGACGAGCGCCCGGGCCGCGTCGCGCGCCCGCGCCATCGGCTCGCCCTGCATGGATCCGCTCACGTCGAGCACGAGGTGCACCGACAGGTGCGGCCGCGCCGCGGGCGCCTGCGCCGTCGAGCGGAGCGCGACGCGCACGTGCACCGGGCCGCCGCCGGGCGGGACCCGCGTGCGCTCGAGGTCCGTGCGCAGGGCGAGCGCCGCGCCCTTCGGGACGTCGATCGACGGGGCGTAGCGGGCGCCGACGTCGCTGACCAGCTCGCGCCCGTCGGGCGGGACGATGCCGCGCGCGACCGCGGACTCGAACGCGGCGAGGTGGCCGCCGCCGGGGCGGTACGTGGTGGCGAAGCGGCCGTTCGGGTCGAGGCCCGCGGCCTCGGGCGCCACGGCGCGGGCCGCGCCCTCGCCCGGCGCTGCGGTGGCCGCCGGGGCGGGGGCCAAAAGGCCGCCGGCGCCCGCGCGCCCCTTCCCGCCCGCCATGTCGCGCGTGGGGGCGGCGAGCTCACGCGCCGTCAGGGGTTCGGCGGCCGACGCCACGGCCTCGCGCTTCGCCCCGGCGGCGTTCCCCACCGGCATCGACGCCGGGGACGCCTCCGACGTCGCGGGGGCTTCCTTCGTGCTGCACGCGATCCCCGCCCCCGAGAGCCCCAGCACGAGCGCGCCGCCGAGGAGCGCTCGCCTCACCCACACGATTCCGAGTTCGTTCATGGTCTTCCCCTCCCGCGGACAGAGCGGGTGCTCGGTCTGACGGGTGAGCGCCGCGTCTGTTCTGTCGCTCCGCTCCGGAGCGACGGCGCCGGCCGCCGCCGGGCGCTCCAGCCAGAGACAGCGGCGATCGCAGATTGTTCGGCAGGGGTCGTCCGTGCGCCGGCGGACGGCCGCCGCGCCAGCCGCCGCCCGGTCGCCGCCACCCGCAGGTGCGACAAGGCCGGGGGGCGCCCGGCGCCGCTCCTGCACGGAGCGCGGCTGCCGGCCGGGCCCGCCTCCTCGCCTCAGCGGATGTTGACCCTGAGCCTCGTCGGGCGGCCGTCGCGCTCGACGACGACGGAAAGGCTCTTGTCGGAGCGCATGCGCGAGTAGGCCAGCATGGCCTTCTGTGGGTCCGTCAGGTCGATGCCGTTGATCGATTTCACGATATCGCCGCTCTGCACCCCGAACGACTCGAGCACCGAGCCTGGCTTGACCATCATCTTCAGCCCGATCACCTTGTTGTCCCGCATCTCCGGTATCGCCGCCGAGGTCTGCGTCACGAGCTCGGGCTGCGCGAAGATCTTCTCGGCCGCCGAGCGGTCGATGTCGATCTCCGTGTCGCTCACCCGCTGCATCCGCGAGGCGATCTCGGGCGGGACATCGCTCCTGCTGCTCGGGCGGTACGTCGCGCGGGACGGAGCCGGCGCTGCCGCCTGCGGCTCGGGCTCCTTCTTGCCGCCCTCTCCGCCCTTCTTGCCGAGCTGCATCTGGCAGCGCGCGCCCCCCGAGGTCGAGGTCATCCACACCCGATCCCAGGCGATGTCCTCGACCTTGCGGCCGCCGATCTCTCCGCCTCGCCGCCCGAGCGCCGTGTGTCCGCCGTCGCTCTCGACGGCGGCGAACGACCATTCGGGGTCCTCGGACATGGCGATCAGCACGACGCGGCCCGTATCGCAGGGTGGAGCGAGGTAGGGGTCGAGCTGCGAGAGATCCGCCGGGGCGGCGGGCGCGGCGCTCGGCGGGGGTACGAGCGGCCCTGTCGTCGAGTCGAACGGATTGCGCTCGAGGATCGGCGCGGCGCTCGGCGGGGGATCCTCCTCGGAGAGCGGCGCCTCGACAGGATCTGTGACGAGGGGGGCGGACGTCTCGCCGTCCCGCGTGATCTGGTGGGCGATGAGCTGAGATACCCCGGAGGCCTGAAAATACGCGGAGACCGCGACCAACCCTCCCAGGATGAATGCGAATCGGCGCTTGACGAACGCGTCCGGGTTCATGAGTAACGCTCCTCCTGGCCGGAGCGCGCCGGGGCTCGCTGCGCGAGTGTCCCTTGCCGCCGCGGCGTTCGCGGCAGTGCACGCCCTCGCCACCGGCAAGACCGCGCCTCAGGGCGAGCACCGAGCGTGCCTGCGCGAGAGCGAGCGCGACGCGCGTCCCCATGGGCCAGGGACTGCCGCTCTGACTGGACCGCTCAGCGCCGGTCGCGGCTCGTCCGATACGGACGCGGAGCGCGCCCCGCGGGCATCACGCGCGTCGCCCGGAGGAACAACCGGAAGATCCGTCGATCAGGGGAGAGCTGGTGGGCAACGGGGACGGCGCCACGAGCGAGCTCGCGCGCTCGCCCGGGAGAACGGGGCCGTGAAGGGCGCGCTCGGGGACCGAGGAGCGCCCTTCGCGCGGCTCAGCGGAGCGTGTACTCCAGGCCCCAGATGTCCACGGAGCTCCGCGCTGGGTAGTACACGGTGAGCTCGTCCGAGGTCTCGAGCCGAGCAGCGTCGATCAGAGGATCGGAGAAGAACCGGCCCGAGTCGGCGGCGTCGAGGAGCGTCCAGGTCGCGTAGCCGTCGCTCGGGGAGGCGCCGGCGATGCGGAGATCGGGGAGGAGCGCATAGACGTTCTCGGTGGAGGAGATCGCGAGCTTGCCCCGGAAGTTCTGGACCACCTTCAAGCCGATGCCGTGGCGCGCCCAGGTCCCGTCGGTGTCGCGGAGATAATGGAAGAACTCGCTGCGCGTCCGGGCGCTGGTGAAGTTCGAATTGTCGGCCTCGGCGTCGGGGAGGTGCGAGAGCAGCACATGGACACGGCCGCTCGCGTCGACCGTCATGTGTTCCTGGTTGATGAGCCCTCGGTTCTGGCCGATGGGCCACACCGAGAGGCCCGTCGTGCTCCGTGTCACGAAGGAGCCGCCGGTCGTCGCGACCGTGGCGCCCGCGTTGTTCTTCCAGGTGCGCCCGTGATCGTCGCTGTAGACGTACAGGAGATCGTGGTTGGTCGTCGCGTCGGGCGTGTCCCGCCAGCACCACGCCGCGTGCAGGCGCGAGCCGCCGCGCGTGTACGACAGGCCGTGCAGGTAGGCGTTCATGCTGGCGTCGGTGCCCTCGATGTACTCGCCGAGCGCGGTCCAGGCGTGCGCCGTGGCGTCGTACTCCCACAGGTGCTCGTCGCCGCTGCCGCTCTCGCCGATCCGGGCGCTCAGGAGCATCCTGTCCCCGCCGGGCTCGGTGACGAACCGCGGGTACGTCACGAGGGACACGCGGGTCGATCCGACGAGCGCGCTCGAGACGGCGCCGAAGCTCGAAGCGGCCCAGGCCGCGCCTTCCGGGTCCGTCAGGAGACCCGTGACCGAGCGGCGGTAGTGCAGGTTGCTGCCGTGGTGATCGAACGCGAGGTGCAGCGTGCCGTCGCCCGGCGCGATCCCGAGAGAGATCGTGTTGTGGGCGTCGTCGGCGCTCAGCCGGTAATCCTTGAAGTCGAACTTCTCCCAGGCGCCTGCCGCTCCGCCGGGGCTCGCCGGCAGCCGCCGTCGCGCGAGGACGACGTTGCGGTTGGTGTTCCAGAAGGCGGTGTACTGGAAGCCGCCGAACGACACGATCGCGTCCTGCTGGAACGACTCGCCGTTCAGGTAGCCGCCGTAGGACACCACGGTGAGCCCCGACTCCGCGAGCTTCCCCTCGCCGAGCTTGACGATCCCCGGCGCGACGGGCTCCGCCCCGCCGCCGCCGGTCGTCGTGCTGCTGACGGTCGTGCTGCCGACCGTCGCGCCGCTGGTCGTCGTGCCGCCCCCCGCGCCGGTGGCTTCGGAGGTCGTCGCGACCGCGCCGCCGCCGCCCGGGTTCGCGCCGCCTGAGCCTGAGGAGGTCGACGACTCGGACGTCGAGGGGCGCTCGCCATCGCCGCAGCTCGTCAGCCAGACGACCGGCGCAAGGACGGGCAGGATGGAGAAGATACGTCGGAGGGTCATGCGTTTGCGCGAGGATACTCGCCGTGCCGCGGCGGTACCAAGCGAGGCAAGCGGTGATCGTTGAAGGATTCGCGGCAGGTAGCTCTCCAGCAATCGCATTGCGCTGTCATCGCCCGCCGACCAGAGCGGTCCGAAGAGGGCGCTCCCCAGGGAGACCTGGCAGCGCGGCGTGGTGTTCGAGCCGGTGAGGGAGAAGTGAGCGGTCGTTCGGCGTAGATCATGGCTGGAGCTGGCGGTCGACCTCCGGGACACCCCCGTCAGACGAGAGCGTTCCGATGCGACCGGTTCCCCGGGAAGCCCATCAAGACGCCGGCGCGAGCGCCGTTCACATGAAAATTATCATGATTTCGATTACTTGGCCGCCACGCTCTGCGGCGCATCGCCCCGCGCCGGTCCTCGCTGAGCGGCCCCTCCGCGGCGCGGCGATGCGCTTCCTCCGGCGATCCACGGCAGCCGCAGCGCTGCTCGCGAGCGCGCTCGCGCCGCGCCTCGCCGCCGCCGCGCCCGACACGCCGCTGCCCCACGCAAAGCCGCCTGCGGAGCCGTCCGGCGATGCGCCGCCCGCGGAGCCGTCCGGCGGTGCGCCGCCCGCGGAGCCGTCCGGCGGTGCGCCGCCCGCGGAGCCGTCCGGCGATGCGCCGCCCGCGAAGCCGTCCGGCGACGCGCCGACGGCGGCGCCGCCCCCCGATGCGCCGCCGGCGGCGCTCGTCCCACCAGCGCCGCTCACGCCGCTCGGCGCCGACTACCCAGCTGGGGCGCATGGTGACGCGACGGTCCGCCTCGTCCTCACGGTCAACGCGGACGGGACCGTCCGCTCCGCGGTCGCCGAGGATGGCGTGGAGCCGTTCGCATCGGCCGCCGTGGCCGCCGCAACGTCGTTCCGCTTTGCGCCGGCCACCAGGAGCGGCGCGCCGGTCGCCGCCAGGATCCGCGTCGAGGTCCGCTTCACCGAAGCCGCATCGCCCGCGCCGCCCGACGCCTCCGCAGCCGCGCCGCCCGGCGCCTCCGCGACCGCGCCGGAGCGCCCGGCCACGGCAGCCGGGCCGGCGCCGAGCGCGCCGCGCGCGATCGAGGTCACCGTGCACGGCGAGCAGCCGGCGCCCGGCGTCTCCAGCTTGAGCCGCGGCGAGGTCAGGATCATTCCCGGCGCGTTCGGCGACCCCTTCCGCGCCCTCGAGGTGCTCCCCGGGGTGACCCCCATCGTCTCGGGGCTGCCGTTCTTCTACGTTCGCGGCTCACCGCCGGGCAACGTCGGCTATTTCCTCGACGGCATCCGCGTCCCCTACCTCTATCACCTCGGGCTCGGGCCCTCCGTGGTCCATCCCGGCATCGTCGATCGCGTCGACCTCTACCCTGGCGGCTACCCCGCGCGTCACGGTCGGTACGCCGGCGGCATCGTCGCGGGCGAGACGACGCCGCCGCTCCCGTACTGGCACGGTGAGGGCATGCTGCGGCTCGTCGACGTGGGCGGGCTCGTCGAGGGCCCCTTCGCCGGAAACCGAGGGGCCGCGCTCGTGGGCGGCCGCTACTCGTACACGGCGTTGCTCCTCTCGCTCGCCGCCCCCGAGGTCGCGCTCGATTACTGGGATTACCAGGCCCGGCTGTCCTACGAGGTCGTCCCGGAAGGCCGGGTGAGCCTCTTCGCGTTCGGCGCCCACGACTTCCTCGCGAGCGAGGAAGACGGCGAGGAGACGACCCTCTTCGACACGACATTTCACCGGCTCGATCTCCGGTACGACCAGGCCTATGGCCAGGGCAGCGCGCTGCGCGGCGCGCTGACGCTCGGCCACGACGAGACGGGGATCGAGGACGGCCAGAAAGCGCTGACGCGGAGCCTCGGCGCGCGCCTCTCGCTCGCTCACCGGCTGCGCGACGAGACGATGATCCGCGCCGGCATCGACGCCGTGGTCGACGACAACGAGCTCGATCTCGGGACCGGCGTCGACGCCCCTCCGGGCGGCGTCGCGCCGGACGGTGACGACGACGTCCCCGCCGACGATTTCCTCTTTGGCCGCAGCCGCGTCGACCTCACGGTGGGCGGCTACATCGAGTCCGACATCGCGATCACCCCGCGCCTGCGCATCACTCCCGGGCTCCGGCTCGATCTCTACCACTCGGACGGCACGGTCGCGCTCGCCGTCGATCCGCGGCTCTCGGCGCGGCTCTCGCTCGGGCGGGGGGTGACGTTCGTGCAGGCGCACGGCATCGCCTCCCAGCTGCCGAGCTTCGTCGTCCCGATCCCCGGCGTCCGCCCGCGCCTCCAGGACGGCCTCCAGCGGAGCTTCCAGTCGAGCGCCGGCGTCGAGCTCGCGCTGCCGGAGGACATCACGGCCACGGTCTCGGTGTTCCACAACGCGTTCTTCAACATGACCGACGCGCTCGGCGCGCTGGGCCTCGAGTCGGCCGAGGACGCCTTCACGCTCCGCGCGCTCGGCGCCGCGACCGGCGTGGAGCTGTCGGCCCACCGGCGGCTCACGCGGCGCGTCGGCGGGTTCGCGTCGTACACGCTGTCGCGCTCCACGCGCAGCATCGGCCGAAGCCGGCAAGTGAGCTCGTTCGACAGGACCCACGTGGCGAACGTCGCGCTGACCTACGACCTCGGTCGCGGGTACAGGGCTGGCGGGCGCTTCGTGTTCTACTCCGGGCTCCCCCAGAGGATCGACGGCGCGACGCTCCCGCCGATCAGCGGCGTCCCCGGAGGCTCCGGATCCCTCGCCGGCGGAGCGGCGCGGTGGGAGCGGCTGCCGCCGTTCTTCCGCCTGGATGTCCGCCTGGAGAAGCGCTGGTCGATCGGGAAGTCGGGCTGGCTGGCGGTCGTCCTCGACGTGCTCAACACCACGTTATCGAAGGAGACCTTGCCGGGGAGGTGCGATGCGTTCTCGCCGTGCGAGCCGACGACGTTCGGGCCTGTCACCGTCCCGAACTTCGGCCTGGAGGGCGGGTTCTGACGCCCCGGAGGCGGGGCGCCCCAGGCTGGCGGCGGCCCGCGCCCGCTCCGGCGGGAGGAGAGGATGCCTCAGGTCACCACTTCAAGGCTTCGATCATCTTCTCACCATAACGCGTGCCCATGAGGACGACGGACGCATGATCGAAGTGGTACTGATCCATGACCTTGGTCCCCTCCTGAGAGACCCAGTATCCATCAGGCAGCATGTCGGCCGCCTGGCGCACGAGGTTGTTATGCGAGCTGCAACATCCGCCCGCAGGCAGCTCCCCGAGGATGAAGGGAACGTCGTAATCGACGCCCCAGGCTGCCTTCATCTCGTTATAGAGCTGAACGACCTTGCCGGGCCATGAGCTCTGGCCGGTGTCGGTCTCACCCTGGTGGAAGATGATGCCCGCGAAGCGCGCATTCTCGGCCGTCTTCGCCTTGGCGATCTTGTTCAAGATCGTCTGGTGATGTGAGCCACCGGAGATGAACGTGTTGATCGACTCACCGCTCTCAGCGGTACCGATCAACCCGATCGTATCCCCCTCACGCAGCTTTCCAAGCAGGGTCTTGCCGAACCAGATGCCTGGGTCGACCGACGTCGACAGGTTGATTCGCGATTCACCAGGGCAATCGCTGAGCGGCGGATTGGCCAAGTTCCACTGTCCGGCCGGCTGGTTGCACCCGCCGAGGACCTTGAGCCGCTGGTCGGAGTTCTGGTCGCTGGCCTGTTTGGGCGCAACGCCAGCCATGTTCGACTGGCCCATGAGCATGAAGATGTGGAACGTCGGAGTCGAGCTCGGCGCGCCGCCGGTGCCCGCCCCGCTGCTGTCCGATCCAGTCCCCGCGGTCGTGCTGCTCGTGGCGCCGCCGCCGGTCCCCGCGGTCGTGCTGCCCGCGGCGCCGCCCCCGGTCCCCGCGGTCGTGCTGCTCGCGGCGCCGCCTCCGGTCCCCGCGGTCGTGCTGCTCGCGGCGCCGCCTCCGGTCCCCGGACCGGTCCCTCCGGTGTTGTCGGTATCACCGGTCGCGCCGGGCGAAGAGGACTCGCCACAACCCGACGCAGCGAGCATGGCGAGCAATGGGAGGAGCAGGAATCTGGCAGTGCCTCGGAGTGTGCGGTTCATCTGGGTCATGGTCATTACCTCGTCGCGCCCGGTCGCGATCAGAACACAAGAGCGGAATTGGGGGGGGCCGGCCGTGCGATGCCAACAGGACGAACGTCGCCCGCAAAGCGCTCAGCGCCGAGGCCTACCCTATCGCATCTTGGGTGCCTGGCATCCAGGATTCGGCCCGGGATGGCGCGCGGAGGAGACCGCTGTCGATGGATTCTTTCATCATCGGCGGCGTTCGCTCTCCCTGCCCCTCGAGCGCGGACCGGCCCTCTCGGAACGAAGCGGTTTCATGGTCCCGGATCCCGGAATTTTGAAACGGACGCGCCGCGCTGGCAACGCAGGTGACTCATCACGAGGCAACCGCGTTGCCCTCGCACTTCCCCGCGATCGCGGGGAAGTGCGCCAAGTGCTCATCGACGTCGTTCGGACCACGCTCAGCACCTTGGTGAAGCACGCCAGCTCGACTTGCACGCGGCTCCGCCCGGCGGCAGACCCCGCCTCCCCTCGCCTCACGCGTCGTAGAGCAGCACCTCGACCTCGGCGCCCTCGCCGATCACCGCCTCCTCGGCCTGCACGATGACCACGCCGTCCGCGCGCGTCGTCGACGACAGGATGGACGCGCCGCTCGTCGCGATCGGAGACACCCGATCTCCCTCGACACGCACCCTCACGTAATCGACGCGCCCGGGCTGGGAGACGATCGCGCTCGCCACCACGCACCGCCGCCGCCGGTGCGGCCACGCGCGCGGCAGGCCGCCGAGGGCGCGGATCGACGGGCCGGCGAAGAACTCGTAGGCGCAGAGGCACGACACCGGGTTGCCCGGCAGCAGGAACACCGCCCGCCCCCCGGGCAAGAAGCCGAACCCGGCGGGCTTCGCGGGGCGCATCGCGACGCCGTGGACCACCACCTCACCCAGCTCCGCGAGGACGAGCGGCGCATGGTCCTCCGAGCCGACCGACGACCCGCCGGAGACCAGCACCACGTCCCCGCCCGCTGCATCGAGGGCGCTGCGCACCGCCTCGCGCCGGTCGGGGACGTACGTGACGGCCACGTCCGCCGCGCCGTCACGGCGCGCGAGCGCCGAGAGCACCAGGCTGTTCGTGTCGACGATGCACGCCCCGCTCGGCGCGCTCCCCGGCGGCAGGAGCTCGTCGCCCGTGATCAGGATCCGCACCGACGGCCTGCGCACCACGCGCACCTCGGCGACCCCGGTCGAGGCGAGCACGCCGACGTCCTGCGGGCGCAGCCGGCGCCCCGCCGGCACGACCTCGGCGCCCTCCAGCACGTCCTCGCCGATCGCCGCGACGTGCTTGCCGGACGGCACCGGCTCGCGCGCCCGCACGACCGCCGCCCCGTCGCGGCCCGCGCCCTCCTCCGCGCGCTCCGCCACCAGCACCGCGTCCGCCCCCTCCGGCACCGGCGCGCCGGTCGTGATCCGCACCGCCTCGCCCCGGCGGATCGCGCCCGCGTGCGGGCGCCCGGGGAGCGACGCGCCCACGAGCGCGAGCTCCACCGGCGCGGAAGCCGCCGCGCCGGCGGTCGCCTCGCCGAGCAGCGCATAGCCGTCCATCGCCGCGCGGACGAAGTGCGGCACGCTGATCCGCGCGCGCACGGGCTCCGCCGCCACCCGCCCGGCCGCCTCGCCGATCGGGGCCAGCTCGTCGGCGAGCCGCTGGATCCGCAGCTCCAGGATCTCGAGCGCGCGCTCGACCGCCGTGTGCTCGCGAAAACCCCGCATCCGGACGTCACGCATCGGCTCTCCGTGGAACGACGGCCGCTCAGACCGCCGCGGAGGCCTCGAGCGCGCCCCGGTACACCTCGTCCACATCGAGCAGGGCGTCGATCGACGCGAGCCGCGCGCGCTCGCCGGGCCCGGCCTCGTAGAGCGTCCACGTGCCGTCCTCGTTGCGCCGGAAGACCTCGATCCTCCGGTGCGCCTGGGAGACCAGGACGTACTCCCGCAGCGAGGGGATCCGGCGGTAGTGCGCGAACTTCTCTCCCCGATCGTACGCCTCCGAGGCGTCCGACAGCACCTCGACCAGCACCAGCGGGTTGACCACCGCGTCCTTGTCCTCGGGATCACGCGCGATCGGGCCGCAGACGACGCTCACGTCGGGGTAGGTGGCGAGGCCCGTGGCGCGCACGCGCACGCGGAGGTCGGACGAGAACACCTCGCAGGGGCGCCGGCCGAGCTGCGCGCCGAGCGCCACGGTCACCCGCGCCGCGAGCCGCGCGTGCTCCGGCGTGCCGCCGGCCATGTCGAAGACCTCGCCGCCGAGGAACTCGTGCTTGGTCGGGCTCGCCCGCTCCTGCTCGAGGTACTCGGCGTAGGTGAAGGAGAGCCGGCGGGCGGGCGCGTTCACGTCATGACCTCGCCCGGGAGTATGCCACGGGAACCGCCCCCCCGGTGCGCCCCCCTCCCGGAGCGCCGCCGCGCGGCCTACCGCCCGCCGCGCCCGCCGCCCTTCCGCGGCCGGCTCGCGCGCCGGAGGGGCGCGATCAGCGCGAACATCCCGAGCGCCATCACCGACAGCTTCGGCCCGCGCTTCTTCCGGGCGCTCGACTTCCGCTCGCCCGCGATCGAGCAGTCCTCCGACTCGGCGGAGTCGTCGGTGTCCCCGCTGCAGCCGTCGTCCTCCGCGTAGTACTCGTCCTCGGACTCGCTCGTGTCCCCGCTGCAGCCGTCGTCCTCCTCCGCGTAGTACTCGTCCTCGGACTCGCTCGTGTCTCCGCTGCAGCCGTCGTCCTCCGCGTAGTACTCGTCCTCGGACTCGCTCGTGTCCCCGCTGCAGCCGTCGTCCTCCGCGTAGTACTCGTCGTCGTCGGCGTCCTGCGGATCGACGTCGTCCACGACCACCGTATCGGCGGTGCCGGAGCAGCCGCAGCCCACGTCGGCGGCCGGCTCGTCGTAGTCATCGTCCGGCGGCGGGTTCCCGACGCCCGACGAGCCGCTGGCCGGGCCAAATCCGCCGCTGCCCGGCCCGCCGCCCAGGCCGTCGGGCCCGCCCACGCCCGACGAGCCGCCCGCGCCGCCCTCGCCGGAGCACTCGTCCACGAGGACGCGCCCGGCCCGCACGACGGGCGAGATCGCGGCGCCCTCCCCGAAGGTCAGCGGCCAGTCGGCCCCGGGCTGCCCGGCCGCGAGCCGGAGCGAGACGCGGGTCAGCCACACGGACGACGGCGCGAGCCCGGAGAGCCCCACCGCGAGGTCGTCGGCGGCCGGACCGCAGCGCAGGAGATCGGGATCGGTCTCGTCCCTCCGGGGCGCCTCCGCGCAGTCCAGCGCGCCGTCGACCACGCCGTGCGCGGCGCGCGGGCAGCTCGCGGCGACCTGGAGGCTCGACTCCAGCGCGGCCGCGGCGACCGCGGCGCACGTGCCCGGCGCATCGCCGATGTCGCCGTACGCGCTCGCGCGCGCGAAATACGCCTCGATCACGCTGTCCACGCTGTCGCTGCCCAGGGAGATGCGGCGGCTCAGCGCCTCGTGGCCCGCGCCCTCGACGAGCGCCCCGTGGAGCCCCGCCTGGCCGAGGGCCCCGGCGCGGAGCTCCGCATAATCGCTGCGCTGCGCGCTCGCGTCCCAGCGCAACGAGGCCGGCGGGAGCGTCACCGGCGTCACGCCCGAGAGCGCGCCCCGGCCGTCGCCGAGCAGCCACGCCGTCACCTGCACGTCGCCTGCGCCGGCCCCGGCCAGCGACAGCGGGAGGATCGGCTCGCCGCCGCCCATGGCGATGCGCAGCGTCCTCGTGACCGCCGCGCCGCCGGGAGCGTCGAAGCGGGCCGCCGCGAACCGCATCCCTTGCAGACCCCCGAGCTGCGCGGCCGCCTCGGAGGACAGCGCGAGCCCGGCCGACGCCGCCCAGCGCGCGACGGCGTCGGCGTCCTCGAGCACCGTCACCTCGATTGGCTCGAGCGTGGCCTCGTGGGCGAGCCGCCCGACCGTCTCGAAGGGGTTCGGCGCGCCCGCCTCCCCCGGGCAGTACGGGTCGACGCCCTGGGGCGGGAGCACCCGGGGCGCCGTCGCCGCCTCGAGCGCCTCGAACCACGCGTCCGAGCTCGTGTCGAGCGCGGCGAGCGGCGGCACCGGAACGACGACGGCCACCGGCCCGCTCGCGCCCTGGAACCGCAGGCTCGTCCAGAGCGTCGTGCGCTCCGGCCCGGCCGCGACGGCGACGCGCTGCTCGACCGACGCCTGTCCGGCGCCGGGCAGCCACGCCCCCGCGGCGAGGGCGTCGCCGGAGAGCGAGAGAAGGACCGAGGAAGAAAGAGCGACCGCAAGCGACCGTCGGGGCATGCAAGGCCGATTGGCAAGCAGCATGCCCTGCAGAGTACGCCTTGTTCGAGGCCGACTTCCACGCGGCCGCGTCCGGATGAGAACGGTGGTTCACGACGCCCCGGCGCCACAGGGGCGCGACGGCGGGCCGGCGAGGATCACCCCTCGTGGACGATCACGATGTCGTCGGGGTGGAGGTGGCAGAACACCCGGTCTCCGACGTGCAGCGCCGCCTGGCCGGAGCTCTCGTTGGCGACCACCGCCGTGAGCGCGAGGCCGGCGTCGGTCCGGAGGCGCAGCTGGTCGGTGGCGCCCTTGAACAGCTCGTCCTCGACGCGCGCCTCGAAGCGGTTCTCCGGCGCGCCCTGCGGCTCCCTGCGGAGCGCGATCTTCTCCGGCCGGATGGAGACAAGGGTGCTCCCGGCCCCGCCCGCCAGGTGCTCGGCGTTGACGAGGAGCTCGAGCCCCCCGTCGAGCTGGACCCGCGCCCGCTCGCCGCTCCGCGAGAGGACGGTCGCGCGGAGGATGTTGGCCTGGCCGATGAAGCTCGCGACGAACGTCGTCTTGGGGCGGTGGTAGATCTGCGATGCGTCGCCGAGCTGCTCGATCCGGCCCTTGTTGATCACGGCGATGCGGTCGCTCATGGTGAGCGCCTCTTCCTGGTCGTGGGTCACGAACACGAAGGTGATCCCCAGCTGCTTTTGCAGCGCCTTGAGCTCCACCTGCATGGCGTGCCGGAGCTTCGCGTCCAGCGCCGAGAGGGGCTCGTCGAGCAGCAGGACCTTCGGGCGGCACACGATGGCCCGCGCGAGCGCGACCCGCTGCCGCTGCCCGCCGGACAGCTGCGACGGCCTGCGCTGCTCCATGCCCCCGAGCGACACCAGCGCGACCGCGGCCCGGACCCGCTCGTCGATCTCCGCCCGGGGCACCTTCTTCATGCGCAGCCCGAAGCCGATGTTCTCCTGCACGGTCATGTGAGGGAACAGCGCGTAGCTCTGGAACACCTGGTTCACGTCCCGGCGGTACGGCGGCTCGTGCGTGACGTCCTTCCCCTCCAGCAAGACGGCGCCGCTCGACGGCGTCTCGAAGCCCGAGATCATCCGGAGCAGCGTCGTCTTGCCGCACCCCGAGGGGCCGAGGAGGGTGATGAACTCGCCCGCCCTGATCTGGAGATCGACCTCGCTCACGGCGTGGAAGGCGCCGAATCGCTTGGTGACCGCGCGGAGCTCGACCATCACATCCATCGATTCACCTCGGAGGGCCGGCAAAGCGCGCGGGGGAGGCGGAAGCGGCGGAAGCGGCGGAAGCGGCGTAGACGAGCGGCGCTGCGCCACCCCGCGCGACGGCGCCGCATCAGGCCTCCGGCTCCTTGCGCAGGCCGAGCAGGAAGAAGAGCGAGAACAGGAGCAGGAGCGCCATGCCGAGCGCGGCGCCGAAGGGCCAGTCGCGCGCCTGACCGAACTGGTTCTGGATGACGTTGCCGATCATCGGCACGCGCGATCCCCCCATGAGATCCGTGATCGCGAACATCCCGAGCGCCGGGATGAACACGAGCAGGACACCCGCGAGGATGCCCGGGCGGGTGAGCGGAATGATGACGTGCGAGAACGCGGACACGGGCCCCGCGCCGAGATCGAACGCCGCCTCGATCAGGGCGTTGTCGAGCTTCTCGACGCTCCCGTAGATGGGCAGGATCATGAACGGCAAATACGAGTAGACGAGGCCGATGACCACCGCCGTCGGCGTGTACATGATGTCGAGGGGGGTCGAGATGATCCGCAGGTAGAGGAGCAGCCCGTTGAGGAGCCCCTCCGACTTGAGGATCGACATCCACGCATAGGTCCGGATGAGGAAGCTCGTCCAGAACGGCACCATCACCAGCATGAGCAGCCGGTTCCGGACGCCCTCCCCCGCCCGCCCGATGAAGTACGCCACCGGATAGCCCGCGACGAGGCAGATCGCGGTGGTGATGGCGGCGTACTTGATCGAGCTCAGCAGGATCTTGAGGTAGGTCGGGTCGAAGACCCGGGCGTAGCTCGACAGCGAGAGCTCGAAGACCACCTGCCCGAGCTCGTCCCGCTCGCAGAAGCTGTAGACGAGCATGATCGCGGTGGGCGCCACGACGAAGGCGAAGAGCCAGAGCAGGAGCGGGGCGAGCAGCAGCCACCCGCGGACGCCCGGCCTCCGCCGGGCGCCCTGGAGCTCGACGACCTGCCCGGTGGCCGTGTTCATGACGCCCCGCCGCTCACTGCGACGCCTTGAGGTCGGTCACCAGCTTGTCCACGTCCGCGGCCACCTTGCCGATGTCGTGGAACGTCTCCATCCCCGCGAGCGGCGGGTAGCTCGCCGGGTTCGCGAGCTGCTCCGGCGTGAGCAGCTTGCGCGCCTCCGCGTTCGGGTTCGTGTAAGGGAACTTGTCCGAGATGAGCTTGCTGACCTCGGGGCGGAGGATGTAGTTCATGAACATCTCCGCGCCGATCTTGTTCTGGGCGCTGTCGGGGATCACCAGGCTGTCGATCGCCTTGTGCGTCCCCTCGAGCGGCAGGACGAACTGGAACTTGTCCTTGTCCTCCTGGTAGAGCAGGGCCGCCTCCCCGCTCCAGACGACGCCGATGTCGACGTCGCCGTTGAGCAGCGCCGTCTTCGGGCTGTCGGAGTCGAACACCTTCACGAGCTTGATCCACTCCGCCAGGGTCGGCTTGATCTTCGCGAGGCTCTCCGGCGTCACGTCGTTGACGTTCATCCCCATCGTCACCATGACCCAGGAGACCATCTCCCGGTTGTCGTTCAGGGCCACGATGCGCCCCTTGTACTTCGGCTGGAACACGTCCTTGAAGCCCTTCACGGGCTCCTTCACCTTCTGGGTGTTGACGACGATGCCCACGACGGTGGCCATCCACGGGACCGAGTACTTGAGCTCCGGGTCGTGCGGCTGGTTCCTGAACGCGGGCGCGATGTTCTTCAGGTTCGGGATGCGCGATGGATCGAGCAGCTGCAGCTTCTTCTGCCGGATGAGCGCCTCGACCGCGTACTCCGACGGCTGGATGAGGTCGTACCGGGTGCTCCCCGCGAGGAGCTTCGACAGCATCTCCTCGTTCGAGGCGAAGGTCTCGTAGTTGACCTTGATCCCCGTCTCCTTCGTGAAGCCGTCCAGGACCTCCTGCGGGACATACTCGGACCACCCGAAGAGGTTGAGCTCGTCGCCGGGCTTCGGCTCGGGCGCCGGGGCGCTCCCCGAGCCAGCCGCCTGCTGCGGCGCCGGGCTCTCCTTCTTCCCGCAGCCGAGGAGGCAGAGGAGCGGGACGAACATCAGTATCAAGAGCGCTGAGATGCGTTTCATTGGCCTTTTCCTTGTCTCGCCTGCGCCGGCGCAGGCCCCCGCGTTCGCGCCGCGCGCCGCTCCCCTTCAGCTTCAGCTCTCGTCGGGGAGCCGCCTCGCGGTGCCCTTCAGCGACTCGGCGATCACGACGAGCATCGCAGTCGCTACGATGAACACCGTCGAGATCGTGTTCAGCATCGGGTTCAGACCGACCTTCGCCATGCCGAACACCTTGATCGGCAAGGTCTCGGACTTGGGCCCGCGGGTGAAGTAGGTGACGATGAGCTCGTCCATCGACAGCGTGAACGACATCAGCGCACCGGAGATGATCGCGGGCAGAAGGTAAGGCACCATGATCAGGAAGAACGCCTTGAGCGGCGTCGCCCCGAGGTCCAGGGCGGCCTCCTCGAGCGACGGATCGAGCCCCGCGAGCCGCGCCTGGACGGCGATCAGCACGAACGGGAAACAGAAGGTGACGTGCGAGATGACGACCGTCGTGAAGCCGAGATCGAGCTCCACCGTCTTGAAGAAGATGAGCAGGCTGATCCCCATGATGATCTCCGGGATGATCATGGGAATGAAGATGAGCGTCGTGATCGACCGGAGCGCGGGGAACCTGTACCGGTAGAGCAGGAAGGCGCCCGCCGTGCCGAGGGCGACCGAGAACGCCGTCGTGATCGCGGCGATGATCACGCTGTTGCTCAGCGACTCGATGAGCGGCGACCGCCGCTCGTCGCCCAGGTGGGCGACGAGCTCATCGAAGAGCTGCCGATACCATTTGAAGGTGAACCCCTCCCACACCACGCTCATCCGCGAGTCGTTGAACGAGTAAGCGACGAGGAGCAGGATCGGCAGATACAGGTAGAGGAGGACGAGCCCGCTCCAGCCGCCAAGGAGCCAATTCGACAGCTTGATGCCCGACATCGTCCGGAGTCGCATGCGGCGGCCTCGCGATCCGACAGGATCGCCGCGCGAGCTTATCGCTTGCAGAACGCCGCGCGCAACACATTGCCGAGTGGAGAGGAAGGGCGCGACGCACGTGATCGCGGCCACGCTGGCTGTCGTTCGTGAGGACGCGCCGGCGCCGGCCGCACGCCCGCACGCAGACCCCACGCCCCACCGAGCGCGCCCTCGCCGCGCGCTGCATGCGGAGCGCGCGCTGCATGCGGCGGGCGCGGCGGCTCCTTCCGTAGAAGCCCTTGACACCGCACTCTCCTCCGCTTACCGGCCCTGCATGACCGGGTCGTCGCGCCGCCCTTCAGGTGAGGTCCCGTGAGCACTTCCCGCATCTGGACGATCGAAGAAGCAAACGCGCTCGTCCCGCGGCTCTCGTCGATGATCGGCCGGCAGCTCGCCCTGGCGAGCGACGTCGAGCGCTGCTGGCAGGAGCTCGTGCAGGCCGTGCAGCGCCCGGCCGCGACGCCGGATCAGCTCATCGAGATGGCGCGCAACGGCAACGAGCAGGCGCGGGCCCGCGAGCGCGAGCTCTCGGAGAAGATCGCCGCGTACGAGTCCGGGTGGCAGGAGATCGAGGAGCTCGGGGTCGTCGTGAAGGACCAGCGGATCGGCCTCTGCGACTTCTACGGGCGCCTCGACGGCGCCCTCGTCTGGCTCTGCTGGCGCTACGGCGAGCCGGCCGTGGAGCACTACCACGGGCTCGAGGCCGGCTACGCCGGGCGCAGGCCGATCAGCGCCGAGAGGCGCCGGCAGCTGCTCAACTGACGAGGCCCGCGGTGATCGATCGGAAGAGAGCGGCATGGGCGATCGAGGAGTTCCTCCGCGCCCTCGGGCGCGACGTCGAGGGGGACCTCGCGGGCACGGGCGAGCGGGTCGCCGACGCGTGGGCCGACGACCTCATCGAAGGCGAGGCCATCGACGCGGCCGCGGTGCTCCGCGAGGGCGCCATGGAGACAGGCCCCTTCGAGCGCGGCCTCGTCGTCGCCCGCGACCTCGCCGTGACCACGATGTGCCCGCACCACCTGCTGCCGGGGCACGGCACCGGCACCATCATCTACCTGCCGGGCGCGCGGGTCGCCGGCATCGGCACGCTCGCGCACGTCCTCGACGCGCTCGCGCGGCGGCTGACCCTGCAGGAGCGCATCGGCGGGCAGCTCGTCGAGCTCCTGGTCCGCGAGCTCGGCGCGCGCGGCGCGCTGTGCAAGCTCACGCTGACGCACACGTGCCTCATCGCCCGCGGCGAGCGCAAGGCGGGCGCCCTCATCGAGACCCTCGCCGTCGCCGGCGAGCTCGCCGAGCCGGGCCCCGAGCGCGATCTCGCCCTCGCCGCGCTCTCCGGGGGGAGGGCGTGACCGACGTCGCGGTCGTCACCGGGCCGGGCCGCGGCATCGGCCGGGCGACGGCGCTCGCGCTCGCGCGCCGCGGCCTCTCCATCGCGCTGCTCGGCCCGCCGAGCCCGCGCCTCGACGAGGTCACCGACGAGGTCCGCCGCCTCGACGTCGCCGCGCTCCCGGTCCCCTGCGACGTCGCCTCCGAGGAGCAGGTGGCGCGCGCCTCCGCCGAGGTGGTGGCGTGGCTCGGCGCGCCCCGCGTCGTCGTGAACAACGCCGGCATCGTGAGCCGCGGCGCGAAGGTCCACGAGACCGCGCCCGCCGCCTGGGACGAGGTGATCGCGGTCAACCTCCGCGGCCCCTTCCTCATCTCGCGCGCGTTCCTCCCGGCCATGCTGAAGCAGGGGCGCGGCCGCCTCGTCCACGTCGGCAGCATCTCCTCGACCCTCGCGTGCCCCGGCAACGCCTCGTACGCCGCGTCCAAGTGGGGCCTCATCGGCCTCTCGAAGAGCCTGGCCGAGGAGCTGCGCGGGACGGGGCTCCAGTCCGTCGCGGTGCTCCCCGGCTCGGTCGACACCGACATGCTCGTCGGGAGCGGGTTCCCCGCGCAGATGAGCGCCGACGAGGTCGCGCGGCTCCTCGTGTACGCCGCGCTCGACGCCCCCGACGCCGTCACCGGCTCGGCCATCGAGATGTTCGGCTGACGGCGCGCCGCGCGCGCCTCCGCGAAACGCGGGAACGCGCGAAGGGGACGGCGGACCGCCGAGCCCGAGTGCATGTGCGTGGCGCCGCCACACCCGACCCCCCCGCGTGCTACCCTGCGGCCCGTGGACACGACGCCTCCGCGCCCGGGCGACCTCAGTGCGGCCTTGCCCGAGCTGCCGCTGTTCCCGCTGCCGCAGACGGTGCTCTTCCCCGGCGCCCTGCTGCCGCTCCACATCTTCGAGCCGCGCTACCGGGCGCTCGTGCGCGACGCCCTCGGGACGCACCGCATCCTCTCCGTCGTCCTCATCACGGACCCCCGCGCGATCGACGCGCACGGCCACCCGGCCATCGCGCAGGTGGCCGGCGCCGGCGAGATCATCGATCACGCCGAGCTGCCCGGGGGCCGCTACAACATCATGCTGCGGGGCCGCGCCCGGGTCCGCCTGGCGGAGCGCCCGTTCGTGCCGCCGTACCGCACGGCCGCGGCGACGGTCCTCGAGGACGAGCCCGGGGAGGTCTCGGCCCAGGATCACGCCGCGCTCATCTCCACCGCGGCCTCGTTCGCGGCGCTCGTCCGGGATCGGGACAGCAATTTCGAGTTCCGGCTGCCGCGCGACGCGGCCACGTCGCTCGTCGCGGATCTCTGCGCCCACCACCTCATCCTCGACGCGCGGGAGCGGCAGGCGGCGCTGGAGACCCTCGACGTCGTCGCGCGGGTGCGCCGCGTGACCGAGGCGCTCGCGCTCCAGCAGCTCGCGCTCGCCTCGGCGACGCGCGACGTCAACTGAGACCCGAAGCGCCGGCCTGCCCGCATGGGCCGGCGCGGCGCACCTGAACACGGGTCCAGAAGAGGCTCCGGGGCGGATGCGGTCGTCCCAAGATCGAGTAGGCTGCGCCGCCTATGGCGACCTCTCGTTCAACGGAACCCTCGGCCCCGATCATCGTCAAGCACCCGGGGTGTCCCCAATGGGGACTCGGATACCTCGTCGAGGAGCGCGACGAAAAGCGCTTCTACGATTTCGAGGATGGCCTCAATCACTCCATCGCCAAGGCTTTCTGGTCGAAGCTCGAGCCGGTGCAGCTCGGCGACGACGAGGCGAGCGCGCTCGAGGCCAGGATCCGCGGTCTCCGTGACCGGCCGTCGGCCGCCGCCAAGAAGCAGCGCGCCCGCGTCGTCGCGCCGCCGGTCACGAGCTTCGACGAGCAGGTCGCGAGCTTCGAGTCGCAGTTCGAGGGGGGGTTCGGGGGTCCGCAGTTCATCGCCGAGGAACGAGGCGCCGCCGGGGGCGAGGGGGCCGAGGGCCCGGCGAGCGGGGCGAAGAAGAAGAGCAAGGCCTTCAAGCAGGGCGCCATCGAGACCGCGCGCGCGCTCCTCGCCAAGGGCGAGCTCGAGGCGCTGCTCGCGGCGGGCAACCTGAACGATTTCATGGAGCGGATCACCAAGGTCCACAAGGCAGCGACCGGCCTCCTGCACCCCCTCGGCGATCTCATCCCCTTCAACAAGATGCCGGCCGAGCACCACCGCGCCTACGCCGAGGCGGTCGTGGATCTCCTCTATGGCCCGGGCGACTACGCCGCGCGCTTCGACCGGCTGGCCGGCGTGCTCGCCGCGGCCAAGGTCGTCACGTGGCCGCTCGTGACGATCCTCGGCGCGCTCGTCTACCCGGGCGAGCACGTCTTCGTGAAGCCCTCCTTCTACGAGAAGCAGGCCGCCGTGCTCGGCTTCGATCTCGCCTACGATCGCGCGCCGAGCGCCGAGGGGTATGCCCGGATGCAATCGCTGGCGCGCGAGCTCGAGCGGCGCCTGCGCGAGCGCGGCCTCGCCCCGCGCGATCTGATGGACGTCTACGCGTTCCTCTGGCGCACGATTTCCCCGTCCAAGCCGGCCACGAAGTCCTGACATCCCGCGTCAGGCCGCCCTGCGCGACGTCGTGCGACGCTGCGCGGGCGGTCCCCTGCGCCGCGAGGCGGCGCGGGGGCGGCCGGCGGCCCTCGACCCTCGACGCGCGGCGCTGGCCCGCTTATGCGACCTTCCCAAGGAGGGTCTCGCATGAAGGCTGCCGTGCTCGAAGCCGTGAAGAAGATCGCCGTTCGCCACGACGTCGCCCCGCCTCGGATCGGCCCGCGCGACGTCCTCGTCCGCGCGAAGGCGTGCGGCATCTGCGGGACCGACGTGCACATCTGGGAGGGCGATTTCTTCCCGACCTTCCCGCTGATCCCCGGGCACGAGCTCGCCGGCGAGGTGGCGGCGGTGGGCGACGAGGTCGAGGGCCTCCGGCCCGGCGATCGGGTGATGGTCGACCCGACGGTGACCTGCGAAGAGTGCCACTTCTGCATGATCAACCGGCAGAACCACTGCCTGAAGTGGAACGCGGTGGGCGTGACGCGCGACGGCGGCTTCGCCGAGCTCGTCCGGGTCCCCGCGAAGAACTGTTATCGCTTCGAGCGCGTCTCGTTCAGCGAGGCCGCCTTCTGCGAGCCGCTCGCGTGCGTCGTCTTCGGGCAGGATCGCGCGCGCATCGAGATCGGCTCGGAGGTCCTCGTCCTCGGCGCCGGCCCGATCGGCCAGCTCCACCTCCAGGCGAGCCTCGCGAACGGCGCCGCCGCGGTCACCGTGGTCGACGTCGTCGAGTCGAAGCTCGACCTCGCCCGCCAGCACGGCGCGACCGAGGTGGTGCTCGCCGACAACGCGCTCCAGGCGAAGCTCAAGAAGATCGCGCCCTACGGCTTCGACGTCGTCATCGACGCGACGGGCATCGCCCGGGTGCTCGGCGACTCGGTCCAGTACGTCAAGAACGGCGGCCGGTACCTCGTGTTCGGCGTGTGTGGGCCGCAGGACAAGGTCGAGATCTCGCCGTTCGAGATCTACCGGCGCGATCTCGAGATCATCGGCAGCTTCGCGATCAGGCGGACGTACGACCGGGCATTCAAGCTGATGGAGCGCGGCGCGATCGACGTGAGGAAGCTCCTCTCGGAGGCGATGCCGGTCGAGGAGCTCCCGCGCGGCCTCGAGATGATGAAGAAGGGCACCGCGCCCATGAAGCTCCAGGTCGTGTTCTAGCCGCGCGGCCTGCGCGCTTACAAATCTTAGGATTTTCTCGATTAGTTAAGAGTCGTTACGAAGATCACCGAAGTAGACGAAACTGCAAAAAGGACGCTTTCCATGGCCATCGTGATCGGAATCGACGTCGGGACCAGCGGCCTCAAGGCCATCGCAGTCGAAACGGAGCGCGGCGCGGCGGTCGCGTCGGCGCACCGCGAATACCCGCTCTCCACGCCGCACGCCGGGTGGGCCGAGCAGGATCCCGAGGACTTCGCCGCGGCGGCGCTGAGCGCCCTCGGCGAGCTCGCCCGCGCCCTCGGCCCGCGCCGCGACGACGTGCGCGCGATCGGGCTGACGGGGCAGATGCACTCGGCGGTCTTGCTGGACGAGGCGCAGGCGGTCATCCGGCCTGCGATCCTGTGGTGCGACACGCGCACCACGGCCGAGTGCGAGGCCATCCGCGCGAACCCGAAGGTCGGCGACGCGGGGCTCGCGCGCCTGGTCGGCAACCGCGCGCTCGAGGGGTTCACGCTGCCGAAGCTGCTCTGGCTGCGGGCGAACGAGCCCGAGGCGTTCGCCCGCGTCCGCGCGGTGCTCATGCCGAAGGATTTCGTGGGCTTGAAGCTGACGGGCGAGCTCGGGACGGACGACAGCGACGCGAGCGGCACGCTGGCGTTCTCGCCCGGGGATCGCTCGTTCAGCGCCGAGCTCCTCTCGGCGGTCGGCGTCCCGCGCGCGGTGTTCCCGCGGTCTGCGCCCTCGAACGCGCCGCTCGGCCAGCTGACGGCCGAGGTCGCGGCCGCGACGGGGCTGCCGGCGGGCATCCCCGTCGTGCGGGGCGCCGCGGACAACGCGGCGGGCGCGGTGGGGCTCGGCATCGTGCGCCCCGGCCGGGCGATGGCCTCGGTCGGCACGAGCGGCGTGATCCTGGCGCACACCGACTCGTGGATCGTGGAGCCCGAGATGCGGCTCCACAGCTTCTGTCACGCGGTCCCGGGCCGCTTCTACCTGATGGGGGTGATGCTCGCCGCCGGCGGCGCGCTCCGCTGGTACCGCGACGTCCTCGGCGACGGGGAGCGCATGGCGGCGGAGCTCCGCAAGGTCGATCCGTACGAGATCATCTCGGACACGGCGTCGACGGCGCGCCCGGGCGCGGGCGGCGTCGTCTTCCTGCCGTACCTGATGGGCGAGCGCACGCCGCACAACGACGCGGCGGCGCGCGGCGCGTTCGTGGGGCTGAGCGCCCGGACGACGAAGGCCGATCTCTCGCGCGCGGTGCTGGAGGGCATCACGTTCGGGCTCGCGGACTCGCTGGACCTGATGCGCGGCGTGGGCCAGACGAACGGCGCGTCGGCGGTCTCGATCGACGAGATCCGCCTGACCGGCGGCGGGGCGCGCAGCCCGTTCTGGCGCCAGCTGATGGCCGACGTCTTCGAGGCGCCGGTGGCGATCACGACGTCGACCGAGGGCCCGGCCTACGGCGCGGCGCTGCTCGGCGCGGCGGGCGCGGGGCTGTTCGCGTCGGTCGAGGAGGCCGCGGACGCGTTCGTCCATGTCGTGTCCCGGGTCGCGCCGGACGCGGCGCGCTCGGCGCGGTACCGGGAGATCCACGCGGTGTACCGGGGGCTCTACAACGATCTGCGCGGGCGGTTCCGGGAGCTCGGGAAGCTGGCGTGATGAGGTGAAGGGGTTCTCTCCGGGCCGGCGCGGGGCGACGCTTGTGGTGGGTTGTTCCTGAAGCATCCCCTCGAATTTTCCGGGAGAATTGACAGGGAGACAGGGAGACGGGGAGTGAGATCCCATTCATCTCCCTGCCTCCTCGCCTCCCTGTTCAATTTCCCGCTAAACATACCAACCTACGCCGCCCGCACCCAGCCCCGCGCCGTCTCCTCGAAATGCTCCGCGCGGGCGATCCCGAAGACGCTGCTGTCCGGCTGCCAGAGGTTCCGCTCGATATCGATCCTCCGCCCGTCGACGCGGATCACGTTGAACGCGTTCCGCTCCCCACGCCCCCGCGTCGAGGTCGCGGTCCCGGCCTGGATGATGAGCGACGAGTGACCGCCCGCGTCGAAGCGCTCCGCGGAGTGCCCCGTGTGGCTCATGTGCAGGTGGCCGGACAGGATGACGTCGACGCCGCAACCCGCGATCGCCGCCATCGCCTGCCTCGCGCGCCCGACGATCGCATGCGGAGAGCTCTCCGGCCGATCGAACGGGTGATGCGTCACCACGATCTTCGTGATCTCGGGCCCTAGATCGCACATCCTCGCCTTGATCCCCTCGACCTGCCGCGCGTTGATGCGCCCCTCCTTGATGGTCAGCGAGCGCGCGGTGTTGATGCCCAGGATGGCGATCTCCGCGTCGATGTGGAACGGCGAGAGGTCGTCCGTGATGTGCCTCCGGTACCTGTCGAGCGGGCGGAAGAACCGGTCGAACAGGTTGTAGAGCGGGACATCGTGGTTGCCAGGCACCACGATCCGCGGCGAGGGCAGCGCGTCGAGGAAGGCGCGCGCCTCGGCGAACTCGGCGTCGCGCGCCCGCTGGGTCAGATCACCGGAGATCACGACCGCGTGCGGATCGAGCCCCCTTATCCTGTCGATCAGCGGGCGGAGGATGGCCTTGTCGACGCGGCCGAAGTGCAGATCCGACAGGTGCACGAGCGTGCGCACGGCGCCTCATCCCCCCAGAGCGGCGACACGGCCCGATCGATCCTCCTGCCGCCGCGAGCCCGCGCGGAGCTCGGACGACAGCGGCACGATGACGCGGAGCGCTGCAGGCCGCACGCGATAGCAGAGCGGCGGCGTCATCCTGAGGACCTCGCCGTCCGCGGCCACGTGGAGGCGGCGGTGGGGCGCCTCCACCCGGAGCTCCGTCGTTCGCAGGATGCTGAAATCGTTCGATTGATGAACGCGCCCGACGGCCGCGCTGGCGATGAGCTTGATCGTGGAGAGGCGGCTCTCCGCGTGCGCCACGCAGACGCCGAGCTCGCCCGAGCACGGCGGGCGCTGGCGGCCGATGTCCACGTCGCCAAGCTTGAAATCGTTGTTCGCGACGAACACGAACGGCGTCTCCAGCTCGACCTCCTGCCCATCCAGGATGAGCCGGAGACGGACGCGCTCGTGCCGCCGGATCCCGGAGACGGTCGACAGCGCCAGGGCTATCCACTTGTTGAGCCCACGCCGCTTCCGGAGCGCCTCGCGGGCGCGCACGATGCCCGGGTAGATGCCCAGCGTCGAGTTGTTCACGAAGACCCGGCCGTTGACCTCACCGACATCGACCCGGACGCGCCGCCCCTCGACGAGCGCGCGCACGGCGCCCTCGAGGGCCAGCGGAACGCCGAGGTGCTTGGCGAAATGGTTCACCGTGCCGAGCGGAAGGACGCCCATCGTCTTGTCCGTGCCGGCGATCGCGGCAGCGACGGTGTTCACCGTCCCGTCGCCGCCGCCGGCCACGATGAGGTCATAAGGCCCCCGCGCCACACGACGGGCGAGCTCCCCGAGCTGCTGCCCCTTCTCGGCGCACAGCACCTCCGCGGCGAGGCCGCTCTCTTTCAGGAGCTCCCCGAGCCGCGCGCGCTGCGCCGCCGCCCGGTTCGACCGGGAGGAGCAGTTCAGGAGGACCGCCATGGATCGATGCTTCACCGTCGCGCTCCCGGCATGGGGCAAGGGCCCATGCCCACCCGACAGCGAGAAAGCAGATCGCGCGCCACCGCCCCGCGGCGAGCGGCCGCGGTGCTCCGGCTCCGCCACGCAGCGCGGGGCGTGGCGGATTGCCACGCTCGCCCCAGCTTCTCCGCCCGCTCGGTGAAGACACCCCGCCCGGAGTGCCCGCAGAACAGCCCGCCGAGGACATGCCCCGAACGGGAGACCTCCGGCACGGCAAGGTCGCTGACGACAGGCAAGTGGCCCTTCGGCATCCCGTGGCAAGGGGCGTTGTTCCCGTGGCGCGGGTCCTTCGTGACATCAGCCAGCGCTGCGATGCGGGCTCAGCAGCCAAGCGCGGCCGGTCGCCGCGTACGACCGCATCCCGCTGCGCGCCGGCGGCCGCCGGCTACCCGCCAGCGACGACGGGCCGGGCGAGACGGAAGCCCACGGCGCTGAAGCGATCCTCCGGGCGCGCAGCGAAGCGACCTGCTGCGCGGCACACAGCGGGGGGCCCGGAGCTCCACGCGCCCCCGCGGATCGAGCGGAGCCCCGGAGCCGCCGCGTCCGCCGGCTCTATGCGCGCGATGCGGTCGACCACGGTGGGGCCGTCGGGCATCCACAGCTCGGCGCACCAGTCGCGGATGTTGCCCGCGAGGCCCCGGGCGCCGTGGGGGCCCTCGTCCGTCGGATGGTCGTCCACCGGCGCCGGGCTCGCGGGGCCGGGGCGGCCGCCCACCATGCAGGCCCACGTCGGCTCGGGCTCGTCTCCCCAGGGGAAGAAGCGCCCGTCGACGCCGCGCGCGGCCTTCTCGCGCTCGAGCTCGCCGACGAGGCGCCACGGCGCGCCGGTGCGCGCCTCCAGCCAGGACGCGTAGGCGACGGCGCTGCGCCAGTCCACCGAGGCGACCGGGTGCCGCGCCTGCTCCGCGCGCGCCTGCGGGCCGAGCACGAAGCGCCCGTCCCCGTCGCGCGCGAACAGCGGGATGTCCACGTTGCCGGCGATCGCGCGGGCCGCGCGCGGGCACGCCACCGTGGCCTCCGCCTCGCGCCCGCGCGCGAGCAGATCGTTCAGGAAGGCGAGGTACTCGGCCTGCGTCACCGGGTGCCGCCGCACCACGAAGCCGTCGACCCAGATCCGGCACGCCGGCAAGCCGTCGCCGGCCTGCGGGTCTCCGCCGGCCGAGAAGAAGCCCGCCGGCACGTAGACGTCCTCTTCGCCGAGCGTCTCCGAGGGCAGGAGGGGCACCACGAACGGCGCTGCGCCGCCCGGACGCACGCTGTCCCAGTGCTCGCCGCGGCCGATCTTCACGGGGTACGACGCCTCGCGGTACCCGGGCGCGCGGATCGAGAGCAGGTAGCTGCCGCGCGCGAGCGGGACCTCGCAGAGCGGCGTGTGACCGAGGAGGCCCTGGGGCTCTGCGCGAAGCCGGCGCTCCTTCTCGACATAGCGGAGCAGCCAGACCTGCGCCCCCTCGGGGTCGGTCCGCAGCGAGAGGGCCCCGGTGCCGCGGAGCAAGACCGCGTGCCGCTCGCGCGCGTGCGCCCTGAGGAACGCCTCGGCGCGCGCCGCGGCCTCGGCGTCGCGGGCCTCCTCGGCGGCCCGCAGATCGGCCAGGTGGGCGTCGGCGAGCGCCGCGTGCGCTTCGTCGAAGTCCGGGGCCTCGTTGAGCGCGGCGCGGAGCTTCTGGTGCCACGTCGCCTCGTCCAGGGCGGCGGCGCGGTCGAGCGCGCGCGCCTCGTCCTCGAGCGCCCAGCCCTGCGCCTTCTCGGCGGCGGGCGCGAACGAGTCGAGGCGCCCGAGCACCGCCTTCGCCTCGGCCCGGAGGGCCCGGGCGCGCGCGCGCAGGCCCTCGATCTGCGGCGCCAGCGCGCGCGACTCCTCGACCAGGGCGCGCGCCCGCTCGCGACGGCGGGCGCCGTCGAGGAAGCCGCGGATCTCGGCGGCGAGCACCTCGGCGCTCGCGTAACGCGAAGACGGCTCGCGCGCCATCGCCCGCTCGCAGATCGCGATGAGGTCCCGAGGGATGTGGTCGCAGCACCGGACGGCGAGCCGCTCGGGCGATCGCTGGACCACCTGCGCCAGGACGGCCAGCGCCGTCCCCCGGAACGGGGGCTCGCCGCAGAGCAGCTCGTACAGGACGGCCCCGAGGGCGTACACGTCGCTGAGGGGCCCGAGCTGCTCGGCCTCGCCGCGCGCCTGCTCCGGCGGCATGTAGACCGGCGTCCCCAGGACCAGGCCCACGTGCGTGTGATGGCCGCTGTCCGGGAGCGCGTCCGCCAGCGCGCCGCGCGCGGTCGCGCGGGCGATGCCCCAGTCCATCACGAGGACCTCGCCGAACTCGCCGATCATGACGTTGTCCGGCTTGAGATCCCGGTGGAGGACGCCCTGGCCATGCGCGTACGCGACCGCCTCGCAGACGCGGACGAAGACGTCGAGCCCACGGCGCAGCGCCTCGGGCGAGGGGCCCGCCTCGCCCGAGGCGTGGAGCGCGCGGATCAGCGCGCTCAGCGTGCGGCCGCGGACCTCCTTCATCGTGAACCAGAGCTGGCCGGTCGGGAGCATCCCGCAGTCGTGGACGGGGACGATCCCTGGGTGCTGAAGGCACGCCGTGAGGCGCGCCTCGTCGAGGAAGCGCGCCCGGCCGTCCGCGTCGTCTTGCCCCTCGACGCGCAGCAGCTTCATGGCGAGCACGCGGCCCATCACGCGATCGCGCACGCGCCGCACCTCGCCCATGCCCCCGCGGCCGATCAGCCCGAGATCCTCGTAACGGTCCCAGGGCCACGCCGCGACCGGCGCGTGGACCGCCGGAGGCGCGGCGCTCGGGCAGCGCTCGGCCGCCGCCGGCGCGTCCCCGGTCAGCCCGGGCGCGCCCCCGGCCGCCGCCGGCGCCTCCCCGTTGGGCCCCGGCGCGCCCCTCGGCGCCGGCGGCGCGTCCCGGACCACGGTCGCCGGCAGCTCCTCCGTGAGGCCGCGCGCGGCGTGCTCGGCGAGCGCCCGCTGGATCTCCGCGCATGCCGAGGGAGACAGGTGCAGCTCACCCGCCAGCTTCCTGAGGAGTGCCGCGGGATCGCTCATGGGGGCCTCGCCTTCGACGCCGTTGATGTGGTCGGCGGCAGCATCTTACGCTGCATCCATGGCGGTCTTGAAGCATGAAGCCGACGGCCTTCGCGTGACGCTCCCGGCGCGCGCGCGGGTCGGCCGAGCGCGCGACTGCGCCGTGCGCCTCCGGGACCGCGGCGCTTCCGGCGAGCACGCCGTCCTGTTCTGGGACGGGGCGCGCTGGTGGATCCGCGACCTCGGCAGCACGAACGGCACGCACGTCAGCGGCCGGCGGCTCACGTCCGCCGAGCGGGTCGCGCTCGACGCCGGGACGGAGCTCGTGTTCGGCGGCGACGCCGAGCGCTGGACCGTGGAGGAGGCCGGCGCGCCCGTCACGAGCGCGCGGGCCGAGCTCACCGGCGAGGTGCGCGCGGCGGAGGAGGGCCTGCTCGCGCTGCCGGACGCCGCCGACCCCCGGGTGACGCTCTTCGAGGATCAGCACGGCGCCTGGCAGATCGAGATCGACGGGAGCACGCGCCCGGCCGTGGATCAGGAGCGCATCGAGGCCGGCGGCGCCTGGGTCCTGCGCGTCCCGCCGCAGGCGCTCGACGCCGCCGTGCCGACGACCGCGTCGAGCGCGGCGAGCCCCAAGCTCCTCGGCCTCACCGTCCTGCGCTTCGAGGTGAGCCACGACGAGGAGCACATCGCCGTCGCCCTGGTGCAGGGGGAAAAGGTCATCCAGCTCGCCGCGCGCGCCCACCACGAGCTGCTCCTCATGCTGGCGCGCTCCCGGCTGCGCGACAGGGAGACCGGGCTGCCCCCGGCCGAGCGCGGGTGGCGCTACGTCGATGACCTGCTCGGCAAGCTGCGGCTCGACCTCCATCACCTCAACGTCAACGTCTTCCGCGCCCGCCAGCAGCTCGCGCGCGCGGGTGTGCTCGACGCCGGCTCGCTCGTCGAGCGCCGGACGACGTCGCGGCAGATCCGGCTCGGCACCGAGGCGGTCGAGGTGGTCCGGTACTGAACATCGGGCCGCGGCCGGAGCGCGCCGGCCCTCGCGCGTGACCGCCTGTCATCGACGCCGCGGCCGGGAGGATCCAGGTTTCCTCTCGTCGACGCCGGGTGAGGCCGCGCGGGTCGCGCGTCGTGAACACGCACGCGCGATCGCGCCGCCGCCGGAGCGCGGGCTGGGCAGGGCCTGCGCGCTGCGATCGATGCTGTCGTGATCGTCATCCCAGGAGAGAGCGCAACCATGAGCAACGATGCAGACTCAACGTTCGGTGCGCCCGCCGCCGGCGCTTCCATCTCGACGCGCGGCCCCTCGAAGGCCAAACCAGGCTCCGGTGTGACCGACCAGATCCCGCCGGACGTGAGGCTCAGGATCTTTTCGAACGCGGATCTCGTCCGGATCGTGGCCCTCGGGAGCAACGGTGTTTCCAATGGCCAGCTCAGCTTCCAGGCGCAGACGGAGTACTGGCGGTGGGCGAGCACGCTCACCTTCTCGAACACACTGACCTTCACGTCCGAGGTGATCCCGAGCTTCACGGCGCCGGCGCTCGACGCGTTCCTGGACGTCGTGAGCACGAGCAACCAGTTCACGGCCCCCCGGAACACGACCCAGGGCGACTGGACCCAGGGGACGCGCTCCGTCCCGGGGACCCGCACCGGGTACCTTTACCGGTTGCCGAGCCCCGACAACAGCCAGGTGAAGATGGGAGTCCTGTTCGAGAAGGACAACCAGACATCGGCCCTGATGGCGGTCGCCTGGTACGTGAAGACGCAGGCGCCGAGCAACGGCCTTGCGTTCAACAAGAAGATCTTCACGAGCACGCTGACCCGGGTGAGCGGGACGCACCCGAACGCCATCGAGGTGGGCACCTGGTATTATCTCCTGATGGGCACGCCCTGACCCAGCGCAGGGGCGAGAGGCGGCGCGGCGGGGTCGCCTCCGGGCCCTCTCGATCGCGCGCGCCGCCTCAGAGGAGCGGGGTAGAGCGCCGCTCCGGCTCGCGAAGGGGGATATGCAGCTCGCGCTGGGGCACCGGGACGACGATCCCCTCCGTGTCGAGCCGCTCCTTGAAGCGGCGCGTGAGCTCGAGCCGCGCCGGGAAGAAGTCGCCGGGGAGCGACCGCACGCTCCGCGCGGCCCAGGCCGCGGCCGTCCACCCGACGACCGCGATGAGCAGCGCGCTCGAGACGCCGGGCCCGTGGCTCTTCAGGAGCTCGTACGGCGTGTCCCACGTCGAAATCCCCTACTCCACGGCGCATCCTCCTCGGCTTCGGCGCAGCGCGCGACGCCGCGCGCGGCCCAGCGCCGGGCTGTCTCCGCGCGCGGCCGACGGGAGTCAACCGGCGAACGTGACGAGGCGGCGGAGCCGCTGCGCCGCGAGCTCCACGCCGTTCACGAGGCCCCGGAGGAGGTGGGCGACGACGTCGTCCTTCGCCGCCCGCGTGGCGCGCATCGGGCGCGCCGCGAACCACGCGAGCTCGTCGGCGACCGCCTCGACCAGAGGCCTGCGCATCGACAGCCAGCGCGCGCACCACGCGGCGAGGGGCGTGTCGCCCTCCACGGTCGCGACGTACTGGAGCAGCTCAACGAGGTCGACGCCGTGCCGCATCCCGAGGAGCGTGCCGCGGTAGGACCTCTCGGTGCTGAGCAGGTGATCGGCGAGGTGATCGCGCAAGGCCGAGAAGGCCTCGCCCACCATGCTGCCGCCCGCGCTGACGGGCAGCCCGCGCTCGCGGAGGAGCGGGCGGATCTCCGACAGCGCCGCCTCCGCGTGGGTCGAGACCGCCCGCATGGCGCGCGCCGGCGGCACATCGCCGAGGCGCTCCGCCTCGATCCGCGGATGGATCATCGCCGAGCGCTCCGTCTGAAACAGCTCCCGGACAAGGCTCGTGAGGAACGCGCGCCCTCTCCGGCTCTCTACCTGCGGCCCGGACTCGTCGCCCAGCAGGCCGCCCTCGCCATTCGTCGCTCCGTTGCTCTGAAGCTCCTGCATGGTCGCCCCCTCTCCTCTTCATCGCCGGGGCGTCAGGACCCGCTCGCGGCGCGCCGCGCTCCGGTCCTCGCCCCCGAGCTCGTCTTGCGCGAGGCCCCGCTCGCGGCGCGCCGCGCTCCGCTCTTCGCCCCCGAGCTCGTCTTGCGTGAGGCCCCCGCTCCGCCGCGGCGGGCCGTGCCCTGCGCGGCGCGGGGGCGGCCGCTCGTCGACGTGGCCGAGGAGCTGCGCGAGCGAGCGCTGGACGCGGCGCCCTTCTTCGCCCTTGCCGGCGCCTTCTTCGCGGCCGTGGTCCGTCCGGCGCTCGCCGCGGCGTTCCGCTTGCGGGTCGCCGCCGCCTTCTTCGCCGCCGCGCTCCTCGCGGCGGCCGGCCGCGCCCTGGACGCGGCGCCTCCCTTGCGGCCCCCCTTTTTCGCCGGCTCCTTGTTCACCGGCTTGCCCACCCCCGATCCCGACTTCTTCCCCCCGCCGGTCATCTTGTTGACGGTCGCCCAGGCCCGCCGCTCGGCCTCTTCCTCGGAGACCCCTCGCTTCTCGTACCCCTCTTCGATGTGCTCGGCCTGCCGCTTCTGCTTGGTCGTGTAGCTGGATTTGTCGCCTCTAGGCATGGTGCCCTCCTTGCGCCTGCTCCACCTCGCGGGTCGGCAGCTTCGTCGGAAACGCCGGCTTGCCCCGTCGTGAGAGCGTGAGAATCGCGAGATCGTGCGAACGTATGAACGTGCGGGAACGTGCGGAAACGTTCGGGAAAGACAGACCGTGCGTGTAGGCCGGGGCCATCGAGCCGCGATGTCTGTTGCGTCGGTTGCGTCGGTGTCGATGGACGAGCAACGGCTGTGCCGCCGGAGAGCGCGGCGCCAGCCGCTGGCGGCGCGCCCGGGCCGGGCGCCCCGTCACACGCGATTTCCCCGCTCCGCTGGAGGCCGGGTCATCCGGGCTCGCAGCGTGGCAATCGGCCCCGGATGTCGAGGAACGCCTCGGTCGTACCGCGCGAGGAGCGCGGCGCGCCGGAGGCTCAGAGGGACTCGAGGTAGGCGACCAGATCGTCCAGCTGCGTGGCGGTCAGGCCGGAGATGTCACCGTGCTTGTCACCTCCGCACAGCGGGTCGAAGCGATCGTGGAGCGTCGCCGCGCAGCCGTCGTGCATGAACGGGGCGCGCCCGGCGATGCCGAGGAGCGAGGGCACCTGCAGCCGCTCGCCCTTGCCCACGTCCTCGTTCCGGTTGTTGGTGAGCATCGGGCCACCGTGGCACTCCGCGCAGCCCACCTGCTTGTCATGGAAAAGCACCTCGCCCCGCGCCACGGCGGCGTCGTCCTCGGGCGGCGACGCCGGGAAGGCGGGCAGGCTGTCGATGTAACGGGCCATCAGGTCGAGCCGCCGGGCGCCGGGCTGCTGGCCGCCCATGCGGGAGACGAACACCTCTCCCATCAGGCCCGCGAGATCCTGCAGATCCCCGCTCCAGTGGAGGGGCGCCGTCTTCAGGATGCCGCCGCCCAGCGCCTGCGTCCGCCGCAGGCCCACGGGATCGAAGTTCCACGTCCGCCCGTCCTCGTGCCCTTCGGGGTGGCACGACGCGCACGCCACGGCGCTCACGCCGTTCGGCGGGCGGTGGAACATCTCGTGGCCGGTGTCTTTCACGCTCGCTCCCGGAAGCGCGATGGTGCGCCGGCCGACCAGCTCCAGGGCTGCCGGCTCGCGCAGCTGCACGACGATCCCGCCCTGGCCGTCGAAGGCCACGGCGACAGGCTGCCCGCTCAGCGCGTTCACGGTGACCTCCGGACTGCAGCCGTTCATCTCGGCGTCGCGCTCCAGGTTGTCGACGGTCGCGCTCACGACGCTGCGTCTGCCGGCCGCCACGATGGCCATCCGCGCGCCGTCGGGCGCGACAGCGATGTCGACAGGCAGCGAAACATTCGGGATCGCGGCCGCGGGCAGCGAGGGGATCGATGTGTCAGGGACGTCCGCCGAGTCGATCCTGCTGACCGCGGCGTGCACGATGTTCCCGTCGCAGTCGGCAGACTGGTAATAACCGCCCGGGCTGAGGGTGACCTTCGACGACATCGCGCGCTGGTGCACCATCAGCGCACCTCCGCCGGCGAGCGGCGCCATGCGCCAGGCCACGGACGGCGCATACTCCGAGTTGGCGAACCCGTTCGAGTAGAAGACGGGGAGCGTGCGGCGCGAGAGCACCGCGCCGTCGGGGCCCACGACCAGCGTCTCCGCGGACCTGAAGCGGCTGACGAGGAGCCTGTCGCCCTCGACCACGACGTCGCGCAGGTCGGGGGCGAGGCGGAGCCTCCGGACGGCGGGGCCGCCGGAGGCCGGGAGCGTCACGAGCTCGCCGCCGGCGCAGGCGACGTGGATGGCGTCGAGCGAGGCGTCGTAGGCGACCCCGCGCGGCGCGCGGCAGACCTCTCTGCGCGCGATGACCGACCGCGCCTCGACATCGAGGGTCACCACCGCGCCGGCGCGCCGGAGCGCCACGTGGACCCGGCCGCTCGCGTCCTCGACGAGGCGCCCGGGCTCGTCGCCCCGCTCCAGCAGGACCTCCGCCGGCTCGCCGCCCTCGAGATCGACGATCCAGACGCGATCGCGGTCGGCGTCCGCCGCCACCGCCGTGCGACCGTCGCCGGCGACGCTCAGCGTTCCGCCGCTGATGGCCGGCGGTGGCACCTCCGTCACCGTGATCTGCTGATCAGGGTCGTCGACAGGGGCCCCGGCCACCGGGGTTGGATCCCCCGGGCCGCACGCCGTGAGAGCTGACGAGAAAACGCCCGTGGACAAGAGCCCTACCACGACAAGAGAACGAGAAAGGCGCAGACGCATGGGTTCCTCCGTTCGCCGCGCGCGCGAGCTTAGCAAGGAGGATTCCAGCCAGATGTCGAGATTTGGACGGCGGCGATCCCGCGGGCGGCGCGCCGTCCGGAGGTGGGAGCGGGAACGCGTGTTCTCGGGCGAGGCGCGAAGGGCGTCACGCGCCGCGCACGCCGGGGCGGGCGCTCGACCCTGGGGTCGCGACGGCGCCACGGAGGGCGCCGAGCAGCCAGCTGGATGGAGGCCCGAGCTCGGGAGACCCGAGCCCGGGAGGAAGGCTGTCAGCGGTAGTCGCCGTATCCCAGCTCGTGCTCCAGCTTGACCAGCTTGTTGTACAGGCCGATCACGAGCAGGGAGGGCGCCCACTGGCCGATGAAGTTCGCGATCTGCTTCTTGCCGGCCAGCATGCAGCCGGCCGAGATCGCCATCGAGCCGATCGCCAGCCCGAGATAAGTGCCGGACGGAATCCTGCCGGTCCTCTCCTCGATCTTCGTCGTGATCCTGCCCTCTTCCTTCTGGACCATCTGCTTCTGCATTGGCTCGGTCGTGGTCATCGTGGATCTCCTTCCGCAGCGCCTGGCCGGCGCTGCCCTGGCCGGCGCTGCCGTGGCCGGCGGGAGCCGGTGCGACGACCGGGCCAGAAAAGAGGGCGTCCGGACGAGAACAAACCGCGCAGCGCTCTCTTCTACCGCCGACGCGGCGGCGCGCTGTGCCCTCCAGTCGACCGCCGCCGGAGCGAAGCGCAGGGCGGCCTCGACAGCGACGATGGCAGGGCTCGATCGCGCCCGACGCTCACTGCCACGTCGATGCACACGCCGGCTGGTCGACCGCTCGACCGCCGGCCTCCGGCGCCGGGCCTGCCCGGGCGCCCGCGCCGCTCAGATCCGCGCCGTCACCGCGCGCAGGATCTGCCGCTGGGCCGCCGCGAACACGAGGAGCACAGGCAGGCTCAGGATCACGTTGCCGGCCATCACGAGGTGCCAGCGGACCCCTGTCCCCTGCTCCCGCAAGAGCGCGATCGCGAGCGGGAGCGTGCGCACCTGGTCGTCGGTCGTCATGACGAGCGGCCAGAAATAATCGTTGTAGTGAAAGACGAAGCTGAACAGGAACAGCGCCGAGAGCGTCGGCCGCAGCATCGGGCCGAGGATCAGGTAGACAATCCTGAGCTCGCCGGCCCCATCCATCCTCGCCGCCTCGATGATCTCGTCAGGGACCGAGAGCAGCGCCTGGCGCACGAGGAACGTGCCGAGCGCGCTCACCCCGAAGGGCAGGATCAGCGCCCCGAACGTGTTCACGAGGCCGACCGAGCCGAGCATCGTGAACACCGGCACGAACGTCACCTGCGCCGGGATGAGAAGGCACGAGAGCACCAAAACGAACGCGGCGCTCCGCCCCACGAACCTGAGCTTCGCGAGCGCGTAACCGGCCGGGAGCGCGAGGGCGATCTGCAAGAGCGCGATGGCCGTCGCCATGAGCACGGTGTTGGCGAAATACCGCATCACCGGCACCGCCTGGAGCACCTCGCGGTACGCGCCGAGCTGGAAGGCCTGCGGCAAGGGGTAAGCCGGAGCGCGGGTGATCTCGGGCAGCGTCTTCAGCGAGGTGATCGTCATCCACGCATACGGCCCGAGCCACACGATGGCCACCACGACGAGCACGGCGTCCGAGACGAGGCGGCGCGAGCGCGAGCGCGAGTTGAAGCGCCCCGCGCGGGCGCCGCCGCTCTGCCCCGACGTCACGACGGCCGCCTCCCCTGGCGCGGCGCGCCCGCGCGGAGCGCCCAGAGCTGCAGGACCGTCAACAGGAGCAAAAAGACGAAGAAGATCACGATCATGGCGCTGGCCCGGCCGACCCGCAGGTTCACGAAGACGTGCTCGTAGATCGCGTAGACGAAGAGGGTCGTCGCTCTGACCGGCCCTCCCTGCGTCATCACGCGGATCACGTCGAACGCCTGAAAGGAGAGGATGAGGCTCGTCGTCGCCACGAAGGCGGCGCTCGGCCGGAGCAGCGGCCATGTCACGTGGCGGAACCGCCGCCACGGGCCGGCGCCGTCGAGCGCGGCCGCCTCGTGGAGCGCGCGGGGGATGTCCTGGAGGCCGGCCAGGAAGATGACCATGGCATAACCGGTGATCTTCCAGACGCTCACCGCGGCCAGCGCGAGCAGCGCCGAGCGGGGATCGCCGAGCCAGCTCATCGTCGGCAGGCCGAGCCAGCGGAGCGCGACGGTGAAGAGCCCCTCGGCGTCGAGGATCCACATCCAGAGCAGCGCCACCGCGACCCACGACACGACATAGGCGCTGAACACCGCGCCCCGCACGAAGGCATAGACAGGCCCAGGTCGATCGAGCGCCACCGCCAGCGCGAGCCCCAGCGCGCCGGAGAGCGCCACAACGACGGCGCTGTAGCCGAGCGTGCGGAGCAGCGTGCCGGCGAGCTCGCCGCTCTCGACGAGGACCTCGTAGTTCCGGAGCCCGACGTACCGCGGGGGCGTGAGCAGGTCCCACGCAAAGAAGCTGTTCTTGGCCGCGAGCAGGAGCGGGATCAGGAAGAACACCGCCAGGAAGGCCGCGGTGGGCAGGAGGAGCAGGTAGGGCGAGAGGGGGTGCTTGGGCTTCATCGCTCGCGCGCCGCGCGGACGGCCTCGGAGAGGGTCTCGGCGGCGTCGCGCGGGGCGAGCACCGCCTCTTCGAGCCGGGGCTGCACCGCCTCCCGCTGGACGCGGAACAGGTCCGGAGACCAGGGCCAGGGCGCGGCGTGCGCGAGCTGGTCCACGGCGACGCGGTCGTTCGGGTGCGCGGCGTAGTAGCCGCCCTGCCGGAGCACCTCGAGGCCGCGGCGCGAGACGGGGATGTAGCCCGTCCGCGTCGCGAACGAGTTCGCCTGCTCCGGCTGCATCATCCAGCGCAGGAACGCGAGCGCCGCCTCCTGCGCCGCCGGCGCGGCGCCGCGCGGCATCACGAACATCGTCCCGCCCGTGGGCACCGAGGCGCGCACGTCGCGCGGCAGCGGGGCGGCGCCGACCTCGAACCTCCCCGCGCCCGCCTGGCCCGCGTTGTCCTCCAGGTACCGGAGGAACGCGGTCGAGGTCCAGATCATCGCGACCCGGCCTGCCAGGAAGTCGGTGTTCGTCACCTGCCACGCGTTGTAATCGCGCCCGGGCGGCGGCTTCATCGTGCGGTCCTCGTGCACGAGGGTCTGCCAGAACCGGAGGGCGCGCACGCCCGCCTCCCCGCCGAGCGTGGGCGTGCCGTCCGGGGCCACGACGTCGCCGCCCGCTTGCCCGACGAGCGCGGCCCAGAACCACCAGTCGACCGGGCACTCGAAGCCCCACCGCCGCGTGCTCTCGCCGTCGCGCACGACGAGCCGCGCGGCCGTCGCGCGGAGCTCCTCCCAGGTCGTCGGCGGCGACAGCCCGAGCTCGCGAAACACATTCCGGTTGTAGTAGGCGATCGGCGTCGATCGGTTGAACGGCAGGCACACGAGCGGGCGCTCGCCGCCTCCCACGAACGTCCCCGACTGGCCGAGGGCCTCGACCACGTCGAGATCGCCGCCCGGGGCGCCGGCGAGGAGCCGATCGAGCGGCTCGAGCACGCCCGCCTCGGCCAGGTAGGGCACCACCTCGCCGACCACGTGCGTCAGGGCGGGCGCCGCGCCCGCGGCGAGCGCGGTCCGCAGCTTGGCGAGCGCCTCGAAGTAGTCGCCCTGGTACACGGCGTCGATGCGGTAGCGGCCCTGCTCGCGGTGGAACTGATCGACGAGCGACAGGAGCACCTCGCGGTTCTTGCCGCCGTACGCGAACCACAGCGAGGCCTCGGCGCCCGCGCCGGCGACGCGCGCGCGCCGCGCGCAGCCCATCGATCCCGCCGCGGCCGCGGCGAGCGACGCGGCGAGCGCCCGGAGCGCGTCGCGCCGCGAGCGCACGGCGCGGCCTCCCCCGCTCATGACGCCGCCCGCGGCGGGGCGATCCGCGCGCCGGAGCCCGCGTCGAACCAGAGCACGTCGCGCGGATCGAGCCGCGCGCGCACCGCCTCGCCCGGCGCGGGCGTCGCGAAGCCGTGCGCCCGCGCCCGCAGCCGCGTCCCGCCCGCGTCGAGGTACAGGAACGTCTCGGCGCCGAGCGGCTCGGCCACGACGACGCGCGCCTCGACCTCCACCTCGCCCTGCGCCCCCGCGCCGCCGTGCGATCCGCGCCCCGGCGCGACGCGCAGGTGCTCGGGCCGCACGCCGGCGATGGCCCGGTCGGGGAGCGCCACCCCCGGCGGGGCGGGCAGCGAGAGCGCCGCGCCCTCGTACCGCTCGCCGGAGCGCTCGAGCGGGAGGAGGTTGATCGCCGGCGTGCCCAGGAACCCGGCCACGAAGGTGTTCGCCGGCGCCTCGTAGATGGCGCGCGGCGGGCCGACCTGCTGGAGCTCTCCGGCGCGGAGCACGGCGATGCGGTCGCCCATGGTCATGGCCTCGACCTGATCGTGGGTCACGTAGACCGACGTCGTGCCGAGGCGGCGCACGAGCGCCGCGAGCTCGACCCGGAGCTCGGCGCGCAGCGCGGCGTCGAGGTTCGAGAGCGGCTCGTCGAAGAGGAACGCCGCGGGGGCGCGCACGATCGCGCGCCCCATGGCGACGCGCTGGCGCTCGCCTCCGGAGAGCTCGCCGGGGCGCCGCTCCAACAAGTGGCCGATGGCGAGCAGCGCCGCCGCCTCCTCGACGCGGCGCGCCCGCTCCTCCCGCGCGACCCCGCGCATCCTGAGCGGGAAGCCCATGATGTCGCGCGCGGTCATGTGCGGGTAGAGCGCGTAGCCCTGGAAGACCATGGCCACGTCGCGGTCCTCCGGCGCGACGCGGCTCACGTCGCGCCCGCCGATCGAGACCGTGCCGCCGTCGGGGCTGTCGAGGCCCGCGATCAGCCGGAGCGCCGTCGATTTGCCGCAGCCCGACGGGCCGACGAGGACGAGCAGCTCGCCGTCGTCGACGTCGAGATCCAGGCCGGCGAGCGCGGGGCGCTCGGCGCTCGGGAACCTTCGGGTCAGGCCTCGGAGCGAGAGGGTGGCCATGGCAGCGGCTCAGGTGGCGAGCAGGACGAGCCCGGGGATCGTACCGGCGACCGCGAGCAGCTTGGGGCTCGGGGAGACCGCGACGGGCACCCGGGCCGCCCGGAGCAGGGCGGCGTCGTAGGCGCTGTCGCCGAAGGCCGCGAGCACCGCGAGCTCGGGGAACATGCGCGCGAGGGCGCGGGTCTTCCCCTCGCCGTAGGTCGCGGGCGCGCCGAGCTCGGGGGCGAGCCGGCCCTCGCGGACGGCCGGGGTCATCGCGGCGATGCGCTCGGCCGGGACGCCGAGGCGCGCGACGGCGCGCTCGATCACGGCGCGCGGCGACGCCGAGACGACGACCACCGGGACGCCGCGCGAGCGCGCCCAGCCGAGGATCGGCAGCAGCGCCGGCCGGATCCGCCCGGCGTGGCCCTTCTCCTCGAGCACGCGGTCGACGAGCGCCGCGAGCTCGTCCTCGCGCCACCCCGCGAAGGCCCAGGCCATCATCGCGAAGGCCCTGTCCTCCGGGTAGCGCTCGGCGTTGAACGCCGCGTAGAGCGCGCTCGCGATCTCGTGCGCGCCGCCCTCCGCGGCGACGCCGAACGCCTCGGCCTCGCGGCGCAGCGCCGCCTCCGCCTCGGGCCGCGCGCAGCGCCCCGCGAGGAACGCCTCGAAGAGGTCGACGCCCACGTCCCCTTCCCAGAGGGTGCCGTCCGCGTCGAACGCGAGCGCGGGGCGCGTGGCGTACGTGCCGTGCGCGGCCTCGATCCGCCGCAGGATGTCCGTCGTGCTCTCGCGCGGGATCGTCGCGCCGCCGTCGAGGTGTGCCGCCGTCATGGTCTCCCCGGGGCCGGACGCCTGGTCCGACCGAGGCCTACGCCTACTGCGGCGCCCGCGTCGCGTCACGCCTGTCCACGTCGCGTCACCCGGAAGGAACGCCGATCACGCCGAGGATCCGGGAGAAAACAACAGGGAGACGGGGAGGCGAGGAGGAAGAGAAAGAAAAATGAACATCTCCCCGTCTCCTCGCCTCCCTGTGAAATCTCTCCTGTTTCTCGAGGTTCAGTCGGTCCGGCGCGCCACGAGGCGTCACCGCGCCTTCTCGAAGAGGGAGTGGTGCAGGACGCCGACCGCGGAGGCGACGTGCGCGTCCTCGATGACCATCGACAGGTTGACGCTGCCCATGGCGTAGCTGAGCATCTCGACGTTGACGCCGGCCTCGGCCATCGCGTCGAGCACCTGCGCGGCGACGCCCTTCTGCCTGGGCATGCCCTGGCCGACGATCACGAGGGTCGTCCGGTTGGGCAGGACCTCGCAGGCGCCGAACTGCTCGAGCTCGGGCAGCGCGCGGCTGAGCTTCCCGAGGTCGTCGGTGGTCATCGAGACCGAGACCTCCGACGTGGTGATCACGTCGATCACGACCTCGTGCCGGGCCAGCGCCGCGAGCACCTGCGCGAGGAAGCCGACCTCGCCGAACATCCGGGTCGAGCTGATCTTGAGCACGACCTGCCGCTCGCGGTAGGCGATGCAGGTCACGGCCGGGGACGCGGCGTCGGTGTCGAAGTCGATGACCGTGCCGGGGTGATCCGGCCGGTTCGTGTTGAGCACCCGCACCGGGATGCCCTTCTCCATGGCGGGCAGGAGCGTGGAGGGGTGCAGGACGCGGGAGCCGAAGAACGCGAGCTCCGCGGCCTCTTCGAAGCGCATCGTGGGGATGTTCCGGGCCGTCTTCACGACGCTCGGGTCGGCGGTCATCACGCCGTCGGTGTCGCTCCAGATCTGCGCCTCCTCGGCGCCGAGCCCCGCCGCGACCAGCGTGGCCGTGAGGTCGCTCCCGTTGCGGCCGACGGTCGTGATCTCGCCGGCCTCGTTGCGGCCGACGAAGCCGGTGACGATCGGCACGATCCCCTCGGGGACGCGCTCGGCGAACATGGCCTTGATCCGGGCGTCGAAGCCGGGCAGCGGGCGCGCGCGGCCGAAGCTCGCGTCGGTGATGAAGCCGAGGTCCCAGACGTCGTAGGCGCGGGCCGGCACGCCGCTCCTCGCGAAGAAGTCCGCGATGCAGCGCACGGCCATGCGCTCCCCGAAGCTCGCGATGTAGTCGAGGCTCCTCGGGCTGAGCTCCTTGACGAGGCTGATGCCGCGCAGAAGGTCGGCGATCTCCTCGTAGAAGGGCGCGAGGAGGTCGGGCGCGCAGCCGAGCGACTCGGCGACCGCGCGCTGCTTGTTCACCGGGACGGAGGGATCGAACCGCCCCGTGGCGGCGGCCTTGGCGGCGTTGATCAGCGCGTCGGTCATGCCCTTGTGCGCGGAGCTCACCACGACGGGGCGGCGGGCCAGGCGGGCTCTGACGATGTGAAGGACCTTCTCGATCTGCGCGCGGCTCTCGACCGAGCTGCCGCCGAACTTCATGACGATCATGCGCGTGCCTCCATGGGCCAGCTGGGCCCGGTGGGCGCGAGAATAGTCGCGGCCGGCGGTTAGGCGAGCCCGGCCTGACGTTGACGCGAGGTGCTAAGAACCAGTCTCGGTAGGCGACCCGACCAGGCGACGAGGGGCCTACGCCTCGGTCGCAAGGAGGGCCCGGAAGCTCTCGCGCTTCGTGAGCAGCAGCCAGCGCAGGTTCTTCATCAGCGTGCCTTGCTCCGAGAGGGCCGCGTGGCTCAGCAGGACGAGCTCGGCGACGCTGATGCCCTCCCGCACGTCCTCCAGGGACACCTTGACCCTGCCATCCGCCGCGGCGCGGCAGCGCGCGAAGCGGGAGATCACGACGGTGGCCAGCGAGAGGTCGAGCACGGCCGCCAGGAGGTGCCTCGGCGCCGAGAAGATGTGCCGGCGCTGGAGCACGAGGCGCAGGTAGTCCTTCACGGCGGCCCCCTCGTCGCCGGCGAGGAAGCGATCGACCGTCCTCACCCGCTGGAGCTTGAACGGCCTGGGGACGAACATCATGTCGACGGTGCCTCTCCCGAGCATCCAGGCGGCCTTGTTCCCGAAGCTGCGCAGCGCCTGGAGCTCCGTCCACGAGGCCTTCTCGACCCGGTGGGGCTCGCGGACCCGCGACGGATAGCAGAGGTTGCCGAGGAGATAGGCGAACAGCACCCGCGCATAGAAAGAGGGCTTCTTGCGGGGCGCGAGCGGCTCGGGCTCCTCCTTGCCGGCCTGCCCGAGGGCGGCGTCGACCGAGGCGTCCGTCGCGCGCCCTTGGCCCTGGGGGAGCGCGCGCTCGAACGCCGCCGTCCAGTCGTAGAGCCGCGCCAGCGTCGACGCCGGCGACGCGCCGGTCGCGAGCTGCTCTTCCCAGTGCCTCGCGGCGCGTAGATAAAGCGGCTGGGTGAGGATCACGCCGCTCAGCGTCGCCAGCGCCGTCGACATCCGCTCCGTGTCGCCTCGCTGCTGGAGCTTCGCCTTGAGCTGGCGGTCCGCGGGCTTGCCGTAGTTGTCGCGGATCGACGGGCACAGCTGGGAGAGCTGCGCGACGACGGCATCCTTCTCGTCGCGGACGAACCCGAACGGGAACGCCTGGCACGACTTCGGGATGTACTCGTGGCCGAACCGCTTCTGCATGCTGCAGAGCATGTCGTCGTCGAGGAAGACGCACTGGAGCTGGCGATCCCGCTCCCGCACGGGCAGCACGCCGCGCCCGATGACGAGGGCCCCCTCTTCGCCGACGCGCTCCCGCACCCAGGGCTCGGCGAGGTACCGCCTGGCCTCGTCGCCGCTGAAGCGGATGTTCCACGGCATCCGGCAGCACCGAGCTGGGCAGTCGCGGCACTCGAACTTCTGATTCGGGGGGTGGCTCGAGGGAACGATGAGCTTCGTCGCCATGGGGCGGCGGGACGATACAACGCCACGGCGATCTGCGCTCGATCCCCGCGTGCCGCGTGTCCATCGCGCCCGGCGCGGCGCAGCGAGCCAGTGGGCTCAGGCGTGGCGGCGGCGATCGGCGAGACGACGCGAAACGAGGACCGACAAAAAGACAGCGCCGCCGGGGCCTCAGGGGGGCGAAGGCCGCGCCGGCGGCGCTGCCTCCCACGAAGCACTGACCGTGCCATCCGGACGACCCCTAGGCAGCACCCCGAATTGCGGCGATGCGTCAGGGACATCCCCTACAAGGTTTCGTTTTTGAAACGTCACGGTCTCAGCATTGCACGATTGTAAGGGTTCTTTTATTACCACCGCATTTCGCTCCAGACGTAACAATTCCAGTCAATCCAGGATCTTTTTGCTGTTGTCGCAAGTTTTGCTGCGTTCCGTGGTCGAGCGCTGTACCTCTCTTCGAGGAGAACAACATGCGACTTGCTCTTCCCCTGTCAGCGGTCACGGCGATGTCTCTCGCGCTCGCCGCGTGCGGCGACGACGACGAGATCTCACCGTTGGGAGCGGCGTCCGGCGCAGGCGGGCAGGGCGGCCAGGGCGGCCAGGGCGGCGGCGGCGGCGACGGCGACGGCGAGGGCATCGCGCCGGACGGGAAGGCGGACGGCGAGGCCTGCGCGGTCAACGAGGACTGCCTCGGCGGGCTCTGCTTGACCGAGGAGGATTTCGGCTGGGCGGGCGGCTACTGCACGAGGCTCTGCGACACGGCGCTCTTGCCCTGCGGGGAGGGCTCCGAGTGCCTGCCGCAGGGCAGCTTCTCGCTCTGCCTCAAGTCCTGTGAAGAGACGTCCGACTGCGGGAGGGCGGGGCAAACGTGCGTCGACGTGACCGACGACGGGTGGACGATGTGCTTTGGCGGCTGCGACGACGACGCGCAGTGCAAGAGCGCCTGCGACGAGGACTCCGCGTTCTGCGTCTCGTCGGGTGAGATCTGCGACAGCGCCGAGGACGAGGACAAGGACGGCCTGCAGGACTGCGAGGAGCGCGACTGCTCGACGAACGCGGCCTGCGTCGAGGGCGTCGCCGCGGCGTGCGCGGAGGCCACCGACGTCTCGGAGGGCGGGAGTTTCACCGGCACGACGGAGGCCGGCACCAACCTGTTCGCGGCGCTCTGCCCAGGTATCATCACGTCCGTCGCGGGCACGGGCATGCGAGAGCGGGTCTTCCGGTTCGTCGCGCCGGCGAAGGGCGCGGTCCAGATCGCCGCGACGGCGACGGCGCCGGAGGCCGACTTCGACTGGTACATCCGGGAGAGCTGCGACGACGAGACGACGCTGCTCGGCTGCGTCCCCGCGTTCGCGCCGGAGGACGCCCCGCTGGAGCTCCTCACCGAGGCCGGTCAGACCTATTTCATCTTCATCGAGGGCAAGAACGGGATGGACGCGTCGTACACGCTCGACGTGTCCTTCGCGGCGGAGATCTGCGGGGACGGAGCGCGCGTCGGCACGGAGGAGTGCGACGACGGAAACGCCGTGGACGACGACGTGTGCAGCGGCCAATGCGAGGTGAACCTGGAGCCCCTGTGCGCGGCCGCGGCGACGCTCACGGAGGCAACGACGGTGGGCGACACCTCCGAGGGCACGCAGGGCGTCACGGCGTCGTGCGGCGGCGAAGGCGGGGAGCTCGTGTACCGGTATACCCCGGAGGCGAGCGGCGAGCTGACGATCACCGCGACGCCGGAGGGCCACGCCGATGTCGTCCTCTACGCGCGCAGCGACTGCGCAGACCCGAGCAGCGAGCTCTCCTGCGTGGATGATCCCTTCGACTCCGGGTGGCCCGAGTCGATCACGGTGACGGCGACTGCAGGCCAGCCGATCGACATCTTCGTCGACAGCTACAACGCCGCCTCCTCGGGGCCGTTCACGCTGACCATCGCCCCGGCGGAGTGACCTGAAAAACGCGGACCGGCCGTCCTGGAGGCTCCGCCTCCGGACAGCCGGGAGATCGCGCTGGCGCTGCGCTCGCTACCGCAGCGGGAGCGGGGCCTCCTTGCCCTTCATGCTGGGCAGGTCGGTCACCTGGAGATCCGCCGTCGTGACCTCGCCCGCATTCACGTGCACGCCGGTCCCGATGCTCGTCGACTCGACGTTGACGATGTAGCCGCCGGTCGGGAGCCCGGACGCGCGGAACGAGCCGTCCTCCGCGGTGACGGGGTAGAACATGCCGATCGCGCCGTCGTCCCCGATCTGGGTGGCCATCATGAGGCGAGCCCCCGGGAGCGGCTTGCCGCCCACCGTGACGCGGCCGCGGATCTCCCCGGTGCCCCGGGGCGCAAAGGAGATGTCATGCTGCGTGGTCTTCCCGTCCTCGATGCCGACCGACGCGAGCATCACCTCCTCGCCTCGCCGCATCATCACGCGGAGCTCGCCCGGAGGGATCTGGTCGAAGTGGAAGGCGCCATCCTCGTCGCTCACCGTGTTCACGAAGCCGATCGGGCGGTGCATGAGCGTGAGCCGGGCGCCAGCGACGGGCTTGCCCTCGGCGTCTCGCGCCACCCCGGAGAGGCTGCCGCCGGGCGACATCACGAGCTTCACCGGCTTCAGGCCGTCGCAGCCCGCGACCTCGATCTCGGTCGAGCTCACGGCGTTGCTGCCGTCATAGCCGCGGACGACGATCGTGCCCTTCGGGACGTGCGGCAGGCTGAAGGAGCCGTCGTCCTCGGTCTGCGCCTGCGCGGCGGCCTCCATGGACAGGCTGCTCAGCTCGCCGACGGCGAAGAGCGACTCGGCGTCCACGTACACCCCGGGCAGCGGGGCGCCGGACGAGTCCACCGCCTGCCCGCTCAAGGTACATCCCGTCGAGAGGGTCAGATCCATCTTCTCGACGTCTCCGGCGCGCACGTTGACGTTCGTCGAGAACGCGGGCGCGAACTCCGCCGCCGTCGCCCTGACGACGACGTCCCACGAGGGCAGCTGATCGACGCGGAACGAGCCGTCCGCGCTCTCGAACGTGCGAGAGAACAGGGGCGGCGTCGCCGGCGTCTCCGCCGTCACGGCCGAGAGGACGTCGATCGAGAAGCGGCGCACGGGCTCGCCCCGCTCGTCCAGCACGCGCCCCTCGATGACGCCGCTCTTCGGCAGCACGAGGCTCACCGCCTCGCCGGGGCGCGCCGTGGTCGACGTGGTCCCGTACCCATCGACGCTCGCGCTCAGCTGATAGGTGCCGTCCGGGAGCGTGAGCTCGAACCGCCCGCCGTCGTCGCTCTTCACGGAGCCCGCGGTCGAGAGCACGTTGCCGGCGACCTCGAAGGTCATGGCGACGACGGTCGCTCCGGCGAGGGTGTTCCCGTCCGTGCCATAAACGAGGCCGCTGATGGTGGGCCGCGCCTCCTCCTTCGCCGCCGGCGCCGGGCCGCGCACGAGCGCCCTGTTGCGGTAGCGGACGTGCTTCTCGGCCCCGGCGGCCGGGACCCTCGCCCCGGCGGTCTGCTCGTCCCCGGAGCGGAAGGCGAGGAAGAGGGCGACGCCGGCGAGGGCGGCCAGGAGCAATCCGGCGGCGATCCACGAGGGCCGGCGCGAAGGGTTCCGTTGCGACGAACTCGGTTGCATCATTGTTCCTCCAGACAAGTTGACCTGGCTAGAGCCCTCGAGCCGGGAGCTCGGCAGAGGCGGAGAAGAGAAAGGGGCCACCGGCGTTCCGCCGGCGCCCCCTCCTCAATCCGCACGACGCGATCGACGAGCGCCTCCCCGACCTGCCCGGGGCCGTTACTAAGGGCTTTCTGCAGGGAGGCTCTCGCCGATCGGTCGGACGCCGGGCGCCGTCTCAGAGCCCAGTGAAGACCGGTCTCAAAAGCACGCCGTCATCAGTAGCAGTGCGGGGCGTACGTGACCGGCACGGGCATCGACAGCGCGGAGTAGAACTGAATCGTGGCCTTGATCGTGCCGGTGAAGTCGTCCTCCATCCCGACGAAGTTGCAGATGGGCGCCTTCTGGAGCCGTGAGGTGATGCCGGAGCTGGGCGGGAACGCCACGGTGCTGGGCGGGATCGGCACAGAGGGCAGGAGCGAGATGCTCCCGTCCGTGAAATAGAAGGAGTTCCAGTCGCAGTCGTTGCTCCCGATCGTCGTCGCCTGGCGAAGGAACATGTTGGCGGCGACGGCGGCGCCCGGGGCCGCCACGACTCCCCACTTGCACACGTAGCCGCACTCATCGTTGAACGGGGTGCCCGCCTGCTCTGCCAGCTGGCAGACGGCCGTACCGACCGGCACCTTCCTCAGGCCGGTCTTCATCGAGACGTTGTAGATGCAGTCGTTCCGGATGGCGAAGGCGCTGCCCGAGATCGACGTGACGGTTGCGAAGGCGAGCACCCAACGAGCGAAATTCTTCATGAGAAATACCTCCGAGGAATCGAATCTGTGGTGAAGTTTGATGCAGATACCTATCCAGATCGTCACCCAAGGGATGCAATCCCCCGGGACCAGCGCCAGGAGAGCGGTGCCCCGACGGGAGCGACGCACGTCGTCGTCGTCCCGTCACGGTCACGCTCCCGGAGGAACCCGCCCCGAGGTCATGACGCGAACAACAGGAGACTATTCTCCCCGCGGTCTCACGCAAGCACTTTTGACTGGCATCTTTCCGGTCAAAAACAGGACGGAGTTAGAACCAGGGAGAATACCGGCACTCCTCGACAATAAACTCATGTCCTCTGCCTCGAACGCACCCCGCGGGCTCCTACATCCAGCCGAAGTATCACGCACCCGCGCCGAGAGAGGCGGTGTACGCCGGCGCCGCGAGGCGCGGCCGAAGGCGGGAATCGCCGGGCGGCGCCAGGGCGGGCGCGCGGGCGAGGCACAAGGCAGCTCCGGGCCGCCCCCGGCGCTCGATCCACCTACCGACGCTTGTGGGTATGGCCCCCCCATGCGGCTCCGATGAGCACCGCGGAGCCACACCGCGCGGCGGCGCGACGGAGCGCGGCAGTCTCGCGATGATGGGATATCGAGACATCGAATCAAATCATCGCGCGGCGGCGGGTGCGTCCCGGCCTCCCGGCGGCGCCTGGCGCGCGCCGCCGGGGGCGCGCCGTCCCGGCCGGACGGGGCCACCGGTGATCCCGGACGTCCGGCGGCGTCCGCGCTCGTCAGCGGAGCGTGACGGCCAGCCGGTACGCGAAGAGGGCCGCGGTGCCCGAGGCGCCGGACGCGGCGCGGACGCGGAGGAAGTACCGCCCCGCCGGTAGCGCGTGCGCCCCGGGGTGGCGCGGGGCGTCCCCGGTGCCGTCGAGGATCGAGCAGTTGCCCCGGCCGCCGTCGTCATCGTCCGCGATGAGCGAGCCCGCGGCGTCGAGCAGCGACAGCCGGCTGTCGATCTCGAGCGACTCGCACGCTTCCTCGCCGCCCTCGATGATCTCCGCGCGGATCGACCGGCCCTCCGGGACATCCACGGCGTAGAAGTCGAAATCGTCCGTCGTCCGCGCGCCGGCGATGAACCCGTCGGATCCGACGGATTTGCTCGCGGTGGCGATGGTGCCATTCGGCTCCTCCTCGGCGCCCGCCGGCGCGAGGATCTTGGCCTGGAGGAGGTAGAGCGGAAATTCCGCGCCGCCCTCGCGCGCCGCGACCTCGACGTCGTGGTCGCCGGAAGGCAACGCCACGACGAGCGCCGAGCATCCGCCGATGCCGCCCGCGTACGCGGTGTCGGAGAGCCCCTCGTCCGTCGCGACCGTCCCGCCCGCCGTGTCGAGCACGCGGAGCGTCGTGAGGAGGCCTCCCGCGCAGTCCGCCGCGGTGCCGTCGAAGACCTCGAGGCGCACGACCGAGGCGACAGGCAAGCTCAGGCGGAACACGTCCCTGTCGCCGCCCGCGGCGAGGCTCGCCGCGAGGAGCGCGTCGCCCGAGATCACGAGATCGCTCGCCCCGGCCTGCGCGGGGGTGTCGTTCGGCTCGATCTCGGCGGTCACCGCCTCGAGCTGGCAGGCGGGGCTGCACCCGTCGCCGCCCGCGGCGTTGCCGTCGTCGCACCCCTCCGGCGCGTCGAGCAGGCCGTCGCCGCAGACCGGGAGCCTCTCGCAGCGGGCGCTGCACCGCGCGCCGCCGTCGCACTCCTCCGCGCCCTCCCTCACGCCGTCGCCGCACGAGGCGTCGAGCGAGACCCGCAGCGTGTAGCGGGCCCCCGGCTGCTCCGGGAAGCCGCTGACCCGGACATGGTATGTCCCGGGCTCCAGGCGGCGCGCCGCGGCCCCGCCGGGGCTCCTCGAGTCGATGAGCGAGCAGGCGCCGATCCCGCCGTCGTCGTCGGAGGCCAGCACGGTCGCCCCGTCCGGCGAGAGGAGGGAGAGGACCGTGTCGACGCCCTCGGCGCACCGCGCGGGGCCGCTCGAGTCGAAGGTCTCGAGCCGGAGATCGGAGACGGTCGTGAGCCGCAGGGCGAAGAGATCGACATCGCTGTCCGGCTCGATCGCGCCGGACACCAGCGCTCCCGGCGCGACAGCCCCGTTCGCCTCGGCCTCGGCAGGGGTCGAGTTGGGCTCGATCTCGGCGATCGCCCCCTCGATCCGACATGCGGCGTCGCAGCCATCCCCACCTCCGGTGTTGCCGTCATCGCAGACCTCGGGCTCGTCGATGAAGCCGTCGCCGCACACCGGGACGCGCTGGCACGTCGCCCCGCACGCGGCGCCGCCGTCGCACTCCTCCAGGCCCTCGACCACGCCGTCGCCGCAGAGGGCCGTCGTCCGCGCGCGCACGGTATATGCAACGATGGAGTCTCCCCCATCGTCCTGGACGCGCACGTAGTAGACGCCCGGCGCGGTGACGGCGGCGCGGATCCGGGAGCACCTGGCCTCGCCGCCGTCGTTGTCCTCGGCGATCACGGCGCCGTCGGGCCCGAGGAGCTGCACGACGGTGTCGATGCCGCGGCACGAGGCCGGGCCGGTCGCGTCGAAGGTCTCCACCTCCAGCTCGGCCAGGCCGGGGACCTCGACGGCGAAGAAGTCGAGCTCTCCCGGCGGAGAGATCGACGCGGTGAACAGCGCCCCCGCCGCGGTCGCCCGACCCGCGGTGGCCTGGCCTCGCGCGTCGTTCGGCTCGATCTCCGGGAGGGTCCCCTCGAGCTGGCACGCGGCGCTGCAGCCATCTCCGCCCTCGGTCCCGCCGTCGTCGCACGCCTCGCCGCCGTCGATGGCTCCGTCGCCGCACACCGCGATCCGCGCGCACTCCGAGGAGCACCGCTCCCCACCGTCGCACGCCTCGCCTTCCTCGATCACCCCATTGCCGCAGAGCGAGGTGAAGGCGATGAGGAGGTCGTACCCGGGGATGGAGGCGTCGTTGTTGAACTCCTCGACGGTCACATAATACGTGCCCGGCTGGAGCCCTGTCGCCCTGTCGTCGACGCTCGAGTCGATGAGCGAGCAGGCCTCGGGGCCGCTGTCGTCGTCGCTCGCCAGCACCGTCGCGCCGTCCACGTCGAGCAGCTGGAGGAAGGTGTCGACGCCCTCGGCGCACGCGTTCAGCCGCCCGGGGCTGAACGTCGCGAGCTGGACGTCCGCGAGGCCCGGCACCTCGAAGGCGAAGACGTCGAGTTCGCCGAGGGGCTCGATCGCCGCCGAGACGAGCACGTTCGGCCGGAGCACGGCGCGCCCGCCCGCCTCCGCCGCGGTGTCGTTCGGCTCGACCTCGGGAGAGCGGAGCTCCAGCTCGCACGCGGCGCTGCAACCGTCACCGCCGGTCGTGTCGCCGTCGTCGCAGAGCTCCGGATCCTCCAGCACGCCGTCGCCGCACACCGAGGTATCCAGCGTGAGGGAGAGCGTGTAATCGAACGTCGCGGGCTCCGCTTCAGGGGAGATCTGCACCCGGACGAAGTACTCGCCAGGGCTCAGCTTGCGCAGCGCCAGGAAAGAACAATAATTGTCGTCGGCGACATCGTCGTTGTCCTCGATGCTCGCCAGGCTCGCGTCGAAGATCGTCACATGGGTGTCGACGCCGAGCGAGCTGCACGTCGTGCCCAGCGGGCCATCGAGCGTCTCTGCCTTGATGCGCCCGACCGACCCCTCGGGGACGGTCACCGAGAACACGTCCACGTCGGATCCGGGGTCGATGAACGCGCGGATCCGACCGCCGGGCGCGATGGCGAAGGCGTCGTTGGCCGAGGCGAATTCGTCGTTCGGCTCGACCTCGCAGCCGGACTCGACCTGACATGCGCGCGAGCAGCAATCGCCGTCCTTGTCGCCGCCGTCGTCGCAGGTCTCCGCGCCGCCCTCTCCGCCGCTGCCGCCTTCTCCGCCGTTACCGCTCTCTACGCTGCTGCCACCTTCGCCGCTGTTACCGCTCTCTACGCTGCTGCCGCCCTCTCCGCCGCTGCCGTCGACTGCGGGCGCATCGATCTTGCTGCGGTCCGCTGTGACGAGCAGCTCGCACCCGGTCAGGGCAATCGGCGCCAGACCGAGGAACCATGGGAGAGCCGTCCTGGGAAAGGAGATCATGTATTCTGAGGCCTCTGCTCGGCAGCGTCGCGAGGATCACGGCGATCGCGCCATTCGTGGCGATCACCGCAGGCGCGCCGCAGGCTGGCCACGACGGCGGGAGCGGCAGCAGACCGATGCTCCGCGGCTGCGTCAAGAGATGACGACCGCGCCGCGTCCTCAGTACGTCACGACGATCGCCTTGTGGAGGTACTCTTCGCTCTCCAGCTGGGAGAGCATGAAATACGCCAGGTCCTCGCGCGAGATCGTGGTGCCGCCGAAGAGGTAGCCCTCCGGGGGCGAGGGGTCGACTTCGGCGCGGCACTCCTTGGTGAGCCGCCCGTCGGTGAGCTTGGGGACGCGCACGACGGTCCAGGCCACATCGCTCCGGCGGAGGGCCTCTTCCATGCGCAGCATGTCGGAATACCTGTTGCGGAGCATCGGCTTGACCAGGAGCCGGAACCAGAGCGCAGGCTGCTGCTCCTCGCCGATGCCCGCGGCGGTGACGGCGATCAGGCGGCGGACGCCGTGCTCCTTCATCGCGCGCAGGACGTGGACGATGCCGTCCGAGTAGACGCGCGTCGGGCCCAGGCCGCGCGACCCCAGGGCCGAGAGGACGGCGTCGTGGCCGGACACGGCGCGCGACACCTGCTCGGCATCCATGATGTCGCCGCGGAGCGCGCGCAGCCGCTCATGGTGCGGGACAGGGATGGTGGCGGGCGTGCGCGCGAATGCCGAGACCTCGTGTCCAGCCTCCAGCGCCTGACGGATCAACGCGGCGCCGGTGCCGCCGGTCGCCCCCAGGATCAGCAGCCTGCTCATGTGCCGCCAGCCTACCCGGTCCGCCGCAGCGGGTACAATTTGCGCGCGAATGCCTCACCCATCGAGATCTGCTGGAGATCCGGGCGAGCGGGGCCCCGCCCTTCAGGCGCCGAGCCGCAGCCACGCGGCCACACCGTGGTGATCCGAGCCGGAGAACGGCGCCCGCTCGCAGCGCGTGATCGCCCACCCTTCGCCCGGTTGAACGAAGACATAATCGATGCGACGCAGCGGCAGGCCCGCGGGCCAGGTGCCGCCCGCCTTGCCGGGGTGCGCCTGTGTCCAGGCGTCGCGCCAGGAGCCGTTTCCGGCGCTCGCTTGGAGATAACAGACCGCCTCCTCGCTGGGGAGCGCGTTGAAGTCGCCCATCAGCACGGCGCCGTGGCTCCCCGACTTCTGGCGCTCGCGCGCGGCGAAGCCCACGAGCTCGCGCACGGTGCGCGCCCGCGCGCGCTTCGACAGCGAGAGGTGCGTGACGAGCACGTCGACCACCGCGCCGGCGTGGCGGATCGCGGCGCGCAAGACGACGCGCTGGCTGTCGCGCTCGAACGGATCGTCGCGATCGAGCGTGAGCGCCTCCACGGAGTGGTCGAGCACCTCGATGTCCTCCCGGCAGAGCAGCGCGACCCCCTCGCACTCGCCGCTCGCGGCGACCCTGCCCGGCGCGAACCAGGCCCGGTATCCGCCGGCGAGCCGCGAGAGCTCCCCGGCCTGGCCGAGGTCGCCGCTCGCCGCCGGCGCGTGCACCTCCTGGAGCCCGAGGAGGCAAGGGCGCAGATCGCCGATGAGCCTGGCAAGCATCGTCCGGCGCCGCTCCCAGAGGGCGACTCCCCCCCAGATGTTCTGCGTCAGGACGACGAGATCGCGATCGTGGCTCAAATGCCTCCTCCTCGGGCGTCGGTCCGGGGATGTCTCTTAACCAGCTCGTCGAGGAGGCTCAAGGTCCCGCGAGCGAGCCAGTCGGCGGCCTGGCGGGGAGCGGGGAGCGTGGAGCGGGATCCGGGCGTGTCGGCGCCGCGCGCGGCGGCGCCTTCGGGCGGGGAGCGCTCAGTTGAGCGAGAGCGGGCCCGCGCCGGGCTGGGCGCCGCCCTTCATCTCGTGCGAGTTGGGATCGTACTTCGAGGTGCACTTGGCCATCACGAGGCTCGCCTCGAAGTCGCCGCCCTGCGAGAGCGCGCCCTCGACGGTCACCTGGACGCCGCCGCTCGGGACGTCGCGGAAGGTGTCGGGGATGACGCACTGGGCGTAGCGCACGGGCAGCGCCGCCTGCGTGCCGTGGATCTGGAAGCGGTACTCGCAGGGCGAATCGCGCTTGACCAGCGTGCCGGGCACGAGCTCGCCCTCGACCCGGACCTTGCGGCCGGCGAGCTTGTCCTTCGACGCGAGCAGCTGGTCGACCGGCGTCGCGTAGACGGCCGCTTCCTTGAAGCCGACAAGGAACAGGGCGACGAGCGCGCCCACCATGACGAGCAGCGTCGCCAGCAGGCCGAGGCTGCGCGACGGGCGCGCCTTCGGCGCCGGGCTCGTCGCGGCCGGCTTCACCACCGCGGGCGTATCCTGCTGCTCTGCGAGAGACAGCGCCTGGGCCAACTCGTCGTCCAGCTTCTTGCTCATCGTGGATCCTTCTCGCACAGGCTAGCCCGCGCCCCACGGCCGGTCGAGCACCACCTGCACGACCTCGGGCCCGGCCGGCGGCGTCCTCGGGCCGCGGCGGACAGCCCGACCGGAGATCTCCCTCGCGAGCGGACCCGACGAACCCGTGCGCCCGCTCGCGGAGGGGCGAAGCGTCGGCCGTGTCGTCGGACGCGAAGGCCATGCGCAGGCCGCCCGGCCCCCCGACGCCCCTGCCGCGCGCGCCCAAGAGGACGCAGCGTGGGCTTCATGGGCTGTTCAATGCCGCCTCGATGGCGGGGAGAAACACGGCGTGAGGGAACGCCGCGCGGAACCGCTCGGCCAGCGCGCGGGCGTCGGCTCGCCGCCCGGCCTGGACGAGGGCCTGGATGGCCAGCGCCTCGCGCAGCTCGGCTCTCGGGCTGCGCGGGTAATTCCGCTCGTGCAAAGCCAGCACGTCGAGCGCCTCTGTCGCCTTCCCTTCGCTGAGCGCAAGGCCGGCGCTGCTGAGCAAGGCGCTCTCCCCGGTCGTGTCGTGTCCGCTGGGCGGAGCCGCCTTGCGAGAGGGGGCGCGCGACGGCGCCGCGGCCGTCATCGCCACGGCCGTCGGGGGTCCAGCGTTCACGAGGGTGTCGGCCACGGCGAGCCCGCCTGCGGCGCTCTCACCGCGCCCGGCCCCGGCGCGCTCGGCTCGCTCGGGCGCTGCGCCTTCGACCTCGGCGCGGACGGACACCACGGGCGCCACAGCAGGCGCCGGGAGCGTGGCATAGACCAGGCCGGCGCCCACCCCGGCTCCCCCGAGGAACAGCGCCGCGCATGCCTTGATGAGCCTCGATCGCGCGATCGTGATGACCGGCGGCGAGCGCCCCTCCCCGGTGGCGGCGGCGGCCTCCACCGCGTTCCCGGGACGGCGCCGGTGGGTCGAGGAATCGCCTGCATCGGGCTGTGTTGCAGGGCTGCCGGAGAGGCCGTCCGTGGCGCGGGCCAGCCCTCCGGTCGAGGCGAGCGACCGCTGGAGCCGCGCCCAGAGCGGCCCGGCGAGGTCCTGCGAAAGGCGAAGCCGGATCCCGCCTGCGTCGAGCAGCAGGGGTCTGTCGGCCAGGGCGAACGGCGCCAGGGCGAAGCGCAGGCGACGAAGGCCGAGCGCGTCCGGGTCCCGCGCGGAGAGTCGTTTGACCGCAGCCGTGAACTCGCTGCGAGCGCGTCTCAGCCGATCCCATGCTGTGTTCACCGGGATCTGGAGGGCCTGCGCGACGTCGCGCATGTCGCTTCCCTCGAGGTCGTAGAGCACGAACACCGCGCGTCGTTCTCTCTCGATGCGCTGGATGAGCTCGCGGACGATACGCTGGGTCTCGGCCTGTGCGACCCGGCGCTCCGCGTCGAGCCCGGGGTCCGCGAGCTCGATGGGCTCGGAATCGTCGAGCGCCAGCAGCTCCCGCTGGTTCCGGGCGAGCTGCAGGTGGCGAAGGGCGACATGCGCGCTGATACCCGCAACCCACGATTTGAGCGACAGGCGAGGATCCTGGTCCTCGAGGCGGCGGTGAACGACGAGAAACACCTCGTGAGCGACATCGTGGAGATCCCGAGACGCGACGCCGACCCGCCAGAGCACCGCGAGGACGTAGGGGAGCAAGGTCTGGTAGACCTCCTCGAACGAGGGTTGCGGGGACGAGCCGGTGGCGGGCGCAGGATCCCGATCGGGCGCGGCAGCGGGCTCTGGGTCGGGTGCAGGCGTCCTCTCCGGGGCGGGCGCGGGCGCCGCCTCCGGGGCGGGTGCAGGCGCAAGCGCCGGGTCGGGCGCAGGAGGGGGCGCTGGGCGTGCTCGGGGCTCTTTCATGGATAGGTAGTCCGGCGACGCCGCCCGGCTCGTTGCGAAATCGTACACGGGCCTGGCGCGACCGGCCGAGCGGGTGCCGACCGGAGGCCTCACCCCGGCAGCAGCGTCACCGAACGGCCCCCTCACCGAACGGCCGCCTCGGTGAGGCGAGCCTTTCAGCCAGCGCCCTCCTGGCGCGACGCAACCGGCTGGCGGCGGAATTGGGGTTCATGCGGCGTCTTCGTGCCCAGGCGACGAGGCTCAGGGGCCCAGCCCCTGCGAGGAGGACCTCGCGATGGCCGGCAGGGAGCGCGGCGATCTCGCGGAGCGCGGCGCGGGCGAGGAGCGCTCCCTCGATCTCCACAGGCGCCTGGCCGGCGGGCGAGAGGGGCGCGTCGAGCAGGATCTCGCAGCGGACGCAGGCGCTGTCCCGGTAATGGGACACATGGTGCCAGACGATGCCGCGCAACCACCCGCGCAGCGCCGCGCGCGGGTGCCGCCGTGGGTCCGGGCGGTACCTCCGCGCTCGGATGGCTTCCCAGGCGCCGAGGAGCACCGTCTGGAGGAGATCCTCCACGTCGCGAGCGGGAACGTGGAGGGAGCGGAGCAGCGGGGCGACGAACCGCCGCTCGGCCCAGAGGGCCTCGATCGAGGGCGAGACCGCCGGGTGGAGCGCCGCGTTCGGCGCGCTGCGCGCGCGGCGGCGCGTCCGGGGTCCCGGCGCATCGGAGGACAGGCGGCGGGCCTCCCGCCGGGGAGGGATCGGCAACGAGGTCTTCATGGGAGCGGTGTCCGGGACTGCCCCGCTCCTCGTTGCACAATCGACCGGCCCGCGTGACCTTGGTGCGCCAGAGCGCTCGTTCTGGCGGCTGGTGGGGGACGGGCGCTCGACGACGGGGACAGGTCGAGCCCTCATGAAGGGCGACGCGGGCTGTCCCCCCGGGCGAAAGATGAGAAAAGGTCCGCGCTCTTCGTAATGCGATCGAGCCGGAGGTGGTCTACCCCGGGGTTGGTCTGGCGGCGCCCTGGGGTCCTCTGATAGCGTGGCCGCGCTTACCGCGGCGCGCCCTCGACGACGCCGCAGATCATGAGGAGCGGCGATGGCGGTGCAGGCGCGACGTTGGCAGCGTGAGATCGTGGCGGTGTGCTGTGCGAGCACGCTCAGTCTCGGGGTCGGGGTCACTTCCGGCGGATGTGGATCGTCGACCGGATACATATGCCCCTGGGATGAGGACCAAGGACCCAAGGCAACCCCTTGTGAGGTGCTCGATCCCCCCGACGCCGGCGGAGCTGGCGGGTGCGGGGGTGGCGGCGACGGCGGCGATGACTGCGCGGCCGAGGACGACACGGACGTCGCCATCGCGCCCGATTTCGGCGATCTGATCCCGGCAGCAGAGGTCTGCGGAGGCCAGTGCGTACCGAAGGAGCCGCTCGGGTGGTCCGAGCCCGCGCTGCTCTGGATCGGCTCCCCCGACGGCGTGCCGAGCTGCCCCGCGACCGCGCCGATCGTCGGCTACGAGGGCTACGCTGATTTCGCGGCTCCGGCCCCGCACCAGTGCCCCGCCTGCGCGTGCGACCCACCGGAGGCGACGTGCGAGGTGCCGACGGAATGGAGGGCCTACGCCAGCTTCCCGTGCGGCGGCCCCGAGGCTCCCGCGACCTCGTTCGTTGCCCCGGATGGGTGGGACGGGACCTGCTCCTCGGCGAATGCCGTCGAGGCCGGACGGACATGCGATGGCGTCCCGTGCGTGCAGTCGCTCGCGATCCAGGCGCCTCACGTCGTCTCCGCAGGTTGCGCGCCGAGGGTCGCGGAGGCGCCGGAGAACCCCGACGAGCCCGCGACGGCGGGGAGCTTCGCGATCGTCGCCCGGGCGTGTACCGGCAACGCGTCCCCCCCGTGCGCGGATCCGGGCATGACCTGCACGCCGGCACCGCCGATCGGCGACGCAGCACCGCCGGAGGGGTTTCTCACGTGCATCCACCACGAGGGAGAGCAGGACTGCCCCGCCACGTACCCGGACCGGCACGTCTTCTACGCCGGCGTGGAGGACACACGCGGCTGCGCGCCTTGCGGCTGCAGCGAGCCCACCGGAGCGACGTGCAGCGTCCTGGCCTCCGCGTTCAGCGACGAAGGGTGCTCGCAGCTCGTCGCGGGCCAGGTGATCACGTCCGAGGCCTCCGACTGCGGGACCGTCGCTTCCGGCACGGCGCTCGGAAGCAAGTCGGTCCGCGTCGTCAGCCTCGATCCCGGACGATGCGAACCATTCGGCGGCGAGCCGGTAGGAAGCATCGCGCCGACCGCGGCGGCGACGTTCTGCTGTCACCGCACCAGCGCTGTACCGGCCTGAGTCGGCGGCTCGTTCCGGGCGCAACAGCCGCCTCTCCAGGGGGCGGCAGGCCACGAGGGGCGCGCCTATGCCCCCCGCGCTCCGCACGCGCTCGCAACCGCCTCGTGAGAATCGCTCCCGCAGGCGCGTCCGATGCTTCGTGAAACCGCACGGAGGCTCAGAAGAAAGCGACCAGGCGCAACGCCACCGTCTCCGAGACGGGCGCCACGGACCACCCTTCACCATGGATCGGTCGAATGTGCGTCCGATGTATGTTGATCGAGAGGTCGCCGCTGAGCTGCCCGGCGAGGCGGGCCGAAAGCGGCACCTCCAGCCCCGCACGAAACCCAAGCCCCGCGTAGGGCAGTGCGAGCTCCCTGCCGGTGCTGTCCCTGATGTTCCACAGCCCGCCTGCCGTGGCGAGGGCGCAGCCGAAGAACCAGTCCGCGTGACCGCACGGAACGAGCGAGCCGCTCAGCCCCGACACGCCGATGGTCCAGCCGCGGTAAGGCTCGCCGTCGATCGGGAGATCCCCTCGGGCCTCCAGCGAGAGCGAGAACCTCTCCCAGCGGGCGCCGGCGAACCCCGAGAACCCGACCGCCACAGAGGGCGCCACGCCGGCGCCGAGCAGCACCCCGGCGCCCAGCTGGAGGCGCGGGCGATCCGGTGGCGGCCTCGGCCGCGGAACGGGTCGGGCTGGCGCCGCGACCGGGTGGGGCGGCTTCGACGCCGGCGCCCTGGGCGGCGCTTCCGGCGAAACGGGTGAGGCGGCGCCCCCCGGTCCCGACGGGGGCGGCGGCCCTGGCAGCGGCGAGATGGGAACGCTCTCCGGTGCGGGCCCTGGTGGCAGCAACGGGCGCATGAAGGCGCTGAGGGAGAGGCCGATGTCCCCCACGAGCACGCCACAGATCGGGCTCGAATGCTCCTGACGGCCGAGCGCCCGGCCGTCGCGGTCGTGAAGCGCGATCTCTCCCTGGAACGCCGGCCCCTTACGCCGGATGACCACCTCGATTTGCCACGCGCCGTCGCGCACGAACGGGTCGACCCCGCCGAGCTGGCTCGCGACGATCTGCCGGAGGCTCGGCTCCTCGGGGCACCCCTCCGTGCCAGGCCCCCGCGTGTAGGACAGGCGCGCGCCGCGCGGCGCGACCTGCGCGAACGCCGAAGGCGCCGCCAGGACGAGCGCCGCGGCGAGCGACAGCGCGGCGCGTTTCATCCTCCGGACCCGGTGGCGGGCGAGGAGCGGGCCGGACATGAGCGGAGCTCCCTCATCCGTCGTCATCCGTACGATTTCCGGAAAGGTCCCCCGGATTGTTGCGAAATCGTGCGCCGGCGCCGAAATAAGAATGCACGAGGTTTACCGGCGACATTTCCCCCGAACCTGAGAGAGATGTCACCTGGGATCGGGACGGGAGCGGCGTTGCGAGGTGACCGGCGAACGGCGCCGTCCTCGCGCGATGGGTGGGATGGCCCGTCGCCTGCCGGCGGGCATGCGAGGAGCAGCGCTATGCGATCGGCTCAGGCTCGGCCTCGGTCTTCTTCCTGGCGCTGGCGGCGCGGGCCCGCTGGTCGGCGCGCCGCTCCTCTTCGGCCACGCCCTCGTACGGCGAGAGCAGCCGGTCGCGGAGGAGCGCGTGTGTCTCGTCCTTGTCGTCGTCGTACTCGGCGTAAGCCTGGACCAGGAGCGTGCCGTAGGCCTCGTGCCACGCCTCGAGCGCCTTGATGGCCGGATCCGCGGCTTTCGCCTCGGTGACGCCGAGCTTCTTGCCGTACAGCTCCGTCCAGCGCTGGAGGCGGCCTACCTCGGCCGAGAGGCCGAGACGTTCGACCGCCGCCTTCACCTCCTTGCCGTCGAGCGCCTTGATCATCGCGCTCATGCGCACCCACTGCTGGGAGTAGACGAGGCGGAGGAAGTCGGTGCCCGACGACAGCACCTCCGAGCGCACCAGCAGCGCATCGCGACGGCGCGCCGCCTCGTCATCGGTCAGCGGCAGGATGTCGTCGTGATCGAACGTGCGCTCGATGCTGGCGAGCTGGCTGCTGAACCCTCCGATGCACCGGTCGGTGCCGCGATCGATCTCCACCATCGTGGCGTCGAGGCTCCCCAGCGCCTCGAGGGCCTCGGTGGACGCGATGACGGACTGGACCGCTGCGTCGACCTTGGCAGCGAGCTTGATCTTCTTCGCCTTCAAGGCCTCTCGGTGAGCGGCGAGCTTCGTACCTGCAACAATACACCCGCTCGGCGTGAGCCGGCGGGCGAGAAATGCGGCTTTTCCCATCAGACCTGGCTATCGGGCGCGAGCTGACCCGGCAACGCGGCAGCACGGTATCGACGCGGCGCGGCACGCCGGCTGGCGTCCCCCCACGACCCGGCGCACGCCGGCTGGCGTCCCCCCACGCCCCGCCGCACGCCGGCCGGCGTCCCCCCACGCCCCGCCGCACGACGGCCGGCGTCCCCCCACGCCCCGCCGCACGCCGGCTGGCGTCCCCCCACGCCCCGCCGCACGCCGGCGGGGTCGCACTCCCCTCTCCACGGCCGCGAGGCGCCGGCGCGCCTGCTGCCGCGCCCTGGCGCAAGACGACCGCCTACCGGCTATTGCGTCCGCCCTCAGCGGCTCCGCAGGGCTCACGACGGGCCCGCGCGCCCCGAAGCGATCGGGACGATCGTCATGGCCGTATCCTGCACAACTCGCCCCATCACGTGATATCGAACGCGAGCATCGTGTAGCGGACGTCCGTGCTTTCCCTGAGCGACCGGACGGCCATGACGCACGGATTGCTTCTCAAGCAGATCCAGCCGAGCTTGTCCGATGCCTGCTCGATGCACAAGCCTGCGTATCAAGGGACTGGACGGCCATCGACCTTGACCGTCGAGTGGCGTCGCGGATCACCTGCAGCGCCAGGCCAGCGCGCAGCAGATCCTGCCGAGCCCCGTGCACGATCTTATGAATCGTTCGTTCGAGGCTCGCTGGAGATCCGACGGGATAGACCGCCCGAAAATGAGCGAAGATCGCCTCCAGCGAGGCCGTTTCAGGATGGAGGCTCGCGATGAACTGGATGAGCTCGCTGTGCAGCATGCTCTTGAACCGGTGCTCGAGCCCGTCGATCCAAAATACGACGTCACCGGCCACCAGACGGAGCTGCTGGGCACCATCAGGGCACGACAGCTTCACGACCCCACGCCGCAAGCTTCGGTCCGTCGAGCGGCTCACGCTCAGGAATCAGGGAGGTAGCGCGTCATAAGCGACGCGAACACGGTTCCCTTTCCTCTTGATGCTCAGGACTCGTATGGCGGAAATCTCGGACAGCGCTCGCACGTGGGTTCCACCGCAAGATATCGGTGGGAAGTCCCCGATCTGGATCGCTCGCGAGCTGTACGGATCCCCCGTCACCTTGACCTCGATGGGTTTCGAGAGGAGCTCTCCCAGGCGTGTCGAGAGCTCTGTGGCCACCCGGACGACGGGGCTCTCACCTGCGATGAGCTCGGTCACGACGACATTCCCTGTCGTATCGGCGCGCTCTAGATAGACCCTTTTTGTACCAGACTCCATCTCCCCTGCACCTCGCCCCCCTTGGCGTCCTCTCTGCCATTTCCGGACCAACCGCGAGCGTGCGGACGGCGTCCGCGCTAGGCTCGGCCGCCCCGGGCAGCCACGCGGACAAGGAGACCCGAGCGCGAGCGAAGGATGCGTCGTACCCGATACCCCCTCTCCCCCCGATCTGTGCTCTCTGTCCTGCTCGTACCGCTCGCCTGCGGCGCGGGTGCGTGCTCCGGCGGCTCCCTGCGGGACGCGCCCGCACAGGCCGGCACCGCGGCGCACGCGCCCGGGATCAGCCCGGCCCCGGCGCCGGCCTCGGAGAGCGCGCCGGCGACCAGCGCCGCCACGACCGCCCTGGCGAGCGAAGCTCCACCCGGCCGCACGCCGCTCGGCACCGCGACGGCGCAGCCGCTCGCGTTCACGATCGAGCCGTCGCTCGACCGCCGCTCGGTGCTGCTCCTCTCCAAGCTGTCGTCGGATCGCGCCGGCTGGGTCAGGCGGCTCGACGCTGCCACCGGCGAGCTCGGACCGCCGCACCTGCTCCTCGACGAGGACCTCGCCGGCGCCCACGCTTCCCCGGACGGGACCACCACGCTGCTCACCTCGCAGGACGGCGAGCTCTGCGTGACGGCCATCCTCCCCGGCGAGGCCTCGGCCGCGTCGCGCACGTGCGCCCCGATCCGCGCGCACGCGATGGCCGCCGTGGGCGAGCGCGTCGCGCTGCTCGAGCTCGCCGAGACCGCGCCGCGCGGCAGCGCCACGACGCCGGCCCAGCGCGCCGCGCGCGAGCGCTCCGCCGCGGCGAAGCCCGCGCGCAAGGCCCCCGGCCGCAAGGCGACGGTGGCGAAGCCGAAGCAGCCGGCAAAGACCTCCGGCGCGAGCGGCAAGGCCGCGCGGAAGAAGCGCGGCGAGCACCGCGGGCGCGACGGTCGGCCCGCGAAGACCGCGCGCCCCGCGCCCCGGCCGAAGCGGCCGGACCCGCTGCCCGAGGTCGAGGTGCGGCTCCGCTGGGTCTCGCCGTCCGGAGGGATCGCGGCCACGTCGTCCCCCACCGGGCTGCGCTTCCGGCCGCCGCTCCACGGCATGGGGCTGATCGACGCAGGCGGGCGGCCAGGCGCGATCGACCTCCTGTTTTACGCGGCGAGCTCGAAGAAGACGAGCACGTCGTGGCTCGGGAGCGCGCAGATCGCCTTCGCCTCGCTCGGCGAGGACGGCAAGCTCGATCCGGGCCGGCGCGCCGTCGTGGTCGAGGGCGACCTCGAGTACGGCGCGCTGCGCGGACACCAGGATCCGCGCCTCGTGACGGCGAGCGCAGGCGCCGTGGTCGTCGACGTCACCGGCCGCAACGGGGCCTGCCAGGCGACGCGCGTCGCGCCCTCGCTCCAGCGGCTGGTCGCCGGCGCCGCGCCCAGGGCGGTCTGCGCCGTGGATCCGGCGCGCCTCGCGGACGCGACCCCGGTCACGCCGGCCGAGATCGGCGCGCTCGAGCGCATCGCCACGAGCGGCGCCCGGCGCGCCCCGGGGCAGCCGGGGTACGATCCGGGGCTCGCCGCGTGGGCGGGAGATCGCGCGTACTTCCAGACGATCTCCGGCGGGCTCTTCTCGGCCTCGCGCGCCGACGGGCAGCCGCGCCGCGAGCCGGACCCGTTCCCGGCGCGGCGCGCGCGCATCGCGTGGGGCGCGCTCGCGACGGACGGCGAGGGGCTCGCCTTCGCCGCGGGGCAGCTCCACCGGCTCGACGCGCGCGCCCTGGTCACCGCGGCGGCGGCGCCGGAGAGCCTCGGCGCAGCGCCGGCAGGCGCCGCCGGCGGCGCGCCGGCCACGCCGATCGGCGAGCCGGAGCGCCCCACCGACAGGCGGCGCGCCGCGCGCATCGGGTCGTCCTGGTGGCTCGCGAGGACCGACGTGGCGCGGCTCCTGCCCGAGCCGCTCGTGGTGCCCGCGCTGCAGGGGCGCGCGCACGAGGACAGCACGGCGCTCGTCGGCGGGCACGAGCGCGGGCTCTTCCTCGAGGTGCTCGGCGACAGGCTCCAGATCACCGGGATCGACGCCTCGGGCGCGCTCACCGGGCTCGGCGCTCAGGGCGGGCTCGCGCCCGGCGTGGCCGGCGCGCCCGACCTCGACGCCGCAGGCCGCGCGCCGCCCGCCCTCGCCGTCGCGTCGCCGGTGCGCGCGGGGTTCGACGCGTGCGAGCGCCGCGGCGGCGGGGCCATCGTCGCCGGCGTGAGCGCCGCGGATCCGCGCAAGGTCGTGGCGCTCTCGATCGACGCGCTCGGCCGGCCCGGCGCGGCGCGCGCGACCTCGCTGCCGATCGCCGAGGGCGAGCTCGCGGTGCGGCTCGTCGCCCTGCCCGAGGGGGGCGCGCTGCTCAGCGACGCGGCCCGGCGCCACGTGGTGTGGCTGGACGACGAAGGCGCCGAGCTCGCGTCGCGGCCCTGGCCGGCCGACGACACCGGCGCGCTCTGCGTCGACGGGCAGCCCGCGCGGCGCGCGGTCCCGGCCCCGGCGCCGGGCGCCTTCGTGACCGTCCCGGAGCTCGCGGCGCCCGGCGCCTGCGTGGTGGGCGATGCGGTCTGGGCCTCCGACGGCAGCCTGCGGTGGTTCGGGAGCGCAGTGAGCGGCCTCGACGCGCAGGCCGAGGCCGGCGTCGCTCGCCCCGCGCTGCCCGCGAGCGCGGGCGCGGCGCGCCCGGCCGCAGGAGAGCCCGCGGAGGCGCCCGCCGCCGCGCTGCCGAGCGCGCCCGCGTGCCCGGCGGACATGGTGGCCGTCGACGGCGGCCGGTTCTGCGTCGATCGCTTCGAGGCGATGCTCGTCGACGGCGCCACCGGACAGGCGCTCTCGCCCGACTACCCGTCGACCCCGAACCTTCTCGAGCTCACCCTCGCCGACTGGTCGACCGGCCTGCGGCGGATCGGCGACGTCCACGCGCGCGCCTTCCCCCTGCCGCTGCTCGCCGCCTGGCAGCGCGGCCGGGCGATCGCCGCCCTTGCCCGCTCGCGGTCCGGGGTGCGGCCGAGCGGCTACGTGACCGGCCTCGTGGCCGAGAGCGCCTGCGCCGCGGCGGGCAAGCGGCTCTGCTCGGTCGAGGAGTTCGTCACGGCGTGCCGCGGCGAGGACGACACGCTGTACCCGTACGGCGACACGTTCGAGGAGGGCGCGTGCAATGTCTACCGGCCGGCGCACCCCGCCGCGCTGCTCCACGGCAACGCGTCGATTGGCCACCTGGATCCCCGGCTGAACCGCGTGCGCAGCGCCCGGGAGCCGCTGCTCCGGGAGACGGGCGGGAGCCCGCGGTGCAGGAGCCGCTGGGGCAGCGACGCGGTCTACGATCTCGTGGGCAACCTCGATGAGTGGGTGAACGAGCCGGGCGGAGCGTTCGCCGGCGGCTTCTACGCGCGCTCGACCCGCGCAGGCTGCGAGGCCCTCATCACGGCCCACCCGAGGAGCTACCTCGATTACTCGACCGGCGTCCGGTGCTGCCAGGACGGGCCCTCGCCGCCGGCGACCGCGACGGACGCGCCGCCGGGCTCCCCGGTCGCTCCCGACGGCTCAGAGCCGCGGCCGCCCGGGCATCTGCCGTAGCATCCCGGTCACGGCGAAGGCGGCGGCGATCACGAGGAGCACGGGGGTCCACGGGTGCACGGCCAGCACACCGACCACGGCGAGCAGCCAGGTCAGCAGCGTGACCAGCACCACGCTCCAGAGCACCACATCGGTCCAGCTTCTCATTCGTGCCCCTTTCGATGAAGGTCCGTCCGGGGACGAGGCGAACGGCGTGCCACCCCATCGCTGATGCGCTGCCGCGCGTGCTACGTTGGGCCGCGATGAGCGCGTCGTCCCCCGCAATGGCAAGCGATCTGGAAAACCCGACGGAAGAGCACCGGATGCTGCGGCAGATGGTGCGGGATTTCACCCGTGAGGTCGTCGAGCCGCAGGCCGACGAGCACGACCGGAGCGCCACCCTGAACGTTCCCCTGATGCGGCGGCTCGGCGAGCTCGGCCTGCTCGGCGTGACCGTGCCCTCGGAGCACGGGGGCGCGGGCATGGACGCGGTCGCCGCGGTGATCGTCCACCACGAGCTCGCGAAGAGCGATCCCGGGTTCACGCTCGCGTATCTCGCCCACGCGATGTTGTTCGTGAACAACTTCTTTCACGCCGGCAATGACGAGCAGCGCGCGCGGTACCTGCCGAAGGTGCTCTCCGGCGAGTGGATCGGCGCGATGGGCATGACCGAGCCGACGAGCGGGACAGACGTCCTCGGCATGAAGACGTTCGCCCGGCGCGACGGGGATCGGTACATCCTGAAGGGGCGCAAAGCGCTCATCACGAACGCCCCGGAGGCCCAGATCTTCCTGGTCTATGCGACCATCGAGGGCCGGGTCACGACCTTCGTGGTGGAGCGGGGGTTCCCCGGGTTCTCGACCGACGAGAAGACCCCGAAGATGGGAATGCGGGGGAGCACGATGAGCGAGCTCCTCTTCGACGACTGCGTCGTGCCCGCCTGGAACGTCCTGGGCCAGGAGGGCGGCGGCATCCGCAACATGATGAGGAACCTGGAGCTGGAGCGCCTCACGCTCGCGGCGATGAGCCTGGGTATCGCGGACCGCTGTCTGGAGATCATGATCCAGTACGCCGGAGAGCGGAGGAGCTTCGGCAAGCCCATCGCCGAGCACGGGCAGATCCAGCGCTACATCGCGGAGAGCTACGCCAAGACCGAGGCGGCGCGCGCCCTCATCTACGCGGTGGCGCGCAACGTCACCCCCGAGCGGAGAAACCGGCTCGGGACCGACGCGGCGAAGCTCTTCGCCGCGCCGGTGGGCAAGGAGGTGGCCGACAACGCCATGCAGGTGCTCGGCGGCTGGGGCTACTGCACCGAGTACAAGGTGGAGCGGTTCTTCCGTGACGCCAAGCTGCTCGAGATCGGCGGCGGCACGCTCGAGTCGCACCAGAAGAACATCACCCGCGAGCTGATCGGCCGCATCAGCTGACGCTGCCCGGCAGCGCCGATGGGCTCGCGTGGCCTCGGCGCGCGTGTGTCGGCGACGGATCTCACGTAACACCTCGAGTTCGTGCCGGCCATCGCGGTGTGTCGTGGCGATGAGGGGCTGTCACGCCTCGGTCGCGAAAAGTCAGCGCTGGGTTTGCGGTCCGGCCATCGAGACGCCACGCGGTTCGATCAGCATGGCCATCCATGGATTGGGGAGATCTGGCGACGGTCGCGCCGACGGCGCTGTCATCCATCATCTACGCGACGATCCAAACCTCCTTCCTCTGGAGGATGGCGCGGCACCGGCTCGTGGCGCCGGTCCAAGCGTCGCGGCCGTGCGGGGCGACCCCGTTCGTCAGCATCCTCAAGCCCGTCGCGGGCGTCGACGACGGGCTCGCCGACAACCTCGAATCCTTCGCCCGGCTCGATTACCCCTGTTACGAGATCGTCTTCGGCGTGGCCTCGCGAGAAGACCGCGCGGTGCCGGTGATCCAGGCCTTCATCGCGGCGCACCCCGAGCTGAAGGCGCGGCTCTGCCTGACGGATCCGAGCGCGGCGTTGAACCCGAAGGTGGCGCAGCTCCTCGAGCTCGAGCGCAGGGCCGAGGGCAGCGTCCTCGTCATCTCGGACGCGAACGTGTGTGTCCGCCCGGACTACCTCCGCTCGCTGCTGTCGATCTTGATGCGGCCGGGCGTGGGGCTCGTCTCGAGCGTCGTCGTGGGCACGGGGGAGCGGACGCTCGGCGCGGCGGTCGAGAACGCGCAGCTCGGGGCGTTCATCGCGCCCGGGGTCGTCGCCGCCGCCGAGCTCGCGGGGCGGTCCATCAGCGTGGGCAAATCGATGGCGATGCGGCGGGTCGATCTCGCGCGGGTGGGAGGGTTCGAGAGCGTGGCCCAGGTGCTGGCGGAGGACGACATGCTCGGACAGCGCTTCAGCGCGTGCGGGTTCGTGGTCGATCTCTGCCTGGATCCGATCGAGAACCGCAACACGAGCTGCTCTCTCACGCGCATGCTGGATCGACACACCCGCTGGGCGAAGATGCGGCGCACGCTCGTTCCGCGCTGCTTCGCGGCAGAGCCGTTCAACTCGCCGCTGCTCATCGCGTGGCTCACGTTGCTGCTCAACCCGACGGGCCTCGCGCTGGAGATGTGGCTGTTCGCCTGGACGCTCCAGAGCCTGGGGACGTTCCTGGCCCTGAAGATGCTGCGCCCGGCGCGCTCCAACCTGGCGCTGGTGGCGGTGGAGCCGCTCCGGACGCTGTGCTGGTTCTTCTGCTGGCTGAACGCGTATTCGAACCGGCGGGTCTCCTGGCGAGGCAACGCGTTCCACATCGGGCCCGGGACGGCGCTGGTGGCCGCGGAGGAGCCGTCTTCCTTGCGATCGCCCGCCAGGTAGCGGGGGCGAGGGATCCCGGGCTGCTCCCCGGGCGCGGGCGCGGCGAGGAGGGGCCGGAGCAGCGCTCGCCGGGCCTCCAGGGAGCCGCGAGCGCCGGAGGCTCATCAGTCGATGGGGGGCACCGGGATCTCCGGCGGGACGAGGAAGAAGACCTTGCGGGTGCTGAGCGTGGTCACGCTGTCGCCGGTGACGACGATGTTCGCCGTGAACACCTGCGGCTCCGTCGTCGGAGGCACCGAGACGTTGGTCTTCGGAATCACGTCGAAGCAGACCGTGGGCCCGGGGAACACGTTGGTATAGGTATCCGCGACGCCGTCGACGTTCTTGTCGATGACCCTGAAGCCGGCGGTGCAGGGCTCAGGAGCGCTGTTGTTCGCGATGATCCTGTCGATGAACGCGCTCGCGGCGTCGACCGCGTCGGTCTCGTCCGCCACCGCCGCCGCCGAGATGTCGAGCGTGACATAGGTCGTGAGCACCTTGATCGCCCGCACGACGGCCAGGTTCAGCCCGTCGCCGCTGCTGGCGACCCGGAACACGAGCGGGCACTTGCCGCTCTCCACCGTCACGCCGCTCCCGTTCTCGCCGACGCAGCACTGTCCCACCGCGCACCGCGGCGGGCGCGTGCCCTCCGGCCCCCACGCCGCCGGCGGGACCACCGAGCCCGTCGCCACCACGCCGGCCGTCAGGTCGGCTTGCGCCTCGACCGAGCTGGAGGCGACCATGCCGATGAGCCGGCCTCCCACGCGGGTCACCGCCTGCAGCGCCTGCGAATAGGTCGGCGACTCCACCTTGGACTTGGCGTAGTTGTGCTGCACGAACGTCCCGTTGTGGCTCGGCGTGTCGGTGATCATCACCACGATGGGCAGCGAGCCGAAGCGGAAGCCCACGCCACCGATGGTCCCGACCGTCTCGCCCGCCGGGGTCATGCCCGGCGGAGCGCTCAGCGGATTGAACATGGGCACGTCGGCGCCGCCCTTGCTCGTGCCCGCCCCGGTGGCGATCTGATAAAGCGCCTCCCAGCCGCTCTCCGGGAGATCGCCGCCGGCCTCGGCCTTGAGGTAGTTCACCGCGTCCTGCACCGACTCGCGCCCTGCCGGCGTGAGGACGCTCATCACCCGGTGCTCCAGGTAGAACGGCTGGTCGTTGCGGCCCCCGTAGGAGTCGATCGGGAAGTCCTTGTACTGAGTCACCCCGATGCCGATGTTCGGGATCTCCTCGGCGAGCTGATCGATCATCTCCTGGAGCGCGCCCTTCAGATGATTGATCTGGCCGCCCATGGTCGCGGTGGTATCCATCGCGAACACCACGTCGGCCTGCGAGATGCTGGTCGAGAAATCCAGCGTGTCCTGCGCGGGATCCGGGCGGCTCTGATAAGGCACGATGAACACGAAATCCCCGCTGGCCCGCGGGTTGTCCAGGTCGTCGTTCGGGTCCGTGCCGGCGGCCTGCTCGATGAGGTCGTTCACGCCGTCCTCGTCCGTGTCCTCGCTCGCGGTGCTGGACTCGCCCGGGTCGAGCACGCCGTCGCAATTGAGGTCCTCGAGCTCGTCGAGCAGGCTGTCGTTGTCGCTGTCCAGGTCGAGGAAATCGGCCCCGCCGTCCATGTCGCTGTCCCTGGGCGGCCGCTCGGGATCGCCGTCGCCGCGCTCGATCGAGTCGGGCCGGCAGTCGCCGTCCGAGTCGAGATCTCGAAACGCCGGGATCCCGTCGCCGTCGGCGTCGAACTCTCTCTCGAACCGATCCAGGATACCGTCGTCGTCGGAGTCCCTGTCACGGAAATCAGGCCACATGTCGCCGTCGGTGTTCACCGGATCGAGCGGGTCCGGCCCGAGCTCGACCACGTCCAGGAGGCCGTCGCCGTCATCGTCGGGATCCACGTAATTGGCGGTTCCATCGCGGTCGCGGTCGCCGTCGCCTTCGTCCTCGTCGGGTAGCCCGTTGTTGTCGGAGTCCTCGTCGCGGTAATCCGGCACCCCGTCGCCGTCGCTGTCACGCGGCTCCGCTTCCCCGGGGAAAGGAACGCCCTCGAGCTTGTCGGACAGCCCGTCGCCATCGGAGTCGGTGTCCTCGAAATCCGGCTGACCGTCGCGATCCGTGTCGACCGCCTCGTCGCGCCCTTCCACCGCATCGCTGATCCCATCGCCATCCGTGTCCACGCTCGGCTGCTCCGCCGGCGTATCGTGGGACGGCGGTCTGTTCGCCGACGTGGCGTCGCAGCCGATCGGCACGGAGAGCAAGAGGCAGCAGAGCAGAGGGGGAAGACTGCGACGCATAGGAGCTCCCGCGCGGATGTGGGCGCGAAATCCTAGACGCTCCACGCAATCCGGATCAACCGGCATTCCATGGCGCGCCGGGGCTCTCCGCCCGTCATCGACCGCAGACGGATTGCCGCCACAGGCCGCCGCGGGACGCCGGCGCGCGCGTGCGCAGCGGCTTCCGCGATACCGTCACAGCGGCACGTCGCATGGCGCCGCTCGCCGCGATCCGCCGCGGAGGCTCGGCCGCTGCGCCGGCGTCACCGGCGTCAGGGGAGCTTCAGCCGAGGCAGCGCGACGGAGATCGACTCTGCCGGCGCCCTCTCCCGGTAAGGGCAATGGCGGCACTTGGAGTTACAGCAGTATCCCCGCTTCAGGTGATACGCCTCTGTGAAAACCACCCGGCCTCCCTCGAGGTAATAGTCTTCGCCTTCGACGGCCCTGGGAGGCTTCGGCCCGCTCATCTACCCTCGATCAAGCTACTCCGAAAGGCGCACCGGCGCCATCCGGCGCGCGGGCGGCTGGATGGCGCGCCGGCCCCACGACGCCCGCCCGCCGCCCGTGCTACGCCTGCGCCGCCCGCCGCACACCGGTGCGCCTGCGGATCCGCCCGCGATGCCCGATCGATCCTGCTCGAAGCTCCTCCGCGCCCTGCTCCCGCTCCTCGCCGCCGCCGGCTGCGATGGCTGCCCGAGCTCCAGGCCCTACACGCCCTACACGCTCGGCTCGGCGGCGCCCTCCGGCTCCCCGCCCCCGCTGAGCGGCGTCGGCCCCGGCGCGGCGACCGCCGGCCCGGAGGCCGACGCCGGCGCACCGGACGCCGCCGCGCCTCGGTTCGCGGTCGTGCCGAGCGTCCCGGCGCCAGAGGGCGGCAAGCGATGGCCCCTCGAGGGCGGCCCCGTGGCCGCGGCGCCGACCGGGCGCACGTTCGAGACCGGGCTCCTGCTCGACGTCGATGGGGACGGCGCGCGCGATCTCGTCGCCTGGGCGCGGTCGCCCGACGGCCTGCGCGGCGAGCTCCTGCTCGCGCCCGCCGCGCGGCCGCAGGCGCTACGCACGCTCGCCGCGCTCCCCGGCGATCTCGACGCGCAGGGGTGCACCCCGCGCGTCGGCCTCAGCCAGATCGGCCCCTCCGCGCTCGCCTTCGATTTCGCCCCGCAGTGCGGCGGCGCTCGCCGCGGCGCCGCGGGCACCGGCGCCACGCGCTGGATCGCCGTGATCCGCCTCCCCGGGCCCGCCGCGGGCGCGGGCGCGCCGCCGGAGCTCGCCCTGGAGCTCCGCCTCCGCGCGCCGCCTGCGGAGGAAGCGCTCTCCGCCTCCCTCGAGGTCGCCGACCGCGACGCGGACGGCCGCGACGACCTCATCGTCTCGGTCGGAATCGAAGGCGCCCTGCGCCCGTTCCCTGCCCCGGCGGGCGCCGCGTCCGAGGTCCGCGCCCCGCTCGTCTTCCTGGATCGCCCCGCCGGCCTCTCGCGCGACGCGGCCCAGCCCGGCGAGGCGCTGCGCGCCCTCGCCGCCTCCCTGCTCCGGGACGCGCGCGGCAAGTCGACGGCGCCGGCCGTGCCCGCCGCCGCCCAGCGGCTGCGCCGGTTCCACGCCGCCCTCTGCGCCGACGCCGAAAGCGGCGCCGGAGCGACCACCGGCCGCGACGCCGCGCGCGCCGGCGAGGCGCTCGTCTGGACGGGCGCTGGGCCGGTGCGCTGCGGCGAGCCGGGGCTCGCGGCCGCCATCGACCACGCGGAGGCGGTCGCGGCGTCCACGCGGGGCGCGCCGATCGCGGCCATCGCGGCGCTCGACCGGGGCGGCGCCGAGGGGCGCACCAAGGAGGACGGCAAGCTCGTCGCGAAGCTCGCGCCGCCGGCGACCGCCGCCGCCGTGTACCGCACCGCCGCCGCCCCGCAGCCGACCAGGACCGGCGCCTTCGGCCCGCTCGCGTTCGAGGCGAGCGGCGCCCTGCTCGTCCGGACCGCGCAGGGTGTCGTCCGCGTCGACACGGCGACCTCCACCGAGTCCGCGACGGACATCCCTCCGTGGCCCGCCGCCGTCCACGCCGGGCCCGCGGAGCTCGTCGCCGTCGAGCGGCGCTGCGACGCGCCCACCTTGCTCGCGCTCTTCCGCAGCTCGCCCGATGCCGTCGGCGAGATGGAGGTCCCGCTCCCGCTGCTCCGCGGCCAGGGGCCTCGCGCACGGCCCGGCGCCGCCGCGCCCGAGCGCTGCGCCGGGACGGAGCGCCTGCCCTTCGTCCCGCTCGCCGCGTCCGAGCGCGGCTTCGACATCGCCCTCGGCGCCGCGCTGATCTCGATCGACCTGCGCGCGGCCGCGCCGGCCTCGTCCGCGCTGTCGTTCCCGCTCACGACGCCCGCGCCTCAGGGCGCGGCGCGGTCGCCGGACGGCGCCACGCTGGCGATCCCCGCCGCCGGCGGGCTGCTCGTGGCGACCGCGGGCGGCGCCGCGCGCCTCTGGACGGGCGGCGACCTCGCGCAGGCGACGGCGTGCGCGCCGGCCAACGGAGGCGCCCGCGTCGCGTGCGTCGCCGGCGCGGCCGCCGTGATCTTCGAGGCGAAGTGACCTCCGTCGGCGCTCGGGCCCCGGAGGTCAGCCGGGGATCACCTGTTGACGCGCTCCAGGTACTTGCCGTCGGTCGTGTCGATCTTGATCCACTCGCCCTCCTTCACGAAGAGCGGGACGTTGACGGTCGCGCCGGTCGACACCGTGGCGGGCTTGGTGGCGCCGCTCGCCGTGTCGCCCTTGATGCCCGGCTCGCTGCTCACGATCTGGAGCACCACGTGCGGGGGCATGCTGACGCCGATCGGCAGCCCGTTGAACAGGGTCACGTCGATCGACATCCCGTCGCTCAGCCACTTGGAGTCATCGCCGATCTTGTCGCCCGGGACCGTGAGCTGCTCGCCGGTCGCCGGGTCCATGAAAACGAAGTCGGTGCCCTCCGGATAGATGTACTGGAGGCTGCGCTCCTCCACGTCCGCTGGCTCCAGCTTCTCGCCCGATTTGTACGTGCGCTCGAGCACCGCGCCCGTCGCCATGTTCCGGATCTTGACGCGGGTGAACGCCTGCCCCTTTCCCGGCTTGACGAACTGGAAGTCGATGACCGAGTAGGGCTGGCCGTCGACCATAAACTTGAGGCCTTTTCGGATGTCGCTTGTGTCCATGGGGAGAGCTTCCTGGTAGCGTAAGGGCGGCCTGTCGGCGAGGCCGGGGATCCGCGTCCGCGGCACCCTGGCGCGGCGCGGGGGTCCGCGTTCGCGGCCCCCTTAGCACGAGCACAGCCTCCTGCACAGGCCACGGTTTCAGGACCTGAAAATGCACGACTTCGACGACGAGCTCAGGGAGATCAAGCGTGAGATCGTGGAATCCCGTGGGCTCATCATCAAGACGAACAACCTCACGAACGCCCTCGCCGCGGATCTGAAGAGCATTTCCAAGCGCCAGATGGCGTACGAGCGGCGCGCCTTCTGGAACAGCGCGAGCGCGAACCTGCTCTTCGTGATCGTGGTGATCGGCGTGGTCAAGCTCGCCTGGGACGCACGCGTGGACGCCGTCCAGGCCGAGACCAAGGGCGCGCGCGACCGCATCGCGAAGCACGAGGCCGATCTCAAGGAGATGCAGCAGCGGAGCGACGCGCGCGCCAAGGCCGAGAGCGACGCCGCGGCGTTCTACGAGCTCATCCGGGCCGAGCGGCGACAGGAGGTGATCGAGGGCTTCGAGGCGCTGCGCAAGGCGCCGCTCACCCGGGCCGAGCTCGCGTTCTTCACGGACTCGGTCGACAAGTCGCGCTCCGAGCTCTCGATCAAATCGTACCAGACGGGCCTCGATCACATGCGGACGGGCCGCTGGCACGAGGCCGCGGTCGCCTTCGAGGACGCCATCCGGCAGAAGGAGACGGCGTCGCACACCCCCTCGGCCCGCCTCAACCTGGCGCGCGCCTACCGCAGGCTGAACCGGCAGCGCGACGCGATTCCGCTGCTCATGACGCTCTCCGAGGCGTCGCCCGACCGGGAGGTCATGGATGACGCGACCTTCCTCCTCGCCGAGTGCCTGCTCGACATCCAGGCCTGGAACGACGCGAAGACGACGTTGCGGTCGTTCATCCGCCGCTTCCCGGACAGCGCGTACGTCAACGACGCGCGCCTCGCGCTGGCCAACGTCTCGCTCCGGCACTGACGCGCGCGCCGCCACGACCGGCCGGCGCCCTCCCCTACGGCGCCGGCGCCGCGGCTGCGGGACGACGTCAGGACCCGCGCCGCACGTCGATCCGGCGCGGCTCGTCCTTCTTCTTGAACCAGCTGGATCGGAGCTGCCGGCGGAGGCCCGACGCGAACAGGCAGTCGCGGAACGCGTTCTGCTCGAAGGTCACCGCGCTGTGCGCGAGCGGGACCTGGATGAAGATGGCGCGGCCGTCGAGGAGCTGCTTGCGCGTGAGCTCGCCCGGGCGCCGCTCGTGCAGGCAGGCGACGCCCTGCGCCTCGAGCGCGCGCGCGAGCTCGAGGTTGAGCCGCCGCACGTCGCCCGCGACGAAGTGGCTGATGAGCTTGTGCCTTTCCCGCCCCGTTCGGCCCTTCCGCTCGAGCACCCAGTCGCGGAACGCGTCGACCTCGCCGTACAGCGCGTCGAACAGGTACACCTCGTTCACCTCGCAGCCGCCGTGGCGCAGGCACGCGGCCGCGACGCGGTATCCGCCCGAGTGCGCCGACAGGCAGAGCGTCCCGAGCCTCGCCTGCCGCGGGATGGCGCGATCGCCGAGCGCCCGCCGCGCCGAGGGGCTCGCGAGCACCGACGCGAGCTCGCCGCACAGCCGCCGGAGGCCGCCCTTCTGCCCCAGCTTGCCCGGGGGCGACTCCGCCGCGTTCACCGCGCACTGCGGCACCACGAGCACCGCGTTCTGCTTGCTCTCGTGGAGCTGCTCGCGGAGCTTGTGCGCCGCGATGGCCCGCTCCGCGGTCGTGACGTGGCCGTGGAAGTGGATCACGAGGTCGAGCGCATCGCTCTCCGGCGCGCGGTAATGGGCCGGCACGAAGACCATCGCCGTGGCGTCCTGGTAGGGAGCCCCGTCGCAGGGAAACGGCGCGTTCGACAGCTCGATCTTCAGCGTCACGCCGATGTCCGACGCCTCGACGGCCTTCACCCTGGAGGCCGCCCTGGCGAGCGCCGGCGCCGGCGCCCAGAGCCCCGGCGCGGCCAGGGCGCCGCCCGCCGCGCCGAGCGCTCGGAGAAAGGCCCGGCGGCCGAGCGCCGGCGTTGCGGTTCGGGACATCTGGCGACCTCGTCCCGCGCCTATCACCGCCGCCCGGCGCCGGCCAAGAAACTCCACCACGCCGAGCGGCGGTCACCCGCTGCTCAGCTTTGACTGACAGCCGCGGAGCTCACCTGCGCGAGCAGGTCCTGGATGCGCCGGACGAGCTTCGCCGGCTCCTGCACCACGCCCTCGACGAGGAGGGCCTGGTCGAGGAGGAGCTCGGACCACTGCTTCACCCGCTCCGAGCCGGGCTCTCGCCCCGCCAGGATGTTGAGGTTCTTCACCACCGGGTGGCCCGGGTTGAGCTCCAGGATCCGCTTGGATTCCCCGGTATTCTGGTCGATGAGCTTCATGATCCGCTCGAAGTTCGCCCCTGGGTCCCCCTCGGCGGCGACGAGGCAGCTCGCGCTGTCGGTCAGGCGCCGCGAGACGCGCACGTCCTTCACCCGGTCGCCCAGCGCCGCCTTGACCGCCGCCACGGCCGCGTCCACCGACGCCTCCGGCTCGTCCTTCTTCTCCGGCTCGGCGCCGAGGTCGACGTCGCCGTGCATCACGCTCTTGAGGCGGCGCTTGTCGAACTCGTTCAGCGACTGCACGAACCACTCGTCGACCGGATCCACGAGGAACAGCACGTCGTAGCCGCGCTTCCGGAACGCCTCGAGGTGCGGGCTCTGCTCGACCGCGTGGCGGCCGAGCCCCGTCACGTAATAGATCTCCTTCTGCGCCTCCGGCATCTTCGCCACGTAGTCGCGGAGCGAGATGACCTTGCCGGCCTCCGTGTTCATCGACTCGAACCGGCAGAGCTCGGCGATCGCGTCCTTGTTCTTCCAGTCGTTGGTGACCCCCTCCTTGATGACCCGGCCGAACTCCTTCCAGAAGGCCGCGTAGCGCTCGGGCTCCGACTCGGAGAGGTCCTTGAGCGACTTGAGCACCTGCTTGACGATCTGCTGCTCGATCTGGGAGAGCGTGCGGTTCTCCTGGAGCATCTCGCGAGAGACGTTCAGCGAGAGGTCCTCGGAGTCGACGACGCCGCGCAGGAAGCGCAGGTACATCGGCGTCAGCTTGTCGCAGTCCTCGACGATGAGGACCCGCTTCGCGTAGAGGCGCACGCCCCTGCGGTCCTTGTGGAACATGTCCGCCGGCGCCTTCTCGGGCACGTAGAGCAGGGCGTGGAACTGCACGGGCGCGTCGATCGACAGGTGCACGGTGAGCAGCGGCTTCTCCCCCTCGTAGCCGCCGGTCACGTGCCGGAAGAACTCCGCGTGCTGCTCCTCGGTGATCTGCGACTTGGGCAGCGTCCAGAGCGCGGCCGAGCGGTTCGCGACCTCGTCGTTCACCTTGATGGGGAAATGAACGAAATCCGAGTACTTGCGGATGATCTCCTTGACCCGCCACACCTTCGTGTACTCGCGCGCGTCCTCCTTGAGGTGGAGGACGATCTTCGTGCCCGGGTGCTCGCGATCGCCGGGGGCCACGGTGAAGGAGCCCGCGCCGGACGAGCGCCACAGGACGGGCTCCGCGCCCGGCAGCATCGAGCGGGTCTGCACGTCGACGCGCGAGGCGACCATGAACGCGGCGTAGAAGCCGACGCCGAACTGGCCGATGAGCTGGAGCTTGCCGCCGTCCTTCTTCTGTTTTGCGGCCTCGGCGTTGGCCTTCAGGAACTCCAGCGACCCCGAGCGGGCGATGGTGCCGAGGTTCTGCACCACCTCGTCCCGGGTCATCCCGATGCCGTTGTCCTCGATGGTGAGGGTGTGGGCGGCGTCGTCGAGCGTGATGAGGATCGCGGGCTCGCCGGCTTGTTCAGCGGCGCCCTCGCGCGTGAGGGCCAGGAAGCGGGCCTTGTCGAGCGCGTCCGACGCGTTCGAGATGAGCTCGCGGAGGAAGACCTCCTGGTTTGCGTAGAGCGAGTTGATGACCAGCGCGAGGACCTGCTGCACCTCGGCCTGGAAGGGGAGCTCGACCGCGCCGGCGGCCTTGGCCTCCTCGGACGGGGTCGACGCGGGCGTCTCCGGGCCCGGGGCCGCACCCGAAGGCTCGGCAGAGGGCGTGGAACTGCTGGTTTCGGGGTTCGGGCTTTCCGTGTTCATGTCGGCGACCAAATGGATCCGATTTTCGAAAGGGCAATCCCCCCGGCGCGCCGCGGTGCGTCCCCAAGACGCGCCGCGGTGTGCCGCCTCGCTCCGAGCGCGCTCCGCGGCCAGCTCGCGGCCCCGCCGCCGTCGCGCCCCCGGCCCCGGTGAGGGGCTCACCAGGCCGCGGGCCGACGTCTGCGTCGAGGTCGGGATCTGCGCGCCGGGTCGTCACGTTCAGGTCGCTGTGCGCGATCCCCGCATCCTTGCCCGGCTTTTCCGGTGGGTAAGGGTTTCTTCATCAGGTCGCCGGAGCTAGATTCACCGGCGTTGTACCCTCGCCGTCGTGGAGATCTGTTGTGGTAGCACTTCTCCGTGCAGTACTCCGTGTTCTCCCGGCAACCGGCGTGCTGGCCGGGGTGCTGGCGCTCGCGGGGTGCGGCGATCGGGGCAAGACGGCCGATCGGGACGTGAAGCGTCCGCCCGCCGTGCTCCAGTTCGACGGCTATGTCTACGTCCCGACCGGGACGAGCGATTTCAAGATCCTCGAGCGCGTGCGGACGCAGACGCGTTCGGTGTTCACGGGGCTGCGGAGGTCCCGGGTGATGGTGAGCCGGCGCGAGGTCCAGGGCGCGACCACGGACAGCTTCGCCAAGGAGGCCGTGACCGTCGTCGACGCCGCGGGGCACCGCACCCTCGCGCTCCGCGTGCGGTACCGCTTCGTGGCCCGGCCGGAGGTCGCGAACGGCATCGACGATCGCAAGGAGATCCCGCTCGCGCTCCTGCACCGGGAGGACGACGAGGTCGCGGAGCGCATCCACGAGGAGTGCACGCCGCCCCGGGAGCGGAGGAAGGGGGGCGCCAGCGCCGTCGGCCTCGACTTCGATCCGTCCCTTCCGAGCTGCAAGGCCGCGATGGCCGCGGAGCAGGCGGCGATCGACGCGGCGCGCGCGAAGGTGCCCGAGCTCGCGGGCGGGCCGCCGGCCTCCGCCAACGACACCGTGGTCCCGATCGAGGAGGCGCAGCGCCTGTACATCCCGACCCGGGTGACCGTCGAGCTCCGCGCTCGGAAGCCGCGCGAGGTCGCGCCGCGCTTCGTCCCGGTGGATCGACCGGAGAAAGAGGACGCGCGGGTCGCGACAGCGGAGCCGGGCGGCGCCGAGCGCCCCGAGGGGCTCGAGCCGGCGGCGGTGCTCATCGACCCGGATCTCAGGATGGAGCGGACGCCCGAGGAGAAGGCGATCGCCGAGGGGACCCTGCTGCCGAAGATGCCCGCGGCCGGCGGCACGGGCGCCGTGAGCGGCGGGAGGCGGATCGAGGTCGTGAGCCCCGCGGTGGCGCAGGCGCAGCAGCGCAAGGTGGAGGCCGCGGCCGCGAGCGAGCGCTTCGAGATCCCGTTCGAGACGCTGACCGACCCGAAGTTCCTGGTGGTCTGGCTGAGCCTGCTGATGGCGTATCCCATCCTCCGTGGCGATCCGCGGAAGAAGCGCTGACGCGCGCCGCAAGCGCTGACGCGGGCCGCGGCGCACCTCGCCGAGAGGGGCGACGGCGCGGCGCTCGGACCGGCGCGGGCACAGGCCGCCGCGATCGCGGGAGGCGTCCGCTACGATGGCCGGCATGAAGCTTCGCCTGCTGAAGATGTTCGGCCTCGCGTTCGTGGAGACCACGACCGAACGCGCCCGCCGGGGGCCCGCGCGCCCGAGCTGGGGCTTGGCAACCTCGCGCTCGTCACGCAGCTCGCGCTGCGCGACCGCGGCGCACAGGCGCGCTGCGCCGCGCTCATCTCCCCCTGGCTCGACCTCACCTCGAGCAGCGCCTCGGCGCGCGCGAACGACGCGACCGATTACGGCACCCGGGAGGGCCTCCTGCGCCAGGCGCGCGATTTCGCGGGCGCGACCCCGCTGGACGATCCCCGGCTGTCGCCGCTCCACGCGCGCCTCGACGGGCTCGCCTCGCTGTTCATCCAGGTCGGCGGCGCCGAGCGCCTCCACGACGAGGGCCAGGAGCTCGCGCGGCGCGCCCGCGAGGCGGGCGTCGACGTGACGCTCGACGTGCTGGGGGACATGCCCCACAACGGGCCGGTGCTGGCCGACTTCCACCCGGAGGGCGCGCGGGGCACGGACACGCTGGGCGCGTATCTCCGAGCGAGCCTGTCGCCGGGCGCCCGCGTGGGCGACGCGGCCTGATGCGGCCCGATGCGGAGCTCGCTCCGGGGCGCTGCGAGGCGACGTGGTTGCCGTGAGCGGGCGGCGCGCGTAGGGGATCGCGCGGTGAGGCTCGCCTCGAGGGCCCACGGAGGAGACGATGACCCCTTCCCAGGACCTGGTCGAGCTGGCAGAGCGGCTCGCGGACGCCAGCGGCGCCGTGATCCGGCGCTATTTTCGCAAGGGCATCGAGGCCGACGACAAGGCGGACGCGAGCCCTGTCACGGTCGCCGACCGCGAGGCCGAGGCGGCGATACGCGAGCTCCTCGCCGCGCGCGCCCCGGGCCACGGGATCGTGGGAGAGGAGTTCGGCCGCCAGGACGAGGGGGCGGAGCTCGTGTGGGTGCTCGATCCCATCGACGGGACGAAGGCGTTCATCACGGGCAAGCCGCTCTTCGGCACGCTCATCGCGCTGCTGCACCGGGGCCGGCCGGTGCTCGGCGTCATCGACCAGCCCGTCCTCGGCGATCGCTGGCTCGGCGTGCTGGGCCGGCCGACGCTCTGGAACGGCGAGCCGGCGCGCGTCCGCGCGTGCGCGGGGCTTTCGCTCGCGCGCCTCTCCACCACGGGCCCGCAGTACTTCCCCCCGGCGAAGACCCGCGCCTTCGGGGAGGTCGCGTCCCAGGCCAAGCTCGTGAGCTACGGCGGCGATTGTTACCAGTATGGCCTCGTGGCGAGCGGCAGCATCGACGTGGTCGTCGAGTACGGCCTCAAGCTCCACGATTTCGCGGCGCTCGTCCCGGTGATCACCGGCGCCGGCGGGGTCATGACGGACTGGGAAGGGCGCCCGCTCGACGCCGCGAGCGCCGGTGACGTCGTGGCCGCCGGTGACCCGCGCGTCCACGCCGAGGTGCTCGCCGCGCTCCGCGCCGGCGACCCCCGGTACGGCGCACGCTGACGCGCGCTGACGTTGGACCGCCGGCGCCTCACGCCCGGAGCCCTCGGAGCTGGAGGGCGAGGGAGCTCTTCAGCACGGGATCCAGCGCCGCGCCGAGCGTCACGAAGCCGCTGAGCCAGGACAGGAGCGCCGCGAAGTAGAGGGCGAAGATGTTGTGCGCCGCGGCGAGCGGGTCGATGTCGCCCGCGACCTCGCCGCGCGCCTGCGCGTCGCGAACGAGGCCCGCGATGCGGTGCAGGAACGCGAACGTGAGCGCGTTCAGCCGCTCTCCGTTCGGCCCCGACGCGCCGGGGAACGCCTTCACGAACGCCTGCGAGACGAGCGGCTGCTCGCCGTACATCGCGAACAGCCGCTGGAACACGTGGAGCAGCTGAGGGAGCAGGGGCTCTTTGCGCGGCAGCGCCTCGAACGCCGCGTCGACCGCGGCCGCGAGCCGGTCGTGCATCACCATCATGAGCAGGTCGGGCTTGTCGCGCGCGTGCACGAACACCGTCCCCGTCGCGACCTCCGCGCGCTCGGCCACCGCCTTGGTCGTCGTGCCGTCGTACCCGAGCTCGGTGAAGAGCGCCCACGCGGCGTCCCGGATCCGCCGCCGGGTGTCGAGCTTCTGCTGGGCGCGCCCGCCGCGCTCCGGCGCCGGCGCGATCGGCGCCGATGCGACCGGCGCCGACACGACCGGCGCTCGCGGCGCCGTGGCTCGCTTCCGGCGTTTCGTCGCGCCTGGAATGATGACCTTGCTCATCGACCGGGCAATCTGTTGCCGCGGATGCCTCCACGTCAAGCGGAGATCTCCTTGACATAACGAGCGCGAAGAATGACCATGGTCAGTGACTGAAGTCATCGAACGAGGGTGGTGCCATGGCTCTGGTGCATTACGACGAAGGCCTCACGATGCGGGAGGCGCGGGCGCTCTACTTCGAGGTGAACCGCTTCGGCGCGGACGGCGGGTACGGCGACGCGTGGGTCGACTTCAAGCTCGGTCCGCTCCCCGTTCCGTTCCCGAACACCCGGGCGCGCGTGCGCGCGGTGCGTTACCACGACCTGCACCACGTGCTGACGGGCTACGACACGAACGCGATCGGCGAGTTCGAGATCTCGGCCTGGGAGCTCGGCGCCGGCTGCAAGGGCTTCGTGGCGGCCTGGCAGCTCAACCTGGGCGGCCTCTTCGCGGGGCTGCTCTCGGCCCCGCGCCGGACGGTCCGCGCGTTCTTCCGCGGCCGCCGCAGCGAGAGCCTGTACGGCCGGCCGTTCGAGGAGCTGCTCGATCGAGAGGTCGGCGAGCTGCGCAGGGAGATGCGCGTCGACGAGCGCTCTTCGTCTGGTTCCAGCCCGGCGGCGCTCGACGTGCTCTGGCTCGCGCTCGCGAGCCTCGCGGGGCTCGCGATGGCGGCATTCGGTCTGGCGGTGGCGCTCGTCGTGGCGCCGATCGGGATCGTGACCCTGGCGCGCCGCCGGCAGCGCGCGCAGCACGCGCAGGGCGCCGCCGCGACCTGAGGGCCGAGACGGCCCAGCTTGCGCCGACGTCGGAGGCCGAGAGGTGGGCCGCGAGGCAGCCCCACCGAGCGCGACCCATCGACGTGAGCGGATGAGCTCGATGAGCCGCGCAGGCCGGCAGGTCGCGGCGAGAGCTCAGGGTGAACACAACGAAAACGGCTGCCTCGGGCGAGCCGTTCGGACCGTTGCGACGAGTCCGGAAAGACCGTAGCGTGGCAGGCTGCATGATCGGTGCGCTCATCGAGGGGGAGTATCGGCTCGAGCGCCGTCTCGCGCCGCATGAGCACGGCGTGGGTCTTCCCCGAGGTCGTTCGCCTGAGACGTGAGCACACGCCACGTGATCCCCGGCAAGCCCATGACCATCTCTGAATCAATCAGATGTCACGCAAGCTCGTCTACCTAGCGCTGCCGCTCGTCCTCGCCGCGACCGTGCTTGTCCTCCTGAAAGGGATCGGCGCGCTCGAGGGGATGGCGGCCAGCCCGTATGCCGCGGACGACATCTGCTTCGTCGAGGAGCGGCTGGGCGCGGCGCAGCGCTTCACCGCGTTCACCCCCGTCCGATGCTCCGACGAATCCGTCAAGATCGGCGACAGCTTTGGCGCCGACTACGCGAGCCTGGACTTCGAGGACGTCGACGACGATGGGCGCCCAGAGGCGATCATCTCTTCCTCGTCGTTTCGGTGCAAGTACGGTCCTGGCCCGTGTTACGACGCGTGGCGCATCGTGGTGCGGGTCCACCCCGGCTCGGACACGGTGTTTACCGTCATCGAGCGGCGCTACCTCAAAGAGCTCACCCCGGGAGTATGAGAAACGCCGTGGAGGACGGCCGGCGCTACCTCTCGTAGAAGTAGAGCGGCTCAATACCCGTGGACGCGTTCTCGAAGCGCTTCATCGCGTCCTGTCCGTACTTCTGGGCCAGCGGGCCGGATCCGTTGTACGCAGCCGCGACCGCCTCCACCTCCTGTGGCGTCAAGGCACCTCGATGACACAGCCTCCCAGTAACCCTGTCGATGAGCTGCCGCAGATGACCCGTCATGTAGTACAAGTCGGCCTTGACGTCATCTCCGGCGATCCTCGAGTCCTGATTCCAGCCCAGCAGTCGCCTCCTCGCAGATTCGGGGATGATCGGGCGGCAGTAGGTGGTCTCTATATACCTGACCGCGTCCCGCAGCGTTGCTCTGGAGAGGTTGGCGATCCCCGACGAGCTCCCAGCCACTTTATCGGGGACGACGTCGAACAGCACCTCGTCGACGATCGCCGAGAAGGTGGTCAGCGAGCGCTCCCCGAACTGGAGCACCTTCTGGACACCCGTCGCGTTCGGGCCGTTCTCCTGCTGCAAGATGACGGCGGCGAGCTCGTGAGGAACTCCGTTGTACGCCGACGCCTCACGAACCCAGCTTCTGAGCCTTGTATTGGTGATGACGAATATTTCCTCCACGTCCGAAGGAGCCGCCCAGACGACCCCGAACGGAGAGGGGATCTCCCCGGAGTACGACGGGATCGCCCCGAGGCCCTCGATGTGTGAAGTGTAGCTCCCTGCGCACGGACACTCTCTGCACGCGCTGGTCGGCTCGTTCACGCCGTCGCTGTTACACATAGGGTTCACCTTTTTTGCTACGGCCCTCGATTCGATCGACCAGCATCCTCAGAGCGATCAGCTTGTGATCACGATCGAGATCAGCGGCGCCTGCCACCCTCTGCAGCTTGACGACATCGAACCCGCGGCGCTCCAGCCTCAGGCAGCAATCGACGTACATTCGCACGGACTCCTCGTCGACGAGCCCGAACGACATGGCTTCTTCCGTTCGGATCCGCGCGTTCTCCTCGTCGATGAAGCACCCATCGCGCGCGAGATCCTCGATCATCCTGGACAGGAATTGCCGAAGCATCGCCTCACGCATCATCGCTACCTGCTGCGAGCTGATCTTCATGGCTGGCATCCCAATCCAGGTCGGGTGGTCTGATCCCTCGAGACGGGGGAGACTGGTCCTAGGGTTCATCGGAGTCCACCCCCACCGGCTCCTCCGGCGCCCCCGGGTGCGCTCCCCCACCCTTCCCGGGTGAGCCGCTCACGTTGATCTTGACGAGCGTCCCCTTGATGGTGACCCCCGCCGTATCCAGCCGGATGAACCCGCCCGGCCCGCGGATCGTCACGTCGTCCGCGCCTTCACCCACGAAGTCCTCGCCGACGACGTGGATCTTCTTCGCCGCGCGCAGCGCATGGCGGCCGCCAACGCGCTCCTGTTGACCTTGATCAACGGTGCACGACTGCGTTCCTCGAACCTCCTCCCGGTAGCTCGCGCGCACTTCCAGGTGGCAGCTCCCCTCGATCCGCTCCCGCCTGTCGCCCCCCGTGACGGCATCCACGTCCTTGCTCACCGCTCGCTTGGCGTGGCCGTCGACCCGCTCGGACTCATCGTTCTTGACGAGCTTCTGCCGGTCATGACCCACCGTGCCCTGCTCGTCGTTCTTGACCAGCCGCTTCCGGTCTCTCTGCGCCTGCTGCCAGACGAGCTCCTTGCCCTTCAGGTCCTCGAGCATCACCTCGTTGAACCCTCCCGCTCCCGGCGAGGAGTCGCTCTTCCATGTGCTCCGGGTGCGGTGCTCGGGCAGCGCGTACGGGGCGCTCTGGACCGCGTTGTAGGTGCGGCCGATGACGACGGGCTGATCGGGGTCGCCCTGAAGGAACGTGACGAGGACCTCCTGTCCAACGCGCGGAAGCGCGATCATGCCCCAGCCGGCGCCGCCCCATCCTTGATGCACGCGCATCCAGCAGGAGCTGTGCTCGTCCTTCTGCCCTTCGCGGTCCCACGCGAGCTGCACGCGGACGCGGCCGAACTCGTCCGTGTGGATCTCCTGGCCACGCGGCCCCACGACCACGGCGCTCTGGAAGCCATGGACGACCGGCTTCGGAGCGCGCCGCGGCGGGCGATACGGTGAATCGGCGAAGACCGCCTGGCCGCAGAGCGTCCACTCGCCGTCAGGTGTGCCCTCGAAAGCGCTCTCGACGACGAGGAGCCGGCGGGCCGCGGGCAGCTCGGGATGCGGGTGGCCGTCGACCGAGAAGACGACGCCGGGGATGATGTCGAAGGCGTTCGTTTCATAGCCGATACCGTGGACGCCCACGCGCTCGCCGTGGAGCTCGCGCTCTACGAGCTCGTCTCCAACTCCGGCGTCATGGCGGGCGAACCCCTGGTCGTCGGCGACCGGGCTGCCAGCCGGCTTGCCGGTCTCCACGAGAAACGCGCCGGGCCGGTACCGGTATTGCTCGTAGCGATCTTCAGCAGAGGCCGTCCTGGCGCTCGCCGCCAGCGAGAACATCGGACGCCGGAAATCATGGTCTCGTACACTCACGGCACCAGGACGGACCTCGCGGCTGAGACGCACGCCGGTGACGAACTCCCGTCCGGCGCCCTCGCTCACGTCGCCAAGATAGAGGATCGGGGGCGCCGACCGGGGTGGGTTCGCTTCCAGGCGGTCGCTGAAGATCGGCGCGGCGGCATGCCCCTGGTCGTCCGCGAACGTGAAGGCGATCCCCGCTTCCTCGAGCAGGCGGCTCAGGAACAGGTAATCGGTCTCGGCGTACTGAACCTTGATTTCAAGCTTCGGATAGCGCCCGCGATCGATCCTCCACACCGCTTGGATACGCCACTCGCCGAGGAGGCGGTCGATGATGTCGGGAATGGAAAGGTGCTGGTAAATGCGCTGGTTGCGCCGCTGCGTGAGCTGCCAGAGGGCCGGGACCAGGCGGAAATGGTACGTGGAGACGTTCTGCTGGCCGGCCGCGGTCTTGACGGCGTGGACCTGCTCGGCGCGGCTTACCAGGCCGCTCCACGTGCGGCCGCCCGGCCGGTGCGCGAAGCCGTAGCCGGCGTCGGCGTGGAAGGTCCCCGGACGGCCGACGATGCCCCCGAGGTCCACGGCTGGATCCGGCGAGCGGGCCCAGACCGAGATCGAGAACGGCATCGAGACGGCCTCGTGGACCGCAAACCGATGCACGACCAGCGAGTCTTCTCGGGAAGAGAGGGTCAGCTTGAGGGTGGGCATCTGGTCATCCCTCGGGCGGCGCATCCGCCGTCTCCGCCGCCCTGGCGGACCGCTTGGCCGTCGCGAGCTCGGCGTCGATGCTCGCGAGGCCGTGATCGGGGACCTCGTAGAGGATGCGCTCGCTCTCGCCCAGCATCTCCTCGATCTGCAGCGGCGTGCACGTGGGCGCGAAGACGCCCATCACGCCGGGATCGTAAAACCTGAAGTACACGCGCTCGCCCGACGTCTCCAGCTCCACCATCAGGAACCGGCGGAAGTGCCGTCGGACCTCGCGAAAGGGCGCTCGGCTCGTGCAGTAGATCCCCCAGCGCCTCCCCCAGCCCTCGAGCACCAGCCGCGACAGCAGCGTCGAGCTCGAATCCATGGGGCCGGCCAGGTACGGCGCAACGTCCTCCAGAGGCTCGCCGGGGGTCCCCTCGTAGAGCGACTGGTGGCGCTCCACCGACTCTCGCAAGAGCTCCAGGATCCGGTCGTCACGGGCGGCGTCGAGGACCGCGTACAGAGGGACACGCGAGGACTCGTCCCGCAGCCTCTCCAGCGCTCGCTCCGCGAGCCCCCGGCGCCTCGCTCGACGGCGCCGCTCGTCCTCGTCGACCGCGTCTTCTTCCTCGTCGGGCGGCGGCGTGTGCGCCTCGAAATGGACCATGAAATCGGCTTCGCCAGCGCGGATCCAGGCCCCGTGCTCCACCTCGGCTTCGGCCACCGGCTCGCCGTTGAGCTGCGTGCCCGTCGCGCTCCGCAGGTCCCGGAGCGCGCAGCGCGCGCCGTCCCAGGCCAGCTCGAAGTGCACCGCCGAGAGCCTGGGATCGTGCCGCACCGCGAGCTGCGCCATGTCCCCGCGCCCGACCCGGAGCGTATCGCCGGGGTCGATGGGAACCTTCGTGCCCGCGAGCTTCCCCCACCGGACCTCGACGATGCAGCGCGGCGCCGGCATCAGCGTTTCCCCCGCTTGCGGCGGGCCTCGCGCTCCTTGCGCTTGCGCTCGCAGTCCTCGCAGAACGGCTTGTCGGTCCTCAATGTCTCCGCCTGAGGGCTCGAGCCGATGAGCACCGTCGGACACCCCTTCACGATCACCCCGCCGTGCGACGTGGGATCCCCCATCCGCGCCGCATCCTTGTGGCCGATGAGCACCGTGGGCTCGCCCGACGAGATGCTGTCGATCGCAGGGACGCACTTGACGCTGTCGCCGACACGCGCGGCGGGCTGGAAGCCGATCAGGACGGTCCCCTCCCCCCTCAGGACCGGGCCGCCGACGTGCGGGACCGGTCCGGGCTCGACCATCGGGCAAGTGTGCATGTCGGTGATCCGTGCTGCCGGAGGCATCTCTCCCCTCCTCTCCTCTCGTCTCGCGAACGTTCGATCGTGGACCATCCAGCGCCGATCACTGCCCTATCAACGTCCGGCTCACGTCGTCCGTGATGGCATCCGTCGCCTCGGCCGGCTCCTCGGGGCTCGCGCCCTTGCCGCTGCCGGGCGAGCCGCCGCTGTTGATGCGCACGACGGTGCCCCGGATGGTGATGCCGCTCGCGTCGATGCGGATGAACCCGCCCGGGCCCTTGAGCGTCAGGTCCCTCGACGCCTCGATGACCAGCGCCGTACCGGCGGCGACGTGGATCTCCTCGGCCGCCGCGAGGGCGTGGCTCTTGCCCACCACCTCGTGGCGATCTCCGCCCACGATCAGCGAGTGCGATCCGTCGATCTTCTGGTTGCGCTTCCCCCGGACGCGAAGGTGGCTGTTGCCCTCCACGCGCTCGCGCTTCTCCTGCTTGATGACGATGTCTTGATCCTTGCCGACATGGACCTTCAGGTTGCCGAGCGTGCGCGCGTGCTCGTCGTTCTTCACCAGCAGCTGGCGATCGTGACCGATGGTGATCGTCTCGTCGTTCTTGACGAGCCGGCGGCGATTCTTCTCGGCCTGCTCCCAGACGAGCTCCTGCCCCTTCTGGTCCTCGAACATGATCTCGTTGAATCCGCCGCCGCCCTGCGACGAGTCGCTCTTCCATGTGCTCCTCGTCCTGTGCTCCGGGAGCTTGTAAGGGACCTGCTGGGTGGCGTTGAAGACGCGCCCGACGACGATCGGCTGATCGGGATCCCCCTCCAGGAAGCCGACGAGGACCTCCTGGCCGACGCGGGGGATGACGATCATCCCGTAGCCCGTGCCGGCCCAGCCCTGGCTCACGCGGATCCAGCACGAGCTCGCGTCGTCGTGACGCCCCTCGCGGTCCCAGGGAAATTGGACGCGGACCCGACCGAACTCGTCGGTGTGTATCTCCTGCCCCGCGCGGCCCACGACCGTGGCGCACTGCGCGCCTTCGACGCGAGGCCTGGGGGTGCGGAACGGAGGCAGGTAGGGTGCATCCGTGAAGAGGGCGCGGCCCGACATCGACCACTCCTCGCCAGGGGTGCCGTCGAGCGAGAATTCGGTGACGAGCAGCCGCGTACCGTCGGCGATCTCGGGGTGCGGATGGCCATCGACGCTGAAGACGACGCCGGGCCAGAGGTCGATCGTGTTCGTCTCGAAGGAGATCGCGCGGCGATCGACGCGCTCGGCGCCGAGCGCCCGCTCGGCCAGCCGCGCGCCGTAGGCCTGCTCGTGACGCGTGGCCCCCTTGTCGTCCGCGGCCGGCGTGCCGCCGCCCTTGTCCGCGTGGATCAAGAAGGCGCCCGGCTGGTAGTGGTACTGCTCGTACTTGTCCTCGGGCGCGGGCGCGCTCTGAGCCTCGCCGAGGAGGGGAAACGCCGGGCGGCGAAGATCATGGTCGCGGATCGTGTAAGCCCCCGGGCGGACCTCGTGCGAGAGCTGAACGTTGGCGACGAACTGCTGGTCGAGGGGTTGGCTGGGGTTGTCCGCGTAGGTCAGCGGCGCCCCCTCGCGCAGCGGATTCTGGTGCAGGTGATCGCTCAGCGTGAGCCGAGAGCCTGCGCCCTCGTCATCGGGGAAGGTGAACGCTATCCCGGCCTCCTCCCAGAGGCGGCACAGGAAGGCGTAGTCGCTCTCGCCGTACTGGACCCTGTACTCGAGCTTGGGATAGCGGCCTCGATCGATCTGCCAGACGGGCGAAAGCTTCCACTCTGCGAGCAGCCTGTCGGAGATGTCCGGGATCGTGAGGTGCTGGTAAATACGATAGTTGCGGCGCTGGGTGAGCAGCCAGAGATCCGGAACGATGCGCACGTGGTAGCTGGATATGGCCGTCTGACCGCTGGTCGGCTGTACCGCGTGGACCTGCTCGACATAGCTGCATATGCCTGTCCAGAGGCGGGTACCTGCGCCAGCATGAGACACGCCGCCGATCACGCGCAAGCGCGCCGGCCTGCCGATGAGCGCCTCCAGGTCGATGGCGGGGTTCTCGGATCCTGCGAGGACCGAGACGGTGAACAGGCTCGATACCGCCTCCTGCACCGAGAAACGGCGCACGGAGAGCGGGCCCTCGCCACACGCAAAGGTCACCTCGAGGCTCATCGGCGGGCTCTCCTTCGTTCAGCTGGCGAGGACCTCCCTCACCCCGTGCCAGGCTCACCGGCGCGATCGAATGGTATGCGATCCGCCGCCGCCATCGAAACAAGAAAACGGGTGTGCGCAACGAGAAACGATGCAGCAGCCGCCCCGATTTCCATGAGGGAATCATCGCCCGCGGCTCGGTGGATGGAACAGCACGGGCAGGCCGAGCCCGGATCGGCTCCCTGTCGAGGTGACGCAGCGCTCTGCGGCCGGCCGCGCGGTGACGCGATTAGCTCCTGGGCAGCCGCAGGAGCTCCGCGGCCGCCGTCCTGAAGATGCGTTCGCAGGCTCCCCACGCCGACTCCAGCCGCGCGCGGACGGCGTGGACCGCCGCCTCCACCCTCGCCCGCTCTCGCGCGTTTCCCTGGGTCTGATCGAGCAACCTCCGGAGCGCGCCAGGGTCCTCCGCCGCGCGTGTCATATGAAAGAACGCCCTCCGGATGCGCGTGATGTCGGGCGTGAGGTCGCCCTCGCTGGCATAGGATCGAGTGCGCGCGATCTTCGCGAACAGGCGGACCACGGCGTCCTGGAACTCCTGCGCGTACATCGAGTAGGTGTCGTTGTTGGCGTCTCCGCCGAGATAGGTCGCCGTCTGAAGCGATTCTCTCAAGTCCCTCAGGGCCGCATCCTCGAGGAACGCCGTCAGGAGGCTCGAAGTCCGCCGCATGTGTCGGCGCATCCAATCGTCCCGCGCCGCTCTGCTATGGATGAGGGCGCCGAGCTGAGCCGTGCCAGCCGAGCCGCTGGCGAGCTTGTCGCGCGCATAGACGATGAACCCGGCCTCGAACGCGCCGTTCATCTTGGAAACGATGTTGTTGAAGACATGATCCCCCTTCGACATACCGGCCTCCACCTCGCTACGGCTGCACGCCCGCCCGTCACGCTCGCGGCGCCGCCATCAACCTCCCCAGCGCCGTCACCCTCAGCGCCGCCGGGTGCATCTCGTACTGATCCTCCTGCAGCTCGAGCGTCGCGATCAGCTTTGCCCTGAACCGCGCCTGCATCGGCAGCTTCTTCGCCAGATCCTCGGGCAGGTACGCGGGCACGGGTCTCGACGAGCCGTCCACCTGCAGCAGCGCGCGGAGATGCACCGCCCCGAACACCGCGCGCTGCTGGTAGCATCGCCTCTCCAGGAGCACCCGCTCTGCCTGCTCCCCGAGGTATCCCTGCGGCACCGAGCGCTTCACCCGCGCGAAGGCGTCCTCGATCCGCTTGGTGAACCCCTCGGTCACCGCCGACGGGCTCAGCAGGTGCGGCATGCTGAGGAAGCCCCTCGCCTCCTCGACGGCGGCGCTCAGCACCTCGTCCCCGGCCGCGAACGTGGCCGCCGTCGTCATCGTCGCCTTCAGCCGCTCGAGCTCGTCGAACGGGAAGTGCAGCTCGCCAGCGAGCAAGGCCAGCGGCGGCACGAACTTCCCGTCCTCGCGGACCGCCCGCTCCAGCGCTCTGCTCAGCTCCGCCTCTTCCGCCGCCTCCCCGCGCGTGAGCACCTCGAAGACCTCGCGCCGGTCCTCGACCGCCATCGGATCCCTGACGATCGCCGGATCGTCGACCTCCGCATCGAGCGGCTTGTCCTCGAGCCCGCGCAGGATCTGCTGAAACGCAGGCTTCCGCCGTATCCGCGGCACCTCCTCGGGGTCGTACCAGATGAACTGCAGCGCTGTGCCCACCTCGAGGCGCGACATCGCTGCCGGCGCGGAGCGCGCAGCCGACGCTGGCTCGACCTTGCTGACCTCGGGGCTCACCACGTGCGCTGCGAGCTGCCCTACCGTCATGGGGGGAGCCGGGTGGCCGCTGCGCTGCTCGGCCGCCCATGGGTTGCTCTCGCGCGCCGGAGGGATCGCGTCCACCGGCACAGGAGCCACGACCCTCGGTGGCGGTGGTGGCGTCGGAGCAAAGAAGACGTCCGAATCCTCGCTGCCCGTGCGCGTTCGGCGGGACGGAGGCGGCGGCGGGGCGGGCGGAGCTCCCATCACCCATGACGGCGACGACTGGCTGAGCGACGGCGCGGAACCCGGCGGCACGGAGCCCGGCGGCACGGAGCCCGGCGGCACGGAGCCCGGCGGCGCGGACACGGCAGGCGGCGCAGCGCCGCCCCAGCCGGACGAGGACTGGGATGGCGGCCGCGGCGAGCTCTGCGCCGGAGGTGCGCCGAAGCTCGGCGCATGCGGCGCATGACCTGATGGCGCAAACGGGAGCACCATGTCGGCCGGCGGGACAATTCCCGGAGCCATCGTCCCCACGACGCTCTCCGCCTCGGGCGACGGCGCCAGCGGAACGGCCGTCTCGGCGACCTCGCCCCCCCGCGGCTGCGACGCCACCGGTGCGCGCCCCATCGCTCCCCCGGGCCAGCCGGCGCCCGCCCCCTCCGGCGCGAGCTCGACGAGCACTCGCCCCCGCTCCTGCGGGTGCTCGATCGGGACCTGTGCGCGCCACGTCAACATGCACACGGACCTATCCGTGTCGATCCACAGCGTGTCGCAGCGAAACGTGAGCGGCTGCGCCGCCCCCATGGCGCGCTCGAGCACCGCGCGCGGCCGGACGCCGGGCAGGCTCGTGACGAGGCGCGGGTGCTCTGCGTGGAGGTTCTCGAGCGCGATCCGCGCGTCCTCGCGCAGCTCCTTGATCTGCTGGTCCTGCGGCGCGTGATTGAAGCACGAGAAGTCGACGTCTTCCGGAAGCGGCTGCTTGTACCAGTCTCGCAGCGATCCCGGTGCCCCCTTGCGGCCCAGCTTCTCGCGCCTCGACGGCCACGTCGGCGCCAGCGGACCAAAGCCGATCGGAGCAATGAAATCAGAACGGGATGTGACCTTCACGCCGGGGGGCTGGAGGTTCGGAACCATGAACCTTCCCTGCGCGTCCTGCATCCCAGGGCGCAACCCGACAGGATTGACCGTATCTGGCCCTCCCGCGGCGCGCTCGTAGAGCAGCGGCATCCTCGAGAATTTTTGCCCCTCATAGATCGTGCCGTCATGACCAAACGCGCGATCACAGAACACCGCGATCGACTTGTCCACCTCGCCCACGCTGAGCCGGGCGATCAGCGAACGCATGGGTTCCCCACCGGGCGCGAACGCGTGCCCGACCAGCACGACGTCGGCCCAGGGCTTGACGGGGATGAGATCGCAGGCGGCACGAAGGCTCCGGCGAGCATCGTTGTGCCAGTGCTGATCGTCCTCGTGCGGCGGCTCCTGCTCTCTTGCCAGCGCAGCCTCGCCCGGGCGCAGCAGGAACGTCGCTTTGCAGACGACGGTGAGCATCCACATGGCGGGGCGTGGCTGCCAGACGACCGAAGCAACCGGCAACGCGCAGTTTGAGACGACATCCATGGCGACGGTCACCATATACGCTGCGGTCTGCGCCGCACACATCCGCCCAATCGCCGCGCTGCCGCCGAGAAACGCGATGTTCCCGCGGCACACAGCATTCCGAACCGCTCCCGCCGCCCTCCGCCGCGGGCGAATCGCGTCCGGAGCCGTCCGAACCTCCCCCGCAGCCGCATCACCGCCTTCCGGTGCGCTCCCCGGCGCTGTTGCCGCCGGAGCATGGCCTTCCGAGGGCCTCGTCGCGCCCCGTGCATCTCCAGAGCAGCCTCGCGGCTCGCTCCCCTCCCTCGCCTCGCCCTCCTCGCCTCCCCCTCCCCCTCCCCCGCCTCCCCCTCCCCAGCTTGACCTGGCCCCCGCGACGCACGAGGATCCGCCTCGTGCCCCAGCGAAAGCGCTACCTCTTCGTCTGCGTCAACCGCCGCCCGGACGGCATTCCCAAGGGCTCCTGCGCTCAGCGCGGCGCCGAGGGCATCCACGTGCAGCTCAAGGCCGCGCTCGCCGAGCGGGGCCTCGCGAAGGTCGAGGCGCGCGCCTGCTCCGCGAGCTGCCTCGACGTCTGCTGGGCGGGCCCCGTCATCGCCGTGGAGCCGGACGGCTACTTCTACGGCCGCGTGACCCCCGCCGACGTCCCGGAGATCGTCGACGCCCTCGCCTCGGGCCGCCGGGTCGAGCGGCTCGTGCTCCCGCCGGAGGACTTCACCGAGGCGACCGCCGCCCCGCCGCTGCCGGCGCCGCCCCGCGGCGCGCCCCCGGAGGCGTGATGCGCGGCTTCGAGTTCTGCGAGACCATGGCCGGGAGCTTCCACCTGGTCGACTCGCCCTCCGACGAGCGGCCCATGTCGTTCACGATCCGCGCGCGCTCGCGCGGCCTCCTCGCCTTCCTGCGCAAGCCCGAGGTCGAGATCGAGGGCGAGATCGACGCCGAGGGCTTCGCCGACCACCGCTACCTCTCGGGGCGGCTCGGCCTCGACGTCGCGCGCACCGGCACCCTGCCCTACTCCTTCGAGTTCACCGCCAACGACGGCCGCCGCTGCGCGTTCGCCGGCCGGAAGACCGTGCGCCCCGGCAATCTCATGGCGTCGATGACCGTCCTGCCCGGCGTGCTCGTCGGAGACGGCGGCGCGCTGATCGGCGAGGCGCTCCTCCGCTTCGACCTGCGGAGCGACCTGCTCCGGTTCCTCCGGAGCTTCCGGGCCACGAGGTAGCCGCCATGCAAAGGATCGAGCCCGCAGACAGCGCGGTCATCGTCGTCGACGTGCAAGAGAAGCTCGCCGCCGCGATGCCGGCGCCCCAGATGGACGCGCTCACCCGCGCGGCCACGGTGCTGATCGAGGCGGCGCGGCGGCTCGGCGCGGCGGTCATCGCCACCGAGCAGTACCCCGCGGGCCTCGGCCCGACCATCGCGCCCATCGCCGAGCGGCTCGCCCAGGCGGGCGCGCCCGTCGTCCCCAAGATGGAGTTCTCCGCGTGCGGCTCCCCCGAGTTCGAGCGCGTGCTGCGCACGTCGACCGGGCGCGCGCCCCGCGCCGCCATCGTCGTCGGCGTGGAGGCGCACGTCTGCGTCTTCCAGACCGTGCGCGACCTCGCCGCGCGCGGCGTCCTCGTCCAGGTGCCGCTCGACGGCGTCGCCTCCCGCCGCGACGACCACCGGCTCGCCGGCCTCGACCTCTGCCGCGCCGCAGGCGCCACCATCACCACCGCGGAGACCGTCGTCTTCGACTGGCTCAGGATCGCCGGGACGGACGACTTCAAGCAGCTGTCGAAGCTCATCCGCTGACCGATCCCGCGATCTTCGCGGGCGGCGCGCGGGGACCACGGCGGCGTGTCAGTTTGTCAGGCGCCGGATCGGACTTTGTCAGACCCGTGCTCTCCTGGACATGCCGCTGGCGCCTGTGACACAGTGGCGCATGGCTGACGATCTGGCACAAGTCCCTCCGAGCGCGCCGCCCGCTGGCCCCGCCGCGCCGCCGCCCGGCGCGCCGACGGTCCTCGTGGTCGACGACGAGCCGTCGAACGTCGCCTCCATCGAGAAGATCTTCCAGCGCGACGGCATGCGCGTCATCACGGCGGACAGCGCGAAGGCGGCGCTGGAGATCGTGCGCAGCCGCCGCGTCGAGGTCGTCCTGACCGACCTGATGATGCCGGGCGTCAGCGGCCTCGAGCTGCTCCGCGCGCTGAAGCAGCTCGCGCCCGACACCGAGGTCGTGATGATGACGGCCTACGGGACCGTCGAGACCGCGGTCCAGGCCATGCGCGAGGGCGCCTACGACTTCGTGGAGAAGCCGCTCAAGCGGATGACGATCATCAAGAGCGTGCGCAAGGCGGCCGAGCGCCAGTCGCTCGTCGCCGAGAACCGCTCGCTCCGGCAGGAGATCAAGCTGCTCACGAAGCGCGAGATCGTCGGATCGAGCCCGACGCTCCGCCGCGTGCTCGACATCGCGACCCAGGCGGCGCCCTCGAGCGCCACGGTGCTCGTGCTCGGCGAGAGCGGCACCGGCAAGGAGCTGCTCGCGCGCTTCATCCACGAGCGCAGCGCGCGATCGCGCGGGCCGTTCGTCGCGGTCAACTGCGCGGCCATCCCGGAGACCATCCTCGAGGCCGAGCTCTTCGGCCACGAGCGCGGCGCGTTCACCGGCGCCCTGGCGAAGCGCGACGGCCGCTTCGCCAAGGCGGCCGGCGGCACGCTGTTCCTCGACGAGATCGGCGAGCTCTCGCCCGCCGTGCAGGTGAAGCTCCTCCGCGTGCTGCAGGAGGGCGAGTACGAGCCCGTCGGCGGCGACACGGTGCGCGCCGACGTGCGCGTGGTCGCGGCCACCAACAAGGACCTCCGCGCCGAGGTCGCCGCCGGACGCTTCCGCGAGGACCTGTTCTACCGGCTCAACGTGATCGCGATCACGGCACCCCCGCTCCGGACCCGCCGCGAGGACATCCCGCTCCTCGTCGACCACTTCCTCGGCGTCTACTGCACGAAGAACAACCGCCCCCGCCTGGAGGCGCCGCGCGACGTGCTCGCGCGCCTGACCGACTACACGTGGCCGGGCAACGTCCGCGAGCTCGAGAACGTGATCGAGCGCGCCGTGGTCCTCTGCCGCGGCGACCAGCTCTCCGTCGACGACCTGCCCGACTTCATCCGCGAGGCGGCCCCCGCCGAGCCGAGCTCGCTCACCTTCTCGGTCGGCACGCCCCTCGACGAGGTCGAGCGCAGGCTCATCCGCGAGACGCTCCGCCACGCCCGCGGGGACAAATCCGTGGCCGCGCAGTTGCTCGGCATCTCCACGCGCACCATCTACCGAAAGCTCGGCGAGCTGGAGTGACGCCGCGCGCGCCGTCCCGCGGACACGGCGCGCTCCCGTGCGCCGGCGCCCCGCGAAGATCCATTTGTCACTTTGGCAACGAAGGCCGTCCGACGCGGCTGGGGCGCGTCACCTTGGCGGGACAGCTCCCGAAATTTCGTGAAGACGCGGGAAACCACCGGCGGTTGACCGCTGGCATGAAACTCGCCTAGAGGAGGATGGGCGCATGGGCATCGACGCGATCCTGAAGCGGTATTTTCCCTGGGTGCTGGGCGCGCTGATCGCGCTCGCCGCCTACTTCCAGGCGTCGGGCATGGGCCAGCTCGTGCTCTCGAGCGTCGCGATCGACGCGCCGCCGGCGCCGCCCAGCCCTCCGACGCGCCCGGCGTCGTTCGGGTCGACCGCGAGCAGCACGGACCACACGACGAGCGCCGCGGCGATCCTCTCGCGCAACCCGTTCGACTCGGTGACGGGGCCGCTCGACGGCAAGCCGGTCGAGATCCCGAGCGTCCCGCACGAGCTGCCCAACAACAAGGATCCGTACGCGGACCCCTCCTGCGACGGCGCCCGCGTCCTGCTCATCACGCAGGCCGACGATCCCGAGTGGTCGTTCGCGGCCATGGCCGGCTCGGACGGCAAGGCGATCTTGCGCCGGCAAGGGGATGAGATCAGCGGGCAGACCGTTTACTACGTGGGGTGGGATCGGGTCTGGCTGACGTCCGGCAGCTCGCGCTGCCAGGCCGTCGTGGGCCGCAACAGCACCGTCGCCCGCGCCGCGCCGGCGCCGGCGCCCCCGACGACGTCGACGAGCGCGGCGCCGAAGCCCGCCGCCCGCGGCGGCAAGAAGATCCCGCCGGAGCTCGCCTCGAAGATCCAGCGCGTGAGCGAGAACGAGTTCAACGTGGAGCGCAGCGCCGTCGACCACATCCTGGAGAACCAGGGCGAGCTGATGCGCTCCGCGCGTATCGTCCCCGAGAAGGAGGGAGACAAGGTGGTGGGCATCCGTCTCTTCGGGATTCGCCCGGACTCTCTGCTGGGGACGCTCGGGCTGGAGAACGGAGATCGGCTGTCCAGCATCAACGGGTTTGAGATGAGCGATCCGCAGAAGGCCCTCGAGGCCTACGCGCGGCTCCGGACGGCGGACCGGCTCACGGTGAGCATCAACCGCAAGGGCAAGCCGATGAACATCGACTTCAACATCAAGTGAGCGCTCCGGACTGAATCCAGGGACGAAAGCAGGGTAGCGGCATGGCGCGATGGATACGGACGCTGAACGAGGGGAGCCTGCTCCGGCGGACGCTGATGGTGATCGGCACGTTCGTCCTCGGCTCGCTCACGTTCGTCGGAGTCATGAGCCTCGTCCTCGTGTCGGTCGCCAAGGCCGTCCTGCCGCCCCACGACAAAGAGTCCGCGACGGACGCGACGGAGGAGGCCGACAGCGAGGCCGCCGCCGGCGCGAGCAAGACCGCCCTGGGCAAGACCCCTCGCTCGAAGCGGCCGCGGCCCCCCTCGCCGGCCGCGCGCGAAAGCGCGCCGAACGCCGACTGAACGCCGACTGAACGCCGACTGAACGGCGCCGCCTCCCCTACCCACCAACGCAGAGAATATCGAGTCGACTGATGGTGATGACGACCCTCGAGCGATCCTGCTGCCTCCGGAGGAGGCTCCTCGCCGCGCCGGTGGCGGCGCTCGTGCTCGCCGCCGCGGCGCCGCCCGCCGCAGCGCAGCCCGCGAACCGCGGCGCCCCCGTGCTGCGGACCCCCGGCCAGGTCCCGCCGCCCGCCCGCCCCGCGCCGGGCGCGCCGGCCGCAGGCGCTCCGCCGGCCGGCGCGCCGGGCGCAGCCGCGCCAGGCGACGCCGGGGACGACCCGCTCGCCGCGGTCAAGCAGGGGGTCCAGGAGATCGAGTTCAAGCCGAAGCCCGGCGGCTACAAGGTCAGCTTCAACCTCGACGAGGCCGACCTCCCCGAGCTCGTGAAGGCCATCAGCAACATCACGGGGCGCCGCTTCATCTACGGCGGCAAGCTCCGGCAGATCAAGGCCACGGTGTACGCGCCGGAGAAGGTGACCGTCGCCGAGGCGTACAGCGCGTTCCTGTCGATCCTCGCGTCGAACGATCTCACCGTCATCCCCCACGGCCGCTTCCTCAAGATCGTGGAGACGCCGGGCTCGGTGTCGGAGACGACGCCCGTGTACGGGACCGCCGCGCCCGTGCCCGCGGAGGACCGGTTCGTCACCCGCATGTACCGGCTGTCCCATATCGACGCCAACGAGGCGGGCGGCGTCCTGAGCAAGTTCAAATCGAAGGACGGCGACGTCACCGTCTACCCGCCCGGCAACCTGCTCATCATCACGGACACCGGATCGAACATCCAGCGCATGCTCCGGATCGTCGAGGAGATCGACGTCGGCGGCGCCGGCGATCAGCTCTGGGTGCAGCCCGTTCATTACGGCTCCGCGGCGGAGGTCGCGACCAAGCTGAACGAGATCGTCGACCCGAGCAGGGGCGCGGCGGGCGGCGGCAGGCCCGGCAGGGGCGGCGCCGGCGGCACCGGCGCCCGCATCATCGCGGACGACAGGACCAACTCCCTCGTCATCACCGCCACCGAGCCGGACTACCTGCGCGTCCTCGGCATCCTGAAGCGCCTCGACGTGCCGCAGACGGGCGAGGGGCAGGTCCACGTGCTCTCGCTCCAGCACGCCGGCTGCAAGGAGCTGTCGGCGACGCTGAACCAGATCCTCGGCGGCGGGACCGGCGGCGGCGCGCCCGTGGGCGGCAGGCCGGGCGCGCGCGCCGCCCCCCCGGTGCCGGGCTCGACCGACGACATCTTCGAGGGGCAGGTCAAGGTCACCTGCGACGAGGCGAGCAACAAGCTCCTCATCACGTCGTCGCCCCACGATTACGCCCAGCTGCGCACCGTGATCGACCAGCTCGACGAGCCGCGGCGGCAGGTGTTCATCGAGGCCGTGATCATGGACGTGAACGTCAGCCGCTCGCTCGATTTCGGCATCGGCTACCACGCCGGCGCGCCGTTCAACGGCCTCAACCCGGACGACAGCGTCGTCTACGGCGGCAACAACATCCGCCAGTCCGTCATCGGCCTGCCGGCGCAGCTCGGCGCGCTCGCGCTGGGCATCAAGGGCCCCGCGATCACGGGCTCGAACAACATCCTCGGGACGGGCATCTCGATCCCCGCGTTCGGCGTCGTCCTCCACGCGCTGGCCCAGGACGGCGACTCCAACGTCCTCGCGACGCCGCACATCCTCGCGACCGACAACGTGCCGGCCGAGATCTCGATCGGCCAGAACATCCCGCTCCAGACCAACGTGGGCGGCGGCGGGCTCAACCAGCTCGCGAGCCTGGCGGGCGGCGCGGGCGCGGCGGGCGGGCTCGGCGCGCTCGGCGGCCTGCTCGGCGGCCTCGGCGGCCTCGGCGGCGGCGCCGCCGCGCGCCAGGACGTCGGCACGAAGATCAAGGTCGTCCCCCACGTCAACGACTCGGACCAGGTGCGGCTGGAGCTCTCCGAGGAGATCTCCGACGCCGGCGCCCCCCTCGAGGGCGCGCTCGGGGCGATCCCCATCAACAAGCGCACCGCGAGCACCACGCTCGTCGTCCGGGACCAGCAGACCGTCGTGATCGGCGGCCTCATGCGCGACGGGATGACCACCTCGGAGACGAAGATCCCCGTGCTGGGCGACATCCCGGTGCTCGGGTTCCTCTTCCGGCAGCGGGTCAAGACCAAGACGAAGACGAACCTCCTCCTCGTGCTGACGCCCTACGTGATCCGCGATCAGGACGACCTCCGGACCATCTTCGAGCGCAAGATGCAGGAGCGGCAGGAGTTCATCGACCGCTACTTCGTCTTCAGCGAGAGCGCCGCGTGGGAGCCGCCGCGCGACTTCGGCCGCGCGAACGGGCTCCTCGAGGACATCCGCCAGTCGATGCTGGCCGAGGAGGAGCGGGCGCGCCTCGAGGAGGAGGCGCGCCCGAAGGGGCCGCGCGAGCACGCGCCGGTGGATCCGGTCGGCCTGCCGACGTTCGGCGGCAGGCCGACCGGCGCCGCGTCGATGCAGCCCGGCGCGGCCGACATGGAGGGCGAGCCGGCCCAGCTGCCGCCGCCGCCGAACGGCGCCCCGCCGTCGCGGCCCACGCGGCGGCCGCCGGGCGGACGGCAGATGGAGCGCGTGGAATGAGCCTGCAGCAGCAGTACCTCGGCGAGATCCTGGTCCGGCGGGGCGTCGTCCCCGCGGAGCGGCTCGTGCCGCTCTACGACACCGTCCGCGAGCGCGGTCAGTCGCTCGTGGAGCTCATCGTCTCGTCCAACATCGCCGACGAGGCGAGCATCGCCAAGGCGCTCGCGGAGGAGTGCGAGCTCGGCCTCCTCCCGCGCATCGACATCGACGCGGTGCCGCTCGAGCTCGCGAGCCGGGTGCCGATCACCTACGCCAAGCAGCACAAGATCCTGCCGCTCGCCGAGCACGACGGGGTCGTCTACTGCGCCGTCGCCGACCCCCTCGACACGACGGCGATCGACGACGTGCGGGCGCTGTTCGGCAAGCCCGTCGAGATCGCGGTCGCCACGACCGACGCGGTGCTGAACGCGATCAACCGCATCTGGGAGCGCAAGGAGGACGGCGGCGCGAAGCTCGAGGGCGACACGGCGCTCGAGGAGGACAACCTCGTCGACATCATCGACTCGGACGACGACGCCCCGATCATCGCCTGGGTCAACGGCCTCTTCGCGCAGGCGGTCCGCGAGCGGGCGAGCGACATCCACATCGAGCCCGAGGAGCGCGACGTCGTCGTCCGCTACCGGATCGACGGCGAGCTCTACGTCGCGAAGCGCGCCTCGAAGCAGTTCATGGCGCCGATCATCGCCCGCGTGAAGATCATGGCGGCGCTCAACATCGCCGAGAAGCGGCTCCCGCAGGACGGCCGCATCACGCTGAAGATCGCCGGCAAGAGCGTCGACATCCGCGTCTCGACCGTGCCGACGAGCCGCGGCTTCGAGCGGATCGTGATGCGCATCCTGCACAAGGCGTCGGTCCTGCTCGGGCTCGACGACCTCGGCTTCGCGCCGCGCGAGTACGCCATCATGGACGCGCTCATCCAGCGGCCGGACGGCATCATCCTCGTCACGGGCCCGACCGGCAGCGGCAAGACGACGACGCTCTACGCCTGCCTCAACCGGATCAACGAGCCCAGCCGGAACATCCTCACGGCCGAGGACCCGGTCGAGTACGAGATCGGCGGCATCCACCAGATCCACGTCCACCCCGGGATCGGGCTCACCTTCGCCTCGGCGCTCCGCGCGTTCCTCCGCCAGGATCCGGACGTGATCATGGTCGGCGAGATCCGCGACAAGGAGACCGCCGAGATCGCCATCCACGCGTCGCTGACCGGCCACCTGGTGCTCTCGACCCTCCACACGAACGACGCGGCCGCCGCCGTGACCCGCCTCGTCGAGATGGAGATCGAGCCGTTCCTCGTGCGGAGCAGCGTGATCGGCATCCTCGCCCAGCGCCTCGTGCGCCTGCTGTGCCCGGCGTGCAAGGTCGCCTACCGCCCCTCCGATTACGAGCTCCAGCAGCTCGGCCTCGACGAGGACCGGCTCGCCTGGAAGGCGCGGCGGAAGGTCTCGGTCCGCTACAGCGTGCACGGACAGAAATACGACTACATCGGTCAGGACATCGACCGGGCCGTGTTCTACAAGCCCGGGGGCTGCGACGCCTGCAACCAGAAGGGCTTCATCGGCCGGCGGGGCATCTACGAGCTGATGGTCGTCGACGACGCCGTGGGTCCGCACATCCTGAAGAGCGCGGACGCGCAGACCATCAAGCGGGTCGCCATCTCCCAGGGGATGGATACGCTCCGGGATGACGGGGCGCGCAAGGTGCTCAAGGGCATCACCACCGTCGAGGAGGTCCTCGCGGCGACGCAGGAAGACGTCATCGTCGACGAGTAGGGAAGGCCGTGGCGGTATTCGAATACAGAGGCATCCTCGTCGGCACCGGCAAGCCGGTCAAAGGGGTCCGCGACGCGGAGAACGCGAAGGCCCTCCGGGCCGCCCTGCGCAAGGACGGCATCATGCTCACCGGCGCGACCGAGGAGCAGGCCGCGAAGGCGAAGGCGAAGCGCGATCTCAAGATCTTCGCCTTCGCGGGCCGCCCCTCGACGTCGGACGTCGCCGTGACGACCCGCCAGCTCGCGACGCTCATCGGCGCCGGCATCCCGCTCTTCGAGTCGCTCAACGCGCTCATCGAGCAGGTCGAGAAGGAGTCGCTGAAGAGGGTGCTCACGCAGGTGCGCGAGCAGGTGCGCGAAGGCACGAGCTTCGCCAAGGCCCTCGAGGCGCACCCCTCGGTCTTCCCGCCGCTCTACGTGAGCATGGTGCGCGCCGGCGAGGCGTCCGGCACGCTCGAGGGCGTGCTGACCCGCCTGACCGTCTTCATGGAGAACCAGGCGAAGCTCGTCGGCAAGGTGACCGCCGCCCTCGCCTACCCCGCGCTGATGGCGCTCATCGGCATCGGGCTCATCTCGGTCCTCATGGTCGCGGTCGTGCCGAACGTGACCGGCATCTTCGCGTCCATGGACCAGGCGCTGCCCTGGTACACGGCGGCGCTCATCGGCACGTCGGCGTTCGCCTCGAGCTACTGGTGGCTCGTCCTCCTCGCGCTCGTGGGCGCGGTGTACGGGTTCCGCCGCTGGGTGCGGACGCCGAAGGGCCGCCTCGCGTGGGACACGTTCGTGCTGCAGGCGCCCATCTTCGGCAAGCTCATCCAGATGCTGTCCATCGCGCGCTTCGCGCGGACCCTCGCGACCCTGCTGTCGTCGGGCGTCGCGCTCCTCAGCGCGATGGACATCGTTCGGAGCGTGCTCGGCAACGCCGCCCTGGAGAAGGTCATCATCGACGCCATCGCGTCGATCCGCGAGGGCCAGAGCATCGCCGAGCCGCTGAAGCGGAGCGGCCGGTTCCCGCCGATCGTCACCCACATGATCGCCATCGGCGAGAGGAGCGGGCAGCTGGAGGCGATGCTGGAGAACGTCGCCAATGCCTACGACTCCGCCGTGGAGACCCGCGTCCAGGTGCTCACGAGCCTGCTCGAGCCGCTGATGATCGTCATCATGGGCGGCGCGGTCGCGTTCATCGCGATATCCATCCTCATGCCGCTCATCCAGATGTCGAGCTTCGTCGGGTAGGCGGCTATGGGGCGGCGCAGGAAGCGAGAGAGCACGATCTTCTTCCCCTGGGAGCGCGGCGGCGGGCTCTTCCGGCGGACCGGCATGGCGCGGGTGAGGCCCTTCGCCGCGGGCCTCGCGATGGTGGTCCTCCTGCTGCTCCTCGGCGCGCGCGAGCGGCGCCTCGTGGGAATTCGGTCGACCCGCGCTACGTTGTCCGTCGTCCACGGGGCGATCACCCTGTACCGCGCCGATCACGAGCGGCGGTGCCCGGGTTCCCTGGAAGAGCTGAAGCGCGAGGGATACCTCGCGATCGACCCGGTCGACGCGTGGGGCAGGCCGCTCCGGCTCACCTGTCCCGGAAGGAAGGATCCGGACGGATACGATCTCCTGAGCGACGGACCGGACGGCGAAATAGGTGGCCTTGACAGGGTGGAGTGAGAGATGGAGACGAACAGAGCAAGCAGCGCAAGAAGGATTCGACGGCTGAGCCGGAAGCTCTCGCGGGGCGTGACCCTGGTCGAGGTGCTCATCGTCGTGACGATCATGGCGATCATCGCCGGCGGCGCCACGCTCGTGGTGTGGCCGAAGCTGAAGCAGTCGCGCGTCAAGAGCGCCTATACCGGGGCGACGATCATCAAGAGCGCCGCCGAGCAGTACCAGCAGCTCGGGGCGGGCGGCGAAGGGTGCCCGACGATCCAGGCGCTGGTCAGCGCGAAGCAGATCGACGGCAACAAGACGGACGATCCCTGGGGCCAGCCCTACAAGATCAAGTGTGACGAGAACAACGACGTCCATGTCGTCTCGTCCGGCGACGACAGGAAAGAGAACACCCCGGACGACATCCGGGATGACATGAAACAGTCGGATCTCAACAAGATCGCGGAGATGTAGCGCCGCGCGGGGAGCAGGAGCGCCCATGACACGCCGTCGCACGAGGGGACTCACGCTGGTCGAGGTGCTGATCACCGTCACGGTGATCGCGCTCATCAGCGGCTCGGTCATGCTCGGCATGGGCGCGGTCACGAGCGCGCGGCTGAAGCGCAGCGCGGCGCTGCTCGCGGGCGCCGTCCGGGTCGCCTACGCCCACGCGAACGCGAAGTCGAAGCCGGTGCGGCTGGTCTTCGATTTCGAGGAGCGGATGATCGTGCTCGAGGAGTCCGCGGGTGAGCTGCTCGTCGAGCGGAACGATCGGGCCGGCGGCGCCGCCGCGGCGACGGAGGCCGAGAAGGCGGCCACGGCGGAGGCCGAGGCGATCCTGAAGGGGCCGCGCGCGCCGCGGCCCTCGTTCGAGCCGGCGAAGGCGTACGGCTTCAACCCCGAGAAGGACAGGCCCGGCAAGGAGCTGTCGAGCGGCGTGCGCTTCCTCCAGGTGGAGACCGGACACCAGGACGAGCCCGTGACGGAGGGGCGGGCCTATCTCTACTTCTGGCCCGGAGGCCAGACCGAGCACGCCGCGATCCAGCTCAGCCTGGGCAGCGGGGAGACCGCGGACGCGGTGATGACGGTGCTCGTCTCGCCGCTGACCGGCAAGACGGACATCAGGAAGGGCAAGGCGAGCATGCCCAGGCCGCGCGACGACGCCGAGGCGTCGGAGCGCGAGGACACGGGGCCCTGATGCGCGCCCGCGGCTTCACCCTGCTCGAGGTGATGGTGGCGGTCGCCATCCTCGGCCTCGGGCTGACGGCGATCCTCTCCGCGCAGGCGGGCGCCTTCTCGGCCGCGGCGCACGCGCGGAACCTCAGCCTCGCGAACGGGCTCGCGCGCTGCAAGATGACCGAGCTCGAGGAGCGGCTCGCCAAGGACGGCCTGCCGGCGCTCGACGAGGCCGACAGCGGGCCGTGCTGCGAGGGCGACGAGTCGCCGAACATCAAGTGCAGCTGGCGCATCGAGAAGCCCGAGATGCCCGAGCCCAAGTACGGCGATCTGGACCTCGACACCAACCTCGAGGGGCTCGGGGCGCTCGGCAGGCCGGGCGAGTCGAGCGGCACCGCGGCCCCGAGCGGCGACATCAACGATCTCGCGCAGTCGCTGGTCGGCGGCGGCGCGGGGGGCGGCGAGTCGGGCGGCGGGATCTCGGGGATCCTGCAGCCGTTCGTCGACATGCTCGCGCCGACGCTCCAGCCCATCTTCGAGGCGAGCGCGCGGCGGGTGACGGTCAAGCTGACCTGGAAGCAAGGGTCCCGGGAGCACGCGTTCGAGCTCGTGCAGTGGGTGACGATCCCCCAGATGGGCCAGCCCGACGAGGGCGCGGGCGGTCAGGGAGGAGGGAGTTGACCGTGGCGACGCGAAGTCCAAGCTCTCCCTGCAGGCGCCGCGGCCGCTCGCGCGCGGTGACCCTCCTCGAGGTCCTCGTCTCGGTCGGCATCCTGGCGCTCATCGGGACGCTCATCTACGGCGCGTTCGACGGCATGAGCCGCGCGCGCTCGGGCATCGCGCGGATGGGCGACCGCTACCACCAGGGCCGCGCGGCGATCGCCCGCATCTCGCGCGAGCTCCAGACGGCCTTCCTGTCCAGGCACCAGCCGGCCGACAAGAACATCGTCGTGCGGCTCACCGCCTTCGCGGGGGACGACTCGTCCCCCGCCGACCGCGTCGATTTCACCGCGTTCGCGCACCGGAGGCTCCTCCGGAACGCGCACGAGTCCGATCAGTGCGAGATCGGCTATTTCGGCGCGCGCGACCCGGAGCGCGACAGGCTCGATCTCGTGCGGCGAGAAGCGAGGACCATCGACACCGAGCCGACGAGGGGCGGAGTCGTCAACGTGCTCGCCGAGGACATCGAGAGCTTCAATCTGCAGTACCTCGACCCGATCACCGGGGAGTGGGTCGACTCGTGGGACTCGACGCAGCCGGCGGCGCAGCTCGACCGGCTCCCCTCGCAGGTGTGGGTGACGCTGGTCCTGAAGGGCGGGCCGGGCGGGGAGCCGATCAAGTTCGAGTCGAAGGTGCCACTCCCGATGCAGGTCCCCATCGCCTTCGGGAACTCGACGCCATGAGCCGGCCGAGGCGCCGCAGCGAGAGGGAGCGCGCGTCCCCCGCCATGCAGGGCGGGCGCGGCCTCCGCCGCCTCCGGAGGCGGCGCGAGCGGCGCGGCGTGGCGCTGGTCATGGTGCTCGGCGCGATCACGGTGCTCACCGTGTTCCTGACCGAGCTCCAGGAGGAGACCTCGACCGAGCTCTCCGCGGCGCTCGCCGATCGCGACGCGCTGCGGGCCGAGTACTACGCGAAGAGCGCCGTGAACCTGTCGCGGATGCTCATCGCCTCCGAGCGGAGCGTCAGCACGGCGATCGGGCCGATGCTCGCGATCGTCGGGATCAGGGGGAATTTCCAGGTGCCGGTCTGGAAATTCACCGACATGTTCCTCGGCCCCTTCAACGCGCAGCTCGCCGGGGCCGCGGGCGAGGGCAGCGCGGCGCCGCCCCCCGAGGCCGCGGGCGAGGGCAGCGCGACGGGCAAGAACCTGGGGCTCACCGGCGGCGGCCGCTTCGAGCTCAAGATCGTCGACGAGGACTCGAAGATCAACGTCAACCGCGCCGCCGACGACGTGGGCGGCATCTCCGATCAGATCGCCATAGGGAACCAGCTGCTCAGCCTGATGAGCGACGCGCAGTACAACGCGCTCTTCGAGGAGCGCGACGGCGACGGCCAGTTCTCCGACCGCGCGACCATCTGCAGCGCGCTCATCGACTGGGCCGACCCCGGCGACCAGACGTTCGCCTGCGACGCGACGCCGAACGCCCCGAGCTCCACCGGCGCCGAGGACAGCTTCTACCAGACGGTCGGCCTCCCGTATCAGCGCAAGAACGCCCCGTACGACTCGCTCGACGAGCTGCGGCTGATCCGGGGCATGAACGACGACTTCTGGGCGACGTTCGTCGACCCGGATCCGAGCAACCCGGACAAGCGGGTCCTGACCGTCTGGGGCAACCGGAGGCAGAGGGTGAACGTCTCGTCGGCGAACGCGCTGACGCTGCTCAGGCTGACGTGCACCGCCGATTTCGTGGATATCGCGACGACGACGCTCTGCACCGACGTGAACCAGCAGACGGCGTTCCTCACCGTGGCGTCGCTCGTGCAGAGCATGACCGGGGGGCTGCTCTTCCCCACCCCGAGAGATTATGTCGATGCGATGACCCAGAGGGCGGGCAGCTCGCTCGGGGGGATGCTCGGGCAGCAGTTCAGGGCGATGGGGGTCGAACCGGTGCGGTTCAGGCCGAACGTCACGAGGTCCCTCGGCAACAGGACCAACTTCCTGAGCATCTACGCCGATGGCGTCGTCCCGGGGAACAAGCGTGAGACGCGCGTGCGCGTCCATGCCGTGGTCGATCTCACGGGGGCGACGCCGCTCGGCCAGGGCGGCAGCGGCGGAAGTGGCGGCAGCGGCGGAAGTGGCGGCAGCGGTGGCCAGGGCGGCAATGGCGGCGGCAGCGGTGGCGTCCCTCCGACGCCGGAAACGTACGAAACACAGGTACGATCGAACCCTGCCGGGACGATCATCTACTATCGCATCGAATAGAACACCCCTCCGGGAAGAAGCGCGCAAATGCACAGGCTGCTCGGGATAGATGCTGGAAAATCCGTGGTGCGGGCGGCGCTCATCCGCACCACGTACAGGAGGGTCTTCGTCGAGGCCCTCGGCGAGGCGGCCGTCACGGACGCCGTCTCCGAGGCCGAGGCCATCCGCGCCGCCGTGGGGCTCCACCGCCCCGACGCCGCGGCGATCGCGCTCTCCGGGGAGAAATCGTTCTACCGCCGCCTCGACCTGCCGGCGGCCGCGCAGAAGGAGGTCGAGAACATCCTCGGCTTCGAGCTCGAGGCCACGGTGCCGTTCGAGATGGAAGACGCGGTCTTCGACCACCGCCTGCTGAAGCGGCCGCCCGGCGTGGAGACGCTGCCGGTCTTCGCCGCCGTCGCGCGCGCGGACGACGTGCGCGAGCGCATCGCCGTCGTGAAGGAGGCGCTCGGCTTCGAGCCGGAGCGGGTCGCGCTGGGCGCGGTGGCGCTCGCCAACCTCGAGGCGGTGATGCCGGAGCTCGCCGCGCCGTCGCCCGCCAGCGCGCCGATCGCCCTGCTCGACCTCGACTATCTCACGTCCGAGATCGTGATCGTCTCCGGCGGCGAGCCGGTCTTCGCCCGGACGCTGTCGCGCGGGACGGCCGGCCTCCCCGGCACCGCGCCGGCGCTCGCGCGCGAGCTCCGCCAGACGCTCGCGGCGTGGCGCAACCTCGGCGGCGAGCCGCTCGCGGGGCTCTACCTGGTCGGCGGCGGCGCCGCCGCGCAGGGCGCGGAGATGTTCCTGTCGACGCAGCTCGGCCTCACGATCCTGCCGCTGCCGCCCCCTCGCATCGAGGGGCTCACGCCCGAGCAGGCCGCGGCGCTGCCCCGCTTCGCCAAGGCGCTCGGGCTCGCGCTCGGGCTGACGCCGAAGACCAAGGGGTTCAACCTCCGGAAGGGCGCGCTCGAGGCCGAGCGCAGCTACCCGTTCCTGCGCGAGAAGATCCCGATCCTCGCCGGACTCGGCACCGTCATCGCGCTGAGCTTCGGGTTCTCCATCGTCGCGGAGCTGCGCACCCTCGACGCGGAGCGGGAGCTGCTCGCCGCCTCGCTCGCGACCGCCTCCCACGACGTGCTCGGCGAGGAGACGAGCGACCCGCAGAAGGCCCGGGAGCTGCTCGAGCAGGGCCCCGGTGCGGCCGACGAGGACCCGATGCCCCGCGTCGACGCCTTCGACGTCATGGTGCAGCTCTCGAAGGCCGTGCCGAAGGAGATCACGCACGACGTGCTCGAGCTCGACGTGAACCGCGGCCACGTGACCCTCCAGGGCGTCGTCCCGTCGGTGTCGGACGCGCAGATCATCGCCGATCACATGAAGGAGCACCGCTGCTTCCGCGACGTGAAGGTCGGCCGGACGAGCCAGTTCACGGAGGGCAGGCACAAGTACGTCCTCGAGCTGGATCTCAAGTGCGAGGACAAGACGAAGAAGAAGAAGACCGGCGCCGCCGACGCGGCGGAGAGCGCCTCGGCCGGCGCGCCGGAGAAGCCGGAGGGATCGCGATGACGCTCCGCGAGCGACTCGACAAGCTGGAGCCGCGCGAGCGCCGGCTCCTCACCATCCTCCTCGGCTTCCTCGCGGCGATCGTCCTCTTGCTCGTGCCGATCGGGCTCGCGAGCGTCGCGTCCAGCAAGCGCGCCGAGAACCAGGAGATCCGCGACCTGCTCCAGTCGATCTACGAGGCCTCGGGGAAGGTCAGCGAGCGCAAGGCGCTGAAGGACGCGCTGCTCGCGCGCTACGCGCGGCCGGCGCCCGCGCTCGCCGGCTTCATCGAGGACGCGGCGAAGCAGCAGCAGCTCACCGCCGCCGAGTCGCAGGATCGCCCCGACGTCCCGCACGGCAAGAAGTACACCGAGCGGATCACGGTGGTGAAGATGCACAGGATCGGGATGCTCGGGCTCGCCAAGATGCTCGAGCACATCGAGAGCTCGGGCCACCCGGTCGCGGTGACGAAGCTGAACCTCAAGCCGCGCGCCGGGGAGCCGGACTCCTACGAGGTCGAGCTCGGCGTCTCCGCGTTCGACCGGAAGGGCGAGCCCCAGCCGGCGACCCCCGCGCCGTCCGCGCCCGCCGCCGACGACGAGGAGCAGGAGCCATGAAGGCGCGGCTCATCAAGATCGCGAGATGGGCGGTATACCCGCTCTTTTACCTCTTCTGCCTGGGGCTCTTCGGCTACCTCACGTTCCCCTACGACCGGCTCAAGGACCGGCTGATCGCCGAGTTCGACCGCACGCAGCAGAAGCGGGGCCCGAGCCAGGCGCAGCGCCTCGAGATCGACGAGCTCGACTCGTACTGGTTCACGGGGGTCGAGATGAAGGGCGTGCGGCTCATCCTGCCGCCGGGCGAGCTCGGTACGAGCAGCAGGCCGAGCAGCGCCGCGGCCTTCGCGTCGGGCGACGCCGCCAAGGACAGCGCGCCGAAGCCGAGCGTCATCGAGATCGACGAGGCGCACGCGCGGATGAAGATCCTGCCCCTCCTGGTCGGGCGGATGCGGATCTCGTTCTGGGCCAGCGTGTTCGGCGGCGAGATCGAGGGCGTGGTCCCGTGGGGCCGATCGAGCGGCGACGTCCACGTCGAGGTCTCGGACGTGGAGCTCGCCAAGGTGGGTCCGCTCGGGGACATCCTTGGCCTGCCGATCGCCGGCACGCTGAGCGCGAACCTCGATCTCAGCGCGCCCGAGGGCAAGTTCAACAAGGCGAACGGCGCGCTCGAGGTCTCGGCCAAGGAGGTCTCGGTCGGCGACGGCAAGACGAAGATCCAGGGGCTCATCGCGCTCCCGGAGGCCAAGCTGGGGGAGCTGCTCCTGTCGGCGGAGGCGAAGGACGGCGTCCTCAAGGTCACGAAGATGAGCGCGAACGGCCAGGATCTCGAGCTCGACGGCGACGGCAAGGTCACCATGCGCGAGCCGTGGAACAACTCGACGGCGGATCTCTACGTGCGCTTCAAGTTCACCGACGCGTACCGATCGAAGAGCGATCTCACGAAATCGCTGCTCGGCGCGCCGGGGTCGAGCGTGCCCGGGCTGATCGAGATGCAGCAGCCCAAGATGAAGCGGTCGAAGCGAGCGGACGGCTTCTACGGCTGGCACGTCCACGGCCCGCTGAAGAGGCCCCGGTTCGACCCGCACGCGGCCGAGTCGCCCGCCGCGCGGGGCCGCGGCACGCCGGGCGCGAGCCCGGCCACGACCACGAGGAAGCCCGGCGGCGTGAACATGCCCCTCGGCGCCTCCGAGGCCGGCGAGGAGCACGAGCCCCCCGGGATGCCCCCGCCTCCGCCCCCGCCCTCCACCGAGGACGAGTCCCCCACACGGCCCCCGACGCCTCCGCCCGTAGACGGCGAGGGCACGCCTCCCGTTGAATAGAGCGGGGCGCGGCTTCGTGTGACGAAGACGCGCCACGATCCAGGCCCCGGACTCACGCTCCAAGGACTCGGTGATGGGGGATCCCAGCTGGCAGCAGAACCGGCGCATTTTACTGATCGACGACGACGAGGCCATCCACGAGGATTTCCGCAGGATCCTCCGATCCGAGGCGGGGGGCTCGACCTTCGCGGGCCCCCAGCCGACGCTGTTCCGCGAGCCGTCCGCCCGGCGGCCGGTGAGGTTCGAGCTCACGTCGGCGACCCGCGGGGAGGAGGGGCTGGCGAAGGTCCGCGAGGCGCTGCAGAGCGGCGCGCCGTACGCGCTCGTGTTCGTGGACGCGCGCATGCCGGGGTGGGACGGCGTCGAGACGCTCTCGCGCGTCTGGAAGGAGGACGGCGCCATCCAGGCGGTCCTCTGCGCGGCGGACTCGGAGGACTCGTGGGAGGAGATCGCCGCCCGGTTCGGGCAGACCGACAACCTCCTCATCCTCGCCAAGCCGTTCGACCCGAGCGAGGTTCGCCAGATGGCCTTCGCGCTCACCGAGAAGTGGAACCAGCGCCGCGCCCTCGCCGAGGCCAATTACAAGGTGTCGGCGCAGTACACCGTGACCAGGATCATGGTCGAGTCGACGACGCTCTCCGAGGGCGTCCCGGCGCTGCTCGGCGCGCTCGGGGAGATGCTCGGCTTCCGGTTCGCCGCCCTGTGGCTCGGCGACGACGAGAGCGACGGGCTGCGCTGCGAGCACACCTGGAGCGCCGCGCCCGACGACTCGAAGGCGCTCGAGGCGGCGACCCGGGGCGCGCGGTTCGCCCGCGACGCCGGGCTGCCCGGCCGCGCGCTCGCCCAGGGGGAGCCGACCTGGTTCAGCGACCTCGACGCCGAGGCGGACGACCCGCGCGCGCAGGCGGCGCGCGGCGCCGGCCTCCGCTTCGCGGTCGAGCTCCCCATCGCGGTCCGCGCCGACGCGCAGGTCGCGGCCGTGCTCGAGCTCATGGACGCCGAGCCGCGCGCGCCCGATCCGGGGCTGCTCGACGTCCTGCTCGCCGTCGCCGCCAAGGCCGGCCACTTCATCGGCAGCAAGCGCGTGGAGGCGGCCCTGCGCCGGAGCGAGGCGAACAACCGCGCGCTGCTCTACGCCATCCCCGACACGATCCTCCGGCTCAGCAGCGACGGCATCTGCCTGGACGTCAAGGCCTCCCGGGATCCGAGGCCGCCGCTCCGCGCCGAGGATCTCCTGCACAGGCACGTCACCAGCGTGTTCCCCGCCCACGTGGCCGAGCAGATCACCGGCCTCGTGGCGCGAGCGCTCGCCGACGAGGCGACGCACGTCTTCGAGTACCAGGAGCCGCTGGCGGGCGGCGCGCGCGACTACGAGGTCCGGATCGCCGGCAGCGATCGGGCCGAGGCGGTGGTCATCGTGCGGGACATCACGGAGCGAAAGCGCGCCGACGCGGAGACCGAGGCGCGGCGCGCCCGGGAAGAGGCCCTCCGAGCGCAGAACGAGATCCTCGCGGCGCTGTCGACCCCGCTCATCCCGATCAGCGACGACATCGTCGTGATGCCGCTCGTCGGCGCCCTCGACAGCCAGCGGACGCGCCGCGTGCAGGAGACGCTGGTCCGCGGCGTCGCCTCCCGCCGCGCGCGCGTCGCGATCCTCGACATCACCGGCGTGCCGCGGATCGACGGCCCATGCGCCGACGCGCTCCTTGGCGCCGCGACGGCGGTGCGCCTGCTCGGCTCGGAGGTGATCATCACCGGCCTGCGCCCCGACGTGGCCAGGACGCTCGTCGAGATCGGCGTCGACATGAGCGGCATCGTCACGCACAACACCCTGCAGAACGGCATCGCCTCCGCGATGACCTCCGCGAATGCGCGCGGACGTCGCCGGCGGCGCCGCGCGAGAGCGCGCGGGTAGCGGCCGGCGACGCGATCTCGTCGGCGTGTCAGCGCTTGCCGGTCTGCGCGGCGTGCCTGTCGAGGGCGGCGAGGACGCGGTCGTAGTCGGGCGGCAGCTCGACCGGCGGGTTGGCGAGCCGGCTCGTCACGTCCGCGAGCGCGCGCTCGTGGTATTTCACCTTGAACTCCGTGAACTTGAGGCCGTTCGCGGTCGAGACCACGACGACCCGCTGGCGCTTGCCCACGTGGCCCTTCTTCACGAGCTTCTCCAGCGCGGCGAGGGCGACCGCCGTGTGCGGGCAGGTGTACATCCCGGTGCGATCGGCGCGGGCCGCCGCGTCGCAGAGCTCGTCCTCGGTCACCTCCTCCGCGACGCCGTCCATCGCCTTGAGGGCCAGCATCGCCCTCGGCGCGCTCACCGGGTTGCCGATCTGGATCGCGCTCGCCAGGGTCTCCCCCGCCTTCATCGGCACGACCTCGCTCTTCCCTTCGGACCACGCCTTGAAGAGCGGGTTGGCCCGCGCCGCCTGCGCCACGCAGAGGCGCGGGAACCGCGTCGTCAGGCCGAGGTCCTTCAGCATCTTGAAGCCCGCGTAGAGGGCGTAGGCGTTGCCGAGGTTGCCGCTCGGGAGGATGACCCAGTCGGGCAGCGTCCAGTCGAACTGCTGCACGATCTCGATGGCCACGGTCTTCTGGCCCTCGAGCCGCAGGGCGTTCATCGAGTTCGCCAGGTAGACGATGCCGTCGGCCGAGAGGCGCTGCACGATGGCCATGCAGCCGTCGAAGTCGGTGTCCAGCGAGAGGACCAGCGCCCCCGACGCGATCGGCTGGACGAGCTGCGCCGTCGACACCTTGCCCCGCGGCAGCAGCACGACCACGGGCAAACCGGCCGCCGCCCCGTACGCCGCGAGCGACGCCGAGGTGTCCCCCGTCGACGCGCACGCGATCGCGCGCACCTCGAGGCCCTCGCGGATCGCCTTGTTCACCACCGAGACGAGCACCGTCATGCCGAGGTCCTTGAACGACCCCGTGTGGCTGTTGCCGCAGAGCTTCACCCAGACGTCATCGAGCCCGAGCGTGCGGCCGTAGCGGTCTGCCCAGAACAGGTTCGAGCCCCCCTCGTCCATCGACACGATGGCCTCGTCCGGGACCTCGGGCGCGACCCACTCCCGCTTGCCCCAGACCCCGGAGCCGTAGGGCCACACCGTGCGCTTGTAGCGCTCGTCGAAGAGCTTCATCCACGTCGCGGGGCTCCGATCGCGGAGCGCGTCGATGTTGTGGGCGACGTCGAGCAGGCCGCCGCAGGTGGGGCAGCGGTAGAGGGGCTGCGTCAGCGGGTAGCTGCCGGGGCAACCGGTCAGGCATCGGAATGCAGCAGAGTAGGCCATGGCAATCGGATCTCCTGGGTGGCGGGAAGCGCCCGCGGGAGGTGGTGTCGGTTCAGTCGAAGCGTGGGGCTTCCATGCCGAGCCGCCTATAGAAGTAGATCGCCGCGTTCCTGGCAAACGATCCCTGCGGGAGATAGACGTCGCCGGGCTCCCGCAGCGGCTCGTCGGCCGAGAGCGGCCCGTCCCGGTCGCCGGCCAGCCGCTCGAGATCCTCGAGGAACGCTTCCATCGAGGGATAGCGGTTGTTCGGGCTCTTCCGGATCGCCTTCAGGATCACGGACTCGAGCAGCGGATCGAGGCTCCGTCGCTTCTCCGAGGGGCGGGGCGGCGGGGTCACGAGCTGCCGGGCGAGGAGCTCCGACTGCTCCGAGCGCGGGAACGGGAGCTCCCCGGTGAAGGCCCGGAACATGACGACGCCGAGCCCGTAGACGTCGGTGCGGGCGTCGGGCAGGTCGCTCACGACCTGCTCGGGCGCCATGTACTCGAGGGTGCCCACGGCGGTGCCGGTCGCCGTGATGAGGTCGGCCGCCTGGATCTTCGCCAGGCCGAAATCGAGCACCTTGACCGCGTACGGATCGCCCTGCGGGCCCACGAGGTAGATGTTGTCCGGCTTCACGTCGCGGTGGATGATCCCGGCCCGGTGCGCGGCGGCGAGCCCGGACGCGGCCTGGGAGAGCACCGGGATGGCGAGGTCCGCGTCCATGCGGCGCTCGCGCCGGAGCCAGTCGCCGAGCGACTCGCCGAAGAGGTACTCCATCACGAGGTAGGGCGCGCCGTCTTCCGAGCGCGTGCCGGCGTCGAGCACCCGGACGATGTTCGGGTGCCCGATCGTCGCGGCGCTCTGCGCCTCGCGCACGAACCGCTCGCGCGTCCGCTCCGCCCGCGCGGCGAACTCCTCGAGGACCTTGATCGCGACCGGCTGGCCCGTCTCGATCTCGACCGCGAGGTAGACGCGCGCCATCGCCCCTTTGCCGAGGTAGCCGCGCACCTCGTAGCGCTCGCCGAGCAGGGTCCCGCGCAGCCGGGTCGGCTTGTACCGGAACAGGTCGACGCGCCGGCCCTCGGTGAGCTCCGCGCCGTCGTAGGGGCAGAACCGATGGCCCGCGTCGTACTCCCGGTGGCAGCGCGCGCAGAACATGGCCCCGCATCGAATAGCGCCCCGCGCTCCGGCCACGCAAGCCCGCTCGGCTGGCCCCCCTGCGCTACACCGCCTGGCGCGGCGAGCGCCCCGTCAGCTTGGTGTACGCGTGATAGCCGAGCCAGCGGAGCGGCTCGGGCGGGACGCCCCGGAGGGGGGCCATGTAGAACGGCAAATCCCGCCACCGCGCGTCGTCGCCCGCGTAGATGTCGCAGAGCACGCGGCCCGCGAGGTTGGCGAGCGTCACGCCGTGGCCGCTGTAACCGAGGGCGTAATACACGTTCCGGTGCTCGCCGCGCACCCCCATGCTGCAGAGCCGGCTCATCGTGATGCCGAGGGTGCCCGTCCAGCGGTGCGCGATCCGCAGCCGCTCGGCCGCAGGGAAGTAGCCGGTGAGCCGGCGCCGGATGGCCTCGAACGACGGCCCGGCCGACCCGGGTGTGCCCGGGTAGGAGGTCTTGTTCCCATAGAGGTAGGCATACGCCGCGTTGCTGCCCCCGCCGAACACGAGCTCACCGGCCGGCGTCATGCTGGCGTACGCGATCCGGTCGCGGTCGTCGCTGAAGCCGGCGACCTGCCCCCAGCCGAGCGCGGCGCGCGCCGCGGCGTCGAGCGGCTCGGTCGCGATCACGTGCGAGTGCAGCGGGAAGATGCCGGTCTTGAAGTAGCCGAGGCGCGGCGTGTAGCCGTTGGTGGCGAGCACGATGGCCGCGGCCCGGACGACGCCGCCCGGCGTGGTCAGCTCGATCGTGCGCCCCTCCCGGATCCCGAGCACCGGCGTGTCCTCGTGGAGGGCGACCCCCCACGCGAGCAGCAGCGGGCGCAGGCCGCGCAGCAGGTCGATCCCGTTGAGCTGCCCCTCGGTCGCGTCCAGCACGGCCCCGGCCGCGCCCTGGACCGCGAGCCGCTTCGAGAGCGCCGCGCTGTCCAGGTACTGTAGCGAAATGCCCCAGCTGGCCAGCTGCTCCACCCGCGCGTGCGCCGCCTCGGCCCGGCGCGCGTCGGTGAGCACTTCCATGCATCCGTCGCGGCGGTGGCGCACGGGGAGGTCGTGCTCCCGGATCATCCCGACGATGCCGTCGATCCCCGCGCGCGTCGTCTCGTACACGCGGCGCGTGAGCTCCGGATCACGAGAGCCAACCCCGTTGATCCAGTTCAGCATCATCCCCCCGTTGCGCCCGCTCGCCCCGTTCGCGAGGTGGCGCGCCTCGAGGATCATGACGCGGAGGCTCGGAAATCGGCGGATTAGATGGTATGCGGTGGAGATCCCGGTGAAACCTCCTCCGATGATGGCCACGTCGGCCGTCGCGTCCGCGCGCAGCGGAGGGACGGGCTCATAGACCGGGCCCGCCTCGCTCCACACGGAGCGCGCGGAATCGATGTATGCGTGCGTGTGCGTGTGCGTGTACGTGTCAACGAGCGCCGCGCGAGCCACGATGATCACCTATCAGAGGGATGCGCCTCTGGCACCATGAACCCCGGGAGCCCTGCTTGAAGCGACGTGTCCGGCTCTGCATGAAGGATCTCTTCCACCAGGACGTGGTGGAGATGATCGAGCGCGAAACCCGCAAATACCAGATCTGGTCCGTCGAGGATCCTTCCGACCCGGACTTCGACGCGGGGTATCAGATCCTCTGGGACTGCTTCGGTCCTCATGGAGAGATGGAGCGCAGGGAGGCGATCGAGGCGTTCCTCCGCGACGACCCGTACACGCCCGAGCCGTCGGGCACGTACATGCGCTACTTCCTGCTCGTGGCGCGAGACGCGGACGGAAAGGTGCGCGGCGTCCGCGACGGCACCGTGCTCATCAATCCGGCGTACGCTCCGGACCTCTGCGTCATCTACCTCGCTCATATCTTCATGATCCCCGAGGCGCGCGGGACGGTGCTGTCGTACTGGCTGCGCATCTCGCCGGTCGAGCTCGCCATGCAGTACCTCACCGACCTCCACGCGATGGGGAAGATCACGCTCCCCGCGCCGTCGGCCCCGGGCAAGTACTTCGGGATGAACGTCGATCTCGCGGCCGAGGTCGAGTACTTCACGCCGGAAGAGCGCCTGTCGTGGCAGCGCATCCTGTTCTACGGCCGAGGCGGGTTCGACGCGATCAACCCGCGCCACTTCCCCTACCGCCAGCCCGACTTCCGCGATCCCGAGGTGATCCGCGCGACCGGCAACCAGCCGTCTCCCTTCATGGTCCTCGTGCGGCGCATGGGCCGCGAGCGGCAGGCGCAGCTGCCGATCGACGAGGCGAGGGCGCTCATGCGGCTCCTGTACGACGACTTCGCGGATCACTGCGCGCCGCACCTGCTCGAGAACAGCCTCCAGCTCGTCCTCGACCGGCTGGAGGAGCGGGCGAAGCGGAAGAGCTTCGTCGAGCTCCTGCCGCTCCCGACCGGGCCCAGGGATCTGCACCGGCTGAAGCCGCTCTTCCGGTACAACGTGTTCACGAAGTACTATCCGGACAGCCCTGACATCCGCGGTTACCTGAAGAACAGCGGCATCCGCGAGAAGCTGCTCGCGAACCCGCGCCACCTCGACGAGGAGCTCGCCCGCATCGCCCGGGAGCTGGAGACCCGTCCGCCGTTCGTCTACGGGAGCCGGGACAAGGCCGCGACCTGGGAGGGCACGCCGCTCGCTCCGGGCTCGGAGCCGCTCGCTGACGGGCCCGACGCGGGCGAGATCACCCGCGAGGTGCCGGCGCCGCCGTCGACCCTGCCGCCGCGGTGATCCCCCGCGGCGCCGCGCCGATCACGCCGCCCCGGGCGGAGCGGCGCCGTCGCGCCCGGGGCCGGCCGTCGCGGCCCGCGCGCGCAGGGCGCCCGCGCGGAGCTTTTGCACCGCGGCGGAGGCGGCCTCGTGGGCGTCGAGCGCGCCGCGCAGCACGAGCGCCCGCCCCCTGGCCGCGGCGGCCTCTCCCAGCGTCCCGTCGAGCACGCCCTCGGCGAGCCGGACGAGCGGGCCGATCTCGGCGAGGTTCCGCGCGAGCGCCCGGGCCTCCGTGGCCAGCCCGGACGCCGCCTCGCAGGGCGAGGCGCTCGCGATGGCCGCGGCCTCCTCGCAGAGCTCGTCCGCGACGGGGCCCATGTCGCGCCAGCACGACACGGCCGCGCGCAGGCTGGCCGGCGTGACGTGTGTCGCGCGCGACGCGTGCGGTGCGTCGACCGCGCGCGACGCGTCGACCCGCGGCCCCGCCGTCGCCGCCTGCGCCGCAGCGATGACGGGCGAGAGGGCGAGGAGCGCGCGCTCCAGCGCCCGCGTGGCCTGCTCGACGCGGACGAGGCGCTCCTGCACGTCGGCGCTGGCCAGCGGGGCGTCGCCCAGCGCGAGCGCCGAGAGCCGGCCGGAGACGTCGATGGCGAGCTGCTCGAGGGCGCCGACGATGCGCTGGTCGAAGCGGCGCGGGACGACGTCGAGCACGCAGAGCGCTCCGAGCACGTGCCCGTGCGCGCGCACCGGCACGCCCGCGTACGCGCGGATGCCGTAGCTCTCGACGAGCTCCTTCGGGACGCGCTCGTCGCGCAGCGCGTCGTCGACGATGAGCGGCACCTCGTCGAGCACGACGAGCTGGCAGAAGGAGTTGCTCCTCGACGTCGCGCAGCTCACGGCGAGCTCGAGGGGGAGCCCGTGCTGCGCGCGCAGGAGCTGGACATGGCGCACGAGCAGGCTGACCACGGCGATGGGCGACCGGGCCAGCTTGGCGGCCCGCGCCACGCAGGCGTCGAGGAGGGCGTCCGCGTCGGCGCGGAGCAGGGCGCCGCGCAGCTCGGCCAGGCGTGCGGCGTCGTTCAGGTCGGCCATCGCGCGATGCTACCTTGCCTGGCAGGGCGCGGGTCGGCCGAGGTCACCGGTCACCCCGCGCGCGCCGCCGCTTCCCTCGCCCGCACCGCCGCGATGAAGGTGCGGAGGTGCACCTCGACCACCCGGCTCACGTCGGGCGTGTACCCACCCGCGAGCACCCACGCGATCGGGACGCCCCGCTCGAGCGCGGCCCGGAACACGATCTCGTCGCGCGCGCAGAGATCGTCGTGCGTCAGGTCGAGCGGCGAGTACGGGTCCTCGCGGTACGGGTCCGCGCCGGCCTGGTACAGGATCAGGTCGGGCGCGGCGCGGTCGAGCGCCGGGCCGAGGTGCCGCTCCAGGATCTCGAGGTAGGCGGCGCCGCCGCTCCCGTTCGGGACCGGGACGGACCAGCAGTTCTCGGTGTCCGGGGCGCGCTCGCCCTCGACGTCCCGGTGCGCTCTGTTCTGCTTGTACCAGCTGCCGTAGATGGAGAGCTGGAACGCCCAGGGGCGCGACGCGAGCAGCGAGGCGGTGCCGTTGCCGTAGTGGAGGTCCATGTCGACCACCAGGCCGCGGCGGATGCGCCCCTCGGCGCGCGCGCGCTCCAGCGCGACGACGAGGCCGTTGAAGGTGCAGAAGCCCTCGCCGTGGCCCTCGTGCGCGTGGTGGAAGCCGCTCGCGAGGTTGCCCGCGACGCCGTCCTCGAGCGCCGCGAAGGCCGCGGCGACGCAGCCGCCGTTCGTGAAGCGCACCGCCCCGGCGAGCGCCGGCGACCACGGGAGCTTCTGCGACTCGGCCAGCGCCCGGGGCTCACCTGTCGCGATCGCCTGGACGTACCCGGGCGCGTGGACGCGCAGGAGGTCCTCGTCGCCGGCCGCCTCCGGCTCCTCGATGCGCGCGGGCAGGCCGCTCCGCTCGATCGCCTCGCGCACGAGGGCGAACTTGCGCATCGGCATCACGTGCTCGCCGATGTCCGCGAAGTAGCGCGGCGTGTGGAACACCCGGATCGGGGGCGAGGCGGCGGCGTCAGAGGTCACTTGCAGACCGACTCGAGGTGGTCGAGCGCCTCGCCGACGTGGCGCGGGGCGAAGATCAGCGCCGGCCGGAAGCGGAGCGTGCGGTCGCCCGAGCCGCCCACCTCGAGGCCGCGGTTGCGGAGCGCGGTGAGCGCCGCGTCGCGCCGGGCGGCGTGGGGGAAGTCGACCGCGGCGAAGGTGCCGCTGCCCCGGGCGCCCGAGAGCACCGCGGGGTAGCGCCGGCAGAGGTCCTCGAGGCCGGCGACCAGACGCTCGCCGGTCGCCCGCGTGTTCTCGAGGAGCCGGTCGCGCTCGATGACCTCGAGGATCACCTCGAGCTGCGCGCCGCGGAGCGGGTCGCCGAGCCAGGTGCTGAAGACGCGCAGCGGCTCGATCGGCGCGAGCTCCTCGCGGCAATAGAAGCCGCCGAGCTGCATCTTCTTGGAGAACGTGACCATGTCCGGCGGCTCGGGCAGGTCCCACGCCTCGTGCGCCCAGAGCGCGCCGGTCCCGCCGCCGCAGGTCTGCACCTCGTCGATGATGAGCGCGACGCCGCGCTCCGCGGTGAGGCGGCGGAGCGCCTGGAAGAAGGCCGGGCTCGCGTGCCGGTCGCCGCCCTCGCCCTGGATCGGCTCGATGATGACCGCGGCGACCTCGTCCGGGTGGGCGTCGAGCGCCGCCTCGACCGCCTCGAGCGAGCGCGCCTCGGCGGCGCGGTTCTGCTCGGCGTGCGCGGCGAGGGGGAAATGGCTCGCGGGGAACGGCGCGACGGGCCAGTCGAACGCGGGGATGTCGAGCTTGTGGATCGGCTTGCTCCGCGTCGCGGAGAGGGCGCCCATGCTGCGGCCGTGGAAGCCGCCATCGAAGGAGAGCACCTTGAAGGCGTTCACGCCGGGCTGCCGGTTGAGCATGACGGCGGCGAGGTCGCCGTCGCTCGGCTGCGCGCCGCCGCGCCGGCGCCGGGCGAGCCGGATGAACGCGGCCTTGAGCGCGTTCTCGACCGCCTCCGCGCCGGTCGTGAACGTGAAGACGCGCGTGTGCCCCTTCGGCGCGACGCGCATCAGCGTCTTCTCGACGAGGTCGACCCACTCCGGCGCGGGCGCGACGCCGAGCGCGGAGCGGTAGCCGGCGCACCAGTCGAAGCGGCCGCTGCGCCACGCGGCGAGCAGGTCCGGGTGGTTGTAGCCGATGGGCACGGCGGCGATGTGACCGTACACGTCGAGCAGCACGTTGCCGTCCACGTCGACCATGTAGTTGCCCAGGCTCTTGCGCGCGTCCTGGTAGAAGTGGATCGGCCGCGCGTCCTGGTAGCGATGGTGGCGGGCGCGGAGCGCCTCGGACGCAGGCCCCGGGATGGCGGTGCGCATCGAGGCGCGCTCGGGCTCGCCGGGGATGGGCGGGGGGATGTGGGTCGGGGCGTTCATGGTCGGACTCCAATGCAACGGGGGCGGCGGAGCGTCACGCGGATCCGTCGGCCGCGACGGCCGCCCGGACGCGCACCACGATCGATTTCGACGCGGGCGTGTGGCTCTTCTCGGCGATGCTGCCGAGCGGTACGAGCACGTTCGCCTCGGGGAAGTAGGCCGCGACGTTGCCGCGGGGGATCGTGTACAGCACGACGCGGAACGCGCGCGCGACGCGCTCCCCGTCGGAGAAGCGGCTCGTGACGTCGACGAGGTCCCCCTGGGCGAGCCCGCGCTCGGCCGCGTCCTCGGCGTTCATGAACACGACGCGGCGCCCGCCCCGGACGCCGCGGTAGCGGTCGTCGAGCCCGTAGATGGTCGTGTTGTACTGGTCGTGGCTGCGGATCGTCATCATCAGGAGCTCGCCCGGCTCGAGATCGTGCCGCGGGAGCGGGTGGATCACGAAGTTCGCCTTGCCGGTCGCCGTGCGGAACTCGCGCCGCGCCGCCGCGTTCGGCAGGGCGAAGCCGCGCGGGTCCCGGACGCGCGCGTTGAAGCCGTCGAACCCGTCGATCGTGCGCTCGATGAGATCACGGATCCTGTCGTAATCGGCCGTGAGCTCCTCCCACGGCACGCGCGAGCGCGCGCCCAGCGCCGCGCGCGCGAGGCCCGCGACGATGGCCACCTCGCTGCGCAGCAGCTCCGAGGCCGGCGGGAGGTTGCCGCGCGAGCTCGAGACGACGCCCATCGAGTTCTCGACGGTGACGAACTGCGGCCCGCCCGCCTGCACGTCGCGCTCGGTGCGGCCGAGGCAAGGCAGGATGAGCGCGCGCCTGCCCGTCACGAGGTGCGCCCGGTTCAGCTTGGTCGACACGTGCGCGGTGAGATCGCACCGGGCGAGGGCGCGGGCGGTCAGGGCCGTGTCCGGCGTGGCCGAGAGGAAGTTGCCGCCCAGCGCGAAGAAGACGCGGGCGCGCCCCTCGGCCATCGCCGCGATCGCGGCGACGGTGTCGAGCCCGTGGCGACGCGGCGGCGAGAAGCCGAAGTTCTGCTCGATCCGATCGAGGAGCTCCGCGGGCGGGCGCTCCCAGATGCCCATCGTCCGGTCGCCCTGCACGTTGCTGTGGCCGCGCACCGGGCACGCGCCCGCGCCGGGCCGCCCGATGTTGCCGCGGAGGAGCAGGAAGCTCATCACCTGCTGCACGTTGGCCACGCCGTTCTGGTGCTGCGTGAGGCCCATGGCCCAGCACGCGATCGTGCGCTCGGAGCGCATCGCGATCTCGGCCGCCGCCCGGATCCGGTCGCGCGGGACCCCGCTCTGCGCGACGATGTCGTCCCAGGGCGCGCCGCGCACGGCGCCCGCGAACGCCTCGAAGCCGTGGGTGTGGCTCGCGATGAACGCGCGATCGAGCACGGCGCCCGGCCTCCGCGCCTCCTCCTCGAGCATCTCCTTGATGATCCCGGTGAAGAGCGCGACGTCGCCGTTGATGCGCACCTGGAGGAAGAGCGTCGAGAGCGGCACCCCCGAGCCGACGAGATCGAGCGGGTGCTGCGGGTGCTGGAAGCGCTCGTTGCCGGCCTCGGGGAGCGGGTTCACCGTCACGATCTCGCACCCGCGCAGCCGCGCCTCGCGCAGCGCCGAGAGCATGCGCGGGTGGTTCGTCCCCGGGTTCTGCCCGACGACGAAGATCGCGTCGGCCAGCTCGAAATCGTGGAGGGATACGGTCCCTTTGCCCACGCCGATGGCCTCGCGCAGGCCGACGCCGCTCGACTCGTGGCACATGTTCGAGCAGTCGGGCAGGTTGTTCGTCCCGAGCTCGCGCACGAAGAGCTGGTAGAGGAACGCCGCCTCGTTGCTCGTGCGCCCCGACGTGTAGAAGACCGCCTCGTCCGGCGAGCCGAGCGCGCGCAGCGACGAGGCGACGACGTCGAGCGCCTCGTCCCACGACACAGGGCGGTAGTGCGACGCGCCCTCGTCGAGCAGCATCGGGTGGACGAGCCGCCCCTGCTTGCCGAGCCAGTGGTCGGACTGCCGCGAGAGCGCCTCGACGCTGTGCTCCCGGAAGAACTCGGGGGTGACGCGGCGGAGCGTCGCCTCCTCGGCGACCGCCTTGGCGCCGTTCTCGCAAAACTCCGCGACCGAGCGCTTCTCCTCGGGCTCGGGCCACGCGCAGCCGGGGCAGTCGAAGCCCTCGCCCTGGTTCACGCGGAGGAGCGTGCGCACGGCGCGCGCGACCCCCATCTCGCCGACCGCGTGCCGGAGCGTCGCGCCGACCGCCGGGAGCCCGCCGGCCGCCGCGCTGCGCTCGCCGATCCTGGGCGCGTCAGGCTCGAGCGGCGGCTCCGCCTGCACGTCGCGCACTACGTCGCGGGCCGTCACGACGCGGCCTCCGCCGCAACCGCGACCGGGACCTCGATGCGCTCCCGGCCCGCGTACACGTTGAACCGCCCGTCGCGCGCGAAGCCGACGAGCGTCATCCCGTGCGCCGCCGCGAGCTCGGCGGCCAGGCTCGAGGGCGCGCCCACCGCGACCATCACCGGGATCGAGGCCCGGAGCGCCTTCTGCACGAGCTCGAACCCGGCGCGCCCGCTGACCATGAGCACCGCGCCCGGGTCGGGCAGCCGCCCGGCGAGCAGCGCGGCGCCGATCAGCTTGTCGACGGCGTTGTGGCGCCCGACGTCCTCGCGGAGATCGGCGAGCGCGCCGCCCGCGTCGAAGAGGGCCGCCGCATGCAGCCCCCCGGTCCGCCCGAACACCGGCTGCGCGCCGCGGAGCCGCGCGGCGAGCCCGTGCACGACGTGCGGCGCGATCTGCGGGACGCTCCGCGCGAGCGGCGCGGGCGGCGCGAGCGCCGCGACGTCGATCGACGCCTTGCCGCAGACGCCGCAGCTCGCGTTCGCGACCGCGAGGGCCCGCTCGGTGCGCCCGAGATCGACGGTCACGTCGTCGCCGAGCGTGACGCGCACGAGGTCGCCCGAGGGGCCGAGGGCCTCCTCGACGGCGACCGCGTCGGCCGCGCGGGAGATGACGCCCTCGGCGAACAGGAGGCCGACCGCGAGCTCGCGATCGTTGCCAGGCGTGCGCATCGTGATGCCGAGGCGGCGCGGGGCGCGGCGCGCGTCCCCGGGGGCGCGCGCGACGACGACGATCTCGAGCGGCTCCTCGACGGCGAGCAGATCTTCGGCGTCCGAGGCGCTCTCGTCCGTGATCCTGCGGATCGAAACGGTGGTGGTGCTTGACGTCATGGCGGCGTGTCCGGCGCTCTCAATCGTAGCCCGCGGCGACCCGCCGAGCAGGATTCGCGTGGAGCCGCCCGCCTGGCCGCCGCCGACCGCGCTCCGACGCGCCCCGGGCGGAGCCCTCGCAGGGATCTCCGCCGAACAGCCGGCGCCTGCGACGGGTCGCGGAGCCCCAGGGACTCCTGGCTCCGGCTATCCCGAGGACCACGCCGCGCAGAGCCTCTCGAGCTCCCGCTCGGGTACGTCGAGCGGCGCCTTGCCGCGCCACGCCGGCGGGAACAGCGGCATCACCGCGCTCCGGAGCACCGGCGCGAACCCCGCGATCTCCGCCGGCCCCCACGGGATCCGGATCAGGGGCACGCGCTCGCCCGGGAACGCCGCCAGGCGCGCGAGCGCGTTCTCGCGGATCGGCGCGAGCTCGCCCTGGCTCACCTCGCGCGCGTGGACGGCTTGGTAATGGCGCAGGAACGACTCGGCCCGGGCGCGCGGGATCTCGTCGCGCTCCTCCTCGCCGACCTGGCGCACCACCGCGAGCAGCGGCAGCGGCACCGGCGTGACGCCGAGCGCCGCGGTGTCGCGAAAATCCGGCTGCGCGTACGGGAGCACGTCCGGCGGGACGATCGCGAACCCCGCGCGCCCGTACGCGATGAGCCGCACCACCGTGTCGCGGTCGTCCGGATCGACGGCCTCCATCTCGGCGGCGAGCAGGATCTCGGCCTGCTCTGCCGCGATCCCCGCACGCTCGATCGCGCTGCGCGCGAGCGCGACGGGCGCCGCGCGCAGCAGGGCGGCGAGCCCGCTGCGGCGGAACGCCGGCAGGACGAGCGCGTGCGACAGGAGCGCCACGCAGCGCCGCGCCGCGCGGTCCAGCGTGACGTAGCAGTCGCGCACGCCGGCGAGGCGCCCGTCGTCCGCGCTGCGCGCCAGCAGCATGTGGTACGTCGCCGTGATCGGCGCCCCCGCGTCCGTGTGCGCCCCGGTGAGCCACGCCCAGAGCACCTCCCGGCGCTCGAGCTCGCCCTTCGGCCCGAAGACCGCGTCGAGCGCCCGGTAGCCCTCGTCGAACGCCGCGCCGTCCTGCGCCTCGTCCACGGAGAACTGCGCGAGCGCCCGCGCGACCTTCTCCGGCCCCTCCCCCGGGCAGACGTCGCGCGGATCGACGATCATCCGGCCATCTCGCGCAGCACCGCGTCGAAGACAGAGGTCGCCTCGTCGGCGTCCGAGATCGTCGTGATGAGGTGCGGCCGCAGCCGCACCGAGCGCGTCCCCGTGTAGCTCGCGAACACCCCGCGGCGGAGCGCGCGCGAGAGGAAATCGTCGCGCGCCGCGGTCGTCGGCAGGTCGAACGCGAGCAGGAAGCCGCGGCCGCGCGGCTCGCTCGCGAGCGCGGGGTGGCGCTCGCAGAGCTCCTCGAGCCGCGAGAGGAAGTGGCGGCCCGTCGCGCGCACGTTGCCGAGCAGGTCCTCGGACTCGATCGCGCGGAGCGTCGCCAGCGCGATCGCGGACCGCGCGCGGTCGCCGTTGCGCGTCTGGTACATGCGCCCGAACTGCGCGACGTCGTACGCGCTCGTCGCGAAGAACCCGCCCATCTGCATCTTCTTCCCGAAGCACATGAGATCGGGCGGGCGCGGGAGCTCGAGCTGCTCGTGCGCCCACAGCGTGCCGGTGATCCCCATGCCCGTCTGCACCTCGTCCAGGATGAGCGCCGCGCCCGCCTTCCCGGCGAGCTCCTGCACGCGGCGGAAGAAGGCCGGGCTCGCGTGCCGGTCGCCCCCCTCGGACTGCACGGGCTCGACGATCACGGCGGCCACCCGGCCGTCGTGCGCGTCGAGGATCCGCTCGAGCGCGGCGAGCGCCTCCGCCTCGGCGCGGTCGTTCTCGTCGGCGAAGCGCGCCAGCGGGAAGCGGCTCGCGGGGAAGGGCGCCGTCGGCCAGGGGAACGCGGGCAGGTCGGCCTTGTGGATCACCTTCGAGTGCGTGGCGGACATCGGCCCGAGGCCCCGGCCGTGGAACGCGCCGGCGAACGACACGACCACCGCGTCGGTGCCCGCGTTGTCGAGGATGCTCTTCTGCACCTCCTCCGGCAGCTCGAGCGGGTTCCTCGGCAGCCCGGCGGCCTCCCGCCGGCGCTCGCCGTGCCGGATGAACGCCGCCTTGATCGCGGACTCGACGCCCTCGCCCCCCGCGTCCACGCAGAAGACGCGCGCCATGCCGCGCGGCGCGAACCGCTGCTCGAGCGCCTCCACGAACTCGAACCAGGCCGGCGTCGTCACGAACGGCGTCGACGTCGGGTTCGCGACGGCGCGGATGAACGCCTCGCGGTGCGCCGCCTCGACCAGCGCGGGGTGGTTGTAGCCGAGCGCCCCGAGCGCGAAGTTCGCGAACAGGTCCAGGAACACGTTGCCGTCCACGTCGACCAGCGAGCACCCGCGGCTCGCCACGTCGTCCATCACGACCGCGCGGTACCTCGACTGCATGTCGAAGCCGCCGCGCGCCATCCAGGCGCGCGCCTTCGGCCCGGGCAGCTCGGTGACGACTCTTCGCGGAGGGACGGACGGGAGCGTGGGGCGATCGGAGAAATCCATAGGCAGCGCGAGTATCCCGCACGCAGGGGCGCGTGTCATCGCCGCTTGCCGCGCCCGGGTGCGCGGGTCTACGACGAAGGCATGGGTGATACGCGCGAGACGGTGAAGAGTCTCTGGATCGACAACGCCGAGCGGGGGGCGCTCTCGGGCGAGACGTTCGAGACCGCGAACCCCGCGACGGGCGGGGCGCTCGCGCGGCTCGCCCGTGGCCGCCTCGAGGACGTGGACGCCGCCGTAACGTCCGCGCGTGCGGCGTTTCCGCGCTGGGCGGCGCTGGATCCGAACGAGCGCGCGCGCATCCTGTGGAAGGCGGGGGAGCTGATCCTCGCGCGGTGCGAGGAGCTGGCGCGGCTCGAGGCGCTCGACACGGGCAAGCCGATCACGGCCGCGCGGACGATCGACGTGCCGCGCACGGCGGACACGTTCTTCTACTTCTCCGGGTGGGCGACGAAGCTCGGCGGCGAGACGATCCCGGTCCGGGGTCCGTTCCTGAACTACACCGTGCGCGAGCCGCTCGGCGTCATCGGCGCGATCATCCCCTGGAACTTCCCGCTCCTGCTCGCGGCGCGGAAGGTGGCGCCCGCGCTCGCGGTGGGCAACGTGGTGGTCGTCAAGCCGCCGGAGGAGGCGAGCCTCACGACGCTGGAGCTGGCGCGCATCCTCGCGGAGGCGGGGGTGCCGCCGGGGGTCGTCAACGTCGTCACGGGGTACGGCGAGGAGGCCGGGGCTGCGCTCGTCGAGCACCCGGGCGTCGCGAAGATCTCGTTCACGGGCGGCACGGAGACGGGCAGGACGATCATGCGCGCGGCGGCGGGCACGCTGAAGAAGCTGTCGCTGGAGCTGGGCGGCAAGAGCCCCAACATCGTCTTCGCGGACGCGGACGTGGAGAGCGCCGCGAAGGCGGCGGTGACGGCCATCTTCTACAACCAGGGCGAGCTCTGCACGGCGGGGAGCCGGCTCCTCGTGGAGCGCTCGGTGCACGACCGCGTGCTGGAGGTGGTCACGAGCGGCGCGCGCCGGCTGGTCCCTGGCGATCCGCTCGATCCGTCGACGCAGGTGGGCCCCCTCGTCTCGGAGGCGCACTTCACGAAGGTGCTCGGCCACATCGACCGCGGCGCGGCCGAGGGGGCGCGCCGCGAGACCGGCGGGCGCCGCGAGGGCCCGGGGTTCTTCGTCGAGCCGACGGTGTTCTCGGCGGTCTCCCCGTCGATGAGCCTCGCCCGCGAGGAGATCTTCGGCCCCGTGCTGGCGGTCCTCCCCTTCGACGACGTGGAGGAGGCCGCGCGCGTCGCGAACGCGACCGAGTTCGGCCTCGCGGCGGGCATCTGGACGCGCGACGTCGGCAAGGCGCACGCGCTGGCCGCGCGCCTCTCGGCGGGCACGGTCTGGATCAACACGTACAACCGCTTCGACGCGGCGAGCCCGTATGGCGGAACCAAGCAGTCCGGCTTCGGGCGGGAGAACGGCCGCGCGGTGCTCGACGAGCTGACGCAGCTCAAATCGGTCTGGGTCTCTCTCAGCTGAGCGGGGCGCATCGGCGCTGGCGACGCGCCCCGCGCTCGTCTCCCTCTTCCGTGCTTCGCCTGCAGCCGACTACTTCGGCGGGGGCGGGGCCTCCTTCGTGCCGGGGGCCGGGGGCTGCGCGCCGCCCTGGGTGCCTGTCGCGCCCGCCGGGCCGAGCTTCTGCGAGAGCGCCTCCGCGTCCTTCAGGTGCTTCTCGATCGTCGGCCGGAGGTCCTTCTCGACCAGCGCCTTCAGATCGGCGTTCTTCGCGTTCGGCAGCGCCTTCCTGTCGAGGAAGTCGAGCGTGTTCTGGTGATCCTTGATCATGGTGGCCACGAACTGCTGATCGAAATCGGCCCCTTGCAGCGCCTTCAGCTGCTCGAGCGCGCTTTGCGTCTCCTCGGTGAGCTGCTCGCTCTTGTCCGAGCCCGCGGCCGTGATACCGAGCTTCTTGGCCAGCTTGGCCTGCTTCGCCTTGGCCTCGGTGTGGTGCTGGGCGATGACCTTGGCATAGGCCTTCACGTCCTTGCTCTTGGCCTTCGTCTGCGCGAGCTGGGCCTCGTCGATCTCCTTCTTGTTCGAGGCGTCGAGCACGGCGAGGATCTGCTCGTCGGTCAGCGGGGCCTCGGCCGGGGCGCTCGGCGTCGTGGCCGTCCCCGGCTGCGCCGCCCCCGCCTGCGGCTCGGCGCCGGGCGGCGGGGCCGGCGGCGTCGCGGGAGGGGCCTCCTCCGGCAGCGGCGGGGCGGCGGCCGGGGCCGGCTGCGGTGGTGCTTCGTTCGTGCTCGGGCTGCTCGCCGTGGGCGGGTTGGAGCAGCCGACGCCGACCGCGAGACCGATCGTCAGGACGAGAGCGTTGCGCGATGCGACCATGGGCAAAGACCTCCTCACGTGGATTCGAGTGCCGGCCCCGTGCAAGATCCGGTGCACGGGCACGGGTGTCCCCTTTTCTCCCGAATCCACGCGACTGCCCCTCTCCCCGCTGTGGCGAGCTGCCACGGGAGCGGGCGAATCTGCCTCATCCGTCCGCTTGCGGTCAGGAGGATGCCTGTGGCGGACGCGGCGGTTGCGCGGCAGCGCTGTCGCGGGACAGCCCCGGTAGGGCCGCGCGGCACGGCGCGATGACCTCGGCGAGCACCTCGCGGCGCAGCGCCCCGAGCGCGCGCGCCGGGAGCAGGCCGAGCGCCTCGTGCACGGCGGGCCCCGGGGCCGGGTCGGCGGCGTAGCGGGCGGCGGCGCGGGAGAACGCCCGCTCCGCCGCGGAGCGCGCCGGCTCGCCGAACGTCGCGAGCATCCACGAGAGCGCCTTCCAGGAGAGCGCCGCGTGCCGCTCCTCGTCGGCGGCGACGCGCGCGAGCGTGGCCGCGAGCGCCGGATCCCCCGCGCGCTGCGCGATCTCACGGCCCTCCGCCGCGCCCAGCGCCTCGCCCACGCAGCCCTCCTCGACGAGCGCCTCCACCACCTCGGCGACCCCCGCGCCGAGCGGCGCCGTGGCCGCCTCGAGCAGCGGCCCGGGGCCGATGGCCCGACCGGCGAGGCGGGAGGCGACGCCGTAGGCGAGGCGCGCGTGCTCCACCTCGTCGAGCGCGGCGCGGTGTGCCTCGCCGACGAGGGCGGCCGGGGCGCCGAGCGCGAGGAGCTGGAGGGAGAAGCGGGCGAAGCTCGCGATGGACGCGTGCTCGAGCGCGGCGACGGCGGCGTAGTGCGCCGCGGCGAGCTCGCGCAGCTCGGGCGAGAGGGACGCGACATCGAGCTCGGCGGGAGCGCGCCAGTCGACGCGCGCGGCGCCCTGCGCGGCGCGCGGCCGGCCGTCGACGACGAGCGGGCGGCCGATGGCGCAGGAGATCCCGGCGCACTCCCAGCGCACGCTCTCTCCCTCCGGGTCGGAGACGACGCAGGCGGCGCCGCGGTTCTCGTCAGAAGATCGGCAGTCCGCGTCGCTCTGACAGGTATCTTCCTTGGTGCGGCAGGCGAGCGTGACCTGCTCCCAGCACCCGTTGAAGTACGCCGACAGGCCGCAGGTGCTTCCGGGGCAATCGGCGTCGACCGAGCAGAGGGCCTTTGCGCAGACCGAGTGCTGCTCCCGGAGGGCGCCTGTCCCCTTGCACACGCAGGCCTCGGACGCGCCGCACTCCGCGTCGCTCTCGCAGGCGTACTCGCAGCCGCAATACGCGCCTATCTGCCCGAACGAGCTCACGCACTTTCCGCGGGGTCCCTCGGTGCAATCGGCGTCCGTCTTGCACTGGAACGTTCGCTCCGTGCCGCTGCACGCGCGCTGGCTGACGGTCGCGTCGCACCGGACCCGCGTGGCGCGGTGCACGGTGCCGTCCCGCTCCGTCACCCAGCCCACGCCGCGCGGCGGCCGGGGCGCGGACTGGCCCGGCTCTTCCGGGACGCCGGCGTCTCGGGGCGTGGCCTGCGGCTCGCCGAGCGTGACGACCGCGATCTCGGGGCTCTTCGCGTTGGAGCAGCCGGCGGCGCCAGCGGCGAGGAGGAGGGTCATGCGGAGCGAGCGGTGGCGTTCCATTCGCGGAAGGGTAGCAGAGGGGCGCGCGAGGCCGGATCGATGGGCTCGGGGACGCTGCGCGCCGGCGTCGGCGCCGGCGCCGACGCAGCGCGGGCGGAGCGTGTGGAGGAAGGAGCTCGCTGTCGATCCGGGACAAGGCGGAGCGCGTGGAGCAGGAGCTCGCTGTCGATCCGGGACAGGGCGGAGCGCGGCGCTGGCGAGCTCGCCGAGGTGGCGAGGCGTGAAGGGCAGATGACGACATACCGGCGCGGCGATCGAGCGCGGAAGGAGCACATCGAGTGGGTCCGTCGATGCCGCCCAAGAGCCAGCGGTGCCCGTGCCCTCGGTCGGGCGCGCTGGTTGGAGCCGCTGCTGTCCCTCACAGGCGAGCGAGCCGACCGTCTTCGAGCAGCACCCACGGGGCTGAGGCTGAGTACGCCTCTGTCCCGGCAATGGGCAGGCTTGGCGCATCCGTCAGCTGGTCGAGCCCCTCGTCTCGGAGCCGCGTCCCACGCTCGGTGAGGCGGTAGACGCTCGAAAGCATCGGGTAGCCAGCGCCAGGCGGCTTTGGGCCAGGCCCGCGCTCCACAGCCGCACTCGAGTCGTGGTCTGCCCAGTGCTCCAGCCGGCGCGGCAGGAACAGGTCGCCCGTACAGAAGAGCAAATGCCACATGTCCACGAGCGTCTCCGACTTCTGGGCTGCCACGCCCGCCGGCGTCTGCCACTCAGGCAACAGGCGAGAAAGCGTGATCTCGTCGAATCGACTCAGGCGCAAGGCTGCTTCCGTGGTCCTTCTTGGAAAGAAGGAAGAGAGGAACGCCCACAGGGGAGCGAGCTCTGGAAAGCTTTTGTCACCGGCAGAGCAGCTCTCCACGAACGGCAAGGGGTCCTCGTCGACGTAGCTGTTCCAGAGGCGAACAGCGCGAGCGTAGCGTTCAGGCGGCCAGGGTCTCGCCTTCTCGATTCGCGCGAGAAGGACTTCGTCAGGGTGGTCGGACACCGAATGACTGCAATCAAACGGCCGCTTCGACCCCTCGTGACTTCTTGCCCTTGAACGGACGACGGGCTCAAGCTCGAGGATGAGGATGTCGTCGCAGGCGAGCCCCAGGTCGCGCAACCAGCTACAGGTCCGCCAGAGGTTCACCCGCTCGTGGAGGCTCGATGATACCCACGTTACGACAGGCAACTCCCACCGGGTCTCCGACGAATAGAGGCTATCCCACAGCTCGTCCGAGCTCCACCAAATCTGACGCTGCCGGACATGCTCAAGAGGACTCGGGCGGCTCGGTCCGGTAAGAAGGCGGTCGGAAGCGAGCACGACACGGGTCGCGCCGATGCGAAGCAATTGCTCTGCGGTCGGCGCGTCGAAGGCAACGTGCGTCGCCGTGCGAATGTCAACGAGGGGTGTCATGCTCAACGAAACCCACAGCCATAGCACTCTCTGTACTTGTAATCATGCTCCTGCCAGCAATTGTCCTGGCAGATGGCGCAGAGCGTGTAGCCTGTGGTGACGTAGCGGTTGCATGGATAGCCCTTTGCGACGCAGGCGTCGTACATCTCGGTACATTTGTTGATTGGTGAGCACCCTGCCATCAGCTCGAACGATTCGCTGCCTACGTCTTCGGCTGCGCCTTCGTCACCTGGTCCGAGATAATCTCCCGCCCCTACGGATTCTGTCGGGTATCCAGCACCCGCACTTCCCGGCTCCACGGTGTCGCAAGTATAGGACAGGTCGCATGCAGACGTGAGCACCATTCCAAGGACGCCGCACAGCACGAGCGCGCTCGCCTTCTTCAGGCCCCCTCCCATGTTTCCTCTCTTTCCGGACGCGCGCACCGTCCTCCCACCGGAAGGCGACGTCAATGGTGATCCGAGCGACAATACATTCGCGCGAGCCTGCCACCGGCGGACCAAGCGCAAGCGCGACCGGTCGCGGCGGTGGACCGGAGCGCGCGTCAGCGACGCTTGGCACTGTCTCGTCCACCGGTGGCTCGCTACGTTCAAAACGGATCGCTCGACAGCTCGCCATCCGCTATGAGCGTCGGCCTGGCCCGTCCGTCTCCGTGTGACGTCCGTGTGCCCCGACGTCAGGGCAGGGCACGAGGCTCCACGGCCGAGCGTCGGCCGGGCCGTCGCGCGCAGATGACGAAGCGAATGGCGTCCATGTCCCGGCGCCGGCGGTTGCTGACAAGTGGACCTCCACTGGGCCGACGTGCGGCCCCCCGCGTGTCGGCTCACGTCCTGGTGAACGGCCAGAAGGCTCGGAGGTGGTGCTCCGGGCCTTCGCTCTTTGGGCTGCCGGCAGGGAGATCGTCGGCGATGAGGGCGGCGGACGGCCACTTCTCGGCGGTCGAAGCGCTGGCCTACGCCCCCGGGACCGGCGAGGTCCCGCCGGCTCGCGCCGCCTCGGGTCCGGGGAGCCAGGTGGGTCGGCCTGTCCAAATCCACGCGGTTTCCGAGGAGCATCGACAGGATCACGGCGACGACAGCGTGAAGCTCGCCCACGAGCTTGGGGTGCTCAACGGCATCACGGCGGGGGATCACGCGCCTTGGCGTTCGTCCCGCCCGTGTTCTGGTGCGCTCAACGCCTTCCGGCATCACGGCGGGGAGCGCCTCTCGCGAGACCCCGCGCTCCTCGGCTCCGTGGTTGGAGTGCTCAACGCCTTCCGGCATCACAGCGAGGAGCGCTGCATCCGATCGCGCACGCGGGCCTCGGCGGCCATGTGCTCAACGCCTTCCGGCATCACGGCGGGGAGCGGATCTACGCGGTCCCCACCACCGCGGCGAACAGCACGTGCTCAACGCCTTCCGGCATCACGGTGGAGTTCGAGCCGGTCGAGAGTGCACAACGCCTTCCGGCATCACGGCGGGGAGCGGCAGAGGGCCGCGACCTACTACTTCGGGACGATGAAGTGCTCAACGCCTTCCGGCATCACGGCGGGGAGCGGGAGGTGAGGGTCCCCGCCGGCGTTCAGGACCGCGGCGTGCTCAACGCCTTCCGGCATCACGGCGGGGAGCGGCTCCGCCCAGGTCGATGACGAAGCCGAGGTCGGGATGTGCTCAACGCCTTCCGGCATCACGGCGGGGAGCGCGTGGTTGTCACCGGCTGCACCGCGGTCCCGTCGCAGTGCTCAACGCCTTCCGGCATCACGGCGGGGAGCGCCACCTCCCGCGGCCGGTGGCGCTCACGATGGTCGGGTGCTCAACGCCTTCCGGCATTACGGCGGGGAGCGCTCACGTACAGCTACGACGAGGCCTCGAATACGCCGTGCTCAACGCCTTCCGGCATCACGGCGGGGAGCGCGACCTTGCGATTGTGACGATCTGATTGGGCGTTACGTGCTCAACGCCTTCCGGCATCACGGCGGGGAGCGCACGATCGGATGGGGCTGCCTGGAGATCCTGCGCGAGTGCTCAACGCCTTCCGGCTTCACGGCGGGGAGCGCATCTCCGTCGAGAATCGCGAGGGCGGGGTCTGGGAGTGCTCAACGCCTTCCGGCATCACGGCGGGGATCGCCATCCGCTCGGCGCGCATCGGGCGACACGTACCCCTGTGCTCAACGCCTTCCGGCATCACGGCGGCGATCGCCTCGGTAGGATGATCCCCTGAGTCACAGTGCTGACGTGCTCAACGCCTTCCGGCATCACGGCGGCGATCGCTCGCGACCGTGTGCACCGTCCTCTCGCCGCTCTTGTGCTCAACGCCTTCCGGCATCACGGCGGCGATCGCAGCAGCGCGCAGATGTCCAACCAGGTCTGCTCGGGCAGATGCTCAACGCCTTCCGGAATCACGGCGGCGATCGCGCGCGTGAACCGGCACGTAGGTCATCGTCGGCCCGTGCTCAACGCCTTCCGGCATCACGGCGGCGATCGCCGGGTGCTGGGCGCTGGGACGAGGTTGGCTCGGAGTGCTCAACACCTTCCGGCATCACGGCGGGGAGCGCCCGACTCGTCGCGCTGGTCGCCACGCTCTGAGGTGGTGCTCAACGCCTTCCGGCATCACGGCAGGGAGCGCACGGTGAGCGCGGGCGCCGATGATGGCGACGCGGGTGTGCTCAACGCCTTCCGGCATCACGGCGGGGAGCGCATGTTCCAGGACCACCGGCTATGGTGGTCGATGTTCTGGTGCTCAACGCCTTCCGGCTTCACGGCGAGGATCGCCGCCCTCTGTGCCAACGTCGGGTGAGACAGGCTCCCCCTGGAAATCTGTGGTGAGAGGGCGGAGAATGGACCTGACCCGTGCCGAAGCCTTCCCATCTCCGATCCGTCGATCCTACCCCCGCCCCAGCGGCGCAGGGCGCTGCTCCACGCCCGAGTGGCGTCGCCGTCGAGACTGTGCCGAAGCCGGGTAAGAGGCGGAAGTTCTCGGCGGCGGAGAAGCTGCGCATCGTTCGCGAGGCGGCCGCATGCACCCAGCGCGGCGACATCGAGGCGCTGCTGCGCCGCGAGGGCATCTACAGCTCCCTGCTGACGGCGTGGCGCAAGCAGCTCGCCCTCCACGGCAGCGAGGCTCTCGCGGGGCGTAAGCCCGGCCGCAAGCCGAAGCAGGACGCGAAGGATCGGCGCATCGCCGAGCTCGAGAAGCGCTCGGCCCGGCTCGAGGAGAAGCTCGCGCTCGCTGAGAAGCTCATAGATCTCCAAAAAAAAGTCTCTGCCATTCTGGGCATCAACCTCACGAACGACGAAGAGCGCTGATGGACGTCATCGAAGAGCTCGATGACCCGCACGTCCCCATCGCGCAGGCGTGTGCGGCACTCGGCATCAGCCGCGCCACGCTCTACCGGCAGACCCAGCCCGCGATGCCGCGTGCGCTGCACGGGAGCGCTCCGAGCCCACGCCGGCTCAGTGACCCCGAGCGGCAAGCCGTGCTCGATGTGTTGCACAGCGACGAGTTCGTCGACCAGCCCCCGCCGGAGGTCTACGCGACGCTGCTGTCGCGCGGCGTCTATCTCGCCTCCATCCGCACGATGTACCGCCTGCTCGCGGCGTCGGGCGAGAGCGGCGAGCGACGCGCGCAGCGTGGGCCGATGAAGCATGCCAAGCCGACGCTCACCGCCACGGCCCCCAACCAGATCTGGACGTGGGATATCACCAAGCTGCGCGGGCCGCTGCCTGGGGTCTTCTACTGCCTGTACGTCGTCCTCGACCTGTTCAGTCGCATGACCGTTGGCTGGCTGCTCGCCGAGCACGAGAGCGCCGAACTCGCCGAGCAACTCTTCGCAGAGACGGTCGCCCGCCACGGCGTCGAGCCCGGCTCGCTCACGGTGCACGCCGACCGCGGCTCCGCGATGAGGTCGGAGGGGCTCGCTCAGCTCCTCGGCTCGCTCGGCGTCGTTCGAAGCTTCAGCCGGCCTCACGTCAGCGATGACAACGCCTTCTCCGAGTCGCAGTTCAAGACGCTCAAGTACCAGCCCGACTATCCGGACCGCTTCGCCTCGCCGGCTCATGCACGAGCGTGGTGCCAGGAGTTCTTCGGCTGGTATAACGACCTTCATCAGCATTCTGGCCTTGCGCTCTTCACACCTGCTGATGTATTCTACGGCCGAGTCGAAGATGTCGCGGCTCGGCGCCAAGTCGCCCTCGACACAGCGTACGCCGCGCACCCGGAACGCTTCCCGAACGGTCCGCCCGTTGTGCGTCGGCCGCCCGCTTCGGTAGCCATCAATCCGCTGTCCGTTGACGACGCTGCCGACGAGGCCGCGGGGCCGCACACGGGCACGACCAGCGCCGCGGCCGAACCTGGCGCAACGCCCGCCGCTGTGACGCGGCCGCCCCGACCTCGACTGGTGGGGGCCCTGTGCCGGAACGCGCCCCTCAGCGCGATCTCCTCATAGGATTCTCGTCCGGCCTGTCTCAAACCCGTTGGCAACTTCCGCCGGATTCCCTTCCGCTGCATGAGGAAGTGCCATGAGTTGTGCTCAACGCCTTCCGGCATCACGGCGGTGATCGCTCGACGAGTAGCATCCGCTGCCCTTGCTGTCGACGAGGTGCTCAACGCCTTCCGGCATCACGGCGGCGATCGCGAGTCAGGCGGCCGCACACGTCCCCGGTCGGGAGACGTGCTCAACGCCTTCCGGCATCACGGCGGCGATCGCACGTGTGGGCCAATTACGACGCGAGCCGCGACGAGTGCTCAACGCCTTCCGGCATCACGGCAGGGATCGCCCGCGGCAGGCAGAGCAGGTCTAGGCCAGGGCGGTGTGCTCAACGCCTTCCGGCATCACGGCGGGGATCGGATGGGCTCGCGCGGGATGGTGGGGCTGGGCGCGTGCTTGTGCTCAACGCCTTCCGGCATCACGGCGGGGATCGGCGGATATTACGGCCCTTCGACCGCGAAGCTCAGCAAGTGCTCAACGCCTTCCGGCTTCACGGCGGGGATCGGCCACGTCGCCTCACGTAGAGCGCGTAAGGCATCGTGTGCTCAACGCCTTCCGGCATCACGGCGGGGATCGGGAAGCTCGGCAGAGCGCGCAAATGGGTTGACCAGGTGCTCAACGCCTTCCGGCATCACGGCGGGGATCGGAACCAGCAGAACCGCACGATCCAGGTCGGCGGCGAGGTGTGCTCAACGCCTTCCGGCATCACGCCGGGGATCGGGTCGCCCCGCATCCGCAGACTGGCCCGGCACCCCGGGTGCTCAACGCCTTCCGGCATCACGGCGGGGATCGGATGGTCACCGGGGCGATGGTCGGCGGGATCCCCTTGTCGCCTTCCGGCATCACGGCGGGGATCGGACGGGGGCGCGCTTGATCTTCGCCCACGCGAAGATGTGCTCAACGCCTTCCGGCATCACGCCGGGGATCGGTTGCGCAATTCCGGAAGTCGAACGTATCGGATGTTGTGCTCAACGCCTTCCGGCATCACGGCGGGGATCGGGCGAGTACGCGGACGACGCGAACCTGCGCTGGTTGTGCTCAACGCCTTCCGGCATCACGGCGGGGATCGGAGCCCTTGCCGAGGGTGGCGTCCTGCCCGACGAGCGCGTGCTCAACGCCTTCCGGCATCACGGCGGGCAGCGCCGCCGCCGCCAATCACGTTGGGACCATGGGGCAAGTAGTGCTCAACGCCTTCCGGCATCACGGCGGAGATCGCAGCGAAGCGGGCGACGCGGCCAGCGAGTTCGCGCACATGTGCTCAACGCCTTCCGGCATCACGGCGGGCAGCGCTCGGCGCCCGGCGATCAGGCCCTCGATCCCGCCCTCGAGTGCTCAACGCCTTCCGGCATCACGGCGGGCAGCGCACATCGGGCGCAGGAACCGCGGATCCTCGCCGTTGGGGTGCTCAACGCCTTCCGGCATCACGCGGGGAGCGCCGCGAGCTTGTGGGAGGATTCTGACATCGAGAGAGAAATGTGCTCAACGCCTTCCGGCATCACCGCGGGGAGCGCGTGGGATAGCTGCGGAGTTCCAGAAGCTGCCCGAGGTGCTCAACGCCTTCCGGCATCACGGCGGGCATCGCGGCATCGACCCGGGCGAGACGAGCGGCTGGTGCGAGTGCTCAACGCCTTCCGGCATCACCGCGGGGAGCGCGAGGTCGTCGGGGCGGGAAGCCCGCGCGACTGGGAGTGATCAACGCCTTCCGACATCACGGCGGGGATCACGAGGTCAACGCGCCCGACGAGCCGAACCCGGGGTGGTGCTCAACGCCTTCCGGCATCACGGCGGGGATCGGAAGGATCTCGGGGTGTTGATTCGACACCGACGCGAGGTGCTCAACGCCTTCCGGCATCACGGCGGGGATCGGCGGGGCACCTGTACGCCTGGGCAGACCAGACCGAGTTGTGCTCAACGCCTTCCGGCATCACGGCGGGGATCGGCCGACGCGACCGTTTCGGCGACGGGCGGCGGGGGCGAGTGCTCAACGCCTTCCGGCATCACGGCGGGGATCGGCGCTTCTCGTCGACGCTGGCCACGCGCTCAACGCGCTTGTGCTCAACGCCTCCCGGCATCACGGCGGGGATCGGTGGGTCGGCCGGTACACGTGGGCGAGCTTCGGCTAGTGCTCAACGCCTTCCGGCATCACGGCGGGGATCGGTCATCGTCCCGGCGGGTCTCCTCGTGGTCACGTGGTGCTCAACGCCTTCCGGCATCACGGCGGGGATCGGGTCAAGTGGCAGAGCGCCGAGAAGCTCTGGGACAAGTGCTCAACGCCTTCCGGCATCACGGCGGGGATCGCATCCGCCGAGGGACGAGCTACTCCGAGGTCCAGCGCTGCTCAACGCCTTCCGGCATCACGGCGGGGATCGCTCCTGCTGACCGACGACGGCGGCGCCCCATACGACTGCTCAACGCCTTCCGGCATCACGGCGGGGATCGCGATCGGCCTCATGGGCGGCTGGTACCCCATGGGCATCTGCTCAACGCCTTCCGGCTTCACGGCGGGGATCGGATCAGCACCACCTCGGCGCCCATCTGCAGGGTCTGGTGCTCAACGCCTTCAGGCATCACGGCGGGGGTCGGCTGAAAGACCTGGCGGAACGGTCCGGGGTCTCCCTGTGCTCAACGCCTTCCGGCGTCACGGCGGGGAGCGGCCGAAATCGGACGTTGCGGCGCCGCGCATCCCGCTCTGCTCAACGCCTTCCGGCATCACGGCGGGGAGCGGACAGGCGCGGTCGGTGCGGGTGGCGAGCGCAGTCTGGTGCTCAACGCCTTCCGGCATCACGGCGGGGAGCGGACAGGCGCGGTCGGTGCGGGTGGCGAGCGCAGTCTGGTGCTCAACGCCTTCCGGCATCACCGCGGGGATCGGACGGACTGCTTCAACGACGCGCTCTGGCGGCACCGGTGCTCAACGCCTTCCGGCATCACGGCGGGGATCGCCCCGCCCCCCACAACCCATGGATATGACTCATCAATTCCCACACTCCAGCAAGCACCTCCCTTCCCGGCCCCCGTCCACGCCCCGCTTGCGTGCGCGCTCCACGTCCAGCAGCGCCTTCCCGCGCGTCGGGGCCCATTCACGCACCTGCCCAGCCCTCATCACGACGTAAATCGTCGTAATCACTGGGTTAGAATGTCAAAGACCAGGGCGCGCGAGCCATCGCACGCCGGTGCTTGATCCTCCGCATCACACCATCCGGAACGGCGGCGGCTCCAGATCGAGCGGCGTCAGATCGTGGCCCTGAACGGTGACCCTGGTGGCGCAGTCCGTGCAAAGTCGGATGACCATCAGGCGGTCCGTCGGGGCGATGAGCCCGGTCAGCTCGAAGCGCAGGCGCGCCAGTTCGCGCGCCGTCCCGCGCACGCGGAAGACCGAGTACTGAACGGGCTTGCCCCAGGCGCTCAGCACCTTGTGCACCTTGCGCAGCGCCTTGGGCTCGGAGACGTCGTACCCGACGAGATGCCAGTGACGGGGCTCGGGCATGGGGACCTCTACCGGATTCGAAAACGGGCAAACAGACCAGGCTCGCTCAACCATTCTTTCTCCAGGAGCCGCGCTTCGAGCTCCATCGTCCGCGCACAGGAGAGAGAGAAGCCGAGCACGTCGTGGCGGTATTCCTCGTGCTTGCGGCGCTCGTACACCTCGATGAACGCACGGCGGCCAGCGTCCGACAGCCAGACCTGCCGGCCCGTGATCACGAAGTCGCGCTCCGCGTCGAACGTCCGGCGGTTGACGGCGCCGAGGGCCGCCATGTCGACCACCGGGCCCCGGAACAGCTCCGTCAGATCCAGGGCCAGCGGGAACGCTGCGGAACGTGGCTGGTGCAGCACGCCGAAGCCGGGCTCCAGCCCCACCCAGAGGATCGCGCTCAGCACGTCCCGGTAGAGCAGCGTGTAGCCGAAGGAGAGCGGCGCGTTGAAGCGATCCTCCGGCGGCCGGCGAGAGCGACCGCGCGGCCGCAGCGCGTCTCCAGCCTCCGGGTGAACGAGCGCCGCGAGCGCGCCGAAGTAGCCGCGCGCGGCGCTGCCCTCCTGACCGATGAGCGATGTACGATCGACCGCCTTCGCCGCGCGGCGAAGGCCGCCGCGCAGGATCTCGATCGGCTCCTCGATGCCCGCGCGCACCGCGCCGTCCTTGCGCGACGCTTTGAGGACATGGCGAAGCTGCATCTCGATCTTCGCCATCACCGCATCCCGTAGGTAGGCCGCGGCCTGCGGCGCCAGGAAGCAGGCGCCTTCGGCGGCTCATTCGCGACGGCCGGGGCGCGGATCCTCGATCGCCACGAAGTGCTCCGGCGGAGGCGAGGGCGCGCTCTCCTTCGGCTCTGCATCGAAGTGGAATCGACGCCAGCGCGTATCGAGGGAGCCCACGTGATCGACCCACGTGGGCAGCTCCACCTCCCCGGCCTCGTCCGGCACCAGCGACCGCCACCGCCCCTCGGGCCGCCGCACCAGCGTCACCGCGTCGACCGCGTCGTCGCTGAGGCCCAGGCACACGATGCCGCTCCGCGTGACGGTCTCCGGCGACAGCAGGGCGCGCTCCACGCGCTCCTCCAGCCGCGCGACCCCCGCGCCGTGGCGCGCCGCTCCGACCTCGCCGGAGCTGTCGATCCAGCAGAGGAAATCGAGCCCGCAGAGCGTCTCGACGAAGTCCGGCGCATTGCCGAGCTTCTCCTGCTTGGTGGCCACCCCGTACTTGTAACGGCTCAGCTTGCGGAGCGTCGTCGCGACGGCCGGCTGGCGCGCGTACGCGAACGCGAGGCGGACCCCCACGTGGCGCGCGCGCGAGCGCTCGCCCACGAGCGACAGCAGCATGCCGTAGACCGTCGCCGGCGGCGCGAACGGGTAGCTCTCCGCAAACGAGCGCGCGTACGATCGGCGAAAGCTCGCGTACGGCGCCTGGACGCGTACGGTGATCATCCCCTCGCGCCGGGCGCGGCGACCGCCGCGAACAGGCCTCCGAGCTTGGCGATGCGCGCGCGCGCCTCGGCTCCTGCCGCCGCGATCCCGGGCAGCACGGTCGCGCCGAGCTCTCTGAGCCGCGCGCCGGCGGGTGTGGCGACCAGCTCGCCGGCCACGATGAGCTCCCCCGCGGGCACGTCGCCGCTCTCCACGCGCTGGAGCAGACGATCGACCTTGTAGGTACGGCGCGCCTCGTCGTGCTCGAAGCAGTTCTGGATCCGCGGCGAGTGCGCCTGGGTGAGGCGGAGGACGATCGACGCCGGAGAGAAATCGTACGCGAAGCGCGCGTGATTCCCGGCGACCGGCGGCGGGTCGAGGATCGCATCGACGAGGTGGCCGATGTTCCTCTTGTCCACCACGTCGCCGAGGTTCAGCCCGAACGAGTACTGATACTCGGTCGTGTGCATCTCCGCGCTGTAGAGCGAGAGCTTGCCCTTCTCCTTCTCGCCGCTGACAGCGTTGTACGAGAGCTCTCCGCGGTACGGACGCAGCGACACGGCGCGACCGATCGCGAGCGGACTCGGGCGCTTCGTGGTCTTGCCCTTCACCTTCGGTTTCGCGACCTGCTTGCCCTTCTTGCCGCTGCTCCCCTTCGCGCCGGCAGCGTCCGCGTCCACCTCGCCCTCGTCGGCGTCCTCTTCCTCTCGCTCCTTGGCCGCCGCCGCCGCATCCATGAAGCCCATGAGGTCGTCGTCGACGAAGACCTCGCCGGATGGGTCCCACCCGGCCCGCTTCTCGTCCGCGTACTCCAGCCTGCCGAGGGTGCCGCTATAGCTGCGGTTGACCCGGAGCTCCTGGAGCTGAAAGCGGTAGCGGATCGCGAAGCGGATCGACTCCGCCGACACGCTCGTGTGGAGGTCGTCGTGAAGGAAGACCTTCTGCAGCGTCGTCGTGTTCCCGATGTTCTCGCCGCGGTTGTTGGCAGCAACCGCCTCACCCGTCAGCACCGTGCCATAGAGATAGTTCGTGGCCATCGTTCACGCCTCTCGCTTGATCTCACGCTTGGTGTCGTCCTTCGCGTAGCTGACGAGCGCGAAGAGGAGCAAATTCTGCAATCGACTCGCATTCCGCTCGTTGAAGAGGAACTCGCGCAGCGTCGCGGCCTCCTTCCTCGCCGCCGCCAGCGTCCCCCCTTGCGTAGCATCGGCACAGAAACGTAGGAACCAGCCAGCGAGCGCCTCGGCAGTCTTGGCGCGCAGGATCGAGTTCCGGATGCGCTCCTGCTCCCGCTCAACCGCCCACTCAAAGGGCGCCTTTTCGCTGCGCGCCCGCTCCCCGAGCGCGCCCATCTTCCTGTGCCACGCCTCGTGAAACATGTTGATGACGGCCTGATCGACGCCGTCCTTGATGACCTCCTTCATCGCCTGCAGCCCTTTCCGCGCGAAGCGCATCCTGCTGAAATCCTTCGACTCGCTCACCAGCTCGCGGAAGTGCGCCGCCCAGTGCCGGCCGGCGGCGAGGTTCGCGGCGATGACCTCCGGGATCGGGCTCTTCGGTACAGCGTAGCCGTCGCCCTTGCTCCCCGGGACGATCCTCGCCTTCCCGAGGTCCTTGTGCTTGCTCGCGCACAGGAACACATCGAGCTCGGGATAGGTCAGCCCGAGCCGGATCGACGCGCTCCGGTTGACCTGGTTCTTGTCCCACGCGACCTTCCCCATCGCGATCGCCTGGAGCCCCGCCACGGCGGGGTCCTCGCGCAGGTCGTCCGCTGTCAGATCGATGAGCAGCCGCAGCGCCGCCTCCTCGACGCCGCCGGCGACGCGCCCGAGGTAGCCGCCGCTGAGCCGCGGCCGCTCGACGTCCACGCCCGCCACCGCGCGCATCGCCCTCGAGAACGCGACGAGATCGCGCACGTCGGGCACGACGACGCACGCCTGCATCTTCTCCTTGTACGTCCGCGGACGCAGCAGGAACACCGCGCTGCCGACCATCAGGTAGAGCAGCAGGATCGCCTCCTCCGGGGTGGTCTGGAGCTGCTGCATACCCGCCACGGCGCCCGGGACTACGGACTGCGGGATCGTCGCGACCGCGGGAAATCGCCCAGCCGGCGAGCCCTTCTTCGCGGGCTCGAGCAGACCGGTCCCCTGCGCCTTCTGGTGGGCGTACGAGGTGATCGCCTTGTACGTGAACAGCCCGCGCGACTCGTCGTCCGCGCTCCTGATCTCGACGCGCCTCGGCTCCTTCTCCGACGGGCGCATCTTGTTGTGCTGCAGGAACGTCGCGCAGAGGCCGTTGTGGATGGCGACCCGCAGCGCGACGTCGTCCACGGCCACAGCCTGACCGACCAGATCGATCAGCTTGCCCTCGGTGAGCCGGAACGAGGCGTCGAGGATCCGCTGCAGCGCCTCCTGATCGGAGAGCTTGTCGCCCCACGCGAGCGTCACGCGGTCGCGCTGGACATCGTGCTCGATCCCGGCCGGAGCACTGCCCCGCTTCGATTGCCAAGCGAGCACCGTCGCCGCGAGGCCTCCGAGCGCCGCGCGATGGTAGACGGTGTAGTTCGGGTTCGTGAGCCGGTAGATCAGCTCTCTCGCCATCGCGCGCCGGTCCCTTCTCCTGTGGAGTCATCGTAGTCGTACGTGACGGCGTCCTCGGGCGCGACGGGCAGCCCGGCCACGCGCGGCCAGCTGCCCACCCCTTGGGCGATCGGGATCGACACCTCGTGCTCGCGGAGCCACTCGGCGGCCGGAACCCGCGCGCCGTGCTCCCGCCGGTGCGCGTCCATGTCGCGCTGGAGCAGCACGGTGACTGTGTACCCGACGCCGCGGGTGCTACCGGGCCGCGTGCGCCAGAGGCCGGTGCGCTCCGGGACCCCCAGAAACACGGCCGCCTCCTCGGCGGCGCTGTAGTCGAGCGAGCGCCCGGAGGCGACGAGAGCGAACTGCTCCGAGAGATCGCGCTGGTGCAGCGCGCGCCCGAGCTTCACGAGGCCGCTCCGCCAGGTGCGGCTCGCCTCGATCTCCTCCTCGCTGTAGGGGGCGATGTCTCGCTTCGCGGTGATGGGCACGATCAGCGCCCGCTTCGGGCTCCCCGGGGACTCGGGCGTGGCGCGCCGGTTCAGACGTCCAAGGCGCTGGATCAGCGCGGGGACGGACGCCTCGTCCGTGACGAGCAGGTCCGCCGAGAGATCGAGCGACATCTCTGCCACCTGCGTGGCGACCAGGAGGGCGGGCGCCCCCGGGCGCTTGAAGCGATCGATCACGCGGCGGTGCCGGTGGCTGCGATCCATGTACCGCAGGCGCGAGTGATACACGTCGACGTTCGTCTCGGGGAACCGCTCGAGCGCGCCGCGGTAGGCCGCGTTCGCCCATTCGACGCGGTTCCTCACCCAGAGCACCTTGCCGCCTCGCCGCAGGCAACCGTCGATCTCCGGCCAGCAGGCATCGAGCCCCTCGACCTCGACGAGGAGATAGCGCGGGAGCGTCTCCAGGTCGGGCGGCCCGGGCACGACGTGGAGATCGGGGCGAACCTCGGCCAGCGCCCGACGCCGCGCCTCGGGCAGCGAGGCGGTCATCAGCAGCACCGGGACACCCGGGAAGTTCCTTAAGAACACCAGCAGGTGACCGAAGAGCTGGTCGTCGAACGCATGGATCTCGTCGAAGACGATCGCCGACTGCACGATCGCCGGGAGCGCGCACAGCGCGCGGCGTGCGTTCGCCATCAGCCCGAGCACGGTGTCGGCGGTCGTCACCGCGACGCGGGCGTTCCACAGCGCGAGCGCCTCGATCTTGTCGCGCTCAGCCCTCAGCGCGCTCTCCGCCGGCGCGGCGCGATCGCGGCGCGCGGCGCCGGCTCGTGCGTCCTCGTCGTCGTCCTCCTCCTGATCGGCGGTCGTGGCCAGCGTCTGCAGATCGACGGACGCCCGCGAATGCACGAGCTCCGCCGGGACATCCGCCTCAAGGGCGTAGTCCTTGAAGTGCTCGGTGCTCGTGCCCGTGGTCGGGAGGCAGAAGAACAACCGGAACCCCGACGCGCCCGCGGCCTCGCGGCGCGCGGCCCATTCGCGCGCCCAGAGATACGCCGCGACGCTCTTTCCGGAGCCGCACCCCGCCTCGGCCAGCGTCAGGCGCGAAGGGGACGCCGCCACGCGCTCCTGAAACGGCCGGTAGCCGAAGCCGGGTGGGAGCTGCGAGAGGTCGACCGGCGCATCGCGGTCGTACGTGCGCCACGCCCAGCGATGGATCAGCGCGGTCAGGTCGCCGCGGGTGAGCGTCGTCGACAAGCTGCGGCCAATGCTCTCGGGGAGCGAGTAGCGCGCGGCGGTGACGCCGCGACGAGCCACGGCGCTCGCCACCACATCCGCGGCGATGCCGAACCCCTTGACGAGCGCGACGAAGCGGCGCGCAGGTTCGCCCTGGAACGCAGCCTCGGCGTCCCGGAAGCCGTCGACCATCTGTTGCCGCATCGGCCCAGCAGCACGGTCGGCGTCGCCCCGCCTGTTGCGGCCAATCGTGAAGTCGCGGGCGAAGCTGGGCGGCGCTGGCAGCCCGAGGTCGGCCGCCATGTCCCGGAGGATGGTCGCGAAGTCCTCGTGGGCTGCGTGCACGGTGAGCGCCGTCCCCAGGTTGATCCCAGGCTCGTCGTCGAACTTGCGGTGATGGCCGAGCGCGCCCCACGTCGCGACCAGGAGGATCTCTTCCATCGGTGCGAGCCAGCCGCGGATCGCCGGGTCCAGCCAGACGAGGAAGCCGGAGACGAGCTCATGACGAACGAGCTGCTGGATCTGCGTCTGGCCGCGCACCATCGCCTGGAAATCGCTGTTCGCCTTCCCGAGGTCCTGCATCCAGCCGCAGAGCCGCAGCGTGGAGGCGAAGCGCTCGCCCTCCCGCGCATCGAGCCCGGCGGCCTCGAGGGCGGCCGGGCCGACCACCTCGGCCAGCGAGGCACACGCTGCGGCCACATCGCGGCTGTGCTGGGTCAGGAGCGCAAAGTCGGGCGGGGCTCCCTTGAAGTCACGGTGGTCGTAGGACTTCGCGAGGAGCGGCGGGCGCATCACGCCTCGACCGGCGGCTGCGCGGCGCGCCCACCGCGACCACTCGCCACGAGCACGCCGCACCCCATCCGCTGCTTGCCTCCGAGCCCCGCGTACTGCGCCCGCAGTGACCCCTCCGCGGTCAGCTCGTGCAGCGTGGTCTCGAAGCCCACGACGGTGTATCCGTTGACGGTCATCGTGCGCCGCCGCCCGAGCTCGATGCGCGCCGCGACCTCCATGGCGTCGAGCTGCCGCCGCAGCGCGTCCCGGAACGGCTCCGGCTCGGTGAACCCTTTGATGACGACGATGCGGGCGCGGAGCGTCCTGGCAGGTTCGATGGCGTGCACCGTGGAGACGCCCACGCGCACGGAGTGCCCGTCGAGCTCGAGACGCTTGCCGGCAAGGCACAGGATGCGAGCGATCTGACCAGGCTCCAGCCGGAGGCGAAGGCCGCGGCGCGCGTCCACCGCGAGCAAGCCGTCAGGCCGTGGCACGCCGGGGAGCGGGTGCACCGCGAGCCACCCCGCGCCGTGCAGATCGCCGGCGATCCGGCAGATCGCGCCGAACAGGGCATAGCCGTGGTCGAGCGGGACGAGATTCGCAGCGAGGTGAAACGCGATATCGACGCGTGGCGCGATCTCCTGGGACACCGGCATCTCCTTGAAGAACAGGTGGGGTATTCATGCCACAAACGGCGGCTCAGCCTTGTCGACGAAGCAGAGCAGCCGCGCTCGCCTGCGTTCCTCTATTAGCAGATTACAGATGACAGAGCGCTTGTGACCATCTCTCGATTGCTGGAAGAATCAACAGCCTGCCTGTCCGCAGCTGGAAGGCATGGTGCTCGTGAGAATCCGCGCCGTGATGCCGGAATGCGCTCCTTGTCCGAGCCGCTGCTCAGCCAACCGAGCCAGCTGCCACAGCACGACCGTCGTCTCCGCATCCTGCCCCCGCCCACGAGGCTGAACCCGGGCCACGCGCCTCCCGCATCCCGGCGCCACATCCGCCGAAGCCCCGCGCACTTCCCTCGACGTCCTCCACCACCTCCGGCGAAGCCCCGCGCACTTCCCTCGACGTCCTCCACCACCTCCGGCGAAGCCCCGCGCACTTCCCTCGACGTCCTCCACCACCTCCGGCGAAGCCCCGCGCACTTCCCTCGACGTCCTCCACCACCTCCGGCGAAGCCCCGCGCACTTCCCTCGACGTCCTCCACCACTTCCGCCGAGGTCCGGCGCTCGCGCCTCATCGCCTTCGTCTCTCACGCCTCCCCGCACCACCGCGCCGCTTGGGCGCAACCGCGCGACGTTGCTCCAGAAGTGCGCTCAATTCGTGCTCCCACGCGGCATTCTTCCCTGGGCGACTTACTCCTTGTGCTTATGCCCAAACCCAAAAACCCGAACAAATCAGGGACACCCGCCGTTGAATCCACCCAGCTCCACACCGCGGAGGCGGCCTTCCAGCGCCTGCAGCCCGAGCTGGACGCCATCCCGCTCGCAGGGCTTGAGGTGCCGCGGCTCGATCTCCAGGCAGCCGCCGTGCAGGCCATCGGCGTGGCCGAGGCGCTCTCCGCGCCGCAACTCCGCCAGCGCATCGCGGCCATCGCCGCGACGGGCGCGCTCGATGCCGCGCTGCTCGGTGGGCTCGAGGGCGTCGCCTGGGCGACATGGTTCGCCCGGTACAAGTTCCTCCTGACCTCGGCCACCCACTCCGGGGCAGCGCTCCCGGCCCCCCTCGTCGAGCGGGCGTACGAGACCCGCGCGCGCATGCTGAAGACGCTCGAGTATCATCTCGACGGCGACGCGGAGGCGGTCGCGCAGCTCGCGCACCTTCGCGCGGGCAGCGGCCACCTCGACCTCGCCAACGACCTGTCCGGCGCCGCCGAGATGTACCGGAAGCACCGCGAGGCCATCCAGGACGACAAGCGGAACTTCCGCGGCGAGGACGAGCAGGAGGCCGCCGCCCTCGCGGCGCAGCTCCTCCGCCTCCTCGGCGCCACGGCGACGCCCGAGCAGACGCTCTGGAAGGGCTACCAGGCGCGCGCCGCCAAGCTGCTCTTCCGCCATTACGACGAGGCCGTCCGCGTCGGCCGCTTCCTCTTCTACTACGACGATCCCGAGGGCCGATTCCCCAACCTGTACACGGCGACGCGCTCCACACCGACGTCCCCTCGGACCGAGAAGAAGCCAGACGCCAGTCCCGTGAAGCCCGAAGCCGCCCCCGTCGATCCGCCGGTCGGCATCGCCTGATCTGATCCGGACGCTCACGCTCCCCTTCGGCGCTCCTCCGGTCGCCGCTTACCACGCCTGCGCACGCCCTGCGGCCACAGCGCTGCTGCGACCGCAGGGCGCCGGCACGGCGGTCACCTCCTCGCCCTGCGCCCGATCCCGCGCGCGTCGCGCCCGATCGGCTCGCCCAGCTCGAACGCCGGCTCGCCGGTCCTCGCCGGCGGCGCTTGCGGCTCGCCCGCCTCGAGCGGGCCGTGCGCGTTCTCGGCGTCGGCGATGGATGGATAACGCTCCACGTCGCCGTCGACCCTGAAGCCCCCCTCGCACGCCGGGCGCACCACGCGGCCGAGGACGAGCCCCTCGTCCCAGATGCCGCGGTGCTCGACCGCGATCGCGGCGCCCACGGCCACCTCGGAGAGCCGCGAGAGGGCGCCCTCCGGCCGCTTCGGCGTGGGCCGCCAGCGCAGGATCGTGTCCTCGTGAAGCACGACCACCGCGCGCTCGCCGGGTAGCTCGGAGATCCCGAGGGCAAAGCGCACGCGGTGCCCCGGGGCCTCAGAGCCCGCGCCGCGCCCGCCGCGGGCAGCGCTCTCCGCCTCGTCGATCGCGGCGAGCTGCTCCGGTTGCCGATCCTCGAGCGGAGCCATGCGCCGTGTCCTCCTCCGCGGATCTCGGACGAGGTCGCCGCGCCGTCAAGCCCGCTGCGTCGCCCGCCCCCTCGCGCGCGCCAGCTCGGACGGCGCGCGTCCTCCAGCCTCCAGCACGCACAGCGCTCGCCCCTCGCGCAGCGCGCGACGCCCACGACGCACAGCGAGGGACGCACGGCGAGGATCGGGATCGCAGGCCGCTCCAGGCGAGCACCGCTCCAGTCGAACGCCGCCCCGGACGGCGGTGGCCAGCGCCGTGTCCGACGCTTGACGTCCGCCGGACCTCCGCCCATCCCCTCGCCCGATGGTGTCGTTCGATCCGTTCCCCGTCCTGATGACGCCGCGCCTCCGCCTCCGCGCGATCGAGCCCGCCGACGCCGCGACCATCCTCCGCATCCACTCCGACCCGGAGGTGACGCGCTACTTCGGCCGCGCGCCCGACAGCTCGCTGGCCGACGCGGAGCAGCGCATCGCTACCATCCTCGCCGGGATCCGCGACGCCACATCCATCCGCTGGGGCATCACCCTCCACGAGAGCGGAGAGCTCATCGGGACCACGGGCTTCTGGCACTGGCACAAACCCCATCGCTGCGCGGAGATCGGCTACGAGCTGCTGCCCGCGCTCTGGAACCGGGGCATGATGACCGAGGCGCTGCGCGCCATGCTCCCCTTCGGATTCGACGTGATGGGCCTCCACCGCATCGAAGCGCACATCGATCCCGAGAACCGCGCCAGCATGCGCGTTCTGGAGCGGCTCGGCTTCGTGCGGGACGGGCTGCTCCGCGAGAACTGCTATTACAATGGGCGGTACACCGACACCGCGATCTGCGGGCTCCTGCGCCGCGACGCCGACGGCGCCGCGAGGTGACCCGAGATCGCCCGAGCGGCCTGCGCGCGCTCCCCTCCCGCGCTACCTCGGCGCCGGCGCGGCCTTGCTGCCCGGCGGCGCCGCGGTCCCGGCCTCGCCCTTGCGCGCCAGGTTCAGCTGGATCCGCGCGGGGGACTCCGACGTGATCTCGACCGCCTGCGAGACGCCGTCGCTCGTTCGCACGTCCACCAGGAGCGACACCCCCGGCATCGGCCGCGCGATGACCTGGCTGCCCACGCCGAGCACCACGCCGTTCAGCCGCACCACCGCGGCGCTCGGCTCGATCTGCACCACGATCGGATCCACGAGCGACCGCTGATCCCTCGGCCGACTCAGCGCGACGAACATGAGCGACGCCACCGCGACGCCCGTGGAGACCGAGGCCACGAGCCACGGCAGCGCCACCGGGCGCAGCGCGTCGCCGCCGGCGCGCATCAGCCCGCCGAGCCCCCGCCGCGGCGCAGGCCCCACGCTCCGCCGGCCCTCGGAGGACGGCCCCGCCGACAGCGTCGCGCCCGGCTTCGGCCGCCACCCCGCGCGCTGCTGCGGGGCGACGGCGGCAGCGATGCGCTGCCGCTCCTCCTCCATGCTCTCCCCGCAGCGCTCTAGGAGGAGCTCCGCCACGTGCGCGGGCGTCACCACGCCCGACCTGCGCATGAGGAAGTCCTCCAGCGCGCTCGCCATCTCGCCCGCCGTCTGGAAGCGCTGCCGCGGATCGCGCGCGAGCGCCTTCACGATGATCTCCTCCAGATCACGCGGGCAATGCGGCGCGATCAGCGTGGGCCGCGGCGGCTCCGGCACCCCGGTCTGCGGCAGCACGAGGTCGTGCAGCACCTGGAAGGGGAGCGCGCCCGTCACCGCCTCGAAGAGCACCACGCCGAGCGAGAAGATGTCCGAGCGGCGATCGACCGGCTGGCCCTGCGCCTGCTCCGGCGACATGTACTCGCCCTTGCCCTTGATCTCGCCCGTCTGCGTCGTGTCGCCCAGGCGCTCGAACGCCTTCACGATCCCGAAATCGGCCACCTTCACCGTGCCGTCGCGATCGATGAGGATGTTCTGCGGGCAGACGTCGCGGTGCACGATGCCGAGCGGCTCCCCGCGGTCGTCGTGGAGCTCGTGCGCCGCGTGCAGCCCGTGCGCCGCGTCGGCCACGATGCGCGAGGCGATCGCCGGGGAGAGCGGCATCGGACGGAGGCCCGGACGGAGCAGCTGCTGCATCGTCTGCCCGTCGATCCACTCCATCACGAGGAAGAGCACGCCGTCCGTGTCGCCGAGGTCGAGGATCTCGACCACGTTGCGGTGGTGGATCTTCGAGGCGAGGTTCGCCTCGTCGAGGAACATGCGCTGGAACTGCGGATCACGCGCGAGCGCCGGGATGAGCGTCTTCAGCGCGACGACCTTGTGAAAGCCGCGGGAGCCCTCCATGCGGGCGGCCCAGACCTGCGCCATCCCACCCTCGCCGATGAGGCGCAGAAGCTCATATCGCCCGAGACGCTGCCCCGGACCGGGGTCCTCGGAGATCCGCATGGCTCACCAGATGCTGGCGCTCGGGGAGCCGCGACCGCGGTCCCCAGGAGCAGCCCGGCCGCGGGTCGCGGCCCCTCTCTCCAGACGATCACCATAGCCAAGCGCGACCGCGCCGGAAAGGCTCGTGTGGCGCGCCCGCGCCCGCGACGCCTCGATCCAGGCGTCCGCAACGCCCGGATCCCCCGCGCCCGGCATCCGCGATGCGACGCCCCGCGTCCTCCGCGTCGTCCGCGTCGTCCGCGTCGTCCGCGTCGCCCGCGTCGCCCGCGTCGTCCGCGTCGTCCGCGCCCGCTTCCCCTCGCCCGCGATCCGCGTCGCTCCCCCGCCTCTCCCCTGCTATGGCCGGAGCACGATGACGAACGCGACAAGCGCTCCGCCCGCCCGCGCGGACCGGGCCCCCGCCTCCAAAGCCCTGTTCGACCGCGCCGCCGCCGTCCTGCCGGGCGGCGTGAACAGCCCCGTGCGCGCCTTCCGCGCCGTCGGCGGCGACCCCCTGTTCATCGCGCGCGCCCGGGGAGCGCGGCTGTTCGACGCCGACGGGGCCGAGTACATCGACTACGTCGGCTCCTGGGGGCCGGCCATCCTCGGCCACGCGGACCCCGCCGTCATCGAGGCCGTCCGCGAGGCAGCGCTCGGCGGCCTCTCGTTCGGCGCGCCGACCGAGCTCGAGGTCCGCTTCGCCGAGAAAGTCCGCGAGCTCTACCCGAGCATCGACATGCTGCGCTGCGTCTCGAGCGGCACCGAGGCCACGATGAGCGCCATCCGCGTCGCGCGCGGCTTCACGCGCCGCGACACCATCATCAAGTTCGAGGGCTGCTACCACGGCCACGCCGATCACCTGCTCGTCAAGGCGGGCAGCGGGCTCGCTACCTTCGGCGCCCCCGACTCCGCCGGCGTCCCCGAGAGCATCGCCCGCACCACGCTGTCCTTGCCCTACAACGACCCGGCCGCCCTCGAGGCCGCCTTCGCCGCCCGCGGCGGCGACATCGCCGCGGTCATCCTCGAGCCCGTGGTCGGCAACATGGGCTGCGTCCCGCCCGAGCCCGGGTTCCTCGCCCTCGTGATCGACCTCTGCCGCAAGCACGGCGCGCTCTCGATCTTCGACGAGGTGATGACCGGCTGCCGCCTCGCCCGCGGCGGCGCGCAGGAGCGCTTCGGCCTCCGGCCGGATCTGACGACGCTCGGCAAGATCGTCGGCGGCGGCATGCCCCTCGCGGCCTACGGCGGCCGCGCCGACGTGATGCGCGTCGTCTCGCCGCTCGGCCCCGTGTACCAGGCGGGCACGCTCAGCGGCAACCCGCTCGCGGTCACGGCGGGGCTCGCGACGCTCGATCGCCTCACGCCCGCTCTCTACGAGCGGCTCGAGAAGCTCGGCGCTTCCCTCGAGGCGGGCCTCCGGGCCGCCGCCGAGGGCGCCGGCGCGGCCGCGTGCGTCCAGCGGGTCGGCTCGATGATCACGCTGTTCTTCACGAAGGGCCCGGTCCGCTCCTGGGCCGACGCCGCCACGTCCGACACGAAGCGCTTCAGCGCCTTCCACGCGGCGATGCTCGCGCGAGGCGTCTACTGGCCTCCGTCGCAGTACGAGGCGGCGTTCCTGAGCGGCGCGCACTCGGAAGAGGACATCGAGCGGACGATCGCCGCCTGCCGCGAGGCGCTCGCGGCCTGAGGGCCGCGCCGGCCTCTCCCGGGAGGACCCCCGCGACGGCGAGGCCAGGACGGCGACGGGCCGACCGCCGCGGCGATCGGCCCTCCCCGAGCGTGTCAGTCCGCCGCGCGGACCCAGCCGTTTCGGTAGTAGTTGCCGCGGGCGGTCGGCCAGAGCAGGCAGTTCGTCGCCGATCCCGGCACCGTGTACACGTACGTGTTCGGCTCCGGGTCCGCCCCGTCCCACCCGATCTCGCGGAGCGACACGACGATCTCGATCGTCCCGTCGCCGTTCACGTCGGCGAGCGTCGGCACCGGCATCGCGCCGAGCCGCGGCAGCGCGATCCGGTGGAGGATCGTGCCGCCGGCGTCGAGGACGAAGAGGTGGCTCCTGTCCTCCTCGGTCGAGTAGGTGTTGAACACGACCTCCGGGATGCCGTCGCCCGACAGATCCCCGACCACGACGCCGCCCGTGAGCACCCGCGTGTCGTCCGTGTAGGTGACGTCCCAGAACTCGGTCTTGTCGGCGTAGACCGCGTGGATCCGCCCGTCCAGGCCCGCGAAGATCATCTCGGGCCCGGCGTGCGTCGCGTCGAGATCGGCCACGGTCACCTGCTGCGTCATGGCCACGATGTTGCCGCCGAGATCCTCGCCGCCGGACAGGTAGTCCGGCGCGTAGAACGGGCTCTCCCACCCCTCGATGCGGCTCGCGTCGTTGCGGACCGCCCACAGGCCGACGCCCTGGGACTGGTCATTCATGGCGACGTCCTCGGCCGCCGCGAGCATGATGATCTCCGGCGTGCCGTCGCCGTCGAGGTCCGCGATCGCAGGGGCCGAGTTCTTGAAATAGGCCTGCAGGTCGCGGCTGTCGCCGAAGCCCTGCTTCGCGAGCTCGAGATCGTGCATGTACCGCACGCCCGGCGTCTTCGGGCGGCCCTCGAACATGGGATTCGCGTCGAAGGCCTCCCCCGTGCCGTGATAGAACCCGGCATAGGAGTTATCCATCGGCGAGACGATGTCCTGCGCTCCATCGCCGTCGAGATCGCCGATGGCCAGGTTCTGGTCGTAGCCGCCCACGATCCAGCACTCGGCGTCGTCGCTGCGGCGCGCGTCGCAGCCGATCGTCTGGCTCTCGATCGGCGGGAAGCCGGCGACCGCCGACCCGCTCGCGTGGAAGGCCATCAGGATGTCGGAGTAGTCGGGGGACCTGTCGGTGCTCGCGGCGACGACGTCGAGCTGACCGTCGCCGTCGATGTCCCCCGCGGCGAGGGAGCGGATCTCGTCGTTCCAGGTGACGGGCCAGCCGCTCACCAGCCGGCCGCTCGCGTCGAGCATGTAGATCGTGGTGCGCGCCGCGAAGACCACCTCGAGCTGCCCGTCGCCGCGGAAGTCCGCGACGATCGGGCTCGCCCAGATGCGGCCGTTCTGGCGAGACTCGTCGTACCGCCACTTCTGCTCGCCGTCGGGGCCCCAGACGACGACGTTGCCGTTGTGCGTCACCAGGATCTCCTGCTCGCCGTCGCCGTCGAGATCGGCGACCACCGGCGACCCGAGCCACGCGCTCTCGTCGTCGTCGGACAGCTGGAGGAGGAGCTGGGGCTCCGCGACGTCGGAGGAACCGCTCGACGCCGGAGCGCACGACGCGGCGGCCGGCAGCGGCTTGGAGCCCCCACCGACGGGGGGGCGGTAGCCACCGGAGCCAGAGGAGCCACTGCCGCTGCCGCTGCCGCTGCCGCTGCCGGTGGTGGGAGAGGTGCCGTCGAGGTTGCCGAGCTGCCCTTCGCAGGCCGCGAGGGCGAGGATGCTGGTGAAGAGAGCGATTCTACCGGGAATTACAAAACCTCGGTTGGAGACAAGGGAGTTCATCATGCCAGGGAGCTTACCAGCGCTCCGGGCCCTACAAGGAGGTGGAAGCGGAAAATTGACGCAGTCACGCACACGCCGAACGGTACGTTACGCTCCTCCTTCTGGCGCGCAGGTGGCACACGTCATTGCAGGAGGGAGGCAAGTACACGTTCGTGACGTAGCGCGCACGCGCGCTCCACCCCCGTTCCCGTTCCCGTTCCCGTTCCCCACCTCCGCTCGCGCCCCCGCGCGACGTCGGAGACGCATGGCGGGGGTATGGGTGCGGGTAGGTGCTGTGCTAGGCTCCGCCGCCATGAACGTATCGCGACGGCTTTGGATTGCTGGCGCCGCATGTGCCCTCCTGATGGGGACGACGGCGCTTGGCTGCAGCTCGAATCCCGCGCCCAAGACGGCCAAGGTGCAAGCCGGTGACATGCCCGAAGGCGGCGACTGGACGGGGGTCTATTACAGCGAGCTCTACGGCTACCTGCACCTCGTGCAGGACAACGACGCCATCGAGGGGCGCTGGATCCGCCCCGTCAAGGATCGCTGGGGCGTGCTGCACGGGACGGTGACAGGCGACCTCATCAAGTTCACATGGACCGAGCACACCATCGGCGCGATCGGGCAGAGCGCGACCAAGGAAGGCCGGGGGTACTTCAAGTACCAGCGGCCGGAGGGCGACAACGTCGACGACCGGCTGGCGGGCGAGATCGGCCGCAACAAGGACGAGGTCGGCGAGCCCTGGGAAGCGGTCAAGCAGCGCAACATGCTCCCGGATCTGAAGTCGATCGGCGGCTCCGGCGCCTCCGACATGGGCGGCGGCGACTGGGACAGCGCCAACCAGGAGGAAGGCGCGCCCGAGCCGCCCGCCGCTCCCTCCGACGAAGCACCTGCCGAGCCCCCCGGCCTCTGACATAACAGCCCCCGATGACCCAACCGCAGCCTCGAGGCATTCAGTTCCGCGAACCCCCCATCTTCGAGCGTGGCACGCCGGGCAGGACCGGCGCGTCGCTACCCCCGCTCGACGTGCCCGAGGTCGAGCCCGCCGCTCACTACGGCGCGCTCGCCCGCAAGGAGCCAGCCGGCCTGCCGGAGGTGAGCGAGCCGGAGGCCTTCCGGCACTTCATCCGGCTCTCGCAGTGGAACTTCTGCATCGACGGGCAGATGTACCCGCTCGGGTCGTGCACGATGAAGTACAACCCGAAGATCAACGAGTGGGCCGCGCGCATCCCCGGGTTCGCGAAGCTGCACCCGATGACGCCCGACGAGCTCAGCCAGGGCTCGCTCGAGGTGATGTGGCGCCTGCAGGAGGCGCTCTGCGAGGTCAGCGGGATGGACGGCTGCTCGCTGCAGCCCTCCGCGGGCGCGCAGGGCGAGCTCGCCGGGCTGATGATGATGCGGGCGTTCCACGAGTCGAAGGGGCGCTCGCCGAGGAAGGTGTTCATCCCGGAGAGCGCCCACGGCACGAACCCGGCGAGCTGCGCGCTCAACGGGCTCGTGGCCGTCCGGATCGAGAAGACCGCCGACGGCATCACCCACCCCGAGCAGGTCCTCGCCGCGATCGAGCGCGAGGGGTCGGACGGCGACGTCTGCGGGCTGATGATCACGAACCCGAACACCCTCGGGGCCTACGAGACGCACCTGCCGGCGATCATCAAGCTCATCCACGACAAGGGCGGGCTCGTGTACGGCGACGGCGCGAACACGAACGCGATCATGGGGCACGCGCGCCCGGGCGACGTCGGCATGGACGTCATCCACATCAACCTGCACAAGACGTTCACGACCCCGCACGGCGGCGGCGGCCCCGGCTCCGGGCCGGTCTGCTTCAAGAAGCACCTGGAGCCGTTCCAGCCCTCGCCCGTCCTCGTGCGGCGCGGCGACGCGTTCGCGTGGGACCGCGACCGGCCCCAGAGCGTCGGGCGGCTCCGGGCCTTCACGGGCAACTTCGGGATGTTCATCCGGGCGTACACGTACATCCGCGAGATGGGCGGCGACGGGCTGACGGCGGCGAGCAGCCTCGCCGTGCTCAACGCGCGCTACCTGTGGGCCAAGCTGAAGGACCACTACCTCGCGCCGGTGCCGCAGCCGTGCATGCACGAGGTGGTGCTCTCCGACAGCCAGCTGGAGAAGGAGACCGGGGTCAAGACGCTCGACGTCGCCAAGCGGCTGCTCGACTACGGCTTCCACGCGCCCACGGTCTACTTCCCGCTGGTCGTGCCCGGCGCCCTGATGATCGAGCCGACGGAGACGGAGACCCGCGAGACCCTCGACGAGTTCGTGGCCGCGATGCTCAGCATCCTCAAGGAGGCGCAGGAGACGCCGGAGGTCGTGAAGCAAGCGCCCCACGGCACGGTGGTCGGCCGCCTCGACGAGGCCCGCGCCGCGCGCCAGCCGCGCCTGCGATGGTCGAAGGCCTGAGCTCCCGGAGGAGGCGGCCCGCGGTCGGCCTCCTCCGGCGGGCGGCGCCGGCCGGCTGCGCTCCAAATTCGCGAATCTCCGCCGGACGCGACTACAATGAGCGCCGAGGGGCCGCGGTGAGGCACCTCACGGGACGAGCGACGCGTGGCCGATACCGTTGAGAATGAAGGCGACATCGAGACGATCAGCCAGACCACCCCGGTCTCGGTCGGAGACGCCGTGCGCCTCGTGTTCCGTGCCTACGACGAGGCGACCCCGCCCTTCAACATCAAGATCCGCTCCCCTTCCGGGAAGATCATCATCGAGCGCGTGCTGCGCGATCTGCCCACCGGCAAGCCGCAGAGCGCCTCCCCCGTCGAGTTCAGCGCGTCGTCCCCCGGCGAGTACAAGATCGAGATCAAGCAGCTCTACGGCAAGGCGAAGGGCACGGCCGTCCTGCGCGTGAAGCCCTAGAGCGCCCGCCGGCCCCCCTCCCCTTCCCCCTACCGTCGCCGAAGCGGGTGAGCCCGCTAGAAGCCGGGGAGGAGCATCGCGGTCATCCGATCGGGGCTCACGATGCCCTGCTCGTGCATCCAGCCGTTCGCCGCCTCGACGGCGGCGCGGCCCTCGTCGCCCTTCAGCAGCTCGCCGTGGCGGCGCCGCGCCGCCGCGGCGTAGAGGGCCATGCCGGCGGCCTCGAAGCCGCGCACCGCGTCGGCGAGCTGCTGGACGGCCGCCTCCCCCTCGCCGCGCGCCGCGGCGATCGCGGCGCGCACCGCGGCCGCGAGCGGGTCGGCCCAGGGCATGTGCTCCGCGTCGATCTTGCGGGCGGCGCGCGTCGCCTCCTCGTACAGCGGCTCCGCGTCGGCCGGCGTGGACGCGGCGGCGGCGGCCAGCGCGGCGCAGGCCCGGAGGTGGGTGATGATGATGCGCACGGCCTGGATGCGCAGGACGAGCGAGCTCTCGAGGCCCGCCCGCTGCTCCGCGAAGAGGCGGTACGTCGCCTCGCCCTCGCCCCGGTACAGGCCGATGTGCGCGCGGGCGACGAGATCGAAGTAGCTCTGCAGCTGGAAGCCCGCCTTCGACCAGCTCCGGATGGCGTCCTGCGCCTGGCGCAGCGCGGAGTCGGGGTCGTCGCCGACGAGCCAGTAGGCGTTGCTCTGCGAGGAGCGGAGGCTCGTGGCGAGGTAGCGGTCGCCGCGCTCGTCGGCCGCCTGCAGGTACATCGGGACCCGGCGCATGAACTCGCGCGTCTCGCCGCCGTACCAGAGCGCCCAGACCGAGAAGGTGTGCGCCCAGCTCCGCTCCCACGTGACGCCGGTGCAGCGCTCGCGAAAGATGGTGTCCGCCCGGTCGAGATCGGCCGCGCCCTGCTGCCAGCGGCCGAACAGCGTCGCGGTGACGCCGCCGACGAAGCCGACGAGGCCGAGCGCGTGAGGCCTGCCGATGCGCGCCGCGATCGCGCTCGCCGTCGAGAGCAGGTCGGCGACGCGGGACGCGGACGGGCCGCCGTCGATCGCGAGGTAGCTCGCCTCGAAGGCGAGGGCGCGCGTCACGCGGTACGGCTCGCCCGCCTTGAGCGACAGGAGGAGGTTGCGCGCCTGGAAGTCGGCGCCGCGCGTGGGGTCGACGATGGCGAGCCCCATCGCCGCCGACCAGCAGACGTCGATGCGCATGAGGTCCTCGGGCGAGACCTCGTCGGCGGGGCGCTCGACGAAGTTGAGCCCGCGCAGGCGCACCTGCGCGCGCCGCAGCATCAGCGACGCGACCGCGAGCTCCGGCGTCTTCGGCACCTGCATGCCGACCGCGCCGAGCACCGAGCGCAGGCCCGCCATCCCGGCGTCGACGTAGCCGGCGCGGAGCAGGTTCTCCGCGGCCCGGCGGCCGAGATCGATCGCCTCGGACTCCGGGGCGCCGTCGCTCGCGGCCATGTAGGCCTCCGCTGCCTTGGCGCCGCGGCCCGCGCTGCTCAGGGCGTCGCCGAGCTTGGCGAGCACGACCCGCCGCTCCGCCGCGCCAGGCAGGTGGAGGTCGATCGCCATGCGGTAGAGGCGCGCCGCGTGGTCGAACGCGAACGCGGCCTCGGCGTGCTCGCCGGCGCGCACGGCGTAGCCGGCGGCGCGCTCGGAGTCCCCGGCGGCGCGCCAGTGCTCGGCCAGCGCCTCGAGCTCCGCGCGCCCCGAGGCCTCCAGCGCCAGCGCGAGCCGGCCGTGCCAGCTGCGCGCCGCCTGCTCGTCGAGCCGGCTCGCCACCGTCTCCCGGATGCGGTTGTGGAACGGCTCGAGGAACTCGTCCTGACCCGAGCCGCCGGTCCGCACGAGGTTCGCCGCGCGCAGGGCCGAGAGCACCCGCGTGAGCTCCCCGAAATCCGCCGCCATGGCGTGCGCGGCCACCGACGTCAGCACCGGCGCGCCGGCGCACACGACGAGCTCGAGCAGCAGGCGCGCCCGCGCGTCGAGCCGGCTGATCCGCGCCCAGAGGACGTCGTCGAGGCGCACCGGGCCGCCGTCGGCGTCCGGGGACATCATCCGGTGGCGCAGGAGCGCGTCGATGAACAGCGGGTGGCCGCCGGCCTCCTGCGCGATCGCCTCGATGCTGAGCGGGCGGCCCAGCTGGGTGCCGCGGAGGAGGAGCGCGCAGAGCTCCTGCGCCTCCGCGAGCGACAGGCGGTGGAGGATGATGTGCCCGAGCGAGTCGATCGGAACCCCGAGCTGCCGCGAGACGGGCGGCGCGGTCTCCGAGGCGGTCCGCACCGTGGCCACGAGCATCATCGCGCGCGGGCGCGAGGGGTCGATCAGCGCCCCCGAGGACACGGGCCCATCGAGGCCGGCGAACGAGCCGGGCCTGTTCGCGGCGTGGAGATCGGCCTCGGTCCACGGGCGCATCACCTCCGAGAGCAGCGCGACGCTGTCGGCGTCCGCCCACTGGAGATCGTCGATCGCGAGCACGAGCGGCCGCTCGGCCGCGAGCCGGCCCAGCAGCTCCCGGAGCGCGGCGAAGACGAGGGCGCGGATCTCGGGCGGGTCGATCGCCTTGCGCCGGGCGCGCGCCTCCGTGATCGCCGGGACGGTCCGGAACACCGGGAAGACCGTGCCGAGCAGGCCCGCGTTGGGCGGCAGCAGCGCCTTGACCTGCTCGGGGGGGCGGCGCACGAGGTGCCGGCTCAGCCCGTCGATGAGCTCGTCCACCGCCTTGTAGGGGACGGCCTCGCGCTCGTAGCAGCGCCCCGCGAGGACGAGCGCCTCCTTGTCGATGCGCTCCAGGAACCGGCGCAGGAGCGCGCTCTTGCCGACGCCCGACTCGCCCTCGATGAACCGCGTGACCGCGCGCCCGAGCTTCGCCTCCGCGAACGCGCCCTCGAGCGCGGCGAGCTCGCTGCGCCGGCCGACGAAGCCGATGCGCTGCGAGAGGACGGGCGGCTCCTCGATGAGCTCCTGCACCTGCAGCCGGCGCAGCACGTCGCGCGCCGTCGGCCGGGCGGCCGGGTCGATGCGGAGCATGTCCACGCAGAGCTCGTCGATGTCGGGGGGCAGGTCCTCGACGAGCCGGCTCGGCGGCGGAGGCTCCGCTCGCCGCATCATGTCGAGCGCCGCCCTGGGCGCCGTCTGGAACGGGTAGACGCCGGTCAGCGCGAGGTAAAGCATGACCCCGACACTGTAGATGTCCGCCTCGGGCCCGGCCGCCTTGGCCTCGGCCTGCTCGGGCGCCATGTAATGGAGCGTCCCGACGACGGCCTGCTCGCGCCCTGCGCCGCTCGCGTCGGCGACGAAGCCGAAGTCGAGGAGGACCACCCGTTCTTCCGCGGTGACGAGGACGTTGGAAGGCTTGATATCGCGGTGAACCTTGTAGGCCGCATGCACCGCCGCGAGCCCCTGGGCGAGCTGCGCCAGGGCCGAGCGGAGGCGGGCCTCGTGGAAGGGGCGCTTGATCCGGGGCTGTGGCTCCGAGGCAGGGCCCTGCACAGCAGACCACATGGGGCTCGACGGCAGGGTCGAGCGGCGCCCGACGCTCGTGGGCTCGCCCCTCGGCCCGGCGTCGCCCTCCTCGTGGAGCCGCACGTGGACCACGAAGTCGACGCCGCGGATGAGCTCCATCGTGAAGAAGAGCTGCCCTTCTTCCTCGTGAAGCTCGCCGAGGCTGACCAGGTTCGGGTGCTGGATGTCCTGGAGCGCGCGGAACTCGTTCTTGAACCGGAGGCGCGCGTCGGCGCTCAGATTCCGGAGGATCTTGAGCGCGACCCGCCCCTTGCGCTCGCGATCGAAGGCCTCGTAGACAACCCCCATCCCGCCGCGGCCCACGACGCGAACGACCTGGAAGCGACGCGTGCCTCCAAACTCGGGTCTCGCGTTCCTCAGGCCCATGCGTGGGACCAAGAAATCACCGGCGCCGAGCGGTGGCAAGCTGCGCGTGGGGACCGCGCCGGGAACGCGCGGCGAACGCGCGGCGAACGCGCCGCGAAGCGCGCCCGAACGAGCAGGGGAAGCGCGCTCCGAGCGCGCTGGGCGCGCTCCAGCGGCGCGCGAGCCCTGCGCGGCGCTGGAGCGCGCCGCGAGCAGGATCGGCAGAAAGGTGGCACGCCCAGGGGAAGGGCGGTAGCGTACGCCGCCTGCGAGCGAAAGAGCCCGGCCGGGCGCGCGCCGCTCAGCCGGTCAGCCCGGCGCGCACCCAGTTGACAACGGGAGGGCATCATGGTCTGCGTAGTACGCTCCGAGGCTTCGGAAGCGGTTCGGAAAGCGCCACGCGCAAAGGGTTTGCTGGGGTGATCCAGAGGTTGAGAGACTTCTTCTCGTCGCCGGGGCAGCGCAGCATGGCGCCCCTGACCGAGAGCGCGGCCGAGCGCAACCCGGGATGCAGCCTCGTCGTAGAGAACGTCAGCAAGAGCTTCGGTAAGACACAGATACTGAACGACGTGTCGTTCACGGCGGAGGCCGGCGAGTTCGTCACGCTGCTCGGGCCTTCCGGCTGCGGCAAGACGACGCTGCTCCGCATCATCGCGGGGCTCGATCGCGCCGATCGCGGGCAGATCCTGCTCGCGGGCAGGGCGGTTGACCACCTGCCGGCGAACCGCAGGCCGGTGAACACCGTGTTCCAGAACTATGCGCTGTTCCCGCATCTGACCGTGTTCGAGAACGTGGCCTTCGGCCTGAGGTCGCGCAGCTTCCCTGATGCCGAGGTGCGCGAGCGCGTGCGTTCGAGCCTCTCGATGCTGAAGCTCGATGAGCTCGCGGAGCGGTATCCGCACCAGATCTCGGGCGGTCAGAAGCAGCGAGTCGCGCTCGCGCGCGCGGTCGTCAACGAGCCTGAGGTGCTGCTGCTCGACGAGCCGATGTCGGCGCTCGACGCGAAGCTGCGCGCCGAGGTGCAGCTCGACCTGCGCCGGCTCCAGCGCGCGCTCGGGAAGACGTTCGTGCTCGTCACGCACGATCAGGACGAGGCGATGACCGTCTCGGACCGCATCGTGCTGATGAACAAGGGCCGCATCGAGCAGCAGGGGGCGACGGCCGCGGTGTACGAGCGGCCGCAGAGCCGCTTCGCCGCCGAGTTCTTCGGCGCGGCCAACCTCATCTCCGCGCAGCGCGTCGGCGCCACGCTCGTCTTCACGACGGTGGGCGCGCTGAGGGTGCAGACCAAGCCTCAGTGGGAGTACGGCACGCTCGCGATCCACCCCGAGTGGATCGAGCTCTGCGAGAACGAGCCGGCGGAGAACGGCGTGCGCGGCGTAGTGAAGGAGAGCTTCTACCGCGGCGATCACGTGGAGCTCATCATCGAGCCCGGGCCGCTGCGCGTGCAGCTCAGCCCCCGCTCGCGGCTCAAGCCCGGCTCCTCGGTCTGGCTCGCCCTGCCCGCCGAGCGGCTCGAGGTGCTCAGTGACTGAGCCCACGGTCTGGTATGGCCAGCTCACGACGCGGCGCAGGCTCCTCGCGCGGGGGTCCCTGTTCATCGCGGGCGGCATCTCCTGGCTGTCCGTGTTCCTCCTCTTGCCGAGCCTGGCGCTCCTCGTCGTGTCGTTCCTCAAGCGCGACGCGGACGGCGCCCTGCTCTGGGAGCTGTCGTTCGAGTCGTTCGAGCGCATCTTCGGCTCCGCGTCCGGCGAGAACGCGCGCATCCTCATCAGGAGCATCGTCCTCGCGCTGGTCGTGACGAGCGCCTCCGTGATGCTCGCCTATCCGATGGCCTTCTTCATCGCGCGCGGCTCGCGGCGCCGGCGGTTCTTCTGGCTCGCGCTCATCATCGTCCCGCTCTGCACGAACCTCGTGATCCGCACGTTCAGCTGGAAGCTCCTCCTGTCGGCGCAGCTCCTGCCCGCCAAGCTCGCCGCCTGGCTCGGGTGGATCGACCCGGGCCGCGACGTCTATCCCAGCTGGACGGCGGTCACGATCGGCCTCGTCGCGGCCTCCCTCCCGTTCGCGGTGGTCCCCCTCTACACGAGCATCGATCGTCTCGACTGGTCGCTCGTCGAGGCCGCGCAGGACCTCTATGCGTCGCGGCTTCGCATCTTCCTCGCGGCGATCCTGCCGCAGACCCTCCCCGGCCTCAGCGTCGCAGTCCTCCTCACGTACGTCCCGGCGATGAGCGTCTTCGTGGTGAGCGACATGCTCGGCGGCGCGAAGCACTGGCTGATAGGGAACCTCATCCAGCACCAGTTCGGCCCGGGGAGGAACATCCCTTACGGCGCGGCGCTCAGCCTGGTGCTCATCGTCCTGACGCTGGGCGGCGTGTCCCTCTACCGCCGGAATGGGCGCTCCGTGGAGATCCTGTGAAGCTCGGCCGGGGCCTCTGGCGCGCGCTGACGACGATCGCCGCCTTCCTCGGCTTCGCGCTCCTCTACCTGCCGCTCTTCGCGGTCGCCGTCTACTCGTTCAACGCCGCGGAGCGGGGCCTGCTCTGGACCGGCTTCTCGGTTCGCTGGTACCTCGATCTCTTCGCCGATCCCGAGATCAACCGGCGCGCCCTGGAGATCCGCGAGGTCGCCGTGAACACCCTGGTGCTCGGCGGCGCCTCGACGCTCATCGCGACGGTCCTCGGGACGCTGCTCGCCCTGGGGATGCACTTTCCGTGGCCGAGCTCCGTGAGTCGCGTGCTCGAGTCGATCGTGGACATCCCGGCGGTCGCTCCCGACATCACGTTCGCGGCGGTGCTGGTCATGGCGTTCAACGTGCTCCGCCGCGTGGTGGACCAGTGGTTCGAGCCCAGCATGACGACGATGATCATCGGTCATGTGACGTTCGAGATCGCGTTCGTGACGCTCATCGTCCGCAGTCGGCTCATCGCCATCGGGCCGACGCTGAGCGAGGCCGCGATGGACCTCTATGCGTCGCCGTGGATCCACTTCCGGAGGGTCACGCTCCCCCTCCTGTGGCCGGCGATCGTGGGGGGCGCCATGCTCGCGTTCACGCTGTCGCTCAACGACTTCGTGATCAGCTTCTTCACGTCCGGCCCACGCTCGGTCACGCTCCCGCTCTACGTCTACCAATCTCAGATGCGAGGCGTGCGGACCGACCTGTTCGCGATTTCAACGCTCCTCCTGATCGGCGTGGCGGTGTCCATCGTGCTCCTGGAGCGGCTCACCCGCTGGAGGCACAATTGAGCCGCCGGCCCGGGCTCGCGGCGGAGGCGGCGGAGCTCGGTGGAGGCGGCGCGCCGGGCGGCGGGCGGCCAAGGGGCTCGCGCGCGCCGCGCGGAGCCGGGAGGACTCCTGCGCGTCAGCGCAGCGATGCACCGCCCTTGTTCACCTTGGCGCTGGGCCTGACCAGCGCTCCACCTCGCTCTGGCTCGCGCGGCCCGGCCCCGGGGCGCCGAGCTCGAGCGCTCGCCTGACGGCGCCTCCTGCGGGGTGCCGGGCCCGGACCGCGCGCCTCGCCGGGTTCCGCTCACTCTGTGATGCGCTCCGCGCACGGCGCCTACACAGCGGCGTCCACGCCGGCGTGAGGTCCACGGCCGCCTGTGCGAACAGGTTGGATCAGCTGACGGCTTACGGTAAGCTGACCCGGCAATGCGGCTGTTTCGTCCCAAGCTCGCCGGGTCTTTGCGTGACGGCTGGACCCGGCGGACGGCGCTTTGCGCTCCACTTCGACCGTTGGGAATCGAGATCGAAAGATGAGCTTTCGTCGCTCCGCACTCCTACTCATACTCGTAGCACTCCTCACATTCTCCGGTCGGCCTGCCTGGGCGGATGATCTGGCCGATGAGGCCGATCTACACTTCAGGATCGCCACGGAGCGCTATTCGGCGCGTGACTACCGGGGCGCCCTGGAGCACTTCCTGGTGTCGAACCGGCTTGTCCCGAACCGAAACGTGATCTTCAACATCGCCCGAACTTACGAGGCTCTCCAGGAGTATCCAGACGCATTTCGCTATTACGTTCAAGCGCTCGATCTCGAGCCCAACGCCGCGCGCAGGCCGGCCATCGAGGAGGCGCTCGCGCGCATCCGGCCCAACGTCGCCGTCATCAACGTGACGACGGACCCGCCCGGAGCGACGGTGTACATCAACCGCCGCGATCTCGGCGGCCGCGGCAACACGCCCCGCCTCCTCGGCTTCCAGCCCGGCAAGCACAAGATCATCGTCGATCTCGAGGGGTACGAGCCGGCGGAGGTCGAGAACGTCGAGGCGAAGATCGGCGAGCAGACGAACGTCGCGGTCAAGCTGAAGCGCATCGTCGGGACGGTGCGCGTGGTCGGCGAGATGGCCGGCACGACGGTGCGGGTCAACGACGCGGGCGGCCCCCCGGCCTGCACCGCGCCGTGCGATCTCACGCTGCCTCCTGGCCGGCACCGCCTCTACCTCTCGCAGGAGGGGTATCAGCCGTCGGAGCAGGACGTGAACGTGGCGGCCGCGAGCACGGTGACCGCGCGTTACCGGCTCAACCCGCTCACCGGCAGCCTCGTCGTCAACGCGGATGAGCGCGACGCGCTCGTCGAGGTCGACGGAAAGCCGATGGGCTTCACGCCCGCGGTCCTCAACGTGCAGAGCGGCCAGCGCCGCGTGCGCGTCTCGCTGCGCGGCTTCCGCCCGGTCGAGCAGTCGGCCACCGTGGTGGCCGGACAGCAGACCCGGATCGACATCTCCCTCCGGCAGCTCGAGGAGGTCGAGGCCGCGTCGCGTACGGCGGAGGCCGTCGAGGACGCGCCCGGCTCGGTCACCATCATCTCGGGCCAGGAGCTCCGCGCGATGGGGTATCCGACCGTCGCCGAGGCCTTGAGGGGCATGCGCGGCGTCTACACGACGTACGACGGCACCTACTCCTGGGTTGGCATCCGCGGGATCAGCATCCCCGGCGACTACAGCAACCGCGTGCTCGTGCTGCTCAACGGGCACTCGATCAACGACACGTGGGACGGCCTCGCCTTCGCCGATCAATCGGCGCGCACCGACCTGGAGGACGTCGAGCGGATCGAGGTCGTCCGTGGCCCGGGCTCGCTGCTCTACGGTACGGGCGCGTTCGTCGGCGTCATCAACATCGTGACCAAGGGCCGCCCGACGTCGTTCGGCGCGGGCGTCGGCGTGGGCGCGGCGCAGCACGGCTTCATCCGGGGCCGCGGCCAGGTGCAGGTGCCCTTCGGGCGCGACTCCGGCATGTGGCTGTCGGTCGCCGGCGGCCACGGTCAAGGGCGAGACTACTTCCTGCCGATCCCGGAGGGACTCGAGAACAAGTGGAAGGACGGGGATGCCAACGCCCGCGGCGCGGACCACTTCAATGTCGGGACGGTCCAGGGGCGGCTCTGGTACAAGTCCCTCTCGGCGCAGGTGTCCTACAACGACCGCAAGAAGGCGCTCCCGACCGGCGCCAACTTCACCATGGTCGGCGACGACAGGACGTTTTACCGCGACAGGCGCGGGTTCGCCGAGCTCACGTTCTCGCCGCGGTTCTCGGATAGCTTCTCGATGACGACCCGCGTGGCCGTCGACATGCAGCTCTACAATGACACGCTGTGGCTGTCCGAGGCCCAGACGGCCGATGAAAGCACGATTTCTGATGTCGAGCAGTACCAGGACACGTGGCTGCTCGCGGACCAGCGCTTCGAAATCTCACCGTTCCGCGAGCTGAAGGTCACCGTCGGCGCCGAGGGCCAGGTACACCTGCTCGGCAGGATGCGCATCGAGGAGAAGGTTTGCGGTCTTCTTCCTCCGTGCACCGACACGCTCGTGCTGCCCGTCGGCGACCTCGACCCCAACGACGAGAATCTGTTCGACTCGCACCCTTACCAGATCCTCGCCGGCTACGGCGTTGTCGACTTCGTCCCGTCCGACCGCGTCCGCGTCTCCGCGGGTGCTCGTATCGATTACTACAACTATGGAGAGGACGGTCTCAGCTTCAACTCCGGGATCAGCCCGCGCATCGCGCTCGTCGTCAAGCCCTACGAAGGGGGCAACCTGAAGGTCACCGGCGGCCGCGCGTTCCGCGCTCCGCCCATCTACGAGCTCTTCCTGCAGGTGCCCTCGAGCAACTTTGCCCCGGGGTACGAACCGGAAAAGAACGCGTCGGTCGATCCCGAGAGCGTGCTCTCGGGAGAGGTCGAGTTCACGCACCGGCTCTCGTCCACGCTCTCGTTGCTCGGCGCGGGGTACGTGAACTACATGACCGACATGATCGCGCAGACCGGCGACTTCACGCCGGCGCTGCCGGGGAGGTACGACAACACCAAGGAGCCGATCCTCGTGCTGGGCGGGGAGGCCGAGCTGCGCCGCGAGTGGCGCCAGGGCTGGATGGCCTCTCTCTCCTACTCCTATTCACGGGCGCGGTACCTCGATAAAGGAGACGTCGACGATGAGCTCAAGAAGGTGCCCAACTCGCCGGAGCACATGGCCGCCGTCAAGGGAACCGTGCCGCTGTTCGGAAAGGCCCTGATGCTGTCGACGCGCCTCACCGTCGAGTCGTCGCGCATCGACAAGAACCTGACGGAGACCGACCCCGCGGTGATCTGGGACGTCGTCCTCTCCGGCCAGACGGACGTGGCCGGCCTCCGCTACAACATGGGCGTCTACAACGTCGCCGACTGGGAGTACGAGGCCCCCATCTCGCCCCAGTTCACGGCGACCAGGATGCCGCAGGCAGGCCGCACCTTCCTCCTCTCTGCCAACCTGAACTTCTGATCATCGCGCGGCCGTCCTGGCCGCGCGCTCTCCACCTCACGCCCATCACCCCTCGGCGCTCCGCCCCCGCGCCGCCCTGCTCGACCGCGGCGCAGGGCGGCCCGCGCAGCGCGTGGCCTCGCGGGCCATCGGGCGGCGTCGTCCTGGCGGCCTCATCCATTCCGGGCGTGGCGCGAGCCACAGCTGCGCCACCGTTCCACGCTGGCAGGAGCTCCACCGCTGCACGCGGTTCGCGCCACGCTCGAATTCAGCGTCTCGCGTGAACTCAGCGCCTGGACCGGCCTCGCGTGTCATGCAGCGCTCTCGTGTGTTGCGTTGCCCGACGCAAATCGTGCGCCGGGGCGCAAATCACGCACGATCCTCGGCATTCCACGATCGAGGCGCGATGGTGTGGAGCGGTGCGCTCGCCTCATGACCGTCGTCGACAAAGCGGCGATCTTGGCGATGCGCGGCCACGTAACCGTAACCGAGACCAAGTGACCACATCATCGGACGCCCGCACCTCTCGTCGCGAGCGGCGCGGTCATGATTTTGCTTGAAAGCAAAACATCGCTTGTCCATCATGGTCACTCGTGAATATCTGCTCCTCGACCTCGGATCGCGCGGCACACGGCGCGCGCGGCCCGGAGCGACGGCGGAACAACGGGCGCGCCGCTCGGCGGATCGCGCCGCGACCAGGAGCGACCAGGAGCGACCAGGAGAGCGATGGGCGCCGATCTTCGCGCCGAACCCTAGGTCACGAGAGGAGCGCGCGTCGGGTATGTCGCCCGCGGCGCGCCGCCTTGAAGGCGTTTTTGCCAACCTGACCATCGTCAGCCAGCCCGAGCAAGAGGTCCATGTTGCCCGACCGCCCGATCGATGTCCCCGAGCAGTCGTTCGCTTCCGTCTACGACCGGCGTCGCCTCGCGGCCGCAGGGGAGATGTTGCCACAGATGTGGGACACTCTACCTGAGTGGCCGAGCGTCGGCGGCGGGCGCCGTGTCATCGTGCTCGGCGGCGGGATTTCAGGGCTGTGCACCGCATGGTCGCTGCGGAAGGCCGGGTTCGACCCGATCATCCTCGAGCGGAATGACCGTGTAGGCGGCCGCTTCTACACGCTCCGGAACCACTTCGGCGACCAGTACGCGGAGCTCGGCGTCACCCGGATCGCCGACACCCACGTCCTCACGCTGGCCTATGCGCGCCACTTCGGGCTGGAGATCCTCGAGTATCCGCTCGACGCGACGCAGCTGTACTACGTCATGGGCCATCGCTTCCTGAGCACCTCGCGGGGCAAAGCGCACTATCCTGCCGACTTTCCGCTCTCTCCGGAAGAGCGGGACATCGACGCGGAGTCCCTCAACCTGCAGCTCGCGGCGAAGGCGTTCTCGGTGATCGGCGACCCGCGGGACACGCAGTGGCCACCGGCCACCGTCCGCAAGGACTTCTCGGGCGAGACGTTCTTCCGCAGCCTGGATCGGACCGGGGCCTCGCACGCCGCGAGGGAGATCTGCCGCGCGTACGAGGGGACGGAGATCGAAATGTTCAGCGGCCTCGCCTGGTCGGCGAACCAGCGGCTCGACGCCAAGTGGTTCCACACCTACGCGATCGCCGGCGGGAACGACCGGCTGACCACCGCGTTCGCCGACGATCTCGGCGATCGCATCCTCAAGGGGGCCCATGTGCAGCGGGTGATCTCCCGCGAGGACGGCGTGACCGTCGAGTTCCTCAGGAACGGAGACCCCGAGACGATCGAGGGCGACTTCGTGGTATGCGCGCTCCCCCACCGCATCCTGCTCGAGGTCGCGTTCGACCCGCCGCTCTCCGGCCCGAAGCACCGCGCCGCGTCGGAGATCCCGATGTTCACCGTCACGCGCCTCAACTTCCAGTTCTCGCACCGGTTCTGGGCGGACGAGGGCATCGTCGGGCTGCTCGCGGCCTGCACGACCACGCCCATCGAGCGTCTGTGGGACCTGACCTCGCTCCAGTCCGGCACCTCGGGCATCCTCACGGCCTACGTGCAGGACCGCAACGCCGCGGCGCTCGACGAGCTGCCCACCGCGGCCGATCGCATCGAGTTCGGGCTCAAGACGATGGAGTCGTTCTTCCCGAACGCCCGGCAGTACTTCCAGAAGGGGCTGTCGTTCTCGTGGCACCACCAGCCGTACACGCGAGGCGGCTGGCCCGCGTACCGGCCCGATCAGACCGACCTGATCGCGGATCTCCAGCGCGGCGAGGGGCGCATCGTCTTCGCGGGCGATCACACGTGTCTCTACACGGGCTGGGCGCAGGGTGCCCTCGAGTCGGCGCACTTCGCCACGGCCGAGGTGATCGCGGCGGCTCGCGGGTCGATCGAGCCGACCACCTGAGCGAGCTCGCCAGGCGCCCCCCGGCGCGACGTTCGCGACGCCCCTCGGACGCACGCCGCAGAGGGGGTGTATAACGTCGCTGGTATGGCTCGCCTCCTCCACGTCATCGGAGTCCAGTCCCGGCCCGTGCCCGGCGACCCTGCTGCGACGCTCGAGAAGCTCGAGCGCGAGGTGCAGACGCTGGGGGCCTCGTTCCCCGAGGCGCAGCTCTACCTGTTTCCCGAGCTGTGGCTCACGGGGGATCACCCGTTCCGCCACACTTCCCCGCCGCACGAGCTCGCCCAGCCGATCCCGGGACCGCTCACGAAGCGGCTCGGCGCGATCGCGCGCAGGGCCGGGAGGTGGCTCTGCGCCGGGTCGATCTACGAGCGCGCGGGCGACAAGCTGCACAATACCGCGCTCGTCTTCTCGCCGAGCGGCAAGCTCGTCGCGCGGTACCGCAAGCTCTATCCCTGGATGCCCTTCGAGACCTGTGCGCCGGGCGATGAGCCCGCGCCCGTGTTCGACATCCCGCGCGTCGGCCGGCTGGGGCTCATGGTCTGCTACGACGGCTGGTATCCCGAGGTCGCGCGCGGCCTGGCGCTGCGCGGCGCCGAGGTGATCCTGCACCCGACGCTCACCACGACGCCGGATCGCGAGGAGGAGCTCGTGCTCGCCCGCGCCCGCGCGATCGAGAACCAGTGTTATGTGGTGAACGTGAACGCCGCGGTGGAGATCGGCGGCGGGCGCTCCATCGCGGTCGATCCCGAGGGCCGCGTCCTCTTCCAGGGCGGCTCCGGGGAGGAGTACCTCGGGGAGGTGCTCGATCTCGACCGCGTCCAGACGGTCCGCGCGCACGGCACGCGCGGGCTCAACCGGGTCTTCCGCCAGTTCACCGAAGACTCGCCAGAAGCGGTCTTCGCGCCGTACCGAGCGCGCCGCCGGACACGCGCGTAGAGCCGACGCAGAGCGGCGGTCACCCGGCCGGCTCCCTTGCTTTCTGCGCCCCAGGCCGGCACGCGATGAGCCCGAGCCCCTCCTGCGCGATCGTCGCGCCAGCCAGCGCCGTGATCTCACCCACGTCGTACGCGGGCGCGACCTCCACGACGTCCATGCCGACGAGCGCGATGCCCTGGAGCCCCCGCAGGATCTCCAGCGCGACCGCGGTGGACATCCCCCCGCAGACCGGCGTGCCGGTGCCGGGCGCGAAGCTCGGGTCGAGGAAATCGATGTCGAACGTCAGGTAAACCTCGTGGTCCCCGACGATGTTACGAACGTGCTCGATCACCGCCCTCGCGCCATGGCGATGAACCCAGGGCGCGTCGAGCACCTGGAAGCCGAGCGTATCGGCGTTGTAGGTGCGGAGACCGATCTGCGCCGAGCGGCTGGGCTCCACGAGGCCCTCCCGCGCCGCGTGGAAGAACATGGTGCCGTGATCGACCCGACCCGAACCGACCTCGTCGCTCCACGTGTCGGAGTGAGCGTCGAAATGGATCAGCGAGAGCTTCCCGCGGCGCTTGGACACGGCGCGCAGGATCGGGTAGCTCACGAAGTGATCCCCCCCGATCGAGAGGGGCGTCACCCCGGCGTCGAGGATCCGGCCGATGTGCTCCTCGATGGCGACAGGGCTCTCCTCCGGACGCCCGTAATCCCAGACGCAGTCGCCATAGTCCACCACGGCGAGCCGGTCGAGCGGATCGAACTCGTAGCCGTAAGGGCGGCTCCACGCGAGGTGCGCCGAGGCCTCCCGCACCGCGCGCGGGCCGAAGCGCGTCCCTGGGCGGTTGCTGGTCGCCGTGTCGAGCGGGATGCCGGTGACCGCCACATCGACGCCGGTCAGATCGCGCGTGTACTTGCGGCGCAGGAAGGAGAGCGCGCCGCTGTAGGTCGGCTCGCGCCGGACGCCATAGAGGCCATCGGCCGTGAACGCGTTGTCTACGACCATGCCTCTCGCGCGAGACGTGGTCTTGGAGCGATGATCTTCCATAGAGGTCCTTACGTTCAGATCGACGCACTCCACCTCGTCGCGTCGGGCGCCTTGGGCGCGATGCGCTCCGGTGGCAGCGAGCTACGCCGCGCGCCAGCCGGGCTCGTCGCGCGCGCGTCGGGGACGCGCCGGCGAGACGAGCGCCGCGCCAGAGTGACAGGTCGGTGGCAACGAAGCATTCGGTCTTGCCAGCGGCTCCACGCAGCGGCCCGGACTCCAGCTCGGGCGCGCGCTCGACACCGGCGCGTCCCGCAGGATCGGCATCGGCGTGATCGGAGGCTGAGCCCCTCGTCGGCGCCATCGCCTCGAGGTCAGTTCGATTTCACGGCCGCCCAGACCTCGTCGTAGAGCTTGGCCGACTCGCCGAGATCACGATGGGCCTCCAGGCGGGTCGCCAGATCGCCCGTCGGGTAGATGAGCTGGTTCGTGCGGTCTTCGGCCGGCAGCTTCGCCTGCGCGGCGCTGTTCGGGGTCGCGTACTTCGTCATCATCGAGAGCTGCGCGCCGCCGTCGGGGGTCAGCATGTAATTGATGAACTTGTGAGCCAGCTCGGGGTGGGGCGACTTGGTCGGCACGGTCATCACGTCGACCCAGATCACGGAGCCTTCCTTCGGAATGACGAGGGCGAGGCGATCCTTGTCCTCCCAGACCACCTTCTGCGCGTCCCCGTTCCAGACGACCGCCATGTCGACGGAGCCGCCCTTCACGTCCTGCGTCGCGCCGATGCCGCCCTTGAAGCCGAGGCACTTCGGGTTGCTCTTGGCCTCCTTGAGGATGCGCCCGGCCTCCCGGATCTCTTCAGGCTTCGACGTGTTGCTGGAAAATCCCTTGTACTTCAGCGCCGCGCCGACCATGTCCCGCATCTCGTCGATCAGCACGAACGTGCCCGGCGTCTTCTGGGCGTCGAAGAGCACGCCCCACGTCGGATCCATGTTGGGGATCTTCTTCTTGTTGTAGATGATCGCGACGGTGCCCCACTGATAAGGGATAGAATACTTGTTGCCCTCGTCGAAGTTCGGGCCCGAGAACCGCGACTCGAGGTTCTTCAGGTTGGGGAGCTGGGCGTGATCCAGGGGGCGGATGAGCCCGCGCCGCGCGAGCCGCCCGCTGGCGTGAGCCGCCATCACGACGACGTCGTACTGCGCGTCGGCGCCCGCATAGGCGAGCTTGCTCTCCATCTCCTCGGTGGAGTCGTAGATCGTGAGCCGCAGACGGGCGTTGTTCTGCGTCTCGAAGTCCTTGATGCTCTTGTCGTCCAGGTAGTTCGGGAAGATGAGGACGCTGAGCTCGGAGGGCTGAGCCGCAGCTTCCTTGGTGCCCGACTCTGCACGTGCTTCAGAAGGAGCCTTATCTTTGCCGCAGGCGGCGACCGATAGGACACCCAACAGAATGGCTAGTACCATCAGGGGTCGACGTTGAGTCTTCATAAGTTGTCCTTTCTCCAGCTGCTCAAGGCGGACAGGCCTGCGGGTGTTCGCTGGCGCGATGCTGGCCTCTGGGATCTCCGGAAGCGAGAACCAGCGGAGCGCGTCTGCGGACCGAGGCCCCCATCGGCCGGTAGGACGCGCAGGATGCCGGGCAGCCCCGGCCGCAACCCTATGGACCGTGGATTGCAAGCGCGCGTCCCCTTGTCAAGGAAAATGTGGTGCGCGGTGAGCAACACAACTGGCCTTCTCATTCGGAGCGAAACCACGACTGTTCGCAAGCTTAGGCGAATCGTACATTCCGTGGCTCTGAATCCGAAAGGGATTGTCGAAATTGCATTCAAATGTGTGTTCGCCACGCATCCACGCGCATCCGGGACAGCGTCTACACGAGATTGTTCTCCCCCGGGTGAAACGGCGCGCGGCACGGCAATGCGTGTTTCGACGTTGCCGGAACACAGGACCGCAATGCTCGCGGGCTGCGCTCGATCGTCGTGCGCGTCGTGCGCGTCGTGCGCGATCGGATCTGCGGGAGCCGGGTGCTCACGCGTGCGGCATTGAAGAGCGGACACGCCGGCTCCCCGGCGCGCGGCGCGCACCGGCGGGATGGGTACTGCCGTCGCACCATGCTGCAAGCGAGTCTCCACGGGAACGCGACGCTCCAGGCCGAGCCGATCGAGTCTAGTTGAACAGCGATTTCACGGGCCCCGTCGAGTGCACGATCCTCCGGGCCAGCAGCGTGACCACGAAGTGATGGAAGGCCGCGGCCAGCTCGGGCGCCTCCTCCGTCATTCGATGCAGCGCCTCCTCCGTGAGCCGGTAGAGCGTGGACTGCCGGCTGGCGGTGACCGTCGCCGACCGCTTCTCGCCCATGTAGAGCCCGGACTCGCCGACGACCGACCCCGGCCCCATCGTGCGGAGCCGCTTCACCTTCTTCCCGTCGATCTCGAGCCAGGCCGTGAGCTCTCCGCTCTCGATGAGGTAGAGGTCCTTCGAGACATCTCCGGCCCGGAACAGATCGAACCCATCCGGGAGCTCCACGCGCTCGAGGTAGTCCTTGAAACGTAGCATTCCCTGGCGACCGCCGAATACATCCTGGAGATCGTAGAACAGCATCGGAGGCGGCAGCATGCTGGGCGGCGCATCTGCGATGATCTCCTTCTCACACGCCTCGAGGCCTCGATCCAGATCCGGGTAGATCCGGCAGACCTCGTCGTCATCGCCGACGAAGACCTCGCCCCGCTCGAGGTGATTGCGGATGTCCACACGCACCTCCGTGAAGATGAGCTTGACGCCGTGCGCCTTGGCGAGCCTGCGGAGCCGGAGGAAGCTCGCGATGGCGGACGAGTCGATGCCGTTCACGTGGCGGAAGTCGAGCAGCAGATAGCGCACCTCACCTTCTTCGCTCTGGATGCGCTGCTGGGCGGTCGAGAGGAGATTGTACGCCGTCCCGAAGAAGATATAGCCTTGGAGCTGGAGCACGTTGAGCTGCTTGGCGCGCTCCGTCAGGGTCATCTCCTCGCCGTCGCTGCGAGCGACGTTGCTGCGCAGGTAGACCCCGGAGATGGCGTTGCGCACCACCTCGATGCGGCTGTAGCTCAGCGCGAAGAGGATGAACGAGACGCCGAGCCCCACGCCGATGCCGACAAGGAAGCCCCGGACGGCGACGACAAGGAGGATCACCACGATGACGAAGTACTCGATGCGCCGCAGCCGGAACCAGCCCTCGTAGAGCGTGTTGATGAGGAAGTGGAATCCGAGATAGGCGATCAGTCCCCCGAGGACGGGGCGCGGGAAGTACAGGATGGCGTCGGCGCCGACGAAGAGCACGACGCAGCTGATCGCCGCCGCGACCAGCCCCGAGATGCGGCTGTTCGAGCCGGCCTTGTAGCTCATCGACGACTCGGCCAGCGACAGGTAGCCGACCATGCCGCCGAAGAGGCCCGTGACGATGTTGGCGACGCCCGTGGCCCGCAGCTCGCGGTCGAGATCGATCTCCTGCTCCGTCGCGAGCTCGACGCCTGACGCGCTGAGCAGCACGGTGATGGCGGCCATGATCGTGACGGCGGCCATGTTGCCCGCGCTGCCGAACAGGACCGACCAGTCCACCTTCCCGAAATCCGAAGCGCCGATCGGCGGCCAGAGCGACGCGGTCGGGAACGGACCGAGGAGCCAGCCGCTGTCGAGCACCTGCTGCACGCTGACGCCGGCGAGGCCCAGCGAGACGTAGAACACCACGATCGAGCCGCCGAGCAGCACGGGGAGGAGCAGGAGCGACGAGAACCGCCGCAGCACCAGGAGGAGCAGGACGCCGAACACGAGGCCCGGGAGGACCCGCTTCAGGAGCTCCGGATCCATCACGACGCTCGGGAAAATGTCGAGCGTCGATGGCTGGCCGGACATCACCGAGATCGAGCCCTGGAGGAGGAGCCAGCCGGCGCCGGCGATGAAGCCGCCGGCGACGGGGTACGGGATGAAGCGGACCAGGATGCCGAGCCGTAAGAGGCCGAGCAGCAGGAAGAAGCCGCCTGCGACCACGGAGGTGATCGCGATGGCGGCCACGACCGTCGGGAACGGGCTCGCCGTCGGGTCCTTCTGCGCGATGCCCGTCGTGATCGCCGCCGCCATCGAGGCGAGAATGACGGCGGCGTCCTCCTGCGGCGCGGCGATCACCGGCTTGTAGGAGCTGAGGAGCGACACGATCACGCCGACGATGACGGAGCTGATCAGGATGATGCCGATCCCTCTCGAGAGGTAACCGGCGAGCCCGTGGTTGAAGATCAGCGCGCCAAGTGAAATATCGAACGAGACGACCAGCGTCCCCGAGACCATTCCGGCGATCACGGCGGGCATGAGCTTGGAAGGCTTCGCCTTCTCAAGGAGCTCCTCGTTCAACAGCGCAGGTGACTCCTTTGTTGCCTGTCGTGTCATGCTCTTGGGAGACCTCGTGATCGATTGTCAGCGGAATTCGCAGGGCGGCGAGGGCCGGGGCGCGCCGGCGCCGCGCGGGCCGGCGGGGCCTCTGCGCCGCGATCTAGGGAACGCGCGACGACGTCGGACGACGGGGTCGCTTTCGCGCGGGCGGAGGGCACCGCAGCCTCCCCCACCGGCTCAAGAGGCCCCCAGCTCACGCTCGATGGCAGCGGCCTGCTCCTGCAGGGCCTCCGCCTCGCCGAGGTGGCCGCTCAGCCGGTGCAGCTTCGCGAACTCCCCGAGGAGCCTCGCCTCCTCGCGCCGGTTCCCGATCTGCCGCTCGACCGTGATCGCGCGCGAGTAGAGCGTCCGGGCGGCGTCGTACCGGCCCTGGACGGCGTAGGCCATCCCGAGGCTCGCGAGCGTGAGCCCTTCGGCCGGCAGGTTGCCCGCCTCGCGCGCGGCGCGCAGCCCCTCCTCCCAGTAGGTGCGCGCGTCGTCCGGCTGCTGCATCGCCCAGTGCGTGCGGCCCAGGCCGAGGAAGCCGAGCGACTCGGACCCGCGATCGCCAAGCTTCTGGGCGTCGGTGAGCACGCGGATGTGCTCCTGCCGCGCCTCCTGGTACCGCCCCCTCGCCTCGAGGACGTCGCGGGCGAACTCGTAGCGCACGACGACGCTCTCGGGCGTCGGCTCCGGCGAGAGCTTGAAGTAGACGCGGTAGAGGCGGGTCGCCTCCTCGTGGGCGTAGCGCGCCGCCGCCTTGCGGGCGCCCGCGAGGAAGTAGCGGCGCGCGTGGTCCACCTTGCCCGCGCGGCGCCAGTGGCGGCCGAGCGCGACGAGCTGGTCCTCGAGGTCGTCGCCGTAGAGGCTCTCGATCGCCTCGGCCGCGAGCCGGTGGAGCTCCTGGAGCCGCGCGCGGGACTGCATCTCGTAGGCCGCGTTGCGGAGGAGCGCGTTGCTGAACTGGAAGCGCCGCTCCGTCATCTGCGACCAGATGCACTGCGCCTCGCCGATGCGCACGTGCTCCTCGAGCACGGAGGCGTCGGGGAGCATCAGCGCGAGCACGCGCAGGTCGAACTCGCGCCCGAGGACGGCCGCGGCGACGATCGTCTGCTTCACCTTCGCGTCGAGCCGGTCGAGGCGCGAGATGAGCAGGCTGTTCACGTTCTTCGGCGGCATGAACGTGTTCGAGATCGAGATGGAGCTCGAGCTCGAGCCGTAGCGCCCGTCCTCGAGCCAGTAGGCGAGGATCTCCTGCGCGAAGAACGGGTTGCCGCCGGCCGTCTCGCAGAGGAGCGTCGCGAGCATGTCCGGCATCGGGCCGCCGAAGAACGGGACCGCGAGCGCGAGGAGCTGCTCGCGCGGCAGCGGCTTCAGCTCGATCACGTTCTCCTTGATGCCCGGGTCGAGCGGGATGCGGACGGGGGTGCCGTCGTCCTTGCGCCGCGTCGTACAGATGATCGCGATGGGCAGCCCCCGGCACGCGCGCGCGATCACGCGCACCGCCTCGAGCGAGTCCTCGTCGGCCCAGTGCGCGTCCTCGAGGTGCAGGATCACCGGCTGGAGCGACGCCTCGGCGAGGAAGACGAAGCTCAGCGCCGAGAGCGTGCTCGTGTACCGGAGCTTCGGGTGCAGGCGCTCGTACGGCGAGTCCTCCCACCGGATGCCGATGAGCGCCGCGAACACCGAGCGCGCGCGATCGAGCTCGCGCTTCAGCGCGGCCTGGCTCTCGGGCAGGCGCTCGAGGAGGTACTCGAACGCGTCGTCGAAGTTCGTGAGCTTCTCTTCCTTGCCGAGCGCGGAGGACTCCCAGAAGTACTCCTTCAGCGCGAACTCGAACGCGTTCAGCGAGCTCTGGAGCGTCTGGTCGCAGCGCGCGTCGATCCACAGGAAGGGCCGGTCGCTCTGGTGCTCCTCGCACCGGTGGCGGAAGCGCTGCACGAGGTAGCTCTTCCCGAGCCCCGGCTCGCCGTCGATGTACGTGATCCCGGCCGGCTTGCCCTCGAAGATCGGCCCGACGTAGCGCACGAGCTGCTCGATCTCCGCCTCGCGGCCGATGAGGCCGAGGTCGTAGAACTCCTTCTGGACCGAGATGCGGCGGCGCTCCAGCGAGTAGACGAGGATGGGCAGATCGAAGCCCTTGAACCGGAAGATGTTCTCCGTCGTCCACTGGTAGCTCGTCTCGCCGGCGCGGAAGACCTGCTCGTCGGCCCAGATCGCCGACCAGGGGGCCTTCGCGACGAGGCGCGCGGCGAGGTTCGTCGCGCGGCCGATGCACGCGAACTCGTGGCGCTCGGTGCCGCCGTTGAAGCCGGCGTACCGGACGTCGCGCGTGATCCCCGCGCGGAGGCGCATCTGCCGGAGGCCGCGCTTCTTCAGCTCCAGCGCGAAGTCGAGCGCGCGATCGTTGTCGTTCTCGTGGGTGATCGGGGCGCCGAAGTGGATCAGCGCGGCGATGCCGAGATCGCCCGCGTCGATGCCCGTGAAGGTGCCGCCGTAGAGCTCGGAGAGCTCGTGCAGGAGGCGCGTGAGCTCCGCGAAGCTCGGGATCTGCTCGAACGAGAGGAAGACGCTCGTGACGTTGCGGAACTCGCCCTCCGGGGGCATGTCCGCGACGCCCCTCGCCACGAACGCGGTCCCCTCGCCGCGCGGCGGGTTCCTCGGGACCTGCGGCATCCTGGGCGCCGGCACGTCGCCGAGCTTGTAGACGCCCTCGCCGTGGTACTTCGCGCTCGCGGGCGGGATGCGATCGCAGAGCGCGCGGTCGAGGAGGATGTCGCCCTTCAGCGCTTGCCGCTCGATCGCGACGCACGCGGCGAGCGCCTGCCCGTGGAAGTGGTAGTACGCGCGCTCCGGGGAGATGCGGACGATGCCCCACTCGACCGAGCCCCACGCGAGCCCCATCCGGAACGAGAACGGGAAGCTGCCGAAGGGCGTGTCGCGCTCGGGGTGCTCCGCGAACAGGTCGCGCATCGCGAGCGCCGCGCCGAGCACGTACTCGGCGACCTTGCGGTCCGGCGTGTCCTGGAACAGCGCCGTGAACGCATCACCCGCGAAGTTCGTGATGAAGCCCCCGGCGTGGTGGACCGCGGCGATGAGCGGGTCGAAGTAGTACCGGAGCGTGCCGGCGAGCGTCTCCGCGCCCGCGCGGCCGTGCTGCATCAGCTTCTCCGTGAGCTCGGTGAAGCCGGGGATGTCGATCATCAGCACCGCCCCCGTGAAGCTGCCCTCGGTGTTGCCGAGAGCGTCTTGCTGGATGATGAAGTCGGGGACGAGCGGGTTCATTTCCTTGCTCCTCAGCAACGGATCCCGCTTGGAATCGGCCTGGGAAGCGCGTCTGCGGGACGCAGAGCCTGGAGTCTACTGCCGGCGGGAACGGATGAATACCGGGATCTTCGATCGATCGTTCGGGCGGTCTGCACGGGCCGGGTTCGCCGCTGGATTTGACGTTCCTCGCGCTGCGCGGACCGGCGGGCGTGCGCGTGTTCCTGCGCGTGTTCGCGCGCGCGTTCGTGCGCGCGTTCGTGCGCGTACATTTGCGCATGTTCCGGAGGATGCGGCACATCGTCTCCTTCGCCGTCGCCGCGCTCACCGCGCGCGGGGTGCCCGCCGACGGAAAGCCTGGAACAAGGTGCCTCCACGCCGGCGAGGACATCCGCCCAGAGCGGCCGCGCGGTGAAGACAGACGGGGAGACGACGATGTGGTGTGTGGGGCGCTGGAGGGTCATCGTTCGATCTGGATATCCAGCGGCCGGGGAGAAGGAGGCGGGGGCGGCGTGTCGGGGGCGGGCGCGGGCCTGGCGGCCGGCCGGCCGGCGTACGGGCGAGGCGCCGGGGCGGCCGGGGGCGGCGTCGGCGCGGCAGGCGCGCTCGTCGGCGCCGCGGCCTGCTTCGTGAGCGTGGCGACCAGGCGCACGGACTGATCGGAGGGGCCCTGGACGATCGAGTACGGCTCGTACCCCTCGTGGCGCACGGTCAGCCGGCGCGGGTTGGCGCGCACGGAGCTGTTCGACAGCGACAGCTGGAGCGGCGTGTTCCCGAGCGGCTTGCCGTCTTCGAGCACCTCGGCGCCGGACGGCATGGACTCGACCATCAGCACGAACGACCCGACGTCGGCGGGCGGCGGCGCGACCTGCGGCTTCTCCGGTTGCGCGGCGACCGGCGCCGGCGGCGGCTCGCTGGAGCGCATCTGCGACATCGCGACCCCGATGCCCGCGACGGCGAGGACGCCCACCGCGACGAGCACGATGCCCTTGCGGCCCTGCGGCGCGGCGTCGGCCGGGCGCGAGGCGGCGCCGAGCGAGGCGTCGTCCACCTGCGAGGTCGTGCCGCCGGACGTCGACGAGGGCGACGACGAGCTGGCGGGGATCGCCGTCATCACGCGCACGGGCGGCATCGGCGTCGGCATCCTGCCGGTGCCGGTGGAGTCCATGGTCACGAGGCCCGTCGAGCCGAACGCCGGGGACAGGCCCATCGCCTGCGCGCACTCGCCGAGCCCGCGGATGAGGGCCTCCATGTTGGCCGGCCGGCCGTCCGGATCCTTCGACAGGCAGCGCAGCACGAACGCCTCGAGCGGCTCGGGCACGTCGGCCTCGGGGTTGCGCTCCTTCATCCGCGGGACGGGCTGCTGCAGGTGGGCGATCAGGATCTGGACCGAGTTCTGCGCCTCGAACGGGACCTTCCCGCAGAGCATCTGATAGAGGATCACGCCCAGCGAGTACACGTCCGTCCGCAGGTCGACCTTGCCGTGCGAGATCTGCTCCGGCGACATGAAGCGCGGGGAGCCGAGGAACGAGCCCTGCTGCGTGAGCTCCTCCGAGTCGTCCGCGAGCACCTTCACGAGGCCGAAGTCGAGGATCTTGACGAGCTCTCCGGTGTCCTCGCCGGGGACGAGCATGACGTTCGACGGCTTCAGATCGCGGTGCACGACGCCGTGCTTGTGCGCCTCGCGCAGCCCGCGGGCGATCTGCCGGGCGACGCCCATCGAGTCGGGCGCCGAGAGGCGGCCGGCCTTGCGCAGCCGCCGGAAGAGCGTCTCGCCCTCGAGGAACTCCATGGCCATGAAGTACCGCTCGGGCTCCATGTTCTCGACTCGGCCGTAGTCGAAGACCGTGACGATGTTCGGGTGCTGGAGCCTGGCGAGGATGCTCGCCTCGAGGAAGAAGCGCTTATGAAAGTTGGGGTCGATCTGATTCGATGAGTTCGTGGGCGTCAGGACCTTGATCGCGACCTGGCGCTCGAGAGCGATCTGCTCGCCGCGATAGATGACGCCCATGCCGCCCGTCGCGAGGAGGGAGTGGATCTTGAACTTCTGATTCAAGACCTTTCCCAGCAGCGGATCGGACTCACCGCTGGCCGAGGCACCGTCCGAAAGCTTCTCCGCCGTGCTCATGGCCTCTGTCTCTTTCCCCTTCCCATCCCGCTGGCCCCCACTGCTGGCAGTCGGGGAAAGCGTACCCCGAGCCCATCACGCACTGCCCAACGCTCGACTTACGTTCGACTTACATACTGGTTTACGTACTGGCTTACGTGCTGGTCAACGTTCAGGTCGACGTGCCGCCTCACGTTCCTGCTTACGTTTCGTCTCACGTTTCGTCTTACGTTTCGTCTTACGTTTCGTCTTACGTTCGGATGCAAATTCTGGTACCCGCCCCGCCGCGGTACCTCTCGCGCTCGTCGGGTTGGCTTTCGGACCGGCTGCGGCACGTTTGAGCTCAGCCTACCGTAAGCCGCGAGCCGATCCAACCCAGCTGCTGAAGATGACATGGGTTGGCTACCCAACCACACGCTGTGGGCGTGCCTCCCCAGCCGGGGCGCTCGCTCCCTGAACGAGCTTGCTGCATGGGCGGATGTACCCGTACTCTGACCGGGTCCCCGATGCCGCCGCAGCACTTCATCCGATGCCAGGCGTGCGGGTTGCCGCACCCGTCGGACACCGAGAGGTGCCCGGTGCACGGCACGGCGCTCACCCCGAGCGTCGCCCCGCCCTCCTCGACGCGGGTACCGCCGACGAGCAGGGGCGAGTCGGGGTGGCCGATGGACGGGCCGCTGCCGCCCGATATCGATCCCGATCAGCCGCGGCCGACGAAGGAAGCGCCGCTCGTCGGCCGCCTGCTGCACGACCGTTACCGCATCCTCGGCGTCATCGCCAAGGGCGGGATGGGGATGGTCTACGACGCGATCCACATCGGCCTGCGGCGCCGGGTCGCGATCAAGACGCTCCGCGGCCAGTACGCTCAGAGCAAGACGGCCATCGCGCGCTTCCACAACGAGGCCGCCGTCGCCGGCCGCTTCGGCCATCCGAACATCGTCGAGGTCTACGATCTGGGCGTGCTCGACGACGGCACGCCCTACCTCGTGATGGAGCGGCTCGAGGGCGAGACCATCACCGAGCGGCTCGCGCGCGAGCGCCCCATGCCCATTCCCGTCGTGCTGGACGTGGCCGTCCAGGTGCTCAGCGCGCTCGTCGTCACGCACACCGAGGGCATCCTCCACCGCGATCTCAAGCCGGACAACATCTGCCTCGTCGGCGGCGACCGCGGCCCGCTCACCGTGAAGGTGCTCGATTTCGGCGTCGCCGAGGCGTTCAACACGGGGGCGGCGCCGTCGATCCTCGTCTCGATGGCCGCCGCGGGGAGCCACGCGATCGCCGGCACGCCCGCGTTCATGGCGCCGGAGCAGGCGCAGGGCGTCCGCGATCTCGACGCGCGCGCGGACCTCTACTCGGTGGGCATGCTGCTCTACGTGATGCTCACCGGGCAGCTGCCGTTCAAGGCGCCGACGGCCGCCGCCCTGCTCGCGGAGATCCAGCGCGTGAAGCCGATCCGCCCGCGCATGCTGCGGCCCGAGGTGCCCCACTCGCTCGACGTCGCGACGATGCGCGCGCTCGCGCTCGATCGCGAGGAGCGCTTCCCGAGCGCGGCCTCGATGATGGACGCCCTCGAGCAGGTGCAGATCGAGGCGGCGATCGGCGGCAACGCGCCGGCCGAGCCGGAGAAGGAGCCGGCCGATCCGGACTCCGAGAAGGTGGAATACTTCTACCGGAAGAGCGTGCTCCCGCCGCCCATGGAAGAATGAACGGGGCGTGAGCGGTACATTGAAGATGCGCGCCGTCGTCATCCGCGAGCCGGGCGGGCCGGAGGTCCTCGAGGTGCGCGAGGTCGATGCGCCCGAGGTGCCCGACGGGCACGTGCGCGTCGCCGTCCGCTTCGCCGGGGTGAACCGCGCCGATCTGCTCCAGCGGCAGGGCTTTTACCCGGCGCCGCCCGGCGCGCCCCAGGACGTGCCGGGGCTCGAGTACGCCGGCGTGATCGAGGCCACGGGGAAGGGCGCGCGCCGCTTCGCGCCGGGCGATCGCGTCTTCGGCCTCCTCGCGGGCGGCGCCTACGCCGAGCGGGTCGTCGCGCACGAGCGCGAGGTCGCGCCGGTGCCGGACGGGCTCACGGACGAGGAGGCGGCCGCGGTCCCCGAGGCGTTCGTCACCGCCTACGACGCGCTCGTGACGCGCGCCCGGCTCGCGCCCGGCGAGCGGGCGCTGGTGCACGCGGTCGGCAGCGGCGTGGGCACGGCCGGCCTCCAGATCGCCCGCGCGCTCGGCTGCTTCGTCGTGGGGACGTCGCGCACGCAGGACAAGCTGGATCGCTGCCGCGAGCTCGGGCTGCACGCCGGGATCGCGACGTCGGGCGCGACGTTCGCGGACGAGGTGCTGAAGGCGACCGGAGGCGCGGGGGTCGACGTGGTCCTCGAGCTCGTCGGAGGCGCGTACGTCGGCGAGGACGTCAAGGCGTGCGCGCTGAGGGCCCGGATCGCGCTCGTCGGGCTGACGGCCGGCGCGTCCGCGGAGCTCGACCTGCGCGAGGTCCTGCGGAAGCGCGTCGAGCTCTTCGGCACCGTGCTCCGCTCGCGCCCGATCGAGGAGAAGATCGCGGCGGCGCAGGTGCTCGAGCGCAACATCTCTCCCTGGCTCGCGAGCCGCGCGGTGCGGCCGGTCGTGGACCGGGTCTTCCCGATCGGCGATGCAGCCGCGGCGCACATTTACATCGCCAGCAACGCGTCGTTCGGGAAGGTGCTGCTCCAGCTCGGCGGGTGAGCGAGCGCCGCGGTCAGGCGCCGCGGCCGGTGAGCCGCGCGAGCGCGCCGGCCTCCGCGTCGTGCGCCTCGGCCTCTTCGGACGGCGTCGGCGTCCACGACATGTCGACCTCGAGGCGGTACGAGCCCTCGAACGCGTGCGGCGGCGAGCCGCCCCACTCCTCCGGCGAGAGCATCGAGAGGTAAGGGACGCCGTCGCCGCGCCGGTACAGGTGGTAGACGTGGCCGGGCCGCTTCTTGAAGTTGCACGCCGCCCGGTGGAGCTCGCCGTCGCGCTGCGCCGCCTCGAGGACCCGCCGCGCCTCCTCCTGGAGCGACCGGATCTGCCGCGCGATCTGCGCGAGCTTGCCGCCGGTGACCGCGCCGAGCAGCGCGTCCGCCTGCTGGATCTCCCGCGCCACGTCGATGAGCTCGTGCGGCGCGGAGAGCCGGCTCAGGGGATACGGAGAGGTGCGGGAGGGCCCCTCGTGGCGGCCGCCGCCGTGCTTCGTGTAGCCGTCGTCGCTCATGCGGTCCACGTCGTCATGGATCGTCCACGGCCCGGCGTCACGGGTCAGGGCACCCGTCTTCATCCGCGACGCCGTCCTCGTCTTCCTTCTGCGTGGGGCAGCGGTCCTCGTCGTCGAAGACGCCGTCTTCGTCGTTGTCCCCTTCGGGGCACCCGTCGTCGTCCTGGAAGCCGTCGCGGTCCTCCGCGAGCTCGCGGCACTGATCGACGTCGTCCGGCACGCCGTCCTCGTCGGCGTCGTGGACGCGCGGGGTCCAGGCCACCGAGAGGACGGCGCGCAGCGGCGTGGTGCCGACGCCGCCGGCCAGCGCCGTCTCGACGCCGGCCAGGAACGAGACGTCGCCCAGCGCGTAGCGCGCGGCGAGGCCTAGCTCGAGCGCGGCCGCCTCCTGGCTCGCGAACGGCGCGATCGGCGAGAGCGGGAGGTGCCCGTGCGCCTCGAGGAAGAACGTGGCGCGCCCTTCCGGGTCGATGCCCAGGATCTGCGGCCGGAACGAGAGGCCGAGGCCGAAGGGGAGCTCGTGGCCGAACACCGTGGGGCACGGATCGCCGCCCGCGGCGGAGGCCGGGGTCGCCTGGCACCCGAAGCGGGCCTCGCCGGCGCGGAGCTTGACCCCCGCCGCGAGGTGCGCGCCGAACGCGATCAGGCGGTACTCGGCGAGGAGCCTGAGCTCGCTCGTGACGCCCCCCTCGCCCACGAACGACGCCTCGTCGCCCGTGGGCAGCGTGAAGCGCTCGTGCAGCGCGAGCGCGAGCCCGCCGAGATCGCCGCCGGTGGGCTGCACGAGCGTGAGCTTGCCGACGAGGCCGAGATCGCCGAGCGCCTGCGCCGGGAGCCACGTGTCGCCGAGCACCCGCGTGGCGTCGGACATGGGCGCGTCGCCCGTCTGGTGGAGGACCACGGGCAGCGTGAGCCCGACGAGCAAGCGCCGCGCGATGCCCACGCCGGCCGCGAAATCCGCGCTGACCTGGTGGCGGATGACGTCGAAGCGGACCTCGCCCGAGGCGGGATCGCGGAGCACGATGGGGCGGTAGGCGTACGAGGCCCAGAGGCTCGCGCTCCACTCGCCCGTGTCCGGGGTCGCGGCGGGCTCGAGGTAGACGCCGGCCCCGGGGTCGATCGAGGCGCGGAACCCGCGGAGATCGGCCGACGGCTGCGCGGCTGCGAGCGGGGCCACAGACGCGGCGAGCAGCGAGGACAGGGCGATGGCGCTCGGTCGCATGGCCGGTCGAGACTAGACGAGCGCACGGGAAGCGCACGGGAAAGTCGGCCCCGTCGCCCGCCGGCCCCGCGCGGCGCGCCGGCGGTGATCGCGCGGCGCGCGGGCGGGCCCCGAAACATCGCGTTCCGCCGCGGGTTGTGCGATAGCGGGGGCATGGACTCCATCCGGATCCGGGGCGGGAAGCCGCTCTCCGGCAAGATCCGCATCAGCGGCGCGAAGAACGCCGCGCTGCCGATCCTCTGCGCGACGCTGCTCTCCGACGGGGAGAGCTTGCTCCGCAACGTGCCCGCGCTGCGCGACATCGAGACGACCTCGGCGCTGCTCCGGTTCCTCGGGCGCAACGTCGAGACCGCGCCGCCGCTCGTGAAGGTCGGCGCCGGCGGCAACGTGCGGCCCGAGGCGCCTTACGAGCTCGTCAAGCAGATGCGCGCGAGCGTCATGGTGCTCGGCCCGCTGCTGGCGCGCTTCGGCCGCGCCAAGGTGTCGCTCCCCGGCGGCTGCCAGATCGGGACGCGCCCGGTGGATCAGCACCTCAAGGGCCTCGAGGCGCTCGGCGCGACGATCCGGCTGTCGCGCGGCTACATCGTCGCGGAGTGCAAGCGGCTGCGCGGCGCCGAGGTCGTGTTCGACCTGCCGACGGTGACCGGCACCGAGAACCTGATGATGGCCGCGGCGCTCGCGAAGGGGCGGACCACGCTCGTCAACTGCGCGCGCGAGCCCGAGGTCGAGGAGCTCGGCCGGGTGCTCAACAAGATGGGCGCGCGCGTGAGCGGCGCCGGCACGGACGTCATCCACATCGAGGGCGCGGACGAGCTGGAGCCGTTCGACCACGCGATCATCTCCGATCGGATCGAGGCCGGCACGTACATGGTCGCGGCGGCCGCGGCCGGCGGCGACGTGCTGATCGAGAACGCGCCGCTCGAGGACCTCGAGGCGGTCGCGGCCAAGCTCCGCCAGGCGGGCGTCGAGGTGGGCCGCGAGGGCGACTGCGTGCGCGTCCGCCGCGAGGGGCGGCCGCTGCGCGCCGTCGACGTCACGACGGCGCCGCACCCGGGCTTCCCGACCGACATGCAGGCGCAGTTCATGGTCCTGATGTGCCTCGCGCAGGGCACGTCGCGCATCGTCGAGACCATCTTCGAGAACCGCTTCATGCACGTCCCCGAGCTCGCGCGGATGGGGGCGCACATCGACGTGGACGGCCACACGGCGCACGTGCACGGCGGCGCGCCGCTGTCGGGCGCGACCGTGATGGCCACCGATCTGCGCGCGAGCGCGTCGCTCGTCATCGCCGGGCTCGTGGCGACCGAGGGCGAGACCGAGGTGCTGCGCGTCTACCACCTGGATCGCGGCTACGAGTTCATGGAGCGCAAGCTCGCGCAGCTCGGCGCCGACACGGCGCGCGTCGAGGGGCGGGCCGGATGACGAAGCCCCTCACCATCGCCGTCCCCAAGGGGCGGATCCTGAAGGACCTCATCCCGCTCGTGCGGCGCGCGGGCCTCGACAGCACGCCCCTCGAGGAGAACGATCGCCGCCTGGTCCGGCCGACGGCGGACGGCGCGTTCCGGTACGTGTTCCTGAAGCCGGACGACGTCCCGACCTACGTCGAGTACGGCGCCGCCGATCTCGGGGTCTCCGGCCGTGACACGCTCCTCGAGCGCCGCCACGATCTCTACACGCCGCTCGATCTCGGCATCGGCCGCTGCCGCCTCGTCGTGGCCGGGCCGGAGGACACGGAGGTGCCCGATCTGCCGCGCGTCGCCACGAAGTACCCGCGGATCGCCGGGGATCACTTCGCGAGCAAGGGCGTGGTGGCCGAGATCATCCCCGTCCACGGCTCGGTGGAGCTCGCGCCGCTCGTCGGGCTCTCCCACCTGATCGTCGATATCGTCGAGACGGGCTCGACGCTGCGCGAGAACCGCCTCGAGGTGCTCGAGACGGTCACCGAGGTGAGCACCCAGCTCATCGCGAACCGCGCATCGTACAAGCTGCGGAGCGACGTCATCCGGCCGCTGGTCGAGCGCCTGCGGGCCGCGACGGCCGGCGCGGGGCGGTGATCGCCGCGGGGGCGCTCGTCGCCGCTCACTGATCGAGGACATCCGCCGTCCGGAGACCCAGAGAGAGAGAGGAGGCCCAGCTGCTACCGCACCTCGCCGCGCTCCCGGCCGACATCGACACCTGGGTGGGAGGGGGGACCAGCGTCGTCGCGGGCGTGCACCGCGAGCAGCCCGCGGCCCTCCGCTTCGACGCGCTCGCGCAGGCCGAGGTCGGGCTCCGGCTCGCGAGCGGCTCGCTGTACTTCCGGCTCGATCTCGACGTGCAGGCGACCACGGCGCCGCTCGGCCTGCCGGCGTTCGGGCTGCCTGCGTTCGTTTACCCCGCGTGGTCCTTGCCGACGCCGGGGCTCAAGATCGGCCCGCCCGAGTGGGCGATGCTCCAGATTGGCCGCGAGGATCACCACCTCCGGCTGGGCATCATCACGCACCCGATTGGCATCGAGGACTGGGACGGCTGGAGCAACTATTTCCCGACAACCTCGACCATGATCAGCACCGTCCCGGGCCGGATGCTCGGCGTCGAGCCCGGGCTCGTCCTCGGCGAGGGATACGAGATCAACCTCTTCGGCGGCTTCGATCTCGACGTCGACGCGCCGACGTTCGGCGCCGGTCTCACCACGATGCAGCCGCTCTGGTCGACCTGGTCGGGCGTCGCGCTGTATCCGTCGATCGATTTCTACTCGGCGGTCGTCGCCCTGGAGCTCTACCCGGCCGAGGCGCTGTCCGTGTCGATCGACGGCAGCGCCGGGCTGGTCGGCGCGGCGGACGAGGCGGGAGCGATCGCGCTGAGTCCCTGGGTGGGAGGCGAGATCATCGCCAATGTCCTCCCGAAGGTGGCAATTCATCCGGTCTTTCGAATCCAGGCTCTCCACGAGCCGGAAGGCGCCCTCTCTGCCTTTCTGTTCGCGCCTCAGCCGAGCGTCTCCGCGAGCGCCGGGCTCACCTGCATGCCGTTCGACGAGCTCAAGATCAGCCTCGAAGGCAAGGTCTCCAGGGTCGAGGACGACCTCCTGCCCGGCCTGTTCGCCCTCGTGGCGCTCCGCCGGCCTGAGCCACCGCCCTACGCCGCCAAGTGAGGCGACGGAAGCGGCGCTGGGACGCCCCGCGCCGCCCGCGCCAGGGCGCAGCGCCGCGGCCTGAACGCGACGGAGGCCGACGACGTCGTGCACCACCGAGGCAGACGACGTCGAGCGCTGCGCCGCCGCATTTTTCCATGGATGGGTGAACCTGCGCGAAACACTCGAAACGTAACGTGCCGGAGCGTAACCAAACGTAACACGTAACTCACACGCGCCCGCGCCCGCACTGACGTCCGTCGACCCTGTTTTTCGAGTCTCGCGCTGGCGCGGCCTTGTGATAGGGTGGCGGCCCCTCTCATGAAAATCCACGAGTATCAAGGCAAGCAGCTCTTCGCTCGCTACGGAGTGCCGGTACCGAAAGGGGAGCCCGCTTTCCAGGCGAGTGAGGTGGCGCCGATCGCCGATCGGCTGATCGCCCAGACAGGCAACCCGGTCGTCGTCGTGAAGGCGCAGATCCACGCGGGCGGCCGCGGCAAGGGCGGCGGCGTCAAGGTCGCGAAGGGTGGCAGCGCGGAGGCGACCGCCCTCGCCGAGAAGATCCTCGGCATGCAGCTCGTCACCAAGCAGACGGGCCCCGAGGGGCAGAAGGTCCGGCGGCTCTACATCGAGCAGGGCCTCGACATCGCGCGCGAGCTCTACTTCGCGATGCTCGTCGATCGTGAGCGCCGCCGCATCGCGGTGATCGCCTCGACCGAGGGCGGCATGGACATCGAGGAGGTGGCCCACAGCACGCCGGAGAAGATCTACAAGCTCTTCATCGATCCGGTGCTCGGCCTCGCCCCGTACCAGGGGCGGCAGCTCGCGATCGCGCTCGGGCTCACCGCGAAGGAGACGCAGCGCCAGTTCCTGAAGCTCGTGGCCTCGCTCTACGCGTGCTTCACCGCGGAGGACTGCTCGCTGCTCGAGATCAACCCGCTCGTCGTGACCGGCGCCGGCGACGTCTTCGCGCTCGACGCGAAGGTGAGCTTCGACGACAACGCCGAGTTCCGGCACGCCGAGTGGAACGGGATGCGCGACGTCGACGAGGAGGATCCGGTCGAGCTCCAGGCGAAGCGGGCCGGGCTGTCCTACGTGTCGCTCGACGGCGACATCGGCTGCCTCGTGAACGGCGCCGGGCTCGCGATGGCGACGATGGATATCATCCTCCATTACGGCGGAAAGCCGGCGAACTTCCTGGACGTCGGCGGCGGCGCCTCGCAGGAACAGGTGAAGACCGCGTTCCAGATCATCCTCCGGAGCGAGCGGGTCCGCGGCATCTTCGTGAACATCTTCGGCGGCATCATGCGCTGCGACGTCGTCGCGGCCGGGGTCATCGCCGCGGCGAAGGAGCTCGGGCTCAAGGTGCCTCTCGTGGTGCGCCTCGAGGGGACGAACGTCGAGGCCGGCCGCAAGCTGCTCGACGAGAGCGGCCTGACCATCCAGTCGGCGAGCTCCATGGCCGACGGCGCGCAGAAGATCGTGGCCGCCACGCGCGGCGGCAAGGCCGGCGCCTAGGGCGCCCGCGAGCACCGAGCCTCGAACCCAGTTGAGCAGCGAGCCAGCGGCGGTGGCCGAGCTCCTGTCCACGTTGAAGGTAGAGTAATCAAGCGATGAGCATCCTCGTCAACAAGGACACGCGGGTCGTCTTCCAGGGCATCACGGGCGCCTACGGGTCGCAGCACGCCCGCGCCTGCATCGAGTACGGGACGAAGGTCGTCGCCGGCGTGACGCCGGGCCGCGGCGGCCAGCGATTCGAAGACAAGGTGCCGATCTTCGACACGGTCGAGCAGGCCGTGCGCAACGAGGGCGCCGACGTCTCGTGCATCTTCGTGCCGCCGGTCGGCGCTGCCGACGCGATCACCGAGGCCATCGATGCGGGCTGCAAGCTCGTCATCTGCATCACCGACGGCGTGCCGGTGCTCGACATGATCCGCGTCCGTCGCTTCCTCGAGGGGAAACCGGCGCGCCTCATCGGGCCGAACTGTCCCGGCGTGATCACCCCGGGAGAGTGCAAGATCGGGATCATGCCGGGCCACATCCACAAGAAGGGCCACATCGGCGTCCTCTCCCGCTCGGGCACGCTGACCTACGAGGCGGTCGGCCAGCTGAGCGCCCTCGGCATCGGGCAGTCGAGCTGCGTGGGCATCGGCGGCGATCCGGTCGGCGGCATGGACTTCATCGACGTGCTGGAGCTCTTCAACCAGGATCCCGACACCCACGGCGTGGTGCTGATCGGCGAGATCGGTGGGACGGCCGAGCAGCGCGCGGCGGCGTGGATCAAGAAGAACATGAAGAAGCCGGTGGCCGCGTTCATCGCCGGCCGCGCGGCGCCTCCGGGCAAGCGCATGGGCCACGCTGGCGCGATCATCGCGGGCGGCGAGGGCACGGCGGCCGAGAAGATCGCGGCGCTCGAGGCGGCGGGGGCCAAGGTGGCCGCCACGCCGGCGGAGATGGGCATCGCGATGCAGGCCGCGATGGCGGCGGCGCGCTGATCTGATTGCCCGAGAGGGCGCCGAGCGTGCGGCGGCCTTGCTGTGCGCGATCTTCCGAATTGCCCGGCCTGGGGCGAGGGTGCTCGTTGGGCGGGGTGGGGGCCCCGCCGAACTCGCCCGAGGCATCTCCCCTCCAGCTTCGCTGGAGGAGAGATGCCTCGGGCTCAGACATCGGCCCATCCCCCACCCCGCCCAACGAGCACCCTCGCCCCAGGCCTACCGCTGTCCTTTTTTAGCCCACCTCGGACATCGGCCCATCCCCCCGCCCGATAAGCACCCTCGGTACGAGGCGACGGAGGTCGCGTGAACATGCGCCCTTCAACGGCTTCTCAATGCAAGCAGCGGTTTTCCTGCGCAGCGTCGATCACGCCCCCAGCGATATCGTCCGCCGCTCGGCGGCGCTCTTCATCGCGGCCTCGATGACGCGGATCACGTCGCGCGCCTCCCCGGCGCGCACCGGCGGCGGGGCGCCGTCGAGGATCGCCGCCGCGATGCCCTCGTAATAGGCCTCGTAGGCGCCGGGCAGGCTCTCGATGACGCGGCGCTCGCCGCTCGCCGCGACGAGCGTGCCGAACCAGCGCGGGTCCTCCCGCCCCCACTCCGGGACACCCGGGCGCGCGCCTGCCTTGAGGGCGTCCTCCTGGCCGTCGATCCCGTGCTTGAGGAAGCTCCCGCCATCGCCATGGACCGCGAAGCGCGGCCCCGGCTCGGGCACCAGCGTCGAGGAGCGCACGATCACCCGGCGCTTGCCGTAGTCGAGCGTCACGTGGAAATAGTCCACCGTGCGCGCCCCGGGCCGCTGCGCGAGGACGTCGGCGGTCACCGCGCGCGGCAGGCCGAAGAGCACGAGCGCCTGGTCGATCAGGTGCGCGCCGAGGTCGTACAGGATCCCCGATCCCGGCGCCTCCTGCTCTCGCCACCCCTGCTTGATGGCGGGGCGGAAGCGATCGAAGTGCGCCTCGTACGAGGCCACCTCGCCGAGCAGGCCCTGCTCGATGCAGCTGCGCACGGTGCGGAAGTCCGCGTCCCAGCGGCGGTTCTGAAAGACCGAGAGGAGCCGGCCCCGGCGCGCAGCCAGCACGATGAGCTCGTCCGCCTCGGCGCTCGTGATCGTGAACGGCTTGTCGACGACGACGTGCTTGCCCGCCTCCAGCGCGGCGCGCGCGAGCGGGAAGTGGGTCTCGTTGGGCGAGGCGATGACCACGAGGTCGATCCCCGGCTCGGCGATCAGCACCTCGGGCGTCGGATGCACGGCGACGCCCGAGTGGTCGGCCATGACCTGGCCCTCCCGGCGGGTCGCAATGGCGGCGAGGCGCAGCCGTGGGACAGACCGGATCAGCGGGGCGTGGAAAACGGCACCGGCGAGGCCGTAGCCGACGAGGCCGACATAGACGCGCTGGGACATGGCAGGACCGGCTCGTCCGGGACGCTAGCCCGAAGAAGCGCTGGGGGGAAGGCCTGGCGCGAAGACGCCGTGGAGCCTCCAGAGGCGCGTGACGGCGGCTGGCGAATCGCCACAGGCATCCCCGCAACACCACGCACGCTCGCGCCTGGCGTGACGGCGGCTGGCGAACCGCCACATCCGCAACACCACGCACGCTCGCGCCTGGTGAGCCGCCCCAGAGCATCCGGCACGCCGCGTTTGCGCCTGCCGAGCTGCCACAGGCCCCCACCGCGTTCGCCATCCCGCTCGGCGATATGCCCAGAGCATCCACATCGCTCGTCATCCCACGAGGCACTCCGCACAAAGCTTCTTCGAACCCTACGAGCTCACGCCGGAGGCACGCGCGAGCGACGATCACGGGCGAAGTGGTCACCGCGGATCCAATGTCGTCGCCCATGACCCCCTTCGCCGCAACGCGAGGCGGTTCGTGCAGACGCGGCGCGGCGGTTGCGATACCCTCCTGCGCTTGGAGGCTTTGATGCAAGCCAAGAGCATCCTTTCCGTGGTGGCCCTGGCCACCTTGATCGCCGGCAGCCCCTTCGCGGCAGGGTGCAAGACCACCGCCGAGGCCAGCGTGACCGAGGAGTCGGTCCAGGCGGTCCCCGTGGCCATCGAAGATCCGCTGACCGAGGAGCACGACGGCGGCTCGGTCGGGTGGGATTTCGCGCCCGACGGCACCGTGAGGGCGATCGTGAAGGCGCCTGACGGCAAACCCATCGACAAGGACGTGAGCGGCACGCTCACCTGGAAAGGGCCGAACGGCGACGCGCAGGCCCCGCTCGCGCTCGACGCGAAGACAGGGCTCCTCGTCGCGACCGGGCCCAAGCTCGAGGCCGATCTCACCGAGGTGAAGTACGACATCATCGTCTCCGGGAAGCCGTGGAATGGCACGCTCCACGTGCCCTCAGGGGGCACGAAGGTCATCGTCGAGGGCGCGAGAAAGGCCGAGAAGAGGCCCATCCCCCCCGGCAAGACGGGCCCGAACGGCGGGGTGATCCAGGTGGTCGGCGACGACACGATCGAGGTCGTCGCAGACAAGGCCTCCGGTCAGGTCAGGGTCTACGTCCTCGACGCGGACCTGAAGCCGGTCCCCGTCGGCGACCGCAAGATCAAGCTCGGCTTCGTGGGACAGGGCTCCGAGCTCGTCGTGCTCACCCCCGGCCCGGGCGGCCTCTACTGCGTCGGCAAGGTCGCGGCGAAGGTCAACCCGGTGAAGCTCACGGTCGTCGTGGCGCGCCCGACGCACGCCGACGTGGTGCTCGTCGGCTACCGCCCCGGCGTGCACGTCATCGTCGGCCCGAGCGCGCCGGCCGTGAACGTCGTGGTGGCGACGTCGTGGAACGTGGATGTGAAGGTCAGGACGCCTCCAGGCGTGGTGGTGGTCCACGATGACGACGATGACGACGGCCGGCCGGTCCACATCCACGTTCACGGCAAGCACAAACACAAGCACAAGCACAAGCACCACCCCCACCATCACCACGACCACTAGGAGCCCCCTCGCGCGGCGCTGGGCGGCCTACCTCACCGCCGAGGTCGACGCCGCCTCGCTCGCCGTCTTCCGCGCCGGCTATGGCGCCCTGATCGCGTGGGAGGTCGTCCGGTACGCCCTCCACGACCGGATCTACCGCTATTACATCGAGCCAGGCTTCTTCTTCAGCTTCGTCCCCTTCGTCCGCCCGTGGGGCGGGACGGGGATGTACTGGCACTTCGGCGCCCTCTTCGTCCTCGCGCTGCTCTGCGCCGTCGGGCTCTTCTACCGGGTGAGCGCCGCGCTCCTCTGCGCCGCGCTCACCTATGTCTTCCTCCTCGACAAGGCGCAATACCTCAACCACCTCTATCTCCTCTGCCTCCTCGGGCTGCTGCTCGCCGCCGCCCCGGCGCACCGCGCGCTCTCGCTGGATCGCCTCCGCGCGCGGCGCGCCTCGCCCGCCGGGGCGGCCCCCGGCGCGCCGGCGGAGACCGTGCCGCGCTTCTATCTCTTCGCGCTGAAGGCCCAGATCGCCATCGTCTACTTCTACGGCGGCGTCGCGAAGCTGAACGGCGACTGGCTCCGGGGGCAGCCGCTCACCATGTGGCTCGCCGCGCACGGCGACGCGCCCCTCGTCGGGCCGCTCCTTGCCTCACATGCAGCGGGGCTCGCGCTCTCGTATGCAGGGCTCTTCATCGACCTCTCGATGGGCTTCCTGCTCTTCTCCCGGCGCACCTTCCCCTTCGGCGCGGCGCTCGCCGTGGCGTTCAACCTCGCCAACGCCCTCCTGTTCACTATCGGTATCTTCCCCTACGCGATGATCGCCGCGCTCGCGCTGTTCGGCGATCCCTCGTGGCCGAGGCGGCGCCTGCCCTTCCTGTTCAAGGGCGCGGACTCCCCCAACGATGTCGCCCGCGTCCCCTCGCCCGCCGCGTCGCGCCGGAGCGCGCTGCCGCTCGCGCTGCTCCACGGATATCTCCTGTTCCACCTCGTGGTGCCGCTCCGCCACTGGGTCTATCCGGGCGACGTCGCCTGGAACGAGGCCGGACACCGCTTCTCGTGGCGCATGAAGCTGCGCGACAAGAGCGTGAGCGAGCTCGGGATTCACGTGCTGGATCCGAGGACCGGCGTGCGCGAGCCGCTCGACGTCGAGGCGTGGCTCACGAGCCGCCAGCTCGGGGAGATGTGCGCGCGGCCCGACATGCTCGTCGACTTCGCGCACCACGTGGCCGACCGCTTTCAGGCGAACTTCGGGGTGCGCCCCATCGTCACGGCCAAGGTCGTCGCGTCGCTGAACGGAGGTCCCCTCCAAGACCTCGTCGATCCGACGCTCGATCTCGCGTCACAGCCGCGCGGCCTCCTCGATCACCCTGGCTGCGCATCGCCAGAGGCGTCCTTGATTGGGCGCACACGGTAGGCCCTCGGGGGGCGGCCCGGAAGTGCCTCGCCCGCGCCGAGGAACGAACCCGGGCGCTCGCGTCGAGTACTCCGCATCACACACGACGACAAGCAACGCGACATTGCAGCGTGGCACAGCACACGTCGAGGCCCCTCTCCTGTGCACTCCCTGGGTGAATCCGCAGAAGACCGCCGTATACTGGTCCCCCCCGGACGTAATCGGCCGCACGCTACGCGCGGGCGAGGCGATCACGAGGTGGAGCGCAAGGACGTATGACCGCCACAGCACCGTTCGATCTGCCAGGACACGTCGTCGAGCAGCTGATCCATGAGGGCGGCAAGACCCACGTTTACCGCGGGCGCCGCGCCGCGGATCAGCGGCCGGTCGTCATCAAGACGCTGAAGGGGGAACACCCGAGCGTCCGCGATCTCGCCCTGCTGCGGCACGAGTTCAGCCTCCTGCGCGATCTGGATCTCGAGTCCGTGGTGAGGGTGTGCTCGCTCGAGAGGACGCGCGGCGGCCTCGCCCTCGTCACGGAGGCGGTCGAGGGCACGACCCTGAGGGCGATCCTCGACGATCGCCGGCTGGATCTCCGCGCGGCGCTGGCGCTCTCGGCGGCGATCGCCGACGCCATCGGCGCCGTGCACCGCTGTCACGTCACCCACAAGGACATCAATCCCAGCAACATCATCGTCAGCTCGGACCTGCGCCGCGCCACGCTCATCGACTTCGGCGCCTCGTCGCGGCTCAAGCAGGAGTTCCAGCAGTCGACCTCGGCGTCCACCCTGCAAGGCACGCTCGCGTACATGTCGCCCGAGCAGACAGGGCGCATGAACAGGGGCATCGATTACCGCGCCGACCTCTACTCGTTCGGTGTCACGCTGTATGAAATGCTGACCGGAGCCCTGCCGTTCCCGGACGGCGATCCGCTGGACGTCCTCTACAGCCACATCGCGCGGCAGCCCGCCCCGCCGCACGAGCTCCGCGAGGATGTCCCCCGGCCGGTCTCCGAGATCGTCATGAAGCTCCTCGCCAAGGCGCCCGAGGACCGCTACCAGAGCGCGTACGGCGTCAAGGCAGACCTCGCGGAGTGCCTCCGCTCCCTCGAGCAGACAGGCCGGGTCCACCCCTTCCCCGTCGGTCAGCGCGATCGCAGCCACGAGCTGCGCGTCCCGCAGAAGATCTACGGCCGGGACGCGGAGCGGGACCGGCTCCTGGCCGCGTTCGAGCGGGCCCGCGCGGGCGCCGCGGAGCTCGTGCTCGTCTCCGGCTACTCCGGCGTCGGCAAGAGCGCGCTGGTCCACGAGACCTACAAGGCCATCGCCAGGGTCGGCGGCCACTTCGCCCACGGCAAGTTCGATCAGCTGAACCGCGGCGTGCCCTGTGCCTCGGTCGTCCAGGCGTTCAGGGGGCTCGTGCAGCAGCTCCTCTCCGAGCGGACAGACGCGCTGGCCCGCTGGAGAGCGGAGCTCGGCGCGGCGCTCGGCCCGAACGCCGGGCTCCTCGTCGACCTCATCCCCGAGCTCGCGCTCATCGTCGGCGAGGCGCCCGCCGTCGCGGCGCTCGGCCCCTCCGAGTCGCAGAACCGCTTCGACATGGTGTTCCGGAGCTTCCTTGGCGTGTTCGCCGCGCCGTCGCACCCGCTGGTCCTGTTCCTCGACGACCTCCAGTGGGCGGACCCGGCGTCGCTCAGGCTGCTCAGGCTCCTGCTCACCGACGCCGACACACGCCATCTCCTGGTCGTCGGGGCCTACCGCGACAACGAGGTGAGCCCGGCGCACCCGCTCGTCATCACCCTCGACGCCGTCCGCGCCGCGAGCGCGGCCGTGACCGACATCCCCCTCGCTCCGCTCTCGCAGGGCGACGTGACGGCGCTCGCCTCGGACGCCCTCGGCCGCGCGGCGCAGGACGTCGCCCAGCTCTCCGAGCTCATCCACGACAAGACGCTGGGCAACCCGTTCTTCATGGGGCAGTTCCTGCGCATGCTGGGCGACGACGGGCTCCTCCTCTGCGATCCGGAGACCGGCAGATGGACATGGGATCTCGCAGCCATCGAGTCGCGGGCCGTGACGGACAACGTCGTCGACTTCATGATCGCCAAGCTGCAGAGGCTCGCGCCGCCCACCCAGCGCGCCCTGACGCTCGCCGCGTGCATCGGGCACCGGTTCGACCTGCGCACGCTCGCGACGATCTCCGAGCAGCCGGCCGCGCAGGCGGCGCAGGATCTCTGGGCGGCCATGCAGGAAGGGGTCTTGCTCCCCATCGACGCCGACTACCGGCTCGTGCACGCGGAAGACCCCTCCCAGGGCGAGCCCGCGACCGGCGCGTCGCTCGCCGTCTCCTACCAGTTCTTGCACGATCGCGTCCAGCAGGCGGCCTACGCCCTCATCGCGGAAGAGCACAGATGCGCCGCCCACCTGCGCGTCGGCCGCCTGATGCTGGCCAGCCAGCGCGGCGAGCCGCAGGAAGAGCAGCTCTTCGACACGGTAAACCATCTTAACTATGGTGCCGCCCTCATCGCCGATCCCGGCGAGCGCGATCTGCTCGCGCGCCTGAACCTGCGCGCCGGGAGGAAGGCCAAGGGCTCGACCGCCTACGGGACCGCGGCGGAGTACTTCAGCGCCGGGCGGAGCGCGCTCGGGGACGACGGCGCCGCGGGGGATCACGCGCTGCGCTGGGCGCTCACGCTGGAGGCGGCCGAGTGCGAGTACCTGTGCGGCCGCTTCACCGAGGCCGAGGCGCTGTTCCAGCGGCTGCTCGAGGTGGCGGCGTCGGACCTCGATCGGGCGCGGGTCCAGAGCCTGCGGATGAAGCTCTATCAGGTCGCCGGCCGCTACGACGAGGGCGTCACCGTCGGACAGGAGGCGCTGCGCCTGTTCGGCGTCGAGATCCCGGGGGCGAGCGAGGAGATCGGCGCCGCCGTCTCCGCCGAGGTCGCGCAGATCCCGGAGAGCATGGCGGGCAGGAGCATCGAGGACATCCTGCACGCGCCGCCGCTCGCCGACGAGCAGATCCGCGCGGTCATCAACCTGCTCGCCGACTGCGCCCCCTGCGCGTACATCGGGCGGCCGGGCGTGTTCCCGCTCATCGCGCTGAAGATGCTGAACCTGTCGCTGCGGCACGGCAACACCGAGGCGTCGTGCTTCGCCTACAGCGTTTACGGGTTCATGCTTGTCGCGGCGTTCGGCGATATCCCGTCGGGATTCCGCTTCTCGGAGATGTCGATCCGGCTGAACGAGAAGCTCGGGGACGTCTCGCTGCGGGGGACGCTGCTGCACCTCCACGGCGATCACATCAACTTCTGGGTCCAGCACATCCGGAACGATCTCCCCATCCTGGAGCGGGCGTTCCTCGCGTGCATCGAGGCCGGGGACCTGGTGTACGCGAGCTACCTGGCCTTCGAGACCGTCTGGCAGGTCTACGAGAAGGGCGATCCGCTGGCGGAGGTCGACCGCGTCGCCGAGCGCTTCGCGTCGTTCGCGCGCAAGACAGGCAATCACGCCGTCCTCGAGACGATCCGGCTGGAGCAGCAGTTCCTGCGCAGCCTGAAGGGGCTCACGGCGGCCGACGCCTCGCTGAGCGAGGAGGGCCTTGCCGAATTCTCGGAAGAAGCGTGCCTGGCCGCGCTCACCCGGGCGAGCTTCGGGTGCGGTATCGCCTTTTACCACATCATCCGGCTCATCCTGCTTTATTCCCACGGTCGCCCCGAGGAGGCGCTCGCCGCCGCGGAGGCGGCGCGCCCGGTGCTCGGGGCCGTCATGGCGATGCCGATCGAGGCGACCTACCACCTCTATCTCGCGCTCACGCTGGTCGCGCTCGGCGAGCGCGACGAGCGCGAGCGCGAGCGGCACGCCGCGGCGCTCTCCGCGTCGCTCGAGAAGCTCGAGCTCTGGGCCCGCCATTGCCCCGACAACTTCCGCGTGAAACTCGTCCTGGTCCTGGCCGAGGCGGCGCGCGCCGCCGGCCGCAACGTCGAGGCGATGGGGCTCTACGACGACGCCATCGACGCCGCCCGCCAGAGCGAGTTCGTGCAGTACGAGGCGCTCGCGTCGGAGCTGGCCGGCCTGTACTACGCTCGCAAGGGCCGGCGGCGCATCGCCACGCTCTACCTGGACGCCGCGATGCACGCCTACCGGCAGTGGGGGGCAGAGCGAAAGGCCACGGAGCTGATCCGGCAGCACGGGCTCGACCCGCTCCCCATCGCTCGGGGGCCCGCGGCGGAGCACGAGAAGGCCGCCGCGAGGACGAGCTCGATGTCGGTGAGCCACCCGCTCCTCCACAAGCTCGCCGACGTCGCGGCGGTGCTGCAGACGACGCACGCGATCTCCAGCGAGCTCGTGCTCGGCAAGGCGCTCGACCGCGTGATGCGCGCCGTCCTCGCGAGCGCCGGCGGCCAGCGCGGCTTCCTGGTGCTCGCGCGCGAAGAGCGGTTGTTCATCGAGGCGTCCGTCACCATCGATCCGGAGTCGATCGAGGTGGACCTCCGGCGTCCTCTGGAGGAGTCGTCGGCCCTGCCGGTCAGCGTGGTCCACTACGTGGCGCGCACGCGAGAGCTGCTCATCCTGGACGACGCCGCGGCGAGCCCTCGCTTCGCGGCGGATCCCTACCTCGCCGCGCGCCGGCCCAAGTCGGTGATGGGCCTCCCGCTCGTCCACCAGAACCGGCTCACGGGCGTGCTGTACGTGGAGAACACGCTCGCGAGCGGCGCCTTCACCCCGGAGCAGACCGAGCTGCTCCGCCTCCTGGGCGCGCAGGTCGCGGCGGCGCTCGAGAACGCGCAGCTCTACGGCCGGCTGCAGGAGGTGTCCGACAGGCACCGCGACATGAACGATCGGCTCGAGCGCGAGGTGCAGCGGCGCACCGAGGAGCTGTTCTCGGTCAACGAGCGCCTGTCGCAGAAGGCAGATGAGGTGAACCGGGCCAACGAGCTGCTGCTCGAGGAGCTCCGCGAGCGCGAGCGCGCCGAGCAGGCCCGGGCAGCGCTCCAGGAGGAGATCATCGGCGTGCAGCGGCTGCGCCTCTCGGAGATGGCGACGCCCATCATCCCGATCACCGATCGCGTCCTGGTCCTGCCGCTCATCGGGACGATGGACGCGGCGCGCGCCGCGCAGGTGCTGGAGGCGACCCTCGCCGGGGTGGAGCGCCACAACCCGTCCACCGTGATCATCGACATCACGGGCCTGAAGCGCGTCGACGCCGGGGTCGCCGACTCGCTGATCCGCACCGCCTCGGCGCTGCGGCTGCTCGGCGCGCAGGCGATCTTGACCGGGATGCAGCCGGAGGTCGCCCGCGCGCTCACGCAGGGCGGGATCGATCTCCGCGGCCTCGTCACCCGCTCGACGCTCCAGAGCGCCATCGCCCACGCGATCACGCCGGCCCCTGGCGCACGCCCCCGCTGAGCGCGCGGCGCGCTCCGCCGCCGCCCCCGCCCGTCGGTGAGGTCTGCGCGGGCCGCGCGCGCGGCCACCTTTCGGGCGCTAGCGCGACGCCTGCTTGTCCTCGCAGCGGCCCAGCACGAAGATCCCGCAGACGCGCTCGTTCACCAGGCACTGCTGCCCTTCCGGGCACTGCGACGGATCGAGCACGGCCGGGTCGCACGGCCTCGCGCAGAACGGGGGCGGGCCGCGCGGAGCGTCGTAGACGCCGTTGCCGTCGCGATCCAGGAAGATGGGGTTCGTGACCGCGTAGGGCGCCACCGGGTACCAGTCGGGGACCGGGGGCGACGCCGTGAAGAACCGGGAGAGCGCCTTGACCTGCGTGAACGCGAGGCTCGCGACCCGGGGCAGCTGGAGCTCGCCGAACGACACAGGCAGCGCGACCGGCGTGAGGAGGTTCTCGTCGCGCAGGCCCATCGCCACCACCACGACCCAGCCGTCCGACGGCGGCGCCGGCAACACGAGCCGCTCGTCGACGTCCACGATCGCCGACGGCCCCGAAGGCGGCTCGAGCACCCGGACCAGGCGGCCGCTCACGTAGACCTCGACGCGATCCACGCCGAACCAGCTCGCCGTCTCGATCCGCAGATCGAGCGGCACCGTGTCGCCCTCGACGCGCGCCACGCCGCCGAACGTCGCGCCGCCCACGCTCGCGCGGACGAACGGCCCGTAGGTAGCGAACGCGCTGCCCGCGCGGAGCGCCCCGGTCGCCTCCTCGAGATCGAGCGCCGCCGGCTGGTCGGTCCGCGAGCGGAAATAGGTGCGCGGGAAGCCCGGCTCCAGCGAGGCGCCGTGGCTGTCGCTGCTCCCCACCTGCGTCGGCGAGAAGCCGTGGTCGAGGTAGCGGAACAGGTCGTCGACCTGGCCCGCGTGGAAGGTGCACGGCCGATCCGCGTCCTCCGGCGGGACCGCGCCGCCCTCGCCCCCCAGGCAGAGCGCCTCCCCGTCGGCCGCGGTCCTGTCGAAGTCCCAGACGGCGTCCTGCTCCTCGGGCGTCCTCGTCAGGATCCGCTTGGTCACGCTCCAGGCGAGCGCCGAGCGGGCGCGCTGCTGGCACGCCGCGTACCGCTCGCCGGGCTTGCACGCCGGCAGGCCGAAAGGAAGCTCGGCGCACGCCGCGCGGAGCGACGCCTCGTCCGTCGCGGCGTCGATCCGGGACAGGCACCTGTTGAAATCGACGACCTCCTGCACGGTGGGGGTCCGGAGCAGATCGAGCCGCTTCCCGTTGAAGACCTCCATCGCGTCGAAATCGCAGCTGCCCGCCTGGAACAGCGGGTTGCTCGCCTCGAGCGTCGGGATCGACCGGCGCAGCGTGAAGGGGTCGACGCCGAGCTGGTCGATGTACCCGATGAACCCGTCGCGCGGGTGAGCGACGACCACGAGCGCGTCCTCGCCCTCCGCCGCCGTGCCGCGCACCCCGTCGATCACGTCCCCGCCCGCGCGGCACACCCAGTCGAAGACGCCGTGATCCGGCACGTCGAGCTCGTCGTAGCGGAGCGGGAAGCCGATGAAGTGCCCGAGCTCGAGCGTCGAGACCTCGGCGCCGACCGCCGTCTTCAGGTGCGGCTCGAGCCCCAGCTGCCTCACCGCGGGCGCGAGATCCGTGTGCACGTCGTGGTCGGTGGTCACCGCGACGTCGAGCCCCTCGACGACCGCCGAGGTCACCCGCTCCTCGAGCGGCAGGCCGCTGTCGAAGCTCGGGCGCTGGTGCAGGTGCATGTCGATCGACATCCAGCCCGTCGAGTCGACCTCGCGCGGAACGACCGCCTCGATCCGCCGGACCTCCCCGGCGCGCACCTCGAGGTCGGGGACCTCGAACCGGCCGAACTCGGGCCCGCGCGTGGCGAGGACGCGGTAGCGCCCGGGCTCGATCTCGACAGCGCCCTCGCCCGTCGCCGATCGCTCGATCTGCCGGACGCCGCTGCCGAGGCGGCCGTGGCCCAGGTAGACCCGCCTCGTCCCGTCGCCATCGAGCGGTTGCCCCGCAGCGTCGAGCGCCACGAATGTCAGCTTGGCGGGCGCGAGCCGGCCGCCCTCGTCGACCACCCGGTACGCGAGCCGCGCGGGGCTCGGCAGCTCCGCCGCCACCGAGACCGTGGCCCCGGCGCCGAGCGCCACGCGGATCGGCGCCGACACGGCGGTGCCCTCGGGGTTCTCGGCGACGAGCAGGTAGCCGCCGGGCGGGAGCCGCGCGTGGAAGTCGCCGTCCTCCACCGGATCGAGCCCGAGGTCGGCGTCGATGGAGCTGAGCAGCCCCACGTCCCCCGAGCGCGCGAGGTTCGCCTCGACAAGCGCGTCGACGCTCGCGAAGGCGGCGCCCGGGTCGGGGTCGCGGAAGACGTGGACGCGCGCGTTCGGCACGGGCGCGCCCGTCGATCGCCACCGCACGGCGCCCTCGAGCGCGCCGGTCGGCGTGCCCCGGGCGCCGTACACCACCTCGGCGACGCTCGCGACGTCGCCCTCGCCCACGGCGAAGTAGCGCTCGTAGGTGAACGATCGCTTCCGGTCGCACGCCTCGTCGTCGGAGCCCGCGGCGAGGCAGCTCCGCCCGGCGCTCAGGAAGGCCGTCGCCGCGCTCGTGAAGACGGGGACGTTGACCGTGGAGGGCGGGCCGCCCTCCGGCGCCTTCGTGAAATAGCCGTAGCTGACGTCGCCGCCCGCCGCGGCGACGAAGTCGAAGCTGAGCGGCTGCTGGAACGTGTCCCGGCCGGCGAAGAGGGCGTCGAACACCGCCTTCTCCTCGTCGAAGCCCATGCCGGGGCCGAAGATGTCGTTCTGGTTGCCGAAGAAGACGAAATCGCCGGCGACGATCCCGCCCTTGCGCTCGGGAGCTCCGTTCCGCTCGTCGCCAAGGATGCCCCTGAAGATGTCCGAGGGTCCCGCGTAGTTGTCGAGCGAGAGCGGCTCCCCGCAGGCGCACGCGGGGCAGCCGTCGTCGCCCGCCGCGAGGCCGTCCTCGCACTCGAGCGCGCACGAGGCGACGCTCGGGCACCCGAGCACCTCGTCCGGCAGGAGGAGCGTCGTGCGGATCGTGACGAACCGCTCGCCCGGGCGCAGGACGTAGTCGGTGCGGAAGCGCATCGCCGGCTTGAGGCCGTCGAAGAGGAGGCCGAGCAGGTCCTCCTGGGTCTTCAGCACGCCGAGCGCGTGAAAGAGGAAGCCGCCGTCGCCCTCGACCCGGACGACCGCCTCCTGCCCGTCCGAGCCGTCGTTGACGACGAAGACCTCGGCGGCGCCCGGATCGGGCACGAGCAGGTTGGCGACAGGGAACGACTCGGCGAAGCGGTCGCGGCCCGACGCGCTCGCGAAGCGCGGATCGGGGCGGCGCAGGTCGGCGTCGACAAGCGACCCGCCGTAGACGCCCGGCCCCGGCGAGTGGCGCGGGCCGAGGATCGCGACCCGGATCTCGTCGTTTTCCAGCAGGAAATCGCCGACATCGGCCATCGCCACCGGGCCGCCGACCAGCTCGAACCGGTTCTCGATCGGCTTGGCGCGCAGGAGGTTCGGATCGTCGCAACCGACCAGGCCGGCGAGGCCGACCAGGCCGACGAGGCCGAGGGCGCCGCGCGGCGCGGGCAGGGCGAGGGCGGGGCGGCGTTTTCGCATGGCGGGCCGCTAGAGGTTGAGCTGCAGCTGCAGCGCCACGGCGTCGTTGTCGAGCGGGACGCCGTGGCGCTCCTGCCGGTGGGTGAAGTCGGCCTGCGCCTTGAGCGTGTTGTCGATGAAGTGGTAGCTCGCGCCGGCGGTGAGGGCCCAGCTGTCCGTCTCGTCCAGGAGGTCGAGGTTGGGATCGAGCCACTCGAACCGCGCGCTCACCCCGAGCTTGATGCGCCTCACGAAATAGCCCACCTCGCCGACGAGCCCTATCGACGTGACCGGGGCGAGCTGGCCGAGCGGCTGCGTCGGGGTGCTCTCGGGGTCGCTCTGGTTCCAGAGGAGCTCGGCCAGCGCGTGCGCGCCCGCGGCCTGGACCAGGACGTCGGCGCCGATGCCGTGGATGTCGCGCGTCCCGCCGTCGCTGAAGAAGTAGCTCGCGCCTGCGCCGACGCGGAGGCGCGAGACGGCGAGGTCCTGCACCGAGCGAGGGAGGGGGCCGAGCGGCTCGGTGGCGAGCCGCGCGACGTAGGCGATGTGGTCGAAGCGGTTGCCGAAGCTCGCCGCGTTCTCGACATAGCCGGCGAAGAACTGATCCGAGCGCTGGAAGCCGTTGAACATGCCGGCGAAGTAGCTGAACGCCCTGCCCCGGAAGTGCCCCTCGACGTGGAGGCCGACCTGGCGTGAGGGCGCCATGGCGCGCACGGCGAGCGGCCGCTCGATGAGCGCGCCCTCGCCGGCGCCGGCCATCGCGGAGCGGCTGAACGGCACGTCGTGCGCGCCGAAGTAGAGGTTCGCGAACGGGAAGTGGGCGTAGCCGATCCACGCCTCGGAGAGCCGCGCCGAGCCGTCCGCGCCCCCGGCGAGCTCGCCCGAGATCGCGAACGGCACGTACCCGGCGAGCCTCCCCGCGAAGCCGACGCGGGCGCGCCGCAGGCGGAACCCCTGGCCCTCGGCGACGTCGCCCGCCTGGAGGAAGGCGTCCTCCCCCACATAGGGGACAGCCTGCGCCTGCACGAGCACGAGGGGAGAGAGCACGAGGCGGCCGATGGCGAGCTGGAACGGCGGCTCATCCGCGGACGGCGCAGCGGCCGACCTGGCAGGTGACGGCGCGGCCGCGGCGGGCGGCGCGGCGCTGGACGGCGCGGCGCCTGCCGGCGACGTGCTGGCGGCGGGTGCTCCGGGTCCGGCGACAGCGGACGGCGCGACGGTGGCAGGCGGTGCGTCCGGCGTGGCCGCGGGGGTGCCGGACGTGGCCCCGGCAGGTGGCGTGGCCGGCGCGCCGCTGGGCGGCGCAGCTCCGGCAGGTGGCGTGGCCGGCGCGCCACCGGGGGGAGCCGCGCCCGGCGGCGGCGCGACCGGGATGGTCGGCGCGACGGGCGGGGGAACCGGAAGCGCGTCGGCGGTTGGAGGCTGCGCTGGCAGCCGCTGGGCGGGTTGCGCGCCGGCCTGCGGACACCAGAGCGCCACCGCTGCCGGGAGGACAAGGGCGAGCACAGCGCCGTCCAGCGCCGTTCTGCCCCCGCGGCGCCGCGGCCGGGTACATCGAGGATCCGCACCGCGACGAGTCCATGCGCAAGGTGTCATTGGCGTCCGTGCTGGCCGGCGGGCGAGAGGAATCGCGACGAACTCGGCGACAGCGCCGCTGGCAGGCGCCTTCGTCTATCCCACGTGGCGACAGGGTGTCAACGCGCCGCCTCGCACCCGCGCGCACCAGGCGTGTTGCCCTTTCCGGGCACCTGCGATGGGCGTACACTGATGGCTCCCGAACCCCGCGACGATCGACGTCGATCGCCGCCCGTTCCCGGAGGCGGGCTCGCCCCGCCGCCGCGCGGAAGGCCGGAATGACCGGCGCTCCGCGCGGTCGACCTCTCGCTGGATGTCCGTCAGCCGCGCGAACGCGCGCAAAGGAGGTGGTGAATGAGGGTGTGCAGGAGAACGCACGGAGCTGCCGTGGCGCTGCTCGCGGTGCTGGTTGCGCCTGGCCTGGCGCAGGCGCAGGAGGTCGGGCCGCCGCCCCGGTCGCCCGCAGAGCGGACTGCGACGGTGCTGTCCGACGCACAGTTCAAGGCGCGGTTGGAGGCGCTCGCAGCGGAGCTTCCGTCCGCGCAGATGGGACGTAACTGGAAGCGGGTGGTCGACGAGGCGCTACAGCGGGTGAGCGACCTGCCGCAGGCGAGCGCGCCGGAGCTTCCGTCCTCGGACATTCTTGAGGATCCTGAGGCGCTGGTGGGGCTCGACGACCCGACGCAGGGGTTTCCGGAGGCGGGCGCGACATTCGAGCTGGGCCGCTATGAGGTCACGCTTGCGCCGGTGGTGCTGCCCGTGTCGCCGGTGGTCTGGAACCTGCCTGGCGAGCAGGGGATCCTTCCCAGCGCGCACGTCCGGCTGCCGTGGGCCGTTCCTTAGTCCAGCCTCCCGGTTGAGAAAAATCTCTGACCGAAGGCTCTCGACAGCCTCCCGGTTGAGAAAAACCTCCGACCGGAGGCTCTCGACAGGGCTTTACCCCAAGATCCTTGTTCTTGGGCAGGGTTTCCGGGCGAGCGGACGGCTTCTAGAGCCCCCACATCGCCCGAAGAGGGCGCTGGCTCCCCCCGGGCACCGTTCGCCACTGGGGGCGGCACGGCGAGATCGAGCGGGCCATGCTGATGAAGCGGGCGTGGGGCTTCGACTTGCTCCGCTACCCCAAGTGCGATCGCAAGGTTGCGGGCGCCCGCCAGCGCCTTCCACTGCGACAGAGAGGTTGCCGTCTCCGCGGCCCCTGGTGTACGTCGGCAGACGCGGGCAACGGTTGCCCCGCGTTCGTGAGCGACGCCGCCACAATGCCGGGCACCCTCGACAAGAACCCGAAGCAGATGAAGCGAGCCAGCGCCCATGCTTGAGTCGATTCACCTCAAGAACGTCGGCCCCGCGCCCGAGATGACGATGGATTTGGCGCCGAGGCTGAACCTCGTCACGGGCGACAACGGGCTCGGGAAGAGCTTCCTGCTCGACGTGGCATGGTGGGCGCTGACGCGGACGTGGGCCCGCCATCCCGTCGTCCCCACAACGAAAGGCGCGTCGATCTCGTATTCGTACACGAAGAAGACGCCCAGGCCCTACACCTACACGAGCAAGTACGACCCCGCCGCCGAGCGGTGGAGCGTGAACCAGGGTCGCCCCGCGATCCCTGGGCTCATCCTCTATGCGCAGGTGGACGGAGGGTTCTCCGTCTGGGATCCTGCGCGGAACTACTGGACGGAAGACACGCCCAAACGCCCGAACGCCTACCTCTTCTCGGCGTCCGAGGTCTGGGCAGGGAACCCATACTGCGAGGGCCTGCTTCGCGACTGGGGCTCGTGGCAACGCGAGAAGAGCCGTCCCTTCGAGCTCTTGAGCAAGGTCCTCGAGACGCTGTCGCCGTCGAGCGACGAGAAGGAGAAGCTCCAGGCGGGCGATCTACGCAAGCTCACGGTGAGCGATCCCCTCAGGTACCCGACCTTGCGCATGCCCTACGGTGAAGACGTCGCCGTCATCCACGCCTCGGCCGGGATGCGCCGGATCATCGCGCTCGCCTACCTGCTCATCTGGACGTGGGAGGAGCACCTCGCCTCTGCGGAGGTGCGCGGCGAGCGACCGGCGAAAGAGGTCGTCTTCCTCATCGACGAGATCGAGGCCCACCTGCATCCGCAATGGCAGCGACGCATCGTACCGGCGCTCTTGCAGGTGATGGACATCCTCACCGGGCAACACGGTTCGCGTGTCCAGCTCGTCGCCGCGACTCACTCCCCGCTCGTCTTGGCTTCGGTCGAGCCTCACTTTGACGCCGACGAGGACGCCTGGTTCGATCTCGATCTGGACCGCACGAACAAGCGCTATTCCGTCAAGCTGACGCAGCGGACCTACGTGCGCCACGGCGAGGTCGGCAATTGGCTCACGAGCGAAGCCTTCGATCTGAAGGAGCCCAGATCCCTCGAGGGCGAGCGAGCCGTGAAGGCGGCTCTAGCGCTGATGGACCAAGAGGCAGCTTCCGACGCCGCCGTCGCCGCTGCGGACAAAGCACTGAGAGACGCCGGTCTGCCCGACATCGACCCGTTCTGGGTGCGATGGGGGTACTTCCGCGACCGTCGAGCAGAACAGGCACCGGCGAAGCCGAGGCGGAGGAGGACGTGATCCGGGTTGTCCTGACCGCCGAGCCGACCAGCTTCGAGAAATACGTTCGCAAGCGAGGCAACGAGGCGATCGCGAGACTCTTGGGCAAGCCGGTGAAGGGCAAGGGGGGCCGCAAGCCGAAGAAGACCTACGCTCGCCAAGAAGATATCCCTCCGAAGAAGTTCCCGGCCCTTTGGATTCAGCCTCGCGAAGCCGATGGCAAGAGCACACTCGACGACATGATGGACCTCTACGGCCAGCGGTGTGCGTACCTCGCCATGCACATCGAGAAGGCGACGGGGAGCCCGACGGTCGACCATTTCATCCCCCTCTGTGCCAACGTCGGGTGAGACAGGCTCCCCCTGGAAATCTGTGGTGAGAGGGCGGAGAATGGACCTGACCCGTGCCGAAGCCTTCCCATCTCCGATCCGTCGATCCTACCCCCGCCCCAGCGGCGCAGGGCGCTGCTCCACGCCCGAGTGGCGTCGCCGTCGAGACTGTGCCGAAGCCGGGTAAGAGGCGGAAGTTCTCGGCGGCGGAGAAGCTGCGCATCGTTCGCGAGGCGGCCGCATGCACCCAGCGCGGCGACATCGAGGCGCTGCTGCGCCGCGAGGGCATCTACAGCTCCCTGCTGACGGCGTGGCGCAAGCAGCTCGCCCTCCACGGCAGCGAGGCTCTCGCGGGGCGTAAGCCCGGCCGCAAGCCGAAGCAGGACGCGAAGGATCGGCGCATCGCCGAGCTCGAGAAGCGCTCGGCCCGGCTCGAGGAGAAGCTCGCGCTCGCTGAGAAGCTCATAGATCTCCAAAAAAAAGTCTCTGCCATTCTGGGCATCAACCTCACGAACGACGAAGAGCGCTGATGGACGTCATCGAAGAGCTCGATGACCCGCACGTCCCCATCGCGCAGGCGTGTGCGGCACTCGGCATCAGCCGCGCCACGCTCTACCGGCAGACCCAGCCCGCGATGCCGCGTGCGCTGCACGGGAGCGCTCCGAGCCCACGCCGGCTCAGTGACCCCGAGCGGCAAGCCGTGCTCGATGTGTTGCACAGCGACGAGTTCGTCGACCAGCCCCCGCCGGAGGTCTACGCGACGCTGCTGTCGCGCGGCGTCTATCTCGCCTCCATCCGCACGATGTACCGCCTGCTCGCGGCGTCGGGCGAGAGCGGCGAGCGACGCGCGCAGCGTGGGCCGATGAAGCATGCCAAGCCGACGCTCACCGCCACGGCCCCCAACCAGATCTGGACGTGGGATATCACCAAGCTGCGCGGGCCGCTGCCTGGGGTCTTCTACTGCCTGTACGTCGTCCTCGACCTGTTCAGTCGCATGACCGTTGGCTGGCTGCTCGCCGAGCACGAGAGCGCCGAACTCGCCGAGCAACTCTTCGCAGAGACGGTCGCCCGCCACGGCGTCGAGCCCGGCTCGCTCACGGTGCACGCCGACCGCGGCTCCGCGATGAGGTCGGAGGGGCTCGCTCAGCTCCTCGGCTCGCTCGGCGTCGTTCGAAGCTTCAGCCGGCCTCACGTCAGCGATGACAACGCCTTCTCCGAGTCGCAGTTCAAGACGCTCAAGTACCAGCCCGACTATCCGGACCGCTTCGCCTCGCCGGCTCATGCACGAGCGTGGTGCCAGGAGTTCTTCGGCTGGTATAACGACCTTCATCAGCATTCTGGCCTTGCGCTCTTCACACCTGCTGATGTATTCTACGGCCGAGTCGAAGATGTCGCGGCTCGGCGCCAAGTCGCCCTCGACACAGCGTACGCCGCGCACCCGGAACGCTTCCCGAACGGTCCGCCCGTTGTGCGTCGGCCGCCCGCTTCGGTAGCCATCAATCCGCTGTCCGTTGACGACGCTGCCGACGAGGCCGCGGGGCCGCACACGGGCACGACCAGCGCCGCGGCCGAACCTGGCGCAACGCCCGCCGCTGTGACGCGGCCGCCCCGACCTCGACTGGTGGGGGCCCTGTGCCGGAACGCGCCCCTCAGCGCGATCTCCTCATAGGATTCTCGTCCGGCCTGTCTCAAACCCGTTGGCAACTTCCGTCCCGAAGTCGTCGAACTGGCGGCTCGTCTACGAGTGGTCGAACTATCGGCTCAGCGCCGCCTGCGTGAACACGGCCAAGGATGTGCTGGATGTGGTGGATCCATTCGAGGTGCAGGCAGGGTGGTTCGAGCTCGACTTCGCGACGTTTCACGTTCAGCGAGGACGCGGCGCGCCGAACGCGCAGCATAAGAAAATCGACAACACCCTTCCCATGTTGAACCTTCGTGAATGTTGGCAACAGCGGGAAGAATATGTGAAGCTCTATCGGCTCGGCCCGGGCAACAAGGGGATCGATCTCCTGTTCCTGGAGCACCGCGCGCCCTTCATCGCGCACGAGCTGCGGCGCCAAGGGATGCTCGTGCGAGGTGACGCCTGAGGCTCGCGCCCGGTTGGCGCTTCCGTCCGCCGCGCCCTCACTCGCCCCCAGAGGGCCCGATCATCCTCTCCGGCCGCACGATCTCGTCGAACTTCCCCCCGTCGAGGATCCCGAGCGCGACCGCCGCCTCGCGGAGCGTCGTCCCTTCCGCGTGCGCCTTCTTGGCGATCTTCGCTGCGTTGTCGTACCCCACGTGCGGGTTCAGCGCGGTCACCAGCATCAGGCTGTCGCGCAGGTTCCGCTCGATGCGCTCGCGGTTCGGCTCGATACCCCGCGCGCAGTGCTCCTCGAACGACGCGCAGCCGTCGGCCAGCAGCCGGATCGACTGCAGCACGTTGTGCACGATGAGCGGCTTGTACACGTTGAGCTCGAAGTTGCCGCTCGCCCCGCCGATGCCGACCGCGACGTCGTTGCCGAGCACCTGCGCGCACAGCATCGTCATCGCCTCGGCCTGGGTGGGGTTCACCTTCCCCGGCATGATCGAGCTGCCCGGCTCGTTCTCCGGGATCGTGATCTCGCCGATCCCGCAGCGCGGCCCGCTCGCGAGCCAGCGGACGTCGTTCGCTATCTTGGTCAGGCTGCAGGCGAGCACCTTCAGCGCGCCGTGCGCCGCGACGAGGGCGTCGTGCGACGCGAGCGCCTGGAACTTGTTCGGCGCGGTGACGAAGGGCGCCCCCGTGAGCTCGGCGATCCTGGCGGCGACCTTCCCCGGAAACTCCGGGTGGGCGTTGAGCCCCGTCCCGACCGCCGTGCCCCCGAGCGCCAGCTCGCGCAGCGGCGGGAGCGCCCGCTCCACCGCGGCGATGCCGGCGTCGAGCTGCGCCACGTAGCCGGAGAACTCCTGCCCGAGCGTGAGCGGCGTCGCGTCCTGCAGGTGGGTGCGGCCGATCTTGACGATGTCCGCGAACGCCGCGCTCTTCTGCGCCAGGGTCTCGCGCAGCCGGCGGACCTCCGGGAGCAGGCGGCGCTCGATCTGGAGCGCGGCGACGACGTGCATGGCCGTCGGGAACACGTCGTTCGAGCTCTGCGACCTGTTCACGTCGTCGTTCGGATGGACCGGCGATTTCGAGCCCATCACGCCGCCGCTCATCTCGATCGCGCGGTTCCCGATGACCTCGTTCACGTTCATGTTGGTCTGGGTGCCGCTGCCCGTCTGCCAGACGACGAGCGGGAAGTGGTCGTCGAGCTTGCCCTCGATGACCTCGTCGGCCGCCGCGACGATGAGCGCGCACCTGTCCGCCGGCAGGAGCCCCAGATCGCGGTTCACGAGCGCCGCCGCCTTCTTCACGGTGGCGAGCGCGGCGATCATCTCCCGCGGGAAGCGCTCGCCCCCGATCCGGAAGTTCTCGAGGGAACGCTGCGTCTGCGCCCCCCAGTAGCGGTCGTCCTGCACCGCGATCGGCCCGAAGCTGTCCTTCTCGATGCGCGTCCCCATGGCCGCGTCTTAGCGGCGGCGAACGCGCCCCTCAAGCGGCGCGAAACCCTGTCGCCGGCGCCCGCGCAGGCGCGTAGGCGTATTCGCGCCGCGGGGGCAAAAAGCGGGCGTGCTCTTGTTTTCCCGCCTGTTTTTTGCGAAGTTCCGGGCCGCGCACGCGCGAGAAACACGGAGATCAGCATGGCCGGCATGGACACAGTACCGCGGGAGCTGCTGCAGGCTGCCTACAGGCGCAACCCGATTCACCTGCTCAAGATCCCGCTTCATTTCGGCATCTGGGCCGCGGTCACGTGGGTGCTGTACGCGACGCAGCACCACCCGCTCGCCGTCCCGATCGGGGTCGCCTGCTCGTGGTTGATCGCCAACCTCGTCCGCGGCCTCGGCGCCGTGGCGCACGACGCCGTCCACGGCAGCTGCTCGCGCTCGAAGCTCACCTCGTACGTCATCGCCCTGCTCTGCTGGGCGCCGACCGGCATGAGCGTGACGCTGTACACGAACTACCACCTTCATCATCACAAGATCGCGAACACGTACCCTGACGTCGACAACTTCGTCGTCACGGATTACACGCGGAACCCCGTCCTCGCGAGGCTCCTGCTCCTCGCCGTCTACACGTTCGCCTATCCGCTCTACTTCCTCGGCTGCATGGCGCGGTACGTGAAGCGGCTGTCGCCGCTCCAGCGCGTCAAGATGAACGTGGAGCTCCTCGGTTTCTACGGGCTCATGGCCTTCTTCTTCTGGGTCATGCCGCTCCAGGTGTTCTTCTTCTTCTATGTCCTGCCGTTCGTCTTCGGCGCCATCCTCGCCAGCGTGACCTCGATGATCGAGCACTACGAGATGCTCCCGGGGGAGGACGCCTACAGCTCTCGCACCTACGGAACGAGCGCGCGCGTCACGAACTTCCTCTGGAACAACGTCACGTACCACAACGAGCACCACAAGTTCCCGGGCATCCCGTTCTACAACCTGCGCAGCTTCCACGAGGCGGCGTACCCCTACTACGATGAGCGGGTGAAGTCCGCCTGCCACCCGTCGATCGTCGGTATCGCCCTCTCGCTGTACGGCCGTATCCTGAAGCTCGATATCGCGAAGCTCGACGAGCGGTACCGCGGCCTCAACAAGGACGACGAGCGGCGGAAGATGATGGCGCTGAACGGCATCCAGCCCGGCGCGACCGCCTGAGCCGGGCGAAGGCTCAGTCCGCGGCGAAGCAGTAGATACGGCCCGCGCCGCCGACCGCCACGAGCTGCTGCTGGCTGCAACCGGCGGGAGCGTGCACCGAGTTCCACGAGTTGTAGGGGGCGCTGCCGTTCATGCCCGGACCGAGGCCGTCGGAGTGCCCCACCTGCGGCCCAGGCGTGGCGGTGGACGACGTCCAGTCGTTGCACGTGGCGGCCAGGGCCGTGCCGTCCGCCGCCGAGCCCGTGAGGATGTCGTGCTCGTTCGGCGTGGGAGAGCCCTGCCACTGGCCGTTGATGGGGTTGCCTTTGTGATCGACGAAGAGCTCCGGGTTGCCCCCGGGCAGGGCGTGCAGCGCCTCGACACTGGCGGCCACCGTGACGCCCTTGGCGTTGACCCAGGGCCCCTTGCCGATGCGATCGCGGGCGTTCTCCGTGCTCGTGCTCAGGTACGCGCGCCACGTGCGACCGCCGGCGCCCACCTCGGCCGCCAGCGCCTGGCACGTCGCGTCCGCGCCGGCGATCCCTCCGAGATCGCCGCCGCTGTCGCTCGGGGTGGACACGAAGAAACCCAGCGATGACGTGCCCGGGTCCCCGCCGGCACCGGTGGCGGGCCCGCCTGCGGTCCCCGCGCCGCCCTCGCCTGCGCCGCCCTCGCCTGCGCCGCCCGAACCGCTCGTCGCGCCCGCCCCACCAGCGCCGCCTCCTCCGACGCCCGAGCTCCCCGACCCGCCGCTGCCCCCGGTACCGCTGCCCGAGACGCTGCTGGTCGAAGTGCTGCTGCTGCTGGTCTGATCATTACTCGTACCGCTAGAATCGGATTCATCCGAGCAGGCCGTAGAGGTGACGAGGAATGTTGCGGAAAGGACGATGTAGATCTTGTGCACGGCAGAGCTCCTGAAGGGGCGAATGGCGCGCACGATACCGACAGCTCGCCCCTTGCCGCAACCTCGAGCGCGAATATGCGCGAAACGCGCAGGAATGCGCGAACATGCCAGCGGGATTGAGACAGGCCGAACGAGGAGGCAGCGCGATGGGCCTCGCGGCTGACCGGTCGGGTCAACGTGCTCTCCAGTGCGAGTGCGACCATGGGGAGAAGAGGCGCCTTTCAGGTGCTGTGCCCCCCCTGTTACGCTCGATCCCATGGCGCGCACAGCCCCCGTCCCGAATATCCCCGCGATCCCCGGCATGAATCCCGGTGTCTTCATCATGGGCGGCGGCGGAAGCAGCGGCGGCGGCAGCGGCAGGGGCGGCAAGGGGAGCGGCAAGGACCAGGGCGCCGACGGCTCCAACGGGGGCAACGGCGCCAGCGGAGGGGGGAAGTCGGCCTGCGGCGGCGCGGGCGGCGACGGCTCCGGCTGTCCGAATCACCACGGGTCGAAGAAGAGCGGGAAGGTATCGAAGGGCGACCCCGTCGACGTCGCCACCGGCCGCGTGTTCACCGATCCCGTGGTCGACCTCGAGCTGCTCGGCCCCCTCGGCTTGCGGTTCGTCCGCCGCTACAGCACGAGCGCCCGCGAGCGCGACGTCGGCCTCGGCTTCGGCTGGGTGCACTCGTTCGCGTGGGCCGTCGAGGTGCGGCGCCAGACCACCGTGCTGTGGACCGACACCGGCGCGGAGCTCTCGTTCGACCCCATCGCCGAGGGGGACGCGGGCATCGGCCCCGACGGCTGGGTCCTGACCCGCGACGCCGGCGGGTTCGTGCTCGATGACGCCGCTGGCACGTTCTACCTGTTCTCCGAGCGCGACGGTTCGACATACCGCCTCTCCGCCGTACGCGACGCCCACGGCAACACGACGCGGCTCACCTACCGCGAGGGGCGTATCGAGTCGATCACCGACGCCGCCGGCCGCGTCGTGCGCGTGCGGCGGACGCCCGACGGCCGCATCGCCGCGATCGAGGTCAAGAACGCGCCCGAGCGAGGGAGGTGGGTGGCGCTCCGGAGTTATACCCACGACGAGCGCGGCGACCTAATCGCCGATATGGACGCCGAGGGCTGCGTCACCCGCTACACCTACGACGATCACCGGCTGACGTCGCGCACGGATCCCGAGGACCTCACCTTCCATTTCCGGTACGACGAGCGTGGCCGCTGCGTCGAGACCTGGGGCGATCACCCCGATCCCAGGCGCCTCGGCCTCGCGGAGGGTGTGTCCGATACGCTCGCCGACGGCACGAAGGCCCGGGGGATCTATCACTGCACGCTCGTGTACGGCGACGACGGGTACTCGGAGGTGGCGGACTCGATCACCGTGCACCGCTACTTCGCCAACGAGTTCGGAAAGCTCGACAAGGCCGTGTCCGGCGGGGCCGTCTACTGCCGCACCTACGATGAAAACGGCAATCTCCGCTCGTTCACCAACCCGCTCGGAGCCACCACGACCTGGGTCCGCGACGCCCGCGGCCGCACGCTCCGCGTGAGCGATCCGCTGGGCCGCATTACCGTCATCGAGCGCGAGCCGGACGGGCACATCCGCCGCGTCACCGACCCGGGCGGCGGCGTCACGGAGGTGACGCGCGCCGCGGGCGTCCTGTACTGGACCGATCCGATCGGCGCGACCTTCGAGGTCCGCGTCGAGGCGCGCGGGCTCATCACGGAGACCGTCGCGCCGAACGGCGCGCGCACGCGCTTCCTCCACGACGCGCAGGGCAACGTGATCCAGAAGATCGACGGGACAGGCGCCGTCACCGAGCACGTCTACGATTATTGGGGACGCTGCCTGTCGGTGCGCGACGCGCTCGGGCACATCTCGTCGTACGCCTACAACGACCGGGGCGATCGCATCGCCGTGCGCCACCCGGACGGGGGCGTGACGCGCTATGCCCACGATCGCAATGGGGACGTCGTGCGCGTCGACCACCCGGACGGCACCTCGACGCGCTTCGATCGCGGAGGTCTCCACAAGGTCTGCGCGATCCGGCGCCCGAACGGCGAGGTGAACCGGCTCGGCTACGATCGCGAGGGCCGCCTCGTGCACGCCAAGAACGCGCGGGGGGACGTGTACCTCATGCGCTACGACACAGCGGGCCGCATGGTGTACGAGCGGACGTTCGCCGGGCTGGAGAAGTACTATCGGCACGACATGGCCGGGCAGCTCCTCCACGAGAAGACCGGCATGGGCGAGATGACCGAGTTCGCCTACGACGCGGCCGGACAGCTCGTCCAGCGCACCCTGCCGGACGGCGCCACGGAGTCGTTCGAGTACGATCATTGCGGCCAGCTGATCGCCGCCGTCACGCCCGCTGGGGAGCTGACGTTCACGCGCAACGCCGTGGGCTGGGTCGTGGAGGAGCGGCAGATCGCGTCGGGGGACGCGTTCTTCGTGCGGCGGACGTACGATCTCATGGGCAACGTCGTGCAGCGGACGACGTCGCTCGGCCACTCGGCCGCCTTCGCGCGGGACGCCTGCGGCCGGGCCACGCAGGTGGTGCTGGACGGGCGCGCCACGGTCGGGGTCGCGCACGACGCGCTCGGGCGCGAGATCGCCCGCGCGCTGCCGGACGGAGGGCGCATCCAGGTCGTCTACGACGCGCTCGGCCGCATGGCGCAGCGCTGGGTGGGCCACCCCGGGCAAGCCAGCGCGGGCGCCGGCCGGCCCGAGTGGGTCGGCCCTCGCCCGCCGGGGACGACGGTGTACCAGGCGTTCCGCTATGGGCCGTGCTCGGAGCTCGTCGAGTCGTGGGACGACGCGCTCGGCCGGAGGCTGTTCGAGCACGACCCCGCGGGGCAGCTCCTGGGGATCCGCGACGAGCGGGGCCGGGGGCAGCGCTTTGCTTACGACGCCGCGGGCAACCTCCACGAGCCGGACGGCGAGCAGCGCGCTTACGGCGCCGGGAACCGCCTGGTGCAGAAGGGCGGCACCACGTACGCGTGGGACGAGTCGGGCAGGCTGATGAGCGCGCGCGACGCGGAGGGCCGGCTGACGCGGTACACGTGGAACGCCCTCGGGTTGCTCGCCGCGGTCGAGAAGCCCGACGGGAGGGTGGTCGAGCACAGCTACGATCCGTTCGCGCGACGCATCGGGAAGCGCACGTTCGAGCGAGCGCCCGACGGGCGGCGGCGCGAGGTGTCGAGCGTGCGCTTCGTGTGGGACGGCGGCGTGCTCGTCCACGAGATCAAGCGCGTGGCGCAGGCGGCGGGGGATCCCGTGGTGGAGGAGCGCACGTACTGCTTCGAGGAGGCCCGGTACGCGCCCTGGGCCCACCGCGACACGCGCGTCGCGGGCGGGCGGCGCGAGGAGAGCCCGTGGTTCCATTACCTCAACGACGACGTGGGCGCGCCCGAGCGCCTGGTCGGCCCGGCCGGCGAGGTGGTGTGCGAGCTCGACCGAGCCGCGTTCGGCGCGAAGGTGAAGGAGGGCGGGCGGACCACCACGCCGCTCCGCTTCCCGGGCCAGTACGAGGACGAGGAGACGGGGCTCGTCTACAACCGCTACCGCTACTTCGATCCCGCGATGGGCCGGTACCTGAGCGCGGACCCGGCGGGGCTCGACGGCGGGTTCAACGGCTTCGACTACGCAGGCAATGCGCCGACGCGGTTCGTCGATCCGAGCGGGCTGATGCCGTTCTCGACCGTCCGGAACGCGGCCGGGAAGAACCCTGAGGGCAAGGATTTCACCGATCCGAAGAACCGTCGCGGGGTGCCGGGCGATATCGAGGGCAAGAGCCAGGGAGAGCGCGGCGGGAAAACAGCGGAGGACCATCGCGAGAAGCACTACAAGGACCCCGCGATCACCGAGGCCGTCAAGAATGCGCAGAACGCGCGCAATCCGAAGCAGACCGCGACGGGGGACACGACGTGCGCAGAGGTGGACGCGCTACACAAGATGGCGAGCCAGATCCGCGCCGAAGGAAACGCCCAGCGAGACGCGAAGGGGAAACCCAAGATGACCAATGAGGAGGTGCGCGCCGAGCTTCAGAAGCGCTTCAGGAACGGCGCGACGATCGAGACCACGAACGGGGATGGTGAGGGTATGGCGCCCTGCCCCATGTGCGCCCAGATCTTCCGCGAGCTCGGCCTCCACCCGGCGAACATCGGAGAGGACGCCAAGGGCGGCGTGATCGGCCCGAACAACAAGGATGAAACCAAGGTGAACAAGATGGGCCGGTGGGACGGGACCTGGACGCAGAGCAGCGAGCGCACGAAATCTCGGGAGAAGAACATCACCACGGTGCCCTCCTCGACGCCTCCGTTCGCCGGCGCTTGACCCGCGAGATGACGATGTCCCCGCCCCAACTCCTCGCCCCCGCCCCCGTCGAGCGCGCCTTCCGTTGCGCCTGGAATGAAGGGTCTAGCGCTGCGCTCGACCCCGCGGAGCAAACCGCGCTGGCCGCGCTCAGCCGGTGGCTCGACGAGCCAGAGCTGCCCTATGCGATCTTGCATGGCTCGCGCGCGAGCCGGCGCGCGGTCGTGGCCGCCCACCTGGTCCGTGCACAGAACGAAGGTGTCGCCTACGGTGCGCAGCTCGTGCCAATCGGGCCTGATCTCAGGCTCGAGCGTGACATCCTCGCCCTGCTGGTCTCGCGGGTGCTCTCCGACTACGCAGGCGGCGAGCCTCGGCTGTTGCGTAGACAGATCGCTCAGGAACACCTGCGCGTCGGGCCGACCGAGAACGAACCCTCGCTGCTGCTCGCGATCACCGACGTCGAGGAGGCGGAGCCGCTCGTCTCCTGGCCGGCGCTGTTCTCCGCCGTTGGCCCCCGCGTCAAGGTGCTCGCCACCGTCGAGGGCGACGACGCCGCGGCCCGCGCGTGGATCCAGCGCCTCGGCTTCGACCCGGCGCGCACGCAGATCCATCGACTGCCGGTGCGGCCCTGGCCCACACCGGGCGATCCCGCGGAGCTGCTCGCGACCGCGGGCGCCTCATCAGCCAAGCTCCTCGGCCTGCTCTCCGTCGCCTACGGCCGGCTCCCCGAGGACGAGATCACTGCCGCCCTCGGGGCGCCCATCGAGGGCGCCCTCGCCGGGATCGAGCCGCTTGTCACGGCCGTCGATGGCACCTACGCGTTCCGCTCGAACGCGGCCCGCCGCGAGGTCGAGGAGCGCCTCGTCCTCGGCGCGCGCGAGACGTCGACCCGCCAGCTCCTAGCGCTCCCGCCAGACGGCTATCCCTGCGCCTACGTGCGCGCGCACATGGAGCAGAGCGACGCACCGCTCCAGGCATTCGCCGCGCTGGTCACCGAGGAGCACCTCGCCCGCTGGATGGCTCGGCCTGAGGCCTACCTCGGCTTCGTCGCCGACCTCGAGCGCGTGCGCCGTCGCGCCGTCGTGGTGCTTCCCGTGGGTCGCGAGGCAACGGCCCTCGCCGTACGCGCGGCCCTCGTCGAGGCGAGCCTAAACTGGTGCGCCCGACGCAAGGACCGTGATGCTCCCGTCGGCGTCGAGCCCATCGACCGGCAGAAACGGATCGCCGACGAGCGAGATCAGGCCAGGGCGCTCACCGCGCTCGGCGCGGCGATGGCGGCCGGCCCGGCGCGCGCCGAGGTGCTCGCGTGGGCCGCGGACGCCGCACGGCGCATCCAGGAGACCGAATTCCGCGGGGATGTCCTCCTGAGCCTCGCCGAGTGCGCCGGGGGCGAGACGGGACACGCGTTCGCGCGGGAAGCGCTCGCCGCGTTTTGGAGCACGGAGGACGCTGAGAAGCGAGCGCACCAGATGCTTGTCGCGACAGGAGCACTGCCGCCGGAGGAAGGGGTTGCGGTCGCACGTGAGGCGCTCAGAAGCCTCCGCGACGGCGGCGGCGATCCTGGCGATATCGAGGTCTTCGCCAGGCATTTCCCGCGTGCTGTCGCCGAGGCGCTCTGGCCCGACGCGGAGGCGCTGCCTGGACCCGCGCGGGCGCGAGCGCTCGCCGCGCTCGCGCGGGTCCTCGGCGATCCCGAGCGCGTACGCGCCGCCTTCCGCGCGGTGGAGCAGCACCTCGAGCCGTACGACCTGGCCGAGCACTGGACGCTCGCGCGGCTCGTGCCGCACCTTGACGCCCCGGAGGCTCGCCGCGCCGCGGCGCTCGCTCCCCAATTCGGCGAACAAGCGGCCGAACTCATCGAGAGCCTGATCCCGCGCCTCAGGGCGCTGGGTGATCCCGCCGACGACCTGATCGAGGCGCTGCCGGCGGCGCCGCGCGTGCGGGCGCTGGCCCGCAGCCTCCCCTTCGCCGCGGAGCCGGCGCGGCTGCTGGCGCGGATCGACGAGGCCATCCAGCAGGCCGAGCCGCGCGACCGCTACGGGCTGCGGATGTTCGACGTGGGGGCCTGGTTCGCGGCGAGGGGCGACAGCGACACGCTGCTCGCCGCGGTCGGGCCGCTCAGCGACGCCGGCCGTCTGGGCGCCTTCGGCTTCCTGGCGCGCCACGACCCCGTACACGCGCCCGAGCTGGTGCGTCAGGCCCTCCCCCTGGCCCTGCGCTTCGGCGCCGACGAGCCGGACCGCCTGCTCGACCTGGTCCCGCTGGCCCGCCACTTCCCGCCCGAGGGCGCCGCCGCGGCGTTCGGCATCCTGCTCGACGCGCTCGCTGGCGACTTCCGCCACGCCGCGCTCGCGGGCGACGGCGTGAGCCTCGATCGGCTCGCGCCGCTCATCGCGGCCCTCGCGGGCGACGAGGGCCTGGCCGGCGCGGCGCGCGAGGTGGTGCAGGTCGCAGCGTGGTTCCCATGAGCGCTGCTGTAAACGCGGGCGGCCGAACGCCCCCCTGCCCTGGTGGCGCGGCCGTGGCGCCCTCGGAGCGTTCCGCTACGGGCCGTGCTCGGCGCTCGTCGAGTCGCGGGACGACGCGCTCGGCCGGTGGATTGAGGGGCCGGAGCTGCCGTGTGCGATCCGGCACGGCCCGCGCCCAAGCCGGCGCTCGACCGTGGTGCGGCGCGGAGGTCTCGTCGCAAGGTCCGGTCGCCGGTCACACCGTACGCTGGTTCGATGATTGCGGAGGTCGACAGCCGACATCCCTAGGCACGCCCGATGAGGGCCGGCGGCAGCGTGCGGGCACGGAAGCGCCGGTCGACCGCGGCGAGCTCCCCAAGATCGCGCTGTAGCCGCGGGGAATCGCGATTCTCCTGCGGCAACTCGCGTTCCGAACCGTTCGGCGAGGCATGTGCCACGGGCACAGCCCGTCCGGAGCGCTCGGAAGCCGATGCGCCGCGGGAAAGCCGCCTTCCGGGCCGCTCCAGGCCCGCCTCACCGCCGGATCCTCGGCCTCCGACCGGCTCCAGGCCCGCCTCACCGCCGGATCCTCGGCCTCCGACCGGCTCCAGCCGCCCAAGCCGCAAGGGATAATCCTCTCGGGTCGAGCTGCTCGGCCCCCTCGGCTCGCGGTTCGTGCGCCGCTACAGCACGGGCGCCTGCGAGCGCGACATCGGCCGACGGCTCGACCTACCGCCTCTCTGAGGTGCGCGACGCCCATGGCAACACGACGCGGCTCGCCTGCCGCGACGGGCGCATCGGGAAGCGCACGTTCGAGCGAGCGCCCGACGGGCAGCGGCGCGAGCTGTCGAGCGTGCGCTTCGTGTGGGACGGACCAGCTACCGCTTCTTCGTCGCCATCGCCTTCACGACCGCGTCGACCGCCGTGACCAGCGAGCGCCTGAAGGCGTGCAGCCGCTGCTCCGCCGCCGATCCCTTCGCGACCGGCTGGCTTGGCGCGAAGCTGAACCAGGACATCGACAGCCCGAGGAGGAGGACGAACAGGTCCTCGGCGCACGGCTTCGGCGTCGCCCCGAGGTCGTAGGCTTCGGCGAGCTCCTGCACCTTGGCGGTCGCGACGTCGTGCTGCGCCTCGTCGGGGAGCTCGAGCTGCCTCCACATCATCATCCGCACGCTCTTCGGATTCTCGACCAGGTGATCGAAGACGCCTGCGACGAAGGCCGGCAGGTCCGACGGGTCGAAGGGCACGGCGTCGAACGCGATCTGGCACCGCTCGTCGAGCACGCTGCGGAACAGGCCCTCCTTGGAGCCGAAATAGGCGTAGATGGCCTGCTTGTTCGCCGAGGCCCGCTCCGCGATGCGGTCGACGCGCGCGCCGGCCAGCCCTCGCTCGGCGAACTCGTCGAGCGCAGCGTCGAGGAGCCTCTTCTTGGTCGCCGCCGAGTCGTAGCGCATGGGTGGATCCTTCATGGAGCACACGCCGTGGCGCGCGGCAAGGAGAGCGCGCCGCCGCCTCGCCCAGTTGACACGGCGAAGGCCGCTCCCTAGATTTAAACCATCCAGTTGGTTTAACGCCGATGCGCGCGCCGTCGATGACGATGACGATGACGAGGGCGCCGCGCGGTGTCGAGATTGCAGAATTGCAGACGGCGGCGTCGCCGGAGCGCCGGGGGCGCTGCCGGCCGCGGCGCGGTGGCGACAACGGCGCGCAGAGAACAGATCTTTCCACAGGAGCCACGGAGTAACGCATGAAGATTGCCATTGTCGGTGCCGGTAGGATTGGAAGCACCTTTGCCTTTCAGCTCTCGCGCGCGGGGCACGAGGTGACGGTGGTCGCCCGTGGAGAGCGGCTGGAGCAGCTGCGGCGGGACGAGGCGATCGTGAGCGCCTCGGGCGAGCGCGCGGCGGTGCGCGTGAGCGCCGCGCTCGACGCGACGACGCCCTGGGATCTGGTGCTCGTGACGGTGCTCGCCTTCCAGGTCGACGCCGTGCTCCCTGCGCTGGCCGAGAGCGCGGCGAGGTCCGTGATGTTCATGTTCAACACCTTCGAGCCGCTGGGCCGCCTCCGAGAGGCGGTGGGCCCGGCGCGCTTCGCCTTCGGCTTCCCCGCGATCCTGGCGACCCTCGAGGACGGCAAGCTGACGTCGAAGGTCGTCACCCGGGGCATGGTCACCACGGTGACGGACGCGGCGTGGGCGAAGGTCTTCACGGACGCCGGCATTCCCGCCGTCGTGCACGCCGACATGGAGAGCTGGCTGCGCACGCACGCGGCGCTCGTCGCGCCGGCGATGGTGGCTATCGTCACGGCGCACGCGCGGAACGCAGGCGTGTCGTGGGCAGAGGCGATGCGCCTCGCGCGCGCCATGGAGGAAGGCCTCCACGTGGTGCGCCGCCTCGGAAACACCATCACGCCGGAGCCGATTGTGACGCTGAGCCGCCTGCCCACGCCGGCGGCGGCCGCGCTCCTGTGGGGGCTCAGCAGGGTCGACGCCGTCCGCAAGACGGGCGCCGTCGGGCCCGGCGAGCCGCGCGCGCTGATCGACGCGATGGCCGCCGCGGCGCCGGGTCAAACACCGACGCTGCTCGCCATCCGCCCCTGAAGGAGAAGGCAGCGAGCCCCTCTGGACTGCTCGCTCTCGGGCTTCAAGCGGCGCCTCCGGCAGTCGGACCTGCGTGCTCTCTCAGCCGGCGTGAAGGATCCGAAAGCGATCGGGCTCCGCCGGATCTCGATCGACGACCTGGACTGGCGGCCAAGCCCACTGCCAAACGCTGATGCCTGGCGCGCGGGAGAACCGGATCTGCCCGCGGGTGCCTTCGACCGCGACGCGCGCCCAGGATCCGGCGGTGCGCGCCCGGTCCGCGCCGTGAGAACGCAGCACATCGGTGAGCACGGCGACCGTGTCGTAGCCCTCGAAGGCGACGAAGGAGGGCGCTTCGGCCAGCCGCTCGCGCAGGGCCGTCTCGACCCGGGCGCCGAGCGGGCTGAGGCGCTCGGGCAGGTAGCGCAGGAACGGGATCGCGGCGCTGTCGCCGCCCAGCAACGCCGCCCATTCGGCGAACTCCGGTTGCCCGGCCGGAGCACCGATCATGATCTCGGCGAGGCGCTTGTCGCGGCGGACAGACCTGACGATCGACACCGCCGGCTCCGGGTAGCCGACCAGAAGAAGGAGGGCTGTCGCGCGATTGCCGGCGAGCTCGTCGCACACGGCCGCGGGGGTGAGCGCGCGCATGTCGAGCTCGATGACGGTGCCGCCGCGTGGAGCGAGGTGGTCCCGCAGAACGCGGGCCCCGGACGCCCAGTAGACGCTCGAATCGGCGGCTACGGCGATGCGCCTGTGGCCCGCGCCGAGGAGGAAGTCCGCGTAGATCCGCCAGCCGTGGGACTGCGCCGGGGCGAGGCGCGCGACCCATTCCGCTGGCTGTTCGGTGAGCGCGTCGAGGACCGCTGACGAGCAGAGGAACGGCAGGCCGAGGGCGTCGGCCCTGGCGGCAGCGGCGCGAGCGACGACGCTGTGATACTCGCCCGCCAAGGCAGCCACGCCCAGGCGAGCCAGCTCATCGACGGCCGCCGCGGCCCTCTGCGGATCGGCCGCGGTGTCTCGGACCACCAGCTCGAGGGGTCTTCCGACGATCCCGCCGGCGTCATTGACTTCGCGAACGGCCAGCTCGAGTCCAGCGAGCAAGTGCCGGCCTGCCTCGACCCAGCCGGGCCGAGTTAGCGGAACGAGAGCGCCGATCTGGACGGATGATCCGTCATTCCGCACCGCTCCAGGTGGCGACAGTGGCGTATTCATGCGTTGGCGTCACCCGTGGAACGATTCGTTACACCATGCCTGCAACGCAGAGTAGCAAGGCCCGATAGCACGGGTCCATTCCTTTCGCCGTGGCGGGCGCACCTGGGTGACCATGCCGGACATTGCATCCGCCCACCATCTCCAGCGGTGGACCACGCCAGACGCCGTGTCCACGAGGGTAGGCCCTCGCTCCTACAAGCGCTCGATGATGACGCTCCGGGTCTGGTCGTCGAAGCTCTGGGCGGCGAGGTTCGCGTCTGTCGTGAGGACGCGCGACCCGGTCGAGTATTGCAAGAACCAGTCGTAGAGCGTCACCTGGAAGCCGGGGGGGACGCGGACGGAGCTGACTCTCTGGTCCCAGTTGGCCCAGGGGCCGCCGAAAAAGACGGCGGAGCCGACGCCGTACATGAACGATTCGCCCGAGAAGTTGGCGTGCTCGTAGAAGGTGACGACGTCCAGCTGCGGGTCCGAGGCGTTCGAGACGACGATGCCCGAGAGCACGTCGTTGAAGCCCGCGGCCACGAGATCCGTGTCCGAGGTGAAGATGCGCACCTCGCCCCCGAAGTTGTGGTGGATGAAGGCCGTGACCCGGAGCCCGGCGGGGACCTTGATGGCGCTCGCGCGGTTGTCGCCGATGATCGTCGTGTTCAGGAGGTTGTGGTGGCCGATCCCGAAGCCCTGCGAGATGCCGGAGAAGTTCGAGAGATCGTGGAGCACGACCTGGTTGCTGGGGTGGACGGTGGGGCCGGCGGCGATCGTGGCGTCGATCCACGCCCGGTGGCGCGCCACGTCGACGCCGGTGACCGTCGCGTGCAGGTTCGTCCCGTTCTGTCCGTTCGTGGCCGAGAACACGGCGACCTGACGCCCGTCGACGAACCACGGGCCGCCGGAGTCGCCGCTCCAGCCCGCGCCCGTCACGCCGGTCGCCTTGAGCTCCTCGGCGGAGTGCCAGCCATCGATGTGGAGGGTCGCCTTCTTGAGCGACGGCGCCATCACCAGCGGCGTGCCCTCGCTTCCCCAGCCGTAGGCCGTCGCGTCGCTGCCGATCCAGGTCGACGTCGCCTCGGCGAGCTGGACGAACGGGCCATCGGCGTCCTCGGTCAGGTGGAGCAGCGCGATGTCGGCCACGGCCGAGGGCACCTCGACGGCGTCGACCGCGATGCGCTGGCCCGCGAGGTACGTGTTGCTGCCGACGCGCACGGCCGACGTCTCGCCCTCGTCCGCGATGCAGTGCTGCGCGGTGAGCACCCAGCGCGCCGCGACGAGGGTGCCTGTGCACTGATAGAAGTCGCCCGTGCTCCGCACGTCGAAGACCTGCACGGCCCAGGGGCTCGCCTCGGCGAGCTCGCCGCCGATGATCGCGGACGAATGCGACCCCAATGCATCGAGCGTCTCGTCGGACGCGCCTTCAATCGAGCAGCCCGTGGAGAGGCCGAGCGCGGCGCCCGCGCACACCGCGAGACCAAGCTGATGACCAAGTTCTCTCTTCTTCATTCTGCCTCCACATCATGATTCTGTTCAGACGGTCATTCGCGCCGACGGAGTCCGCCCCCGCCAGGAGCCAGTGCTCGTCAGCAAGCCGAAGCAAGCCGAGTGACGGGGCCTGTGATTGCGTCGTGCCGGGCTCGGCGACGGCATCTCCAAGCAGACCCATGGGGGCACCAGAAACCGGTGAAGGGACAGCCGGAGCGGCAGGCCCGGAGGCGGGCGTACGAAATCCGCCTGCGACGGCTCAAGAATCGCGCCCAGAGCATGCTGCGCTACCCGGAGCGGCGCCAGGCGGCGATCTGGAACGGCCGCGTTCGAGGCGTGGAACGAGGCGACATCCCGCCGCACCTCGCCCGCGCCGGCAGCCGCCAGCGACACGTCGACCCCCTCGGACGTCACCTCCGGCGGACGCGATCGATCAACACGTGGGGCAGTGCATGCCGACAGGATACGGGCGATTTCCCGCGGAGCGAACAGCAGGAAGGCGCGATCTCACGCCACCAGGATCTCCACGGCCACGAGCCGGTCCTCGCGTGTCCCGTCACCGGCCTGCTCGTGCGGGTTCCAGCCCCAGAACCACGCCGTCGGTCGCGGCTGGCTGAATGAGACGCCAAGATATGTGCTATCCTGATGTCTCATCATGGACGTTATCTTTCGACGCACCGGCGAGCGGCGGTACGCCGTCGTCGTGGAGGCCGCCGGCAAACAGCCCCAGGTGATGGATCCCGCGCCGGGGTTCGACGACCACATTCCGCACGACCTCGTCCACTACGTCGTGGAGGCCGAGCTCGGCTTGACGTCGGGCGTCTTCGGTCGTGCCGCGAGCGGCGGCGGCACCTTTATCTCGGCCGCGCTGGGCGGCAGCAGCCCGCGCGAACGGGCGCGCGAGCGGCGGAAGCAGCTGCGCCGGGAGACATCGCTTCGCAACGCGGACGAGGGCGGGCAGCACGACATGGTCACGTCGGAGCGCCTCGCCGGCGTCTGCGACCTGATCTGGAGGCGCCGCCAGGGGCAGCGCCCGGATGCCTCGCGGCCCGCGCCGCGCGAGTCGCTCTCGGGCGAAGATGCCCGGCGAGTCGATCGCGTCGTCGTCCGGCTCGAAGAGCTGGCGCGTTTGTGGAACCAGCTGCCGGTGGGCGGTGAGCTCGCCTTCACATGGCCGAGCGTCGTGCCGAGGGCTCCAGGCCGGCAAGACGAGCGCCGCGTCGTGTGATGTCGGTTCCGCGGAGCGCCCCGTTGGGCCACACCGGGGCCGCCCCCGGCGGCGAAACAGGCGGAAACCACGAAAATCACTGCCATCTCCGGCGACGGCTCGTCATCGACCGGTCTCTCTGGCGGGACTGCTCCGCGGCGCCGGACCGTCGCGATCGAATGCAAGCTTGGGCCGAGCGTCGAGCCCGCCGCCCGCGTCGATCGTCGCGCGCTGCGCGCGACGGCAGGCTGTTCCTCGGCGCGAGCGAGGTGTAGGGTGCCCCCTTGAAGGAACCTACACCATCGGGCCCCGATCTGCTTGACGTCCTCGAGGCGCGGTTCGGCTTCCGCGAGCTCCGCCCAGGCCAGCGCGCGGTCATGGATGCCTTGCTTTCGGGCCACAGCGCGCTCGCGGTCTTCCCGACGGGCGGCGGCAAGTCGCTCTGCTACCAGCTCCCCGCGCTCCTGCTCGACGGGGTCACGATCATCATCTCTCCGCTGATCGCGCTGATGAAGGATCAGATCGATTTCCTCCGCGCGCGCGGCATCGCCGCGGTCCGGCTCGACTCGTCGCTGTCAGCCGACGACGCGGCGGAGGCGCACAGGGATCTGCGCTCGGGCAAGACGAAGCTGCTCTATGTCGCCCCCGAGCGGTTCGTGAGCGAGCGGTTCATGGCGCTGCTGAAAGAGCTCAAGATCGCCCTCTTCGCGGTGGACGAGGCCCACTGCATCTCCGAGTGGGGACACAACTTCCGCCCCGACTACCTGAGGCTCGCGGACACCGCCCGGGCGCTCGGCGTGCCGCGCGTGCTCGCGCTGACGGCCACCGCGACGCCCGGGGTCGTGCGCGACGTCTGCGCCACATTCGGCATCCGCGAGGAGCACACGGTCATCACCGGCTTCTACCGACCGAACCTCGAGCTCCGCGCGACGGCGGTGAGCGCGCCCGCGCGCGACCGGGTCCTGATCGAGCGCCTGCGCTCCCGGCCGCCCGGCTCCAGCATCGTCTATGTCACGCTCCAGAAGACCGCCGAGCACGTGGCCGAGAAGCTCGCTGCTGCGGGGCTGCCGGCGCGCGCGTACCACGCCGGGATGGAGGCGGCGGAGCGCGCGCGGGTGCAGGACGACTGGATGCAGAGCGACCGCGGCATCGTGGTCGCCACCATTGCGTTCGGGATGGGGATCGACAAGCCCGACGTGCGTTATGTCGATCATTACAATCTTCCGAAGAGCCTTGAGAGTTATAGCCAGGAGATCGGCCGCGCCGGCAGGGATCAGGCGCACTCGGTGGTCGAGGTCTTCGTGTGCGGCGACGATCTGCCGGTCCTCGAGAACTTCGCCTACGGCGATACGCCGACCGAGGACGCGCTCCGCGGGGTGGTCGGCGCGGTGCTCGCCGCGCCCCAGGTGGAGCTCGGCCTGCACGCGCTGGGGACGCGCCACGACGTCCGGCCGCTCGTGCTCCGCACCGCGCTGACCTACCTCGAGCTGATGGGCGCGGTCCGGCAGCTCACGCCGTACTACGCCGGCTACGAGGTGCGGCTCCACCGCAGGCTCGAGGAGGTCATCGCGTCGGTGAAGGGCGAGCCGGCGCGGTTCCTCGAGGCGCTCTTCGGCCATGCGAAGAAGGGGCGGGTCCTGTACGCGGTCGACCCGGCCGCCGCCGCCGCCGCGCTGGAGCAGCCGCGCGAGCGGGTGGTGCGCGCGCTCGAGTACCTCGAGCGGCAGGGGCTCGCGGAGCTCAAGGCGTCGGACATCCGGCACCGCTTCGTGCGCGTCGCCTCGACGGACGACGCGGGCGCCCTCGTCGGCGAGCTCCTCGCGCGCTTCGCGAAGCGCGAAGAGGCCGAGATCGGGCGCGTGCGGCAGGTGATCGAGCTGCTCACCTCGGAGCGCTGTCACGCCGCCGCGCTCGCGGCGTACTTCGGCGAACGCCTCGACGCCGCGTGCGGGCGCTGCACCTTCTGCCGCACCGGCGTCGCCGTGACGCTGCCAGAGCCGGCGCACGCGCCGCCGATGCCGGTGGGGCTCGACGTCGCCGCGTTCACGGCGTTGCGCGCGGCGCACGCGGGCGCCCTGGGCCATCCTCGCCAGGCGGCGCGTTTCCTCTGCGGCCTCTCGAGCCCGGCGACCACGCAGGCCAAGCTCGCGCGCGATCCGCTCTTCGGCGCCCTCATCACACGCCGGTTCGCCGAGGTGCTCGACTGGTGCGCCGGGCTTCCCCGCCTCGCCGGCGCCGCAGCGGCGACCTGAGCAAGGGCGGCGCCCCCCTCCCGCAGCGCCGCCCTTCGGTCCAATGGTAGGTGCTCTAGGTGGATCTACCCATGGTGCTGGGCAGCATCGGGGCCTCGCAGCGCAGGACGCATGTTGGGCGGAGAGGAAGAAGGAAAGATTCACAGGGAGGCAGGGAGGCGGGGAGGCGAGAGATGGGGATCAGTCGTTCGAACCATCAGGCTCGACGCCGACGGTTTCGGGCGGCATCGATGCGGGGCAGCTGGAGCCCGGAACCGAGGTGACGGCGTGCACCGCGACGCAGGACCAACTCTGGTTGCGCGAATTGACCTCGCCGGGAACCGCCCTGCAAACGAGCGACCTGAAAGCAGTCGCCCCCAAGCGAGCTGGCTCGAAGGATGGTCCCCACCTCTCGCCTCTCCACCTTGGTCTGTATATATATATCTCCTCCCCGTCTCCCCGTGGACTCTCTCTTGCTCTGCCTCCCGTCCAACAGCCGCTGGTGCCGACCGTGCTTCGCGCGGCGGCACACCGGCAAGACAATCTGCTCGCGCACAACTGGCTCCGGTTACCGGGACGCTGCCAGCTGCTCGCGCACGACCGGATCCGGTTACCGGGAGGCTGCCGGCTGCCTCCGGACGACCGGATCCGGTCGCCAGGAAGCTGCCAGCCGCCTTGACGGCTGCCGTGGCGAGAGCCGGCCCGTGCGGCCGGACCCCGGCACGCCCTACTGCCCGCCGGGGACGCAGATCGCCGTCGCCGAGCCCGCGCCCATGCACGAGAAGCCCGCCGCGCAGTCGGTGTTCGCCGCGCAGGGGAAGGCGCACTTGCCCACGGCCATGTTGCACTTGTGCGTGCCGCAGACCACGTCGCTCGTACACGGGAGCGCGAGCGGGCCCGGCTGCCCCGTCGTCGCCGGAGCGGTCGTGCCCGGCTGCTGGTACTGGCCGGGCTGCTGATACCCCGGCTGCTGGTACTGCCCCGGTTGCTGGTACTGCCCAGGCTGCTGGTACTGGCCGGGCTGCTGATACCCCGGCTGCTGGTACTGCCCCGGCTGCTGGTACCCCGGCTGCTGGTTGTAGGCGTTGTACTGCGGATCCGACGGATCCTCGGCGTCTCGGCCCCGGCTGCACGCGGAGGTCAGGAGCCCGAGGCCTCCGAGGGCAAGGACGACCGAGGCGGCCGAGCGCGCGCTGGTGAACCACATGGATCGCTTCATCAAGGTCTCCTCGAGGTGCGGGCTCTCCCCGCGTGAGCGACGGGCCGGTGACGGCCCGCCGCTGAGATCTGAGCCCCGGCCCCCGGAGGAGGAACCGCAGACCCTTCGCCGGCGAGCGCCGCGCCGCGGGCCCGCTGGACACGAGCGTACCCCCGGTCGGCGGCCGCGCGCCCATCAAAAAGGACGCGCCACCGCGCGCTCACCGCGCCGCAGCCTCCTTGCAGCAACGAAACCCTTGCTCGTAGCCGTAGTCCTCTTCCTTGTGGAACCCCACCGTGGGGCGGCAGCGGCCGCGCATGGGGCCCCACCAGCCGCCCTTCAGCCCGCTCCGCTCCGGCGACTTGCGGCCCGGCCGCATGACCCACTCGTTGATGTTGCCGTTGAGATCGTAGGCGCCGAACGGCGACACACACGCCGGCATCGAGCCCGCAGGCACGCGCTGATCGAGCCGCTCGAGCTCCGCCTTGCACTTGGGGTGCCGCATGCACCGCTCGTAGTGGTAGAGCGTCACCTCGCGCTGGCGAAAGGGCCGGTCGATGTTGCACTTGGTCGCGTCGCGGGCGAAGCCGTACGTGTACGGGAGCATCTCCTCGCCCTCGCAGGCGAAGTTGAACTCGTCCTCCGTGCAGAGGCGCTTGCCGACGCCCTCGCACGCCTTGACGGCCTGGCGCCACGAGACGAGCAGCGCCGGGAGCTCGCCCTTCCTGTTGGGCCACTCGTAGCGGTCGACGCAGAACCGCATCGGCGCGCGCTTCTTCGAGAGGCACTCGCTCGGCTGCCTGTACTCGAGGCACCGCTCGCTGACGCTGGTCGGGCCCTCGGCCTCTTTGTAGGCCGTCGCCCGTCGCGCCTGGTCCTTCTCGTACTCCTTGTGGTGCTTCAGGCAGATCTGCTCGACCACGGGGCAGTAGTCGCCCTCGACGAGGACCATGTCGTCCGGGCACCCCTCGGAGCTGCCGGGCAGCCCCGCGTCCGGAGCGCCGCCGTCGACGGCCTCCGCCGCGGCGTCGGGCGAGCCGCCATCGACGGCCTCCGCCGCGGCGTCCGGCGCTGCCGCGGCGTACGACATCGCTGCCCCGGCGTCCGGCGGCTCCGCCGGGGTGTAGGCAAGCTCCGCCGCAGCATACGGCGGCTCCGCCGGGGTGTACGACAGCTCCGCCGCGGCGTCCGACGGCTCCGCCACAGCGGCGTCGGGCGGCGCCGGCTCGGCATCCGCAGCTGCACCGGCGCGCTCGGGCCCTCCGGAGGCCACGGCGTCGATCCCCGCGGGCGGCGGGCTGTCGCAGGCGAGGATCGCGGCCGTGAGGCCGCAGAGGAAGGCGAGGCTGACCGCGCAGGGCCCGCGTGAGGCCCTGCGCCGTCGAGGTGGCGCGGCCGGCGGCGCGGCGCGGCGAGGGCGCCGGCTCATCGGCCGGGGGCGGGGATGACCTTGAGCGGCACCCGGGTCCCGCCGCGATCCACCTCGATCTCGACCTCGCGGCCCGGCTCGAGATCGCCGAGCGCGAACATGAAGTCGTGGATGTTGGTAACGGCGTGGGCGCCGATGCGCACGATCACGTCCCCCGCCTGCATGCCAGCGCGGGAGGCCGGCGCGTCGGGCCGCACGCCCGTGAGCTTCACGCCGGGCCCCTGGTACGCATAGTCCGGCATCGTGCCGAGCGACGCGCGGAAGCCGCCGCGCATGCTGCGGTGGGGGTCGGCGGGCGCGTCGGTGAAGGCGAGCCGCGCGTCGCGCCCCGACAGGGCGAGCGCCATCCGCGCCGCGAGCACCGAGCAGCGCGAGACGCCCGCGGCGTTGATCTTGTCCGCCGTGTCGCTCGGCCGGTGGTAGTCCTCGTGGACGCCCGTGAACAGGAAGGCGATCGGGACGCGCGACGCCGTGAACGACGCGTGATCGCTCGCGCCGAAGCCCTCGACGCCGAACTGGAGCGTGAGGCCGAGCCCGCGGGCGGCGTCGTCCACGATCGCCTTCCAGTCGGGCGAGGTCCCCAGGCCGTCGACGAGGAGCTTGCCGTCCCGCATCCGGCCGACCATGTCGGCGTTGATCATGGCCACGACCGGCTTCATCGCCGCGAGCGGCGCCGGCGGGTGATCGACGAAGTGGCGCGAGCCGATGGTGCCGAGCTCCTCGGCGCCGAACGCGATGAACAGGAGGTTCCGCGCCGGCCGCTCGGGGAGCGAGGCGAACCGCCGCGCCACCTCCAGGAGCATCGCCGTCCCCGAGGCGTTGTCGTCGGCGCCCGGGTGGACCGCATGCACGCCGGGCGCGCGCGAGAACGACGTGCCCCCGTAGCCGAGGTGATCGTAGTGCGCGCCGACGACGACGTACTCACCGGCGTGCGGCGAGCCGTCCCGCGCCGGGAGCAGGCCGATCACGTTCGACGCCGGCGCCATCCGCGCGGTGACCTTGGTCGTGATCTCGACGGTGGTGCCGCCGAGCGGCTTCGGCGCGGCGGCCTTGGTCGCGGCCGGCTTCACGGCCGCAGGCTTCGCCGCGGCCGGCTTCGCGTCCGCCGGCTTCGCGGGCGGCGCGAGCCCGGCCGCGGGGAAGAGCGCGCGGGCCGCGGAGCGCGTGATCACCACGGCCGGGATGCCCATGCTCGCCGCGTCGTCCGACACCCGCGGGAGCTCGTCGCCCGCCGCGACCAGGATCACCCCGGCGGCCTTGTGCTCGCGGGCGGTGCGGAGCTTGTAGCGGACGCTGCCGAAGTCGCGGAGCGCGTCCGCCGGCCGTGGAGCATGGTGATGAGGATCGGCGGTCGCAGCGCCGCCGGGCGCGCCGGCCTGCGCCGCTCCACCCGGGCCGCCGTCCAGCGTGGGCACGCCGTCGAGCACGATCGCGATCTTCCCCTCGATATCCCGGCCGGCGTAGTCGTCCCAGGACAGCGCCGGCGCGGTCACTCCGTGGCCGACGAGCACCGCGGCCCCCGACACCGTGCCGCTCGCGCTCCCGTCGGCCGTGACCAGCTTGCCGGCCTCGACGCTCTGCTTCCGGCCCGCGCGCTGCACCGCGAGCGCCGCGGGCGCGACGTCGGCGCCGACCCGCGCGTCGAACACCTGCCGGTACGCCTTCGCGTCGCTCCCCGGCCCGCCCAGCGGCGAGAGCTTGAGCTCTGCGAACCGGCGCGCGATGAACTCGGCCGCGAGATCGGCGCCGGGCTCGCCGGTCCCGCGCCCCGCGAGCTCGGGCGACGCGAGGTACGCGACGTCCGCCGCGATCCGCGCCTCCGCGGCGGGATCGACCTCCATCGAGGCCGGCGCGGCGGGCGCCGGCGCGGCAGGCGTCGAGGCCGGCGGCGCGTCAGGCTGGCGGGGCGGCGCGGCCGGCGGAGCGCACGCCGCGACCGCGGCGAGCAGGCCGGCGGCGAGGCCGCGGCGGAGACCCCATGCGCGGGGCGACAGCGGGGCCGCGACGCGCCCGGCGATCACCACGGCGACGCCTTCTGCGCCGCGCGGACCAGCTCGAGCGCGCGGCGGCCGATGTATTCCTCCACGTCGGCGGGCGCGATGTGGCGGTCCTTCGCGAAGTCGAACTCGCGCGGCTTGCCGTCGCCGAACGTCACCCGGACGATCGCGGACTCCCGCAGGAGCTCGAGGGAGAGGCTGAAATCGCCGAGCGCGAGCCGGTGCTTGTCCTGCTCCTGGGCGAACACGATGGGCTGCCCCTTCTCCTGCAGCCTCTCGTGCGCGAACTTCAGCGACTCGGCCCCCTGCGACACGGCCGACTCCGCGGCCGCGAGCGCCTCGGCGACCCGCTTCTTGTGCCGCGCGAGCTCTTCCGCCTCGCGCTCCGCCTTCGATTTCACGGCTTCGATGAGCTCATCACGCCAGGTCGCCACAGTGCACCTCGGCGCGAACACTCTTCCGAAACGTGCGTTTTGTCCAGCCCGACACGCGCCGGTCACCCGACCACCCCGGCCAGCCCGACGCGCGCCGGAGACGGAAATGGCCGCGCTGCCAGCACAAAAACAGGAAGCCCGGGAGCTCCGGAGAGGACGACCTCCTCCTCGAGCGCTCCCGGGCTGCCTGCCCCTGGATCGTGCGCCGCGGCTTCCTGCGCGGGCCGATCCGCGCCGCGCGCCGGCCGCGCCGGACAGCGCGCCGCTACGGCGTGTCGGCGCCCCCGGCCTTCGCCGGGGCGAACTTGCTCAGGTCCTCGGCCACGGTGGCCTTCGGGTTCATGAGCTCGTGGAACGCGCGCTTCGCGAGCGCGCCCGTCTCGCCCTGCTCGTGCCGCAGGGCCATGAGCACGCCCTTCTCCTTCATGAACTTGAGCGTGTCGATCGCGCTCTTCTTCTTCGCGCCGTCGCCGCTCTTGGCCTCCTGGTAGAGCCGGTAGCGCAGCACGACGCGGGTCTCCGAGTGCGGGCCGTTGTCGTACTTCAGGTTGTCGAACTGGGCCTGGAGCCGCTGCCGCGCCCACTCCTGCGGCGCGTCGGCGACCTTCACCCGCGTGATCGCCTCGGCGTTCGCGACGTACCGGTAGAGGTTGCCGCGCTTGAAGTCCTCGTCCGACCAGTAGCCGAAGGCGCGGTAGTAGTGGTCCTTCAGGTCGTCGAGCGCCGACTTGTCGAAGTCGGCGTACATCGCGACCGTCCGCGCCGCGGTGTCGCTCGTGCCGCCGAGGATGAGCGCGAGCGCCGCCGCGTTCCGGACCTCGACGTCCTTGAGCTTCTCGAACAGCTGCCCCTGCACCGCCTCGTCGAAGCCGCCGATGCCGATGGCGCGCGCGATGGCCATGCGCACCCCGGGGTCGACGTCGGCCGTGAGGAGCGTGACGAGCTCGGCGGCCGCGCCGGGCACCGGCCGGAGCGCGAGCGACGACGCGTAGCAGGCGCCGATGAGCTGCTTGCGCGGCTCCTTCTTGCTCGCGAACTCCTTCGCCTTCTTCGCCACCTCGATCATCGTCTTGTCGTCGGCGCACCAGGCGATCGACTCGCAGGCGGCCTGGCGGGCCTCCTCGTGCCACAGCTCGTCCTCGATGAGCTTCGTCAGCTTCTCCACCGCGCGCGGATCACCCCACTCGGCGAGCCCCTGCGACGCGCCGTAGGCGACCGCGCGGAGCGCCATCCCCAGCATCGAGAGTCCCGCGCCCTGGAGCCCGTCCTGGGTGATGTCCATCTTCGGGTCCTTCTTCCGGCTGAGCTGCTCGAGCAGCCGCGGGTAGGAGGGCTCGTCCTTCATGCGCCCGATGTACCGGAGCGCGCTCTGCGCGGTCTCGAAGGCCGTGGGGAACGGCGGCAGCTGCCCCTCCTTGGGGAGCGGATCCGTCGGGAAGGCCCAGTCGCGCATGTCCTTCAGGATCTTCTCGGAGCGGACCGTGGCGAGGAAGCGCAGGCCGTTCGCGTGCGGCTGCGGGCGGTCCTTGAGCCACAGGATGACCGGGGCCTCGGCCGCGGCCTTGAGCTCGGCGGCCTTGTCCGCGTGGATCGTGGCGAGATCGGCGAGCATGCGGGCGCCGACGACGCGCGGCAGATCGGTGCGCGACAGGTGCCCGCCCTCGTCCGCCTCCCAGAACTTCTCGAGCTTGTAGAGCTTGAGCGGGTCGGCCAGCAGCCGCTCGCCGAGGAACTTGGCGGCGCGGATGTCGCCGACCTCGGCGAGCCGCGTCCCCGCCTCGCCCTGCCAGTGCAGCGGCGGCTTCCTGGCCTCGATCCACTTCACGAGCGGGTCGGCCGACCGCGGGTCGGCGAGCTCGCGCAGCATCTCCATGATCTGCTTCGTCTGGAACCAGGTCGTCTCCTCGGGGTCCTGCTTCACGCTGTCGAGGGCGAGGACGAGCCCCTCGCCGCCGATGCCGTCGCGCAGCGCCTCGAGGAAGCGCTGGCGGCTGGCCTTGTCGGCGTTCGCGAGGGCCTCGAGGAGCGGGGCGCGCGCCGTCTCGTCGCCGATCCTCCCGAGGCCGTTCGCGGCCTCGCGCGCGACCTCGACGTCCTTGTCCTTCACGAGCGTGATGAGCGCGCTCGTCCACTTGGGCTCGGCGTTGCGCGACAGGACCGTCGCGACCAGCTGCCGCACCGACGAGCTCTCGTCGGTCGCGAGCTTCGAGAGCTCCTCGAGCGACACGAGGCCGGCGAGCTTCTCGGGGTCGAAGGCGATGCCGCCGCCGAGCCGCTCGACCTTCGAGAGGAACCCCTTCCTGTACTGGTCCATCGCGTCCTTGAACGCGGCCGGCTCCTTGAGCTCGACGAGGGCCCAGACGAGCTGGGGCCGGTCGCTCTCGTCCGCGACCTTGAGCGCCTCGAGCAGCGCGTGCTTGGCGCCGTCGGCCTTGGGCGAGCCGTAGTACGCGAGCACCTGCGCGGCGACGCCCTTCACGCGGTGGTCCGGGAGCGCGAGCGCGTTCTGCGCGTGCGTGACGCCCTCGGGGTCGTCGGCCCACGCGAGCTGCATGAGGGCCTCCTGCTGGAGCGACAGCTCGGAGCTCGCGGCGGCCCACTTGCGCCACAGGGGCAGCTGGTCCTGCTTGGGCAGGACGAAGATGTTCTTCTTCTCCTTGGAGACGGCGTCGACCGTCATCTTCTGGCTGTCCTGCTTGACGCCGAACCAGATGGCGCCCGCGGCGCCGAGCGCGACGAGGAGGCCGACCACGATCGACACGGGGCTGAAGCGCCCGCGCTTGAAGTTGCCGTCGTCCGCGAAGCCGCCGCCCGCGGGCGCCGGCGGGGCGCCGGGCAGATCGTTGTCATCGGGGGGCCACTTGGCCGCCCGCTTGGCCGGAAGGGGCCCCGGCGGCGGGCGCCGTCCGCGCGGCCCCGCGGGATTCTCTCGTGAAAGATTCGGACGATCGAGCATGGTTCCTCCAGCGCGCGGGCGACGACGTGACCCGAACGGCGGTGGCATCGCGCGGCGTGCCGCGCTGCGCCCCCGACCCCTCCCGGCGGCGGCGGCGTCGCGCGGCGTGCCGCGCTGGGCCTCCGACCCCGGGCCAGGCGGCGAAGCGCCCGGCCGGTCGAGGCGCCGGACCGTACCAGAGCCGCTCGGACGTAGGCCCAAAGATTTGCTATGAAGCCCAGGGCCCGTATGGCCGAACCCCACCCCGATTCCGGCAAGATTCTCTATCCTGCAGTCGCGTTGCTCATCGCCCTGAGCGCGCTGATTGGTCTTGTGATCCTGCCGCGCCTCGCGCCGGGGGCCTCGGGCATGGTCGGCGCGGAGGCCCCCGACGTGACGCTGCCGGTCGCGGCCAACGGCGAGCCCGGCGCGCGCATGCAGATCGCCGAGCTGAAGGGCCAGCCGGTGATCCTGGACTTCTGGGCGACGTGGTGCGGTCCCTGCGCGGTCCAGGCGCCGATCCTCGACCGGATCGCGCGCCGCTACGAGAAGAAGGGGCTCGTGGTGCTCGGCATCAACGTGGACGACCCGCCCCAGGTGGCCAGCCAGTACGCGCTCAAGAAGGGCCTCTCGTATCCGATCCTGATCGACGACGCGAAGGAGGCCTCGGCCCACTACGGGGTGGACAAGCTGCCGAGCCTCGTGGTGATCGACCGGCAGGGGAAGGTCGCGGCCTACCTGACGGGCGTCGTCGACGAGGCGAGCCTCTCCGAGATCATCGAGGCGGCCCTCTGATCTCGCTCGACGTGCCCCGCTCGCTCCACGTGCCTCTCTAGCTCGACGTGCCCCGCTCGCTCCACGTGCCTCTCTAGCTCGACGTGCCCCGCTCGCTCCACGTGCCTCCTCCCTCCCGTCCCTTGCACCTCGTGCTGGCGGCGCTCGCCGCCGCCGCGCCCGCCTGCTCCCGCGGCGACGCCGATCGCGGCCGCGACGCCGGCGCGCCGCCTCCGGCCAGCGCCTCCGCGCCGCCTTCGGGCCCGGCGGCCTCCGCCCCGGAGGGGCCGGCCCCTCGGGCCCCTGGCGAGCCCGATGCGGCCGGCAGCGACGCTGGCGCGCCCGATGCGGCCGGCGGCGACGCTGGCGCGCCCGGGGCGGTCGGGGATCCGATGGCGACCCACTACGAGGCGCGCGAGGATCTGGTGCGGCTCTTCTCGCTGAAGGAGTTCTCGGAGCGAGAGCGGAAGCTCAAGAACCCCGAGCTCTTCCTGGAGAAGAACTTCGGCGGCGGCTCGCCTGCCCGGCTCAACCAGGGCAACAAGGAGCTCGCGCGGCACACGCGCTCGAAGGAGCAGTGCCTGGAGGGCCTCCGGGGCGTCGTCCTCCAGACGGAGGAGCAGCGCGCCCGCTGCGGCGGCCACGAGAACATGGTGCCCGTCTTCAAGCACGCGCGCGGGAAGCCGGCGCCGGCCGGGTTCTGCATCGACATCTTCGAGTTCCCCAACAAGCCGTGCGAGCTGCCGATGGTCTGGGCGAGCCCGACGCAGGCGGCGGCCGTGTGCAGCCTGCAGGGCAAGCGCCTCTGCACCGAGGACGAGTGGAGCCTCGCGTGCCGCGGCGATCCCGAGGGCGGCAAGCCAAGGACGTACGCTTACGGCGACGAGCTCGATCTCGCCATCTGCCACACGCAGACGCCGCACCGAGACATCGACGGCAGGCCGTGCGACGGCGACACCGCGCGCTCCGCCTACCAGACCTGCGCGACCGACACCGAGCCCGCGGGGTCCTACCCCGCGTGCCGCTCGCGGTTCGGGGTGTTCGATCAGCACGGCAACGTGGCCGAGATCATGACCCGCCGCGACCGCGACGACGGCAAGCTGTACAGCCAGCTCAAGGGGAGCGCCTGGTTCTACGTCGAGGTCGCCCGCGAGCACGACGCCCCGAGGCCGAAGGGCCGGGAGACCTACCCCGACCACTGCGCCTACAGCCCGCGCTGGCACGTCGAGCCGATGGAGGACGCGTGGCACGCGAACTACCACCTCGGGCTGAGGTGCTGTAAGACGATCCGCTGACATGGCACGCCCCGCGCGCGCGGCTGGCTCGCGCCCGCGTGCCGCCGCCGCGATCTTCCACCAGGCCATGGAGGAGCTCACACGCGGGGTCGCGCCCGACATCGTCGGGGCCGTCGATCTCCGCGGCGCGCGGCAGAGTGTCCGTGCCGTCATCCGCCCGACGCCTTGCCGGCGCAGTGCAGCAGCGCTCGCCGCGCGAAGGGTTACACGACCTGCAGGGTCGGCTTTCCTCGCTTGCGCACGGCTTCCGGGACCTGCCCGAACTGCTCACCATCCAGGTGAAGCCACGCAAGCTTCGGTAGAGTCCATATCTCTTTGGGCAGAACCGAAAAGGGGTTGTCGACAACCCAGAGCTCGACGAGCTCCTTCATCTGCCCCACTTCCCGTGGCAAGAGCTTCAGCTGATTGCCGCTCAGCTCCAGCTTGCGCAGCCTCGGGAGGGCGAAGAGCTCCATCGGCAGTCGCTCAAGCTTGTTGAATCCGATATCGAGCTCCTCGAGCGCGATGAGCGTGGAGATCGAGGCCGGAACGTCCTTGATGGCGTTGTCGCTCGCGTTCAAGCTACGCAGGCTGGTTAGGCCGCACAGCTCCGAGGGGAACCACTTCAGCTGATTTCGGCTCAGATCCAGCTTCGCGAGCTGGCCGAGCCCCACGAGCGACGGCGTTAGCTGTCTCAATGCGTTGCGGGACAAGTCGAGCTCCTCTAGCGTGGTGACGGTCCCGATCTCCTCGGGCAGATCGTCTAGGCCCACCGCGCGAAGATTGAGCGTCTTGCTCCCTTGATCCGCGGCGGCGGAGATCCGCTTGAGCGCGTCATTCGCGGCGCTCTGCCGATCCGGGGGACCACCCGAGGATGATGCGCCTCTCGCAGCCCTCTTCATTTGCTCCTCTCGTTCTTCTGTTGCTGGCGCAGTTTTTCATAGGTGGAATCTGACTTACCGCTGAATGCGACACCATAATACCCCTGTGTCGTCCCGGCCTTCGGGTTGGCAGCAGCACCCAAGTTGTGGTCGTATCCTTTAGCGACCTCCGTGCCCGCCGTCCCCTTCCCCTTGACCTTGCACGAACCGTTCTTGTTGCCCTTGTAGGTGACCTTGTTTTGCACACCCTCTGGCTGCTCCCACATGTACTGTCGGTGCTCATCGCGTCCCGCGTCCGATCGGTGAAGACCGCGGCCCCATGATCGGCAGCGTTCACCGTTCACCGCCGGCACCCACGCCGATCTGGGCCGCGCTCGCCTCCGCGGCGTAGACGTTACGCCCGCCGAAAAGTCGAAGGCCCAAGGGCTGCCACCCTCGGGCCTTCTGGAGCTCCGCGTTGCCGGAGTCCCCCACCTTCATCACAAGCCGGGCTCCAGGTCCAGAAAGCGGCGGCATGGAGCCCGTTGCCTTCGTCCGCCTACCGCCTCGCCCACTGCGCCCGCTGCCGCGTCCAGCTTCGCCTCTGCCGTCGCTGCGATCGCGGCCTGCGCCTCTGCCCCGACTGCCGCCCGCTCCGGCGTCGTGAGTCGCTCCGTCGCGCCGGCGTCGCCTACCAGAGCCGGCCTCGCGCTCGCCGCCTCCATGCCGCTCGCCAGGCCCGGTATCGGGACCGGCAGCGGGACAAGTTCTCCGCGCAGAAAGTGACGCATCACGGGGTGACACAAGCCGCGGCCGCGTCGATGTCCCAGCTCGCGCCGGAGATCACCCCGGCCGAAAGGACAACGATGACGATTGGATCCGAGATGTCGGCCGCTGCTCGCTCTGCGGAGCGCGGCTTCCGCCCTGGGCCCTGCGCGAGCGGCGCGCTCGGTCAGCGGTTCACCGACGCGCTCCCCGCGTCCCACGAAGCCCTCCGCGGTGACGGGAGGCGGTGGTGATCGCGAAAGAGAAGGAGGCCGAGGTTCTGCGCCTCTATCATGGTGAGAAGAGGCCCGTGGGCACCATTGCCGCTCAGCTCGGGCTGCACCACACCACCGTTCAGCGCGTGCTCGGGCAATCGGGCGTCGGCCCGAAGGTCGTCGCGCCGCGCCCGTCGATGGTCGACCCGTTCGTGCCCTTCATCGTCGAGCAGCTCGGCAAGTATCCCTCGCTGCGCTCCAGTCGCCTCTTCGGCATGCTCAAGGAGCGGGGCTATCCGGGCGGTCCCGATCATCTGCGTCGGGTGATCGGCCGTCTCCGCCCCAAGAAACCGGCAGAGGCATTTCAGCGGCTGCGCACGCTGCCCGGCGAGCAAGCGCAGGTCGACTGGGCGCACTTCGGCAAGCTGGCTGTCGGCCGGGCGCTGCGCCCGCTCTGGGCCTTCGTCATGGTGCTCAGCTACTCGCGGCGGCTCTTCCTGCGCTTCTTCCCGAGCGCGGCGATGCCCTTCTTCGTGCGCGGGCACGTCGAGGCGTTCGCCGACATCGACGGCGTCCCGCGCGTGCTGCTCTACGACAACCTCAAGAGCGCTGTCGTGGAGCGCCACGGCGACGCGATCCGGTTTCACCCCATGCTCCTGGCTCTGTCGGCGCATTACCGCTTCGAGCCGCGCCCTGTCGCCGTCGCCCGCGGCAACGAGAAGGGCCGCGTCGAGCGCGCTATCCGCTACGTCCGCGAGGCGTTCTTCGAGGCCCGGACCTACGCCGACCTCGACGACCTCAACCGACGAGCGACGATCCCCGTCACGCGCGGCCAGCACGCCGCCCTCGTCGTCACGCCGCATTCGCTCGCCACCTACGACGCCCTGAAGAAGGACCCGACGCCATGACCGATCTAACGCCCACCGAGACGAAGGCCCGCCTGAAGGGCCTCGGCCTGTTTGGTCTGCTCGCGTGCTGGGAGGAGCTCGCCGACAAGCCCTGGCCTCGCGAGGTGCTCGCCATCGAGGAGCGCGAGCGCCACAAGCGCAGCCTTGAACGCCGCATCAAAAATTCCCGCGTAGCCGCCTTCAAGCCCATGGCCGACTTCGACTGGTCCTGGCCCAAGAAAATCGACCGCGAGGCCGTCGACGACCTCTTCGCTCCCGGCTTCATCACCGCCGGCCACAACGCCGTGCTCGTCGGCCCCAACGGCGTCGGCAAGACCATGATCTTGAAGAACGTCGCCCACCAGGCCGTCATCCGCGGTCACACGGTCCGCTTCTCGACCGCGAGCGACATGCTCGCCGACCTCGCCGCGCAGGAGTCCTCGGCCGCGCTCGCGCGCCGGCTGCACCGCTACACGGTTCCCGCACTTCTTTGCATCGACGAAGTCGGCTATCTCTCCTACGACGGCCGCTACGCCGACCTGCTGTTCGAGGTCGTCACTCGTCGCTACGACGCGCAGAAGCCGATCCTGCTCAGCACGAACAAGGCCTTCTCCGACTGGGGCCAGGTCTTCCCGCACGCCGCCTGCGTCGTCACGCTCGTCGACCGGCTCGTGCACCGGGCCGAGGTGATCGAGATCGAGGCCGAGAGCTACCGGCTCAAGGAAGCCAAGGAGCTGAGCGCCTCCCGCATCAAGCAGCGCCGCGCCAAGAAGCACTGAGCCGCCTCTTCACCGGTGAACTTCACCGGCGTCGGATGCGGGTTTCACCGGCACCGGGCGCGGATTTCACCGGTGAACTTCACCGAACCCCCGCGGATTGCCGCGATCATCAACACCGGCGTCTTCCCGGAAAAGGTCCTCGTCAGCGCCTACACAAACGACAGCGGCAAAGTCGTCGTCGTCGCCATCAACGAGACAACCTCCGCCCAGACCGTTCCCCTCGCCTTCGCAGGCGGCACCGCGCCAAGCGCGATGGTCCCCTTCGTGACCGCCGCTCCGAAGAACTGGGCCGAAGGAACTCCCGTCACCGTAACGGACGCCACGCTCCCGATGGCCCTCGAAGCCATGAGCGTGACGACGTTCGTGAGTCAGTGAAGCCTAGCCAGATCGGCCCCGTCGCTCAGGGGACCTTCATCAGGGCGTTCTGCTCTGCTTGCACGCGGCCATCGGTGCAGAACTTGCAGTTGTCGCCGTAGAAGAAGTTCCTGTTCGCTGTGTCATCCATCAGATGAGCGCGGAACCAGGCCGCGGCCGACGACAGGGACACGCCATTTGCGCCCTGATAGACCCAGCTACCGTGATCCGCGTTGAGCTCGTTGAGGAAAAACGCGGGCTGATCGGTGACCGTCTTGAAGACATCGTGGACCCCGCTGCATTTCACCGTGGAGTCCTTCCCCCCGCAGAAGAACAACATGGGGGTGTGCACTCCCTTGAGGGCAGTGGTGCCGCAAATCGTGCCGAGGGCCGAGAAACGGGGATCGGAGGCCGTCTTGCAAGTCGACATGCCCCCATAGGAATGGCCAAGCTGGCCGATCTTCGTGGTGTCGAGGGCGTGATAGTACGGGCTGCTCGCATCCTCGGCTTGTTCCAAGATCCAATCGAGGCCCGCGGTCGTGGGAAGAGGATCGCCTTCGGCGGTCGCGGTGCTGAGAGAAGCCACCACGACGAAACCGTGGGACGCGAGATGGTTGACGATCGGTCCGTATTGTCCGCACCACTGATTGCTGCCGGCGTTGACGACGCATTTCGGCGGGTTCTGCTCCGGATTGTCCCGGTAGCCATTGGCCCAGATCAGGATCGGATGGCAGTGGCCGCTGGTTGCGATATTGCTCGGGCGGTACACGTGGAAGCGCTGTTGCTCGTCCCCATAGATCGGATCGGGAACGACGCCGGCGAGGGGGCCGACGTTCTTGTCTGCGGTGACCGAGAAGGGGCCCGTCTTGGTAGGATCGGCCGTGGGGAACGGGTCGCCGACGCAGCTACTGACCGAGCCGCCGCTACCGGTCGAGCCGCCGCTTCCGGCATTTCCTTGGCCGCCGCTGCCCGGTTGCCCGCCCGAAGCCGCGCCACCCGTGGCCCCACCCGAGCCGCCCGACGCCGAGCCGCCAGCCCCACCGCTGGATGCGCCGCCGCTGGATGCGCCGCCGCTGGATGCGCCGCCGCTTTCGGCCGTTCCCCCAGAGCCCGTCGCACCACCGGAGGCCGTGCCCCCGCTGCCCGTCCCACCGCTGTCCGTGCCAACCGCGCCCCCGCTCGCGGCAGCGTCCCCATTCGATCCGTTACCACACGCCGCGGTGGAAACGCACACGCCCAAAGCCAGTAGCCAACGCCTCATGGTGACTCTGTCCTCGCCCAGCCGCTCAGCGTCGTCAAGCGCTTTGGCGGATAGGACAAGCAAACGCGTTCCGCAAAGTCAAGTTTCTCGGAGCCGCTCCTGGCTCGTGCAGTCCGACTGTACGAGCTTATTGACAGAACGGGCCTTATGCGATCAGACAGGCCTTCCACTCGTGAAACGCCTGCGATTACCGCGACGTCGCACCAAGCGGAAGGCATCCTACCGTATAGCTGTACACTGCTGGCACCAAGCGGAAGGCATCTTACCGTATAGCTGTACACTACTGAGCTCGTCCAAACGGCCGCCCCGTCACGCGCGGCCAGCACGCCGCCCTCGTCGTCACGCCGCATTCGCTCGCCACCTACGACGCCCTGAAGAAGGACCCGACGCCATGACCGATCTAACGCCCACCGAGACGAAGGCCCGCCTGAACGGCCTCGGCCTGTTTGGTCTGCTCGCGTGCTGGGAGGAGCTCGCCGACAAGCCCTGGCTTCGCGAGGTGCTCGCCATCGAGGAGCGCGAGCGCCACAAGCGCAGCCTTGAACGCCGCATCAAAAATTCCCGCGTAGCCGCCTTCAAGCCCATGGCCGACTTCGACTGGTCCTGGCCCAAGAAAATCGACCGCGAGGCCGTCGACGACCTCTTCGCTCCCGGCTTCATCACCGCCGGCCACAACGCCGTGCTCGTCGGCCCCAACGGCGTCGGCAAGACCATGATCTTGAAGAACGTCGCCCACCAGGCCGTCATCCGCGGTCACACGGTCCGCTTCTCGACCGCGAGCGACATGCTCGCCGACCTCGCCGCGCAGGAGTCCTCGGCCGCGCTCGCGCGCCGGCTGCACCGCTACACGGTTCCCGCCCTTCTTTGCATCGACGAAGTCGGCTATCTCTCCTACGACGGCCGCTACGCCGACCTGCTGTTCGAGGTCGTCACTCGTCGCTACGACGCGCAGAAGCCGCTCCTGCTCAGCACGAACAAGGCCTTCTCCGACTGGGGCCAGGTCTTCCCGCACGCCGCCTGCGTCGTCACGCTCGTCGACCGGCTCGTGCACAGGGCCGAGGTGATCGAGATCGAGGCCGAGAGCTACCGGCTCAAGGAAGCCAAGGAGCTGAGCGCCTCCCGCATCAAGCAGCGCCGCGCCAAGAAGCACTGAGCCGCCTCTTCACCGGTGAACTTCACCGGCGTCGGATGCGGGTTTCACCGGTGAACTTCACCGAACCCCCGCGGATTGCCGCGATCATCAACACGTCTCGCTTCACGCGCAGCTCGTGGCCGAGCGACGTCCGAAGCGCCAAACGATCTCCGGCTTCGTTGCGCCAGCTCTGAACGACGTAGGTCGTCCCCTCCACGGTGATGGATTCCTTGGTAATCCGGCCCTCCCCGTCACGCTCGAACGCGAGCTCGACCTCCGCGGAGGACGCAAACATCAGCTCGCCGCGCGGGTCATACTCGAAGCGCCGCGCGGAGTTGTCGTGTGCGACGTGCTCCAGGATCTGCCCCGCCGGACTGAGCTTCAGCTCATGCAGGCCGTCGCCTTCGTCGTATCCCGTGATGCGCCCGAGCAGATCGCGTCGGTAGCGGACGCTCGCGCCATGAAACTGGCGCTCCGAGGAGAGGTTCCCGTCTGCCAGGTACGAGCGCTCGGATTTCTCGCCTCGCTCGTTCAGATGGTACAGCAGCCATCCCTCGCGGTTGTAGAACGCGCGCAGCTCGGAGCCATCGGGATGCACGACGCGCGTGAGCCAATTCAACCCACCGTATTCATACGTCGTCGTGCTGCCGTTCGGCTCCGTGGTCGAGACCAGGTTGCCCATCCCGTCATAGCGACAACTTGTGGTTCGACCGAGCTGATCCACGATGTGCGTCACCCGCCCCGATCGGGTGTAGCGGAGATGTATTTCGTAACCGAGCGGATTCACGATCCGAAGCAGGCGTCCCCAGTAGTCATACATGAACTGATAACGCGCCCCGTTCGGGAACGTGCGAGCGGTGCAGTTACCGTGATGGTCGTACTCGAACAGATGCCGCCCACCGCGCTCATCGATGACCTCACGCGCGACACCTCGTTCAATATGATTGAACTGAATTAAACCATTTACCTGATCGCGCATCAAGACGACTTCGCCGGAGCGATCGCGGTGAATCGTCGTGCTGCCGCCGGCGGGGTCGATAATCTCGAGCTCTCGGCCTAGGACACCAATCATGTTGAAACCCGGAGAATCTTCACAGGGAGGCGAGGAGGCGGGGAGGAAGAGAGAGAGAGAGAGAGAGAAAAAAAAATTCTTCTTCTCGCCGTCTCTCGCTCCCCGCCTCCTCGCCTCCCTGTGAAACTCCCGCTTTTTCTCGGGGTTTCAACCCGTTTGTCGCTCTAGGGTCTCCCTCGCCATTCTTACCGCCTGCGCTCCGCTTCCCGCCACGCCCTCGCTCCTCTTTTCCGCGTCCTCCGCCGCCTCCACCAGCGATGAAGACACCCGGGTTCATGCCGGGAATTGCGGGGATATTGGGTACGGGTGCGGTGCGTGCCATCGCTGTGTTTCCGGGATATCTGCTGTAGGCGGATCGTCGCGCTCATGCTAATCAGGCCAGCGCGGCGGCGCGACAACAAAACCAATAACGCATTCTCTGGGGGGACGAAAGCCTCAGCCAGCGCGCCGAGCGTCAGCGCGGCGGCCTGGACGTTGCCATGACTGACGCGATCCCGCCTCCGAGGAACGGGATGCATGACCGGTGAACGACGAGGTCTCCCTCGGCCCGGCGCCCCCGTCAGGCGCCCTGGGGCTGCCAGGGAAGACGACACCCCGAACGCGCGGCAACCGGAGGCGAGCCTGGGCCGGGCGGCGCTGGCAAGGAAAAATCTTTGCAATACCCCGACGTTGGGCTCATCGAGGCCGAGGAGCACGATGCCACCTCGGGCTGAGGCGCTGTAAGACGATCCGCTGACACGCCCCGCCCCGCGCGCGCGGCTGGCTCGCGCCCGCGTCGACGGGTACCCTTCCCCCGCGATGGCGATGCAAGCGCTGGCGCCTCGTGCACGGATCGCCCGCGGCAACTCCGGTGAGGGCCGCTGGGAGCTCGCGACGCGGCCCCCGGCGCCGCGCCTCCGCCCGTACATCCGCGACTACAGCGGCTACACGGAGGAGACGCCCGGGCCGCTGCGGCGGCGGGAGCTCCCGGCGCCGCAGATCGTCGTGATCATCGAGTTCGGACCGCCGCTGCGCGTGTTCGACGCGGGGAGCGATCGCCGCCATTCCTCGCACCCCGGCGGCTTCGTCGCGGGCCTCGACGCCACCTTCACGATCACCGAGCACGACGGGTTCCAGCGCGGGCTCCAGGTGAACCTCACCCCCATCGGCGCGCGGCTCTTCTTCGGCGTGCCCATGGAGGAGCTGACCGGGCGCGTGATCTCGGCGCGCGATCTGCTCCCCAGGAAGCACGCCCGGCTGGCCGAGCGCCTCGAGGAGCTCCCGACCTGGGACGCGCGCTTCGACCTGATCGAGCGGGCGCTCGGCGAGCGCGTGGACGAGGCGCGGCTCGAGGTCGGCGTGGTCTCGTGGGCGTTCCGCCGCATCGAGGAGCGCGGGGGCGCGGTCGACATGCGCGCCCTGGCGCGCGAGCTCGGCTACAGCCAGAAGCACGTGATCGGCCTGTTCCGCGAGCACGTCGGCGTCCCGCCCAAGCTCCTCGCGCGCCTCGTGCGCTTCGACCGGCTGGTGCGGCACCTCAAGACGGGCGGCACGGGGACCTGGGCGGAGCTCGCCCAGCGGTTCGGCTACTACGACCAGGCGCACCTCGCGCGGGACGTGAAGCAGTTCAGCGGGACGACCCCGACCCGGACGCGCGCGGCGCTGATCGACGTCGCCGGCATGAGCCCATAACACCGCGTCGGCCTGAAGCTCGCTGCGATCCGTGACATGTCACGCTGCGATCCGTGACATGTCACGCTGCGATCCGTGACATCTCAGGGAGGAATGGGCCGCGCTTCACGTGCGGACGACCCATGATCCGGCGTGTGGAGCGCGACGGTTCGAGAAAGCAAGCGCCCTCTGCGCCCGGCACATGGCTTGCTATGACCTCCGAGCGAGACGGAGAAGGAGCGTCGAGTTTCCGGAGCGCACGCGGTTATTTCCATCGCTTCTCAGCGTACCGCCGATTGGGCCGAACACGGCCGCCTCGCTGGCTCCGGGAGGTTGCTCGAGCGTCGTGGTCGACCCTCGGAGCACGGTGGACCTCGGCTCGGGCACCTGCGTCTCGATGTATTCATCGGCCGGTTCAATCAAGGAGAAATTCATCCATGCGATCCGCGAATCTTATCATCGCAAGTGCTATCACCTTGGCAGCCCCCGTGCTTGGTTGGGAACGGGATGCCCACGCTCACGAAGTCGAGATGAGCGATCTTCCCGAGGGCTGCATCGACGAGCTTCGAGCAGGAACGTTGCCGATCGATCTCGACCTCGGCACGCTGTCCGGCAGCGATTCTTCGGTTCAAGTCCCCGGGTTCACCGCCTCGGAGTGCATGGGCTACACCTGGCTCAATTTCAAGAATGGCACGAACGCCAAGGTGATGACCCCTCATTACGGCCCTAACGTGAATTCGTCGGCATGGGACTGCAATCATACGGCGCTCACGTGGGGCCTTTATTTCAGAGTCGTGATCCCATTCGCCTCAACGACCACTTGGCTCTTCGTCAAGGGGGGCAACATGTACGGAAGTCTCGTGGGCGGAACCTGCACTTACGATCCAGAGAACTTTCCGCACGGAGCTGGAGAGACGAGCAGCCCCCTTCCCGTGACCTCCATCGCTGGTGGATGGGTAGAGTATCGGCTCGCCGTGAGGGCATGGCAGCACGACGACACGCATATCGGCCATCCGGGGACAGCGTGCGGGGGTCTGTCGGAGTGCCATAACAGCGTCGTCGTGGAGTTCGACGCCCCATAGTCCGAGCTCGGGCTACGGCTCATCCGCCTCGTCCTCTCGCCCGGGCCGAGGCGGCGCCGAGCACCGACCCGAGCGCGGCGCCCAGCAACAGGCCGAGCCGGCCCGTCGCCTCGTATCCCCGGAGCCCCCCTGATTCGAAGTCGGTCGCGAAGTTGCCTCCGAAGAGCGCCCCCAGGAGCAGCCCCAAGGGAGCTCCCGTCGCGGCTCCGAGCGCTGCGCCTATCCTGTCCCATGGCGAGCAGCCTAGCTGATTCGGGGTATGGGCGACCGCGGCTCCGGCTCGCCGACGCTCACGGTCCCTGGCGGCGGGGTCCGCGGCCGCGCCGTCGGTCCCGCGCCTCCCAAGCCCCGCGTCCGCCGCCGACGCGCCAGCCGGCGTCGAGGAGGATGGGGATGACCCGCGCCTGCCCGGCGTTGTGGCGCCCCAGCGCCCGTTCCATCTCTCGCCACCGCGCGTCGGCGGTCCTCGAGGCGGCGCGGGCTTGAGCTCCGTCACGACAGCGCCGTATCCTCGCTGCCGAGGCGCACCGCCGTGATCTCTTCCGACGATCTTCGAAAGCTCGCGCTGTCGCTGCCCGAGGCCGAGGAGCAGGACCACTTCGGCAAGCCGTCGTTCCGCGTGCGAGGGAAGATCTTCGCGACCCACTGGGTGGCGGAGGAGCGCGCGGTCCTCAAGCTGTCCCTCGAGGAGCAGGACAGCCTGGTGCAGGCGCAGCCCGACGTCTTCTCCGTGACGCCGTGGGGACACCAGGGCTGGACCCGGGTGGAGCTCCGCCGCGTCGACCGGACGCTCCTGGAAGAGCTGCTCGTGGGCGCCTGGCGCCGCGTGGCGCCGAAGCGCGTTGTCGCGCAGTGGGACGCGGGCCGCAGCGGGGAGCCGGCGGCGCCGCCAGGCGCTCCCTCACCTCCCCGGAGACGCCGGCGCGCGACGTGACCGGCGCCGGGATGCGCGGTCCGGAGAGCGCCTCGGCCGCGCGCGGCGAGCCCCGGGCCGGAGGCCGCCGTCCATTTTCCGATGGTGAGGAAGGAAAGTTCGATCCAGGTCGTAGTAGGTTCACGCATGGGCGCCTGCCCGATCGACGGGGCAGCCCGCCCGCTTGTTCCGGCGGAGCCGTCTCGAGCGCCGCGCGGACACTCAGGTGGACCTTCTCGATGATGGAGTACTCGATGACACGAATGAAGCTTCTTGGACTCTTGATGGCCGGGCTCTCGCTCGTGGCGTGCGGCGATGACGAGGCAGGCAACGGGGCCGAGACCGGCGGCAACACCAGCGGCGGGGGCGCTCTCGACGGCAAGCAGCTCGACGAGCTGACGGCCGCGGAGTCCCAGCAGGTGTGCGCGGACCTCGCAGGGTCGATCGAGCTGTCGAAGGAGGACTCGTGCGAGGTCATCGGGCTGGGCAACACCATCCTCGGGGGGGATTGCGAGACCTTCAAGGAGCAGTGCATCAGCGCGCCGGAGGATCCCGAGTCGATCGGTTCGTGCGATCCGTCCGAGTTCGCGGGGTGCACCGCCACGGTCGCAGAGATGAAGGCCTGTATGACCGCAATGACGAGCGCCATGAGAGCGCTCACGTGTGAATCGAGCATTGCGGACCTGGCGCAGCAGCCCGCCGCGTGCGCGGTCGTCAACGAGAAGTGCCCGGAGCTCGGCGAGACCGAAGGCGAGGGCGAGGGCTCCTGAGGTCGCCGCTCGCCCAGGCGTGACACGCAAGGCCGACGCGGCGATCCGGATGGGGACGCCGCCCGAGAGCGCAAAGCGTTGGTATCTTCGAGGCCAACGGGGCGCCTGCGGGTCCTGAACGGCCAGGAACGCACCTTCCTTGTCAAGGAGAGCTCGAATGAGACAAACGACGCTTCTCGAGGTCCTGGCGGCTGGGCTCGCGCTTGCGGCGTGCGTTGACGATGGGGGCGAGACCGCAAGCGCCCTCGACGAGAACCTGCAGCTCGGCGAGCTGACGACCGAAGAGGCCAGTCAGGTGTGCGACGATCTCAAAGAGCCGATGAAGCTCGCGAAAGCAGACCAGTGCGATCTCATCGGACTGCTCAACTCCTCTGAGATAGAGGAATGCGTGGCCATCTGGCGGGCGTGCCTCATCTCTGCCAATGAACCTCTGACGTCGACCAGGTGCTTCACGTACGACTTCGAGGGGTGCACCGTCACGGTCGCGGAGGCCAAGGCCTGCCTGATCGCCATGGCCGGCACCCTCAAGGCGCTCTCGTGCGGGTCCAGCCTCGACCTCTTGCAGCCTCCTGCGGAGTGCGCGGGCGTCCGCGCGATCTGCCCGTCGATCCTCGAAAACGGCGAAGGCTTCTGAGGTCACCCCTCGCCCGCTTGCCGGCGGCCCGGCCGCTCTCGATCTGACGGCACGCCCGGCGTCAGCCCTGCGTCACCGCATCCCCTCACGCCCATGCCTTCGGTCGCCGAGCGCGAGCGTGAGCTGTCGCGGCGCCTCGCATCCTACATCCGAGCACCTGCCTCGGCCCACGCCCGGACCCGCGCCGGCCGAGCATCCCGGAGCTTGACAGGTGACCGTTTGGTAACATATTAAGGAGGTGACGGACGACGATCGCGTCTTCAAGGCGCTGGCCGATCCCACCCGGCGCTCCCTCCTCGACCGACTCTTCGCGCGTGACGGCCTCACGCTCACGGAGCTCGAGTCCGGGCTCGAGATGTCGCGGTTCGGCGTGATGAAGCACCTTCGGGTGCTCGAAGCCGCGGGGCTCGTCGTCACGGTTCGATCGGGCCGGAAGAAGCTTCACTACCTGAACCCGGTCCCCATTCGCCAGATCCACGATCGTTGGATCGACAAGTACACCGAGGGGCGCATTTCGGCGCTCGTTGATCTGAAGAGACAACTGGAGAAGAACAATGACGACGAAGAGTGAGAAGCCGGTCCACATTTACCGAGTCCACATCAAGGCGACGCCCGAGGCCGTCTGGGATGCGATCACGAAGCCCGAGTGGATCGAGAGGTACGGTTACTGCGCCCGCGCGGAGTACGATCTGCGCCCCGGCGGCAAATACCAGGCATTCGCGAACACGGAGATGGCCCAGCACGGCGGCCCCAACGTGATCATCGATGGAGAGGTCATCGAGGCCGATCCCCCGCGAAAGCTCGTTCAGACGTGGCGCATCCTCTGGGATCCCGAGATGAAGGAGGAAGGCTTCAGGCGACTTACCTGGGAGATCGAGGTGAGCCCCTACGGCATCACGTCGCTGACCGTGACGCACGAGGTCGGCGACGCGCCCAAGACAGCCGCCATCACCTCGGGCGCGATCAAGGAAGCCGGCGGCGGCTGGAGCTACATCCTGAGCGATCTGAAGACGCTGCTCGAGACAGGCAAGACGCTCTCGGCAGCTTGAGCCCCCACGACGCGGCATCCACATCCAGGCGCCGGCGTGGATGCCGCAGGCTCGGGCCCCGCGCGGGTGGAGCGCCACCGCGGTCCGTGCCTCGAGCGCTGCAGCACGCGTCCGGACAGCCGATCGCGCCGTCCGCCCGCGTCACCTGGCGCGGGCCCAGCGCCAGAGCTCACGGAGAGTCGGCGTCGATCCATGGGAGAGGACGCCTATCCGGAAGATCCTTGCAGCGACCCAGACGAAGAGCAGCACGGTCGCGCCGGTGCCGCCGATGGCGACGAGGATCTGCCAGAGCGGCGGCTCGGAGACGAGGACCCGGACGAACATCACCATCGGCGCGTAGATCGGGATCATCGAGAGAACGACGGCGAGCGTCGAGCCGGGGTGACCGGCGATCACCACGAGGAAGAACGGCGGCGCGGAGAGCGCCATCGAGATCGGGCTCATCAGCTGCTGCGCGGCCTTCTCGGAGCTCGCGGCCGCGCCCCCGATGGCATAGACAGCCACGTTCACGAGATATCCCAGGAGAAAGAACACGACGAAGTACACGGCGACCATGGGACGAAGCAGCGTCTCGGCGTCGATGAGGCGCGGGCCTCCCAGCGCGCCTACCGCGACGCCCGCGACAGCCGCCATCCCGAGCCACACGAGGATCTGCGTGAGGCCGGCGGCGGCGAGGCCGAGGATCCTCCCGGACAGGAGCTCGAACGGGGTCACCGAGGAGAGGAGGATCTCCATGATCCGGTCCGACTTCTCCTGCACGATGCGGCGCAAGATCTCGCGACCATTCAAGAGGATCGCGACGAAGAGCAGGCCGCCGAAGCCGAAGGCGACGAGCAGGTCGAGGTCGCCGCCGGGGCCCCCGGGGCCGCGCGAGGAGAGAGGCGCCGGCTCGAACGCAGGAGGCGACAGGAGGCCCTCGATCTCGGCGGCGTCGTGGCCGCGCGCCGTCCACCGCGCCACGGCGACGCCGCGCGCCACCACCGCAGCGGCGTGCTCGACGGCATCGAGATCAGCCCCCGTCGCGTACAGCGCGCCCCGCGCGCCGGGGTCCTCGAGCATCGCGGGCGGGAGCACCACGACGCCGTCCACGCCGTGCCCTCCCGTCTCGACGCCCGCCCTCGCGCCGTCGAGCAGCGCCGCGACGGCCGCGCTCGTGGCGGCGGCGTCCCCGGGGGCCACGTAGGTGAGCCGCAGCCGGGCGGCCCCCGGGAGCACCGCGCCGCCCATCGCGGCGCCGAGCGACCTCGCGGAGGACCGCGCCGACGCCTCGTCGTCGAGGCTCGCGGAGGCGGCCTCCACGACCCCGCGGAGCCGGCCTGTCCCGTCGACAACGACGACCGAGCGATCGCCGGCGCCGACGGCGACGATGAGCGCAGGGAGCAGGCCCACCGCCGCGAAGAGGACCGGCAGGAGGAGCGTCGTGAGGGCGAAGGACGCGGTCTTCACCGAGGCGACGTACTCGCGCTTCAGCACGACGAGGATGCGGCTCACGATGCCTCCAGCGCCGCGCCGCGGGCCGCGCGCGCCCTGTGGGCGAGCGGCGGCGGGGCGCCCTCGCCGACGACGCGAGAGAAGATCTCGCCGAGCGACGGCGACGAGACCTCGAACCGCCGCACCTGGAGGCGCGAGAGCGCCGCCGAGAGCGCCCGCTGCGCGTCGCCGGCGTCGCGCAGCACGAGCTCCGCGACGCCGGCCTCGATCCGCGCGCTCACCACGCCGTCGACGCCGAGGAGGAAGGTCCCGTCGCCGTCGAACTCGATCCGCGCCGTGTTGCCGGCGAAGGACGCCTTCACCTCGCCGACGGGCCCCGAAAGGACGACGCGCCCCCGATCGACGACGACCACGTGGTCGGCCAGGCTCTCGGCGAGCGGCATGACGTGGGTCGAGAGCAACAGGGTCTTTCCGGCGGCGCGGAGCTCCCCGAAGAGCCGCTTCACGACCACGGCGTTGACGGGATCGAGGCCCGACATGGGCTCGTCGAGGACGAGGATCTCCGGGTCGTGGACGAGCGCGCCGCAGAGCTGCACCTTCTGCTGGTTGCCCTTCGACAGCGTCTCGATCCGCGCGCGCGCGACGTGCGTGAGCTCGAGCGACCGGAGGAGCCGCGCGGCGCTCTCGCGCGCGCGGCGCGGGCGGACGCCCTTGAGCTCGCCGAGGAAGGCCAGGTGCTCGGCGACCGGCATCTGCTTGTACAGGCCTCGCTCCTCCGGGAGGTACCCGACGCGATCGCGGATCGCGACGCTGTCGCTCCTGCCTCCGAGGACCTCGACCGCGCCCTCGTCGGGGACGAGGATGCCTGTCACGAGGCGCATCGTCGTCGTCTTCCCCGCGCCGTTCCGGCCGAGGAGCGCGGTGGCGCCGCCGCGCCGCACCTCGAACGACACGGCGTCGACGGCCCGGCGCGACGCGAAGACCTTCGTCGCCCCGCGGAGCGCGATCGCGGGCGTCATCGGCGCTCCGGGGCCGAGGCACCCGCGGCGCGGTCGCCGGGCGCGGCGCGGCGATAACACACCTCGCGCAGCGCCACGCGCTTGAACTCGTCCGCGTCGGCGAAGCCGGCGGAGCGCAGGGCGCCCGCCGGATCGGGCGGCACGGGCGCGCCAAGGCATCGCTCGAAATACCACCGGATCAGGTCGCCTTCGGCCATCCCGGCGTCGGAGAAGGCGGGGTTCGAGAGGCCGAGCTCGGCGAGGCGCTGCTGCTTGTCGCGGGCCCGAGAGAGCAGCTCCGCGTACTCGCCGGAGACCGAGAGGTGGTCGCGGACGTGGCCTTGCGCCACCTCGTCGACCGCCTTCTCGACCCAGCCGATGAGCGCCTCGTCACGGAGCAGCCGCGTCAGCTCGCCCCAGCCGACGCTGAACCGACCCATCCACGCCTTCACGTCGTCCGGCTCGTAGAGCCGCCGCTCGCGGCGGAAGGCGTCGGACGCCCGCTCCAGCGCGGCGTTGTCCACGGTGAGGCCGCGCCGCTCAGCCTCCTGCAGCGCGAGGTACCGAAGCATGGCCCCGCGCTTCGCCCGGCCGTACGCCGCCGCGTCGAGGCGGAGCTCGTCCAGGATGCCGTCGAGGGCGACCGTCTCATACGGCGACGGGTCGCCGGCGCTCGGGCGCTCCGCGGCGACCATCTCGCCGGCGGCCTGCTCGGCGCGGCACCAGAACTCGGTGACCTCGAACCTGTACGTGACGGTCTTCAGCGAGAAGCCCGCCTCGGCGCGCGCGCGGAGGTGCCGGAGCAGCGCGATCGCGTCGTCGCGCTTCTGGTGGACGCGCCCCTTCGGGAGGAAGTCGCGCAGCGACGCGAGCTCGCTCTGCGGGACGCCGTGGCGGGACGCGGCGTCGAGGATCACGGGATAGACGCGGTCGGGATAGTAAAGAGACTTCGCGATCGCCGTGAGCGCGTCGCGCGTGGCGGCGGTGATCACGCCCGCGGCAGCGGCGGCGTCGAACGTCCTGCGGAGGTTGACCATCGCCTCGGAGCCGGCGCGAAAGCCGCTGTCCGCGGGGCCGTGGACGACGGCCACCTCGTCGTCATCCTCGAGGAGGCCGTCGCGGTACGCCTCGAAGATGGCGCCCACGCCTTCCATGCCGAAGGCGGAGAGCTCGGCGGCGCGCAGCGCCCCCATGCTGGAGCTCCCGAAGACGTGGATGCCCTGCGCCATCGCGAAGAGGATCTCCTTGTGCCAGACCGCCGGGACGCGCTCGAAGTAGCCGTCGATGATCGCGATGGCGCTCGGGCGCTTGGCGCATGCCCGGTAGACGTCGCCCTGCGAGACCGGCGGCAGATAGACGGCGTCGAGCTCCGCCCGCGCGGCCTCGAGCGAGAGGGTCGGACCGAGGAAGACGATGATGCTCATACGATCTCCTTCAGGCTCGCCGCGCTCCGGCGCTCGAGCGCGCGGCGGAACCGGCGGCCAGGGATGTAGTTGGGGAACGAGTGGATCCCTTCGAGCCCGGGGATAACGACCTTGACGACGGGGATGCCGAACTCCGGCTTCGTGAGATCGAAGGCGACGACGCTGTCGATCCCGACGGCGCGCAGCCGCTCGAGCTGCCAGGCGACGTCGTCCTCGAACGTGTCGCCCGCGAACGTCGGCGCCGCGGAGAACGGGCGCTCTCCGCGCGCCGTCAGCAGCCGGCGGAGGTGCCGGACGTGATCGGGGCTCCGGTGGCGGTCGTACTCGGTCCGGAGGAGGTCGTCGCGCGCGCCCGAGATGACCGTGAGCCGGGTCTGCGCGGCCTCGGTGAGGGCGCGCAGCAGCGCGACGGCGCGCGACGGATGGCAGCCTTGCCCGCCGGAGCCGTGGAGCGCCCGGACGGCGTCCTCCGTCCGCTCGGCGATCAGGCACTCGTACGAGGGGATGCCGACGTCGGAGGTGGTCTCCCACGCGCCGACGGCGATCCCGGCGGCCGAGAATTTCGCGAGCACCTCGCGGCAGCCGGGATCGTCGATGCTGTCGAGATCGAGCCGCCTCGCGTCCCGCTCCTCGTCGGTGAGGGCCCCCCACACGGCCGTGGCGTCGCGCTCGACCACCTCGCAGATACCGTAGCTCACCGCCTCGAGGAGCCCGTTTCCCGACGAGAGCCCGTTGGTCGAGCAGCAGAAGATACCCGGGTTGACGCGGCCCGTCGCGGTGGCGTTGACGTGCACGAGCTCGTAGGGGACCCACACCGGGGCGCCGCGCAGGAGGTCGTAGCCCTCGGCCCACAGGAGCGGGGTGTCCTCGTCGAGCGGCATGCTCGAGGTCCGCGGCAGCGCGGAGACGTCGGCGATCGCGTGGGAGCGCGAGAGCTCGCGAGAGGAGCCGAGGAGCAGCGGCCGGACGATGTTCTCGCCGTGATAGGCCTCGATCGATTCCATCAGCCCCGAGACCTTCGCCGCCGCGAGCGTCAGCCCCTTTCCCTGGCTGACCGAGAGAGAGCGCGAGTTGGGGCGGCAGACGACGACGACCGGTATCCCGATCGCGTCGAGCCCCGTGACGTTGGCGATCCGCGTGATCCCCATCGCCGGCATGAAGCCCTTGATCCGATCGAAGGTCTCCTCGGGCGAGGCCGCGCGGTGGGTGCCGTTCATGAAGCGCTTCTTTTCGGGGCCCGAGAGCCCCGGCATGGGCGGAAGCTTGGTCTGAGTCTCCACGATGCGTCTCCTTCGCTCTGCGCCCGTGGCGGGCGCGGCTCGAGTTCGTTCAGGGGCTTTGCAAACCGAGGACCACCGGCATGTCGCGGCGACCGTCGCCGCGGCAGGCGTCGCGCCGCGCGCGGGCGATGGCCGTGACGAGCCGCAGCTCCTCCGGCGGCACGCCCGGGGCGAGCTCCGCGGCGCGCGCGAGCGCGGCCGCCCTGCCGGCGTCGTCCCCCGCGGCGGCGGCGACGTCGGCCTCGAGGTGCGCCGCGGCGAGCGCGAGCAGGGGCGCGCTCCGCGGGGCGGCCCCCCCGAGCGCGGCGAGGCGCGCGCGCAGGCGATCGAGGTGCGCCCCCGCCGCGCCGGCCTCCCCTCGCGCGAGGGCCGACTCGGCGCGCGCGTAGAGCACGGCGAGCTCGCCGTAGGGCGAGCGCCACACGCGGGCGCGCGCGGGCCGGGCGCCGTCGAGCCACGCGCGGACCGGGGCGGCGTCGCGGCGCGCGAGGCCGAGCGAGATCGCGTTCTGCGCGGCGAGCGACGCGAGGTCGAAGAGGCCGATCCACGCCGCGTGGCAGGCCGCGATCTCGAAGAGCGCCGCCGCTTCGGCGAGCTCGCCCGCGGCCGCGACGCTGCTCGCGAGGCGCACGCGCACCATGAGGGCGCGGCGGAAATCGGCGAGCTCCTCGGCGAAGGCGAGCGCCCGGCGCTGGTGCGCGAGGCCGCGCCCGTGCTCGCCGCTGGCCGCGTGCGCGGCGCCGCGCCACGCGTGCGCGGCGGCGAGGCACTGCGGCGGCGCGTCGCCGCGCGGCGCGGCGAGCAGGGCGTCGAGCCGCGCCTCGTGCTCGGCGCGGCGCTCGTCGGTGGCGCACGCGAGCGCGGCGTCGAGCTCCGCCCAGCAGCGCTCCGCGGCGGACGCGCCGGACGCAAAGCGCTGCTGAGCGACCTCGTCCCGGAGCGCGTCGAGCGCGGCGGTCTCGCCCAGGTTGTGGAGCGCGGCGAGGAGGACGCGCCGCGCGAGCGCGCGGCGGCGCTCCGGGAGGCCGAGGCGGAGCGCCGCCTCCGCCGCCTGCCGCGCGAGGGCGGGGCGCGACATGCGGAGCATCGTCCTCGCGAGCGCAACGAGCGCGTCGGCCCGCGCCGCGGGAGAGAGGCCGGGCGACGCCAGGGCGTCGCCGAGGATCGCGGCGGCCTCGTGCAGCGCGCCGGCGCGGCAGAACGCTTCGCCCCGCGCGACCGTCGCGGGCCCCGGCGTCGCCGCGGGGGCGGCCGCTTCGCCTTCGAGCGCGGGCGCGGGCGCGACGCGGAGGAGCCCCGGCCCCTCCTCGATCTCGGCCACGATCGCGGCCCACCCGGGGCTCGGGCGCCCGCTCGCGGTGAGGACGAGGGCGAGCGGCTCCGCCTCCAGGGCGCGCGCGAGGAACGCGACGGCGTGCTGCGTGTCGGCGTCGACGCCGTCGACGCCGCGGAGGACGAGCACCGTGGGCTCGAGCGTGTGCTCCGCGAGGAAGCTGCGGAGCGCCTCGGCCACGGAAGCCGGGTCGGGCGGCAGCGGGCACTCCGGCGCGTCGTGCGCGGCCTCGATGCGGCCGAGGGCGGCGAGCAGCGCGCCGCCCGCCGGGTGGGCGTCCGCAAGGGCGCGCAGCAGCGCGAAGGGCGCGGACATGCCGCCGGCGGGCGCGGCGGGCGCGATGAACCGGAGGCCGTCGCGGCGGGCCGCGTCGCGGAGCGCGTCGAGCGCGGCGCCTTCGCCGGGGTCGAGGAGCGCGGTGACGGGCCGGCGCTGCTCGGCCGCGCGGGCGAGGCGCTGCCACGCCTCGCCCGGCGAGACGCCCGGCGGGCGAGCCCGGGGCGGCTCGTGCGGGGCGCCTGCCTCGGCGAGCGCGTCGGCCACCCACACCTCGAAGGCGAGCGTGAGCCCGAGGCGGTTATGGAACGTGTGGGCGAGGTTGGTCACGACGGTCGCCAGCGGCACGCCGAGCGCTCCGCGCCGCGACGCCTCGGCGAGCTCGGGCAGATCGGCGTCGAACGCGGTGAGGAGCGCGCGCTCGCCGTCGACGAGCTCGCCGAGCGCGGCGAGCCCCTCTCCCCGCACGAGCGCGCGCACCAGCGCGACCGACTCGGCGTCCGGCGCTGCGCAGGCGAGCTCCGTGCCCGAGATCGCGCGGGCGAACGTGCGCCAGTGCCGCGCGTACCCCGCGAGGAACGACCGCCGCGCGACGCCCGCGCGCGCGAGCAGCGCGTCGAGCGCGCACGCCGCGACGAGGGCGCGCGCCCGCGGCCGCCCCGCCGTCTTGCGGACGCAGCCGAGCGCGAACCTGCTCGACGCGAAGAACTGCCGCTCCGCGATCTCCATCCCCGCGGGCCCTCCGTGCTTCTCGAGCTCCGGCTCGTACGCGGCGGCCTCCGCGCGCGACACGGCGGCGCAGCACGCCGCCGCGGCGTCCACGCGCGCCGCCACGTCGACGGGGTCGTGCCCGGGCGCCACGCGCACGCGCAGCCGCAGGTGGTCGCCTCCCTCGGCGTACCGGAGGAAGAAGAAGCGATCGATCGCGCCGCGCTGCTCGAGCTCGGACACGAGCGGATCGATCAGCCCGAGGAGGAGCGCGTCGGTCCCCTCGCCCTCGGGGCCCCGATCATGGAACAGCTTCCGGTAGATCCAGCTCATCGCGCGCTCCTCTCGGCGTCGATCTCGACAAGCAGCTCCGCCGCGTGCGGCCTCCCGTCGAGGCGCAGCCACGACGCCTCGGGCTCCGGCAGGAGCTCGGTGAAGACGAGGTACCCGCTCGTCCCGCCGCCGGGACCGCCGAGCAGGCGAGCCAGCCCGATCAGCGTGAACGGGCTCTCCCAGTCGACGTACATGTTCGTCTCGGTGAAGCCGTAGCCGGCCACATCCCGCCCGACGTACCGGGCGAACCCCCGGCTCGGGAGATCGAGCTCGCGCCGCAGGCGCGCGATCGCGCGGAAGTACGACGCGTACGGCTGCTTCGGCTCCTTGCGCGGGATCGCGCTCACCGGGAGCGCCCACCGCGCGCGCTCCACCACGACGCGACCGACCGTGAGGCGCGGGCGCCGCGGGGCCAGCGCGGCGCCACGGGCCAGCTCGAGGCGATCGAGCACGTTGTAGAGATCCGCCCGCTCCGCCACCGTGTCGTCGCGGAGCCGCGGCGAGAGCGCGCGGAGCAGGAAGTGCGGATCGGGGAGCGCGGCGTCCCGCAGGAAGCCGAGGTGGATCGGCTCGATCTCGCGGCCGAGGCGCCGCGATCGCAGCCGGAGCTCGACCGCCGCCGCGTCGAAGCGGAGGGAGAGATCGCGGAGCGGCAGGACCTTGTCGCCGGGCGCGCTCGGCTCCCACGGGAGCTCGAGCGCCCACGCCGTGAGGCGCGGGTGCACCTGGAAGTTGAGGCCGAGCGTGGGCGAAAGCTCGACGGGCAGCGGGCCGTCCTCCTGCGCGAGGCGGCGGCGAATCGCCTCGAGGGCCTCGGGGGCGCGCCCCGCGGCGTCCGCGAGGTAGCGCGACAGGTACTTCGCGCGCCCGGCCTGCGCGCCGTTGAGCACGACGCGCGGCTCTCCGCCGTCGCGCGGGCAGGGAGGCGCGATCTGGAGGAAGAGCGCCATCGACGACGGCGCGTCCGGGGCGGTGAGCCCCTCGAAGAGCCCTGGATCGAGGCGCACGACGTCGCCCGTCGCCGCGGCGGCGACGCGGCCGAGCTCGGCGTCGATCCAGCGGATCGGCTCGGACGCGCCGCGGATGAGCGCGACGCGCCGCGGGTCCTCGAGGATCTCGGTCACGAAGCCGCCGACGTCGTCGCAGACGCCGTCACGACCGAACCGCTCGACGAACGCCGCGCAGAGCCGGCGGTGCGCGGCCCCGCAGGCGCTCGCGCGCACGAAGCGCGCGACCGGCGCGAGCGACGCGGCGAGCGCCCCGCGTGGGACAGGGAGCTCCGCGCCGAAGGCGCCGTCCACCATGACGTCCTCGAGCACGGCCGAGCGCCCGCGGCCGCGGCCGAGCTCGGCGGCGAGGCGGACGCGCGCCTCGACGCCGGCGGTCGCGTAGTCCTCGAGGCGCCGCGCGACCGAGCGGAGCTCGTCCGGCGCGCCCGCGCACCCGATCTCGCCGAGGGCGTCCGCCGCGGCGCGCAGCGCCGCAGGGGTCGGCCCCATCGGGACGCTCGCCGGCTCGAGCATGCCCGCCTCGACGAGCTGCTCGAGGACGTCGCGGCACGCTCGCTCGTCGGCGTCGTCCGACGCGAGCGCCCGGGCGGCGTCCTCGAGCGTGCGCCCCTCGGCGCCCTCGACGAGGCGAGCGACGGCGGGGGTCCACCCGAGCGACATCAGCTCGCCCGACCCGGCGCGCGAGAACACGACCGACGGCGCGGCGCCCGCCGCGAAGCGCCGGAGCGGGTTCATCCGGAGCGGCAGGCGCGCGCGCGCGTGGGCGTGAGCCGCCGGCTGAGAAGACGACATCGCGCGCGCGACGAGCTCCCCGGCGTGCGCGAGCGCGAGCTGCGGGAGGCTGCGCCACCGCGCCTCCTCGGACGCGCGCGGCACGCGCGGCGCGTCGCAGACACCCGGGGGCGACGCGGAGAGGTCGAGCAGCGCGACACCCGCGAACCCCGCGAACGGCGTCGTCCGCGCCGTCGCGCGGAAGACGTAACGCGCGATCGTGGCCTCGCGGATCTGCTGCGCCGAGGTGAGCGGCGCGCCGCTCGGGATCTCCGAGATCTTCTGCGCCGTGGTACAATGGTCGGCGCTCGAGAGCAGGATCCCGCCGAGCAGGCGCGAGCTCCCGAGCGTCCGCCGGAAGCGCTCCGACGCGGCGATCCACTCCGCGGCGAACGTCGCCTCGTAGCGCTCCTCCAGCGCGGCGCACCGGGCCGCGCGCGCGTCGACGAGCGCGAGCGCGGCGCGCGCCCCTTCCGGCGGCGCGGTCCTCGCGCCCTCGAGCGCGCCGGCCGCCACGGCCTTCCCGTTGAACAGCCGCCGCTTCACTTCGAGCGCCGCGCGGCGCAGCGCCTCGTCCTCGCACCCGCGCACGACGTCGAACATGCGCGCCGCCGCGTCCGCCCGCGCGGCCGCGAGCTCGAGCTCGGCCACGGCGAGCTCGCGCTCGACCGCGGGGCTCTCGCGAAGGCGGAGCCCGACGAGCGCGTCGGCCGGCATCCCCGCGACGCGCAGCGCGCCCCACGGCGCGACCTGGAGCCCGCGGCTCATCGCGGCTGCCCTCCGCGAGGCGCCTCTCGGGAGGTCGGCTGGCGGTGCCCTCCGACGGCGAACGCGAAGAACGCCGTATGCTCGCGGCCGTCGAGCCCGAGGACCTCGTCGACGACCGCGGGGGCGAAGCCGCCGGTCGCCGTGTAGGTGAGCCCGAGCGTCTCCGCGACGAGGTAAAGGCGGTCGGTGAGCCACCCCGCCGCGAACGCCGCGCCCCGGTAGCCGCGATCGCCGAACGCCACGAGCCACCGCCCGATCGGGACCACCAGGAAGAGCACCGCCGCGCCCGTGGCGTGCTCGCGCTGCAGGATCGCCGTCTCGGCCATCCGCGCGCGCGGCGCCGGGCCGATCGGCGCGAGGCGATGCTCGCCGCGGTCGTACCGGTGCGCGCCGGGCGGGACACCGTCGACGTCGAAGACCACCGGAAACAGCAGCGGATCGAGCGTCGCGTCCGCGAGCCCTGCCGGCCGCGCCGCGGCGGCCGCGAGCAGCGTCCCGAGCGTCGCCGCGTCGATGGCGCCCGCCGAGAGCCTTCCGCTCCGCCGCGCGGCGATGACCGACGCGAGCGAGCGCTGGACCGGCTCGAGCGCGCGCGGCGCGGGCAGCGAGAGGGCGCGCTCCGCGTCCCCGGGCAGCGGCGACGGCGCGGGCAGCGCGGGCTCCGGCGACGGCCGCGTCTCGGGGTAGCGGCTCGCGACGACGAGCTCGGCGACGCCCCGCAGGGGCTGGGTCGCCGCGGCGAGCGTGGACGAGATCCTGTGATCAGCGAGAGACATCGCGGGCCTCCGTGGCTGCGCCCCTGAGCGCGATGAGAAGATGCGGTGCGAGATCGATGCCATCGACGCCGACCACGCGCGCGACGACCTCGTCGTCGAACGTCCAGACCGTCGTCGCCGCGAGGCCGAGCTCCTGGGCGAGGAGCTCCACGCGGTGGGCCATCAGGCCGGCGTCGAGCAGCGCGTAGGTGTACCCGCGCGCGTAGTACTTGGAGCACGCGCGCGCGACCGAGCCGACGACGACGATCACGGCGCCCGCGGACTCCACGGCCGCGGCGTGCTCGGCGCTCCCGCCCGCGAGCACGGCGCGCGCGAGGGCGCCCGCGGACACGCCGGCGCGGAGCGGCGCGAGCGCCCGCGCGGCGAGCTCGAACCGGTGGACGCCCGCCGCGATCCCGGGGACCCGCGCCGCGGCGACGTACGCCTCCGCCGAGCCGAGGTTCCCGGCCGACGCGGTGGTGCGACGCACGTGCGCCTCGCCCTCGGCGCGGCGCTCGACGCGCCCGCCGAAGCTCAGCTCGAGCAGCGCGCCGAGCGCGCCCACGTCGAGCGTCCCCGTCGCGTCGCGCGGGCGCGACAGCGCGGCCCCCGCCGGCGCGCCGAACGCCGCGCCGAGCGGCGCGGCGACCTGCGCGGCGTTCGGCGCGCCAACGCCCTCCGGAGGCCGCCGCGGCGACGGCGCGGCCGGCGTGCTCTGCAGCTTCCGCACCTCCGGGCTGATGTGCGCCTGCATCCCCGCGTGCTGGCCGATGTGCCACGGCTGGACGACCGTCGTGTTGTGGAACATCCGCGCGAGGCTCTCCGCGTGGCCGGACGAGAGCGTCGCCGTCCGCGGCGGCGCGTCGCCGCCGCAGAGCGGGCAGCTGGGCAGCCTGGTCATGAAGGGGTGGAGCGCCGTCTCGCCGGCGCCGGGCCGCCACACCTCGACGTGCTCCAGCGGGGCGACCGCGAGCAGCCCGCTCGCGTGGAAGATCACGTGCTGCGCGACCCGGCTCACGAGCGCGCGCCCCCAGAGCGCGCGAAGCGCGCCGTCGTCGAGCGCCGGATCCGCCGCGGCAGCGCCGATCTGGAGCCGGACGCACGCCGGGCACGCGGACGCCCCGGGGATCGTGAGCGGCCCGATCGTCCACGTGCCGGGGTTCGCCGCGAGCATCGGGACGCGCGCCGCGATGCACGCGCGCGCCGCCGCCTCGAGCGCCCCCTGGTCGCCGATCACCACGGCCAGATCGACCTCGCCCTGCGCGAGCTCCCCGGCGCTCGCGGCGAGGCGGACGTCGGCGACGCCCGCCTCGCGGAGGATCGTCACGAGCATTTCCGCGAGCGGCGCGTCGCCGTCCCCCAGCGCGCGCACGCGCGCGCCTTCGAGCGCCCGCTGCGCTTCTCCCCGGCTGCGGTTGCGCCCGGTCCGGCGGAGGTACCTGCTGAAGAACGCGCGCTGCGCCCGGCGCGGCTCCTCGGCCTCGTCGGCCGCGGCGCCCTCGCCCTCCTCGAGCATGCCGTGCATGTGCATCAGGTGGATCGCGTCCCGCAGGTCGGAGGCGACGACGCCCGGAAACGCGGCCTCGACGTCGCCGACGGTGCGCGTCCCGTCGAGCAGCGGCACGAGGTTCTCCATCACCCACGGGAGCGACGCTCCCTGGATGATCTGCGCCTCACCGCCGAGGACGTGGAGCTCTCCGCCCGGGAGCGTCACGCGGAGGAGATCCTCGACGAAGCGCGGGCGCTCCGGGCAGCGGAGCTCCCAGTAAAGCTCGGCGAAGCGGCTGAGATCGCGGGCCTCGTAGGCATCATCGGACGGGCTCATCGGTCACCTCCCACGCCGGACGATCCGGCGATCGCGAGCGGGTGCTCGGCGAAGTACCCCGCGAGCGACGCCTCGCGCCCCGCCGCGTGCTCGCCGGCGGCGCACCGCCCGCACAGCCCGACCCGGGCGAAGCGCCGCGCGCGGAGCGCGCCCGACGTGACGTCGCACTCCCAGAAGCGCCCCATGCGCGCGGCTCCGGCGCCGGGCGGATCCGGCGCGCCGCGCTCCTTGGAGAGCGCGAGCGCCTCCGCGGCGAGCAGCGCCGCGGCCTGCTCGGTGACGGCCGCGAGCTCGCCCTGGAACCAGGGGCCAAGGTCGCCCGAGGCCCCGAGCGCCTCGAGGGCGTCGTGCGCCTCGAGGTCCAGCGCGACCGAGCGCACGCGCCGCGAGAAGCAGGCGAAGCACGGCGTGCGGCCGGGGACGATCGACGGCCCGATGCGGAGCTCGTGCGCGAGCAGCGTGCCCGACGTCCAGGCGACGCGCGCCGCGAACGCCGCCGCGTCGAGCGCGAGCGCCGCCGCGGGCCGGGGGCGATCGGTCGCGAGGACGATCACCGCGTCGGGCAGCGCCTCCGGCGCGCCCGTGCCCAGCGCCGACGTCGTGACCCGCGCCCCCGCGCCGGTCAGGAGCTCCGCGCAGCGGGCGCCGAGCTTTCCGTCACGGAGGACGTGCACCGCGGGCGCGCCGGCGGCGCGCTCCGAGGCCGGGCTCTCCTCAGGCGAACGGGATCGGATCATCGGTGATCGACTCCTCTTTGCGAGCGCCGTACCCGAGCCTCTCCGGCGCGTCGTACAGGCGGGGGTGCGCGAGGTACCGCGCGTGGTGGGTGAAGCTGATGGGCAGGAGCTCGGGCACGATCACCTTCACGACGACGATCCCGAAGTCGCGGACCTCGGGCATCGTCACGTCGACGGCGACCACCTCCATGCCGAGCGCGGCGAGCCGCGCGACGATCGCCGCGAGCGGGTCGTCGCCCTCGATCGGGCGGGGGAAGGCGGTCGCGACCGGCGCCTCGCGCGTGGCGAACGCGAACCGCGCCGGGCCGTCGGGTCCCGCGTAGAGGCGCCCGAACGACTCGGGTGTCTGATCGGCGTCGGCGAAGAACGACGCCCGGGTGACCGGCGGAGCGGGCTCGCTCAGCGCCACCCGCAGGCTCCCCACCTCTTCGAGGACGCGCGCCGCCGCGGCCTCGCCGTCGGGGCGGCAGGCGGCCATCGCGATCGCGTGCGGCGCGCTGTGCGCGCACGTCTGCACGGCGCCGATCACGGGGACGCCGACGTCGGTCGTGAGATCGAGCAGCGCCGTCTCCGTGCCCGCGGCCTCGGCGCTGCGGAGGAGCGCCGCGACGAGCGGGCTCCGCGCGCTCCCGGGCGCGATGCGCGGCATCCGGAGCTGGTGCAGCCAGAACAGCGCGAGGCTGTCGCGCTCGATCACCTCGCACAGGCCGGAGAGGATCGCCTGCCGGAAGCTCGCGCCCGCCGCGAACCCCGTCGAGAGCGGGAAGAGCGCGTGCTCGCGGATCGGCAGCGGCAGCCCCATGTACGTCGCCGTGAGCGGCACCCAGATCGGGCGCCCGTGGGTGAGCGAGAAGCCGCGCACCCAGAGCTCGTCGCGATCCGGATCGGGCTCGCGCAGGCGGAAGGCCGACGGCGCGCGGGCCCGCTCGCGCGCAGAGCAGCGCGGCAGCCGCGCGGGGTCGAGCGCGCGATCGCCGAGCGAGCGCGGCGTCGCGCGCAGCACCCCCTCGGTCGGGTACATGACGCCGCAGTAGCGCTCGAGGGCCTCGCAGACGGCCCGGATCTGGGCCGTGGTCTCGTCGACGGCCGTGCCGGAGCCGGTGAGCGACCCTAGCTTCGAGCCCGTGCGGGACGGGCCCGGGTGGAGCGCCGGGGGCCTGCCGAGGAACGCGGTGAAGCCGTGCATCTGCCCCTCGAACCCGGGGGGAAAAATGAAACGCCGGACCCGGCGGATGATCCCGCAGCGCTCGTCGATGAGCGGCGCGAGGCGATCGATGAGCGAGATCTCCGACATGGTGGCGACTCCTTGAACGGGGCAGGCGGCGCCCCAGGAGCCCGGACGCGCGACGCACGTCCAGGCCGCCCAGGGCGCGCCTACGGGTTCACTTCTTGTCGGCGCCGAGCTCGACGCCCTTGGCGATCGCGGCCGAGACGAGGGCGTCCTGGCCCATGACGTCGAGCGCCTTGTCGTGCATGCGAATGACGCTCTCGAGCTGCCCCTCGTCGAGGCTGTCGAAGGACGAGTTCGACGAGACGCCGATCGAGCTGACCGAGGAGAAGCACCCGCTCGTACAGGCGGAGCTTATGGGGACGTCCCGCAGCGTCTCGTTGCTCTTCTCGCTGATCTTCTTGAGGGTGAGCTCGAGACGCTGCACGCCGGCCTTCGTGTCGACGACGTCGGTCGCGCCGGCGGTCGTCTGCGTCTCGATCGTCGACTCGGTATTCTGGATGGTGAGCATGGCAATCTCCTTACAGACGTTGACTACGTATCGACGCGCGCGGTCGCTCGCGAGGATTCGCGAACGACCGCGCGCGCCCTCTCGGATGCGCTCCGAAGAGTCCTTGAGGTCCAAGGCGGCATGTCGCCTGTGACACCCCGTGATCGTCGAGCCGGACAGCGAGCGTGCCTTCCGGCGCCGCGCCAGCCCCGAAGCTCGCGGTCCTTCAAGCAACGCGCATGCCGCGGGGCCCGAGCTCACGACCGCAGCCCGGGACCGGCGGAGCGCCGGCCAGGGCGCGGGCGGCATCCCCGGGGTGCGGCCCTCGATGCGCAACTACGCGCGCAAGTGAGCGAGGTTTCGCTCAACATGCGCACGCAGGTCTCCGAGGGCGCCTCGGGGACGGGGAGCGCGTATCGTTCCCGCGAGGCACCGAAGCACCATGCGAAAAGACCGGCTCGCCCTCTCTCTCCTGCAGATCGCGCTGCTCGCGGCGTGCGTGCAGCGCCTTGACCCGGCCGGCGGCGCAGGGACGGACGCCGGGCCCGCGTTCCCGTGCCCGCCGGGCGCGGTGGAGACCGACGCGGGCTGCGAGCCGGCGGGGGTCCCACCCGGGCGGTGCGGGAGCGGCTTCACGCCCGATGGAGCGCGGGGCTGCGTGCCCGTCCTGCCGGCGGAGGCGGGCCCGCCAGGTCAGATGGCCGTCCCCGGCGAGGCGGCGTGGCGCGAGGTCGCTCCGTGCGGGGCGAGCCCGTGGGGCAGCGCGCCGATCGATGAGACGACCGAGTTCGTCGACGCGGCCTACGCCGGGGCGGACAGCGACGGCACGGAGGCCAGACCGTGGACGACGATCCAGGAAGCGATCGATCACGCGGCCGAGGGCGCCCTGATCGCGATCGCGGAGGGCAGCTACGCCGAAGAGCTGCTGATCTCAGGGCAGCCCGTGCGGCTCTGGGGCCGGTGCCCCGCGCGCGTCGAGATCGTCGGGCCGCCCGCGGCGATCGCCGTCCAGGTCGACAGGGGCGCGAGCGCCACGGAGATCCACGACCTCGCTGTCCGCGGGCAGGGCATGGGCCTCGGTGTGGCGAACGCGCGCGATGTCCTGATCGAGCGGGTCTGGATCCACGACACCAGCGATGTCGGCGTCCTCGCCGCAGGCCTTCAGTCCGAAACGAGCCTGACCGTGCGCGGGGCGCTCGTGGAGCACACGACGGGCGCGGGCATGGTCGTGGCGGACGCCGCCGTGACGCTGGAGGGCACGGTCCTGCGCGATATCGATCGCGCCACCGGGGACCGGGGGCACCCGTTCGACGGCCACGCGATCGCGATGCAGGTCGAGTCGTTCGAGCGCCGCGCGAGCGTGACGGCGCGATCCGTCGTCATCGAGCGCGTCGGGGGGCTCGGGTTCAGGTTCTCCGGGGCAGACGGCGTCGTCGAGGACAGCGTCGTCCGCGACGTCGCCTGGCTCGCGGCGGAGCTGCCTGGCACCGGGCTCGCGGCGACCCATATCCCGGACTTCGATCCCGGGACCCTCACGGTCCGGGGCAGCGTCCTGGAGCGGAGCCACACCGCCGCGATCGCGATGATCGGCGCGGAGGCGACCATCGAGGCGACGGTCGTGCGCGACACGGGTCTGGCGCTGACGGAGGGCGATCCGGGCCACGGCATGGGCCTCTACACCGAGCCGAGCCGCGTCGACGGCCGCCCCGCCCGCGTGGCGCTGCGGCACGTCCTCGTCGAGCGGAGCCGCGAGAGGGGGGTCGTCATCAACGGCTCCGACGTCGAGATCGGCGGCCTCCTCGTGCGGGAGATCCTCCCCGGCGCGCCGGACTACGGCGCGGGGCTCGAGATCGCGCACGATCGACGGCGCGCGAGCGCCCAGGTGCGCGGCAGCGCGGTGGAGGGCAGCTACGGGATGGGGATCGCCGTCTTCGGGGCCGACGCGACCCTGGACTCGACCGTGGTGCGCGACACGAGGCCGCTGCCGTCGAACGAGGAAGTCGGCCGGGGCGTCAATGTCCAGTCGCTGCCCGACCTCGGCGAGCGCGCGAGCGCGCGCCTGCGCAACGTCCTAATCGCGTCGAGCAGGGACGGCGGCCTCTTCCTCAGCGACTCGGACGCGACCGTCGACTCGACCACGATCACGGACACCCTGGGGCGCACGCTCGACGGCGCGAACGGCTACGGCTACGGCATCATCGCCTACAACAACGAGACGGGCCATGCGGACGCCCTCGTCCGGGACAGCGTGATCGAGCGGAGCACCGCGGCCGGCATCTACAACGTCGGCGCGACGGTGCGGCTCGCGTCGACGACCTTCACGTGCGAGCCGCTCGACCTCGTGAGGTACGTCGATGAGCGCTCCCCGGCGGTCTACGAGGATCTGGGCGGGAACGTCTGTGGCTGCGATGGCCGCACCATCGGCTGCAAGGCGGAGCCGACGCGCCTCGAGCCCCCCCGCGCGCTGCCGCTGCCTCCGCCGCTGCCCGAAAGCGAGGATTGAGACTCCGCGAAAGCTCGTTCAGGCGTGGCGCGTCGGCGCCGCTGCGCTCGCTGGTCTCGAGCTTGCATGAGCAGGAGCAGCGAGCATCGCATCGCCCAGGTTGCCGACGAGGAGCGGGACGGTCTGCTCGCGTCGCACGGGGCGATCCTTGAAAGAAGGGGACTACGCCATGTTCTCGAGCCAGCACTTCAGCCGATCGGTTTCCAACATGTCAGCACGGGAGGGACGGCGTGGAGCGCGCACGCTGGGATTGATGCTCACGGCGCTGAGCCTCACGGGCACCGCGTTTGCCCTGCCCCCCTTGCCGCCGCCCGGCGAGGGCGGGCCGGTGCTCGACCCGGTCGATCCCTCGACACAACCGCCCGCGGCACCTTCCGGTGTCAGCGTCGGCACGCGCACAGCGACGACGGTGGCGCTGTCCTTCCGCGATTCTTCGCCCTACGAAACGGGCTATCAACTGCAGCGGCGCGGCGGGGGCTCGACCAGCTGGGTAACGCGGCGCAGCTTGAGCGCCCTGAGCTCTGGCGCGACAGCCAGTTTCACCGATTCGGGCCTCACCCCGGATACGTCCTATTGCTACCGTGTGCGCGCGTACAACCAGTACGGCCAGCGCTTCTCGCCGGAGCGCTGCGTGTTCTCGCGCGACGGCCGGGGGTTTCGAGTCTGGCGGGCGCAGCTCGAGGTGCGCGTGGCCGATCGCAGCGACGCCAACACGGATGACGCGGTGTTCGCGCGCCTGAACGGCGGCGCCGTGCCGTCCGGCAACATCACGTACATGGACTACGGGCGTGACGACTTCGAACGCGGCAGCACGTTCACGTACGACCTGAACCTCGACTCCATCGACGACATCGGGGACATCACGCAGATCACCCTGTCCAAGGAGGGCGATGACGCTCTCTGCGTGCAGGGCTTCTCGCTCCTGGTGAACGGCATGGAGGTCTTCGATCGCGACTTCGGGTCTGCCTCCAGCTGCCACTGGCTCGACACCGACGGCGGCCATTCCCCGACGCTCACCGTCACCCATGCGGAGCTACGCGCCCATCCGGCCTGGGCGGGCTACAATCACACCGCCGCCCAGTTTCTGCTGGCGTTCGGCATCCCCAACGAGGAGCTGGTGAGCCGGGTCGAGGCCCTGGTCGGTGACTCGCTGCACGGGGAGGATCTGTACTGGGGCAACCTGTACGGCCCTGCGGTGGAGATCACCCGCGGCTGCCCAGCGAGCGAAGCCGAGTGCACGACGGCCCACGTCGACCTCGATCTGGCCTACAGCACGTGGCTGCCCGACCCCGAGGTGGACGTCGATTTCGATCTGGATTTCGTGTGCGCTGACGGCGCGCTCAGCATCGTCACGAGCAACCTCGAGGTCGATGCGGACTCCGATTGGTACTATGAGGTTTTGGGTCTCGGTCTGCTCGAGATACTGGACTACAAGGTTCGGCGCGGCGTGGAGGCAGCCTGGGAGGAGATCTCGCAGACGCTCGACGTCGGCGCGGAGTGCCGCGTCAACGTGACATCCGAGGGCGGCCTCTCGATCGAGGCCGTGCCGAAGTCGAGCGGGCCCCGCGTGCGACCGGGGCTCGGGGTCTTCGAGGGCGCCGTCAATTCACGGGTCGTGCGCCCCTGATGCAGCTCGCGCCAGTGCGGGACGCCCGCCACGCGAGATCGCCCCTCGCCCCGCTCACCTGTCGATCTCGGGCGCCACGACGTCGAAGCTCGCGATGAGCGCCACGAGGTCGGCCAGGAACAGGCCGGGGCTCTTGGCCTCGATCATCGCCATCGCGGTGAAGCTCCCCGTCCGGAAGCGCGCCCGGTACGCCTCCTCCGCGCCGCGCCCGATGACATAACAGCCCATGTCGCCGCGGGCGCTCTCGATGCGAGCGTACGCCTCCCCGTCGGGCCGCATCTTCTTCGGCAGCTTGCCCAGGATGTCGTCCTCCGGGTGCTCGTCGATCTTGTCGAGCGCCTGGCGCAGGATCTTCGCCGACTCGCGGCACTCCTCGACGCGGACGTAAAACCGGTCCCAGCAGTCTCCCACGGCCCCGTAGCGCCCGCGCCCCACGGGCACGTCGAACTCGAGCTCGGGGTAGACCGAATAGGCGTCCTCCTTGCGGAGATCCCATTTCACGCCGGACCCGCGCAGGTTGGGGCCGACGAGCCCCCAGTCCTTCGCCTCCTCGGCCGTGACCACGGCGACGTTGGCGAGGCGCTTGATGAAGATGTCGTTCAGGCTGATGAGCCGGTCGAACTCGACCATGATCGGCTCGAAGCGGTCGAGCCAGTGCCTCACCTTGTCGGCCCACCCCTTCGGCATGTCGAACGACACGCCGCCGATGCGGTGGTAATTGAAGGTGAGCCGCGCGCCGCACAGCTCCTCGATGAAGTCGTTGATGTACTCCCGCTCTCGCAGCGCCCACGGGAAGGGCGTGACCGCGCCGACGTCCATCGCCATCGCGCCGAGCGCGATCATGTGGCTCCCGATCCGGTTGAGCTCGCAGGAGATGACGCGGAGGTACTGCGCCCGCTTCGGCACCTCGATGCCCATCAGCTTCTCGCAGGCGCTCGCCCAGGCCTCGTTGGCGAACATCGCGGCGATGTAGTCGACGCGATCCGTGTACGGCATGAAGCCGCTGTAGGTGCAGCGCTCGCCGATCTTCTCGATGCTCCGGTGCAGGTAGCCGACGTCCGGCACCGCCTTCCGGATGATCTCGCCGTCCGTCGAGATGACGAAGCGGAGCACGCCGTGGGTCGACGGGTGATGAGGCCCCATGTTGAGGGTCATCTCGTCTTCCATCTCGGCGCCCGGCGCCGCGCCCCCGCGGTCGACGCTGAAGATGACCTGGCTCATGACGCCTCCGCGTCCTTCTTCGGGAGCTTGATCTTGAAGAGCTCGACGGGGTTCGGCCGCTGCGTCGGGATGCCGCGGTACTCGGCCTTCTCCTGCCAGTCCTTGCGGAGGGGGTGCCCCTCCCAGTCGTCGGGCAGGAGCAGGCGGCGGAGGTCCGGGTGCCCCTCGAAGCGCACGCCGAGCAGGTCGAAGCACTCCCGCTCCTGCCAGTTCGCCGCCGACCACACGTCGACGAGCGTCGACACCGCCGGGCTCTCCCGGTCGAGGAACACCTTCAGGACGACCCGGTGCTTCTTCGCGTACGAGTAGATGTGATAGACGACGGCGATCTTCTCGAGATCGGGATAGTCGACCCCGGTGATGCACTCCAGGTAATCGAAATCGAGCTCCGGCGCCTCGCGCAGGAGCCGGCACACGGGCTCGATCTTCGCGGGCGCGACCTTCAGCCAGGCGTCGCGATCCTTCGGGGACACGGGGTGGAAGTCGAAGACCGCGTCTTCGCCGAGCTTCGCCTGGAGCGCCTGGAAGATAGCTTCGGGTGACATGGGAGATCCGGGAGGTGTCGAGAGGAGAGGGCTCAACCGCCCGTCGCGCCGCGGCGGCCGAGGGCCCGCTCGCTCTTGATCTTCTCCTGGATCTTGAGGAGCCCTTCGAGCAGCGCCTCGGGGCGCGGGGGGCAGCCGGGCACGTAGACGTCGACCGGGATGATCTGATCCACGCCCTTGCAGACCGAGTAGGCGTACTGGAAGAGGCCCCCGCAGTTCGAGCAGCTGCCCATCGAGATGACGAAGCGCGGCTCCGACATCTGGTCATAGAGGCGCCTCACGCGGGTCGCCATCTTGTACGTCAGCGTCCCCGCGATGATGAACAGGTCGCTCGACCGGGGGCTCGGCCGCGGCGCGGCCCCGAAGCGCTCGAGATCGCCGCGGGGGCCGCCGGTCTGCATGAGCTCGATGGCGCAGCAGGCCAGGCCGAAGAGCATGTACCAGACGCTGTTCGACCGGCCCCAGTTGAGCAGCCAGTTGACGGTCTGATCGACGCTCGTCGTGATGACGCCGCCGCCGTCGCTCTCGTACTTCGCTTCCCACCCGCGGGGCGGGGCCATCAGGTTCAGGTTCGATGTCATGACTCCGCACCTCCCTCGGCGACCGCCGCCTGACCCGGGAGGCCTGCCGGCGCGCCTTCGCCCGCGCCCGCGAGCGGCGTGTGCGGCCGAGCCCGGCTGCTCACGTTCTGAGCCCCGCGCGGATCCCCCTTGATGGATCGGATCCAGTTGAAATCGCCCTTCACCCAGACATAGGCGAAGCCGAGCATCAGGATGGCCACGAAGAGGAAGATCTCGATCAGCGCGAAGAGCCCGCTGCCCTGGTCCACCCAGCGCTTGAACACGGCCGCGACCGGGTAGATGAACGCGATCTCGACGTCGAAGATGATGTAGACGAGCGCGATGATGTAAAAACGCGGGTTGAAGTTGAACCACGCGGGCCCGACAGGCGCTTCGCCGCACTCGTACGTCTCGACCTTTTCGGCGTACATGTTGTTGGGGCGCAGCAGCTTCCCGAACAGCAGAGAGCCGAGCATGAAGCCGATCGCCACCAGAAAGAACGCGGCAACGCTGGCGTAGGCCATCAACATCGGGCGGAACCTCGCTCGGCCCGCCCCCCTCGTTTCAGGCGAGAGGGGTCGGATCCAGGGGTGATTATGTAGGTGAAAAGCTGAACCGCGGCAAGCCGGCAGACCCCGGTCTCGCCGGCGCTGCTGCTCGGGATCGACAGGACGCGCCGAGCTGAGATATCGCTCGGGCGTGGGTCTCGTTGACGTGACGGTGCTCGCGGCCGTGCAGGGGGCGGCGCAGGCGCTGCCCATCTCGGCGACCGGGCATGGCGCGGCGGCCCGGCTCTGGCTCCGCGCGGCCGACGGCGACGCCTGGGTCGCCGCCGCGCAGGCGCTCGCGGCGGCGGCGGCCTCCGCGCTCCGCGCCCTCGCCGAGCGGCGGCGCGTCGGCACGCTCTCGTTGTGGGTCGTCCCCCTCGGCCTCGCGATGGTGGCCTACGCGCGCGCGCTGCCCGGCCTCGCCTGAGCGCCCCGCGGCGGCCGCACCGCAACCGTGCGACCCTCTTCGCCGTCCAAGCCGCACGTCCAAACCGCGGAGATGCGCCGATGACCCCGACCGACCCCTCCCTTCATGTCCTGATCCTCGCCGGCGGCGCGGGCACACGCTTCTGGCCGGCGTCGCGCGCCGCGCGCCCGAAGCAGCTCTTGCCGCTGCTCGGCGGCGAGCCGCTCCTCGCCGCGACGGCGCGCCGCGTGCTCCCGCTGTGCGCCCGCGCGGGCTGGGAGCGCGTCTGGATCGCGACCGGCGAGCACCTGGTCGCGCCTACCCGCGCGGCGCTGCCCGAGGTGTCCGAGCGGCGCCTGCTGGTCGAGCCAGCGCCGCGCAACACGGCGCCGTGCATCGGCTGGGCGGCCGCCACCATCGCGCGCGACGACCCCGGGGCGGTCGTCGTCGTGCTCCCGAGCGACCACCACATCGCCGACGTGCCGCGGTTCCTCGAGGCGCTGGGGGCCGCCGTCGCCTCGGCCCAGGGCGGCGCGATCACGACGATCGGCGTCCGCCCGACGCACCCGGAGACGGGCTTCGGCTACATCGAGGTGGAGGCGTCCGCCGGTGCGGAGGGCGCGGCGCCCACGGAGCCCCGCCGCGTGCGGCGCTTCGTCGAGAAGCCGAGCCGCGAGCGCGCCGCGGAGTTCGTGGCGAGCGGCCGCTTCCTCTGGAACGCGGGGATGTTCATCTTCCGCGCGGGCGACATGCTGGCCGCGATCCGCGACCACCTGCCGGCGCTCGCCGCGGGGCTCGACGAGATCGACCGCGCCGCCGCGCTGGGCCCGGGCGCCGAGGCGGAGGCCGTCCTGCGGGTGTTCCCGGGCCTGCCGGCCGTCAGCATCGATCACGGCGTGATGGAGCACGTCGCCGGGCTCGCCGTGGTGCCCGGCGACTTCGGCTGGAGCGACGTGGGCAGCTGGCAGAGCGCCTGGGAGCTCGCCGACAAGGACGAGCGAGGCAACTGCGCGCCCGCGGGGTCGGTGCTGGTCGACGCGCACGGAAACCACGTGGTCGATCTGCGCGCGCGCGCCGCGCCCGACGATCGCCGGGTGATCGCGCTCGTCGGCGTGGAGGGCCTCGTGGTGGTCGAGACCGACGACGCGCTGCTCATCGTGCCGCGCGATCGGGCCCAGGAGGTGAAGCACGCGGTCGACGCGCTGAAGGCGCGAGGGCAGGGCCGGCACACGTGACCGCGCTACTCTCGCGGCGCTGCCCGCCGCGCCACCGCCCGCGCGTAGATCTCGCGCCGCGGTAGCCCGAGCTCCACCGACAGCTCCTCGGCGATGTGCTTCGCCCGCCTCCCCTGGGCGAGCTCCCGATCGATGCGCGCGTCGAGCTCCTCGTCGCTCGGGCGCGCGCCCTCCGCGGCCGGCGCCGCGGGCGCGAGCACGAGCGTGATCTCCCCGAGCCACTCGCGCTCGATCGCCGCGAGCTCCTGCACGCTGCCGCTCAGGATCTCCTCGTGCACCTTCGTCAGCTCGCGCGCGACGACGGCGCGCCGCCCGGGCATCCGCTCGGCGAGCTCGGCGAGCGTCTCGCGGAAGCGCCGCGGCGACTCGAACAGCACCACCGCCTCCGGCGTCGACGTGACGACGGCCAGCGCCTCGCGCCGCTCGCGCCCGCCGCGGGGCAGGAACCCGACGAAGCGGAAGCCCCCCGTCACCAGCCCCGACGCGCTCACCGCCACCATCACCGCGCTCGGCCCGGGGATCGCCACGACGCGCGCCCCCGCCTCCGTGGCCGCGCGCACGAGCGCCGTCCCCGGATCGCTCACGACCGGCGTGCCGGCGTCGGTCATGAAGGCGATCGACTCGCCCGCCGCGAGCCGCGCGGCCGCGCGCGCCGCGTCCGCCTCCGAGGCGTGCGCGTCGAACCGGTCGACCGGCTTGCCCGAGACGCCGAGGTGGCCGAGGAGCGCCCGGGCCCGCCGCGTGTCCTCCGCGAGGATCCGGTCCGCCCCGCGCAGCGTCTCGACCGCGCGCAGCGTGATGTCGCCGAGGTTGCCGATCGGCGTCGCCACCACGTAGAGGCACCCGCGATCGCTCGACCCGCCCTGCTCGCCGCCGCTCGACACGGCCTAGTCCATCTCGACGGCGTCGCCGAGCTCCTCCTGGAGGTACGTCCGCAGCTTGGACTGGAGCCGCGCCTCGAGCTGGCGCACGCGCTCGCGCGAGATGCCGAACTCGTTGCCGAGCTCCTGGAGCGTGAGCGGGTCCTCCGCGGCCATGCGCTTGTCGAAGATGATCACGTCCTTGCCCTTCAGCGTCTCGCGGAACTTCGAGAGCCGATCGTGGACGAGCCTGCCCATCTCGCGCGCCTCGAACGCGATGTCCGGGCTCGCCCCCGACGACACGAGCAGCTCGACGCGCGGGATCGTCCGGCCCTCGAGATCGCCGACCGGGGCGTCGAGCGAGGCCTCTCCGCTCGAGAGGCGGCGGTCCATGTCGACCACCTCCTTCTCCTCGACCGACAGGCGCTTCGCGATCTCCGCCGCCGTGGGCTCGATGCCCATCGCCGAGAGCTTCGCCTTCTCCTTGTTGAGGTTGAAGAAGAGCTTCCGCTGCGCCTGCGTCGTGCCGAGCTTCACGAGGCGCCAGTTGTTGAGGATGAAGCGGAGGATGTACGCGCGGATCCACCAGGCCGCGTACGAGGACAGCTTCACGCCGCGGTACGGGTCGTAGCGCTTCACGGCCTGCATCAGGCCGATGTTCCCCTCCTGGATGAGGTCCATGATGTTCTTGTAGGCGCGCCGGTACTCGTACGCGAGCTTGACCACGAGCCGCAGGTTCGCCGTCACGAGCCGCGCGGCGGTCGCGACGTCCTGCGTCTTCGTGTACTTGATCGTCAGCTCCTTCTCCTCGTCCGGCGTGAGCAGCGCGTGGCGCTGCACCTCGCGCAGGTAGGCCTGCAGCGGGTCCGTGCGCGACAGCGCGACGTCGCCGCCGCCGCGGCCCTCGCCGCCGCTGACCCGCGCGGACTTCGGGAGCTCGATGTCGTTCAGATCGACGCCCGCGTCGTCGATCACCTCGCCGACGACCTCCACGACGTCGCCCTCGTCGACGTCGCCCGTCCTCGCGCCGCCGCTCTCGGGCGCGCCGTCCGCCTCGTCGTCGTCCTCGCGCGGGCCCTCGTCGTCGCTCGCCGCGGGCTGCGCTTCGCCGCCGCGCGCGGGCCCGCCGTCCTTCGCGGCGGAGCGCGCGCGGCGCTTCGCGGCGGGCCGGGGGGCCGCGTCCGAGCCGGGCCGGGCGGCCGCGCCGTCATCCTCCGCTCCGGCCTGGAGCCCCGCCTTCGCCACCCCGTCGGGCTGGGGCGCTCCGGTCCCCTTCGTTCGCTTCGTTCGCGGCTCGCTCTTGCTCTTCGCCACCCGGACCTCGTCCTCGAAGTTCTAGTACAGCCCCGCCGCACCGCGCCACCTGCGCCGGCGCGCAGGCGCTTCGCGATCCGCAGGCTACCCGCTCCGCGATCCGCAGGTAAGGAAGAGAGCGCGCAAGATCGGAGAACGTGCTACACGCCAGCCTCCTCCACGTGGACTCGCACCGCCCTCCGCGCCCGCGCTCGCTGCGCCCCTGGTACCTGGTGGCCACCATGCTGCTCACCTGGCTCATCGGCGTGCGCGGCTTCATGGCCGGGTGCGGGACGGCCATGTACCTGCGCGCCGGCATGGCCCCCGACGTCATGGCCGTGGCCGAGCAAGCGCGCGACCAGGGCGATCCGTTCCAGTTCACGTTCCTCGTGCTCGAGGCCGCGCAGGCGCGCGCGCTGAGCCTGTACCAGGACGTCACCTTCCCCCTCAGCATCGGGAAGCTGCTCCTCGGCGGGCTGCTCGTCGTCGCGAGCGGGCTGGCGCTCGGCGGGCGGCCCGGCACGCGCGGCTTCGTCCTCCAGGTCCTCGTCGCCAACCTGGCCTTCGCCGCGCTCGAGTACGCGCTCACGCGGGGCGTCCGTGGGGCCTGGATCGACATGGTGGCGCAGGCGGGGGCGCTCCTTCCGCCGGACATCCCCGAGCGCGCGGGCCTCACGAACACCGGCCTCTGGTGGACCGCCGAGCGGGTGCGCTTCGTGATCTTCGAGCTGGCCGTCCTCGGCTCGGCCGCGGTGGCGCTGACGCGGGAGCGCACCAAGGTGTACTTCCAGGCGGTCGCCCGGGCGGTCGACCCCGGCGACGAGCCATGAGCACCGCGGAGAGGATCGCCGGCGCGGATCCTCGATCGACGCTCACGCAGGCGCAGGCCGAAGAGCGGAAGGTCGCCATCCTCCCGGACGACCTCGCCAACCAGATCGCGGCGGGCGAGGTGGTCGAGCGGCCGGCGAGCGTCGTGAAGGAGCTCGTCGAGAACGCGCTCGACGCGGGCGCGCGCCGCATCCGTGTCGACATCGAGGGGGGCGGCGTCGGCCTGGTGCGCGTCGCGGACGACGGGCGCGGGATGAGCCGCGAGGACGCCTCCCTCGCGGTGCTCCGCCACGCCACGAGCAAGATCGCCCGGCTCGACGACCTCCGCAGCATCCAGAGCTTCGGCTTCCGCGGCGAGGCGCTCCCGAGCATCGCCTCGGTGAGCCGCTTCTCGCTGCGGACGCGGCGCGACGGCGAGTCCGAGGGGACGGAGATCCGGATCGAGGGCGGCGGCGCGGCGCAGGCCATCCCCTGCGGGTGCGCCGCCGGCACCGTGGTCGAGGTGCGCGATCTCTTCTTCAACGTCCCCGCGCGGCGCAAGTTCCTGCGCGCCGTCGGCACGGAGTCGGCGCACGTGTCCGAGATCGCGCAGGCGGTCGCGCTCGGCGAGCCGGGCGTGACGCTGGTCCTCTCGCGCGACGGGCGCGTCGCGCGGGAGTGGCTGCGCACCTCGAGCCGCGCGGAGCGGGCGCGCGCGATGCTCGCGGGCGAGGAGCTCGCGACGTGCGCGGGCCAGCGGGGGCCGCTCACGGTCGAGGCGTTCGTGTCGCGGCCGGAGCGCGCCCGCTCGGGCGCCAGCTGGCTGTGGATGTTCGTGAACGGCCGGCACGTTCGCGACCGCTCGCTGGCGCGCTCGATCGCGCTCGCCTACGGCAGCGTCCTCGAGCCGGGCCGGTACCCCATCGGCGCGGTGTTCATCGATCTGCCCGCCGAGCTCGTGGACGTGAACGTCCACCCCCAGAAGGCCGAGGTCCGCTTCGCCGACGGCCGCGCCGTCGCCGACGCGCTCTACAAGATCGTCGCCGCGCAGGTGGCCGCGGCGTTCGGTCTGCCCGCGCCGGCCCCCGGCGGCTTCCAGGGCCGCAAGGGCAAGCTCTTCGAGGACGCGGCGTCCCCGCCCGGAGACGCCTGGGTCTGGTCGAGCGGCCCCGCGGCGGAGGCGCCCGCGGCAGGTCCATCGACGCCCGCCGCGGGCGCATCGGGCGAGCCGCAGGCGCCGCCGGCCGATCCGTGGGGCCTCGGCGGCGACCTCGGCGGGGTCCCGCCGGCGCGCCCTCACGCCGCGCCGGCCGGGCCGGCAGCGCCGGCGCAGCTCGCGGCGTGGGCCGACATCGCTGCGCTCGATTTCCCGGCACGCGGCGGGCCGGGCGAGCCGCCCGCGCCCGCGCCGGGGTCGCCGCCCGTCCCCTACCCGACCAGCAGCGGGCCGGTGCTCGCCGCGGCCGAGCGCGTGGTCGCCTGGCGGTCGCTGCGCTTCCTCGCCCAGGTGCGCAACACCTTCTTCGTGTGCGAGGGGCCGGACGGCATCTACTTCCTCGATCAGCACGCCGCGGCGGAGCGCGTGACGTTCCACCGCCTGCGCGCGTCGTACGACGGGCGCGACGTCGCCACGCAGAAGCTGCTCTTCCCCGTGATCGTCCAGGCGGCCCCCGCGGAGGTGGCGCTCGTCGAGGAGGCGCAGGAGGCGATCGCGCGGCTCGGGCTCGACGTGCGCCCGGCGGGCGCGGCGCAGCTCGCGGTGCACGCGGTGCCGACGCTGCTCCGCCGCGCGGCGCCCGAGCGCCTCGTGCGCGACCTCGTGGACGAGCTCAGCCACTCGGGCGAGCGCGCCTTCTCGGGCGCTGTCGACCTCGCGCTCGCGACGATGGCCTGCCACGGCTCGGTGCGCGCGGGCGACCCGGTGGCGCCGGAGGAGGCGCGGGCGCTGCTCACGGCGCTCGACGAGGTCGACTTCGCCGGCCACTGCCCGCACGGTCGGCCCATCGTGATGCGCGTCGGCTGGCCGGAGCTGGAGCACCGCGTGGGGAGGCGGTGAGCGAGGCGGCGCTCGAGCTCGCCCCGGACGCCGGCGCGGCCGCGCCGCCGTCGTGGGAGACGATCGCGCCGCCGGCGCCGGGTGAGCTGCTCGTCGTGGTCGGCCCGACGGCGAGCGGCAAGACCGAGCTCGCCATCCGGCTCGCGGAGCGGTTCGGCGGCGAGGTGGTGAGCGCCGACAGCGTGCAGATCTACCGGGAGTTCGACCTCGGCTCCGGGAAGCCGACGCTCGCCGAGCGGGCGCGCGCGGCGCACCACCTGGTCGACGCGGTCGATCCGCTCCAGGCGATCGACGCCCAGCGCTTCGCGGAGCTCGCCGAGGCGGCGATCGACGACATCCGCGGCCGCGGCCGGGTCCCCGTCGTCTGCGGCGGCACGTTCCTCTGGGTGAAGGCGCTCGTCCTCGGCCTGTCGCCCGCGCCGCCCGCCGATCCCGAGGCGCGCGCGCGCCACCGCGCGATCGCCGACGCCGAGGGGCGCGCCGCGCTCCACGCGCGCCTCGCCGCCGTGGATCCGGAGAGCGCGGCCCGCCTCGCGCCCAACGACCTCGTGCGGGTCAGCCGGGCGCTCGAGATCTACGAGCGCTCGGGCCGGACGCAGAGCGCGTGGCACGCGGAGCACGGCTTCCGGGAGCGCCGGCACGCCGCGCGCCTGCTCGCGGTGCACCGGGACCGCGCCGAGCTCGACCGCCGCATCGAGGCCCGCGTCGCCGGGTGGCTGGAGCAGGGCTGGGTGGAGGAGGTCCGCTCGCTCCTTTCCCGCGGCCACAGCGACGCGCGGGCGATGGGCTCCGTCGGCTACCGGCAGGTGCGCGAGCACCTGGAAGGGCGCCTGCCCGCCGACGAGCTCGCGCCGGCCATCGTGCGCGCCACGCGCACCTTCGTGCGCCGGCAGCGCACGTGGTTGAGGGACCAGGCGGTCGCGTACGTCGCGCTGTCATGAGCCATAAACAATAACAATTACAACAATTTAAACCAGGACCCCCCGCCGGCGAGGGCCCGCGGGCACCGCTCATGCGCGCTCTTCGCCGGTCCCGCCGCCGCGGCGCCGGCCCGCTCCGGCCAGGGGGAGGCGCCACCGGACCTCGCCGTCGCAGCGCGGGCAGGCCGCGGTGGACGGCCGCGCCTCCTGGGCAAACGCGACGCGCCCGCAGTGCGAGCAGACGGTCATGTGGCGCTGATAGATGTCCGGGCCCGAGAGGATCGCCGCGGCGAAGAGGCTGAGCACGACGTCGCTCAGGAAGTCGCTCTCGCGCGGCGCCGGCAGCCAGCCGGATCGGTCGCCCACCACGGTCCAGCGGACGCGCGCGCTGTACAGCGCTGCACGGAGAAACCTGCCGTCGGGGTCCGGCGCCACGAAGTCGAGCAGCGCGCTCCCCACGCGCCGGCGCGCGCGCCCGGTGAGCGCCGCGACCGCCTCGGGCCGCTCGTCCAGCTCGCCGAGCGCCACGGTCTCCGCGCCCGGCTCGCGCACCGCGCGCGGGGGCCTCATCCACCCCGGAGCGATCACGTGATTGTCGAGCCACGCCCTGAGCTCATGGGGCTCCCAAGGGCGGTTCGTCACCTGCATGAAATGGAGCGCCCCGGCCAGGCTCGGGCTCGCGAGCATGCGCCCGCGCAGCGCGACGAACGATCGGGCCCTCCCGGCATCGGCGCGCGCGCTCCACCCGAGCCTCCTGCTCCGGCTCGCGAGGTCCGTCGGCGCGGCGCCGGGCATCGGGATCTTCAGGGAATTGCTCATGAGTTCCATGGGGTCTTCCGCCCCGCGGTGCGCCGCGGGGAGCGGCCGGCGAGCCGGCGATGTGCGACGCGGTAAGCGCCCGGCGTGCCAGCCGCCGCGGAGGCCCGGATCTCCTCGCGCGCGCGGGCGGCGCGCGCAGATACGGCATGTTCGCGCGCCCGCCGGCGGCGCCGCTGAGGCCTCGAAACCGCCGTTTGCCGAGCGCGGTTGCGGGGTCCAAGCATCAGGGGGCCACCAGCGCGTCATCGACACCGCAGCTCGCCGGGCTTCATGGGCTCACCCCGGCGCCGCTCCGGGTCGACAGCCTCCCTCGAACGACGTCGAACCCCAGACGGCGAGGGGGCGGGGCCCTTCTCGCCATTTTACGTCCATGCTAACCGCATCTCTCCTCCCGCCAGGAACGGCTCGAGAGAGCTCACCACGGAGCACGGCGCCTCCTGCTCCATGCGACGAAAGGACGACCATGACGCGAGAGTTGAGTGACGTGCAGGCGATCCAGAATGTCGTTGTGCGGATCGCCCACCACATCGATAAGCGGCGCTGGACCGAGCTCCGCGGCCTCTATGCCGACGTCGTGGTGGCCGATTTCACGTCGATCTTCGGGGGCGAGCCGCAGGAGCAGAAGACGGACGATCTGCTCGCGGGCTGGAGCAAGTTTCACGACGCGATCGACGCATCACAGCATTTCCTCGGCCCCCTGGACATCGAGGTGAAAGGAGAGCACGCCACCGTGGAGTGCCATGTCCGCGCCCACCATCGGTTCGCGCGCGCGCCGGGCGGCGAGGACTGGCTGGTCGCGGGCCACTACCGCTATGAGCTCGCCAGGCACGCAGGCGGCTGGAAAGTCTCCAAGGTCAGGTTCGAGATATCGTACCAGACCGGCAACACGAGCATGTTCGAGGAAGCGCTCAGGTAGGCCCGCCGCGGGTCACCGCGGGTGGGGCGGCGCGATCGCCAGGCCGAGCGCGTGCGCCGCGCGCAGGGCCGCGACGCGGAGGTGGCCGTCCGGCAGGCGCTCGCGCCCCGCGACGAGCTCGATCAGCGGCACCCACGAGAGCCGCCGAGCGGCATCGGACCCCGGCGCGAGGCCGGGCGCGGCGGCAGCCGAGGCGGGCGCGCCGGCCGAGGCAGGCGCCGCGGTGACCACGAAGGCGAGCGGCTGGACCAGCTCCGGGGTCAGCCCTGCCGAAGGGCGGTAGGCCCCTCCGAGCTCGACGGCCGCCCCCACCCGAAGGCCGTACTCGGCCTGAAGCCGCTCGCGCACGAACGCCTCGGCGGCCGCCAGCGCGCTCACGTCGCGCGGCAGCCGCCACGCCGGCGCGACCAGGATGCCGCTGTCGCCCGAGAAGCTCTGGGCGGCCGGGAGATCGTGATCGTCCACGCCGAGCACGACCTCCCCCGACGGCGCCCGCGCGAGCAGCGCCGTCGAGACCGTGAGCACCCCGAGCGGCCGAGGCACCACGTACTCCAGCTCCCGCGCGGCCACCACGCCGCCGTCTGCGGTCAGCTCCTCGAAGCGCGCCCGCCGCACCTCGAGGAACCCCGCGCTGGCGCCCGGGTCCACCCGCGAGAACCTCCGGCGGCTCGGGCGCCCGAGCAGCGCGGCGAGCGACGTCGGCTGCACGGCGGCGCCCGCGCCGGCCGCCGCGAGCGGGATCTCGTCGCCGATCCACGGCCCGAACGGCAGGCCGAAGCGCGCCAGGAGGTCGTAGACGTTCAGCTCGAGCCGCGCGTCGGGCAGGCCGCCGACCTGCGCGGCGCGGAGGAGCTGGCGCGCCTCGATGGCGCGGATGCGCCCCGAGGTGCCGAACCCCGACACGTTCTCCGAGGGCGCGTTCACGAACGTGGGCTCGACCTCCACCAGCATCGAGCGCACCTCTTCGAGGATGCCACCCGGCGACGGGTAGTACGTCGTGCCCGGGATCATGCGCTGGATCGCCGCCGCCCGCACCCCGGCCGCCCGCTCCAGCGCATGCTCGACCGTGTGCCCGACAGGGAACTCGGTCTGCACGACCGCGATCGGCTCGGCCAGATAGTCCGCCGGCCCGCTGCCGTCGAGGGGCGGCGTCTCCTCCCGGCAGGCGCGCGCGATCGGCCGCGGATAGCTTGTCCGCGCCAGCACATACGCCGTCTCACCCGCGAAGAAGAACGGCACGATGTCCAGCGTGGGGTGCGGCCGCGCCGCCAGGTCGAACACCTGCCCTGTCGCCCGATCCTGGTGGTGCTCGATCCGCAAGAACTGCCGGGCGCTCTCCGCGGGCGCGAGCCGGAACGCGACCCCTTGACCGGCCTTCACCTTCTCTCCGACGATCAGGTAGTTGGTCGGCGGATGAGGCAGTCGGGCGCCCGTGGCGTCCCGGAGCTCGAAGCGACCGGCGAACCTGTTCCGCACGATCCAGGGGTTGCGCAGCGGCGTCGACGACAGCACGCGCAGGCCGAGCCGGGCGAAGAGCGCCTCGAACTGCGCTTGAGAGAAATAGGTGTACTCCTCCTTGACCTCGGCTTCCCAGTCAGCGCGGTAATCCTTCCTCAACACGAACTCGACAGCATGCTTGTGGGCGAGCCGGTACCGGCGCCACCCCGGGCGCGGCGCGGGGAGCGCGCCGGACGGCTCGCGCGGGGCGCGCGCCAGCGGGAACCCCGGCTCCGGCGAGAGCGCGCGAAACTCGCCCGCGAACCGCTCGAGCAGCGCCGCCGTCGAGGCGCCGCGGGGATCGCGGCCGTCGTCGCCGTCGTCGGCGGGCACGTCCAGAAACACCGTCTCCGGCCCGGGATCGACGAAGTCCCTCACCACGAGCACCCCGCCCGGCGAGAGCTGCTCCACCTGCGCCGCGAGCGCTTCGGCGGCGTTCGCGTGGCGGTAGCCCCCGTACGAGGTGACGTGGTGGAGCACCGACGAGTCGAAGATCCCGTCGAGGCTCTCGGGCGGGAATACCGTCCTGGCGATGTCGCCCAGCTGAAAGCCCAGGTTCGGGTGCTGATGAGCGCGGCGCGCGAGCTCGACGACCGTCGGATCGATGTCGACGCCGATGACCTCGAGGCGCGGGTAGAGCTGGGCCAGCGCGGCGCTGCCCTGCCCCGAGCCCATGCCCATGTCGGCGACGCGGCCCTCGCACAGGAGGTGCGCTGCCGTGAGCGCGACCTTCTGGCGCATCGACGCGTCCATCGCGGACAGGTACCGCGCGTACGCGGACAGGTCGTCTCGCCGTTGATCTGCCTCGTACCCCGCCGGCGCGCGCGTCGTCATGGTGACGAGTGTACGCCGGGCGCGGGACGGGGATCGACGGCGGCGTGCGCCCGGGAGCGCGCAGGCGCCCGGCGCGACGCGGCGGTCGCGGGGAACCGGAGCGCGCGCCCGCCGGTCGCCTCAGTTGGCCGAAAGGCCCGGGAGCGGCGACTTGGACCGCAGGTTCGGATCGCCGAAGCCGGCGAAGTCCGTGATGCCCATCGCGTCGCACAGGCTGAGCAGCACGCGCTCGTGCCGCTCGCTGCTCTTGATGTACCGGCCGCCAGGGGCCGTCTTCAGATAGCCGCCTTCGCCGCTCGCCAGGACGAACTTCATCTCGTTCTGGTTGTGGTTCGGCGAGTCGCCCATGTCGCGGCACCACGCGATCAGCGTGTTGTCGAAGAGCGTCCCGGAGCCGTCGGCCTCCGGGATCGCCTTCAGCTTGTTGATGAGGTCGACGAACCGCTGCGACAGCCACTTCTCCAGCTTGATCAGGTCGAGGTGCGCAGGGGCGCCGGTGTGGATCATGGCGCCGTGCTCGTCGCCCTTCAGCCCGATGTCCGGGAGATCGACGTTCATGGCCTGATCCGAGCCCCACTGGATCGCGCCGACGCGGGTGATGTCGCACGCGAACGCGCCGACGAGGAGATCCATGTGGAGCAGGTTGGCCTGGAGCGGGTTGGCCGGATCGGTGGCCGGCTTCGTCGGCACGCTGCAGCCGCCGGTCTGGCCGGACGACGCGTTGGACAGCCGCTCCTCGATCTGCCGGATCGAGTCGATGTGCAGCTCCAGCTTGTACTGCTGCTCGGAGCCGAGGTTCCCCTCGAGCGCCTTGATCTCGTTCTTCAGGTGATCGAGGACGCTCTTGCGACGGCGCAAGAGATCGCTCGACGACGTGTTCGACGGGATCGCCGAGCCGAACAGGGTGGAGTAGGCGGACGTCGGAGAGGCGATGCCTGGCAGGTTGTCCTTGCGATAATACGGCGATCTCCCGCCGCTCACCGTGCTCTCGGCCCCCAGCAAGAGCGAGGGGATCTGCGTCTTCGTGCCGGCGGCGATCAGCTGGTCCGCGATGAACTGGTCGACGGAGATCAGCTTGGCGGGGTCGCTGAAGCCGAGCCCCGTGAGGGCGTCGGGCGCGCCGTGGTTGTTCCCCGGATTCCCGGTGGGGAGGCCGTCCACGAGCACGACGTGCTGCTTCACGTCCGCGAGCGGCGACGTCGACTCGCTGAACGTGGGGGTCTCGCCGGAGACGCTCGTGGGCTTCCAGATCGACGGCGCGGTCCCCATCGTGCAGAACAAGAGGAGCCGCTTGGGCTTCCGCCCGGGCGCCGCCTCGGCGATGGAGTCGAGGAAGGGGTTGAACAAGAAGCCGGCCCCGACGCTGGCCCCCAGCCCCTTGAGGAAATCTCTACGACGATGGCTGCGCATGAACGACCCTTTCACGCTACCGATCTCGCGCCGACGGAGCTCGCCGCGACAGGTGCGTGGGGGCGCACCTGTCGCGGCGAGCGGCCTCGCGCCCTCGGTGTCAGGTCGCGGCGATGCCGGGGAGCGGCGTCTTGTTGCCCATAGCCGGATCCCCGAAGCCGGAGAAGTCCGTGACGCCCATCGCGTCGCACAGGCTGAGCAGCACGCGCTCGTGCCGCTCGCCGCTCTTGATGAACCGGCCGCCGGGGGCCGTCTTCAGATAGCCGCCGTTGCCGCTCGCCAGGACGAACTTCATCTCGTTCTGGGTGTGGTTCGGCGCGTCGCCCATGTCACGGCACCAGGCGACCAGCGTGTTGTCGAGGAGCGTCCCGGAGCCGTCGGCCTCGGGCGTCGCCTTCAGCTTCTTGATGACGTCGACGAACTGCTGGTGCAGCCACTTCTCGAGCTTGATCAGGTCGAGGTGCGCAGGGGCGCCGGTGTGGATCATGCCGTTATGCTCCTCACCGCTGAGCCCGATCTCGCTCAGGTTCGCGTTCATCATCTGATCCGAGCCCCACTGGATCGAGGCGACGCGGGTGATATCGCACGCGAACGCGCCGACGATGATGTCCAGATGAAGCAGGTTGGCCTTCAAGCCATTGGTCATGTCGCCGGTGGGCGTTCCCGGGACGGAGCAGGCGCCCGTCCCTCCTCCTCCGCCTCCTCCCGGGGTCATGGTGTTCGAGAGCCGCTGCTCGAGCTGGCGGATCGACTCGAGGTGCAGATCCAGCTTGTACTGCTGCTCCTTCCCCAGGTTTCCCTTGAGCGACGTGAGCTCTTTCGTGAGGTTGTCGAGGACGCTCTTGCGCCGCTTCAGCAGGGCCTCGGCGGCGCTGTTGTCGTTGCTGCCTTGGTTGTTGGACGGCGTGAACCCCGTGAACACGGTCGAGTAGGCGGACGTGGGGGAGGCGATCGGCAACAGGTTGGTCCCCTTGTAGAACCCCGTCTTGCCGCCCTCGACGGCGGCGCCGAGCAGGAGCGAGGGGATGGGCGTCGACAGCCCGCTGCCCTTCAGCTTCTCGACGATGTACTGGTCGACCGAGATCAGCCCGTAGGGGCCGTTGCTGTAGTAGCCCATCCCGGTGAGGCCGTCGGCGGACCCGTGGTTGTTGCTGGGGCTCCCGCTGGGGAGGCCGTCCAGCATCACGATGTGCTCCTTCACCTCCTCGAGCGGCGAGGTGGACTCGCTGAACGTGGGGGTCTCGCCGGAGACGCTCTTGGGCTTCCAGATCGAGGGGGCCGTCCCCATGGTGAAGAAGATCAGGAGCCGCTTCGGCTTCTTCCCGGGAGCCGCGTTGGCGATGGAATCATAGAAGGGAGAGAACAGAAGACTGGCGCCCAGGCTGGCCCCGACACCCTTGAGAAACTTCCTACGACTGTGGCTGCGCATGACCGATCCTTTCACTCGCTACCGATCTGTTCTTGGGTTGCAGCCGTGGGGTCACGGACCTTGAACTCTGCGGGTGAAGTGCGGCGCGCGCGTCAGCGCGAGCCACACGCTCTTGAGGCGGAACTCGTCCGCCGCGGCGTCCTGCTGGACCGTCTCGTACGTGCAGCCGTCCTGCTCCCAGGTGCCGCCGAACGCGTAGTACGACCAGTAACGGACCATGCACGCCTTGACGTCCTCGCTCGCCGCGAGGTAGTCGGCCAGCTCGGTGACGCCGCTGAAATTGAAATCTTCGCCGCTGGGCGGATCGACGACCGTGCCGGTCACGTCGACGGGGATCCCGTTCTCGTCGTTCCGCCACCGACCGAACGTGTCGTAGTGCTCGAAGCCGACGCCGATCTTGTCCATGGGCACATGGCAGGTCGCGCAATACCCGGGCTCCGTGTGCTGCTCGATCATCTCGCGCGTGGTCGCCGGGGTCTCCAGGGGCTTGACGTTCGGATCCACGCCGGGCGGCGGGGGTTCGAGCGGCTGGCAGAGGAGGCGCGTGCGGACCATCTTGCCGCGCTGGGTCGGCGAGGACAGCTTCGCGCTGCCATGCCCCGTCAGGAAGCTGCCGTGGGCCAGGATGCCCCCGTCGCGCTGCCCCGGGGTGAGCGTCACCTTCGTCAGCTCGGTGCCCCCGGCGCCGTTGATGCCGTAGTGCGAGCCCAGGCTGGCGTTGATGAACGTGTAGTCCGCCTGCAGGAGGTTGGCGAACGTGCCGTTCTGGTTGAACGCGGTGTCCACGATGAGCGCCTGCGTCTCGGCCATCATGTCCTTGCGCATGGCGTCCGTGAGATCGAAGATCGTGTTGTCCTTCACCGCGGTGACGAGGCGGTTCAGCTGGAGCCAGCCGCGCATGAACCGCATCATCTCCTTCTCGGCCAGCGGCCTTGTCGCCGAGTCCTCCAGCAGGCGCAGCGCGTGCTGGGCGATCTGCTCGCTGGTCAGGTTGGCGCCCTGGGCGGCGGCCGCGTCGGCGGCCTGCAGCAGCGCCTCGTCCGGCATGGTCCCGGTCAGCAAGTACGAGAGGTTGCTCGCGATCTCGTGCGGGGTGAGCTCGTAGACGCCCGAGCCGCTCGCCGCGGTCCCGATCTCGTGGCGGTAGAGGAAGTACGGCGACTGCAGCATGGCGCCCACGACCACCTTGGCGCCGTCCTCGAACGACTTCTCCGCCCCGAACAGCGCGTCATAGGACGCGATGCGCTCGTCCGTGAGCTTGTCTCGGAACGCGCGGCGGCCGAAGTCGCGGATGAACTCGGTCCGGCAGCTCGCGTCCAGGGTCCTGCACGTCGTCGTGGTGATGCTGGCGAGCTTGTTCGTCACCGCCCAGTCGGCCGTCGTCTCGGCCCAGTCCATGATCTGCTGGGCCGTCAGGTCGCGAATCACCAGCGCGTTCGCGTCGGCCGTGAACCCGAGCACCTGCGGATCGTTGAAGATGCTGGGGAGGGCGACGCTCTGGTCCTTGAAGAGATCGCGGACAGTGGCCTCGAATTGATCCACCGTCAGGCGACGCACCACGCGCGGGCCGGGGGTGCTCTTGTCCGCGACCTCGCAGTGCGACACCTCCGGGATCTCCGTGTGCACCTCCGGCGGGTCGCCCGTCGGCGGGCCGCCAGCGTCGCCGCCGCTGCTGCTGCCGCTGCCGCTGCCGTTGCCGCTGCTACTGGTCTCGGAGGGCGTCTCGTCGTTGGGATTGCCGAGGTTGCCCAGGCAACCGAGCGGGCCGGCGAGGAGAAGCGCCACTGCGGAGTAGCGGCGACACGCTTTCGCCGAAACTAAGCCATTAAGCGTGCTCATCATTGCTTGAGAAAAGCTGATGTCTCTCATGTTGTCAAGCCCCGATCAAGCGGTGTCGCCTCGATAATCCATGCGCATACCCGCGCGCTTCAATGGCCTGTCACCGAATCGCCCGCGTCATTCGTGCTGTTTGCGTTGATTGCGTCGAGTGCGCTGGTCGCGTTCGAATCGTTTTCAGCGTCGTTTTCAGCGTCTTTGCCCTGCCTGCTCGCCTGCATGCGTCATGGTGGGCCCGTGGTGGCTCTCCCCGGAGCGAAGTCGAGTTCGACGCTCCGCGTTGAGCCGACTCACCGTGTCACCCGCCACGCCAGAGAGCTCGACCTCCCACCGGATCCGAGGTCGAACCGGAGCCGCTGGATCGCCAGGCGCGTTACGACCTCAGGGCTCTGGGCGAGCCGCTGGGCAAGGCCTTCGTCGTCCGTGAGCGTCGCGAAGCGATCCACAGCAGGCGGTAAAGCAACCCTCGTGCCGAGTGTTCTCGCGGGGATACCCGGCGCCGCCATGCCCGGTTTCTGGATTTTTTCGAAGGTTGCGAGGGGTGGACGCCGAGGGGTCCAGGAAGGGCGATCCACCGCTTCCGCGATCCATCCGTGCGCCGCTGCAACCGCGCCCCCAGGGCCAGCCGCGTCAGCCCTTGGACCAGGCGCTGATCGAGCGATAGCTCGCGACGGACTCCTCGATGACCTCCAGGGCGCGGCTCCTGTCGTACATCGTATCCACCTCTGCGAGCTTGTTCTCGAGCGTCTTGTAGTCGATGAAGAACCGCATGAGCTCCTTGGTCACGTGCGGCGGCAGCTCCTCGTGGGTCAGGTAATGGGCCACGGAGGGGTCGTCGACGGCGACCGCGATGATCTTGTCGTCGACGCCCTTGTCGTCGCGCATGAAGAAGCCGCCGATGGCGCGCGCCCTCACGATCGTGAGCGGCACGACCGGCTCCTGCATGAGGACGAGGACGTCGAGCGGGTCGCCGTCGCCCGCGTGCGTCTGAGGGATGAAGCCATAATTGGCCGGGTAGTGCACGGACGAGTAGAGCACGCGGTCGAGCATCAAGAGCCCGGTCTTCTTGTCGAGCTCATACTTGCACTTCGATCCTTTCGGGATCTCGATCACCACGGGGAAGAAGTCGTGTCGGCTGTCGGGGAGCAAGATGTCGTGGAGCGGATGGGTCATTGAATCGTCCTGGGCTTTCGCCCCCGCCCGGGAGGCGGGCGAGGGGCGCGCAGGATACCAGGAGTTCGATTCGGTGAGATCGGGGTCCGGACACCCCCGCATTCCCGCTCTGGAACGAGATGAGCCCGCCGCCGTTGGGGCCCTCCAGGCGCGGGGCGGCGGGGGACGCACGACCGACGTTGGCGGGCATGGGCAAGGGCGGGCGCTCGTGCGATGAGCTAGCCCGAAGCCGCCGGGGCAGACTCGCCGGCGGATCTCCGGATTCCAGGTGCGCTCCCCATGAGACCGTTCCCCACACGCGCCCCGGCCGCGCGACCAGCGCGAGGGCCCGCGCTCCGACGCACGGCGCCCTGGGCGCTGGTGGTCCTCGCCCTGGGCGCGGTCCTCGGCGGCCCCCCCGCGGCAGCGGCGCGCGCGCCGGACGCGCCGTCGGCCAGGCCGCCCTCGCACGTCGCGAGCGCGCGGGCCGGGGCGCCCCCCGACGACGGCGCCTCAGCGGCCGCCGCCCCGCCGGCCGAGGGCCGGCCCGTGGTCTCGCCGGTGCAGCGCCCGGACGAGCGCGACGTCCGCGACGCCCAGCAACGCGCTTGCTCCTTCACGCTGCCCGTCTGCGTGCACGCGCCCGCGGACGTCCCCGGCGCCGCGCTCCTCGAGAGCCTCACCGACCTGGAGGCCGCGATGCGGGCCTACGACGCGCTCGGTCTGCCGCGCCCGCTCCCCGACGGCGCGCGGGGCGGCGGCCCATCGTACGATCTCTACCTGGAGCGCGGCCCGCGCCGCGGCCCGATGCGCGTGGGGTACGACCCGCGGGCGCTCGGGGAGCGGTTCGACGCCGCGAGCGCGTTCGCCATCATCGCCGCGCCGGGGCGCGGCGGGTGCGCGAGCGCGTCCGACGCGGCCTACGCGCTCGCGCACGCCGTCGCCATGCGCCTCGACGCCGGGGCGGAGCAAGGCGCGATCGCCATGACGGCGAGCTACCTCGCCGCCATCGCGGCGCCCTGCGCGGCCGAGGAGCTCGCCGCGGTCGACGCCTTCCAGCGGGCGCCCGAGCGGGCGCTCACCGGCGCGGCGCTCGGCGCGCTCGACGGCGGCCTGCTCTTTCCGTGGTACCTCGACGACGCGTACGGCACCGGGACGCCTGCGCAGGTCGCGACGTCGCTGCTCGCCATCGCGGCGCAGTCCACGCCCGCGGGCGCGGCGCGCTTCGACGCCGAGCCCGACACCTTCGATGCGCTCCGGGCGTCCCTGCGATCCCGCGGCGAGGACCTCGACGACCTGCTCCTCGAGTTCGCCATCGCGCGAGCGTTCGTGGGCAGCCGCAGCGACGGCGCGCACCTCTCCGACGCCGGGCGCTTCGGCGATTTCGGCCGGGTTCGCTTCGAGTGGTCGCTGCCCTACGCCACGCTCCCGCGGCGGGTCGCGCCCCTGCGCCCGATCGAGCCGACCGGCGCGACGTACCTCTGGCTCGATCTCTCGGCGGAGAACGCGGCCGCTCGGCCGGATCTCAAGGCGGCCGAGATCACCTTCGTGGCCGACTGGGAGCTGCCCGCGCTGTTCCGCTGGGCGATCGTGAAGGTCGACGCGCACGGCGCCGAGGCCGGCCGCGTCGACGTGGCCGGCGTCTTCGGCAGCAGCCGCGCGCAGCGCACGGTGGTGGGGCTCGACGGGCTCTCGGGGCTGCTCGTCGTGGGCGTCAACGCGGGGAGCATGATCCGCAGCCTCCCGTTCGATCCCGACGACGCGCCGTTCATGCCGCACGCGTACACGGTCTGGCTCTCCAGGTAGGCGCCGCGCCGGCCGGCGCTCCCGCCGGGCGCCGGCAGGCGGCGCGCTCGCCGCGGCCTGCCCGGGCCGCCGGCCGGCGCGTCACGCCCTCGCCTCGGCTCCTCGCGCGCTCAGGTGCTGCGCGAACCACTCGCCGGCGAGCCGGGCGACCGCCGCGAGCGCGCCCGGCTCCTCGAACAGGTGCGTCGCGGAAGGCACGACGGCGAGCCGGCGCGGGCCCGCGAGGCCGTCGAGGGCAACCTGGTTCAGCGCGAGCACCTCGGTGTCCGCGCTGCCCACGATGAGCAGCGTCGGCGCGCGCACCATCGCCAGGGCCGCGCCCGCGAGGTCGGGCCTGCCGCCGCGCGACACGACGGCGCCCACGACGCGCGGCCGCGCCGCCGCGGCGATGAGCGCGGCCGCCGCGCCGGTGCTCGCGCCGAAGTAGCCGACCGCGAGCTGACGGAGCTCGGGGCGCGCGAGCGCCCAGTCCGTCGCCCCGATCAGCCGCCGCGCGAGCAGATCGACGTCGAAGCGGATTTGCGCGCTCCGGCGATCTTCCGCCTCCTCCTCGCCGGTGAGCAGGTCGAAGAGCAGCGTGGCCAGCCCCCACCGCCAGAGCGCCTCCGCGACCGAGCGGTTGCGAGGGCTCCTGCGGCTGCTGCCGCTGCCGTGCGCGAAGATCACGAGGCCGCCCGCCCTCTCCGGGATCGCGAGGTCCCCGGGCAGCGCCGCCGTCCCTGCCTCGACGAAGAGGGGCCGCTCCGCCTCTTCCGGCGTCGCGACCTCGCGCCGCGCCTCGGCGAGCAGCGTGGCGACGGCGTCGTCCGACGTCTGCGAGAAATCCTCGTAGTAGGCGCCGATCGCCTGGAGGCCCGGGTCCTCCTCGATGCAGGCGATGCCGTCGACCTCGCGGCTGAGCGACGACAGGCTCGACGGCGCGGCGACCGGCACGGCGAGCACGAGCCGCCTCGGCGAGCGCTTGCGCAGGTCGCGCAGCGCGGCCCGCACGGTGCCGCCGGTCGCGATGCCGTCGTCCACGACGATCACCGTCCGCCCCTCGACGCGGGGCATCGGCCTGTCGCCCCGGTACCGGCGCACGCCGCGCTCCACCTCGGCGGCCTGCTGCTCCGCGATCTCGGCGAGCTCCGCCTCGGAGATCCCCAGCAGCGCGACGAGGCCCCGATCGATGTACACCTCGCCCCCCTCGGCGATCGCGCCCACGCCGAGCTCCGGCTGCGCGGGTGCGCCGAGCTTGCGCACGATCCACACATCGAGCGGCGCGCCCAGCGCGCGCGCCACCTCGTAGCCCACCTCGACGCCGCCGCGCGGCAGGGCGAGCACGAGCGGCGCCTCGCTCCTGTACCCCGAGAGCAGCTGCGCGAGCCTGCGCCCGGCGTCCCTGCGATCCTCGAACAGCTTCGCTCGCCCCATCGCCCCCTCCCCTCACGTCCGCTCCTGGGACCCCTTCAAGAGCGGTGCCGCGGGGCGCGCGGCGCGGGCTCGGCCGCGCGCGACGCGACGAGTGGCGGGGGGTTGACCGCGACACGGGCAAGGCCGCGCCCGTCAGCGCCTCATCAACCGAACAGGCTCCACTCGTCCTCGATGAGCGATAGCGCGTTGATCAGCTCGACCGCGAGCTCGCGCTCGAGCCACTCGTCGATGCGCTGGCCTGCGGCGATCGCGCTGAAGCCCGCGCGTGGGATGCGCTTCGCGAGGTGCGAGAGGCACGAGCCGGTCCGATCGAGGCGCGCGACCCAATCGGTGTCGCGATAGGCATACCTGGCCTGGTGGAACAGCGAGTCGCTGAGCGCCGAGATCCTGTCGCGCACGACGTCGGCGGGCTCGGCGCGGGACGCGATCGCCTCGCGCACCTCGCCGATGGCGCGCAGCACGAGGCAGACCGGCGCGCCCGGGTGGAACGAGGTGCGCTTCGGTGAGAACGTCAGCCCGTCGAGCGCAAGGAAGTACCAGGCCTGCGGCGAGGACACGCGATAGAGGTAGGCGGCGTTGCAGGCGTCCGCCGCCCTCATCGCGATCTGCCAGGCGCCTTGCTCGTCGATGCCGTCCTGCTCCGCGGGCATCCCGTCGATGCGCCCGATCCCGGCGCCGCTGGCGAGCGGGTCGGCCCACGCCATGACCAGGACCGAGGTCGCGCACGACCAGCTGCACAGGAGGCGCGCGCTCGCCTCGGCGGACACGCGCCCGCTCGGCGCGATCCAGACGAAGCGCCCCTCCTTGAGATCGGCGCGGTACTCGTGGAGCGCGGCGCCGTGGCCTTCGAGCTGCTGGAAGAGCTCCTCCCCCCGCGCCGCCCAGCGCTGGGCGAGGGCCTCCTCGGCGCCTTCAGACGGCGTGTCGTCCCAGTCGAGCTCAGGCGGCCGGGGCGGCGAGAACTCCGCGTCATCCGCCCCGCTCTTCGCCTTCGCGTTCCGGGGTCGGCGCTTCGGCGGCGCGGCGCTGGCCTGCTCGCCGGCGCGCGCTCTCGGGGGGCGCATCCTCGGCGCCGCCGGTGGCTCGGCCGCCGCGCGCTTCCCCGGCGCCGCCGGTCGCTTCGCGGCGGCGGCCTCCACGAGCGAGGTCGCGCCCTTCGCCTTCCTGGGCCTGGCTCCCGAGCTCGCGGGCGCCCGCTCCTGCCGGTCGCGCAGCGCGGCCGGCGGGCCCGCCTTCGCGCCCCCGCGCTCGCCCGCCTTGCCATGACGCCGCGCGCGCGCGGATCCGCTCGATGCCTTGACGGTGCGCCTGGGTTCGGCCGATGTCCCTCGACCGCGCGGTTTGGGCATTGCGACAGGCTATCACGAGCTCGAAGCGCAATATCGAGGGAGGCGCCCGAGAAACGCACACGGTGAGCCGAGCGCCAGACCGCTCGGAGCGCAGGTTCTGGAGCCCTGCGCCGGAGCGCGCGCCGCCGGGAGGCGCGTGTCGCGCGTGTTCAGGTGGTGTTCAGTTCGCTTCGCTGAGGGCGCGCCGGACTACCTTCTTGAATTTCGCGAGCGGCTGGGCTCCGCTGACCAGGTAACCGTTGATCACGAACCCGGGAGTCCCGGTGATGCCGGCGCTCCGCGCGGTCTGCGCGTCGGCCTCGACGGCGGCGCGATGGGTGCGCTCGTCGAGCGCCTTTGCGAAGCGCGCCGGGTCGAGCCCGAGGCTCGCGGCGTGCTGCTCCAGGGCCGCGCGGTCGAGGTTCGAGGCGTCGTTGGCCTTCAAGAGCAGGTCGTGCATCTTCCAGAACCCGGCCGGCCCCTTCTGCGCGAGCGCTTCCATGGCCGCTTCGGCGGCCAGCTGCGCCTCCGGGTGGAAGGGGAGCGGCAGGTGGCGGTAGACGACACGGACCTTGCCCGGGAACGCCTTGACGAGCTCGTCCATCGTGGAGGCGGCGCGCGCGCAGAAAGGGCACTGGAAGTCGGAGAACACCTGGATGACCACCTTGCCCGCGGCCGCGCCCTTGCTGGGGTGGCCCTTGGGCACCGGCGGCACGGCCACCTTCGGCGGCGGCGCCGGCGGGACCGCCTGCTTCTGGATGGCCTCGTACACCTTCGCGCGCGGCGTCCCGGCCACGACCATCGCCTCCGCCTTGGCGATCTCCTCGTCGATGATCGCCTGGAACTTCTCGATCGGCTGCGCGCCGACGAGGCTGCGGCCATTGATGAAGAAGTGCGGGGTCCCCTGGGCGCCGAGATCGTCGGCGAGATCCACGTCGGCCTCGATCTTGGCGGCGTGCTTGTGCGAGGCGACGGCGCGCTTCACCGCGTTGACGTTCAGCCGGAGGTCCGCGGCGACGGCCTCGAGGGCGGCGTCGTCGAGGGCGGCCTCGCCGGCGAGGAGGCGATCGTTGGCCTGCCAGAAGGCGTCGTTTCCCTTCTGGGCGCGGGCCTCGCGCGCGAGCTCTGCAGCGGGCTCGGCCCGGGGGTGGAACGGGAGCGGGTGGTCCTTCCAGACGACGCGCAGCTTGTCGCCGTACTGCGCCCTGAGCTTCTCGACCGTCGGCGTGACCCGCCTGCAGAACGGACACTGATAGTCGCTGAACAGCACCATCGTGACGAGCGCCGTCTCCGCGCCGCGCACGGGCGAGTCCCCGACGGGCACGAGGTGCACCACGCCGCCGTCGCTCTCTTCATCATCGGCGTCGTCGGGCTCCTCGGCAGGAGGGGCGAAGTTCTTCTTCGCGAGCGCCGCGTAGATCTTCTCCGGCGGCGTCCCCTCGGCGCGGAGCGCCTGCGCCGCGGCGAGCTGCGCGTCGATGATCTCCGAGAACCGCTCCGCCGGCTGCGCGCCGGCGAGGAGGACGCCGTTGATGAACGACGCCGGCGTGCCGTTCACGCCGAGCCGCCCGGCGAGCGCCATGTCCGCGTCGACCTTCTGCGCCGCCCCGCTCTGCTGGACGAGCTGCTGGATCTGGCCGGGGGTCACCCCGGCCCGCCGGAGCGCGGTGGCCTGGACCTCCGGCGAGAGCCGCTCGTCGGCCGTGAAGATGGCGTCGTGAAACGCCCAGAAGGCGCTGGGCCCCGCGTGCGCGAAGACCGCCGCCCCGGCCTCGGCCGTCGGCCGAGCCTGCTTGTGGAAGGCGAGCGGGAAGTTCTTCCACACGACCCGCAGCCGCTCCGCGCCGTACCGCTGCTCCAGCTGCCTCAGCGTGCCGCCCAGGTGCTTGCAGAAGGGGCACTCGAAGTCGGAGAACACGACGATCGTCACGGGCGCGAGCCGGCTGCCGCGCGCCGGATCCGCGCGGGTCACCGGCACCGGGCCGGGGTCGCCGTCCGCGACCATCACCTCGTCGAGCGCCGCTCCCGGATCGGCGGCTGGGCCCGGCTGCCGCGCAGGGGCGCCGCTGGTCTTCGCCTGCGAGGCGTCTGGAGGGGGCGGCGGCAGCGCGGAGCTGCAAGCCAGGACGAACAGCAACGAGAGCCAGGCGACGGCGGCGATGGCGCGGCGGGACATCGCGCGAGTGTACTCCGGTTCCGCGATGACGCCTTCGCCGTGCGGGCGTCGCTGTGCCCAGCGCGGAACGCCTCGCCGCGCCGCCAGGCGCGATTGACGCCCTCGCCGCCTTCGGCCATGACGGGCGCGGCGCGCCGCTCTGCCGCGCCAGGAGAGCGCACCGGAAAGCCATGGAGAAGGTCTACAGCGCCGCCCGCATCCAGCCGGAAGAGCACAGGGACGCCCTCGCGCAGCTCTGGAAAGAGAACCTCGCCCACGGCGAGGTATCGCAGGAGCTCGTGGAGCGGCGGATGCGCTGGTTCCAGGAGCAGAACCCGGCCGGCCCCCCGCGGACCTGGATGGGCTTTCACGGACCGGAGCGGGAGATCATCGGGAGCGGCTCGTTCTACCCGCGCGACCTGGTTGTCGACGGGCGCAAGCTCAAGGCCGGCGTCCTCGGCGACTTCGGCGTGACCAAGGCGCACCGCATCGCGGGGGCGGCCATGAGCATCCAGCGAGAGCTCGCGAGGGGCTGCCGCGACGCCGGGGTCGATTTCGTGTTCGGCTTCCCCAACAAGGCCTCATTCCCGATCTTCCAGCGCGCCGGCTACAAGAAGATCGCCGATTCCACCATCTGGGTCCGGCCCCTCATGGCCGCGTACAAGCTGAACGAGCTCGCGGCCTCGTCGGCCGGCGAGCAGCGGAACACCGTGGGCGCGGTGGTGCAGCGGATCGCCGAGCGGGCCGCGTCGGCCGTCCCCCACCCTCGCTGGCGCGCCCTCTGGGAGGCGGCGGAGCCGGGCGCCCCGCCCGCCCCGCTCGCGCAGGCGCTGTCGACCGCGGCGGAGCGCGCCGTCCAGCGGGCGACGGTGAAGCCGGACAACCTCCTGGTCCGTGCCGCGGGCAGCGCCCTCGACGCCTCGATGGCGCTCCGGGACACCGCCGCGCTGCTCGCGAAGGGGAGCCGCGTGCGCACCGAGCTCGTGGACACAGCCGATCACCGCTTCGACGCGCTGTGGTCGCGGGCGAAGCTCTGGCCGGTCGTCGGCGAGCGGAGCGCCCGGTTCCTGAACTGGCGCTATGCGCAGCTCGGCAACGTCCGATACCGCTTCTTCTGCATGCTCGATCGGCATGACGGGCGGCTGCTCGGCTACGCCGTCTATTCGGTGAGGAACAACAAGGTCGAGATCAGCGACCTGTTCTGCGAGGACAACGGCCCCACGTTCGACGCCCTGCTGCTCGAGTTCTGCCAGGCGATGCGGCGAGAGGGGCACGTCTCCGTGGGCATGCTCCTCGTGGCGCCCCCTTCGTTCAGCGCCCGCCTGCGGGCGCTCGGGTTCTTCTCCCGCCCCCACCCGCCGAACGTCGGCTCGCGGTGGCTCATCGTACACCTCGATCCCGCCTTCCCCGACGAGCTGCGGCGCATGCTGCTCGACGCGGAGAGCTGGTTCATGACCGACGGCGAGCTCGACGTCTGATCGCCCGGGCTCCCGCCGCCCGGGGGATCCCACCGATCCGCTGGACCACCTCCTCCCGCCGGTTACCCTTGCCTCTCCATGGATAACGAGGCGCCGGCCCTGTCCATCGCGCGGCTGCGCTCCGTCTGGGATGCGGAGGTGGGCCCCTCCGCGCGCCGCGCGCTCACCGCGGCCGCTTGCGCAGGGCTGTTCGGCGCGGCGCACGTGGCGCGCGTCGGGTCCCCGCTCGCCCGCGGGCTCGCCGGCGCCGGGCTCGCGCTGCTGCTCGCCGCGATCGCCGCGCGGGCCATCGTCGTGCAGCGGCGGCGCGGCGACGCCAGGCGCACGGTGCGCGAGATCATCGGTCGCACGGACGAGGCGCTCGGCGCCGCCACGCTGCGGGCGCTCACGCTCGCGGATCGCGCCGCGGCCGACGATCGCGTCGGCTCGCCGGAGCTCGCCGGCCTGCACCTCCGGCGGCTGCTCGGCCGCGCCTCGCAGGCGCGCGTCGTCGAGCGCGCGCGCCAGGCGGCGACGCGGTGGGCGAGCGCGGGCCTCGCCCTCGGCGCGGCGGCGCTCGCGGCGGCGGCGATCGAGCCGTCGCGCGTCGTCGAGGGGCTCGACGTCCTCGCCGCCCGCGGCGGCGAGGCTCCCCTCGATCTGCCGTGGATCGAGGAGGTCGAGATGACGGCGGCGCCGCCCGAGTACCTGCACCAGGGCGCGGAGGAGCTCCTGCCGTTCGCCCCGACGATGCAGCCCCGAGGGACCGTGATCACGGTGCGCGGCCGCCCCGTCCGCGCGGGGCGCGCGCTCGTGCTGACGGACGGCGGCGCCGAGGTGCCGTTCGTCGACGACGGCAAGGGCAGCGTGGTCGCCCGCTGGACGCTCGGCGAGTCGACGACCCTCCAGGCGGCCGCGCGCTTCGGGCAGGTGCGCGTCCGGCAGGCCGACGCGCAGCGCGTCGTGTCGATCCCGGACGACGCGCCGCGCGTCACGCTCGAGGGCGCGCCGCGCACGGTGAAGCTCCTCGACGAGCCCAGCATCCCGCTCCGCTACGAGATCACCGACGATCACGGCCTGCGCGAGGTCGATCTCGTCCTGCGCGCCGGAGCGAAGGAGGAGCGGCGGGTGCTCTCGCGGCCGGCGGCGGACGCGAAGGTCGACCGCGGAGGCTACGAGCTCCGGGCGCGCGATCCCTTCTTCCGCAGGACGTACGTGCCCGTCGAGGTGCGGATCGAGGCGCGGGACAACGATCCGATCGAGGGCCCGAAGTGGGGCAGGAGCGAGGCCATCCTGGTCGTCCCGCCCCAGGTGGGCGAGCCCGAGGCGCGGCGCTACGCCGCGCTCGTGAAGGCGCGCGACGCCCTCACGGATCTGCTCGCCGACCGCATCGGCCAGAGGCCGCCGGAGGCGGGCGGCGCCGCGGCGCACGCGGCGCACGAGGCCGAGGTGCAGGCGGCGGCCAAGGCGGCGGTCGAGGCGGCGCTCGCCGCGGATCACGGCGGGCTGCGGGTGCGGGGGCGCATCGCGTCGCTCGCCCGAGGTCAGCTGGCCCGGCTCGACGCGGCGCTCGCCGCGGAGCGGAAGTCGACGACCCGCGCGGCGCACCACGAGCTGCTCGACGAGACCGAGGGCGCGCTGCTCGCGTTCGACGCCGGCCTGCGCGGCCTGGGCCACCGCGACGCCCGGGCCGTCGCGCAGCGGCTCGCCGACGTCGCAGACGAGGCGGCGGCGGCGGCCGAGCTCCTGGACAACGGCGACCGCGAGGGCGGCGAGGTCCGCCTGGAGGCGGCCGTCACGGTGCTGGGCGGCGGGGGGGTCGAGCTCGGCAAGCTCGGCGAGCTCGGCCTCGACCTCGGCGAGATCGTCGCGAACGACCTGCGCCGGATCGCGCGCGCCCGCGGCGCCAGCGACTGGCTGCACGCCGAGCTCTCGGCGCGCGACCTCGCCGCGCGGCTCAGGCGGCCGGAGCCCTCGTTCGGCGGCGGCGGCCGCGGCGGGGTGGAGTCGGGCGCGCCGCGCGGGCCTGACCCCGGGGACGCGTCGAACGCCGACGAGAGCGTCGCCCAGAGCGAGCGGGATCTCGAGGAGCTCGCGCGCGATCACGCCGCCGAGACGAACGCGGTCGCCGAGGAGCTCTCTCGCGCGTCGCGGCCCGAGGACATCGCGGCGCTCCGGGAGGAGGCGAAGAAGCACGCGGAGGCGATCCGAGAGGCCGTGCGGGACCTGCCGCAGCCGGGCGCGGCGCCGGGCTCCGCCGAGGCCGCCGCGGCGGCTGGCCGGGAGCAGGCCGAGGCGATGGCCGGCGCGCTGGAGCAGGGCCGCGCCGAGGAAGCGGTGACGAGCGGCCGGGGCGCGATGCGCTCGCTGGGCGACGCGAAGCGGCTCGGCGCGCAGGCCGGCGGCTTCTTCCCCGAGGAGCGCGCCGCTCGCGAGGCCGGCGAGGCGCAGCAGGCGCTCGCCGAGGAGCTGGCCTGGGCCGAGGAGGCGCTGCGCAAGCTGCGGCAGGCGGCGGCGGAGCGGGCGCGGGACGGCCTCGGGCGTTCGAGCCAGCGCGAGGGATCGCTCGCTGACCGCGCGCGCGATCTCCGCAAGCGGGGCGAGCGCGGCGACGGCCGCATGCCCGAGGAGATGCTCGATCGCCTCGACGAGGCCGAGCAGGCGATGCGCGACGCCCAGCGCGCCCTCGCCGAGGGGGACGGCGAGGGCGGCAACGAGCGCCAGCGCGACGCGCAGCGGCTGCTCGAGATGTCGCGCAGCGAGGACCAGGGTCAGGACAGCGACGCCGAGTCGGAAGGGGAGCGGAACATGGCGAGGAAGGCCGACATCCCGGACAAGGACAAACACAAGGGCCCCGAGGAGTTCCGCCGTCGCGTGCTCGAGGGGCTCGGGGGGGCCTCGGAGCCGCGGTTGCGAGAGGCGGTCAAGCGTTACGCGGAGGGGCTCCTGAAATGACGCGCACAGGCGGCGGGGCGGCCACGGCCCGGCGCGGGGCGACGGCGATCGCGAGGCGCGGCCTCCGGGCGGCGATCCTCGCCGGGCTCGCGACGGCGTCGGCGACCGCGTCCGGACGCCTCACGGTCGGCGATCTCGATCGCGCGGCGCGGGCCCGGGCCGCGATCCTGGAGATCGACGTCCCCGCGGCGCGGGACGCCCTGAAGGACGCGGACCCGGCGGACCTCGCGCTCGCGCTCGAGCGCGGCCGCCTCGCCATCTACGAGGGCGACTGCGACGCCGCCTCGGCGATCCTCGCGCGCCCCGATCTCGCGGCGACGGCCGAGGGCGCGGCGCTCGGGGACATCGCGCGCGGCTGCGCCCGGGCCACCGCGGCGACGGTCGTCGTGAACGACGAGGAGCGCGGCGTCTGGGTGCGGCTCCAGGACGACGACGATCGCGCGCTCGTGCCGCTCCTCGTCGACGTCGCGGCGAGGACGCGCGAGGTGCTCGCGAAGGACCTCGGCGTCGAGCTCCTCCGGCCGCTGCGGATCGATCTCGTCCGCGATCAGTTCACGCTCTCCGCGATGACGGGGCTGCCCGAGGACGCGGCGCGGACGACGGGCACGGTCGCCATCGCCAAGTGGGGGCGGGTGACGATGCTCTCGCCGCGCGCCACGCCGAGCGGCTATCCCTGGCTGGACACGCTCGCGCACGAGATAACGCACCTCGCCCTCTCGCGCGGGACGCGCGACAACGCCCCGCTGTGGCTCCAGGAGGGCGTGGCCAAGCGCGAGGAGGTCCGCTGGCGCGAGCCCGACCCGCTGGACGACGTACCGTCCGCGGACGCGATCGCCTTCCTGGGCCTCCAGCGGGGCCTCGGGCGTCCGCTCGACAAGATCGGCCCCTCGATCGCGATGCTCCCGAGCGCGGAGGAGGCGGCGGTCGTGTTCGCCGAGGTCGCGAGCTTCATCCGTTACTGGACGAGGGAGGCGGGCGACACGGCGCTGCCGCAGCTCCTGCGCCGGCTCAAGGACGCGAGCAGCGACGCGGACCTCGAGCGGGCGATCGCCGAGATCTCCGGCGCGGACCTCGCGGCCTGGGACAAGCGCTGGCGCGCCTACCTCGCCAGCGTGCCGGCCGACGTGCCGCCGGACCTCGCGCCCGGCGCGGACATGCCGCACCGGCAGGAGGTGAGCAAGCGGGTGCGGCTCGGCCAGCTGCTCCACGACCGCGGCCACCACGCCGCCGCCGCGGTCCAGCACGCGCGGGCGCAGGCGCTCGCGCCGCACGAGCCGGCGGTGCGCTGCTTCCTCGCCGCCGCCCTGCTGGCGTCGGGCGAGCGCGCGAGCGCCTCGCCCCTCGTCGAGCGGGTGGAGGACGTGCACAGCCGCTACGGCCGGTGGTGGTCGCTGCACGGGCTGCTCCACGGAGGCCCCGACGGGGGCCGCGCCTTCTCGGCGGGCACGGCGCTCGATCCGCTGAACCCCGACGTGGCCTGCGAGGAGAAGCTGCCGCCCGATCTCCCCGGCGACCCCCGCCGTTCGGCCCTCTGCGAGGCCGCGCGCCGCAGGGCGCGCTAGCCCGTCGCATGCGAGATCCAAAAAAAAGACGGCGAGCCGAGGAAATAGCGCCGCTCGACGCAATGGCGCGCGAGCGGCGGTTTGTTCGCGAGCGGGCCCGCTCCGGATTCCGTCGCGCCGGAGCGCGCTCCTACGGTGCGCGGGATGCCGAACCCTGGTCGCATCCCCTTGATGATCGCGCTGGGCCTCGCCCTGCCGGCCCCGGCCTACGCCCAGGGCACGCAGCGCGCGCCGCAGCCGCGCGTGCAGAGCGAGTTCAGCGCGTCCTCCGTGCTGGCATTTGGCCTGACGCCGACGGCGGGCCTCGGCCTCTCGCCCGCTGCCGCTCTCCGCTGGTCCGACCTGTCCGTGTCGCTCGAGGCGCGGGCGCTCGTCGCGCTGGGCGGCCCTCCGAGCGATCTGCCGAGCGGCGGGCCGCGGCGCATCAGCGCCGGGCTGGGGGTCATGTCGCTCTGCAGGTACCGGGACGACGTCTTCCTGTGCAACGTCTTCCAGCTCGGCGCTGTCCGCGCGTCCGCCCCGGAGAGCGTCACCCAGACGGCGGGCCACGTCCTCTGGCTGCTCACCTCCGGCGCGCGCGGCGGCGCCGAGTGGCGCATCGCGCGACACCTCCAGCTGCGCAGCTTCCTCGAGCTGCACCTCGTCCTGGCGCGCCCTCTGCTCTCGGCCGGCCCGGCCGGGAGGTGGAAGACCTCGGCCGTCGCGGCGATCGCCGGGATCGGCCTGACGTTCCCGGTGGACCCGGGGTAACCCGGGGTGAAGAGCGTCGCGCGCGCGCCCAGCGGCCCGCGCCTCCGCGGGCCTCGCGCGGCGCGGGCGCCGGGCCGGAGGAGGTCGCGCGCTCCGCGCGGCCTCAGTGCTTCGCGCGAAGCGCGCGCGCCAGGGTGTTCCTGCCGACGCCCAGCCGCTTCGCCGCTTCCGTCTTGTTCCCCTCGCACGCCCGGACCATCGCCTCGACGTAGCGCCGCGTCGCCTCGTCGAGGGTGAGCCCGAGCGGCAGCGCGACCCGCGCGTCGCCCTCGGGCGCCGCGGCGGCGTGCGGCGGGGCGCCTTCGCCCCGGCGCGTCGGCAGGTGCCCCGCGGAGATGCGGCCGTCCGGCGCGAGGGCGATGGCGCTCTCGACCCAGTGCTCGAGCTCGCGCACGTTGCCTGGCCACGTATGAGCGCGGAGGTGGCGGAGCGCGTCCGGATCGAAGCGCGGCGACGGCCTGCCGTACCTCGTCGCGTAGACGTCCGCGAAGTGCCGCGCCAGCGTCTCGACGTCGTCGGGGCCGCGCTCACGCAGGGCCGGCAGATCGATCTCGACGACGCGCGCGCGGTAGTAGAGGTCCTTCCGGAAGCGCCCCTCGGCGACCGCGCGCTCGAGGTCGCAGTGCGTGGCGCACACGACGCGCACGTCGGCGCGGAGCGACTGGCGACCGCCGACGCGCTCGAAGGAGCGGTCCTGCAGGAAGCGAAGGAGCTTGCCCTGGATGTCGAGCGGCAGGTCCCCGAGCTCGTCGAGGAACAGCGTGCCGCCCTCGGCGAGCTCGACCTTGCCCGGCACACGCCGGTCCGCGCCGGTGAACGCCCCCCGCTCGTGGCCGAAGAGCTCGCTCTCGACGAGCTGCGCCGGCAGCGTCGTGCAGTCGACGGTGACGAAGGGCCTCGTCTGGCGCCGCGAGTTGACGTGGATCGCCCGGGCGAACAGGCTCTTGCCGGTGCCTGTCTCCCCGCGGAGCAGCACGGTCGCGTCGGTCTGGGCCGCGAGCTGGACCTTCTCGTACACGGCGGTCAGCCGCTCGCTCCGGCCGACGATCCGGTTGAACGGCCCCTGCAGCACGACCCCCGGGCCGCCGCCCTCGGCGGCGCGAAGCGTCGTCAGCGAGAGGGCGCGGGCGAGCTGCGTCGCGAGGGCGACGAGGTAGCGCTGGTCCTCCTCGTCGAAGGGCGCGCCCGCGCGGTTCAGCAGCTGGACGACGCCGCGGACCGGGGCGGCACCGTCCTCGCGGATGGGCGCGACGAGCATCGAGCGCGTCGTGTAGCCCGTGGCCCGGTCCGCCGACGGATCGAAGCGCGGGTCGCGCGAGGCGTCGTCGACGCGCACGACCTGTCCGGTCGTGGCCACGTGCCCGGCGATGCCGCGCTCGAGCGGCTGCCTGAGCGAGGGGAGCTCGGGCAGCAGGGCGACGCGCGTCACGAGATCGCCGCGCTCGGCGTCGACGAGCCAGATCGTCGCGCGGTCGGCGCGGAGCGCCTTCGCGAGCCGCTCGCACGCCGTGCCGAGGAGAGCGTCGAAGTCGACCTCCCGGGCGAGCAGGGAGGCGAGATCGACGAGCAGCGAGAGGCGCGACATGGATAGCGGAGCAGTATCCAGCATAGATTGCGCCGCGCTCGTCGTCATCCGGGTCATCACGCGGCCCGCGCGAGGGCCTCGACGTGGATGCAGAGCCCCTCGCGCGCGGCGACCGAGGCAGGGAAGAGCTCGCGGGAGAGGCGCTCGATCTCCGCGACGCCGGCGTCCGTCCGCTGCGGGTCGTGATGGAACAGGACGAGCTTCCGCGCGCCGCACGCCCGCGCGATCTCCGCGCCCGCGACGTACGTCGAGTGCCCCCAGCCGACCTTCGAGCGCCCGCCGTCGCCGCGGTACTCCTCCGGGGTGTACTGCGCGTCGTAGATGAGCACGTCGGCCCCGTCCGCGAGCGCGCGCAGCGCCGGATCGACGCAGGCGTAGTGCTCGGTGTCGGTCGCGTAGACGACGCTGCGGCCCTCGTGCTCGACGCGGTAGGCGAGGACGCCGCCCGGGTGGTTGAGCTTGGCGATCCGCACGTGGACCTCGCCCACATCGAACGCCTCGCCCGGCCGCGCCTCCCGCACGGCGATCTGCGCGCAGAGCTCGTCCATGCGGACGGGGAAGCTCGGCGCGGCCATCTGCGTCGAGAGCACCTCGCGGAGGCTCCCGACCCCGTGCGCGCTGCCCACGAACGACAGCCGCGAGCTCGGCAGGTACGCCGGCACGAAGAACGGCAGGCCCTGGATGTGGTCCCAGTGCAGGTGCGACAGCAGCACCGTCGCCTCGACCGGCCCCTCCCGGAGCAGGGCATCTCCGAGCTTGCGTACGCCCGTCCCTGCATCGAGGATGATCCGCGACGAGCCGCAGCGAACCTCCACGCAGCTTGTGTTTCCGCCCACCGCAGCCGTCTCCGGCCCAGGCGAAGCGATGCTCCCGCGAACTCCCCAGAACTTGATCTCCATCGTTGTTGCGAGCCTCCTCGGCCGCTCTTCAGCGAGCGGCGTGCCAGGACGCAGGCCCTTGAAACCGCTCCGCTTTTCTGCTGCGCCCGCGGAGGTCGATCGAAGTCGCAGCGCGAGGTCCGGATCGCCGCTTCAGAATGGAGCGCCTCGAGGGGACGGCCCGCGGGCCCTCGCGCCCCCTTTTGCGCGGAGCGGCGCTTCGCGATTGACGCGCTCGCAGCGACGTGGAGAAACGTGGGGCGCGGGGGACGGGCCTGGCGTCGCGCCTCGGATCGCGCTGTGCGTCGCGTCAAGGCTGAGCTCCCTCGCAGGTTGGGGACCGCGCCGACGCTGGAAGGTTCGTCTGACCCGAGCGTTGACCAAGGTCGTTCCTGAGGCCTAGCATTCCTGCACCGCTCTCTTTCCCGCATCGTTACCGCTGCTCCGCACAATGACCGTTGCCACCTACGCCGCCGCACAGCTGTTGCGGGTGCTTCCGCGAGAGCGCATTACCCGGGCCGTTGGCCGCCTCTGCGACGCCAGGGCACCCGCCGCCGTCTTGAACGCGGTGGTGAAGCTCTACGCGCGCGCGTACCGCGTCGACATGGACGCCGCCGAGGTGCTGACGAGCCCTTACGAGAGCTTCGACGCGTTCTTCACGCGCAAGCTCCGCGAGGGGATGCGCCCTGTCTGCTCCGATCCCGGAGCCATCACCAGCCCCGCCGACGGACGGGTCGAAGCGCTCGGCCCCGTGACCGAGGGCGGGCGGCTGACCATCAAGGGGCGGCCCTACCGCGTGGAAGACCTCGTGGGCGACCCCGCAGAAGCCACGCGCTATGACGGCGGGCAGTTCGCGATCGTCTACCTGTCGCCTCGCGACTACCACCGGGTCCATTCGCCCGTCGCCGGGCGGGTGAGCCTCATCCGCTCGATGCCGGGGGAGCTGTTCCCGGTGAACGCGATCGGCGAACGCCACGTCCCGGGCCTCTTCGCGCGCAACCGGCGCGTCGCGATCGTGATCGACACGGAGCGCCAGGGGCGCGTTACGGTGGTGATGGTGGGCGCGATGATCGTCGGACGGATCACGGTGAGCGCCGTCGACGCGCGCGACGTGCCGCTCGGCCTGCACGCGATCTCGCCGGCCCTTCCGGTCGCGTGCGGCGAGGAGATCGGCAAGTTCCACCTCGGATCCACCGCGGTCATGTTCGTGGAGCGCGGGGTGGCGCCCCCCTGGAGCAGGGCTCCTGGGCCGATCCTCTACGGCGAGCCGCTGGAGGGAGGGGGCCGGCGATGACGAGCGAGCGGCCGCGCAACCCCCTGGCTACGCCCGCCCAGGAAGGCGGCGCCCCCGGAGAGCCCGGCGCGCCGCTGCCGGACGAGGCAGGGAACGCGGCCGCAACGGCGCCGCAGGGAGAGCAGGGCTCGCTCCCCGCGCGAGCGTCCGCTCCACGGCCCGAGCGCTCGCCCAGCGCGCGCCCGCAGCTCGCGACGACGACGCCGCTGCCGCGCCTCGATGTCGTCGCGGGCATCGCGGACGGGGGCTCCGGCGGGCAGATCGCGGAGATCCCGGACCTCGATCTCGACCCGCGGATCGCCGGACCGCCCACGGAGCGCTCGCGGCACGGCGCTCCCCTGCCGACGAGCACCGGCTCCAGGCGGTCCTGGCAGTCGCTCGCGACGGAGGTGGAACGGGTGGCGGAGGTGGAGCGCGGCGAGGGCGCGAAGACGGGGCGACGGCGCTCGCGGCGGCTCGTGAACGTGTCCGGAGACGCAGCGCAGCAGGACGACGAACAGGTCGCCACGCGCGACCGCGCCACCGTGCCCGAGGATGCCGCGGCGCAGCGCTCGCGCACGCTCGACGAGGCGGACGACGACGGGTGGCCGAGCGCCTCCGAGAGGCGGCCCAGCTACCCGACGCTCGACGCGCCCCGGCATCCCAGCGAGCCCGCGCTGGATGGATCCAGGCCTCCCAGCAAGCCGGCGGCAGCGACGGCGGCGGCGGCGAACCTGGCCGAGCTGGTCGCGCCCCGCGCCGTCCCGCGCCCGTCACCGAAATCCTCGAGCGTGCCGCCGATGCCAGCGCCGAGCGGGCTCATCATCGATCCCGATTCGGTCGCGGTGATCCGGCCGCTCCAGATTGTCAGCATCGAGTCGGACCTGCCGCCGGTACCGCCGGTCACCTCGGCCGCCGAGCCCGCCAGGCCGCCGCTCTTGACCGATCCGGCGGAGCACGAGTGGCCGCCGCTCCAGTTCAGGATCCGGCCGGACGACGCTCCCACCGGGATGGGCCTCGAGTCGTTCCAGGAAGGCCTCTCCGAGGGCCCGCCGACGGCGCGCGACGCCGCCTTCGACGCCCTCCAGCCGCAGCCTCGAAGGCGGTCCAGGAGGCAGGCCTCTGCGCCGGAGATCGACGCGCACCCCTTGGACTGGCCCCCGCCGGGGGCGGGCGCGGACGAGGTCGCGGAGGTCGAGCCCGAGCCCGAGCCCGTCGCCGAGGCGAAGGTCGAGCTATCGGGCGCTCCTCCGGCGGGCGGCGAAGGCCAGCAGGCGCAGGGCGACGCGACGCGCATCACCGTGCCGCCGAAGAGCACCGAGGTCGAGCTCGAGGAGGTCGAGCCCGAGCGCGACGCCGAGCTCGCCGACGCGGGCGCGGCCGCGCAGGCCGATCTGCAGGCCGGTCAACCCAAGAAGCCACCGCCGCCTCCCTTGCCGCCGCGGCGCCCGCGCGCGCAGGCGCTGGCATCGCCGGATCTCGCGACGTTCACGAGCTCGGTGCCGCCGCCGCCCGCGTCGGCGCCGCCCGCGTCGCACGGCGAGCCGTCCGCGCCCGCGCGGCCCGCCGCTCCCGCCGCGGCGCCCGCGGCGAAGCAGGTCGAGCACGATTCCGGCCCGTCGACCGAGCCCGCCGCGCGCCGGAAGCGCCCGTGGTGGGAGGAGCTCTTCGGCGACGACTTCCTGCGCACGCTCGACAAGATCGACAGCAAGGTGGTTCGCCGCGAGGTCGATTTCATCGAGGAGCGGCTCGGCGTCGAGAAGGGCGCGGTGATCCTCGATCTCGCGTGCGGCGCAGGCGGCCACGCGATCGAGATCGCCAGCCGCGGCTACAGCGTGGTCGGCTACGACCTGTCGCTCGCCATGCTCGCCCGCGCCGCCGACGAAGCGCAGGACCGCGGCCAGAAGCTGAACTTCCTCCAGGGCGACATGCGCGAGATGACGTTCGAGGAGACCTTCGACGGCGTCTACTGCTGGTCGACGAGCTTCGGCTACTTCGACGACGAGAAGAACGCGGATGTCCTCGCCCGCATCCGCCGCGCCCTCCGCCCCGGCGGAATGCTCCTGCTCGACATCGTCAACCGCGACTATGTGGCGTCCCGCCAGCCGAGCCTCGTCTGGTTCGAGGGGGACGGCTGCGTCTGCATGGATGAAATGCACGTGGATTTCTTCACGAGCAGGCTCAAGGTGAAGCGCACCGTCATGTTCGAGGACGGCCGCTCGCGCGAGCTCGACTACTCGCTCCGCCTCTACGGGCTGCACGAGCTCGGCAAGGTGCTCCACGAAGCGGGCTTCAAGGTCACCGAGGTGACCGGACACCCTGCGCACCCAGGCGTCTTCTTCGGCTCCGAGTCGCCGCGGCTCATCGTCCTTGCCGAGCGGAGCTGAGGCGCTAGGGCTCCCCGCGCATGAGCTTCGAGGCCGCGATCGCGCGCGCGTTGCCGGGGATCCCGCGCAGCGCCTCCCCCGTCGATCAGATCGCCTACGCCCGCGATCTCTGGCCGCGGCACCACCTCGCGGTGTCGGAGGGCCGCATCGCCGAGCACCGGCCCGGGATGATCGTCTGGCCGTCCTCCACGGAGGAGGTCGCCCAGGTGGTGCGCTTCTGCGCGGACGAGGGGCTCCCGCTGGTGCCTTTCGGGGCGGGCTCGGGCGTGTGCGGCGGCGTCTTGCCGGACGAGCGCACGGTCGTGCTCGACCTCAAGCGGCTCTCCCGCCGCCGTTCGCTCGATCGTCAGGCCCCGTCGGTCGAGGTCGAGGCCGGCGCGCTCGGCATCCGCTTCGAGGAGGAGCTCAACGCCGAGGGCTTCACGCTCGGCCATTTCCCGTCGTCCATCCTCTGCTCGACCGTGGGGGGCTGGGTCGCGGCGCGCAGCGCCGGCCAGTGCTCCGGGCTCTACGGCAAGATCGAGGACATGGTCGCGTCGCTCGAGTGCGTCGTCGGCCGCGGCGAGATCGTCCGCTTCGATCGGCGCGCGCGAGGCCCGGATCTCACGCCGCTCCTCATCGGCAGCGAGGGCGTGCTCGGCGTGGTCACCGCCGCGACGCTCCGGCTGCACCCGGCGCCGCCGGCGCGCGCGTTCGCCGCGTTCTCGTTCCCCAGCGTCGAGGCCGGATGGGACGCGATGCGGGCGATGTTCCAGGCCGGCCTCCGCCCGGCGGTCTCGCGGCTCTACGACCCGTTCGACTCCTTCATGGCCCGGCTGGGCGCCGTGCGCCGGCAGCGCGCCCACGCCGGCGCAGCCGATGAATCCTCCGAGGGAGCGGCCGCGCGGGGGCACGGCGCGCGCGGCCCTGGGGCCGGCGCCGCGGTGCTGCGCGGCCTGCTGCGCGCGCCGGGGCTCCTCAACCAGATCGTCGACGGCGTCGGGTCGCGCGTGCTCCGCGGCGCGACGCTCATCCTCATCTTCGAGGGCACGGCGCGCGCGAGCGCGGACGACCTCGCCCGCGCCGCGGCGATCGCGGAGCGCGGCGGGGCCAGACCGCTCGGCGAGGAGCCCGCGCGCCACTGGCTCGCGCACCGCTACAGCGTGAGCTACCGCCAGGCGCCCGTGTTCATGGCGGGCGCGTTCAGCGACACCATGGAGGTCGCCGCGCCCTGGTCGCGCCTCGACGGGCTCTACCGCGCGGTGCGCGGCGCGCTCAGGCGCCACGTGTTCGTGATGGCTCACCTGTCCCACGCGTACCCGGACGGCTGCAGCATCTACTTCACCTTCGCTGGCAGCGCGCCGAGCGTCGCGGCGGCCGAAGCGAAGTACGACGCGGCCTGGCGGGCGGCCCTCGACGCCGCGATCGACGCCGGCGGGACGCTCTCGCATCACCACGGGGTCGGCCGGAGCAAGGCGCCGCGGCTCGGCGCCGAGCTCGGCCTCGGCGTCGACGTCATCCATGCGCTCCGCGGCGTCTTCGACCCCGCCGGCGTCATGAACCCCGGCAACCTGCTCCCGCGCGAGGCTCCCTCCGCCGCGCGCCGCCCGCTGCCGCCGCCGCCCGCGGCGCCTGTCCTCGACGGCGACTCCATGCTCGTGCACGCCGCCGGTACCGCTCGCCTCGGCGACATCGAGCGCGCCCTCGAGCAGCGCGGCCTCACGCTGGCGATCGACTTCGGCGCGACCTCGCCCGAGCTGACGCTCGACGCGTGGATCGCGGCGGGCGCCCCCGGGGCCCCGGATCCGTGGAGCGATCCGGTCGATCACCTGGTCGCCGGGTTCACCGCGCGGCTCGCGTCCGGCGCCGAGCTCGCGGTGCGGCCCGCCCCGCGGCGCGCGGTGGGCCCGGATCTCTTCGCGCTGTTCCTCGGCGTGGGCGGGCGCGTCGGCGCCATCACGTCCGCGCACCTCCGCGCCCACGGCGCGTCGCGGCCCCGCGCCCTGCCGACCGCGCTGCCGCGGCAGCCGTCGCTCCGCGACGACGAGGCGGCGTGGCTCGACGCAGTGGTGAGCGCGGCCCGCGGCGTCCGCTGAGCGCGGTCGGCGCGGCGCTCGCTCGGAGCGCGGCCAGCGCGGGCGGCGTTCAGCCGGGAGGCCAGGCCATCGGCCTTCCACCCATCACGTGGACGTGGATGTGGAAGACCGTCTGGCCGGCGTTCGCGCCGCTGTTCACCACGGTCCTGAAGCCGCTCTCCGCGATGCCGGTCAGCTCTGCCACCCGCCGCGCTGCGAGGAGCAGCCGGCCGAGGACGGCCTCGTCCTCGGGCGTGGCCTGGACGATGCCCGCGATGTGGCGCTTCGGGATGACGAGCGCGTGCGTGGGCGCCTGCGGGTTCACGTCGTGGAAGGCGATGACGTGCTCGTCCTCGAACACGACCTTCGACGGGATCTCCTTGTTCGCGATCTTGCAGAAGATGCACATGGCCACCTCCTACTCCCAGGGTGCTTGCGAGTCACGCCGCGCCCGGTCACGCGGCAGCGCCCTGGTCCCGGGGTCCGGCTCTCCCGGCTCCCCCTGGCCAGGACACTCCAGCGCTCCGCCGGCCTTCCCCTCGGGCAGCAGCCGGGCGAGCGCGCGCTCGATCCGCGACGTGTCCGCCGGCTCGGGGAGGAGCTCCTGCGGCAAGGCGGCGCCCGTCGCCGAGCTCGGCGCGGCGCCCCCGCCGCCCGGCAGCTCGGCCCGCGGGACCGCCCCGCGCGCGACCGCGATGCGGAGCACCGCGAGCTCCAGGGCGTCGAGCGCGGCGGTGCGCTTCAACCCGAGCGACGGCACGTCGTAGGTGAGCAGCGCGCCGCCGCTCGCGGCGGGCGTGAGCCCGGCGCGATCCGCGCCCGCGACCAGCTGCCGCACGATGCTCCTGAGCAGCGCCGCCCGCCGCCGCACCCGGCGCGCCGCCGGGTCGGCGTAGAGCGAGAAGAAGCGGTTTCGCGAGAAGGTCGACGGCGCCAGCACGAGCGCGACGAGCAGCGCCTCCGGATCGACGGGCGGCGCCCCCCTCTCGACGGACGGCGCCCCCATCACGTGGCGGGCTCCAGCGCGGGCCCCGAGAGCCCGCCGCGCCGGAGGAGCTCCGCCTGGCGGTGCGTGCGCAGCGCGCCGATGAGCTCGTCGAGGTCCCCTTCGATGATCTTGTCGAGCTTGTGCAGCGTGAGGCCGATCCGGTGATCCGTCACGCGGTTCTGCGGGAAGTTGTAGGTCCGCACCTTTTGCGCCCGCTCCCCCGTGCCGACCATGGTCCTTCGCTCGGCGCTCTGGGCCTCCTCCTGCCGGCGCTGCTCGAGCTCGAGCAGCCGGCTCCGGAGCACCTTCATCGCCTTCGCCTTGTTCTTCAGCTGGGAGCGCTCGTCCTGGCACTTCACGATCATGCCCGTCGGCAGGTGCTTGATCTGCACGGCGCTGTTCGTCGTGTTGACGCCCTGACCGCCGGGGCCGCCCGACGCGGCGATCGAGATCTCCAGGTCCTTGTCGTCGATGTGCACGTCGACCTCGTCGGCCTCGGGCAGCACGGCGACCGTCGCGGTCGAGGTGTGGATCCGCCCCTGCGTCTCCGTCGAGGGGACCCGCTGAACGCGGTGGACGCCGCCCTCGTACCGGAGGTGGGAGTAGACGTCCTGCCCCGTGATCAGCGCCGCGACCTCCTTGTAGCCGCCGGCGGAGGCCTCGCTCAGGTTGAGCACCTCGACCTTCCACCGCTTCGTCTCCGCGTAGCGGCAGAGCATGCGGAAGAGATCGGCGGCGAAGAGCGCCGCCTCCTCGCCGCCCTCGCCGCTGCGGATCTCGATCACGGTGTTCCGCGTGTCGTTGGGGTCCTTCGGGAGGAGGAGCACCTCGAGCTCGCCGGCGAGCCGCTCCCGCTCGATCTCGAGCTCGGGCAGCTCCGCCTGGGCGAGCTCGGACAGGTCGGGATCGCTCAGCGCCTCGCGATCCTCGGCGATGCGCCGCTCGACGTCCCGCAGCCGGGCGAAGGCGGCGACCACGGGCTCGATCTCGGTCCGCTCGCGGTTGAGCCGCTGGAGCTCGGCCGGCGCGGAGAGCACCGCCGGGCTGCACATGAGGTGCTCGAGTTCCTGAAAGCGGCGCTGAACCGCCTCGAGTTTCGCGATAGGTAGCATCTGCAATCCGAAGACGACGCGGGGTTGGACGGCGGCGAGGGGCCCGGCGGAGCCGGCGCGCGCTAGCCGTGAGCGCCTGCGTAGCCGGGGTCGGCCAGCAGCTTGGAGTAGTCGGCGAACACCCGATCGGGCTGGACAGGAGCGGCCACCGAGGCCTCGCGCCAGAGCGTCGCACGGAGCGACGCGAGGGCGATCTCCAGCTGCGCGTCGTCGGGCTCCGCCGTCGTGATCTTCTGGACCAGGAACCCCGGCCAGAGCAGCGCGCGGAGCGGGCCGGTGGTGCAATAACGCGCGAAGATCCGCTGGATCTCGAAGGTGACCGCGGCAATCAGCGGGAGGAACGGCAGCTTCATCAGGAAGAAGGTGACGCTCTCGACGAGCCGGCCGCCGGGCAGCTTGGGCAGGAGCGCCCCGAGGGACGCCCCGGCCACCGAGAACACGACGATCGACACGAGCGCCACCATGACCAGGAACGTCGTCCCGCAGCGGGGATGCATGGCCGTCTTCCGGCGCGCGTTCTCGACCTCGAGGACCTCGCGCGCCTCGTAGGTGGAGATCGCCTTGTGCTCGGCGCCGTGGTACTGGAAAACGCGTCGAACCTCGGGGATCTGGCGGATCAGCAGGAGGTAGCCGACGACGATGGCGAGCTTCGCCACGCCGGTGATCGCCTGGAACGCCGGCGACGTGACCTCGAGACCGAGACCCAGGAGCTTGTTGACCAGCTCGGCGCCGGCCTGGGGCGCCGCCACGAAGAGCAGGACCGCGAAGAGGATCGGGATCATGCCCATCCCTCCTCCGCGCTTCTTCCCCTCTGCGCCGCCGTCCGGCGCGGGGCTGCCCGTGACCTGCGCGGGCTCCGCGTCCTGCGCCGCGATCGCCGCCATGCTGAGCGCCAGGGAGGTGAGGTTCACCCCGCCCGCCTGCCCCGCGCTCGGGCGCTTCGACTCCGGCCCCTTGGCCGAGCCCGCCTCCTCGGCCGAGAGATCTTGCTCGTAGAGGTCCGCAGACCAGCGGAGCGCCTGGGATCCCAGGCGGAGCGACTCGACGAGGGTCGCGACCCCCCGCACGAACGGCCACGTGCGCGGCCCCTTCGAGACGGCGGTCATCGGCTGCTCGCGAACGACCAGCTCTCCCGAGCGGCGCCGGCAGACGATCGCGACCGAGCTCGGCGACCGCATCATGACCCCTTCGATGACCGCTTGGCCGCCGATATACGGACGTGCAGGCTGATCGCTCATACGCGTTCCAATCTAGCGCATAACACGGCCAGCGCATCGGCCCGACCGACCAGCGCCGCACAGGTGAATGTGCCGACGTCGTTCGATCCGCGTCCGCCCGCGTCCGCCCGCGTCCGCGGCGCGCGACGTCTCGGCCGCTTCGGCCGCTCACGCGCTGCACAGGGGCCAGCGAGCTCGACGCGAACCAACCCATCCGCCACGCCCCGGGCGGGCGCGGCATGACGGGCAAATCCGGTGAAAGAGGGGATATCGGGGGTGGAGGGACGATCGGCCCGGCTACTTGCCTGCGGTCGCGTACTTCCTGCGGAAGCGGTCGACGCGGCCGGCGACGTCCATGATCTTGTGCTTGCCCGTGTAGAACGGGTGGCAGGCGGAGCAGACATCGGTGGTGAAGCTGCCGCGGGTGGAGCGGGTCTCGACGATGGCGCCGCACGCGCAGGTGATCGTGGAGGCCTTGTACTCGGGGTGGATGCCGGGCTTCATGGTGAGTCCTTCGGGTGTTGCGAGGGAGGGCGCCTATAGCTCAGCGCGTCTTGGACCGCAAGAAGCCCTTCAGACGCGCCCGCTCTTCTATCTCTCGTCCGGCCTGCTCGGCGGCGTTTGCGCAAGGTTGCGCGGGTTTAGACAAAGCCGCGCAGCGAGGCGGCCCTGGCGCTGCCGGCCGAGCCCGCCGCGCTTCCCCCAGGAGCTAGGCCCCCGGATCGAGACGCTGGCGGCGCGAAGCGCGGACCCCTTAGGTGCGGCGCGACCGGGCTCTGGTCAAGGTCCAGGCAGCGCCGGCCCGCGCGCACGGCAATTGCTAGAGGCGGCGTTGACGCTCGGGCGCACATGGTTAGCTTCGCGGTCGCGAGCCAGCGAGCTCGCGAAAACTCGGCGAAAGTATCCGGATTCCCAGCGGTTTTTGACGGCTCTGGAGCGGTGGCTCGCGGCAGCTGTCAGCTGAGCCCTGCTGGCCGGTCGGGTCTTCTCGCCCCCCGTGGTCATCAGGCCGTCGCGTAAACAGTTCTCGGAGGGTTCAACGTCATGGGCAAGATCATCGGCATCGATCTCGGCACGACCAACAGCGTCGTCGCGGTGATGGAGGGCAAAGAGCCCAAGGTCATCGTGAATGAGGAGGGCTCGCGCCTCACGCCGTCCGTCGTGGCCTGGGACGACAAGGGCGAAGTGCTCGTCGGGCAGATCGCCAAGCGCCAGGCGGTCACGAACCCCACCAACACCATCTACTCGGCCAAGCGCTTCATGGGGCGCCGCTACGAGGAGGTGCAGGAAGAGGCGAAGCGCGTCCCGTACACGGTCAGCAAGGGCAAGAACAGCGACGCCTCGATCGCGGTGCGCGGCAAGCAGATGTCGCCCCCCGAGGTCTCCGCGAAGGTCCTCCAGAAGCTGAAGAAGGCCGCGGAGGACTACCTCGGCGAGAAGGTGACCGAGGCCGTCATCACCGTGCCGGCGTACTTCAACGACTCGCAGCGCCAGGCGACCAAGGACGCGGGCCGCATCGCCGGGCTCGACGTGAAGCGCATCGTCAACGAGCCCACGGCCGCCGCGCTCGCGTACGGGCTCGACAAGAAGAACGAGCAGGTCATCGCCGTCTACGACTTCGGCGGCGGCACGTTCGACATCTCGATCCTCGAGGTCGGCGACAACGTCGTGCAGGTCATCTCGACCAACGGCGACACCCACCTCGGCGGCGACGACGTCGACCACCTCGTGATGGACTGGCTCGCGGCCGAGTTCAAGAAGGACACCGGCATCGACGTCTCGAACGACAAGATGGTCGTGCAGCGGCTCAAGGACGCCGCGGAGCAGGCGAAGATCGAGCTGTCGAACGTGCAGGAGACGACGATCAACCTGCCGTTCTTGACCGCGGACGCCTCGGGGCCGAAGCACCTCCAGAAGCAGCTCACCCGGGCGAAGCTCGAGCAGATGATCCGGCCGCTCATCGACCGGACGCTCGAGCCGACCCGCAAGGCGCTCGCCGACGCGAAGAAGTCGCCGCAGCAGATCGACGAGATCGTCCTCGTCGGCGGCTCGACCCGCATCCCGCTCGTCCAGGAGACGGTCAAGAAGTTCTTCGGCAAGGAGCCCCACAAGGGCGTGAACCCGGACGAGGTCGTGGCCGTCGGCGCCGCGGTCCAGGCGGGCGTGCTCTCGGGCGACGTGAAGGACCTCGTGCTGCTCGACGTCACGCCGCTCTCGCTCGGCGTCGAGACGCTCGGCGGCGTGATGACCGTGATGATCTCGAGGAACACCACGATCCCGACCCAGAAGAAGGAGATCTTCTCGACCGCGACCGACAGCCAGCCCAGCGTCGAGGTCCACGTGCTCCAGGGCGAGCGCACCGAGGCCCGCTACAACCGGCCCCTGGGCCGCTTCCACCTGGAAGGGATCATGCCGGCGCCCCGCGGCGTGCCGAAGATCGAGGTGACGTTCGACATCGACGCGAACGGCATCCTCTCGGTCCACGCCAAGGACACGGCCACCGGCAAGGATCAGCGCATCACGATCACCGCGTCGGGCGGCCTGAAGGAGGACGAGATCAACCGGATGGTCAACGAGGCGGCGGCGCACGAGGCGGAGGACAAGCGCCGGCGCGAGGAGATCGAGCGGCGCAACAAGCTCGATAACCTCTGCTACACGCTGGAGAAGACGATCAGCGAGAACAAGGACAAGCTGCCGGAGGGCGACGTCTCCGCCCTGAACGGGATCATCGCCGAGGGGCGGTCGGCCATCGAGAAGCAGGACGACGCGGCCGTGAGCGCGGCGCTGGAGAAGCTCGAGAAGGAAGCGCACCGCATCGCGAGCGTCATGTACGAGAAGGCCGGCCCGCCCCAGGACGGCGGCGGCGCCGCGCCCGGCGGCGCGCCGGGAGGCCAGCAGCCGCCCCCCGCCGGCGGCAAGGGGAAGGACTCGGTCATCGACGCGGAGTTCGAAGAGTCGAACTGATCGCCGCGAGGAGCCCGCTCCTCGACGGTGTGCGACGAGCGCGGATTCGTCCGCGCTCGTTCGCCAAGCGGCAAGCGCCAAGCGCAACGAGCGCGGATTCGTCCGCGCTCGTTCGCATTTGGAGCGACCGCCGCGCGGGAGGCTGCGCATGCGACCGTCGCCTGCGCGGCGCGCTCCTTGGGCGTCGACTCGGATGTCCGGGAGCCGTATAACCGGCGCTCATGCGAACTCTCCTGCCGATCGCCCCCCTGGTCCTCATGGCCGGTTCCCTCGCCTGCGGGCCGTCCCCCGCGCCTGTCGCGCCGACAGCAGGACAGGGCGAGGTCAAGGGCGGGCCGGCCCAGGTCGCCGCCGGCCCAGCGTTCGATCTATCGCCCGTCGCCGAGCCGGCCGACATCGTCGGCGTGCTCCGCTGGAGCAACCCCGCGGCCACGCTGTCGAGCATCGCAACGTGCGCGGGGCTGCCTCCGGCGCTCGCGGAGACGGGCGCGCAGGCGTTCTCCTCGGGTGTGCTGGGCGAGCTCGTGAGCCCTTCCATCGACACGGACCAGCTCGCCACGGTGCTCGCGCTCGACGCGCCGGTGCACCTGATCGTCGCGCTCGATGACAGCTCGAAGCGGGGCAAGCCCGTGGCGGCCGTGTCGTTCGGGCTCACGTCGCTCGAGCGGGCGAGGGGCGCGCTCGAGGCGGGCGCCGCGCTCACCGAGGTGAAGCCCGGCATGTGGAAGATCGGCGGCAAGGAGCCCTCGTCATCGAGCTGCTTCCTCGCCGCGTCCGCCGGCTCGGCGCCCGCGCGGCTCCTCTGCGGCGATCGGGACCGCGACGTCACGACGCTCGGGCCGTACCTCGCGCGCACGCTGCCGACGCTCGCGCCCGAGGCGCGCGATCTCCATGGCGAGGTCCGCTTCGTCCCGCTCAGCACGAAGTTCGGCGGCATGGCGAAGCAGCAGCTCGGCGGGCTCCCGATCCTCGCGCAGAGCCAGCTCTCGATCGGGCAGCCCCAGTTCGACCGGGCGCTCACCGACGCGGCGACCTCCGTTCAGCAGGAGCTCGAGGCGCTCATCAACGACGCGAGCAAGGCGGTCGTCGATCTCCAGGTCGACAACCAGTCCTGCGTGAACCTCACCGCCGCCCTGGAGCTCCGGGGCCAGTCGTCGTGGGTCGCCAAGACGATGGCCGACAGGGCGACGCGCGCCGGGGCCGCGCCGGCGCTGTACTGGCGCGCGCCGAAGGACAGCGCCGGCGCGTTCTTCGACCACGGCTACGACCCGGCGCACTACGGCGGCATCCTGAAGACGCTGCGCGAGATGCTCGAAGGGTGGCTGGAGAAGGAGAAGATCGGCAAGCCCGCCGATCGCAAGGCGCTCGCCGACCTCCTCGCGCTGCCGATCAACCAGGGGCCGAGCGTGTCCGCCCACGGGTACCCGGACGCGCCTCCTGCCGCTGCCCAGGCCGGAAAGCCGACGCCGAACGAGGCGCTCGACAAGATGATGGGGGGCTTCGTCGGCTGGAACCTGCTCGGGTTCGAGGAGGCGCCCGACGCGCTCATCAAGTACGTGAAGAACGCCGTCACCGCCTACAACACGCCCGCGCTGCGCAAGCGACTCCCGGAGATCGACGTCGATCCGAAGGATCTGCCGACGGTCAAGGTGGTCCAGGCGCCGAAGGAGCTCGGGAAGACGTCGCTCGCCGTCGAGATCCAGATCGTCCGCGATCTACCGCCGCTCGACGACGACGCGGGCTCGACCCCCGCCGCCAAGGGCAAGCCGAGGCCCAAGCTGACGATGACGCTCCACCTCCTCGTCATGGGTGAGGAGAAGACGACGTGGATCGCCTTCGGACACGACAAGGGCGATCTGCTGAGGCGGCTCGCCACGGTGAAAGCGGGCGCGCCCGCCGCGGCGACGCTCGCGTCACGTCCGGGGCTCGAGAAGCTGAAGACCGGGAAGTTCGCCTGGGGTGGATTCTCGACGCTCGCCCCGATCACCCGCACGTTCCAGAGCGTGCTCTCGACGCTGGATCAGCCCGGCGCGGCGCCGGTGGCGCTGCCTCAGGAAGCCCGAATCTTCGGCGAAGCGCTGGCAAAGCTCCCCCACAAAGGGGAAGGGCTGATGTTCGTCACGACCCAGCAGCAGGGCGGCGCCGCGCCGCGGGCCGAGCTCTCGATCAACGTGTCGAAGCCCGTGCTCGAGGACATCGGCGCGCTCGTCGCGGCAGGGCTTCGAATGGCCGGCATCACGAAGCCATAGGCTCGTGGATGCGCTATCACCACAGCCAGTAAGCTGGCGCGGCTGCTCCTGCTCGTTCGTGTTCCCTGGTCACCGCGCCGCGCGCGTGCTTCGTCCGCCCATGTTCAAGATCGGTACGCGAATTGCCACCGAAAAGATGAGAGGAAACAATGAACAACCGTGAAGGTGCGAGTCGCGACGGAATGAGCCCGGCGCGGCCAGAGACAGCCGCCACGACGGCAGCCGCCATGCCGAGGCCGCCCGTGCGCCGCGCGGCGCCCGAAACGGACGACTCCGATCTGCCCGATCTGACCCCGGAGCAGCTCGGCGAGCTCAGGCAGGCGCTCGAGGAGCGCCGGGCGAGCCTCGTCGCCAACATCGATGAGCGGCAGCACGCGGAGCGCGACATCTCGCGCGAGGTGGGCGACGAGATGGACGAGGCCAACGCCGAGGGCGCGACGTCGCTGACGTCGAAGCTCCTGGAGCGCGATGTCCGCGTGCTCGCCGAGATCGACCGTGCTCTCGCGAAGATGAAGGAGGGGAGCTACGGGATGTGCGAGGGCACCGGCGAGCCCATCGGTTACCGCCGCCTCAAGCTGCGTCCCTGGGCGCGCTACAGCGTCGCCTACCAGGAGCAGATCGAGCGCGAGGAACGGACCGGCGGCGGCGCCTGATCGCTCCCCGCCAGCAGGCACCGCACGTCCCTCCCCGCCAGCGCGGGCGAGAGGCGTGCGGCCTGCGCTAGCGGAGGCGCATGTCCGCGGGGCGCTCGAGTTCGTGCCGAGCGCCCTGGTCCGCGCAGCGATCACACGCACGAGCAGGACCCGTGCGACGAGGCACCTCAGCCGCCCATCCGCTGGATGAACGGGACGATGCGCTCGACGAAGGGCTGCTTGTGATAGCGGTCGAACTCCGCCCACGTGCAGAGCGTCCGCGGATCCTTCACGCGATCGACGAAGAGCACGCCGTCGACGTGATCCTTCTCGTGCTGGAAGGTGCCCGCCGACAGCCCGCGCACGATGCGGTCGATCGGCCTCCCATCGCGATCCAGGCCGGTGAGCCGGATCTCGGTGGTGCGGTCGACAACACCCCTCAGGTTCGGGACGCTCAGGCACCCTTCGTAGTTCTCGAACGTCTCCTGCGTGAGCGGCTCGATCACCGGATTGACCACGACGGTGAGCGGGATGTTCGGCTTGTACGGATAGCGGGGGTTGTTCTGCACCTCGACCGCGAAGATGCGCACCGGCACATGGACCTGAGTGGCGGCGATGCCGGCGCCGTTCGCGTCGCGCATCGTCTCCACCAGATCGTCGATGAACGCCTGCATCGCAGGGGAGGAGAGCTCTTCTGGCGTGACCTCACGCGCTCGCTGCCTGAGGACAGGGTTGCCGATGTGGGCGATTTTCAGGAGCGTCACGCGGCGATCGTACCACGGGCGCGCGCCGTCGGCCTGGCCGGCCATGGCGGCGCCCAGGCGCTGGTCCATGCGGCGCGCGGCGGCGTCAGCTATGGAGACGGGGCATGCACCACTTCCCTGACGAGCCTTGCGTACCCGAGCCGCAGCAGGCGACCGCCGTCATGCACCTCCGCTTCGAAGACGTCAGCCAGAACGGACGGGTGATGCTGGACGCGCTGCCGCACGGCCTCGGGCCCGCGGTCTGGGTGAAGCTGCTGCGGGCGAGCCCCATCGAGGCGCTCATGCTCACGCAAGGGATCGTCCCGATCCTCACCCGCCTCATCATCGAGGGCGGAGAGGGGCCAATCGCGCCGCGGGAGCCGCTGGAGCTGCAGGGCCGCTACCAGCTGGCGCACACGGAGGACGCCACCTCCCAGGTGAACCGGCTGATCCTGGCCATGTGGCTCTCGGCCAGCGGGCGCCGCAGCCGGACCTACGGCCCGCCGCCGCCAGGCGCGGGCGAGCGGATCCAGGTCGGTCGCGTGTTCGCGGAGCACGTCTTCACGCGGCTCTTCGCGGCGCCCGAGGCGCGCAAGGTGCTGCGCTTCGAGTCACCGGATCTGCCGACGGTGCCGCCCGAGCGCTACGACTTCCACTCGCCGGAAGCGTTGATGGGCCTGCCCGAGGGCGCGGAGCCGCTCGACGCGAAGCCGACCCTGGATCCGATCCCGGTGGTGTTCGGCCTGGATCACACGGACGGGAACCAGCACGTGAACTCGCTCGTGTACCCGCGGCTCTTCGCGGAGGCCGCGCTGCGACGTCTCTCGGCGCAGGGCCACAGCACGGCGGTGCTCGCCCGGAGGGTGGAGATCGCCTACCGCAAGCCGTGCTTCGCGGGCACGCAGGCGAGGATCCTGCTGCGCACGTTCACGCTCGGCGGCGCGCTCGGCGCGCTCGGTGCGTTCGTGCCGGACTCGCCGGAAGACCCCGCCAGCGCAGCCCCCGGGGCGCGCGCGACCTGCTACATCCGCACGCTGTTCCAGGGCTGAGCCGGCGCGAACGCGAAGACGGCGCGCCCTCTGGAAGGACCGGCCTTCCGGGCCGGCGCCGCGCGCAGCGGCGCGCGCGATGACCGGCCCGCTACGCGCTCACCGTGCGGGGAAGGCCGGCGCGATCGGCGATCTCGTCGTGGAAGGCGCGGAACGTCGACTCCTGGGGCCACGAGGGCGCGTTGGCGAGGAGCTCTTCGACGCGGGTGAGCTCGCCCTCGTCGATGGCGACGACGGCCGCGGCGTAGCGCATGGCCCAAAAGATGAGCGGGCTGGCCTCGCTCGCGCGCTCCAGCAGCGCGCGGTCGCCCGGCACGCTCGTGTGAGCGAAGGCGCGTGCGAGCGCGCCGGCCGCCGATCGCAGGGTGACCACCCGGCTGCGAAAGGGCGAGCTGATGTCCGGGAGAGGGAGGCGCGCCAGGCGACGCGCCTGCGCGAGCGCCGTGTCGCGATCGCCCTCGAAGGTGCAGAGGAGCGTGTCGAGGAAGAGGCGGTGCTCGAGGGCCGCTTCCCACGCGGGCCCCCGCTCGGCGGCGGCCATGGCCGCGCGCGCATTCTCGACCCAGCCATAGGCCGCGAACGCCGTCGCCGTCATGAGCGGCGCCATCGTGGCGGGGTGCGGGATACGGTGAAGCGACGTCGACCAGCGCCGCAGCACCGAGCCCACATCGCCCGAGCGCAGCAGCCGGCGCAGCTTGCGGCGCGAGAGCCAGCGGGCCGCGGCGAACACGAGAACCACGCTGAGCACCGCCCCCATGATCACCGGCTGCTGCCAGGTGAACCGGAGCGCGGCCGCTGCCAGCGCTGCGGAGCCGATGAAGAGAAGCGCCGGAATCAGCCGGTCGCCCCGTCCCTCGTCCTCGGAATCGAACGGATTCACGACAACTCCAAGCGTACGGGGCTTCCTGAACGAGGCAAGTCCCGGCCGATGCCGCTCCAGGTCGATCGCTCCGCGCTCACACCACCACCCTTTGCACACCCCGATCGCCCCCTGCTCACGCGCACACCCCACTCGCCTCGCACCGCGCTCACCCCCCCGATGGCTCCGAGGAGGGAACCGCGACGTGGGCGACGTGGGCGACGCTGCGTTCGCGAAGGAGCCGAGACGCCATGGCCCACGAATCGCCGCCGCGCGCGCCGTGGGGCTCGACATGGGGACGAGGTTCGACTACGAAGTCCCTGCGTCAGGCAACAGCGCCTGGACCTCATGGGTCCGCCGACAGCGCGCCGTGAACCCCGCCAGGCCCGGAAGGGAGCAACGGTAGCGGAAAGCGAGTGTGGCGGGCCCACTTACTTTTTGTCGGCCCAGGCGTGGGCCCGACGCGCTCCCGCGCTCACCTCGGGACGCGCCCCCAGGGCCGGGTCGTCGCCGCGCTGATGCAGGCCTCACGGGGCGTCGAGCGCCGCCGGCGCGGTGGGCGCGACGGGCACGGAGAACAGCGCCTCCGGGCTCGTCACGATGCGCGGGACCTCCGCGTCGCGCAGCGGACTGAGGCCGTCAGGGGGCAGACGCTGCTGCACGATGCCCGCCGCTTCGTCGCCGCCCTCCAGCGTCACGGCGGAGAGGCGGCTGTCCAGACCGACGCCGCCGTCGATGAGCACGCTCGCGCGGCGTGACGGGCTGATGGAGGGGTTGAGGGACTCGAGCCCGTTGCCGCTCAGGGCGAGCCCGAAGATCGCGGCCTGCGCGCGCTCCTGCCAGCTCACGCCGTCGCCCACGACCTCCTGGGCGAGCCCGCCGTCCGCGCTCACCACCGCCGAGTCGGCGAAGGTCCCGGCGATGCGCATGCCGTCGATGATGATGCCGCGCGCGTCGCCGCTCATCCCCAGGCCGATGGCCCGGTTCTTCTCGAGGAGACCTCCCGTGAGCTGGACGGTCTGCTCCGGCGTCGTGTGCTGTATCCAGATCCCGGGCTGGTTGCCGCTCACCTCGAAGCCCTCGCCGCTCTCGCCGAGGGATGCGCTCGCCCGATCGATCAGGAGACCGAACCCGGTGTTGTCGGCGACCTTGAGGGCCGTCGCGTCGAGGGCCGAGCAGCCGGACACGGAGATGCCGCCGCTCGGATCGAACCCGCTCAGGCCATTGCCGCTGATTTCGACGCCAGACATCGTGGCGCGCGCCCCGACGAGCGACACGCCGACGACCTTGCTGTCGCGGACGAGCGCGTCCTCGACGTGGAGCTCCAGCGGCGCATCGCAGTCACAGCCGCCGGCGCACTGCGCCCACAGCCCCGGCCCCTGCGAGCCCGAGACGACGGACCGCACGACGGAGACGCGGCCGGCGTCGAACGCGCTCAGGCCGTACCGCGCGGAGCCCTCGATCGCCGACGCGACGAGGTCGAGCGACGCGCCGAGGCCGAGCGTCACGCCGTCGGACGCGCTGCCGACGACGCGCACCGCCTCGATCCGCGCCCGGGCCCCGGCCGCGATCCGTACGCCGCCCGCGCCCACGGTCAACGCCCGGAGGACGGCGCCGTCGCCGGCCGCGAGCGAGACCGCCGCGACGCTCACGGAGCCGGCGCCGCGGCCGAGCAGGCTCACGCCGGGGGGCAGATCGATCGGGCCGTAGGCGCCCGGGCCGAGCGCGATGCACACCCCAGGTCGAGCGGCCTCGGTGGCCTGCGAGAGCGCGGCGGCGCTCGAGACCTCGAGCACCTCGGCGCAATCGACCGAAGCGGCGCAGAAGTCCCCGTCGCAGAGCGCTCCCGCGGGGACACCGATGCACGCGCCGGACGCCGCGCGCGCGCCAGGACATCCGCCCGGCGCTGCGGGATCCGACGCGCACCCGAGCGCCGCCGAGCCGAGCGCGGCCGCGGCGGTCAGAACGATAGCTGCCTGATTCCAAGCCTTGATCATGACGAACGTCTCCCGCGCGGCACGTCGCGCTACCTGACGAGAAAGGGTCAGCGCCTCAGGGATCCGAGAGCAGCGCGCGGCACTCGCCCGCCCGCGCCGCGAGCTCGCCGTCCCGGAAATGCGCCGCCAGCGAGGCGGAGAGCTGCGCCACGGCCGCCTCGGCGCGAGGGCGGGTCGAGGCGTCGCGGAGGGCCGCGCGGCAGATCCGCGCGAGGCCGAGCGCGACGTCCGCGAGGTACACGCGCCCGCCGCCCACCTCGGCGAGGCGCAGCGCCGCGCGGCCGGACTCGAGCGCGTCGCCGACGTGGCCGGCCGCGAGCAGCGCGGCGGCGAGGTTGCGGTACGCGTCCGGGAGATCGGCGCCGGCGCCGGCCTGCTCGCCCAGCCTCACGGCGCGCCGCGCGTGCTCCAGCGCGGCGTGCGGGCGCGCGAGGCGGAGCTCGACCTCCGCGAGGTTGTTGTGACCCGACGCGATCGCCTGGAGATCGCCGAGCCGCTCCTTCAGCGCGAGCGCTCGGGCGAACACCTCCCGTGCGCCGCCGAGATCGCCCTTCGCGAACAGCACGGCCGCGACGCCGTTCAGCGCGAAGCCCAGCGCCTCCGGGTACGCGCGCTCGTCGACGGCCCGCGCGGCCTGGCGGTAGCAGCGCTCCGCCTGCACCAGCCGACCGCGCGAGTAGAACACCGTCCCGAGCGCGAGGAGCAGCTGCGACGCCGCCACGCGGCGGCGGTCGTCGCCTCGATGCAGCGTCCGGCAGATGCGCAGGCTCCGGAGCGCGACCGCGCGGCACGCGTCGAGATCGCCGGCGCGCCGGTGGAGCGCCGCGAGCAGCCCGTGCATGGGGAGCGTCTCCGGGGAGGCGCCGCCGCGCTCCGCGAGCGCGATCGCGCGCTCGACCAGCGCGCGCGCGTCGGCCGTCGCGCCGCGCACCTTGAGCACGAGGGCGAGGCGGAAATCCACGCGCGCATCCCAGAGCAGCGCGGCCTCCGGGCCTTGCGCGGGCGGCGCGGAGGCGCGCCGCTCGACGCGGAGGATCCGCGTCCGCGCCTCGAGGTACGCGCGCTCCGCCTCGTCGAGTCGGCCCGCCCTGCGGAGGGCGTCGCCGACGTCGAGCAACAGCGCCGCGCGCTCGTGCCAGGCGAACAGCCGGCGCTCGTCGCCCCCCGGCGCGGCGGCCGACGGGGCGCGCGCCGCGGAGCCCCCCGCCGGGGCGCCGCCCGCCGCGCTCGCGTGGATCTCCCGGGCCCGCTCGAAGTGCCGTAGCGCCTCGGCGTTCTGCCCGAGCGACGACGCGCTCGCCGCCGCGCGCGTGTAGGCGAGCGCCGCGCTCCGCGCGTCGCCGCCGCGATCATGGTGGAGCGCCGCGAGCGCCTCCCCGAGCCCCCGCGGCGCGCGCGCAGGCGAGCGCCCCGCCGAGACGCCGTCGACCCAGGCGGCGACCGCGCGGTGCATGGCCCGGCGCACCTTGAGGCTGAGCGTCTCGTAGGCGATCTCCTGGGTCGCCGCCTCGGCGAAGACGTACTCGCAGTCCTCGGGGAAGGTCGACGCGTCACGCGCCTGGATGATCTGCTGATCCCGGAGCCGCCGCAGCACGTCCGCGGTGCTCGATCCGCCGCCGTCGAGCGGCGCGGCGCCGCGGAGGTGGTCGATCGCGCCCTTCCAGAACGTCCTGCCGACCACGGCCGCCTGCGCCAGGACCGCGCGCGCCTCGCCGTCGAGCCGATCGAGCCGCGCCTGGACGATGCCCTGGATCGTCGCCGGCAACGAGAGCCGGGCGAGCTGCTCCTCGTGCAGGATCCAGGGCTCGCCGAGGCGCCGCTCGAGCGCGCCGGCGTCGATGAGCAGGTACAGCGTCTCGGTCAGCGTGAGCGGGTTGCCCTCGGCGCGCTCCGCCAGGGCGCGGATGGCCTCGGCGGAGCAGCGCGCGACGAGGCGGAGGCGCTCGCGCGCCATGTCCTCGACGTGCCGCCGCGGCAGCGGGCCGAGATCGAGGCGCGCGTGGCTCGCCTTCCCTTCGCCCCAGTGCGGCCGCCGCTCGTAGAGCTCGGGCCGCGCCGCGCCGATGATGAGCAGGGGCGCGTCCGACAGGCGCACGGCGAGATCGTCGAAGAGGTCGAGGCTGGCGTCGTCCGCCCAGTGGATGTCGTCGAGCAGCACGACGACGGCTCCGCGCGCGGCCATCGCTCGCAGCAGCATCGCGACGGCCGCGGCCACCCGCTTCCCCACCTCGGCGCCGCCCTCGTCGGGGACGATCGCCGTCGCGGGCGCGGCTTGCGCCGCCGGGCACGGGCAGAGCACGGCCGCGACCTCCGCCAGCGCGTCCTCCAGGGCGAGCGGGTGCGGCGCGCCGCCGGCCTCGCCTCCGGCGTCTGCGCCGAGGACGCCGCTCGCGAGCATGCTCCGCACGACGTCGCGCGCGTCGCCGTCCTGGACGCGGAAATGAGCGCGAAGGAGCGACGCGGCGAGGTGGTAGCTCGCATCCATCGACAGCGACGAGCACGCCGCGCCGAGCACGATGCACGGTTCCGCGCACGGTTCCGCCTGCGACAGCGCCCTCGTCCGGACCTCGGCGAGGAGGCGGCTGCGGCCGATGCCGCCCGCGCCGATCACCGAGACGAACATCGCGCGCCGCTCCGCGATGACCGTCTCCAGCGCCTCCGAGAGCCGCTGCACCTCCCCCGCCCGCCCGACGAAGCGGGTGTCGAGGCCGAGGAAATCGGATCCCGCGCCCGATCCGCTCGCGAGCTTCAGCACACGGAAGCCCGGCGCGCCGTCGCCTTGCGGCTCGACCTGGAAGAGCCCGGCCACCTGCCGGAACGTGGGCTGCGCGATCAACACCGCGCCGGGCACGGCGACCTGCTGGAGCTGCGCGGCCGCCTTCAAGGCCTCGCCGGAGGCGTCGACCGGAGCGCCCCGCCCGGTCGCGCCGCTCACGAACAGCCTCCCCGTGCTGATGCCCACGCGCAACCTCGGCCGGGAGCGCGGCGGCAGCTGGACAGGGAGCGACGCGGCATCGAGCGACGCGAGCTCCAGCCCGGCGCGGACGGCGCGCTCGGCGTCGTTGTCGCTCGCGCGCGGCGCGCCGAACAGCGCGGTGACGACGCCCTCCCTCCTGCCCTGCACGACGCCCCCGAGCGCCTCGACGCGCTCGCGGACGAGCTCGCGGCACGCCTCGCGGAGCTCCAGCTCCTGCTCGGGATCGAGCGGCTCCTGCCCGTCGTCGCCGGCGACGATCTCCGCGGAGAGCACGGTGCAGACACGGTACTCCCCCGCGAGCGCCGCGGCCTTCGCGCCGCCCGCGGGCGCCGCGACCTTCGTGGCGCCCGCGGGCGCCGGGGCGGCCGGGAGCGCCCCGCTCGGCCCCCGCGGAGACGCCTGGTCGGCCCTCGGCGAGATCGCGGAGAGCGGGGCGGCCGGCGGCCGGAGCGCGGAGCCGGCGCGCGCGGACGCGAGCGCTTCTCCGAGCTCGCGCGCGTCCCGGAAGCGCGCTGCGGGCTCGACCGCGACGGCCCGCGCGACGACCGCCTCGAGCGCGGGGCTCGCCTCGACGCCGAGCCCCGCGAACGACGGCCGCCTGCGCGGGTCCACGGCGGCGAGGTAGAGCTCGGCCCAGTCTCGCCCGTCGATCGGCTGCTTCCCCGAGGCCAGCTGCAGCAGCACGAGCCCGAGCGCGAACACGTCCGTCCAGGGGCCCGTCGCGCCGAGCTTCGGCTCGAACTGCTCCGGAGCGCCGTAGAGCGGCGTGAACACGTGCAACGTCGGCGACGTCGCGAGCACCTGCGTCGTGTCGCTGGGGCTCACGCCCCGCGCCGCGGCCACGGCTCGCCTCGTCTCCGCGAGCGCCTTCGACATCGGCATCGACGCGTCGATCACCTTGGCGATGCCGAAATCGACGACCTTGATCGTCGTCGCGCCGGGAATCTCGACGAGGAACAGGTTCGCCGGCTTGACGTCGCGGTGAGAGACCCGCTCGTCGTGCGCCATCGCGAGCGCCCCCACCGCGGGCGCCAGGAGCTCGATCGCCTCGTCGACGGAGTACGGCGCGCGCCCGGAGGCGCGCCGCGCCTCGATGTGCTGCGCGAGCGTCTCTCCCTCGAGCCACTCCATGACGATGTACGGCGTCCAGCAGCCCTCCGGCGAGGTCGCGGCAGAGACGTCGAGCGCCTGGACGATCCCTGTCGTCCGGCGCGAGAGCCGGTGCAGCAGCCGGGCCTCGCGCTCGAACGTGTCGAGCAGCGGCCGCCGCTCTTCCGGCAGGAGATCTGCGGGGATCTTCAGGCACTTGACCGCCACCTGCTCCTGGAATCCCAGGTGGGTCGCCCGGTAGACCACGCCGAACGTCCCCTCGCCGGCCACGGCGTCCACCAGCAGCTTGCCGCCGATGGTGCTGCCCACCCAGCCGAACGGGTCCCGCGCGATCATCCGCGGAAATTCTACTGCCCGCGCCGCGGCGCCGGGAGCGCGCCGCCTCGCAGCGATGACGATCGCTGCCCCGCCCGCGCTGGACCACCTCGACCACCGCGGCTGGGGAGCCCTGCGTGCCCCGCGGGCGCGAGGCGAGCGCGACGGCGGTCGCCCTGCGCGCGCGTCCGTGCTACGCAGCCGGCTGCTGGGCGTGCCCTCGGTCCCGGCGACCGTCCCGCGAACGCTGCCGCAACGGTCCCCGGAACGGATCGCACGCGCGCAGCGGCGGGGCGTCGCTCGTCGTCCGGCGCGACTCAGGGGTGCGATGTGGCTGAGCCGGAGATTCTTTCCCGCGATGGTGGCTCGCTCGAGCTCCTGATCATCACCCAGAGCTCGATGAGCACCCGGCAGCTCCCGGGCTCGGGCAGCGTCGTCCTGGGCAGGGACGAGGACGCCGGCATCTGCGTCCCCGACGCCTCGGTGTCGCGCCGGCACGCGGTGCTGCACCTCGGCCCGCCGCTCCGCGTCGAGGACCTCGGCAGCAGCAACGGGACCCGCGTGCGCGCCCGGCACTGCAGCGCGGCGACCGAGCGCCTGATCGATGTGGGCAAGGGCACGCCCGCGCGGGGCGCTGCCGTCGAGCTCTCGCCCGGCGACGTCATCTACCTCGGCGCGGCGCGCGTCGTCCTCCGCCAGAAGGGCGGCGCGCGGGACGCGGGCAAGGACGTCATCGTCAAGGACGACGCGATGCGCGCCGTCTACGAGCTGGCCGAGCGCGTCGCGAACGGCCCGATCAACATCCTCCTGCTCGGCGAGACGGGCGCCGGCAAGGAGGTGCTGGCCGAGTCGATCCACAGGGCCTCGCCGCGCGCGAGCCGCCCGCTCCTGCGCCTGAGCTGCGTCGCGCTGTCCGAGTCGCTGCTCGAGAGCGAGCTGTTCGGCCACGAGCGCGGCGCCTTCACCGGCGCCGTCCGGGCGAAGCCGGGGCTGCTCGAGACGGCCGAGGGGGGCACCGTGTTCCTCGACGAGATCGGCGAGCTGCCGCCCTCGATCCAGGCCAAGCTGCTCCGGGTCATCGAGGAGCGGAAGGTGATGCGGGTCGGCGGGCTGACCCCCATCAAGATCGACGTCCGCTTCGTCTCGGCCACGCACCGCGACCTCGAGGCCGAGGTGAGCCGCGGCGCGTTCCGGCAGGACCTGTATTTCCGGCTGAACGGCGTGACCCTCTCGATCCCGCCGCTGCGCGAGCGGCCCGGGGAGGTCGCGGCGCTGGCGCAGCTCTTCGCGGAGCGCACGGCGAAGGAGCTCTTCCCCGGCGACGCGAGCGCCGCGTCCGTTCCGATCTCGCCCGCGGCCCTGGCCGAGCTCCAGCGCCACAGCTGGCCAGGCAATATCCGGGAGCTGCGCAACGTGATCGAGCGCGCGGTGATCCTCGCCAACGGGGCGCCCATCGGGCCGGAGCACCTGCTCCTCTCCTCTCTGGCCGATCCCACCCGTCCATCGCATGCCATGCCCCTTCCGGCGCGCCCGCCGCAGGCGCCCTCGAACGCGCGTGCGGCGGCGCCGGCGCCGGCGTCAGCCTCTACGATTGCGAGGAGCGTGCCCGACGGCGCGAAGAGCGCGCCGGACGGCGTCGACCCGGGCCCCACCCGGCTGCGCGACGCCATGGAGGCCCACGAGCGCGAGCGCATCGTCCAGGCGCTCGAGCAGTGCATGGGGAACCAGACGCGCGCCGCGGCGCTGCTCGGGATCTCACGGCGCACGCTGGTCGAGCGCATCCGCGTGTACGGGCTGCCGCGGCCGCGCAAGGCCTGAGCGTTGCGTAGATCGCCGCGCAACCTGGCGTCGATTGCGCGAGGGCTCGCTCGACCGAGCGCCCTCCCGCGCAACACCTCAGGCGGGCGTCTCGCGCCGCGCCAGCGGGGCGAGCTCGATCCCGAGCTCGGTGGCGAACCGGAAGATGCGCTCGTCGCGGTAGAACTCGCCGAAGACGACGCGCGAGAGCCCCGCGTTCGCGATCATCTTGAAGCACCCCCAGCAAGGCGAGGCCGTGACGTAGACCGTCGCGCCGTCGATGCGCACCCCGTTCCGCGCGGCCTGGATGATGGCGTTGGCCTCCGCGTGGATCGTGCGCACGCAGTGGCCGTCCTCGATCAGGTGCCCCTCCTCATCGCAGTGAGGCAGCCCCCGGATCGAGCCGTTGTACCCGGTCGCGAGGATGCTCTTGTCGCGCACGATCACCGCGCCGACGTGCTTCCGATCGCAGGTCGCCCGCGACGCGACGACCTCGGCGATGCGCATGAAATATTCATCCCACGAAGCCCGATGCGTCATCGCTCACCTCCACGACGGGGGATCCGCGCCCGCCGCCCCCTCGACGTCCCCTCGACGTCAAGCGACCCGCGCTCGCCGATCCCTCCAGAATGTTCAGGGATCCGCCCTCCGGTCCCCCTCGCGAAGGGCCCGGCGGCGCGCGCCCGCGGCCCCGGCTGAGCCGCGCCGCGCGCCCAGCGGGCGCTTCTATCACGACGCCGGGCGCCGCGGAGCCCCCCGCGGGCGCGGGACCGCGCGAGGCGCCTCGACAGCGAGGCCCGGCGCGTGGTAGCGCGCGGGGGTGAGCTCCGCCGCCCCCCGAAGGTCAGATCGCCGCATCCTCGTGCTCGGCTCCGGGGGGCGCGAGCACGCCCTCGCGCGTGCGTTCGCCCGATCGCCCTCGGTCGCCGAGGTGATCGTGGCGCCCGGGAACGCCGGGACCCACGCGCGAGCGGGCGCCGGCCGCGCCCCGATCCGCCGCGTCGATCTCCCGTCCCTGTCGCCCGCCGAGGCGACCCGGCTCGCCGTCCGCGAGCGCGCCGACCTGGTCGTCGTCGGCCCCGAGGCGCCGCTCTGCGCCGGCGTCGCCGACGCGCTCGCCGCCGAGGGCGTCGCCGTCTTCGGGCCGAGCCGCGAGGCGGCGCGCCTCGAGGGGTCGAAGGCGTTCCTCAAGGAGTTCGCCGCCCGCCACCGGATCCCGACCGCGCCCTTCCGGATCGTGCGCTCCTTCGACGAGGCGGCCCGCGTCATCCGCGAGCGCGGCGCGCCCATCGTCGTGAAGGCCGACGGGCTCTGCGCCGGCAAGGGCGTCGTCGTCGCGACGACCGTCGACGAGGCGCTCGCGGCCGCGAAGGAGATGCTCGTGGATCGCCGCTTCGGCGACGCCGGCGCGACCGTGATCCTCGAGGACGCGATCCAGGGCGAGGAGGCCAGCGTGCACGCCATCAGCGACGGCGAGGCGATCTTCGTCCTGCCGGCCGCGCGCGATCACAAGCGCGTCGGCGAGGGCGACACCGGGCCGAACACGGGGGGCATGGGCGCGTTCGCGCCGAGCGCCCGCGTCACCCCGGCCCTGACCGCGCGCGTCGAGCGCGAGATCCTCCGGCCGACCATCGACGGCATGCGGGCGGAGGGGAGGCCCTTCCGCGGGGTGCTGTTCGCGGGCCTGATGATCACGCCCGCGGGGGACCCCATCCTGCTCGAGCACAACGTCCGCTTCGGCGATCCCGAGTGCGAGGCGCTGATGGAGCTGATCGAGGGCGACGTCGCCGAGCTCTGCGCGTCTGCCGCGGCGGGCGCGCTCGCCCCCGGGGCGGCGCGCGTCGCCCCGGGCCGCCACGCGCTCACCGTCGTGCTGGCGGCGCGCGGCTACCCCACGGCGCCGGTGACAGGCGACGTCATCCGCGGCCTCGACGCCGCGGCCGCCGTGGAGGGCGCCTTCGTGAACCACGCGGGCACGGCCGAGCGGGACGGCGCGGTCGTGACCGCGGGGGGCCGCGTGCTCGCCGTCACCGCCGCGGGCGACTCGCTCGCCGAGGCGCGGGAGCGCGCCTTCCGCGCCGCGGGCGCCGTCGACTTCGACGGCAAGGTGCTCCGCCGCGACATCGGGGTCGACGGGGCGCGCGCGGCCGGGTGAGGCGGCACCATGGAACCCATCGTCGATCTCGCCCCAGGCGCTGAGGAGAACCCGCTCGCGGCCTACCTCGGTCACCTCATCCGCGAGCACCTCGCGCGCGATCCGAAGCGCGCCTCCGATTTCCGCGCGCTGCGCGGGTCGGTGCTCGTCGTCGCGCAGGACGCCGACACGTCCATGACGATGCGCTTCGACCACGGGCGGCTCACCATCCACGACGGCGCCATCGGCATCCCGTCCGTCACGTTCTGCGGCGACGAGTCGGCGCTCCGCCGGCTCCCCGACGTCGCGTTCCACCGCTGGCTGCGCCTCCCGAAGCTGGGGGTGCTGCACCGCCGACAGAGCGGCCCCCTGCGCGACCTCGCGCGCCTCGTGGCCCGCGGGGAGCTCAAGATCTACGGCCTCGTCGCGCACCCAAGGCTCCTCCTCAGGCTGCTCCGGCTCCTCTCGCGCCTCCCCTGAGCCTCCCCGAGCCGGTCGCAACGGCGCGCGACGACACGACACGCCACGACGACAACTGGTGTGATACTGTAAGACGGTAACAGACGTCCCGTCCGCATTGCACGGCCCTTCTTGTGGGCTTGCAAACCAATGCTACGCGGCCCGAAAGCTGTCTTTTGACGGCCTGTTGGGCTGTTGGTATGGCTCGATCATGGGCATCCGACTGCGCTACCTCGCCCACGATCTCGAGGTGCCGCTCGGCGAGTTCTTCATCGGACGGAGCGCGGACTGCCAGCTGTCGCTGGACGACCCGCTGGTGTCGCGCAGGCACGCGCTGCTGACCGTCGGTGAGGGCGGCGTCGCGATCGAGGATCTCGGCAGCCGCAACGGCGTGCTCATCAACGGGGCTCGGATCGCGGGGCGCCAGATCCTGGCGGACGGCGACAAGATCGCGATCGGGGGGCAGGAGATGTTCCTGCTCGGGGCCATCGAGCCGAGCTCGGCGCACTCGCCGCGGAGCGCGCCGCTCTGGACGAGGCAGCAGAACGCGCGCACGGTCGACATGAGCGAGATGCCCGCAGGCGAGGACGACGGCGCGACGGCCATCGCCTCCCGGAGGTCGCTCCCCGGGCTCGTCCCCCAGCACCCGGACAAGCGCGTGCACGCGCTCAGCCTCATCGGCAGCGTCGCCGACAAGGCGCTCGCCCTGGGGCGCGTCGACGAGGCCGAGCGCATCCTCCAGCGCTCGCTCAGCGACATCCTCACGAAGGCGCGGGACGGGGGCGTCGGCGCCGTGCAGCCCGAGCTGGTCGAGAAGGCAAGCATGTATGCGGCCCGCCTCGCCGCGGCGACGGGTCGGGGCTCGTGGATCAACTATATTTTCGAGCTCAATACCCGGCTCGAGCTCCTCCTCCCCGCCTACCTCGTCGATGAGCTGTATAGTGTTCTGCGCAAGGTGAAGGCCGTCGACATGTCCATTCTCCGTGGCTACGCGAAGCGGCTCCGCGAGCGCGCAGGTGAGCGTACGCCGGCGGAGCGGTTCATCCTCCAGCGCATTGAAGGGCTCGAGCGCCTCGGCGCACTGAAATAGACCATGCCTTTCCGCCTCCGGTACTTGGCGCACGATTTCGAGCTCCCCGAAGGGCCCTTCGTGATTGGCCGGAGCGGCGACTGCCAGCTCTCGCTCGATGACCCGCTGGTGTCGCGGCGCCACGCGACGCTGCAGGTGCGCAACGACGGCGTGGCCTTGCACGATCTCGAGAGCAGGAACGGCGTGTACGTGAACGGCACGCGCATCTCCGGCCAGCGCGAGCTGACCGACGGCGACCGCATCATCATCGGCAGCCAGGAGATGCTGCTCTACGGCGGGGAGGAGTCGCGCCCCCACGACGCCTACGGGGTCGAGTTCCGTCGCGCGACGGCGACGCTCGGCGCGATGGCGCTGACCGAGATGCGCAAGATGTCGGACGATCCGACGGAGCTCACGAGCCCGACGGGAGACGGCGGATCCAAGGGCTTCCAGTCGCTGCGCCTGCTCGCGAGCCTCGCCGACAAGGCGCTGGCGATGGGCCGCAGCGAGGAGGCCGAGCGCATCCTGCAGACGGTGCTGATCGACATCCTGAGCCGCGCGCGGACGAACGTGCCGCTGGAGATGCCGGCCGCGGAGCTCGCCGCGCGCTACGCGGCTCGCCTCGCCGGCGCCACGACCAAGGGGACGTGGGTCAACTACGCGTTCGAGCTCTTCACGATCGCGCGCCGCCCGCTGCCCGGCCCCGTCGTCGACGAGCTCTACACCGTCGTCCGGCGCGTCAAGACGCTCGATATCCAGCCGCTCAGGATCTACCTCGACGACCTGCGCCGGATGGCTCCGTCGTTCGGTCCGACCGAGCGGTTCTTGATGCAGCGGATCGAGGGTCTCGAGCGCCTCGTCGCGGCGAAGTAGCCTCCCCATCGCCGCCGGGCGTCGCGGGAGCGGCGGCCTCTGGCGACACGCGCGACACGCGCGGAGCCGGCTGCTGCGCCGCTCGAGCGGCCCCGTGTGGGGCAGGCGGCGGCGACACACGTGGGGCGGGCGCCGCGGAGGGCTGGAGCGGCGGCGGTGCGTAGCGGGGACGCGCGCCCGCCTCGGCTTCCTGCCAGCCGAGGTTCCTCGCGGCGGCCTTCGCGATCGCCTCGCGCAGCTCGGTGTCGGCGACCTTCCCGAGCTCTCGCCGCACCTCGACCGGGAGCGGCGCCTCCTTCGGGGTCGGGCGGACCTCCTCGCGCCACGGCGGCCGCGCGACCGGCTCCACCTTGCCGACGCGGAACCGGAGGGACTGCACCGGGAGGCCGCGCGACCGGAGCTGCGCGGTGATGGCGTCGCCGAGCAGCGAGAGCTCCTGCGCCCACATCGAGCTCGCCGCGCGGACATGGAGCACGCCGCGCTCCAGCTTGAGCGGCCGCGCGCGCGCGGCGATCCGGGACCCCACGGCCGCTTCCCACTCGCGGAACGGCATCGGCGAGGTGTCGACCTCCGCCGGCGCCGAGAGCGAGGATCCGCGCTGGATCAGCGCACCCAGCCGTTCGATCCCACCTCCGCTCCGACGCGCCATGCGCGCCGAGCGTAGCAGCCTGACAGCGCCGTGCGCCGGCAGAGCGCGCCGTCCAGACTCGCCCGGCGTCACGGACGGCCAGCCCCTGCGGCGCCGCCTTGTGACCAAGGCGGCCGCCCGCCAGGGCGAACCACCCGCCCTCGGCTGCCTGGCGACGAACGATCGTGAGGGGCGCTCTCGGTACCGAAGGTGGGACTCGAACCCACAAGCCCTTGCGGACAGCGGATTTTGAATCCGCCGCGTTTGCCATTCCGCCACTTCGGCTCAGCGCTGCGATGTCAGCGAGCTCCTGGAACCGTAGATCACCGGGCACGATCCTGGCAACCGTCTGGGAGCCTGAGAGCCTGCGAGCCTGAGAGCCTGCGAGCGATCGCGCGGGCAGGAGGCGCGGCGAGGCCAGGAGCAGCGCCGCCGCGCCGCGGCCGCCACGCATCGAGGCGCGGCCCGCGATCGCGGCGCGGCGCGAGGTCACACCACGAAATCCAGCATCTGGAGGCGCGTCAGGTAGTCCTGGAGCGCAGAGGCGTACTCGTCGATCAGGAGATCGAGCTGCACCAGCGCGCCGTGATCGTCGACCGCGTCGATGGTCCCGCTCACCGGGATCTCGCGCGCGGGCAGGACGAGCACGCCGCTCCAGTGCGCGCCCTTCGCGACGTCGCGCAGACCGGCGAGGCGCAGCCAGCCGTCCGAGAGCTCGACGACGGGGACGAGGGCGCCGCTGTCCAGGCGGACCGAGCTCTTCAGCGTGTGAGCCGGCTCGACCATGTAGTGGGAGCGCCGGTTCTTCTCGATGAGCTCCTCGAGCGTCGCGCAGATGACCTTGCTCAGCGGCGTCTCCTCGCTGTCGAGCACGAGATCGAGGAGCCGCTTCATCGCCTTCTGCGTGCGGATCAGGTTCGCGCGGGTCTCCTCGAGGCGGCGCGCGTCGCGCCGGATCTTGCCGGCCACGACGTTGAGCAGGTTGTTGTAGAAGGGGTACGCGACGTCCCCGTGGTCCTCGAAGAAGGCCTGGAGCTCGGCGACGCCGATGCGCCAGATCTCCGAAGGCTGCGTCGTCACCGCCGTCGTCGTCCGCCGGAAGCCGGTCAGCGCGCCGAGCTCGCCGATGGGCGAGATGGGGCTCAGGCGGAAGCGCGTCTCGCCCGCCTCGAGCAGCGCGACCTCGCCCCGGACCAGGAGGAACAGGTGCGCCGGGGCGCTCCGGGCCTCGAAGAGCACGTGGCCGGACGGGACTTCCTGGCGCTGGAACGCCTTCATCAGGTCATCGAGGTGATCCTCCGTGATTCTCTCGAACAGCGGGATCGCGTGCAGGTCGGATGGGCGGACCGCCATGGGATGACACTCCTCTTCTACATGGGTCGGGCTCCGCGTCCGCAGCGTCGCGGGACACGGAGCCTTGCGGCGCGCACGAGCTCTGCGTGGACCGCGGGAGCGGCATCCTACTCCAGGTCCCGAGCCGCGGAAGAGGGATGGCCTCGCCGCAGCGAGGTGCGCGCGCAGGACCGCGAGCCCGCGCACCTTCTCGCATCGTCGCCGCGCAGCGCGTCGTCGCGTCGCGCGTCGGCGAGCGGCGAGCGACGAGCGCGCGGCCGGTCGGCGGGCACCGGCGCGCCCGGGCGCCGTGGAGGTTTGCCCCGCTGGCAGGATCGGGTAGGTGCCGGTAACGTCGCCCGGGTGATGCCGTCCGTTCGCCAAGGGCTCCCCGCCGCGATGCGCGTCTCGCCGCCGCGCCGCCCGCTGCTGCGGCTCGTCGCCATCGGCCTCGCCCTCCTCGCCGCCTCGTGCGGCTCCGCGCCGCCGGGAGCGCCGGTCGGCGCGGAGACGCCGCCGCCGCCGAAGCCGCGCAACGCGGCCGCGATCGCGCAGTCGATCGCCGGGGGGAAGGTCTCGGTGCTCGTCTACGGCGACAGGACCCGGGGACACCCGATCATGGCGCGGCTCGCGGCGCTCGATCTGTGGGGCCCCGTGCTCACCGGCACGGGGCTCGATCCGGAGCGGGACGTCGAGCGCGCCTTCGTCACCGCGCCGCGCGCGGACGCGGCCCACGAGGCGGTGGTCGTCGTCCAGCACAGCGTGCCGCCGGACAGGCTGGCGTCCGGCCTCGACGCGCTCCTCTCGCGCAGCCAGCCGCCAGGAACCCGGGAGAGCGGGCTCGGCGTGCCGGCGGTGCGCGTGACCATCAAGGGGCACACGCGCGTCGTGGCGACCGTGGAGCCCGACTTCCTCGTGGTCTTGCCGATCGCGCGGGCGCGCGAGGCGCGGCGCTTCCTGGGCACGGGCGGCTTCCCCGATCCGACAGGCGACGAGGCCGCGATCGCCGCGGCGATCGACCCGGCGCGGACGCTGAAGGGACCGCGGGAGGCGCCCCGGGTGCCGCCCACCCTGAGATCGCTCGAGGCCACCGTGACGCTGACCAAGGACGGCGGCGCCAAGGTCGCGCTCGACGGCGCGAGCGAGAGCCCCGAGCTCGCCGCCCGCGACGCGGCCTTCCTCAACGAGGAGATCGAGCGCGCGACCTCGTTCCGCATCGCCATCGTGACGGTCCGCGTCGTCGACCCGATCGTCTTCTTCGCCGAGGGGGATCGCGTGAAGTCGAACCGGCGCGTGACGCCCGGTGAGCTCGACAAGCTCTTCGGCCTGCTCAGCGCCGTGCTGCCGCGGTAGGCTGCCGCCCGATGCGACTCGTCAAGATCGGAATCGCCAACGTCAACGCGACCGTCGGCGCCGTCCGCTCGAACACCGACCGGTGCCTCTCGCTCGCCCGCGCGATGGCGCGCGACGACGTCACCCTGGCGGTCTTCCCGGAGCAGGTGATCGGCGGCTACGCGGCCGAGGACCTCGTGCAGTGGCCGGCGTTCGTCGCGAGCCAGCAGCGCGAGCTCCGCCGGTTCGCCGAGGAGACCGCGCAGCTCCGCACCGTGTTCGTCATCGGCGTGACCGTCGGCGTGGGAGGCGACCTCTTCAACGCCGGCGCCGTCGTCCACGCCGGCCGGGTGCTCGCCTTCTCCCCCAAGGAGAAGCTGCCGACCTACAACATCTTCTACGAGGCGCGGACGTTCTCGCGCGGCATGCCGCTCATGGAGCTCGACGCCGACGGCGTGCTCTGCGGCGATCGCGTCTACGCCTTCGATTTCGGGACGATCGCCGTCGAGGTGTGCGAGGACATCTGGTCGCCCGACGGCCCGATGCGGCGCCGCTGCTACGCCGGCGCCGAGATCGTCTGCAACATCTCGGCGTCGCCGTTCCGCGCCGGGGTGACGGGCACCCGGCGCGAGATGATCGCGACCCGCGCCTCGGACAACCAGTGCACGATCGCCTACGCGAACCTGGTCGGCGGCAACGACGGGCTCGTCTTCGACGGCGGCGGGTTCATCAACCAGAACGGCCGGCCGATGCTGGAGGCGCCGCGGTTCCGCGAGGGGTTCTCCGCGGCCGTCGTCGACCTCGACCGGACCACCCGCTGCCGCCGCGAGGCGAGCACCTGGCGCAGCGATCTCGAGGAGTTCCGCCGCGCCTCCGCCCGCATGGTGCAGGTCCTCCGGATCGACGGGGAGACCGCGGACCGCGCGCGGCTCGCTTACCCCGCCCCGCCGGCCGGCACGACGCCGTTCCTGCCCTCGGCGGCGCTGCCCGCGATCTCCGCGCGCGACGAGCTGCTCGACGATTTCTACGACGCGCTCGCGCTCGGCGTCGCCGATTACTACCGCAAGATCGGCGCCTTCAAGAGCATCGGCCTCGCGCTCTCGGGCGGCCGCGACTCGCTCCTCACGCTGCTCGTCGCCTGGCGCGCGGTGCAGCTCATCCACCCGGGCCTCGAGGGCGCGGCGCTGCGCGAGCGGATGAGGGCGTCGCTGCACGCGTTCTTCATGCCCTCCCGCTACTCCAGCGACGCCACGCACCGCGCCGCCGCGCAGATCGCCGACGATCTCGGGGTGTCGTTCGCGGTCGTCCCGATCGAGGACGCGTTCCCCCGGGAGCTCGAGGCCGCCCAGGCGATGGTCGGCGAGGGCGGGCAGCTCACCGAGCTCACGAAGCAGAACGTGCAGGCGCGCATCCGCGGCGGGCGCATGTGGAACTGGGCGAACACGAGCGGCGCGCTGTTCCTGCAGACGGGGAACATGAGCGAGAAGGCGCTCGGCTACACCACGGTGGGCGGCGACCTCGAGGGGGCGTTCAGCGTCATCGCCAACCTGCCGAAGACGGTGGTCATCGCGCTGCTCGAGCGCCTCTCGCAGCGCTTCCGCTTCCAGGGCATCCAGCAGACGCTCGCCACCACCGCCGGGCCGGAGCTCGCCGAGAACCAGTCGGGCGAGGCCGAGCTCATGCCGTTCGAGGTCCTCGACGCGTGCCTCCACCTCTACGGCGCCGAGAAGCTCGCCGCCGACGAGGTCGCTGCGGCGCTCCCGAGCCTGTTCCCCGACAAGGACCCCGCCGCGCTGCGGGCCTGGGCCGAGAAGTTCGCGACGCTGTTCTCGAGATCGATCTTCAAGTGGGTGCAGTCGCCCATCGCGATCCACCTCGGCTCGCTCGATCTCGACCGCGAGCGCGCGCTGCAGCTGCCCGTGGTGCAGCGGACCGAGTGGAAGGGCGGCTGAGCCCGCCCGGAGGGCGCGGCCGCCGCGCGATCGGCGCTTCGATCCGCGGCGCGCCGCGCGTCGGCGGGCGACGCGTCAGTTGGCGGCCTCCTCGACGGAGGCCGGGGGCCCCTGCCTGCCGTCCTTCCCGTCCCTCGAGGCGCTCTCGATCCCGTCGTGGCCGGCAGCCATGCCAGAAGCCACGGACGCCGCCGCGGGGCGGATCGAGCCGTCCGCCGAGAAGCGCTCGAGATCCTCGGTGACGCGGCGGAGATAGGCCTGCTTGATGTGGAACGGCAGGAAGGCGCTCTTGAAGCCGGCCACGATGGTCGCCTTGATCTCCTTCAGCCCGAACCCCATCTTCGTGTGACAGTGCCAGAGCTCGTGCGACACCGTCGTGTCGGTGACGAGCCGGTTGTCGGTGTTGACGGTCACGCGCAGGCCGAGGCTCTGGTAGAGCTTGAGCGGGTGCGAGGCGAGGTCGCGCACGGCGCCGGTCTGCACGTTCGACGACGGGCAGCACTCGAGCGGGATGCGGTGATCGTTGATGTAGTGGAGCAGGTCGCCGTCCTCGCGCAGGCGGCAGCCGTGGCCGATCCGGTGCGCGCCGCAGACGTGGAGCGCCTGCGCGATCGACTCGGGGCCGTACGCCTCGCCGGCGTGGATGGTGCAGTTGATGTTGTTCTGCCGCACGAGCTGGAACGCGGCCTTGTGGTGCTTCGCCGGGTGGTCGTACTCGGCGCCGGCCAGGTCGAACCCGACGACGCCGCGGCCCTTGTACGCCACCGCGAGCTCCGCCATCTCCAGCGACGACTCCGGCGAGATGTTGCGGATGCCGCAGACGATGACGTTGCTCTCGATGCCCAGCGCGTCGCGCGCCGTCCTGAGCCCGGAGAGCACCGCCTCGACCACGCTCGTGAGCCGCAGGCCGAGGCGGGTGTGCAGCATCGGCGAGTAGCGGACCTCCATGTACCGCACGTTCTCGCGCGCGGCGTCCTCCGCGAGCTCGTAGGCGACGCGGTGGAGGGCCTCCTCGGTCTGCAGGACGCGCAGCGTGATGTCGAACGCCTTGAGGTACTCGACGAGCGAGCCGCAGTTCTGGCCCAGGTTCATCACCCTGCGCAGCTCCGCCGGCTCGTACGTGGGGAGCTCGACGTGGTGGGTGCGGGCGAGCTCGATGATCGTCTCGAGGCGCAGCGAGCCGTCGAGGTGGACGTGCAGATCGGTCTTGGGTAGTTGCCGGAAGAACTCCAGGGGGAGCTTGCCGGCTAGCTCGGGATGATCACTCATGAGCTATTCTGTCACCCGGCGACCGGCCGCGAAAGGCAGCGCGGGGCGCGACGTCGCTCACGATCGCTCTGGCGAGGACGACGAGGGCGCGGCGCCGCCCTCGCCCGCCGCGCCGCGCGAGCGATCCCTTCCGCCCGCGAGCACGGCGACAGCGGCCGCGCCGAAGAGGGCGACGAAGAGCCACGGGAGCGGCAAGCTCATGTCGTCCCCGGCGGCCTCACGGCGCAGCGCATCGCGGATCCGCTCGGGGTTGTACGCCACCACGAGCCGCCGGCCGACGTAGGTCGTCGGGAGCCCGCGCGCCTCCATCCGCCCATACAGCGCGACGTCCGCGTCGATGGCGGCCTGGGTCTCGGGCGCGGCGAGGCAAGCCGCGAGCTCCGCGGCGGAGAGGCCGATCGGCGAGAGGACGGACGCGACGCGCTCGTCCGTGAGCTTGCTCGGCGACGCGCTGTAGAGCAGCGCCGCGGCCTGCTCGCGCTTGTCCTCGGGCGTGCAGACGTAGGCCTTCGCGGCGGGGAGCGCGCCGGGGTGGTTCGGGAGCGGCACCATCTTGCGCACGTGGCGCACCCTGTCGCCGTAGGGCTCCTCGATCTTGCTCAGCTCGGGGTGCAGCCTGCGACAGAAGGGACACTCGAAGTCGGTGAAGGCCACGATCGTGATCTTGCCCGGCTCCTGCAGCGCCGCGAGCTCCGGCGGGAGCGGCGGAATGACCGGGTGGCTGCCCCAGAGGAACGGCAGGCCGATCGCGGCCGCGGCGGCCGCGCCCCACGCCGTGACGCCCAGCGGCCCGCCCTGCGCAGCGCGCTCGAACGCCGCGGCCGGCATGCGCCGCGCCTGCCGCGCGACGAGGGCCGACGTGATCGCGGCGGCGAAGGCCGCGAGATCGACCGCGACGCACCACGCGCAGAACGCCCCGATCACGAGGCTCTGGAGCCCGAGGAGCACCACGGCGGCGAGGCCGCCGACGGCCGAGGCGGCCGCGAGCGCGGCGTGGTGCCAGCGCGCCCGCGCGAGCAGCGAGGCGGTGAGGAGCGCGGTGAAGGCGGCGAGGCCGAGGTTCGGCAGCGGGACGCCGAGGAGGCGGCTGTACGGCGAGATCCTGACGGCGAAGCACCCCGACGTGACGCCGCAGAACGCGGGATCGCCCGCGTTCTGGTACTCGACGACGAGCGCCGCGCTCGCCGCGATGGCGGCGAAGAGCGCGAGCCGGAAGAGCGTGACGAAGAACCGGACGCGCCCAGCCTGCCGCTCGTCGCTCGAGGACAGCGACGCAGGCGCCTCGGGGCTCGCCTGAGGCGCCTCCGCGCGCCCAGGCCGTCCGTCGCGTCCTTCGCGTCCTTCACGCCGGTCGCCGGCCGGACGCACCGCGAAGACGTTGCCCCTGCCGGCGAGGGCGACGAGGAGCACCAGCGCGAGGAGCAGGGCGATCGAGTTCAGCAGCATCGGTCGTTGCGGTCGGTGAGAGGTGGGTTCGAGGCATACCGGACCCGGGCGGAGACAGCCAGCGCGAGGAGACTCGTGCTAGTCGAGTTTCATGCGTTCTTCATCTCGCGGAGATCCCCCGACGACCGGCTCCGGCGCGCGCCGCCGGGAGGCCGTGGTCGACCTGCTGTCCTCGTTCAAGCGCGCCCTGCACGCGAACGAGATCGCCGAGCGCCTCGGGGTCGAGCCGAGCCGCTACGCGAAGCTGCAGCGGCTGCTCGAGGAGCTGTCGCTGGAGGGCAGCATCGTGGCGCTCCCCGGGCAGCGCTTCCGCACGAGCCAGAAGCAGGTCGAGGCGCGCGGCGCCGAGCGCGAGGGGACGCTGACGGTGCACCCGCGCGGCTTCGGCTTCGTGGCGCTCGGGGGGGCGGCCGAGGACGTCTACATCTCGCCCGAGGCGATGGGCGGCGCGCTCCACGGCGACACCGTCGTCGTGCGCATCTCGACCCGCTCGCGGCGCGGCGTGGAGGGGGAGATCGTCCGGGTCGTCAAGCGGCGCCACGCGCGCGTGGCGGGCGTGCTGCGGCGGCGTGGCAGGAGCGCGTGGCTCGAGCCGGACGACGGGCGCGTCCGCGGGCCGATCGTGATCGTGCCGCGCGAGCCGGGCGGACCGCTCGTTCCGCCCGGCGCGGAGGACGGCGCCGCGGCGGTCGTGTCGATCGCCCGCTTCCCTGACCTGGCCGATGAGAACCCGGAGGGCGTGCTCGAGGCCGTGCTGGGGACGCCCGGCGACCCGAACGTGGAGGTCGCCAAGATCCTGCTGCGCGAGGGGATCGAGGAGGAGCACGCGCCGGAGGCGATCGCCGAGGCCGAGGCGTTCGGGGGCGAGGTGCCGGCCGAGGCGCTCGAGGGGCGCACGGACCTCACCCACCTGCCCATGCCGACGATCGACCCGGAGGACGCGCGCGACCACGACGACGCGGTGTGGGTGATCCGCGAGGATGACGGCTCGTACCGCGCCTGGATCGCGATCGCCGACGTCTCGCACTACGTGCGGCCGGGCACCGCGCTCGACCAGGCGGCGCTCGCGCGGGGCAACTCGGTCTACCTGCCCGATCGCGCGATCCCGATGCTGCCGCGGGCGCTGTCGTCGAACCTGTGCTCGCTGCTGCCGGGCGTGATCCGCCTGTGCCTGTGCGTCGAGGTCGAGCTCGACGCGACGGCGGCGGTGCGGCGGGCCCGCGTCATCGAGGGGTACATCCGCTCGAGCGCGAAGCTCACCTACCCCGGCGTGGCGCGCGCGCTCGGCTTCACCCCCGAGCCGCCGCGCAGCCCCGAGGCCGAGGCGCTCAGGAGCGACCTTCAGGTGATGTGGGACCTCGCCCGGCTGCTCCGCGGCAAGCGGATGCGGCGGGGCGCGCTCGACCTGGACCTGCCCGAGGCGAAGGTCGTGCTCGACCCGGAGACGGGCGCGCCCGTCGACGTGCAGAAGCGCAGCCACGACCCCGGCGTGGCAAAGGCCTACCAGCTCATCGAGGAGATGATGCTGCTCGCGAACGAGACGTGCGCGCAGTTCGTCGTCGACCAGGGCATCCCCACGGTCTTCCGGTACCACGCGCCCCCGGACCAGGCGAAGCTCGAGCGCTTCGCGACGATGTGCGGCGAGCTCGGGCTCGCGTTCGACCCGGAGGACGCGGCCGACCCCAAGCGGCTGTCGGTGTTCCTGAAGAAGCTCGACGCGCACCCGCAGAAGCAGGTGCTGCACATGCTGCTGCTCCGCGCGATGAAGCAGGCGGTGTACGACGTCGCGAACGTGGGCCACTTCGGGCTCGCCTCGAGCGCGTACCTGCACTTCACCTCGCCCATCCGGCGGTACCCGGACATCACGGCGCACCGGGCCATCCGCGCGGTGCTGCGCGGCGAGCGCGTCGACAGGAGCGAGGCGGCCACCGAGCGGCTGCGCGAGGCGGCCATCACGGCGTCGGAGCGCGAGCGAAAGGCGATGGAGGTGGAGCGCGAGGTCGTCGACCTGCACCGCGCGCTCCTCATGCGCTCCCGGCTCGGCGACACCTTCGAGGGCACCGTCACGGGCATCGTGGGCGGTGGCGTCTACGTCAACATCGAGGATCCCTTCGTCGACGTGCTCGTCCGCATGGAGTCGCTCGGCCCGGATCAGTACGAGATCGACGACGAGGGGCTGCGCGTCATCGGCCGCCGCTCGGGGGACCGGATCGCGATCGGCGACGCGATGCTCGTGCAGATCGAGGACGTGGCCATCCTCCGGCGCGCCGTCTATGGCCGGCGCCTCGCCGGCGAGCGGGCGGCGGACGAGGCGAAGCCGCGCCGGCAGCGGCGCGACGCGGCGGACGCACGGCCCCCCCGTCGTGTCAAGATCAGCAAGAGCACCAGGCCCCTGAAGGCCATTAAGACCAGCAAGCGCACCAAGGGCGGCAAGAGCGCCAAGGTGCGAAAGAAGCAGCGGTAGCAGCCCGCCCGAGGGCTCGATTCCCTGCAGGCTTTACCGCGCGAACACACGAGCGCGCAGCACCCTCCCAGCCACGCTCGATACGCGCGGACAAGCGCGCGAAACCTCGTCGAAATCGTCGAGACGACACGACGAAACAGAACGAGTCGGCCCCGTCGAGACACACGCGACGACCCAGGCCAATAGCCGAGCAAAGTCACGCCCCCTCTGCGACTGACACCCGCTCAAAAGAGGGAGGGCTCCTGCATTTTCCTTGCGCCCAGAAAACCACTATGTTTTCAACTAACTCATTCTAGGAGAGAGGTAACCAATGCCCAAGCCGACGTATCCCGCTTACAACGCTGGTGACTTCCTGGTCGATTACGAGGAGAAGGTCTTCGAAGACGTCAAGGCGAAGCCGGGAGAGAAGGCGCTGGTTACCTTTCACACGGTGGCCTTCGAAGGGTCGATCGGCCTCGTCAACGTGCTGACGGCGATCCGCCTGCAACGTAAGGGGTTTGAGACATCCATCCTGCTCTATGGGCCGGGCGTCACCCTGGGGCTCCAGCGCGGCTTCCCCAAGCTCGGCAGCGAGGCGTTCTCCGGGCACCTCGCGGTGAACCAGCAGATCGGCCGGTTCATGGAGGAGGGTGGCAAGGTGTACGCCTGCCGGTTCGCGCTGCAGGCGCTCTACGGCCACGGCGAGCACGCGCTGATCCCGGGCATCAAGCCCATCAGCCCGCTCGACGTGCTCGACATCCAGCTGATCCACCGCCGGGACAACGCGTTCATGGTCCACTCCTGGACGCTCTGATCCGAGCGCGGTCCATGGAGTTCAACCGCAAAGTCCGGGCGGCCGCGGTGCAGGCCAGTCCCGTCCTGGGCAGCCGGGACGGGACGACCGAGCGCGTCGTCGCCGCGATCGCCAGGGCCGCGAAGGAGGGCGCCGAGCTGTGCGTCTTCCCCGAGGCGTTCGTCCCGTATTACCCGTACTTCTCCTTCGTGCTCCCGCCGCCCGCGATGGGGAAGGAGCACATGCGCCTTTACGACGAGGCGGTCACCGTCCCCGGCCCGGTGACGCGGGCCGTGGCGGCCGCCGCGCGCGCGCACGGGGTGGTCGTGGTGCTCGGCGTGAACGAGCGCGATCACGGGACGCTCTACAACGCGCAGCTCGTCTTCGACAGCGACGGTTCCCTGGTGCTCCACCGGCGCAAGATCACGCCGACCTACCATGAGCGCATGATCTGGGGACAGGGCGACGGCTCGGGGCTCAGGACGGTGGACACCGCGGCCGGGAGGCTCGGCGCGCTCGCCTGCTGGGAGCACTACAACCCGCTCGCGCGGTTCGCGCTCATCGCGCAGCACGAGCAGATCCATTGCAGCCAGTTCCCCGGCTCCCTTGTCGGGCCCATCTTCGCCGAGCAGATGGAGGTGACGATCCGGCACCACGCGCTGGAGTCGGGCTGCTTCGTGGTGAACGCCACGGCCTTCCTGACGCCGGAGCAGGTCCGGGAGGTCGCTCCGAACGAGCAGATCCAGGGCGTGCTGCGCGGCGGGTGCATGACGGCGATCGTGACGCCCGAGGGCGTGCACGCGTGCCCGCCCGTGACCGACGGCGAGGGGATGGCCGTCGCCGAGCTCGATTTCGCCCTGATCACGAAGCGAAAGCGGATGATGGATGCGGCGGGGCACTACGCCCGGCCCGACTTGCTGCGGCTTTGGATGGATACGGCGGAGCGCTCGATAACGCTCGGCGCGGGCAGCCCCAAGGCCTCCTCCCTTGCCCCTGCGGCGGTGGACCATGGATACCCAGACGCTGATCACCGAGCTCCAGTCGTTCGGCCTGAGGCTGGCTGAAGCCCCCGAGGGCGCCCCCGAGGCGGGCGCCGCGCCCTCGCCGGAGCCGGCCTCCGGCGAGGCCTCCGGCGAGGGCGGCGGCCGCCGCGCGGCGTGGACCTCGCGGCGCGGCGGCGCGGGGCCGACCCAGCACGTCGCGGCGACGCTGCGCGGGGCCACGGTGATGATCCCGATCCACACCGACCAGGCGGCGGCGTCGCCGTTCGTCGCGCGGCTCGGGCGCGACGGCGCGGGGACCGTGGAGCGGGACGGCCAGGAGCTCGCGCCCATCGCCCTCGTCAAGACGCCGCGCTTCTACGCCCTCTCGACGAAGGACGGCGTCCCCTACCCCAAGATCGCGCTGCTGCACGGGGCGGACGTCCTCGCCTCGACGGTGCTCCAGACGTGCATCCGGTACACGGAGCGCGAGAAGGCCTGCACGTTCTGCGCGATCGGGCAGTCGCTCGCGGCGGGGCGCACCACCGCGAAGAAGACGCCCGAGCAGCTCGGCGAGGTCGCCGAGGCGGCGGCGCGGCTCGACGGGGTGCGGCACGTGACGCTGACGACGGGCACGCCGCGGTCGGCGGATCGCGGCGCGGCGCACCTCGCCGACTGCGCGCGCGGCATCAAGGCGCGCGTCGCTCTGCCGGTGCAGGCGCAGTGCGAGCCGCCCGACGATTTCGCCTGGTTCGAGCGGATGCGCGCCGCCGGCGTCGACAGCCTGGGCATGCACCTCGAGGCGGTCGAGGACGAGGTGCGCGCGGCCGCGATGCCGGGCAAGGCCGAGGTGAGCGTGGCCCGCTACTTCGAGGCGTTCGAGGCGGCCGTGCGGGTGTTCGGGCGCGGCCAGGTGTCGACGTACCTCATCGCGGGGCTCGGCGACTCCCTGGCGTCGCTGCTCGACGCGAGCGAGCGGCTCATCGCGCTGGGGGTCTATCCGTTCCTCGTCCCGCTCGTGCCCATCCCCGGGACGCCCGGGGCCGATCGCGCGCCGCCCTCGGGGGACTTCATGCGGGCGCTCTACGAGCACATCGGCCCGCTGCTCGCGCGGGCGGGGCTGCGCTCGACCGACGTGAAGGCGGGCTGCGCCCGCTGCGGCGCCTGCTCGGGGCTCTCGGGCTTCGAGGCAGAAGGCCGGCCCGCGGCGCGGCCGGGACCCGGCGCGGCATGGACACCAACCTCGGAGAGCTCCGATGACGCCACGTTACAGCTTCGAGCTTGTGCAGAGCAGGGACACGTACCTCGAGTACCTCCGCTTGCGCCGGGCCATCTTCTGCGACGAGCAAGGGCTGTTTAAGACCACCGACGAGGACGACTGGGACGGCTCCGCGTTCCCCATCGCCGCCCTGGAGCACGGGGCGCCCGGGGGCCCGCGGCTCGTCGGCACCGTGCGCATCTACGAGGCGGAGCCCGGCCTCTGGTACGGCGGCCGGCTCGGCGTCGAGCGCGCCCACCGCAAGCAGGGCGTGGTCGGCCGCGGCCTCGTCCACAAGGCGGTCACCACCGCCCACGGCTGGGGGTGCCGCCGGTTCCTCGCGCTCGTCCAGGCGGCCAACGTCCCGTTCTTCGAGGGCATCCACTGGCGCTCCCTCGAGGAGCGATCGCACCGCGAGCGGCCGCACCACCTGATGGAGGCCGACCTCGACAGCTACCCGCCGAGCGACGAGCCCCGCCCGCCGCCCGGGCAGAGGTTCCGCTGATGCTCGGCGGCGTCGCGGCCGAGCTGCGCGGCGCGATCGGCGTCCTCGCGAAGCGGGACGTGCAGATCCCGGCGCGGCACCTGTCCGGCGCGCCGGGCGCGGCGCTCGCGGCCAGCGCGGGCGACGCGGCCCGCTCCGTCGAGCGACCCGCGGCGCTCGGCGACGACTGCGCGGCCATCCCCGACGGGGACGGCTACCTGCTCCTCGCCGCCGAGGGGATCTGGCCCGCGTTCCTCGAAGGCGACCCGCGGTTCGCGGGCTACAGCGCCGTGATGGTCAACGTCAGCGACGTCTACGCGATGGGCGGCCGCCCCATCGCCGTGGTCGACGTCGTCTGGGGGACCTCGGCCGGCGCGCTGGAGCCGGTCTGGGAGGGCATGGTCGCCGCCTCGCGCGCCTACGGCGTGCCGATCGTCGGAGGGCATACGAGCGCGCGCAGCCCCTACAACGCCCTCGCCGTCGCCATCGCGGGCCGTGCGCGGCGGCTCATCACGAGCTTCGCGGCGCGCCCCGGCGACGTGCTCGTCGCGGCGATCGATCTGCGCGGCGAGATGCACGCGGAGCACCCGTTCTGGAACGCCTCGACGGGCGCGGACCCGGCGCGGCTGCGCGGCGACCTCGAGGTCCTGCCCGCCCTCGCCGAGGCGGGCCTGTGCGACGCGGGCAAGGACATCAGCATGGGCGGCGTCGCGGGGACGCTGCTCATGCTCCTGGAGACGTCCTGCGCCGGCGCGGTGCTCGATCTGGAGGCCGTCCCGAGGCCGCGCGACGTCCCGCTCGCGCGCTGGCTGCTCGCGTTCCCGAGCTACGGCTTCCTGCTCAGCGTGCGCCCGGGGGTCGCCGGCGAGGTGCTCTCCGCGTTCGCGCGGCGGGGCATCGCGAGCGCGGCGGTCGGCGCGGTCGACGGCTCGCGGCGGCTCACCCTCCAGGCCGCCGGCGAGCGGCAGACGCTCTGGGACCTCTCCGCGGAGCCGCTCACCGGGCTCGCGCGCGAGGGCGCGCGATGAGCGCCCGCGCTGCGCCAGCCGACGACGCGCCGCTCTCGGTCGCGCTCCTCACCTACTCGACCAAGCCGCGCGGCGGCGTCGTGCACACGGTCGAGCTCGCGGAGGCGCTCCACGACCTCGGCGTCTCGGTCTGCATCTACGCGCTGAACAAGGACCAGGGCGGCTTCTACCGCGCGCCGCGCTGCCCCTCGGTCCTCGTGCCCGCCGCGCCCCCCCAGGCGGGGATCGACGCGGTCGTGAAGCAGCGCATCGCGGAGTTCGAGGACGGCCTGCGCCGCCTCGGGGCGCGGCACGACGTCTGGCACTCCCAGGATTGCATCAGCGCGAACGCGCTCGCGGCCCTGCGCGCCGAGGGGCGCGTCCCCCACTTCCTCCGGACGGTGCACCACCTCGACGACTACGACAGCCCGTACCTGCGCGCCTGCCAGGACCGCTCCGTGCGCGAGGCCGACGCGTGCCTCGTGGTCAGCGAGGCGTGGAGGGAGGCGCTCCGGGCCGAGCACGGCGTCGACGCGGCGATCGTCCCGAACGGCGTGAGCCTGCGCCGCTACACGGCCACGCCCGACGCGCGGGACGCGGCGCTGCGCGCGCGCCTCGACGCCACCGGATCGCCGCTCTACGTGACCGTGGGCGGCGTCGAGCCGCGCAAGAACTCGATCGGCCTGCTCAAGGCGTTCCTGTCGGTGCGGAAGCGGCTGCCCGGAGCCCAGCTCATCATTGCCGGCGGAGAGACGCTGTTCGACTACGAACCTTACCAGCGCGAGTTCGAGGCGATCGCGCGCGAAGGCGGCGTGTGGCCCTCGCCTGCGGGCGCGTCGCCGCCGCCGCTCGTCCTCGCGGGCGTGCTCCCCGACGCGCTGGTCCCGCCGCTCTACCGGCTGGCCGACGCGTTCGTCTTTCCGTCCGTCCGCGAGGGGTTCGGGCTCGTCCTGCTCGAGGCGATGGCCTCGGGGGCGCCGGTGGTGAGCTCTGCGCAACCTCCCTTCACCGAGTTCCTCGCCGACGGCGAGAGCGCGCTGCTCGTCGATCCCTCGAGAACAGACGATCTCGCCGGCGCAATGGAGGCTATCCTGGACGAGGGCGTGAGGCGGCGCCTCCGCGCCGCGGGGCTCGAGACCGCGGCCCGGTACACGTGGGAACGTTCGGCCCGCACCGCGGCCGGCGTGTACCGCGAGTTCCTTGGATCCCGCCAAACCTAGAGCGAGCGAGCAAGCGAGCGACATATGCCGGAGATGCGCTTCGTTATCGAGTGGCCGAGCGGCGAGCAGCAGGTCTGTTACTCTCCGTCGCTCGTCGTGAAGGAGCACCTCGACGTCGGGGAGAGCTACGATCTCGACGACTTCGTGTCGCGTTGCCGGACGGCGCTCGATATCGCGAGCGAGCGGGTCTTCAAGAAGTATGGGTTCCCCTGCAGCCTGGCGCGGGCCGAGGCGGCGCGCATCGCGAGCGCGGCCGCGCGGTTCCACGGCCGGAGCGGGGCCAAGGTCCGGGTCCTCAGGTTCGTCGAGTGACGGAGTCCTCAGGTTCGTCGAGTGACGGAAGGAGCAGGAGATGGTGACGAAGTCGAAGATGGAGCGCCTCCTCAGCGAGCGCCAGTTCCTCGTTTCCGCCGAGCTGACGCCCCCGCGTCACTACGATCTGGAGAAGCTGCTGAAGCACGCCCGAAACATGGCGGGCTGTGTGGATGTGGTGCAGATCAACGATCACCTGCTCTCGCAGGCGCGCTGCGCCAACATGGCAGTCGGCCATTTCGTGAAGCAGGAGGGGCTCGAGCCGGTGCTCCAGTTCTCGCTCCGCCACAAGAACAAGATCGCCCTCCAGGGCGACCTCCTCGGGATGGCGGCGCTCGGGCTCTCGAACATCATCGTCCTCGGCGGCTACCCGTGCGCCATCGGCTCCGATCCCGACGCGAAGGAGGTGAGCGACGTCGACAGCTACGCGGCGATCGAGCTGACCCGCCGGCTCACGCGCGAGGGGAAGCTCTTCAACGGCGACGTCGTCTCGCCGGCGCCCTACTTCCACGTCGGGACCATCGATTTCCCGTGCGCGGAGCAGGCGATCGCCGGGGCGATGGACCGGCTCGCCGCGAAGATCGACGCGGGCGCGAGCTTCATCCAGGTGCAGGCGGTGTTCGAGCTCGCGTCGATGCGCCGCTGGATGGCCGCGGTGGTGGAGCGCGGGCTGCACGAGCGGGCGCACTTCATCGCGGCGATCTTCCCGTTCGCGGGCGTGGATCGGCTGAGCTTCCTGCAGAAGGTGCCGGGCCTCGTGGTCCCCGATCACCTGATCGAGCGCGTCCGCCTGAGCGGCGACGCGGAGGGGGAGAGCTACCGGATCACGCTGGAGCTCATCCAGGGGCTCCGCGACATCCCCGGGCTCTCGGGCATCCACATGCGGTCGATCGGCGCGGAGGACTGGGTGCCCCGGCTGGTCGACGAGGCAGGGCTCCGGCGGGCGGCATGAGCCTCTAGCGCGGGGCGCTTCGGGCGGCGCGCTCAGGCCTTGCGGGCGATCCAGAGCAGCGCGAGGCCGTTCATCCGGCGCTCGCGGCGGTCGACCTGGAGCCCTGCGCCGCCCAGCTCGCCGCCGAGCTTGTCCTCGGTGTGGCGGTAGGTGACCTCCGCCGCGTCGGCCCACGCCAGCATCGCGTGGGCCGTCGACGGGTTGTACCGGTGGCCGCGCAGGTAGCCGGCCATCGCGGCGCGGCTCATCGTGGCCGCGGGCTCGAGCAGCGCCAGGCGGCCGCCCGGGCGGAGGACGCGCGCCGCCTCGGCCAGCACCGGGCCCGGCTCGGGCAGGTGCAGGAGCAGGTTCGACGCGGTCACCACGTCGAACGAGGCGTCGGGGAACGGGAGCCGCGTCGCCAGCGCCTCCCGGAACGTCACGTTGTCCAGGCCGAGCGCCTTCGCCCGCTGCGCGGCGCGCTCCACCATCGCCGCCGTCGCGTCGATCCCGATCGACTCGTGGCAGCGGCGACCCATCTCGCGCGTCAGGCGGCCCGTGCCGCAGCCGAGGTCGAGGCACCGCTCCTCGACGCCCGGATCGACCAGCGTGACGAGCTCGTCGATGAGCGTCGCATAAGGGCCCTCCGCCTGCATGCGATCGAAGAAGTCGACGAGCTCGTGGAACGGGGTCGCCTGCTCCCGCGCCGCGTAGCGATCGCGCCACCGCCAGACGTCGTCGAGGGCCTGGTACGTGCCCCGGTAATACAGGAGCGGCGCGCCCGCCTCCCCCCGGCCCGACGCGAGCACGCGACCGACGTAGATGACGTGATCGCCCCCGTCGTACGTGTGCTCCAGCTTGCAGTCGAGGAAGGCCAGCACGTCCTTGAGGATCGGGCTGCCCGACTCGGCCACGTGAGCCTCGGTGAGCACCGCCTGCCGATCGATGTCCGTGCCCTTGCCAGCGAACAGGTCCGAGAGCTCCCGCTGCTGGTCCCGCAGGATGTTCACCGCGAAGACCCCGGACGCCGCGATGGCCGCGCTCGTGCGCGACCGCCTGTCCGCGCAGAACAGCACGAGCGGCGGGTCGAGCGAGACCGCGCTGAACGAGTTCACCGTCATCGCCTGCGGCGTGCCGTCCTGCACCGTGGTCACGACCGTGACCCCGGTCGCGAACTGGCCCAGCACCTTCCGGAACTCCGCGGGATCGAAGAGCATGGGGCATAGTACGCGCTCGGCGCCCACCAGGGATCCAGGATCTGCGCGGCGCGCGCGCTGGCGCCGCGCACCGCGCTGCGCGCGCAGCGCGGCGCCGCGCAGATCACGCGCCGCCGCCGCGCAGATCACGCGCCGCCGCCGCGCACTGCGGAGCTCACTCGGCGTCGCGCCGCGCCAGGTCCGGCGCGAAGGCCGGTATGCAGAGCGCGAAATACTCGCTCTCCTCGTCGAACGGGTTGCTGTAGCGGACGCGCTGATCGGGCTCCGTCCAGAGGGCCTGGCCGGCCGAGACGTCGACCGTCTCGCCCGCGATCTCGGCGCGCACACGGCCGCGGATCACGAGCGTCAGCTCGCCGAACGAAGGCGTCTGCGCCGGCTCGCCCCAGCCCGGCGGGGCCACCATGTGCGCCAGGCTGAACCCCTCCGTGCCGGTGTTCACGCGGCCGAAGAGCTCCTCGATGAGCTTGCCGCCAGGGACGGGGATCCGGGCCCTGGAGGTGACGAGACGGTAGGGATGCGCCATGGGGTACCTCGCGATCACATCGCGCGCGTCCGGTCATCGGACACGCGGTAGAGCTGCATGAGCAGGTGACGGCCGCCGTACGGCTGCAGGTAGCGGATCGCGCCGGCCTTGCTCGCCATGAAGCGATGGTAGCGCCGCGCCGGCACGGCGATGAGATCTCCCGCGCCGACCCAGATCCGCAGCCAATCGTCGTTCGTGCAACGGATGTCGTAACAGCCCTGTCCCTCCACGAAGAGCCGCACCTCGTCGCCCAGGTGGCAGTGCTCATCCGCCTCTCTCGCGCTCTCCGCCTCGTCGCGCGGCTTGCTGCCGTCGCGGCGGACATCCTCGTGCTCCGTCCATCCGCGGTCCGCGACCACGCGCTGCAAGGCGAGCGCAGCTGCGCCCGGGTCGAACGCGCCGCACCGGATCCCTTCCGCCTGAAGCTCCGCCTCGGTGGCCTCGCCCTCGCCGTCAGCACTCATTCGGATCGCACGCATGCGCACCCCTCCGGGACTGCGCTCTTCGAACCCTGCGCGCGCGCGACGTCAAGACGCTAAGAGCGCCCCAGCAGCCACAACAGGCCAGCAATGCTGAGCGCCAGCACACCAAGCGCGAGCAGGGCAATGAGCGCCTCTGTGAAGCCCCATCCACTTCCCTGCGCCGCGCGAGACGCCGGAGCCGCTTCAGCGGGCTGCGCGAGCGACGAACTCGTGCTCACCGAGGCAGGCGGAGGCGTCGGCGTGGAATGCGCTGCCTTCGGCTCCTCGAGCGACGGCGGCTCGAACACCGCGTCTGGACGGAGCGGCTCACACGGGCTGCGCTCGATCTCCGCGAGCGCCTCGGCGGCCGGGTGCTCGAAGATGAGCCGATCGCCCGAGATCGCGAGCACCTGTCCAGGACGCCAGATCGTATCGAACTGAGGCACCGGCACGCCGTCGAGCGAAGCGCCCGAGCGCGATCCGAGATCTTGAACCGAGAATTGATCGCCCCTGCGGGTAATGGCCAGATGACGGCGAGAGACGTCCGGGTCGTCGAGGACGAGATCGGTGTCCCTGGCGCGCCCGAGGATGTAGGGCCGCGCCGCCACCTCGATCCGCAACACGCGGCCGCTGTCGGGGCCCTCGACCACGAGCACGCGCGGCGCCGGATCCTCCCCTTGCGCCGCGAGGCCGCGCGCGACGAGCTCGAGGGCGAGCTCCTTGGCGGCGGCCGCCGGGGCGGCCTTCGCGACCGCCGGCTCGATCCGGAGCAGGAGCCACACGCGCCCGACGCGGATGCGGTCGCCGGTCTTCAGGGGCATCGCCGTGCGCAGGGCGATGCGCGTCTTGCCGAGGAACGTGCCGTTCTCGCTGCCCTCGTCGAGGAGCAGGTACGTGGCGCCCCGCTGCCGGATCGACGCGTGCCGGGGGCTCACGCTCGTGTCGGGGAGGCGCACCTCGCAGCTCTCCGCGCGGCCGAGGATGACGCGGGGCGCGTCCAGCGTCAGGGAGAGCTCGCCCCCGCCCGCCTTCCCCGCCCCGTCGGGCGCGAGCACCACGATCGTCAACGCCATCGATGCTGCCTGCGCGCGAGGGGGCGGCTCGGCCTCAAATCGCCGCCGTACGGCGCATCCGCTCGGACGCGCTGAGGAGCTGGCGCACCGCCTGGTCCTGCTGCCGCGCCGCCTCCTCGATGCGCTTGCCGGCCTCGACGAGCTGCTCGCCGCCGCGCGTCTGGCTGCGGTGCGAGGTGTTGAGGCTGTTGACCATGTGCGAGATCTGCTCGATCGCGCTCGTGATCTGGCGACCGCCGCGCGCCTGCTCCTGGCTCGACCGCTCCACGTGCTGGGTGATGGTCCGCATCTTCTCGGCGCTCTTCATGATGAGCTCCGAGCCGCGCGCCTGCTCCGCCGTGGCGGCGGCGATCTGCTGCACCGTCTCGGCGATGCGCCCGATCGCGTCCGTGACCTGCTTCGACCCCTTGGCCTGCTCGACCGTGGCGCGGGCGATCGCGCGCACCATGTTGGTCGACTTCTGCGAGCTCTCGAGGATCTTCTTGAGGGCCCGCTCGGCCTCGTTCGAGACCTCGACGCCGCGGTCGACGTTGTGAGCGCCGCGCTCGACGGCGGCGATCGCGTTCTTCGACTCGGACTGGATGGTCTTGATGAGCTCGGCGATCTCCTTCGTGCTGCCGCCGGCGCGCTCGGCGAGGTCCTTGATCTCGTCGGCGACGACGGCGAAGCCCTTGCCGTGCTCGCCGGCCTGGGCGGCGATGATCGCGGCGTTCAGCGCGAGGAGGTTCGTCTGCTCGGCGACGTCGTCGATGACGGCGAGGATCTGCCCGATCGCCTCGATGCGGAAGCCGAGGTTCGAGATGACCGCCACGGCCTCCTGGCTCGACTCCTTGATGCGGTAGATCTCGCCGATCGTCTTCAGGATCGCCTCGGCGCCCTTCTCGGCGTCGGTCGCCACCTCCTCCGAGAGCCGGGCCGTCTCGTTCGCGTTCGACTGGACCTGGTCGATCGAGACGTCCATCTGGTTCATCGAGGAGCTCGTCTCCTCGGCCGTCAGCGCCAGGGCGTCGACGTTCTTCGCGACCTCGCGGATGGAGTAGGCCATCTCCTCGATCGAGGAGACCGTCTCGCGCACGCTCGACCCGAGCTCGCCGACGTTCTCGGCGACCTCCTCGTTCGTGGCCGTCATCTCGAGGATGCTCGAGCTCGACTCCTCCGCGCTCGACGCGAGCGACTCGACCGACTGCGCGATGTTGGCGAGGGCGGTCGTCATCTCGCGGATGTACACGGTCGCCTGCTCGCTCGCGTGCATGACGCTGCTCACGCCGTCGCTGAGCTTGGGCAGCAGCTCGTCGAGCAGCACGGTGGCCTGCGCCAGCTCCGAGCGGCGCTGCTTGTCGCGCAGCTCCGCCTGGGTGATCCGCTCCGCGATGCCGCTGAGCTCCGCGTAGAGGCGCGAGAGCTCGGGCGACGAGCCCGGCGGGACGCGCACCCGCTCGCCGGCGGTGGCGCGGAGCACGGCGTCCACGAGCGCGTCGACGTCGATGTCGGGGCCGCGCTGCGCGAGATCGTTGACCTTGCGGGTGAGCGTCGAGCACTCCCGCTCGAGGGTGTCGCGCTCCTTCGCGATGCCGTCGCGCTCCCGGCTCAGGTTGTCCCGCTCCCGCTCGAGGGTGTCGCGCTCCTTCGCGATGCCGTCGCGCTCCCGGCTCAGGCCGTCGCGCTCCCTCGCGAGCTTGTCGCGCTCCTCGGCGAGCGCGTGGCGCTCCTCCGCGAGCTCGAGCTGGCGGCCGGCGATCTCGGCGATCTGCTCGTAGGTCTCGGCGACGTCGGCGGGGGCGCCCTCGGGGAGCTTGGGCCGCTTGCCCCGGGCGGCGCCGCGGAGCGCGTCGCGCAGGCCTCCCAGGGGGACGCCGCCCTTGCCCGCGAGGCTCGCGTACACCACCGCCACCGCCGCGGAGAAGCCGAAGACCATGAACAGCTGGCCCGAGAACTCCGCCAGCCACTTCGACGCGAAACTCAGCCCGAAGCCGATGAGCGCGAGGATGACGGCGATGGGGATGGAGAGCTGCTTGGAGTTCATTTCGTGCGTTCCAGCGCGGTCGAGCTGTGGCGCGCGTTGGCCGGCGCGCCAAGGGCGACCCCGAAGGACGACCGAGCGTAAGAGGCGAGTGCCCCCCGGTGCAAGGAGAGCGCGCGGCAGAGGCGCGGCAAGCTCCGGCAAGCGCGGCAAGGAACCCGAGGGCAGGCGAGCCGCGAACCGAGATCTCCTGGGCAGAGGCGCAGGGGGCGGGCCCTCGCGGCTGGGGGAAACGCGATGAACTTGGACGATCTCGACCCGATGGCGTATGCACGGAGGTTGCGGCGGAGAAGGAGCCCGCCGCGGGGGCTCGGCGCCGGCGCCGATTCCTCTAGGTTCGACCGCACCGACCCTGAACACCGCCGCGGACCGCGGCGGCCGCCCGGCCGTACCGGCGGCCGCGCGGCCGGGCGGGCGTGGCCGTCCCGCCATGTCCCTCGCCGCTCGCCTCCTGCTCGCCTTCGGGCTCGTCGCGATCATCGCGACGGCGTTCGTCGGGCTGACCCTCCGCGAGGCGTCGCGCGAGATCATCGAGGGCGGCTTCGCCGAGCGGATCGACGCGGCGCATGCAGGCGTCCGGCAGCTGCTCGCGTGGGAGGCCGACGCGCTGCGCGACCTCCTGCCGCCGCTCTGCCGGCACGACACGTTCGTCGACAAGGCCCATGTCGAGCTGGAGCGCGCCAAGGGCGACCCGGACGCGATGGACCCGGGGAGCCGCATCGCCCTCGGGCGGCTGGTCCCGAGCCAGGCGAAGGCGCTGCGCCTCGACGAGCTGTCGCTCGTGGCGGGCGACGGGAGCGTCCTCGGAGCCGAGGACGCCGCGCGCATCGGCGCGCGCGACAAGCGGCTCGCGGAGCTGATCCAGGCCCCCGGGGGTGCGCCGCGGCTCCGGCCGGCGAAGGCGGGCGGCGAGCCGTCGCTGGAGGTCCACTGCGCCCTCTCGAGCCACGGGGTGACCATCGGCCTCGTGGGGGCGCGGCGGATCGGCCCGGTCCTCGCGCGGATCGGCGAGGCGTACCATGTGCGCCTCACGGCGGCGCAGGAGGGGGAGCTCGCCCCTCGGAGCAGCGAGGCGGAGGTCGTGCGCGTCCTCCATTTCGCCGAGATCCCGGGCCTTGACGTTGTCGCGTCCGTTCCGCGCGATCCGCTGAGGCAGGCGCTCGCCCGGCTCGATCGCGCGATCGCGCTGACCGGCGCCACGGTGCTGGCGATCGCCGTCGCGATGGCCGTCGTGCTGGCGCGCAGCCTGTCGCGGCCGCTCGTGGCGCTGGCCCGCGAGACGCGCGAGGTGATGAGCGGCGCGCCGCGGCGTGTGGAGGGGCGCGGGGGGCGGGAGATCGCGGATCTCGCGGCGGCGTTCAACGCGACCATCGACGAGCTCGCGGCGATGCGCAAGCGCCTGGCCGCGACCGAGCGCATCGCCGCGCGGCGCGAGGTCGCGCGCCAGATCGCCCATGAGATCAAGAACCCGCTGGCGCCCATCCGTGCGGCGGTGGAGACGCTGCGCCGGCTCCGTCAGCGCGACGACCCGGCGTTCGACGACTACTTCGCGGAGGCGACGTCGACGGTCCTGAACGAGGTCCACCGGATCGCGAACATCGTGACCGAGTTCACCCGGTTCGCGCGCCTGCCGCCGCCGAACCTCACGCCCATCGACCTCGTCGCGGTCGCGCGCGGGGTGGTCACGCTGCACGCCGCCCCGGCGTCGGGCGAGGCGACGTCCGGCGCGGGCGCCACCTCCGGCACCGGCGCGCCGTCGCCGCGCGTCGAGCTCGTGGCGGATTCGATCCCGGAGGTCTCGGCCGATCGCGATCAGCTGATCCAGGTCCTCACGAACCTGGTCCAGAACGGGCTGGACGCCGCGAGCGCCATCCGGCGCGACCCGCGCGTCTCGGTGACGATCGGCCCGCTGCCGAACGACCGCGTGCGGATCGTGGTGCGCGACAACGGCCCGGGCGTGGCGGAGGAAATGGTGCCGCGCCTGTTCGAGCCCTACGCGACCAGCAAGGAGAAGGGGACGGGGCTAGGCCTCGCGATCGCGCAGCGGATCGTGTTCGAGCACGGCGGTGAGATCACCTACCGCAAGGCCAAGAAGGGGGGAGCAGTCTTCGAGATCTGGCTGCCCATCGCGGGCCCTCCTCTCCTGGAGAAGCCGCTGGGTGACACCACGGTGCGCCCGCGCCCGCCGGACGCGCCGCGCTCGTGAGCGTCCGCGCTCCCAGGTGAGCAGAACCCCCGGGAGCTCTCCCGCCTCCCGTCCCCCCTCCCCCGAGCCACGCCGACGGCCTCGGTCTCGGTCTCGGTCTCGGTCTCGGTCTCGGTCTCGGTCTCGGTCTCGGTCTCGGTCTCGGCCTCGGTCTCGGTCTCGGTCTCGGTCTCGGTCTCGGTCTCGGTCTCGGCCTCGGTCTCGGTCTCGGCTTCGGCCGAGCCACGCCGACGGTCACCCGCACAGGAGACGGGCCCAGATCGGCGTTTTCGGCGCGGAAGCGTACTCTTGTACGCTGAGCACCGAAAACGCCGAGGTGGGCCCGGATCCGCAGCGGGTGACCGTCTCTTCTAGAGAGGTTGGCCGTCGTGCTTGCAGGCCGAGCTGCAGCCGTCGCCGCTCGTGTTGTTCGCGTCGTCGCACTCCTCGTACGGGGCCTGGCGCTCACCGTCGCCGCAGTACGGGCCGTACACGCACCCCGGCGCGCACTTGCCGTAGCCGCCGGTGTTGTTGCCGTCCCCGTCGTCGCACTGCTCGGGGCCGTTGACCACGCCGTCGCCGCAGCGCGGGCCGTACAGGCAGCTGGGGCCGCACTCGCCGTAGCCGCCGTCGTTCACGCCGTCGTCGCACTTCTCGCCGAGGTTGGCCTGCACCACCCCGTCGCCGCACTGGGCGCCGAGGCGGCAGTTCTCGCTGCAGCCGGTCGCATCGTTCGGGGGATCGCACTGCTCGCCCCAGTCCTCGTCGACGCGGCTGTCGCCGCACTTGGCCGCCGGCGTGCAATCGGGGAAGCAGCTGCCGTAGAAGCCGTCGTTCACGCCGTCGTCGCAGGTCTCAGCGCCGTTGACGGCCGCGTCGCCGCAGTACGGCCCGTACGAGCAGTGCTGAGTGCACCCGTTGTAAGCGCCGTTGTTGTCGGCCTCGCCGAGGTCGCAGTCCTCCTCGTCGGGCTGCACCACGCCGTCGCCGCAGCGCGGGCCGTAGAGGCACATCGGCGCGCACTCGCCGTAGCCGCCGTCGTTGACGCCGTCGTCGCACTCCTCGCCGTAGCTCGCCTGCACCACCGCGTCGCCGCAGAGCGCCCCGAGCTGGCAGCCCACGCAGTTCGGGTCGGCCGGGTCGTCGCACTCCTCACCCCACTCCTCGTCGACGTTGCCGTCGCCGCACCGCGGGGCGGGCGTGCAGTTCGGGTTGCACGTGCCGTAGAAGCCGTCGTTGCTGCCGTTGTCGCACAGCTCGGGGCCGTTCGTCGCGCCGTCGCCGCAGTACGGCCCGATCTCGCACTCGAGCGTGCAGCCGCCGTAGCCGCTCGCCGTGTTGCCGGAGCCGAGGTCGCACGCCTCGTACGGCGCGTTGACCGCGCCGTCGCCGCACCGGGGCGGGGCCACGCACCCCGGCGCGCAGGCGTTCGAGGCGTTGGCGTACGCGCTGTTGTTGACCCCGTTGTCGCAGGTCTCCGGGCCGTTCCTCTGGCCGTCGCCGCAGTACGGCCCGAGCTGGCAGTTGTTGCACCCGCCGTAGCCCGTCCCGTTCTCGGTGCCGTCGTCGCACTCCTCGCCCGGCGTCACGACCGGCGGGTCGACCCCGCACTGCGGCGTGCACACCGACGTGCCGGCGCTGAAGCCCGACAGCGTGAGCTGGTAGTTCGACCCGGTGACGTGGCGCTCGGCCTGGAACACCGCGATCTCGTAGACCTTGCCCGGCTCGAGGTTCAGATCGACCTCGTAGGGGTTGCGGGCGTCCGCCGGGCAGACGTTCTGGTTGCAGGGGGTCACGCGGGCGTCGCCGTTGTCCAGGATGGTCACGCTCTCCTGGAGCTGCCCGTGGATGCCGCCGATGTCCGCGGTCAACGTGTTCTTGATGAACACCCAGACGTCGTCGTCACCGAAGAAGGTGAGCACCGGATCGGCCGCAGCGCCGTTTGGCATGAACTGGAACCAGTACCGGACCTCGCTCGTGAAGTAGAAGTTGTGCCCCTGGTCCTGCGCCTTCTCCAGCCCGGCGGAGACCAGGTTGTCGAGCACGGGATCGCCGTTCGGCTGGGTGCGATCCACGGGCCAGAACGGGTTCCGCTGGTACACGTACCTGCCGGCGTCCGGGAGCAGCTCGATGGTGGTGACGAGCGTCCTGTTGTACGTCGGGTTGTCCCGGTACCACCACTGGAAGTTGTTCTGCCCCGTGGTCCAGCCGTTCGCGTCGCTCGGCGTGACGAAGCCGGGGCCGAACCTGCTCACGGGCTTGCCGTCGACGTCGAGAGTCGTCTGGACCGTGCGGTCGGTCTGAATGCCGCTGGCGTTGCTGGGCGCGATCTCGAAATCGAAGTGCCCGACGAGGCTGTCCGTCAGGTTGTTGTCGCACGCGGTGTTGCTGACGCTGCGGTCGTACGAGGTCGGGCACCAGCCGATGAAGTCGCGGATGACCATCGGCAGCCGCATCTCGCTGGGCTGAACGGTGCAGGTGTAGCCCGGCTCGATCGTGCACGTCGCGGAGCAGCCGTCGCCGCTCACGGTGTTGCCGTCGTCGCACGCCTCGGTGGTGTCGCCGGGCAGGAGCATGCCGTCGCCGCACTTCGAGATGCACGCGCCCCCGCTGCAGTCCGGCTCGCCCTTGCAGTCCGGCGTGCAGCCGTCGCGCCAGTTGCCGTTGCCGTCGTCGCAGGCCTCGGTGCCCTCGCGGATGGCGTTGCCGCAGACCGAGAGGCCCGTGCAGTCCTGGGGCACGCCGTTGGTGCACACCCGCCCGGGCTCGATGCGGCAGGTCTCGTCGCAGCCGTCGCCCGAGACGAGATCGCCGTCGTCGCACTGCTCGGCGCCGCGCTTGCGCCCGTCGCCGCAGATGGTCTTGCAGGGGAACCCGACGCGCGAGCAATCCCACCCGTCCTCGATCGTCTGGCAATCGGCGCTGCAGCCGTCGCCGCTCGCCGGGGGCTGCTGCCCGTCGTCGCACACCTCGGTGCCGCTGATCTTGCCGTCGCCGCACACGGGCGGCGGCGGCGGGGTGCAGCGCCCGCCCGCCGGCGGGCACGTCCAGCCGACCTCGATCTTGCACTGCGCGGTGCAGCCGTCGCCGCCCTCAGGGGACGTCCCCCCGCCGTCATCGCACTGCTCGCCGAGCTGCACCGTGCCGTCGCCGCAATAGGTCCTCACGGTGCAGGGCTGGCCGGGCTTGCAGACCCAGCCCTCCTCGAGCCGGCAGTCCGCCGAGCAGCCGTCGCCGCTCTCCGGCGGGTCGTCGCCGTCGTCGCACTGCTCGTTGCCGCTCACCCGGCCGTCGCCGCACAGGTAGAGCGGGATGCACGGCTGGCCCGGCGCGGGGCACACGTAGGCCGGGTCCTTCACCTGGCAGTCGGCCGAGCAACCGTCGCCGCCCACGGCGTTGCCGTCGTCACAGAGCTCGCCCGGCTGAACCTTGCCGTCGCCGCACTCGACCAGCCGCACGCAGGGCGATCCCGGGGTCGGGCAGTTGTAATAGGGCTCCTGCCGGCACAGGCTCGAGCAGCCGTCGCCGCTCGCGGTGTTGCCGTCGTCGCACCCCTCGCCGGCCTCCTTGGCGCCGTTGCCGCAGACCGGCAGCCGCGTACACGGCAGACCGGGCCGGCTGCACTGGTATCCCGCTTCGCGCTTGCAGTCCGCGCTGCAGCCGTCGCCGGACGCAGGCGGGTCGCCGCCGTCCTCGCACTCCTCCGAGCCGTTCACGCGGCCGTCGCCGCAGTCGTAGAGCAGGATGCACGGCTCGCCCGGCTTCGGGCACACGTACGAGGGGTCGACGTAGTAACAGTCGGCGCTGCAGCCGTCGCCGTCGATGTTGTTGCCGTCGTCGCAGAACTCGCCGGGGTCGACGACGCCGTCGCCGCACGCGATGGTCAGCTCGCAAGGCTGGCCGGCCGTCGGACACTCCCAGTAAGGCTCGACCTGGCACTGCCCCGAGCAGCCGTCGCCCGGCAGCGTATTGCCGTCGTCGCAGGCCTCGGACGCCTGGTTCAGCGCCGCGTCCCCGCAGGCGGGGTCGGGAGGCAGGAAGCACTCGGGGGGCGGATCATCGACCTCGCACGGGCCCGGCTCGCCGCCGCCGTTGCCGCCGAGGCCGATGCCGCTGCCCACCGTGAACTCGGGCTCACCGCCGGTCCCGCCGGCGCCGCCGACGCCAGGCGCGCCGCCGCCGGAGTTCGCGCCGCTCCCGGAGCCGGTCGCATCGCTCGTGGTCGCGCCGCCCCCGCCGCAAGCGACCGTGATCTGAAGCAATCCCACCGCCAAAGCCAGATAAGACGTCCTAAAACCCACGGCCACCTCGATAACGCACGTTGCGCTCTTCCCGAGCAAACGGCGCTAGACACACTTTATCGTAAAAGTGCACCCCGGCTCCAGGCGAAATCGGCGGCGCTGCTGTGCTCGGCGCGGGTCTTCATTCGTTGCTCGCCATCGCGCTCACCGCCAGTCGCCGCCGTGGTTCTGCGCCCCGGCTTCCACCTCGGTCCTGCACCATGGCCTCGGTGGTCTCGGTGAGAATTTCGACAACAATATCTTTTTCCATCGTGACTCAACTCGGCTTCTGCCGAGGAGCTCGCGGCCTGATGTCGAATCGGGCACGGCCGGAGTTCGATCTTGACATCGCCGGGCTCGCCGCGGATCAGGGCGGCGGCGAGGTTCGCGCGGGCCAGCCGCCGCTCAGCCGCCTGCGACTGCCCACCTCGCGGCGGGCGCGGCTGGCCGTCTCAGGCACGCAGCGGCTGCCCGTCGACCCGGCCCGGCCTGCGCCGCGCGACCTCGATCCCCGAGATGCAGACGGCCAGCCACACGGTGCCCGCGGCGAACCCCGCGAGCACGTCGCTCAGGTAGTGCACGCCGAGGTACATGCGGCTGAAGCCCATCACCACGGTCCAGCCGAGCGCGAGCGCGACGAGCACGAGGCGGGCGCGCAGCGTCCGGAGGAGCAGCAGGCCCAGGTACGAGAGCATGCCAAAGGCGACGAACGTGCCCATCGAGTGCCCGCTCGGGAAGCTCCACCCCGCGGCCACCGCGAGCGGATCGGCGAACGTCGGCCGCGGCCGGGCGAACAGCGCCTTGAGCGCGGTGTTGAGGAGCCCGCCGCCGACGAGCGCGAAGAGCCACCCGACCGCGAGGACGCGCCGGCCCCGCCTCAGCAGCGCCGCGGCCAAGACGACCGCGAGCAGCGCGAGCGCCCAGAAGCTGCCGAGGAGGGTGAACGCGCGGAGCGCCGCCACCCCGGCGCGGCTCGACGACGCGTGGAGCGCGCGCGCGAGCGCGAGATCGACGTCCACGATCGGCTCGCCCTCGCGCACCCCCTCCGCGAGCGCGACGAACACGAGCGCGGCCATGCTGAGCACCAGCCCGAGGCCGAGGTGGATCACGAGGTACTCGGCCGCGGAGAGCTCGCGCAGCACCCTCGCGACCGCGGGGAACCGGGCCGAGAGGCGCCGCGTGACCGGGTGCGCGGCCGCCGCGGCGTAGGCCCGGACGGCCCACGCCCACAGCGCCCGCGCGTGGCGGTCGGAGAAGCGCGCGACGGCGACGAGCCCGAGGAGCACCCCCACCGTTCCGATCAAGAGCAGCGCGAGCAGCAGCAAGGGCCGCGCGCCGACCGCCGAGGCCAGCTGCTCGGCGGGGAGGTCCAGCGCTTCCATGCCGGAGCTCTATAGCGGGGCGCATCTTCGCGCGCCACGGGCGCATCCGGGCCGTCCGGCTCGGTGCGGCGCACGTTCGATCTCGCTCAGGGGACGAGGGACACGACGGCTTCCGGCGTCGCGAGATCGCTGATGTTGGCGACCCGGATCTCGTCCTCGGAGACGGAGTAGACGTGATCCTCCATGAAGACGCTCCGCTTCACGAACGACGTCGCGTTGCTCCACCAGCTCCCGCAGCTCGGGCCGCTCCCGCCCGCGCTCGCGTCGGGCAGCGGGTGGGGCACGCCCCCGACGGACGTGAAGCCCGCGCCGGTGTCCACCTTGTAGACGAGCAGCCCGCTGAACGTCATCGTGTCGCCGAAGTCGCCGCCGCTCCCGCCCTCGCAGATGACCATGGGGATCCCGAGCAGCCCCCGCTGGGTGAAGTAGTTGAACGCGAGGTGGTCGGTCGCGGCGTCGCTCGCGGAGCCGCGCGTCCCGATCACCTCCTTGTGCGCGAGCCTCGGCGCGTCGAGGTCCGTCACGTCGAAGATCTGGAGCAGGATCCCCTGGAACCACGCGAAGTCGCCCTGGTCGTCGGCGTCGTAGCCGATGCTCATGACGTGGCCCTCGTCGATCATGTGCATGTAGGTCGAGAAGCCGGGGATCTTCAGCTCGCCGCGCACCCTCGGCGCCTCGGGATCCGAGAAGTCGATGGTGTAGAGCGGGTCGGTCTTCTTGAAGGTCACGACGAACCCGACGTCGCCGTAGAAGCGGGCGGATCGGATGTCCTCGCCGGGAGCGAGCTGGTCCACCATCCCCTTGACCACGAGCTCGCCGCCCTCCTGCTTCAGCGACGCGACGGTGTTGTGCGTGTCCGGGTCGGGCAGGTGCCCGGTGGTGGTCGCGATGCGGAGATAACCCTCGTGCTCGCTGAGGGCGAACTGGTTGAGCACGCGCCCCTTCACGACGCCGCTCCCCAGGTACGCGCTCGGCGCCGCGCGCTCGCTCAGCGCGAACTTGTGGATGGTCGTCGCGTCGGGCGTCGTCTCGCCGTCGTCGTAGAACCAGCCGTACGTCTGGCCGTACTGGTGCCGGCTCGCCACGTAGAGCGAGTCCGCGGTCGCGTAGACGGCGCCGGGCCTGCCCACGATCGTGGTCTGGCCGAACGCCTCGGTGCCGAGCTCGGTCGAGACGACCGAGAGGAAGCTCTGCCCGTCGCCCGTGTTCGACAGGTAGAAGTTCTCGCAGGAAACGAACGGGGCGTGGCTGCTCGGCGAGGCCACGCCGTCCCGGTACACCGTGTCCTCGACGGTGGGCAGCTGGATGTCGAGCGGGGCCGCGTCGATGAGGGCGATGTTCTTCTCCAGGAGCTTGTCGTACGCGCTGTTCACGGCGGCCACCGTGGACGGGTTGACCCCCTGGCTGGACAGGGAGCAGATATCGAGTCCCTCTGGCCAGGTAGAGAGTCCCTCCACCGTCGGCTCGGGGGAGGCAACGATCGTGTGCACCGCGGTCCCGATGCGCCGGGCGTTGAGGAACGATCCGGAGAACTTCAGCGTTCGCACGACGGCCGGCGCCGTGAGGTCGCTGATGTCGAGCTCGGTGACCAGGAGCGGCGTGCCGTCGCCCGTGAACTCGCAGTCGTATCCGTACGTGCACTCACGGCTGGAAGAATAAGAGACCTCGCCGTCGGGCGACGAGGACGGGGACAGCGACGAGTACACGAGGGCGCGCTTCTCGTGGACGAAGAGCTTCTTCGGCTCCCCCTCGATCGCGACCGACGCGACGCGGTGCATGTCGGCGGCGGGCCACGCGTCGAAGATCTGGAATTGCCCATGGGCCAGGATGTAGACGTGATCTCCGTCGTTCTTGATGAAGTCGGCCTCGTCGATGTCCGCTTCCTGCGTGTTGGTCGTCGAGTACTCCTTGGCACCCCCGGCGTCGACACCCCCGCCCCCTGCCTCCTCGGCCGGCGGCGAGACGGGCCCTCCCGTGGAGGAGGAGGAGCCGGAGGAGGCGGATGCGACGACCCCGCCGTCCGCTCCGGACCAGTAGCACCCGCCCTCGAGCTCCAGCAGGGCGTACTTCCGCGCCACGTCGACCGACTTGGCCATGTTCTGCTTCAGCCGTTCGCGCAGCAGCGCCTCGACATCGTCGCAGCTCGTCGCGGGCGTGAGGGCGCTCTGCGCCAGGCCCGTCTGCGCGGGCCCGCCCGATCCGCTTCCGCGCGAGCAGGCGGCGAAGCTGGCGCCGAGCGCAAGCAGAGAAACAAGCGTACAACCCCTGTAGAACGATCGCATGTGAGTCTCCGTGTCCGTCTGTCGTTCGGATCGATGGCATCAGGAGAAGCACTCGACATGCCGAGACATTTCATGAGCAATTCCATATAGATACGGTTGACGTCCATTGGCACATGTTGGCACACATTGCGCCTGAAGCCTCATCACGCCGAGTCGGTGCTCGGGCGCCGGCGGGCTCAGAGGAGGAATGGGAACGCCGTGGTGACCAGGGGCGTACACGACGAACGCGAGAAGCGGGAGCCCGAGCAGCTCCTCCACGCGTGCCACGGCGAGCAGCGGCAGCGCCCAGAACGGCAGCATGAGGTCCGTGGCCAAGTCTCCCCATGCGTAGGCCAGGACGACCTCGCGGGCGCCGAAGAGGAGGTTCCGCACGGGAGAGAAGCCGAGGAGGGACGCGAGCGACGGCCCGGCCGGGTCGAAGCGGCCGAAGCCCGCCACCACCTTCGGTTCGACCTTCATGGTGTGGTCAGGCGTCGAATGGAGGAGCCCCGCGAGCAGCGTCATCACGGCGACGACCGAGAGGAAGATCGCCTGGTGCCTGGTTGAAGGCGGAGAACAGCGTCTCGTCGATGGGGACGATACCGGTGGTCTTCTCGAGGAAGTGGCCCGGCGTGGCGATGCGGAGCGGCGCGGAGGCGGAGACCCCAGAGTGCCATGTCGCGCCCGTTCCAAAGTACGCGCAGCGCCCAAGCACGGTCATCTCGCCGCCGTCCCGGTCACCTCACGTCGAGCATCGATGTCTTCGACACACGCAGGAGAGAGAGCGCGCGATTACATACCAGCAGCGACAACATTGCAAAAACGCCACACCTTGCTAAACACACAGGGTCTGCATTTGCCGAAGTGCTCGCAGCGTCCGCCCTCGGAAGCGCGCGTTCGGCGACTTGGCGCTCACCCGCGGCGAGAAAGGACACTCATGCGCTTTGTACGACAGACGATCAAGCGACTTGCGACGCTGACGGTCCCCCGTCGCATGCTCCTGGAACGCGGTTCTTCGTCCTGCACGCGCGGCCTCATCGCTGGCCATTCCGGCCGGAGCGCCGCCAGTATAGCGCTGACGTTCGATGACGGCCCCCACCCCGAGCACACCCCCCGACTCCTCGACTTGCTTGCCGAGCACGGGGTGCGCGCGACGTTCTTCGTCCTCGGCACCATGGCCCGGAGCCGCCCGGCTCTGGTACGCCGGATGGTCGCCGACGGGCATGAAATAGGCAACCACACCCACACGCACGTCTCGCTGGAGCATGCGTCTCCTCAGCTGCTGCGCGTGGAGGTGGGGACGACACGGGCGTTCGTCGAAGATCTCACCGGAATCGCGTGCCCGCTGTTCCGTCCGCCCTGGGGGAAGGTCTCGGCGCGCGCCCTCCTCCAGCTCTGGAGCGATGGGCACACCGTGGTCCTCTGGAGCGCCGACCCGCGCGATTATGCCATGAAATCGCACGAAGCCGCAGTTGCATGGTGTGCGCGATACAGGCCTCGCAGCGGGGACATCATCCTCCTTCACGACACATCAAGTGTCACCGGCACGCTCGTCCACGAGCTCGTAAAGCACACAAACCGTCGAGACATCGAGTTCTCGCGGATCTCTCAGTACATCGCGTGAATGTCTCGTCATCAGGGGGGAGATCATGTTCTTCGACAACAGTGTTCATTTTGCTGCCACAGGACAGTACAGACCAGCCAACGGCGCCGACGCCCAGGACGGGGGCGTTCTCCGTCGAGCAGCTGGGTACCGGCGGCTCTTGCTCGTCAGCTACCACTTTCCGCCCGTCGGCGGAGCCGGGGTGCAGCGTCCGGTCAAGTTCGTGAAGTACCTGCGTCGCTTCGGCTGGGAGGCGAGCGTGCTCATCGCGGCGAACCCATCAGCGCCGCTCTCCGACGACAGCCTGCTTGGCGACATCCCGGCGGAGGCGCACATCGAGCGCGCGAGGACGTGGGAGCCGAACTACAGCATGAAGGCCAAACTCGCGTCCGACACGACGAGTACGACCACCGCAAACGGACCGCGCCGGCGCCTCGTCGGGGCGCTGCGCAGAGCGGCCACGCTCGCGCTACAGCCCGATCCGCAGGTGCTCTGGCTCCCCTCGGCGCTGCGCGCAGGCAGCCACCTCCTGCGCCGGATCCATCACGACGCCATCCTCGCGACCGCCCCGTCATACTCGAACCTCGTCCTTGGAGCCCTGTTGAAGAAGCGCTTCGGACTGCCGCTCGTCCTCGATTTCCGCGATGAATGGGACATCAGCCAACGTTACCTCGAGAACGCGCGCCATGACGCATTCTCCTATGCCGTCCAGGGCAGGATGCAACGCTATATCCTGCAGCAGGCCGACGCCCTCATCTGCACGACAAAATCGAGCGCCAGGCGCCTTCAGGACCGCGCTCGCGAGGCGGGCAGCCACGCCGCGTCGACGTGCATCTACAACGGCTTCGACGAGGACGACTTCGCTCCCGGGCGGGCTGCGGCCGACATCGCCAAACCGGAGCCGAACACCTTCCGGCTCGTTTATACGGGCACGCTCTGGAATCTGACGAGCATCGAGCCGCTGATCGCAGCGATTGAGGTGCTCGACGCGTCCGCGCCGGAGAGCCTCGCGCAGCTGGAGCTCGTCATCGTGGGCAGGAGAACCGAGCAGCAGGAAAGGCTGCTCGACCGTGTCAAGAAGACGCAATGCCGCCTGCGTCTCGAGCCCTATTGCGACCACTCGCGCTCGATCGCCTGGATGAGATCCGCCGACGCGCTTTGCATGCTCCTGAGCGACGTCGAGAACGCACATCGCGTCGTGCCGGCGAAGATGTTCGAGTATCTCTCGCTCGGGAAGGGGATCCTCGCAATCGCCCCTGACGGCGAGGCGACCGACATTATCAAAGAGCACAACGCGGGCCACCACTTCCAACCGGGCGAGGTGCTCGGGATCGCGAGCTGGCTGCTCGAGCGCATTCGGGGCGAGTCGCGCACGCTCCCGAACGACAACGCCGCCAAGATCGCGCAGTTCAGCCGGGCACAACTTTGCGAGCAGCTCGTGAACGTACTGGATCAGCTCCCCAGGGCGCCGTGAGCCGCCCCGCTGCGCGCGGCCCGGCGAGCGCCAGGAGATAGCCGCTGAACATCACGCGCGGCCATCCGCATGGAGAACGAGAGCAGCTCCCAGAAGCCGCCGCCCCAGCCCTTCACGACATCCATCGGCGCCGCGCCCGCCCGCGTGAGCCCGAGCCCGAACGCGAGCAGCGTGAGCAGCACCGCGATGGCGAAGGCCGAGGGCACGTACCGCGCGCTGAATCGCCCCAGCGCGTCCGCGATGCGAACGAGGGTTTCCATGGGATCCGCCGCAGCCGGTCCGGTTTCCCTGCGGCGTAGCACGGGCGAGCTATGCTGGGGTAGGCCTCGGGCAAGGAAAGCTGACTCGAGAAGAGCCCGAGGAGGGAGCGATGGAGGAGCGATGAAGAAGCTGGAGCTCGAGTCGTATGCTGCGCAGGCCGCCCGCTGGCCCTCGGCAGGACGTCGCGCGGAGGGCGATCCAGCTCGGTCTGCGGGGCGCGACGCTGCGGCAGTTCGTTGAGGAGTGGACGGTGGGCGTGGAGGACGTCTCGGCGCTCGTGGCGGAGCAGAGGGAGGTGCTGCGCGGCCGGGGTGCCGGGCAGATCGAGATCCCGCGGGAGGAGGTGTATTGGCCGACAGCGGCGGAGGCAGCGAAACCGGTTGGGATAGAGCGCTGGGGGGCGTAGCGGGACGGCGAGCCCTGGCCAGGGTAGCGGCGCTCCCCTACTGTCGGCGCCAATGGCTTCCAGCTCTCTCGGCATTGCCGAGTCCCGCCAGCGGCGCATCGCCCACGTCCTGCTGTTCGTCACCCCGGCGCTGTTCACCGCCAACATGCTGCTGGCCCGCGCCACGGCCGATTTCATCCCGCCGGTGGCGCTGGCGGAGCTGCGCTGGACGGGCGTCGTGCTGGTGCTGCTCCCCTTCTGCGGCCGCGATCTGTGGCGCGCCCGCGCCGCGCTGCGGCGGGACTGGGCCCGAGTTGCCCTGCTCGGCCTGCTCGGCATGGGCATCTGCGGCGCCGGCGTCTATCACGGCGCCGCCACCACCACGGCCACCAATATCGGCCTGATTTACGCCGTCTCGCCGGTGATCATCCTCCTGCTGTCGCGGGCCATGTTCGGAGAGCGGCTCAGCCGGCGCCAGGGCCTGGGCGCGGCGCTGGCGCTGGCCGGCGTGCTGGTCATCGTGCTGCGCGGCGACGCGGCGGCGCTGCTGGCGCTCAGCTTCAGCACGGGTGACCTGATGATCCTCGGCGCCGCGATCTCCTGGGCGCTCTACACCGTATTGCTGAAGCGCTGGCCCGATCCGCTCGGGGTCCAGGCGCGGCTCGCCGCCATCGCGCTGGCCGGCGCGATCCTCCTCTTGCCGCTGCTCGGCTGGGAGCTGGCCAGCCGCGGCGCGCCGCATTTCGACCTGCGCACCGTCGCCACCGTGCTGACCCTGGTCCTCGTGCCGGGCGTCGGCGCCTATGCCACCTACGGCTATATCACCGAACATCTCGGCCCCAGCCGCACCGGCCTGCTGCTCTACCTGTCGCCGGTCTATACCGCCGTGCTGGCCTGGCTGCTCCTCGGCGAGGCCTTTGCCCTCTACCACTGGCTCGGCGCGGCGCTCGTCCTGCCGGGCCTCTTCTTCGCCACGTACAAGCCGAAGACGACCTGAATGCCCTGCGCCTCGTTGGGCGCTCCGACCCAGCATGGCGGGAGGGGCCCGCTCCGAGCCTGGGAGCTCCGCCGAGTGGGCCGCGTCCGCGACCTCGGCGAGCGGGCGCGGTTCGCGGAGGACGCCGGTCACGCGACGGCGCCGGAGCGTCGGCGTTCGCGGATTCGCGGAGAGACGAACGCGCCGGGGCTCTCCCTGGACCTGGAGGGCCCCGTCAGGGAATACTTTGCCGAGCCGGGACTTCCAGCTCGGCGCGGACCCGTGCGCCGCGTTCAGCTCGAGCGCACCGCCCTGCCCGCTTGACAGAATCCCCCGTCGGCACCAGACAGATCGTTCCAGATGATGACGAAGACCACCCTGCCCGTCGTGCTCATGACAGCCCTCGCCGTCGCGACCGCCGGTTGCGATACCAGCGGCAGCGGCGGGCGGTCCAGAGAGCGGTGGGCGACCACCGAGAACACCACCGTCGAGCTCGACTTCGACAAGGTCAACGAAGCCTTCAAGGCGGCCGAGGGGCCCGAGGACTTCGAGCGGCGCGTCAACGAGATCTACCAGGGGAGCGAGGTCATCAGCGTCGCCGTACAGGACCTGGACGCCAAGACGCAGGTCGTCACCGGGTTCTTCGACAAGAACAGCGACGGCAGCGTGCAGGACCCCGAGAAGGTGTTCTCGATCCGCCGTGACGTCTCGGGCGAAGGCGCCGCGCAGATCCAGACGTCCGGGTTCGGCCCCTACGGGTACTACCACTCGCCGGTGATGAGCCTGGCGTCGGGCATGCTCCTCGGCGCCATGGTGTCGTCGGCGCTGCGCCCGAACTACGTGCCGGTGTACACGCAGCCGTACACCACGCCGCCCGGCCGCGCGCCCGATCTGCGATCCCACCGCGAAGCGTACCGCGCCTCGAACCCGTCCAGCGTCGACCACAGCAGGTCGTCGCAGACCGGGCGGCGCTACAACAACGCCGGCAGCAGCCGCTTCGGCAGCGGCAAGTCCGGCGCCGGCTCGCGCTTCGGCGTCCGCCGCGGCGAGCGAGGCCGCAGGCCCGAGCGCCTGGTCGCGTAGCCGCGCGCCGGCCGCCGCGATGCAGCCGCTGCGAAGCATCTCCGAGCTCCCGTTCCGCTGCCGTCCCGCGCTGGAGCTGCTGAACCTCGAGCAGCACCGTGACGAGCCGGACGTGGAGTCCACGCAGTTCGGCTGGTGCCGGGTGGACGCGCTCTGGCTGGACGGCCGCGCGGATCGAGGGCCGCTCCGGCTGACCGACGCGCTCGTCGTGGCGGTGCACGCCGCGGACGAGCCGGAGGTGCTGCCCGATGACGTGGAGCTCGAGTTCTTCGTCGAGGAGGTCGCCAAGGACTACTCGGTGACCGTGCTCCTGTCGGCGTTCCTCGAGCGCTGGCTGCCGGCCGCGCTCTCCGGCGAGCACGCCATCGTGCTCGCCATGTGCAACCCCCACGCCGCGCGCATCCGGCGGCCGGAGGCGGCGGGGCGCACCCCCGTGTACTACGCCGACGGCGACGTCGACGCGTGGCTCGACACCGACGCAGACGGTCGCCGGCACATCCGCCTCGAGGCGGAGGCGTGGCGCGCCGCGGAGTGAGGCGATGTTCGAAGGACGCAGACAGCAGCCGATCGTGTCACGCGAGCAGAAGCTGGTCTATGCCGGCATCTACGTGCTGAAGAAGATGGACCTGAAGCCCGCCGACGGAGGCATGGAGATGCCGCTCGTGCTGCCGTCCGAGCTGAGCCCGCTGGGGGACGTCCTGCAGGAGCTCGTGAACGCGGACCTCGTCGAGGTCAACCGCCGCAAGGCGCGGTTCGAGCTCACCAAGAAGGGCCTGGCCTACCTCGGCGAGATCATCGACGAGGCGGAGGCGCTGGTCGACGAGTTCGACGACGAGTCGCTCGAGGACGCGGTGGCCGAGCTCCGCGGGCGAAACGTGGACGTGCTGCGGGCCCGGTTTTTGTGGGGCTGGTACGACGGCGAGCTGGACGATCTGGTGCTCTTCCAGCAGCGCCGGGGCGTGACGCCGGTCGAGCAGTGGTGGGCGGACTACCTCATGAGCGACGCGTTCTACGAAGAGCTGCGGCGCGACTACGAGTGAACGCGAGGGCGGCCGTCAGCGCGGGCGAGCGCGCTCCCCCATCAGCCGCGTGAGGAGCCGCGCCAGCTCGGCGCGCTCGCCTGCCGAGATCCGCGCGAGCCTTCGCCCGAAGGCGTCGTCGAGGATCGCCCGCGCCGCCTCCATCGCCTTGCGCCCCGAGCGGGTGAGCGTCAGCCGAAAGCGCCGCAGATCGCCCGCCTCCGTCTCGCGCTGGACGAAGCCGGCCGCCTCCATCCGCTTCACCATGAAGGTGATCGAAGGCTTGGGCGTGATCAGCGCGCGCGCCAGCTCGGCAGGATAAGGGTGGTCGTCGAGCTTGCCGAGGAGGAGGAACTCCTTCATCTCGAGCCCCAGCGCGCGCACCTCGGGCTCCACCTCGGCCATGACCGCCATGCTGAACTCGAAGTTCAGCGTCCAGAGCTCCCAGGGCGAAGGCTTGTCCATGTTCTTTCTGCTCGCGCTTGACGATGGAGCGGCGCGGCGTTATTAGTTCAATATTAAACTGTTCCAAACGGAACCAGCTCCGGAGATGATGCGATGCCGCTCGATCATTATGTCACGCTCGGTCGCTCAGGTCTGCGGGTGAGCCCCTTTTGCCTCGGCGCCATGACGTTCGGAGAGGACCTGGGCTGGGGGAGCAGCGTCAAGGACTCCGAAGCCATCCTCGACCGCTTCATCGAGCTCGGGGGGAACTTCATCGATACGGCGAACCTCTACACCAAAGGACACTCGGAGAAGATCATCGGGGACCACCTCGGCCACGACCGGCAGAAGCGCGACCGGCTGGTGATCGCCACGAAATTCAGCGGAAACCTGTACGTCGGTGATCCCAACGGCGGCGGCTCGAACCGCAAATCGATCCTCGCCGCCTGCGAGCAGTCGCTCCGCCGGCTGCGCACCGACTACATCGATCTCTACTGGCTGCACAACTGGGACAAGTTCACGCCGATCGAGGAGACCATGGCGGCGCTCCACGATCTCGTCCAGTCGGGGAAGGTGCGTTATATCGGCGTGTCCGACACCCCTGCGTGGAAGGTGACGCAAGGGCAGCTGATCGCTCAGTTCCGCGGATGGGCGCCGTTCATCGGGCTGCAGATCGAGTATTCGCTCCTCGAGCGGACGGTCGAAGGGGAGCTGATCCCCATGGCCCAGGAGCTCGGGCTGGGGGTGACGCCGTGGTCGCCCCTGCGGAGCGGGATCCTGAGCGGCAAGTACACGCGGAGGAACGCCGCGACGGTCAAGCCGGAAGGGCGGCAGTGGACCGCGAGCTACCTCGACGAGAGGAGCTACACGGTGATCGACGAGCTCGAGCGGATCGCCAAGCAGCTCGAGACCACCGTCGCGCGCGTCGCCCTCAGCTGGGTGCAGGCGCGCCCGGCGGTGTCGTCCACGATCATCGGGGCGCGCACGCTGGCGCAGCTCGACGACAACGTGAGGGCGCTCGAGGTGAAGCTCACGCCGGAGCAGACGGCGGCGCTCGACGCGCTCACCGCTCCGAAGCTGAACTTCCCCGCCGAGTTCCTCAATCTGGCGCACATGATCCAGGCCGGGGGGACGACGATCAACGGCCAGCCGTCGCAGCTCATCCCCTTCGGCGTCACGAAGAAGGGGGATCACTACTGACGGGTAACCTCGACCACGGCGCGATCCGCGCGACGCGAGCGCGCGGCAAGGGAGGCGCCGCCCGGGCGTTTTGATAGTCTCGCCCCTCGCCTCGTGGACACTCCCGCCCGCCGCCCGCTCTTCCCTCACCTGCCCGCGCTCGACGGGCTGCGCGGGCTCGCCCTGCTCGGCGTCCTCTTCTTCCACGCGAACGGGATGCTGCGCGGCGGCTTCCTCGGCGTCGATCTCTTCTTCGTCCTCTCGGGCTACCTCATCACGTCGCTCCTCCTCGCGGAGCACGAGGCGCGCGGCGCGATCTCGCTCAAGGACTTCTGGATCCGCCGCGCGCGCCGGCTCCTCCCGGCGCTCCTCGCGCTCGTCCCGGTGGTCGCGCTCCACGGTCGCCTCTTCGGGCCGCCGAGCGCGCTCCCCGGCCTCCGCGCCGATGTCCTCGCGACGCTCGGCTACGTCGCGAACTGGCGCGCCATCTACGCGCACAGGAGCTACTGGGAGATCTTCACGTCGCGCTCGCCGCTCGAGCACACGTGGAGCCTGGCGATCGAGGAGCAGTTCTACGTCGTCTGGCCGCTCGTCATCGTCCTCGTGCTCTCGCGGTGGTCGCGCCGCGGCGTGCTCGTCCTCACGCTGGCGCTGGCCACGCTCTCCGCGACCGCGATGCTCGTCCTCTTCGCGCCGGAGAGCACGACGCGCGTGTACATGGGCACGGACACGCGCGCCTCCGGCATCCTCCTCGGCGCCGCGCTCGCGACGGTGCTCACGCCGCGCACCGCGCTCTCCACGGGCGCGGTGCGCCTCCTCGACGGCGCCGGCGTCGCCTCGGCGGTCGGCCTCGCGATCGCGTGGTCCGTGTTCGACGGCCAGTCGTGGCTCCTCTACCACGGCGGGCTCTGGCTCACGGAGCTCGGGGCCCTCGTCCTCATCGCGTGCGCGGTGCAGGGCTCGCGGAGCCTCGTGGCGCGCGCGCTCGCGTGGCGCCCGCTCGCGTGGGTCGGCACCGTCAGCTACGGCGTCTACCTCTGGCACTGGCCGGTGCACGTGTTCGTGTCGAGCGATCGCCTGCACGGCCTCGCCCTCACCGCGCTCCGCTTCGCGATCACCTTCGCGGTCGCGCTCGTCTCCTACCGCTTCCTCGAGAGGCCGATCCGCGAGCGCGGGCTGCCGAAGGGGCGCTCGTTCTGGGCGGTGCCGGCCGGCGCCACGCTCGGCCTGCTCATCGCCGTCCGCGCGACCCACGCGCAGGACGGCGAGGCGCCGAAGGGCTCCGCGATGATCCACGCGCTCGTCACCTCCGTCGTGAAGGACGAGGCCACGTTCCACGTCGTCGTCGTCGGCGACTCGACCGCGAACACGCTCGGCTGGGCGCTCCGCGGCCTGCAGGAGCGCGGGCTCGCGGTGGACCTCCACGGTCGGGACGGCTGCACCATCATGGCGGACCTCTGCGGCATGACCGAGTGGCCCGCGCTCCTCGCGCAGGCGAAGCCCGACGCCGCGGTCCTCTACCTCGGCGGCGCCTTCATGCACGGCATCACGGCGAACGACGAGTGGACGAAGGCGTGCAAGCCGGCGTGGCACGAGCGCTTCGAGACGAACCTCGTCACGAACCTCGACAAGCTCCGGAACCCCGACGTGCGCGTCTGGATGGCGACCGTCCCCTACGCGCTCGGCGACTGGGAGACGAAGGACGTCCGCGAGCAGGTGACGTGCATCAACCGCTCGATCCGGAAGGTCGTCGCAACGCTGCCCGACGTCGCGCTCCTCGACCTCCAGGAGCACATCTGCCCCGCGGGCGAGTGCCGGCGCATGTACGAAGGCGGGGCGATCCGGCCCGACGGCGTGCATTTCACGATCGAGGGGGCGCGCGGCGTGGCGCGGTGGACACTCGCGGAGCTCCGCGCGAAGCCGCGCGTGACCGGCTCTCCAGCGGACTCCGGGCCGCCCCGCTGAGCGGGAACGCCTGCTGGGGAAGCTCGACGCCCTCAGACAGGTTGCCCTTGCCGGGGACGTGGTTGATCTCGATCCGGATGCCGCCCGGATCGTTGAACAGGATCGAGCAGTAGCCTGCCGCCCGCGCCCCGTCCTGCGGCGCACGCACGAGCTTGCCGTCAAGCACCGCCAGCGTGCTCTCGCGCAAACAGCGGGCGGAACGCGCTCTCCGCGTACCCTGGGCGACGGCCGAGCGTTCGCGGGCTCAGAAGTTCAACGTCGCGGTCACGTAGCCCGAGCGGGCGGCACCCGGGTTGAACTGGTTCTCGAGCGTGCCGAAATCCTTGTACCAGGCGGACGCGTTGTAGACACGATTCAAGATGTTGTCCACCTGGACGGTGAGCACGAGCCGCTCGGTCACATCATAGGACGCGTTCGCGTTGAAGACGATGTAGTCCCCGACCTTGGCTGAGCTGTTGTCCTTGGTCAGGTAGTAATCTCCCTGCGCGTAGCACCACAGGGAGACGAACAGCCCCTGCAAGGGGCGGACGTCGAGCCCCGCTTTCGCGAGGAAGCTCGGCACGTGATCGAGCTCCTTGCCCTTGAGCTTGGGCCGGGTGGGACCCGGCTCGACCTGCTCGGAGATGGGACGGCTGAACGAGCCCCAGATGGAGACCGGCTCGATCGGGCGCACGGTGAGCTCGACATCGTAGCCGCGCCGCATCGTCTCTCCGACGTTCTCGGATTCGCCCGACTCGTCCGCCTTGGGCCGCACCTCGCCGCTCGCGAACTGCTGCCAGTACGCGAGGTGGGCATTGAGCCATGGGGACACGCTCGCCCTGTAGCCGATCTCCCAGCCGTCGTTGATCGACGGCTCGAGCGGCGCCCTCCCCGGAGCGGCGTAGGCGCCGATTCCGGAGCCGACCTGGAACGATCGCCCGTAGTTGCCGTACACGCTGTGGCCCTTCACCGGCGTCACCCTGACACTCGCCTTGGGCTGCCAGATGGTACCGTAGTCGTTGATGGGGAGCTCGACGTCGTTGAGCCGGTCGGTGAAACCGCCGGCCAGGCGATCGGCCCGCAATCCGGCCACCAGCAGGAGCGGCTCGATCGGCTTCACACTCGCCTGCGCATAGGTGCCGATGGTATGGAAGTTGAAGGCGTGATCGCGGAGCTTCGGGTCCGGCAGCCGCTTGCGGTTCGCCGTGGGGAAGCGCTGCTGGACGTTATCTTGAAACTGGTAGTCGATGCCCCACTCGGCGGCCACATCGGCCCCCCAGGGGCCGCGCGTCCGCAGGGTGAGCACCGAGCTGCCACCGTATTGCTTCTCATCATGGGCCCGCAGCTGCTGGACCGTGTCGGCCTCGTACGTTACCCAGCGGTCTTGCAGGAACGACTGCCCGTACGCCTTCAGCTGCCAGGACAGGCCGTCGGCGAGGGCGTAATCCGCGTGGAGGCTCGCGTGAAGGGTCGTCTGCCGGCCGCCGTCGCTCCCCGCATAGAGGAGCGACTTTGTGGGGTGCGAGCGCGCATCTTCGGGACCGAGATAGCCGGGCGCGTCTGCGTCGAGGAACATGGCCCTGACGATGAGCCCGACCTTGAGCTCCTTGGACAGCTCATAGAACCATTTGCCAGACCCGGCGGCCTTGTCCGTTCTCGAATGGTCGCGGTACCCCTCGGCCCCACGGTAGCCCGCAAAGTAGGTCTGGCTCAAGCCGCCGCTCTCATGGCCGACGAGCACTTGGGGCTCGATCGTCCCGAAGCTGCCGGCGAGGAGCCGGGCGAAGCGCTCGCTGCCACTCTTGCGCGTGGTGACGTTGATGTTGCCGGCGACGTTGAAGAGCCCGTAGCGCGGGTCGTTCGTGCCCTTGACGACCTCGATGCGCTCGATCTCGAGCGGAAAGACGGCCTTCATGTCGGGGTAACCGATGTGAAGGTTGGCCGGGATGCCGTCGATCAGAAGCTTCGTATTGGCGTCGGCCTGCGTGCTGAATCCGCGGATCCCTATCTCGGCATTGGCGATGCCCTGGTTATAGGAGTCCATGTAGACGGTCGGCACACGCTTGAGCAGCTCGAGCGGATCGCTCGGGCTCTGCTTCTTGATCTCCTCGGCTCCGAGGACATCGACCGACGTCACGATGTCGGCGCTGGTGAGCGGGCCCACCTGCCTGCCGCGGATGGTGACCTCGGGGCTCGGCTCAGGAGGAGGGTCGGCCGGTGCGCCGTCGGGAGCGTCCGCCGGTGCGGGCTCGGCGGCCGGAGGCGCGCCCGATGCGCGCGTGACGGCAGGCGCCGCGGCGGCAGGGGGTGCTGCCTCGGTGGCGTCGGGTTCCGCCGCCTCGGCGATCTGGGCCGAAAGCAGGACGAGGAGCGTGGGGACGAGAGCGTGGGGGCGAGCGCGCAGGGTCATGACAGGAGCACAGGCGTAAGAGCGGCGGGGGAGCCGCAGCGCTGGGGTGGCGAGTGGATCAGGGCGCTTGGGGTGCAGGCGACGCAGCGAGAGGAGAGCGAAAGGAAATCGGACTCGAATACGCCGGAAACGATTGCGAAATGCACCCGCTAGACGGCCCGCGTGAACGGCTATGAGAACCAAACGTTCTCCGAGAAGTCAAGTCTCTCTGGTACCGAACGCTTCCCGGCGCATTTCGATTCAACGGCGGTCCCTGGAGCCGGGAGACTGTGATCCAAGGGCAGCTGGATTGTAGTAAGCATTAGAATGATTGCCCATGTCAAGCCCTTCGTGAGGCGCGTGGGGCAGGCCCTGCGGCGCGTGTCTCAGTCCCAGCGCCCGGCAGCGCCGGTACCCCGCTCGCCTGGCCGCGGGCACACCGCCGCCTCGGCGACCTTTCAGCGTGGATTTCGCGCCCACGATGCCGATCCGAGGCCAGAGAAATCTGACGCCATCAACGGAACGCCTTGGAAGAAGGCTCCGGCATGGCAACCCGTCCGGGTTGCGATGTTCAACCGAAGGGGCACGCCGAGCACCGGCGGGGTGCGTCGGCGCGAGCCCGGGGTTCGAGAGGCGCGGCGACGGGCGGCAACAAAAACGAATCCGGCGGCCAGCCCCTTGCAAGATCCACGTCGCGCCCACGGAGAAGGACCTGACAGACGTCGCAGGGCTCGTCCCGTTACGCTCCTTCGTCCGGGAGCTCGGGGTCGACGCGGCCTTGCACCGCAGATTTTTCCGGTTCAAGACTTGTCGCTCGGTCATGTACCCGATGGCCGCGCAGATGCGGCTGCTGATGGACAGCGCGCTCGCCGGCGAGGAGCGCGTCTTCGGCATCGAGGCGCTCGCCGTCGATCCGCTCTTCTCACGCCTCGCGGGCGGGGCTGTCCCGCGCATCGACACCGTCTACCGGGTACCGGGACCTGCGCCGCTTCGATGAGGAGGCGCTCGAAGCGCTCCACAGCAGGGTCGCCGACCCGCGGACAGAGCCCGGCGTGCGAATTTCCCGCACCGGGCTCCCACCTTCGGTCTACGGACCGTGGAAGGGTCGTTCGGACCAGGGATGAACGATGCGGGTCGGCGGAGGCGGATAGCGTGCCTCGCATGTCTGGATCTTCTCCACCCTCCATCGCGCTCGCTGGGTTCGCCTCTGTAGCTGGTGATCCCAGGTATGCTCGACTTGCCGGCGGAACGTTTGCTGGCGCCCTTGCGTTGGCGGAGACGCCATAGTGGTTCAGCGCCCACGAATCACGGAGCAGAGCCACCGATGTTGCGGCGCCGGCGGCTCATGCATTCCTATCCGTTTGGGCCTCCCGGAGAGGGTGTCGAAGCCCGGCGTCCCCGTCATCTTTACCCTCCAACAGCTCCGCGTCCCGGTGCCGTCCTTGCCGCCGGTAAGCCGACCTTGGCCTCGTGACGAGACGGCGATTTCCAGTACACGTAAAATGCCACAGGCAAACGTCGCGGATCGCCGCCTCAGAAAGCCGTTGACACCGAGCACGCGTTGGCACATGCTGGCCTCGCGACGGAATGCCCCCTCGAAGCGATGATCCCTCGTGGATGGGCGGGCATATTCCGCCCACCAGGCGACGAATCACCTATCGTCGGTTCGCGAGCCGAGTCGGCTCTGCACACAGTGCTCAGACGGCACTGGCACGGACGCAGGCAGGATTCGGACATCCCTAAACGGCTCAGGGAGGATCCTAACTAGATGAGAGATCATCCGGACACGCCCGCGGGCAAGGCGCGGGGTGTAGCGCTCGTCGAGCGACACGTCACCCGTGCATTAAAAGAGGAAGAGCTCCTTCTGGGGAGGCATTCGCCCGCGGAGCCGGGGACGGTGCCGGTCGCGATGCCGTACTCCCGATTCCGCCGTGAATTCTTCGGCGGAGACGGCTATCAGTGTCTCAATGATCAGCGCACCCGGCTGGATGCCTTCGATATCATGCTCCTCGAGCAGATCGACGGCGCGCGAACCATCTCGGAGATCTACGACAATCTCTCGCGTGTCCCGGGCATCTCGGTGACCCTCGAGAGCACGCTGCACGCCATTGAGCGGCTCGTGAAGGGCGGTCTCCTCCGTTGGTCGACCGTGCGCTGTCCCGGCCGGCCGGTCAAGATCGAGGTGCACGAGCGGCAGAGCGACGTCTTCGATCGCCTGAGCTCCCCGATCAACGTGCTCTGGGAGCCCACGCTGCACTGCAATCTATCGTGCGACTTCTGCTACAATGCCTCCGGTCCGAGCGGGGACCGCGGCGAGCGCAGGACGGACGCTGTCAAGCAATTCGCCGATTCGGGCGCGCTCCAGCTGACGCTCATCGGCGGCGAGCCGATGATGCTGCCGGACTTCTACGACCTCGTTCACCAGGCCGAGGGGCTCGGCATGAGCACCGAGTTCGTGACCAACGGCTGGTTCATCGATGAGAAGCACATCGCGCGGCTGCTGGAGACGAACATCTTCCAGCTCGTCATCAGCATTGATGGCCTGGAGGCGACCCACGATCGCCTTCGTGGCAAGCAAGGCTCCTACAAGCGGGCGATGCGGGGGGTTCGGCTGCTGGCGGACGCGGGGTTCGACGTCAATGTCACCGTCTGCCTCCAGCGCAGCAACGTCAGCGAGATCGAGCCGCTCATCGACACGCTCGCCGAAGGGGGCGCGGCCCGCGTCAAGCTCCGCCCGATGGTCGCCGAGGGCCGTGCGCGCTCGATCTTCTCCGGGAGCGGCCTCACCCTCGCAGAGATCGAGCGCTATCAGCCCGTGATCAAGCGCAAGAAGGAAGAGTACCGCGGCCGCATGAGCGTCGCTCACCGGATGCCGGCGACCCAGCTGGGCGTCTGCGCCTGCGACTACAACCCGGAGAATCCGGGCGTTATCGCGCGCTACAAGGGGACGTGTGGCATGGGGCGTCTGCAGTGTTACGTGCGCGTCGACGGGGGCGTGACACCCAACTCGACGCTGCGCGACCACGTCCTCGGGAACATCTACGAGCGTTCTTTCAAGGAAATCTGGCAGGACGAGTCGCTGTGGACCGAGGCCAGGCCACCGAACCGCGCGGGTCTCAAAGTGCTGCATTTCTGATCCTGGTGCGGAGGTGGCTCGCGCGGGTCGATCTCGGCGGAGGCGGGTACGCTCCGGCCGGACGTTCAATCGGCGCAGGGTCGACGGTCAGGCCAGGGATGCCGTCGGGGATGCCTTGGCCGTAGAGGACGCTTGAGGCGCTCGATCCATGAGAGTCACTGACGTACCGGGCGTACGAGTCGGCCATTTTACGGACATCGAAGGGCGCACGGGCGTGACTGTCGCGCTGTTCGAGGGCGGCGCGACAGGCGTCGGCGTATTCCTGGGGAGCGCAACCAGCACCCGGGGCTTCGACAGCCTCCTCCCTCGCGGTATTGCCAGGCCGGTGCACGGCATCTGCTTCACGGGCGGGAGCGCCTTCGGCCTCTCGGCTACCGGTGGTGTCCAGCGCTACCTGCGCGAGCAGGGGCTGGGGCTTCGGATGGTCGATCTTGTCGTCCCTCTCGTGCCCACGGCCGCCATCTTCGATCTCCGCACCGGCAAGCCGGGCATCTATCCGACCGAGGACATGGCCTACCAGGCGTGCCTGAGCGCCGGGACGGAGGTGGCCGAAGGCAACGTCGGCGCCGGGACCGGCGCGACGGTGGGGAAGTTCATCGACTGGCGCCATGCCATGGCCGGCGGCGTAGGCACCACGTCGGCGCGCGTGGACGGCATCACGATGGGCGCGCTGGCCGTCGTCAACGCCTTCGGTGACGTGCGGGATCCCGAGAGCGGGCGCATCCTCGCCGGAGCGCGGACGGCGCCTGATTCGCATGTGCTACTCGACGCTTCCCGTGCCGCCCGCCGCGGGCTCCTGAAAGAGAGCCCGATCGCTGGCAGCAACACGACGCTCGTCCTCATCGTGACGGACGCGGCGCTCAACCCGAACGAGTGCGACATGACGGCAAGGATGGCGGGAGCCGGGTTCGCCCGCGTCATCTCCCCCGTCTTCACGCACTACGATGGCGACATCGTCATCGTGCTCTCCGTCGGAGACAAGCCGGTCCATCCCCTGGTCGCAGGGCAGACCGCGGCCGATCTCTGCGCGGAAGCGATCGTGCGCGGCGTGCGGGCCGCCCTTCCGGTGGACGGCCTTCCGTGCTCCGCCCAACTCGCGGGTGGACCCGGTGCATGACCGCGGGCACCGGCCTGCACCCAGGAGCCGCCCGCCGCGCGCAGGCGCTCCGACGCTGCTTCTGGTCTCGATCCATCTGCTGCGCTCCCCGTAACCGCGCCGAGGCACTGCACTTTATGGCTTATGATCGGAGCCTTCTCGCGCTCGTAGAAGATACAGAGAGGGAAAACTTCATCGCGGACGGGGCGTGCGCCTTCGACCTTGAGGGCGACGGGGAGCCTTATTTCGTGCTGATGCCGCCGCCGAACGTCACCGGCCCGCTTCACCTCGGCCACGGCCTCTCCCTCATCCTGCAGGACACGCTGGTCAGGCACCGGCGCCTCCAAGGCTACAACGTCTTCTTCCCACCGGGAACGGATCACGGGGGCGCCCGGATGGAGAACGTCGTGCAGCGGCAGCTCCGCCAGCGGAAGCTGGAGCCGCGCGCATTGGGCCGCGAGCGGATGCTGGACTACGTCCAGACATACGCGAATGAGTACCGCGCGCTGATCGTGCAGCAGATGAAGATGCTGAGCATCGCGGCGAACTGGGATCACGAGTGGTTCTCCATGGACGAGGAGCGGAGCCGGGTCCTCAAGGAAACCTTTGTCGAGCTGGTCGAACGCGACGTCATCTACCGCGCCGAGGCCGTGACGAACTGGTGCCCCGCGCTGAACATGCCCTTCCCCGGCGACGGTATCGAGTGCACCGAGGAGGACGGGCTCAAGCACGTGCTGCGCCTGGAGCACCCGACCGGCCCGGTCGAGCTATCCGTCATCCGGCTCGAGTTCCTCCTTGCCGCGACCGCCGTCGGCATCCAGCCGGAGCATCCCGCGTTCGAGCGTCTGCGCGGGACGACGATCGCCCTGCCGTTGGTCGACCGGCTCGTCCCGATCATCGCTGTCGGCGCGCGCAGCGGCATGGGGCGCGGCGAGGCGATCCTCGTCGTCCCCTCCGCGTCAGGGCTCGACTACGAGCTCGCCCAGCAAGGGATGCTCTCGGTGCCGGAGCTCTATGCCAGCGACGGGACCATTGCGGTCGGGCCTCACGCCTGCGGAGGGCTCGACATCGAGGTGTGCCGGCGCCAGCTGGCCGAGCAGCTCGAGGCGGCAGGAAAGATCATCCGGACCGCGCCGACCAAGGTGCAACGGGCGAACCCCATCGGCTTCGACGGCGTGCTGGTCGTGCCGAGGGTGACCGCGCAGTGGTATCTGCGCGTCCATGGGCTGGCCGAAGACGAGCTGAAACGGCTCGGCGAAAATGCCGTGAAGCTCAACGCGCGGACATGGGAGCTAGGTTATCGCTACTGGCTCCGGCGCTACCTGCAGATCCCTGGACAGATGCGTGGGCTCTGGTGGGACGGCGGCGATCTGAAGACGTCGCGGGGATTCTCGAACATCCGCGACTGGCTCGTGTCGAGCCAGTCGCTGTGGGGGCAGCGGATGCCCGTATGGGACTGCGTGTCGTGCGCGCGACCGACCGTCAGCACCACGCCGGTCGCGCGGTGCAAGGCGTGCGGCGCCACCCACCTTCGAGAGAGCGACGACGTGATGCAGCTCACCTTCAGTGGCTCTGTTTGGCCGCGCTCGGTCAGTGTCTGGCCTGAACGCGCAGCCTTGGCCGACCTGACGGTCACGGGTCATGACGTCTATCTCTATTGGATCGCGACCTCGAACATGGTTTGCGGTGAGGTCGAAGACAAGGCCGCCTACAAGAACGTTCATGTCCACGGCCTGATCGTGGACGAGCAGGGCGCGAAGATGACCAAGTCGAGCGGGAATACCGTCTCTCTCGCCGAGCTCTGCGCCCAGGAGGGGGTCGAGGTGGTCCGCGCGTACATCTACTACGGGCTGGCTGGCAGCAAGGAGGGGGACGCGTGGGTGCGGCTCGGGCCCGATCTGCTCGAACGCGCGCGCGCCACGGTCTTCGGCCTGCTGGAAGCGCTCATGGGGCTTCCGCTCCGCCCCGGCGACGAGGGCGGCGACGAGGCTGGTGGAGAGCCCACGCTGGATGCGCTGCAGGCGTCGATCGACGCGGATCTCGAGATCGGACGGGTCGGGATCGCCTACGGGCGCCTGATCGACCATCTCGACCGGGTGCGCTCAAAGGACGGCGGCATAGCTGCCCGGAGCCTCGATCGGTTCCTTGGCATGCTCCACCCGTTTCACCCGCTGCTCAGCGACCACATCTTTCGAACCCGGCTGAAGGGATCGAAGACCTTGTTGCTGGCGGCGCGGCGGCGCCGCTCGACGCCGGCGCACGCCCCGGCGTGAACCGCGAGCAGCTGCGGACACGCGCCTGGGGCGCGCTCGCCGCGCCCCTCATCGGTACCCGAACTTGTGCTCCACCTCCGTCAGGCTGCTGTCGAGGATCTCCACGATGCGGTCCGCTTCCGCGCGAGTGAGGCAGAGCGGAGGCGCCAGAAAGACGATGTGCCCCACGCGGGTCAAGAGCCCACGTTCTATGAGGAGCGTGCTGAGCGCCTTGATGGCGTCCCGCGCCAGGGGCGTCTTTCCCCCGCTCTCGCGATCTTTCAGCAGCTCGACGCCGAGCAGCAGGCCAAGCCCTCGCACATCGCCGACCGTCGGGTGACGTTTGAGCTCCTTCAGCTGCTCCAGCAGGTACGCGCCTACGTGCGCCGCGTTGTCGACCAGGCCCTCGCGGCGCAGGATCTCGATGTTCGCAAGGGACGCCGCGCAGGAGACGGCGTGGCCGCCGAAGGTGAGAAGGTGGGAGAGCCTCTTGTCGTGCATGAACGGCTCGACCACCTTGGGCCGGCACAGCGCGGCCCCGATGGGCGCATAGCCGCTGCTCAAGCCCTTGGCGACCGTCATGATGTCTGCGGTGACGTTCCAGTGCTCGGAAGCAAACATCTTTCCGGTGCGCCCGAAGCCGGTGATCACCTCGTCGAGGATCAACAGCACGCCGTGCCGATCGCAGATCTCACGCAGCCGCGGGAGGTACTCCGGCGGAGGGACGACGATGCCGTTTGACGCCGAGATCGGCTCGGCAATGACAGCAGCGACCGTCTCCGGGCTCTCGAACTCGATGAGCTGCTCGATGGCGTCGACGCAGTACACGCCGCACTCCGGATACGTCCTCCGGTAATCGCACCGATAGCAGTAGGGCGGCGACACGTGCAGCGCACCGTGCATGTAGGGGCTGTGGTACGGCTCGCTGAGCGCACGGACGCCGCTGACGCTCATGGCCCCGTGCGTAGCGCCGTGGTAGGAGCCGCGCCGGCCGACGATCTTGAACCGCTTCGGCATGCCCTTCAGGTAGTGGTGCTGCCGCGCGATCTTGATGGCCGATTCAACGGCCTCGGAGCCCCCGCTGCAAAAGAAGGTCACCGAGAGGTCTCCGGGCGCGAGCTCGGCGAGGGTCTTGGCCAGCTTGATCGCTGGCACGGTGGTCGTCTGGGTCGCGCTGCCGTACGCCAGCGTGGCAGCCTGGGCGGCCATCGCCTCGCCGATCTCCTTGCGACCGTGGCCAACGTTGACGAGCCACATGCCCGCAAGGCCGTCGATGTACTCCCTGCCGTCCACGTCCTTCACCACGCACCCCCGCCCCTCGGCGAGGATGCGCGTCTCCTCCTGGCTCGCGAGCGCCCGCCACGGTGAGGCGTGTAGCCAGACATGCTCGCTTCCAGCCTCCAGGAGGGAGGCTGCGTCTACGTCCGCAACGACACCGGGGGCCGCTCGCATCGTCATGGGGAAGGGAGCTCCTCTTTGAAAAAGGGCACAACGTCCGCATAACATCATCGCAGGATGGATACAACGGGCGCCTCGTGCCCTGTGCGCCCAGGAAACGTCGTGTCGGCTGGACGGCTTCCGGCAGGAGAAGCCGCCGGCCCTGCCACGATGCGGCCAATGTAGGACAACGCAGCAGCGAGCGGTCGTTGAAGCGACCGTGAAACGTACCCTGCTTTGCTGCGCAGCCGCCCGGGGGATCTGGTCTGACCCTCGCCTGACCCTCTCCTGACCCTCGCAGGAGAGCGTCACTGGTTCGCCTCTTCGGGCAGGCGGTCTTCGAGTCGGCAGCAAGCGGCCATGCGCCTCTTCAGTGGAGAGGGCGTGCGCCTGCACCCGTGTCGAGCGCCTGCGCGCCTCGCTGGCCGCCTTGACCTCGCTCCGTCCGCCGTGCTACATCGGCGAAGCGCTTAGCTACGTGCGGACCTTTGTCATCGTGCCAGAGCGTAAAGGTGGAGCCTTGCCGGATTTCGATATCGTTATCAAGGGCGGGAAGATCGTTGATGGCACCCAGGTGCCTGCCTACCTGGGCGATATCGGCATTCGGGATGGCCGCATTGCGGAGATCGGACGCATTGCGGAGCACCGGGCGGCCCAGGTGCTCGACGCGTCCGGGCTGATCGTCGCGCCGGGCTTTATCGACCTCCACACCCATTACGACGCCCAGATCCAGTGGGACCCCTACTGTACCATCTCGGGCTGGCACGGAGTCACCTCCGTCGTCCTCGGCAACTGCGGATTCGGCTTCGCCCCGGTGCGCCCCGAGGAGCGGGAGCGCGCCATGCTCTCGATGACGCGCACCGAGGCGATCCCGTTCGAATCGATGAAGAAGGGGATGCTCTGGGACTGGGTCACCTTCCCGGAATGGCTCGACTCCCTCGAACGCATGCCGAAGGGGGTGAACTGCAAGACCTATGTGCCGGTGTCCCCGCTCATGATCTGGGTCATGGGCCTCGAGGCGGCGAAGTCGCGCGACGCGACCGAGGCGGAGACGCGCGAGATGCAGAGGTTGTTGAACGAGGCCATGGACCACGGCGCCTGCGGGTTCTCGGTCCAGCGCCTCGGGGAGTCCTCCATCCAGGCCGATTATGACGGCACGCCGATGGCCACCGACACCATGTCGGATCGGCTGGTGCTGGCGCTGGCCGACGTCCTCCGACAGCGGGGGGACGGCATCATCCAGATCACCCAGTCGCTCAGGGACATCGGGCCCGAGGTCTTCGGGACCGAATGGGAGACGAACCCCGATTGGGATTTCGAATCGGAGCTCGCCGCCGCGTGCGGGCGGCCTGTCCTTCACAACCTCATCATTCCGCTGGATATCAGGCAAGAGATCCATCAGAAATCGATTCGTTGGGTCGAGAAATCCAACACGCGAGGTGAGCGTATCTTTGGTCAGACGCTCACCGGGCGTGCTCCCTACACGTTCACCCTGGAGGACTGGAACCTCTACGATACCGGGCCGGCGTGGAACAAAGCGCTCCTCGGGACCGCCGAGGACAAGATGCGGAACATCGCGGATCCCGAGATGCGGCGGCAGCTCGTCGAGGACAGCGACGAGAAGCGCCTGGCGACGGCGATCCTGGGCGGCCCGATCGCCGATCTCCTCATCGTGGATGTGGCCGGAAGGGCGGAGTTTGACAGGTACCTGGGCCGATCGGTGGGCGACCTCGCGCGCGAGACGGGCAAGCACCCCGTGGAGGCGCTCCTCGATCTGAGTCTGGCGACCAGGCTGAAGGCGGCTTTCCAGACGGGCAACGGAAATTCAAACTCGCCCGATGTCATCGCGCAGGCCATGGAGTCGCCGTACACGCTCCCGGGCGTGTCGGACGGCGGCGCGCATACCAAGTTCCTTACCGGGGGCTCCTACTCGACGGATTTCCTCACCTGGCTGGTGCGCGACACGGGCAAGATCTCCCTCGAGAAGGCGCACTACAAGCTCAGCTTCCTGCCCGCGCACGCAGCGGGCTTCCGTGACCGCGGCTACCTGCGTGAAGGGGCCGCCGCCGATATCATCGTCTACGATCTCCCGAACCTGCGCCGGACGCCCGAGTGGGGCGGGGATGTCGTCTACGACATCCCCGGCGGGGAGTGGCGGCGGGTCCAGAGGTCTGAAGGATATCGCTGGGTGCTGGTCAACGGACAGGTGACGTTCGAAGACGGAAAGTGCACAGGCGCCACGCCGGGCAGGCTGCTTCGCCACGGCAGAAGCACAGGCTGACGGCACCCGGGGGAGCGTGTACCCGCACGCGCAAGGACGCCTCTGCGCGCCCGCGCACGAAGAGACACCGCCTCCTGAAGCAGATCGGCCCTGAGTAGGAAGCCACACGTTCGAGGGTGTCAGCGCGAGCATTATGATATCGATCCATGTAAAGCGTTTTATTCGACGTGCGTTGAAGGAGGCGACTGTCTGGCTCGAGGAGGAGCCGCACGACGGGTTCGTCTACACCGACCTCAACCGACTCTATCGCCGTTGGATGCGCGAGGAGAACGGCGCCCTGCGAGATAGCTACACGTGGGGTGCGATCCAGGCAGCGCACCTCGCCCGGTCGCTCGGCCTTGGCAGCGTCTCTCTTGTGGAGTTCGGCGTCGCCGGAGGGCGCGGGATACTCGCGCTCGACCGGCTGGTGGCTCGGCTGGAGGAGCATTTCAAGCTGCGGGTCGAGGTCTACGGCTTTGACACGGGCGCTGGCCTCCCTCCTCCCGAGGACCATCGGGATCTGCCGAACCTGTGGTCAGAGGGGTATTTCCCGATGGACCAGGCGAAGCTCAAGAGCCGGCTCACGCGGGCCGAGCTGCTCCTCGGCCTGATCAAGGATACGCTCCCCAGCTTCCTGGCCCGAAAGCCCGCACCGATTGGCTTCGTCTCGATCGACCTCGACCTGTACAGCTCGACAGCCCACGCCCTGCAGATCCTCGCGACCGAACCGTCGCTGCTCTTGCCGCGCGTCCACTGCTATTTCGACGACATCCAGGGCTTCACGTTCAGCGAGTTCAACGGGGAGCGTCTGGCGATCGACGAGTTCAACAAGACGCACGAGAAGCGAAAGATCTCGCCAATCTACGGGCTGCGGCACTTCGTCCCGCGGGAGACGGCGAACGCGCAGTGGGTCGAGCTGTTTTACATGGCCCACGTCGTCGACCACCCGCTCTACGGGGCCAACGACGGGCTCCTTCGCCGAAAATCTCTCGACATCTAGAGCGGCGGTCACCCGCTTCGGATACGGGCCCATCTCGACGTTTTCGGTGCTCAGCGCACAGGAGTGCGCTTCCGCGCCGAAAACGCCGATCTGGGCCCGTCTCCTGTGCGGGTGACCGCCGCTCTGCGACGCTCGTACCAGGCTCAGCTGAAAACCGCTCTAGATCTCTGATCCAGATTCGGGGACGCTGGCAATCTACAGCGGGGGGCAGGTTCGTGCGCTACGGGCTCGGCCGCCAGGCAGGCGAGTGAGGCGCACGAAGGTACGCCGCGTGGCTACCCGGCTCAGGGGCAGGCGGCCGCCCAGCGCGCATCGTCTTGCCAGATAGTTTTCAGCGGCTCGCTCGTAATGTTGCCCACGACATGCTCACGGACGAAGGCGTGCGGCGCAACGCCGCCGTCCTGGCGCACGTAGGCCAGCGTCCGGCCAACGAAGCAGGGGCCGCCACCGCATGTCCGGAAGGCCTTGTCCGACGGATCGTTCGGGCAGAAACAGCCACCGACGACATTGACCGGCGCCGTATGGACGAACCTGAGGGCGCCGCCGAATTCTTCGAGCTTGCGTCGAAGAAGAGGTTGATACCCGAGGACATCCGCCGGCGAAACAGCCTCCGACTGGTCGACTTCATCCTGAGCACGACCGGAGTTCACGATCGGGCGCAACTTCAGGTAGCTTGCCCCCGCGTCGGCACAGAGATCGATCATCGCTTCCAGATCGTTCAAATTGCTGCGCAGCACCGTGAGCGACACCGTCACGTCGTACCCTGCATCGCTGAAGCGACGCACCCCCTCGATGGCGCGCCGGAATGAGCTCTGCCGCCCACGGATCCGATCATGCATCTCCTCGGGCCCGTCGACGCTCACCATCAGCTCGCAGATGCGCGTGCCCTCGATGCGCTTGAGGTACTCTTCCGTCAAAAGCCAGCCGTTCGTGACGAACTCAACGCCCATCCCGCCCGCCTCGAGCGCGAGGACGTTGTCCACGAACTGGCGCTCGACCAACGGCTCGCCGCCCAGGATCGTGGTGAGGAACGTGCCCGAGGCCAGAAGCTGCGGGATGACGATGTCGGAAGCCACGCCGTCCGGCCCGTCCGGCCCGGACGAGTTGTAGCAGGTCGTACAGACGAGGTTGCACTTGAGCGTCGGCTCCCAGTGCACGACCAGAGGCGCGCTGAGCCGCTCGATCGACGAGGGCACAGGTGGCCGGTGATCCTCGATGTTGACCGCGCGACCAGGCCGCCGGATCTTCGACCAGCGGACGAGGTGGGCCGATATCAGGCTCGCGAGCGCTGCCTCCGCACGCGACGGCCCCGTGGAATCGCCGGGCGCGATGGCTTCGGCCAGATTGATGATGCTTCGCTCTCCGTCGATGAGCTGGAGCACCCGCATCGCGTCGTCATCGAGCCGGGTCGCCCTCTCATTGTAGGGGCTGTAGCCGAAGCCGCCTCGTGCTTCCCGCCGAAAGCGCGCGCGCGGCGCTGCCACCGGAATCACCCCGGGCTCCGCCACGCCGCACGCGCCGGCCTGGGCGAGCTCCTCGCGCTCGACGGCCTCCACATCGCGCGCGAACAGCGCGGCTCGCCGCCGGGGCACGCTTCGTTCAGAAGCGTTCTTCCTGTGGTTCCTTACGAGCTGCGATGTCGGGATCATCGTGCACTCCTGGTTGGTGCCGGGGCCTGACTGCGAGCGCCGGCGCAATGCTCGGAGAGGTATCGAACTGTATCAGCTGGGGCAGCTCACGTGAAGGGAGATCTTGCCCGCTCGCGCATGCCGCAGTGCAATGATTGTGCAGTATGTTGGTACTTCAACTTGGCGCCGCTCGCGAGCGCGGAGCTCTCAAGCTGCTGTCGATACAGCAACGGTCGCATGCGCCTCCTCCGGCGCGCGCCAGGCGACGGCCCAGAGGAGCGCAGCGACCAGGAGCCCCACGGGAGTCAGCGTGAGCGCCAGGCCGACGCTTCCCGTGAGATCCGCGATGTACCCCGCGATCGGCGGGCTGAGCGCGTCTCCGAGCATGTGTGTCACGAGGACTGCGAGCGCGAAGGCACGCGCACGAGAGTGGCCGTCCACGAGGTTGATGAGCACGGCGTTGATCGGCGCGTTGTAGAACCACATGAAGAGCTGCGCGAAGAACATGCACGTCAGAATGGCGAGCCGGTTCTCCAGCACGATCGTCAGCATCGCGAAGAGGGCCGCAGCGACCGTCGAGAGCGCGCTCAGCGCGAGGTAAGGCCGCCGGGTGAAGCGCCCGAGCAGGTCGGCGCCGAAGCCCCCGAGCAGGGTCCCCCCGAGGCCCCCGACGATCATCGTGATTCCCATGGCGCTCCCCGCCTCGCCGATGTTCATGCCGCGCGAGCGCGACAGGTAGGTCGGCAGCCAGTCGCCCATGGCACCGCCTGCGAAGGTCACGGCGGTATAGCCCGCCACGGCCAGCACGTATTCGCGGTTCTTTACGAGCGAGCGGAGGACCTCGAGCCAGCTCGGCGGCGAGACCGGGCGGCTGTTGTCGTAGATCCCCCGCGGAGGCTCCCGGATGAGCAGCACCAGCCCTGCGGCGAAGACACCGGGAAATCCGCAGATCATGAACGCCGCCCGCCACCCCAGGTGATGACCGATCAACCCGCCCGCCACGTAGCCGAGCGCGAGGCCGACCGGCACGGCCGTGTAGAAGAGCGTCAGGATCCGGTTCCGCTTCGCTGGAGGATAGAAGTCGCTGAACAGCGAGGGGCAGAGAGATACATACGCCGCCTCGCCGATGCCGACGAGCGCGCGGGATATCACGAGCGACCAGAAGCCTGTCGCAAGCCCCGCGAGCCCGGTCGCGGCCGACCAGAGGGCGGCCCCAGCTGCGAGGATTTTCTTGCGCGGCAGGCGATCGCCCAGGGAGCCGAACAGGGGACTCGTGATCATGTAGACCACGATGAAGGCCGACAAGGGCAGGCTGGTCTCCGTATCGGAGAGATGCAGATCCCGCTTGAACAGGTCCTTCACCGCGCTCGTGATGAACCGATCGGCGTAGTTGAGGAGGTTCACCGCGGTGAGCACAGCGACCGCGAAGCCGGCGCCAGGAGCCGGCGGAGGCAGCCGAGCGGCGGGGAAAGGTGGTCGCGCGGGCGCTTGGAGAGCCATCGTCGCCTACCTGCTGGTAGCTCGGACCCGCGCAGGCATGCCCGGCTCCGACGTGAAGGTCAACCGATCCCGAACGTACTCGAGCACGACGGCCTCGTCCGGGCTCATGGCCTCCTGATCGAGGTAGTACGGCTGGACGACGGCGAGGTCGGGGCGGGGCCGACTCCAGAGCCCGAGGGGCGGGAACGCGAGATCCCGCCGCAGGCCGTCGCGAACGACCCATGTGCGCTTCGGCGGGACGACCGCCGTCAGCCGGAAGCCGCGCGCGAACAGCCACGCCTGAAACGGCGCCAGGGTGGGATCGTCGAGGCGCATCCGCACCACGCTGCAGCAGACGCCGCTCTCCATCAGGCGCTCGACCGCGACGTGCGCCGCAAGCGCCTCCGCGTGCGGCGCGCCGTCCGAAGAGAGCAGGACCGTGCCGTGGTTCGATGCGATAAGCGACTCCGAGGGCGGAAGGAGCAGCCGTGACGGGGTCGTCGAGGCCGATTGCGCTGCGTCGACGATCTTGATCGGGGGGCGCACGCCGAAGTTGAGGAGGGCCATCGCCTCGGCGTACGCCCCCTCTCGCGCGTCGGCGAACACCCATGGGTCGGAGCTCCGGAGGGCGCCGAGGATCTCCTCGGGATCGCGGTTGCTTTCCCGGAACTCCGTCTGCTCGATGACGCCCCCCTGCATGACGTAGAAGGGCGCAAAGCCCCAGAAGCACGAGCGGACGTAGTGGGTGTGGATGCGGTGGATCGCCTCGCCGCCGCGCACCTCGGCCGTCGACGGGCGGTTCCGCGGGGCCAGGATCAAGGTGTGATAACGCTCTCGCAGCCACGTCTCGCGGCCGTTCAGGTAGTTGAGCGTCCTCGACACGATGGGCGCCTTGGCCCCGAGCGTGGGATCGACGCTGCCTGAGCGGCAGAGCTCGCCGTAGCCGAGCCCGAACTCCTCTTCGGCGGACAGCACCGTCACGGTGCCCAGCGCCAGATCAGGCGGTTCGGCGGTGGGCTCCCGGAGCAACTGGCGCAAGCGCGCGATCTCATCCTTGTGGCCCCAGAACCAGATGGCCTCTCGACCCGAGCGCACCTGGGCGGCGAGGCGCTCGAACTCGAACGAGTCCGTGTGGTAGTCGCCGCGGTAGGCCCGCAGCAGAATCCTCAGGCGCACCTTCAGGGCGACCTCGGGGCTCTGCGCGGTCTCAGCGGGGCCGACGCAGTTGGCGACGGGGTCGAACTGGGGCACCCCCGCCAGAACTCGCTCCATGCCCTGCACCATCTCGTCGGTGCCGCGGTACGGAACGCAGAGACACGGCTCGCCGGATCGCGCGCTACTCATTGCTCATGCTCTCCATCACCTCGATGAGGACGTGGGCAAGCAGATCGGCTTGCCGGGCGCCCCGGTCGCCGACATAGAGGCGCAGAAAGGGAGGCTCCGACTCGGCCATGCTGGCCGCCGCCGAGATGCGCGGCGCCGAGAAGCCGAAGCTGACGCCCTTGGTCAGGTGCAACCCGAGCGGGCGCGCGCGCTCGAGGATCTCCTCGATGACCGCCTCGAGCTGGTCGCGATGGTTCATGCCAGGCTCGCGGAACAGGAAGGTGACGCAGCCGCCCGCGTAGGGGAGGCGCTGGGCCACGGCGTGGTCGGGGTGGCTGGGCAGCCCGGGGTAGATCACCTCCACGAGGTCAAGCACCTGCTTGCGCTGGGAGAGCAGGCTCGCGACCCGCAGCGCGTTGTTCGATATCCGGAGCATGCGCTGATGGAACCGGGTGCGGTCGTAGACCGGGAAGAGGTGCGCGCCGTGCTTGTAGAGGATCGATCCGCAGTTGCGCCGCAGCCGCTCGAACGTCGCGCGCGCCTCGACTGGGTAGGCGACCAGGCCAGCCATGCTGGCGTCGAGGCCAAGCTGTAGATACTTCGAACAGCTCTCGTAATAGAGCACCTCGACGCCGTCGCCGCCTCGGATCACCTCGAGAGACACTCCCCCCGAGATCATCGTGCCGTCGATGACCAGCGTCATGGGGCCGAGCTTCTGGCGCCGCAGCCCCGCCACGAAGGCGGGCAGGTCGATCATGCGCTGCGTCGCGGTGTTCGCGAGCGAATCGAGGAAGACGACGCTCGGACGGTGCTCGGCGACGAGGGCGAGCATCGAGGCGACCTCGTACTCCTTAGCCCATACGCACCGGACGCTGCGCAGGGAGGTCAGCTGCTCGGACGCCTCGAAGTAGATGTAGGGCGCGAGGAGCACCGTGGCGCCGGGGGCGAGCCGCTCGCGGAGCAGGAATGACTCGATAAGCATGTATGCGGCCATGCCCGAGGACGTGACCGTAACAGCGAACTCCTCGGGGGGCAGCCCGAGCACGCCGACGAGCTGCGATTCGATCCGCTGCACCGCCGCGCTCTCGTAGCGCTCGTAATTCACCGTCGGGTTGTTCTGCGCCCCGAGGTTGTAGAACTGGGTCACGCGCGACTGATCATACGAGGGAGAACACCACTCGAGGCTGCCGCGGACATAGGCGATGGTGCTGAGCCCCCATCGGAGCGCCGACTCCCCGATCGCGAGCCGGTCGGAGTCCTGCTCGGCGTCGCCCTCCTCGAGGAGCTGGATCGCCTGCCGCACGCTGGCAGCGATCGTCTCGATCTCATGCGCCAGCGCATGCACGACCTTCTCGTCGAACAGCAGGTTTTGCGAGCAGCAGTATTGCTCGAAGTCGCTGATCTCCCGGCTGCACAGCCCGATGTCGTCGATGCACAGCCTGAGCTGCTCGATGAGAGCGGCCTGCGGCGTCGCGATGTCGGCCTGCGCCGTCTCGTCGTGCGAGAGCCGGGTGCGCGCCACGGGTAAATCCACCGCACGCCGGCCGCGCAGATCGAGCAGCCGCAGCAGGAGAGGGTCGCTGTACGGGAAGCGCTGGATGCGCGAGAGGGCGATGTGGTGGAGATTGCCCCCGCAGATCGGGATGCCCACGGGCCCCCGCAGCCGCCCCTTCTGGGAGAGCCGGATGCACGCGACGATGGCGGCGGCGCCGGCAGGCTCCACGAGCAGGCTCTCGTGCACCAGCATGGCCAGCGTCGATGCGGCGAGCTCCTCCTCGCTCAGGCAGACGATCCCCTGCACATGCCTGGAGACGAGCTCGAAGGTGATCGAGTTCGGCTCCAGGTTGACCGCGAGCCCGTCGGCCAGCGTCGGCTGGTGCACCACCCGGACGATCTCTCCGGCTTTCAGGCTGCGGGTCAGCGAGTCGTAGCGGGCCGGCTCGCAACCGAAGACGTCGAGCGTGCGGCCCGTGCAAGCCGCTCCGAGCGCCATGCCCGAGATGAGCCCGCCCCCGCCCACGGGAACGACCAGCGACTTGATCTCTGGCACCTCATCGAGGAGCTCGATGCTGATCGTCGCGTTGCCCGCAATGACGTCGGGGTTGTTGTAGGGCGAGATGAAGTAATGGCCCTTGGACCGGGCGAGCTTGAGCGCATGCTCGATCGCCTCTTCGAGCGAGTTGCCGTGCTCGATCAGCCCGGCGCCGGTCGCCACGATATGCTCCCGCTTCAGCCGGCTGGCGGTGGTCGGAATGCAGATGTTCGCGGGGACGCCGAGCTGGCGGGCGACCTCCGCGACGGCGAGGCCGTGATTGCCGGCGGAGGCCGCGATGACCGGGCGCGTCGTCCCGTTGCGGTGGAGCGCGTAATAGGCGCCTCGGAACTTGAAGGAGCCGGTGTGCTGCTGGGACTCCAGCTTGGCGTAGACGGGAACGCCGACGTAGCGCTCCAGCCAGTAGAGCCGGCGGACAGGGGTCTTGATCGCGCGACCCTGAATGACCTCCATCGCATCCGATGGGTCGATGAGGGACGGGTCGCCAGCAGCCTGTGACGGCCCCACGGAAACCGAGCCTGGTTCGAAGTAGTTCAGCATCTGCTCGACCTCCTGTGAAACGGAAAACAAGGCCGCCTCGGCCGGCCGCTCCGACCTACCGACCCGTCCTCCCGAACGGCATCCAGCGCGGCGTGCGGGCCTGGTACGCACGATAGGCTTCGCCAAGCTTGCTGACGAGGGCAGTCTCCTCGACCCGGACCCGATAGAAGTTCGCGACGAGGGTCGCCGCAACCGTGGCCGCGAGAGCGAACCACGTGCCCGCCGCGATGGACGGGCCGGCATTCAGAAACAAGAGCCCGACGTACGACGGGTGGCGAATGAATCGATACGGCCCCCGATCGCAGACCGCGTGATCCTGCGCTATCGAGACGTGGGCCGTGAAGAAGCGGCCAAGCGTCTTCACCGCCACGATCCGGAGCGCGCCGCCCGCGACGATGCAGCCGAGCCCCACCGCCGTCCGCGCCACGGACGCCGGCGTCTCGCGGATCGCGACCTCCGCGAGCGGCATCCACCACGCGAGCAGGTGGGCTCCGAGGACGAGCCGGCGGGTGCCTGCGTCTTCCGAGCTGGTCACCGCCTGGCGGTTGGAATCCTCGTCTTCGGCGAGCGCCTCGCCGACCATCCACGCGGCGAGCCCCAGCAACGCGAGCACCAGATCGGCGCGTCTCAGGCCAGGGATCGCCGTCACCGCCAGGGCAGGAGGAAGCGCCCTGACGAGAACGAGCCCCACAACGCGCGTGTACTTCAATGTCCGTCTCACGGGCGCGTCACCCGCAACATGGCTCACGTCTCCACCCCTTTGCTGACGACGTAGGGACCGATGTAGAGGCGCTCAAGCCCCGAGGCCGCATAGCACCGGAGCGCGTCCTCCGGACTGCACACGATTGGCTCATCCCTGACGTTGAATGAGGTGTTCACGACCAAGGGAACGCCGGTGAGCTCCTTGAACGCCTCGATGAGGCGGCGAAACGAAGCGACCGGCACGTCGCGCGGCACGGTCTGCGGCCGCGCCGTGCCGTCCACGTGCACGACCGCCGGCGCGCGCTCCCGCGCCACGTCTTTGACACGAACGATCTCGCTCATCCGGCGGCTGCGGGTGATCTCGAAGTACTCCGGCGCGTCCTCCTCGAGGATCGAGGGGGCAAAGGGACGATAGCTCTCGCGGCGCTTGACGAGCGCGTTGATCCGATCCCGCGTCGCCGCGTCGCGCGGATCGCCGAGGATGCTGCGGGCGCCGAGCGCGCGCTCGCCGAACTCCATCCGGCCGTCGAACCAGCCGATGATCCGACCTGCGGCAAGCTCGCGCGCCGCTTCGACGGCGGGATCCTCCGCGCGGCGGTAGCTCCAGCGGGCGTGCTGAAGGACCTGCTCGATCTGATGTTCGCTGTAGGAGGGCCCTTGGTAGGGGTTGTCCAGGCCCTCCCTGGAGAGCTGCGCGGCCCCGTCCCGGCGGAGCAGCGCGAGCGCGGCCCCGATGCAGGCTCCCGAGTCGGCCGGCGCAAGGGGCACGTAGACCTGCTCGACGAGCCCCGAGGCCCGGAGCCGACCGATGGCGCATGCGTTCATCGTCACCCCTCCGGCGAGGACGAGGCGGCGCGCGCCCGTGCGCTGCACGAGCCGGCGCACGAGCCCCGTCATGGCCACTTCGAGCCGCTCCTGGGTGGCATAGGCGAGCGCCCGCGCCTCGTCGGTCAAGCCGTTCTCATCCTGGAAGCGACCTGGAAAGAGCGCCTTGCCTGCGGCGTTGAGCCACGAAAGCGGCGAGCCCGAGCACCGCTCCGGGTGGAGGTAACGGAGGCTCAAGCGGTAGCGGCCGTCCGGGTACAGAGCGAGGAACTGCGCCATCCGCTGCTGCATGGCCGCATCCGGCGCTCCGTACGAGGCGAGGCCCATGACCTTGTACTCGTCCGACAACGCTCGGTAGCCAAGGTGCTGCGTCAGAGCTCCAAAGAAGACGCCCAGCGAGTTCGGAAACGCATAGTCTTCGAGGAGGGAAGCGCTGCCCCGGCCGCCCGATGCCGGGTTGATCCGATAGACCGACGTGGCCGCGTACTCGCCGCGCCCATCGAGGATGAGCGCGGCATCCGGCTCGAACGGCGCGCTGAGCCACGCTGCGGCGAGGTGCGCTTCGTGGTGGGCGATACAGTGGATGGGCGGCAGGGCCTTGAAGTCGCCGTCGCAGTGCGCCGCCAGCCGCTCGCGGAGCACGGTCGGGCCCCAGTAGCTGCCGAGCCGGTCGCCGAGCAGGCGCAGCATCCCGCCAGGGTGCTCAGGGAGGTGCGCGAGCGTGCGGCCGACGACGGCGGGGAGCATGCCGCGGTCGTCCCAGTAATAGGCGATCGCGTCCAGGTCACGAAACGTGATGCCCCCCTTGGCGAGTACGAACGCGATAGCGCGATGCGGGAAGGCCTCGGTGCGCCGCTGGCGATTCAACCGCTCCTCTTCCACGGCGGCGACGAGGACGCCGTCCAGGAACAGGCATACCGCCGGGTCGTGCCCCAGGGCGGCGAGCCCGAGGACAGCGCGAAGGGGGCGCCCCCGGCGCTCGCTGGAGCGCAAAGCGTTACCGTCCATCATCGGCCGGATGGATTGAAGTGTCGCTCAAGCCGAGCCTGCCACTTTCGCCGGGTCCACCTGACCGAGGCGGCGGATGATGTCGTCCATGATCTCCGCCGTGCGAAGGGGCGAGCCCGCCTTGCGGCTCACCAGGTGGCCGTTCACCGCCTCGTTCAACTGGGCTGCGAAGTCGCGGATCCCGAGGTGATCGAGCAGAAGCCCCATCGACAGGATCGTCGCGACCGGATCCGCGAGCCCGCGTCCTACCAGATCGGGTGCCGAGCCGTGAATCGGCTCGGCGAGCGGCACCCCTTTGCCAAGGGAGAGCGAGGGGACCAGCCCGAGGCTGCCGACGACGGCCGCGCCCACGTCAGAAAGGATATCGCCGACGTGGCTCGTCATCATCATGACGTCGTACCGTCCGGGATCGAGGACGAGGTGGTAGCCTGCGGCGTCGGAGAGGGCTTCGTTCCACTTCACCCCCGCCGCCTCCACGGTCTCGATCGAGAGTTGACGAAAAAGCCCGTCGGCGTGCCTGAGGACGTTCGCCTTGTGCACGATCGTCACGTCGCCCCGTCGCCTGCGCGCCATCTCCGCTGCGGCGCGTGCCAGCCGCACCGTCGCGCCCCGCGTGACCTGGTAGTCCGCGATCACCCCATCTTCCACGTGCCGCTCGCGCTCCACGTAGAGCCCCTCGGAGCAATCGCGCAGCATCACCACGTCGAGCGGCCGACCGCCGACCGAGCGACAGTAGCGGATGTTGACCATGAGCCCGAGCCGATGCCTGAGGACGAGGATCGGGCTCTCGTAGCCGGGGGGAGGCGGCGAAGGGGTCCCGGTACAGCCAAACAGCACCCCGTCGGCCGAAAGCGCCGCTGCGACCACCCGCTCCGGGATGGCGTCGCCCGTCTGGCGCCAGAGCTCGTAGCCGGCGTGCTCCAGCTGGACCTCCACCCGGGGCTCCCGCTTCAAGAGCTCCGCAGCGAGCGGCACGACCTCCCGTCCGATCCCATCTCCCGGAATCACCAGGATACGACGACGATCTGCCATTTGTGAAGGGCTCTTTCCCATGACGGACGATGGGCACATTGGCGAGACGGCAGCTCGAAAGACGAGGTTGAACCAGAGCCGGTGAATCGAGCGCGCCGTGGCGAAGCGGGGTGTCGCAGCGATGGCTCTGTGACGGCCCAGCTCAGCAACGCCGGCTCCAACTATCAGTACCGAGCGGAGGAGTTGATCTGGAGTGCGCCCCCGGTGCGGCTGTACGGGGAGGTGAACTTCCCAGTGACGGAAACCTCGCCCTCCGCGCGGAACGCCATCCTCGTGAACTCCTTCAACGTCTCGGGCTTCTGGCCGCCGTTCATCTCCTCACGGGCCAGGCTGTTGTGCAGGATCCCGAGCTGCCGCACCTCGTCCACGGAATAGCCGTGGTCGAGGAGGATCTTCGTGATCGATGAGCCTCGATCGATGTACGCCGAATTCGTGACCTCCTGGAACACGCGCCGGCATTGATCGATCGCCTCGCGGCAGGTCATCGTATCGTGGGACCAGTCGTTGAAGCCGCCCCGGAGCCCGAACGCAGCCGCCTCGCGCGCGACGGGCGAGTTCGGGAACACGAAGAGCGGAGAGTGAACGTAGGCGTGGAAGCCGCCCTCGTTCAGGAACTTGATCGTCTTGCCGACCGACTTCTCCGTCTCGCCGGGGAAGCCGAGGAGAACGAACGCGAAGCCCAGGACCCCGAACCGCTGGAGGTTCTCGGCGGCCATCCAGTTGTGCTCCTCGCGGGTCCCCTTCAGCATGTTGTCGAGGACCTGCTGGTCCGCCGACTCGATGCCCACCAGGACCAGCTTGCAGCCGGCATCCTTCAGGTAGCGCACGCACTCCTCCGTCAGCGTGGAGGCGCGCAGGTACGCCGTCCAGGGCAGCGAGAAGCCCATGTTGATCATGCCCTTGCAGACATCGATGAGCTGCCGCCGGCTCAGGAAGAGCGTGTCGTCGACGAAGCGAACCGATTTGATCTGCGGCATCTTGCTGATGTCGCGCAGCTCCTCGAGGATCGTCTCCGTCGTCATCAGATCGACGTTCTGATCATTGTAGCTCGGAAACGTGCAGAATTTGCACTTGAACGGACACCCCCGACCGGTGCGCATGTTGACCGAGCTGCGCAGGATGTACGAAGGGAGGGCCGACCACTGGACGTGGTTCGTGTTGATGTCGACGCCGTCATGGCTGCTGACCGGCGAGCGGACAAACTGGCCGTCGTAGTAGGCGATGTTCGGGAGGTCCGAGATCGGCCTTCCTTCGTGGAGGCGCTCAATCACATGGAGCAGCGTCGTCTCGCCGTTTGGCGAGAGGACGAGCGCGTCCGCGACCTTCGCCGACTCGTGGATCTCCGAGTCGTGCGCGAACTGGGTCAGCTTGGCGCCGCCCACGACGACCTTGACGCGGGGGTTCCAGGACTTCAGGACGCGCACGACGCGGACAATGGTGTCCGCGCTCGTGATGAAGGTCGTGGAGAAGACGACGATATCGACCGCCTCCACCAGCTGCCGCGCACGCTCCGGCTCGAGATCCATGTTGTCGACGAGCTCGACGCGCCCGTCGTAGCCGGAACGGCAGAGAAAATTGTAGATGTAGACGCCGTTCAGTGCGGAGGAGTTATGCTCGTTGATGACCGCGCGTGAGCCCATGCTCCGTCGGACGTGGTTCACCGCGTCGACGATCTCGAGCCGCCCCTCTCCCAGGGTCGGAATCATCTCGCGGTAGTGACTCAGATAATGTTCGTTGTTCCGATCCAGGACCTCCGGATCGGTTGCATTCATGCGGTAGTGAGCGAGCGTCTCATCGACCGTCTGACATGCATTGGCGATCACCAACAGCCTGGCGCTGGTAGCCCTGGGAGTCTGCGTAGCGGTGTCGGAAGTAAAGGTGCGCAGCTTCATCAAACATCCCCTGTCGATGGCCAACGCACGACACTGGTGCGTCCAGCGTGATCTTGCCCGACGCTATGGCGATGTCAAGCGGCTTCTGGCTCCATTTTCGCCCTTGGTTCGCGCTCCGTTCGCGCTTGGTTCGCGCTTGGTTCGCCTTGGGTTAGCCCTCGGTTCGCGCTCCGTTCGCGCTCCGTTCGCCCTCCGGCGTCATAGCGATCCCTGAGCAATGTCTGGTATCTTACGAGCAATTGGCTTGTGTCTGGCCGATGTCCTGCCGGTGTCTGGTCAGGGTCTTGTTGCTGGTGTCGGCGCCGTACACGTACATTGCATTGCTACAGTCGCGCGACGACGGCGCGATCTCGGGGTCGGCGGTTTGCGAGCCGGCGCGCCGAGGCCCGGACGCTGCCATCGTTCATGCCACCTTGAGGATCGAAGCCCCCCACGAAGCCTGCCCCGTGCTCAGCGTCAGTGCGAACTCGCCGGATTTCAGGTCGCCTTGCTCCAAGGCGTCCTGCAAACCAATGAGGTTGTCCGCGGAGAAGGCGTGCGCCACCCTGCCGACGTTCTTCAGGTAAAGCGCTCCCGGGCGGACGCCCGCCTGCGCGGAGAAGACGCGCAGAACCGAGTAGCTGTAATTGTTGGTGATGAACGCCTTGATCTGGTGGGCGTTCAAGCCGGTGTCCGCGAGCAACTGCGTGATGGTGAGCTTCACCCCGTCGGCGGTGTACTTGAGGCGCTTGACGGACTCTTTGGCGTTGTCGACCATCCAGAGCTTCTGGTTCGCGCCCTGTCGGACCCCGAGGATCTCGAGCTCGCCCTGCCGTTCGGAGCTGACGATGCAGCTCGCGGCGCCATCGCTGAGCACGGACACGAGCGGGTCGACGAGCCGCTTGCCCGCGGCCCGATCGGTGGTCACGAGGAGCACGGTCCGGCAATCTCCGCTCCGGATCAAGCCGTATGCGCTCCTCAGCGCGCTGGCGAAGTTGCCGCACTCGCCCAGCGTCGTCCCGAGCGTGACTGCGTGCTCGAGGCCGAGCGAGCAGCAGAGCTCACCGATGTGCCTCGTGTAGAACTCCTGGCTCCAGAAGCTCGATGAGGCGTAGAGGACGGCGCCGATGTCCTTCGGATCGAGCCCCGATTTTTCGATCGTCCTGGCCAGGCTTTCGCGCGCCAGCTCTGCAGGCGAACGGGACGAGACAGCGTAGGTCTCCAGGCCAACGGCCTGGAGCGTGCCCAGCCCATCCTCGTCGTCCTTCAACTCGTCGAGATCGCTGATGCTGCGCGACTCCCCGAGCACGTGTGCGATGGAACCGAGATAGATGCTCGTCACCTTGCTTTTCCTTGGTCAAAGCTGCCTCGCGCCGAGCGCGCGGGCTGCACAGGTCAAGGCGTCACCGGCGCCACCGCCAACCGATCGATGGCGCCGCGTGCGCGGACTCCGCGCACCTCGTGTCGTGCCCCTTCACGTGGTGCGCTCCGGCCCTGGCGGTCCCTCCGGTGCGGACGCAAACCTCTCCCGTGGAGGGCGCACATCGCTCCGGTCAGGCGAGCTCCACGCCGACGGACGCCATCCGCGAGCTGTACTCCTGCTCGACCTCGTGCATCACGATGCGAACCTGCTCCTCTTCGCTCGTGTCCGCCATCTTCCTGCCAGGGAAGATCTCGAGATCGCCGATCTCATCCATGTGGTTGTTCGCGGCCTCCTGGTAGAGACCTATGTAATGGCGGATGATGCTCTCGAACACGTCCATCATCAGCCTGTGGAACTCGGGCGCCAGCTTCTGGACCTGGTTCCGCACCGCCACATCGTCCTTGATCATGTGCCCCAGGGTCGTGGTGCCGAAGCCCACGTGCTGGACCTCGTCGGCGAAGGCATCTTTGATGAGCTGGCTGAGGCCGACGTCGAAGCGCGACCAATACTTCATCTCATAGCGGTACACAGGGTACGCCATGCCCTCCAGGATGGAGTTCAGCGCGAGGCTGCCCGCCACGAAGTCCCCCTTGTCCACCTGCTCGAGGATGAGATCGTAGAACGTCTTCATCGCCTTGGTCGTGACGTGCGCCATCAGCTTCTCCCGCTGCGGCGGCGTCACGCCGACGTCGGCGAGGCGGCGGCAGAAGACCTCGAAATGGCGGGCCTCGTCGAGCGTCTGCGTGGCGATGTAGACCTGACAGTTCTCGTTGGGCGCGCACCGCATGAGCCCGGCCACCCCGCACATGGAGACGCGCTCCGCCGTCAGGAAGGTCGCGATGTCCATCTTGTAAATGTGCATCAACAGCGGATCGTCCCAGAGCGCCGGGTGGGGCTCAGGGGTGCCGTTCTTGACGCCGAAGGTGCTGTCTTTCAGGCGCCTCCAGGCCGTATGCTCCATCCAGTGCTGGATTGAAAATCGACCGTCGTCCCAATCCTGATTCGACAACGACGGAATTGTACGGTCCAGACGTGAAGGGCTCGCATCTTTAAAGCCGTTCATAGACACCTACAGGTCAGTACCCCGCCTGGCGTTTGGCCAATTGCTCGGGCGAATCGAGCCTCCTCTGGTGGGCGAGGGACCACCATGAGAGCAACCCCGTGCCCACGATCAGTAGCACGAAAGACGAGACGGACAGTAGCCTCACGTCTGGCTGGGCGACCAGCGCGGCGACGCCGAGGAGCGGCAGCATGACGCCCAGGCAAACCTGCACCGCGGCGGGCACCCGGTTGCGGTAGGGGATCTTCGCCTTGTCACGGGTCTTGCGCAGCCGGAGGGCCGCGAAGATCAGGGCGCCGTACGTGAAGCACTGGATCGCAGCCCCCACCGCAGCGGCCGAACCATAGGCTTGGAAGTGCTGGACCGTCAGCGCGGCGGGGATCGAGATGGCCCCCAGCACGAGGATGGCGCCGATCGGCGCGCCGGTGGAGAGCGACGTCGTGGCGCACCACGCCGGCACGCTCCGCTCCCGGGCGAGGCTGTACACCAGCCGGGACGCCCCCATGATGCCCGCGTTGAACGAGGTGGTCGTCGCTAGGAAGGAGATCGATGCGGCCACGATTCCCCCGGCGCGATCGGAGACGCGCGTCGCGAGCACGTAGTGCGGGATCGGCGTGGACGCGAGCTCCTTCTGCCCGATGTGCGCCTCCAGCGCCGCCGCGAAGACCGTGTAGAGCACGATGAGGATCGCGAGCGCGAGCGGCATCGATAGCGGGACCAGACGCTCGTAGGCCTTGGGGGAGCGCCCGAGGGGCGTCACCCATTCGAACCCCAGATAGAGGAACAGCGCGAGGCCGACCGTGCCAGGAAAATCGGTCAGCAACGATCCGGGAAGCGGGGAGGTGGCCATCGCCTCCTGAGCGGCTCCGCCCGAGGCCAGCGACCAGACGGCGAGACCGAGGATCCCCAGCACCAGGACGAGCGTGGCCGACCACTGTGTGCGCTGGGGCGGCTCGACCCCCAGCAGGTTCAGGAGCACGATCAGGACGAGCAGCCCCACGGTGGCCAGCGTCGAGGAGAAGCCGGGGAACAGCGCCACCATGAGGATCGAGATCGCGTAGCTCTCGACGCTGGCCAGGATCACGACCTGGGTCAGGTAGAGGAGCACCATGATCCGCGAGGCGGAGCGGCCAAAGGCCGCCTTCAGGTAGGTGCCAAGCCCTGGCGCGGACGGGAACATGCTCGCCAGCTCTGCGATCGAGAAGGACACGGCCATGCACACCAGGCCGGCGACAACGATCGCAGGCAGAATCCAGGCGCGATCGATCGACTGGTACAGGGCCGAGTAGATGGCAAAGTTGCTCGCGGCGAGCGCCATCCCGGTGCTGATGGCGATGTACCCGCCGAGCTCGCGCCACTGCTTCACTCAGATCCCCCACAACACGAGGCTGATAGCGTCCAGCTTGACCCGATCCCGATCGCTGCCGAACACCTCCAGATCGCCGTCGAGGAACACGCGCGACGGGTTCTTGGTCCCCGAGAAGATGTCGATGAGGAGCTGGTGCGTGGCGCGCAAGCGCACGGTGTGTTCGGACTCCTTCGCCCCCGACTCGAGCTCCTGCAGCTTGCCCGAGTCCACGCGGATGCTGAACTCCTGGAGGGAGTCGGTCGCCTCCAGGACGAGCGTGGGGCTCCAGCCCTTGAGGAGCGAGGCGAGCCTTTTGTTCTCGTTCACGTCATTGCGAAACTTCCGCAAACAACCTGCCAGATCCTGCGCCGTATCCATAGTGAATCACGCCTCTCTGCGACTGTTTCAACCCGTGCGCTAGTAGCTCCGCTTCACCTTCGCGTCCGCCAACTCGAAGCCGTGAATATGAGCGAGCTTGGCCAGCTTCTTGACTTGGACCTTGCTGATGTGACCGCGGCTTGGGCTCTTCTTGATACCGCTGAGCCCCAGGATGATCGTCTCGGCCATGCACGCGAACGACCTCCCGGGCGGGAGAGGGATTCCCCGCACCTTGAAGTCCGGGTTCAAAGGCAGCTTGACGATCCCGCCCTGGATCACGGTCACGTCCGGACGCTCCCGGACCACCGAGTCGTCCACGTCGTGAGGAATGGCGATATCGCAGATGACGATCGGGCCCTTGCCGAGGTGCTCGGGGAAGATCACAGGCTTCGCCGAGCTCGTCGCCCCCATGATGACGTTCGCCTGCCGGAGCATGGCGTAATCGGAGGTCATCACGATAGGGGCCTTGTCCTTCATCTCGGCGCTGAGGCTCTCCAGGAGTCGAACCCCGATCCGGTCGTGCTGCCGGAACTCCTGGAGCATGTTCTTGACCGCGCGTGTATCTGCGATCTCTTGGGCTACGCCCCGGAGCTCCTTCGCTTCCATCGTGGCAGTCACGGGCCCCCAGCCGGGTGGCAGCAGGGAGTGGCACGCGAGCAGCTCCTTGAACGCGTCGAAGTAGATCTCCGAAGCGACATTCGCGAGCGCCCGCTCCCGCCCGGACCTGCCGATCAGGATGATGCGGGGCGCCTGCTCGGCGACGATGCGGGTGTAGATGCTGGAGATGTTGCCGCCGGCCCCGATGGCGGCGAAGCACGCCTTCTGCAGCGCGACGCCCTCCTCCGCGCAGCTCCGGTGGAGCGCCTCGAGGCCCATCGCGACCGTGAGGGCGTTGCCCGTCGTGAGGGCCATCTGGTCGCTGGCGACGTCACAGCAGTTGTTCGTGATGATGGAGCTGTAACCGCCGAAGCCGAGCACCTTCGCGCAGTTCTCTTCGGCCAGCCGCACCGCCGCCTCGACGCTCTCGTCGAGGAACGTCTTGTCGCGGTTGATGAGGTATTTCTCGATCTCGGTCGACTGGATCGCCAGGCCGATGAAGCTCATGCTGACGCACTGGCCCGTCTTCGACATCACGGTGATCTGGTCGACGACCTGGGGCCTGATGTACCGGTGGAGCTTCGTCAGGTACTCCGCGATCTGCTCGTCGGTGAAGAGCGAATAGCCCTCATCCCAGAGCTGCATGTCGCGCGCTTCGACGAAGTGCCCGAGGAACGCCACGTTCTGCGCGTACTTGGGCTTGCGGTACTCAGGGAGGATCTTGCGGAAGTTGGCGATCTCCTTGGTGCTCCAGGGCTCCTCCAGGCCGATCACGAACCGCGTCAGCTCGTAGACGTTCTGCTTGTAGAGCACCTCGCAGAGCCGCTCGATGCTCGCGATGAGCCGCGCGCAGTCGTCGGCGCCGATGAGCGCCGACGGCTCGAGGCGGATCACGTCGGGGTTCGAGAGGCACAGGGCGACCCGGATCCGGTGCTCGTGGAGCAGGTAGCCCGCCGCGAGGTAGTTGAGCAGCTGCTGCGCCGAAAAGGTGTTCAGCGCGGCGGAGCCGCTGTCGCTCTGCCCGGCGAGCTCTATCCCGATCATCAAGCCGAGCCCGCGGACCTCCTTGATGATGGTGGGGTACTTCTCGCGGACCCGCTCGAGGCCCTCGAGCAGCTGCGCACCGCGCTCGCGGCAGTTGGCCATGAGCCGACCGTCGCTCTCCAGGAGCTCGAGCGCCGCGATCGCGATGCGGGAGCTGTGATCGTCCTCGGCGAACGTCGATGCATGGATGACGCTGAAGTCCGGGTCGTAGCAGTCCCTCCGGATGAGGAGGGCGGATATCTTGGCCAGACCGCCGCCCAGGCTCTTGCCGATCAAGTAGTAGTCCGCGGCGACGCCGCTCTGCTCGGAGCAGAGGAAGGTCCCGGTGCGGCCCATGCCGCACTGGATCTCGTCGAACACGAGCGGGATCTGGTGCTCGTCCGCCAGACGCCGGCAGTGCGCGAGGAAGGACGACGGGATCACGCGGATGCCGCCCTCTCCCTGGACGGGCTCGAGGAACATGGCCGAGATGCCCGCGTAGCGCTTCGTGACGAGCACCAGGTTGTTATCGCCGTCCTTCTCGAGCCAGAAGTAGTTCAGCGCCTCCTCTTCGAGGGTCCTCTGGAGCTGCTCCACGTTCTCGGTTTCAACGAAGATGACCCGCTGCGCGATGCGGGCGAACGGCTCGCGGTACTCCAGGGATTCGGTGAGCTGGACTGCGCCAGTGGTCAGCCCGTGGAACGCTTGCCTGAACGCCACGTAGGCCGCCGGACGGCTGAAGTTGCTCCGGATCGTCTGCAGGATGACGGCGAAGATGTGCTCGATATCATCGCCGGCCCTGACGTTCAGCCGCGCGCGCGCGGCTGCGTAGAAGGCCGGCGGTACCGTGATGGTGCCGTCGTGGATGGCCTCGCGGATGTCGGTGATCTTCTTGCGAAGCTGCTTCTCCAGCGTTTCGAGGCGCCTGTGGTGGTAGAGCGCCGCGTGCTTCAGGGCGGCCTCGGTCGCCTCCGAGCCGGTGTTCACCACGTGGACCACGTAGTCCTTCCCGAGGGACGTCTGGAGCATCTCGTTCAGCTTCCTGCCGAGCCGGGCCGTCTCGGTCCGACAGCTCGCCTGCGCATTGAACGGAAGCCGGTCGCGGTAGCTCGAGATCGCTACTTCCACGAGCTCGGGGTGGTTGTGACCGAACAGAGAAGCTCCATAGCCTCCCAGGAAGTCAGTCACCTCAGTCTCCGCACCAGTCGCGTCGTAGTAATAGAGGTGGTTCCCCTCCGCGCGGTGGTATGATTTGTCGAGGCGGATCGCCTGCAGCACAGCGCCGAGGCGAGGGCGGCAATACGTCGTGTAGGCGTCGTTGACGTTCATTTCATTTACGGCTCCCCTGAATGGCCGACAATTTCAATGAAGCATCGTGCCCGCCCCTCGGAATGACTCGTAACACTGTTATTCTCAGAGGGGTGAGGAGCACGAGCGTGCCCGCGTCGTGTGTCTAGCTGGCTTCCATGGCGATGAAGATCCCGATCGAGACAAAGCCTCCGGTCGTGGTGATGAAGCTCAGGGTCGAGACCAGCCCCATCAAGGAGAAGGGTGACCTGTTCACCGTCGGATGGATCGACATGATCAGGAACAGCATCGGGTTCATGACCGCGCCGGCGATGGCGAGCGCGCATAGCGGCAGAGGCACCTCGACGCGAATGGCGTAGAACACCATCAAGAAGAGGGACATGAAGAGATAATCGATGTGAGCGCGCAGGAGGTTCGGAGGGTCCTTGAAGACCTTCTGGAGCGAGCCGACACGGAGGTGCTTGACCGCGACCAAGAGCCAGGCGAGGAGCAGTGAGAACGCCAGGAGCACCACGCCGCTGATCAGGAGAATTTTCATCGTGCGTATCAAGCCTTCGTGACGTGCTGGCCGCTCACAGTGCCCTTCGAGCCGGCCCACTGCCAGGCTTCGCATGTGCGTCCGGCTAGGGACGCTCACTATCCCTGGCGCTCTAGTGGGCTGATGCCCACAGGTGGCTCGATAGGAATTACCTCAATCGGATACATTCTCGAAACGAGAACTCTCGCAGTAATTTCAAGAGATCGCCAAAATAGTAATTAAGGCATTGTATCCCGCCCCACTCAGGGGTGTCAAGCGGCATCGCGCAGCCGCGGCATCGCGCAGCATCGCGCAGCGCCCGACAATTCCAATGCCATTGCACAATAACCGTGCGGCTGGCATGGGCAGGGCCACGCGAGTGCGGCGCAGCAGACTGGGGCTGTGTGGGGGTGGGAATCGACCGCGCGCCCTCGCGGATGCGCGGTCGCGTCGTTTACGTGGTTACGTGGTCACGTGGTCACGTGGTCACGTGGTCACGTGGTCACGTGGTCACGTGGTCACGTGGTCACGTGGTCACGTGGTCACGACGTCACGAGGTCGGCTCGGGGTCGCCGACGGCAGGCTCGAGCTCGACCATGACGACCGCGAAGACGTCGTCGGCGAGCGCCGCGTCCTCTGCAAGCTCGTGGTGCTTGCATCGCACGGCGCGCATCACGTCGCTCACGGCGAGGCCGAGCCGAGCGAGGGTGGCGGGGTTCCCGGCGAGCTTGATGTGGGTGATGACCCGGCCGACGGAGGCTCCCATCTCGCTCTTGCGCTTGTTGATGGCCGAGACGCAGGCGATCGCCGTCTCGAAGCCGTCGGCGTCTGCCGGGGGCGCGACGTCCTGGAAATCCTCGACGCCCGGCCACGGCGCGCGGTGGATGCTGCGGTGACCGGTCTCCTCCGCGAAGACCCAGCTCCAGACCTCCTCGGTCACGTACGGCAGCGCCGGCGCGAACAGCCGGAGCAGCACGTTCAGCGCGCGACGCAGCGCCGCGACGGCCGAGCCGCGCGCCTCCGGGCTGACCCCGTCGTCGCCTCGGGCGCGCCCCTTGGCGAGCTCGATGAAGGTATCGGTGAACTTGGCCCAGAAGAACCCCTCGACCTCCATGAGGGCGCGCGCGTAGTCGAACTCGTCGAACGCCTCCGTCGCCCGCGCGGTCAGGTGCGCGAGCTTGTGGAGGAAGGCGCGATCGAGCTCGACGCTGATCGGCGCCACCTCCGCGGTCTGGGAGAGCACGAACTTGCCGGCGTTGAAGATCTTCGTGACCAGCCGCTTGCCGACCTTGAGGACCTTCTCGTCGAACGCCGTGTCGATACCGAGCCGGGCGCTCGCCGACCAGTACCTCACGCCGTCGGAGGTGTAGTTGTCGAGCAGGTGGCCGGGGGTGAGCACGTTTCCCCGGCTCTTCGACATCTTCTTGCGATCGGGATCGAGGACCCAGCCCGAGATGACGACGTGTTTCCACGGGGTCGCGTCCTCGTGCAGCATCGCCTTCGCGATCGTGTAAAACGCCCAGGTCCGGATGATCTCGTGGCTCTGAGGGCGGATATCGGCAGGGAAGAGCTGCTTGTGCCGCTCCGGATCGAGCGTCCAGCCGGAGTTGATCATCGGCGACATCGAGCTCGTGAACCAGGTGTCGTAGACGTCGGTCTCGGCGGTGAAGCCCCCCGGCTTGTCGCGCTGAGAGGCGTCGTATCCTGGCGGAATGTCGGTGGTCGGGTCGATTGGCAGCTGAGACGCCTCGGCGAGGATCGGGTGATCGTGATCGATCCGCCCCTCGTCATCGACGGGGTACCACAGCGGAAACTGAACGCCGAAATAGCGCTGGCGGCTGATGCACCAGTCGAGCAGCAGGCCCTCCGTCCAGTTCTCGTAGCGCGTGCGCATGAAGCTCGGGTGCCACGCGATCTGCCTTCCCCTCTCGAGCAGCTGCTCCTTCTTGTCCATGAGACGGACGAACCACTGGCGCGTGGAGATGAACTCGAGCGGCTGGTCGCCCTTCTCGTAGAACTTCACCGAGCGCTCGACGGGCCGCGGCGTGCCCTGCAGCGGCGCGCCGGCGCCGGGAGCGCTCGCGCCCTCGTCGCTCTTCAGCATCTCGACGACCGCCGCCTGCGCCTGCTTGAGAGTGAGACCTTGCAGGCGCGCGTAGAAGCGGTTGGCCGCCGCGGGGTCGTTGCTCTCCCAGCCGTCGGTCCCGAACGTGACCGGCACGAGGCGGCCCGCGCGGCCGAGGATTTGCCGAAGCGCTAGCTTCTGCTCGCGCCACCAGAGCACGTCGGTGGCGTCGCCGAAGGTGCAGACCATGAGGATGCCAGTCCCCTTCGTCGGATCGGCGAGGCTGCTCGGGAAGATCGGGACCGGGGCCCGGAAGAGCGGCGTGATCGCGCGCTTGCCGAACAGGTCGCGATAGCGCTCGTCGTCCGGGTGGGCCGTGATGCCGACGCAGGCGGCGAGCAGCTCGGGCCGCGTCGTCGAGATGACGAATTGGCGGTCGGACCCCTCGACGCCGAACGCGATGTCGAAGAACGCGCCGGGACGCGGCCGGTCCTCCACCTCGGCCTGAGCGACCGCGGTCTGGAAATCGACATCCCACATCGTGGGCGCCACAACGCTGTAGACCTGCCCCTTCTTGAAAAGGTCCAGGAACGACAGCTGCGCGAGCTGACGGCAATGTGGATTGATGGTCGCGTACTGCTGCGTCCAGTCGACCGACAGCCCGAGCCGGCGCCAGAGGTTCAGGAAGACCTGCTCGTCCTCCTGCGTGACCTTCTGGCAGAGCTCGATGAAGTTCGGTCGCGAGACGATGCGCGGCGGTTCCTTCTTGGCCTTCTCGTCGCTCGCCGGCTCGAGCCTGAGATCCGGCTCGTACGGGACGCGGACGTCGACCCGGACGTGGAAATAGTTCTGCACGCGCCGCTCGGTCGGGAGCCCGTTGTCGTCCCACCCCATGGGGTAGAAGATGTTCTTCCCCCGCATGCGTTGATAACGGACGATGAGGTCGGTATGGGTGTAGCTGAAGACGTGACCGACATGGAGCGAACCCGAGACGGTGGGCGGCGGCGTGTCGACGATGAACGTCTCGTCCCGCGGACGGGACGGGTCATATCGATACGTCCCCTGGGCCTCCCACAACGATTGCCAGCGTTTCTCGACGATCTCCGGCTCGAAATGCTTGGGTACGGCTGTCGTGTCTATCGAGCGGAATGTGGGTTTTGATGTAGTCATTGACGTCGCGTGGTTCGGAATCGTTGCCAGGGGCGCAACCTACCACAGATCCCCCGGGTTGGTCACGATGGCATGCGCGGGACGCCAGGACCCAGACGAGGCAGCCGGCACGCTCGTCACGCAGCAGCGGCCCGAGATGCTGACCGAAAGGAGCCCACACGAACCCACACGGGCCCCATGGGAGACACGGGCGACGCGGGCGACACGGGCGACATGGAAAGGACGGGATTTTTTCTCTTGCCAACCCCCTGGTCGGGGGCGCTAGTATGCCCTCCGACTGAACAACGGGTGAGCCATGTGCGCCGCGGTGGCCCGCGGGAACGCTGGGGACTCGGAGTGCTGGGGTCATGTTGAGCGGACCAGGCGAGCGGCGCTGCACCACGACGGGATGCGCGGGGGTGTCAGGATGATCATGCCTGGACTGAGAGCGCCGTGAGCCTGGATTACTCGGACGCGAGCGGCGGCGCAGCAGGCACGCCGGAGGCCCTCCAGGAGGTGCCTCTAGCGCGCAATCGCGATTACAGGATTCTTATGCTGGGCCAGTGCCTGTCAGCGCTCGGCGGCGGCATCAGCTACACCCTGCTCCCGCTGATCGTCGCCGATATCACGCGTTCAGGCGCCCAGACAGGCCTCGTCGGAACCCTCGAGAGCATGCCGCACCTGCTCTTCGGCCTGCTCGCGGGCGTCGCGGCCGACCGCTGGAGTCGCTGGCGCATCATGGTCTACGCCGACGCGGGCCGGGCGCTGCTCACGCTCCTGCTCCCGCTCACGCTCCTGCTGAGCCTTCCGTTCATGCCCGTGCTGTACACGGTGATCGTGCCGATCACCACGCTCGGGGTGTTCTTCGTCGGCGCTTACCAGGCGTGGGTGCCGAGCGTGGTCGGCATCAACCAGGTGGGTGCTGCGATCGCCTACGGCGAAGCGGTGCTCGCGGGGGGCTTCATCGTCGGCTCCGCGCTCGCCGGGCTGCTGATGGTCTGGGTCGGCCCGGGGCCGACGCTCGCGCTCGACGCGTTCTCCTTCATGATCTCCGTGGCGACGCTGCTCGCGTTGCGCCATCGGAGCCAGGGGACGGTGGCGCCGCGCGCAACGACGTCCGTCGTCCTGGAGATGAAGGAGGCCATCAGCTTCATCCATCGGCTGCCCGCCCTGCGGTCGATCATCGTGCTCTGGGCGTTCATCAACTTTGCGCGCGCACCGATGGTCGCGGCATCGACGTTCTACGTCACGATCGATCGACACAAGCCGGCGTCGCACTTCGGCATATTCATCGCCTCCTTCATGGGCGGCTTCATCTTCGGGGGCATCGCGGCTGGCCGCGTCAAGCAGCGCGCCGGCCTGGCGATGCTCGCCGGGAACGTCGTGACGGGCGTGGCGATCATGCTCATGCCGCTCGTCGGCAGCTACGGGTTGATGATCCTGCTCGCGCTTCTCGCCGGCGCATCGAACTCCTTCGTCCTCTCCTTGTACCTCTCGCTCCGGACGAAGCTCACCCCCGACAAGCTGCTCGGCCGCGTCGGAGCCACCGCCCGTTTCCTGCTGTTCGCCTTGAGCTCCGTGGGCTCGCTCGCCGGCGGTCTCGTCATCGACGCCGCCGGCGGGTCCGGCGCGCTCTACGCGATCGGCGCGGTGATGATCCTGCTCAGCGCGCTCTTCGCCCTGGTGCCATCACTCCGCAACGCGCGCCCGCCCGAAGCGGCGGTGCCCGCCAGCTGATCCTCCCCTGCCGCGAGCCGCGCGCGGCCGTCTGTCCACGCGGAGTGCAGCTCGACGACTGGAGGACAAAGGGCAACGATGAGCGAACTCGAGCCGATTGTGGTGCGCGTACTGCGCGATATCCCGGACCTGCGGCTGCCGGAGGGGAGGATCGATCCCGACGTGCCGCTCGCCAACTACGGCATGAACTCGCTGTGCACGATCCAGCTCATCGCTGGAATCGAGGCGACATGCCATATCACGTTCGAGGACGCGGATCTGGTGGACGAGAATTTCTTGAATCTCCGCAATATCTGCGCCTGTGTCGCGCGGCGCCGCGGTGCGGCGTCGCGCTGAGGTCAAAGAACACTTGCCGAAAAATCGCGGAAACGAGCGGGGAAAGCGCGACGGCCTCCGCGCTAGCTAAATGAGATGAGGTGACGCGCGCGCAACCCGACATCCTGACGAAGCGCGTGGACGTGTCGTGGCGCACCTCAGAAGCGCTGTCGGCTGCACGGCTCGAACGCGGTGTAAACCGTCGTCAGGGCGCGGTCAGCGAACGCAGAATCTGGCAGTAACAGCGAAATTTTCTCTCGACGCTGCCATCGCACACGCCGGCGCGGGCCTCTGGCAAGACGACGCGCAAGACGACGCGCAAGACGACGCGCCGTTACCAGGTAAATTTGCTTGACACGAACCTGACCGGAAGCGATACCATCAATAGTATGGCCATGGGTTTGCAAACTTATGCTGAAACGGCATGCTGAACCCGTGTGATTGGTGATTCGATCGGGCGGATCGGGCTCAAATGCTCCGTCTTCGACCTGCGGATGGCATATGGACCAAGTACAGACCAACCAGGAACCGCCGCAGGAGCGGGGCGGTCGGGTCATCACATTCTACGATACGACGCTCCGCGATGGCGAGCAGATGCCCGGAGTCGCGTTCTCGCGCGGGCAGCAGGAGCACATCAGCCGGGCGCTCGACGCCATGGGGCTCGACGAGATCGAGATCGGCTTCGCCGCCTCGGGCCCCGCGCAGCGCGCCGACATGGCCCACATCGCGGGCCTCGGCCTACGCGCGCGTCTTCTCTCGCTCTGCCGGCCTCTGAAAGAGGACATCGACGCGGCTCGGCAGACCGGCGTCAGCGGGGTCATCCTGGTCACGAGCACCTCGGATATCCTGATGAAGCACAAGCTTCGTAAGGAATACCCGCAGGTGATCGACCAGGCGTGCCGCGCCGTGGCCTACGCAGCGTCCCTCGGCCTCTTCGTCCAGCTTTCGCTCGAGGACGCGACCCGTACCAGCGAGGAGCGGATTCAGGACGTCGCGAAGCGCGCCGTGCAGGCCGGCGCGATGCGGATCGGCGTCTCCGACACGGTCGGCGTCGGAACGCCCCGGCTCATGACGCGCCTGGTGCAGGCGCTGCGCGCCGTGGTGAGCGTGCCGATCGCCGCGCACTGCCACGACGACTTCGGCCTCGCGGTCGCCAACTCGCTCGCGGCCGTCGAAGGGGGCGCGGAGGTCCTGTCGACGACCATCAACGGCATCGGCGAGCGCTCCGGCAACGCGTGCACCGAGGAGTGCGCCCTCGCGCTGGAGCGCCTCTACGGCTACAAGACGAACTTCAACTTCGCGCGTGTGTACGACGTCTCCCGGCTCGTGGCGGAGTGCGCACGGGTGCCCATCCCGCCGAACAAGGCGATCGTCGGACAGAACAGCTTCCGGCACGAGTCGGGGATACACGTCGCCGCGATGCTGCAGCACCCGGGCTGTTACGAGCCATACGACCCGGCGCTCATCGGGGGCAAGCGCGAGATCGTCCTCGGAAAGACGAGCGGGCGCGCGGCGCTGCGTCACTTCGCCGGCGAGATCGGCGACACGTTCGACGACGAGACGTGCCGGCGCATCCTCGACAAGATCAAGCTGCACGCCGAGCGGGGCGATCGCATCGACGCAGGTCAATTGCAGGAGATCGTGGCAGCGTGTCGAAGCTGATGTCCTTCACGACCCGGATCCTCGGCTCCCTGCTCGGTCGCGCCGTCGCGCCGGGCGAGCTCGTGACCGTTGACGTCGCTCGGGTCATGGCCCACGACGGCTCCGGTCCTGTCGCGGCCCGCGCGCTGGCGAAGCACGGCATCGAACAGCTCCGGGGCGCGGACCGGACCGTGTTCGTGTTCGATCACTACTACCCACCGGTGAACCAGCGGGAAGCGGCGCTCCAAGCCGAGGCGCGCAGCTTCGCGTCGCGATACGGAATTCCGGTCATCGCCGGCGAGGGGATCTCGCACCAGGTGTTGCCGGAGCGGGGGCTCATCGCGCCGGGCACGGTGTTCGTCGGCGGCGATTCCCACAGCTGCGCCGCCGGCACGTTCGGGGCGTTCGCCACGGGCCTGGGCGCGACCGATATCGCCGCGGTCATGGCGACGGGGCGGGTGTGGCTGGAGGTCCCCGAGACGCTGCGGATTCGCCTTTCCGGCAGCCTTCCCAAGGGCACGACAGGGCACGACCTCGTGCTGCACGTCGTCGGCCGCGTGCAGATCCGCGGCGCCCTCGGCAAGGCGATTGATTTCGTCGGCCCGGCGATAGAAGGGCTCTCGATCGCCGACCGCATGAAGCTGTCGAACCATGCGGTCGAGATGGGGGCGGTGGCGGGGATCATCGGGGTCGACGCCCGCTGTCGGGCGTGGCTCGAAGAGCGAAAGGCCAACCTCGCCCATGCCGATCGGGTTCCTCACGATCCTGTCGGTCTGGACGCTGATCTCGAGATCGATCTCGCGCAGCTGGAGCCAGTGATCGCCGTCCCGTCCCAGCCCGACAACATACGCCCCGCCTCCGCGGTCGAAGACAGCGTCGTCCATCAGGTCTTCATCGGCTCCTGCGCGGGCGGGCGCATCGAGGACCTGCGGGCGGCGGCCGAGGTCCTGCGCGGCCACCGGGTGGCCCAGAATGTCCGCCTGCTGGTCGGCCCGGCGTCCGCCGAGGTGATGATGGAGGCGACGCGGGACGGCACCCTGGCCGACCTGATCGCCGCGGGAGCGACCGTCCTGCCGCCCGGCTGCGGCGCCTGCCTCGGCCGCCTCGGCACCCTCGGTCCGGATGAGGTCGCGGTCGCCACGCAGAACCGCAATTTCATCGGTCGGGCGGGGAGCCCGTCTTCGAAGCTCTACCTCGCTTCGCCGGCCATGGCGGCGCAGATCGCGCGAGCAGGCCGCCTCAACAGGTCAGAAGTCGAATGAAGATCAGCGGCTCTGTCTTTCAGATCCCGCAGGAGATGTGGGACGACGTCAATACCGACCTCATCCTCCCGGGGGCCTATCTTCGGGTCCCCGAGGAGGAGCTGGGGTCGCACGCGTTCGAGGGGGTGATCCCGGATTTCCCGCGCCTGGCGCAGACGCGCCCGATCCTCGTGGCGGGCTCGAACATGGGCTGCGGCTCGAGCCGCGAGCAGGCCCCCAAGGCACTGCTCGGCTGCGGGGTGCGGCTGGTCATCGCGGCGAGCTTCGGCGGGATCTTCTTCCGCAACGCGTTCAATCTCGGGCTGATGCTCCTCAAGGTGCCCGATATCGAGGTGCTTCGGACGCTGTGCACGGATGCGCACCTCGAGGTTGACCCCGAGCAGGGGACCGTCGTGCGAAGTTCGGGTGATATGCTGCGCGTCAGCCCGCTGCCGCCCCACCAGCTCCGCATCGTGCAGGCTGGAGGCATACTCCAGCTCATCCGGAACAACCCGGGAGCATTTGAATGAACGCCGACCGCCTGCCGCTCGGCGGGCCCGTGGCATGGCTTGACCACTGGGGACGCGAGCGGCCGGACGCCACGGCGATCCTCGACGCCGGCGGGCGGCAGTGGAGCTATCGCGAGGTGCTGTCGGCTGTCCGCTGCCGGACGGCATGGCTCGTCCGGCGCGGGCTGACGCCGGGCTCGGTCGTGTGCATCTCGGTCGCCGATCCGACCGAGCAGCGCCTCCTCCGGTGGGCGGTCAACGTCGGCGGTGGGCTCGACGCGCTACAGGACCCGGCGCTGGCTGAGGCCGAGCTCGCCGGGCGGATCGACCTCCTCCGGCCCGCTGTCGTCGTGCGCGATCCGCTCCCGTCGTGGCGTGATGAGCGAGCGGGCTCGCTGGAGCAGGCGTCGGCCTTCCGGCCCACCGCGACGACGCCGACGCGCATCCTGTTGACCACCGGGAGCACCGGATGGCCAAAGGCCGTGGTGCAGCTCGCCGGACACCTCGACTGCGCCGCTCTTGCGAACACGCGCGCGCGCGGCCTGCGCGGCGATGACGTGGTCCTCACCGCGTTGCCCCCCTACCACGCCGCAGGCTCGCTGTTCGAGGACAGCCTCCTTCAGCTCGGCGGCGCGCTGGCGCTGACCGCTCGAAAGGGCCCGGGCTGGTTCCTCGCTGCCCTCGAGCAGCAGCCGGCCACCGTGACCACCGTCATCCCATCGATGCTTCAACCCGTGCTCGCGTCGCCCTCGGGCATCGAGGCGCTGAACCGGCTCCGTGTGCTCAATTATGCGGGCGAGTCGATCCCCATGCCGCTGCTCGAGCGCCTCCTGCAGGTCTACCGCGGGCAGGTCTACCGCGGCTACGGGCTGACGGAGGCGGGGCCGATGATCTCTTTTCTCGGCGACGAGGATCACCGGCGCGCCGCGCCCGATCCGTGCAACATCGGCCGTCCGGCGCTCGGCGTGGAGGTGCGGCTCGACGCAGCGGAAGGCGATGAGAGCGGAGAGCTGCTCGTACGCTCGGGCCACGTGATGGCGGGCTATCTCCACGACCCCAAGGCGACGGCCGAGCGCCTGCGCGACGGATGGCTGCGCACCGGGGATCTCGCGCGCTGGGTCGATGGCCAGCTCTACCTGACCGGACGGCTGGGGAGCCGGATGCGGAGCGGGGCGGAGTGGATCGATCCGGGCGAGGTCGAGCGCTGCCTGCTCGCCCTCCCCGGGGTCGAGGAGGCCGCCGTGGTGCCGGTCGCGTCGTCGCGTTGGGGCGAGCGCCCGGTCGCGTTCATCCGTGCTTCCGCTCCTCTCGAGCGCGACCGCGTACGTGAGCACCTGGAGAGCCGGCTGGTCCGTTTCAAGTGGCCGGACTGGCTGGAGGTGCTCTCCGAGCTCCCCCGCATCGGTCCTGGCAAGCTCGACCGCGTCGCGCTGCGCCAGCGCGCCGCGACGGGTCCTGGGCGCGGGGCGCTGATCCTGGCCGCGGATGAGAGCTGTGCCGCCGTGCACGCGATGAACGCGGAGGAGCCTGGTCGGGTTACCTGACCTCAAGGACCAGCGTGAGCTGCGCAAGCACCGCTGGGCACACGCAGCGTGTTGTTCGTGGCTATCTGCCCGACAGGACCCCCGCCAGCCGCTCGGCCAGGTCGCCCCTCGGCTCCACCCGCACGCGCTCCAGGCCCAGCCACGCGGCCATGGTCCGCAGCTCGCCCGCCAGCCGTTCCGGCGTCTGCGCGCCCGCCGAGGGCTCGGCGTGGCTTGCCTGAACGATGAGCACGCCCGCCTTGCGATCGGCCTTGAGGTCCACCCGCGCGGTGATCGCGTCGCCCTCGAGGAACGGCAGCACGTAGTAGCCGTGGGTCCGCTTCGCCGCGGGGGTGTAGATCTCGAGCCGCACCCGCACGCCGAACATCCGCTCGGTGCGCTCGCGGAACCAGATCAGGTTGTCGAAGGGCGAGAGGAGGGCGCGGGCCTCGATCCGCCGCGGCCGCCGGGCGGCGGGATCGAGGAAGGCCGGCTCCCGCCAGCCCTTCACGCCCACGGGGATCAGCTCACCGGCCTCGACGAGCTCGGTGACCCGCGCCTTCGTCTCGGCGACCCCCATGCGGAAATGGTCCCGCAGGTCCCGCTCGGTCGCCACGCCCAGGGCCCGCGCGGCGATGCGGATCAGCGCGCGCTGGGCGTCCTCGCGCGCGGGCGTCGGCGCCTCGATCACCGCCCTGGGCAGCACCTTCTCCGGCAGGTCATACACCCTCTCGAAGGTGCCCCGCCGGGTGGCGGTCGTCAGCTCGCCGATCCAGAACAGGCACTCGGCCGCCCGCTTGGCGTCGCTCCAGCCCCACCAGCCGCCCGGCCCCTTCTTGCCGATCTCGAGCTCGGAGGCGGCCAGCGGCCCGCGCTCGCGGATCTGTTCCAGCGCCCCGTCCACCACCTTCCGGTGCTCGCGCAGGAAGCGCGCCACCCCCTTCCAGACGCCCACCCCGTCGTGCGCGTCGGCCATCCGCCAGCGCAGCAGCGGCTGGGTGGTGAGCGGCAGCAGCGAGGCCTCGTGCGCCCAGTACTCGAACAGCGGCCGCTTCCTCGCCCACGCGAGCTGCTCCAGCATCGGCCGCGGATAGGCCCCCAGCCGCGAGAAGGCCGGCAGGTAATGGGTGCGCGAGACGACGTTGACGCTGTCGATCTGCACCACGCCCAGCCGCTCGATCAGCCGGGCGAGCTGCTGCTTCGTCGTCGCCGGGCCGGGTCGCTCCGCCCGGAAGCCCTGCGCCGCCAGCGCGATGCGCCGGGCCTCCGCCGCCGACAGGGTGTCCTTCATCCGCGCCTTCCGTCCATTGGGGCCCGCACCCTAGCGCTACTGCGGGAAGTCGGCCGGGAAAGGGGACCGCCAGGCCGCCAAGGGCGCCAAGGACGCCGCGGAAGGCGGCGAGCGCAGTGGGCAAGGGCGCGTATCATCACCCCGGATTGACCTGCTGTCACGGCCGGACGCGCTCGGACATCACCCGAGCTTCACGCGGAGGCCCGCTCGATGAGATCGGCGGCGACGGCCGTTCCATCCACCGCCACGGCGCCTGCGCTCGCGGCCGCGCGGGCTGCGACCCGGTGGTCGAGGGCGCCCTCCAGCGCCGCCAGAAGGGACTCCGCGCTCAGCGCTCCACGGGCGACCGACGTCCCGAGCCCGAGCGCCCGGACGCGCGAGGCCCAGTAGGGCTGATCGGCGAACATCGGGACGATCACCTGCGGGACGCCCGCGCGCGCCGCCGTCGTGGTCGTACCCGCCCCGCCGTGGTGCACCACCGCCGCGACCCTCGGGAACAGCGCCTGCTGGTTGACGTCGCCGATCGCGATGCCGTCGGGGGCGTCGTCGACGAGACCGAGCTCGGCCCACCCCTGCGACAGCACGACCCGGCGCTCCGCAGCCCGCACGGCCTCGATGACGACACGGCCCGTTTGCTGGTCGACAGGCATGCTGCCGAAGCCGATGTAGACGGGCGGCTCGCCGGCGGCGAGGAACGCTTCCAGCTCGGGTACGAGCGGCGCCTGATCGGCAAGGAGCCAGGCTCCCGTCTGCGTGACCTGAAGGCCGGGCGTCGCCGGCGGCGGCCCGAGGACCGAGTCCACGGCGAGCCACGGCGCCTTGCCCAGAACGTGGCTGAAGACGTCGCTCAGCGGACCCAGGCCGATGCGCTCTCGATTGGCGTTGAGCCGCTCGAGGAGGCGCTCGTTCCAGCTCCGCGATTCGTCCTGCCAGCGCCGGAGGTTCGACTCCGGGTCGCCCCCGGGCTCACCGCCGGGCGCATGATCCGGCGACGGCAGGGTCACCGGCGCGTACACGGCGACCACGGACGGGATGCCCAGCCGTTCCGCGATGGACCGCGCGGCGTACTGGTGCGCTCCGCCGGCCACGATCACGTCGCACCCCTCGGCGGCCGACGCGGTCGCGTCGAACTGGTCTCTCACGAGGTGCTCGACCAGCGCGCGGACCTGCTCCGGCGTCGGCGGGGCGGCCGGCGCGGCGGCCCCGCTCGGTTGCCGCATCGCGATGCCGATCGGGGTCGCCGTGAAGCCCAGGCCGCCCACCCAGTCGATGAAGTTCGGCGGGACGCACAGCCTCACATCGTGCCCCCGTCGCCGCATCTCGACGGCCAAGGCCACCACGGGTTGCACGTCACCGCGAGTCCCCACTCCCGTCAGCAATACCCGCATCGTCTCTCTCCCTTCCACCACGCGGGCCGCGTGGATGACGGAGGCGACGATGGCACCGGAGACGCGTTTTTTCATCGTATCAACGCCAGAGTTCCGGTATACATGCTGGAACGGGAGGCAGGGCGAGGACGCCCATACAACGGATCATCCGTTCAGGCCGAGACGACTGGAGCCTCCTGGAGCTGAGTTGGCTCGTCGAGCCGTGGGAGCGGAAGGTGCTCCTCCTCCTCGGTGAGGGAGCAGGTGAATCGTTGTCCGCCCGACCAAGGCGATAGCCGATCTCGGCAGGGCTGCGACCGGGCTCGGCCTCGGCGCCCGCGGGGCGCGGAATGCATCTTGTACCGCCCTGATCCATGGGCGACGAGGCTGCGCATCCTGGTGACGCAGCGGGGGCCGTGGCGCTCCCGCTGAGCGAGGCGACGAGCGAAGCAGGCGTGCGCGGGCGCCCTGTCGATGCATGGCTCGCGGAGCTCTTGTCCCGCGCGGTGCGCCGCTACAACCGGCGGCCTCGCCCCGCGATCATCGCGGCGTCGACCGGCGTGACGGAGTCGACCGACGCGCGCGCGGTCATCCGGCGCGCCTGCATCCGCTCGGCGCTCTCGGGCGGCGCGACGGGGGCGCTCTCGACCGGCGCGGCCGTGGCCACGGCCGAGACGAACGGGCTCGGCGGGCTCGTCGCGATCCCTGCGGCCATGCTCGCGATGGGCGCGGAGACGGTGCTCCGGCTGCTCCTGCACGTGCAGATGCTCTGCGAGCTCGCGGATCTCTTCGGGCTCCGGTTCGATCCCGACAATCCGGCCGACGTGTGGGCGCTGCTCGCCCTCGCGTTCGGCGCCGTGGAGCACCCCCAGGACACCGACGATCCAGCGGGCGCGCTCGTGCGCTCGGCGCGCGGGCGCGGCTCGGATGTGGCGAAGCAGCTCGCGGCGCGGCTCGCCGGCGAGAGCGTGGCGCGCAACCTGGTGCCCGTGCTCTCGGTCGCCTCGTCGTCGATCACGAGCTGGGTAGTCACCCGGCGCCTCGGGGATACCGCGCGTCGATACCTGCGTTACCGGCGCGCGCTCGACGAGGCGCTCTGCGACGAGACGCTGTGCCCGCACCTCGATCGGCTGTTCGACGGGCTCTGGTTCATCTTCACCGCCGACGGCCGCCTCACGCCGGAGGAGTCCGCGCTGCTCGCGGCCGTGCTGCGGCGGCTGCCGGCCCCGGCGCGCGCTGGCCTGAACGAGCGGCTCGCCGACGACATCGGCTGGGTCGAGCGCCTCCGCGGCGTGCCGGAGGGCGCGCGCGCTCCGCTGCTGCGCGCGCTCGAGATCGCGGCGGCCATGGACAAGGTCGCGTCGCTGCGGGAACGGAAGCTCCTCGTCCACGCCGCGGCGGCGCTCGGCCTCCGCGTCGACGAGGGCGGGCTCGCTCGGATGATCCGCGAGTTCGAGGAGATCGGCACCCTCGGCGTGGCCGCGTAGCGCGGGGCGTAGCGCGCCGGCCAGGGAATCACGAGAGGGTGGGCAAGCTCGACGCGGCGAGGCCCTTGCCGTCGAGGAAATACTCGGGAGAGATCGTGGCGGTGACCTGATCGAAGAGCGCGCCACAGGCGCCCGCGGCCAGCGCGCCAGCGAGGATGGCCAGGTACTCGCGAAGACGGGAGGGCGAGACGGGTGGGCCAGGCCGCACGACGCCCACGATACAACGAGCGGAGGCGATCGTGGCAAGCTTGCCGGGGGATTGATCTCGGCCGACAGCGCGCTTCCCGCTCGGAAGCGCTCGGTGGGCAGGCAACAAACGAGCAGAGTTATTCCAATGCATTGGCGTGAGATCCGACATGCGGGAGGGTCCGTTGCACGCTGCTCTTCGGGCGCGGCCCGCCGACGAGGCGAGGGCGGTGCGCCATGGAAGGTGAACGCGATGAAAGGGAGCGGCAGATGATCCTGGTGACCGGAGCGACAGGGAATGTTGGCGGTGCGGTGCTCGAGCAGCTCGTCGACGCGGGCCAGCCGGTCCGCGCGCTCGTGCGCGATCCGGCGAGGCTGGGGGCGCTCGGCGGCGACATCGCCGTCGTGAAGGGCGATCTCTCGAAGCCCGAGACGCTCGACGCGGCGTTCGCGGGCGCGGACAGGGTGTTCCTGGTCTGCGCGGGCGGCGACCTGCCGAACCTCGCCGGCAACGCGGCCGACGCGGCGAAGAGGGCGGGCGTGAAGCACATCGTGCTGCTCTCGTCGTCGAGCGTCGTCCGCGCGCCCGACGTCCAGATCGCTCGCTGGCACCGCGAGGCCGAGGCGCGGGTCAAAGCGTCGGGCGTCGCCTGGACCATGCTCCGGCCGGGAGGGTTCGCCACAAACACGCTCCGGTGGGCCCCGTCCATCAAGGCGCAAGGCGCGGTGTTCCAGCCCCTGGGCGACGCCAGGACGAGACCCATCGACGAGCGCGACATCGCGGCGGTCGCGGTGAAGGCGCTGACCTCGCCGGGGCACGAAGGCAAGGAGTACGAGCTCACCGGGCCGGAGGCGCTGAGCGCAGCGGAGCAGGTGGCGAAGATCGGCGCCGCGATCGGCAAGCCGCTCAGGTACGTCGACGTGAGCGAGGACGCCGCCCGCGAGGCGATGGTGAAGGCGAGGCTCCCCGAGGGCTTCATCCGCGCCTTGCTCGAGGCGTTCGCGTTGATCAGGTCCGGAAAGGGAGAGGAGCCGTCGTCCGCCGTCGAGCAGCTCCTCGGGCGCAGGGCGCGGACGTTCGACGAATGGCTGGAACGCCACGTGAAAGCGTTCCAGTAGGGCGCGGCGGCAGTTCGCCAAGGAGGAGAGAGCATGGCATCGAAAGCGACCAGGATCCTCGTCATCGGCAAGAGGGCCGATATCCTCGAGCGGAGCGTGGCAGCGCTGAACGCGCAGGGGCACTCGGCTGTCGGCACGTTGAGCGCGTCGCCGGACACGGAGTTCCACGCCGGCGACTTCGACCTCATCACGCTCGGCGGCGGCGTGGACGCCGCCACCCGGGCGCGCCTCCACGCGCGCTTCAAGGAGCAGAACAAGGACGTGATGGTGCTGGACGTGTACGCCCCGATCGCCAGCCAGCAGATCGCCTGGGCGCTCAGGAGATCTTCCGTCGAGGGCGAGCTCGGGAGCGCCTTCTCGGTGACGGAGGCCAATGACACCTTCGTTGCCCGCGCGACGATCGAGCGCGCCTGCACGCTGCGCCTCGACATCTACAGCTACCCCGGCGGCGCCCTGGAACCGGAGGTCGCGCGCATCGTCGACACCTCCGTCCCCCAGGGAACGCACGAATTCAGGATCGAGAAGCAGCACGCGCGTGACGGGTTCATGGCGGTGCTGACCTTGAACGGCGAGGAGCACCACCTGCACCGCCTGCAGTAGCACCCGCCGCGGCGCTCGACATCGATCCTCGGCATCGAGAGGAACATCCGAGAGATCGTCTGGATGGGCGGCGCGCTCAGTCACCGCGGGCCCCTTGCAAGGGCGCACGAAGGTCGTGCCCGGCGGTCGCCCGGTGCAGGCGCTCGACCATATGGATCTCGAGCAATTCTACGAATATCTCTTCTCCCAATGGTCGAGGTGACACAGGGCGGCCGGCACAGGTTGACACCACGGTCATGCGCGACACGCGCGGGGACCCACAAGGACCTCGCGGTGCTCGGGCGAGTCGCGGTCGGCACGGCGTCTGCATACCGGCGCGGTCTCTGCACACGCCCGCGCAGGGCTGACCCGCGCGGGTCGCTCGAGGAGGAACTTCGATGCCTTGTTCTCGCTTCACCGCGTTGATCCTCGCCGCCATGGGAGGCGTGAGCGCTCTCGGTATCTCCCGTCCGAGCTCTGCCTGCTCGCCTCCGCTGGACGGGCCCTATGCGTCGTTGGTCCCGCGCGCCGTGCCGATCGATGGGGTCATCGTGGCCCGGACCGTCTGCTACTCCAGCTGTCCGGAGAGCGCGCCCGTGCTCGTGGTGAAGGACAAGGACACGGGTGAGGTCCTCACCGGAACCCAGGAGGAGGTCGCCGACGTGCCTGTCCGCGCGGGCGAAAGCGTGCTCGCCTTTCGCCCCGCGACCCCGCTCGTCGACGGCCACATCTACCAGGTCACCGTCGAGGGACCGAACCTCAGCGCCGCGTTCCGGGAGACCCAGGCCAGCGCGGCTGTCGACATGGACGTCGGCGCCGTCCCCGTCCAGGCCAGCGTCCTCCTGGGGGAGCGCTGGCACGGCGAGACGAGCTGCTGCACCCCCGATTGGGGCCCGGGGAGCTGCGGTGGGGAAAGAAGCTGCGTAGCGGAGGAAGTGGAGCGTTACGTCACCGTCTTCCTCGATGCGAGCGGGGGGGTGGACCACGGCGTGGGCCAGTACGTGCAAGTCGTCACCTTCTCGAGCCCAGACGGGGAGGAGCTCGGCAAGCAGACGGCCTGGGGAGGGGCCCTGACCGCGACGTACGACGTCGCGGCCACGGAGTACTGCTACCAGCTCACGTACAAGAGCCTCGTCGACGGCGCGACGGTCGAGAAGGAGCGCACCTGTGTTGCGCACGGCGACGCGGGCGCGACGGGCGTCTTCCCGGCCGACGCGGCGGGCATCGGCGAGACCATCGAGGCGTGCGCTTCTCCGCCCGAGGGCTTCGAGGAGGCCTGGTGCAGCGCGAGGGAGGCATTCTGCGCGGAGGATATCAGCCTCTGCGCCAACGATGACGTGAGCTCCTGCGAGGGCGCCGGCGGCTCGGCGGGCTCCGAGGCGGGCGGTGGCGGTACCTCTCCGGAGGACCCAGATGCCGAACACGACAGCGGCGGCTGCTCGGTCAGCGCGGGCAGCGCGGGCAGAGGCGCCCCGTCCGGCTGGGCGCTGCCCGCGATCGGGCTCGCGCTGTCCCTCGCGAGCCGCGCGCGGCGGCGTCGCGACCAACGCTGAGGGGCCAACCGCGCCATCGCAGTCGACCCGGCGCGGCGCGAAGCCGCCCGATCCGGCGGCGTTACCTGGCCAGATCCGCGCGCAGCGCGTCCGGCCGCTCGCGGATGGTGTCGAGCAAGCTCTGGAAGCCCCGCTCGAACTCTCGCTGGGAGTATTCCTTGCGCGGGTCGGCGGCGACCTGCTCGCTGATCTGCTCGTAGTAGCTGTTGGCGAGCCCTTCGAGGTCGGCGCTCTCGTACGCCTCGATGATGCTCTCCACCGCGCCGCGATAGGCGGTCACGCAGCTAGGGCTCTCCAGGCAGCGCCGGAAGATGAGCCCCGTCGAGATCGCGCCGTTCGCGAAGTCCCCCTGGCGCGCGAGCTCGAACAGGGCGATGTCGGGCTTGCCCGAGTCGCGGAAGGGCTTCATCGAGAGGTCCATCCCCCACGGCAAGAAGACGAACCTCCCGGAGGCGGGGTCGTTGTAGATACGAAAGTTGTTCGGGTAAAAGACCATGTAGGCGTACATGTCCCACGGATTCACCGCGGCCTCGGCCGCGGTGAAGCGCAGGAAGTGATCGGTGTCGAGCGAGCCGCGGATCTCCTCGAGGAACGTGGCGCTCTTCGCCGTGTCCACGGCGGCGATCAGCGCAGCGAGGTCCGTGCGGTCGTTCGCGGTCTCGTTGGTCTCGAGATCGAGCTCCGCTTCGACGCCCGGCACGAAGTCGTGCCTGCCCTTCTTCGTACAGGTTTCCGTCGTTGCTCGCGAACCAGCGCGAGAGAAAGGTCGTGTCCTCGGCTTCGACGTCGGCATACACGCCGTAGAACTCGCCGTTGACGTACACGAGCGCGCTGTTGCAGCGCGGGGCGGGCAAGCCGGCGTGGCGGAAGAGGTCGTGCGCCAGGCGGGTTCCGGGCTAGGGTGCGCAACGCCCGCGCGAGAGCTCATGACCACCCCCACGACCGCCTCAGCACCGATGGGCCCCGGCGCCCCCGCCCTGCGCCCTTACCAGCGCGCCGCCGTCGACGCCGTCCTCGCAGCCCGCAGGCGCGGCGTCCGGCGCATGGTCGTGTGCCTCCCCACCGGCGCTGGCAAGACGGTCATCTTCTCCCATCTCGCCCGCCTCGCCAGGCGGCAGGTCCTCGTCCTCGCCCACCGCGAAGAGCTGCTCTTCCAGGCCAAGGACAAGATCGAGCGCGCCCTCGCCGGACAGGCCACGGTCGCCGTCGAGCAGGGCGAGCTCCGCGCCCCGGCGGACGCGCGCGTCATTGTCTGTTCCATACGCTCCCTCCACGAGAAGCGGCTCGAACAGGTCACCGGCGGCCGCGATATCGGCCTCGTGATCTACGACGAATGCCACCACGCCCCCGCCGACGACAACCGCCGGGTCCTCCGCCAGCTCGGCGCCTTCGACCCCGCGTGGACAGGCACCCTCCTCGGGTTCACCGCCACGACGGCCCGCGGCGACGGCAAAGGCCTCGACGATGTCTTCGAGGCGATCGTCTACAGCCGCACCCTCCCCGAGATGATCGCGGACGGCTACCTCGCCCCCCTCACCGGCTACCGCGTCGCCACCGCCACCGACCTCTCCCCCCTCGACGCCGGCGGCCTCGACTTCGCCACGGACGAGCTCGAGGAGGCCGTGGACCTGGAGGAGCGCAACGCGCTCGTCGCCCGCTCCATTCAAGAGCTCGCCCGCGACCGGCGCACCATCGCCTTCTGCGTCACGGTCGCGCACGCCAGGAACCTCTCGAAGGCGCTCAACCACCTCGGCGTCCGATCCGCCTATGTCCACGGCGACATGCCCTCCGACCTCCGCGGCCGGATCCTCGCCGATTTCCGGGAAGAGCGCGTCCAGGTCCTCACCAACGTCGCTGTCCTCACCGAGGGCTTCGACGACCCCGGCGTCTCTTGCATCGCCATCGCCCGCCCCACCCGCTCGGACGGGCTCTATGCCCAGTGCGTCGGGCGCGGCACGCGCCTGCATCCAGGCAAGAAGGATTGCCTCATCCTCGATTTCGTCGACCTCTCCTCGCTCCAGCTGTGCACGCTGCCCTCGCTCTTCGGCATGCCCCGAGACCTCGATCTCGAGGGCAGAGACGCCTCGGAGGCGAGCCGCTTCTTTCGGCAAGTGACCTTCGACTACCCCGGGTTCGAGGTCGAGGCGGGCCGCATCACGCTGCGCGAGATCCAGGAGCGCGCCGCGCACTTCGATCCGCTGAGCCTCCGCGTCGACCCCGAGGTGATGGCCATCTCGCGCAATGCGTGGGCCTCTCTCGGCCGCTTCGGCCTCGCGCTCCACTTCGAGAGGAAGCCCGGCGCGATCAGCGAGGTCGTCGTCCTCGCCCGCGGTGCCCGCGGGAAGCGGTGGCACGTCCTGCTGGACGGCAAGCAGGTCGAGCGCTTCTCCACCCTCGAAGAGGCGGTGGCCGCGGTCGATTACGAGGTCGCGCGCCGCGGCCCCGCGGCCGGGGCTTCGGCGCGCCACGACGCGGCATGGCGCAGGGGGAAGCCCCCCGTGCCCCTGCCGGCCGAGCCCCCGAGGGGTCATCCCCCGCCGAGCACCATGGAACAGGCGATGATCCTCGCGGTGTGGGCGAGGGTCACCGCGCCAAGGTGACGGATCGCCTCACGGTGTGCTTTCCCATGATCGGGCCGCTCGGCTGGCCCAAGGTCAGCCGCGGCTCCGGCGCCGTCGCATCGCCAGGGCGGAGAGCCCCACGGCGAGCGCCGCGGCCCACGAGCTTGTCGTGGTGCTGGCTCCAGCGACGACGCACCCACAATCATCGTCGGAGGACCCCGTGTCCGGCGTTGTTCCGCCGAGCCCACCTCCCTCGCCCGGTGCGTCGCCGCCCCCGGAGGAGGTGGCCGTCGTCCCCGCCCCGCCCACGCCGTCGCCGGAGGACGTGGTGGCCGTCGTCCCCGAGGGGAGCTCGCGAAGCAGGTGCTCGAGTCGCGCGCGGACGAGCCGGGCGCCGGCAAGGCGATGCAGGGCGGCGCCATGCGACGGCGGTGCAGAGCCGGGCCGTGGGGTGGCGGCGCGGGGTCGGAGCGTGGCACCGGGGTGGCGGCGCGGTGGCTCGCATCGGGGCGCGCCGCGCCGCCGGTCACTCCAGGACGGCGCAACGATGTCCGAAATCGGCTCTCTCGACATGGCTCCATTCCGCTTGACGGAGCGACCACAGGTCGCTCCACTACGACACGTGAGGAGCCCAACATGAACTACCTACAAAAATGCTTGCTCGCCGTCGGGTGCATGGCAGGGACAATCCTGGGTTGCTCGATCCCCGAAGGCGGGGACGGGGATCTGGATGCGCGTGAGAATGGGGGCGCCCTGCCCCAACCCGGAGCGTCGCAGGAGATTCCGAGCTTCGAGCGCGCGAACGACTGGTTGCTTCTGGGCGACGGTGAGCTCTCGGCCGTCGCCCATTCGTCCGAGGGCGCCCGGGCCATCGAGGTCTCCACCGCCGGTGTGGCCCGGCTGGAGAGTCTTCCCTTCGAGGTGGCCGAACCGCCGACACGCATCGGGGTCGACCTGCGCACGGCCGATGAGGAGTATTCGTAGACCGGTGACCTGCAGGTATCCATCGACTTCACCGTTTTGCGCGGCGCCGCCTCTCTCGCCAGATGCTGAAGACGAGCTGCCCAACGGATACCTTCGCCGTCATACCTGGCGAAGCGGCGCCTACGTTCAGATCGAGCTCGCTCGCCTTCAGGAAGCGCTCGAAGGCGACCCGCAGATCCTCGGGATCACGGCGGACGATGCCGCACAGCACTTCATCGCGCTGGTCGACCGTGGCGCGACCCAGGATCTCTCGGCGGTGGCGGAGAGATTGGAGCTGTTCCAGCCCACGATCCCCCTCGTGGTGCGACCGAGCTGCAGGAGCGGTGGTGAGCTCAGGCGAGCCCTCGAGGTCATCCAGCGCGGAGAGTTCCACCCGCGCGCCGCGGAGGTGGAGCTCCTCTATTCCTTGGACGTCGCGAACGGACGTTATGACGTGCTCGCGGATCGCGCGGGGGCGGACGTGGCGCGAACCCTGCAGACGGAGCTGGGTCCCCTCGTAAAAATCGAATACCGTCCCTTCGGCCACCATGGGCGCTTCGACGACGGCGAGCCGCACTACGGAGCCGCGGCCATCGAGAGCAATACAGGGAACTGCACGGCAGGATTCGTCGTCGATTGGGGGCTCATTCGTGGCGCCGTCACGGCGGGGCACTGCCTGGGCTTCGTCGGGGAGGATGTATTCTCCGGGCCGGAGTTCTGGGGGGAAGCCACCCTCTTCCCCGCCAATACGACGTCTTGGGACATGGTGTTCGTCGGCCCGTCATTCCCGCCGGAGACATACTCCCCGCGCATCCACACGGACCCCTGCTGCCCTTCCACAAGACCAGTTACAGCAAAGGTGGCCCCGGCGGTCTCGCAAATCGTGTGCATCAGTGGGAGGAACTTTTTGGCCAAATGCAGTGTCGAAATTTTGAGGATGGAGACAACCCGGACTATCGACGGAAGGAACAGGGCGAATGTATGGATCGGTAAGCGCGCCGGCGTGAATATCGGGGCTCCGGCCGACTCCGGCGCACCGATCTACATCCCCGTTGGCTCCGGGAACGCAGCGATCGTTGGAATGCATATTGCTGGGTTCCTGGCCGCCCCGTTCGACGAAACCTGGTTCCACGCCGTCGGCGATATCGAAGCTCAGCTCGGAGTCACCGTTGCATTCTGACAGGAACCTCACCGCCGCCCGGCTGCTCGCCGGCTCCCTGCTCCTCGTGATCGGATGCAACGCGCGCGCGCCGGCAGAGGGCACCGGCGCCGCGAGGAGCGGGGCCGAGCCGCATGCGCCCCGGAGATCGGCGTCCTCGTCGCCGAGGCCCGACCCCCCTCCGGCGGCGAGCCCGTCGAGCGCGGCCCCCTCGGCAGCCCCTGCTCCATCCGCCGTCGATCGCGCGCAGTTCCGTCCCGTTCCATTCGAGGCGATCCAGAGCGCGAAGCACGACATCATCGAGGACCACGCCGTCCGCGTGGATCTGCGCCCGTACTGCGAGCCCGAGGCTCAGGAGCCAGGCAGCACCAGCCCGTCCGGACCCATGGCGTGGCCAGGGCTCCGCTTGGACGACTATACCCCGTTGCACGAGCTGCTATCGAAGAACCCGTCGTTCATCGGGGTCGTCCCCGAGCGGAAGAGGCGTCTGATCATCGTCGTCTTCGAGCCGGATTTTCGTGATTGGGCGTCGGTCCAGCGCGAGATTCCGGCTCCAAGGCGCGTCCCGGTCGAGCTGCGGCCGGGCTGTCACACGCGGCAGCAGCGGGAGCTCGCGAAGCAGGTGCTCGAGACGCTCGCAAAAGAGCCGGGCGCCGGCAAGGCGGTGCACGCATGGGCGCCTGACGCGTCGATCGCCGGGTATCGTGTCTTCGTGCTGCCGGGCGACGAGGCGTCGGCAGCGTTCGTCGCCGAGCGGCTCGGCTCCATCGCGAACGTCTGGTTCAGCCGGCCTTTTGGACATCATTGAGCTGCGGCGCCCGCGGGCGGCGCTCCATGCAGCGAGTTGCTTCGCAAGGCGGCGGTCTTCGCCGCCGAAGAGGGGCAGGAGATCGTGGTGGACGATCGGCACCTCGACGAAGCGATCCGGGAGCTCGTGCTGTGCGGAGGCGGCCTCACGAAGAGCCTGCTCGCGGCGCACGACCTTCCGCGACGCCCCAGCCCGGCGATGATCCTGCCGCGGTGAGGATCCGGTCGGACCGGAGCGGGTTGACACCTGCCCCCGCCCGGTGACACTCCACCGGTGGAACATCGGACGGTCTTGATCTCGGGGGCGAGCATCGCCGGTCCCGCGCTCGCCTTCTGGCTTGCGCGCCACGGATTCCGACCCGTCGTCGTGGAACGCGCCGACGCACTCCGGCTCGGCGGGCAGAACATCGATGTCCAGGGCGCGGCGCGGAAGGTCGTGCGCCGCATGGGGATCGAAGGCGACATCCGAGCCGCCAGCACGGGGGAGCTGGGACTCCGCTTCGTGGACGAGCACGACGTGACCAGGGCCGAGTTCCCCGCGGAGACCTCGGACACCGGTGGGTTTACGAAGGAGCTCGAGATACTCCGCGGTGACCTCGCCAGGATCCTCCACGACCGCACCCGAAACGCGACGGAGTATGTTTTTGGTGACCAGATCACGGGCCTCCGGGACCACGGCGACCGGGTGACTGTCTCCTTCGAGCATGGCGCGGCGCGCGAGTTCGACCTCGTGGTCGCTGCCGACGGCATCCGCTCGCGAACCCGTGCGCTCATCGTCGGAGATGAGCCCAGGATTCGCCCGCTCGACCTGTATGCCAGCTACTTCACGATTCCCCGCGGAGCCTCCGACAGCGCCTGGGCGCGCTGGTACCATGCCCCCGGCGGGCGATCGATCCTCCTGCGTCCAGACAATACGGGTACCACCCGGGCGTCGCTCTGGTTCCTGTCGCCCCCGCGCGGCTATGAAAGGTTGAGCGTCGCCGAGCAGAAGGCGGTCATCGCGCGCGTCTATGCCGGCGCCGGCTGGGAATCGCCGCGGGTGCTCGCGGCGCTGGCAGACTCCGAGGACGTCTATTTCGACGCGGTCAGCCAGGTCATGGCGCCACGCTGGTCACACGGCCGCGCCGCGCTCGTGGGTGACGCCGCGTACTGCCCGTCGCCGGTCAGCGGGATGGGTGCGAGCCTCTCTCTCGTCGGCGCTTACGTGCTCGCGGGAGAGCTGTCGCGGCACGCCAGCCATCGAGACGCCTTCGCGGCCTATGAGAAGCTCATGCGCCCCCATGTCGACCTGGCCCAGAAGCTCCCGCCAGGCGTCCCCTGGATCGCGCACCCGAAGTCGAGGCTCGGGGTTTCACTCCTTCACCGGGTCCTCTGGCTCGCTTCCACTCCCCTGTTGCAGCGCCGCGAGGGGTGGTTCGGCTCCTCCGCGGCCGACAAGATCGAGCTCCCCGATTACTCGAACGGAGGCTGACTGCCGCATGGCAGCAGAACTCGCCGCGACTCACGGAGCGAGCGCCGTCTTGTCGAGGTGCCCGAAGTCCCAGGCCACGGAGGAGCCCGGACCGTAGTCGACCCTCACCGGCTCCTGCGCGGCGAGGCGGTCGAAGGCAGCGCGCGGGAGCAGGAACTGAACGGTGTGGAGATCGCCGTTCGGATGGCGTGCCGCGGTGCTTCGCTCGGCGCCGACGGTGAGCACCAGGTTGGTGGCGCGGAGGTCGAAGAACTCGGCGCTGGTGAGCGTGAGCTCGACAGCGTCGGACCCGCTGCTCCTCACGCTCTGGATGGCATTGCCCGCCGTGATCCGCCGCGCCGCGGGCCTGCTCGTGCCTGCGGCGCGCGCAAGGGACCTCGGCGGCGCTGCGCTCGACGCAGCGGAGGCGAGCTGCCCCGGAGCCGCCGGGGCCTCGGTGCTGGCGCGGGAGGCGCGGATGTTCGCCAGGTACAGGCTGCTTCCGTCGAGCGGGGTGGTGAAGGTCAGACGAACCCCGCGCACCGACGCGAGCGTGGCGCCGCTGAACGAGGACAGCGGAATGCGCGCGGTCGGCAGCGTGGTGCCGCCGCGCGGCGGTGGACCGAGCTCCAGGAACTCATCGATGGCGACGGCGCTCGACCGGGTATCGTCGGCGTTCACGAGCTCCACAAGGAACGACGCCTCGGTCGGGTCGGAGCCCCAGCCGCGGTCGGCGCGAAGATCGAGGAAGTCGTACCCCGTGAGATCGAAGCCTGTGCCGGCGGAGGACCAGTTCGACTGGAAGTACGTCGCGCTGCCCGCGGCCACGTCGTGGATCCAGGCGCCCGAGAGCGAAGGGTCGTGCCCGCTCAGGGCCGTGTGCTCCACCGAGAGGGTGCCGCCGGTGGTGTTCGGCAGGCCGTACGAGCTCGTGCCGGTCGGGTTGATGAAGTCCTCGAGCAGCAGGCTGTCGGCGGAGCCGCCGCCCGGGTGATAGCCGCGGCGGACGCGGTATGGGACGTCCGGAAAGGGGAAGGCGGGGTCGAACAGGGCGTTCGCGGCCTCGTCGCGCTCCGCGCCCACGTTGGCGGTGAAGAACTGAACGGCCGCCAGGCGCCCCGTCTCGCGCTGCGCCGGCGAGCCGTACTCCAGCGGATCGAAGAGCTCCTCATGGTCGATGCAGCCCTGGATCCCGCCGCTGTTCCCGTCCGCGATCTGCCACTCGCTGTTGTAGTAATTGTGATTGGCGCCCCACACATGATAGAAGGACTTGGAGAGGGGCTCCGGCTCGGCGATGCTCATCATGCGATCGAACGGGCGCATCCCGGGCAGATCGCTCAGGTCCCAGTCGCAGGCCGGCAGGATCACGTTCCAGGCCGTCTGGTCGGCGTTCAGGCGCTGGCCGTTCTGGCCCTGATCGGTCGGACCGATCTCGAAGATCCCGCGGATGCTCACCGGGCTGTCTATCAGCGCAGGCCAGGGGCTGCCGCTCCGGCGGTACTCGTTGTAGGCGAACCGCACGGCCTCGCCGCCGCGCGAGTGCCCCAGCAAGCCCACCTGGTCGAAATCGATGCGATCGAGCAGATCCACGCCGAGCTCCGGGGGCGTCGGCTCGGCGCCGCTGTCCCAGCGGCTCAGCCGCTCCAGGTGGCGGAGCAGCAGGCGTCCGCGCGGCCCGATGACGAGCTCGTCGCTGGGCGAGCCCGACGCGGCATGGATACCCCGGTTCGTGTTGATGGACACCACGAAATAGCCGCGCGCGGCGAGGTCCTCGGCCATGTAGTCGTAGCCGCGATGGTTGGGGACGACGACATAGTTCGCCGGGCACGTCCCCGTCGTGGCATACTGGTTGTTGTTGTCCGTACGAGGATTCACGCCCGTGCCGCACGTGGGGTGGTTCCCGTGCATGAACACGAGCAGCGGATACTGCCGGCCGGCCTCCAGGTTCGCCGGGCGGTAGAAGGACGCCCAGAGCTCGGTCGCGTAGTCAGGGCTGACCATCGCGTCGATCGCGGCCGAGAACTTGTACTCCGCGATCGCCACGCCGCCGCCCATCGGCGGCAGGTCGCTGCTGACCGACAGCACGACCGGCTCGATCCCCTGGCTCGGGATGCTGGCGCAGAACCCGAACTGGCGGCTCTCCGACGGGGGGATCGCCGCATTGCTGCCTTGAGGCGTGACCGTGATCTGCCCCGTGCTCCCGCTGAACGTGCCATCCCAGGACGAGAAGATGGCGCCCGGGCCGACGTCGAGCGCGACGCTCCACGTCCCCGTCGTGGCGCTCGGGTGCTGGTTGCTCACGACGATGCGCGCGCAGTACCCCTGAGCCCACTGCGAATCGATCACGCGATCCGCGCTGATCCCGTTCGCGCCCTGCAGCGCGGCCTGCGATGCGCCGATCGGCTCCGCCGAGCCGTCGCTGCACGCCGGCAGCAGCGCCAGCGCTAGAGCCGCCACCCACGTGTCCCATCTGCTCTGGAAGCTGAAGTTGTGCATGGTTCTTACCCAAGTTGGTGATGAAGCGTCCGATCGTCGCGCCTCGTTCGGCAGGGCGACGAACCGCCCCGTGCGTCACGACGCTCTGCTGACACTCGAACCGATCTAACGTCCGGATTCATGGCCTGGCAAGCGCCGGAGTTGACCCGATGCGTATGCCCGATGCCGTGATTCAGCGGTGATACCGGGGCTCACACCTGACGACGCACGCCGCGCGCTCGTAGCGGCGCGGCGGGCGGTCGCCCTCGGTGTGACGAACGCTATTGGCAAACAAAGGAGCCCTGTCAAGCTCAGCAGCGCGAAATCATTTCTTCATCGCCGGACGGCCGACGACGGCGCATGGCATAGTCGCTCTTCGACGCCTGCGCCAGTAGGGTTCTTCCGGACTTCAGCACGGATCCTCATGCGCCTGGCGCGCCACCAACCATCGGCGACTCGTGGTTTAATTTCGAAAACTATCGTGTGAAATAATGTAAAAAGCATGAAGTTCATCGCGTCCGGGCGTCTGCCGGCGCGATGCGCCGTGGAGGGGCGAGGCCGCGCCGGGGCCGGCGCTCGCCCTCCCCGCGCCGGTCCGTCGACCGGGTGCTTCGAGAGATCGAACACTCCCGCACGGACCCGTTGTCGCCTATGCTGCCGGAGCCATGGCGATCGGCGGCGTCAACCACGTGACCCTCGCGGTTCGAGATCTCGACCGCGCCGTGCAGTTCTACGTCCAGGTGCTCGGCGGAACGCGGCGAGCGCAGTGGGCCAGGGGCGCGTACCTCGAGCTGGGAGCGCTCTGGCTGTGTCTCGAGCTCGACGCGCGCGCCGGGCGGCAGGCCGACGACTCGCACCTCGCATTCTCGGTCGATGCCGAGGGCCTCGCCTCCCTGGGCGAGGCCATTCGCCTGAGCGGGGCCCGGATCTGGAAAGAGAACCGCTCCGAAGGGGCGTCGCTCTACTTCGAAGACCCGGACGGCCACAAGCTCGAGATCCACGTCGGCGACCTCCGGACGCGCCTCGCGTCCTGCCGCGAGAAGCCCTGCGAAGGGATGGAGTTCTTCGACGACGGAGAGCGCGGGACGCCGGCGCGGTGAAGGTGCGCGCCGGCGCTGTCGCGACGACCAGGATTGGAGGCAGCGATGAGCCGAAAATCGATTCGGGTGAGCGTTCTGAAGCAGGTCGTGGCAAGCGCCGGCCAGCAATTCTCTACCAAGGACATCTCAGAGGACGAGCGGATGCTCGCGGCCCACCCTGAGCTCGCGAGCCACAGCCACTACCACGCGTTCGTCGGCGGCGCGCTGAGCGATCACCACGTGGAGCTCAACATTGTGGAGGGACAGGAGGGGACGTCGCGCGGATCCCGCTGGCAAAAGCAGGGTTGAAGGACAGGAGCACGTCTGCTGTCGTGAGCCGTCACGCGCTCGGAGACGGGCGCGGCGCCGGCCAGAGTCGGACGAGGAGCGCGCTGGCCGCCGCCGACGAGGCGAGGGCCGTCACCGAAAGCCAGCCCCACCGGGCGAAGAGCACGCTGCCCAGCGCGGCGCCGGAGGCCATCCCGACGAACATGCCGACGACGAGCACGGCGTTGACACGGCTGCGCGCGCCGGGCTCGATGCCATAAACGATGGTCTGATGCGCCACCAGCGCGGCCTGGATGCCGAGGTCGAAGGCGACGGCGCTTGCGCCGAGCAGCCACAGCCGTCCATGCGCCGACAGCATGGGCGACAGCGCCATGGCGGCGAAGGCCACGAACGAAAGGGCGGCGCCCATGCGCGTCACCCGTTCGGGCCCGCTGCGGTCGGCGATGCGGCCGGCCAGGGGCGCCGCCACCGCGCCGGCCGCGCCGGCCAGGCCGAAGGCGCCCGCCACCGCGCTGCCGAGGTGGAACGGCGCGCCGTGCAGCATCATGGCGAGCGTGGACCAGAACGCGCTGAACCCCACCGACAGCAGCCCCTGGGCCAGCGTCGCGCGGCGCAGCGCGCCGTGGCGCTTCCACAGCGCAGCCAGGGAGCCGAGCAGCGCGGCGTAGCTCAGCTGCGTTGTCGGCGCGAAGCGCGGCAGGCTGCGCCACATCGCCGCGCCGAGCAGGGCGATGCTGGCCGCGGCGGCGACGAACACCGCGCGCCAGCCGAAATTCTCGGCCACGAAGCCGCTGATCACGCGCGACAGCAGGATGCCCAGCAAGAGGCCGGTCATCACGGTGCCGACCACCTTGCCCCGATGCGCCTCCGGGGCCAGCGTCGCGGCGGCGGGCACGATGTCCTGCGCCAGGGTCGCGGCCAGGCCGGTGACCAGGCTGGCGATCAGCAGCGTGCCGATCGCGTGTGCGGCGCCGCCGAGCAGCAGCGCGCCCGCCAGCAAGGCAGCCTTGGCCAGGATGATGCGCCGCCGGTCGTAGCGGTCGCCGAGCGGCGCGAGCAGCAGGATGCCGAGCGCATAACCCAGCTGCGTGAGCGTGGGCACGAGGCCGAGCGCGCGGTCCGAGGCGCCGATCTCGGCCCCCAGCACGCCGAGCATGGGCTGGCTGTAGTAGATCGAGGCCACGGCCAGGCCCGCGCCGGTGGCCAGCAGCAGCACCAGGGCAGCGGGCAGGGGCGGCGCGGACGCGGCGGGCAGCGGCTGGGTGGCGGGGGGCGTATGCGTCAACGGAATGGCGTGCATGGTACACCGAGGTTAGGAAGCGTCGCTCCTGCGCTGTAGTGGCATGGAGCGCACGATGGTTATACCTTCGGCGTATGACCAGGCCGGCACCCCCCTCGCCCGCGTCGCTGGACGACATCGGCTTGCTGCACACGTTCGTGAAGATCGTCGAGGCCGGCAGCCTGTCGGCGGCGGCCACCCTGCTGGGGACGACGCAGCCCACCGTGAGCCGGCGCTTGCAGGCGCTGGAGCGCTCGCTGGGGCTGCCGTTGCTGCAGCGCTCCACGCACACCATGAAGCTGACCGAGGACGGCGAGCGGTGCTTCGAGCGCGCCAAGGCGCTGCTGGCCAGCCTGGAGGCGTTCGCGTCGGACATGCGAGGCGACCGCGACCAGCCCGACGGGACGCTTCGCGTGGTCGTGCCGCACGCGTTCGGCCAGCACCAGCTGGTCAAGCCGCTGGCCGACTACCTCCGCCGCTACCCGCGCGTATCGGTCGAGTGGCTGCTGCACGACGGGCAGCCGAACTTCATCGCCGACGGCATCGACTGCGCGATCGTGGTCGGCGCGGTGGCCGATCCAGCCGTGGTGGCGATCCGCCTGGCCGAGGTGCCGCGCATCGTGGCCGCCGCGCCCTCGGTGCTGGGCCGGGCCGCGCGGCCGGCTCATCCATCGGACCTGGCCGACATGCCCTGGCTGGCGTTGCGCACCTACTACCGCGACACGATCACGCTGACCCACGCGTCGGGCGGTGAGCGGGTCGAGCTCGCGATCCGCCCGCGCATGAGCACCGACAGCCTGTATGCCCTGCGCAGCGCCGCGCTGATGGGGCTGGGCGTCTGCGTGGCCTCGTCCTGGCTGTTGACCGACGACCTGGCGCAGCGGCGGCTGCTGCACCTCGCGCCGTCGTGGCAGGCGGATCCGCTGCCCGTCCACCTGGTCTATCCTCATGCCCGCTTCTATCCGGCCCGGCTGCGTCGCTTCATCGAGGTGATGCGGGAGTCCGTGCCGGCGGTGGTCGACGGCGCGGCGGCGCGGCGCGGCGCGGCTGAGCAACCGCCGCACACGACCGAACCGCCCGGGCGGCTTCCAGAACGTGGGTACCTGAAGCGTGGTGGGTGATCTAGGATGTTTGGCGGCTCCGAGAGGTTCGCTCCATGTCCAAGCTTCGCCTCGTAGCGCATGTTGGTCCCCTGCGGGGTGAGCCTGGCACTCGCCACACCATGGGCACGCCCGGAGGCGCAGGCCACCTCATGCCACCGGCTGAAGTCGTCTTGATGGAGGTCCTCGACGACGGACCAGCGCTCCTCTACCGCTTCACACGGGACGGCGTCTTCGCTGGGGACACATGGCACGAATGCCGCGAGAACGCTGAAGACCAGCTAAAGTTCGAGGTTGGTGATGCCGTCGGCGCCTGGACTGCTGTGCCTTTGGACGTGGAGGATGCCCAGGCATACGCGGTCGACTGGGCACAGCGCACGCATCCAGAACGCTGACCCTACACCTCTGACGCGGAGCGCTCGATCGATGTCGTCGAGGTCCTGTGCGGGCGAGGCAGCACGATGCCGCCGAACCGTCGGGCCGCAGTGAGCGTCCACGCCGCCGTCTCCGGCGCTATCCTTCCCGCGTGACGCCCCGACCCGTCTTCGTCGATCAGGCCCTGTCCGCCCGGCTGGAGGCCACCGAGGCGGCGAAAATCGAGGCGCTCGCGCGCGAGGTCGCCGCGCGGGTCCCGGCGCGGCGCGCCGCCGTCGCTTCCATCGCCGGCGGTCGCGCCGCGTTCGTCGCCCCGCACGCCCGGCTCTCGCGCGCGGTCGGCCTCGGGTTGAGCGCTCCGGTCGAGGCGCGCGACGTCGAGGCCCTCGAGGACTTCTACGCCTCGCGCGGCACCGCGGCGCGCATCCTGGTCTCGCCCTTTGCCCACCCTTCGCTGCTCGCGCGGCTCGGGGAGCGCGGCTTCCGCCTGGACTCGCTCGACACCGTGCTCGTGCGCCACCTCGCCCCCGCCGTCGAGGTCCACGCGCCTGAGCCGGCCGCTCACGGCGGCGTGGTCGTGCGGCGCGCCGCGCGCGAGGAGGCCTCGGCGTGGGTCGCGGCCTCGCTCTCCGCCTTCGCAACGCCGGGTGAGCCTCTGTCCGATCGGGCCGACATCTTCGAGGCGGGCCTCCACATGCCAGGGGCGGCGTACTTCCTGGCATCGTCAGCCGCCGGCCCCGTCGCCGGCGTCGGCGCGGTCTACGTGCACGAGCGCGTCGCCCTTTTGTTCGCGGGCGGCACACTCGCGGCGCACCGTGGCCGGGGCGTGCAGCGCGCCCTCATCGACGCCCGCCTCCCGTACGCCCGCGACGCGGGGTGCGACCTCGCCTACTCCGTGGCCGAGGCGGGGAGCACCTCACAGCGTAATCTGGAGCGCGCGGGCCTCGTGGCCATCTACTCGCAGGCGATGCTCATCAAGTCCTTCGCCTGAGCCGTCTTCGGGGGTAACCTCCCGTCAGACCATAGCGATCGCGAAGAGTGGATTGCATGCCGAAGCTTCACGAGATCCGAGCGGACTACGACGCGGAGACCATCGTCATGTACCAGGCCTACGCGCCGGCGATCGCCGAGCCTGCGCTCGCTGCCCAGCGCTTCGTCGCCCCGTTCTCGTTCGGTCGCATGACATGGATCAAGCCGTCGTTTCTCTGGCTCATGCACCGCAGCAACTGGGGGCGCAAGGCCGGGCAGGAGCGGATCCTCGCCGTCCGCATCCGGCGGACGGGCTGGGAGCAGGCGCTCTCCCTCGCCGTCCTCACCTCGCCGGAAGCGACGGTGTTTCGCTCGCCGGACGAGTGGAGCAAGGCGTTTGCCGGAGCCAAGGTGCACGTTCAATGGGATACCGAGCGGAACCTGCGAGGCGGCCCGCTGCCTTGCTACAGCATCCAGGTCGGCGTCGGCCGCGATCTCATTCGCGAGTACGCGGAGAGCTGGGTCGTCGCCATCGAGGATCGAACTCCCCTGGTCAGGAAGATGTACCAGCAGATTCAGGCCGGCCACGCGGACAGCGCGGCGAAGTCGCTGCCTCGCGAGAGGCCCTACGCCGTTGACGAGAGGATTGCCAAGCGGCTGCTCATCGACCCATGACGAGGCACGCCGCCCGGCAAGGCAGCGCAGCCCACGCGCGCGGCCGAGCGAAGTAAACCCGCACACGCGCATCGACGAACGGGCTCATCGAGCGGACGGGAGAGGCGAATGGATTGGCGAGCGGAGCACCAGATCTTGATCGACGCGGGTGTCACGATTGCCCCCGGCCTGACGGAATCCGAGATCGACCGGGCCGAGTCCGTCATCGGCGCCAGGTTTCCGCTTGATCTGCGCTCCTTTCTCTCGGAGGGGCTCCCGGCCGGCGAGCGCTTTCCCGACTGGCGGGAGCCACGCTCGACGGAGATTCGCCGGCGGCTCGACTGGCCCTTCGAAGGCATCGCGTTCGACATCGAGCACAACGTGTTCTGGTTGGACGCGTGGGGCGCTCGCCCTCCGGAGCTGCCAGAAGCGTTGCAGATCGCTCGGGCCGCAGTCGCGGAGGCGCCCCGCCTGATTCCCGTCGCGGGCCACCGCTATATTCCGGCGGAGCCGGCGCTCGCCGGAAACCCCGTCTTCTCGGTCTACCAGACCGACATCATTTGCTACGGCAGCGATCTCGCGACGTACCTGCGCCGCGAATTTCGCCGACCGCCTCCCGTCGACGCCGTCAGCAGAGGCATTCGCAGGATCCGCTTCTGGAGCGACCTCGTAGATGCCAACGGATAGGGAGCCCCCAACGCCGGACGGCGTGATGTTCCGGCAGCGCATGGTATGGCTCTGCATCCACGAACATGGGTCCTTCGGGCGGGTGAGCCCTGGACCTTCCGGACACCGAGGAACATGCTCGCATTTCTTCATACGTCCCGCGTTCACGTCGAGGCGTTCAGCCGTCTCGTTCGGGACGCAGACGACGCGATTCCGGTCCGGCATGAGGTTCAGGAGAGCCTCCTCGCGGATGCGCTGGCGGCCGGCGCGATCACGGACGGCATCCGCTCGGCCACCGCCACGGTCGTCCAGGCGCTCGCGAACGAGGGCGCGAGAATCATCGTGTGCACCTGCTCGACCCTCGGCGGCGTCGCGGAGGCGGTCCCCGTCTCGGACTGTCTCGTGATGCGGATCGATCGCCCGATGGCCGAGCAAGCCGTCGCGAGCGGACGCCGTATCCTCGTCGTGGCCGCGCTCCGGAGCACCTTTCAGCCCACCGGGGAGTTGCTGCGCCAGATAGCCTCGGACGCGGGTCGCTCGATCGATGTCGTCGAGGTCCTGTGCGGGCGAGCATGGCGGCTCTTCGAGATGGGTGACTCTCCTGGCTATGCCGGCGAGATCGCCAGGACGATCGAGGCGACGGCGCTCCCCGGCGATGTGGTGCTCCTGGCTCAGGCGTCGATGGCCCCCGCGGCGGAGCTGGTCCGTCACCTCGGAATCCCCGTTCTGAGCAGCTCGAGATCAGGCGTGGAGACCGCCGTGTCGAGGTATCGTTCGAGAGCGCGACACGATGCGGCCCAGCGCCGCGAAGAGCCGTGAGCGACATCTACCGCGCCAGCGGGCGGCCACGTCGCCGCGCGGGCGCGTCGTGCTCTCTCGAACGGGCAAATCGGATGGATATATGGTCGCCGACGGCCAGCGCCGGACGGCCCCAGTCCAGGCATTCGTCCGTGCGGGCGTCCCGCCCGTAGACCGAGAACCAGAAATGGCTGGGAACGCCGCTTCCCGTAGGTCCGGCCCAGGTGATCAAGGACATCACATGACCACGGCGCGGCACCCCCGCGACACAGACGCGCCGCGAGTTCAGCTCGACGAGGACGGCGCGTTCTGCGCGCGCGCCAGGCGGACGAAGAGCGCGGCGCGCCATCGCGCTCGCGGTCCTCGAGAGAAGGCCCCGGGCGCTCCGGGAGATGGTCGCGAGTTGCCCTCGTGGATCGCGGAGCATCGGCCCGGCGAAGGCGCCCAGCGCGGTACGGACCTGGCGGAGCAGCGTGTCGCGATACGACTCGGCGCCCGGCATGCGTTTCAAGGGGGGGTCGACCGTGTCGACATCGAGGACCTCGATCCCGATCTCGTCCCCGACCCTGAGCGCGCGGGAAGGCCACAGAAAAAACTCTCGCGGCTCAGAGGCCATCCCGCAGATCCTCACGTCGCCGTCCCCGAGCAGCGCCTCCGGAGAGCCGGCGACCCGCGTGACCATGATCGTCAGAACGCCGGTCGGGCCGACGCCCGCGGTGCAGACCTTCGCTCCATTCACCGAGACACGGAATGCGATCATGGCTCCCCCGCGCGCACGCTTTGTTCACTGTATATCCCAACGCGCCAGCGAGCGCCGCGGCGTCGCTCCCGGTGGCCTCCTGGCGCTTGCGGCTGAACCCCGGTACGCTGGTGAAGACCGATGGACAGGATCGGCGTCGCCCGGTTTGCGCCGAGAGAGATCTCGGCCGGGAGGCGCGACCCCTATTCGGGATCGTCGAAGTCGGCGATCTTCGCCATGTCCCGCCGCAGCTGAATATCGCGCTCCACGAGGAGCTGGTCGAGCTCCTCTTCGGACGCGTACGCCAGCCGCCGATGGCGCTCCGCGACCCGGCTGTCGATCGCCCGGATCATCCGCACCGCGAGCCACGCAGCAGCGATCGACGCCGCGTCGGACGCAATGAACGCAACCCGGGACCGGATGAACTCCGCCACGGTCAGATCCGGCATGGAAGAGGCCAGCCACCCGAGGCCGCGGCTCGCGACATAACACCCCCACCACGCGCCGAGCGCTGCATGGTGCACCGCGCCCGCCCGCGGGGCGTGCGCCATCTCGACGCGCCGGTAACCACCCCCGCCGTCCAGGAGAGGGCGCGGCGCAGGCTCGGGCACGGCCTCCGGGGCAAGGCCGTCGTGGAGATCGCGCAGCACCCTGTACGGCTGCACCAGGTTCACGACGGGAATGAAGAATCCCAGGACCGCCTCGGACGGCGTCCAGGAAAACCCTCGCACGAGATCCAGCACGCCCGCCAGCGCGACCGCCCGGGCGAGCCAGCGCAGGAACACCACGCCAGCAACGAGCCCGAGCCCCAGCTCGAGCAAACCCCCGACCTCACGGAGCGTGTTGGCAAGCCGCCACGTCGGCGCAGAGACGTCCGTCGAGCCCAGCAAGACAATGTGCCAGGCGCCGGTCAGCGCCGTGAACGCCGCCACCGCCCCCATCGCGATCAGCCCGGCAATCGCCGCACGAGCGCGCCGGCGCACGACGCGGACGTCGCGGCACCACCCCTCCCGCGCTTCGGCCCAGCCGCTCACGGCGAGCGAGGCTATCAGCGCAACGCGCCGCATCGCAAGCGACGTGGCCGAGGAGCGCACGTGGGAATCGTGCGCTTCGAGGCGCCCGCTCCGCCCCCGACACCGCGATCGCAGGGCGGCAATGCGTCAGCTCGCCATCGCCGGCTCCGCCCGGCGCGCGCATTCGTCGAGCCCCGCCAGCGCGCGCCGGAAGCTCTGGATCGTCGCATAGAGCCCCTGCCGGAGCGGCACCCTCGGCTCGAACCCGAGCGCCCGCCGCGCCAGGTCGATCGCCGGGCGCCGCCGCATCGGATCGCCCTCCGGCAGCGGGCGGTACGCGATCCGGCTCGCGCTCCCCGTGAGCCGCACGATCTCCTGCGCCAGATCGAGCACCGTCACCTCCACCGGATTCCCCAGGTTGACGGGCCCCACCTCCGACGGGTGCTCCATCAGCCGCAAACACCCCTCCACCAGGTCGTCGACGTGACAGAAGCTCCGCGCCTGCGACCCATTCCCGTAGACCGTCAGCTCCTCTCCCCGGAGCGCCTGGGCGATGAAATTGCTCACCGCGCGCCCGTCGTCGATCGCCATCCGCGGCCCGTACGTGTCGAAGATCCGCGCGATCCGCCCCGACGCCCGCCCCTGACGGTGAAAGGCCATCACCAGCGACTCCGCGCAGCGCTTGCCCTCGTCGTAACAGGCGCGCACCCCGACCGGGTCCACCCGCCCGAGGTAGCCCTCCGGCTGCGGGTCGACCTCGGGATCGCCATACACGTCGCTCGACGACGCCAGCAAGAGCCGCGCGCCGTGCCGCTCGGCGCACAGGAGCGCGTGCAGCGTGCCCATCACGTTCGTGATGGTGGAGCGCACCGGATCGCCCCGCCAGCGCGCAGGGCTCGCCGGCGACGCCAGGTGGTAAACCCTGTCGACCTCGTAATCGAACGGCAGGGCCACGTCGTGCTCGACCAGCCAGAAGCGGCTGCTGCGCATCAGGTGAGCCACGTTGGCCGGCGAGCCCGTCGAGAAATCGTCGAGCGCAATGACCTCGTGGCCGTCCGCGAGGAGCCGCTCGCACAGGTGCGAGCCGATGAAGCCGGCGCCCCCCGCCACCAGGACGCGCATGCCGCTCCCTACCGTCCTACCGTTCGCGTCACCCATCGGAACACCTCCGTCGTCGCAACACCGCCCCTCGTGAACCGCCGAGCCCCCCCGCGCCGCGCAGCACCTCACGCGAGCGGGCTCCGGTAGCGGCCCGGGTCGCAGCGGCGAACGCCGGACGCAGGGCCGCTCCGCTCCACGTCGTCCTCCGCCGCCTCGCCGGGCCGGTAGCACGGCCGCAAGAGCAGCTCGTCGATCAGGTCGAGGAGCGTGTCCACGCGGTGCGCGCACGTGTGGCGCGCGAGCACCGTCCGGCGCCCGTGCTCGGCGACGCCGCGCGCGAACTCCGGGTCCGCGAGCAGCGCGCGGAGGTGCTCCGTCATCTCCGCGCCCGTGCGCGCGACGAGGTAGTCCCGGCCAGGCGAGAAGAGGCGCTCGACGTCGGTCCACGGCGCGCTCACGAGCGGGATCCCGCACGCGAGCGCCTCGAACGGCCGGATCGTGGGGATGCCGGGGAGCCACGCGGCATACGGCCGCCGCGGGACGTGCACCGTGATCCGGGCGCGCGCATAGGCGTCCGGGACGCGGTGGTTGGGGAGCCAGCCGGCGTACTCGATGCCGGCGTCCGCGAGCGCCGAGAGCGCGCGATCGGGGTAACGCACGCCGTGGACCCGCGCGCGGAGCCCGAGCGCCCTCACGGGCTCGACGAGGAACTCGTGGAGCTCCGCCGTCCGCTCGCCGTCGCCCCAGTTGCCAATCCAGACGAGATCGCGCTCCTTCTCGACCTCGGGCAGCGGCCGGAACAGGCGCGCGTCCGCGGCCTCGTGCCACACCACCGCGCGCCGCGCGACGCCGCGGCTCAGGTAGAGATCGCAAACGCTCTTTCCAAAGCCGAGCACGCAGTCGTACCCCGAGAGATCGCGCCGCACGATCGCGGCCGGATCGGTGATGAGCCCGTGGTGCGTGTCGTGGAAGAAGAGGCGATAACGATCCGTGCGCGCGCGGTGCTCGCCGAGCCGCCGCACGAGCTCCGGGTCGCTCCGCTCGTGGACGAGCACGACGTCGACCCCCGCGAGCGCGGCGTCGAGGTCCAGCGTGGAGAGCGCGTAACGGCGCGGGCGGAGGCGCGGATAGACGGCGGCGGCCTCGCGCAACGCGTCCGGGCCGTACGCGGCGACGAGGCCCAGGGCGCTCCAGGCGTCCTCGGGCTCGAAGGCGAGCACGTCGTGGCCGCGCGCGTCGAGCTCGGCCGCGATCCCGCGGAGGAAGTGCGCGTCCGCGTGATCCCAGTCGGAGAGCAAGGAGTGGCAGAAGAGGGCTATTCGCATGGTGTCCCGCAGGGTGAAGGCGACGAAGGAGGGCAGACCCGCCGGGGGGCCGGCGGGCGGGCGGCGAGCGCGAGGGCGTAGACGTCGAGGTAGCGGCGGGCCATGGCGCGCGGGCTGAAGCGCACAGCGCGCCGGCGGGCGAGCGCGCCGAGCGCCTCGCGGCGCGCGACGTCCCGGATGAGGTGGTCGAGCGCGGCGTGGAGCGCGCGCGGATCGTCCGCGGGGACGTAGAGGGCGGCGTCGCGCCAGACCTCGCGCAGGCTCGGCAGATCGCCGAGCACGAGCGCGCAGCCGGAGAGGGCGGCCTCCAGGGTGGCCATGCCGAACGGCGCGTACCGCGCCGGCGAGGCGTAGATCGCGGCGCGCGACATCCACCACGTGAGCTCCGGCTCCTCGACCCACCCGAGCGAGCAGAGGCTCTCCCCGGCGCGGCGGCCGACGCCGCCCGCCGCGACGTCGCTCCCGGCCACGAGCACGGGCCACGCGAGGCGGGGCGCGACCTTCTCGAGGGCCGCGAGGTTCTTGGCCTCGTCCCAGAGCCGGCCGGCCGCGAAGACGAACGGCTCCTTCGGCGCCGGCGCGAACCGCCTGCGGTCCCGCGCGTGCGGGATGACATGGCCGCGGCCCAGGCCGAGCGCGCCATACTCGCCCGCGAGGGCGCTCAGCATCGCCGCGCTCGGCGCGACCACCGCGTCCGCGGCCCGGAGCCCCTCGGCGACCCGCGCGCGGTAGCGCTCGTAGCGGACCGGCGCGGGCCGGCGGTGCACCGCGCGCCACCACGACAGCACGCAGGAGTGCGCCACGACGACGCGGGGCGCCCGGAACGGCAGGGCCGCGTGGCAGTAGGCGTTCAGGTGGACGAGGTCCGGCCGCACCCGCTCCTCGAGGTCGAGCAGCCAGTCGCCGGCGGCCGCGACGTCGTCCCACGGGTCATCCATCCACTCGAGCCGGTAGGCGCTCTCGACGAGCTCGAGGCCCGGTATCGCGGCGGCCGCCGCGCGCGCCGCGGGCGACAGGGGCCCGCCCATGATCGCGAGCGCCGTGGCCACGCCGGCACGGGAGAGCGCGCCTGCGAGCTCGAGCGCGACCGTCCACACGCCGCCCTGCGTGTCGGCCGTCATCAGCACCCGGCCGGGCCGCGGCGCCGCGGCGCCCGGGGATCGGCGGTCAACGCGCGCCATGCTCGAGCTCCGTGAGCGGCAGCGGCCGGCTGTCCGGCAGATCCCCGAACGTCCGGTGCTCGGCGATGTAATGGGCGTGCGCCCGCTCCCAGGCGCCGTCGTCCGGCGCCCCCCACCGCCGGGTGTACGCGGGCGAGCCAGGGTACGGGAACGCCGGGACAGGCTCGTTGGCCCACACGCCGAGCCCGAGGAGGCGCTGCCGCCACGACGCCGCCTCGGCCGGATCGCCGGGGCCCGCGTCGCTCAGGTTGGCCTGCACGAAGGGCACGCTGCGCCGGGCGTGGACGAGCAGCGCGGTGAGCTCCTCGGTCGAGGCGCTGCACCGCCTGGCGAGCGCGTCCATCCCCTCGATCGACGGGCGCTCGACGCTGGCCTCGATCGAGACGCAGCCCGCGCGGCCGAGGAGATCGAGCATCTCGCGCGACCAGCTGTCGATCCTGAGCTGGACGCCGAACACCACGTCCCGCGCCCAGAGCTCCTCGAGCAGGGCCCGGTCGGGCAGGAAGCGCTCGTCGATGAAATAGATGTGGCGCACGCCCTCGGCGAGGAGCGCGTCGAGCTCGTCGAGCACCGTCGCGAGCGGGCGCTTCCGGAGCCTGTCGCGCGCGCCGTCCCTGGCGCAGGTGGCGCAGCGGCAGGGGCTGCCGCGCGAGGTCTCCATCTCGGCGCTCGGCCCCTCGGGCACGGCGTCGAAGCGGTGGTGGTGGTGGACGTGCCGCGCGATCGTCGCGCCGTCCCACCGCAGGGCCGGCAGCGTCCTCAGGCAGGCGGCGTAAGGGCCTCCTTGCACGTGGTCGATGCCGTTCCTGCGGTAGGCGATCGACGGGATCTGCCAGAAGCGCGACTCGGTCGCGCCGGCGAGCATGACGAGGATCTCCTCGCACTCGCCGAGGACGACGACGTCCACGCCGAGCTTGCGGAGCGCCGCGCGCGGGGTCGCGGAGCCGTGAGGCCCGACGGCGACGAGGAGGCCGCCGTGGCCCCGCAGCGCGGCGACCGCCGCCATGGGCACGCGCAGCTCGGGCGGGGGGCTGCGCCAGGCGAGGTAGCTCGGCGCCGTGGCGATCACCGTCATGGCCGGGCGGAGCGCCGCGACCTCGTCGCGCAGCGCGATGAGGTCGATCCCGCGCGCCTGGGCGTCGATGAGGGCGGCCTCGTGGCCCGCGCGCTCGAGCAGCGCCCTGGCGTACCCGAGCTCGATCGGCAGGTGCGGCTCGCGGCAGCCGAGGTAGACGCTGCCGTGGAAGGTCCAGGGCGGGTTGACCAGCGCGACCTTCACGAGGCGGCCTCCAGCCGGTCCATCCGGACCGACGAGGGGATGTCGGCGTAGACGGCCCCGAGGCGCGCCTCGACGCCGAGGCGCCATTGATAGAGCGCGCGCAGCCCGTCGCGCAGGGCGACCCGCGGCGCCCAGCCGGTGAGCGCCTGGAAGGCGCGGCAGTCGGAGACGTAATACCGCGGATCGCCCCGCCTCCACGCGGCGAGCGAGACGACCGGGCGGCGCCCGTCGAGCTCCTCGAGCAGATCGAGCAGCTCGACGAGGCTCACCGCCGTGCCCGGGCCGCCCCCGATGTTGAAGGCGCGGCCCGAGGCGGGCTTGAGCGCGCGCCGCGCGCGCAGGAGGGCGTCGACGAGGTCCTCGATGAACAGCGCGTCGCGGACCTGCAGCCCGTCGCCGTAGAGGGTGATCGGGTCGCGGCGGATGGCGCGCGCGACGAAGTGGGCGATCCACCCCTGGTCCTCGTTGCCGAACTGCGGGGGGCCGTAGACGCAGCCCACCCGGAGCACCACGGCGTGGAGGCCGAAGGTGCGGGCGTAATCGAGGACGTACTGGTCGGCGGCGCCCCGCGAGCACCCGTAGGGGCCCCGGAGATCGAGCGGCTGACTCTCGGAGATGCCGTGCTCGCGCGCGCTCTCGCACAGGGGTCGATACCGCTCCTCGCCGCGCTCGATCGGCAGATCGGGCAGCGCGCCATAGACCTTGCTGGTGGAGGCGAAGAGGAGCGGCGGAGGGCGGTCGAGCCTCCGGAGCGCCTCGAGCACGTTCAGCGTGCCGCGCGCGTTCACCTCGAAGTCGAGCGCCGGGTCGGCGACGCTCCTCGCGATGGCGACCTGCGCGGCGAGGTGGAAGACGAACGAGGCGCGCCGCACGGCGTCGCTCACGGCCTGCTCGTCCCGGACGTCGCACACCCGGACCTCCACGCCGGCGCCGTGACGCCCCTTGAGGCGCTCGACGTTGCGCTCGACGAACCCGCGCGAGAGGTTGTCGAGGACGAGGACCGGCTCCCCCTTTCGAAGCAGCTCGTCGGCCAGGTGAGAGCCGATGAACCCGGCTCCCCCCGTGATCAGGACATGGTCAGGCATAGGATGCTCCGTTCCGGTCTGGACGAGCAGCGGGCGAGCGGGTGATGAGAGAGAGCGCCTCGCGAGCGGAGGGCGCACGACGGCGCAGCGCGGCAGGCAGACCGAACGCCCGCCCGCCGCGCGATGTCCCCCCGGCTCCGCGCCTCGCTGCGCGGGAGTCCCAGAGGAGACACCGATTAACATGCGATCTGGAGAGCCGCAATCGTTCGAAGGAGCTTTGTTTGACGATCGCTATCGCGCCTTCCGCGCCTCCTGGAGAGGGTACGGCGCCGCCGGATGGCGGCGGAGACTCGATGTGTCGCAAAGGGGGTTTGTGGCGAGGAGCGCCGCGCGGACAGGCGATGAGAGCGGCCGGGGACGGGGGTGAGAAGGGAGGGGCGCGCTCGGCGCGGGGCGGAAACGGAGGCGAAGGAGGCGAAGACGGAGGTCTGGAGCTCCTCCTCGAATTTTTCGGAGAAATTCACAGGGAGGCGGGGAGACGGGGAGTGAAATCCCACCAATCTCACCGTCCCCCGCCGCCCTGCTCAATTTCCCGCCCAAATGAGGGGATCTGTCAGGCGGGACATGCGAGGCGGCGCGACGATGGCGCGCGGGAGGGGCTCGGCTTGCAGGGACGAGGGCGGCGCGGGAGCGAGCCCTGGGGAGGCTCAGCTCGCGGTGGGCTGGCCCGTCAGACGCAGGTAGATGAACGCAAGCCCGATGGCGGCGACCGGCGCGGCCACGAGCGTGCCGAGGCAGCAGGCGAGCACGCCCGCCAGCACGAGCGCGCAGGCGAGCAGGGCATAGACGAGGATGCCCCCCTTGTGGCCGGTCGTGATTCGCCAGCTCTCCTTCATGGCGTCGATGGCGCCCAGGTTCTTATCGACGATGCACAGCGTCGTCATGCTCAGGCCGAGCGCGACGATGACGCCGGGGACGATCAAGAGGAGCATGCCGGCGCCGACAGCGAGACCGGTCAGGAGCTGGGCGCCCAGGATGGACAGGAACCACCGCCCGCCGCCAAGGACGTCGCTGAACGAGTACGGCTCGCCGCGCGCGACCTTCAGCAGGAGGTTGTTCATGCCTCCGGCGAAGTAGGCGCCGACCACGAGCGCGACGGCCTGCATCAGGAACTGGATGGCCGCCCCCGCGGAGGGCGCGTCCTTCGCGAGCGCCGCCTGGATGCCTCCGCCGATGCCGTTGGGGACGCTCGACGCGAGCCCGACGACGACCATGGCGCCGATGAGGACAGCCGGGTCGCGCTTCAGGCGCTCCCAGCCGAAGGACGCCGCATCTCCCGCTCCCCACGGCGCCGCGACGCCCGTGCCCGGGGGTGAGCCGTAGCCCCCGCCGCCGCCCGGGGGCTGGTAGGGGTTGGCCCCACCCCAGCCGGCGCCGCCACCCGGAGGCGGGCCGTAGCCGCCGCCGCCCGGAGGCGGGCCCCAGCCGCCGCCTCCTCCCGGGGGCGGGCCGTAGCCGCCGCCGCCGCCCGGAGGCTGGCCCCAGCCACCACCGCCCGGCGGCTGCCCCGGCGGCTGGCCGTAACCGCCGCCCGGAGGCTGCCCCGGAGGCTGGCCGTAGCTGCCGCCCGGAGGCTGGCCGTAACTGCCGCCCGGAGGCTGCCCCGGAGGCTGGCCGTAGCTGCCGCCCGGAGGCTGCCCCGGAGGCTGGCCGTAACCGCCGCCCGGAGGCTGCCCCGGAGGCTGGCCGTAGCTGCCGCCCGGAGGCTGCCCCGGAGGCTGGCCGTAGCTGCCGCCCGGAGGCTGGCCGTAACCACCGCCCGGAGGCTGGCCCGGCGGCTGGCCGTAACCACCACCCGGAGGCTGGCCGTAGCCGCCGCCCGGCGGCTGGCCCGGAGGCTGGCCGTAACCACCGCCCGGAGGCTGACCGGGGCCAGCGCCCCCGGGTGGCTGTCCGTAGCCACCCCCCGGCGGCGGGCCGTAGCCGCCGCCCGGCGGTTGCCCGTAACCACCACCGCCCTGACCGCCCCCTGATCCCCCGCCCCAGCCACCTTGGCTCATCTTGTCTCCACTGGGTGTGAATACCGACTACCCCCAACCAACTACCCCCCACTATACGTGGAGGGCGCCGGCGCGGAACAACTAACTTCCGGCGCGCGGCGCCCCCGTACGCGCCCGCACCGCGCCGCCGCGCGACACGCGCCACGCGCCACGCGCCACGCAGAAGAGCGACGGCCGAACGCCGCGCGGGCTCAGCGATTGCGGACAGCGCAGCAATCGCGGAGCCCGCGCGGAATGCGGCGATCGACAGCGATTGAGCGCTCGACGTCCATTGCTGGACGCGGGCGCGAAATGCGCGCAGATCACCTCGGCGGCGGGCCGCTCAGGCACAGGCCGGCGATGCTGCTCGTGAACGACGTCCCCTCCTCGCGCCGGACCTCGACGGAGTTGCCCGTGAGCGGCGACGAGAACACCCCCTGAACGACGCCTGCCCCCTGCTTCGCCGTCACGGAGCGGCCGACGAGGGACGCGGGCGACACGGCCTCGATCGGCGCTCCCGGCGCGATCGCCTGCTCCTCGGGCAGCTCCGCGCGCCGGAACCCGCCGAACCGCACCGCCGTGCCGCCGCCCTTTCCCGGCATGATCTTTCCGATGCACTGCCCGAGCGGCGTGCCGACGACCGCGTACGTCACGGCGGCGTCCACCGGCGATCGCCTCGATTCGCCCACCAGGGTGACGGCGACGGCGAGGACGAACGAGGCGACCGGGACCGCGAGCGCGGTCGCCACGACGACCGCGGCGGCGCCGGACGTCGCCCGGCCGAACGAGGCGAGCTCGGCGCTCACGGCCTGCTCGAACGACCGCAGGATCACGACCTGGCGCGCGCGCACCCGCTCGAGGACGGGCGCGGCGACCAGGTTGTCGGCGGCGCAGAAGCCGCACCGCGCGATCGCGCCGTCACCCGCGCCGAGCGGCGCGCCGCACACGTGGCACGCCGCCGGCTCGCCCGGGGCCGCCGGCGGGCGCGCGGCGCACGCCTCCTCGAGCCGCCGCTGCCTGCTGCGCATGACCGCGAGCACGGCCGCGCCCGTCCCGACGGTGCCGAGCCACGCCGCCACCACCATGCCGCCGGTGATCACGTTCCCCTCGGTGTCGGGGCTGACCCAGACCCCCAGCACGATGAGCGCGCCGAGCAGGGTGATCGGCACCGACGCGAGCGCGAACACGACAAGCAGCCGCGCGTGCCGCCGGGACGCCGTGATCAGCCTCCGCCGCAGCGCCTCCGAGAGCTGGCGGCGGCGCACGTCGGTCTGGAAGACCACGTGCGCCGCGGCGCGCAGGCCCTGCGCCGCCTCCCCGGGCAGCGGGCCGCGGTAGTGGCACGCCGCGCAGGCCATCCGATCCGGGCTGGCGAGGGACACAGGCGCGGGTCGCCCGCAGCGCGGGCAATGCACGGCGAGCATGGACCGATTCTACGCCAGCCGCGTCTCGGCAGGTCAAGGCGGCTCACCGCGCCCCACGCCTCGCCTTGCGCGCGCGCCGCCCCGCCGGCGCGAGCTCGCGGAGCGCCGCCGACAGCGAGGAGAACGTGCTCAGGACGCCGAGGTCGACGCCGACGAGGCTCATCGCGATCTCGGGGCGCACGCCGACCAGATAGACCCGCGCCCCGAGCAGCGCCGACGCGCGGCTGGTCATGCCGACCGTGTCGGCGACCCGGGCGTCCACGAACGGCACGCCCGTGAGATCGAGCAGCACGGAAGAGGCCCTGTGCCGGCTCACCCCCTCGGACACCTTCTCGAGCACCTGCCTGGCGCGGCCGCCGTCGATCATCCCGATCAGCGGCACGAGCAGCACGCCGGGCAGGAGCGGGATGAGCGGACAGCCCAGCTCGCGCACCGTCTCCGAGAGCGCGCGCTCGATCTCGTACGCCTTCTGCAGGTCGGCGTGCTGCGACGACAGCGAGTCCACCAGCGCGTCGCGCTCCAGGGCCGCACCGAGCAGCGTCCCCCAGATCGCGACCGTCCCCTCGTCTCCGGCCATGGCAACGAGGGTCGGGCCGACGAGCACCAGGATCCCCCAGTCGCGCCGGGCAGAGCGTATCGGCAAGAGCAGCACCATGTGGGTGCCGTCCTCGGCCGACGGCGGCAGCATCTCCGCCGGCGGAAACGCCTCCGGCCGACAGCGGCGGCCGATCGGCGGCGTCGGGCTGCCGTCGCGGCTGTAGGCGCCGGCGACGACGAGGCGGGAGCGCGCCTGCGGGTCATCCCACAGCGCGAGGCAGCCCCAGATCACCGTGGTCGTCTCGAGCCACGAGAGCGACCGCGTCGCCTGCTGGGTGCCGCCGAGCAGGGCGAAGCTCACATCGTAATTCGTCCTCGCGAGCACCCCGAGCTGGCGGACATACTGACTCTCGGCCTCGAGCCGGGCCCGCGTGATCGTGAGGCGCACGAGCTCCAGGAACGCTTCCACCCGCCGCCTGGCCGCGTCGTCCAGGGACGCGCCGCGCCGCTCGTGAAACTGGCCCAGCAGGCGGATCGCCGCCAGCAACGTCCCCACATCCATCGTGATGTCGACCGCCTGCCGGCAGGCGCCCCCGAGCTCGGCCGCCGAAGGCGGCGCGGTGCCCCGAAGCGCCGCGAAATAGCCGTCGATCAACGACGTGACCGCCGGCCATACCTCGGTCGGCGGGAGGTCGGGCGGGAGCGGCTGGGGCAGGAGCAGGAGCTCGACCAGCTGCCGGGCCAGGACGCCGGCGGCGTCCTCCTCGGGCACCGTGTCCTCCTTGTCGAGGAACTCCTGGACCGTGTTGCACCCGCACGAGCTCCGCACGGCGAGCGCGTTGGCCGTGCGCACGCCCTCGGCCGGGAAGGCCTCGCCGGCGATCATCGACGCGAGGAGATCGCACGCGGCGCTCCCCATCATCTCGAACCGCTGGCGCACCGTGGTCAGCGGCGGATCGGCGCTCTCCGCGTCCGCGATGTCGTCGAAGCCGATGATGGCGAGATCCTCGGGGATGCGGACGCCCGCCGCCCTCAGCGGGGGCATCATCCCGAGCGCGTTCTTGTCGGTCGCGAAGACCGCCGCCGTGCACCCAGGCAGCCGCGCGAGGAGCGCCGGCGCGGCGCCCTGGCCGCCGGTGTACCAGTTGTTGTCGCTCCGGATGACCAGATCGGGGTCGAAGGCGATGCCCGCCTCGGCGAGCGTGTCCTTGTAGGACGCGAAGCGCTCGCGCACGTCGTACGCGTCGAAGTAGCCGACGAACGCGATGCGCCGGTGCCCGTGCTCGATCAGGTGGCGCACCGCGCTCCGCATCCCGCCGTGGTTGTCCGGGATCACGGCTGGACAGGCGACGTCGGCGGCGCGCGTGCCGACGGTGATGAACGGGGCCCGGCCGCGCGCGAGCGCCTCGATGCCATGCAGCTCGATCAGGACGATCCACCCATCCACCTGCTCCCCGGCGAGCGACGGCGCGTGGACCTCGAACGGCGTACCGCGCAGCACCAGCGTGCGAAACCCGCGCTGCTGGGCCGAGTCATGGATGCCGAGCAGGACAGGGTTCCAGAACGAGCCGTCGAGAAAGGGGGAGATCACCCCGAGGGTGCGAAAGCGGGCCGCGGCGCCGGCGGCCGGGACATGGGGCGGCGGGGCGTCGGCGCAGCGCGCCGGAGGGAGAGAGGAGCGGTGCGCCGGAGGGAGAGAGGAGCGGCGCGCCGGAGGGAGAGAGGAGCGGCGCGTCGGAGGGAAAGAAGAGCCGGTGCCGCGCCCCGGGCCCGCCCCCTGCCCCGGTGCGCCGGAAAGCTCGCCCCACTGCTCCGGCACCACGATGCCGCTGTCCCGGCGCCCCTGACCCATCCTCGCGCTCCCTCCCGCCCTGCTCGCCCACGTCCGGCCGAGCCTCTCCACTTCCGTGGCCAGCGCCATCCTTAATCGATTTCGGGCGGGAGGTGAGGGAAGTAACAATGCCCTGGCGCGCCCATCACCTCGCCCTGTGTGCGCCCCCCGCCGCCGGCGCGAGCTCGAGGAGCGCCATCGCGAGCGAGGAGAACGTGGGCAGCTCGCCGAGCTCGACGTCGACGAGGCTCTCCGCGATCTCGGGGCGCACGCCGACCAGGTAGACCCGCGCGCCGAGCAGGGCCGCCGCGCGGCTGGTCATGCCCAGGAAATGGGCGACCTGGATGTCCACGCACGGAACGCCCGTGAGGTCGAGCAGCACGGACAGCGCCTCGTGCCGGCTCACCCCCTCGGCCACCTTCTCGAGCACCTGCTGGGCGCGGCCGTTGTCGAGCATCCCGATCAGCGGCACGAGCAGCACGCCGGAGAGGAGCGGGATGATCGGGCAGCCCAGCTCCCGCACCGTCCGCGACAGCGCGCGCTCGCTCGCGAACGCCTGCTGCAGGTCGGCGTGCCGCGCCGACAGCGACGCCAGCAGCGCGTCGCGCTCGAGGGCCGCCCCGAGCAGCGTCCCCCAGATCGCGACCGTGCCCTCGTCCCCGGTCATCGCGACGACGGCCGGGCCGATGAGCACGAGGATCCCCCAGTCGCGCTCCACGGAGCGTATCGGCAGGAGCAGCACCATGTACGTGCCGTCCGCGGCCGACGGCGGCAGCATCTCCGCCGGCGGGAACGCCTCCAGCCGATGGCGGCTCCCGTTCGGGGGGACCGGGCTGCCGTCGCGGCTGTAGGCGCCCACGACGACGAGGCCCGCGCGCTCCGCCGGGTCGTCCCATAACGCGAGGCAACCCCAGACCATCGTGGTCGTCTCGAGCCACGAGAGCGACCGGTACTCCTGCTGGGTGCCGCCGAGCAGGGCGAAGCTCACATCGTAGTTGGTCCTCGCGAGCACCCCGAGCTGGTGGACGGAGTGGGTCTCGGCGTCGAGCCGCGCCCGCGCGCTCGCGAGGCGCGCCTGCTCCACGAAGTCCTGGCCCCGCCGCCTGGCCGCGGCGTCCAGGGACATGCGGCGCCGCTCCGGGAGCTGATCCATCAGGCGGGCCGTCGACAGCAGGGCCCCCAGATCGGGCGTGATGGCGACGGCCTGGCGATAGGCTCGCTCGAGCTCGGCGGCCGGGGCGGGCGCGGTGCCCCGGAGCGCCGCGAAATACATGTCGACCACCCGCGTGACCGCCGGCCAGACCGCGGCCGGCGGGGTATCGAGCGGGAGCGGGCGCGGCAGGAGCAGCTGCTCGACCATCTGCCGGGCCAGGGTGTCGCCGGCGTCCTCCTCGGAGGCCGCGTCCTCCGTGTCGAGGAAGTTCTGGACCACATTGCAGCCACACGAGCTCCGCAGGACGAGCGCGTTGGCCGTGCGCACGCCCTCGGGCGGGAAGGGCTCGCCGACGATCATCGACGCGAGCAGCTCGCACGCCGCGCTCCCCATCATCTCGAACCGCTGGCGCACCGTGGTCAGCGGCGGGTCGGCGCTCTGCGCCTCCACCACGTCGTCGAAGCCGATGATCGCGAAATCCTCGGGGATACGGACGCCAGCCGCCTTCAGCTCGGACATCGTCCCGAGCGCGTTCTTGTCGGTCCCGAAGACCGCCGCCGTGCACGCGGGCAGCTGCGCGAGGAGCGCCGGCGCGGCGGCCCGGCCTCCGCTGTACATGTTGTTGTCGCAGGGGATGACCAGATCGGGGTCGAAGGGGATCCCGGCCTCGGCGAGCGTGCTGATGTAGGCGTCGCGGCGCTCGCGCACGTCGTACGCGGCGAAGTTGCCGACGAACGCGATGCGCCGGTGCCCGTGCTCGATCAGGTGGAGCACCGCGTTCCGGATGCCACCGTGGTTGTCCGGGACCACCGCGGGACACCGAAAGCCGGCGGGGCGGGCGCCGAGCGTGATGAACGGGACCCCCGCATCGGCGAGCGCCTCGAGGCCGCCGAACTCGATGATGACGAGCCACCCGTCCACCTGCTCTCTGGCGAGCGAGGGGGCCAGGACCTCGGATGGCGTGCCGCGCAGCACCAGCGTGCGGATCCCGCGCCGCTGGGCCGACTCATGGATGCCGAGCAGGACAGGGCCCCAGAACGCGCCGGAGAGAAACGGGGCGACGACGCCGAGGGTGGGAGGGCGGGCCGCCGCGTGCGCGCCCTCGCGCCGGCGCGGATCAGGGCCGGAGACGCCGGCCTTTCCCCTGGACTTCCACCTCGCGGCGCCAGGCAGCTCGCCCCACTGCTCCGGCAACGGTACTGCACTGCCCTGGCGACCCTGACCCATTCTCGACGGCCTCCTGCTCCACAACGTGACCGCCCTCCCCACGACCGCTGAGGACCGGCTACATCGTATACGCTGCGCCGCCGGCCCGGGCGAGAAGTCTCGTGTCCTGCCGTGGGATCCGGGGCGTGGCGTCAGACCGCGGACATGGCCGCCCCACACGCGGCGTGTGTGCCGGCGCGCTTCGACGCGCTCCGACGACCGGCGCGCCGCCGGCGCCTGGCGTCGCTGGCGGGCTGGCCGGTGGTATCGTCGAGCAATGCAATACCGCGACGAACGAGACGCGCTGCGGGGGCGTGTCGACAGCCTCGAGGAGCAGCTCGCGGCGGCCAGGAGAGAGCTCGAGGAGCACCGCGACGACGATCGGGCCGCGCGGGTCGAGCAGATCGAGCGCCAGATGGCGGAGGCCCGCCGCGTGCTCGACCAGCTCGGCCGGGAGCTCGCCGCGGTGCGCGGCCAGCCGAAGCGGTCGTCGGCGGTGCCGCTCCTGGTGACGATGGCGGGCGTGGGGCTCTGCGCGATGGTCGCGAGCTACCTGCTGGCGCGGCCCGCGCGCGAGACGATGGCGATCGTCCAGCAGCCGGCCGTGCCCCCGCCTGCCCCTCCCCTCCCGGAGCTGCCGGCGCCGGTCCCCGAGCCAGCGCAGGCGCCGCCGGAGCCGGCCGCGCCGGCGCGCGAGGCGCCGTCGCGGACCGCGACCGCGACCTGGAGGGCAACCGTCACGCGCGCCACGGGGCTCCCCCTCGCGGCCGGCGCGGCGTGCACCGTCGAGGCGGAGCTCGCGAGTTCGGGCGACGACATCCGCGTGCCCGCGCTCCGGGTCCTCTGCGGCGGCAAGCCGATCTACCGGTCGAGCGATCCGCTGAACGGCATGTCGATGTTCAGCGCCGGCGTGGAGGAGGACTCCGGCCCTCAGCCTGGCACGTATGCTTATGCCCTCTCGTACCAGGACAAGGGCTCGCGCGCCGGGGAGCGGGCCGAGGTCTCGCTCGACAGCATCCGCAAGGCCGGCGCCGTCTGGCGCGACTCGGTGCCCGCGTACCGCGTCGAGTTCACGCTGGCGTACCAGAGCCTGCCCGTCGCGGGGGAGCAGCTCCTCGACGCGACCCGGAGAGCGCTGCGCCGGTCCGCGCGCGTCACCGAGTCCACGGGACCGAGCCCGGTGAAGGCGGGCGCGAGGTGCGCGCTGCTCGTCTCGCCGCTCCCGCGGGGCGGCAAGTGCCTCACGCGCCTCGCGTGCGCCGGCCGAATGCTCTACGGCGCGGGCACGACCGGCGTCTCGGAGTGCACGGTGGAGGGCGACGAGGTCGTCCGCGTCCACGACGGGAACACGACCCCGAACGGCGGCGACCCGGCGTTCGAGCTCGACGCCGCGACGGGGCGCGTCACGGTCAAGGACGAGGTGGGCGGCGCCGCGTGGACCGTCGGCGTGCAGCTCGATCCGAGCGGCTAGACCAATTGACGCCCCGGCGTATCTTCGTGATGGGCGACCCGCAGGCGCCCACGGCCAAGGGAATGGCCGTGCTCGCGGCGCACGCTTTGCTCGGCGCGGACGGCCGGCTCTGGGCGCGGTCCGATGCGCTTGCGCGCCAACGTGGGCGGCTCGCCGATGCGAGCACCCCCGCGTACTCCACGGTGTGAACGCGCGGCGGTGGGACGCTGGTCACGGGGGGCTGTTCCGCGACAGTCGGGGCGTCCCGGGCAGCGCGGCTCACGTGGAGGGGGTGGGGCGCTGGTGCCGTGTTCCTGAGGCGGATGCGGGAGACGCGTGGGACACGCGTTCGGTGGAAGGAGCGGTGCCCCGCGTGGGGGGCTGCACGCCGACATCTCCGGGCCGGCAGCGCCGATCTTCAGGGAGTGAATTGGGCGAGGAAGATGTCTCCGGTCCCCGCATCGGTCAATGTCGTGCCACCGAAGTTCACCGACCCGAAGAACGCCCCCGTAACGACGGCGTTCCCGTTGCTGTCGATCTTGATGGACGAGCCGCCCTGCGAGTCCGCGTCGCCGTAGTTCGCGCTCCAGAGGTGGGTGCCACTGTCATCGAACTGCGCCACGAACACATCGCCGCTGCCTGCGCTGGTCAGCGTGCCGCCGCCGAAGTCCACCGCGCCCCCGATGTTGCCGGTGACGAAGACGTCCCCCGAGTCGTTGATCGACACTCCGCTGGCCGTGTCCCAGTCTGTGTCGCCGAATCCGTGGCTCCAGAGATGAGTGCCGCTGTTGTCGAACTGCGCCACGAAGATATCAGTGATCCCTGCGCTGGTCAGCGTACCGCCGCCGATGTCCATGTTGCCCCTGAAACTGCCGACAACGGCCACGTTCCCGAGGCTGTCGGTCGCCACGCCAAGGGCGTCCGCTTCGCCGGAGTTCCCGAACGTCGTGTCCCAGAGGTACGTCCCGGAGCTGTCGAACTCGGCCACGAAGGCGTCGGCCGTATCCGGCACGGAGACGAGAGGCGTCGGTCCACCGCCGAAGTCCATGCGGCCATAGTACCACCCTGAGATGACGATGTTGTCGCTGCCGTCGATCGCGACGGCGCGGCCCGTCCCGGTGCCAGGGACCAAGGGGACGCCGAAGAACCTCCCGAAGACGGGGTTCCCGGAACTGTCGAGCTTCGCCAGGAACACATCGTTGGAGACGGCGGTCCCGAAGTCGCTGCCGAACGCGAGGTTACCCCAGTAGTTCCCCGTGATGATCACGTTGTCCGAGGAGTCCACCGCGATCGCCATTCCCTCGGCGTAGTCGGACGACGACCCCCCGCCGAAGCCATAGCTCCACACGTGGTTGCCCGAAGCGTCGAACTGCGCGACGAAGATGTCGGCCGTGCCGGTGCAGGACACCGGCCCTCCGCCGAAGTCTGTGGTGCCGAACATGGTGCCCACGATGTTGACGTTGCCCGCGCTGTCCGTCGCGACGCCCATCAGGGTCACGCCCTCGAACATCTTGCTCCAGATATGGTTGCCGCTGTCATCGAGCTTCGCCAGCATGACCCCAAAGAACGTCGGGGTGAGCGCCCCACCGCCGAAGTCCACGCTCCCTTCCCCGCCCGCGGTGATGATGATGTTGTCGGACACATCCACGGCGACATCGCCGGAGTGCTGGTAGTTGATGTCGCCGTAGCGATTGCTCCACCCGTAGACCAGCGGCTGCTGGGAGGTGCCGACAGGCTCCGACGTGCGAGGCTCATCGCCATCGGGTAGCGCGCTGCAACCGGAGGTCAAACAAGCCATCGACGCCACGCTGAACATGACAGCCAACCACGATTTTCGCATGATAATACGATGCTCCTTGTCGCATGAAATCCGGCACATGACCGCCACACTGGCGTTGAGATCGACGCGATACACCCTTGCAGCAAACATAACACTGAACGCATGTATACGTGTCTATATTTGTATCATGGATCACACATATACATAATGTCAATAAATTTTAATTGCCGGATATCCGATAGGTCCGGCGGCGATCTTAAACACGCTCACGCACGACGGCCCCTTCGCCCTCGGTCACATACCCGGGCCTCCGAGCATTGCTCGCGATCTGGCCACGCACCGAGGCGTCCGCGAGCGCGCCCTGCGGGAGCTCCAGCCGGGAGAGCCTCGAGAGCGCGCTCAGATCCGCCGGCAGCTTCTCGAGCGGGTTGCCCGTCAGGTCGAGCCGCTCGAGCGCGAGGCGAGCTCGGAGATCTCGGCGGGCAGCGAGGTGAGCGCGTTGCCGTCGATGTAGAGCGCCTCGAGGCGCGAGAGCTTGCCTATCTCGCGCGGGACCGCGGTGATGCGGTGACCACGGACGTTGAGCTTCTTCAGGCGCGAGCAACTCCCGATCTCGGGCGGCAGGCCGGTGATCGAGCGGCCGCCCACGGTCAGGTGCGTGAGCCCGGGGATCCGGAAGACCTCGCGGGGGATCTCCTGGCCGGTGACGGAGATCTCGAGGTGCACGAGGTCCGGCAGGCGCGAGATCCCCGCGACGTCGGCGTCACCCGAGACCCCGGTGAGCTTGAGGCTCCGGATCCCCGAGGGGCTCCTCAGCGCCGCGCGCAGCGACTTCACGATGCCTGCCATCGGCCCCGAGGAGGGTACCGCAAACCGTGCCGCTGGAGATCGACCGCGCGGACGAAGTCGCTGCACGGAGGCACCTCGCCCCGTGGGGGAGGATCTCGTCCTGGACCGCACCGGTCGCGCGGTCGCGCGGACCTCGCCGCTTCGAGCTCGCCCCTAGCCCGCATCGTCCAGTCCGCCCATCCGGGCGTGACGTTTCGCGTTGCGGCATAGGCGAGTATGCCTATGCCTCAGGGGCGAGGCATAGGCGAGTATGCCTATGCCTCGGGCGTGAAGCATAGCGTACGACGTCGTCGCAGATCACCTGCATCGGGTGATGCGACGACGGACGGCGATCTTGGAATAGAGAGGCGGGGACGAATGAAAACGCTTCGCAATTTCGGCGCGATCGCTCCAGCGCTCGTTGCGCTCGCGGCGTTCGCGGCGCTGGGCTGCTCCGGCCAGGGAGAAGCGACGACCGAGGCATCCTCCGGCGGCAGCGCCGGAGGGCCCGCTGGGCCCGGATCCAGCGCCTCCGGCGCCACGGGCAGCACGTCGGCAACCGGTGGCTCGCCGGCGACCGGCGGCTCGTCGGGGGCGGTCAGCGGCGCCGGCGGCAGCGGCGGGCGCCCGGACTCGGGGGAGACTGGCGCGGGCGGCGGGGGCGCTGTCGGCTCCGGCTCGAGCGGCGCTGGAGGAGAGGCGCAGAGCGCGGGCTGCGGCAGCGCGACCGCGCCGAAGAGCGGCCGTTTCAGCGTCGATGTCGGGGGCGCGACGCGCGAGTACATCCTCGCCGTGCCGGACAACTACGATTCGAAGCACCCTTACCGGCTGATCTTCACCTGGCATCCCCGCGGCGGCTCGGCCGAGCAGGTCGCGACCGGGTTCGGCGGCGGCTACTACGGCCTCCAGAGCCGCGCCGACGGCTCGGCGATCTTCGTCTCGCCCGAGGGCCTCGAGCAGGGCTGGGCGAACACGGGGGGCCGCGACATCGCGTTCCTCCGCGCCATGCTCGACCGCTTCCGTGCCGAGCTCTGCATCGACGAGAGCAGGATCTTTTCGACGGGGTTCAGCTACGGCGGCATGATGTCCTACGCGATCGGCTGTGCGATGGGCGACGACTTCCGCGCCATCGCCTCCATGTCCGGCGCGCTGTACAGCGGCTGCGAGGACGGCGACCATCCCGTGGCCATGTGGGGCTCCCACGGCAAGAGCGACAACGTGGTTCCGCTCGAGAACGGGCAGAGCGCTCGCGATGTCTTCCTCGAGCGAAACCACTGCGGTCAGCAGACCACACCGGTCGAGTCGGGCCGCTGCGTCAGCTACGAGGGCTGCGACGCGGGCTATCCGGTCGTCTGGTGCGAGTTCGACGGGGGCCACGCCCTGCCGGACAAATCCGGCGAGTCGATCTGGAGCTTCTTCTCGCAGTTCTGAAGCGGGTATCGCTCGATAAAGCGCCACGCTTCAGAACGCATCGAATCCCAGCGTGGATTGAATGGATGGGTCCGGCCATGGTGATCAAAAATCTCCCAGCGAAGCTCTTGATAACCGGAATCCTGGGCATCTGCTCTGGAGGGTGTGGTTCGTCGACCGACGATACGAGCGGAGCGACGACGAGCGGCAGCTCCGGCGGCGCGACGTCGAGCGGTCCCGGCGGCGCGACCGGCACGGGCGGCGACGCCGGCACGGGCGGCGCGGGTAGCGGAACCACCGCGGGTAGCGGAGCCACGGGAACCGGCGGCGCTGAGGAGACGGGCAGCAGCAGCAGCGGCGGCGGCGCAGGCGGGGCGCCCGGCGCCGGCGGCGGCGACAACGGCAGCGAGGAGGCGACGATCGTCCCCGATCCGTCGTGGACCTGCGGGATGCCGGATGGCATTCCGCTCCCCACGCGCGGCGAGCTCGTCTTTCGGGCGACGCTCCAGCTCGGCGAGACCCACGATGTCGGGACCACCCAGTTCGGACACCGCCGCCTCCTCGACGTGAAGGGGGGCACGCTCACGGGCGACAAGATCCAGGCCACGTTCCTCACGGGCGGCATGGACCTCGAGCTCACGCTGTCGAACGGATCCGTCGAGCTCGAGGAGATCAACATCCTGAAGGCGAGCGACGGCAGCTCCATCTTGCTGCGGACCTGCGGCGTCGCCGCCGCCGGCGATGACGTCGTCCGGATCGTCCCGGACTTCGAGGTCGCCACCTCGAGCTCGCTCGCGTGGCTCAACACCGGGAAGTTCGCGGGCACCCGTGTCGTCGACGCCGCGGCGGGCACGATCCAGCTCGACGTCTACGACATCAGCAAGGTGGCCGCCGGAGAGCCGAAGATCCAGCTCAAGGATCCGGAGGGCGTCCCGAACCAATCGTGGGAGTGCTCGAAGGCGACCGGGGCGAGGGGCTCGAGCGTGTTCACCGAGTCCGTCGCGCTCGGCTCTTCGGTCTCTGTCGGCGCGAGCAAGCGCGGAACCCGCAACATCATTCCCATCACCGGGGGCACGGTCACCGGCGGAATGCTGCTGAGCGGCCTGTCGGGCTCGGTGCTCCCCGGAGGCGCGGATTACCAGCTCATCGGGTCGACCACGGTGCTGGACGCCCGGTACGCGCTGTCCTCGAAGGACGGCGAGGTCATCGTGGTGAGGAACTGCGGACCGTTCGGCGCGCTCATTCCTGTCTTCGAGACGCGCGCGGACGGCCCCTATGCGATCCTCAACACGAAGCAGTATGTGAGCTCCGACCCGGGTGGGGCGGCGGGCGGCGGGGTGAGCCTCACCTTCTACGAGCGCAAATAGAACAGAGGTGCGCGCCTATCCTCTGGCGTGATCGCGCCTGGATCGACCATTCCCGAGAACCTCGTCATAGAGGTCCTCGTACGCTCGCGCCATGCGGTCGATCCCGAACCGCTCCATCACCCGCGCCCGCCCGCGCAACCCCATCTCCGCGCGATCCTCCCGCACGGCCACCGCCTCGAGCGCGCCCGCCAGGGTCTCCGGCGCTCCGGGCGGCACCAGCATCCCTGTCTCGCCATCCACCACGATCTCCGGATTGCCCCCCACCCGCGTCGCGACGATCGGCAACCCCGCCGCCGCCGCCTCGATGAGCGTCAGCGAGATCCCCTCCGTCAACGACGCGAGCGCGAACACATCGAACGCCGGCAAGAGCTCCGCCACGTCCCCGCGCGTCCCCGTGAACGTCACCGCCCCGCCGAGCCCGAGCCGCGCCGCCTGCGCCTCGAGCGCCGGCCGCCGCGGGCCGTCGCCGATCAGCGTCAGATGCGCGTCGGGCCGCGCCGCGCGGAGCCGCGCGAAGGCGTCGAGCAGCGTCGCGTGATCCTTCTCCGGCGACAGCCGCGCGACGCACCCCACGTGGTAGCCCGTCGCCGGCACCCCGAGCCGCGCCCGCGCCGCGCCCGCGTCGCCCGGCCGGAACACGTCCGTGTCCACGCCGTTCAGGATCGTTACGACCTTGGCCGGGTCGACGTGCTCCACCTCGAGCGCGACCGCCCGCGTGTCGTCGCTCACCGCCACCACCCGGTCCGTGAGCGCCGCGGCCAGCCGGTTGACCAGCACCTTCCGCTTCTGCTTCGGGAAGTTGCGACCGTGCTTCGTGTGGATGACGCGCGGCCCGCCTCCGCCCGGGAGCGCCGCCGCCCGCAGGAAGCCCGCCGCGAGCGCGCCGTAGAGGTGCGGCCCCGGGTTGTGCGTGTGCACGAGCCCGATCCCCTCGCGCCGCAGCCACGCCGAGAGCCTGAACGGCAGCCCCGGGTCGAGGCCGGGCTTCCGCGAGAGCACCACGAGCGGCACGCCGAGCCGCGCCAGCTCCTCGGCCAGCGCGCCGGGCTCCTGGAGCGCGCACACCACCGGCGCGAACCGGTCGCGCGCCATCCTGTCGAGCAGCCGGAGCACCACCCGCTCGAGCCCACCCACGTTGAGCGAGAGCACGACGTGGGCGACCTTCGCGGGCCGGCCCGGCGCGGCAGACGGCGCCGGCCGGACCCCGGGCGCTCCGATCACGCGGCGGCCCCGCGGCCGAACTCGATCGGCACCTCGGTCATGGTGAAGCGGAACTTCCCCCCCGAGGTGACCGGGATGTCGCTGACGAGCTGCACCCGGATGTCCGCCCGCTCCCCGAGGAACCGGCGCAGATCGCGCTCGATGGCCTGCGACGTCTCCGGCCCGTACCCCTCGCCAGGGATGATCTTGATCGTGATCGCCCGCGTCTTGTCCTGGTGGACCTGATACCGCTCCACCGTCGGGTTGTCCTTGAAGAAGTAGGGGAAGAACACGGACGAGAGGAGCTGGCCGTCCGTCCCGACGATCATGTCGAGCACCCGCCCCTCGACCGAGGCGAGCAGCGGCAATCCGCGGCCGCACGAGCAGGCCTTGTCGGCCGCGACCACCACGTCCTCGTTCTTGTAACGCAGCAGCGGCATCGACCGGCACACGAGGTCGCTCAGGATCACCTCGCCCGGCTCGCCGGGCCGCGCGTGCCGGCCGCCGCGCACCACCTCGAGGAAGACGTTCTCGATGTTGAGGTGCTTGCCCTCGTGGCGCTCACACTCCGCGCCGATCAGCATCATCTCCCTGCACCCGTAGCGGTCGTAGACCGGCGCCTGGAACGCCCGCTCGATCACCTCGCGCTGGTGAGGGAAGAGCCGCTCCGCCGTCGCGATGATCCCCCTCGGCGTGGGCAGCCGGCGCCCCGTCTCGAGCGCATAGCGCGCCGTGTAGTAGAGAGGGCTCGTGTACCCCACGACGAGGTTCGGCTGGTAGCGCCGGATCTCGTCCACCACCCCCGCGAGCCGCTCCTCCGCCAGGTTCCACGCGCTGACCGTCTTCTTCCGGATCAGCGCCTCGTGCAGCGTGCGCTTCGCCTTCTTCCAGCGAGGCTCCAGGGTCGGAATCCCCCAGATGTACAGCTCCCTGTCCCCGATCCGGCCGCCAGCCCACGCGTCGGAGCGCAGGGCCGCGGCGCTTCTACACTCGTACGTCGCGTGATCGTAAAAGAAGCGCGCCGGCTCTCCGGTCGATCCGCCCGTACCGCTCCTGAAGAGCTTGCCGCGCCACCCATCCGCGATGAGCTCGCTGCCATGCGCGCGGAGATCGGCTTTGGTCAACACCGGAAAGCGCGCGAGATCCTCGGGCGCGTGCACGTCCTTGACCCGCACCCCGTATTCGGCGAAGCGGCGCCGGTAGAAGGGCACGCTCTGCTCGGCAAAGCGGAGGGCGGCCAGCATCTTTCTCCAGTTGAGCTCCCTGAGCTCGCGCTCCGGACGCCACTGGGACCGCTCCAGCTCCCCCAGGTAGGCCAGCGTGGCTCTCCCTCGGAGTTTCGTCTCGTAGAACGGAAAGAGCACGTTCCGAAAGAGGGCTGAATACATGGCTGCTGAGGATTCTTTCGAACCTCGGCCACACAGTCAAGCAGCCGCGGCCGGGTCGCCGCTTCCCCACGCGCGCGCCACCCACGCGCGCCACCCACGCGCGCCACCCACGCGCGCCCACCCACATGTCGCGCACGCCACGCCACCCGCGGCCACGATTGGTTACCGCGGAGATGGCGAGAGTGAACTCCTCATGACAGCGGCTCAGCTCGATCCGCTCACCGCGGCGCGGTGACACGCGCGCAGCGAACCCCCTCGCCCGCCGGCGCAGCCGGGCGAGCGAGCACACATCCGCTCTTCCGTCCACAGCGCGGCCGCGACTCGGCGCCTCACTGCAGCGTCGGCTCGGCTTCTTGCTGCCAGAGCGCCGCCAGCGCGAACGTCTTGGCGTTCTCCGGCACGGCCTGGCAAAAGCTCTCCCGCCGCGCCGGGTCCTGGATCCATTGCGCCCGCGCGACGAGCCGCTGCATCGCCACCGCGATCGCCTCGCGCGCCGCCTCGTGGTGGCCGCTGGCGCGGAGCGACTCGGCGTACACGAGCCGGATCTGCGCCTCGCCCTCCTCGGTCCCGCCGACCGACACGAGCAGCCCGAGCCCGCGCCGGGCCGCCTCGAGCGCCTCCTCGGCCCGGCCCTGCTCGAGCAGCACCCGCGCGCGCACCGAGAGCGCGTGCGCCTGGAGCGTCGGCACGTGCGCCAGCATCGCCACCGCCGCCCCCGCCTCGTTGTCCGCCGCGTCGAGGTCGCCGAGCCGCGTCAGGATCGCGGCGAGGTACGCCCGCGACCGCGCCTCCTGCCGCCGGTTCGCCTGCGCCACGAAGGCGTCGATCGCCTCGGCCGTGGCCGCGCGCGCCGCGCCGAGATCGCCCTGCTGGATCCAGAGCAGGCCCTGGTTCTGCTTGGCGAACGCCGCCACGTTGTAGAGCCCGAGCCGCCCCGCCTCCGCGAGCGCGTCGCGCAGCTCGGCCTCGGCGCGGCCGTACACCCCGAGCTGCAGCAGGCAGTGCGCCGCGTTCACGCGGCTCAGGCACGCGTTCCTGAGGTCGCCGGTCTGGAGGTAGGCGGGGATGCTCTGCTCCGTGCACGCGAGCGACGCCGCAGGGTCGCCGTAGCAGAGCGCCCGCGACGCCCGGAGCGCGTGGATGCGCGCGGCCACCGCCGCGTCGCGCTCGGCGAGCGGCATCGCCACCCGGGAGAGCTCCTGCACGATGTCCTCCGCCGCGGCGTACTGGCCCCCGTGCAGGAGCGACCCGGCGATGCGCGCCAGCGCGCTCACGGAGGCGCCGGTCGCCTCCGCGACGTCGATCCACGAGCCGCGATCCCCGCTGCCCGGGCCGGCCCCCCGGAGCTCCTCGACGAGATCCGCGAGGCGGTCGCCCATGCCGAGGCGCACGCGCATCGACGCGGCCTCCCCGGCCGCCGCGTACCAGAGCGCGCTCTTCCGGGGGAAGCCCCGCATCGCCATGACGGCGCACCGCTCGGCCTGGGAGGCCTCGCCGAGCCACTTGTGCGCCTCGGCCTGGACGAGGCGCAGCGCCGCGAAGAGCTCCCCGTCCACGTCGGCGCTCGCGGCCCCCTGCTCGGCGCGCTGGATCGCGGCGCGGAAGTCGTTCGCCCCGAGCGCCTGCTCCGCCGCGCGCCGGAACCAGACGACCGCCCGCTCGGCGTCGCCGCCCCGCTCGAAGTGGTCGGCCAGGAGCGCCGCGTCGCGCTCGCCGGCCGCGTCCAGCCACTCGCCGGCGAGCAGGTGGCCGAGCGCGCGATCCGCGTCCGTGAGGGTCGCGTACGCCGCCTCGCGCACGAGCGCGTGCCGGAACGCGTACTCGTGCTCGCTCCGGAACTTGCCCTCGCCCCGCCGCGCGATGAGCTCGCGATCGACGAGCACCGCGAGCCACCCGTCCACCTGGGGGGCGCGGCGCTCGCCACCGAGCAGCGCCATGAGCCCCCCGCGCCAGAACTTCTGGCCGAACACGCTCGCGGCCCGGAGCACCCGCCGCGCCTCACCGTCGAGCGACTCGAGGCGGGCCTGCACCATCGACAGCACCGTCTCGGGGAGCGCCTCGGTCCGGCCCGAGGCGGCGGCGCGGATGAGCTCTTCCAGGTAGAACGCGTTGCCCCCGGCCCGCTCGCACAGGCGCGCGCAGAGGTCGGGCGTCACGGCGTCGCCGAGCACCTCGCGCACGAGCCGCTCGCTCCCCCGCCGCCCGATCTCGCGCAGCCGGAGCTCCTGGACGCCGCGCGAGACCCACACCTTCGGGAAGACGGTCTCCACCTCCGGCCGCGCCAGCGCGAGCACCATGAGCGGCTGGTCGCGCAGCGCGAGGGCCGCGTCGATGAGCTTCACCGTGGGCACGTCGCCCCACTGGAGGTCCTCGAGCACGAGGAGCACCGGCTCGGCCCGGCACTCGGCGAGCACGAAGTCCTCGAAGGCGCGGCGGATCTGGTCGCCCATGAGCATCGGGTCGCTCCGCGCGGCGCGCAGCTCCACCCGGCCCTCGTCGGAGAAGCGGATCCGCGCCACCTCGCCGAGGAACTCGGTCACGCGGTCGAGGTCGGCGCCGCTCAGGTACCGGCCCACGCGGGCGCGCAGGCGCTGCTCGCGGACCTCCTGCGGCTCGCCGCCCGAGAGCCCGGCCTCGCGGCGGAGCATCTGGCGCAGCATCCCGAAGGGCGAGCCGGCGCTCATCGGGTCGGCGTGGCCGAGCCAGACCTGCACCCGCTCCTTGCGCTCCTCGACGCGGCGCAGGAACTCGTAGCGCAGCCGGCTCTTGCCGAGCCCCGCGGGCGCCGTGATGAGCACCGCGCGCGCGGTCGGCTCGGAGAGGCACTCGTCGAGCACGGCGTCGAGGATGGCGAGCTCGTGGTCGCGCCCCACGAACGGCGTCGTGCGCCCGAGCAGCGTCCGCGCGGCCTCGACGAGGTCGCGCTCGGCGCGGAGCACGAGGCCGGTCGCGTCGCCGCCGACCTCGAAGCGGGCGTCGAGCAGGCCGGCCATCACCTCGTCGAGGCGGATCGACCCGCCGTCGGCGCGGTCGAGCAGCCGCACGGCGCGGTCGATGGTGGGCCCCATCGGGAGCTGGTCGTCGGCGGAGCCGCGGCCGGCGACGAGGGCCATCTGCACGCCGGGCAGGAGGTCCCGCACCTCGATCGCGCACCGCGCCGCGCGGGCGGCCTGGTCCGTGATGAGGCCGCGCCCCTCGAGCGTGATGAGCAGGAGCCCGTCCGCGAGCGTTTGCATGGCCCCGCCGAAGCGCGACGCCACGCGCTTCACCTCGTCCTCCGGGACGGTGCGCGCGAGGGGCATCGTCATCGGGAGCGTCATCGGCAGGGTGGGCCCCTGCCACGAGGGGGCCTCCGGCGCCCCCATGCGCGCGAGCATCAGGCACAGCGTGCGCCGCTCGCCGGTCGTGAGCGCGCTCGCGCGGCGGCTCGCGGGCGCGGGGGGGGTGCTCTTGATCTCGCCGACGCGGAGCAGCTCGAGGGCCACGGCGGCGCCGTTCGCGGGCCGGTCCGCCGGGGCCTTGGCGAGCATGCGCGCCACGGCGATGTCGACGTTCTCGGGGACGTCGGCGCGCAGGTCGCGGAGGCGCGGCGCCTCGTCGAGCACGACGCGGAGGAGGGCTGTGTGGATGTCGTCGCCGACGAACGGCGGGCGCCCGGTGAGGCAGTGGAACAGGACGCAGCCGAGCGCGAACACGTCGGCCTGGGTCCCGACGTCGCGCTCGCCGCGCGCCTGCTCCGGCGCCATGTAGAACGGCGTGCCCATCACGACGCCGGTCATCGTGAGGGGCGCGAGCGACGTGAGGCGGGCGATGCCGAAGTCGAGGAGCTTGACCTGCTCGGCCGACTTGTCGACGAGGTACAGGTTGCTCGGCTTGAGGTCGCGGTGGACGACGTTGTGGCGGTGCGCCTCGGCGAGCGCCTCGGCGACCCGGAGGCCGAGCGTGACGCTCTCGGCGATGGTGAGCCCGCGCCGGCGCAGCCGGTCGCCGAGGCTCTCGCCCTCGAGCCACTCGAGCGCGAGCCAGGGCTCGCCGCTCTCGGTGGCGCCCTGCGCGATGTACCGGACGATGCCGGGGTGCCGCAGCTCGGCGAGCACCTGCGCCTCGCGCGCGAAGCGCTCGCCGTGCTCGAGGCCGCGGCCCGACATGACCTTGAGCGCCGCCGTCTCGCCCGTGTGCCGGTCGAGGGCGCGGTAGACGGAGCCCATCCCGCCCGACCCGGCGAGGCGCTCGATCAAGAAGCGGTCGGCGACGATGTCCCCGGGTTTCATCGGGACGGCGAGTATCACACGGAGGGCGCGCCCAGAGGCCAGATCCCGGCAACTCCCGGCGACGAACCCGCGGCAGGGCGCCGGCGAGCCGGCTCACTCCCCACGGCCAAGGTGTGATAGGGTGCGCGCTATGCCTGCGCTAGTTCTGCCCTCCGTCGAGCTGCTTTCGCCGTACGAGACGGGGAAGCCGCTCGACGAGCTCGCGCGCGAGCTCGGCGTGACGGACGCCGTGAAGCTCGCCTCGAACGAGAACCCGCTCGGCCCGAGCCCACGCGCCCTCGAGGCGGCGCGCCAGGCGCTCGCGAACGTGCACCTCTACCCGGACGGGGCGGCCTACCGGCTGCGCGAGCGGCTCGCGGCGGTCCACGGCGTCACGATGGAGGAGATCGTCCAGGGAAACGGCTCGAACGAGCTGCTCGACCTGATCGTGCACGCCTTCGCGACGCCCGGGTCGCACATCGTGTTCGCCGACCCGGCCTTCGTCGTCTACAAGCTCGCCGCGCTCGCCTACGGCGTCCCGTTCACGGCCGTGCCGCTGCGCGACCTGCGGCACGACCTCGAGGCCATGGCCGCGGCCGTCACGCCGAAGACGCGGCTCCTGTTCATCGCGAACCCGAACAACCCGACGGGCACGCACGTGGGCCGCGCCGCGGTCGAGCGCCTGCTCAGGGAGCTCCCGCCCGAGGTGATCGTGGTCATGGACGAGGCGTACATCCAGTACGCGGACGCGCCGGACTTCCCGGACTCCATGCGCCTCCGCGGGCTCCGCGAGCGGCTGCTCGTGCTGCGCACCTTCTCGAAGATCTACGGCCTGGCGGGCTTCCGCGTCGGCTACGCCGTGGGCCCGGTCCAGCTCGTCGACTACCTGAACCGGGTGCGCGCGCCGTTCAACGTGAGCGCGCTGGCGCAGGCGGCCGCCGTCGCGGCGCTCGACGACGCCGAGCACGTCGAGAAGAGCCGCGCGCTGAACCTCCGCGAGCGCGACCGGCTCACGCGCGAGCTCACGCGGCTCGGGCTGTCGGTGGCGCCGAGCCAGGCGAACTTCGTGCTCGTGGACGTCGGGCGGCCGGCGCGCCCGGTGTACGACGCCTTGCTCCGGAAGGGCGTCATCGTGCGGCCCTTCGGCAACCTGCCGACCAGCCTTCGGGTCACCATCGGCACCGAGCGCGAGAACCAGCGCTTCCTCGACAGCCTGTCCGCAGCGCTGGCCTGACCCGGCGAGCGGCGCGCTACCAGCGCCTCGCCTCCGGCGGCGCGCAGCGCACTGCAGCGCGCAGCATGCCGCCGAGGCGCAGCGGAACGAGCGTGATGAGCCCGGGCTCCTCCGCGGCGCCGGGGCGCGACGAGAGAAAATAGCGCACCGATGGGTTCTCGTGGACGTGCAGGAAATCGCAGCCGCCCGCCGGCTCGGCCGCCATCTGCCCGACCTCGAAGACGAACGGGCTACCTCGATCGTTCGCCTCGGGGTCGAACGAGGAGGCGAGCCTGGACATGAGATCGTCCGCGCCCTCCAGCGGGCTCGTGCGCGCGATGTCGAGGAAGCGCGAGAACAGCGCATAGCTCGACGGGTGAGCCTGCGAGCACAGGCAAAACACGGGTCGACCCGGGTGGACGAGCATGTACCGGATCAGGCGCAAGAGGACGTGGCGGAGGACGACATCGTCGCCGACGTGCTCGCCGAGCGCCCCGGACTCGCCGCGGAAGATCGCGATCTGCGCGCCGGAAGGCTCCGGATCCATGATCTGAACCGCGAAATAGCCGATGATCTGGCCGCCAGCGCCCCTGTGGACCACGACGGCGCCGTGCTCCGCGCCAGCGTCGATGACGTGGGTGGCGAAGCTCTTCTCCCGCCGCGCGCCCTCGAAGATCACGCGGCGTAAGCCATAGAGCTCGTCGATGAGGCGCTGCCTCTGATCCGGCGACATCTCCCGCGGAACAAGAACCTCGACGGAGCTCTGGTCTTTCATCGAATCCTCCATGCCTGCCCATCCCGATCGCCCACCTCGGCCGCGGGACGGCGGTCCGCTGGGCGCCGTCAGCGTCGTTCATGCGGTCGACGCCGGCGCCATCAGCGCCATCGGATTCAGCAAGGGTGGTGCCACCGGTGCGAGGAGCGGCGATGACGCCACAGCTGTCCCGCGTCGCCGGCGTCCGAGCCGCGCGCGGCGCGCTCGCCCGAGCTCGGCGACGCGGCGGATTCAGGCGTCTATCGCTGTACAGGGGCTGCGTTCGCCGGAACGCACGGCGGAGCGGGTGAGGCCGGCGAGCATCAGGCCGGCAGGCATCAGCCTGGAGCGCCGCCGAGGCGCGGCCCCGGCGTGAAGCGGATCGGCAGGCGGGTCGGGCCGTGCACGTGGATCGCCCGGCGCGGCTCCCACGGCGCGTCGCTCGCGAGCTCGAGGCCGCCGAGCCGCGCGACCAGATCGGAGAGCGCGACCCTCGCCTCGAGGCGCGAGAGCGGCGCCCCGATACAGAAGTGAATGCCGTGCCCGAACGCGATGTGCGGGTTGGGATCGCGCCCGATGTCGAAGCGGTCAGGGTCGCAGAATTGCTGCGCATCTCGGTTGGCCGAGCCGATCATCGCCAGCACCGCCTTGCCGGCGGGGATCACCTGGCCGTGCATCGGGACATCGCGCCTCGTCACGCGGAACATCGCCTGGACCGGCGAGCGGTAGCGCAGCACCTCCTCGATCGCGGAGGGCAGCAGATCGGGCGCGGCGCGGAGGCGGGCGAGCTCGTCCGGGTGCTCGAGGAAACACAGCATCGCGTTGCCGATCAGGTTCGTTGTCGTCTCGTGGCCGGCCACGAGGAGGAGCTGGAAGAAGCCGAGGATCTCGTCCTCGTTCAACCGCTCTCCGTCCACCTCGGCCTCGACGAGCCTGGTCAGGAGGTCATCCTCGGGCGCCGCCCGCCGCTGCTCGATGAGGCCTCTCAGGTAGGCCTGCATCTCGGCCGTCACCGCGGCGAACTCGTCGAGCACCCGGGCCGCCTCCCCGCTGCCGGAGGCCGTGGTGCTGAGGTCCAGGATCACGTCGCTCCAGCGCTTGAACCGCGGCTGGTCCGCGATCGGGGCGCCGAGCATCTCGGCGATCACCAGGAGGGGGAGCGGGACCGTGTAGTCCTCGGCGAGGTCCATCTGGCCGCTCTCGATCGTCCGGTCCAGGAGCTCGCGCGACAGCCGGCGGACGCGCGGCTCGAGCCCCGCGACCGCGCGCGGGGTGAAGGCCCGCAGGACGATCGCGCGCAGCTTGGTGTGGCGCGGAGGGTCGGAGAAGATGAGCCACTCGGCGGTCCTGGAGCCCGACGGCGACACGACCGAGCTGAACGCCTCGTGATCGTGGAGCGCCCGCTTCACGCCGTCGTAATCGAAGATCATCCACGCGTCGGACGGCGCGTAGTGGAGCACGGGAGAGCGGCTCCGGAGCTGGTCGTACGCGGGGTAAGGGTTGCGGCGCATCTCTTCCGAGAACAGGTTCATCACTCACGACCTCCAGCGGAGGCCAGGGTAGGATCAGGGTACGTGGGTCGCTTGAACGAATCCCGGATCGGCGCCGTGATCGCGGACGCCTTCGCGGTGCGCGCCTCGACGGCGATGAGGTCGACCCCCCACGCCGAGCACGGCGCGGCGCTCCTTGTGGGGATCGAGCGCGAGGTGATCGTGACCGAGCCGGGCGGCGCGGTCGTGCGCGGGCGCGCGGTCGTGGTGCCCCCCGACCTGTGGCACGCCGCCGCGAGCCCCGGACCGACGCTCGGGTTCCTGTACGACCCCCACGAGATGCCGCACGTGGCGGCTCATGCGCGCTTGCGCGGCGGCCCCTGTCCGCTCGAAGGCCGGCTCCTCTCGCGCCTCGACGGGGCCGTGACGGCGCACCGCGCGTCCCTGTCGCGCCCCGACGTGCTCGGCGGCCTCGCGCGCGAGGTCGCGTCCTGGCTCGCGAGGGAGTCGCCGCGCGTCGCCCTGGATGGGCGGGTCGCCCGCGTCCTCGAGGCGCTGCGCGATCCGGCCGCGGACCGGCGCCACGCGGTCTCGCGCGCCGGGGTCTCCGAGGCGCACCTGCAGGCGCTGTTCGTGCGCGACGTGGGGCTGCCCATCCGCACCTTCCAGCTCTGGCGCCGGCTGCTCGTCGCGCTCGGGGCGTTCGCGCGGCTCGACGCGACCGGCGCCGCCCACGCCGCGGGGTTCGCCGACCTCGCGCACTTCTCGCGGACCTGCCGCCGCATGCTCGGCTACTCCCCGAGCGAGCTGCGCAGCGGGCTGATGGAATAGCCCTCACCGCGCTCCACCGGCGAGCCGCCGCGATTGACGTGGAGCTGCCCAGCCGGCAGCGTGTCGGCCTCTCGAGGAGACGACGTCATGACGATGGATATCGCCGCGCTGCGCCGCGACACCCCGGCCTGCGCCAGCGTCCTTCACTTCAACAACGCGGGTTCCTCGCTGCCTCCGGCCGTGGTGGTCGACACGGTGGTCGAGCACCTGCGCCGCGAGGCGACCCTCGGCGGCTACGAGGCCGAGGCGGAGGCGGGCGAGCGGCTCGAGGCGGTCTACGGCGCGATCGCCCGGCTGATCGGCGCGGCGCCCGGCGAGATCGCGCTGGTCGAGAACGCCACGCGCGCCTGGGACATGGCGTTCTACTCGCTCCGCTTCGGCCCTGGCGATCGCATCCTGACCGCGCGGACCGAGTACGCCTCGAACTACATCGCGTTCCTGCAGGTCGCGCGGCGCACCGGCGCGGAGATCGTCCCTGTCCCGAGCGACGAGCGCGGCGCGGTATCGCTGCCCGCGCTCGATCGCCTGCTCGACGAGCGGGTCAAGCTGATCGCCGTCACCCACGTCCCCACGAACGGCGGGCTGGTCAACCCGGCGGAGGAGATCGGCCGCCGCGCCCGGTCGGCGGGCGTGCCCTTCCTGCTCGATGCTTGCCAGTCGGTGGGGCAGCTGCCGATCGACGTCGACGCGATCGGCTGCGATCTCCTGTCGGCGACCGGGCGCAAGTACCTGCGCGGGCCGCGCGGCACCGGCTTTCTCTATGTCCGTCGCGCGCTGCTCGACCGGCTGGAGCCGCCGTTCCTCGATCTCCACGCGGCCCGCTGGACCGCGCCGGATCGCTACGAGCTGCGGCCCGACGCCCGGCGCTTCGAGAACTGGGAGAGCTATGTCGCCGGCCGGCTCGGGCTCGGCGCGGCCGCGGAGTATGCGCTCCGGCTGGGCCTGCCGGCGATCCGCGACCGGGTAGGTGCGCTGGCCGAGCGCCTGCGCGAGCGGCTCTCCGAGCTCCCCGGGGTCGCCGTGCGCGACCTCGGCGAGCGGCGCTGCGGCATCGTGACCTTCACCCGGGCCGGCGAGGACGCCACGGCCATCAAGGCGCGGCTCGGCGCGCAGGCGATCCATGTCAGCGTATCGACCGCCTCCGGGACGCTGCTCGACTTCGAGGATCGCGGGATTCCCGATCTGGTGCGCGCCTCGGTCCATTATTACAACGACGAGTCCGAGATCGACCGCTTCGTCGCCGCGCTCGCCGCGGCCTGAGGAGGCCCGGTGCTGCGTCTGCTTTTCGCTCGCCGTTCTCGACGCGCCTGATCATGCCTCGAAGAACCACGCAAGCAGACGTCCCTCGCCGCCCATGATGCCTGTCAGTCTACCATTTCGAGGCCCGGGCGGCTCTCGGCGCGGCTAGCCTGATACCCCCTGCCCCTTCACGGCTGTCCTGTCCGCAGCGAAGGCGGCAGCACCTCGTTCAGCCGCGCGACGTCGCGCGCCATCTCGAGGCGGCGCGGCTCCTGGTCCGCCTGCGACGGGAACGGGATCGCGGCGAACGCCCCCGCGGCGGCCTCGGCCACGCGCGCCGCGCCCTCGGGGCCGAGGAGGCCGAGCTCGAGGGCCACGAGCGCGGCGCCGATGTACGTATCGAACAGGTGAACGCCGGAGGTCGCGAGCTCCCTCCGCGCGAGATCGGGTGTCGCGACCACGTCGTGGATGAAGATCGCCCTGACCACGTCCGGCGCGAGCTCGAGCATGCGCTGGCCGAAGTGGATATCGCCCTGCCCGCTGTCGCCGACGAAGACGAAATCGTACTCCGGGTACAGCCGCCGGTACTCGAGGAAGTTCTCGAGCTTCTTCTCCGCGATCGTGCGGTTGCCGATGAGGCGCGTGAACGAGCCCGCGAGCACGTTCGCGGCGAGCTGACCGCGCTCGGCGAGCGCCTTGATGGTCGCGTCCTCGACGAGGCCGAGGCGGTCGCCGGGGCGGGCCGTGACGAAGGTCAGATCGCCGGCCCGCCCGGGCACGGGGCCAGGGCCGCGGTCGAGCTCCGCATAGAACTGCAGGACGCCGGGATAGACGGTCTTCTTCGGGTACCGGGCGTCCTTCCAGTTCGCATAGAACGTATCGTCGATATCGGACAGGATCTTCACCTCGCGCCCCGAGACCGAGCCTGAGGCCGCCTCCTGCGCGAAGTGCGCGAGGAGCTCCTCGCGCAGGGAGTCGTCGTCGATATCGTGGTAGAAGAGCTGGTGAAGGTCGCGGTAGCCGCCGCGGCCGTCGAGCGCGTTCTTGAGCCGCGTGACGTCCGCGCCGCGCGTGCCGAGCCAGAGGCGGCGCAGCGCCTGCTCGTCGAGGCTCCCCGTCCGGCCGCGCTGCAGCGCCGAGACGAGCGCCGCGCGCGCCGGGATCCCGAGGTCGCCGAGGCGCTCGGCGGTCAGGAGAGCGAGCAGCGCCGTGCGGTTGTCGGGGCCGATGAGGCGATCGTCGATGTCTCCGAGCAGGGCGGGCAGATCGAGCTGGAGGAGCAGCTGATCGAGCTCGACGGCGGTCGAGCGCGCGAGGATCTCCAGGATCCGCCGCTCGTCGTCCCGATCGGTGTGGGAGGCCATGCGCAGCCGGATCTCGTCGAGCTTCGACAGCACCGACGGGATGGGCGCGTCGGGAGAGGTGTCGATCGTCATGGGATCCTGACAACGTAACCGATCCGGCGGGCGCTGGTCGCCTCCCGGTCAGGCGGCCCGAGCTCCTGCTCTCCCAGACGGATTCAACCCGCTGACCGCTGGTTCCCCGGGTGGCGGAGGGCGTGCGCGATGCCGCTTTGCAGGGTGCCCAGCGTGGTGATACCGGACAGATCCGCGCCGAGGGTGACCAGCGTCTGCGCCACCTCCGGGCGCACGCCGGTGAGCACCACGCGCGTGCCGAGCAGCTGGGCGGCGCGCGCTGTCCGCGTCAGCGCATCGGCGACGTGCTCGTCGACCGCGCGCACGCCGGTGACGTCCAGGATCGCGGTGTGAGCGCTCTGGCTGCTGATGCCGGACAGCAACGTCTCCATGATCTGCGCCGCGCGCGCGCTGTCGATCGTCCCCACGAGCGGCATCGCCACCACCCGGTCGGCGATCGGGATGAGCGGCGTGGACAGCTCCCGGAGGGCCGCCTGCTGGGCGACGATGATCTTCTCCTGCAGCGCGGCCCGCTCGGCCTCCGCGTGCCTCAGCGAGGTGGTGTTGGTGACGACGCCGCCGAGGCCGATCGGCTCGCCGCGCCCGTCGAGGATCGGGAACTTGACGGTGGAGAAATGAATGCTCGTGTCGCCGAGCAGCAGGACCTCTTCGTACTGCATCGCCTTTCCCCCGGCCATCACACCGTGCTCTCTCGCCGCGACCTCCTCGATGGCCTCGGGGGCCAGGGGGCTCAACTCGAATTCATCCTTGCCGATCACCTCGACGACGTGCCTCTGGAAAACCTCGGCGTGAGCTCGGTTGACGAAGACATAGCGCCCGTCGGTGTCCTTGACGAAGATCGAATTGCGCGAGTGGTCCAGCAGCTGGAGGAGCAGCTGAAGCCGCCCGAGCAGCACGTCCTCCCTCCACGGTGGGTCGCCGGCGTCCTCGACGATCGCCGCGATCTCACGCGCGCCGCCGCCGTCGTCGCGCAGCGCCGCGTAGGTCCACCGGACGAGGCGCGCCTGCCCGTCTTTCATCCTGCCCTCGCTCGTGGCCGAGGCGAACCGGTTCTCCGCCCAGTCGAGCACGAGCGCACGCACCGCGTCCGGGGACACGGGATCTGCGCCCACGAGCTCGGAGAGCCTGCGGCCGACGGCCTCGCCCTCGCTCCAGCCGAAGAGACGTTCGGCGCCATCGCTCCAGCGCGTCACCACGCCATCGGGACGCCAGTGGATCAGCGCCGGCGCCGGGGTGAGCAGCCACGCGAGCGCGCCGCAGGCGGCGTGAGCGTCCGCGCTCGCCGCGTCGGGCCGCGCTGCTCCCCCGGCCGCGCCGCCGCTCGACCGCTCCGCCAGCGCGCTCTCCAGCTCCTCGACGCGCGCGCGCAGCGCCGCGATCTCTGCCCTGAGCCGCCCGGTTTCCCCCAATCCATCCTCTGTCATTCGCTAGATGCTGGATTGTATCCAGAGCGCGCCCGGCGTTGCAAGATCGATATCCCGAAGAGCACGCGAGATCCGTACGCCGGCACACGACGACGCGGCCGATCGCGACATTCCCCAACCGACCGACGGGGTGGGCGCGGGGCTGCGCGGCTCACCACGAAGCCGTGAGATGCGAAGTTCGACAGGAGAGCCGTGTAGCTGGTCACCTGCGTATTGATCCCGGGGCCGAAGAGGATCGGCGCATGCAAGAAGCCGCCCTCACCCAGGCGTTCAGGCCTGAAGATCGTGTGGTTTCCGCTCGGTCCCGCGCTCCGCTCCACCGTCGTCGCGAACGGCCCCTCGGCGGAGTAATCGGTGATCGGCGGGAGCGGCGAGCCACCGGCTCCGCCCGCTCCGGCGCCGCCGTCCCCTGCTCCCCCCGCGCCCGCTCCGCCCATTCCGCCGTCGCTCACGTCGGCGCCGCCGCTGCCGCTGGCAGCGCCACCTGACCCAGCGGTCACGCTGGTCGACGCCCGCTGGCCGCTGACACGCTCGAGCTGCCCGAGCCCGCGGCTTGCGCCGCGCCGCCGCTCTCTTCGCCGCACGCCAGCAACGCGACGCTCGAGAGCAAGCAGAAGACGTGGAAGCGCCAGACGGCGTTCTTTTCGTGGTACACGGTGCCCCTCGGGTACGTCACGCCAGCGCGAAGCGGGCAAGGCAATGCAGGCCCTGGAGCGCCGAATGTGAGCGCTCACATTGCCGGCGTCAATCCCAAACTGGCGCGCGGCGGCTACGCGGACGGCGCTACTTCGCCAGCTCTTCGATGGCCGCGGCGAGCTCCGCGGGGGGCAGCGCGTCGGCGGCGCGCCACGGCGGCATGCGCAGCGGCGAGGTCGCGGGCTCCTGCAAGCGGAAGATGGCCTTGTCCTTCGCCTCTCGCGACATGCCGTCCAGGTCCTTCACGTTGAACTTGGCGCGGTTCAGCGCCGGGTTCCCGCGACCGTCGTGGCAGCGCGAGCAGAGCTGCGTGAGCACGGCGCGCCCGCTCGCCCCCGGCGGCGGCACCAGGCCGAGCTTCACCTTGGCGTCCGCGGAGAAGAGGTCGCGCAAATCGAGCAGGGATTGTCGCGGGGCCGCCCCCGTCACCACGTCGAGGTAGGACCGGGTCCGCTCCGCGCGGAGCGCGGGATCCGTCACGTCCACGAGCGGGTAAGGCACCGAGATCGAATCACCCGCCAGCGACAGGGCGAACTGCGCCTCCCAGATCGAGCTCGACGAGCCGGCCTTGGCCTCCGCCTCGATGCGCGGGTCGAACGCGTTCGGCTGCGCCGCCTGGCCCTCGGCGACGAGCAATGCCTCGAGCTGCGCGCCGCTGCCCTCGTCGATGGCATTCTGGATGGTCGCGGTGGGGATGCCGCCGTACTGCGCGTCCTCTGCGTGGGCTTCCAGGAACTGCGCCGTGAGCACCCGATCGGACTCCGTCCGCTGCACGAAGCGCTGCGGGAACCAGTGCATCCAGGGGAACTCCAGCTCCTGCATGCGCAAGATCTTCTTCGTGCCATAGCCGCCGGGCTGGTGGCACGAGCGACAGTCGAACGACGTGTTCTCGACGTCTTCCTCGCTGTAAACGCTGAACGCGGTCCAGCCGTGCTCCATCTCTTCGGTGAGCAAGCTCGCGAGATCGCAGCTGCCGTCGTAATCACACGGCCGCTCGAACGTGAACAGGTAGAAATTGTAGTCACCGGTCGAGAGGTCGCGGCTCACGATCTCGACGAAGGGCTCGCCGCGAACGAAGCCGAGCGCGGTCATTTCAGCCGGCCTCTCGCGCATCTCGGTCACGCGCGGAAAGACGATGAGGCGCGGATTGACCGCAGAGACGGCGCCCTTCACGAGCGAGGTGGAGTTGCCGGTGAGCGCGAAGGCGCGATCTTCGTCGAGCTTCGCGACGCTGAGCAAGCTGGCGAAGTCGGTGATGTTCGGCCGGGGCGTGGCGCACACCGCCTGCCAGAAGCTGTCGCCGCGCGGCGTCGCGCACAGCGCGCGGTGCTGCGCCTCGCGCCTGGGTAGGGCCGACAGCTCCGGATCGGGAGCATTCACGGACGGCAGCGTGTCCCAGTCGGTCATCGCCTCGTCCGTGGCAACGCCCCCGCCGATCTCGCCGACGCACGCCGCCAGCAGCAGCGAAACCACGCACAGGCTCTGCGTGCGCCTCACGCGGGCCTCCCTCGGCGGGCGCCGAGCGTCATCAACCCCGCCACGAGCGCGAACGAGAGGAGAGGCGCGTGGCGGTCGCCGCGCCCGCCCGCCGCGCTGCAGCCCCAAAGGCCCTCCTCGCTCGGCTCCTCACCCGCGCCGTCCTCCTCGCTCGGCTCCAGGTCGACGGTGCCGTCCAGCTGCTGCACGTAGGCGATGAGCTGCCCGAGCTCGGCTTCGCCGAGCGCGCTGGTGAAGGCGTGACGATCTTCGGGGTTGGCCGTGACGAGGACATCGCGCAGCGTCGGCGCGGAGCCGTCGTGCAGGTACGGCGCCGTCTCCCAGACGCCGTTCAAGGTCGGCGTGTCGATGCCGAACAGCGGCTCACCAGCGCGCATCCCCGACGACGCCTTCACGGTGCCGACGTCGTGCAGCTTGCCACCCGCGCTGTCGGTCCCGTCGGCCCCCGTGTGGCAGAAGCCGCAACCCAGGCGCTTGAAGATGGCGCGACCCGCGACGCCGTCCTGGGTGAGCGAGCCGTCGGCGTTGCGAAAGGGGCTCGGGGGGTACGTGTCGAGCGAGCCGAGGAACGCCGCCAGCGCGTCGAGCTCGGGGCTCAGGCCGGCCTTCTTGTCGCCGCGCGGCGTGCCGACGGTTCCCACGGCGAGTTGCTCGTCGGTCAGGAAACCCTTGCCGCCGAACAGGTCGCGGATGTTGTCGTCGGCGTCCTGGATCTCGTCGAAGCTGCCGCTCCAGTTGACGTTGCCGTGGCCCGTGCCGCGCCGTCCGAGCAGCGAGACGGTGTTGCGAAGCCCCTCCCCCACGCTGCCGAAGTCCCAGACTCGCCCATCCTCCGCGCCGTCGAAGTGACACGACGCACAGCTGATGTAGCCCTGGTCGCTCATGCGTATGTCGGCTGAGTTGAAGAACAGCTGCTTGCCGCGCAAGACCTGCGCATCGAGCTTCTCCGCAGCGATGGTCGGAATGTCGGCCAGCTTCTTGGTGATGAGGTCGTGCGAGCTGACGATGTCGGCGACGTCGTAGACCGCCACCGTACGGCTGAGCGATGCGTGCACGAACAGCCTGTCGGTCTCGGTGAGCGCCAGCCCGCGCGGAGCAAAGCCCGTCTCTTTCAGCGCGGTCACGAATTCGCCCGTGTAGGCGTCGCGAACCTCCACCAGGGCCGAGCCGGCGACGCTGACGAACGCATAGTCGCCGAGCGGCGTGAACACGACCTGGTTGGGCAGATTGCGATCATCCAGATCGATGCGCCGCGCGGCGTCCTCGACGCCGTCCGCGAGGTTCAACAGCGCCACGAGCGGCCGCACCGTGTTGTCGTCTGTGAGATCGAGCTGATCGCGAAATGGACCACGGAAGATGTTGTCCTTCTTGCCCGGCACCCACGCGAACATGCCGTCGGGCGAGAGCCCCACCGAAAACAGGTAGTTCGGCAGACCACGCCCTTGTTGATCCGTGTCCTCCGTCGTGGTGTCCGCCGCGAGCTCGAAGCGCGTGCTCACCTGGAAGGTCGCCGCGTCGATGCGCGCCACCTCGCCGTGACTGTCGCCGGAGAGGAAGCGCGTGACGTAGATCTGCGAGCCGTCGTGCGACACCGAGACGCCCCGCGGCGTACCGCCCAGCGAGAGCTCGGCCACGACGGCGCCGCTCGCCGCGTCCAGCTTCAGCAGCTTGCCGACCGCCATCAGCGTCACGTACGCGGCGTCCCCGGCCGGGCTGATCGCCAGGCCCATCGGCTGCGACGCGTACGGCAGGCTGACCTCGCTCTCCACCGCCAGCGACGTGGTGTCGATGATGGAGAGAGCGTGCGCGTCGCGGTGCAGCACCCACAGCTTGCCTTGCGCCGTGAGCGCGACGCCGACCGGGCCGCGCGCCACCGGCACCTCCGCGAGCTTGGTCAGCGCGTTCGCGTCGACCACGCTCACGCTGTCGTTCTCGTAGTTGGCCGTGTAGACCTTCGCGTTCGGCCGGTCGTAGACGAGATCGGTCGAGCCCGCCGCGTTGCCCGTGACGAGCGGCCGGTGCACCGTGTGCACGAACGCGACGCTGGTGAACCCGACATCGTCTTTGACCGTCGCCAGCACCGGGTAGTGGCCCGGAGCGGCGTAGGTGTGCACCTGCTGCACGTCGTCGACCGTGAACTCGGTGCGTGTCTCGTCTCCCATGTCCCAGCGCACCTGCACGGGGCCGACCGCGTCGCCGATCGTCAGGTCGAACGTGACGGCCTCGCCGGCGACCGAAGGCACGCGCTCGGCGACGCTGGCCGTGATGGCGTGCGCCAGGGTCGGCCAGGCCGCCACGGAGCAGATACCTCCGAACAGGCCGAGGAGCTTCGGGAGCGAGCGCATGGCTCAGGGACCAGTCGTGAACGTTGACTTGAACTCGGCCGCGATGCCGTTACCGACGAGATCCTTCATACCGTCCTTCGGCAGGACGACCTCGTAGGTGGTGTTCGGCATCAGATCCTCGTCGGGGTCGAAGTTGACGATGCCCATGTACAGGCCGAACTTGCCCTTCACCTGCTGCCCGCCCACCGGCCTTACGATGAAGCTGCCGTTGTGAACCGTGGCGATCTCGACGTTGTCGGTGAGGCTGAGGCCGATGCGCGACTTCCTGGACAGACCCGTCGCCCCGTTCTTCGGCAGCACCGTGTCGACCGCCGGGGGCGTGGTGTCCGGCTCGGTCGAGTGCGCGGCGATGACCATGCCGCGGTAGGGCAGCTCGTCGTCGGCCAGCACCACCAGGCTGCCGACCGGGATCGAGAACTGGTCGTCGCCGTTCGTGAACTCGAGCCGCCCCCAGACCCGGCTCTTGATCGACATCTTGTGGATGTCGCGCACGTCGATCTTGGAGACGCCGGCGTCCGGCCGCAGGTGACCGAGGAACAGAGTGCCGTCGGAGAAGCTCATGTACTCGGACCCGGCGGGGTAGCCCATGGCCCTGAACGCCGAGTCGGGCAGCGTGGCGATGGGTGAATTGGCCGAGCCGATGTCGGTGGGGTCGGTCAGCACGTCCCACACGCGCAGCGGCGACTGCACGTAAACGTGCTTGCCGTACAGACCGCAGATGTAGCTCTTGCTCGGGGTGATGAAGTCGAGCGCGACCGGGTTCATCGGATCGCTGATGTCCATCGTCGCGATGCCGCCGTTGTCCTTGGGCGTCGTGATGACCAGCGTATTGCCCACGGCCCACAGCGGACCGGCGCTCACGCCGCCGAACTGCGAAATCGGGATCTTCTTGACGAACTTCACGTCCTCGGGATCCGCGGCGTCCAGGATGTGCAGGCCCGTGTTGGTGCCGCCGACGTAGATGACGCTGCCCTGCCAGTACATGCCCCAGACGGCGTCGGTGAAGTCCCCGTAGTTGATGCCGTCGAGCTTGACGAGCCTCACGTGACGAGGCGCGCGGGCGTCGGTGACGTCCCAGATGTCGACACCGGTGCCCGAGGTGGTGACCTGGTAAAACTTGTCGCCATAGCGGCCGAGCGAGGTCTGGTGCGACTCCGCCTCGCCGACGCCCTTGGGCCCTCCCCTGGGATCGAAGCCAGGGCTCTGGATGCGCGAGAGCATCTTCGGGTTGGTCGGATCGGCGATGTCGTAGAAGACGATCTCGGCGTTGCCGGCGCCCTGAACGTAGCCGTTGATGACGATCGGCTGGTTCTGGTGATGGCCCGCCTCGAGCGTCGGCGACACCAGGCCGTCTCGCCAGCTGTTGCGCGGCAAGTTGGTCTTGTTCGCCGGCATTGGCATGTTCGGAATCTTGCCTTCCGGCGCGATGGTCATGTCCGGGTCGATTCCGCCCGAGCCGCCGCTTCCGGTCGTTGCGCCTCCACCCGAGCCGCTCGTGGCGCCGCTGCTCGTGGCGCCGCTGCTCGTGGCACCGCTGCTCGTGGCGCCGCTGCTCGTGGCACCGCCGCTCGTGGCACCGCCGCTCGTGGCTCCTGCCGCCGGCATCGGGGCTGCGCCGCCGCTGCCCGCCACCACGGATGTGGTGTCGCCCGAGCCACCGCCGTCATTTCCTTCCGGTGAGAGGGGGTCCCCGCCGGAACACGCCGCGAGTAAGGCGGCGAACGAAGGAAAGCCGAGCCAACGTAGTCCCATCCTCGTCGAACGCATGCCTGACCTCTTCCGTAGCGTGTGGGTCATGATAGGTGGCCAATTCGCCGGAAGGTGGAGTCGACAGCCCCCACCGCGATCGCGCGGACACACGGGCACACGAACGCGCGATGCGCCCCATTGATGAATCGGTTAAGCCTGTGGCGACTGTGAACGCTCACATTTGGAATGTCAAGCGCGATCGGCCGCACGCCTTTTGACGCGATCCGGCGGCGCGAACCCTCAGGCTGCGGCGCGGAGGAACGCTGATTTTCGATTGACGCTACAAATGTGAACGCTCACATTGACTGGCCGGGGACTGGACTTCTGAACGGTACAGCCTGGCGTGGTGGTGCTCACCGTCGCCATGGTCGTCGTGTTGGATAGGCTGATGTGGAGGTGCTCGATATGGACTACGCTCGTTCGAAGCTGATTGCTGGTCTTGTACTTTCGGCATGGATGGGGGCTTGCGGCGGTGGTGAGGAGAAGCCGGACACGGCGGCCTCTGGCCCAGGAACGTCGTCATCGAGCTCCAGCAACAGCTCGAGCAGCAGCGGCTCGGGCGGCAGCGGCGGTGAGGGCGCCGGCAGTGGCACGGTGGGCAGCGGCGGCGCGACGGGCAGCGGCGGCGCGACGGGCAGCGGCGGCGCGGATGGCAGCGGCGGCGCAGGCGGCAGCGGCGGCGCGGAAGGCGGCGGCGGCGCAGGCAGCACGCCGCCCCCGACAGAGTTCGACAACCCCATCATCAAGCACGATGCGCCGGATCCGACCAGCGGCCCCGGAGACTACATCTTCACCGCGGACGGCGCGGCCATGGTCTGGAACAACAAGGTCTACCTCTATACCGGCCATGACGAGCAGGCCGAGGGCGCAGAGGGCTACCGCATGTTCGACTGGCGGCTCTGGACATCGTCCGACATGATCCACTGGGAGAACAAGGGCGCGGTGATGCGCTACAATGTGTTCTCCTGGGCTCACGGCGGCGACTCGACGGGCAACGCCAATGCGGGTCAGGTGGTCGAACGCGACGACGAGGACGGCAACCCGAAGTTCTACTTCTACGCGCCGGTGGAGGGCGGCCAGTCCAGTTATGGGATCTCGATCGGCGTCGCGGTCGCGGACAAGCCGGAAGGGCCGTTCAAGGACGCACGGGGGATCCCGCTCGTCTTCCTGGCCGACACCGCCGGCACGGCGGACCATTCGTGGCGAAACCTCGATCCGACGGTGTTCGTCGACGACGACGGCCGGGCCTACATGTACTGGGGGAATGGGGTCTTGTACTGGGTCGAGCTCGAGGACGACATGATCCACCTGAAGGGTGAGACCTACACGACCGACGGCAGCGGGAAGATGCAGAACCGCAGCCTCGGCGACGCGCAGATTCACGTGCTCAAGAACATCCCCGGCTACACCGAGGCGCCTTTTCTGTCCAAGCACGGCGGCCTCTATTATTTGACCTACGCTTCGGGGTTCCCGGAGAGCATCTCCTACGCGACCAGCACGTCGCCGGAGGGGCCGTGGCAACATCGGGGCGTCATCCTGGATCCGGTGCCGAACAGCAGCACCATTCACCAGTCGCTCTTCGACTTCAAAGGGGCCAGCTACCTCACGTACCACAACGCCGCGCTGCCGACCGGCGGCAGCTACCGGCGATCCACGTGCGTCGATCGCGCCTACTACAACGACGACGGGACGATCCGGAAGATCGTCCCGACACACAGGTGATTCGCACGGCGCGAGCCGGCTCTGACGATCCTGGAATAGCCCTCATCGCCGTAAGAGCCTATCCGAAGCGCCGCTCCGGCTTGTGCATCCGCGCGCTCCACAGCAGCGCCGCCGCGACCGCCGGCGCCGCCACCGCCGTCGCCACGACCGCGGCCTCGAACGCCCCCCGCGCCCGCGGCACGTTGAACAGCAGCGCCTGCGCCAGCGTCAGCGCCGCGTCGCAGGTCACCAGCGCGGCCAGCGCCAGCGAGAGCCTCTGCCCGTACCGGCGGCTCAGCCGCAGCATGGCGGGCGCGAGGCCCACGTCGAACGCCACCCACGCCCATTTCACGGCGGGTGACGGGAACCACCGCGCCGCGGGCGCGAGCGCGAGCAGCGCCGTCCACGGGACGAGCAGCCAGCCGAGCACCTCGAAGATCACGGCCGGCCCGCGCAGCAGCGTCGCGAGCCCGAAGCGCAGGAGCCCCCCGCGCGAGAACGCCGCGAGCGTGTCGTAGATGGCCACGAGGCCATGGCCGCCCGGCGGGACCGCCAGGTAAATCGGCGCCCATCCGTCGGGACGCAGCTTCGCCTTGAACGCGTAAAGCCCCTGGAAATCGTACAGGCGAGCCCCGATCCGCCGCGCCGCGCGCAGCCCGCGCCGCACGGGCCCGGCGAGCGGCGCAAGGCCGAGCGTCACATACAGGCACTCCTCCGCCGCGGCGGCGCGCATCGCCTGATCGACGAGCAGCTCCGTGGTGCCGTTCGGCGCGGACGGGTCGCGGAGCAGGTCCTCCAGAAAGAGGCCGCGCCGCGCGTACACGGGCACCGCTGCGAGGAAGCCGACCACGGCGCCTCCGGCCTCCGCCACGACATAGCGCCGCTCGCCCGCGAACGAGAACGGCTCCAGCTGCACGAGGAAGCCCATGGGCGCCATCGGCCGCGACGAGGCCCAGCGCGCCATGAGGCGCTCCACCTCGCCCCGCAGCGGGCTCCCGGGGTCCTCGAGCTCGCCGCGGCTCACCGAGCGCGCGACCACGCCCTTCGCGCGCGCGCGGCGGAGCTGCTCGCGCAGGCTCCGGCTCGACCGGAGCACGCCGCCCCAGCGCGCCGGTTCCCACACCGGCTGCTCGCCGACGAGCATCGCGCTCCACGAGACCCGCTCGCAGAACCGCGCCTCCGCGCCGAAGAGGCACGCCCGCCGCCCCTCCGCCGCGGCCGCCTGCACGAACGCCTGCGCGACCTCGGCCAGGTGCTCGGCCGCCGTGATCGGCGCGCCGGCGGCGACCCAGGCGCCGCCGGTATCGACGTAAGCGACGCAGGCGTCGTCTCCATGGAACCAGTAGCGAAAGTCGGACTCCAGGGTCTGGAACGAGGTCGCGTTCCATCCGTGGCGTTTGAGCAACGCAAGGACGCGCTCGCGGTCGGAGCGCTGGTTCGGCGGCGGCACGGTCCGTCGGAGCATACCTCAGGGGCGCGTGGCCGGCGCCGCGCGCGCCCGTGCTCCCCGAGCAACAGCAGCGCATGGACGCGGTTTTGCGCCGCGCGATGGCGAGGCCCCCTCCGGTATCAATCTGAGGGGCCATTCCTCCGGTGCGCGGATCCTTCGCTCGCGTCGAGCCCGGCGGCCGACTCGACGCGAGCGGCGTGAGGGCTGCCCGGGTGTGCCTCGAGGAAGCGCCGCGCCGCCGCGTGTGCGCCCGCGCGATCTCCCTTGCTCGCCAGCGCCTCGACGCGGATCGCGGCGGCCTCGTCGGAGAGCTGAGCGCTCGGGAACTCGCGCGCATGGCGAGCCAGGAGCGCGAGGGCGGCCGCCGGATCACCGCGTCGCAGCGCACGCCGCGCGGTGTCGAGCAGCGCAAGCTCGGCGGCCAGCGTCGGCGCGTTCCTTTCGCGTGCGCGCGGGCTGCTCGCCGCCGCGGCAGCAGGAGCCGTTGCGGCGGGCGCGGCCATGGGCGGAGCCTCGTCCGCTCGCTCCTCCGGGACGCGCTCGTGCAGCTCCGCCTCGGCCGCGCCATGGACGCGCGGCGCGTCGAGCGCCCCCGGCGCGCTGGCCGCCTCCTGAGCGCGCCTCGCGGGCATCGGCGCGTCGACGTGCGTCCATTCCGCGACCCCGAGCGTGAGCACCCCCGCGAGCGCGCCGATCCCGAGCGCGCTCAAGATCCCGCTCCCGCCCGCCACGCCCGCCACCTTCAGCGCGGCGCTCGCCCCCGCCGCGGCCGCGCCCCCCGCCGCGGCCGCGCCCCCTGCCGCGCCCGCGCCCCCTGCCGCGCCCGCGCCCCCCGCCGCGGCCGCGCCCCCCGCCCCCGCGGCCGCGCCCCCTGCCGCGCCCGCGCCCCCCGTCCCTGCCGCGGCCGCGCCCCCCGCCGCGCCCGCGCCCCCCGCCGCGGCCGCGCCCCCCGTCCCCGCCACGGCGGCCCCGACGCCGACCGCGACGAGCATTCGCCGGGTCAGGCCGCCCGGCGGACTCTCGTCGAGCGCCGCGCGGAGGAGCGTCGTTCGCAGAGCACTCCCCTTCTGGTCCAGAAGGCGCTCGGGATCGGTCATGGCGATTCACCTCGGAAATGGGCCCGCGCCTCTATCCGCCTCACGGCGGCCTGGAAGTGCTCGCGCGCCCGGCGGAGGCGAGACGCGACCGTGCCTGGCGGAAGATCGAGCAGCGCGGCGATGTCCGCCGTCGTCATCTGCTCCAGCTCGAACAGCACGAAGACAGCGCGCTGCTCGAGGGCCATCGTGTCGAGGATGGCATCGAGCATCGCGCGGGCGCGAGCGCGATCCATCATCTCCTCGGGGTCCGGCGCCGGGTCGACGCGCTCGCAGGGCGCTTCCTCCAGCACTTCCCGCCGCCGCTGCTGGGTTCTCCGCGCGCGCGAGGCGATCCGCAGCGCCGTGCTGAACAGGAACGCGGCCTCCCGGCCCGATTCGATGTCCCCGAGCCGCCGGGCCGCCACGAGGAAGACCTGCTGCGCCGCGTCCTCGGCGTCGGCGCGCGGAACGCCGAGCCGCACAAGCGAGCGCCAGACGAACGCCGAATGCTCCATCACGAGCCCGGTGAGGCGCCCGGCCGCCGCCCGGCTGTCGGGCGGAACTGCGGCGGGGAGCTGCATCAGGGTCAGCGCTTCACCACGGCTCACGCCTTGTGCAATCTCCGGATCGAGGCAACTCGATCACAAAATCGACAGGTCAGCGCGGAGCAGCGACACCCGGTGACCGCGGGCACTTCGCGGATGAGGCGGTGGAGCCCTCCCGGCGTAGTCGATGACGTGATCGGCCCCCACGGACTCCACGAGGTCCAGGTCCGCCGTGCTGCAGACGCCGGTGACCTCCGCGCCAAAGGGCCCTCGCGAGCTGCACCGACACAGCGCCGACGCCGCCGGAAGCACCGTTGTTCTCAGCCCCGCTCGCCCGGCGCGCCACCTTTCCACTGAAAGACGTGCTCGAGCGGCACGCCGAAGGCCGCCGCGATGCGGAAGGCGACCTCGAGGGAGGGCGAGTAGCGGCCCTGCTCGATGGCGACGATGGTTTGACGGGTGACGCCGACCTTCTCGGCCAGCTCCGCCTGGGTCATCTCGCCCGCCTGAAACCTCAGCGCGCGGATGACGTTGGTGATCTGAGGCTGCCCCTTGCCCATGCCGCGTTCCATTCCTTGAACGTCATCTCGCCCTCCGAGGCAACGCGTCCTTCCCCATCCGCAGGAGGCGAGCTCCGCGTTCCACACATCCGGCCGCGGATGGCCGGACGTCTGCGCCGCTTCACGCGCGCGGCCCCGGCTCTATTTCCTCGGGGTTTCGCCCCGCGCCGCGCCCCGGCGCCCGCTCTCGGCCGCGCTGGTTCGAGGCGTCAGCGATCCCTGGCGGGGCTGCTGAGACCTCGAACAGGTAACTGACCGGCGAACCAATGTCAAATTTACAATACATAGAGTCGTGATTAATGGACATCGAGTCCGGTTTCTATGACATCTGGGTGCTCGCCATACCTTCCGTCAACGAGGGCGCCAGCGTAGGCTCTCTGGCGATGCTCACTCCCACGGTGGTCGTATTCGACCTGGACGGTACGTTGATCGACAGTCGGGGCGACATCGTGGCGGCGGTGAACCATGCGCTGGTGGCGACGGGCCGGACCCCGCTGCCCGGGCAGGTGATCGTCCGGTACGTGGGCGACGGCGCGCGCGCGCTGTGTGCGCGCGCGGCCAGGCTCCCCGAGACGTCCGAGAGCGTCGAGGACGTCCTCCGCAGCTTCCTCGACTACTACGCGCGGCACCCGCTCGACTTCACCCGCTGGATGCCCGGCGCGCAGGAGATGCTCGAGAGGCTCTCTGACCTCGGCGATCTCGCGCTCTGCGTCTGCACGAACAAGCCGCGCTCGACCACCGACGCGGTGCTCGCCGCGCTCGGGGTCGGCCCGCGCTTCCGCGCGGTGGTCGCGGGCGGCGACGTCGCCGCCAAGAAGCCGGATCCGGCGCCGCTGCTCCACCTCGCGGCGCGCCTCGGCGTCCAGCCGCGCAAGATGGTGATGGTCGGCGACGGCCCCCAGGACATCGAGTGCGCTCGCCGCGCGGGCGCGCGATCGATCGCCGTCCTCGGCGGCTTCGCATCGCAAGACGAGCTCCTCGACGCCCGCCCCGACGTGCTCCTCCGTACCATGGGAGAGCTCTGGGACGTCCTCCGCCGCTGGCGCGACGCGACGGTCAGGCTCTCCACCGTTCGTTAGCTGCACACCCCCCGGGTGGTGCGCGTCGGATCTGCGCGCGGCCAGCCTCCCTCCCCGCACGCGCAGGACGTCGCCGCCTGCGCGCGCCTCAGGCCGTCGCCGCCTGCGCGCGCCTCAGGCCGGCGCCGCCTGCGCGCGCCTCAGGCCGCGACGCCCTCGGCGATCTCGCGCCCGAACGCGGTCGCGTTGAGGATCGCGCGCAGGCGCACGCGCGCCCGGTGGAGCCGCGAGCGGACGGCGCTCTCGCTCACGGCGAGCTTCTGCGCGATCTCCTGGAGGCCGAGGTCCTCGTGGTAGTGCGCGAGCACCACGTCGCGGTAGTCGTCCGGCAGCTCGCAGAGCGCCTCGCGGACGTACGCCTCCCGCTCCGCCGCCGACGCGGCGTCGTCCTCGCCGATCGTGCTGCGCATCGTCGGCAAGAGGCCGAGCTCCTCGAAGTCGAGCCCCTCGACGATGCGCGCGCGCTGCCGCCGCTGCGACCGCATCAGCATGAGCGCCTCGTTCGCCGTCACGCGGAAGAGCCACGTCGTGAAGCTCGAGTCGCCGCGGAACGAGCGGATCGTCCGCACCACCTGCAGCAGCGTCGACTGCACGAGGTCGAGCCGATCCTCGTCGGACACGGGGTAGCGCGCGAGCTGCCGCTCCACGTGCGGGCGGATGAGCCGCGTGAGCTCGTCGAGCGACTCCCGATCGCCGTCCTTCGCCCGGCAGATGACCTCGGCGAGCGGCCCCGCCGCGGCGCGGGGCGAGGGGCGCGACCCGACCGCGCCGGGCGGGGTGAGACCGCAGGGCGCCAGAGGAGTCTCAGGCCTCGTGCTGGCGCTCGGTACATCGGTCGGAACGGCGGTCAGAGCCATGAGCCATCTCTCCGTCGGGGGCGCCGCGTGCGCTTCCGGCCCACGGGCCCGGTGGTGCGCACCGACCAGCAAAGGCCTTGCCACGGCAAGCTCAACGGACGTGCGCGCCGCGTGCGCACCGCGTGCTCAGCCGGTATAAGCGGGGCCACGATGTCCAGCGACGCTCCGCGATGGGAAGCCCCCCGAGGGGGAAACAGCCACGTTCCGACGCCCGCGGTGGACCGGCCAGCGCCGTCCGCCTCCGCCCCGCCGCGTGCGCTGGCCCACCCGCTGCCGGCCGGGATGCGCGATCTGCTCCCCGAGGAGGCGCGGCGCCGGCGCGCGCTCGCCAAGCGCGTGCTCGATCACTTCGTGCTCTGCGGCTACCAGCCGGTCTCGCTGCCCGCGTTCGAGTTCGCCGAGGTGCTCGAGCGCGGGCTCGGCACGCTCGACGCCGCGGACGTGCTGCGCTTCATCGAGCCCGAGTCGGGCGAGGTGGCGGCGCTCCGCCCGGACATGACCCCGCAGATCGCGCGGCTCGTGGCCACGCGGCTCGCGGACGCGCCCCGCCCCATCCGCCTCTGCTACGAGGGCACGGTCCTCCGCCGCCGCCAGGGGCGGGCGCGGCGCCACCGGCAGATCCCGCAGGCCGGCGTCGAGCTCTACGGCGTCGGCACGCTCGCCGGTGAGCTCGAGATCCTCCGCCTCGCCGCCTCCGCGGCGCGGGAGGCCGGCCTGGAGCACTTCGTGGTGGACCTCGGCCACGCGATGATCGCGCGCGCGCTGCTCGACGCCGTCCCGGCGGGGCTCGCGGCCGAGCTCTCGGAGGTGCTCGAGCTGAAGGACGCCTCCCGCCTCGCCGCCGTGCTCGCGAGCCCGAAGGCCGCCGACGTCCCGCGCCGCATCGTCGCGGCCATCGCCGCGCTGCCGGACCTCGCGGGCGGCGGCGCGGCCGACCCGGACGGCGCCGCGGTCTTCGACCGCGCCACGCGCCTGCTCACCGGCACGCCCGCCGAGGCGCCGCTCGCCGAGCTCCGCGCGCTCTGGGACGCGGCGAGGGCGAGCCCCGAGCTCGGCCCGGCGCTCCGGGTCGACCTCGGCGAGCTCCGCGGGCTGGCGTACTATACGGGTGCAATTTTCCATATACTGGCCGATGGCCCCGGGGAGGCGATCGCGGCGGGCGGGCGCTACGACATGCTGCTCTCCCGCTTCGGCCTGCCGATGCCGGCCGTCGGCTTCGCGCTGAACCTCGACGCGATGGCCTGGGCGCGCGACGTCGCGGGCGCGGCGGACGAGCCGGCGCTGCGGGTGCTCGTCGCCGTGCATCCGGAGCGCGCCGCGTCGCTCGCAACGGCGCTGCGGGGGCTGGGTGTCCCGGCCGTGACGCACGCGCCGGACCAGGATCCGGAGGGGTACGCGCTGTCCTGGCGGTTCTCCCACCTGGTGCGGGAGCGGGACGGGGCGCTGGTGGTCGAGGCGACATCCGGCGGCGGCGAGGCCGCGACGAGCGCGAGCGCCGTTCCGGCGACGCTCGACGACGCCGCGGCGGCCCAGGCGATCGTGCTGAAGACGGGGGCAGGACGTCCGGGCGGCAAGTAGACGCTCGCTCGGCAAGCGAGCCTGGGGTAAAGGCGAACCTGGACCTGGACGGAGCCGCTCGGAGTGACGAGCGGGCCGAGGCCGGGCCACGTGATTCAAGAGGAGCTTCGGAATGACCGCGATCGTGATCGTCGGCGCACAATGGGGCGACGAGGGCAAGGGCAAGGTCGTCGACCTTTATACGGAGAGCGCCGACCTCGTGGTGCGCTACGCCGGCGGGCCCAACGCCGGCCACACGCTGGTGGTGGGCGGGGAGAAGCTCATCGTTCGGCTCATCCCGAGCGGCATCCTCCGCTCGAACGCCCGCTGCGTGATGGCGCAGGGCATGGTGGTCGATCCCGGGGTGCTCGTCTCCGAGATCGACGCGGTGGAGGCGCGGGGCTGCTCGACGCAGGGGCGGCTGTTCGTGTCGGATCGCGCGCACCTGATCTTGCCGTTCCACCCGCTCATCGACTCGCTCCGCGAGGCGGCGGCGGCCGACGGCGTGCGGCTCGGGACGACCAAGCGCGGCATCGGCCCCTGCTACGAGGACAAGGCGTCGCGGCGCGGGGCGCGGCTCGGCGATCTGCGCGACATGAAGCGGCTCGCGCAGCTCGTGTCGCGCTCGCTCGAGGCGTGGACGCCGACGCTGCGCGCCCTGGGCGGCGAGCCGCCGTCGCTCGACGCGATCCTCGACGAGCTCACGCCGCTGGCGAAGCGCATCACGCCGCTGCTCGCCGACACGTCGCAGCTCATCGACGGCGCGCTCCGCCGCGGCGAGCGCGTGCTGCTCGAGGGGGCGCAGGGGACGCTGCTCGACATCGATCACGGCACGTTCCCGTTCGTGACGTCGTCGTCGGCGATCGCGGGGGGCGCGTGCGTCGGCGCCGGGGTCGGCCCGACGCGCATCCGCCGCGTGCTCGGCCTGGCGAAGGCGTACTGCACCCGCGTGGGCGAGGGGCCGTTCCCCACCGAGCTCGACGGCCCGCTCGGCGAGCGGCTCCGGTCGGTCGGCGGCGAGTACGGCTCGGTGACCGGCCGGCCGCGGCGGACCGGGTGGCTGGACCTGCCGGCGCTGCGCTATGCGGCGCGGGTGAACGGCCTCGACGGGATCGCGCTCACCAAGCTCGACGTGCTGACCGGCATGCCGGAGCTCAAGGTGTGCGTCGCCTACGACACGCCGTCGGGCCGCACGCGGGAGTTCCCGATCGACGACATCGCGACGGCCAAGCCGGTGCTCGAGACGGTGGCCGAGTGGAGCGAGCCGATCGACGCCGCCCGCTCCATGACGGAGCTGCCCGCGGCCGCGCGGCAGTATGTGGAGATGGTCGAGAAGGAGACCGGCGTTCCGGTCGACGTCGTCTCGGTCGGCGCCGACCGCGAGGCGACCATCGTCCGGCGCAACGCGTTCGCCTGAGCGGCGGGACCTCGGCTCACCGCAGCGGGCGATGACCCGCCGTCTCGTCCCGCGGGATGCTCGTCCGGACGTTCAGCTTCGATGATTACTGGCCCGAGCCGCCGCCCGGCGTGTGAGAGCCGCCGCTCTTGCTGCCGCCGCCGGGCGTGCCGCCCCGCTGGCCGCTGCCGCCGCCCGGCGTGCTGGTCCCGCCCGGCGCGCCGGTTCCGCCGCCCGGCGGCGCGATAGATCCGCCGCCCGGCGTGCCGCCCGTGCCCGGCGTGCCGCCCGTGCTCGGCGAGCCGCCCGTCGTGCCGCCGGTGCCCGGCGTGCCTCCTGGCGTGCCTCCTGGCGTGCCGCCGGTGCCCGGCCTGCGCTGGGTGCCGCTGCCCCACTCCTGCGTGCCGCCCTGGGTGCCTTGCCCGCTCTGGGCGCCTCCGCCCGGCTCTCCCATCTCTCCTCCACCTTCAGGCATCGTACCCGTGCCGGGCGTCCCGCTCTCGGGCGCTCCCGGGGTCTCTCCGCCCGGCGGTGCGGGCGCCGGCGAGGCCGCCTCTCCGCCTCGATTGCCCCCGCAGGCCATGAGCGGCAGCGCGGTCAGGACTACCAGAAACATGCTTCGCATGATGTGTCTCCCAGGTCGTTTGCGTTTGCGGCTCGTGCCGAGCCGCCGGCGATGCGGACGCGCCCGTGCGCGCGAAGGCCGCCTCCGGAGCCTGGCGGCGTAGCGTCCCGCGCTCGTCATGCTGGGGCCGGATCCGGCCCTCGGGATCGAGACGACGCCGGAACGGCGCATCGGGCCGCTCCCGATCGAGCGCCGATATACCGTCAGGACACGAATAACGCCTGACGCCGGCCGGCGCGCCATCGTTCACCTGGCACGGACGCCTCGGCGAGAGATCTTCGTGGGCAGGGAGAAGTTCGCTTTTCCTCGATGGCATCGACTATTCTGTCCATTCCTATGGCCGAGGACAGCTACGTGTTTGCGGGTTCGGAGCGTGCGCGAGAGCTGGAGCGTCTGCGGCGGATTGAGGGCTTCTTCGACCCCGGCAGCCGGCGCCTTCTCAAGGCGTCCGGGATGGGGCCCGGCTGGAGCTGCCTCGAGGTGGGAGCCGGCGCTGGGTCGATCGCCTGCTGGATGGCAGAGCGCGTGGGCCTCGAGGGCGAGGTGGTCGCGGTCGATCTCGATGTCGGGTTCATGGACGCCTCTCCGCCGCCGGGCGTCCGGATCATCGAGGGCGACATCCGCCAGCTCGACTTCCACGGGGCGCGCTTCGATCTGGTGCACGCCCGCTACGTGCTCGTCCACAACGCGGATTTCCAGGATCTCCTCGACGCCATGCTCGCGGCGCTGAAGCCCGGCGGCCACCTGGTGCTCGAGGAGCCGGATTTCACCGCGGCGAGGGGCGCCTCCGGTCCGGATATCGAGGCATTCGATCGGGTCAATCGGTCGATCCTCGCGATGTTCGAGGCCGACGGCAAGGACCCCGGCCTCGGCCTGCGCCTTCCCGCGATCCTGACGTCGCGAGGGCTCGCCATCGAGGCTGTCGAGAACGAGGTGCCGCTGTGCCCGGGCGGTCACCCGCTGTCCGAGATCATGAGCCTCTCAGCCACCCAGCTCCAGCACAGGTACCTCGCGACAGGGCGGGTCAGCGCGGAAGATCTCGACGGCTACGCCCGGTTCGCGGCCGATCCGTCGGCGTGGGGTGTCTACTATGGCACCGTCGGCGTCCTGGCCCGCAAACCGGCCAGGAGCTCCGACTGACGTCCTTCTCCCCCTGGGCGGCCAGGTGACGGGGACCGAGCGCCCGACTCCGGGCCCGTCCTCCAGCAAAGCGGCGAACTCCGTCCTGCGCTCTCCGTCGAGCTCGGACATGGCACCACGCTGATCCTCCGACAGCGCCGCTCCCGGCCCCCGCCCGCGCTCGCGCGGGGATTCCAGCGCCGCCGCCCGGGCGGCGCCCGCGTCCGTTCATCGACGTCGAGAGGTGGCACCTCTGCGCCGGTCCGTCGCGCGGCACGGACGATTCAGCCGATCCTGCGCGCTGGTGAGAATTGCCTATTTGATGTTCTCGCGGCTTGCGTCTCCCAACAACAGTTCAAGATACGTGACGGGGCGGGCCAGGCATCACCGCCGAGCGCTCCAGCGCCGGCCCCGCTTCCGTCAATGACATGGGGGAATTATGAACATTCGAGTCGACTCTCTTCGTTTTGCATGGATGGCAGCCCTCGCGCTCGCGGGGACCAGCGCGTGCTCCGTCGCGGCGGGAGACGGTGTTCTGGTGGCGGCGGACGAAGACAGCTCGGAGGAGGCGGTCGAGTCCACCTCACAGGCCTTCTCGCTCACCATGCCGCAGCTCGCCGCGGTGCTCGCCGCCTTCAACGCGCTCGAGATCAGCGACGCGCAATTGGCCCGGGCCAAGGCGTCGGACGCGCACGTCTTCGAGCTCGCCCAGACGCTGTTCGATCATCACACCGCCACGAGCGAGCAGCTCGCGCTCGCGCTCACGCAGATGGGCATGGCGCCGGTGGACAACGAGATCAGCCTGGCGCTGATCGAGCAGGGCGCGGCGGATCAGCAGCAGCTCACGGGGCTCGCGGGGCCCAGCTTCGACTGGACGTTCGTCAATGTTCAGATCTATCGACACCGGGAGTTCCTCGCCCATCTCCAGGAGCAGATGGCCATCGTGGGGCCCGAGCTGCACCCGGGGCTCTCTCACCTCGTCCCGGAGGTCCTGAGCGCCACGAAGCGGAACCTCTCGTTCGCCACGTCGCTCCTCGCGCTCATCGGCAGCCCGTACATTCCGGAGGGCGGCTATCCGCCTGGCGTCCCCTATTTCGGCAATTACGGCACCTACGGCAGCTACATCGACTACGGCAATTACGGTAACTACGGCAATTACGGCAACTACGGGGGCGGCTTCGCCAGCAACGCGCCTTCCTACGGCCCCGTCTACTTCGGCGCCAACGGGCCCTACTCGCCCGCCGTCTCCCCCTACTACGGGGTGTACGGCCGCAGCACGCCGTCTGGCTTCGGCGCGCCCAGCCCGTACCCCCGCCCGTGAGCCGAGGGGCGCGGCGCGCTACAGGCGGCGCCGTGCCCGGCCGCGATCCGGGATGACCGCGTGGATCTCCGCCTCGCTGAAGCCAGCCGCCCTGTAGAGACGCTTCAGGTGCACCAGCTCGATGTGCGCGCTCTTCGCCACCGAGGCGCGGATGCGGTCGAGCACGCTCAGCCGCTCCAGCGGCAGCCGGGTCGCCTCGACCGTCGAGCGCACCGCCGCCGCCGCCGACTTCACCTCGGCCGCCGCGGCCTGCGCCTTGTCCAGGCTGAGCTTCGGGTGGATCCCCGAGCCGAGCAGCTGCGCGAGCACCTCCAGCCGATCCGGCTGCCCCGTGAGATCGCCGTCCTCGTCGTCGGCGAAGTAGGCCACGCCGCCCGGGAACAGGATCGACAGCGCAGGATCCGCGGAGGGGCGCCCCACGGCGTTCCAGACGTCGTCGGCGACCTTGCCGAGCGCGTCGTCGGCGCGCGCGGACTCGGCCTCGACCTTGGCGAGCAGCGGCTCCGCCTCGGAGCGCGCGGCGTTGCGCTGGGCCTCCACCCCGTCGAAGAGCGTCAGCACGGGCACGAGCCGCTGCTCGGCGAGCTCCCGGAGGGGCCCGCCCTTCGCAGAAGCGCTGTGGAGCGTCGCGCGCACGTCACCGATGATGTCGTCCGCTGGCGCATCCTTGCGAATTACCTCGCCCATGATGTCGATCCTCCTCAAGCTCCAAGGCTGCGGAGTCCAGCGAAACACGACCCGCGAACGCCCCCCGTCGACGCTGTCACCTCGGGCACCATAACGGACCAGCGCCCACCCGATCAACCGGATCGCAGCCCTGCGCCGCCGGCCCCGGCGTGAGCCTCCAGCGCGCCTCCCTGGTACACTCTCGCCGTGCACCTCGGCCCGCTGCTGCTCACGGCCCTGCTCGTCCTCCCGCTCGCCGCGCGCGCCGGACAGGCTGGCGATCTGGTCGCCGCCGCGGCGGCGGCGGGGCGTCCGCCCGAGTGCGCGGCGCGATCCGGCCGGGCCATCGCACGGGGGCCCACCGTCTGGGAGCGCGCGCGGGCGCCTGAGCTCCCGCGCTACTGCGACCTGCTCGCGCGCGGCCATGCGCAGCTCGGCGGCGACGCCGGGGCGGCGCGCGAGTCGGCGCGCCTCGCCGACCAGCTCCTCCCGGGGCACGCGGCGCCGCAGGTCCTGATCGCCCGCGCCGCCCTCGCGCTCGGCTCGCCCGAGGACGCCGCGCGCGCCTTCGAGCGGGCGCGGAGCGTCGATCCCCGCAGCGTCGAGGATCCGCAGACGATGCACGACCTCGCGCGCTCGCTCGCCCGCACCGGCAAGCGCGGCGAGGCGATCGCGATCTACCGCGCGCTCGTCCCGCGGATCGATCTGCTCGGGACCGCGGACCAGCGCGCGCTCGTGCTGCTCGAGGCGGCGCACCTGTCGATGGCCACCGCGGGCGCGGCGTCCGTCGCCGGCGCGAGCGCGAGGCCGCCCGCCGGCGCGCACAGAGACGCGCACAGAGACGCGCACGGAGAGGCGGCCGCCCGCGGGGACCTCGACGAGGCGATCGCCTACCTGCGCGAGGCGCGCCTGCGCGCGCAGACGCAGCTCGCCCGCGACGTCACGCTGTCGCTCGCGCTCGCGCTGGACCGCTCCGGCGACAAGGCCCAGGCGGACGCCGCGCTCGAAGGCGACGCGGCCGCGCTGGAGCCGGCGCGCCCGCGCGGCGAGGGTGCGCGCGGGCGCGCGGAAGACCGGAGCGCCGGCGCGGCCGCGCGCGAGCGGACCGCGGACGACCTCGCCAGCGCGGCGGCGCGCCTGCGCACCGTCGAGTACCTCGCGGTCCCGGAGGACAGGCTCGCCCTCGAGGCGCTCGCGCTGGAGCGGGCCATGACGGGGGCCGCGATCGCGCGCTGGGAGGCGTACCTGTCGGGCGCCGGCGGCCAGGGGCCGTGGGCCCCGGCGGCGCGCGCGCGCCTCGACGCGCTCCGGCGAGGCGCCGGCGGCGGAGGCCACCGGCCCGCGCGCGCCCCGCAGGAGCGGAGCGCGGCGCCGCGGCCAAGCGCGGGAGGGGCGCGGTGACGCGGCCATCGCCCCCGCCCCGGCGGTCGCCCCTGCCGCGGCGCTCGCGCCCGCCGGGCGTCGCGGCGCTCCTTGCGTTCGCGCTCGCGGCGGGGCCCCTCCACGCAGCGCCGACCGTCTGGTCCCGCGCGCTCGATCCGGCGGCGGACGAGCGCGAGGAGCTCATCTCCCAGGCGGACGCGCTCCTCGCGCGGTACGACCAGCTCCGGCGCTCGCCGCTCCTGGAGCGGGTCGAGGAGATCGGCCCGCTCTGGCTGCGCGAGGCGCGCGCCCTGTACGAGCGCGCCGGCGCGGCGACGTCGCGCGCCCCTTCGGTGCGGCTGCGCTACGCCGACATCCTGGAGCACCTCGGCGACGTGCAGGGCGCCGTCGCGACGCTCGAGGGGCTCCTGCGGCTCCAGCCGCCGGCGCCTTTCCGGGCCGACGCGTGGCACGCGCTGGCGGTCTGCTACGCGCGGCTCGGCAGGTACACGGACGAGATCGAGGCGTACGACGAGGCGCTGGTGCTCGAGCCGCACGCGGTCTCGCGGGCGCTGCTGCTGGCCAACCAGGCCGAGGCCTACATGGCGCTTGGCGACGTCACGTCGGCGGTCGAGGGGTACCGCGCCTCGCTCTCGACCCTCGGGTCGCTCGATATGGTCCGTTACGGCGTGACCACGCTCTGGGGGCTCGCGGTGGCGCTCGACCGGTCCGGCGACCTGGAGGGAGGCATCGAGAACATCCGGCTCGCGAGGACCTACGACCGGGCCGACCAGCAGATCAACGGCGCCGGCTGGTTCTACGTGCCTGCCCACGACGAGGCCTGGTACGCGGCGCTCGGCCACTGGGCCGCGGCGCGGAGCGCCGAGCTCGGCGCCGCGCGCGCGGAGGCCTACCTGCAGGCCGTGGCCGCGTGGGAGTCCTACATCGCCCGGGCGCCGGGGAACGATCACTGGCTGCCGCTGGCGAAGGTGCGGCGGGCGCAGTGCGAGAGGGAATCGGAACAGACGTTGAAGACGTTGAGGCGCCTGCGCAAGCTCGCGGCGCCGCAGCGGCGCTGAGCCGAGGCGGCGCGCGCTTCAGCGTCTGGACGGCCGCGCGTGCGCGTGGTGCGCGTGGTGCGCGTGGTGCGCGTGGTGCGCGTGGTCACCGAGGGCGCTCTGGTCGTACAGCGCACAGCGGGCGATGGCGAGAGCCCCCTTTACGACCCCGGCCGGCAGGTTCACCTTAACGTGGTCGCCCTCGCGCGCGGGGGCGGCGCCGGCCAGCTCACCCCGGACGGAGGATCCATCGAGATGCGTGACTCGGTGTTCGATGAGCATGTGCTCTGGTCCGGGCGTCCCAAGGTCGTCGCGACGCCGATGCTCTACCTCGTGGGCGCGGCGGTCTGCGGCGTGACCTCCGCGATCAGCACCGCGTCCGCCGTCGTCGTGAGCAAGGCGCTCGACGCGTCGCCGAACCAGCTGCTCGCCTTCGCGGCCTGGATGGCGAGCCTCGCGGTGGCGTTCAGCTACCTGCCGCGCTGGTGGCGCTCGGAGCTGGAGTACATGCTCACCGATCGGCACATCGTCGTGCAGCGCGGGAAGCTCCGGCGCTCCATCGAGCGGCGGTCGATCAGCTACGCGCGCATCCACTGGAACCCGAAGCACCCCGGCGTCGGCGACCTCGAGCTCGTCAGGGCGGTGCCGACCGGCGCCCTCCGGCGGCGGCTGTCGATCGTGCTGACCGGGGTCGTGGCCCCGGATCGCGTCTGGGCGATCCTCCGGGGCGTGGTCCCGTCGGCGCCCGCGGGCGACGGTCACCGCCTGCTCTCGCAGCGCCTCGACGAGGGCGAGCGGGTGCTCTGGTCGGCGCACCCGGCCGACGGCTGGCACAAGTGGCTCCCGAGCGGCCTGCGCGGCGTCGGCTCGGTGCTGCTCGGCGTGCTGCTCGGCGGCTTCGCGGTGGTCACGGCGGTGCACGCCGTGCGCAGCATCCGCATCGTGACCGCGGCGGGCATGGATCCGGAGAGCGTCTCCTTCGTGGCGCTGGTCGCGTCCCTCTCGCTCACGATCGTGCTGCTCGTCGCCGCGGGCGCGGCGATGCTCTACATGTCGGTGGTGCGCCCCGCGCGGCTCTCGGCGCGGACGCGGTACCTCATCACCGATCGGCGCGTGCTCATCCAGCGGGGCGACGAGGAGCTGCACCTCGATCGCTCGCGCATCGTCGACGTGATCGACGCGCCGGGCACCGGGGGCCTGAGGGACGTGTTCCTCGTGCTCGACGGCCCGCGCGCCCGCGCCGTCGCCGCGAGCGGCGCCTTCGGCGAGGCGCCGGGCGCCGGGCTCCAGCCTGTGCTGCACCGGGTCGCGGACGTGGACTCGGTGCGGCAGATCCTGCGGCCGGCGTAGCCCGCTGCGCGGTGCCGTTCAGACTGGATCTCGAGCGCTGCCTCACACTCGAGCCTCGATCCTGCGCCTCCGCGCTCGGCGGTGTACCCCGCGCACGCAGGATCAGGGTAAGGACCCCTCATGCCGATCGTTCAGATCTCCGATCCGCAGCAGCCGACGCCGACGAGCTGCGGCGTCATCCTCTTCCGCCTCGATCTCCAGACGGGTGATGTCCACGGCACCTTCGCCCTCGCCCTCTACGAGGGGGAGCTCGCGCGCGAGACCGGAGTCAAAATCAGCGGCCCGCCGGGAGATTTCGCGGGCGAGTACTCGGTCACCACCCTGCGCCCCGACGGGACCACGTTCGCCCGAGGCCGCATGATCGCTCATCGGCTCGGCACGCAGGGCGTCTACCTGGTCCGCTGGGACCTCGACCCGGTCCCGGAGGCGCTCCAGGATCTCGGCTATGTCCCGGGGACGCGGCTCATCTACGAGGCGATAGGGATGACGCTCGGAGGCGGCGCGGAGATCGCGGTCGCCTGGGACAACAACGTCTTCGCGCGGCGCTGGCCCCAGGGATCCGCCCCGCAATAGAGCGGTTTTCAGCTGAGCCTGGTTCGAGCGTCGCAGAGCGGCGGTCACCCGCACAGGAGACGGGTCCAGATCGGCGTTTTCGGCGCGGAAGCGCACTCCAGTGCGCTGAGCACCGAAAACGTCGAGATGGGCCCGTATCCGAAGCGGGTGACCGCCGCTCTCAGCCAGGCAGCGCGACGATGAACGTCGCGCCCTCGCCCTCCTGGCCATCGACCCGGATCGTGCCCCGGTGGGCCTGGACGATGTCGTAGCTCAGCGACAGCCCGAGGCCCGTGCCCTGGCCCGTGGGCTTCGTCGTGAAGAACGGGTGGAAGATCTTGTCCCGCAGCGCCTCGGGGACGCCGACCCCGTTGTCGCGCACCCGGATCTCGACCTCGCGCCCGAGCCGCCGCGTGCTCACCATCAGCGTCGGCACGTACGGCCCGGCCGTCGAGCGCTGCTTCTCTCGCAACGCGTGGAAGGCGTTCGTCAGGAGGTTCACGAACACCCGCCCGATCTCCTGCGGCACCAGCTCGATCGCGCCCACCGCCGCGTCGTAATCGCGCTCGATGATGACGTTCAGATCGAGCTTCTGCGCCCGCATCCCGTGGTAGGCGAGGCTCACGTACTGATCGAGCAGCCCGTTCAGCCCGACGCTCTGGCGCTCCCCCGTGCCGCCGCTCGCGTGCTGCATCATCCCCCGCACGATCCCGTCGGTGCGCCGCCCGTTCTCGGCGATCTTCTCGGCGCTCTGCTTCAGGCTCACCACCAGATCCTCGATCTCGGCGACCCGGAGATCCCGGTTCGACGCGAGCCCGTCCAGGATCTCGGCGGCGATATCGACGTTCGCCTCGGCGAAGTTGTTGATGAAGTTGAGCGGGTTCTTGATCTCGTGCGCGATGCCCGCGGTGAGCTGCCCGAGCGAGGCCATCTTCTCCGATTGCACGAGCTGGAACTGCGTCGCCTTGAGGTGATGCAGCGCCTCCTCGAGGTCGGCGTTCTTCTTCCGCAGCTCCGCCGTCCGCTCCCCGACCCGCTGCTCGAGCTGCCCGTAGAGCACCGCGTTCTCGATGGACACGGCCATCTGGGCCGAGAGCAGCCGCAAGACCTCCAGCCGCTCCTGCGTGAACGCGCCCGTGGCCAGGTTGTTCTCGAGATAGAGCACGCCGATGAGCTTGCCCTGGTTGAGGAGCGGCATGCACAGGACCGACCGCGTCTGGTTCCGCGTGATGTAGGGGCTCTGGGTGAAATCGCCCTCGTGCGCCGCGTCGCCGAGCAGCACGCTCTCGCGGGTCCGCTCCACGTAGACCGCGATGCTCTCCGCGAACTGCCCCCCCTCCACGGAGGACACCAGATCCAGCTCCGTGACCGCAGGGGCGGCCCGCGGGTCGGCCGGATCCACGCGCGCCTCCACGCTGGGGATGAGCTCCTCGCCCTGCGCGAGCAGCAAGACGCCGCGCTCGGCCCCCGCGTTCTCGACGACGATGGTCATCAGCTTGGTGAGCAGCCGCTCCAGCACGAGCTCGCTGGCGATCGCCTGCGACGCCTTGAGCACGCTGCCCAGATCGAGCACCCGCGACGTCTGCTGCCGGGTGCTCGTGGTGGTGAGCGTCGTCCGGTCGAGGGGCGCCTCGGCCAGCGGCTGCGGCGGGTTGAGCTCCGCGTCGAGCAGCGCCACCTTGCGCCGCGCGCCCCAGAGCTCGAAGCCATAACGCGCGTCGGCGAGGTAATCCCTGCCGAGCCGCTCCTTCCCGCGCCGGAGCCAGAACCTGCCGCAGAGCTCGCTCGCGAGCGCCTCGTCCTGGAGGAACCCGTGCGCCCTCGCCGAGGTGATCGCGCGCTCGTACAGCGCGATGGCCTCCCCGGTCTCGCCCGCGAGCCGCGCCAGCTCGGCCCCGACCAGCGCATGCATGTGCGAGAACGTCTCCGGGCAGACCTCCGCCCAGCGCCCCAGCTGATCCCGCCTCGCCGCGGCGGCCTCCTGGAAGGCCCGCCGCTCGTCCGCCCCGGCGCCGTCGGCCAGCGCCGCGAGGCACAGCGCATGATGAAACTGGTGCTCCGCCGACGCCACGTTGCCGGTGACGGCCGAGATGAGCGCCTCGGCCCTGGTCGCCGCGGCGCGCGCCCCCGCCAGATCGCCGTGCAGGTACAGCGTCTGCGTCTTCAGGATATGATGGTAACAGAGCGCCATCACGCTCTGGTTCGCCTCGCATGCGGCCAGGTAGTCGGCCTCGGCGGCGGGATCCGGCGCGGCGCCCCCGGCCCTGCCCGAGAGGTCCGCGAGCGCGAGCTCCAGCCCGCGGATGATGTCGATCGCGATCTGGTTCTTGCTCTTCTGGTTGAAGTGCAAAAACTCCGGCAGATCCGCGAGCACCTGGGCGAGGGGCCTGCCCTCGTACAGCTGGTTGAACAGCTTGTAGATGAGGATGTAGCCCGCGTACCGCAGCTCCCCGGCCTCGAGCCCCGCCTTGTACCCGGCGTCGTTGACCGCCTGGGCCGCCGGCAGGTGCTTCACCCACGGTAAAAGGAAGTTGCCGAGGGCGAAGCAGCTGTTGCAGACGTCGCCGGGGCTGTTGAACCGCTCGCCGAGCCGCACCGCGAGCACCCCCATCTCGTAGCCCGCGAGCTGCTGGCCCCGGAACCCCGAGAGCACGATCCCGAAGAACGCGAAGATCGAGCAGGCGCCGGGGGCGAGCCCGTACTGGAGGCTCAGGCCGACCGACTTCGTGACGGTGAACGCGTAGAGTTGCCGGTCCACGTAGAACGTCGCCGAGAGCACGTTCGAGAGCAGCTTGAGCGCGGCCTTGCCGGCGGGGTCCTCCACGGCGGGCGCCTCCAGCAGCGACTCGAGGGGGCGATCGCCGAGCCGGCGGTCGACGTCCGCGAGCTCCGCCTCGAGCGCCGCGCCGAGATCCCGCTCGGGCAGGCCGATGCCGAGCAGGGCGAGCCCGCGCCGGGCCACGTCGATGGCCTCCGCGTACCGCCCGACCATGGTGCAATGGCTGACCAGCGCGTCGTAGACGCCGGCCTGCTCGAGCGGCGTCCGCGCATGATCGAGCAGCGCCCGGGTGAGCGCCTCGGCGCGCTCGTGGTTGCCGTTGAGCCCCTCGGCCTCCGCGAGCGCGCGGTGGAGATCGGCGGTGAGATCGTGGTGCTCTCCCCAGGAGCCCTCGGGCAGGAGCTCGAGCCCCGCCGCGAGGTACTCCCGCGCCGCGGCATAGGCGGTGGAGCTCTTCGCCCGCTTCCCGGCCTCCAGGTTCAGCCGGGCGATCTCGAGCCGCTCGGCCGGATCCGTGACGAGCCCCCGCCCCTGGTTCAGGTGCGTCGCGAGCTGGAAGATCCGCTCGGCCCGCTCCGGCCCGCTGATCTTCGAGAGGAGCAGCCGCCCGATCCTGAGGTGCACCGCGGGCCGCTCCGCCTCCTCGACGAGCGCATACGCCGCCTGCTGCACCCGGTCGTGCAAGAACCGGTAATGCCGCACGAGCAGCGAGGGATTCGTCGAGTCCTGGACCACCTCGAGCTCGGAGGCCGGGAGCAGGAGCCCCTCCAGCGCCGCCGCGAACAGCGCCTGGGACAGCGCCTCCTCGGACCTGCCCGCCACCAGCGAGAGCGCGCGCCCGTCGATCTCGCTGCCCATGCAGGCGCCGAGGCTGAGCGCCTGCTGGGTCGCGGCCGGCAGGCTGCGGATCTTGCCGATCATGAGATCGATGATGCCGTCGGTGACGCCCTTCGCCTCGATCCGGCCGAGGTCCCATTGCCACCGCCCCCGCTGCCGGTCGAAGGCGATGAAGCCTTCCTTGTGGACCGCCTTCAGCAGCTCGCTCACGAACAGCGGGTTGCCCTCGGTCTTGCGCACGATGAGCTCCGCCAGCGGGCGGACCCGCTCCGGCTCCGCGTGCATGGCCTGGCCGAGCAGCTCCTCCACGTGCTCGCGCGCGAGCGGCCCGAGGTGGATCTCGCGCACCGCCGTCCCGTACGCGCGGATGGCCGCGAGCGTCATCGCGAGCGGGTGAGCCGGCCCGACCTCGTTGTCCCGGTACGCCCCGATCAGGAAGAGGTGCGCCAGGCGCTCCTCCCCGAGCACCCGCTCGAGCAGCCGCAGGCTGGCCGCGTCGGCCCATTGCAGGTCGTCGAGGAAGATCACGAGCGGGTGCTCCGGCTTCGCGAAGACCCGCAGGAAGCGCTCGAGCACCAGGTTGAAGCGGTTCTGCGTCTCCGTCGGCCCGAGCTCGGGCACGGGCGGCTGCGGCCCGAGGATCGCCTCCACCTCGGGGAGCACGTCGAGGATGACCTGCCCGTTCTGGCCGAGCGCGCCGCGCAGCGCCTCCTGCCACCCCGCGAGCCGCGCCTGGCTCTCCCCGAGGATCTGCCGCACCAGCGACCGGAACGCCGCCACCACGGCCGCGTAGGGCGTCGCCCGCTGGAGCTGGTCGTATTTCCCGCCGATGAAGTACCCCCGCCGCCGCGTGATCGGCTCGTACAGCTCGCGCACGAGCGCGCTCTTGCCGATGCCCGAGGAGCCGGTCACGAGGAGCAGCTCGGCCGCCCCGCGCGCCCCCTCGACGGCGCTCCGCGCGCCCTGCGCGACCCGCTCGAAGGTCGAGAGCAGCGCCTCCACCTCGCGCTCCCTGCCGTAGAGCCGCTGGGGGATCTGGAACCGCTCCGGCACGTCGCGCGCCCCGAGGTCGATCGCCCCCACCGCGCCCGTCTCGCGGAGCGCCGCGATGCACGCCTCGAGATCCGCCTTGATGCCGTACGTGCTCTGGTATCTCGCCTCGGGCGCCTTCTCCAGGAGCCGCATCACCACGTCCGACACCGCCCTCGGCACGCCCTTCGCCCGCGCGTGCGGCGGCGCCGGGAGCCTCGCCAGGTGGCAATGCACGAGCTCCATCGCGTCCTGCGCCGGGAAGGGGAGCGCCCCGGTGAAGAGCTCGTAGAGGGTGACGCCGAGCGAGTAGAAGTCGGTGCGGTAATCGATCGCCCGGTTGGTCCGGCCGGTCTGCTCGGGGGCGATGTACATGAGCGTCCCGTCGAGGACGTCCGGGCTCTTGAGGACGGGGTTCTCCCGCGAGAGCACGGTGGAGATGCCAAAGTCGATGATGGCGAGCCGCTCCCGCTCCGCGCTCCAGACGATGTTCGAGGGGTTGATGTCCTTGTGGATGATGCGCTGCTCGTGGAGCTGCCCGAGCGCGTCCACGACACGGACGGCGATGTCCAGCGCCTCGGCGAGCGGCGGCGTCCCCTGGCGCAGCAGCCTGTCCAGCGACTCCCCGCCGAAGTCCTCGATAGCCATGGTCCAGCCCTGCAGCTCGAGCCCGAGGCCATAGGCCCGGGGGACGCAGGGCAGCTCGAGCCCGCGCTGCATATCGTATTCGCGCTGGAACCAGGCGAGCCGCTCGGGAGACGGGCGGAGCGGCTTCAGGATCTTGAGGATGAGGGGCTCCCCGTCCGCCTTGCGCAGGGCGCGGCAGACGCGGGTGTTGGTGCTGTCGTAGACCTGAGCCTGGTTCTCGTACCCGGGCAGGACCATGCTGGATCTAGCCTCGAAGCGCCGCGGGGCAGCGGGGCGAGTGGCGGAGGGCGGCGCTCATGGGAGCGGATTGGACCACGGTCCGCGGGACAAAGCCATGTCCCCGCCGGGGCAGGCGCTGATTCGACGCGGATTCGACGCTCTCGACCGGACGCGCGCGCGGCGCCTCCTCCCGCCGGATGTGGGCGCGAGGCGCCCCACATTGACGCCCACATTGCGGTGCTGATAACAAGACCCCTCATGCTCCGCTCAATGAGGGAAAGGGTCCTCGCGCCGTGGATCCTGCTGGTGGGCCTCGGAGGTTGTTCCAAGCCGCCCCCGTGCGCCCCCGTCCAGATCCACGAGCGGAAGCACCCGTTCATCGCCTTCGATCGCCACGACATCCCCGCCCTGCGCCAGCGGGTCACCCAGGACCCTTACAAGACCTGGATGGACGATGTCCGCCGCGGCCCGCCGGGGCAGGGCCACCCGTGCGGGGCCCCCTCCACGAATACGGACGTACAAGAATACCAGATCTCCAACTGCGCGCTGTACGGGGCCCTCTCCTGGGTGGTCGAGCAGCGCGGCGACGGGTTGAAGGCGGCGCGCGACGCGCTGCTGAAGGCGGGCGACACCAGCACCGGCTGGAACCAGACGCCCGGCGCCTGGTACTGGGGCGGGGCCCTGCTCAACTATGCCTACGCCTACGACCTCGTGCAGCCGGCGCTGAGCGCGGACGACGACGCGGCCGTCCGCGACAAGCTGGAAGACGCGCTCGGGAAGACGATGGGGGTGTACGAGGAGTTCAACACGACGTACGTCACCAACTTTCGCTATCGCGTGGGCAGCGGCGCGGCCACGCTGAGCTACGCCCTCGGCGAGCACGGCCACGCCTGCACCGTCGAGCGCGATCTCTTCGGCGACGCGCCGCTGGACTCGCTCGTCGCCCTCCGCTCCTACGGCCCTTACGTGCAAGCCTGCCTCACCCAGGACGGCACCTACGTCGAGGGCCCGAGCTACCAGGACGACGTGTTCTCGGTGATGCTGCCCTACCTCCAGGCCATGAAGAGGCTCTCCGGCGGGGCGCACGACGGCCGGGATTACATCAACGCGGTGAACACGCCCGCTGCCTGGGGCAATGACACCCGCATCGCCCGCATGCTCCGCTACGGGGCCGCCCTCTCCATGCCGGACGGCAACGCGGCCACCATCGAGACCGGCTGGCGCGAGCCCCTGCAGCTGAGCAGCATCGCCGCCAGCATGCTCAGCGAGAAAGAGGGGCGCCGCGACGCGAAGGGCTTCTACGGCTGGCTCAGCGCGAAGGGCAAGGCCGCCGTCAACAACCCTGTCTACAGCATCCTCTATACCGATCCCGACATCGCCAAGGCCGCCGCCGGGGACCAGGAGCCCACGTACACCTCGATCGTCACCTCGGACATGACCTCGCTGCGCTCCGGCTGGAGCGCAGACGCGGTTCACCTGCTGATGACGACCGAGCACGAGTACCGGCCGTCCTCGCACAGCCAGCCCGACCAGACGAGCTTCCTCCTGCACGCGAAGGGGCAATACCTGATCATCGATCCGGGCGACGGCCGCAACTACGATCCCGCGGGCAGCCCCCACACCTCGCTGTTCTACTGGGTCAACTTCAGCCCGGAGTCGCACAACCTGGTCACCGTCGACAGCTACAAGGGGATCCGGGACACGTACCAGACGCCCGCGTGGCGCCAGCTCGGCGTCTTCAGCAGCCTGACCCGGCCCGTGGACGATCCGGCGATCCTGCAGGCCTCGTTCCTGACCGGGGAGCTCGACTCCTCGACGGTCACGATCGACGACTACGTCAATGTGCCCGACGTGTCCACGCGGCGGACGGCGGCGCTCGCGCGAAAGAGCTACGTGGTCGTCTTCGATCACATGATCTCCGCGGGCGTCGGCTCGGCCCAACCGATGCTCCACTATTACGACACCCACCTCCATTACAGCGGTTGGCTGGGGTGCCGGCCGGGCGCGCCCGCCATCTGCACCGACTACGCCACCGCGAGGCCCACCTCGCCCAGCACCCAGGTGGACTGCGGCGACGTCTGCGGCGAGGTCCGGATGGCCAGCGACCTCGCAGCGGAGGCAGCGACCGGGCTCGCCCCGAGCGAGCCGGTGACGCCGGGCGCCGGCGGCCGCGCTCCGTCCGCTCCCACGGCGGGGCGGCTGGCGTGGGCCACCCGGACCGACGACGGCAAGCGCGAGCTCGAGCTCGACGTGGTCTACGTCCCCCGACCCGACGCCTTCTCGGTCGATCGAAGCGGCTTCACCAACTTCTTCCCGAACATGACCTTCCGGCACCCGTTCTCGGTGGCGCGCTACATCGCCTCCAGCACGCAATGGCTGACCGTGCTCTACCCGCGCGACCTCACCGCGGGCGAGCCGAAGCCGGCGATCGAGGCGCTCAAGGTGAGCGGCGGGAACGGCTCGGCCGCGCTGGTCTCCATCGCGGAGCAAGGCACGCAGGATCTCGCGCTGGTCTCCGACGGCGCGCAGCCGGTGGAGGTGGGCGACGGTCCGCGCGTGCCCTCCGCGAAGCTGCAGGGTCGCAGCGCGCTGCTGCTCCTGCGCCACGGGGCGCTCGAGCGCGCCCAGGTCGACGCCGGCACCTCGCTGAGCGTCGGCGGCCGCGCCCTGCTGCTCGCCACGTCGCCCGTGTCCGCGTCGCTCCGGCCCGAGGGCGCCGGCGTCGCCGCGGAGCTGGTGCTCTCGATCCCGGCGCAGGTCGGCCTCGCCGTCTCCCGGAAGGACGCGCAACTCTATCTCGACGGCAAGCCCGCGCCGACGCGCTACGACGCTGCCAGCGGCACCGCCTCGACGAGCGTGCCCCAGGGCCGCCACCGCCTCGCGGCGCGCTGAGGCGCTTCGCGCCGGCGCCTTCGCGGCCTCATCGCATGGTGGTCGTCGAGTGGACTCCGACGGTCGGCTCGCACCCTGGGATGACGTCGGCCGGAACGCGCTTGACCAGGTTGAAGACGCTCACGGGAGGGGCCCCCGGCAGCAGGCTCCTCGCGCCGACCTCTTCGAAATCGAAGAGCTGCTGCGCGGCCTCGCGGACCGTCGCATCGACGAGGATCTCCCCGGGCCGAGACGCCCTGGCGAGGTGCGCGGCGGCGTTGACCACCTCGCCGAGCACCGTGTAGTCGAGCCGGCCGTACGCCTGCGATCCGACGCTGCCGGAGAGGACCTGCCCCGTGGAGAGCCCGATGCAGATCCCCTGCGTATACGGCGAGCCCTCGCCGGCGCGGCGCGCCACCGCCGCCATCTGCGCGCGGACGGCCACGCACGCGCTGAGCGCCCGCGACAGGTGATCCGGCCCCTGGAACACCGTCATCACCGCGTCGCCGAGGAACTTGTCCACGACCCCCCCCTTGGCGACGAGCTCCGGGACGATCACCTCGAAGTTGGCCCGGAGCAGCCTCATGGCCTCGCCGGGCAGCCTCTCCCTGGTCACGGGCGTGAACTGGAAGATGTCGATGAACGCCACCGTGGCCATGACCGCCTCGCTCGCGAGCGCGATCGCGGGGCCCATCTCCCGGATCCGCTCGATCAGCGCCGCGCTCGTGAACTGCCGGAGGATCTTGTTCTCCTCGTCCGAGCGGGCGTTCCTCCGCAGCTCCGCGACGTGCTTGATGGTCTTGTCGATGGTCGCCTCGAGATCGCCGCGCTGGATCGGCTTGAGCAGGAAATCGAACGCGCCCTGGTTCATCGCGCTCCGGATGTTCCCCATGTCGCCGTAGGCGGACATCATCACCGTCCTCGCAAAGGGGCTCACCTCCGGGACGCGTCCAAGGAACGTGAGGCCATCCATCACGGGCATGTTGATATCGGTGACGACGACGTCGATGTCGGGGTGGCGCCGGAGCTCGTCGAGGGCGTTCTCGCCGTTGTCAGCGAAGATGAACTCGTAGACCCGGTCGCGGATCTTCTGCCGGAAGAGCAGCTTCATCATGAGCGCCACGTCGGGCTCATCGTCGGCGATGAGGATCTTGGCGGGGCCCCCGCTGGCCTCGATCACCGCCGCGAACGCCGCCACGAAATCGGCCGCGGACTGGAACCGCTGCGCCGGGTCCTTCGCCAGCGCGTGCTCGAAGAAGCGGTCGAAGCCGGGCAGCAGGCCGGGCACGAGGCTCGACGGCGCCGGGAACGGGTCGGTGCAGATGCTGATGAGCAGCTCCCCGATCCCGCTCGCCGCGAAGGGGAGCCGGCCCGTGAGGGCCCTGTAGGTGATGACGCCGAGCGACCAGAGATCGCTCAGGTGATCCGGCACGACGGCGCGCACCTGCTCGGGGCTTATGTACGACGGCGTGCCGACGACCCTGCCGAACGAGCCCTGCTGTTCCTCATCCGACTCGAAGACCGTCCACACCACGCCGAAATCGAGGAGCTTCACGCACTCTCCTGGCTCCTTCCGCGCCAGGAAGACATTCGCCGGCTTGAGATCGCGGTGGACGATCCCCGCGGAGCTCGCCACCTGCAGGCCAATGGCGATCTGCCGGAGCAGGGCGAGCGCCGCCGGCGGCGAGAGCTGCCGCTCCCGCGTGAGCCTGGCCTCGAGGTCCTCGCCTTCGAGCAGCTCCATGACGATGTACGGGCAATCTTCGTCGATGCCGTAGTCGTGTATCTGGATGATGTGCTCGTTCTGGAGCCGCGCGATCGCCATCGCCTCTCGCTCGAATCGGCGTCGCGCGGAGTCCGAGCTGACATGCTCGGGCGTCATCACCTTGAGCGCCACGGGACGTCGGAGCACCTGATCGAACGCCTCCCAGATGACCCCCATCCCGCCGCGTCCGATCTCTCGTCTCAGCGAGTACTTCCGCGCGATCGTGCGATTCAGCATGGTCAGCGCAGTGTAGCGAGCTCCCAGCGCGCTTGCTCAGGTTCGAGACGCGGGAGCTCGTCGGCGGCAGCTGCGCATCATCGAGGAGACGGCCGCTTCACCCCGAGGACCTTCATCCGGTAGGACAGCGTGCGCACCGGGATCCCCAGCCGGCGCGCGGCCTCGGTCCGGTTCCAGCCCGCGGCTTCGAGCATGTCCTGGAGCAGCTTGGCCTCGTACTGCTGCACCTTCCCCCGGACCCGCCCGCCCTCGGGGGGCGCCTCCTTCGGGGCGGACGGCGTGGGGCAGAGCACGGCCACGTCCGGCGGTGCGCCGCCGAGCTCGGTGTCCGTCCCCCGGTCCGCGGGGCGCTCCGACGCGTCGCGCGCCGCCGCCGCGCGCACCCGCGGGGGCAGATCCTCGAGGCCGACGAGCGCGCCGGGCGTCACCACCACCGCGCGCTCGATCACGTTGCGCAGCTCGCGCACGTTGCCAGGCCACGCGTACGCGCAGAGCACGGCGAGCGCCTCGGGGGTGATGCCCTCGACATGTCGCCCGTTGGCCGCGCAGGCCGCGCGCAAGAAATGCCGCGCGAGCGGCTCGATCTCGTCCGTTCGAGCGCGCAGCGGCGGGATGTCGATCACGACGCCGCCGAGCCGATAATACAGGTCGGCCCGGAACGCGCCCGACGCGGCCATCGCCTCGAGATCCCGGTGCGTCGCCGCGACGACGCGCACGTCGACCTCGATCTCGCGGCTCGATCCGACGCGGCTGAACGACCCCGACTCGAGCACGCGGAGCAGCGCTGCCTGGGCCGGCGGCGGCAGCTCGCCGATCTCGTCCAGGAACACCGTGCCGCCGTCGGCCTCCTCGAACACGCCCTTCTGCTGCTGCAGCGCGCCGGTGAACGCCCCGCGCTCGTGGCCGAACAGGGTGCTCTCCACGAGGTCCTTCGGGATCGCCCCGCAGTTGACGCGCACCACGCGCCGCCCCTTGCGCGGGCCGCCCTCGTGGATCATCCGCGCGACGACCTCCTTGCCGGTCCCCGTCTCGCCGTGAAGGATGACCGGGATGCGCGAGGCGCCCACGCGCCTCACCGTCTCGATCACCTCGCGCATCTGCTGGCCGGCGATGACCCCCCCTTCCTCCGGCTCCTCGCGCGCGAGCACCGAGGTCGCGGCGGGGCCGCACGCCACCGGGCGCTCGGGCGAGGCGTGGCGGGCCGCCTCGCGGGCGGCCGCGAAGACCTCGTCCGCGGTGCTGCCGGCGTCCGGGTAGAGGGCGAGGCCGACGAGGAGCCGGGCGTCGCCGCCCACGAAGGAGGCCGCGATGGCCTGCGCGGTGCGGCTCGCCTCCTCGGCGCCGGCCTCGGGCAGCAGCACCTGGGCAGCGGAGGTGCCGTAGAGCGCCACGCGATGCAGGGGCTGGAGACAGGCGCGCACGGCGTTGACCCAGCCCTCCGCCGTCACCGCCGCGCTCATGCGCACGTGGAGCAGGGCGAAGGGGCGGCGAAAATGCCGGGCGCGCGTCAGCTCGTCCTCCACGCGACGCAAGAGCTTCTCCTCGCCCTCGAGATCGAGGGACTCGCCGCCGGCGCCGAACGCCTGCACCCGCAGCGCGACGCTGCCGAGCACGACCTCATCCCCTACCCCGATCCCGGCGCGCGAGACGCGGCGGCCGTCGAGGAACGTGCCGTTCTTGGATCCCAGGTCATCGACCCACACCCGCCCGCGCGAGAGGAGGAAGCGGGCGTGCTCCCGCGACAGGGTACGATCGTCGATGCAGAGCGCGGCAGGCGCGGCGCGCCCCACGACAAGCGGCGAGTCGGGCGAGAGCAAACGTCTCTCCGTCTTTCCGGCGTATTGCCAGACGAGCGCGATGCCCAGCGCCGCGGTCTGCTGAATGGCAGACATCGACCTCCCCGCCAAGGTCCAGGTCTTCGTCGCGTCGTCCTGCACCGACTTGCCCGAGCGCATGCACTCCGCCTCGCTGGTCTCTATATCAGGCTCCTTCGGGAGGTCCAAGAACCACCACGGACCTCGCCGCTCATGAGTCTCCGCCGCGCCGCGCCGCTGCTGTTGGTGTCGCCAGGCCGACGCAGGCGGTCGATCCTTTTCCACGTCCATTGCGCGCAAACGTTTACCGGCTCGCCCGGTCATGCACGGTGGGCCGGGGACCGGGGGCTCTGGCCGGCTCACGTGCCGGGCGGAGCGACCATCTGGACGAGGGCCGCGGTCGCCGGAAGGACGCCGCTGGAACGCTCGGCCCGTCCTTGCCGGCAAACTCTTGCCGGGCAACTCGCGACGGCGATCGCTCGCGGGCAAGGTCTTGCCGAGGCGGCCGTCGGCGGGCGCGCCGCGCTCCCGGAAACGCGCGGGCGCCGCTCGCATTCTGCCCGCTGACATAGACGGCCTGGCGCTTCCGAGGAGAGCGCGCCCTCGTGGCACGCACGCTGCAAACAACCGAAACCAGAAGCTGACGGGCGGCGAACATCGCGACCCAGGACATCCACCAGACCGACCACTCCAGGAGCCGACCATGAACACGAAACACATCTTCTCCGGACTCTTCACCTCCAGCGCGCTCGGCATCATGCTCATCGCGGGTTGCAGCGTGCCGATGGACGAAGGTGACTCCGAGCAGGCGTTCTCCGGCGAGGAGACCGTCGAGGAGGCGTCGCAGGCGCTCGGCCCTGCGTGCGTCGCCAAGAACCTCGCGCTGGAGGCCGGGCCCATCTGGAGCACGAGCGATGCCCAGACCAAGTGCCCGAACGTCTGCAATCCGCAGAACATGAACTGGAACGGGCAGTGGTGGACCACCGTTCCGGGCGCGATGTCGGTCTGCGAATGCGCCCCGCGCCCCGCCGCCGTCGTGCAGGCCGGCCCCATCTGGAGCAACACCCATGCTCAGACGCAGTGTCCGAGCACCTGCGCCGCGTACAGCAGCGCGACGAAGTGGAACGGGCAATGGTGGACGACCGTCCCGGGCCAGATGTCCGTCTGCGAGTGCGCCTACAAGCCGCCGGCGTCGGTGTCGCAGGAGGCCGGGCCGATCTGGAGCAACGCCGACGCCCCGAGCAAGTGTTCGGCCGCCTGCGGCACCGACCGAACCTGGAATGGGCAGTGGAGCACGACCGTCTCGGGCCAGATGTCCGTCTGCAGCTGCGAGTGCACGCCCTGACGTCACGACGACCCGTTCGGCGGCCGCGCCGGACCCAGGGCGTTCCTTAGGGGTTCAGCGTGTCAGGACCTAGTTCCGCCTGCCAGAGGTCCGGTCAGGGATCCGGAGAGCCGTCGCGCCGGAAGTGAACAACCAGGCCTTTGATGCTCATCGCGGCCCCGCTCTCCGGCCGAAGTCCGCCATGGTAGCTACTCAGTTTCCATAGCGCCGGCATGCCCGCCAGCAGGCGCCTGATGGCGTGTCGCTGCGAGGCAAGGCGGCGCTCACCCATGGCTCCCTACGCCCGGAAGCGTCGTGTTCAGCGGCGAGCGCTCTGCTTCCTCCCAATCGGATCCGCTGGCGGAGCTCGCCCCTCCTTCATCAGGCTGTAGCGGGAAGCTCGTCAGGGTGTCAGCACGACGGGCGAGCTCTTCCCCCGGGACGGCACGGACAGGGCGCGGCGACCGAAGCCGCGGCAGCGGAGGCGGCGGGAGCTTCGCCCGCGGGCTCCTGGCCGCAAGCTCGGGAGACGGCACCACGGGCGGAGGAACGTCGAGCGCGCGGGGAGGTGTCGTCGGCGGAGTCGGCGGCGCCGAACTCGGGGCCGGCGACGACGCGGGACGCGCCGAGCTCTCGCGCTTGGCAACGGGCTCGCCCACCTGGATCACCACGGTCTCCTCCGCGTCCGATCGGTGGTCGTCGTGTAGCCGCCAGAGGCGCTCCCAGTACCGCGCCGGCGTGCCGGTGAAGGACTCCAGCTGCCGCGCGAGGCCGGGCGTCATGGGGAGGTCGCTCCTCAGCAACCGCTCCACCTCCCTTGGTTCCAACCCCGTGCTCTCGCCCAGCTTTCTCCTCCACGAAGGCGTCGTCGCACAGAACGACTCCAGGACCCTCCCCGGCCGGGGAGCGGGGCGCGCTCGGGTGTCTGTCAGCTCTGCAAGCGCCGCGTCGACGTGACAGTCCAGAAGGCGCCGATATCGGTCGCGCTCCCCCGCTGCCTGCTCCTTCGCATCGGTGAGGGCCGCCTCCTCGTCATCATGCGCGTGCTCGCGCGCCTCGCGAAGCCCGCGCTCTCGTCCCAGCGCTTCGCGCGCGGTGACCGCGAAGCCGATCGCGACGCACGCGATCATCGCGAGCCCGAGCGGCGACACGAGCCACATCGCAGCCAGCATATCTTCCATGAACTTTCGCCTCCTGGACGTGAGCGTCCTTGTCCGACACAACGCGGATCTCGGCCTTGTGCTGCGCGAAAGCAGCACCGCTATCCCCGCCTGCCTAGCTGTTGATGGGTAGCCGACGATTCAGCGAAGCTGCCTGAGCAGCGCTTCGCGCTCCGCGGCGAGCCGCCCTCGCGGGAACTGCCGCGCGTGAGCCTCGAGCAGCCGCCGAGCCTCGACGTCGGCCATGACGTCGTTGGCCTCGATGGCCCTTCGCGCCTGGTTGACCAGGCTCCTCTCGACCTCGCCGGCGGTCGGTCGAACGGCGCTCGCCGGAGGCGCGGCCCGGTAACCTCTCGTCTTCGCGTTCGAGGGAGCGGGCGTGCCGGTCGCCGTCGCTTCGCCGCGCGCGCTTCCGTGTTCCGTGCGCGACGAGATCTCGTGCGCGGGCGCCGCGGCGCGCGCCGCAGCGTCGGGCGCCCCATCTCCGCTGGAGGGCCCCGCGGCGCCCTGGGCGCCATCTCGCGCGGGGGGCGCCACGGCGTCCCGCGCCGCGGGCGCGGTGGCAGGGGCGCGGACCGCCGCCGCCCTGATCCACGGTTCCAGGTCGGGCAAGGGCGGCACAGCGGAGACGAGCGCGCCGGTCAGCAGGACGAGCGCGGTCTGAACGACGATCCTCAGGCCCAGCCGGCGCAGCGAAGCCACCCACCACGCGCGACGGCCGAACCCCAGCGCAAGCGGCACGCAGATGCTCCCGTCCCTTCCCTGAGAGCGCTCCTGCGCCTGCCATCGTCCCCCCTGCACCTCGAGCTCCTTGTGCGCCCGCCGGTATCGCGTCTTCACCGTGTCCAGCGGGAGCCCCTGCTCGGCGGCGATCTCGGCGAGCGGGACCTCCTCGAGGTCGTGCTTGATCACGAGATCCCGGTACTTGGGATCGAGTTGGTCGATCAGCTGCCGGGTGAGCTTTTCCCGCTGCCGTCTGCGGAGCAACTCTTCCGGCGTGGGGAGCTCATCTCGGATCTCGTGCTCATCGAACGACGTGAGCACCTCGCCGCGGCAGCGCGCGTCCCGGACGTGATTGCGCGCCTGGTTGACAGCGATCGTGACGCGGTACGGCCCCGGGTCGCCGCCCGGCTCGATCCGTTGGTCGGCGTCGAGCCCCCGCAGCAGCGCTTCCTGGGCGATATCCTCGGCGTTTCTCCCCGGTACACCGTGGCGCCTGGCCAGGCGCCGGAAGAGCTCGAAGCCGGGGGAGACGGTCTCTGGCTTGGCCACGGTAAGCAGCACACGCGAGGCGGCCCAAAAGGTTCAGAAAAATGAGTCGAGGAGCAACTTCGGTCGGACAGTGTGCCGCCGTGTAGTCGCTCAGGCCACGCTTGATCATGTCTGATGCATGCTTGAACGCATTCCCTCATCCGACCGTCAATTCTCGGCCAAGCCGCCGAGACGTGCCGATTTCTGCCGGTTGACGCCGAGCAGCCGGCGTCGGTACCGTCGCGGCATGCGTTGCATTGCGCATTCGCTCTCGATTTTTCTTGCGCTCGGGGCCGCAACAGGCTTCCCGAACTCGTCCAGCGCGGACGACACCCATCCGAAGGCGGGACCGGGCGACGGGTCGACGGTGAAAGAGCATGTTCGCCGTGGTCAGAAAGCGCGCAAGGCCGGGCAGTGGACCGAGGCGACTGCTGAATACAAGGCAGCTTTGGAGGCCGCGGACGCGGCGACCAGCACCGAGGTGGAGCGCGCGGAGCTCGCCGGCGAACTCGGCCTTTGCGAGCTCGCGCTGCACAAGTACCGCGACGCGGCCGAGCACCTGGCCAGGAGCCTGGAACAGCGCGAAGCTTTGCCGGAAGCGCTCCAGCGGCGATTCGAGGCAGGGCAGCGCAAGGCAGCGCCGCACGTCGCGCGGCTCGTGCTCGGCGTCGATCCGCCCGACGCCGAGGTGCTCGTCGACGGCAAGCGCATCGGCCGGACCGCGCGGACCTACACGCTGTTCTTCGAGCCAGGCCAACACATGGTGCGGGGCCGTGCACCGGGCTGTAAGGACGCTCTTCATTCCTTGCGCGCCGTGGCAGGCGCGGAGCACGAGTTCACGATGCCGTTGCTGTGTGCGGCGGCGAGCGGCACCAAGGAGGCGAGCGGCGCCAAGCAGGCCGCGTCGACGACGCAGACGCCCATGCGCGCTTTGCCCGCTGCGCGCGGCCAGGCCCCCAGCCCGTGGGCCTCGTGGCCGGGCACGCTGCGTGTCGTGGGAATCTCGCTCGCGACGGGCACCGTATCGGCAGGCGCCATCCTCATGATCAGCGCCAGCAAGCTCGATCAGGACATGAGCGCGCGGCGTGACCAGCTCGAGAGCGACCCGAGATCGAGCTCGTCCATGTGCTGGCAAGCGCCGGAGCGCTCGCCGTGCGGCGAGCTGCGGCGCCTGCGCGACGCGCGCAACCTGTCCGACCGGGTGGGCATGGCCCTGGTCATCACGGGCGGTGTGATCGGCGCGGCCACCGCCGCGTCCTTCTTCACGGACTTCTCCTTCCTGGGACGCACGCCAGCGCAGGATCGGGTCCAGATATCGCCCGTCGTGACCGGGCACGAGACGGGCGTGAGCATTGAGGGGGTGTGGTGACCATGCCGGGTACCGAGGGGATGCGGCCACGGGAAGACCGAAGAGCGGTGGCCGCCGCCGTTGCTGTCATGGTCTGTGCGTGGGGCGCGAGCAGCACGCTGGTAGCTTGCACTTCGTACCGCGACGATTGCTGGGAAGTGATGGAGTGCGCCCCTGCGCCCGAGCCGACTATGTGTGACGGCGACCCGGCGACGACAATGGCGCTCGATGAGTGCGGGGTATTCGTCAGCGAGCACGGCGATGACAACAGCCCCGGAACCAAGGACGCGCCGGTGAAGACCCTGCAACACGCGATCGGGCTCGCCGCCCATGGGCGAAGCCACGGCGAGGAGCCGACCCGGCGCGTGTACGCGTGCGGCGGGTCGTTCGAGGAGAAGATCACGCTGCCCTCGGGGGTTGACGTCTGGGGCGGGCGCCTGTGTGACGGCGGGGATTGGTCGTATGAGGGGTCATTCGGCGGGCCGGATCACCCGACGATCATCGCTCCGCCGGGGGGGATCCCGCTGAGGGTCCTCGGGGAGGAGGGTATGGCGCTCGCGGGGGACGACGCGACGTCGGTGATCGCCGGCGTGCGCGTCGTGGCGGCGGACGCATCGGCGCCGGATGGAAAGTCGTCGATCGCGATGATTCTGAGCACGGGGGCCACGGCGATCGTGCAGGACAGCGTGATCGTCGCCGGCAATGGCAAGGACGGGGAGCCGGGAGAGGACGCGGACACCGAGCGGGCGCCGGACGGCATGGTGGGGAACGACGGCGTGGACGCCTGCAGCACGGACTCCCCGACGGGCGCCCTCCCGGTCGTGACCGTGTGCGACGATGGCATCGAGTCCATCGGTGGATATGGGGGCGACGGCGGGCTCGAGGCGGGGAGCGACGGGACCTCTGGACAGCCGACCCTCGCGACGATTTCTGAGCGCGATGGCCACCCGGGGCTCGGCGCGGACCTCATGCGATGCAGCGAAGGGGGTGATGGCGCAGACGGTCCCGACGCCGGTCGCGCGGACGGCGCGGTGGGCGTGGGCCACCTTGGGAAGGACGGATGGATCGGCGTCCAGGGCGAAGACGGGAAGCCGGGCGGCACCGGCCAGGGGGGCGGCGGCGGTGGCGGCAGCAAGTCGCGTGGGGAGATGGTCGCGTGTCGGGCAGGCCTGCCCCAGGGGGGCGCCGCCGGAGGCTCGGGAGGGAGCGGCGGCTGTGGTGGTCGGGGCGGCTATGGCGGCGGATATGGCGGGGCGGCCATCGGCATTGTCGTGCTGGACGGCGCGGAGCTGACGATTGGGGCCAGCGACGTGATCACGGGCAAAGGCGGCCGCGGCGGCGTGGGCGGGAGGGGCCAACCGGGCGGCTTGGGTTGGACTGGCGGCCGAGGTGGCGGAGCTATTGGTGACATGTGGCCTGCGTGCCGCGGAGGCCAAGGAGGCAACGGTGGTCGCGGAGGTGACGCCGGCGGCGGGCTCGGAGGCGCAACCATCGGCATTGCCTACGTGGCGCCCAACTTCGCCGTTCGACCCGGGACCTACATTCAGGTCGGAGACGCCGGTGATGGCGGCGATGCGGGGAACGCCGGCGCCGATGACGAGGTGGGCCGAGGGCAGCTCGGCCCCACGGGTGAAATCCATGCGTTCAGCGTGGGGAACGAGCCGCCCCATTGACTCGTGCCTTGCGAGACGTCGCCAACGAGGGATGCCCATGCGCCTGAATTCCGCGATCCTCCTGCTGTTCCTTCTTCCGCTCGCCGCGGCCGGTTGCGGCACCGCGCCGGGGGTGGACGGCCCTGGCGGCGCGCCGCCGTGTGACGGTCCATCGACGTGTGCAAGCGATCCCGTCCCCGAGTCGGTCTGCCTGGAGCATCTTGCGGCGGGTCGAGCGATGGACGGCTGCGGCGTGTTCGTCATCAATCCGTTTTTCGGCGGTGACGACGCGAATCCCGGCACGAAGGACAGGCCGGTTCGTTCCGTCCGGCACGCGATCGAGCTTGCGCGCACCGGGCGCGGTCGCGTGTTTCTTACCGACGATGGGTTTCAGGAGACCATCACGCTCCCCTCCGGGGTGGATATCTACGGAGGCTTCGAAACCGCCATCGGATGGGAACGCCAAAGAGGCCTGGAAAACCCGGTGCACATGATGGCCAAGGTCGGTGCCGCCGAGGCCGGGCTCATCGCGTTGACCGTCGAGCCGGCGCGCGCCGGCGACACAGGGGCTGCGGATGGTGTCTCGATCATCGACCACCTGTCCATCCTGAGCACGACGCATGTCGGGATGCTCGTTCGGTCGGGCACCGCGGTGGAGATCATCGGAAGCCAGGTCAGAGCCGCCGTCGCATTGGGGGGTCGCGATGGGGAGAAATGGCCGGGCCGGGCAGCCACGGGGCCGGACGGGCAGTATGGGGAAGACGCATGCTCCGCAGCGACGGTCCCGGGTGGGGCTCCGCCGGTGAACTCCTGCGAGGGAGGGATCCCGAGCGTCGGTGGCAAGGGAGGCGACGGGCTCGCGGACGGCGCTCGCGACGGGGAGGATGGCGAGCCCGTACCCCAGCCGAACGCCAACTACGATGGGGAAGGAGGACGTGGCAACCGGGCAGATGGTGGTTGTAGCAACGGCGTCGCGGGGAGAAGCGGTATGTGGGGTGCCGCCGGCGCGCCGGGCAAGGGCCACGGGCGGATCGATGAGACCGGATGGCACCCCGACAGGGCCGGCGACGGCGCCCGGGGGATGCCGGGCCAAGGCGGCGGCGGGGGCGGCGGCCGCAGGGGCGGGCTCGCGGTGTGCGACGTGGCCTCGAAGGGGGGCGCCGGCGGCGGCTCCGGAGGCGCGGGCGGCTGCGGGGGCCGGGGCGGCCGAGGGGGCGAGAACGGCCAGCCGAGCATCGGCATCCTGGCGCTCCATGCCAAGGTGACGGTGCGCGATAGCATCATCATCGCCCGCGACGGGGGCCAAGGCGGCGAGGGCGGGAAGCCGGAGCAAGGCGGCGAGGGCGGCTGGGGCATGCCAGGCGGCGCCGTGGGGGACGGCACGTGGTCCTGCAAGGGTGGCAGCGGAGGTCTCGGAGGCGACGGCGGCTACGGCGGCCCCGGACGCGGCGGCGACTCGATCGGCGTCGCCTACCTTGACGAGGACCAGCTCACGCTGGAGGCGGTCACCTTCGAGCTGGGGCTGCCGGGCCCAGGCGGCACGAGCTGGGATTGGTCTGGCGAGGAGATCACGGGGGAGGACGGCATCCAGGTCAAGACGCTTCGATTCCCCGAGTCGCAGGAATGAAGCCCATTGTCCTCCGCGCTGTTCACCACCTGGATGGACCACTCCGTCGGTATCCCCCCGAGTGGATCGCGTGCTACGGCGCCGCTGGTTGCGCGTCCATCAGAAGATCCTCCCCTGGAGAAAGCTCTTCATCCCTACGAACAACCCGGGGTGCGGTGGTTCCCGGCACGAAACGAAACTTGCACCACATTCGCGAATCATGGCATCGGCCGTGCTCGAAGAGAACCGTATAATCGCCCGGCTCCAGTTCCACCACGACCGTTCCGGCAAGGGTGCCTATCTCGACATCAACACCGACCGGAACGTGAAACGGCACCTGGATAGCTCTTGTTGCTGAGAGCGAAACATCAAGCATTGCTCCCTTCTCCACGATGACCGATGCTAGCCCCTCTGCATCGAGAGTACGGAAAGACACGCTGCCCGGTCTCCATGAGAATCCCTGTGCGACGTGCATGTTGGTCCAGTCGTTGAAGGGATCTCTTAGGCACGACTGAAAAACAGAGATCTGTGAATATGCAACTTCCAAACTGAACGGGTCCATGTCCTACTCCACGATGATCCTGATGCGTGTACTGTCGGGCATCCCTCGGTACTGGTTCCCTGTGGACGACGACTGTGCCCGGGCCGCCAGCGCCGGCGTTCTCGGGCGAGACAGTCACCGGCTGCGGCACGTAGCCCAACGCGGTTCCGGTCGTGCCCACGTCGCTCGTGTGCCCTTACGACGACACGGCTAAGTTGGACTCACGTTGTGCTCGGGTCCGGAAGGCGAGCAGGGCAGTCCGATCGCCTGGCGCGACCTGGCTTGCTTCTTCGAGATCCCGCCGCTGTCGCAAGAGCTCCTGCTGCATCAGTGGATGTGCGAGAATTTTGTGCTCCAGAAGGGGATCCCGAGGGTCCATGGCCTCGCGCTCCTGAACGATCAAGTCAACCGAATCGATGGAGAATCGGGCAGCGCTGACCACACGAGCCACATCCCCATCGAGAAGGAAGTCCAGCAGAGAACAGATCGCGAAGACGGCGTCTTGAGCTGACGAGGTGTAGAGCGAGGTGAAGTTCTCCGAGTTCGGCGCGCACTCCTCGCACTTGGAAAGCATTTCCCCCAATTGGGCATCCGTAACGCGTTCAGACTCACAGGCGACCCACACCGTGCCGAGCGCTTCCCGCAGCGGGGCAACGTCTCCCCAGCCCACCTCCCGCATGAAGGTTTGGTAGTTCGGCAGCATTCGCTCACAGCATACCGCACCAAAGGCGAGTTGTTGATGAGGCGCCATCCTCGACATCATTTCGAGAATTCGTTCGTCGCTGAATGTGGCTTCCATCGCTTCTATCCTCCAGCTTATCTCAGCGGACTCAGCGGAACTACCCCCTGCTGCTCCAGGGACATTGCGCACTCCGGGTAAATGGGCCTGCTAGCTCCCACACCGATCAGTGTGAGTCCCATCTGCCTGGCAGCGTTGTTCTCTGTGATCTCGGCGTGCCCGATTCCCACACCTTCGACTTCGCCAGATCTGAGTGTAGCCCGTTGGGCGGGTGTTAATGTGCAATGTTCAGCTGGTCCGCCCGCGGTAGGGCGTGCCGATCGGACGGCTTCGAAGCCTCGCAGTCATCGGCATCTTCGTGAAAGGATTGATGCCTGAGTGCTCCTTGAACGTGAACAGTTTCTCGGCGAGCGGAATGCCATTGACCCAATCGATCATCCAATCATGAAGCGACATGTCTGTGTCGGTAAGACCGGCCTCGTCCAGCATTAGCACGTGTCCGGTGTCTTCATCAACACACGACCATACGCCGTCGCCCCAGTCGCATAGGGGAACCACCTGAACAGGCACACCCGCGCCTGTGTGATCGGCGAAGAGTTGCTCGCGGAGTTCCACGACCGACCGCCCATCGTTATCAACCCTACCTCCCGGTATGCCGATCAGGCCATCGGCTGGACCGAATCCGCCGTTCCCGACCTCTTGGAGCAGTCTTCGATGCAACGGATGGATCCTGCAACTCAGTACCCGCTCGGCTTGCTCAACTTGCTCCGGCGTGGCGCAGGGAGCCAACTCAGGCACCCCCCGGTCCGCCGAGTCGGTCCGGGTCATCGGATCCGCTGCTCGCTTTGCCACTGCGACGATGAGGGAGTCTTCTTCCATGGCTAGAACTCGAATGTGTATTTTCCGGTCACGCGACCTCCGATGCCTTGGATGAACTCAGTGCAGCCGCCAGGTCCCGTGCAAATCGTACTGGTGGTCACGCGCCGTGTAGGCGTCAGACCGAGCTTCCCAGCCCCAAAGATCGCGGTTGGCTCCGCATGGACTCCTGGCATTGGATGCACTGGTGTCAGCCCGAGCTTCTGAGCCGCTGCGATCTGAGCGGCAGAGAGATCGCTTGCGCCTCCAGCAACCAGCGTCGGCCATTCCGCAGTTTCAACGAGCGCAACCGTTCGCCTGAAGTTCATCGGCACACGCTCGACATTCGCAATATGCTGAGCGAGCTCGCGAGCGGCACTCGCAGCCCTTGCGGCGCCCGCCGCAGCCGTCGACCCCTCCGCGAGCGCCCCGAGCCCTCTCCCCGCACCGTACACCGTTGCCGCGCCGAGGAGGATCGTCTTCACCCCCGCCGAGCCCGCCGCCCGATAGTCGCTCCGGTCGATGGCGAGGGCCGTGTCCGCCCCGTGGCGCCCAATCTCATAGAGCGGGTTGACGGCGTTGAGCGCGCCGAGGAAGCCGTCTTGCTGGTAGCCGTCCCACATCGCGCGGCCGTGCTGGTAGGCGCCGTAACCGCCGAGCGTCATCGCATTCAGGACCAGCGATTGCGCGAGGCCGAGCGCCAGCTCGCCCGTCCCCTCGGCAGCGCCGAGCAAGGTGTCGCCGACCAGGCTGGTGGGGCTCGTGGCCTCCGCCGACGACAGCACCGGCTCGGGCACGAAGCCCGCGCTGGTCCCGAGCACGCTGACGTCGCTCGGCGGCGTGGCGCCGCCCGTCTTGGCAGCCGTGGTGTTGGTATCGGCGTCGGCGCGCGCCTCGTGCTTCGGCAACGGGGCGACGCGCAGCTCGAGTCCGATCGGCGCCAGGTCGAGTACTTCCCACCTGAGCTCCGCGCCGGGCGGCGGCGGTGAGCGAGCCCCGTCCTCCGGGGGCGCTTGCTGAAAGCCGCCCGGGTCGATGTAGGCGAGCGGGTTGTTCAGCACGTAGCTGTACGGATTCCAGCTCTGCCCGAAGAACGGGATCGACACGATCGGGTCCGTCGTCAAGAACCGCCCGATCCTGGGATCGTAGATCCTGCCCTTCATGTTCACGAGCCCGAGTTCGTCGTCGCTCTCGTGCCCGGTGAACCCCTGCGTCGTCTCGCTCGGGAACGACGCAGGCGGGCGCTCTCCCCAGACGGGGTTCCTGCGCTGCCCGAACGGGTCGTAGCTCCGCCGCTCGATCACGTCGCCGTCCTCGTCGGTGAGCGCATCGATCGAGCCGAGGTGATCGACATGCACGTAGCGCGTGCGGTCGTCCGAGCCTCCCCGGGTCACGATCGCCACCACGCGCTCCGGTGAGTGGACGTGGTACCGATGCTCTACGGCGCCTGACGCCGCATCGGTGACCCGTTCGTACAGGTCGCCGAAGTAGAGCGTCTCCTTTTCCGGGGTGGTCTTCCGGATCCGCTGCTGGTCGCCGCCGTAGCCGAACCTGATGGTGGTCGCGCCCTGCGTGATGTGCTCTGGCAGGTCGAACGGCGTATAGCGCACCGTCGTGCCGCCGGGCCGCGCGATCTGGTCGCCGACCGCGCTTTCGCCCGCCTGTCCGTTACGACGACGGAACTGAAACGCCTTCAGTTCCATGGGCATCCGCTGGCCGGCATGGATCGGGCTGATGAGTGTCTCATCGAAGCACATCTTCCACGACCCGCACCAACTCTCCTGGGTCTTCGAGAGCCGCGATGGCTTCATAGATGGCCTCGTGAAGTTGTCCTGGTTCGGCAGTCAGGGCGAACGCCAAGGCTGACACTGCGCGCCCTTTCGAGAATAGCCGCAGAGCCTCAGCCTTCTCGGACTCGTTCCCCTCCTCATGGAGCCGAAGGTACTCGTCGTCAAAATGAGCAGCTAGAAGTTCGAGTCGCTGCCGAAGCTCTCGCGGTCCGGTGGCTCCACCACGGAGGACACTCAGGGCGAGGCCGACATCTTGCCCCGCAAGATCAGTCGACGAAGCCGCCAGCTCACACGCGGCGACCGCTGCTTGTCTGCGCTTGGCCGGCGATGCACCGCGAAATCGTTCAGCCAATATCGGAGATGCCGAATCGAGCCGAAATACTGGTTTCATTATGGCACCTTCATGGGAGTTGTGACGCGCGCTCCCGCGCCTTCGATGAGGGATGCACAGGAAGGGCAGATCGGACGAGTTGCACCAACTTCGAGGAGACGCAGCCCATTCTGCCCCGCGAAGTTCACGATATCGGCTTCGGCGTGACCAAGGCCCGGAGCCAACGTCTCGCCCGGCGCTAGCGTCACTCCTGGTCGCAGGTAGCCGCGAGGCTCGCTTGTGCCGATCAGCACACGCTGTGCGCCGCTTGCATCTTCCGCCAGCCCAACGCCCATCGTGATTCGTCCCTGTTGAGGCGATGGAATTGCACTCCGAAGCTCATTGACCCTTGCGACCGTGCCCCCCCGCGCGGTTCCCACCGCCGCCGCCTCCTCGGCCGCCGTCCCCAGACCCCTTCCCATTCCAAGGACGGTGGCCGCGGCGAGGACCATCGCCTTGGTCCCCGCCGCGCCCGCTGTCCGATAGTCATCCCGATCGATGGCGAGGGCCGTGTCCGCCGCGCCGCGGCCGATGTGGTAGAGCGGGTTCACGGCGTTGAGCGCGCCGACAACGCCGTCTTCGTCGTAGCCGTCCCACATCGCGTTGGCGAACTCGTAGCCGCTGTACATCCCGAGCGTCAGCGCATTCAGCACGAGCATCCGCCCGATCCCTGCTCCGAGGTCGCGCGTCCCTTCCGCGGCGCCCAGCAAGGTCTGGCCGACGACGGTGCCTGGGCCGCCGGCGCCCGAGTGCTCCGGCGAGACGGTCACCGGCTGCGGCACGTACCCGGATGAGCTTCCGGTCGTGCCCACGTCGATAGGCGCCGTCGTGGCGCCGACCTCCACGGCCTCGCGCGGCCCTTCTTCAGGCTGGTTTGCTTTCGGCGGCGAGTAGAAGATCTCTACGGCGTAGTGTTCCGGGTGCACCACCGAGTAGACCGGCAGGATCGGCGCCTCCACCGGCTCTTCCTGGAACCCGCTCGGATCCACGTGATTGAGCGGGCTGTTGCGCACGTAGCTGTACGGATTCCAGCTCTGTCCGAAGGACGGGATCGCAATGATCGGGTCCGTCGTCAAGAACCGCCCGATCCTTGGATCGTAGATCCTGCCCTTCATGTTCACGAGCCCGAGCTCGTCGTCGCTCTCGTGCCCGGTGAACCCCTGCGTCGTCTCGCTCGGGAACGACGCAGGCGGGCGCTCGCCCCACACGGGGTTCCTGCGCTGCCCGAACGGGTCGTAGCTCCGCCGTTCGATCACAGCGCCGTCCTCGTCGGTGAGCGCATCGATCGAGCCGAGGTGATCGACATGCACGTAGCGCGTGCCGTCGTCCGAGCCTCCCCGGGTCACGATCGCCACCACGCGCTCCGGCGAGTGGACGTGGTACCGGTGCTCCACGGCGCCTGACGCCGCCTCGGTGACCCGCTCGTACAGATCGCCGAAGTAGAGCGTCTCCTTTTCCGGCGTGGTCTTGCGGATCCGCTGCTGGTCGCCGTCGTACCCGAACGTGATGGAGCTCGCGCCCTGCGTGATCTGCGCCGGCAGGTCGAACGGCGTATAGCGCACCGTCGTGCCACCTGGCCGCGCCGTCTGATTGCCGACTGCGTCATGCGCGTAGCTGTCCGTACCCGCGCCGGTGATCGCATGCGGGTGCAGCGGGTCGCCATACGAGAGGTCACCGACGTCCGACTTGAAGGTGAGATTGCCGTTCGGGTGGTAGTCGTAGCGGAGCGCGCAGGGCGCCGTCGCGCTCTCGAGATCGCCGAAGTACGCGCAGGTCAGCCGATGGATCGAATCATACCGGAAGCGCTCCGTCGTGTTCTCTGGCTGGAGCGCGTCGGCGCGGTGCGTGAGATTCAGGAGATCGTCGAACCCATAGTCCAGGTCTTGCACCTCCCCCGCGCGGCTCTGCGTCGCCATGTGCCTCAGGCGCTGCTTGTCGGCGAAGTAGCTCCGCTCCGTGACGGCGCCGTTGCCGAACACCTCCTCCCGGAAGCGCCCCGCGTCGTCCACGTCCGCCAAGCGCCAGTAGGCGAGGTTCGTTCCGCTGTCGCGCACGGCGATCACGTGGCCGTGCGCGTCGCGATCGTGGGCCACGACGAACGGCGCCGCGCCGGTAGGCGCCGGGTACGTGACCGTCTCGACGCGGCCGAGCGCGTCGTAGCCCAGCCTGGCCTCCAGGGGAGAGCGCTCGCCGTCGATGCGGAGCGAGATCGTGTCGAGCTGGCCAAGGCCCGTGTACCCGTACGTCTTGTCCCCGTCCGGGCTCGCAAGCCTGTGGAGCTTGCCGACGCCGTGCGCCGCGGTGTCCCAGGTCCACGTGGTCGTCAGGCTCTCCGCGCCGTTTTGGTCCACGCGCGAGCGGGGTCGACCGAGCGCGTCGTACGTCCACGTGACCTTTCGATCGAGCGCATCGGTCGACGAGATCTGCTCGCCGAACCCGTCATGGATCGAGACCGTCGTGCCCCGATCGGGGTCGTCGAGCTGCCGGACACGGCCGAACGCGTCGCGCGTCGTGCGCGTCACCGCCTCGCCCGGATCGGTGACCGTGTGCAGCAGGCCGAAGGGGCCGTACGCGTAGCGGGTGATCCCGTCGGCCGCGTCGGTGATGGTCTTGATGCGCCCCAGCGGGTCCTGCTCGGTCACCGTCACGTGATCGAGCGGGTCGGTGACGCGCACCTGCAGGCCATCGTACGCCGTCGTCGTGACCGCGTTCCACGGCATCGTATGGCGCACCTCGCGGCCCGCCGCATCGTACTCGTAGCGATCGTACAGGATCGCGCTCTCGGGCGTGTCCTCCCTGATCGGCACCGAGCGCCGCGCGATGTGCTCGCCCAGCGCGTCGTACCCGATCTCCTGCATGATACGCTTCGCGCCGCCCGAGCCCTCCGACGGCTCCGGTTCGGGCCCGTATCCCAACCATCGGATCGGGCGGCCGAGGCTGTCGAACTCCACCGTATCGTCGGCCCCACCGGTCGTGATGCTCTGCCGCCTCACCCGCCACGCATCCTGCTCCGGGCCACCATCCTTGCTGCGAGCGAGGGAGACGGTCGTCGTCGTGCCGTCCGGGCGCCTCTCGACGCCGAGCCGCCCGAAGCCGTCGTGCGCCCACGTCGTCACGAGCTGATTCGGATCGACCCGCTTGAGGAGCACGCCGAGCGCGTCGTCGAACTCCACGAGCGTGGCGTGCCCGGCCGCATTCACGTACTTCTCGGGGAACATGCCCTCCTCGTCGAAGCCCGTGCTGGATGTGCGCCTGTGCCCGAAGGCGTCCTCCGCCGTGACGCCGGTGATGTTCCCGAAGTCGTCGCGCGCATAGGTGAGCTTCAGCTTCGTGTCCGGCAGGCCGTCGTCGCTCTCGGTGGATTCGGTCTCCACCTCGCCGTGGATCGTGTTCGTTCGCTTGAGGGTCCGGCACTGCGACATCCCCGCCGCGGCGCTGCACTCCTTCTGCGTCTCGAGCTGGCCGAGGACCCAGCGCTCGGTGTCGTTCTTGACCGACCGCGTGACCTCGAGCGTCAGGTCGACACCATCCGTCGAGACCTCCTCGGCGCGCACGTTGCCGAACGTATCGAAGTCCGTCACCTTCGAGACCGAGTCGCGCAGCAGCGTCGCTCCGTCGCCTCCGCCCTCGACTTGCCGCACGTACGCCTCGACGGAGGGCACCGCGCCGCCCGGGGGCGGATAGACCCCTTGCGCTCGCCTCACCCGGCGCTCGGTGGGCAGCGTGAAGTACGTGGCGCCGTCGCTGGTCGGCACGAGCGTCCGCGTCACGTCGCGGAACGAGAGCTCGATCAACTCCGGTCTGGGCTGGCCGGGCAGCCCCGGAGCGCCGTGCCACGTCCGCTGGACGCTCCCCGCGAAGGGAAAGACCTGGAGCTCGTCGTCGAAGGTGCCGTGGTCGTAGACGTCGATCGTCACGGCACCCGTGTCCAGGTCGGTGACGATCCGCTCGCCGAACCCGAGAAAGCCGCGACCCAGCCGGTGGTAGCGCCCGTCGCGGTAGCCGACCTCGAAGCGCCTTGCTCGATCCGCGCCGTTGTTGAGCGCGTACGCGCTGACCACCCGGCGAGGGCCCACGACGCAGCGCCGCGGATAGCCGCAGTCGTCCGCCGCGCCGGACCGCGCGACGTAGAGCGCGCTCCTCCGGTCCGGATCCTCTTCCGCGCCTCCGCTCGTGACCGGCGCATCGGTCAGGTGGCCGTACGAGATGCTCACGTTGGGCACGAAGCCCGGTTCGGTCGGCTCGTGCGCGTTCATCCCGTCGGAGACCGCGACCAGGAGATCCTGGTCGGCCGAGAGGTTCTGGAAGACGTTGAACACGCGGCCGAGCGACAGGATCACGTCCTGGGCCCCGTCCCCGTTGAGATCGCCGGTGCGCGGCCCGCGCGGATCGGCGAGCGTGATCGCGTCACCGAGCTTGGCCTCGAAAGGAACCCCTGCGTCGACGAGCTTGAACGGCGGCCCCGCCAGGTCGCCCGTCGCTTGCAGGACGGCCCAGGAGGGGAGGACATCGGAGCCACCCAGCAGCATGCCTGGTGGGACGGGCATGAGCAGATCCTGCCGTCCATCGCCGTTGAAGTCGAGCGGCACCGCGAGGCGGAAAAGCGCGTCCTGATCCGGGATACCCAGCAGATCGCCGAAGCTGAACGCGTTGACGGTCCGGAAGGGCGACATCACGAACGTCGACCCCGTGTTGAGGTAGGTGTAGAGCTCACGACTACTGAAGCCGGATTCGACGGCATCGGGCAGGCCGTCGCCGTTGACGTCGAGAAAGACGACGCGGCCCCCGGGCCGCACGACAGGGAGCTTGGTGTCGACGACCTCCCAGCGTCCTTCGCCCCGGCGCATGATGGCCTCGTAGCTTTCTCCGATGAGGACCGCCCCGGCACCAAACGCCTTCACGGAGGGCACGATGAGATCGATCTTGCTGTCGGCGTCGATGTCGAGCGTGTGGAGCTCGATCGCGCAGGGAGTGCCGGTGAGCAGCTCGATCGACTCGCCCGTGGGGTCGAATCTCGCGGGCGTCGCGCCGCGCGCGGGCCTCCAGAGGTGGACGGTCCACACGGCGGAGAGCGGGTCCGGTACCAGCTCCTCGGTGTGGTCCTGGCACTGGATCAGATCCGGCACCGCGTCGCCGTCGAGATCGGCGAGGTGCACCGAAGCGCCGGGGCGTCTCAGGCTCGGCGGCGCAGGCGTGACCCCGAGCGGGAACGGCCGGCGGATGCCCGTGTCATGCAGCGCGAAGGTCCGGTCCGGCTGGGACAGGAGCACGTGCGATGTGGTCCTGGTGTCGAAGACGTCGTGGAGAAAGACGTCCATCTGCCCATCGTCGTTGTAATCGAGCACCGTCCCGAGCTCGGGCTGAAGAAGGGCCGGGTCGGACGGTCCATCCGGATCGGCGACGAACAGCCAATCCTGGAGGAAGGCGAGCTCCGGCGCCGCGAGAAAGGACGGCGACGCACGGGGCCCGAGGTTGCGCGCCACCTGCCACGCGGTGATCGGATGCGACGGCGTGCTGGACCCCGCGACGATGTCCGGAAGCACGAGGTCGTCGAGGCCGTCGGCGTCGATGTCGAACACCATCGGGCTCGTCTTCTCGGAGACCGGCTTGTCGATGTCCGTCGTGAGCCGCTCGAATCCGGGTTTTCCGCGGCTGTACTGAAACCGTGTCGGAGGCTTGCAGCCCCCGTCGCTCGCGCACTCCTCGACCTGGGTCAGGAGCGTCCGGCTGGTCGTCGGGCTCAGCTCGTAGCGAAAACCGTAGCTCCGGACCAGCGCGTCGCCCGGACCGAGCATCTGGATCTCCTCCAGGCGAAGCGAGCGCTGGAGCGCCATGCCGCGCGAGTAGCCCGTGCGAACCGCGGCCGAGTCCTTGGTCCCGTACACGAAGCGCACCGCCCGGGAAGGCTCGAGCGACGGCGTGCCCGCGAAGCTCGTGTAGCGGATCTCGTCGATCGCGTACTCGGCGGCATGACCGTCCGCGGCCTCGGCGAGGCAGTACGCGTACGACATGGCGTTGCCGCGGCCGTCACGGGCCTCGTTCGCGAGCCACGCGCGTGGGACGCCGCCCCGCGCGAGCGGCTTGCTGCCCTCGGCGCGCCCGTACTCGACGACGCGGCCGGTGGGCAGATAGGCCTCGAAGAAGAGCGCCTCGGCGGGCGCGCCGCCTTCCGGAGCGTAGTGACCGACCACCTTCACGAACGTATCCGGAAACGTCCGGTACTCGATGGTTCCCGGCCCCTCTCCCACGGGGACGAGGCGCTGGCCGTCGAGGCAGAGCGCGTCGTCGCCGTCGTACCGCACGCCGCGGATCTCCCCATCTTGCGCGAGGCTCTTCGGACATCGCGTGATCGCGGAGAGCCCGGTGATGGAGAAGCCGTTGCCGAGCACGCCGTCGCCGCCGTCGCTGCGATAGACGATCTGGAGCCCAGGACCCATGCCCGCGCGCGACGGCGGGGAGGCCAGGTCCATGGTGTACACGGCCTCTCCGGTGCTCGTGATGGAGAACGCCCCGGGGACGGTGCCGGCGGCGACGGTCTCGACCTCCGGCGCGGGGCGGGCCGTGGCAGGGCTGTGCGCACGCGGTGTCCGGCAGGCGACGAGGCCAGGTGGCTCCGGAAGCGGCTCGCCGAAGGTGCACTGGCACCCGCCCGACGCGAGCACGCAAGCGAGAAACATCCAGAGCGGGATCAACGCCCTGCGCGACCAACGCGGAACTGGCGACATCGCAGCCTCCCCGGCGAACAGCAGTGCCACGGCGCTGCATCGCGCGTCAAGCGCTGCGCTCATGCCGAACCGCGCCATCCATGCCGAGGTCGAGGGATTCGTGACTGCATCCGTGCCGATTCGGTGTGCGCGCGGCGGGCGACACAGCTGCCCTCGCCGAGGTTCGAGTGGCCGTCCGTGATGAAACCGCGGCGAGGAGAGAGCGAGCCGGGTATGAGAGCGCTCGGCTCGGGCGGCGTGCGCAGCGCCTCGACGACCATGAGCGCGGAGTTCGGCTGAGCCTGGTACAGCTCGATCTTGAATGGATTGAGCCGGTACGGGAGGACAGCGCGCACGACGGCGTGATCAGGAGGCTCCACGCCGGCCCAGGCGCGGCGGCGATCCGATCGGCATTGGCTACCTCGACGAGGACCAGCGGACGCTGGAGGAGAACCTACGATCTGGACGCCGGGCAAGGGCGGCATCCGCTGGAGCCACGATGGCCGTAGGGTGTTCGAGCAACATGGCGACCGCGTCGAGACGATTCGCTCCCCCGACAGGAGCAGCGCACATCAGCCGGGCACGCACGCGCGGCAGGACCTGGCGGACGAGCTGGGCGGCGGAGCGGTGGCGCCAGGAGGTCATGCGGCGAGGGGAGCATGGGCGCGGGCCGCCGTGGTGGTGACTGAGGCGGCTGCGCCCATGGCCCTGATTGAAGCGCCCGCGGTGCTCCATCAGGAGCCGGAGCTCACGCCGCCGGGAACGGCTGCTTGACGGCTGCCCACGAGGGACTGGACGGCGGGGGGAGGTGCCGTGTAGAAGGGGGACGGCAGACCGGTTGCGAGAGGGGGAGTGACACGAAAATCCCAGGAGGCGCTCGCAACGCTGGCAGGTGTTTGAAATGGCGACGAAATTTGGGACGACCTGGGTGTGCGGAGCGCCTCCGGTGCCCGGAGCGAGGAATGGATCGGGACCCTCTCGCAAACCGGGTCGCAAGTGCGCGAAATGTATCGTAGTCTTCGTGACCACTCTCCGCCGCTGAAAGGCGGCGGCCCCATTGAAGCACCACGAGGAAGCGCTTGTTGTTCGCTCCGCGGTCCACTCTCCGCCGCTGAAAGGCGGCGGCCCCATTGAAGCTTGAGCCCGTCCACGCCGGTCATGCCCATCGCCTGGCTCTCCGCCGCTGAAAGGCGGCGGCCCCATTGAAGCACCATCTCGGAGATGAACGCGGCCTCTCGGGTCGCGCTCTCCGCCGCTGAAAGGCGGCGGCCCCATTGAAGCAGTGCCTCCGCGCGCCAACTGCATCGCGTGCAGCGGCTCTCCGCCGCTGAAAAGCGGTGGCCCCATTGAAGCCCCGCATCGGCCGCGCTCGTCACCAGGCCAGCCCGCAGCTCTCCGCCGCTGAAAGGCGGCGGCCCCATTGAAGCACGGCACATGCTCCTCCGCGGGGCGCACCGCACGAGCTCTCCGCCGCTGAAAGGCGGCGGCCCCATTGAAGCCAGAGCGGGGCGATCCACCGAGAGAACGTCGAGGCCGCTCCGCCGCTGAAAGGCGGCGGCCCCATTGAAGCGACGAGATGATCGAGGTCATCGACATCGCAGGCCTGACTCTCCGCCGCTGAAAGGCGGCGGCCCCACTGAAGCATCCGGCAGTGGACGCTCAGCTCGACGTGTCGGTCTCTCCGCCGCTGAAAGGCGGCGACCCCATTGAAGCATGGACACGTTCGCGGCCTCTGTCCCTGGCGTCGACTCTCCGTCGCTGAAAGGCCGGGGTCCCATCGAAGCAGCGCCCGCTTGTCATCAACGTCCAGCCAGATGACCAGTCTACCAGGGCTCCCGGTCGTTCAGTCTCGACTACGGTCCGGAGGGGTCTCGAGTACAGTCCGAAGTGGTCTCGAGCACAGCCCCGGAGGGTCTCGAGCGCAGTCCGGAGGGGTCTCGAGCACAGTCCGGAGGGGTCTCGAGTACAGTCCGGAGGGGTCTCGAGTACAGTCCGGAGGGGTCTCGAGTACAGTCCGGAGGGGTCTCGAGTACAGTCTGGAGCGGGCTCCGCCACGGTCCGAGCGCCCGTGACGGCAGGTCGCACCGCTCGTCAACCACACCAGACCCCCGGGGCCTGCACACGGGACCGCGCCCATCGCGGTCGAGCCCGCCGCGGTCGTCCAAAGCCTGACCCGCCGGCAACGCCAGCGCCCGCACCGACGCGGTGCCAGGCCGCCCGTCCCTCGCGCCGCGCGGTCGGGCAACGGCGGCGACCGTGCGCGAGCACCTCGTGGACCCGCGGGTAGCCGGTGAGCGCGTTCACGATCTTGTCGGTGTCGTTCCCGTTCGCGCGGAAGCTTGTGACATGGAGCCTGTCGTCGGGTCCGAAGACGACGGCATTAGGGCGGTATCGATCGCACCCCCACAGGTCATCGACGTTTTCGCCGTTGTTGCTATCGACGACGACGCCGAGGAACGCACTGGTGTCGGGGTCGAAGCTCGGGATTCGACCGTCGAGGATGGTTTGCTTCCCGTCTTCTCGCCTTCATGCGGACTCTCTCTGGGCAACGTCGACCACCACCGCGCGCCGGGGGATGACATGAGCCCGCTCGTCGGTGTAGCCTCCCATGCTGGAGGATCTCATGAGCAAACCCAAGACATCGAAGTCCCCGAAAACCCCGAAGGCAACGAAGGCCGAGCGCACCGAGGCCGAGGCGCTCACGCCGCTCGACAAGGCGCTGGAGGACGCCAGTCCGACGGAGCTCGACGCCGAGACGACGGCCTTCCTCGCCCGCGTCCACACCTTGCTCTTCAACGTCCCGCGGTACCTCGCACGGGCGAGGCGACACGGATACACGCAGAAGGAGCACGATCTGGGTTGGGAGCTGTACACCACGGCTTCCGGCAAGAACCGCCGCTTCGAGCACTGGCTGGCCGAGGGCGATCAACGCGAGGTCGCGGCCGGCGGCTCCGTTGAGCGGATGCGCTTGCTTCAGGAGATCGACGACTTCGAGAACCTCTGGTTCCCGCGGATGCGGATGATCATCCCCCGGGTGATCCCGCGCGAGAACGCCGCTCGATTCACCGCCGCATTCTTCAAGAACCTCTCGCAGCAGCCGCTCAGCCCCGCGGTGGTGGACTCGGTGAAGACGTTCCTGAACCGCATCGACGAGCTCGCGTCGAGCGCCGAGCCCGGCGCGCGGGAGCTCTACCGGACGCTCGGCGAGCGCGGGCTCACGCCGAAGAAGATCGAGTCGATGCGCCGGCTGATCGCCACCGCGGAGGAGCACCGGACTCCGGACAGGACCGCGCCCGCGGTGGGCCCGGCGGAGATCGCGAAGGCCAAGGAGGCGCAGCTCGCCGCGCTCCAGTCGCTCCGCCTCTGGTACAACGACTGGGCCACGACGTTCCGCGGCATCTTCAACACGCGCGAGCAGATCACGCTCGGCCTGACGACGCTCAAGCGACGGAAGAAGGATGCCGAGGCGGAGGATGCGGAGGCCGAGGCCGAGGCCGAGGACGACACAGAAGACGAGGAGGACGCGGGCGACGAGGAGGACGCGGGAGACGAGGAGGAGGACGACGACGGCGCCGCCGACCAGTAACGGCGCCGGCGCTCGGGATGCCCCTGTGGCTCGAACCATCCTCACCCCCGGTGAGCGACGGCAGCCACCCGGACCGTGAGCCCGGGAGCCCGGAAAGTGTCACCTGGTTCCGCCCATCAGGGATCCGGAGAGAGAGCTCAGCGCAAAGGCACAAGGGCGCAAAAGAAAGAACACATGTCGTGCATTTTTGCGTCTTTGCGTTCAATCTCTCTCCGCTCGCGACACAGATCCCTGGCAGCATTTCTGACCCGAGGTACCAGCGTCTCGACGGCGGCGACGGAACGCTACCAGCACAAGGCCCATGGCGACGGCCGCTGCGTACGAGCTCTTCGGCGTCGCATCGCCGGCTACCACTACTGCGGGAAGTTGCTCCGGATCGGCAGAAAAACCGCCATGGCGCCAAGGTCGCCAAGGGGAGAGAGGACGTGCCGTCCCGGCATCTTTCCTTCCCATTTCCCCGGTTTCTTGGCGCCCTTGGCGTCATGGCGGTTCGCTTCCCCGTCTGACTTCCCGCAGTAGTGCTACGATCGCGCACCCGCCGGATTCACCGGATTCACCTGAAGAATCTGAGCCCGCGCCGGCGCCGGCGCTGCCACCGGTGCCGCTCGGATCGCTGCCGCCCGTCGTGGCGCGTGAGCCACCGCGCTCACCTCCGGGTCACGCGGGCCTCCAGGTCGCGCACCCGCGCCTCGAGCTCGCGGACCCGCGCCTCGGCGGCGGCGCGGGCGCGCTGCTCCGCGACGCGGGCGCGCTGCTCCAGGGCGCGCGCCTCGCCCTCGGCGCGGAGGGCTTCCTCCTCGGCCGGCACGAGATCCGTCGCGCGGGAGCTCCGCGCGACGCGCAACGTCGGGTGCGGGCCGTCCTTCAGCACGACGAGGTGCGCGTCGAGCGCCTCGATCCTGACGGGATCGCCGCTTCCGTGGACCCGCAGGTAGGTGCCGTCCGCGTCCCGCCGGTACAGCTGGAGAGGCACCCGCTCCTCCGCGAGCGGCGCGCTGGCGGCAGCCGCCTCGGGATCGAAGAGCAGGAGCTCGGGACAGCCGAGCTGCCAGTACTTCGCCGGCGCATCCTCGTACATACGGCGCCAGTCGCCCGCGACCACCTCCAGCGCGAACCGCGGCGGACGATGGCCCGGCAGCCAGGTCTGCCACTGCCGCGGGATGGGCGGCAACGGGCGATGATCGAGGACGTAGAGGTCCGGCAGGACGCGCACGAACGGCTCGCCCCGTACCCACGCGAAGAAGTGCCCGGTGCCTGCGTACCAGTCGGCCCAGCCACGCTCGCGCGCGAGCTGCGCGATCACCGACAGCAGCAGGCGGGCGACCTCGGACCGCCCGGCCTTGTCAGGACGCTCCGCGTCATCGGGCAGATACCAGCCGGACCAGTCGATCGCGGCGCCGGCCTCCTCCGGCGACAGATCGCGGAGCACGAGCGCGCGGGGAGAACGCCGAGGGGTAAGGGGGAACCCGATGCGATTCGGCGATGCCACGCGAAGAAACTAGCACTGCCTACTGCGGGAAGTTGCCCCGGAGCGGCAGAAAAACCGCGACGCAACCGACGCAACCGACGCAACCGACGCAACCGACGCAACCAAGCCACGCGACGTGCCCTTGCCGGACGCTTGACAGGAACAAGGGTCCATGTCCTCCTACCTGCTCGAACCTTTCTTCACGTCGTCAACGACGGCAACGGCGGCAGCCTCGCGCTGAGCGATCTCGCGATCCGCTGCTGGTACCCCCCGAGGCCCGGCGCGACGAACCAGCAGCACCGTGACCACGCATCCATCGCGTCAGCCCGGGCTCGGGCGCGTCGCGCGAGCGTCCGGGATCAACGCCGGCCGCGACCGCGAGATCACGGCCGCACCTCACGGTGTGCTGGTCCGGGAGCGCCGCGCCTCGAGCGCGCGCACGGAGGAACCTGGATGAGAACCTTGCATCGACGGATTGGGACGCTGGTGATCGGCTCTGCCTGCGCGATCGCCTGCTCGGCAAGCGCGGATCGGCCCCCGCAGCAGGCCCAGGGAACCGGCGGCGCGGGCGGCATCCCGGACGACATCGGCGGCGGAACGGGGAACATCTTCGACGTGGGCAGCGGCGGCCCCGTGGAGCCGCCTCCCTGCGAGGTGTGCGAGGACTTTCCCGCGGCCCCGGTGCTCGACGACAGCGGGACGCCGCCGCCGGCGAACGCGGCCGAGCTCTTCGGCGCCCCGGGCAGCGGCGGGACAGGCGGCCCGTGCCTCGCCGAGCCGGAGATCGGGGCGCTCTTCCCGAACAACTGGCTGCGACCCAGGTTCCGCTGGATCGCGCCGCAGGGACAGGACCTGTTCGAGATCCGCGTGCGCGCCGACCGGGAGAAGAACGATCTGGTCGTCTACACGACGAACAGAGAGTGGAAGATGCCCAAGGACATGTGGGAGAAGCTGGCCGCGCACGTCCGCGGCGAGCCGATCACCATCACGATCCGCTCCGTGTCGACGAGCGCGCCGGGCGCGCCGCTCGTGGGCTCCTCCGGGCCGATCACCATCGCGCCGGCGCCGGCCGGCGGCAGCATGGTGTACTGGGCGGCGATCGGCGAAGGGCCCGCGGACGCGTGGCTGGCAGGCTTCGGCGTGGGCGAGGAGGGCGTCGTCGACGCGCTGAAGGTCGACCAGGTGCAGCAGGGCGGCCGGCGCGACGAGAACGGCAACGTGAGGGGCGACGGCAAGGCGCGGTGCATCGGGTGCCACACGTCGACGCCCGACGGCGAGGCCGTCATGTTCATGGACCACTGGCCGTGGGATCTCGCCATCGCGTCCGTGCAGGAGGACTCGGTGGGCGCGGTCCCCGCCTATGTGACGCCCGGCGGCTCGGAGGCCATGAACCAGGCCTGGCTCGGGCCACCCAAGATGTCGCCCGCGCATTTCTCCCCCGGAGACCGGATCTTCATCACCTCCTATGGCCGGGACAAGGGCAGCGTCTGGGATGGCCAGTCGCACACCAGCATGCCGAACGCGCGCCTCGCATGGTTCGACCTCGAATCGCCCGCGCCGACCTACGCCGAGGGGACCAACGCCACGGTGGCCAAGACCGAGATGGCGGCCGCGGAAGGGACCGCCTTCGGCTTCATCGAGCGCGGGGGCGACCCGCGCGGGGCGATGATGCCGGACTGGAGCAACGACGGCCAGACCATCGTCTACGTGTCGACCGACACCGGCAAGGACGGGCGCCTCGCCGCAGGCGCCGGCGATCTCTACACCGTGCCTTACAACAACAGGCAAGGCGGCGCGGCCACGCCCCTGCCCGGCGCCGCAGAGGCGAATTTCAACGAGTACTACCCGGCGTTCGCGCCCGACGACGAGCTCATCGCGTTCAACAGGGCGCCTGGTCCGGGGGAGATGTACTACAATCCCGACTCCGATATTCATGTCATCCCCGCGGCCGGCGGCACGCCGACGCGGCTCGCGGCCAACGACCCGCCCGCTTGCCTCGGGGTCACGAGCCCTGGAATCCACAACAGCTGGCCTCAATGGTCGCCCGAGGCGACCACCGTCGACGGCAAGACCTATTACTGGGTCATCTTCTCGTCGTCGCGCGACGGCTATACGCTCCAGAAGACACCGAGCAAGAAGGCGTCGCAGCTCTACGTGACCGGCGTGGTCGTGGAGGGAACGACGGTGCACACGTATCCGGCCATCTACCTCTGGAACCAGGATCCAGGCACGAGCAACCACACGCCCGCATGGGACGTGTTCAAGATCCCTCCGGCGCCCGTCCCGCTCTGATCCAGCGCCAGACTCACACGGCTCAGAGCGCTCACCCCACAAGGTGGGCTGTCCGGGTCCCATGAACGTCGGCGTCATCCCGCACTGACGGAAACCAACAGCCCTACCATCCGCCTGGCACACGTGTGCCAGGCGGCCTGCGGCGAGTGCTTGCATGTCGTGCTCTCCGCGGCGCGACAGGCGCGGCGCGCGGGCAAAGCGCGGCGAATCGAGCGAGCGGGCGGCTGGCGCGGGCCTTGCGAACGCAGCGGGCACCATGCGAACCCACCGCACCCATTCCTCCCTCTGGCTCCTCCTGGCAACAGGGCTCCTCGCCGCCGGATGCGAGACGGCGTCCGCGCCTGTCGACTCGGTCGGCTCTCAGCGCGCGGCGCTCCACCGGGCTCAGTCCTGCGACGACCTCGGAGCGCTGCTGAAGCAGGACGCGCTCGCCAAGATGAACGCCCAGATCGACGCCACGATCGCGAGCTACTCGGCGTACGGCTACCCCCGCGGCGCCCTCGGCGGCGTCGACAACGGCAGCGTCGGCGTCCCCGGAGGGGCCCAGGATCCCACGGACACGCCCGCCCCGGTGCCGCCCAGCGCAGACGACGGGGGAGCCGGCCAGGAGACCTCAGGGGAGGACAGCGGCAGCGGCGCCGACCCTGCCCACTCCGAGACGAACACCCAGGTCGCCGGCGTCGATGAGGCGGATATCATCAAGACCGACGGCAACAACATCTACGTGCTCCACGGCCAGAGCTTCTACACCCTGACGGCGTGGCCGGCGTCGTCGCTCGCGGTGGGCAGCTCGCTCGCGATCGAGGGCTCGCCCCTCGAGATGTTCGTGGCAGGCGACAAGGTCGTCGTCTATTCGTCGGTCAACGGGGCCGCGATCTACGAGCAGGCGGGCGTCACGCCGCGGCCGGGGTATTACGACTACCTGCTCATCGACACCATGATCGGCGGCGGCGGCGTCGCGCCGACGCCAGGAGACCCCGGCGCGCCGAGCGGCGCGCCGGGGACCCCCGCCGACGGCGGAGACGCGAGGCCGCTGCCGCCGGACAACACCGAGCCACCGTCCGGCGGCGACACGCCGTCGGAGGACGACGCGCCCCCCGACGCCGACGCGCCCCCCGACGCCGACGCGCCGGCGCCCCCGCCTCCGGACGGCGGCGGGGCCGATGAGACGCCGCCCGACGAGCCGGGCATCGACGTGCCCGGCTCGGGCGGCGTCTGGGCGCCGCTCACGAAGATCACCGTCCTGAGCCTCGCCGACGGCGCTCCCAGCGTGGTCAAGGAGGTCTACTTCGAGGGAGGCTACAGCTCGGCGCGGCGCACCGGCCCGAACGTGCGCACGGTGCTGACCGGCGGCGCCCACGGCCCCGCGCTCCGCTACTGGCCGTCGGGCCTGACCGAGTACCCCGAGACCGCCGAGGCGTGGACCGCGGCGTTCGAGCAGCTCCGCACCGAGAACGCGGCGCTCATCGAGGACGCCCCGCTCTCGACGTGGCTGCCGTACCGCTTCGAGAAGCAGGGAGAGGCGGTCACGCTGCTCGACGCGAGCTGCTCGGACTTCTATGTTCCGGAGGCCGGCACGACGTCGTACGGCCTGACGCAGATCGAGTCGATCGACCTCGCCGACCTCGCCGCGGCGCCGGAGTCGACCTCGATCGTCGGCGCGACCGACACCGTGTACGCGAGCCACGACGCGCTCTACGTCGCCGCGCGCTCCTGGCAGCAGCAGGCGGCGCCCGGCGAGATGTTCGTCGGCACGAACCTCACCCACCTGCACAAGTTCGATCTGATCGCCGACCCGAGCCAGCCCGGGTACGTCGCGTCAGGCTCGGTGCCCGGCCACATCGTCAACCAGTTCTCGCTCGATGAGCACAACGGCAAGCTCCGCGTCTCGACGACCTCGCAAGTGCCGGCGGAGCCCAGGTGGACGACCAGCAACAACGTGTTCGTCCTCGAGGCGCAAGGGACCGAGCTCGAGCAGATCGGCGCCGTCACCGACCTGGCCCCCGGCGAGACCATCCAGTCCACCCGGTTCGTCGGGGATCGCGGCTATGTCGTGACGTTCCGCCGGGTCGACCCGCTGTTCGTGATCGATCTCGCGGACCCGGCGTCCCCCTCCGTCGCGGGTGAGCTCAAGATCCCCGGCTTCAGCGAGTACATGCACCCGCTCGACGACGGGCACCTCCTGACGATCGGCAGGGACGGCGAGGAGGACGGCACGGTGACCGGCCTGGCGCTCCAGATCTTCGACGTCACGAGCGCGTCGGCGCCCGCGCTCCTGCACAAGGAGGCGCTCGACGGGGCGGAGTACATGCACTCCGAGGCCGAGTACAACCACAAGGCGTTCACGTACTACGGCGAGCTCGGCGTGCTCGCCTTCCCGCTCGTGAGCTTCGACGGGGAGACCGGCGCGATGTCGAGCACGCTGGAGCTGTTCAGCGTCGATGTCGAGGACGGGTTCAGCCGGCTCGGCGCGGTCGACCACAGCGGCTTCTTCAGCAGCGTGCCGTCGGGGTGCTATTACGGCGGGGCCGCTGTGCAACGCGGCCTGTTCATCGAGGACTACGTCTACTCGTACTCCCAGGGCGGCGTGCTCGTGAACGCGCTCGACGACCTCGCGACGCCGGTGGCGTCGCTGCCCCTGCCCACCCCGGACTCGGTCGGGTACGCGTGCGCCGGCGTCGACGGCGGCGTCGCGGAGCCGGCGCCGGCGCCCGAGCCGGCGCCCGAGGAGTAGCGCCGAACAGGCAGCGATCGGCCGCAGCGCCGCCGCGCGTCGCACGACGGCGCGGCGGCGCGGCGGCGCTCAGGCGCCCGGCCGCGCCGCCTCCCACGGGTGATCCGGGTAGAACTCCTTCATGAGCCGCGCGGCGTACGCGGTGAGGCTCGCGAACCCCTCGGCCCTGCGCCGCAGCGGCGAGTCGAAGAACGGCGTGAGGAGGCCCGCCAGCACCGCGAACGCCGTCGCGTCGACGCCCGCCGGGCGCGCTCCGAACAGGTACGGCTTGTCCCCGAGCAGCGCGGAGAGCGCGGAGAGCGAGCGCGCGCCGAGCTCGACGATCTCGGCGTCCGAGTGCCGCCCGATGCCCATCGCGCGGAAGTTCTCACGGACGCGCGCGAGGAGCTCCTCGCGCAGCTTCGGTCGCGCCTCCTCCGGCGCGCCGTTGACGAAATTCGCCGGGCCCTTCGCGAAGTTCTCCGGGATGAGCCAGCGCGCGCAGCCCGAGGCCGCGGCGAGCTGGTGCTCGATCATGCGCTCGATGGCCCACGCCTCGGCGCGCTGCCGGGCGTCGAGGCCGGCGTCGAGATCCTTGCCGTGCTTCTTCTCGAGGTGCTCGCGGATGAAGTGCGAGTCGGCGATGCGCGCGCCGCCGTCGTCGATGAAGGGGAGCTGCCCCTTCGGCGACAGATCGGGCCGCGCGCGCTCCTTCGTGTAGGGCAGGCCCAGCAGCTTGAGCTGGACCTCGGTCTTGGTAACGTAGGGGCTGGCCTCCGGCAAGCCGAACATGGGGCCGAAGCAGTGGAGGGTGATCATGTGCAATCTCCGAGCGGTTGTGGGTGCGCCGTGGACTGCGCTTAATGTAGCCCCGCCCTGCTGACAACCTGGTGTCAGCATCCCGCCGGAGAAGCCGGGCGATGGCGAGCGGCCACCGGAAACATCGGCATCACGTCAGAATAGACCGCCTCCGAGGACGGTCGCCTCGAAGGAGCCCGTGACCGGCGCTCCCGACTCCGTCGAGGCCTCGTCGAAGTGGATCTTGCCGTCGCCGAAAAAGCCCGTGAGCACCGGCTCCGACTGCGTGAAATCAAGCGCGAACGCCATGACCGTTTGCCAGTCGTACGGGCCCTCTTTTCCGGCGGCGAAGACCTCCGGGTCCACGACAAACACGAGGGCGCGCACCGTCCCGTCGGGGAAGCTCCCGACGACCGTCACCTGGGCGCGGCCGCTCGTGATGGACTCGACCCCTGGCTCGGAGCCTTCATAGCCCGCCGCGGAGCCGACGGTCCCGGCCGATTGCGGGTCATCCGCAGGGAACGCGGCGTCGAACGTCCCCGTCCCCGCGGCGAAGGGATCCGGCTCGGTGAGCGACCCCGCGTGACACGCAATCTTGCGCCATAAGCGGCGCTGCGCGATGCATCTCGCGATGCAATGCGTCGAGGTGCTCACCCGTGACGGCATGGCCGAGATCACGCTGAACCGACAAAGGTCCGACGTCCTCGCAGCGATGGAGCGCATCTTCGCGGAGGAGATCGCCCGCGTGACCACGCGGCTCGCGAGCATCGCCGGCGCACGGACGGGCTCGGTCGGGTTCCCTCAGAGATTCGGCTCGAGCTTGAACGTTCACGTCCATTTTCACACGCTGTCAATCGACGGCGTTTTCGAGAAGACCGCCGCTGTCAATCGACGGCGTTTTCGAGAAGACCGCCGCTGGCAATCGACGGCGTTTTCGAGAAGACCGCCATGGGCGTGCGCTTCCACGATGCACCGCCGCCTTCAAAGGACGATGCCAGCGAGGTGGCGCGACGGGTGCCGCGGCGCACGCGCCTCTTCCCGCCGCGCAAGAGCCGTCCATCGCGCGGTCACCAGCAAGCATTAGCACATTAGCAAAAACTGGGCCGGGCCGTGCCCGGAGGGTCGGACCGAGGCGGACCAGGCGTGGGCCGTCGGGCGCAGAACCGAATACGAGGTGCGCCTGTGTAACCGCCGCTCGCGCTCGGGCGCCGCGTGGCCGCGAAGAGCGCCACCGCCCAGACGCACTTCCCCTCGCGATGAAATCGTTCAACGACGACGGCAATTTCGATAAGCTGCGCTTCACGATCGCGGTGGAGCACGCGATCGTGCTATGCGCAGCACATGCTCGTACACCGCCTGAAATTCTCTTCATCCGCCGTCCTCGCGTGTGTGGTGCTGCTCGTCGCAGCGTGCAGTGATGACGCCGACTCGCCTGGCACGACGACGGGCGGAACCGCGAGCACGACCAGCTCCGGGGCCACGAGCGGCAGCGGCACAGCGGCGGGTAGCGGCGGCTCGCCCGACACTTCCGGCTCGAGCGCGACCAGCGGGGGCGCAGGAGGCACGGGCGGCGGCGGCACCGGGGGCGCCGGCGGAGCGGGCTCGGGTGGCATGGGCGGCGGATCCGACGGTGTCGGAGGTACCGCGGGCGAGGGAGGTGCCGCAGGGGGCAGCGCTGGCGCGGGCGGCGGCCCGTCATTCCAGCCCTGCCCGGCGAGCGGCCCCTGTAAGATCATGCCCTTCGGCGATTCAATCACGCAGGGTTTCAACGTCGCCGGCGGCTACCGCGCCCCGCTGTTCCACCTCGCGCTCGAAGCGGACCGCGACATCACCTTCGTCGGTTCCGCCAATGATTACAGCGTGCCCACGGTGGACGGAGTGACGTTCCCGAGGAACCACGAGGGTCACGGCGGCTGGACGATCGAGGGCAACAACGGCATCGCGCAGCTCGTGGGCACCAGCATTCCGAATTACAAGCCCAACATCATTACGTTGATGATCGGAACGAACGACATCAACGGTAACATCAACGTTGCGGACGCACCGAATCGCCTGGGCAAGCTGCTCGACTCGATTTTCACGCGTGATCCGAACATCCTCGTGGTGCTCGCGCAGATCGTGCCGTCGAGAACGGACGGCACGAACAACGCCATCAGGGCCTACAACGCGGCCATGCCCGACCTGGTTTCGACGCGCGTCAGCAAGGGGCAGCACATCGTGCTGGTGGACATGTACACAGCGTTCACCAACGACCCGAACTACAAGCAGTCCCTCTTCGCCGACAATCTCCACCCGAACCAGGCAGGGTATAACCGCATGGCCGAGGTCTGGTTCCAGGCGTTGAACCCGTACCTCCGCTGAAATCGAAAGGCGAACGCCGCCAGCGCTCGATCAGATTGGCGGCGCACGCCGTTCGAGCCGAAATCGAGGAGCTCGCGGCGTAACCCCGGCTATTGGTTCGCCCCGGCGCGATCACCTCGCCTGGTATCGAAGACGAATGGCAGCACGACGCGGCCTCCGCTCGGCGAGCCGACCGATATTCCAGCACGCTGTCCCGACCGAGGGCCACCGCAAGACCGGGCCCGAGCCGCGCCGGCGACGGCTGGGACTACGGAGATCCTTTCAGAGGGCGCCGCACAGCGCGTTGCCCAGGGTCCGCGTATCCGAGTCGCGGATCGCGCAGCCATAGCCGGGGCCGTCCATCGAGCCGCCGCCGTCCAGACGCGCGATGTCCCACGTGCCCAGCTTGCCGCACAGCTCCGCCTGCCGCGCCCGCGCCTCCTGCGGCGAGATGAGGGCCGAGCCCGCCGGGCACGGCTTGTCGCCGACTGGCCTCACGAAATCGAGCTGCACGCAGACCGTGTTCCCGAGAGAGCGGCTGTCGGCGTCGCGGATCCCGCAGCCGTAGCCGGGGCCATCCATCGACCCTCCGCCCGCGAGCCGCGCGATGTCCCACGTGCCCAGCGTGCTGCAGATGGACGACTGATTCGCCCGCGCCACCATCGAGTTTGCGACCGTGTAGCCGCTCGGGCAAACGCCGTCGCCGATCCCCCTCGTGAACTGCACGGCCTGCTTGCAGACCGAGTGGCCGAGGCTGCGGGTATCGGTGCTGCGGATCCCGCAGCCGTAGCCGGGGCCATCCATCGACCCTCCGCCCGAGAGCCGCGCGATGTCCCAGGTGCCCAGCTCGCTGCAGACGGCCGCCTGGTTCGCGAGCGCCTCGGCCGGCGTGGCCAGGCTATAGCCGGTGGGGCAGGCGGTATCGCCGACGACCCTGGTGGCCACGCCGAGCGCGAACGACGCTTCGGCCACCTCGCGCTCGCTGTCCACATCGTCCACGCCCACGCTCTCCTCGAGGGAGCCCGAGCTGTCGGTCGAAGCGGCGCAAGCCACGGCGGAGGCCATCACGGACGCGAGGAAGGCAAAACGAACGAGCTTCATGTGAATCTCCATTGCTCCTGCGTGTTTACCCAACGTTGCAGGGCCCGCTCTCCGGCAGGATCGGCGAGCAATTTCATCGATGCGACGCGGGGCAGCCATCGCAGCGATCGTGCCAGGGGCCTCTCGGGGCGCTGGCGCAGTTCACCCCGCCGGGCTCGTGTGCACGCGCCCGATAGGTCAGCAACTCCTTGCCGGCGGGCAAGACCTTGCCGGCAATGGGTGGCCGCGGTGGATCTCCGGGAGCGAGATGGCCAGGACAAGGAGGAGCACGCCGCGGACGGCAAGCAGGGCCTCGGCAGGGCCGATCACGGCGGCCATGGGCAAGCGCGGGGAGAGCACGCCGCGGCGCGCGAGGGGTGGTACGCATGGTGCACACGAGGCGTCCTGAGGCACGCAGGCGGATCCACGCGGGCGCACCGCGGCGGGCTCTCTTCGCGCCTCAGGCCCGGCGCGCGCCGCCGCTTCCCCGCGAACTCCGAGCTGCCAGGGGTCCGCCGTGGACTGCGCTTGATGTAGCCCCGCCCTGCTGACAACCTGGTGCCAGCATCCCCGTGCGACGCGCCGATCGCCTGTTCCAGATCCTGCAGATCCTGCGCCGGCAGCGGGCGCCCATCACGGCGGCGGCGATCGCCGAGGAGCTCGAGACGTCGAAGCGCACCGTCTACCGCGACATCGCGGACCTCCTGGCCCAGCGCGTCCCGATCCGCGGCGAGGCCGGCACGGGGTACGTGCTCGATCGCGGCTTCGACATGCCGCCGCTGATGCTGACGCCCGACGAGATCGAGGTCGCGGTCCTCGGCGCGCAGTGGGTCGCCCAGCGCGGGGACGTCGCCCTGCAGCGGGCGGCGCAGGACCTCATCGCGAAGATCGCCGCGGCGGTCCCCGAGCGGCTGCGGCCCTTCGTGTTCGAGCCGGCGACGGGCGCGCCGGTCGGGGGGGTCCAGACGCCCGACGCGCTCGACCTGGCCGAGGTGAGGGCGTCGATCCGCGCCGGCACGAAGATCGCGCTTCGCTACCGCGACGAGACGGGGTGCGAGAGCGAGCGCGTCGTGTGGCCGGTGCTCGTGGGCTACCTCGACTCGACGCGGCTCCTCGCGGCGTGGTGCGAGCTCCGCCAGGACTTCCGCCACTTCCGCACGGACCGCGTGACAGGCGCCAGGTTCCTCGACGAGCGCTACGCCGAGAAGCCGAGCGCCCTCCGCGCGCGGTGGCGCGCGCACATGCGCGCGCGCAGGGAGCTGCGAGAGCGCGACGGCGCGACGCCCGCCAGGGCGCGCTAGCGCCGCACACCTCGTCGCGCCGCGATCGCGCCGCGATCGGGCTTGTTTTACTTACGCGCCGCCGCGCAGGAGGACTCCGGGGCTGCGCAGGAGGGGTCCGGGGCTGCGCAGGATGTACGAGCGGAGGCCTGGTAACACTTCAGACCGGGAGCCTAGGTGACACTTTCTGGGCTTCAGGACGATCGCGCGGTCGTACCCAGCGTGACGAGGAGCTCATCGAGCTGCTCGAACGTCTCGCCCATCCCGCTGTACGCGCCCGAGGCCAGGGCCGCGTCGCGCGCTTGCTTCGATCGATAGAGCTCGTGCAGCACCTGCAGCGTCTTGCCGCCTTTTTCCTCGAGGGTCACGGTCGTGACGGCGCCATCGTCGCCCGCTTCGTCGTTCGTCCACACGATGCGGGAATGCGGTGTCACTTCGAGGTACGTGCCGAAGAACGCCATCGGCTGCGCGGCATCGTGACCAAAGACCAGGCGGTAGCTGCCGCCGGCGCGAATATCCGCTTCGTAGGAAAGTAGAGGCACGGGCATCGACTTCGGTATCCACCACCGCCTGAACAGCTCCGGCGTGGTCCACGCCTGGAACACGATGCGCGCCGGGGCATCGAAGGTCCGTGTGACGACGATCTCGCGATCGGACCTCGGCTCCACCGTCGTGCGATGACTCGTCAATCTGGGCTCACTCTCTTTACTTGCATCCATCGACGTTCTCCTTTCGTTTCAGCTCCTCGATGACCTTGTCCAGCTCGTCGAAGCGTGCGGCCCAGAGCTGGCGGTACCTCTCGATCCACGCCGTCTCTTCGTCGAGACGGCGCGGGCCGAGCTTGCAGGTACGCACGCGGCCGACCTTCTCGGTGGTGACGAGCCCGGCCCGCTCGAGGACGCCGACGTGCTTCTTCATGCCCGTGAGGGTCATGTGAAACTTCTCGGCGAGGTCCGTGATCGAAGCGTCGGATCGTCCGAGCTGCTCCAGAACGCCGCGCCGGGTCGCGTCGGAAAGCGCGGCGAAGGAAGCATCGAGGCGGGCACTCGAATACTGAACCATGTGGTTCAGTATCTAACGCGCGAGTCGGCGTCGTGCAAGGCGAACGCGGGCAAGAACGACCGCGGCGCCAAGCTGCGCGCCACCTGGGAGGCGACCGGCAAGGCGGCGCCGTTGCTCACCCCTCCGGTGCTACCGGCAGCCCGAGCAGCCGACCGAGCGCGTCCGGAGCCCGACCTGGCGGCCGTGGCGATCGCGCTCGTATCCGATGACGCCCCCGAGCGCCGCGCCCGTGACGATCCGGATCAACAGGTCGACGTGCATGGTGACCATCCGTGCTTGCACCTCCCGAGGGTGGCGGAGGCTTGCGGCGCGCTTGCGCCCGCGCGCCTCCTCGCCGGACGCGTAGCGACGCGTCCCCGTACATAGGGCTCGCCGACGCGCGGGGGAGACAAGGCCGCCGGGCGGCCTCGCCGGCGGTCACCGCCGCTGGCGCCGGGCGCCCGACGCCGCCGCGCGCGGCTGTGACACCGAATCGTTCGCCGGCGACGCCGGCTCGCCCCCGCCTCCGGGCCGCGGCGCGGTGGGGAGCGGATCCCCGATGTCGTCGAGCTCGCGGTCGAGCTCGCCCTTCTCGGCGCGGAACGCGTCGCGCTGATCGGCGGGGAGCTCCTGCAGGCGCATCGCGAGCAGCGTCTCCGCGTCGAAGTAGACGCCCTTGCGGCTCGCGCTGAAGTGCAGGTGCGGCCCCGTCGACCGCCCGGTCGACCCCACGTAGCCGACGAGCTGATGGGTCGCCACGTGGTCCCCGCGCTTCAGGCCCGCCGCGAACCTCGAGAGGTGCGCGTAGCCTGTCTCGACCCCGTTGTCGTGCTGGATCGCGACCCAGTTGCCGTGACCACCATGCGGCCCCACCCAGGAGACGCTGCCCTCGAGCGCGGCATAGACCGGGGTTCCCGACGGCGCGCCGTAGTCCGTGCCCTCGTGCGGCCTCACGCGGTGCAAGACGGGGTGCATCCGCTTGGGGTTGAACGGCGACGTCCGACGCAGCGTGGCGAGCGGCGCCTGCCACGGGTTCGGCGCCGGCTCGCGTCCTTCTTCGTCGACCAGCCGCCCCGTGGCGTTGCCGTCGAACCGGTAGAAGCGGGCTTCCGGCTGCCCGGCCGTCCGCACGCCGAGCGCCAGAACACGAGGCTCGTTCGGCGCCCTGGCGGCCTCGGCCACGGCGCGGATCACCGCCCCGCGACGGAGCCCGTGAGGGAGGCGCCGCGCGAGCTGCTCCTCGGCTGCCCGCCGCACGCTCGCCAGCGGCTCCGCCGGCTCGCCCGGAGCTCCCACGGTCCAGGCCAGCGCGAGGTGCGGTTCCGCGACCACGTCGGGAGCCGGCGCGGGCGGCGGCGGCGCGTCCGGAGGCCCGGCGCTCGCGAGCTGCCGGCCCGCGACGTCGAGCGACCTGTCGATCTCGACGGCGCGCACCGTGAACCACACGACCCCGACGCCGAGCAGCCCGAGCCCGAGCCACACCGAGGCCTCGGTGCGGGGCGACCAGCCGTCGAAAGTGGGCTCGGGTCGCTTGGGGCTTCCACCGGGCATCAGAGATCACCTTGCGCCATGGCGCCGGCGAGCCTTGGCGGCAGTGACAGGAGCACGAGACATGCCGACGCTATGCGCGAACGCCGCTCGCGTCAACCTCGGCCGCCCGGCGGGTCCGTGCGTTACCCGTGCTCCAGCTGCTCCAGCTCGCGCACGCGCGCCTCCAGCTCGCGCACGCGCGCCTCGGCCGCCTCCCTCGCGCGGGCCTCGATCGCCGCGGCTTCCTCCTGGGTGGGCACGAGCTCGCCCTTGCCGCCGGGGCGCGTGAGGCGGAGCCGGGCCTCGGCCCCGCCGCCGATCACGCAGAGCCAGCTGTCGAGCGCGGGGCTCCACACGCGACCGGCGCCGGCATACACGCGGACATACGCACCGTCGGGGTCGCGCCGGTAGGCCTGGAGCGCCACGCGCCCCGCCGGCGGCCGGTGCGTGGCGGCCAGCGGATCGAAGATCGCGAGCTCGGGGCAGCCGAGCTGGCAGTACTTGAGCGGGACGTCCTCGTAGGCCTTCTGCCAGTCGGTCGCCACGATCTCCAGGGCGAAGCGCGGGGGCCGGTGGCCGGGCAGCCAGGTCTGCCACTGCTTGGGCAGCGGCGGCGCGGGGCGGTGATCGAGGAGGTAGACGTCCGGCGAGACGCGCACGAGCGGCTCCTCGCGCACCCAGGCGAAGAACCGATCCGTGCCGGCGTGGTGGTCGGTCCAGCCGCGCTCGCGCGCGAGCTGCGCGATCGAGGACAGGAGGAGGCGGGAGATCTCGTCGTGCTCGCCCCACGCGCCGATGCCGTCCGCGTCGTCCAGGTACCAGTCCGACCAGTCGATGGTCGCGCGGAGCTCCTCGGGCTCCGGGTCGCGGACGACGAGCGCGCGCGGCAGGCGCGTCGCAGGGGGAGCGGCTCCGGAGCGGGCAGGCAGCACGAGCCCACACGGTAGCACCCCGAGCGGAGCGGCGGGAGCCACAGGCGGGCGCGACCGCGCGCCGCGTCGTCGGGGCGCCGTGGGGCTCCCGTTCCGGCGCGCCGGCGCCATGTCCGCGGCATGCGTCCTCTCGGGGGAGTCCTCTTCGACGTGGATGGGGTGGTGGTCGACTCGCCGCATGAGCGCGCCTGGCAGGAGGCGCTGGAGGCGCTGATGGCGACCGAGTGGCGCGCGATCGCGCCCGAGACGCGCTACGCGCCCGAGCGGTTCACGACGGCCGCCTACCAGAGCGAGGTCGCCGGCAAGGCGCGCGAGAGCGGCGCGCGCGCGGCGCTCGACTACTTCGGCGTGCCCGACGCGGCGGAGCGCGCCGGGGTCTATGCCGAGCGCAAGCAGGAGGTGCTGCTCCGGAAGATCGCGGCAGGGCAGTTCGTCGTGTTCTCTGACGCGACGCGGCTGATCCTGGAGCTCAAGGCGCGCGGCGTGCTCCTCGCGGCGGCGTCGTCGTCCAGGAACGCCAGCGAGCTCCTCCGCAGGATCCGCGTCGACGCCTTCGTCGAGCACCAGAACCCCCGCCGCGCGCCGGTCTCGCTGGGCGCGACGCTGCGCGATCTGTTCGACGCCGACCTCTGCGGCGCCGCGGTGGCGCGCGGAAAGCCGGCGCCGGACCTGTTCCTGGCCGCCGCGTGGGCGCTCGGGGTCCCGCCGGCGCGCTGCCTCGTCATCGAGGACGCGCCCTCCGGGGTGCAGGCCGCGAAGGCGGCCGGGATGACCTCGATCGGCGTGGCGCGGCTCGCCGACGAGGCGCTGCTGGCGGCCGCGGGGGCGGATCGCGTCGTGACGACGCTCGACCAGCTCGATCCGGACGCGCTGGTCGACGGGCGGATCGCGGCGCGCGCGGCGTGAGCCGCGGCGCCCCCTCAGCCGCCCTGCTTGCGGACGATCGAAAGGCTCCAGATCTCCCCGGCGCTCGTCCCGACCCACAGGGTCGGCGACCCCTTGCCTGCGACCGCGAGCACGGCCGGCTCGCCGCGGGCGCCGAGCGTGACGCTCGCCGTCGGGGCGAGCGGCGCGCCGGACGCGGCCTCGATGGCGGCGCCGTCGAACAGCGCGACGCGGCCGTCCGCGAAGGCGGCGAAGAGGCTCGACTCGAGGACGGCGACGTCGGCGACGGGATCGGCGAACGCGAGCATCTTGGCCGCGAGCTTGCCGGACGACCTCACGACCGCGCAGACCGCGCTCGCGCCGCGCTTGTACACCGCCGTCAGCTTCGGGCCGCCGCGCACGCGATCGAGGTTCTGGGCCGCGCGCGGCAGCGAGGCGCGGAGCGTCGGGCCCGGCTCGGGCGTCGCGCCGGGGTGGACGCGGAGCTCGCCGCCCTCCCCCGCGCCGTCCATCACCACGTGCGCCTCGGTCTCGGTCAGGTCGAACGCCCGCGCGGCGCCGCGCACCGCGAACGTGCGGCCGTTCACCTCGGTCTTGTCGAGCTTGAGCTCCGTCGCGCTGCCGTCCCAGCCGAGCGCGAGCGCCGTCTCGCCCGACGGCCGCGTGGCGAGCTGCCGCGCGTCCCGGCCGACCTGATCGAGCTTTGGGCCGTGCGTGATGCCGAGCAGCGCCCACACGGCGTCGTCGCCGCTCCGCACCACGGCGACGTCCTTCGACAGGAGCGCCACGTCGTGCGCCGAGGACAGCGACAGGTTCGTCGTCTTCGCGCCGGAGCCGCCGACAGGGCAGACGCCGAGGCGCACCGGATCGGTCGAGACCATCGCGACGAGCCCGGGGCTCGCGAGGACCGCGGCGCCTCGGATCTCCGCGTCCAGGCCGTGCACCTTGCGGGGGGAGCTCAGATTGCTGAAGGGCATGGGCCGCGAGGATACCGGTTCTCGCGCGACGCGGTCAGCCCTTGATGAGCGAGCGGACGTCGATGTCGAGGTTCTCGGACTCCGCGACCGCATCCATCGCCTTGCGGAGCTGGGTGACGGTGACCCCGGCGGGGACGTCGACGCGGGCCTCCATCCGGAAGAGCTGCGAGCCGGTGACGGGCGCCTCGTAGGCCGAGGTCTCGAGCGAGACGATGTTGACGCCGACGCCGTGGAGCGCGCGCGACACCGCGCGCACGATGCCCTCGTGATCGAGCGCGTCGACGGAGATGACGCAAGGGATGGTCGCCGCGCGCCGGTGCGACTCGGGGCTCTTGGTCCTGCGGCTCTGCACCGTGAGCCCCGTCGCCCGGGTGAGCGACTCCGTCTCGCGCTCGACCGCCTCGATCGCGCCGGGGGGCCCCGACGCGAGCAGGAGGATGCCGAACTCGCCGCCGAGCACCGCCATCCGGCTGTCCTCCACGTTGGCGCCGCGCTCCGTCAGGTAGTGGGTCACCTCCGCGACGATGCCCGTCCGATCAGGGCCGAGGCAGGAGAGGACCAGGAAGACTTCAGGCTCGGACGTCGTCGTCATGCGGCGCATCTTAGTCCGATCGGCGCAGCCAGCGCACCTCGCCGCGCGCGCGCGGCGAGGTGCGCGTCCCGGACGACGAGCGCCCGGGCAACGCCGTCCGTGTCCTCCGGCCGAGCTCCCCCGAGGGCGGCCGGAGCGAGCGCCGCGCGCGCGTCATGCGGACGACGAGGCGCTTGTCTCCGGCGGGCCAGTGGGCGAGAGACGGCCATCCCCATGCTGTACGAACGCGACAACATCCATCGACTGACGCCCTACACGCCCGGCGAGCAGCCGCAGCGGGCCGACGTGGTCAAGCTCAACACGAACGAGAACCCGTACCCGCCGCCGGCCGCCGTGCTGGAGGCGATCCGGGGCGTCTCGGCCGATCAGCTCCGCCGGTACCCGCCGCCCCGGGCGCAGCAGTTCCGCGAGACCGCGGCGCGGCTCCATAACCTGTCGCCCGAGCAGGTGATCGCCACGAACGGCGGCGACGAGCTGCTTCGCATGGCCGTGACGGTGTTCTGCGAGCCCGGCGGCCGCGGCATCGGCGAGACCTACCCGACCTACTCGCTCTACGACGTGCTCGCGGAGATCCACGGCACGACGATCACCCAGGTCCCCCTCGCGGAGGACTGGTCGGTCCCGGAGGATTTCGCGCAGCGCCTGAACGAGCACGGCTGCCGGCTCGCGCTCCTCGTCAACCCGCACGCGCCGTCGGGGCGGCAGGAGCCGCTCGACAAGCTCGAGCGCGTCGCGCGGGCGTTCCGCGGCGTGCTCCTCATCGACGAGGCGTACGTCGACTTCGCGGAGCTCGACGCGACGCCGCTGCTCGACCCGGCGCGGGGGCTCGACAACGTGCTTCTGCTGCGGACCCTGAGCAAGGGGTACTCGCTCGCGGGGCTCAGGTTCGGGTACGGGCTCGGGCACCCGCGGCTCATCGAGACGCTCGACAAGGCCCGCGACAGCTACAACACCGATATCCTCTCGCAGGCCGCGGCGACCGCGGCGCTGTCCGCGCGGGACGAGGCGAGGAAGAGCTGGGAGAAGGTGATCGCCGAGCGCGCCCGGCTCACGGGGGCGCTCCGGCAGAAGGGGTTCACGGTGGAGCCGAGCCAGAGCAACTTCGTCCTGGCGAGCCCGCCGGGAGGAGGGCTGTCGGCGCAGGCGATGTACCGGGCGCTCTACGACCGCGCGATCTTCGTGCGCTACTGGGACGCGCCGCGCATCCAGGACAAGCTGCGGATCACGGTGGGCACGCCGGAGCAGAGCGACGCGCTCCTCGGGGCGATCGACGAGCTGTCGCGCGCCGCCGGGGCCGCGAGCGCGCCATGAGCTGAGCCGCTCGATTCACGGACGAAAAAGAAGGACGCTCTTGCGTCACCGGAGCAGCCCTCGCGGTGCGCTGTCGTCGAGCGGCGCTGGTCGGCACCTCAGCCAGGGGAGAAGCACAGATGAGCCAAGAATCCGAGCGAGACAAGATGATGAAGAGGACGGCGGTCCTCGAGATCCCCGGCATGGATGCCGTCATCCTCCGCAGGGACATCGCGTACCAGACGACCGACGCAGGCGCCCAGACCTTCGACCTCTACGCTCCACCAGCCTCGGTGGCCGTGGCGCGGGCGCCAGCCGTCGTCTTCGTGTCCGGATATCCGGATCCGGGGTTCGAGTCGGTGTTCGGCTGCAAACGCAAGGAGATAGGGCAGTCCACCTCGTGGGGACGGCTGGTGGCCGCATTCGGCCTCGTGGGCATCAATTACACGAACCGGGAGCCGTCCGATCTCCACGCGCTGCTCGATCACCTCCGGCAGAACGCCGCTGCGCTCGGGATCGACGAGCGCCGGATCGGCCTGTGGGCCTGCTCCGGCAACGTCCCCATGGCCCTGTCGGCGCTGATGCGGGGAGCGAGCGGCTCGCTCCGGTGCGCTTCCCTCTGCTACGGCTTCATGCTCGATCTCGGCGCGTCCACCCGCGTCGCGGAGGCGGCGGCGCAGTTCCGGTTCGTCAACCCGTGCGCCGGGAAGTCGCTCGACGACCTCCCTCCGGACCTGCCCCTGTTCATCGCCAGGGCAGGACAGGACAGGATGCCTCACCTGAACGAGACGATCGATGACTTCGTCGCCGGAGCGCTGGCCCGCAACCTGCCAGTGACGCTCGTGAACCACGCCGCGGGGCCGCACGCGTTCGATCTGCTCGACGACAGCGGGGCTTCGCGAGAGACGATCAGGAGCCTCCTGGGGTTCCTGCGGTTCCATCTCCTGGGATAGCGCGATCCGGCCTGCGCGCTCGGCTCATCGGGCGCCGCCGGCGGGCGACGAGCCCTCCGGCGCCGCAGCCGAGCACGGCCGCGACGCTCGCGGCGGGGTCGGCGGGCATGTCCGCTCAGGGATCCACGCGGGCGAGCTTGCCGAAGATCGCCGCCGGGGAGATCCAGCCGTTCACGTGCCCGTGGTTGTTCGCGATCTGGAACCGTCCGTCCCTGATGGCCTTCACGAGGTGCAGGTACTCCGCCCCGCGGACCTTGCAGAGGACGATGTCGCCCACCTCGACGGTCGCCGGATCCACGGGCTCGACGGTGCAGAGCTGCCCCGACCGGATACGCGGCGTCATCGAGCTCCCCCGCGGGCGGAAGGTGACCGTCTCCCCTTGTTGAAGGCGCGCGATCGTCGCCCGCCCCGTCGCCGGCAGAGGCCAGGTGCTGGTGCGGATCAAGGCGAGTGGGGTCAATCCGCTCGATCTCAAGATCCGAGCGGGCCAGGCGACGCACGCGAGGATGCCGCTGCCGGCCGTCCTCGGCATCGATCTCGCCGGCGTCGTCGAGGGTGCTCATTCATGGGGGGGCGGGCGGCGTCGGCCATGTCGCCGTCCAGCTCGCCCGAGCGCGCGGAGCGGAGGTGTTCGCGACCGGCTCGGCGGACAAGAAAGAGCTCCTCTCGAAGCTCGGCGCGACGGCGATCGACTACGCCACGAGCTCGGTGGAGGATTACGTCGCTGCCCACACGGACGGTGAAGGCTTTGACGTCGTCTACGACACGGTGGGCGGCGCCGTTTTGGACGCCTCGTTCCATGCGGTGCGCCGCTATCATGGCCACGTCGTCAGCTGCCTGGGATGGGGGACGCACGCGCTCGCGCCGCTGTCATTCCGCGGCGCGACCTACTCGGGCGTCTTCACGCTGCTGCCGCTGCTGACCGGGAAGGGGCGAGCCCATCACGGCGGCATCCTGCGCCAGGCGAGCAGGCTCGCCGAGGCCGGCGCGCTGAGGCCGCTGCTGGATCCCCGTCGCTTCACCCTGGGGACCGCCCACGACGCCCATGAGGCGATCGCGGCGCGCTCCGCCACGGGCAGGGTCGTGATCGATATCGCAGAAGGATGACGGGATCACCGCTCCGCTCTCTCGGCGGAGCCAAGGCTCGCCACCTCGGCAAAGCCATTCCGACCCGTCAAGCTCCCTCACCTCCTGGTGCCTCGGGGGCAAAGGAGGGGTCGACAGCAACCTGGGCTCGATTCGAAGAGGGGGAGAGCAGAGACCTGATTTCGATTCAGGCTCTGGATTCGACTCAGCTTTCCGCTGAGACCAGGCGTAGTCGCGCCGAGGCAGGCGACGCCGCGGGCGGCTCTCACAAGCTCTGCTTGGCGAACCCCACCCACAGAACACCGAGCGTCACGCGGCCGCCGACGAACGCGGCAAAGCGAAAATGGGACGAAGTTCCACCCGATGTGGATGAGGGCGTGCAGCGCGCGCAGGGCCACGGAAACCCGAGCAGGTCTTGCCACTCCTGCCACGGCCGACCGGATCGAAGTGCCAGGGGACGACGGCGTCGTGGCACACTCGAGCACCGCACGTGATGGCCTGATCGAGCCTGGTCCGCGGCCATCGGGCGCGCCGAGATCAGCGCGCGCAGAACAGCAGCTCGACGCAATCGACAGGGAGGGCGGTGCAGGGGCCCTCGACGGCGCCGTTCACGCACGCCTCGACCACGCCGATGGTGGCCGCGCAGGTGTCGGCGGCGGCCTGATAGCTGCGGACGCACTCGGCGCGGCTGGGCGCGGACGAGACGAACGCGCCGCCGCCGCAGTCCACGCGCCGGCCGTAGCCGCCGAAACGACCGGCGACCCAATCACACAGCGTCGCGGCGTCCGCCTCCGGCAGGTCGACGAGCGGCAGTTCGGGGGAGAGCCCGGAGCTCGGCCCGGGATCCGGCAGATCGTCGCCGTCGCCGTCGCCGCAGCCGGCGGCGGCGGCGAGCGCGAGCGCCGCGACGACGCGGGCAACCCTCTCCCGCGCCGCGGACGTCACGGCGCCGGGGCGCCTCGCGCGCGCCGCGGGCCCGGCAGCGACGCTCGCCCGCTCCCTCGATCCGACGCATTCTGTCCTGTTGCTGGCCTCGATGCCCGCTCGCAGCGGCGACCCCGCGTCCATGGGCGCGGAGTGAACCATGGCGCGGCAGGGGGGATCAAGGAGGGAGAAGGCATCGCGCGAAGGTGGCGTCTTACGAGGGAGCGCTCCGGGAGCGCCCTCGTCTCGGCGTCACGCTCTGATGGACGACGGCTCGGCCGCGCCGCGCACCGCGTCGCGGAACCATTGCTGCGCCGGATCGCGGTGGTGGCGCTCGTGCCAGTACATGCGCACCTCGAAGCCGGGGAGCTTCACCGGCGGATCGACAACGCGCAAAGGGAGGATCTCCGCGAAGGCCTCGGCCATGCGCGCGCCGACGGTGACGACCAGGTCCGAGCCGGCGACCACGTGCGGCGCGAGGAGGAAGTGCGGCACCGCCAGCGCCACGCGACGGCGCTTCCCGAGCTGCGCCAGCGTCTCGTCGACGACGCCGCCGGGCGTGTCGTGCTCGACTTCGTGTGGGGCGAGCCGGCCGTCCGCGTTCTCCAGGCCGCGACGAAGGACCGTGGGTCCAGGGCCGGCGAGCCGCGCCTGCGCTTTGTTCAGCTGGGGACCGTGGCTGGCGACGAGATTCCGATCCGGGGTGACATGCTGCGCAGCACGGGGCTCGAGCTCATCGGCAGCGGTATCGGGAGCGTTCCCGTGAAGGAGCTGCTGGCCGGGGCCGGCGAGCTCTTGGCAGCGGCCCCGGCGGCCGGCTTTCGTGCGCCGTTCAAGAGTCTGCCGCTCAGCGCAGTGACCGATGCCTGGAACGAGGAGCCCGATGTGCGGTGCCTTCTCCTGCCGAACGCAGAGGCCTAAGTTCGATCCTCAGCCTGCATGCAAGGAGAACCGGTCGTCCGTCCGCCCGCGCGTTTGAAGAACGCGCCCGGGGTGAGCCCGACGAGCCGACGGAAGTCGGCGATGAGGTGGGCCTGGTCATAATAGCCCGCGTCCGTGGCGATGCGCGCCCAGTCGCACGAGGTCGCTGCCATCCGCACCGCGCGTTGCAGGCGGACGGTCCGCGCGAACTCCTTCGGGCCGATGCCGACGTTCTCGATGAAAGCGCGGCGAAGATGCCGCGCCGTGACGCCGAGCCGATCGGCGACACGCTCCACCCGGACCTCGCCCCCTTCGAGCAAGCGAACCGCACGGCGGGCAAGCTGCCCCGATGCCGCCTCGAAGGGTTGGCCGGCGCGAAGGGCGAGCGCCCGGGTGACGCGGTCGATCACGTCCGCGCGGCTCCTCGCGGCGAGGAGCTCACCGCAGAGCTCGCGCCCCGCCCGGCCCCACACGTCCTCCAGCGGAACGATCCGGTCCGTGAGCTCGCTCGCTGCCACGCCGAGCAGCGGAACCGACCAGCCAGGCTTGAACCGAAGGGTGACCGTCCGCGCGAGGCCGGTCTTGCTCTTGAATATCGCGCGCGTTCGGGGGCCCGCGACCCACACGTCCCCCTCGTTCCCCCCCTCGAGCGCTCGAAAAAAGAGGCCCGTTCTGCCGTCGGGAAGCCACTCGACGTCGAACACCCGACCTGGGGGTGCCGCGACATCACGGACGTCCTCGACGAAGCGCGGGAGCGCGAGGGTGGGGAGATCCATCGCTGCGGCCACGTTCGGTACTCTTACGCCTCTCGTGGGGCCGTTCAAGCCGACGCGGGTGCTCGCGTCGATCGGCTACCGCTCGCTGTCGAGCGCCTTCATGTGCTGGGCAGGGTAGCGCGTGCCGCCGATCGCGTCCGCTGGCACGATGCTCTCGAGCGCCGCGACGTCGCTCGCCGACAGCGGCTTGTCGAGGGCCACGAGGGCGTCGTCGAGCTGGGCTCGCGTGCGGGCCCCGACGATCGGCACCAGCGTGGGCTGCTTCGCCAGCACCCACGCGAGCGCGACCTGAGCCGGCGTCATCCCGCGCTCGCCGGCGAAGGCGTGGAGCTTCTCGACCACACTCGCGTTCTTGGCCCCCTGTTCGCCTGCGAAGCGTGGCATGTACTGCCGGAAGTCCCCCTTTCCCGAGGGCTTGCTGCCGGTGAGCAGCCCCCGCGCGAAGACCCCGTAGAGCGTCGCGCTCATCCCGAGCTCTGCGAGCGCGGGGAAGATAGACGCCTCGGGCCCGCGCGTCGCGATCGCATACTCGATCTGCAGGTCCACGATCGGGTGCACCTTGCTCGCGCGCCGGATCGTTTCGATACCCACCTCGGACAGCCCGACATGCCGGACGAAGCCGGCCTTGATGAGGTCGGCGATCGCCCCGACGGTGTCCTCGATGGGCACCTGAGGGTCGAGGCGCGCGGGGCGGTACACATCGATGACCTCCACGCCCAGCCGATGCAGGCTGTACGCCGCGAAGTTCTTCACGGCCGCAGGGCGGGCGTCGATGCCCAGCGCGGCGCCGTCCGGGCCGCGCATCGCGCCGAACTTCACCGACAGCTGGACCTTGTCGCGCACCCCCTCGATCGCGCGCCGGATGAGGAGCTCGTTGTGCCCGTTGCCGTAGAAGTCTCCGGTGTCGATCAGGGTGATCCCTCGCTCGATGGCGTGGCGGATCGTCGCCACGCTCTCGGCGTCCTCGGCCGGGCCGTAGGCGCCGGACATCGCCATGCAGCCGAGGCCGACGGGAAAGACGCTGGGCCCGGTCTTGCCCAGCGGAGTCGATAGGAGCGGGGAGCGGCCCATCGTGGCGTCGAGGTGGGTCATGGGGTGTTCATGCCACGCGCCCGCGGCCTCCGATTGGAGAAACCGGACATTTCGTGGACCCCGGCTTCTCGTTCCAAATGGGCAGCAGACCCGTGGATCAAGCCCACGGCAGGCGGCCTCCTCGGTCATGGAGTGGCCCCGAGCAACGGCGTCATGTCCGGATCCGCCTTCTTCATCGCGCGCTGATACGCGGGGCGTGCGCCGATGCGCTGCAGATAAGCCAGGATGTTCGACCACCGCGAGAGATCGTACGGCTTGAACAGCCGCATGGTGGTCAGCGAGAACACCGTCATGATGTCCGCCGCCGTCAGCTCCGGACCGGCGAGATAAGGCGCCTCCCCCAGACGCTTCTCCAATGTGGAGAGGATCAGGTCGAACCGCTCCTTCGCCGCATGCAGCGCCGCATTCTTCTCGGACGCATCGACGCGCTCCAGGTACCACACCCGCAGGACGGCCGGCTGCAAGGTCCCGTTGGCAAAGTGGAACCAGTAGAGATAGTCGGCGAACCCGGGCTGGCGGCGCTGCACGGCGAGCCGCCCCTCGCCATGGGTCGCGATCAGATATTCAGCGATCGCGCCGGATTCGCCGAGCACCAGCTGCCCGTCGGTGAGGATCGGCGCCGTCCCCATCGGGTGAAGCGCCTTGTATTCCGGCGGCGCCATCCTGTTGTCCTTTCGACGCTCATACCGTTTCAGCGCATAGTCGAGCCCGAGCTCCTCGCAGAGCCAGACAATCCGCTCCGACTGGGAACGACCGAGGTGATGCACGGTCAGCATGTTGTTCGCCATGAGCTCAACGTACGACCGCACGTCGCGAGATGCTTGCCGGTAGCTCTCTGCTTCTTGCTCGATCCTCTCGCCGGGGACAGAAAAGCGTGAGGGTGCTACGCTCGCCGCATGAACCTGGCGGCGCTCGCCGAGCTCGCTGCAAGCCAGCTCCCTCGCCCGAAGGACCGCGCTAGCCAGTACGTGCGACCGCTGAAGAACCTCGGCATCCTCCGGCACCACCAGCCGACCTCGTTCGAAGCCGCGGTCTACGAGCCGGTCATGGGCCTTGTGCTCCAGGGGCGAAAAGAAACGCTCCTGGGAGCCGATTCGTTTCCGATGGGCGTTGGCGAGTGTCTGCTCATCAGCCACGACCTTCCGGTGATCGCGCGCGTCACGAAGGCCCCGTACCTCGTGCTGCTGTTCGATGTCGAGCTGGAGACGCTGCGCGACCTGGTCGAGGCGATGGCCGATTCGCCTCCCTCCGCCGCGGGGTCTCGCTCGCTCGCGGTCCACACCTGCGATGCCAGGCTCGTCGACGCGCTCCATCGCTATCTCGCGCTCGTGGGCACGCGGACGGACGCAGCGGTGCTTGGTCCGCTCGTCTCGCGCGAGATCCACTACCGGCTCGCGACAGCGCCGTTTGGCGGCATGTTGCGCGACCTGATCCGCCGTGACAGCCACGCCAGCGCCATTGCGCGCGCGATCGCACAGCTGCGGCGTGACTTTCGATCGCCCGTCGAGATCCCCAATCTCGCGCGCAGCGTCGGGATGAGCGCGTCTTCGTTTCACAAGCACTTCAAGGCGATCACGGCGTCATCACCGCTTCAGTATCGAAAGGGCCTCCAGCTCCTCGAGGCCCGCCGCCTGTTGCGGGCCGGCACGCTCTCGGTCTCCGCGGCGGCGTTCGACGTCGGCTACGAGAGCGCGGCGCAGTTCAGCCGCGATTACACGCGCAAGTTCGGCGCATCGCCGAAGCACGACATCCCGGCAGCATCGCTGCCCCGCGGCGGCTCACCGCGTTGGCCGGGCGCGGGCCGGCGGTGGCGAAGCCGTGGGCGGCGGGCGTGGCCGCGAGCAGCTCGGCGAGCTCGGCCTCGTCCGGGCAGAACTGCCGCACGTCGCCGAAGCGCGGCCCGCGGGTGATCGCTTCCGCCTCGCCCTGCCCCTCCCCCGCGCGCGCCAGGATGCCCCGCGCGAGGGCCCACTCCAGGAACTCGCCGCCGGGCGCGCGGCCATGGATCTCCCGCAACGTCTGCACGTCATGCCCGCTCGTGTCGACTGGGCGCCCATCGCCGGACCGTCCTGATCTTCATGGCCAGGCCACAGTCCTACCGCACCGGCGCCCGCGCGCCGCTCCACGTCAGGGACGTCAGAGCACCCGCTCGAACGCGCCCTGCAGCGCGTCTCGACCGCCGCGCTCGACGACGTCGCCGTGCGCCACCACGATGCGCTCCGGCGCCCACGCGAGCATCCGCTCCACCGAGGCGCGCACCGCCGCGCGATCGCGCATCATCGAGCGCGCGATGCGCGACGGGCCGAAGCGCCCGTAAGCGCCGTTCAGGCGCATGAAGAGGCGCGTCGGGAGGTGCTCGCTCTGCGCGATGTGAAAGCAGAGATCCCAGACGAAGAGCGTCCTGCTCGGCCTGTGGAAGAAGACCGTCTCCTCGAGCTTCGGCATCCCGCCGACCGCCGCCTGGTCAATCTCCGCCGACCAGAGCGGGTCGGACGCGCCATCGAGCGCGCCGGTGAACGTCACGTCAGGGCGCTTCTCGCGGAGCCCCCGTGCGCCGAACAGCCGCGCCCCCGGGAACAGCCGCGCCGCCGGCGAGAGGCCGAGGTGGTGCAGCAGGTTCGGCGCCACGATCGCCCGCACCTCGCCGAGCGCGCGGATCTCGTCCGCCTCCCGCTCCACGCTCGGGAGCGGCGAGAACAGCAGCAGCCCGCCGTCCTCGAGGCGCACGACCGGAGATCGCACCGGAAACCGGAGAAACCCCACCTTCAACGTGTCTTCCGCAACCCAGAGGGATTGATCGAGCCGTCGCAGCATGTTTCAATTGGTAAACCAGCTTGACCATTTGGTCAAGCAAGTTGACCATCATGAACAAGCACGACTTCGATCCATGCGACGTCGCCGAGCTCGAGCGGCGCAAGCGCGCGAGCCTCGGGCAGCTCCTGCTCCGCTCGGCGCGGCTGCTCGACGAGCGGGCGGTGGCGCGCGTCGCCCGGCGCGGCGCGACCGGGGTGCGCCGGGCGCACACGGCGCTCATGCCGTACATCGACCTCGAGGGCACGCGGCAGATCGACCTGGCGGAGCGCGCCGGCGTGACGAAGCAGGCGGTGGGTCAGCTCGTGGAGGAGCTCGAGGCGGCGGGCGTGGTGGAGCGGACGCCCGATCCGGACGACCGGCGGGCGAAGCGGGTGCGGTTCACGCCGCACGGGCTGAAGATGCTCCTCCACGGGCTCGGGGTGCTGCAGGAGCTGGAGGAGGAGCTCACGCGAGCCCTGGGGGAGAAACAGATGGCCTCGCTGAAGAAGGGGCTCACCGCGCTCCTCGCGGCGCTGGAGGCGCCGGAGGCCCCGGAGACGCCGCCGGAGGGCCGGTGACGGCGGGGCTCCCGGGAACGCCGGCGGGGTGGGGCTCGAGGCCCAGCGCGTGCGGAAGGAGCCGCGCGATGTTGCGCGCGTCGTCGATGGCGCGGTGCTGCGTCCCCTGAAACGAGAGGCCGACCCGGCGCAGGGCCTGCCCCACGCCGAGCTCGCGCTCGGCGCCGAGGCGGCGGGCAAAGGCCCGCTTGAGGTTGAGGTGATCGCCGCCAAAGGGCAGCGCCACCCCGTGGCGGCGGGCATCGCGCTCGATCTGCCGCTTGTCGTAGCCGCCCCAGGAGCAGAAGAGCGCCTGTTTTCCGCGCACCAGCTCCCTCAGCCGCGCCGCCGCCGCGGGGAAGCGCGGGGCGGCGTCGACGTCGGCCTGGCGGATGCTCGTCAGCCGCATGCAGAACGCCGAGAGGCGCGGGTGTCGGATCGGGCGCACGAAGCACTGCAGCTCGGCGGCGGGTCGCAGGGTGCCGGCATCGACGAGCACGGCGCCGACCTCGATGATCTCCATCTCGTCGCGGGGGAAGGAGGGGTCGTCGCTGCAGGTCGCCTCGAGATCGATGACCAGGTAGTGCGTGAGGGAAGACATCGGCGTTCTCCTTGAATTCGTTGCGGGTAGTCTGCGGTCGCGAGGACCGGAGGACCCGGACACGATTCCGGACACGCCGAGGGCTTCCCGTGGCGGCGCCGCCGCGATAGGACAGGGCCGTGACACGCACCATCGCACGGTGGATACCCCTCCTCGCAGCGCTCTCCGCCGGGTGCGCCCCGGCGCCGCCCCCCGCGGCCCCGACGGCCGAAGAGGTCACCGCGAAGAAGGCCGCCAGCATGGCGCTCACCGCGCTGTTGAACCGCAAGTTCGACGTCCAGGGCTGCGACGCCTCCGGGGCGCGCGTGGTCCAGGAGGCCGAGGCGCGCGCGGGCGCGCCCCAGGGCGAGCGCTGCGCCATCCTCGTCGCGCGCAGGAGCGACCGGACATGGCTCGTCGCCGTCCGCTCCTCGCTCTCGTCAGCGTCCGTCGGAGCGCAGGCGCTCGTGACCGTGCTCCCCGAGGCCGAAGGCGTCGGCGCCATCGAGTACACGCGCTGATCCGCGCGGCGGCGGCGCTCACCGCGCCGTGGCGACGAGGAACAGCCGCCGGAACGGAAACGGCGTCTTCCCGTCCGCCGCCTTCGGATACGCCGCCGCCACCCGCCCGCCGTACTCCTCCAGGAACTCGGCCCGCTCCTGCTCATCGAGCGCCGCGAGCAGCGGCCGCAGCGCCGTCCCCTTGGTCCACTCGACGACCGGATTCACGCCCTCGAGGACGTGCAGATACTCCGTCTCCCAGATGTCGAGCCGCGCCGCGTGCGGCGCCAGCATCCCGTAATACGCCGCCGGCGCCGCGACCGGGCTCTCCCTCACCACCGCCGCCAGCCTGTCGCGGAAGCGAGGCAACCGGCTCGCCTCCACCATCGCCGTGTGCGACGGCGCGCCGTGGTTCCTCGGCATCTGCACCGCCAGCACGCCGCCGGCCGCGAGCCGCCCGAGCAGCGCCGGGAACAGCGCCTGGTGGTCGTCGAGCCAGTGCAGCGCGGCGTTGCTGAAGATCAGCGCGGGCGGCGCGGACGGAGCGAAGCGCGCGATGTCCCCCTCGACGAACCGCGCCCCGGGCAGCGCGGCGCGCGCCTGCGCCAGCATCTCCGGAGAGCTGTCGACCCCGAGGATCCCCCGGCCCGGGAAGCGCTGGGCCACGAGGCGGGTGATGTTGCCGGCCCCGCACCCGAGATCGACGATGTCGCCCGGCACGGTGAGGTCGACCCGGCCGAGCAGGTCAATCGGAGGGCGCGCCCTCTGGTCCTCGAACTTCAGGTACTGCGCAGGATCCCAGTCCGCCATCGCGCCCTCCATCGCTCCAGCGCGGCAGAGCGTGAGCCCACCCGCCGCCGTTTCCCTTCCCTACTTCCAGCAGATCCGGGCGCGCCTGTCGACGCAGAAACCGAGGACGCCCCCGGCGGCGACAGCGCAGGAGCCGCCGAGCGTCGCGCTGGACATCCCCGCACGGGAGCGGCCCCCTCGCGCCGGTGGATGCTCCGGAGATCTCCGATTCCTCGACCCGCCGCGCGAGCGCGGGGTAGCATCGCGCCGCAATCCACCGATCACCGAGGAGCGCCGCGCGATCCGTCGCCGGCCGCACGCAAGACCCTATGAAGCTCGCTGTCATCTCAGGCAGTCACCGCAACGGCTCCGAATCGGGGAAGATCGCCCGCCACGTGCAGCAACAGCTGTCGTCGTCGGCGGACGTGTCCTCCACGTACACGCTCGATCTCGCCGACAACCCGCTTCCGCTCTGGGACCCGGAGGTCTGGCAGCCGTCCGAGAAATGGGAGCGCGTCTGGGCCCCCATCTCCGCCGAGCTCAAGACGTCCGACGCCTTCGTGATCATCGCGCCGGAGTGGGGCGGCATGGTCCCCGCCGGACTGAAGAACTTCTTCCTCCTCTGCTCCCGGGGCGAGCTCGCGCACAAGCCCGCGCTCATCGTCGGGGTCTCCGCGAGCATGGGCGGCGCCTACCCGATCGCGGAGCTGCGCATGAGCAGCTACAAGAACACGTACCTCTGCTACATCCCGGACCACGTGATCGTGCGCAACGTCCGCGGCCTCCTCAACGACCCGGAGGCGCCGCAGTCCCCCGACGACGAGCGCATCCGCGAGCGGCTCCGCTACGCGCTGGGCATGCTCCTCCAGTACGGGAAGGCCCTGCAGCAGGTCCGCGCGAGCGGCGTGGTCGACCTGGCCAAGTACCCTTACGGGATGTGACGGGCCCCCGGGGGCGAACACGCTAGTCTCGCCGGGTGCCGAAGATCCTCGTCATCGACGATCAGCCCGCCGTCTGCGTCGCGCTGACGACGCTGCTCGAGCTGCACGGGCACGAGGTCCGCGTCGCCGCCACGCCCGACGAGGCGATGGCGGCGGTGCTCGGCGACGAGCTCGGCGCCGTGGTCCAGGACATGAACTTCCGGCAGAGCGCCACCTCGGGCGAAGAGGGGTTGGAGCTGCTCCGCCGGATCAAGGCCGTCGACCCCGAGCTGCCCGTCGTGGCCATGACCGCGTTCACGTCGATCGCGGGCGCGGTCGAGCTGATCAAGGCCGGGGCGAGCGACTACGTGCCCAAGCCGTGGGACGACCAGAAGCTCGTCGCCACCGTGGGCAACCTCGCGCGGCTGCGGGCGCTCGAGCAGGAGAACGCGCGCCTCCTGGCCCAGCGCGGACGCGCGCGGCACAGGCTCGCCGAGCGCCACGACCTGGCCGGGCTCGTGTACGCGAGCGACGCGATGCACGAGGTCGTGAGCCTCGCCGTGAAGGTCGCGCCCGCGGACGTGCCCGTCCTCATCACCGGGCCGAACGGGACCGGGAAGGAGCTCCTCGCCACCATCGTTCAGGCCAACTCGCGGCGGCGGGGCCGGCCGTTCGTCAAGGTGAACGCCGGGGCCCTCCCCGACGAGCTCGTCGAGGCGGAGCTGTTCGGCGCCGAGCCAGGCGCGTTCACCGGCGCGACCCGCCTCCGCGCCGGCCGCTTCGAGGAGGCCGACGGCGGCACCCTCTTCCTCGACGAGATCGGCACGCTGTCGCTGAACGGCCAGAAGAAGCTGCTGCGCGTCCTCCAGACCGGCGAGTACCAGCGCCTCGGGAGCAGCGTCACCCGCAAGGCCGACGTGCGCGTGCTGAGCGCGACCAACCGCGATCTCCCGCGGGCGATCGCCGAGGGATCCTTCCGCGAAGACCTGTACTTCAGGCTCAACGTCATAGAAGTGGCGATCCCTGCGCTGCGCGATCGCCCCGAGGACATCGCGCCGATCGCGAGCCACCTGCTCGATCGCCTCGCCGCGCGCGCGGCGGGCGGCGAGCGGGTGGCGCTCGGCCCGCGCGCGCGCCACGCGCTCGCCGAGCACGACTGGCCGGGCAACGTCCGCGAGCTGGAGAACCGGCTCACGCGCGCGGCGCTGGTGCGCAAGGGCGAGACGATCGAGCCGCACGACCTGGGGCTCGACGCGGGTGCGCGCGTGCCGCCGGCGCCTGGGGCGCACGCCGCGTCGTCCGTGCCCTCCGCGACCTCCTCCGAGCGCCTCGAGATCGAGCGCGCGCTCGTCGAGGCGCGGGGCGTCGTCGCCAAGGCCGCGGCGTCGCTCGGCCTGAGCCGGCAGGGGCTCTACCGGCGCATGGACCGGCTCGGGATCCAGATCGAGCGGAAGCTCAAGTAGCGCGCTCGTCCGGCGCCGGCGGCAGGCGGCACTCCGCCTCGGCCCCGCCCCCCTCGCGGCGCCGCAGCGCGAGCGCGCCGCCGTGCGCGGTCGCGATCTCGCGGCAGAGCGCGAGGCCGAGCCCGCGGCCCTGCTGCTTCGTCGAGTAGAAGGGCAGGAGCGCCTTGCCCGGGGCGTCGTCCGGGAGCCCGTGGCCGCGGTCGGCCACCGTGAGCGCGAGCTCGCCCGTCGAGAGGCGCCGCACCGAAACCTCGATCCGGTCGGGCGGGCTCCCGGCCTCGACGGCGTTCTTGAGCAGGTTCAGGAGGAGCTGCTGGATCTGCGCTGGATCGAAGAAGCCGGGCTCGTCCGGCGCGTCGCCCAGCGTGAAGGGCGCGAGCCCGCGCAGCCGCTCGAGGAAGGGGCGCCACGGGACCCGCTCGGGGGCGGGCGGCGGGAGGCGCGCGAGCTCGGCGTACGCGGCGAGGAAGCGGGCGAGGTGCGCGCTCCGCTCCTCGAGGGTGTCGAAGACGACGCCGAGGCGCTCCCGCTGCTCCGGGCGATCGAGCAGGAGGCGGCCCGAGTGGAGGAGCGAGGAGATCGGCGCGAGCGAGTTGTTGAGCTCGTGGCTGATCAACCGGATCGCGTTCCTGTGGAGCTCCGCCTCCCGGCGCGAGATCTCGCGCGTGAGCGACCGGACCGAGACGAGGACGTGCGCCTGGGTGTTCAGGCGGAACGCGCGGCGGGCAACGTACAGCGTCTCGATCTCGCCCCGGCGCTCGACGGACACGAGGGCGTCCCGCCCGGCGATCATCGCGGCGCGGAGCTCCTCGGGCTCCCCGGCGAGCAGCGCGGAGAGCGTCCTCTGGCCGACGCGCTCGCCCGCGGCGAAGAGGGCGCGCGCGGCGCCGTTGCCGTACACGATCCGGCCCGCCTCGTCGTGGAGCACCATCGCGACGGGGGTGGCGTCGAGCGCCGTCTCGAGCAGGAGCTCCTTCTGGTAGAGGTCGTCGCGCTGCGCACGCAGGGCGTCCCCGAGGCGGTTGTGGCGCTCGACGAGATCCCCGAGCTCGTCCCGGCGGTCGTGCCGGACGCGCTGCGTGTAGTCGGACTCGGCGAAGCTCGCGAGGCCGTCGGTCACCGCGCGGAGCAGGCCGACCGCGCGCCCGAGCAGCGCGCGGGAGGCGAGCGCGCCGGCGACCAGGGCGAGCCCGAGCCCCGCAAGGGCGGACACGGGCAGGGACGCCTGCGATCGCGCGGCGACGAGGCTCCCGGCGCAGGCGGCGGCGGCGGTCAGGACGACCACGGCGGCGAGGCGGACCTGGAGGGGCACGCGGAGCCTCGCGTGGAGCGCGCGGAATGAGCGGAGCACGTCGAGCCTCTGCGACCCGCGGAGCAGATGAAGCCGCCTCATGAGCGTGACGCCTCCGCGGGAGAGACAGCGCTCGCGCGGCGTGCGGGCAGGAGCGCCGCGGCCATGCCGACCAGCCAGACGGCCGCGGCGACGAGGCCCACGACCTTCGGATCGAGGGGCACCTCGAGCTCGGGGGCGACGGCGCGCGCTACCGCCCGGAGCGCCGCGAGGGCGGCGGCGCCGACGGCGAGGCCGGCCGTCGTGAGCAGCGCGTTCTCGGCGAGCACGAGGCGCGCGACGTCTCCGCGGGTCGCGCCCAGGGCGCGACGGATGCCGAGGGCCTGGCGGCGCTCGGCCACGAGCAGCGAGGCCATCCCGATGCGCCCCAGGAAGACGACGACGAGCATCATCCCGATGATCACGAGGGCCAGGCCGCCCGCGCCGCGGTTCGTGCCGGTGTCGAGATCGGCGCCCTCGTCGAGCCTGCGCACGAGCGCGACGCGGCGCGGATCGGCGCGCTCGAGGGCCTCGCGTACCGCCGCCGCGGCGCCGTCGCCGGCGTCCGGGCCGAGCCGGACGAGGTACGTCAGCGTGCGGCCGAGCTGGGGCCCCTCGGCCGCGAAGAGGACGCTCTCGGCGTCGGGATCGGGCCCCATCGAGGCGCGGAACGGTGGCACGACGCCGACGATGACGAGCGGCCTTTGCCGGGCGCTCCGGCGCACGATCTGCCCGACCGCGCCGCCGTCCGGGAAGAGGCGCGCCGCGAGCACCTGCGTGACGACAGCGGGCGTGGCGTCCACGGCGGCCATCGCCGCGGACGCGGCGTCCCCTGGGGCGAGCGGGCGCCCCGCGAGCGGGGCGAGACCGAGGACCGCGGCGACGCCGCCGCGGTCGTCGAGCATCCAGGCGAGGGCGCGCCGGCCGCCCGGAGAGGTCGTCTCGACGGTCTCCCGGTGCGTGAGGTTGAACGGCGCCGCGGTCGCCTCGGCAGCGCCGCGGACCCCGGCGACGCGCGCGAGGGCCTCGGTGTCGCGGCGGACCGCGGCCGCGTGCTCGCCGCGGGACGCGAGGTTCGGGCCGTCGCGCTCGGTCACGGCGAGCAGCAGCGAGCGCGTCTCGATGCCGCGCGGCACGGACGCGGCGCGGGTGAAATGGAGGGCGAGCCCCGAGGCGTGCACGGCCACGGCGAAGCCGAAGCCGGTCTCGAGCACCATCAGGAGCGCGGGCATCTTCTGGCGCGCAAGCGCCCTGACGAGGGGGCCTAGCACGATCGCCGGAGCCCTTCGGCCGGGGGTGTCCTCGCCGCGCGCCAGGCCGGGTACGCGCCGGCGAGGAGGCCGGCGGCCATCGCGGCCACGAGCGCCGCTCCGGCGGAGCGCGCGTCCAGGTGGAAATCGACGGGCCGGAGGTGGATGACGCGGTTGACGAGCGCGAGCGCCGCCGCGGCCAGGCCGACGGCGAGCGCGGCGGCGCTCGCGGCCACGAGCGCCACCTCGGTCAGGAGCCCGAGGAACACGTCGCGGGCGCTCGCGCCGAACGCGCGGTAGACGGCGATCTCGGCGCGCCTCGCGCGGAACTTCCCCTCGATCAGCCGCGCGACGTTGAGCGTGCAGGCGCCGAGGAGCACGTCGGCGAGCAGGGCGAACAGGGTCGTGCCGGGGTCGTCGGCGCGGAGCGCGTGCAGGCGCTCGCGCGGCACGAGCTCGGCCCCGAGGACGCGCCGGCCGCGCGCGCGCTCGCGCTCGACGTGGGCGTCGAGCTCGGCCTGGAACGCTGCGCGGCGGGGCTCGTCGCGGAGCTCGACCAGGAGATCCAGCCAACCGTTGTCCGAGGCCGCGAGCGCGTCGAAGCTGCCGCCCGGATCCTCGGTCTCGCGGACCACCACGGGCCGCACGCCGAGCGCGATGCCGGCGGCGCTCGGCGCGAAGACCAGGGGGATGCGCGGGGACCGCGCGCCGGCGGGGGCCGGGACCGCGACGACGCCGACCACCCGGAACGGCTCGCCGAACAGCCGGAGCGTGCGGCCGACGCCGCTCGCTCCGACGAACAGCGCGCGCTCCGCCGTCTCGGAGAGCATCAGGGGGCGCTCCCGCCCGGCGCCGTCCGCCGGCGACCAGGTCGCGCCGCTCTGGACCGAAGCGCCCACCATCCCGAAGAGATCGCGGGTGCAAAAGACGACCCGGATCGGGACGAGCGGACCGTCGTCCGCGCTCCCAGCGGCCACGACGGCGTAGACGTCCGACGCGCGCGAGGGGTGGGGGCTCTCGAGGAGGACGCGGTCGCGCAAGGCCGGGGGATCGATCGCCCTCGGGTCCGTGGGCTCGCCGCGCTCCCGCCGGATGGACACGTGGTAGATCCCGCGCACGGAGGCGAGCGGGTCGGACGTGCGCTCGTGGAGGACCGCGCGCGACGCCGTCCACGCCGCGAGGCCGAGCGTGAACGCGAGCAGCATGATGGCGGTGTGCCCCGGCTGCCGGCCGAGGCTCCTGAGGGCCATCCGGAGCGCGTCGCCAGCCGTCACGGGAGGCCCTCGGGCGAAGCTTCCGAGGGCGGCGCCGGCGGCGCGGGGGCCCAGGGATCGATGAGCTTGCCGTCGAGCACGTGGACCCTGCGGCGCGCCCGCGCCGCCAGCTCGGGGTCGTGCGTGGTCATGACGATCGTCGTGCCGCCGGCGTGGATGCGCTGGAGCAGATCGAGGATCTGCCGCGCCGAGCGGGAGTCGAGGTTGCCGGTGGGCTCGTCGGCCAGGAGGAGCGAGGGCTCGCCGACCAGCGCGCGCGCGATCGCGACGCGCTGCTGCTGGCCGCCCGAGAGCTCGCTGGGCCGGTGGCGGAGCCGCGCGCTCAGGCCGACGCCCTCGAGCGCGCGCAGGGCGCGCTCGCGCCGCACACGCGCGCCCAGGCCCCGGACCCGCAGCGGCACGTCGATGTTGTCGAACACATCGAGGTCGGCGATGAGCTGGAAGCTCTGGAACACGAAGCCGATCTTCCGGTTCCGGATCGCGCTCGCACGGGCATCGGAGAGCCCCTGAATCGGCTCGCCGTCGAGGAGGTACTCGCCCCCGTCGAATGGATCGAGCAACCCGGCGACGTTGAGGAACGTCGTCTTGCCGGAGCCGGAGGGGCCCATCACGGCGAGGAACTCGCCGCGCGCGACGTGCAGCGTGAACCCGGCGAGCGCGTGGGTCTCGAACAGGCCGCGCCGGTAGACCTTGGTGACGTTCGTCATCCGTATCATATCGGCCTCTTTGGCAGGAAATGCAGGTACTTTATCTTCACGGCCATCGGCCAGCCAGCTACCGTCGTCGCGTGAAGCGGCTCCCTGCATCGAAATCCGCTCCCTCTGCCACGCCGCGCGCGCATCGCCATGGCCCGACGCGCAGGGTCGTGGCCGTGGCCTACGACGGCGCGAGCGCCATCGACGTGGTGGGGCCAACCGACGTATTCGCCCTGGCCTCGGACATCGCCAGCACCAAGGTGCCCGGCGCTCCCCCCGCCTATGCGGTCGAGATCGCGGCCGTGGACGGCGGCGTGATCCGGACGCTGTCGGGGGTGCAGATCGTCGCCCACAAGGCGCTCGCGGATCTGGCCCCCGGCATCGATACGGTGCTTGTCGCCGGGGGCGAGACCCGTGAAGCGACGCGGGACGCCCGGCTGCTCGCCTGGCTGCGCGCGACGACGCCCGAGGTGCGGCGCATGGGCGCCGTCTGCACCGGCGCCTTCCTCCTCGCCGCCGCGGGGCTGCTCACGGGGCGCCGGGCGGCCACCCACTGGCATTCCGCGGCCGCGCTCGCGCGCGAGTTTCCCGGCGTCGAGGTCGACCCCGACGCGATCTTCGTGCGGTCCGGGAAGATCTACACGTCGGCGGGCATGACAGCGGGCATCGACCTCGCGCTCTCGATGGTGGAAGAGGATCTCGGATACGACATGGCGCTCATGGTGGCGCGGGGGCTCGTGGTCTTCCTCAAGCGCCCGGGTGGACAGTCCCAGTTCAGCCGCCCGCTCCTCGCGCAGACGGTCGCCACGGGCCCGCTGCAGGGCGTGATCGACTGGATCCTCCGGCACCTCGACGCCGACCTGCGCGTCGAGGCGCTGGCGGAGAGGGCCGGGATGAGCCCGCGCAACTTCGCGCGGACGTTCACCCGGGCCATGCGGATGACCCCGGCAAAATTCGTCGAGGCGGCCCGCCTGGAGCAGGCGCGCTCCTGCCTGGAGGGGGGCCGAGCGTCGATGAAGGAGCTCGCGCGCGACTGCGGCTTCGGCACGGACGAGCGGATGCGGCGCGCGTTCCAGCGCACCCTGCAGGTCACGCCGGAGGACTACCGGAGGCGCTTCGGTCGAGCGTGAGCGGGCGCCGGGCGCGCCGCCCTGCGCCTGCGTGTCCTGAAAGCAGGGGACGATGTCCTTTCGGCCCCCGCCGGCGTGGCTCACAGTCGGGTCGACGAAGCGCGTTCAGCCGCGCTCGTGAGCGCCACGCGCGGAGCTGCGTCGAGACGAAGCTCCGCCATCGAGGCGCTCCTCCGCAGGTCGACAAACGAAAGGGATCAGGGACGAAAGATGACGGACGCCTATGAGTTCAAGCTGCCAGATCCTCAGCCGCCGCTCCAGGTCGGCATGGTGCTCTACCCGGGCCTCACGGCGCTGGATCTGATCGGCCCTCAAAGCGTGCTGACCGCTCATGCGACGACCTATCTGCTCTGGAAGACGCGCGACCTGGTCATGACTGACTCGGGGATTCCTATCCAGCCGACGGCGACCTTCAGCGACTGTCCGGACGACCTGGACATCCTGTTCGTGCCGGGCGGCATGGGCACCCCCGACGCCATGGTGGATCAGGAGATCCTCCGCTTCCTGAGGGATCGGGGCGCCCGCTCCAGGTACGTGACCTCCGTGTGCACGGGGTCGCTCATCCTGGCCGCGGCAGGTTTGATGGAAGGATACAAGGCCACGACACACTGGTCCACGCGCCACATCCTCGAGGCGTTCGGCGTGGAGAGTGTCCGGGCGCGCGTGGTGGTCGATCGCAACCGGATCTCGGGCGGCGGGGTGACCGCAGGCATCGATTTCGGGCTGGCGCTGCTGGCGCTGCTGCGCGGAGACGATGCCGCGAAGCTCACGCAGCTCATGCTGGAATACGACCCCGCCCCGCCCTTCAACGCCGGGGTGCCCGAAGCTGCGGGCCCCGAGCTGACGCAGCGCATATTGAGCGTCCTCGATCCCTACGATCGGCAGATGCGGAAGATCGCCGCCGAGAGGAGCGGCAGAGCGAGCTGAAGCGCGCCGTCCGCGCCGCGGCCTCCCGGGGGCTGGTCGTCACGTGGATCGCGGGATACCTCTTGACCGCGCTGCTGCAACTCCCCATGACAGAGCGGAGATCGCCCCGTCGCTGGCTTCGCAGCTCGCCCTCGTCCACAGCGCCGCGCGCGATCGACGGACGGTCGGCGCGTTCGTAATGACCTTTACCCCTCTCTTCGTGGTGCTGCTGATGATGGTCTTTCGCCCCGCCTGGTCTGGTGCCGGACGATGAACACGCTCCGCACCCTGCGCCTCGTCGGCTTCCTGGAAGGGCTGTCCTTCCTGGCCCTCCTCGGCGTCGCGATGCCGCTCAAGTACCTCTTTGAGCTGCCGATCGCCGTACGGATCGTCGGCAGCGCCCACGGGCTCCTCTTCCTCCTGTTCGTCGGCGCGCTGATTCGCGCGGCCAGCGAGCGCGACTGGCCGCATCGCCGCTCGCTCGCGGCGCTCGTCGCGTCGCTCGTCCCCTTCGGGACGTTCGTGCTGGACCGCGCCCTGAAGCGCGAGATCGAGGGAGACGCGCAGGCGGCCGGCGATGGCTGACGCCGGCGCGTCGCGTCCAGGTCACGCGCGCCGGCGCTGCGCGCGGATGCGGCTCAAGGACACGGGCGTGATGCCCAGGTACGACGGACAGGCCAGGGCTGGCTGAACTTGCGAGGCGGTTGCACTCGAATCGCCCCGGCACGCTCGCCTGCTCGCGAAGCCGCTCGTCCGCCGCGAGGTCGCGACGCGCCGACGGCGCCGATCGCGCCGGTGCGCTATAGGGTGTCGTCGCGGATGAAGCAGCAGCAAGAGCAGCTGTGGCTCGACGACGTCATCGGGGGGCTCCCCCTCCCCGTCCTCGTGCTGAGCCCGGCTGGCGTCGCGACCCACGAGAACCCGGCGTATCGAGCGAGGTTCGGCCCGCGCACCGACGAGCGCGGCGAGATCGCGTCCGCGCTGCGGGGCGGGCACGCCTCGGCGCTTTGCGCGGCGCTCGACGGCGTCTCGCGCGCCGTGCCGCTCGGCTCGATCAGCGGCGCGCCGTTCACCGGGCACTACTTCCCGATCCGCGACGCTTCAAGCGCCGTGGCGTTCGTCGGGATCCTGTTCGTCGAGGAGCGCGCCGCCCCGGTGCCGGCCGCCCCAGCGCTGACCTCGGAGACCCACGACATCCCGGAGGTCGAGCGCAGCCTTCGCCGCATCCTCGACATGATGCCGCAGCTCGTCTGGTCGACGCGGCCCGACGGTTATCACGATTTCTACAACCGCCGCTGGTACGACTACACCGGCGAGACGCCCGACGCCACGCGCGGCGCCGGCTGGAACGACCAGCTGCACCCGGACGATCAGCAACGCGCCTGGGAGCGGTGGGTTCGCTCCGTCGAGACGGGGGAAGACTACCAGATCGAGTACCGCTTCCGGCGCGCCGACGGCGCATACCGCTGGTTCCTGGGCCGCGCGCTGCCGATGCGTGACGAGGCAGGGCGCATCCTCCGCTGGTTCGGCACCTGCACCGACGTCGACGATCAGAAGCGCCTCGAGCAGCAGCGGGCCGAGGTCCTGGCGCAGGCCGAGGAGACCAGCCGGCTGAAGGACGAGTTCCTCGCGATCGTCTCGCACGAGCTCCGCACGCCCCTCACCGCGATCCTCGGGTGGGCGCGCATGCAGCGCTCGCGGCCGGAGCTCGCGCCCAAGGCGATGGAGGTCATCGAACGCAACGCCGAGGCGCAGGCCAGGCTCATCGAGGAGATCCTCGAGAGCTCGCGCATCGTGACCGGGAAGATCCGCCTCTACCCCAGGAACGCGAGCGTGAACGAGCTCGTCCGCACCGCGGTCGACGCCATCCGGCCGGCCGCTGACGCGAAGGCCATCGCCCTCGACGTCAGGCTCGATCCCGGTGTCGGGGAGATCGTCTGTGATCCCGATCGCCTCCAGCAGGTGGTCACGAATCTGCTGGTCAACGCCGTGAAGTTCACGCCGGGCGGCGGGCAGGTCGGACTCCAGACGGCGCTCCATCCGGGCGGCGTCGAGGTGACGGTGACGGATACCGGGAAAGGCATTTCGGCCGCCTTTCTCCCGCACGTGTTCGAGCGGTTCCGCCAGGCGGAGGCGGCCACCACACGGCAGCACGGCGGACTCGGTCTCGGGCTGGCGATCGTCAAATACCTCGTCGAGCTCCATGGCGGCGCCGTCCGCGCGCGGAGCGACGGCGAGGGGAAAGGGGCGTCCTTCTGCGTGCGCTTGCCGGTGCGGGCCGTGGCCCTGGCGCAGGGCGAGAGCTCCGAGGTCTCGTCCGAGATCGAGCATCCCTCGGCCGGGACGATCCCCCGGCTCGACGGGCTGCGCGTGCTCGTCGTCGACGACGAGCCGGACGCGCGGGAGCTCGTCACCATGGTGCTGCGCGAGGCAGGCGCCCAGGCGGACGAGACCGGCTCGGCCTCGGCAGCGCTGGAGATGATGAGTCGCGCTCGGCCCGACGTGCTCGTCAGCGACATCGCCATGCCGGAGCAGGACGGCTACGCCCTCCTTCGCGAGCTCCGATCCCGCGCTCCGGACCTCGGCGGCTCCGTGCCGGCGCTGGCGCTCACCGCCTTCGCCCGGCGCGAGGACATCGTTCAGGCCCGCGACGCCGGGTTCCAGCTCCACCTCGCCAAGCCGGTCCAGCCGGGCGAGCTCGTGGCGGCGGTCTATCGGCTCGCGCGCAAAGGCGCCTGATACGAACCGGGCGCGGAAGCGAGGAGAATTCACAGGGAGGCGGGGAGACGGGGAGGAGCTCTTCAAATGCTCCCTGTTTCCCCACCTTTTCTGTTCAATTTCCTCGCTGAAAAGGGCTACAAATGAGCGGATTCCTCGGAGGTCAGGCGGGAGGGCTCCAGTCGGCATAGTAGCGTTGCCGCATGCGCTCACAGTAGGCAACGAGGTTGGGCTGGGCCTCGGCGTGGCGCTTCAGCGGGGAGTCGACGGGGAAGCGGAGCACGCTGGCGAGGAGGGCGTACACGGTCGCGTCCACCGAGCTCGGCTCGGTCCCGAGCATGAAGGGCTGGTCGCCGAGCAGGGTGGCGATGGCGCCGAGGTCCGCCTTGCCCTGGGCATAGATCTCCTCGCGGCTGTGGCGCCCCGTGCCCTGCGCGCGGAGCATGCCGGTCATCCGTTTGCGCAAGAGCTCGACGATCACGCCGCCGACGACCCGCGGCATGAGCGGAAGGAAGATGGGGCGGTAGGCGGCCCACCCCTCGGGCTCGCTCCAGCGGACGAACACCACCATCCAGTAGAACGCCTCTTCGAGCATGCGCCGGATCACGTGGCCTCGAGCGCGCGCCTCCGCGGTGAGGTGGGCGTCGAGCTTGTCGCCGTGGGCGCGCTCCATGTGCTCGATGATGAGCTGCGAGTCGCCCATGGTACAGCCGTCGATGTCGGCATACGGGATCTTGCCCTTTGGCGCGCGGCGCGGGTCGGCGGAGCGCACCTCGTAGGGGAGGCCGGCCATGCGCAGCCAGGTCTCGAGCTTGAGGCAGAACGGGCTGATGTTCGGGACGCCCCACGCGGCAGGGGCCTGATAGAGGGTGATCATGTCGGCGCTCCTCGTTGAAGTTCCAGCACGTCATGTCATCTCCCCGAGGAGCGGCGCGGCGTCCACGTAGACGGATGAAGGACGGAATCCCTCGCTCGTCCCCCGCACGAAATCGACGCCGGACCGCGGGCGCAAGACACCTGTCCGCCTCCGCCGCGGACACCTGTCCGGACGCGGACACGCGCCCTCGCGCGCCGCCCGCCGATTGCGGCCAATCCTCTCGGGCACGCCCGCTGCTTGGGCGCCCCGCATGCGTCTTCTCATCCACTTCGTCTTGCCCTCCGCCACGGCGCTCCTCCTCGGCTGCTCCCCCGAGGCGGCGCCGGGCGCGAGCACCCCGACCTTCCACAGGGACATCGAGCCGCTGCTCCAGAAGAGCTGCCTCGGCTGCCACGCGCAGGGCGGCACCGCGCCGGTGAGCCTGGCCTCGTACGAGAGCGCGAAGGCGCTCGCGCCGGTCATCGCCGACGAGACCGCGGCGCGGCGGATGCCGCCGTGGGGCGCCCTGCCGACCGACGAGTGCGCGCCCCCTCGTCCGTTCCGGGGGGACCTGCACCTCTCCCTCGACGAGATCGCCCTGCTCCGCGCCTGGAGCGACGCCGGCGCGCCCGAGGGGGATCCCGCGGACGCCCCGGCCCCCACCACCCCCGTCGCGGCGGGCCTGTCGCGAACCGACCTCGAGCTCTCGCCCAGGGCCCCCTTCGCCGCGGCGGAGCGCTCCGACAGCTTCCGCTGCTTCGTCCTCGATCCGGGGCTCACGGAGCAGGCGTGGGTCCAGGGCTACGACGTGCTGCCGGGCAACCGCGCCGTGGTGCACCACGCGCTGCTCTTCATCGACGTGAACCGCGAGAGCGAGGCGCTCGGCGGCGAGAGCGGCAGCTACGAGTGCTTCGGCGACGCGCGCCTCTCCGAGACATCGCTGCTCGGCGCCTGGGCGCCCGGCACGCAGGCGTTCGAGCTGCCGCCGGACATCGGCATCTCGGTGCCAGCGAACGCGCTGCTCGTGATGCAGGTCCACTACCACCCGAAGCCCGGCGAGGCGCCCTCGCCCGACGCGACCCGGGTCGCGCTCCGCCTCATGGACGAGAAGCCGCGCCGCGCGCTCTCGCACCTGATGCTCGGCAACGCCGAGGCGCCGCTCCGGGACGGCACCGGGCTCCTGCCCGGGCCGGGCGACCGCGGGAGCGTCGAGTTCCGGATCCCGGCCGGCGCCCGGGGGCACGTCGAGCGGATGCGGTACACCATCGACTTCCCGATCCCCGAGATCTCGATCTACGGCGCCAGCGGCCACATGCACCGGGCCGGCGTCGACCTCAAGGTCGACCAGATCCGCGCCGATCCGCGGGGCGACGAGGCCGACCGCGCGTGCCTCGTCCAGACGCCCGCGTGGGACTACAACTGGCAGCGGCTCTACAGCTACGACGCGCCGATCGACGAGCTGCCCACGCTGCGGTCGGGCGACACGATCGAGCTGCGCTGCACGTACGACAACACCACGGAGAACCCGGCGCTCGCGGCGCAGCTCATCGAGGAGCGCCTGCCCGCGCCGCAGGACATCGTCCTCGGCGAGTCGACGCTCGACGAGATGTGCGTGGCGTTCCTGCCTGTCGTCCACCCGAACCTCTGAGGAGACGCCGATGCCTTCGAACCATTGCCACGCACGCTTCGGTCTCGGCGCGCTCCTGCTCGCCGCCTGCTCTTCACCGCCGAGCGCCGCGCCCTCCGGACGCACGGCGCCGCGCGAGGACCTCTGCCCCGAAGGCTTCGCCGATTGCGACGGCGACAGCGACAACGGCTGCGAGGCCGCCCTGCTGACGAGCGTCGAGAGCTGCGGCGCGTGCGGCGCGCGCTGCGCCGGCGGCGACGGCGCGACAGCGCTCTGCTCGGCGGGCGCCTGCACCCTCGCGTGCGACGCCGGGCGGGCCGACTGCGACGGCGACGGCGGCAACGGCTGCGAGGCCCTCGTCGCGGAGGATCCACGCCATTGCGGCGCCTGCGGCGTGACCTGCGCCGACGCTTGCTGGAACGGCACCTGCGACGCCGCCGTGCTCGCCGGCGAGCTCCGGCTGCCCACGTTCCTCAGGATGGACGCGACCGGGCTCTACTGGACGAACCAGGGCTCGGGCGACGCGCCGGACGGGAGCGTCATGCGGCTCGATCCGAACGGCGGGGCGCCGGCGGCGCTCGCGCCGGAGCAGGAACTCCCGGGCCCGCTCGCGCTCGGCGAGGCCGCTGTGTACTTCGCGCACGCGCGCGGCCTCGCGGCCGTCCCGAAGGCCGGCGGCGAGGTGGCCGAGCTCGCGCCCGACGCCCGCGGCGTCACGGCGCTCGCGGTCGACCAGGGCGCGCTCTACTGGGTCGAGGCGGGGACGCCGCCGGCGTTCGAGGACGGCGGGCTGTTCACGCTGCCGCTCGGCGCCGAGCCCGGCGCGGCGAAGGTGATGCTCGCGGCCATCCCGGGCGTCGCCAGCGGGGTGGCGCTCGACGCCGGCCACGTGTACGTGACCGCGCAGGGCACCGGCGCGGCCGGCGGCGCGATCTACCGGGTGGCGCGCGACGCGGCGCCGCCGAGCGCGCCGGAGAGGCTGCACGAGGCGCTGGTCGCCCCGCGCGCGCTCGTGGCGCGCGGCGGCGCGCTGTGGCTCATCGAGGGGCGCGGGATCGCCACGTTCTCGCCCGGGAGCCCGCTTCGCAGGGTCGTCCCGGATCTGCCGCAGATCCCAGCGCAGCTCGCGTTCGACGACGCGCGCGTCTTCTGGACGACCGCGCGGGAGGCCGACGGCCAGGTGCAGAGCGCGCGGCTCGACGGGAGCGATCTCGCGACGCACGCGCGCAACCTGAGCTACCCGTGGGGCATCGCCGTGGACGGGACGAACGTCTACTTTAGCCTCGCGTGGGACGGCGGGCCAGCGACGGGGGCGCTGGTGCGCGGGCCGAAGGGCCCGTGACCGCGCTCTCCGCCGGGGCAGCCCGGCCTCAACGTCAACGCCGGCCGACCTTCGCGCTCGCCGCGGCGTGACCGCGCTGGATCGCGCGGGTCCAGAGGTCGGGGCGCTCCGGGCCGTGGTCGCCGGCGCGGGCGAGCTCGGCGCAGATCGCGGCGGTGAAGGCGTCGCCCGCGCCGGCCGCGCGGGTCTCGGCCACGACGGGCGGGGCGAGCGCGATCTCGCCGAAGGGGCCGGCGGCGCGGGCTGCGCCTGCGCCCCGGGTGAGCACCAGGGTCGCGCTCGGCCGCATGGCGGCGCGCACCTGGGCGTCGTCGAGCCCGAGCCCGGCGAGGTCCGCCGCGCTGCACCGCACCACGTCGGCCTCGCGGAGCAGGGCGTGGAGCACGCGCGGATCGCGCCCGGCCCAGAGGCGCCATCGCGCGTTGAGGTCGACGACGACGACGGTGCCTGTGCGGCGCGCGGCCCGCGCGGCCCGGCAGAGCGCGGCGATCGGCGCGAGCGCCGGAGAGATCCCCGAGAGCAGCAGCACCGGCGCCGCCCACCCCTCGGGCACCGAGAGGGGCAGATCGTCCTCGGCGCGGTGGGCGACCATGTGCCGCGCCCCGCCGGTGTCCTCCAGCACGATGAGCCCCTGGCGGGCCGGGATCAGCGCCACACCCGCGACATCGACGCCGAGCGCCGCGACCCTCGCCAGGAGCGCCCGGCCCGGCGCGTCGTCGCCGAGCGCGGCCGCGAGCCCGACACGCAGCCCGCTCCGCGCGAGCGCGACCGCGGCGTTCACCGCGCCGCCGCCCGGACGGAACCGCAGCGAGGCCCCGCCCGGAGGCGCGAGATCCCAGAGGGCCTCCCCGGCGCAGATGACGTCCAGGGTCGCCACCCGCGACGGCGCGATGCGCGCCGCCGTGGCCCGCCCAGCGCTCGCCAGCATGGATGCCATGGGGTTCCCCATCTTACACCACGGGGCTCTCAGCAGCGCGCCGGCTGCGACGCTGGCTGTCGCAACCGCCACGGGAGGAGGGGCACCTCGCCGCTACGGCCTTGGCACATCACCAAGAGGCCCTCAGGGGTCGGAAAGAGGCCCTCAGGGGTCGGATCGACCGCGCTCCCCCGCGTCCGGCGGGGAGGACAGCGCGTCGACCTCGCCGCGCGTCACGCGCTTGTCGCCGTCGCGGTCGAGCGCCTTCATCATCTCGCCGACGACCACCTCGGACGGCGTCTCGGAGCTCACCCTCGACGCGGCGGCCCTCAGCTCCTCGGCCGAGACGCGGCCGTCCCCGTCGGCGTCGATCGCCTCGAAGGGCCCGAGCTGGCGGACGAGGTCCGCGGCGAACGACTCCACGAGGACGAGCTTCGGATCGCGCCCGCTGTCCGCCGGCGGCACCTTCTCCGGGTGCTCCTGGGCGAAGCGGACCAGCGGCGCGATGTCATCCATGCCGCCGAGGAGCCCGCGCGGGAGGGCGATCCGGTACTCGCGGCCATCGACCAGCGGGAGGCCGTCGATCGCGCTCAGGACGCCTCGAGCGTCCGTCGCCATCCGGTCGTCGATCTGGAGGTAACCGCCGTGCTGGGCGGGGGCGCGCGACCGCGACGCGGCGACGGCCTCGCGGACGACGCGGCCAGGCAGGAGGGTCGCGACCACCTCGTTGCTGAAGGGCACCTCGGCCTTGAGATCCCCGTACGTGAAACGCTCCCGGTACGCGCGACCGCCGCGGATGCCACCGCCGTTGAAGAGGCACCCGTCCGCCCCGAAGGCGTCGCGGATCCGCGAGCAGAGCAGCGCGCCGAGCGACGTCTGCTGGGCCCGCGTCCCGACGGACGAGAGCTCGCTCCCCGGCGGGAGCCGGAGGAGGGTGGCCGCGTCGAGGTCCCGCACGATCTGCATGTGGCGGTCGACGCGCGCGCGCATCGCCGGATCCTCGGGATAGGCGCCGACCTCCTCGATCCGGACAGCGACCGCAGGCAGGTCGGGCACCCCGGCAGGCGGCGCCATGGCCGGCCACACGAGATCGATGATGGCGGCGCTCTCCGCGTCCGTGCCGGCCTTCACGACCCAGCAGCCGCCCACGTCGTCGAGGGTCACCTCGTGCTCGTGGCCGCCCAGGATCACGGGAAAGCGCGGATCGCGCTGCGCCCGCGCGAGCGCGAGGTCCTGATCGCGGCTCTGGTGCGTGATCGGGATCACGCAGGCGCACCCCTCGTCGCGGAGGAGCCGGCGGGTCCAGCGGAGGGCCGCCTCGTTCGCCGGCTCGATGTCGATCCCCCCGAACGCATCCCGCCGGTACAGACCCTTCACGTGCACGAGCAGGCCGAGGAGGCCGATCCGGACAGCGCGCCCGCCGGGGCTCGAGACGTCGAGGATCTCGTGCGTCGGCAGCGCCGGGGCGAACGAGGGCATGTTGGTGTTGAGCCATGTGCCCCGGAACTCCTGCACCCGCGCCCTGAGCTCCGGGAGCTCGACGTCGGCCTCGTGGTTGCCGAAGATGGTGTGCGTGATCGGCAGCGCGTTCATGCAGTCGACCATGCCCCTGCCGTGATCGAGGCTCGACAGCAGGCTCGGCGCGAGGAAGTCGCCGGCCATCACCGCCAGGAAGCGATCCGCGGGCGCGGCGGCGTGCCGCCGCACGAGGGTCGCGAGGCGCGGCAGGTTGTCGAGCAAGTACACGTCGTTCACGCAGACGATCCGCAAAGAAGGGCCTCTGGGCAGGGCGTGTGCGGCGGCGGTCATGGCCGTCGAAGATAGCCCAGCCCGCGGGCGCGCGACGCCGTCAGCGCCGAGCGCCCCTCGCCTTCGGCGGGCGCCACGCGCGCAGGCTCTCCGCGAGCGGCTCGAGCACCGCGCGCACCCGCGGAATGGCGCGGGCGCTGCGCGGGAGGTAGTCGTCGGACGCGAACGACGGGCGCCACCCCGGGATCAGGCGGCCGAGCGCGCTGTTCGGCGAGAGGTCGCCACCCGTCGATACAGGTGCGCCTCGGGCACCAGTCGCTGTGAGCGTCGACCCTTCCCGGCGGGCGCTCATCCGTCGGAGGTGAGCTCCTTCTGGAGGTGCCGCTCCAGCCGCTCCAGCACCTGGCGCGCCACGCGCCGGAGCCGCCGGGGGTAGACCACGACGAGGGGCGGGCTCGGCAGCGGGAGCCTGGGCAGGAGCCGGATCAGGCGCCCCTCCTGGACCCGGCGCGCGACCAGCCAGCGCGGGAGCACGCTCACGCCGAGCCCTGCCTCCACCGCCCTGAGGTTCGTCTCGATGTCGTCGGTCGTGAGCCTGACGGTGAGCCCCAGCTTCTCGAGATCGCGCACCCCGCCGCTCGCCACGACCCGCACCGCGGCGAGCTCCGACATGGAGGTCGGCGCCGGCTTGCCCGCGAACAGGCCGGCGCTGCCGACGAGCCACTGGGGCGAGGTCCCCAGCGTTCGCTCGATGAACGACGGCTCGCTGCGGACGCCGACGCGAAGCGCGAAATCGAACGCGCCTGCCACGAGGTCGACCCGCTGATCGGTGAGCGCGGCGTCCACGACGAGCCCCGGCGACTCATGCATGATCCGCACGAGCTCCGGCAGGAGGAGCCGGCGGCCGAGCGCCCCTGGCGCCGAGAGCTTCACGCGGCCCGCGAGGTCCCCGAAGCCGGACGCGGCGCGGAGCTCCGCGTCCTCGAGCGCGCGCACGTGCTCCTCGATCTGCTCGTAGTACGCGCGTCCCTCCAGGGTGAGCGCGACGCGCCGGGTGGTGCGCTCGAACAGCCGGAGACCCAGCCGCGACTCCAGATCGGCGATCCCGCGGCTCGCGGCCGATTGCGTCATGGAGAGCTCGCGCGCCGCCCGCGAGAAGCTGCCGCTGTCCGCCACCTTGCAGAACACGCGCAGCGCGAGGAACCGATCCATGGCTCAATTTATTCTGAATTGAAATAACTGTAAGCCGTATTCTATCGCTACCGGCATGAGCGGGCGCTGACCATCCTGCGTGCATGCTCGTACGCCACACGTTCGATGGGCCGAGGCGGGGCCGTCTGCTCCGCCTCCTCGCGTTCTTGAGCGCGCTGCTGCCGCCTCTGGGCGCCCGCGCGGCCGAGGCCACGGGGGCATCCCCGCCGCCGGAGGTCGCGCCCCGCGGCGCCGATTCCGCGGGTCCGGGGCCCGCGGAGGCTCGCCTCGTCCTTGGATCACGCCTCGTGGGCAGGGACACGGGCGGCGGCCTGGAGCTCGACGGCCGCGTACGCCTCGCGGGTGGGGCGCAGCTCGGAGCCACCGCCTCCTTCTGGGCCCTCGATCGAGCGTACATGGGGGGGCAAACGGTGAGAGGCGCGAGCGGCGCCTCGGGCGCAGCGGTCTTGCTGATGCCGCTCGTGACGCACGGCCCGATCGAGCTCGATCTACGCCTCAAGACGGGGTTCCTGGCGCTGCGGGATGTCGGAGGCGGCACCGGGGGAGGCGGCGACGCGCCCGCGTCGGCGCTCCGGCACGTCGACGAGCTATCGATGGTCGCTCACGTCGCGCTCGGCGAGGCGTGGCTGCTCCGCGCCGGGGCCACCGTCGGCTTCGAGCTGGAGCTCGATCCGACCACGGAGCTGGCCGACCTGGCGCAGGTCCTGACGGCGAGCGCCGGCTACGCCGTGTCCGAGCACGTTCTCCTCACCCTCGACGCCAGCGCGGGAGGCAGCTTTGGATTCAACGGCGACAACGGCAAGTTCCTGCTCGAGGGCGCCTTCGGAGCGCGCTTCGCTCTCGGCCAAGGAGGCTCGCGTGTCGCTCACTGACCGCCGCGGCCACCGCCTTCACCTCATGACGCTCGCGTCGAGCGCGTGCCTCGCGCTCCTGCTCGGGGCCGCCCGGGCCGACGCGCAGGCTCCGGACGCAGGGTCCGGGGCCGCCGTGCGCGCCGGCGCGGGCGCCTTCGATGCCGGGCCGCCCGGGGCTGCGGATGCGCGCAGCGCGCGCCGGCCCGCGCCGGACGTCCCGGTCGGCGGCTTCGTCGACCTCGAGTGGCGGGTGATGGGCCTGGGAGGACACGTGTCGCACGGGCCGGCGTTCGCCGCCGGCGTGACCCTCGCCAACGGCCTGGTGCGCCTCGGCCTGGGTGGGCTCGGGCGGCCGGGACCCATGAATCCGGCCACGTTCGAGGTCGCGCTGCCCGGAGGGCAGACCTACAAGGGGCAACGCACGCTCGAGCTCAAGTCCGACGGATCCATGCTGGGCGCGCACGTGGGGCTCTCGTTCCGGCTGCCCTTCGCGCAAGCGCTGGCGGTCCAGATCCCGATCACGGTCGGCTACGGCGGGTTCGGCTTCTACTTGCAGGGGAACGATCGCAAGACGCCCGACGGACGCCGCGTGAGCGCGTGGGAGGACGAGCTCTTCGCGGGCAAGGACTCCTTCCTCGGCCTGGTCGTCGACACGGGGCTGCGCCTCGGGTACCAGCCGGACGACGCGCCGTGGTTCAGGCCCTACGTGGGCGCGAGCTTCACGGCGGTCCCCGGCTTCGACACGGTGGCGCGAGACGACTACCTCGGGTTCAGCGGAGTCCTCGGCGTGGAGCTCGGCCACGGCATCTGAGCAGGCGCCTTCGCCGGTGTCGTCGGGCGGTCCACGCGTCCCCGACGCGCGAGCGAGGCACTCTCGATCTCGCGTCGCCCTGATGCGCGAGCGCGCTCGATGAACGCCCGCTTCTCCGGTATTCAGTTCGGATCCGCCCCGACTCCCATCTTCCCGGCGACGGCCCGGCTCGCGGAGGTCGCGCGCATCGGCGCGCCGAGGCCGAACGTGATGGTCACGCCCGGCGCCTTCCTCAGCGCGCCGCCGTGCCGCGCGACGAGGGCGGCGAGCTCGGTCGCAGGCACCCTCGCGGCGGCCTTCTGGAGCGCCGCGAGCTCGTCGTGGTGGTCGATGTTGGCGAGGACTGCCCGGTTCACCGCCGATCTCTCGCTGAACATGCCCATCTGGTAGACGAGCGCCGCCGCCGCGCCGGCCGCGTCGGCGCCACGGAACCACGACCCGAGCTCGTGCGTCTTCAGGTGCGCGCACTGGCCATAGAGCGCGCCCATCTCGGCGCCCGTGGCGGTGAGCAGCCGGTCGGCGAGCGCGACGAAGCGCCTTCGAGAGGCATCTTCGAGGTAGGCCCGCGCGTATCCTCCCCCCATCCGGATCGCCGCGGCGCGGAAGGCCGGCGCGGCCTTCACCGCGTCGGGCGCGAGCCCATCGGCGAGCTCCGCGGTGCCGTCCGTCACGGTCGCGAGCTCCTCGTCCGCATCCGCCGTCAATCGGCCTCTGGACACCGCGGCGACGAGCGCCGGGTGGTCGTGCAAGCTCTCGCCTTTCGCGCTGGCCAACCACAGCGTGACCTGCCAGCCCTCGGTCGCGAGCGGTGGAAACGGGGCTCCCCTGTAGATCTGGCTCCGCGCGGCCTCGCACGCGCGGCGGAGCGCCTCAACCCGCGGCAGCTCCTGCGCTCTCGGTGTGTCCGCCGTCACGCTCGGTGGAGGCACCGACGCTGGCAGAGAGGATGCGGCCTCCGCGGACCGACCCCCTTGCCCGAACACCCGTTTGGCACCTCCGGCCCCGGCGGCGAGCAGCGCGCCGGCCATCACGATGATGAAGGGCTGCGCCTCGTCGCCCTTCCGATGAACGACGACGAAGAGGAGGGCGCCCCAGCACGGCAGGAGCAGGACGACGACGCCCCAGGCAGAGTTCGTCTTGAACGCGCTGATACAGAGCCAGATCTGGCCCGCGACCATCACGATGAGACCGAGGCCCATGAGCACATCGAGGAACGTCGCCATGGAGGGATGCTACGCGGCTGACGCCGCGGGAGGCAGCGCCGCACGTCTTCTCGACGACGCGGGCTGTTTCTGCGCGCTCAACCACCCGAAATCACGAGTCAATTGCCCGTGTGGACGCGGGTGGAGCGCGTGCGCAGGATGACGTCGCGTCGTTGCGCCGCGCCGATTCGGCTGCTGCATGACGTGCCTGCAGAACGGCGATCGCGCGCCAAGCGTTCCATGCTCCTGCGGGCACTCACGAGCTCCGCACCGGCTCCGCGAGCCAGCGAACCAGCGCCTCGCTCTCTAGATCGAGCAAGGCATCCTCGACCTCGCCCGGACCGATCGCGCGGGCTCGCTCGATGATCGAGCGCTCTTCCTCCGCCGTCGGCCGTCGGCCGATCCGCCGCGCGAAGAGGCGACCGAGCAGCTCCGCGATCGCCTTCTCCTCCCCGCGCTGCTCGCCCCTTCGCTCGCCTCGTTGCTCGCCCCGTTGCTCGCCTCGTTGCTCGCCCCGTTGCTCGCCTCGCTGCTCCCCTCGCCGCTCGGCCTCGATGATCAGCTCCCCGATGATCGGGGTGCGCCGGAGCAGCCCCTCTTCCTTGTCCTCCACCATGTCGACGAGCTCCTTCATCAGATTATGGCCCCAGGGATCGATGGCCGCCATCACCAGCAGCGCCGTGTACAGCTCGGCCCGCTCCGCGGGCGTCGCCGCCCCCGCGTGGATCTCCGCGACGACCTCCCGCAGCGCCGCCGCGGTCGCGTTCCGCGTCAGCGGGGCGAACACCAGCCAGAGCACGCTGCCGCGCGCCCGGAGCTCGCCGATCGTGTGCTGGTAGACGGCATCGATCCTGAAGTGCACGCCGCTGAACCGCCGCCCCGGCCAGGCGGTAGAGCGCTCGCCCGTCGCAGGCAGGCGCCGCCTTCTGCCCGAGAGGACCACGACGACGCTCTCGATCGGCGGCACCGGCTCGCCGGGGGCTTCGAGGCGGAGCGCGGTGAAAAGGAAGCCGAGGTATTCGAAGACGCGATCCGGTACGTCGTCACGGAGCGCGAAGCAGAACTCGACATGCAGCACCCGCGGCTCGCCGTCGACCCGCAGGCGCAGGGCCTTGTCGACGCGGCGCTCGAGGGTCGTGACCTGGCTGTCGATCCAGCCGAGGACCTCGGTGCAATGGCCCTCGGGGACGAAGGCGCGCACCAGGTCCCCGGGCCTCCTCCGGGCGAGGTGGCGCAAGGTGATGTCGGCGTCTCCCATGCGTGGCGTCCCCGGCAGATCGCATGCCAGGGAGGAGAAGGCCGGAATCACGGGCTTCCCGCATGAGGTATGCGCGTCGGTCGGGTGGCGGCGCCATGGCGGGCTGCGCTCAGGGGTCGAACCGGTAGGTGGTCTCGCCGGCGGACGCCCGCGCCGCGAACTCTCGACAGAAGCCGTTCAGCGCCGGATAGGGATCGGTCGGCAGGACGCGCCGGAACTCCAGATGCGTGACGAGGCAGAACAGCGCAACCTCCAGGTAGCTCAGATCCCGGTCCGACGGGAGCGCGGCGAGCACGTGACCCGCGTTGTCCTCCAGCCATGACATGGTGTTCATAAGGCTCTTTCGCTGCTTGGCCTGGAGCGCGCTTCCGTCGCCGGCCCCGGCGGCACCGGCCATGATCAGCGCGACCTCCGTCGCCATCGCGTGAACGACGAGCTCCTGGGCGTTCGCGAGGAGGGGTTGATCGAGGTCCTCCGGCCATACCGTGCGTACCGCGCGCTTCGACTGCCGCGACAGCTCGCGGCAGACATTGAGCGCGCCGAACCACACGCCGCGGGATGTCCGGAGAGCCGGCAGCTTGAGCGCGGGGTTGCCCCCGTAGTCCGCCGCGTTGGACGACATGAGGTCCCGCACGACCTCGAGCGAATGGTCGACCCCCATCTCCGCGGCGAAGATCCGCGTGACACGCGTGAAGTGCGAGCTGGAACGGCCGACGATGACGGGCTTGACGAGCTCTCCTAGAGCATCTGACATGCTTGCTTCTCCGATCCGGGAACCGTTCTGTGTCGATGCGGGCCTGGCGCGTGGAGCGCCTTGAGCGCCAACCCCGCCCCGTCGCGCCGCTCCCACGCATCGTGGATAAATAGCGTATCCGACGCCGGACCCGCGCTGTCAAGCGTCCCAGGCAGCATCCCAGTCGGCCACCCGAGTCCCCGGATCCACGATGTCCACGCGCTCATCTGCTCCATGGAACGCGCATCCTCGCAGCGGGGATGTCGTCGCCGAGGGGCATGCATCCGAGTGTACACCTTTCGCGAGAGCAGGCTGGCTGATACTCCGGCGCTCCAGCCCGGTCAGGCCAGGCCAGGCGAGCGACCATCCCGCGGCGACGCCTCTGTCACACTCTCGCCCGCTGGGCCGATGGTCCAGGCATGAGAGCCGCCGCTCCGACCGCCCTCGTCCTCGTCGCCCTCGCCTGCACCCCCTCCCCGCGCGACCCGGCCCCGGCGCCGCCGCCCAGCCCCCCTGCCGCGGCGGAGGCGCCGCCGCCACCCACCTGCGCCCGGCGCGCGGCGGGCCCCGCGCCTGCGCCCCTCGACGCGACGCACGCCGGCTCCGGCGTCGCCCTCGCGGAGCTCGGCGGGCGCACCCTCGCCTTCGTCGCCGACGAGGACGACGCCGCCCTCCACACCGTCGACATCGACGCCCGCGCCGCGCTCGCGCGCACGCCGCTCGCCGGCCGGCCCGCCCAGGTGATCGTGCTGGGCGACGGCCGCGTCGTGGCCTCGCTGCGCGACCGCGCCCTGCTCGAGGTGCTGGAGCCGGTGGGCCCTGCCGCCCCGCTCGAGCGAAGGTGCCTGGTGCCCGTCGCGAGCGAGCCGGTGGGCCTCGCGATGACGCCGGACCGCGCCACGCTGCTCGTCGCGAGCCGCTGGGGCCACGCGCTCACCAGCCTCGCGACCGCCGACCTCCGGCGCACCGGCGAGCTCCCGCTCGCCCGCGATCCCAGCGCGGTCGTCGCGTCGAGCGACGGCCGGCGCGCGTTCGTCTCCCACGCGGTCGGCGGCCGCATCAGCGTCGTGACGCTCGGCGAAGGCGGCGCGCCGACCGGCGCGCGGGAGCTGTCGACCGACGGGGTGGAGCGGCGCGCCCCGAGATCGACGTCGAAGCTCGCCAAACCCTTCCCGCGCAGCTCGAGCGGGCCGTCGCGGAAAGCGCCCTTCGAGCTCGAGGACGGGATGCCGTTCCAGATGCGCCGCCCGACGGTGAACGTGGATCGCCGCGGCTCCCAGGGTTTCGCGCTGGCGCGCGCGGCGAGCGGCGCGGTCTTCGCGCCCATCGCGCTCGTCGATCCGGGGCCCGCGACGGGCGCCGGTGGTTACGGCAGCGCGCTCGTCCACACCGTGATCGAGCACATCGCGGTCGTCGACGCGATGGGCGAACGCGCGGAGGTCCCGCAGGTCTCGGCCCACCTCGGGCTCCGCGGCTGCCGGCTCCCGCGGGCAGCGGCGATCGAGCCCGGGGACGAGGTCCTGCTCGTCGCGTGCCTCGGCCACGACAAGGTGATCGCCTACGACGCCCGCGCCCAGATCTCCGGCGAGCCGCAGCGGACCGGATCGGTGCGGGAACGCGAGCTCTTCCGCGCCCGCGTGGGCGCCGGGCCCACCGCCATCGCGGTCGACGGCGCGCGCCGGCGCGCCGTGGTCTTCTCCCGGTTCGACGGCGCGCTGACGATCCTGCCCGCCGCGCGCGACCCGGGGCCGGCCGCGATCGGCGCCGCCGGCAAGGAGCTCGCGGGCGAGCTGCCGGTCATCACCCTGCCCCGCGCGTCGCGCCTCGACGAGCAGCGCGCGGCGGGCCAGCGGCTCTTCCACGCGGCCGGCGGCCGTCGCGTCGCGTTCGACGGGCGCGCCTGCGCCAGCTGCCACCCCGACGGCCGCGACGACGCGCTCACCTGGTCGACGCCGGAGGGCCCGCGCCAGACGCCGATGCTCATGGGGCGGCTCGACGGAACCGCGCCGTACGGCTGGGAGGGCAGCAAGAAGGACCTGGAGAGCCACTTCGCCCGCACCATGTCCCGGCTCGCGGGCACCGGCCTGAGCGCGAAGGAGCGCGACGCCATCTTCGCGTACCTCCGCGGCATGGATCCGCCCGCCGAGGCGGCGGTCCTCACGGCCGAGGAGCGCGCCGCGCTCGCGGCGGCGCCGGCCGGCGCCGCAAAAGCGGCAGCCGCAGAGCCGGCAGCCGCGGCGGCCGGCGCCCGCGCGGCGCTCGCCGCGCGCGGCGAGGAGCTCTTCCACGCCCGCGAGGCGGGCTGCTCGAGCTGCCATGTCGGCGACGAGCTGACCACCGACGGCGCGCGGCACGACGTGCGGAGCGCGACGCGCTTCGAGACGGAGCGCTCCTTCGAGACGCCCTCGCTGCGCTTCGTCGGCCGGTCCGCGCCGTACTACCACGACGGCCGCTACCCGACGCTGCTCGCGCTGGTCGAGGGGGTGGACGGCGCCATGGGCCACACCGCCCACCTGTCGGCCGGCGATCGGCGCGCTCTGGTCGCTTACCTGGAGTCGCTCTGAGGGAGGCGCGGCCGGCCTGATACGCACGCGACGGCACCGCGCCGTACCTCCCTTGGAGTCGCCCTGGTGGCCGCGCGACCGGCGCCCGGCGCGGGCCGCGCGGCCCCCCTCAGGCCGTGAACCCGCCGTCGATGGTGATCGTCGCGCCGGTGATGAAGCGCCCGCTTTCGCCGGCAAGGTGAGCGACCGTCGCGGCGATGTCGTCGGTGCTGCCGTAGTGGCCGAGCGCGAGCATGCTCCGCTGCAACTCCGCTCCAGCGCCGTTGGCCGGGTTCATGTCCGTGTCGATCGGGCCGGGCTGGATGAGGTTGGCGGTGATGCCGCGCGGCCCGAGATCGCGGGCGAGGCCCTTCGTGAGGCCGACCAGCGCGGACTTGCTCATGGAGTACAGCGCGATTCCCGGCCCCGGCACCCGGTCGGCGAGGCAGCTGCCCATGCTGATGATGCGCCCGCCGGCGCCCATGTGCCGCGCCGCGGCCTGCGAGGCGAGGAAGACGCCCCGCACATGGATCCCCAGCGTCTTGTCCAGGTCCGCGAGCGTCACGGCCTCGATCGGCGCCATGATGGCGACACCGGCGTTGTTGACGAGGATGTCCAGCCTGCCGAGCTCGGCCACCGTCCGCTCGACCGCGCCGACGATCGCAGCCGGATCCGCGGTGTCCGCCGCGATCGCCATCCCCCGCCGACCCGCCGCCTCGACGTCGGCGATCACCGAGCGCCCCTTGTCCGCGGCGCTCACGTACGTCAGCGCCACATCCGCCCCGCCCCGCGCCAGCCGCTTGACGATCGCCGCGCCAATCCCGCGGCTGCCCCCGGTCACCAGCGCCACCTTGCCTGCGAACTCCGCCATGAGTACCTCTTTTCTGTACAGATCGATACAGAATATGTACTCTGTCCCGCAACCGGTGGTCAATCGGTTTTTTTATCGATCGTCACAGAAACACAGAAAGGTCTCGATGATGGTCGGACGGGGTCGCCCGCGCAGCTTCGATCGGGACGCCGCCTTGCGGCGGGCGATGGAGGTGTTCTGGGAGCGGGGCTACGAGGGCACTTCGCTCAGCGATCTCACGGCCGCGATGGGCATCAACTCGCCGAGCCTCTACGCCGCGTTCGGCTGCAAGGAGGCGCTGTTTCGCGAGGCCGTGGCGCTCTACAACGAGGTCGAGGGCGCGGCGACGAACCGGGCCATGAGCGACGAGCCGACGGCGCGCAGGGCGGTCGAGGCGATGCTGCGCGGCAACGTGGAGGGGTACGCGACGCCGGGCAAGCCGAGCGGCTGCATGGTCGTGCTCGCCGCGACGCTCGGCACGCCGGAGAACGAGCGCGTGCGCGCCTACCTCGCCGGGTGCCGGCGGGCGGCGCTCGACGCGCTCCGGCGCCGGCTGGATCGCGGCGTCGCCGAGGGCGACGTGCCGGCGGGCACCGACACGGCGGCGCTCGCCGCCTTCTACACCACCGTGCTCCAGGGCCTCTCCCTGCAGGCCCGCGACGGCGCCTCGCGCGAGGCGCTCCAGGCGATCGTCGACTGCGCGATGGCAGCATGGGAGACGCTGGCGAGGCCGCGCGCCGCGGTCTGAGCGCGCGCGGCGGCGCGCGAGGCGAGCCTGCGCGCTACGTGGCTTCGTTCATCGGCCGCATGACGATCTGCACGATGCGCGAGCGGTCCCGCGGCAGCGCGGCGAGCACCACGGCCTCGGCCACGTCCTCCGGCGTGGAGAAGCCGCGCATGCGCTCCGAGCCGGCGGTGCGCCCGTCGCCGAGGGCGAAGTGGGTCTCGACGCCGCCCGGACAGACGGCGCTCACCTTGATGTTGTCCTGCCAGAACTCGCGATCGAGCGCCTGGGTCAGGCCCATCTGCGCGAACTTGGAGGCGCAGTAGATGGCCTCGCTCGGATAGCCCTGCAGGCCGGCGACGCTGGCGACGTTGATGATGTGGCCGCCGCCCTGGCGGCGCATGTGGGGGATGACCTCGCGGCAGAACAGCCATGTCCCCTTCACGTTCGTCGCCATGATGCGGTCGTAGTCGTCCTCCGACCACTCGAGGAAGGGCCGGTATCCGCCGATGCCCGCGTTGTTGACGAGGATGTCGATCCTCCCGAGCTCGCGGACCGCCCGCTCCACGCACGCGGCGACGGACGCGGCGCGGGTGACGTCGGCCGCGATCATCAGCGCGCGTCCGCCCGCCTCGCGGATCTCCCGCTCGAGCGCGTCCAGATCCGCCGTGGTGCGCGCCACGCCGACCACGACGGCCCCCTCCCGGCTCAGCGCGAGCGCGCTGGCCTTCCCGATTCCCCTGCTCGCCCCGGTGATGAGCGCGATCTTGTCCTTCAGCCGCACGGTGTCCCCCTCTCTCTCCGCCGCGCGCAGAGGAACGGAGCGCCGCCCCCCGCGCCGGCGGCAGGCACGCTATCACGGGCGCGGCTCGCCGGCGCGGAGCCGATACACGACCTCAGCCGGAGCGCCGGCCTCGAGCCAGGCCAGGGCGCGGCCGCCCTCGCTCCCCGGGTTGACCCACACGATCGTCCGGAGCGCACGGACACGCCGCGACGCCCCGGCGAACAGGCCCCGCGCCGCGTCGTCCAGGGAGGGGGCGGCCTTCGGCCTCCACCCCGCCGACCGGTCTCCCCTCGGCACTACAGATGCAATTGCATCACATTTGCAATTGACTTTCCGATGCATCGATCGCATACGGTGCGCCGCCGGCGGCGATGTCCCGGCGGACCAGCCATGCTCACGGCGAACAAGCTTTCGAAGTCCTACGGGGGCGTCCCCGCGCTCGACGCGCTCGATCTCGAGGTCCCTGCCGGAGAGGTGTTCTGTCTCCTCGGGCCCAACGGGGCGGGCAAGACCACCACGCTGAACCTCTTCCTCGGCTTCACGCGGCCCTCCTCCGGCGCCGCGTACGTGGGCTCCGCCCACGTGGAGGCCGATCCGATCGAAGCGCGGCGGAAGATCGCCTTTGTCCCCGAGCAGGTGGGGCTCTATCCGCACCTCACCGGCTGCGAGAACCTCGCCTATTTCCTCGGCCTGTCGCGGGCGCGCGTGCCCTCCTCCGCAGAGCTCTCGCGGCTGCTCACCGCAGCTGGGCTGCCGGAGGGCGCCGTGCACCGCCCTGCGAGCGGTTACTCCAAAGGCATGCGGCAGAAGGTCGTGCTCGCCCTCTCGCAGGCGAGGCGCGCCGCCGCCCTGCTCCTCGACGAGCCGACGTCGGGCCTCGATCCGAGCGCCGCCCGCGAGCTCTGCAGCGCGATCCGGCGCGAGAGCGCGCGCGGCGCCGCCGTGCTGATGGTGACCCATGACCTCGGCGCCGTCGCGAGCATCGCGCGCCGGATCGGCGTGATGAAGGCCGGCCGGCTCGTCGAGGTCACGAGCGCCGCCGGCGTGTCCGAGGCCGAGGTCCTCGCGCTGTACCGCCGGCACTTCGACCCCCCGGGCGACGCGGCTCCCCCTCTCCCCTCGCGCAGCAGCGCGGCCGCCGCTCCCGCGCCCGAGGTCCTGTCATGACCCCCCGCGCGCGCACCTCCGGCCTCGCCGCCGCCCTCGCCGCGCTCCTCTCGACCACCGCCGCGGTCGGCGAGGAGATCCTCGTCATCGGCCAGCGGGTCGGCCCCCTCGACAGCGCCGACGTCGTGGCCTCGGTCGATGTCCTCGGCGCCGAGGAGCTCCAGAAGCAGAGCGCGGCCGAGCCGCTCGAGCTGCTCCGGCGCGCGCCGGCGGTCACCATCGAGTCGTTCAACCAGGGAATCATCAACGCCGACGTGGGGCTCCGCGGCTTCAACACGCAGGGCGACGTCGCCCACACGAAGCTCCTCATCGACGGCATCCCCAGCAACCACCACGTCGGCCTCCCCGACATGAAGGCCGTCTTCCCGCTCGAGATCGAGCGGATGGAGGTCGTCAAGGGCACGAACGACCCGCGCTACGGCCTGAACAACGTCGCTGGCAACATCCATGTCATCACCCGAAAGACGGGCAATGAGCGCATCGCCCGGCTCCTCACCGGGAGCTTCTGGACCGTCGAGCCCCAGGCGCTCGTCGCGACCGAGCACGGCGCGCTGAGCCAGACCTATTTCGCCGGCTACCGCGGCTCGGACAACCACCGCGATCACGCGAGGACCGACAAGGTCGCAGGCTCGGCCAAGTGGTTCTACGAGCCGTCCAGGGAGCTCCGGGTCGGGCTCATCCTGCGCGGCATGCTCCTCGACGCCGACGCCCCAGGCTACCTGTCCGCCGGGGACGCGCGCTCGCGCCCCACGGCGTCGCCCGCCCAGTCGGCGACCGACGGCGGCCGGCAGACGACCCTCCACGCCAGCGTCCACCTGGATCACGAGCTCACCCGGGGCCTCTCGTGGCAGCTGAAGGGCTACGGGCAGGCGTTCCTGAGGGACCGGTGGGTGAAGTTCGACCCCGACCTCGACCAGCAGCTGCGGATCGAGGACGATCGACAGTACGGCGCGATCTCGGTGCTCACGTACCGCACGCGCGACCCCCGGGCGCTCGACCTCACCGTCGAGTGGGGCGTCGACTACCAGCTCCAGGACAACCGGTACCAGCGCATCCCCACGGTCGCTCGCGAGCGGCGAGGCCCGGCGTTCCGCGACGAGAATTTCATGCTCCACGCCGCGGGCTCCTACGTGCAGGCGAGCGCGAGCCCGATCAAGCCGATCAAGCTGGTCGCCGCGCTGCGGGCCGACCGCCTGGCCGGCGCCGGCAGCTTCCTGGAGCAGCCCGAGGGCGAGGCGGCCCGCATGGTCGACCACGATCTCAACGACTACGGCTTCATCTGGCAGCCGAAGGCGAGCGTCATGGTCACGCCGGTGAAGGGGCAGAGCCTGTATGCCAACTACGGGCGCACGTTCCAGATCGGCACGGGCAAGGGTGCTTATGCCGTTCAGGGCACGCCGCTCGATCCCTCGATCAACGACGGCTGGGAGATCGGCTATCGGTCGAGCGTCTTTCCGTGGATCACGAGCCACCTCGCCTTCTGGGAGCAGCGCGCGAGCGGCGAGGTGCGGGACAAGGGCGACGGCTCCGGCGACCTCGAGAACGTCGGTGAGACGGTGCGCCGCGGCTTCGACGTCGAGCTCACGCTCCGGCCGTACGATTTCCTCTCCGTGTGGGGCGCGTTCAGCCGCACCTTCTCCGAGCAGGTCGAGCCCGGACCGGCGCTCGCCGCGAACAAGGGCAAGGAGCTCAATCACGTCCCGAGCTTCAGCGCCAAGGGCGGGATCGACGTTCACCCCGCGCGGGACCTGCTCGTCTCGCTCTTCTTCTACGCGCAGGGCGATTACTACCTGAACAAGGAGAACTTCACCCCCGAACAAGGCGCGCGGAAGGTCGGCGACTACGTCGTCGTCAACGCGAGCGCGGCCTACGACGTCACGGAGGCCATCTCGGTCGGCGCCGAGGTGAAGAACCTGCTCGACCAGTCCTACGACACATCCATCTGGTACAAGGACTTCGGCGCCACAGGGGCCCAGCACAACCCGGGCAACGCTCGCTCGGCGTACGTGACTGGCACCTTGAGCTTCTGACGCTGCCGCTGTCCGACGAGCCCCTCAGGGAGTCAGCGCATGAGAGCCCTCTTCACAGCGGCGCGGCACGAGGCGATCCGCGCGCTGCGCAGCCGCACCGTCCGCATCGCCGCCGCGCTCGCCGCGGCGCTCCTCGTCGCCGCCTTCCTGCTCGAGGCGGCGCGGCACACCCAGGAGGCCCGCCAGCGCGCGGCCTTCCAGGAGCTGGTCCATCGCCAGTGGGTCGACCAGCCCGATCGCCACCCGCACCGCGCCGCCCATTACGGCACCTTCGCTTTCCGCGCCCCGAGCCCGCTCGGCTTCTTCGATCCAGGCCTCGAGTCCTTCGCCGGCACGTCGATCTTCCTGGAGCCGCACCAGCGCAACTCGCTGAGCTTCAGCGAGGCCGGGCAGTCGAGCGAGCTCGCGCGCTTCGGGACCCCGAGCGCCGCCTTCGTCCTCCAGGTGCTGCTTCCGCTGCTCATCTTCTGCATGACGTTCGCGAGCGTCGCCGGAGAGCGCGAATCGGGGACATGGCGCATCGCCGTCTCCCAGGGCGTCGACGCGCGCGTCCTCGTCGCCGGGAAGGTCCTCGGCGCGCTGCTCGCCGTCGCGCTGTGGCTCGCGCCGCTCCTCGCCCTCGCGCTCGCGGGCGCGCTGCTCACGGGCGCGCTCGACGCGTCCCGGGACACGCTCGTCCGCGCCGCCGCGCTCGCGGGCGGCTACGCCGTCTATCTGACGGCCTGTACGGCGCTCGGCGTGCTCGTCTCGTCGTTCCACCGCCGCGCGCAGGGCGCGCTCCTGACGCTCCTCGGCCTCTGGGTCGCGCTCTGGATCGTCATGCCGCGGCTCGCCACCGAGGCCGCGAGCCGCCTCCACCCCACGCCGTCGCGCGCCCAGGTCGAGCTCGACCTCGCGCGCGCGAACCGCGAGGTCGGAGACAGCCACGACCCGAACAACCCCCATTTCCAGGAGCTCCGGCGCCGCACCCTGGCCGAGCACGGCGCGTCGCGCGTCGAGGACCTCCCGGTCAACTACGGCGGCGTGGTGATGCGCGAGGGGGAGAAGGTCACGACGGCGGTGTTCAACGACTACACCACGCGGCTGTTCGAGGCGCACCGCGCCCAGGACGCGCTCGCGCTCCGCGCCGGCCTGTTCACGCCGCTGCTCGCGATCCGGTCGTTCTCGATGGGGATCGCCGGCACCGACGCCCACCACCTCGTCGACTTCGAGGAGCAGGCCGAGGCGCACCGCTATGCCTTCATCCAGCACCTGAACCACCTGCACATCACGAAGATCCGCTGGCACGACGACAAGGCGCAGCGGGTCGATCGGGCGGAGTGGAGCGAGCTCGACCCCTTCCAGCACAGGAGGCCTCCCGCGGCGTGGGCGCTGTCCCGCGTGGCGCCCGCCGGCCTCGCGCTGCTCGCGTGGGCGGCGGCGCTCTCGCTCGCCGTCGCGCTCTTCACCCGCCGCCAGGGAGAGGCGTCATGAGCTCGTTTCCCGCACGTCTCCTCGTACGTCTTCCCTCACGTGCGCGCCTGGAGCTCCGCCAGATGCTCCGCGCGCGGATGGTCCTCGTCGCCGCCGCGCTCCTGCTCGCCGCCGGCGTCGCCGCCATCGTCGACGGCGCGGCCCGCGTCGCCCGCGAGCGCGAGGTCATCGCGGCGCTCGAGCCGGCGCTCAGGGAGGAGGAGAGCTACCTCCGCGAGACGCACGCGCCGGAGGACGATCTCGGCCTCGTCCTCTACTACCTCGCGATGCCGGTCGCGCACGAGCCGAACGAGTGGACCGCGCTCTCGACCGGGCTGCGCGACGTGCACCCGTACAGCCGGCACCTGCGCTTCATCGGCCTCGTGCCGCAGCTCTACAAGACCGACATCGCCAACCCGCTGAAGCAGCTCTCTGGCAGCTTCGATTACGGGTTCGTCCTCATCTTCCTCGTCCCGCTCTTCATCATCGGCGTGAGCTACGACGTTCGCTCGCGCGACGACGACCTCGGCACCGAGCCGCTCGTCTGCTCCCAGCCGACGCGCCTGTCCCGCGTGCTCGCCCTCCGGCTCGCGCTGCGCGCCGGGCTGGTCTCCGCCGTCGCGCTCGCGCTGCTCGCCTTCGCCGTCGCCTGGCTCGGCCTCCCGCTCGACGCGCGCGCCGGCGCCTTCGCGCTCGCGTCGCTCGCGTACATCGCGCTCTGGTTCGTCCTCGTGTTCCTCGTGGCCTCGCTGCGCCGCTCGTCCGCGTGGAACGCGATCTCGCTCGTGGGCGTCTGGATCGCCTGGTGCGTCCTGCTCCCCGCGCTCGTCAACCTCGCGATCATCACCGCCTCTCCCGCGCGCGGCGGCGTCGAGCTCACGCTCGCGCAGCGGCAGGAGATGAACGCCGGCTGGGACCGGCCGAAGCGCGCGACCCTCGACCCGTTCTTCGCGCGTCGACCCGAGTGGGCCCAGACCCCTGTACCGGAAGACCGCTTCTCCTGGCCCTGGTACTACGCCATGCACGAGATGGGCGACGCGCACGTCGCCCGGCAGGTCGAGGACTACCACGCTGCGCTCGCGCGCCGTGAGCAGTGGACCGCGCGGGCCGCGCTCGCCCTGCCGCCGCTCGCGCTGGAGCTCGTGCTCGACCGGATGGCGGGCACGGACATGGCCACGGAGCTCGCCTTCAGGGACAGCATGGTGGCCTACCACGAGCAGCTGAAGCAGTACTTCTATCCGCTCGTCTTCAATCACAAGGGCCTCGCCGCGTTCGGCATCGACGACGTCCCGCGCCACCGCTTCGATGGCGGCCCGCGGCCCTTGCACCTCTCCGGCCTCGCCGGCCTGCTCGGCGTCCTCGCGCTGCTCGGCGCCACGATCCCGCTGGCCGTCCGCCGCATCGACGCGACGCCGTGGCTGGAAGAGGCGAGCGCCTCGCGCGAGGCCAGTGCCCGGCCGGCCGCCCACCGGGGACCGTCGAGCGAACCTTGCACGCTGCTGACCCGCGACCGGAAAGCACGGGAGACCTGAGCCATGGACAATCGAACGCCGCGGATCGAGGACATTCACGGGCTGGCGCTGGCCCCTCGCGAGATCGCCGCGCTCACCGAGCCGATCCGACGATTCTATCTCTCGCTGCCGCCCATGCTCTCCGCCGAGGAGATCGAGCAGGTCAACCGGGGCACCAGGGTCCTGGGCGGCGATTACGTGTACCGCGGGCTGAGGTTCGCGGTCCCGTCCGGCGTCCTCGTGCCGGGCGGGACGAGCGAGGTGATCTTCGACGCCCTCCACGACGGGCTCGTCGAGACGCAGGGCGCCTCGGTCGTCGTGATGGGGTGCGGGGCAGGCGTCGAGCCCATCCTCGCGCGGCAGCGCGGCGCCCGCGAGATCTACGCGATGGACATCCATCAAGCGAGCGTCGCGTCGAGCCTCGCGAGCTTCGAGCGGCACACGGGCGCGCGCGACCCCGAAAGGCATCACTTCCTGGTCTCGGATCTCTTCTCCGCGCTTCCGCCCGGGCGGCGCGCCGACGTGATCGCCTTCAACCCGCCCGCCAACCCGCTGCGCTCCGACGATCCCGATCTCACGCGGGTGAACTTCTCGGGCTCCGCGATCATGGCGCGCTTCTTCGACGAGATCGCCTCTCGAGAGCTGCTCGCGCCGGGAGGAAAGGTCATCACCGTGCTCTCGAACGCAAGCAACCTCCAGGGCATCACGGGGCACGCGCTCCGCCGGGGCTTCAAGCCCGAGCTCCTGAGGCGGAAGACCTGGTCCGCTCCCTACGACGAGATCCTGACACACCTCCTCTCCTTCACGTTGGAGTCACGCTGAACCTCACCTTGTGCCGAGAGCTCGACCGATGGCCCAGCACCGCACGCAGCCCCGAAAGGAGGCCTTGAGCTTCGGATCGTACTGGAAGCTCGCCCTCCCCCTGACCCTCGCCGGCCTGTCGGGGCCCCTCATGAACGCCACCGACACCGCGGTCATGGGGCACTTCGGCGACGCGGCCACGATGGGGGGAGTCGCCGTCGGCAGCCAGATCTTCAACACCCTTTACTGGCTCCTCGGCTTCTTCCGGACGAGCACGAGCGGCTTCGCTGCCCAGGCGCGCGGCGCCGAGGATCGCCAGGAGGCGGCGTTGCAGCTGTTTCGTCCGCTGGTCTTCGCGGGCCTGGTCGGCTGCGCCTTCGTGCTGCTGCAGGGCCCCCTCGGGGCCGCCGGCATCGATCTGATGGGGGCCCGCGGACAGGTCGAGTCCCACGCGGCGGCCTATTACGAGGCGCGCATCTGGGGGGCTCCCGCCGTGCTGATGGGCTACGTGGTCGCGGGCTGGCTCATCGGCATGGCCGAGGTGCGCTGGGTGACGCTGCTCTACATCGGGATGGACCTGCTCAACCTGGTCCTCACCGTCACCTTCGTCACGGCGCTCGACCTCGGGGTGAGCGGCGTCGCCTGGGCCACCGTGCTGGCCGAGGTGACGAAGGTCGTCGTCGGCTTCCTGGTGATCTGGCGCAAGGGCCACCTGCGCGGCGTCCAGCCGAGGTGGCAGCACCTCGCCGATCTCCACGCCATCACCCGCATGTGGCGCGTGAACAGCGATGTCCTCGTGCGCACGACCTGCCTGCTCGGCGTCTTCGGCTGGATCACCCGCCAGAGCGCGCTCCTCGGCCCCGAGGCCCTGGCGGTCAACGCGATCCTGATGCACATGCAGCTCGTCATCTCCAGCGCGCTGGGCGGGCTCGGGAACACCGCGGGCATGCTCGCAGGCCAGGCGATAGGGGCCCAGTCCCGGGAGCGCTTCCTCGGCACGATCCGGCTCTCGTTCTGGACGGCATCGCTGTCCGCGCTCGCCATCAGCCTCGCCTGCCTCGCCGCGCAGCCGGCCATCCTCGCGCTGTTCACGCCGCTGGAGTCGATCGCGCAGACGACGGGCCGCTACTTCATCTGGATGGTCCTGTTCCCCCTCGCGATCTTCTGGAGCATGATCCTCGAGTGCGTCTTCACGGGCGCGACGCGGGCCGGCCCCGTCCGCAACTCGCTGCTCGCCGCGACCCTGGTCTTCTTCGCCATCTGGCCTGTCGCCTCGGCCCGCTGGGGCAACCACGGGCTCTGGATGGCCTTCCTCCTGTTCAGCCTGACGCGCTCCGTCTCTCTCCATCTGGCGCTCCCGAGGCTCATGCCCCTGGCGTTCCCGGCGCGCCATCGGGAGCCCGTCACCGCCTGACGCCCGCCGCTGGGTCGCGCGCCGCGTCGCGGTGCTCCACGTCACGTTCCACGTCACGTTCCGGTCCCAGCTCCAGGAGAGTGCTCGATGTGTTCGATCGCTGGCATCTTCAACAAGAAGCATCCCATCGGCGCCGCGCAGCGCGACGAGATGGCGTCGCTCCTCGAGGCGATGCACCACCGGGGGCCGGACGCGCGGGGCGCCCTGCAATGCGCGAGCTGGGCCCTGCTCGGCAGCAACCGGCTGCGCATCACGGACGCCGGGAACCCCGGCGCGGACATGCCGCTCACCTCGGCCGATCAGCGCCTCGCCATCGTCTTCAACGGCGAGATCTACAACCACCGCGACCTGCGCGCGCGGCTGTCGGGGTTCCCGTTCAGGACCGCCTCGGACACCGAGGTCATCCTCGCGGCGTATGAGGCATGGGGGCTCGCCTGCGTGGAGCACCTCGAGGGCATGTTCGCCTTCGCCCTGTTCGACAGCGCGACACAGACGGGGCTCATCGCCTGCGACCCCACCGGACAGAAGACCGTTTACCTGTGGGAGGACGACGACGCCCTGGTCTTCGCCTCGGAGATCGACCCGCTCATCAAGGACCCTTACCGCAGGAAGGACTGGGACCTCGACGGCCTCGCGGAGTTCACCGCGCACCGCTTCATCCTGGGTAGCGCCACGCACGTCCGGCAGATCCGCAAGCTCGAGTCCGGCACCTGGCTGACCAGGACGCCCGAGCGGCAAGCGACGGGGCGCTTCTACCGGATCCCGCGCGGCGACCCGGCGAGGACCGACGTCCCCGCGATCCGGCAGGAGATCAGGGACGCGGTCATCGACGGATGCCAGAGGACGTTCGACCTCGAGGTCCCCTACGGTCTCCTGCTGAGCGGCGGCATCGACTCCACGGCGGTCCTCGCCGCGGCCCGCCGCGCCGGCCTGCCGATGAGGACGTTCTCCATCGGCTTTCAGCCGACGGGTCAGCTCCTCCCGAGGAGCAACAGCGTCTTCGACGAGTTCGCCTATTCGAGGGCGCTCGCCCGCGAGCACGCCACGCAGCACACCGAGATCACCCTGTCGGACACCGACTACTGCGCTTACCTCGACCGGTGGATCGAGACCGCCGGTGAGCCGCTCGGGTCCCAGGAGGCGCCCTGCCTCATCCGGCTCTTCGAGGAGGCCGGGCGAGAGGCGCGCGTGATCTTCTCCGGGAGCGGGCCTGACGAGATCTTCGACGGGTACTCCTACGGTCGGGCGATGGCGGACGTGCCCCTCGCCGAGCTCGCCGAGCGCTACTTCGCCGCCTTTCACTGGTCCGGCAAGGCCGACCTGAGGCAGCTCATGCCGCGCCACGACGCCGCGCGCCTGACGACCCGCAAATACCGCCAGATCCTCTCGCTCTACGGCGACTGGCCGCTCGACAGCCTGCAGGCAGTCCAGCTCCTGCACTTCCACGGCCGGCTCGTCGTCTACGAGTTCCGGCAGATGGATCTCATCAGCATGCGCCACAGCGTCGAGGCCCGCTCGCCCCTCGCAAGCGCCGAGCTCGCCCGCGTCGCCTTCGATTTCCAGAGCGAGCTGAAGCAGCAGGGCGGCTCCGAGAAGGGAATCTACAAGCAGGCCCTCGTCGATCTCGTCCCTCCGGCGATCGCCTCGCGCAAGAAGCAAGGGTTCCCCATCCCCGCGGAGATGTGGTTCTCGAGGCCGTTCGCGGACAGGGCCGCCATCCTCTTCGACCAGGGCTGCGTGCTGAGCGGCGCTGGCCTCGTCGACCCGAGCTACCTGAGGAGGCTCTGGGAGGATCCGGACCCGGCCACGCGCAACCTGTTCTCGCGCCTGTACACGGCCGAGGGCATCCTCCGTCGCCAGGCGCCGCACCTCGCGCCGTCGCGGGCCGCCTGATCCCAGGCGCATCGGGACGGGAAATGACGGCCCCGGCGCAGCGCTCGCGCCCGTTAAATGCAATTCATTTGCAATTGACATTTCAGGGTTCATGACGCACAAGTGGCCTGCCGGCGTCGGCGAGGCCGCCGAGGGCCCGCACACCGATCCTGACGAGCGGGTCCGCTGATCTGGAGTGCCTCATGAACACGATCATCGACTCTTCGCTTCCGACACGCATTCACCGCATCTACAACGAGCTCGCGAGCATGGGCTCCCTCGAGCCGAGCCAGCGGGTGAACCACCTGTTCAGCGAGCTCGTGAGCATCTCCATGTCGCGCTCGCGCGGCGAGGCCGATGAGGTGCTCGGAGATCCGGCCGTGAGCGCGATCCGGGAGGGCCTGTGGCGCGTCTGCTCGCGCGGCGAGTACGAGCTGGAGCGCCACTGGGCGCGGCGCATCGCCGCCGCGGACGACCCGGCGGCCGAGCTCCGGAGCTTCCCGTACGCCGTGAATTACGAGAAGCTGACCCGGCTCGAGCTCTCCGGCCTGCGGGGCGTGCGCGACGAGCCGCCGCGGCGCGTGCTGTTCATCGGCTCCGGTCCGCTGCCCTTCACCTCGCTCCTGCTCGCCGAGCGCCTCGGCGTCCAGGTCAGCAACATCGACGTCGACGAGGAGGCGTGCGCCGACGCCCGCGCGCTCGCGCGCCGGCTCGGGCTCTCGGAGAAGCTCGGGTTCATCTGCGCCGACGCCCTGTCCTGCTCCGACCTCTCGGAGTTCGACTGCGTGTTCCTCGCCGCGCTCGTCGGCATGAACCGGCGCGAGAAGAGCCGCCTGCTCCACCACCTCCACGGGGTGATGCGCCCGGGCGCGCTGCTCCTCGTCCGCAGCTCGCAGCGACTACGCACGCTGCTCTACCCCGAGGTCGACATCCATGGAATGGCGCCGTTCGAGCCGCTCCTGGAGCTCCATCCGCACGACGAGGTGATCAACTCGGTCATCATCGCGGAGCGGCCGGGGCGCGACCGGATCACCGGCTGAAGCGGTGACATGCTAAGGTCCCGGCCTGTCAGGACCCGGCCGAGGAGCCCATCATGACCCCACCTGCGATCCCATCGAAGCTGCCGTCGACCGGCGTCAGCATCTTCACCGTGATGACGCGCCTCGCGAACGAGCACAGCGCCATCAACCTGTCGCAGGGCTTCCCGGATTTCGACTGCGCGCCGGAGCTGGTCGAGGCGGTCGCGCGCCACATGCGCGCCGGCCACAACCAGTATGCCCCCATGCAGGGCGTCCTGGCGCTGCGCGAGGCGCTGTCCGCGAAGATGGAGCGGCTCTACGGCCGCCGCTACGACCCGGCGACCGAGATCACGATCACCTCGGGGGCGACCGAGGGCATCTTCAGCACGCTGACCGCGTTCGTCCGACCCGGGGACGAGGTCGTCCTGTTCCAGCCTTGCTACGACTCGTACGCGCCGGCCGTGCTGCTGAACGGCGGCACGCCCGTGTTCGTCACGCTCCGCTTTCCGGACTACCGCGTGGACTGGGACGAGGTGCGGCGCGCGCTCACGCCGCGGACCCGGCTCCTGCTCATCAACTCGCCGCACAACCCGACCGGAACGATGCTGTCGGCCGACGACATGCGCGAGCTCGCGCGGGTGCTCGAGGGGACCGACGCCCTCGTCGTCGGCGACGAGGTGTACGAGCACATCCTCTTCGACGGGCGCCGGCACGAGAGCCTCGCGCGGTATCCGGAGCTGGCCGACCGCTCCGTGGTCATCAGCTCGTTCGGGAAGACGTACCACACGACCGGCTGGAAGGTCGGCTACTGCGCGGCGCCGCAGCCGCTCTCGGCCGAGATCCAGCGGGTGCATCAATTCGTGACCTTCGCGGTGAACGCGGCCATCCAGCTCGCCTATGCCGAGATCGTGGCGCGCGATCCGCTCGCCGCCGATCTCGCCCCCTTCTACCAGGCGAAGCGCGACCGGTTCCTGAAGCTCATCGAGGGCTCGCGGCTGCGGCCCCTGCCGTGCGAGGGCACGTATTTCCAGCTCGTCGACTATTCCGCGATCACGACGGAGCGAGACGCCGATTTCGCGCAGCGCCTCCTCCGCGAGCACGGCGTCGCCTCGATCCCGATCTCCCCGTTCCTGTCCGGCGTGGAGCCCGGGCCCGTCCTGCGGTTCTGCTTCGCCAAGCGGGACGAGACGCTCGAGCGCGCGGCCGAGAGGCTGCGCCGGGTCTGAGGGCCCGCCGCGGCGGACCTCCGGGGCCCCACTTTCCGTCCACCCGGCTTCGTTGACAGCCGGGCGAGCTCAGTGTCTCGCAGCCACAGGGGAACGACCTCATGAATGCAGAGAAGAACGACGCATCTCAGGCCCACGAGCTCCTCGCCGAGGCCGAGCGGATCTCGGCGGTCCTCGCCGAGCACGCGGCCCGGCACGACCGGGACGCCACCTTCCCGGTCGAGGGGCTGGCCGCCACGATCCGCTCCCCGATCAACACGGCGCTGCTCGGCGGGGCCGCCGGCGAAGGCGGCGCCCGCGCGCCCTGCTCGTGGCTCACCTTCGGCCGCATCGTCGCCATCCTCGCGCGGGGCGACGCGTCGTTCGCCACGGCGTGGCTCATGCACCAGGGCGCCCTGTCGGTGTACCGCGGCCTGGTCGACCCCGGCGAGCGGTCCCGCTTCGAGCAGGCGATCCGCCGCGGCGCGTGGGTCGGCAACGCGCTCTCCGAGCCCACCAGCGGCAACATGTTCCTCGTGCCGCGCCAGGTGGCCCAGAAGGCCGAGGGCGGCTATCGCCTGACCGGCGAGAAGCGCTTCGTCACCGGGTGCGAGCACGCGGACTTCTTCTTCACGGCCGCGGTCTGCGACGGCCAGCCCGCGTTCTTCCTCATCGAGAGGGACGACTCGATCGCCATCGAGCCCGTCTGGGACACGCTCGGCATGCGGGCCACGCGCAGCCAGATCGTCCGCTTCCAGGGCACGCTCCTGCCCGAGTCGCGGCGGCTCGCTGTCGATCCCACGGCGCCCAACCCCATCCCCAACGGCCTCGGCTGGCTCTCCGTGGGCATCGCCGAGGCCGCCATGGCCGCGGCCGTGGCCTACGCCAAGGAGCGCGTCCTGCCGCCGGGAGACCGGCCCATCGCCGAGCTGCAATGGGTGCAGTTCGCCGTGGCCGACATGAGCCTGCGCCTCGAGGCCGCGCGCGCCCTCGCCACGCGCACCGCCGCCGCCCTGGACGCGGGCGACCCGAGCTACGGCCTCCTGCAGCTGCAGTCCAAGGTCGTGGCCAACGAGGCCGCGGTGGCCATCGCCACCTCGGCCCTGGAGATCGCCGGCGGCGCCGGGTACATGCGCAGCCGCCCCATCGAGCGCCACCTGCGCGACGCGATGAGCGGCCCCATCATGGCCCTGTCCGGCCCCGCGATCCGCGACATCGTGGGCAAGGCCCTGCTCGGCGTCGCCTGACGCCGCGCGCGGCCATCCCGCGCCGCGCGGGCCCGCGCGGCGTCGGAGCGCGTCAGCCGAGCAGCCGCCGGATCCGATCGAGCAGATCCGGAAAGCCGATCCCCTTCGAGAGCACCGCGTCCGGCGGGGGCGCGTCGCCGAGGGCCTCGTCGCCGCTGCCGCTGATCAGCACCGCCTTCGCGCGCGGCAGGCGCGCCCGCAGCACCGCCACGAGATCGGTGCCGTGGCCGTCGCCGAGGTTCTGATCGAGCAGCGCGAGGTCGTACCGCGCGCCCTCCGCCGCGATCTTCCGCCCGGCCTCGGCGAACGAGCCGGCCTCCTCCACCTGGAAGCCCTCGTCCTCCAGGAGCGTCGCGAGCACGAACCGCGAGGACGCGTCGTCGTCGACGAGGAGCACGGTCACGCTCACGCCGCCCTCCTCCGCCCGCGCGGTCGGCGCTGTCGCGGCCGGGCAGGGCGCAGCGCCCGCCCCTGCCCGGCGCCATGTCCCGCGGCCCTCAGCACGTCCCCGGGTCGCTCCGGGCGCGCGCGATCGTGAGCATCAGCTCGCGCACCTCGAACGGTTTGTGGAGGCAGGCGTACCCGCCCTGGCTCGTGAACGCGTGGATCATCTCCGGCGTCGCGTGGCCGGTCATCGCGATCACCGTGATCCCGCGGCTCAGCCGCCGGATCTGCTCGTGGGTCCTCACGCCGTCCAGGGAGGGCATCCGGAGGTCGAGCACGCATACGTCGACCGCCGCGTCCCGCGCGCGCTGGATGGCCGTGTGCCCGTCGTACGCGGCCTCCGCGCGCAGCCCGGCCGCCGTGAGCCCCGCCACGATCGACTCCGCGACCGCGGGGAGATCGTCCACCACGAGCACGCCGCGCGACGAGAGGGCCCGCGCGATGATCCGCATGAGGTGCTCCATCGAGAAGGGCTTGTAGATGACCGCATAGGCGCCCTCGCCGATGCCCTGCTCGATGAGCTGCTCGCGCGCGAAGCCGGTCATCAGCACCACCGTGAGCTCCGGCTGGAGCCGCTTGATCTCCCGGAACGTCGCGACGCCGTCGAGGCCGGGCATCCTCACGTCGGTCAGCACGAGCGCGAAGCGCCGCTGCCTCACGAGCTCGAGCGCATGCGCCCCGTCCCGCGCCTCGACGACCTCGTACCCCTCGAGCTCGAGGTTCGCGGCGAGCGTGGCGCGCATCCCCTCCTCGTCGTCCACCACGAGCACCGGTCCGGTCCCTTGCATCGACGGCCGTCTCCCTCTGCTGTCACGCTGTCACGCTGTTATGCGAGCTTCAGGGAGTGTACCTCCGGCGCCGCGGCGCGCGGTAACCGGATGGTGAACGTCGTCCCCGCGCCTGGCGCGCTCTCCACCGCGATCGTGCCGCCGTGCAGGCGGACGATCCCCGCGGTGATGGCGAGCCCGAGGCCCGTCCCCTTCAGCTTCGTGCTGAAGAGCGGCTCGAAGATCTTCGCGAGGTGCTCCTCCTCGATCCCCTCCCCGTTGTCGGCCACCTCGAGGCGCACGGCCTCGTCACATGCACGTCCAACCACACGCACCCACCCTTCGCGTTCGACCGGGATCGCCTCGGCCGCGTTCTGGATCAGGTTCACGAGCACCTGCCGGAACTGGTCCTTGTCGAGGCTCAGGACCGGCAGCGCCGCCGGCACGAGGTTCTCCAGGCGCACGTGCGCGGGCGGCTCGACGACCGACATGGCGTCGTCCACCAGGGGCGCGAGCGGGCAGGCGGTGCGGCGGAGCCTGCGCTCACGCGCGAAGTCCAGGAGATCGCCGATGATCCGGTTGCACGAGAGCAGCTCCTTCTCCATCAGGCCGAGGAACTGGGCGACGCGCGGCTCCGCGCCGACCTCCGTCCCGGCGAGGCGCTTCTTGAGGTAGTGCGTCGCGTTCCGGATGGCGCCGAGCGGGTTGCGGAGCTCGTGCCCGACGCTCGCCGCGAGCTGCCCTATCGCCGCGAGCCGCTCGACGCGCACGCTCGACGCCTGGGCCTCGCGCAGGCTCTCGGCCATGTGGCGGAGCGCCGCGCCCATGCGCCCGAACTCGTGCTTTCCCAGGTCGGGCACGCGGTGCTCGAGGTCGCCTCCGGCGATGCGCCGCGAGCACTCCGCGAGCGCGCCGAACCCGCGCGCCATCGAGCGCAGGAGCCCGCCGAGGAGGACGACGAGGAGCACGAGCGCCGCCGCCATCAGGGCGATGCTCGCGATCCTGATCCTGGCGCCCGCGCGGCCCGCCTGCTCCGCGTTCCGCGCGACGTCGCGCCGCGCGTCGGCGATGGCCGCGTCGATCTGGGGCACGAAGCCCTCCTCGTACTCGGCCTCGGGGCGCTCCACGAACCTCCGGTAGGCCGCCGGATCCCCGGCGCTCGCCATGCGGGACACGTGGTCGACGCCCCCGGCGATCGCCGCGAAGCTCGCGCGCATCCGGCGCAGGCGCTCGTCGCCCTCCTGCGCCTCGCGCAGCGCCTCGGGGGCGCGCTCGCCCTCGATCAGCGCCCGCTCGAGCGGCTCCCACGCCCGCTCGAGCGGCTCCCGCGCTCGCTCGAACGGCCCCCGCACCCGCTCGATCGCCTCCGCCGCGGCCAGGTCCCGCGCGACGAGCCCGGCCAGGTGGTGGAGCTCCTCGGAGTCGCCGCCGCCGAGGGAGATCTCCGCGGCTTCCCGCATGTAGCGGCCGGCGTGGTTGGCGAGCGTGACGTGGCGGGTGAGGTCCTCGTAGGACAGCTCGGCGCGCCGCTGGAGCCGCGTCATGCTGGCGGACGTGACGTGGAGCGCGCCGGTCGCGAGCAGCACGACGGCCGCCGCCACGGCGAAGATCAGCGAGAGGGCGGCCCGGATGCTCATCGCGGCGCCTCGGCCGCGCGCGCCGTCACAGCCGCTCCTCGGCGCCCGCGCCGGGCGGCTCGGGCGCCAGCGCGAGGGGCAGCTCGATGCAGGCCAGCGTGCCCGAGGGCGCGCCGCGGCCGACGGTGAGCGCCCCGAAATAGCGGCGCGCCACGCGCCCGGCGATGTTGAGCCCGAGCCCGAGGCGGCCCGGCTTGGTGGTGTAGAACGGGCGCGTGATCGCCTCCCGCTCCTCCTCGGGCACACCCGTCCCCGCGTCGCCGACCTCGATGCGGTAACGCGCGCCCACCACGCTCCCGCGCAGCGTGACCACCCCGCCCCCGGGCATCGACTCCGCCGCGTTCTCGACGAGGCACCGGACCGCCAGGGCGAGCTCGGCCGGATCGAGCTCGACCACGCCCTCCGCCGCGTCGACGTCGACGCGGATCGCCGGCTCGGCGATGCGCGCGCAGGCCGCCGCCGTGAAGACGCACTCGCGGGCGCTCGCGCTCACCGGCCGCCGCCTGAGGCTCGGGTTCGCGTCGACGGCGCCGTCGACGAGCGCGCTCGCCGCGATCGCCTCCTCGTCGATGACGTCGAGGAACTGCTCCACCCGCGGGTCGTCCCGAAAGGCCTGCTCCCGGGCAACCTTGCGCCGGATGAAGAACGCCGCATTGCGGATCGTACCCAAGCAATTGCGCAGATCGTGGCGCAGCGTGGCCACGATCTCCTCGGCCGTCGCGGTCTGCTCCACCGCGCCGAGCGGATCTCGGCTCGTCATCGTGGGGGATGGCCTCCTCGGGTGCCGCGTTCGCCGCCGCGGGCGATCACTTGAGGGTCCGGGCCGGGAGCCCTGCGTCTCCGACCCGCGCCGTGTCCAGGTAGCTCGACGCCGCGCGGGAGGACGGGGGCGGGTACGCGCTCACCCGCTCGCGCGGCGAGGACGCCGGCGCCTCCTGGGGGGCCTCCCGCGGCCTGAGCGACGGCGCGGCCCCCCTCGTCTTCGAGGCGGGCGCGGCGGCCTCGCGCGCCGAGGCGGCGCCCGCGCCGGCGTCCGCGGACCGCCGCGCGTGGGCGAGGCGCGCGAGCTCCAGGACGATCCGGGTGACCCGGGCGGGCTCGAACGGCTTGAGGATGACGTAGTGGCGGCTCGCCTCGCCGGAGCGGATGTACTCCTCGTCGCCGGTGACCAGCAGGCAGCTCGTGTAGAGCGGCAGGCCGGCGACCCGCTTGAGGAGCTCGTCTCCGTTCATCCCGGGCATCTTGTAGTCGGAGCAGACCACGTGGAACTGGCCTGTCTGCAGCAGCTCGAGCGCCCGGTGGGCGGACGTGCAGGTCTCGACATCGACGTCATCGTCGAGGATGGCCGCGATGCTGTCCAGCATCCTCCGCTCGTCGTCGACGACGAGCACGCGCAGCCGCTCCTGGGCATACAGGCTCACGATTCTCCTCTTGTGTGCTCGTGCAGTGATCGGGACGCAGCCCGGGCGAGCGGCGGCAGGACGCCTCGCGTCATGTCGCGCGCGCTCGGCCCGCGCGCTCCAGGCTGTGCGGCGGCGCCGCACGACACCCATGCTCTCGTGTCGATGCGTTCCAGCCCGGAGCAGCGGCGCAGCAGATTAGGAATCTACACGACTCACCCTTCCCCGGCAACGAAGATTCCTGAACGATTCCTGAGCGGTTCTCCGGTTCGCCGTTGTGGGGCGTCTTCGCGCGTCTTTGCGCGTCTTTGCGCGTCTTTGCGCTTCCAAGTCACCGTTTTGAAACATTCGATTTACACGAACGATAAGCGCGTCGGCAGTCCGCCGCGCGCGACGCGCATGGAATTGCACATCTGCAAGGAGCGGGGAGAGCTCGACGCGAAAAGGCGCCATGAGCTGCGACTCTGTGCGAGAGGCATCCATCACAGAGCTGCAATCAGCGCAGGTGTGCGCTCGGCGCCGCTCGCCGGCGGGTTCGCCGGCGGGCAGGCGCGCGGCGCGCGGCCTCCCCGGAGGAGCCGGGCCGCCTCCCTTCTCCTCCTCTGCGACCGGCGGCGACGGACGCGCGCCGGGCGGCGCCGAGGACGGCTGCGCCCCTCGGCTGTCTTCAGCGCCGCGCGGCGCCTGACGACCGTGGAGTGACCGCCGCGATCCCGTCTGGTAAGGTGTGCGTGTCTATGCCACCGGCCATCGACAAGCGCGCGTTGCTCGCGGCCCTGAAGGACCAGCTCGCCCGTGAGCTCGAGCGCTCCACCGAGCGGGCGCGCGACGCCGCGAGCGCCGTGACGCACGAGGAGAACCGCGCCGAGGGCGACAAGGACATGCGCGCCACCGAGGCGTCCTACGTGGCGCGAGGGCACAGCGAGCGCGTGCTCCAGATCGAGCAGGCGCTCGCCAGGCTCGGCGCCGTCACGGTGCGCGACTTCGGCCCTGGCGCGGGCATCGAGAGTTCGGCGCTCGTGGAGCTGGAGAGCGGAAAGCGGCGCGCGCTCTACTTCCTCCTGCCGGCCGCGGGCGGCGAGCGCATCCATTTCCAGGGGGTCGAGCTGCAGACCCTCGCCACGACGAGCCCCCTCGGCGCGTCCCTGCTGGGCCTCTCGGAGGGCGACGAGGCCGAGGTCGCCACGCCGCAGGGGACGCGCACCCACCTGATCGCCAGCGTGCGGTAAGGCCGGGCCGATCCGGCCCGCGCTGGCCCCTCCCGCCTCCCTGCGGAGCTCGCCTCCAGAAAAAGTGGCTCGCCCTCGTAGGGCCCCCCTGCCCGCCGGCGTCACAGGGATGAACGACCCGCTCGGCACGACGCGGGCGACGCAGGAGAAGAGTCCATGACGCAGTCTCGTTGGTGGAGGCTTGGTGGGATATTGCCGCTCGTCGGCGCGCTCGTCGGCGCGGCCGGTTGCACGGCGGAGACGGGGCAGGGCGACACGTCCCCGAGCGACGAGGCCGCCGAGGCGGCGCTCGCCAAGGGCCCGTCAAGGGCGGGCGGTCCTCGGGAGGGCTTCGGCGGGCATCACGGCGGGCCGCGCGGCCCCGAGCACCTCCTGCGCGCGGCGCTCCACGAGCTCGACCTCTCGGACGCGCAGGAAGCGACGATCGAGGGCGCCCTCGAGGGGCTGCGCGACGGCGCGAAGGAGCGCCCGAAGGACGGGGCCGTCTTCGCGGCGCTCGCCGAGGGCGTGCGCGCCGGCAAGATCGATCGGGCGGCGATCGAGGCGAAGCTCCCCGACGCCGGCCGCGCGGCCGAGGAGCGCCGCGCCCGCGTCGCCGGGGCGCTGAGCACCCTGCACGCCACGCTCACGAAGGAGCAGCGCCGGCAGCTCGTCGATGGGATCGCCGCGAAGATGGACGGGCGAGGAGAGCGCGGCCCGCAAGGCGGCGAGCACCACCGCGGCCCGCGCGGCGGCAAGCACCACCGCGGCCCGCAAGGCGACCGCGGCGGCATGGGCGGCCCCGGCATGCGCGGCGGTCCGCTGGACCACCTCCTCGCCGGCCTCGACCTGCGCGACGAGCAGCGCGCGCAGATCGACAAGGCCCTCGAGGCCGCGCGCCCGGGCGACGCCGACGGGGTCGGGCGGAAGGAAGATCACGCGGCGAGGCGCGCCGAGATGCGCGCGCGGCTCGAGACGTTCGCCGCGGATCGCTTCGACGCGAACGCGTTCCTGCCGCGGCCGCCGGCGGGCGAGAAGATGGGCCCGCGGGCGCACCTGGACCGCATGGTCGGCGCGCTGGCCGCGATCGTCCCGATCCTCGACGAGGCGCAGCGCAATGCGCTCGCCGAGCGCATCGAGAAGGGGCCGGCCGCGGGCAAGCCCGAGCGCAGCATGCGCGGCCCCGGGCATGGCATGCGCGGCCCCGAGCACGGCCCCGGGCCCGGCATGCGCGGCCCCGAGCACGGCCCCGGGCATGGCATGCGCGGCCCCGGGCCCGGCGGGCGCGGCTTCGAGCGCCGCTGAGCGCCCGTCCCGGTAGCGCGCGCGATGCCATGGGCGCAGAATCGCGGGGGAACGTGATCGTCGACCTCAGGCTCGTCGCAGCGCGCGTCGCCAGGGGCGATGACGCGGCCTTCCGGCAGATCGTCGAGCACACGCGCGCGCCGATGTACCGCCTGGCCGCGCGCCTGGTCGGCGACCTCGCGGAGGCAGAGGACGCCCTGCAGGAGGCGTTCGTCGACGCCTACCGCGCCCTGCGCGAGGGGCGCTACGACGGGAGATCGAAGGTGGAGACCTGGCTGTACCGCATCGTGACGAACGCCTGCCTCGACGCCCTCCGGCGCCGCCGCGACACCCCGCGCGAGGCGCGCGAGGCGTCGACCGAGCCGCGCTTCGACGGCCTCGTCTCCGCCGAGGCGCGCGTCGCGCTGCGCGAGCTCGACGCCCTGCTCGCCGCGCTCCCGCCCCAGGAGCGCGCCGCGCTCGTCCTCGTCGCCGTCGAGGGCCTGCCCGCGAAGGAGGCCGCGGCGGCGCTCGGCTGCTCCGAGGGCGCCGTCGAGCAACGCCTGGTGCGCGCCCGCGCCGCGCTCCGCGCCCGGCAGATCGAGAAGGAGGCGCCGCATGTCTGACCGCGACGACGACCGGACCGGACCCGATCGGGACCTCGCGCGCCTCGCGGCCGCGACCGCTCGCATCGACGCCGACGACCGCTTCACGGCGGCCGTGCTGCGCGCTGCGACGGCCAGCGCGGCCAGCGATCCGCTCGCGCGCATCGCGGCCGCGACCGACGGCCTCGCTCCGGACGCCGGCTTCACCGAGGCCATGGTCCGCGCCGCCAAGGCCGCGCCTCTCCCCCTCCCCCTGCCCGCGCGGCCCGCGATCGCCGACGGCATCGTCCGCTCGGGTCGCCCCGCCCTCGTCGTGACCGCCCTCGCGGCGGCCGCGAGCGTGCTCTTCTTCCTGCAGACGCAGCGCGACGTCGACAGCGCGATCATGGCCTCCGTGGAGGCCCTCGAGGCGAGCGAATGACAGAGCGCCCCGCGTCCCCGCCCGCCCTCGCCCGCTGGAAGCCGCTGGCCGTGCTCGCCGCGGTCTTCCTCTTCGGCGGCGTCGCCGGCGCGGCCATCGGCCGCGTCACGGCGTTGCGCGACCTCGAGGCCACCTTCCGGGGCCCTCCGACCGAGGTGCGCGCCAAGTTCCGCCTCAAGGCGATGCGCCGCCACCTCGACCTCACCGACCGCCAGGTGCGCGAGCTCAGGGCGACGCTCGCCGAGGCCGAGACCGAGCGGGACAGGCTCCTCTCCGAGTGCCGCCCCGCGCTCGACGCCCTCCGCGATCGCACCGACGCGCGCGTGAAGGGCGTGCTCACGCCCGAGCAGCTCACCCGCTACGAGGAGCTCGAGGCCGAGCGGCGGCGGCGCCCGGGCCCGCCGCCGTTCGGGCCGGGGCCTGGCCGCGGCCGCGGGCCGGGCGGTCGGGGCGACTGAGCGCCTGTCCGGGCAGCGCCGGCGAGGGCGCGCTGCCCCGCTACGCGAGCTCCTCTTCTTGCAGCGCGCAGTTGATCCCGAACGCCGCGGCGGCGCCCTCGGCGGCGGCCACGATGGCGAGCAGCACCTCCTTCGAGGCGTCCCCGGCGACGAAGACCCCTTCCCGGGTCGTCTCCTCGTGCTCGGCGACCGTCTCGACGCCCCGCTCCTCCGTGACCGTGCAGCGGAGCCGCTCGGCCAGATCCGACCCCTGCTCCTGCTTCGCCTTGAGGAAGAGCGAGCGGCGCTCCACCGCGCTGCCGTCCTCGAGCACCACGCGCTCCAGCATCCCGTCCCTGCCCTCGAGCCGGGCGACACGCTCCTCGCGCACGCCGATCCGGTGGCGCGCGAGCCGATCCGCGTCCGATCTCGACAGGGACGCTGGTCCGTCCGTGAACAGGACCACGTCATCGCTCCACGTCTTCATGTTCACGGCGAGCGAGACCCCTGTGCTGCCCTGTCCGTAGACGCCGATCGCCTGATCACGCGCCTCCCATCCATCGCAGTAGGGGCAGTGGTGCACGCTCTTGCCGTACATCGCAGGGAGCCCCGGCAGCTCCGGCAGCCGGTCGACGAGCCCGGTGGCGAGCAGCAGCTTGCGGCAGCGCACGCGCTCGCCGCCTTCCAGCGTCACCTCGAAGCGCGTCGCTCGGCGGCGGACGTCGGTGACGGCCGCCTCGCGGATCTCGACGCCGTACGGCGCCAGCTGCTCGCGCGCTATCCGCCGGAGCTCGGGAGGCGCGATCCCGTCGCGCGACAGGAAGCCGTGCATCTCGCGCGCCGCGTGGTTGCGGTACCGCCCCGAGTCGCACACGAGGACGCGCCTCCGGCAGCGCCCCAGGATGAGCGCCGCGCTGAGGCCGGCCGGCCCTCCGCCGACGATGATCGCGTCGTATCCCGGGATGTCCTCTTCGCGTGTCGACATGGTCGGCGCCCGCCTCGCAACGGGCGGGCCCGCCACCGGCGCGCACGGCGTGTCCGCGTCCTCGGCCCGGGGGTGGGCTCGCGGGCTCCGCTCGCGGTCGTTCGCTCGAACCGCTATGGTCACCGCATGCGCTCCTGCATGAGGCTGCCTGCCGTGCTGCTCCTGGCAGTGACGCTGACGAGCGCCTGCGCCAGAGGGGACCGTTCCGAGTCGGCCCCGCCCGCGCAGGCCGCGGCGCTGGATCAGCGAGCGCAGGGCCCATCACCTGCGGCGTCGCCGCTCGCCGGGCGGGCGATGCGAATCACCGTCGAGACCGCGATCCTTGTCGACGCCTTCGAGCCGGCAATGCATCGGCTGCGGACCGCGGTCGAGGAGCACGGCGGCTACGTGAGCGAGGCCCGGGTGCACGGCGGCCTGCGCCGGAGCGCGTCGCTCGAGGCGCGGGTCCCCTCGGCGAAGGTCGGCGCGTTCCGCGCCGCGGTGGCGTCGGTCGGCGAGGTGGTCGACGACGCGGAGAAGGCCGAGGACGTGACCGAGCAGCGCGCGGACATCGGCGCGCGGCTGCGGAACGCCCGCGCCCAGGAGAAGCGGCTGCTCGACCTGCTCTCCGACAGGACGGGGAGCCTCGCGGACGTGGTCGCCGTCGAGAAGCAGCTCGGGAGCGTGCGTGAGACGATCGAGCAGATCGAGGCGCAGGAGCGGTTGCTGGAGGGGCAGATCGCCTATGCGACCGTGAGGATGTCGATCACGGCGCGCGGCGAGGAGCAGACCCTGGGCGCCGGCGGCAAGATCGCCCGCGCGGTCAGCGAGGGAATCGAGAACGCGGGGGTCGTCGCCGTGAAAACAGCGGTCCTCGCCGCGTCGATCGGCCCCACGTTGCTGCTCCTGGCGGCGTTCTTCGGGGCGCTCTACTACGCCCTTCGCGCGATCGTCCGGCGGCAGCGGCGCACGACGGCCAGCTTCCGTCCGCCCTTCCAGGCGGGCCCGACGCACGCTTACCCGAGCGGCGCGCCGCCGGTGCAGGGCGCGCAGCCTTCCCCGGAACCGACCTCGCCGCCTCCGGCGCAGCGCCCGCGGGGCGACGGCGAGATCGGCCCCGGGTGAGCCGGATCGCAGAGCCGAGCAGCTCGATCACCGCCTGCTCGGCCCCTGCGCACGAGATCCCCTGACAGCGCGTGCCGGGGCGCTCGGCGGCGCGCTCGTCAGCGGCGCGCCTCGCGCCATTGCCCCCGGCCCCGCGCACGCTCCTATCGCCACACTGCACATTGCAACGACACGCAGGCCGCTCGCTGCCGTTCTGTCGCGCCTTCATGCAATGTGAGATTTCGATCATCCATCGCTCCTTACTGGGTGTCAGATGGCGTGCGACGCGCGCGACACGCGGCCTTGCGCTCGCCCGGCACGCCGTGGACAGAGCACCCCTGACTCCAACGACCTGAGAATTCTACACAAATCGCCTGTTGAGTACTGGACATGACGGCTAGTCATCGGTACACCCCATGTGACCTTCGACGAGGGCACGAAGGGACGAACCCGGGGGGGGGAACGACGATGTACCGGATCAGCATCGCTGATTTCGCAGCGCTTTCGCTCGCGTTTTTGGTCGGCTGCGTCGCAGTTCAGGAAGAGGAGGAGGACTCCGTAGGAGCCGCCGTTGGCGCCCTCGAGTTCGTCAACGCCCTCAACCCCAACGCCCTCAACCCCAACGCCCTCAACCCCAACGCCCTCAACCCCAACGCCCTCAACCCCAACGCCCTCAACCCCAACGCATTGAGCCCGGCGGCCCTGAGCGCGATCCAGGATCCGGGCGCGGCCGGCGATCTCTCGCGCCAGCTCCTCAGCTATGTGGTCGGCTGTGCGCTCCTCCCCTCGCAGTCGTTCAGCTTCTCGTGGACCGACGGCTCGGGCACGGTGCACAACGAGCAGTACTGGGGAATCATCGGCCTCGCGCCGGACTGGAGCACCAAGGCGCTCGGCCATAACGACCAGCAGTGGATCTCGGCGTGCCTCGCGTCGCGGACGAACTGGTACGGCGTCTCCGTGACGATCTCCTCGCGGGGCACTCCCTCGGCTCTCGACAAGACCGGCACCCTCGAGCTCACGACCTACACGCATCTGGAAGGCGCCTTCTGGGGGAATCTGTTTGCCCCCTCTCCTTACCTGAACGCCTGCTACGACGAGGCCAATCGCACCTATTCACGGTCGCTGATGCGGGAGTGCGCCGCCGGTCACCTCACCAGCGGCGGGGCCGTCCAGCAATGCGGGATGCTCAGCATCCGCGGGTCGTGCACCGCCTACTGCCAGCAGCTCAACACGAACGGCATGTACTACCCGAGCTGCGTCAACAACCTCACCGGCATCCCGGAGTCGACCCCCCGGGTGATCACCACCTTTCTTCCCTAACCACGGGCGGCGAGCCCGAGCCGCGGGACCTACCGCTGGTTGGCAGGACATTCTCCGGGAACAGGAGCCACGCAAACACGAAGCGGCGTCCGTCCGGATCGAAGATGTCTTTCACCGTGTCGATAGCGTCTCCGAGATGCTCCGATGTACGAGGTGGCGAGCGCGAAGGGCAGGTCCCGGTCGGTGGTGCGCGGGGCTGCGATGAGGGCGAATCGGTCGTGCGTGGGAGTGCCGCTGTCGACGGTCGACGCGCCAGCCCGAGAGAACGAGCCAGCCCCGGCCGATTCAGTACTTCACGGGGCCGGCCCGATGGTGCACCATTTCAGCGCAAACGATATCCCGGACGGTGCGGGCGGAGAGCGGCGCGCAGGGCGCAGAGGGAACGATGGAGATCGATCGGCAGAGCGACGAGCGAATCAAGGCAGAGAACGCGCGGCTCCGGGCGCGCGTGGAGGAGCTGGAGCGGAGGCTCGGCTCGGGCGCGGCGCCGCGCGACGCGCAGCGCGAGCTCGCGGACAGCGTGCCTTACCGCGCGCTCTTCGATGCGGTGCCCCTGCCGCTGGTGGTCCACCGCGCGGACGGGCTCCTCGTCGCGATCAACCGGGCCGACTGCGCGCGGTGGCGCATCAGCCCCGAGCAGATCATCGGCAAGTACAACGCTCTCGAGGATCCGCAGGCGGTGAAGACGGGCCACGCCGAGGCGTTCCGCCGAGCGCTCGCCGGGGAGGTGGTCACGCTGCCCCCGGTCCCGTACGACACCGAGCCGGGCGAGCTTTACAAGGATCGGCGTCGGCTCTGGACCGAGCCGAGCTACGTTGCGTTCGAGGACGCGAGCGGGAACCGCTTCGTGGCGGTGGTGAGCATCGACGTCACCGCGCGCGTGGAGTCCGAGGCGCAGAGGCGCCGGGGCGCCGCGCTGCTGGAGGCCTTCATCCAGAACGCGCCGATGCTCATGTTCGCGCGGGACGGCGAGGGCCGCCACACGCTGCTGAACCCGCCGGTCGAGGCGCTTTTCGGCAAGCCCCGCGAGGAGCTGATGGGGAAGACCCAGCACGACCTGTTCCCCGCGGAGATCGCCGACCGGCTCGCGACGCAGGACCGGGCGGCGATGGCGTCGTCCGAGCCCATCACCTCCGAGGACGAGATGGAGCTGGCCGACGGGACGCACGTGTTCATGAGCACCAGGTTCGCGCTCCGCGACGAGGAGGGCAGGGTCTCCGGATGCGGGGCAATCGCGGTGGACATCACCGGGCGGGTGCGGGCCGAGGCGAGGACCCGGCAGCTGCAAGAGAAGATGCTGCTCGTGCAGCAGGAGACGATACGGGCGATCTCAACGCCGCTGTTGCCCATTGCGGACGGGGTGCTGGTGGCGCCGCTGGTCGGCGAGCTGACCCGCGAGCGGGGCGCGCAGTTCACCGAGACGCTGCTGGACGGGATCTCCCGCCAGCACGCCCGGATCACCATCCTCGACGTGACGGGGGTTCCGCAGGCGGGGCCGGAGGTCACGGACGCGCTGATCCGGGCGGCGCGGAGCGCGCGGCTGCTCGGGGCCGAGGTGGTGCTCACCGGGATCCGGCCGAGCGTGGCGCAGGCGCTCGTGGAGCTGGGGGCCGATCTGGGGGGGATCGTGACGCGGGGGACGCTGGAGCGCGGGGTGACTTATGCGCTCTCCGGCCGCGAGGGCGCGCGGGCGCCAGCGCGACCCCGGAGCGGGCGCGGCGCGCACTAGCTCACATCCCGGGGCCGTCGTCGCTCTTCGCCAGCGTCGCGGCGTTGTCCTTCACCTGCTCGGGGGTCAACGGCTTGCCGTACACCGCGGCATACTGGATCGAGCCGCGAAGAGAGCGCCCGGCCTTCCGCGTGTTTCCGAGCACGAGATACCACGTCGGCTCCGCCCACGTGAAGACATAGTCGGCGGGCGGCCGCTCCGCGATCGCGTTCGTCCGCACGTCGCCGTTCACGTAGAGATCGACGACGCCCTCGGCGGCGTTCAGCACGAGGTGCAGGACGCACGGCCGCTCCATCTCCTCGAGGGGAATGAACCACTGCCCCACGAACTGCGTCTTGGAGCCGGCGTAGATGTGGAACTGCAGCTCTCGGTTTCCCATCCCGTCGGAGTCGCCCGCGCTCAGCGAGTACTTCCCGAACTCTCCGGTGTCGGTCCCGAGGTACAGAATGCGAGACGGCACGCCCTCGACCGCCGCGGCCGTCACGCTCACCACGGTCTCGAGCGTGAGCGCCGCCTTCGAGACGAGGAGCTTGCTCGGGGGCGTGGCGGTGGACGGAAACGCGGCCTCCACGCGCGCATTGCCGCCGAGGGTCGTCCAGCGGAGGCCCACGCGCCCCGCCTCGCCTTCCAGCGTGAGCCTCTCTCCCTCCGGCACCACGTCGAGCGGGAGCCCCGGCGCCGGTCCCGAGTCGACGAGCTTGCCATCCGCGTCGTACGCGTCGAGGAAGTACCGCGCGAGCAAGCCATCATCGACAAGGCACGTCGAGATATGGCTCCCCGGCCCATCGCAGCCCTCCTGGGGCGCCCCGCCGCAGCCGCCGCCCCCCTGCCCGCAAGGCGCCACGGTGCCCCCGGCGCCGCCGCTCGTTCCGCCCGTTCCGCCGGCTCCGCCCGCGCCGGGGACGACGTCCTCGTAGCTGTAAAAGACGCAGCTACCCCCGGTGAGCGCGACCAGCGGGACGATCGTCGAGAGCGCCCGGCCCATCCACGTCCAAGATACGATGCGCACCATCGGGAAGAGCCCTCTCCTCGGAAACCTCACCAGCGCTTGCTGATCACGAGCCCGCCCGGCAAGGGGCTCACCGACAGGCCGGTCGCCGTCGCGTCCCGCGCGTCGGGCTGCCCTGTCAGGAGGACGTACGCCGCCGTGCCGAGCCCCGCCGCGCCCGCGGCCAGGAAGCTCCAGACCGCCGCGTTCGCGAGGTCTGCCTTGGCGTGCCCCAGGTCGTTGTACGCGCGCAGGTCGAGCCCGGGGCAGCGCGCAGGGTCCGTGCAGGCCGGCTCCAGGAGGCGCTGCTGCGAGCTCGACTTCCCGTTCGAGAGGAGCACGAACGCGACGCCGAGCCCCGTCCCCGCGGCGGTCGCGGCGAGCCCCGTGAACACGACCGCGGTGCTGCGCGGGCTCGGGCGTCCATCCGCCGCGTCGCCGCCGTCGGCCGCGCCCTGCCCAGGGCCCGGCGGGCCGCCGCCCTCCTGGGCGCCGCCGTCGGCCGCACCCTGCCCAGGGCCGAGCGGCTGCGGCTCGCCGCCCGGGTCGCGCCCGGTCCTGTCGCTCTCGATCCGCACCTTTCCGGCCGCGAGATCGACCTCGACCTTGGCCCTCATCCCCTCCTTGAGGACGATCTCCTTCGTCAGCCCGCGCCGTCCAGGCGCCCCCACGGCGAGCGTGTGGCTGCCCGGATCGCGCGCGACGGGCGTCGACGGCGGCACGTCCAGCCCGCCGAGCGCCACCTGCACGCCCCCGGAGCCCGCGCCCGTCACGGTGATCTCCACGGTCGGGATGCGCGACGAGACGGCCTCGAGCTCCGTCCTCGCCTCGGCCTGCGCCCGCCGGAACGCCTGCGAGGCGTCGGCCGGGAGCTGTTCGTCGACGATGACCTGGTAGACCGAGCGCGCCTCGGTCAGGCGGCCGAGCTTGTGGCAGGAGCGCGCGACCATGATCAGGAAGGTCGGCGCGTGCACCGTGGCCTCGGCTCGGCGGAAGGCCTGGAGCGCGTCCCGGTACCGGCGCGCTCGGTAGGCCGTCCACCCCTGGTTGGCGTGCGCGACGGCCGCCTGCCGCGCCTTCGCCGACGGGGGCGGCGCCTGCGCGGACGCCTCCGCGCCGGCGAGCGTGACAAGGAGGAACGTACCCATCACCGCCGCTCGGAAGCGCATTCCTGCTCTCTGGGGACGCGGAGCCACCCGGCTAGAGCCCCCAGTCCGGCCTGCTCCCGCCGGACTTCTTGCGAGGAGCCGGCAGCGCCTTGCGCGGCGCCGCCGTCGACGCGGTCCGAGCGGTGGCCGGGGATGCGGGGCGCGCGGGCGCGGGGCTTCGCGCCGCCGCCACGGAGGGGGCGGCGGATGCCTGTGCCGGCGCCAGGGAGGCGGCGCCCGGCGCGCCCGCGCCCGGATCGAGCGGCAGCGGGGCCGGCACCACCGCGGGAGTCGCCGCGGCGCGCGCCTCGGGAGCGCTCGCGACGGCGGGGACCGCGGCGAGCCCGGCCGGCGCGCCGCTCGACGGCGCGGCGTCCGCGGGCGCCGCGGCGGCCGCGGACGCCTGGATCGTGGCCTGGTCGCCGTCGGTCGATGCGCCCCTGAGCGTGGCGACGAACAGGCCGACCCCCACGACGGCGATCGTCGCCCCGATGGCGACGCGCCCCGCGACCCGCGCGATGGCGCCGCGCGCCGTGTGCGGCGCCGACAGGTTGATCGCGCCGGTCAAGGTGCCCGGCAACGATTGCGGGTTCGGCGTCGAGGCGCGGACATCGTTCGGGTCCGAGCGCCGCTGGATGGGCATCGTCGTCAGTTGCGCCACCGGCGGCGCGCCGGGGTCGGCGAGCCCGGGCTCCCCGCCGGAGCCCCGCGATGACCACCCGGCGCTCAGCGAGGTGTCCCCCGCGAGCGAGAAGAACGGCGGCGCGCCCGCGACGCGCGCGAGCTCGTTGATCATCTCGCGCACGTTCTGGAACCGCTTGTCCCGATCGCGCGCCAGCGCCCGCGCGAAGAACGCGTCGATGCCGCTCGGCAGATCGGGGGCGAGCTCGCGCGCCGACGGCACCGTGCCGAGGATCACCTTCGTGACCACGCGCCCGATCGCGTCGCCCGGGAACGGCAGCTGCCCCGTGAGCATCTTGAACAGGATGACCCCGAGCGACCAGAGATCGCTGCGCGCGTCCACGTCCCGCTCGCCATAGAACTGCTCCGGGCTCATGTAATTGGGCGAGCCCATCACCTCGCCCGTGGCCGAGATGTCGGCCGCGAGCACCGCCGAGACGTCCTTCGCGATCCCGAAGTCGAGCAGCTTCACGATCTCGCCATCCTCGCCGTCGACACGCGCCAGGAAGAAGTTGGCGGGCTTGAGGTCGCGGTGCACGAACCCCGCTTCATGGACGCTGCGGAGCGCCTTCCCGGCCTGGACGATGATGTGCAGCGTCTCCGGGAGCGAGAGGCGGCCGCACCGCTGGAGGCGCTTGCTGAGATCCTCGCCTTGCAGGAGCTCCATGACGAGGTAGGGCACCTCGTCGTCCTCCTCGAAGCCGAAATCGTGGACCTGCACGATATGAGGGCTCTTGAGCTGCGCGGCGGCGCGCGCCTCCCGCTCGAAGCGCGCCCGGAGCACCGGCAGCCGCGAAAACGAGTCGCGCATGAACTTGATCGCGACGAGCGTGCCGAGCTGTACGTGCTGCGCCACCCAGATCGAGCCCATCCCGCCGTGCGATAGCTCTCGCTCCAGGCGGAATTTGCCGGCCAGAAGGACGTCTTTTTCGAACTTCATACGCCCGGTCACCTCCCGAGGGGGGAGCCAAGAGGATACCGAATCCCGGGCAGGACGCGAAGCTTCGTGTGGTCGATCCGGCGTGGCGAGCAGCACCTCGTACGACCGTGGCGGCGGGCGGTATGCAAACAGGCGACACCGCGCCAGAGCAGGGCGAGGCGCGCCGCGCTATCCCGCCGGCCCGCCGTGGGTCGGCACCAGCGCCAGCACCCGGGCCGGCGCGCCGCTGCCGCCCGCGAGCGGGAGCGGCGCGACCACCACGACCGCCCCGGCCTCCGGCAGCTGCTCCAGATTGGCCAGGTTCTCGATGTGACAGCCGCCCGCGCCAAGGAAGGCCCTGTGCTGCTCGAATGTCTCGCTCTGCCCCGGGTCGGTCGACAGCGTATCGATACCGATGCAGCGCACGCCGCGCTCGCGCAGGTAGCGGCTCGCCTCCACGGACACCCCGGGAAAGCGCATGACGCCCTGGGCGTCCTGGTTCCGGTACTTCACCGGATCGGACCAGCGAGCCCCCCAGCCCGTCCGGATCAGCACGATATGCCTCGCGCCGAGCGCGCCGTGCCGCGCCTCCCAGCGCCGGAGATCATCCACCGTGACCCGGTGGTCCGGGCTCGCCGCCACGGCCGCCGTCACGTCCACGACCGCCGCCGCCCCCACGAGCTGCTCCGGCGCGATCTGCTCGACGGTCGCCGCCCCGGGCGTGAAGTGCGCCGGCGCGTCCACGTGCGTGCCCGCGTGCTCGGCCATCGAGAACCGATTGGCGCAATACGCGTCCTCCTCGATGGTGCTCAGCGTCTCCGACGCATAGGGCTCGTCGCCGGGAAACAGCGGCATCTCCGGGGTGATCGGGTGCGTCAGATCGACCACCCGCGCCGTGGCGAGGTCGATCACGAGAGCTCCGTGCGCCTCCTGCATGGCGCACAGCTCACCACGAGCCCGCCGCCCGCACAAGGCACGGCGGGCCGGTGCCCGCGCGCGGCTCACACCTCGTGCAGCTTCACCCGGCGTCGCAGGTAGTTGATCAGGTCGATGCGGGTGACCAGCCCGACGAACTCGTCACCATCGGTCACGATCGGCACGAGCCCGGCGTCGAACATCGGAAGGAGCTCCCGGATCGGCGTCCGCACGTCGACCGTCCGGAGCCGCGTCGTCATCGTTGCCTCGACCGGCTGGCGGAAGCGCGTCACGTCGTCGACGGCCGCGAGGAGGAGGTCGGACTCGTCCAGGATGCCGATGATCTTTCCGTCCTCCAGGACGGGCAGCTGCGACACGTCGTAGAGCTTCATCCTCGCATAGGCCACGAGGAGCGCGTCCGACCGCTGCACCGTGACCACCGCCCTGTCGGCGTGGCGGCGCGTGATCACGTCGCGCAGATCCCCTGTCGGCGCGCGGTCGGTGAAGCCCTGATCGGCCATCCAGAAATCGTTGTACATCTTCGACAGGTACTTGTTGCCGCTGTCGCAGACGAGGGTGCAGACGCGCTTCGGCGACGACTGCTCGCGGCAATAACGCAGGGCCGCCGCCAGCAGCGTCCCGGACGACGAGCCGGCGAGGATGCCCGTCCTGGAGAGCAGCAGCCGCGCCGTCTCCAGGCTCTCCCTGTCGGAGATCGTGTAAGCGCGCTTGACATGGGAGAGGTCGAGGATCGGAGGAAGGAAGTCCTCCCCGATGCCCTCCACGAGCCACGAGCCCGCCTTGCCGAGCTTGCCGGTCTCGACGTAGCCCGCCAGCACCGAGCCCTCCGGATCGGCGAGCACCATCTCGCAGCGCGGCTGCGCCCTGGCGAAGTAGCGCGAGAGCCCTGTCATGGTGCCGCCGGAGCCGACGCCGCACACCATCGCGTCGATCCTTCGATCGAGCTGCGCGTCGATCTCGGGGCCCGTCCCGGTCTCGTGGGCGAGCGCGTTCGCCGGGTTCTCGAACTGGTTCACGTAGAACGCGCCCTCCTCGCGCGCGATGCGGGCGGCGAGGTCCTGGTAATAGCTCGGGTGGCCCTTCTCGACGTCGGAGCGCGTCATCACCACCTGCGCGCCGAGCGCCTTCAGGTGGAACACCTTCTCCTGGCTCATCTTGTCCGGGATCACGAGCGTGAGCCGGTACCCCTTCTGCGCCGCGACGAGCGCCAGGCCGAGCCCGGTGTTGCCCGCCGTCGCCTCGACGACGTGGCGCCGCTCGCCCCCGAGCTGACCGGCGCGCTCGGCCGCCTCGATCATCGACAGGCCGATGCGATCCTTGATGCTGCCGCCCGGGTTCTGGCTCTCCATCTTGAGGAAGAGCTCGCACGGGCCGGAGTCGAGCTGAGTCACCTGGATCATCGGCGTGTGCCCGATGAGAGCGACGATGTTCTCTGCGGGCGCAGGGGTCGGCGAGGACATTGGCATGACAGCTCAACGGTCACACGACGCGCACCGTCTGTCGAGGTGGTGCCAGCGATGACGCGCGCGTCACGCGCGTCGCATGGGCGGCGTGGGCCGCGCGGGGTTGCCGCGGACGGCCGACCTCTGGACCGACGCGGCCTTCGCGGCGTCCGGGCCGCACGCTGCCACGCTCAGAGGCGCGATCCGGGAGGCGATCAGGCGGGCCGGACCGCCTTCTGGAACGCAGCCGGGCCGAGCGTGTTCAGCACCTCGCCCCGGCGGAGGCCGCCTCGCCGCGCGGTCCCCACGCCGAACCGCAGGTTGCGGAGCGCGCGCGTCGAGTGTGCGTCCGTCGAGATGACAAAGCGGATACTGCGCTTGCGCGCCTCCTTGATCCACCGGGGCTCCATGTCGAGGCGGTACGGGTCCCCGTTCACCTCGACGGCGGCCCTCGACTCGGCCACGGCGTCGAGCACCTCCTCGACGCGGCACGCGAACGGCTCGCGCCGCTGGATGAGCCGGCCGAGCGCGTGTCCCCAGATCTTGAAGACCGGCAGCCGCATGGCGCTGACGAGCCTGCGCGTCATCTGGTCCGCGTCCATCTTCATGCGCGAGTGGATGCTCGCGATGACCACGTCGAGCTGCTCCAGGATCGCGTCCGGATAATCGAGCTTCCCCGACTCGAGGATATCCGACTCGGTGCCTCGGAGGAGCTTCACGCTCACGCGCTCCTGGACGCGGGCGATCTCGTCCCACTGCTGCTTCAGCCGGTCGAGGCCGACGCCGTTCGCGTAATGGGCGGCGGGCGAGTGATCGGTGATGGTGAGGTATTTCATCCCCATCGCCTCGGCCTCCAGGGCCATCTCCTCGATCGTGTTCTTGCCGTCCGAGTACACCGTGTGGCAGTGCACCATCCCCTGGATATCGCCCTCCTCGACGAGCTCGCCCTCGCGGCCCGCCCGCGCGGCGCGCTCGATGGCGGCGACGATGTCCTCCGCGCCCTCGCGGAGCTCGGGCGCGATGTACGGGACGCCGATGTGCTCGTAGAGGTCCTCTTCCGTCTTCACGGAGAGGCGTTTCTTGCCCCGCGAGAGCCCTCTCTCGTCGAGCGTGAGCCCCAGCTCGCGCGCGAGCGCGCCGAGCGCCGAGAGGTACTCGGGCGCCCCCGTCCGGTGGTGGAGCGCGGCCGCGTAGTCCCGGGGCGGCACGCAGAGGAGCTCGCCGCGCAGGCCGCCCGAGAGCCTCACCCTGCAACGCGCGTCGCCGCGCTCCTCGACCTCGGCGACCTGCGGGGACCGGACGAAGCAGTCGATCACCCGCGCGGCGTCGTCCGCCGCGGCCACGAGGTCGATGGCCGCCACCGTCTCTTCCCAGCGCCGGATCGAGCCCGCGAGATCGGCCTGCTCGGTCGCCTCGCAGCCGCGCACGTGGGCGAGGAGCGGCTCGGCCGCCTCGAGCGCGTCGACGAGCAGGACGCGCTCGTCGCGCGCCTCGTGGCGGGCTATCCCCTCGAGCAAGCTCGCCTCGGTCTTCGCCCCGAAGCCCTTCACCGCCCGGACCTTCCCGGCGAGACAGGCCCTCTTCAGCTCCTCCACGCTGCCGATGCCGAGCGCCTCGTGGAGCGCCTTCATCCGCTTGAGGCTCATGCCCGGCACCTGGGCGAGCTCCAGCACGCCGCTGGGCAGCTCGGCGCGGAGCTCCTCGAGCTGCCCGGAGCGCCCCGTCTGGTAGAGCTCGGCGATCTGGGCGGCGAGCGCCGGTCCGATGCCCTTGACGCCGGTGAGCTTCTTGCTCCTGACGAGCGCGCCGAGGTCGTCCGTGAGCTGCTCCAGCGCCTCGGCCCCCGTCTCGTAAGCGCGCGCTCTGAACGGGTTCTCCCCCTTGATCAGGAGGAGCGTGCCCGTCTCGCGGAGGGCGCGGGCGATGTCGAGCTTGTCGAGCATGAATGACGGCAACTCTAGCACTCGTGGGCCGCCGGAGTCATGGAGGGTTCACGGCCCTGGCAGGTCGCGCGCACACATCGCCGATACATAGTAGTGGCGGCCGCTCGTCTCGTAGGGTGCGCGGTAGGTCGTTGTCTGCCGGTATCCGGCGGCGACGAAGCTCCCGCCGTGCGTGACGCGCAGGGCAGCGTGGTTGTCCAGGCGGGAGCAATCGTCGCACGGCACGAGCGGGCGATCGTCGTCGGCGGCGTCGCGCGTGATCTTGTAGGCCTCGCCGGCGAGATCGAGCTGGCCCCAGCGCCCCGCTCCGCTGGGAAAGGAGCCGACGGGCGCGAGATCGTCGGTGGTGCAACGGATGAGGCTCCACGGGGGAAACGCGTCCTCGCAGGGCACCGACGTCGAGCCTTCGCCCTGGCAGCAGTAGGCCGCGTCCTCGGAGGTGATGGGGGAAGAGCCCCACGGATACAGCCGCTGCTCGTCGCCGCCTGCGGCCGCGTAGTTCATCTCGGCCTGGGTCGGCAGGCGCCCGCCGTCCCACGCGCAGAACGCGAACAGCTCGAGCCATGTCGCGCACACGATGGGTTTGTCCTCGTTCGCGGCCGGAGCGTCGGTCCACGTCGGCCAGCCGTAAGGATCGCAGACGAGCGCCCGCTTCATCTCGGCCGTGGTCGCCGGGAGCATCGTGTTCCAGGCCGGGTCCCACCCGCTGTCCGGGATCTTGGGGTGCGCCCCTGCGCCGGCCGGCGGCGGGCTCGCCTGCGTCGGGCCGCCGGCCTCTTCCAGGTAGCGGCGAAACCGCCCGACCGTCACCATGTACTTGTCCAGGTGGAAGCTGCTCACGCTCGCCGGATACCGCGGATCGTTGAGCCGGTTGAACGTCCCGCCGGGCACGAGCAGGCTGGCGCAGCAGTCGTCGTCATGGCCGAGGCCGCAGCGGTCGTCGGCGCCGGGCGTGCCGCCGGCGCAGCTCGGCGGCACGCCCGGCGCCTGCGCGCGGTCGCGCCCGGCGTGAACGGAAGCATTCGCGTCCTGCTCCGCAGCGCCGCCGCTGTACGCGTGGCTGGGTCCCAGGATCGCCGCGAGCGTGCAGAGGGCGAGGAGGATCGAGAGCGGCTGTCGAGGCGGTCGCGTGGCCATCTGAGCGATTAGGTGCGAGCGCCGCCGCTCTGGTTGTGCGACACGGCGGAAGGCCAGCACGAGGCGGCTCGGGCGCCCGGGCGCGCGGGGCGCCGGCGCGCGAGATCAGGCCTGGATCCGGGCCCTTCCGGGCAGCTACGCTGAAGTGCCCTCATGCCTCCGCCCCGACCGCCTCGCGACCCTGGCCATCGCTACCCTTCATTGCCCTCGTCCGTGGTGTCCGCGTTCATCCGCCCCGCGAGGCTCGACGCGCTGCTCGCCCCGTGGATGCCCGACGCGGAGGAGCGCGCCTTCGTCGTCCGGTGCATCGTCGGGGAGGGCCCGGTCCATCACCGCGGCGCGAGCTACACGCTGGTCTGCCTGCTCGGCCTCCTGCTCGAGGAGCTCGGCCCGCCGGAGGGCGGCGCGCCGAGCAGCGAGTCGCTGCCCGTCCCGATCCGCCTGCCGCCGCACCTCGCGCGCGGCAGCGAGCACGACTACCCGCTGGCCATCCCGCTCGCGCCGCTGGCGCGCCTCGCCCCGAAGGGCTCGCCGGAGCTCGCGGCGCTCGTCGACTGCCTCACCGACGGCCCGCCGCACCACGCGCTCGCCAACGCCGCGATGGTCTGCCTGCTCGACGCCCTCTTCGCGCGCGCCGAGCGCGCCCGCGCCGGGGCGGAGCCGGCCTGATGGCGCTGCCGCCGGCGCTCGGACAGGCGTTCCGGATGGTGGCCGCCGAGCTCGGTATGCGCTCGGCGGCGCGGCTGTTCCTGCGCGAGCTGATGGGCGCAGGCGGCGCCCCGCTCGCGCGCGAGGCCCGCGACCAGCTCGGGCGCGAGTTCCCCGTCCTCGACTTCGTCGCCGAGCAGTGGCTCTCCGGCGGCGCCGAGGCGCCGCTCGACGTCGCGGGCGTCCTCGACGCGCTCCGCGGCGTGACGCGGCTGCTCGTCGTGGGGCTCGAGGCCGACTGCCTCGACGCGCTCGTGCCGCGGCTCTCCGGCATCGAGGCGGGCCTCGTCACCGACGCGGGCGGGCTCGACACGGACTTCGGCCGCGTGCTCGCGAACTACGACGGGCTCATGGAGCCGGTGGGTCTGTCCGAGCTCCACCGCTGGGCCGGGCGGAGGAGCGCGCTGCTCACGTTCGTCTACGGCACCGACGGGCACGCGGCGCACGTGAGCCCCTCGTGGCTGCGCGTCTCGGGCCCCGACGTGCGGACCCAGTTCCGCTCGCTGATCGGCTGGGACATCCTCGGCCGGCCCATGACGGTGTACCCGCGCTGGATGGTCGAGACGAGCTCGGCCGATTTCTCGTGCCTCGTCGGGCCGGCCCCGCGCGGCCCCGCGCCCGAGGTCGCCGCCGCCGGCGCGGGCGACCCGCGCGCGCTCGCGCCGGCGATCGAGGCGACGTGACGGCCCCCCAGGGCGCGCTCTTCGCCGTCCTGCTCGGCACGCTGCTGCTCCAGGCGCTCCTGCCGTCGCGCCGCGTGCTCATCGTGACGGGCGGCGCGGGCCTCGCCTGCCTCGCGTCGACGCTGCTCGGGGTCGCGACCACGCCGCTCCTGCTCGCCGAGGTGCCGTGGGACGTGCTCGTCATCCTCGTGACGCTGGGGCTCCTGTCCCAGCTCTTCGCCGCCTCGCGGGTCTTCGATCGCCTCGCCGTCGCGGCGACGCGGCTGAGCGGCGCCGAGCCGTTCCGCGTCCTCGTGGTGTTCTCGATCGCGATGTACGTCGTGAGCGGCGTCGTCAACAACCTCACGGCGCTCGTGCTCGTCCTGCCGGTGCTGCACGTCCTGCTCAGGCTGATGGGCACGCGCCAGCGGTACGTCTCCTGGCTGCTCGGCCTGCTGCTCGTCGCGTGCAACCTCGGCGGGGCCGCCACGCCGATCGGCGATTTCCCGGCCATCCTGCTGCTCGGCCGGGGCAGCATGACGTTCGGGGCCTACCTCTCGAGCGCCGCCCCGGCGACGCTCTGCGCGCTCGCCGCGCTGCTCCTCGTCGTGCGCGCCGTGGTGCGCCCGACCGCGGGCGTGCCGCGCGATCCGGTCTCGGCGCGGCTCACGCGCGCGGCCATGGAGGCGCTGCACCGGCGGGTGCGGGCCGACCGGCGCCTCCTCGTGCCGGCGGCGGCGTCGCTCGGCGCGATGGTGGTCGCGTGGCTGTTCCTGCCCGCGGAGCTCGGCGTCGGCCCCGAGCTCGTGTGCTGGCTCGGCACCGGCGCGGCGCTGCTCATGTCGCGCAGGCTCGGCGAGCGGCTCGCGCGGACGGGGCTCGACATCGAGGCGGTGCTCTTCCTGCTCTCGCTCTTCGTGATGGTCGCGGCGGTGCGGCGCACCGGCCTGTTCGAGGAGGTCTCGCGCTCGCTGGCGCGGCTCCCGGTCGCCCCGTCGCTGCAGCTCGTCGCGTTCCTCGTCCTCGCCGGCGTGCTCACCGGGCTGTTCTCGGCGGGCCCCAGCATGGCGGCGCTGCTCGACGTGGCCGAGTCGCTCGCCCAGCGGCTGCCCGGGCCCGCCGTGTATGTCGGCCTCGCCCTGTCCGTCTGCGCGGGCAGCTCGCTCTTCCTGACCGCCGCGACGTCGGGCCCGCTCGCGCAGGCGCTCACCGAGCGGGCCGACCTGCGGGACGTCGACGGCAGGCCCATCCGGTTCGGCTTCTTCGATTTCCTGCCGACCGGGCTCCTGAGCTTCGCGGTGATCCAGGCCGTGGCGATCGCGTACGCGCTCCTCGCCATCTGGGCGGCGCGATGAGGACGCCCGCCGGGGGCAGGAGCTGGCTCGCCGCCCATGCGGGAGATGGGTCGCACCCGCGTCCGGGTGAGTGCGCCTCCAGCATGAGGACGGGTGGCAGCCGTCTCCGGCTGGCTTCCCCTCCAGCATGAAGACGGGTCGCAGCCGTCTCCCGGTGGACGTGCCTGCAACAAAACACGGGTCGCACCGTCTCCCGCTGGCCCCTCTCCAACAAAAAGATGAGTCGCACTCGTCTCCCGCTGGACGTGCCTCCACAAAAAGATGAGTCGCACTCGTCTCCCGCTGGACGTGCCTCCACAAAAAGATGAGTCGCACTCGTCTCCCGCTGGACGTGCCTCCACAAAAAAATGAGTCGCGCTCGTCTCCCGCTGGACGTGCCTCCACAAAAAGATGAGTCGCGCTCGTCTCCCGCTGGAGAGGCGCACGAGAGGAGCAGGGCCGAGTACGTCGAGTAAATGCTTTAGCCTCCCGCGATAAAGATCCGGGCGGCGAATCACCTTCACATGTTCCGGATACTCCTCGGCCAGCTTGTCCGAAACAACCCGCTCAGCGAACTCGGCTGCGCGGCGCGCGCGACGCCGAGCCCTCCGGCTCGCTCACGCGTGCCATCTCAGCATGATGCCCCCGAAGGAGGCCCCGCCTCCATGGCTCATGAGCATCACGAGGTCCCCGTCCCCGATCCGGCGCTTCTCCAGCGCCGTGAACAGGCTGATGGGCAAGTTCGCTGCTCCCATGTTCGACAGCGTGAGGATGTTGTCCTCGATCCGCTCCCGTGGAATGCCGAAGATCCTGGCGATCACCGGCGAGTACCAGACCATGGCTGCGTTGGTCACCAGGAGATTGACCTGCTCGGGCGCGAAGCGGCCTCCTCCGAAGAACTCGGCCCGGAGTCGCTCTCCCCAGAGCGGGACGGCCGCCACGGCCGCGCGGGCGACCTCCGGCTGATGCATCGTGAAATAGAATCGCTCCTCCGTCTGGGTCTCCCCGAATGCGTATGCGCGCGCCTTCGGGCGCAGGGGCGCCCTGCGCAGCACGAGCATCGAGTCATGGAAGAAGCTGTCCGTGAACTGCCGCGAGAGCAGGACCCCCTTGCCTTCCGGACAGGGCCCCATCACCGCCGCAGCCGCCCCGTCGCCCGCGGCGACCGAGATCGACGAGGTGTAGTCCATGATGTCGCTGTATTTCGTCGAGACGACCAAGAGCACGCGCTCTAGCGCGCCGCTCGCGATGTACTGATGGGCCATATCCATCATCGTCATGAAGCTGTGACAGAACGCGTTGATCCCCATGCTCCGAGCGTTCTTGAGACCCAGCGCGTGCTGGACCCGGAAGCAGGTGGACACCGAGACCGTGTCCGCGGGCAAAGAGAAGGTGAGGAGTAGGTCGATGTCCTCCGGCCTGACCTTCGCTGCCTCCAGCGCCCGTCTGGCGGCGAGGATCTCCATCTCGCTAGGGCGCATCTCCGGCGAGGCCACCCGGCGCTCTCGCATGCCCGCGAAGGGATCCCCCTCGATCTTCGCGGTCTCCTCCGCGAGCACGGGGTGCATCGCCGGGGCGTCCCCTGGATCGACGCCTGGGGTGACGATCCTCTTCTCCCACCGGTGCCACGTCTTCACGATGGAGTCCGGCCAGAAGGCGTTGGTCCTGACCTCGTCGGGGATGTAGGCCCCGAGCCCGAGTATCGTGCTGCCTCGTATCACGGTGCAGTCCTCCGTGTAGTGGTGTGCTCGCCGGCCGCCCCGCTCTACGCGGGGCTCGACAGGGACGACATCTGCTGGAGCGCCTCGACCCGGCCGGCGCCTTGGATCCTGATGTCCGCGTCATGCCGGATGTCGAGCACGACGGGCAACCCCCTCGCGGTAAGCCGATCGAGCAACTCGGCGGTGATCTCGCCGGGTCGTTCGATGAGCGCGGCCGTGGCGCCGAGCGAACGCGCCCACGCGACCAGGTCGACGCACGGCGTGTCCCAGCTCGCGTTGCGGCCGAAGAGCTGGCGATAGCCGTGATAGACCATGTTGTATCGAGCATCGTTGAAGACGGCATACACGATTCGCAGGCCCAGCTTGATCGCCACGAGGAGCTCGCTCCCCGCCATCTGCATGCCGCCGTCGCCGCAGATGCAGACGACCTTCCGCGAGCGATCGCCGAGCGCGTATCCGATCGCAGAGCAGATGCCCGACGCCATGCTCCCGAGGCCGAGGTGGATGAGGAAGCGATCCGGTCCAAGCGCCGTCAGGTAATGAAGCGCAAAGAGCATGTGCTCGCCGATGTCGGTGATGAAAGTGGCGCCGGGCGCGGCCCTCTCCAGGTCGGCGATGACGCGGTGGGGCGCGACGCGCGGCGACGCGTCTTCCCGGAAGCCCTCGGCGTCGAACGGCGAGCACCGCTTCGCCTCGGCGAGTGGCGCCGCGGCGTTCAGGCTCCGGAGATTGAGTCGCTTCGCGACGTCATGGAGCTGCCGCGCGAAGGTCGCGAGATCGCCGGCGATCATGAGCTCCGTCGGGATGTTGCGGTTGAAGACCCGTGCGTCCGTGTCCACATGGATGAGGACGCCGCCCGGGCCGATGGGGTGCGTGGGTCCGATCGAGCAGTCGTCCAGGTCGGTCCCGAGCACGAGCGCCGTGTCGACGCCCCCGGCCGTGTAGCGGCGCGCCCACCAGGAGGCCGCCATGCCGGCATTGCGGAGGGAGAGCGGGTGCTCCTCACTGAGGATGCCCTTGGCCTGCGGCGTCGTCATGAAAGGGATGTTCAGCGCCTCGACCATCCGCTCCACTGCCTCCGCGTGGGGACGGCACGCGGCGCCGATCACCACGAGGGGGCGGCGCGCGCGCGCGAGCCGCTCCGCGGCGTCGATGATGACCGACTCTTCGACGTGCTCCGCGGTCGAGACCGGATTCCACGCGATCCGCGCCGGCCCGGTCGTGGCGACCCCGTGGTTCATCGGCAGGACGATGAGGGACGGGCCCGGATGGCCTGGGTTCCTCGCCGCCCTGAGCGCGGCCATGGCCTGGGACGCGGCAGCCCGGGCCGACGTGACGCGCACCATGGCGCGCGTCACGTTGCGCAGCATCTCCTCGATCCCGACTCCCTCTCTGCCCATCGACTGCAAGAGCCTCGCCCCCGAGCCCTCCCAGGCCACGTCGCCGCAGATGATCAGCATGGGCACGCCCTCCAGATGGGCCGAGACCGTGCCGGTCACGACGTTGGTGGCGCCCGGTCCTGCGGTGACGACGACCGCGGGCACCTTGCCCGTCGCGCGCCAGTACCCCACGGCCGCGAAGGCAGCGTGCGTCTCTTGCCGCGACTCGACGAGGCGCGCCCCGGGCGATCGGAGGATGGCATCAAACAGCGGGATGATCGGCCCACCGGGGACACCGAAGAAGGTGTCGACGCCGGCGGCGAGCAGCGCATCGAGCAAGGATTCCGATCCCGTCCGATCCGATGGAGGCGCAGCGCTCACAGCACCGATTCCCGGGGCAGGCGCTCGCGCGCCCGACGGGGGGACACGCTCCAGCAGTTGCGAGTTTCGGGTCGGTGGCATGGCGGTTTCCGACAAGCGAGACGAGTTTCTTGATACCGAAATATTATTACATTGCTTCACGAGGTCGCGCGCGCTCAGGCTCGTACCGCGGCCCCATGGTTGTCGCATATCATTCTTTTTTCTTTCTTCCTATGCAGAAGTCGCCGCAGCGCGGCTACGAAACACGCAGACCTGAGTTGCCCCGCAGGCTGTGGAGTGAAAGCGGCCCCTTAGATGGGATGAGGCAGCCCAAGCGGCGCCTGGACCCATGATGCCGACCGCACCGACCCGAGCCTCTGCTCGACGCGTTCGCGCGGCGGGGCCTGCGAAGGCAGCCCGCAGCACCGTGGAGGTCGGCCCATCGACAGCCGAGGGTGCTGGAGTGCTCGGAGGCGTCAAGGGTTCGCGAGCGGAGCTCGCCGGCTCCGCCGCCCTTGACTCCCCCTGCGGTGCGCCAGGAAAGCCCTGGTGAGGAAGAAGCCATGTCGACCTTGATCTGAAGCTGAAACCTCACGAAGGAACCCTGCGGGTTCAAGTCCCGTCCGGCAAGGCTGGCCCACCGGTCGGAAGCGAGTCTTGCGTGGTCCAGGGGTGACCCTGGCTGCGAAGCGTAGACAGCGAGCGCGCGGGCTGCGTGATGGAGCCTCGAAAGGGGTGAGTCGCGGGAGCCGACGCCGTCGCAGTGGGCAGAAGGCAACACCGCCGCGCCAAGGAGTAGGGCGGCCTGCCAGAAGGGCCTGACGCGGCGGTCTCGTGCAGTCCGACTGTATGAGCTCATTGACAGAACGGGTCTTATGCGATCAGGCAGGTCTCCCACGCCTGAAACGCCTGGGATTACCGCGACGTAGCACCAAGCGGAAGGCATCCTACCGTATAGCTGTATCCTACTGGCGCGCGAGAACACCTCCTCGCTTCGCTCCTCGCGGTCGATTCGCACCTCCTCCGGTAGGTCGTGGCCCATCTACGCCGGTGGACTACCAGGGCTCCACCCTCGACGAGGGGCGCCGCGGCTTCGCTTTCGGCGTGCGCCCATCGACCGATGCGCGATGCACGCGTGGGTCATGTCACGCTGCGATTCGTGACATGTCACGCTGCGATCCGTGACATGTCACGCTGCGATTCGTGACATGTCACGCTGCGATCCGTGACATGCGACGTTGCAGTCCATGACATGTCACAGAGAAATGGGCCACATTTCACGGCGAGCGGCTGATTCTGCCGGCGCGTGGAACGCGACATCTCGAGACATCGAGCGCCCTCTGCCCCTGGCACACGGCGTGCGTTGACCGCTCCAAGCGGACCTAGGACGACAAACCGGTCCATCTCGTGCGGTCGAGTCGGTGCGCCGGCGGTGACGCGAGTTCTGCGCCATCGTCGAGCGATGTGGAGAGGTTCCAACGCGTTTCTCAGGAGGGTGACATGAAGAAGATGACGGATGATCCGTTCACGCTCGTCGTGATCAACGGCGAGGGAGATGGCTACTACGTGATCGACAGCAGAGATCTCGGGCCGCCGAAGCGGCCGCTCGAGCCGATCTGCAAGGAGCTCGTCGAGCAGCGCGTCGCGACCCAGCACGTGCCGTACGCGGATGCGCCGCCGGCCCACCTGCTCGTCGAGCAGGAGCTGGCGCGCGGCGCCGCCGCCGAGCACGTCGGGCCCGCCGAGTTCTGCGGCACGTTCTACTTCAACCTGAACGCGTTCAAGCCGCAGGACTAGCGCCGTGCCCTGCACCGAGAAGGCGTACTGGCGCGGCACGCAGCGCCGGATCAGCCCGGTCGACACGCTCGCCCGGGTCCGGCCGCTGCTGCGGCGACTCGGCATCACGCGGATCGCGGATGTCACCGGGCTCGACTCGATCGGCATCCCGGTCGTGATGGTGTGCCGGCCGAACGCGCGCTCGATCTCGGTCTCGCAGGGCAAGGGGCTCGACCTCGAGGCGGCGCGCGCGTCGGGCGTGATGGAGTCGATCGAGCAGTGGCATGCCGAGCACATCCTGCGACCGATGGTGTTCGGCACCGCTGCCGAGCTCGCCGCGACGCGCCGTCTCGTCGATCTCGCCGGGCTGCCGCGGCTCGCGATCGGGGCGTTCCAGCCTCATCGCAAGCTGCTGTGGCTCGACGGTGTCGACCTGTTCGACGGTGCGCCGCGCGCGCTGCCGCTCGAGGTGGTCACCACCGACTACACCTCGCCGCGCCCGCCGGGCAGCGGCTGCTTCTTGACCACGTCGACCGGGCTCGCGTCGGGCAACGACGCGCTCGAGGCGACGCTGCACGGGTTGTACGAGGTGATCGAGCGCGACGCGGTCGCGATCTGGCGCGCCGGCGGCGCCGAGGTCCGGCGGCGCACCCGGATCGCGCTCGATACCGTCGACGACCTCGACTGCCGCGCGCTGCTCCAGCGGTTCGAGCGCGCCGGCGTCGCGGTCGGTGCGTGGGACGCGACCAGCGACATCGGGCTGCCGGTCGTGGTCGCCGAGATCGCGGATCGCGATCCGGACCCGTGCCACGCGCTGTGCGTGAGCGGCGGCCAGGGCTGTCACCGATCGCGCGCGATCGCGCTCGCCCGCGCGCTCACCGAGGCCGCGCAGAGCCGGCTGACCGCGATCTCCGGCGCGCGCGACGACATCGTGGAGCCGTCGTTCCAGCGCGTCCGCGCGGCGGACCGGATCGCGGCGGCGCTCGTCGAGCTCGAGGCGCCCGCCGCGCGCTCGTTCGCAGAGCTGCCCGATGCGGCGAGCGACTCGTTCGACGACGACCTCGCCGCGGTGCTCGGCGCGCTGCGCGACGCGGGGCTCGCCCAGGCCGTCGCGGTCGATCTGTCCCGGCCCGAGCTCGGCGTCGCGGTGGTCCGCGTCGTCGTGCCGGGGCTCGAGAGCATGTGGAACGCACCCGGCTACGCGCCCGGTCCGCGGGCGCAGCGAGCGAGGCCATCGTGATCGTGCTGTTCACCGGACCGAGCCTGCCGCCGGCCGACGTGCCGGCGGTGCCCGACCTGCGCGTGCTGCCGCCGGCGGCCCAGGGCGACGTCTACCGGGCCGCGCGCGAGCGGCCGTGGGGCATCGGCCTCGTCGACGGGTTCTTCGAGCACGTGCCGGCGGTGTGGCACAAGGAGATCCTGTGGGCGATGGCCGAGGGCGTGCACGTGTTCGGAGCATCGAGCATGGGCGCGCTGCGCGCGGCCGAGCTCGCCGACTTCGGCATGGTCGGCGTCGGCTGGGTGTTCGACCAGTTTCGCGCGGGCGCGCTCGACGCCGACGACGAGGTCGCGCTGACCCACCTCGCGGCCGACCACGGCTATCGCCATGTCTCGGAGGCGCTGGTCGATATCCGCGCCACGCTCGACGCGGCGGTCGCCGCCGGCGCGTGCACCCGCGCGGTGGCCGATCGGCTGGTCGCGCTCGCGAAGCAGCGGTTCTATCCCGACCGCCGGTGGCCCGAGCTGCTCGCCGAGGCGCACGCCACCGGCTGCGACGTCACCGCGCTCGAGCGCTGGCTGCCCGGCGGCCGCGTCGACCAGAAGCGCCGCGATGCGCTCGCGCTCGTCGACGCGATGCAGGCCGCGCGCGCCGCCGGCGCCGCACCGAAGCGCGTCGACTACGCGTTCGAGCGCACCGACGCGTGGGACCACGCGCTGCCGCGGATGCGCGCGGCGCGCGGCGCGACCGCAATGCCGCTGCTCGACGCGCTGCGCGCGCTCGACGACGCGTCGCTGTACGCGAGCGCGGTCCACGGCGCGCTCGCCCGCGCGCTCGCCGAGGACGCGGCGGCGCGCCAGGGCCTGTCGGTCAGCGCCGACCTCGTCGAGCGCACCGCGCTGCAGTTCCGCCGCGAGCACGGCCTGTACACCGCCGCCGAGACCCGGGCGTGGCTCGCCGAGCAAGAGCTCGACCCGGCCGCGTTCCTCGAGCTGATGCGCCGCGAGGCGGCCCTGCGCTGCGCGCAGGCCGCGACCGAGCCCGAGCTCGAGCACCACCTCGCCGATCAGCTGCGCGCGATGAGCTGCTACGGGCGCGTGCGCCGGAGCCGCGGTGCGGAGTGAGCCGGTCGAGCACTGCCCGCCGCCGCTGCGCACGTTCACGGCCGCGCACGAGGGTGCGGTCGGCCAGCTGCGCTGGAACGCCGACCTCGCACGCCGCTACGCCCGGCCCGGCACCGCGAGCGGCGTCGCGTGGGGCTCGGGCACGCTGATCGCGCGCGACCTGTTCCTCACCGCGGGGCACTGCTTCGACCGCACCGGCGGCCGCTGGCTGCGCCCGCTCGACGACCGCACCGGCGACGTGATCGGCTCCGCCGAGATCGCCACGAACATGCACGTCGCGTTCAACTACCAGCTCGATCCCGCCGGCGAGCTGCGGCCGACGCACTGCTACCGGATCGTCGAGCTCGTCGAGCACCGCCCGGGCGGGCTCGATTTCGCGATCGTGCGGCTCGCCGGCGCGCCCGGCGCCGCGTGGGGCGTCGCCGAGCTCGCGCCGACTGGCGCGCGCCCGGGCGAGGCGGTGTGCCTGATCGGCCACCCGCTCGGCTTCACGAAGCACCTGGTCGCGGGCCGGTGCGTGGCCGCGTCCGGCACCGCGCTCCGCTACCTCGGCGCGGCGACGTTCGAGGGCAGCTCGGGCTCGGGCGTGCTGCGGATCTCCGACGGCCGCCTGGTCGGCGTCCACACGAACGGCCGGAGCAGCGCGGGCACGAGCTCCGGCGTGTGCGTGAGCGCGCTGATCGCGCGCTCGCCGACGCTCCAGCTGGTTAGCCGGGGGACGGCAGCAGGCGGAACAGCAGCGCGTCCTTGTTCTGCGCCGCGGTCGCGACGCAGCCCTTGAGGTCGGCGAGCGCGCGGATCGCGGTCTCGGCGAGCATGCGGCCGCCGTCGCGGCGGCGCCTCGGGGATCGACTGGATCGCGGGCGGTTCTGATCGTGGCAGGTGGGGCGAGCCAGCTAGTTGCATCCCAGCCGGCACACCATGGCCGCCGTGTAGGAGCACCCGTGGTCGCCCCACAGCGACGAGCTCGGCCCCGTGCACCGGAACGCGCACCCCCGCCCGTCCGCGGTCGCCTCGGCCGTCAGCCGGTATCCCTCGGCGTTGCAGCTCCCCGTCGATGACAGGCAGCTCGCCAGCTGCGGCTCGCACTGCTCGACCACGTAGCCGGCCGGGCACGTCCAGTCCACGCTCGCCCTGCCGTAGTCCGGCGACCGCCCCGTCTCGGTCGCGATCGGCTCGTGCTTCGAGAAGGTCGGCATCCCCGTCGTGACCTGGAGGGGCACCACGACGGCCCGCTCGCGCGGCACCACCGGGGCGGACGCGTCCTTCGGCTGCACGACGAACGTGTCCCGCCGCGTCTGCCGCTCGCACCCGGCCGTCGCGCCCTCCGGCGTCCACGAGAACGTGAGCTCCGCGCTCCCGTGCGCGGGCACCTCGACCGTGCGCTCGCCGTGGGTCACCCGGACATCGACCTGCGCCCGGTTCGTGATGAGCGCCTGCGCCGTCCCCGCGGCGCCGTACGGCACCACGCCGAGGTCGACGGGCAGCGGCGCGATCTCCGGCTCGGCGAGCGAGAACCGGCACACGTCCGCCACCGGGTAGATCGCGTACGCCAGCGGCACCGCCTTCTTGACCTCCATCCGCAGCGCGCCGAACGCCTGCCCGCCCCCCTTCGCGCCCGCGACCGGCGCGCCCTCGACGCCCTCGATGGCCAGCTCTCCGACCGAGGTCATCGTCACCCGGCGGTCGCCCGCCTCGAGCCGGGCCTTGAACAGGCCGAGCGCCGTGCCGTGCGCCTCGCCGGCCGTCACGTCCGTCTCGTAGGCGACCATCGCGCCGCGCTTCACGGCCCCGATGAAGTGCGTCGCGCGACCGCAGGCGCAGCCGCCGGCCGCCGCCGGCACCACGCTCTCGGTCGGCTCGAAGAACTGAGGATCCTCGTCCGCGACCAGCGCCATCGCCACCAGCCGCAGCCGGCGGCGGTCGAGCGTCCCTCCGGCGCTGAAGTACGCCGGCAGCTCGACGTCGGCGCCGACGAGGACCGAGTCGACGGCGATGCCCACGTAGCGGAAGTCGATCGCCCGCTCGCCCGGCGCCGGCGCGGGTGCGCCCGGCGCCGCCGTTGCCGCGGGCGCCGCCGTGATCGCGGCCACCGTCTGCGCCGCGGGCGCTGCCGCCGACCCGGGCGCGCCCGTCACCGCGGGCGCTCCCGCCGCCACGGGCGCCGCCGGCTCCGCCTTCGGACGGGCGCAGGCGAGGCCGACCGGCGAGTACGCGCCCGCCGCGCTCCTCGACAGCCCGCGGCCCGGCACCATCGCGCTCGACGTGTCGAGGAGGTAGTCGTGCCGCACGTCGCTGAACGCCCGCGCGGCCGCGAGCAGCGCTCCGGCCTGAGAGCAGCCGCTGTCCTTGCAGACCGGCAGCGCCGCCGCGCCGGCCAGCTTGCGCGGCGGCGGGACCAGCACCTCCGGCGGCCCGGGGCAGCCGAGCGCGGAGGCCAGCGCCCCGAGGAGGAGCCCACCCGCGCGCAGCGGCGCGACGCGCCGCCGAGCGCGATCTGCGCCGCTCACGGCCACGCGATCGTCATCCACCGGACGCGCCCCGAGCCGCTCACCGCGTCGTCCGCGAAGAACAGCGAGGTGCCGGACCGCCCCGCGAACGCCGGCGACACGTCCTGCGACGCGCCGCCGGTCAGCCACACCAGCGGCTTGAGGGAGGGCGCCGACACGTCGCCGGGCGCCAGCGTGAAGGCGTTCAGCTCCACCGAGTCCCCCGGGGCCGACGCGAGCACGCCGCGGCAGATCTTGTCGCACGCGAGCGCGAGCGACGACACCGCCGCGCCGTCCGGGCCGCTCACCACGACGGGCGAGCCCTGCACCGCGCCGTTGCCGTCGACCCGCACCAGCCGCGCGCGCCCGCCGGCCGTCGCGTTCCCGCCGGCCTCGTCGGCCGGCTCGTCGATCCAGCCGACGAAGAGCCCGCCTTCGAGCGGCGCGAGCACCGGGCTGCGCGAGTGCTCCGAGGATGCATGGAGGCGCGATTCGTCGCCGATCCGCTGCAGCGTCTTCGCGTCGAGCCGCGCGAGGAAGATGTCGCCGCCGGGCTCGTCGCCCTGGCCAGCCGCGCCGCCCGCAGCCGCGCCGCCGCTCACACCCGCGCCGCCCTGGCCAGCCGCACCGCCGCCGGCAGCCGCGCCGCCCGCAACCGCGCCGCCCGCAGCCGCGCCGCCGCTCACACCCGCGCCGCCCGCAGCCGCGCCGCCGCCCGTGCGCGCGTCGGACCACACGAGCCACACCTCCTGGCCGCGCACCGCGATCTGCACCTCCGCCGCGTCGAGCGGCGCGTTCGTGATGCGGCGGTCCGGCGCCGTCCGGTTCAGCGCGCGGTCCACCCGCGCCGCGTACACCTCGGCGTTGCCGTCGCGCGTGTCGATCCACGCGACGATGAAGCCCCCCGCGCCGTCGTAGGCGATCGCCACGTCGGACGCCTCGCTCACGACGCGGCCCTGCTTCTTCCGCGGCGCCGTGGAGAGCTTCTTCTGCGCGACCTTCGCGCCCGTCGCGTCGACCTTGGTCAGGTAGACCTGCGTCTCACCCCGCTCGCGCGCGACCCACGCGATCACGCTCTCGCCCTGCGCCGCGCCCTTGCCCTTCGCGTCGGCCGGGAGCGGCGGCGCCGCCGCGATCGCGACGCCGCCGAGCGACGACGCCTTCTGCGAGAGGACGCTCAGCTTGCCGAGGCCGCCCGGGGACACGGCGCGCACCGCCAGCGTCGCGGAGACCTCCTGCCCGCGGGGCGCGGCGTCCGACGCACCCTCGACGAAGTACGTGACCCACGCCGAGAGCGCCGCGCCGCCGTCGAGCTCGACCGCCGCGACCTTGGCGATGGGGTCGCCCTCGGCGAGGGCGCGCACCGCGGTCGCGCGCGGCGGCGGGTCCTTGTCCTCCCGGAACGCGGGCGCGCGCCACGCGCTCTCGCGCACCGGGAGCGACACCAGCGCGAGCGGCGCCCGCGCGCCCGCCGCGCCCGCCGCGCCCGCCGCGCCCGCCGCGCCGCCAGGCTGCGGGCCGGGCGCGGCGCTCGCCAGCGTCGCGCACGCGCCCGCGTGGCACGTCAGCCCGCGCACGAGGTACGGCACGCCGTCCGTCGCCGCGAACGGCGCTGCGCGCACCGGCTCTGCCGCCCGCACCGAGAGATCCGGGCCGAACCGCACGAACGTCGGCCAGACCGGCGGCGCGGCCGCCCCGTCGCGCGCCATCTTGAGCGTGGCGGGCGCGAGCGTCACCGCGGCGAAGCCGTCGCCGTCGGCCACGATGTCGGGCGGCCCGCTCGCGCTGAAGACGAGCGCCGCCCGCTCCGCGCCGAGCGTCCCGTCCGGGCCGACCGACGCGAGGTGGATGAGGCGCCCCGGCCCGCGCGCGCCGCCGGCCTCGCCGCCGCGGGTGCGCAGCAGGTCCTCCCACGCGAGCAGCGCCCGTCCGCCTCCGCCCTGGGAGGGCGCGACGAGCGACACGAGCGCCTGCTCGCCGGACGGCGGCGTCGCCTGCCGCGGCGCCACCACCACCTTGCCGCCCGGCTCGACCGCCGCGAGGTAGACGGCGCCGTCGATGTCCCGCTCGTCGGTCCAGGTGAGCAGGTAACGCCCACCGAGGGAGGCGATCTCGAGATCGATCTGCGCGGTCGGCTCGGGGCTGACGACCACCGGCGCCGACACCTTCCCGGCCGCGTCGATCTCCAGGAGCGCGATGGATCCGAGCTTCCCGTCCTCCTCGGCGTCCTCCGCCTCCGCCTTGCGCGCGGGCTTGCCCTCGCCTCGGCCGCGCGGCGCGGCCGGCGGGAGCACGAGGGCGACCGCCGCGCCCCGCTCGGTGGCGACCGCGTGCCACCCGAGCACCTCGCGCGCGACCGACGCGGGCGCCGTCGGCTTGATCGCGGCGCCCTTGCCCTGCGCCACGACCGTCATGACCACGTCGACGCGGTCGACGCCGGGGTGGGCGACGCCGGCGCGGGCCGCGTCGCCCTGGGCCTCGCGCGGCATCTCCCACAGCACGAGCGCGCCCTGCGCGTTCGGGAGCACGTCGAGCCACGAGATCTCCTCGGCCGTCTGCGCGACGAGGCTCGCCGGGGCGCTCGGCTTGCCGGCGGGGTCGAGCGCGAGCACGCGCACCGCGCGGCTCCCGTCGATCTGCTCGATCCAGGCGGCGAGGTAGCCCTGCGGCGTGGCGCGCAGCGCGGCGACGGGCACGTCGGCGGCGACCGGCCCCGCGTCGACGGCGTCCCCGCGCGGCGCGCCGTCCGCGCCGAGAGCGCGCGTCCTCCAGCGCCCTCCCGCGGCGTAGAGCAGCAGCGCCTCGTCGCCGCGCCGGGCGAAGTAGGACGTCGCGTCCTCGTCGTCGAGCTCCGCGATCACGCGGGCCGGCAGGAGCGGCGGCCCTTCCGGCGCCCTCGGCTGCGCGGGCGGCGTCTTCACGACCCGCGGCGGGCGCGCGACGGGGGCCTGCGGCGCGGCGGAGCACCCGAGCGAGAGGGCGAGCGCGGCGCCGAGCAGCAGCGGCGGCGCGCGGCGCGCGAGCGCGGGGCCGGTCAGGCGGCGTGCGTCGCGCCGCGGACCGCGTGGAACCGAGGGGAGAGCGCTGCGGACGAGCATGGCGGCGACCATGCCAGAAGCGAAGAGCCCCCGCTACAGGGCGCCGCGCGCAGCCCACGCCGAGGCTCGGCTGCGCTGGTCGAACGGCCCGATCCGCGGACCGACGGGCCCGGGCGGTGGACCCAAGGAGCGCCCCTTCGAGGAGCGGCAACCCTCGGTAGGAGAGCTGAGCGCGCTCGATGCTCGCGCCGAGGCAGCGCTGCGTGGAGGGCGGGTCGCGCGGCTCGTTCAGGAGGGGGAGCACGACACCGACGCCGTCCTTGGCCGGGATCAGGGACTATTTGCGCCCCATGCGAAGCGCCGGAGTGCCGTGGTGCCCGGGCCAGATCGGACTCGGTGTGCCGGTGATCTGGGTATCTGGGTATCTGGGTAGGGGACAGGCATTCGCGCGCAGGCACGGCGCGCCGATTCGTTTGTGGTGAAATGATGTGGCGCGGGTGCGTCAGGGCGGCAACCCCAAATTTCGTGTGGTCCGGTGCTGGACACGAGCCACCCCGTTTCCTAGGAACGCGTCGCCCGAGTTCGTCCGAGGTCCGCCGCGAAGGACCGGCGTGGAGACGAGCCGCAACAGCGGCTCGCCGGCGCGCTGGCCACGTGTGCGACGAGCCTGAACGAACCTGGGCGACAACCCACCAGCGGTCGGAACGGCGACTGCGGGACTTTCGTCCTGCCCGCGCATCCGAAGGTCGAAAACCACCATGCCCGTGCCCAAGATCCCGGACCCACCACCAGAACCTGCTCTATCCACGTGGAAGAGCGATCTCGTCTCGGGGTTCCTCGTCTTCTTGATAGCGCTCCCGCTCTCCCTCGGCATCGCCATGGCGAGCGGATTCCCCCCCATCGCAGGCGTGCTCACCGCCGTCGTCGGCGGCGTGATCGCCACCTGGCTCGGCAGCGCGCAGCTCACCATCAAAGGCCCGGCAGCGGGGCTCATCGTCATCGCGCTCGGCGCGGTTCAGGAGCTCGGCGACGGGGACAACGCGACGGGCTACCGCCGCGCGCTCGCGTGCATCGTCGTCGCCGCCGTGGTGCAGATCGCCTTCGCGCTCGCGCGCGCCGGCACCCTCGGCGACTTCTTCCCCACCTCGGTGGTGCACGGCATGCTCGCGGCCATCGGGATCATCATCTGCTCGAAGCAGATCCACACGCTCCTCGGCATCACCCCGACGGCCAAGGAGCCGCTCCCCCTGCTGCTGGAGATCCCGGCGAGCGTGGTCCGGCTGAACCCCGCGATCGCCCTGATAGGCGTCCTGTCGCTCGTCCTCCTGTTCGGTTATCCGGCGCTGGCCAGGAGAACACGATGGATGCAGAAGATCCCGGCGCCGCTCCTGGTGCTCGCGGCCTCGATGCCGCTCGCGCTGGTCTTCGACCTCGAGCACAGGCACACGTACACCTTCTCGGTGACGGACTCGATCTACACGATCGGGCCAAAGTTCCTCGTCAACCTGCCGGGGAGCCTGGTGCAGGCGATCGCCTTCCCGGACTTCAGCCAGGTCGCCTCGTCCGCGTCCCTCAAGTATGTCCTCATGTTCTCCCTGGTGGGAAGCATCGAGTCGCTGCTGTCCGCGAAGGCGGTCAGCTCCCTCGATCCCGAGCGGCGCAGCGCTGATCTCGACAAGGACCTGCTCGCCACCGGCGTCGGCAACCTCGTCGCGGGCATGCTGGGAGGGCTGCCGATGATCTCGGAGATCGTCCGCAGCTCCGCCAACATCGGCTACGGAGCGAGGAGCCGGCTCTCGAACTTCTTTCATGGCGCGTTCCTCCTGGTCTTCGTCGCCTTCGCGCCGGGGCTCATCCACAGGATCCCGCTCGCCGCGCTGGCCGCGATGCTCACCTTCACGGGCGTCCGCCTCGCGTCTCCCAGGGAGTTCGTGCACACGTTCCGCATCGGCAAGGAGCAGCTCGTGGTCTTCGTCGCCACCGCCGTGATCACCATCGCGACCGATCTGCTCGTGGGCGTCGCGGCCGGCATCGCCGTGGAGATGTTCATCCACGTGCTCAACGGCGCGCCGCTCCGGAGCCTCTTCCGGCCCGACATCGAGGAGCGCGTCGACGGCGGGCGGCTGGTGCTGCGCGTCAAGCAGGCCGCCGTCTTCAGCAACTACCTCTCGATCAAGCGGAGGCTCGCGCGGCACCCCGACGCCACGGCCGTCGAGATCGACTTCGCCGACACCCGCCTGGTGGATCACACGGTCATGGCCAACCTGCACGATCTCAAGGCCACCCTCGAGCGCGAGGGACGGATGCTGACGCTCTCGGGCCTCGACGACCACGGTCCGATGTCGTCGCACCCGCTCTCCGCGCGGAAGAAGGTCGTGCTCGCACCCGCGATGAGCCGCTGAGCTTGCGCGGCGGGCACGAGGCAACTCACGAGGCAACTCACGAGGCAACTCACCAGGCGACCGGCGTGCATCCGGTGAACCACGCGCGAGATGCGCGAAAACTGCGCGTGCGCGCCGCGGATTTTGGACGATAACAACACTCCACGATTGACATGAACGAGCCAAGTTCGACATCCGGCGCAGGCGAAGCTCCAGAAGAGCGACTGCGCGCCCTCCTCCAGCACGTCGGTCATTTCCTGCCAGCACAGGGGCCGATCGGCGTGTTCGTCCACCACAACACGCTGCACGCGTTCCAACACCTGCCGTTCCACGACGCGCTCGCCGCGGCGAGCGCGCTGTTCGAGGCAGAGCCGTACCTCTCCGAGGCGGAGTTCCGCGCGCACATCGCGTCGGGCCGCATCGACGACCAGGACATCGAGGCGGCGCTCGCCGAGCGCTTCGCCGAGGTGCCTGACGAGCGCCGAGGCCCGCTGTCACGCATCGAGATCGAGCGCCTCGCGCTGCGCTTCCCCATCGAGACCGCTACCCAGGCGGGGCTGGGGTGGCGCATCGCCGAGACGGGAGCGACGCGCGAGCTCCGGCCCGATCTGCCGTCCGGGCCGTACCACCGCCTCCTCGTCTATACGGAGCGCTGGCTCGCCGAGCGTCCCCACGCCGCCGCGCGCCTCCTGGACCAGGGCGGCCGTGACCCGGAGTCCCGCGCCGCGCTCGCCCTCTGGGACACCTGCCGCGGCGTGCCGCTGCCGCCGACGGAGCCCGCCGAGCCCCCGCTCGTCGATCGCGTGGGCGTCGATCGATCGCACCGCGATCTCCTGCTCGCGATCACGGGGGAGGATCCGGCCGAGCTCATCGATCCGCCCTTCATCCGGCTCCTCGGCGCCTACCTCGACGAGGGCGTCGCTCACTGGGCGATGCCGGACCGCGCGCAGGGGCTCTTCCGCGCGTTCCGCGGCCTCGTGCTGGAGGGGTCGAGGCCGGCCGGCGCGCACTTTGCCGGGCTCGACGCGGAGCTCCGCGCGATCGGGGCGAACATGCCGCCCGCCGCCGTGGCCGTCGCCGCCCTGCGCGACCTCGGCGTCACGGAGGACCACTGGGAGGGCTACGTCACGCGCGTGCTGCTCGAGCTGCCGGGCTGGGCGGGCATGGTCCACCGCTTCGAGCACACGCCGAGCGACCGGCCCGCGGGCGCGCCGCCGGCGTCGCTGCTCGAGTACCTCGCCGTGCGCCTGACGCTCGCCCGGTACGCGCTGCGCGACGTGGCGCGCCGGAGGCTCGGGTACCGGGGGCCCCTCGCGGGGCTCGTCGGGCACGCCCGGCGCGCCGCGAGGCCCGTCGAGCCGCCGCCGCGCTCGCCCGACGGCGACAGGCCCTTCCGCCTGTTCCAGCTCGCCCAGCTCGCTGGGCTGTCGGTCGCCCAGGTCCAGCCGCTCCCGGCGGCGGATCGCGTCTGGGCGCTCGAGGTGCTCGAGGGCCTCGACGAGATGGCGCGGCGGCGCCTCCTGCACGAGGCCTACGAGCACCACCACCGGGTCGAGGTGCTGCACGGCATCGCGACGAACCTGCGCCGTCCGGCGGACGAGCGCGCGGTCCGCTCGCCCCGGTTCCAGGTCGCGCTCTGCATCGATGACCGCTGCGAGGGGCTCCGGCGGCACTTCGAGGAGCTCTCCCCGCGGCACGAGACCCTCGGCATCGCCGGGTTCTTCGGCGTGCCCATCCGCTACCGCGGGCTCGACGACGCAGGCCACGCGAGCCTCTGCCCTGTCAACGTCGCGCCGGCGCACGAGATCGTCGAGCGACCCCGCGAGGAGGGCGCCGGGCTCGTCCGGAAGGCGCGCCGCAGGCGCTGGGCGCGCTTCGTCCATGCGCTCGGGCACGGGACCCGGACCCTCTCGCGCGGCGTCTTGCTCACGCCGACCCTCGGGCTGTTCTCCACGATCCCGCTCGTCGGCCGCACCCTCTTCCCGCGGGCGTACGCGCGGCTGCGCCGCGCGTTCGAGCGCCGCCTCCTGCCCGCGGTGCCGACCCACCTCCACAGCCCGCACGAGGAGCGGACGGCGCAGGGCCGCGGAGGCGCGGCCTTCACGGCCTCCGAGAAGGCCGCGCGGGTGGCGGCGACGCTCGAGATCATGGGGCTCACGCGGCGCTTCGCGCCGCTCGTGGTGATGCTCGGCCACGGCTCGAGCAGCGTGAACAACCCGCACCAGTCCGCGTACGACTGCGGCGCGTGCGGCGGCCGCCACGGCGGCCCGAACGCGCGGCTGTTCGCCGCCATGGCCAACGATCGGGAGGTGCGCGCCCAGCTCCGCGAGCGCGGCATCGACATCCCGGACGGGACCTTCTTCCTCGGCGGGATGAACAACACGACGACGGAGGAGATCGTCCTCTACGACGAGCACCTCGCGCCGGCGTCGCACCGCGGCGAGATCTCCGCGCTCAAGGACGCCCTCGGCGAGGCGCGCAAGCGGCACGCGCACGAGCGCTGCCGTCGCTTCGCGTCGGCCCCGGAGCGCCTGAGCCCCGAGCAGGCGCTCGCGCATGTCGAGGCGCGCGCCGTGGACCTCAGCGAGGCGCGGCCCGAGCTCGGCCACGCCACCAACGCCGTCTGCGTGATCGGCCGCCGCGAGCTCACCCGCGGGTTGTTCCTCGACCGCCGGGTGTTCCTCGTCTCGTACGACCCGACGCAGGACCCCTCCGGCGCGATCCTCGAGCGCGTCCTGCTCTCGGCCGGGCCGGTCGGGGCGGGGATCAACCTGGAGTACTACTTCTCCCGCGTCGACAACCTCCGCTACGGCGCCGGCACCAAGCTCCCGCACAACCTCGCCTCGCTGCTCGGGGTCATGGACGGCGCGCTGAGCGATCTGCGCACCGGCCTGCCGAAGCAGATGATCGAGATCCACGAGCCGGTGCGCATGCTCACCGTCGTGGAGACGAGCACGGAGACGGCCGCGGCGATCTGTGCGCGGCAGCCGGCGCTCCGCGAGCTCATCCACAACGGCTGGATCCAGCTCGCCTGCGTCGATCCGGCGACGGGCCAGATCGCGCGCTTCACCCGCGGCGCCTTCGCGCCGTTCACGCCCCCGGAGCGCCCGCTGCCCGAGGTGGCGCGGTCGCTCGACTGGTACGCGGGCAAGAGCGGCTTCGTCCCGCCCGCCATCATCCGCGCCACGCCCTCGCGGCCCTCCCTGGAGATCGCCGACCATGCTGCCTGACCTCGTCCTCGGCAAGCTCACCGCGCTCGCGGTGCTCTCTCCGGCGGCGGCCTTCGCCGCGCTCGGCGCCTTCCTGCTCCTCCTGCGCACGCCGGGCGAGCGGGTCGTGTCAGGCGTCGTCTTGTCCTCGCTCTCGATCTCGCTCGCCGCCTCGCTCGTCGTCTGGGGCTCGTCCGTCCTCTCGCCCTACGCCTTCCTCCCGGTGGAGCTCGGGCACTGGTTCGAGGCGTCGGGCTACGCGTTCGACGTCGTCCTGCTCGTCGACCGGCTGTCGGCGACGATGATGGTGCTCGTCTCGATGATCGCGCTCGTCGCCGGCAGGTTCTCGGTCGCGTACCTGCACCGCGAGGCGGGGTTCGCGCGGTTCTTCCTGCTCCTCGCCCTGTTCTCGGTGGGCATGCTCGCGCTCGTGTCCGCGGGGAGCCTCGACCTGCTCTTCATCGGCTGGGAGCTCGTGGGCGTGACGAGCGTGCTCCTCGTGGCCTTCTTCCACGAGCGCGCGGCGCCGGCGCGGGCGGCGCTCAGGGTCTACATCACCTACCGGCTCTGCGACGTGGGGCTGCTCGTGGGCGTGGTGCTGATGCACGAGATCGCGGGCTCCTCCCGCTTCGGCGAGGTGTTCGGCGGGGCCGCCTGGCCCGGGCCCGCCGCCGCGATCAGCGCCTCCGGGGCGACGGCGCTCGCGCTGTGCCTCTTCCTCGCCGCGATGGGCAAGAGCGCGCAGTTCCCCCTCGGCAGCTGGCTGCCGAGGGCGATGGAGGGCCCGACGCCCTCAAGCGCGCTCTTCTACGGCGCGATCTCGATCCACGCGGGCGTGTACCTGATGCTGCGCGCGGCGCCCGTGCTCGAGCGCTCGCCCGCGGCGAGCGCGGCGGTGGCCGTCGTCGGCGCGCTCACGGCCGTCCACGGGACGCTGGTGGGTCGGGTGCAGGCGGACGTGAAGAGCGCGCTCGCGTACGCGACGATGTCGCAGGTCGGGATCATCTTCGTGGAGATCGGGCTCGGATATTACAGGCTCGCTCTCGTGCACCTGTTCGCGCACGCGTGCCTGCGGTGCCTGCAGATGCTGCGCGCGCCCTCGGCGCTCCGCGACGCGCAGGAGATCCGGGCCGCGCACGCCGGCGACCCGCTGCCGCACCTCGGGATCGCCTCCCGCCTGCTGCCGGCGCCGCTCGTGCGGCGCGTGTACTGGCTGGCCCTCGAGCGCTTCCACGTGGAGGCGCTGCAGCAGCGGTTCATCGCGGCGCCGTGCATGCGCCTCGGGCAGGCGTTCGACCGGTTCGAGCGCCGCTGGGTCGCCGCGCTGAGCGGCGTCGCCGAGCGTGAGCCCGGCGGCGCGGTCGCCGGGAGCGCGCGGGGCGAGCGCGCGGGGGCGGCGGCTCCCGCGGCCGCTCCGGCCGGCGCGAAGGGGGCGCGATCATGACGATGTTCCTGCTCCTCTCGGCGCTCGTCCTCGCGCCTGCGCTCGCCGCGCTGGCCGCCTCCCGCGCGCGCGGCGACGATGCCGCCCGCCGCGTGGCCCTCGCCGGCGCGGCGCTCACCCTGCTGCTCGCGCTCGTGGCGCTCGCGGTGTTCCACGCAGGCGGCGGCGTCGCCCTCGACGCGATAGGCCCGGCGGTGCCCCTGCTCGGCGTGCGCCTCCGCCTCGGCCTCGACGGCTTCAGCGCCTCGCTGCTGCCGCTGCTCGGCTTCATGCTGCTCGCCCTGATCGCCTCGGGCCCGCGCGCCGCGCTCGACCGGCCGAACCTCGCGGCGCTGCTCGCCACGGGCAGCGCCATCCTCGGCGTCTACTGCGCGACCGACCTCGCGGTGCTCGCCGTGGCGTGGGTCGCCGCGCTCCTGCCGGGCGCGCGCCTCACCTCCGGGAAAGGCGCGTCCGATCAGCTCCTCCGGCGCACCTACCGCATCTTCCTGATCGGCGGCGCGGCGCCGCTCGTCCTCGGGATCGGCATCATGGCCGCGCTCGCGGCGCGCCGCGGCGCGGCGCTGCCGTTCGACATCCAGGAGGTCGCCCGCGCCGGCATCCCAGAGGCGTGGCAGTCGCCGCTGCTCGCGCTCGTCGGCATCTCCGTGCTGATGCGCATGGCCGCCGTGCCGTTCCACGGCTGGCTGCCGGTGCTGCTCGAGCGAGGGCCGATCGGCGTGACCGTCCTGCTCGCCGAGATGCAGGTCGGCGTCTGCGTGCTGGTCCGCGTGGCGGTGCCGCTCCTGCCCGATGCCTGCGCCGAGCACATGCCGTTCCTCGCCGTGCTGGGGCTCATCAGCGCCGTGCACGGCTCGATCCTCGCGCTCACGCAGACGGATCTCCGTCGGATGATCGGGTACCTCGTGGCGAGCCAGAAGGGGCTCGTGCTCCTCGGGATCGCGTCGATGAACCCGCAGAGCGTGAGCGGCGCGCTGATCCAGAGCTTCGGCCTCTCGATCGCGGTCACCGGGGTGGCGATGGTCGTCTGGGCGATCGAGGCGCGGACGGGCACGGCGGACATGAGGGAGCTCGGCGGCCTCGTGGCGAGGACGCCGCGCATGGCCGCCTTCTTCTTTCTGCTCGCGTTCGCGGCGATCGGCTTCCCGGGGGCGCTGACGTTCATCGGCGAGGATCTGCTGCTGCACGGGGTCCTGCACGTGCACGCCGTGCCCGCGGTGATGATGCTGGGCGCGACGGCGCTCAACGGGATCACGATGTTCCGCGCGTTCCAGCGCACCTTCCTGGGCCCGATCCCGCGCGGCCGGGCGAGCGCCGCGGCGATCACGCCGCTCCTGTTCCGGGAGCGGGCCGTCCTGCTGTCGGTCCTGGCGCTCATCGTGACCCTGGGCGTCGCGCCGTCCCGGCTGCTCGCGCAACACGCGCCGGTGGTGGAGCGCGTCCTCGCGGCGGTCGGCGACGGCCCGGCGAAGGTGTCGCCTCACGCGCGGGCGGAGTGAGCGCTAGAACGCGAGCAGGCGCCCGAGCAGCGTTCTGTACCTGCGCAGGGCGAGCCGGAGCTCCTCCGTCGACGCCTCTTCTCGCCCGGGCTCACCGTCGATGAGGCGCTGCAGCGCGGCGCGCTCCTCCCGGAAGCTCTGCACGACCCGCTGGATCACCTCGTTCACGAGCGAGTCGGCCTGCTCGACCGAGAGGCGGGGCGCTTCGATGAAGCCCGCCTGGATCGCGCCCCAGCGCTCGGACAGCTCGCGCGCCTCTTCCGGCGTGAGCACGGGCGCGCGCTCCGGCCAGGGCTCTCCGGTGGGCCCGCCGCGCGCCGTGTACACGGCCGGCTGGCGGCCCGACTCGGGTGGGATCTCTTCGTCGGCGAACCGCGCCTCGGGCTGGCTGCTCTCGCGCGCCGTCACCATCCGTTCTCTGTGCAATGGGCTCACGATGGCCACCTCTCCGCTCGTTCGCGCTGTGCGCCCAGCGGACATAGCAAGCCGCATGCGCGTCCCGATGTGCATCCGCGCCCGCTGCGGCGCGCGCAGCGCGACAAGGCCAGAGGCCCGGAAGAGCGCGTGAAAATCCAGAGAGCCCTCCGGGCACGCGGGGCTGCCCGGCGCCGATCGCGCGGAGCGGCGATCCCTTCACGAGCCGATGAGGCGGAAGAGTACGGAATACGCCCGGCGCCGGCCGAGCCGCCGCTCGCGCACGCTCGCACATGACGGAGCCGCCGCCCGAGCGCGGCAGGGCCGCCGCTCGGGCGCGGGCGCGCCGCTTCACCTCAGCGACGGGCGCAGCTTCGTCACGACCGCGCGGATCTCCCGCACCACCTGGAGGAGCGCCTCGTCCTCATCGGGCCACTTGGTCACGGGCCTCTTGTCCCGCGGCACCGCCTGGAGCTCGGCGAAGCGCGTCGCCTCCCAGTCGCAGGGGCGGAGCAGGATCGGCACGACCACGGCCTGCCCCGCGGCGCGCCGCTCCATCGCGCGCGCCACCTGCGCGTCGCCCTGCTCGGACGCGAGGTAGCTCGCGCTCACCAGGAGGAGGATGAGGTCGGCCGCCTCGAGCTGCTCGCCGATCGCGCGCTCCGTGTCCTCGCCCGCGCCGAGCTTCCCGCTGTGCCACAGCGCGATCAGCCCCTCCCGCCTGAGCGGGGTCATCTGGGCCTCGAGGCGCGCGAGGAGCTCCTCGTCGCGCGAGGCGTAGGAGAAGAAGACGCGCACCGGCCGCGGCGCCGCCGTCGCGCCGTGCGCGGACGGCGCCACGGTCGAGGACGGCAACGTGGGCGACGACGGCTGCGCGGCCCGCGGCGCGGCGTGCGGCGGCGCCGCCGCGTGCGGCGGCGGAGGCGCCGCGCCAGGCTCCAGGCCGAGGAGGACCTGGGCGACCTCCGCGTGATCGCCCGCCTGGTTCTCGTAGACGAGGAGCCGGACGCCCGACTCCTCGAGCAGCCGGCGGCGGAACGGCGGCACCCCCTTCGGGAGCAGCGCGAAGTGCACCGGCGGCTGCCCGCCGGAGAGCGCGCGCACGCGGGCGAGCGTCTGGTCGATGTTGTCGTCGGCGAGGCCGAAGCCCACGAACACGATGGAGTGCGTGCGGTAGAGGGCCCCGAACGCGTCCTGCAGCAGGGGCGAGCCGAAGATCGCCCGGTCGTACTGCTCGCGCGAGAACACCCAGGTGTCCCACGCCCGCAGCGTGCCGTGCAGCTTCAGGATGAAGCCCCTGTCCATGGCGACGTCGCCCGCCGGCCGATCGACCATGCGCCACTCGCCCTGGAACGCGCGCTCCAGGAAGCGGTCGATGTTCGTGGTGAGCACGGCCTTGAGCTTCGGCTTGAGCGCGGCGATCGCCCGCGCCAGCTCCGGCACGTCGCGGCCTGTGTCGTCGAGCTCCTTGTCGACGGTCCAGTTGAAGTCCTGCGGCCCGAGCGCGAGCCTCGCGGCGGAGAGCGCGTTGATGAGCTGGTTCGAGGAGATGTACTGCTGGATCTCGTCGATGACCGCCGGGTCCGCGCTCCGCCGCCGCGCGCGGTCGCGCAGCTTCTCGGCGAGCTGCTTCCAGGTGGGCATGCCCGCGGCCGCCGAGACGCCGGCGCCTGCGAAGACGATCAGATTCCCTGACGTGTAGCGCTCGCGCAGCTGCTCGAGGATCTCTTCATCCATCGGCGATCACGATACCGCGGATCTGCGGCAGCGGGCGGCGCCCCGCCGCACCCTCACCGCGGCGGCGCGGAGCGCCGCTCGGTGGCGAGCGAGAGGCCGACCCCCAGCCAGGCCCCCTCGACGGCGCCCGCCTCCCCGCGGGCGCCCTCGTAGGGCGCAGGCCGGAGCACGATCCCCGGGTCCAGCGTGAGCCCGAGCCACACCGGACCGCCCAGCCGGGTCTCCACGCCGAGCCCGAGGCCAGCGCGGGCGGACCACGTATCGCGTTCGCCCGCGATGCCATCGACGGAGACGGCGGCGGGCAGCCTGAGCGACGCGACGGAGGCGGTGGCGCCGATCGACAGGCGCCACGAGGCGGAAAGCCAGAAGCGGTAGTCCCCCGAGAAGCCCGCCTCGATCCAGCGCAGCGGCTCGCCGCCGGACGGCGCGGCCAGCAGGCGGGCGAACAGCGACTCCGTGAGCCGCAGGCGCCGCAGGCCGAGCGCGAGGCCGGCCCCGCCGAGCACCCGCGGCCCGCCCGAGACGACCGCCGCGTACGGCCCGGCCGAGACGGACAGGGTGTCGAGATCGCGCGAGGCGAGCTCGACCTCGTCCTGGGTGGGGCGCCGCGGCGACGGCGGCCGCCGCGGGGCGCGCGCGCGGCGCATCTCGGCGAGGATCATCTCGGAGGCGGCGATCGCGACGAGCCGCGCCGCCACGTCCGAGGTGAGGCCGGAGACGGCGATCTGCCGCCGCACGACGGCGCGGCCGTCGAGGCGCACCTGGATCTCGAGGCGCGCCGCGGTGGGCCGGTCGACCCACACGGCCACGACGCGGTCGCCGAGCGGGCCGACCGGCTCGGCGGCGAGCGCCGCGCCGTCCGGGAGCTCGATCTCGAGCAGGCGCCGCACGCGGTCGCTGGAGACCTCCTCCGCCGCGCCGCGCGACAGGGCGACGCGCACCTCGACGGGCGCCGCCGCGGCGGGCAGCCGCGGCGCGACGGGCGCGGCGGCGCGGCCGGTGATCGCCACGACGGCGCGCGGCTCGGCGGCCGCGGCCGGGAGGGCGAAGCTCAGCTGGACGACGACCGCGGAGGCGGCGAGCGCGGGGAGATCCCAGCGCGGGGCGCGCGCCGGGGGCAGGCGGCCAACGCCCGTCCTCTGCGGCGGCGTCCGCGCCGGAGATGATCCGCTGGGCATCCTCGCACGGGCCATCGGGGTACTGGCCCCATACCCTGTTGCGATCTGAATTGCCTCTTTCTTGTGGCCCGAGACCACCTCACCGTGGCTGCTCTGGCCGGACGTATCCGCCGCGGCGCGCTGTCGGGCGAGAGCGGCCGCGCGTTCGCGGATTATTTCGCTGCCAGCGCTCACCCCACAGGGGAGCGCGGCGGGCCTGCCCGGGTCACGCCTCCTGGCGGAACGCGGCCACGAGCCAGTTGACGTGACGTCCGGTGTCGTCGTCGCTCGAATGGCGCTTGAACAGCGGCATCCTCAGGATGCGCACGTGATCCTGGAGGTTCGTCTTGAAGGGCGAGCCCTGGATGGGCGTCCCGTCGGGCCGCACCTGCCGCCCCTCGATCTTCATCTTCTTCAGCACCTCGAGGGACGCGAGCCGCAGGAGCTCATAGGCCCTGTCCGGGTCCTTGCAGCTCACGGAGACGATGAGCTTGCCGAACGTGGGGTCCTTGTTCACGAGGACGTCCCCCGCCTCGAAGCCGCAGTCGAAGCGGACCTTCAGGTCGGTGAGGCCCTTCTCCTCGAGCGCCTCGCGGATCGCGTCGGTGTCGGGCAGCGCGATGCGATCGAAGATACCCGCGTTGGGCAAGAACAGCCCTTTGCCGCCGTCCCGCGAGTCCCTGAGATCGGGATTCCAGCTCTCCGCGTTGATGCGGAACTCACGGCTACAGTGGGTCTGCACCACGTGGTCCTGCTCGAAATCGATGGGTTGCCCGTCCGCGATGCGCATCTGCCACGCGACGAGGTTCACGGGGACGCGGCTGCGCTTCCGCTTGATGGCGTAGCTCTCCTCGCTGACGGGGTGCTCCACCTGGATCCGCGTGTTCATCTCCAGGAAGTAGAACTTCCCTTCCTTGAACATCAGCTCGACGGTGCCCGCGCCCACGTAGCCCACGCGGTCCGCGATCTGCACGGCGAGCCCGCAGATGCGGTCTTCCAGGCCCGGGTACCGCCGGAGCAGGGCCGGCGGCGCCTCTTCCTGGATCTTCTGGCTCGCGCGCTGCTCGCTGCAGTCGCGCATGCCGAAGTGCCGCGCGTTGCCGTAGCGATCCCGCAGCACCTGCACCTCCAGGTGGATCGTCTCCGGGATGTTCTGCTCGAACATCACGCCCGGCTGCCAGTTGTACGCCTTGATCTCGCCGAGGACCTTCTGGATGGCCTGAGGCACCTGCTCCACCGTCGGGATGACGGCCTGCCCGCGGCCGCCGCCGCCGTTGGCGGCCTTCAGCCGCCCCGGGAACGTGAAGCGCCCAGCCGCGTGGGCCTCCAGGACGATCCGCTGGATCTCGCCCGGATCGTCGCTGTCGATGACGATGCCCGGCGTCACCGCGGTCGGGTCGAAGTCCTGGGCCATCAGGCGGAATTTGCGCTTGTCGCCGGCGCTCTCCACCACGTCCTGCATCGGGCCGACGAAGACGATGTTCTTCTGGCGGAAGTGCCGGATGGCCGCGGCGTTCTCCGCCAGCGGGCCGTACCCGGGGTAGAGCCCCGCGCGCGACAGCTCCTCCTGCCAGCCGTCGCCGAAGCGCCGCTCGAACTCGGCCCTCACCTTGTCCGCGATCTGGGTGAAGTTCGCGTAGCTCTCGCGGAAGCTCCCCTCGAGCCCCACGCCGAACCCGCCGCCCTCCCGCGCGATCCGCAGCTGCAGCGCGTTCGCGTCGTCCTGCAGGCTGTAGAGGACCACGGGGATCTTGCCGAGCACGATCGCCTCCCGCGTCGCCCGCACGCCCATCTCGCCCTTGTCCGCGACGAGGACGTACTTGAGCTGGCCCGCGCTCACCGTCGTGGCGGGGTAGCTGTCCAGGCGATGCACGGCGGCGTACAGGAGATCCAGCGCCTGCGCGTCCTCCCGCAGGAGGTCGCCGGCCCGGGAGCGCAGGAGCTCCGCCGCCTGGTCGCGGAGCGAGGGCTCGTCCTGCTCCAGGATCAGGAACTTGAGGAGCCGCTCGTCGTCGAAATCACGGCGCTTCAGCGCGCGGAGCAGCCCGCCCTCCAGGTAGCGGGCGAACCCGTCGCGGTCCGCGGCCGTGAGCGCCGCGCGCGTGTCCCGGATCCGCGCGAGCAGGCCCTCCGCCGCCGCGAGGAGCTCCTGCACCTGCTCCTCGTCGAGGAGCGCCCTGCGCAGCGCGGCTTCCAGGGGGCGCTGCCAGCCGAAGTGCGCCCGCCACACCTCGCCGTTCGCGATGAGGTACCGCAGCCCGAGGAGGCGGTGCGCGTCCTGGCCGCCGGCCAGCGTGCCCAGATCGAGCAGCACGAAGCCAGGGACGCCCATCGCCGTCGTGAACGCCTCCATCGAGGACACATAGCCGCCTCGAGGCAACACCAGCTTCCACGACGGGAGCGATTGAACGTCGTTGCGAGCGGGTAGAGAGCTGGTGCGGACGGCGGTGGTCATCCTGAGCGGTTCTCCGGCGCGGCGAGCGACCAAGCAAGCGCAGAACCGCCGGGGGTGTCAAGCATGTCCACCGCGCTCGGCGGAGCGCGATCGACGAGGACGGGCGCACCCCGCTCTACGGCGTCGGGCTCGCGTCCGGGGCCGGCGGAGGCTGGGGCGGCGGGGCGGCGTGCTCCTCTTCCTCGGCCGGCTCCTCGCCGGACTCGCCGGAGACGATCCGCTGGACGTCCTCGCACCGGCCGTCCGGGTACTTGGCCACATACTCCCTGGCCATCTGAGAGGCCTCGTCCTTGTGGCCGGCGACCACCTCGGCGCGGATGCGCTTGCAGAACGAGTCCTCCGCGAGGTTGCCCTCGGGCGACAGCGAGCGCGCCTGCTCGTAGTACCTCGCCGCCAGCGCCTGCTCGCCCATGCTCGCGTGCATGTCGCCGAGCTTGTAGGCCGCGATCGGCGCGTTCGCGTCGCTCGGGAAGCCCTCGACCACGCGCGCGAACGCGCGCATCGCCGCGGCGCGATCGCCGCCCTTCCCGCGCAGGAGGTCGCTGAGGTCCATCAGCTCCCTCGCCGTCTTCGCGGAGGCGATGGCGCCGTCGATGCCGCCGCTCTGCTGCTGCAGGCTCTGCAGCGCCTCGGCGGCGTTGCCCGCGTTGTACCGCGCGCGCCAGTCCGGCGCGGAGGCGGAGGCGGAGGCGGCCGGCGCGGCGGCCGCCGGCGGCTCGATCGGCGCCACCTCCGCGCTCGAGCGCGGGAGCGACGAGGCGCGGGCGCGCCGGGGCTCCGGCGGCGCCACGACCGCGATCCGCTGCCGGATCGGCACGCCCTCCTCGGCGTCGCCGCGCCCGAGCTCCCGCGAGCCGGCCGGCGACGTGAGCTTGACCGAGCCATCCGCGACGTTGACGTCGATCGCGTCGACGTTGTGCTTCACGCGCAGCACGCTGCCCGCCGCCGCCGCGAGGCGGGCCTCGCCGGCGACGATCGCGAGCGCCGCCGTGCGCGTCCCGCTCACGGTGTCGAGCCACGCCTCGCCCTGCACGAGCCGCAGCGTCAGCGCGCCGCCGTCCGCCTGCTCGACCTCGACGGTCGTGCCCGCCGTCAGCGAGATCCTCCCGCCGCCCGGCAGCTGGAAGGTGCGCCCCTGCGAGCCCGCGGCGAACACGTCGACCAGCGACGGCGCGTCGTCGGCCGGCGCCACGGCGGTGGGCGCGGGCGCCGCGCGCTCGTCGCTCCAGATCGCCTTGCCGAGCCACAGGCCGCCGCCGAACGCCGCGAACGTCGCCGCCGCGAGCATCGCGGCCATGCCCGCGCGCCGCGGCGACGAGCGCTCGCGCGCCCCGAGGTCGTGCTCGATGCGGTCCCAGACGCGCGCGATCCGCTCCTCGGTCGCGTGGTCGCGCAGATCTGCCGGGGCGATCCTGGGTAGCCCTCGCCGGCTCATGATGAGACCTCGTTGCTGGTTGAGTCTACAAAGTGACCGTCGAGGAACTGCTGCGCCCGCGAAATCCGCCGCTTGACGGTCGCGAGCGAGCAGTCCGTCATCTGCGCGACCGTCTCGAGATCGTGCCCCTCCACCGCGCGGAGGATCCACGCGATCCGGTCGTCCGCCGGCAACGTCTGGAGCAGGGCGTAGATCTGCGCGATCTGCGCGCGCGCGTGGGGCGACGCGGCCGGGCTCGCCAGCGCGTCGAGATCGACCGGCTCGCTCGACTTGCCCATCCCGAGCACGCCGAGCAGCCGCGCGCGCCGCATCCGCGAGCGGACCTTGTGGACGATGATCGACCCGAGCCAGGCGCGGAACGCGGCGGGATCCACGAGATCGTCGAGGCGCTCGAAGGCGCGGAGGAACGCGTCGTGGGCGATGTCCTCCACGTCGCGCGCGGAGCCCTCGATGCGCGTCGCGAGGTGGATGGCGAAGGCGGCGTGCCGCCGGTAGAGCTGCTCGAGCGCGCCCACGTCCCCGCGGGCGCCGAGCACCACGAGCTGCGCGTCCGGCAGCTCCGCGAGGCCCGCGCCGCGCTCGGCCGGCCCGGCCGCGGCGGAGGACCGCCGGTCCCGCGCGCGCGCCCCCCCGAACCGGCCATCGCCGCGGCCGCGCTCCTCCGGAGCGAACGCGGACCCGGCGTCGCCCATGCCCTCCTGGGCCTCCGCGGCCGGGGCAGCCGGGGCGACCGGTTCGACAAGGCGCAAGCGCCCTCGCTGAGGTCTCAGAGCCATGCGTTCGTACCAGGGGACATGACTGGAAATGTACAGCAGACGGTGATCGCGATGCCCTCGCGGGAGGCGCGGCAGCGGCCCGGGCGGAGCGCCGCGCCCTGGGCTCCTGTCCAGAGCGGCATCAGGAGCGCCCCGAGCTTCCCACACTTTTCTAAGACGCCTGGTCGGGCCCGGGCGGCTCATCGAAAAAACTGTGAGCCGTTCTGGCCCCCCGCGGCGTCTGGGTGGTGGCCGCCGGATTTGCGTGCGGCTCACACGCCTGTTTGGTTGTGAGGGTGGCCTGACCGCCCTCTTTTTCGGAGGATTCCCATGAAGAAGCTCGTTCTTGCGCTCGCCGCCGTCTCGTCCCTCGTCGTCGCCTGCGGCGGCAGCGCCCCGGCCCCGACCGACCCGGGCGCGGCTCCGGCGGCTGACCCGGCGGCGGCGCCGGCGGCCGACCCGGCGGCGGCCCCCGCGGCCGACCCGGCGGCGGCCCCCGCGGCCGACCCGGCGGCGGCGCCGGCCGACGCCCCCAAGTGAGCTCTCTGCGCGGCACGCCGCTTCCTGGGTGAAGCGCGCACCGCGGAGCGCTTTGGGCGACGCCTCTCCGGAGGCGCCGCCCTCTTTTATTTTGTGCCCCTCGTCCGGCATGCGCCCGCGGCGCCGGCGCGCCTGTGCTTTGGCGCCATCCGCGGGCCGTCTCCATGTATGTTCCGTCCGCGCGCGTTCCCGTGGACGGCTCATCGCGGCGCCCCTGCAGCCCGCGAGCCGGTCCCGCTCCTTCTGACGACCCGACCTCTCGTGTCCCCGGGGCTGATCGTATGGGTACCACAAGCCGGCTGAGCTTCCTGCTGCGGTCCGGGCGGCATCGCCCTGGCTTCCTCTCCTCGCGCGCCTTCGCCTGGTCTGCGCTCGTCGCCCTCGCGGGGGCCTCGCTCGGGGCGGGCTGCGGCCGCACCGAGACGTGGGAGTACGACAGCTCGTCCGGCGCCGAGCCCTCGGCGTGCGGCGACGGCGCCTGCAACGGCGCGGAGGACTGCCGCTCCTGCGCTTCCGACTGCGGCCCGTGCCAGGGCCAGGGGTGCGGCGACGGCGCCTGCTCGGGGACAGAGACGTGCGCGACGTGCGCGAGCGACTGCGGCCCGTGCGGGGGGTGCGGCGACGGCGCCTGCAACGGCGCAGAGGACTGCGGCAGCTGCGCCGAGGACTGCGGCCTCTGCCCGCGCTGCGGCGACGCCGCCTGCGATCCGGCGAGCGAGTCGTGCTCGACGTGCCCGGGCGACTGCGGGGTGTGTCCGAACTGCGGCGACGGCGTGTGCAGCGGCGCCGAGACGTGCGCGACGTGCCCGGGCGACTGCGGCGTCTGCCAGGGCTGCGGCGACGGCGTCTGCTCGCCGCGGGAGGACTGCCGCTCGTGCGCCCCCGACTGCGGCGTCTGCGAGGCCTGCGGCAACGGCGTGTGCAACACCGGGCTGGAGAGCTGCTTCTCTTGCCCGGACGACTGCGGCGCCTGCGCCACGTGCGGCGACGGCATCTGCTCGGGGACGGAGACGTGCGCGTCCTGCCGGCGCGACTGCGGCGTGTGCTCGGTGTGCTCGAACGGCGTCTGCGAGAGCTTCGAGACCTGCGGCATCTGCCCCCAGGACTGCGGCGTGTGCGAGCCCATGGACTGCCAGGAGGTGGTCACCTGCGCCGCCCGGTGCATCGACAGGGAGCGGATGCCGCCGGAGTTCAGCGTCGCGTGCGTCTCCAGCTGCGTCTCGCGGGGCTGCCCCAACGCTCAGTTTTTCGCCGATCAGGTCCTCTCGTGCGCCTTCAGGTCGCTCGCCGCCTGCAACGGCGACTTCGCCTGCATCCAGAGGCGGTGCGGCGTCGAGCTCTCGGCCTGCGCCCGGTCCACCTGCTGATCTCCCCCCGGGGCCGGCGCGGGCGTCCGCCTCTTTCGCCCCCGGACGCCCCCGGGCGCCCTCGCCTCACGCGTCGTCGAGCAGCTCCTTGGCGGTCAGCTCGCTGGCCGCCCGCCCGTGCTCGTACTCGAGCAGGCCGAGCGAGGCGTAGCGCGGCCGCATCCGCGGGGACAGCAGGCCGATCCGCTTCAGGTTCGGCACGATCCGCCTGAACATCGTCCGGCGGAAGAACCCCATCAGGTCGCTCTGGAGCATGAGCTCGTCCCACGCGCAGCGCGTCATGCGGTGAGCGTAGAACTCGTCATAGAACTCGTGCGCCAGGAAGCGGTTGCGCAGGAGCACCGACAGGTCGAACGCCCAGTCCTCACGCTCCCTCCGCGCCCGCTCGTCGATGCCCTCGCGGTAAAACCTGCTCAGCGCGAGCACCCCGTAGTGGACGTGGCGCGCCTCGTCGGTGATCACCGACCGGAGGACGTCCTTGAGGAGCGGCTCGCTCGTCATCTGTCGAATCGAGCCGAACGCGCCGAGCGCCAGGCCCTCGATCATGATCTGCATGCCGAGGAACTTCATGTCCCACCGGCCGTCGCTCATGATCGCGTCGATGACGACATAGAGGTTGTCGTTGATCTCGTAGAGCTTCTCCAGCTTCTGCGTCAGGTAGGCGTGGAACACCTCGACGTGGCGCCCCTCGTCGGCGACCTGCGTGCTCCCGTAGAGCTTCGCGTCGAGCGACGGCACGCACTCCGTGATCTGCGAAGCCGCGAACAAGGCGCCCTGCTCGCCGTGCAGGAACTGGCTCAGCATCCAGGAGAGCAGCCCGTGGCGCTGCGTCGCGCGCTCCCGCTCGGAGAGCCTGCCCCAGGCGGGCAGCTTGGACGGCGGCATCCAGCTGTCGGGCAAGAGCGGCGTTGCCGGGTCGAGCCAGTCGACGCTCCGCGACCAGTCGAGGTCTGTCGCAGCGTCCCACTGGGACGTCTTGGCGAGGTGGTAGAGCCTCGCCATGTCGGGGTCGTCCCGCCCGTAACTCCAGTTAAAGCTGGCCTCGTATCCAACCGAGATATCGGTCGAGACCACGCCCTTGCCCCGCCGCTGGACGAAGCCGCGGAAGGCGGGCCCGAGGAGCGAGGCGAGCACACGGACGTTACCGCTGCTCGATGCGTCGCGAAGGAGAGGGGCGGAATCGAGGAGGGTCTGGAGTGCTTGCTGGAGGCGTATGGACATGAGAGCTTTCCGGAGCGGCGAGGCGCGGGCGCGAGGCCGAGCGACCCGCGGGCGGCCCTTATAATGGCACCTATCATCGAGCGGCAATCGCCCCTCGCTCGTTTTTGCGTCGTCATATCGACTCCGGGAGCTCCCGAGTCGGCCATGGGGTCCACGCCGAGCGCGCGCCCGTCGCCGACCTGACATCGCGCGTCGCGGGGGCGCGGCGCGCGCATCTCCGGCGCTGGCCGCGCGCCCTCCGCGTCAGAGCGCGCGGCACCGCAGCGTCGGCGCCGGCGAGGAGCAGTGCCCGGAGAGCTCGCCGATCAGCAGGAGCCCGGGAGGCCCCGCGGAGAGCTCGAGTCCGCCGATCCCGCGGACCGCCGCCTCCGTCGCGCAGAGCGCGTGCACCGCGTCGACGGGCGCCCACGCCCCGACCCGGGCCAGGTCGCCGCCGATGATCTCCGGATGGATCGCCGAGCGCACCACGACCTGCGCGGCGTGCAGGCACAGGTTCGTGTGAACGCGCGTGTCCGGGCCGCTCCTCAGCGCGATCTCCTCGTGGAGCGAGGCGGCGATCTCGATCACCGCCGCGCGCTCCAGCAGCGACTCGCGCAGCTCGCTGGAGAGGAGGCGCACGGCGAGGATCTCGCTGCCGGTCACGGAGACCAGCGTGAGCCCGGCGTCCCGGAGGCGCTCCTCCGCGAGGTCGAGCACGAGGCCGAGCTCCTCGGCGAGCGCGTCGTCGAGATCGTCGGCGTCGGTGCGCACCCGGAGATCGAGGTAGATCGCGATCGCGTCGGTCTGGAGCTCCGGCATGCTGCTCCGCCCCGACGTCGGCTCGCCGACCGCCTCGCGCAGCGTGTAGAGGAAGCTCTTCACCGAAGGATAGCGGTGCTCCGGCTGCTTCTCCATGCAGCGCAGCACCACCGCGTCGAGCGCGGGCGGCAGCGGGGTCCGCCGGCTCGGGCGCGGCGCGGGCTCCTCCAGGTGCTGTCGGAGCAGCTCGGTCGCGTCCGGCGAGTAGAACGGGAGCTTGCCCGTGAGGAGCCTGTGCAAGAGGACGCCGAGCGCATACACGTCCACGCGCGCGTCGAGCACGCCGCCGAGGATCTGCTCGGGCGCCATGATCGTGAGCGTGCCAGGCGCCCTCCCCGCCGTGGTGAAGCCGCTCGCCCCCTCGTCCGGCTCCATCAGCTTGGCGATCCCGAAATCGAGGAGCTTGACCGCCCGCGGGGCGCCCCGCGAGACGAAGATGTTGCTGCCCTTCACGTCGCGATGGATGATCCCGGCCGCGTGCGCCGCGTCGAGCGCCGAGCAGACCGGCTCGAGCAGCTCGAGCGCCTGCTCCGGCGAGAGCCGCCCCTCCTGCCGGAGGAGCACGTCGAGCGTCACCCCGTCGAGGTGCTCCATCACATAAAATGGCCGGCCGTCCGCGAGCTCGCCGGCGTCGTGAATCTCGACGATCCCCGGGTGATTGAGCAGCCGCACCACCTCGATCTCGCGCAGAAAGCGCTTCACCATCTTCGGCGACGCGGCGAGCGTCCCGTGGAGCACCTTCATCGCCACGCGCGCGCCGGTCCGGAGGTGAATTGCCTCGTACACGGCCCCGCATCCGCCCCGGGCGATGGGCGACACAACGCCGTACTCACCCGCCCGCGTGCCGCACTGCAGCTCGCCTCGGGAAAAGGACCTCTCCTCCAGTGAAAACGCCCGTGTCTCGTTATCTCGTGTCGCCAAAGCATCCATCGTCATACCCCCCCCGATGCGACTAAGGGCTCACCCGAGCTAGGATTTTCTCCGCGCCAGACGGCCGGGTTGGCGCTACACGCCGCTTCGCCAAGTGGTACAGTAAATCCATCGTTATCCTTACGGTAGCCTATTCCATCTGCTAGCAGAACGGGCGGGGAGGGGGACAGATGAAGAGGCGAATTCGAGCGCTGTGCGCGCACACGTTTCTGTTGGCTTCAGTGCCGTGCTGCGGTGGCAGCGACGGATTTCCAGCGGAGTGGGGGTCGGTCGACGAGGTCTCAAGTGCGCTCGTGAATCACAACGCGCTCAACCCGAACGCCCTCAACCCGAACGCCCTCAACCCGATTGCGCTCGCCCCGAACAGACTCGCCTCGAACGCCCTCTCGGCGGCGGTCCGCGCCTCCATCACCCGCCCCGGGGAGCTCGGCGCGATGTCCAGGCAGCTCCTGCAATACATCGTCGGCTGCGCGCTGACCCCGTCGCAGTCGTTCAGGTTCTCGTGGCGCGACGAGCTCGGCGAGCTGCGCGAGGAGGTCTACCCGGGTTACCTCGGGCTCGCGGCGAGCTGGGCCATCGCGCCGCTGAGCGAGTCCCGGGAGCGGTGGGTCTCGGCCTGCGTGGCGTCGCGCGCCAACCGGGCCGGCGTCTCCGTGATGATCTCGTCGCGCGCGGCGCACCTCGCCCTCAGGCACCCCGACGCGAGCGAGGTCGAGTCGTATCCGATGGAGGAAGGCGCGTTCTGGGGCGATCTGTTCGCGACCCCGCCCCGCCTCTATGCCTGCTACAACGAATCCAACGTGGAGCGCTCTCGGGCCCTCAGCAGGGACTGCGCCGCGGGGCTCCCCGAGCCCGGAGGGGGCGTCCGAGAATGCCCGAACATTCACATCGTGGGCTCATGCGATCTCGCGTGTGACGCGCCCAGCGCGGCCGACGGCTATCGCCCGAGCTGCACCGACGATCGAGGCGAGTCGTGGCCCGCGGTGATTACGACGTTCCTGCCATGAGGCCCCCATGTTGCCCGATGCTCGTCGAGGCGGAAGCGCGGCTCGCTCCGGGGCGCCCACCGCGCGGTGCAAGGAGTGCGGCCGGCGCGTCGCGCACGCGGATCCGGGGTGCCCGGAGCACGGCCCCGTGGTGCGGCAGGCCAGCCCGGAGCCCGGCGCGCCCGGCGGCGCGGACGAGCCCAGCGGCAGCTGGCTGAGCGCGACCGCGCTGCCCAGCATCGAAGGCTACCGGGGCGTCCGGCTCGCCGGCGCAGGCGGGTTCGGGGCCGTGTTCTCGGCCGAGCCCGAGGAGGGCGGCCCGACCGTGGCGATCAAGGTCGCGCGCGCCGGCCAGCCGGACGCGAGCGCGCGCCTCGTCAAGGAGATGCGGGCCCTCTACGACGTCGGCCCGCCCCACGTGCCCGCCGTCTACGGGTGCGGCCAGCTCGCCTCGGGCGCGCCGTACTTCGTCATGGAGTACCTCGACGGCCCCACGCTCGCCGACCGCCTCGTGGCGCGCGGGGTCGCCGGGCCGATGCCGGCGCGCGAGGCGTGCGCCCTCGCGCGCGCCGCGCTCCGGGCCCTCGAGGCGATCCACGCGCGCGGCTACGTGCACCGCGACGTCAAGCCGGAGAACATCTTCGTCTACGGCGCGCCGCTCGCCGCGCGCGCCGGGGACGGCGGGCACCGCGCCACCATCATCGATCTCGGCCTCGCCGCGGGGAGCCGCGAGCCGTCGCCCGGCCTCACCGCCGAGAGCGACGCGCCCGGCACCGCCGAGTACATGGCCCCCGAGCAGTGCGACGGCCGCGGCGACGTCGACGCGCGCGCGGACGTGTACGCCCTCGGCGCCGTGCTGTTCGAGCTGCTCACCGGCAAGCCGCCCTTCTGGGGACCCCCCGCCCTGGTGCGGCAGGACCACCTCAGCCGCCGCCCCCCGCGGCCCTCGTCGATCGCGCCGATCTCGCGCTCGCTCGAGGAGATCGTGCTCCGGTGCCTCGCGAAGGACAGGGGCCAGCGCTTCGCGAGCGCCGCGGCGCTCGGCGCCGCCCTGGAGAGCTTCGAGCGCGGCCACGAGCGCCGCCCGGGGCACCTCCGGCGCCCCACCACCGATCCGCCGCCGCCGAGCGCCCGCAGCGTCGAGCGACGCGCCGTCGCGCTCCTCTTCTTCGAGGCCAAGCTCGACGTCGTGGCCCTCCAGCGGAGGCTCAGCGCGCTGGGCGGCGAGCTCGCCCACGCCGCGGGCGGCCGCTTCGTCGCCGTCTTCGATCACGCGGACGGCGCGAGCCCGCTGCGCCGCGCGGCGCACGCCGGCCGCGAGCTCGAGCAGCAGCGCGTCCTCTCCCGCGGGCTGCTCGACCTCGCGACCGTGTCCGTCCAGCCGCGGCCCGACGGCACGCGGCGGTTCCTGAGCCCGCTCTTCCACCGGGAGGATCGGCTCGCGGCGGGCGGCCCTCCGGGCCTCGCCCTGTCGCCGGCGGCCGCGGCGGCGCTCGGCGACGACGCCTCCCAGACCCCGGGCGACGGCCTCCCCCCGCCAGGACCGGCCTCCGCCCGGCCCATGCTGGCCGCCGCCCTGCCCGACGCCGACACCGCGTTCGACTCGAGCTCCCAGCCGCTGTTCGGCCGGAACGACGTGCTCGACGCGCTGGTCGCGGGCGCGCGCGACGCCGTGGCGACCGCGACGCCCACCATCGCCAGCGTCATCGGCGTGGCCGGCCACGGCAAGAGCCGCCTCGCCGGCGCGCTCGCGCAGCGGCTGCGCGCGCTCGAGGGGCGCGCCGAGGTGATCGAGCTCCGGACCGGCGAGCCGGTCGCGGGCGGGGCCGATCGCGTCGTCCGGGAGATCCTGCAGCGGGCGCTCGCGCTGCCCTCGTCCCCTCCGGCGGACGGCGGCAGCGCGCTCCTCCGGCGCCGCCTCGCGGGCGCGCAGCAGGCGCGGCTCGGGGCCGCCGTGGCGCTCGCGCTCGGCTGGATCAGCGACGACCCGCTCGCCGAGGAGCGCTACCCGGAGCTCCGCGCGCTCTCCGCGGCGCCCGGCGCGCTCCGCGCCGCGCTCTCCGTGGCCGCCGGCGAGGCCCTCCGCCGGCGCTCGCGCCGGACGCCGCTCTTCGTGGTGCTCGACGACGCGCACGTGGCCGACGACGCGGCGCTCGCCGCGCTCGAGTACGCGGCGCTCGCCGAGGCGCAGGCGCCGCTCTTCATCTGCGCGTTCGGGCGGCCGAGCTTCGAGAGCGCGCGCCCCTCCTTCGGCGAGCGCGCCGCGCGCCACGAGACCTACCGCCTCGAGGCGCTCGATCGCGAGAGCGCGATCGCCCTGTGCCGGCGGCTGCTCCTGCCCGCGGAGGACGTGCCCGAGCCCGCGGTCGCGCACCTCGTCGAGCGCGCGCAGGGCGTCCCGCTCCTGCTCATCGAGCTCGTGCGCGGCCTCAAGCGCGGGGGCGTCGTGCGCCGGCACCCGCGGGGCGACGCGTGGTACCTCGCCACCGACGAGCTGGATCGGCTCCCCGACATGCCGCTCCTCGACTGGCTGGCCCTCGGCGAGATCGACGCGCTCCCGCCCGCGCTGCAGGCGCACGCGCGGCTCATCGCGCTGCTCGGCCCCGACGTCGCGGTCGCCGAGGCGGCCGGCGTGCTCCACCGGCTCGACGAGCACGGCGAGGCCGACGACCTGCCGCTCGACGCCGCGGTCGCCGTGAAGCGCCTGATCGCCGCGGGCCTCCTCGTCCAGGACCGGCGAGGCCGGATCGGCTTCCGCCACGCGCTGGTCCGCGAGGCGGTGGCCCGCGCCGCGCCCGAGCCGCTCCGCCGGCGCGTCCACCTCGCGGCCTTCAAGGTGCACCGCGACGCCGCGAGCGACGAGGCCGGCGAGCGCGACGCGCCGCACCTCAAGAACGAGCGCCTCATCCCGTTCGCGTACCACGCCGCCCAGGCGGGCCTCGGCGAGATCGCGGAGATCGCCTACCTCACCCTCGCGGAGCGCGCGCGCGCCCGGCACGCCTACCTCGACGCGGAGACGCTCTACAGCCGCGCCCTGGAGCAGCCGATCGAGCCGACGGCGCCGGGCGGAGGCCCGCCCAGCCGCCGCGCGCCGGGCGGGGTGCGCCCCGACCGCGCGGCCGCGCACCGGGGCCGCGGCCTCATGCGCTACCGCCTGGGCCGCTACCACGACGCGCTCGCCGATTTCGCCAGCGCGCGGGCCATCGCGCGGGCGCGCGGCGACGTCCCGGCGCAGATCGACATCCTGCTCGACGAGGCCACGGCGCTCGACTGGATGGACGAGTTCAAGAGCTCCGAGGAGCGCGTCGAGGAGGCGGGCGTGCTCGCCGAGGAGATCATGCTGTCGCCGGCGCTCGCCGCGCGCCTCGCGCTCGGCGCCGGGCGCACGCTCCACCGCTTCAGCCGGGAGGAAGAGGCGGCCGCCGCGCTCGAGCGCGCGGCGGCGTCGGCCGCCTCGCTCGGCGACGAAGGGTACGAGACGCTCGTCATCTCGCTGCTCATGCTCGGCTTCGTCCTCCAGGGGCTCGGCCGGCTCGACGACGCCGAGGACGCGCTCGGCCGGGCGATCGCGCTCTGCGAGGCGCACCACGACACGCTGCACCTCTGCGTCGTGACGAACAACCGCGCGCTCCTCTGGGCGTGCCGCGGCGACAAGGCCCGGATGATCGCCGACCTCGAGCGGGTGCTCGCGCTCGCGCGCGACCTCGGCCAGGGCGCGCTGGAGCGGGTCGGCGAGTACAACCTCGGCGAGTACCTCTACCTCATGGACGACCTCGCGGCGGCGGGGCCGCACATCGATCGCGCGCTCGAGATCGAGCGGCACCGTTTCTGCGGGATGTGCCGGCCTGTCGCCCTGCTCCTCAAGACCCGGTTCCTCTTCTTTTGCGGCGAGCAGGCCGAGGCGCGCGCGCTGTTCGAGCAGATGCGCGGGATGCAGGAGCGCGCCCTCGACGAGGGCCAGGCCGACGCGCTGATGGTCCCCTCGGAGGAGGTGCTCTGCGCCATGATCGATCTGGCCACGCAGGACAGGGGCGCCGCGGACGACGCCGCGTGGGACGCGCTCGTGGACCGCTCGGCCCAGAGCTCCGTGGGCCAGGAGCACATCGAGGTCCTCGAGATCCGCGCGGTGACCGCGCTGCGCCGCGGCCGGCTCGCCGCCGCGCGCGCCGCGCTCTCGGCCGCGCTCGCGGCCTCAGCGCGCATCCCGAACGTGATGGGCGACCGGCTGCGCCGCCACGCCGCCGCCATCGCCGAGCGCGAGGCGGCGGAGGCCGCCCTGGATCAGCCGACGCAGCCGGCGTAGGCGGGCCGCGCCGCCGCCCCGTGAAATGTCACCCGGCGGCGGCGAGCGCGAGGGTCTTCGCGTTGTCGGGCACGCACGTCAAGAACCGCTCCCGGAAGGACGCGTCGCTGATCTTCGCCGCGCGGTCGAGCAGGTGCTGGCGCGCGACGGCGAGCGCCTCCGCCGCCTCGCGCGCGGCGCCCGCCGCCGCGAGCGCCTCGGCGTAGGCGAGCCGCACGAGCGACTCGCCCTCCTCGAGCGAGCCCGCCTCCTCGAGCTGCACGAACGCCTCGCGCGCGGCCGGCAGCGCCTCTTCCGGGCGGCCCTGCGCGAGCAGCGCGCGCGAGAGCACCGCCACGGCGGCGGCGCGGAGCGGAGGCGCCACGACCAGCGCCTCGACCGCGGCGCGCGCCTCGCGCTCGGCGGCCGCGGGATCGCCCGACAGGAGCATGATCTTCGCCATGTACGTCAGCGTCACGCCCTCCATGCGCCGGTCGCCCTGCTGCTGGAACGCCGCGGCGGCGCGCTGCTCGAGGAGCTTCGCCTCCTCGAGCTGCCCCAGGTGGGCGATGACGTAGCCGAGGTTCTGGAGCGCGGCCGTCTCCAGGTCGTCGAGGCCCATGCGCTGCGCCCCGGCCAGCGCCGTCCGGAGCTCCGACTCGGCCACCTCGAAGTCGCCGAGCTCGCCGTACAGGAAGCCCAGGTTCGAGCGCGTCGCGCAGGCGTTCCGGCGGTCGCCGGCCTGCTCGAACGCCGCGCTCGCCGCCGTGAACCCGCTCAGCGCGGCCCCGATGTCGCCCCTCGTGTGCGCCCGGACCGCGCGCGCCTGCTGGTACTGCCCCGCCGCCTGCGGCTCGAGCCCGGCGGGCTCGCTCGCGGCCGCCTCGAGCATCTGGATCAGCGCGTCGGCCGCCGTGTAGCGACCGCCGAAGATCAGGTACATCGCGGCCTCGCACAGGCACATGATCCGCGCGCTGATCGCGCCGGCCGCCTCGGCCGCCCGCGTCGCCCAGGCCTCGACGCGATCGAAGTGGCCGAGCTTCCCCTCCGCGATGATCACCTGCCCGATGGCGCGGAACCACGGCGAGCTCCCGGTCCGCACGAGGCTCGCCGCCTCGGTGCCGCGCTGCACGGCGAGCGCCGTCTCCTGTTGCCACAGGGCGATCTCGGCCTCCACGAGCCGCAGCCGCCCGAGCTCCTCGTCGGCCGCCCCGCACTGGACGCCCATCTCGGCGCGCGCGAGGGCGCTCGCCAGATCGTTCGCCTCGAGCGCCTGCTCCGCGGCCCTCCGGTACCACCGCACCGCGCGCCCCGGCTCGCCGCCGCGCCGGAAGTGCTCCGCGAGCGCCATCGCGTCGGTGTGCCCGCTGCGCTCGAGCCACTCGCCGGCCAGCTTGTGGCCGAGGGCGCGGTCCGGCTCCGTGAGCATCGCGTACGCGGCCTCGCGCACGATCGCGTGGCGGAACACGTAGTCCGTCGGGATGAGCCACCCCGGCGTCGAGACCGGGGCGATGAGCTCCCGCGCAGCGAGCGCGTCGAGCCACGTCTCGGTCTCCTTCACGCGCGTCGCGCCGCCGAGCAGCGCGGCCACCGCGAGCTTCGAGAAGCGGTCGCCGAAGATGCTCGCGGCCCGCAGCACGCGCTTCGCCTCGTGCCCCTCGGCGTCGAGCCGCGCCTCGACCGTGCCCAGCACCGAGTCGGGCAGCACGTCCCCCTTGCCCGTCGCGACCGCGCGGATGAGCTCCTCCAGGTAGAACGGGTTGCCGTCGGCCCGCTCCACGACCCGGGCCACCGTCTCCGCGGGCGTGTCCTCGCCGAGCGCGCTCCGCACCATGCGCTCGCTCGCCTTGGCGGGCAGCGGCCCGAGCTTGATCGTCTGCACCTCCCGGTCGGTCCACAGCCCGGGGAACTGCTTGCTCACCTCGGGCCGGGCCAGCGCGAGCAGCATGAGCGGCAGGTCCCGGAGGTTCCGGAGCGTCTGATCGATGAGGCGCACGGTCGCCGGATCGCCGAAGTGCAGGTCCTCGAGCACGAGCAGCACCGGCTGCGCCGCGCACTCGGCGGCGAGCCAGTCCTCCCACGCCGCGCGCGTCGCGTCGGCCATGAGCATCGCGTTGTCGCGCGCCGCGCGCAGCCCGCTCGTCTCGCCGTCGGGGAACGGCGTCCGCGAGAGCTCGCCCAGGAAGGCCGCGATCCGGCTCAGCGCCTCGCCGCTCAGGTGGCGCCCGAGCCGGCGCGTCAGCTTGCGCCGCCGGGCCTCCACCGGCTCGCCCTCGCGCATCCCCGCCGCCTTCTGGATCGCGTCGGCGATGAGGCCGAACGGGGACCCCGCGGCCATCGACTCGGCCCGCCCGGAGAGGATCTCGACCGACCCGAACTGGCGCCGCACCCGGGTGAGGAACTCCAGGCGGAGCCGCGACTTCCCGGACCCCGCCGCGCCGATCACGAGCACCGCGCTCGCCAGCGACTCGCTCACGCACCCGGAGAACACGCCCTCCAGCATGGACAGCTCGCGGATGCGGCCGACCCAGACGCTCGGCTTGCCGAGGAGCACGGGGACGCTCTCGTCGGCCGCCGTCTCGGTCGCGAGGAACGGCCCGTTCTCGTCGCTCTCCACCTTGAGCCGGCCGCCGACCACGCTGGCCGTCACGTCGTCGAGCCGGACCGCCCCGGCGTGCGCGGCCCGCAGGGCGCGCACCCCCCGGTCGATGACGTCGCCCTCGATGAGCTTCGCCGACGACACCCCGCGCCCCGTGGCGACGGCGAGCGGGATGCCGGGGAACCGCGCGCGCAGCGCGAGCGCGCACCGCGCCGCCCGCTCGGCCCGGTCCACGGCGCTCCCGGCGCCGGCGAGGATCGCGATGAGCGAGCCTCGCGAGATCTCCGTGATGTGGGCGCCGTAGGGCTCCACCGCGGCCCGCACCTCCGAGCGCGGCACCGCGGAGCCCGGGCCCTCGCTCGAGAGCTCCTGCAGCACGCTCGAGACGTCCGAGGCGCTGGGCACGCCGCCGGCCGCCGCGACGCTCATCTGCACGTCGTCCGGCTCGCCGGCGAGCACGAGGGACACGAGCCGCTGCTCGCTGCGCGTGAGGAAGCCGTCGGGCCGCGCCGAGCGCATGGTCGCGTCGCGCGGGGAGGCCAGCGTGGCGGGCCGCGGCGTCGCCCAGCCGTCGAGCACCTCCGCGATCTGCGCGAGCTCGACCCCGACGTCGCCGCAGTCGCACGGCCGGTCCTCGGGGTTCTTCGCCATCATCCGGTCCATGAGGCGCTCCAGCGGCTCCGGGACGTCCGCGCGGACCTCGCGCAGCCGGGGCGTCGTCTGGAACAGGAGCTTGGCGAGCGCCGCCATGACGTGCGCCCCCTCGAAGGCCGGGCGGCCTGCGATGCACTCGTAAAAGACGCACGCGAGCGAGAACACGTCCGCCCGCGCGTCGAGGGCGCCCCCGCCCTCGATCTGCTCGGGCGCGATGTACCCCGGGGTCCCGAGGATCCCGCCCGTGTAGGTGAGCCGCCGAGACTCCCCGTCCGGGCGCGCGATCCCGAAGTCGACGAGCCTGAGCTGGCCGACGTCGCCGGCGACGAGGAAGATGTTGCTCGGCTTGACGTCGCGGTGGATGATCCCGCGCGAGTGCGCGAAGGCGAGCGCGTCTGCGGTCCTGCGCAGCACCGCCAGGCTCTCGGCGAGCGCGAGCTGCCGGCGCGCGAGGCACGCCGCCAGGTCCTCGCCCTCCAGCCACTCCATGGCGAGGTAATGCTCCCCGGCGCCGGTCCGCCCGTGCGTCACGTACCGCACGATCCCCGGATGGCTCAGCTCGGCGAGGATCTGCGACTCGCGCTCGAACCGCTCGACGTCGAAGGCCTCGCGGCTGTGCAGGACCTTGAGGGCGACCGGGCGGTCGTCGAGGCGGTCGTGCGCGCGATAGACCGTCCCCATCCCCCCGGCCGCAACCTGCTGCCCGACGACGAAGCGGTTCGCGAGGACGGCGCCGGAATCCACGCCGCCCGATGCTACTCGAGGAAGACGGACACCGAAGCCTTGTAGCGGTCGGCGCCGCGCGGAAAGACGCGGGGGCCGCGGCCGCACGGAACGTCGAGCGGCTCACGATCGCGGCAGTTCAGGAAGCTGCCGTCCGACCTCGGGCCATCGCACACATCCTCACATTCGCCCACGACATCGATCGGGCACCGGTCAATCGAGGGCCCGCAGACGCGCGGGATCTGCTTCTTGCCCGGCGCGAGGCAGGCGAAGAGGCGCTGCGGCTTCTGGAAGACGTTGCCGAAGTAGGTCGCCTCCGCCTCGTCGTACCTCGCCAGCTCCCGCTTCGTGGACGAGAGCGCTTCGTTCTGTCCGCGGAGCGAGATCATGACGTGTTCGCCCCGGTAGTTCACGCGCGCGAGCAGGCACGCGGAGACCCACTCCTGGCAGTCTTCATCACACGAGCCACGCTTCGAGCCCCACTCGGGCGCGAGGCCGAGATCCCCGACGAAGCTGTAGGGCACCCCATCGATCTTGACGTCGAGGCGGGCCTCCTCGGGGAGCGCGCAGCCCACGATGAAGCGGAGGAGCTCCCTCGACTCGGGAGTACGGAGCGCGTCTCTCGTCAGCGAACTACCCATCAGCGAATTGACCGTCAGCGCGTTGACCGTCAGCGCGTTGACCGTCAGCGCGTTGACCGTCAGCGCGTTGACCGTCAGCGCGTTGACCGTCAGCGCGTTGACCGTGATGGCCGCCTGCTGGACCTCCTCCACCGCCTCATCGTCCCCTTCGAGCTCGGCAGACGCGACGCAAGCCGCCTGCGAGAACGACACCGCCACGCAAGCGAGGAGAGCGAACTGGCGTGCAGATTCCATAGTACCAATCAGATCTACACCACTCCAGCTATCAAGCTCAATTGATTTATGGACATTTTGCTGGACATGTTTCTGCACACCGCCACGACACGCAACACCTAGTCAGGTGCCGGGAGTGGGATAACGCAGAGCGCAGCACTCGGGCGCACCCCGCGTCGGGGGGGAAGCGAAGCAGCGCGTGGGTGGGAGATTTACGCCAGCTTCCTGGCCAGCAGCGCATTGACCAGGTCGGGGTTCGCCTTACCGCCGGAGGCCTTCATGACCTGACCGACGAAGAACCCGATCAGCTTCGAATTCCCCGCGCGGTAGCGGGAAACCTCGCCTGGATGGCCGGCGATGATCTGGTCGACGATGCGCTCCAGGGCGCCTTCGTCGGCGACCTGCCGGAGCCCTCTCTGCGCGACGATCGCCCTGGGGCTACCGCCCTGCTGCATTATCTCAGCGAGGACATCCTTCGCGATCTTCCCGGAAATCGTCCCGTCATCGATCAGCGCCAGGAGCTCGCCGAGCTGCGCCCCCGAGACGGGGAGGTCGCCTGTCTTCCTGTCCTTCAGCTCGCGGGCGAGCGAGTGGATGACCCAGTTGGCGGCGCCCCGGGGGTTGTCGTGCACGGCGACCGTCTCCTCGAAGAGCCGGAGGAGGCCGTCGTCGTCGGCCAAGACCACCGCGTCATCGCCCGGTATCCCGCGTGTATCGATGAGGTGTCTGGCCTTCTCGGCCCGCGCCGGGTCGAGCCGCGCGAGGCGCTCCTCGAAGGGCGCGCGCTCGCGCCGAGGCTCCGGCGACGGCGCCTTCGCGGCCGGGCTCTCGGGCGCGGGCCCGGGGGCCCGAGCGGGCTTCTCGGCCGAGAGCCTCGACCACGAGTCCTTGAGCGCCACCGTGCGGTTGAAGACGGGCGCGCCGGGCGCGGAGTCGACGGGGTCCACGAAGAAGAACCCCTGGCGCTCGAACTGGACATGGCTCCCCTTCTCGACCGTGGACAGGCTCGGTTCCACCTGACACCCGCGCAGGACAACCAGCGAACCAGTATTCAAGTTCTCCAGGAAATCCTTGCCCTCCTCGACCGCGTCGGGCCGCTCGGCCGCGAAGAGCCGGTCGTAGAGCCGGACCTCGGCGGTGAGCGCGTGGGCGGCCGAGACCCAGTGCAACGTTCCCTTCGGCCTGCGGCCGTCGGGCGCCTCACCGCTCTTCGTGGGGCGATCGTACGTGCAGCGGAGCTCGACGACCTCTCCTGTGGCCTCGTCTCTCACCACGTCGCGACAGGTGATGAACCCGGCGTAGCGGAGCCGCACCTGCTGCCCGGGCGCGAGCCGGAACCACTTCTTGGGGGGGTCCTCGAGGAAGTCGTCGCGCTCGATGTAGAGCACCCGGGACAGGGGGACCTTGCGGGAGCCTTCCCTCGGCACGTCCTCGGGCCAGTAGGGCGCGTCGATCTCCTCGACCTGCCCCTCGGGGTAGTTCTCGAGGACGACCCGGAGGGGGCGCAGCACCGCCATGACGCGCGGGGCGCGGACGTTCAGATCGTCGCGGACGCACGACTCGAACTTGGCGATGTCCACCATGCTGTTCGTCTTGGCGACGCCGATCTCCTCGCAGAACGAGCGGATGGCCTCGGGCGTCACCCCGCGGCGCCGGAGGCCGGCGATGGTGGGCATGCGCGGGTCGTCCCAGCCCTTCACGAGCCCGCCCTTCACGAGCGCGAGCAGCTTTCGCTTGCTCATCACCGTGTAGCTCAGGTTGAGCCGAGCGAACTCGTACTGGCGAGGGCGGGACGGGACGTCGAGGTGCTCGATGATCCAGTCGTACAGCTCCCGGTTGTTCTCGAACTCCAGCGTGCAGATCGAGTGGGTGATCCCCTCGATCGCGTCGGAGAGGCTGTGAGCGAAGTCGTAGAGCGGGTAGACGCACCACGCGTCGCCCGTCCGGTAGTGGCGCGCGCGCTTGATGCGGTAGATCGGCGGGTCGCGCATCTTCATGTTGGGAGCGGCCATGTCGATCTTGGCCCTGAGCACGTGCGCGCCCTCCGGGAACTCCCCTGCTCTCATCCGGGCGAAGAGATCCAGGCTCTCCGCGACGGACCTGTTCCTGTAGGGGCTCTCCCGACCGGGCTCCGTCACGGTGCCGCGGAGCTCGCGGGTCTCTGCCTCGCTCAGGCTGCACACGTAGGCGCTGCCCTTCTGGATGAGCTCCACCGCGAAGGCGTAGAGCCGCTCGAAGTAGTCCGACGCGAAGAAGAGCTTGTCGCCCCAGTCGCCGCCGAGCCAGCGCACGTCCCGCAGGATCGACTCCACGTACTCCATGTCCTCGGCGGCCGGGTTCGTGTCGTCGAAGCGCATGTGGCATGCGCCCCCGAAGTCCGCCGCCAGCCCGAAATTCAGCAGGATCGACTTCGCATGTCCGATGTGCAGGTAGCCGTTCGGCTCGGGCGGGAACCGGGTCACGACCCGCGTCTGCCTGCCGGCGGCGAGGTCTTCAGCGATGATGTTGCGGATGAAGTTGGACGCGGCGACGCTGCTGTCAGCGTCGCTCGCTCTGGGGCTCTGCGTTGTCACAGCTCTTTTCACCTCGGCTCGGGCGGCGCCGCCCGCGCCGAGCCTACTCAAACCGCACCCGTCGGGCCACCGCGGAGACGGCGCCCGGCCTTCATGGGAACTCTCTCGGGGCAAAGGTGAGCCCCCTGCGGGGGGGGGGCGCCGCGGCGGACAGGCGCGGGCGTGCGCGACGGACGGCGCACGCCCGCGCGGGCGCTCAGAACTGGGCGGCCTCGGTGGACTCGTGGAGGGCCAGCGTGGACGCAGCGCCGCCCGAGATCACCTGGGCGACCTCGTCGAAGTAGCCCGTCCCGACCTCACGCTGGTGGCGGGTCGCGCTGTAGCCGAACTGCTCGCCGGCGAACTCGGCCTGCTGGAGCTCGGAGTACGCCGCCATCCCCCGGCGCTGGTACTGGCGGGCGAGCTCGAACATGCTGTGATTCAGCGAGTGGAACCCGGCGAGGGTCACGAACTGGAACTTGTACCCCATCGCGCCGAGCTCGCGCTGGAACCGGGCGATCGTCGCGTCGTCGAGGTGCTTCTTCCAGTTGAACGAGGGCGAGCAGTTGTAGGCGAGCAGCTTGCCCGGGAACTGCTTGTGGATCCCCTCCGCGAAGCGCTTCGCCTGATCGAGGTCCGGCGTCGAGGTCTCGCACCAGACGAGGTCCGCGTAGGGCGCGTACGCGAGCCCGCGCGCGATGGCCGCCTCGAGGCCGCCCTTCAGCACGAAGAAGCCCTCGGGCGTGCGCTCCCCGGTGACGAACGGCCTGTCGCGCGGGTCGACGTCGGACGTGATCAGCTTGGCGCTGTCGGCGTCCGTGCGGGCCACGAGGACGGTCGGTACGCCCATGACGTCGCTGGCGAGGCGGGCCGCGATCAGGGTGCGGATGAACTGGCTGGTCGGGACGAGGACCTTGCCGCCCATGTGCCCGCACTTCTTCTCGGAGGCGAGCTGGTCCTCGAAGTGTACGCCCGAGGCGCCCGCCTCGATCATGGCCTTCATCAGCTCGAACGCGTTGAGCGGCCCGCCGAAGCCCGCCTCCGCGTCGGCCATGATGGGCGCGAGCCAGTAGCGCCCCGCCTTGCCCTCGGCGCTCTCGATCTGGTCGGCGCGGAGGAGCGCCTGGTTGATGCGGCGCACGAGCGTCGGGACGCTGTTCGCCGGGTACAGGCTCTGGTCGGGGTACATGGTCCCGGCCTCGTTGTTGTCGGCCGCCACCTGCCACCCGCTCAGGTAGATGGCCTTGAGCCCGGCCCGGACCTGCTGCATCGCCTGGTTGCCGGTGAGGGCGCCGAGCGCCGCCACGTAGGGCTCGGCGTGCATCAGGTTCCAGAGCCGCTTGGCGCCGAGGGTCGCGAGCGTGTAGTCGATACGGACGGTGCCGCGGAGGCGCGCGACGTCCGCCTCGGAGTACGGGCGGACGACGCCGCTCCACCGGCCCGGGACGGTGTCGCTCGGCGGCGCGTGCAGGGAGTCGGCGGAGATCGGCGTGTTCAGCGGGAAAGCAGCGGACATGACTGGGCTCCTAGTGTGTTGGGGTTGGGGGCGGCAGCGGCCGCTGTGTCGACGTCAAACGAAGCGCGCCGGGCGTCACGAGCGCCGCTCTCCGGCGCTGGAGATCAAGAGCTCGTACGCAGGCAGCGTGAGGAACTCCTCGAAGGTCTCCCCGACCGACAGCCGCTCGAAGAGCGCGCGCGCCTCGGCGAAGCGGCCGCCGTCGAAGCGCGCCGGGCCGAGCGCGCCGCGGAGCGCGGCCATCTCGCCGTCCACCGCCGCGCGGAAGCGCTCGACGGTGAGCGGCTGCCCGTCGTCGAGCGTCGCCCCGTGGCGGATCCATTGCCAGACCTGGGTGCGGGAGATCTCCGCGGTGGCCGCGTCCTCCATCAGGTTGTAGAGCGGGACGCAGCCGAGGCCGCTGATCCACGCCTCGAGGTACTGGACGCCGACCCGGATGTTGTGGCGCAGGCCGGCCTCGGTGCGCGCGCCCTCCGGGACGCGCAGCAGGTCGGCCGCCGAGACGCGGACGTCCTCGCGCTTCCGCTCGATCTGGTTCGCAGCCGGCATGTGCGCGTCGAACACCTCGCGCGCGAGCGGCACGAGCCCCGGGTGCGCGACCCAGGTGCCGTCGTGTCCGTCCTTCACCTCGCGCAGCTTGTCGGCGCGCACCTTGTCGAGCGCCGCGCGGTTCGCCTCCGGGTCGCTCTTGATCGGGATCTGCGCCGCCATGCCGCCCATCGCGTGGACGCCGCGGCGGTGGCACGTCTTCACGAGCAGCTGCGTGTACGAGCGCAGGAAATGCTGCTCCATCGTCACCTGCGAGCGGTCCGGCATCACGCAGGCGGGGTCGTTCCGGAGCTTCTTGATGAAGCTGAAGATGTAGTCCCAGCGACCGCAGTTGAGGCCGGCCGAGTGCTGCCGGAGCTCGTGGAGGATCTCGTCCATCTCGAACGCCGCGGGCAGCGTCTCGATAAGGACCGTCGCCTTGATCGTGCCGATGGGGAGGCCGAGCGCCTCCTGCGCGAACACGAAGACGTCGTTCCAGAGGCGCGCCTCCAGGTGACTCTCCATCTTCGGCAGATAGAAGTAAGGCCCGGTACCGCGGCGGACGAGCTCACGCGCGTTGTGGAAGAAATAGAGTCCGAAATCGAAGAGCCCGCCTGGCAGCGGCTTGCCGTCGAGCTCGACGTGCTTCTCGGGGAGGTGCCAGCCGCGCGGGCGCACGAGCAGGGTCGCCAGCCTGTCTCCGAGGGCGTAACGCTTGCCGGTCGCCGGGTCGTCGTAACGGAGCTCGCGCCGCGCCGCGAGCCGCAGCGCCGCTTGCCCCTCGATGAGGTTCTTCCACGTGGGCGACGTGGCGTCCTCGAAATCGGCCATGAACACGCTCGCGCCCGAGTTCAGCGCGTTGATGATCATCTTGGGATCGACCGGCCCCGTGATCTCCACGCGCCGGTCGAGCAGGTCCTCGGGCAGCGGCGCCACCGTCCAGTCGCCGTCGCGCACATCCCGCGTCTCGGGGAGAAAATCGAACCGCTCGCCCGCGTCCAGCCGCTCTTGCACGGCGCGCCGCCGGGCGAGCAGGGCAGGTACCCGGTCAGCGAACTTGCGCCCAAGACCGGAAAGGAAACGGAGGGCCTCTGGCGTAAGGACGGACTCGTCGCCACCGACCCGAGGAGCGAGCAAGCGGACGCTTGCGGTCTCATGATTCTGGCTCATCCACATCTCCTGCAACGCTGCGCGTCGTTACAAGCAACCTATGTTTGTCGACGAGGTTTCAGCGTCAACTTCGCTCTGAAATGCAGGCGGATAACGATGTAGACGAAAGGGCTTTACAGCGTGTCAACGTGTAAACTATTGTAAATTTCCACCAGGGCGAGCTGCGCCTACATCTCATCCAGGTTGTCCCAGTTACGTCGGGAGGGTCCCCATGGCCGATGCACCTCTTCTCGGAGCCAAGGTCCGCGCGCTCCGGCGTCGCGAGCAGATGACGCAGGTCGATCTGGCGGAGCGCCTCGGTGTCTCGGCGAGCTATCTGAACTTGATAGAGAACAACCGGCGTCCGCTGACTGCGCCGCTGCTCATCCGGCTCGCCCAGGTATTCCAGCTCGACCTCCAGAACTTCGCGTCGGAAGAGGACGTCCGGCTCACGGCCGATCTCCACGAGGTGTTCGGCGATCCCATCTTCGAGAGCCACGGGCTGACGAACGCGGATCTGCGCGAGCTCGTCGCGGCGTCCCCGAACGTCGCGCGCGCGGTGCTCACGCTCTACCGGAGCTACGCGACGACGCGCGAATCGCTGGATACGCTGGGAGAGCGGCTGGCGGGGGACGGGTTCGTCGGGGTCGACAACTCGCGGCTACCGTCCGAGGAGGTCAGCGATCTCATCCAGCGCCGGATGAACCATTTCGCGGAGCTCGAGGAAGGCGCCGAGGCGCTCTGGCGCGAGGCGGAGCTCGACGCGGACGACGTCTACCGGGGCCTCGTCCGGTACCTCCACGCGACGCGCGGCATCGAGGTGCGCATCGTCCGGGTCGCGGACGAGCGCCAGGCGATGCGGCGGTACGACCCCGACAGGCGCGTGCTGAGCATCTCCGAGGTGCTGCCGCCCCGGAGCCGCAGGTTCCAGCTCGCGCACCAGCTCGGCCTCTTGACGCAATCGACGGCCATCGACCGCATCCTGCGCGACGAGAACCTCACGACCCCGGAGTCCCGCGCGCTCGCCCGCGTCGCGCTGGCCAACTACTTCGCCGCCGCGATCCTCATGCCGTACCAGCCCTTCCTGGAGGCGGCGCGCGCCGAGCGCTACGACATCGAGCTCCTCGCGCACCGGTTCGGCACGAGCTTCGAGCAGGTGTGCCACCGGCTGACGACGCTCCGCCGCCCGGGCGCCGAGGGGGTGCCGATGCACATGGTCCGCATCGACATCGCGGGCAACATCTCGAAGCGCTTCAGCGGCTCCGGCATACGGTTCGCGCGGTTCAGCGGCGCGTGTCCCCGCTGGAACGTCCACGCCGCCCTGATGACGCCCGGCATGATCCGGATCCAGCTCTCGCAGATGCCTGACGGCGCCGTCTACTTCTGCATCGCGCGCACCGTGCGCAGCGACCGCGGCGGCTACCACGTCCCCCACACGGTGCAGTCGATCGGCATGGGCTGCGACGTCCGCTATGCCCGCGAGCTCGTCTATGCCGACGGGATCGACCTGGACAACATCGGCGCGGCCGTGCCCGTCGGCGTCACGTGCCGGACCTGCGAGCGCCTCGACTGCGCGCAGCGCGCGCTGCCGGCGCTGCAGCACCCGCTCCGCCTCGACGAGAACCGGCGGGGCGTCTCGTTCTACGCGTCAGTCGACAAGTGAGGCGAGCCCGCGGCCGCCCTGCGCCGCGCTCCGGGGTGGCCGGCGCGCGGCGCGGGATCGCCGGCCGCCCGCTCAGCCGGGCCGCCCGAGCAGCTCGTTGAGCGTGGCCACGAGCCGGACCACGTCGATGGGCTTGACCATGTGCGCGTGAGCGCCGGCCGTCCGGCTCTTCTCACGATCGCCGTCCCCGCCGAACCCGCTCACCACGATCACCGCCCGTGGCCTGTCCGCGAGCGACGCGACCAGCTCGACGCCGCTGCCGTCGGGCAGCGACACGTCCGTCACCAGGGCGTCGACCGCGCTCCCGGCGAGCATCGAGCGCCCTTCCTCGCACGAGCGCGCCACGAGCACGCGGAAGCCGCGGCGGCGGAGCGCCATGCCGAGCAGCGCCGCCGTGTCGTCGTCGTCGTCGAGCACCAGCACCTGCGGCAGCTCCGCGCTCATCAGGCCCCCGCCTTGCGGTCGGCGTTCAGCGGCCACTCCAGGGTGATCTGCGTCTCCGCGCCGACGCGGTCGGCCCGCGCCTCGCCGCCGTGCGCCTTGAGCACGCCGTCGATCACCCGGACGGGCAGCCCGCCGTCGGCGAGCGGATCCGCGTCCGGCGCGAGCGCCGCCTCGAAGAGCTTCTCCACCGAGGCCGCGCTCGAGTCGCACGTCAGCACCACCCGCGCGCGATCGCCGTGGGCCGCGAGCGCCACGACGACCCGCGCGCGGGCGACGTTCAGGGCGAGCATGAGCGCGTCCGAGAGCGCCGCGGTCATCGACGCGGCGTGCGCGAAGCCGCGCACAGGAGCGAGGTCGAGCGCGACCGTGACGTCGCGCCGCCCGTAGACGAACGACGCCTCCGCGACGGCCTTCTGGACGAGCGCCTCGATGTCGAGCGGCTGCGCCGGGGCGTCGAGCTGCCGCGACAGCTCGGACGCGGCGGTGTAGCGGTCGGCGAGGCGCAGCAGGCGGCGCACGCCCCGCCGCGCCATGGTGAAATACGCCGCGTTCTGGGCGGTGGCCTCGCCCCCGAGCACGCTCTCCAGCTCGTTGAGCGCCGTGGCCACCACCCCGGCGGGCCCGCGCACGTCGTGCCCCGCGCGCGCGAACAGCCTGTAAATCGAGTCGGACAGCGCCTTTTCGCTCATTCGTTACGCCTCGCTCCGCGCCCCGCCTCAGCTCAACGACGAGCTCGCCGAGCCCGGCGAAGAGGCCGCCTTGTCCGGGCCCTCGTCCCCGCCCGAGGAGCCGTCCTGCTCCCCGTAGCGCTCCAGCTTGCGGTAGAGCGTCCGCCGGTCGAACCCGAGCATCTGGGCGGCGCGCGACTTGTTGCCGCCGACGAGCGCGAGCACGCGCTTGATGTAGCGCTTCTCGAGCTCGTCCATCGTCATGATCTCCGCCGGCTCGTCGACGGCGACGACGAAGCGGTCGGGCCGGTAGGCCTGGACCTTCTCCGGCAGGTCCTCGACCGTGATCTGCTCGAAGCGAGCGAGCGCCACCGCGCGCTCGATGCTGTTCTCGAGCTCGCGCACGTTGCCCGGCCAGTTGTACGCCGTGAGCTTCTCCGCGGCCGCGGTCGAGAGCGAGAGCACGCCCTTGCTGCTGCGGGACGAGAACTTCTCGAGGAAGTGCATCGCGAGGTGGAGCACGTCGGTGCCGCGCTCGCGCAGGGGCGGCAGGTCGATCTTCACGACGTTGACCCGGTAGTAGAGGTCCTCGCGGAACCGCTTCTCGTACACCTCGGTCTCGAGGTCGCGGTTCGTCGCCGTCACGATGCGGGCGTCGAAGGGGATCTCGGCGTTCGAGCCCACCGGCCGCACCTTGCGCTCCTGCAGCGCGCGGAGCAGCTTCGGCTGGACCTCGAGCGGCATCTCGCCGATCTCGTCGAGGAAGATGGTGCCGCCGCTGGCCTCCAGGAACAGGCCGGTGCGCTGGGTCTTGGCGTCGGTGAAGGCGCCGCGCGCGTGGCCGAAGAGCTCGCTCTCGAGGAGCGCCTGGGGCACCGCGGCGCAGTTGACCGCCACGAAGGGGCCGGACCGGCCGCTGGCCTCGTGGATCGCCCGCGCGATGAGCTCCTTGCCGGTGCCCGTCTCGCCGTGCACGAGGACCGAGGCGTCGCTCCGCGCGACGCGCCCGATCAGATCGTAGACGCGCTTCATCGCGGGGCTGCGCCCGACGAGGCCCTTGGTCTGCTGGACGTCGTGGGCCGCCTCGCGCAGGCGCTTCACCTCCGAGCGGAGGCGCCGGTGCTGGACGGCGCGCGAGACCGTCAGGCCGAGGAGGTTCGCGTCGAGCGGCTTCGTGACGAAGTCGAACGCCCCGGCGCGCATGGAGGAGATGGCGGTCTCCATGCTCCCGAGCGCCGTCATGACGATGACGAGCATGTCGGGGCGCGCGCCGAGGATGCGCTCGCAGAGCTCCAGGCCGCTCATCTCGCTCATGCCGACGTCGGTCAACACGACGTCGAAATCGTCCTCGCTCACCAGCTCGAGCGCGCTCTTGGCCGATGTGCGCGCCGCGACGGAGAACTCCTGCCTCTTGAGGAGGGCCTCGACCAGATCACACGTCGCTTCGTCGTCATCGACGACGAGTATCCTGCCGCTCATCGCGTGTCCTTCCCCCGGCAGCTCTTCTAAAGGTCGACCGCTGCCTGCAGCTGCAGGGAACGTGCCACGGAGAGTCCGCGTCATCAAGCCCAGTCCGCTCCTCGCCGACGTCCTTCGAACGTGACGTTTCGCCACAGGTGCGCGTTCTTGCCCCAACCTGGATGGCACAGGCCGCGCGCAGCGGCCGAGCGGTCCGCCGCCGACGGGGGCCAGCGAGCGCCGCTGCGCCCGAGGCGCCGCGGCCGGTAGGGGGCTCACCCACCCGCCGGATCGGCGTGGGCCGTAGCGCGCGCCTCTTCGCGGCGCGTGTCGCGCGCCTCGGGCAGGCCACGCGGGGGACCGCGGCGCTGCCGGGGCACCGCCGCGGTCCCCCGCGGGCGCCGCGCCTCTCTCGATCAGGAGACGACGCCTGCCGGCAACAGCCGAGTTCGCCCGGGCTCCGGGAGCCATGTCGAGAGGCGAAATTGGACATCGATATTCCCTGTCCGGCGCCCAGCGTCTCTTCCTATCCGGAATAAACCTAATCGGCACGGTGATTGCTTGAGTGCGCCTCATGCGGAGGAGGGGGCGGGAGGGGGGCTAACCTGACGTCCGGTCGTTGAGAGGAGAATGCATGAAGGTGACACAGCTCTTGAAGAGGCAACACCGCGAAGCCGAGAGGCTGTTCGATCTGGCCCTCTCGACCACAGGCGATGTCCGGGGAGCGACGGACGAGCTGACCAAGCACCTCCTCGCCCACATGCTCGCCGAGCAGGTGGTCCTCTTCCCGGAGCTGCTCGCCGTCGAGCCGGACCTCATCGGTGGAGCCTGCGAGGAGCATACGGTCACGCGGTTCGAGATCCGCCGCGTCGTCGGCACGGCGCCGGAGGACCCGGGCTTCAAGGCCAGGCTCGCCACCCTGAGGGAGCTCGTCACGCACCACGCCGAGCAGGAGGAGCGGGACCTCTTGCCGAGGATCGAGGCGGAGCTGACCGAGGACACGAACGAGCGCCTCGGCCGGCAGATGCTGGAGCTCTTCGAGGCGCTCATCGCCCACTCCCGCCGCGCCAACGCCTCGAGCCACGCCCCGCTCCGCACGGCGAAGGCGGCCTGACGGCCGGCGCCCTCCCTCCGGCGGGGTGATGGTCAACCTTGCCCGAGAAAGACCGGAGGGAGGGGCGCCCTGCGCGCGAGGCGCGGGGCGCGCTCGGTGGATCAGGAGCCGGTCGCGGGCGCGTCGCCGGGGCCCGTCGGGCCGCCGTGCGCGGGTCCGTATCCATGGGACTCGCCGTAGCCGAGATCCTCGGGGACCATGGGGTCCGCCGGGCTCGACGGAGCGGTCGCGTCGAGGCTCCGCGCGTCGCTCGTGGCGAGCTCGTGAACGCCGCGCTCGAGCTCCACCTCGTCGAGGGCCGAGCCGCAGGCCCGGCAGGGCGTGGCCGCCGTCGACACGAAGACGAACCGACGGCCACAGGCTTTGCATCGGAGCTCGCGGATCATCGCTGCTCACCCGGCTCAGCTGGGTTGACCTCGCCGCGCCGCTTCCTCGGCTTCGCGCAGCTCGTCGCCCTCGGGTCCGTCGAGCGCGCGGGCGGCCTCCTCGGCGTGCTCCTTGATCTTGCCGGCCTCCACCGACTTCTCCACCCCTTCTCGGTAACGCCGATCGGCCGTGCGGTTGCCCTCTCCCTCGATGTCCGCCGACGGGGTCTGCTGAGTGGCCTTCTGATTCGCCATCATGTCCTCCTCGTGTCGAGCTTTGCTGGGCCCGGGCGAGCGAGCTTGCATCAAACGCGCCGCTTCGCCGCCTGGATCGCGCGATCCAGCTCCTCCACGCGCTGGTAGACGCCTTGTTTCACCCGGTCGAGGGTCTCGCCGGTCGCCGCGTCGAGGTCGCGCAGGCTCCTGCGGACCGCCTCCGACTTGTCCTCCACGTCCTTCATCAGCCTGCCGACCTCGTCCTTGGGCAGCTTCTTCTCGGCCTTTTCGCGGAGCTCGACGGCATCCTTCTCGAGGTCCTCGATCCTGCGCGACGTGGACGCGCGCACGTCCGCGCGCGCCTTCGCCAGCTCCGCCTCGGCCTCTGCGGTCTTCTCCTGGGCCTCGACGGCGGCGTTGTTGAGCTTCTCCGCGGCCTCGCGGAGCGCGTCGTCGGTGGCCCGCTCGGCCTTCTGGTCGATCTCGGCGACCTTCTTGTCGAGCTCGGTGGCGACCTCCGCCGCCTTCTGCTGCGCCTCGCGCTGCGCGCGCTCGGCCTTGGTTTGCGCGTCCGCCGTGGGGGACTCGCAGCCCACGACGGCGCTCATGACGATGGCGATAGGCAGGAATGTTCGGACGGTCAACATGATGTTCTCCTCTGGTCTGCGATCGACGCGCGACCTCGCGTCCGGGCGAGCGCCCGGCGCGACACGGACGCCTTATCGACGCCGCCCGGGATGGGCCTCATGGCGCGATAGATGGGTCGATTTGCGTGTATTGCGACAGGCGTGCCATGCGGAAGCATGGATACCGCTCGGCCAGGCGAGGCACGTCGCCCCGATCGTGGCCTCCGAGCACGTGCGACCCGCATGGCGTCATGTCGGGGCGCGTCGGCCGAGCGCGAGGGAGACGACCGCCAGGACGAGGAAGATGACGAAGAGCAACTTCGCCACCGAGGCGGCGCTCGCCGCGAGACCGCCGAAGCCGAGGATCGCGGCGATGATCGCCACGACGAAGAACGCGACACTCCAACTGAGCATGATAACCTCCTCATTGGGTGAAACATCGTGTGAATCGGTGTTCCAGCGCTTCGATGCTGCGGTGTTGCAGCGATTGCAGCGCTTACGTCGTTACGGCGTCACGGCGTTGCAGCCGACGTGCCGCGACCTCGCGAGTTGCCCGGATCCGCGGGGCGCCCGGGCGCACCGGCGGCTCGCTGCCGATGCCGCCGCTGAACACGGGCGGGCGGGGTAGCTGCGGCAAATTGCCTCACTCGTGACGTCGCGCACCGCGCATCATCTCGTTCATCGGCTGGCCGATCTCGGCACAACGCTTGCTCGCGCCTGGGCTTGTGCGGGCGAGGTGGAAGTCAGGCTCAGCGCAAGGCCGGTGTCGAGATCGACGCCGACGGAGAGCCGGCCGCGGCACTCTCAGGAGGGTGGCGGCCGGCCGTCCGAGGCCGGATGAGCCGCACTGGCGGCAGTGCGCCTTGTGGCGGTCGGTCAGCTCTCCGAAGATACCGTGCTCGCCGGTGCCACCCGCGCCGCCGATCGCCCACCGTCGCTCGCCGCTCGCTGCACAGGCCTCCTGACGGCGACGTCTGCCGGGGCCGGGCTCCCGACGCGAACGATCCGATCATGACGATCCCGCTCTCCACGCTCATCAGGACCCGCCGCGAGGCCATCATCGAGCGGTTCGTGGGCGAGCTGCGCAAGCGAAGCGCGGCGGTGCGGCACATGCCGAAGCCGCTCATCATCAACTCGCTGCCGAGCTTCCTCGACGAGGTGGCCGCCAGCCTGGAGCAACGCGCATCGACGGCCGGCAGCAAGGAGGCCGCGCGCGAGCACGGCGAGATGCGCTGGGAGCACGGGCTCGACCTGGGCGTGATGGTCCGCGAGTACGGCGTCCTCCGGCAATCCATCCTCCGCGAGCTGGAGGAGGCCGGGATCACGCCGGATGTGCGGCAGATCGAGGCGCTCTCCGAGCGCGTGGACGCGGGCATCGCCCAGGCGGTAAGCGAGCACGCCCGGCTCCAGCTGGAGGCGATCGAGACCGAGCGCAGGCGCACCGAGATCGAGCGAGGCAGGAGCGGCTCGCTGCTCTCGCAGGCGCCCGCGCCGATCTGCTTCCTCAAGGGCGCGGCGCTCGTGTTCGAGCTCGCGAACCCGCTCTTCTGCCGCATGGTCGGCCGCGACGATCTGCTCGGCAAGCCGCTCGTCGAGGCGGTCCCGGAGCTGCGCGGGCAGCCGCTGCACGCGCAGCTCGAGGCCGTCCTGGCGAGCGGCGAGCCGAGCGTGGCGAGCGAGATCCCGGTGCGGATCACGCGCTGGACCGGCGAGACGGTCGAGCGGCTGTACAACGTCCTGTGCAAGCCGGTGCGCGACGTGGGCGGCGCCGTGGAGGGCGTCATGGTGACGGCGTTCGACGTGACCGAGCAGATCGGCGCGCGCCGGAAGGCGGAGCGGCTCGCGCTCGAGCTCCAGCAGAGCGTGACCCAGCGCCTGCACGCGGAGCGGGCGCTCCGCGTGAACGAGGAGCGCTTCCGCAAGGCGCTCCGGGGGTCGCCGGTCATGGTGTTCACCCAGGACCGGGACCTGCGCTACACGTGGATGCACAACTCGTTCGGCAAGTCCGAGCGCGAGGTGCTCGGGAAGACCGACGGGGAGGTGCTGGAGGACCCGGAGGCCGCGAGGTCGCTCGATCGGACGAAGCGCGACGTGCTCGCCAGCGGCGTCGGCCAGCGGCGCGAGCTCGCGGTGCGCGCCGGCGAGCGCACCCAGCACATCGACGTCTCGATCGAGCCGCTGGCCGATGACACGGGCGAGATCATCGGCATCACCTGCACGGCGACGGACATCACGGAGCGGAAGTCGATCGAGCAGGCGCTGCGGGCGAGCGAGGCGAGGTTCCGCACCGTGCAGGAGGCGTCGCCCGACGGGTTCATGATGCTGCGCAGCGTGCGCGGCGCGTCCGGGGCGATCTCCGACTTCGAGTGGGTCTACGTGAACCCGGCCACGGGGCCGATCGTCGGGGGCCGGGGCAAGGATCTGGAGGGCAAGCGGCTCTTGATCGAGGTCCCTGGCAGCGCGCTCGCGAGCGCGTTCGACGCGTACGCGCGCGTCGTGGAGACCGGGGAGCCCGCCCGGATCGAGCTCTTCTGCGCGCACGAGGGCGCTCCGCGGACGTTCCGCGCCATCGCGGTGGCGCTGGGCGACGGCGTCGGCCTCTCGTTCCACGACATCACGGAGGAGAAGCGCACCGACGCCGAGCGCGCCCAGCTCCTCCAGCAGGAGCAGCGCGCGCGCCAGCACGCCGAGCAGCTGAACCGGCTCAAGGACGAGTTCCTCGCGACGGTGTCGCACGAGCTCAGGACGCCGCTCCAGTCGATCCTGGGCTGGGCGCGGATCCTCCGGACGGGCGAGGTGGACGCCGAGTCGCTCGAGCGGGGGCTCGCCACGATCGAGCGCAACGCGAAGGCGCAGTCGCAGCTCATCGAGGACGTCCTCGACGCCTCGACGATCCTCGCGGGGAAGCTGCAGCTCCGGACCGATCCGGTCGACGTGCGGCAGGTGCTCGCCACGGCGCTCGACCTGGTGCGCCCGGCGGCGCTGGCGAAGGGCGTCGCGGTCGACATCTCGGTCGCCGACGACGTGGGCATCTTCCTCGGCGACGCGGAGAGGCTCCAGCAGATCGTCTGGAACCTGCTCACGAACGCGGTGAAGTTCACGCCGTCCGGGGGCCAGGTGCGGGCCCTCGCCCGGCGCGTCGAGGCGATGCTCGAGGTCGAGGTGGAGGACAACGGCGAGGGCATCCCGAGGAGCTTCTTGCCGTTCCTGTTCGAGCGGTTCCGGCAGGCGGACGGGGGGATGACCCGGGCCCACGGCGGGCTCGGGCTCGGCCTCGCCATCGTCCGTCACCTGGCGGAGGCGCAGGGCGGCAGCGTGCACGCCGAGAGCGACGGAGAGGGCAAGGGCGCGCGCTTCCGGGTCCGGCTGCCGATCCGCGCCGACGCGCCCGCGGCGCCGCCGTCCCCGCAGCGCCGGGGCGGCGAGGCGCCGGGGGGCGCTGCGCGGCGCGAGCTCGAGGGCATCCGGGTCCTCGTGGTCGACGACGAGACCGACGCCCGCGAGCTGCTCGGCATCATCTTCGTGCGCGCCGGGGCGACGGTGCGCGAAGCGGCCTCGGCGGGCGCGGCGCTCGAGGCCCTCCACACGGGCGAGTTCGACGTGCTGGTGAGCGACATCGGCATGCCGGGCGAGGACGGTTACGCGATGATGCGGCGGCTGCGCGCCCTGGGGGCCGACGTCCCCGCGAGCGGCATACCGGCGCTCGCGCTCACCGCGTACACGCGCATGGAGGACCGCCGCCAGGCGATCGCCGCCGGCTTCCAGATGCACCTGGCCAAGCCCATCGAGCCGAACGGCCTGGTGACCGCGGTCGCGCACCTCGTCGGCCGCGCGGGCAAGGCGTGGTAGCTGGCCGTGGCGCCGTAGCCCCTGCGCGCGGCCTGCGGTTGATGCTATCAACGAGCCTCCGCTTTGCCCCTCCACGAGGACGAGGATGGACGGTAAATTCCTGAATATTATCCTGGTCGAGGACGACACCGTCGACGTGATGAACGTCCGGAGGGCGTTCGAGAGGGGCAAGATCACGAACCCGCTCTGGGTGGCGGGCGACGGCGTGGAGGGGCTCGATCTGCTGCGCGGCAACCAGGTGCCCAGGGATCGGCGCCTCGTCCTGCTCGACCTGAACATGCCCAGGATGAACGGCATCGAGTTCCTCCGCGAGCTCCGGGCCGACGTCTCGCTGCGGGCGACGCCCGTCGTCGTGCTGACGACCTCGAACGACGATCGAGACAAGGTGGACGCGTACGATCTGAACGTCGCGGGCTACCTGCTGAAGCCGGTGACGTTCATGAGCTTCGTCGAGCTCATGACGGCGCTGAACCGGTACTGGACGCTCGTGGAGATGCCTTGAGCCCGAGGTCGGTTCGCCTGCTCGTCGTCGACGACGACACGGTCGATCGGATCGCGATCTTGCGTGCGCTGCGGAGCGGCCGCGTCGACGCCGAGATCAGGGAGGCCGATTCCGTCGATTCGGCGCTCGCGGTGCTGTACGAGCAGCAGGTCGACTGCGTGCTGCTCGACTATTACCTCCCCGGGGGCGACGGGCTCGCGGTGATCGAGGCGGCGCGCAAGGCGAAGCTCACGGCGCCGTTCATCATGCTGACCGGGCAGGGCGACGAGTCGCTCGCGGTCGATCTGATGAAGCGGGGCGCGGCGGACTACGTGCCGAAGAACCTGCTGACGCCCGAGCGGCTGGTGCAGAGCCTGCGCCACGTCCTGCGCCTGAGCGAGGCGGAGCGCCGCGAGGAGGAGGCGCGCAGGGCGCTCGCCCGCCACGCGAACCAGCTCGCGCAGCTCACCGAGGCGACGCTGCGCATCCACCGGTCGCTCTCGCTGAACGAGCTGATCCAGCGCACCACCGACGAGGCGCGCGCGCTGCTCGACGCGGGCGTCGCGGCCTCGCGGCTCTCGGCGCGGGGCGTGGAGCATCGGCCTCTGACGGGCATCTCGCTGTCCGAGGAGTACGCCGCGCGGGAGGACCGCGACGGCGTCCGCGAGATCGCGCTCGGCCTGATCGAGCGGAGGAGCACCGGCGTCCGGCTGACGGGCGACGAGATCGCGAGCGATCCGACGTGCGCCGACGTGCTCTCGCGCGCGCCGGCGGAGCTCCACCCGTGCTCGCTCCTCGCGGCGCCGCTGCGCGGCCGGGACGGCCAGTGCATCGGGAGCATCCAGCTGCTCGATCGGCGCGACGGCCCCTTCGTGGAGAGCGACGAGGTGCTGCTCACCCAGCTCGCGCAGTCGGCGTCCGTCGCCCTGGAGAACGCGCGGCTCTACAACGAGGCGCAGGCCGCGACGCGCGCCCGGGACGACCTCCTGGCGATCGTGTCGCACGATCTCCGGAACCCGCTCAACACGATCGCGATCACGGCGTCGCTGCTGCGGAGCGATCTGCTCCAGCGGAAGGACGGCGACGACGACGACGCCGTCCAGCTCGTCGACCGCATGGACCGCGGCATCCAGAGCATGACGCGGCTCATCGAGGATCTGCTCGACGCGTCGCGCATCGAGGCGGGGCGGCTCGTGGTGTCGCCGAGGGTGGAGCGCGGCGGGACGCTCGTCCGCGAGGCGCTCGACGCCGCCACGTCGCTCGCGGAGGCGAAGGGCTGCCGGGTGACGCAGGGGCCGCTCGACGCGGGCCTGGAGGTCCTCGCCGACCGGGATCGCGTGCTCCAGGTCTTCTCGAACCTGCTCGGCAACGCGCTGAAGTTCACGCCGAGGGGCGGCATCGTGAGCGTGGCGCTCTGCCGGGTCGCCGACAGCGCGCGCTTCTCGGTGGCCGATACGGGCCCGGGCATCCCGCCCGAGCACCAGCCGCACCTCTTCGATCGCTACTGGAAGGCCGCGCAGGAGTCGCGCACCGGGGCGGGGCTGGGCCTCTACATCGCGCGCGGCATCGTCGAGGCGCACCACGGGAACATGGCGGTCGAGAGCGCCCCGGGCCAGGGGACGACGATCCACTTCTCGCTGCCCCTGGCGAGCTGAGGGGCGTCACGGCGACGGCGGCGAGCCCCCTCGGCCGACGCCGGGCAGGAAGCGGCCGACCTTCGCGCAGTAGGCCGCGTACGCGCCGCCGTGGGCGCGCAGGAGGTACGGCTCCTCGACCAGGCGGACCTGCAGCTCGATCGCGATGACCAGCGCGACGAGCGAGGCGAGCGCGGCCGCGTTGGGGAGGACCAGCAGCAGCCCGAGCGCGGCCAGCATCATGAAGCTGAAGACAGGGTTCCGCACCACCGCGAACGGGCCTCCGGTCACGAGGCCCGTGCGCTCCGCCTCGCTGACGCCGATGCGCCAGGACGCGCCCATCGCGCCCTGGGACCAGAGCGTGCCGAGCGTCCCCGAGATCGTCATGGCCGCGCCGAGGCCGGCGAGGGGCAGGCCGGGATCGGCGAGGGGCCCGATCCAGGCCGCGAGCTCCGCGACGGGGGCCAGCGCTCCCAGGACGAGCGCGATCACGAAGAGCACGCCGCCGAGCCACGGCAGCGACCCGGGTGGCCCCGAGATGCCACGGAAGCCCGCCGATCCCGTCGCGCGGAGCTGCCTGAGCGAGCGCCATCCGAAGGCGAGCGCGAGGTAGATCCCGTAGAGAACGAGGGCGAGCCAGGGTCGGTTCATGTCGCGCTTTCCTGTCGATGGGTCAGCCGGTAGAGGACCGGCAGGACGAGCAGCGTGAGCGTGGTCGAGGAGAGGATCCCGCCGATGACGACCGTCGCGAGCGGGCGCTGCACCTCGGAGCCGGTGCCGGTGGCGAGCGCCATCGGGACGAAGCCGAGCGCCGCGACGAGCGCCGTCATGAGCACGGGGCGGAGCCGCGCGATCGAGCCGTGGAGCACGGCGTCGTCGAGCGCCTCGCCGCGCTGCCGCAGGTTCTCGATGAACGTCACCATCACGAGCCCGTTCAGCACGGCGACGCCCGAGAGCGCGATGAAGCCCACGGCCGCCGAGATCGAGAGCGGGAGCCCGCGGCCCCAGAGCGCGAGGACGCCGCCGGTGAGCGCGAGCGGGACGCCGGTGAAGATCAGCGCGGCGTTCCTGAGCGTCCCGACGGAGAGGAAGAGCAGGCCGAAGATCAGCCCGAGCGCCGCAGGGACCACCACGGCGAGGCGCCGCTGGGCGGCGAGCAGGTTCTCGAACTGGCCGCCCCAGGACATCCAGTAGCCCGGCGGGAGCTTGATCTCGGCGTCGATCCGCGCCTCGGCGTCGGCGACGAAGCCGCCGAGGTCGCGCCCGCGCACGTTGCACTGGACGACGACGCGGCGCTTGCCGCTCTCCCGGCTGACCTGGTTCGGGCCCTCCTCCACGCCGATCTTCGCCACCGCGCCGAGCGGCACGAACGCCGCCCGATCGGGCGCGCCGGCCGCCGCGGCGATGGTCGGGCCGCTCGGCCCGGTGGCGTGGCCCCCCTTGCTCCGGAGCGGGATCGGGAGCCGATCGAGCGCCCCGATGTCGCGGCGGATGGAGTCGGGCAGCCGGAGCACCAGATCGAAGCGCTTGTCCCCCTCGAAGACCTCGCCGGCGCTCACGCCCCCGATCGCGGCCTCGACGACCGCCTGCACGTCGGCGACGTTGAGCCCATAACGGGCCACCATGCGCCGATCCACGTCGATGGTCAGCACCGGCAGGCCCGTGACCTGCTCCACCTTGACGTCGGCGGCGCCCGGCGTCGCCTTGAGGAGCGCGCCGATCCTGCTGGCCTCCTTGAGCATCACGTCGAGGTCGTCGCCGAAGACCTTGACGGCGACGTCGCTCCGCACGCCGCTGATGAGCTCATTGAACCGGAGCTCGATCGGCTGGCTGAACTCGTAGTTCTGCCCTGGCAGCTCGTGGATGACCGCCTCGATGGCCTCGGCGAGCTCCTCCTGCGTCTTCGCCTTCTTCCACGCGCTCCGCGGCCGCAGCATCAGGTAGGTGTCGGAGACGTTCGGGCCCATCGGATCGGTCGCGACCTCGGCCGTGCCGGTCCTGGCGAAGACGTGCTCGATCTCGTCCGGGAACCGCTCCCTGAGGAGGCGCTCGAGCTGCGCCTGCATGGCCACGCTCGTCGTGAGGCTGATCGACGGGATGCGCGCCGGCTGGAGCGCGAGCGCCCCCTCGCTCAGCTTGGGGGCGAACTCGCTGCCGAGCCCCGCGGCGACCAGGCCGGAGGCGGCGAGGGCGACGCCCGCGATCGCGACAACGATCGGCCTGTGGGACAGCGCCCAGGCGAGCGCCCTCCCGTAGGCGCGCTTCGCGTGGTGAAAGAGGAGGTTCTCCTTCTCCGACACGTTGCCCCTGAGGAACAGCGCCACGAGCGCCGGGATGAACGTCATCGACAGGATGGTCGCCCCCGCGAGCGCCAGGACGACGGTCTGCGCCATCGGCCGGAACATCTTCCCCTCGATGCCGGTCAGCGTGAGGATGGGCAGGTAGACGATCGCGATGATGAGCTCGCCGAAGATCGTCGCCTGGCGGACCTCCTGGGACGCCTCGTAGGCGAGGCCGAGCCGCTCTTCGCGGGTGAGCACGCGGCCGAGCCGGCGCTGCTCCTCGGCGAAGCGCCGCACGCAGTTCTCGACGATGATCACCGAGCCGTCGACGATGAGCCCGAAGTCGATGGCGCCGAGGCTCATCAGGTTGCCGCTGATCTTGCTCTCGACCATGCCGGTGACGGCGATCAGCATCGAGAACGGGATCGCGAGCGCGGCGATGAGCGCGGCCCGGAGGTTGCCGAGCAGGAGGAAGAGCACAACGACGACCAGCGCCGCCCCTTCGAGAAGGCTGTTCCTGACGGTGCTCAGGGTGGCGTCGACGAGGTAGGTGCGGTCGTAGACGGTCTTGACCGTCACGCCCGCGGGCAGCGACTTGTTGACCGCCTTGATCTGGTCGTCCACCCGCCTGGAGACGGCGCGGCCGTTCTCCCCGACGAGCATGATGGCCGTGCCGATGACCGCTTCTTCTCCGTCCTCGGTGGCCGCCCCCGTGCGGAGCTCCTGGCCGACGCTGACCTCGGCGACGTCCTCGATCCGGATCGGCGCCTCGCGGTGGTTGCCGACGACGATGCCCCGGATGTCGTCCTCGCTCTGCACGAGGCCCGTGGCGCGGACGAGGTACTGCTCGCCCTTGTGCTCGATGTACCCTCCGCCCGCGTTGGCGTTGTTGGCCGCGAGGGCCTCGAGCACGTCGCGGAACGAGAGCCCGTAGCCGACGAGCTTCGCCGGATCCGGCGAGACCTGGTACAGCCGCTCGTACCCGCCGATCGAGTTGACCTCCGTCACCCCCGGCACGGTCCGGACCTGGGGCCGCACGATCCAGTCCTGGATCGTGCGTAGATCGGTCAGGTCGTACGGCTTGCCGTCGGGCCGCCTGGCGTCCGGCGCGGCCTCGAGGGTCCACATGTAGATCTCGCCGAGGCCGGTCGCGATGGGGCCCAGCTGCGGCTCGCCGAGCCCTGGCGGCAGGCTCTCCTTCGCGGCGCCCAGGCGCTCGGCCACGAGCTGCCTCGCCCAGTAGATGTCGGTGCCGTCCTCGAAGATCACCGTCACCTGGGAGAGCCCGTAACGGGACAGCGAGCGCACCTGCTGGACGCCCGGGATCCCGCCCATGGCCCACTCGATGGGGAAGGTGATCTGGCGCTCGACCTCCACGGGGGAGAGCGCCTTGACCGACGTGTTGATCTGCACCTGGACGTTGGTGATGTCCGGGACCGCGTCGATCGGCAGGCGGGTGAAGTTGTAGGCCCCGAGCGCGCCGACCGCGAGGGTGATGGCGACGACGAGGAAGCGATGGCGGATCGAGACGGACAGGAGCCGCGAGAGCAAGGTGAGCATGGGGTCCTCGCGCTCCTCAGTGCTGGTGTCCGGCCTCGGATTTGCCGAGCTCCGCCTTGAGGATGAAGCTGTTCTTGCCGACGTAGCGCTCGCCGGCGGCGACGCCGGCCTCGATCTCGACGACCGGCGCGCCGCGCCGCGGCTCGGCGGCGGGCCGCCCGCCCCCGCCCTCCGCCCCGCTCGTGCCACGGCGCCCGATCTTCACGGGGCGGGCCTCGAAGGCGTCGCCCTCCTCGACGAAGACGACGTCCTTGCCCTCGACCCGCTGGAGGGCCTCCTCGGAGACGACCACGGGCGCGGCCGCCTCCTCGACGGCGATGTCGGCGGTCGCGAAGAGCCCGGGGCGCCACGCAGCGCCCGGGCTCTGGAGGACGACGCGGGCCACGGCGGAGCGGCTCTGCTCATCGACGACCTGCCCCAGGTACGCCAGCGTGCCCTGCGCGCTCTGCTCGATCCCCTCGGCCTTGACCCAGGCCGTCTGGCCGATCCGCGCGCGGCTGAGGTCCTTGGCGTAGACGGTGACGTTGACCCAGATGGTGGACAGGTCGGCGATCACGAAGACCTGGGTGTCTTCCTTGAGCACCTCGCCGATGGCGATGTGCTTCTCGATGATGGTGCCGTCGATCGGGGCGATCAGCGCGTAGCCGCTGCCCTTGCCCGCGCCCGAGCCTGCGGCGGCGCTGAGCTTCTGGGCGGCGCTGCGGTGCTCGATCCGCGCCTCGGCGACCGCCTGCCTGGCCGCGAGGTACTCCTTCTCGGCCGAGATGCGCTCCTTCCAGAGCGCCTCGTGGCGCGTGAAGCTCGCCTCGGCGAGGGAGAGGCGCTCCTTGGCCGCCAGGAGCTCACGCTGGAGCTCGGCGAGCTCGCGGCTATCGAGCACGGCGAGCACCTCTCCTCGCGTGACCGTGTCGCCGAGCTGCTTCTTCACCTCGCGCGCCGTCCCCGGCACGCGGGGCGTGACGTGCGCGATGGCCTCCGCGTTGAGCGCGACCTCGCCGGGGAGGGTGACCGTCACCGCGACGCTGCCGGGTCCGGCGGTGAGCATCTCGAGCCCGGCGTTCTGGATCATCGCGGGCGACAGCTTGAGCTTGTCGCCGTGGGCGTGCGCCTCCCCGGGCTCGTCCGGCGCGTGCTCCTCCGCGTGGTCGTGGTCGTGGTCGTGATCGCGGTCATGGCCATCGCCGTGCGCTCCGTCCTCCTCGCCGTGCGGATGCCCGTCGTGCGCCTCATGGCCGGCCTCGCGGTCGTGCCCGTGGCGTCGATGCTCGAAGCGCACCGTGATGGCGACGGCCGCGGCGACGAGCGCCAGGACCGCGGCGGCGATCGCGGCGATCACCTTCGGGGAAAGCTCTATCTTTCGCGGAGGCGCGCTCATCGGGGCGCCCTCCCCGCGGCGACCAGGAGCTCGATCTTGGCCGCCGCGTGGGCGTGCTCGGCCTCCAGCAGCGCCGCCTCGGCGTCGATGACCTCACGCCGCACCAGGAGGACGCTCGCGAGATCCTTCTCGCCGAGCTCGTACCCTCGCGCCGAGATCGCGGCCGCCCGTTCCATCAGGGTGGCCGTCGGCGCCAGCGCCTGGAGGGCCTCTTTCGTCGCCTTGTAACGCGCGTAGAGCTGGGTGACGTGGCCCGCGGCGCCGGTCCTCGCGGCCTCGGCGCGGGCCTGGGCGACATCGATCTCCGCGGCGGCGGTCGCGGCGCCGGCGCGGTTGGCGTTGAGGATCGGCAGCGGGATCGCGAGGCCGAGCATGCCGATGTTCGCGCCGTCGTCGTGCTCGACCTGGGCGACGACGTTGACGGTGGGCCACCCGGCCGCCCGCTCGCGCTCCGCCCTGGCCCGCGCGGCGTCGAGCGAAGCCTCGGCGGCCCCGACATCGGGGCGCCGTGCCAGGTCCCCGAGGATCGACGCGAGCGGCGGCGGCTCGTCAGGCGGCACGAGGGGCCCCTCCACCGGGGGCAACGGCTGCGCTGCCCGCAAGGGGAGGCCGAGCTGGCCGAGGAGCGCCGCCTCGTCGGCGTCGCGTGTGCCTTCCGCCGCCTTCGCCGCCGCCTGGTCGCGCCCTTTCTGGAGCGACGCCAGGGCGACATCGACCTCCGGCACCTCGCCCGCCTTGCGCTGGCGCTCCGCGGCGGCGTGGAGCCGCTCTGCGAGCGCGACGCGGGCGCGGGCGAGCTGCACCTGCCGCTCGCCCCGGAGCACGAGGGCGTGCTGGAGCAGGGCGGCGAGCAGGACGCGGCGCCGGCCGTCCTCGGCGTTGATCTCGGCGGCGCGCTGCTCGGCCTTCGCGGCTGCGATGCGCTCGCCTCGCTGGCCGCCGAGCTCGATCGGCCATGCGAGGGACGCCGAAGCGGCCGCCGGCTTGCTCCCGTCGGGGTTGAGCCGAACGCCGCCCATGCCGGTCAGCACGGGGTTCTCGAGGGAGATCACGCCTGCAGCCGAGGTCGCGGCGCGGGCGACGCCCGCCTCCGCCGTGGCCACGCGCGCGCTCGGGGCTGCGCGGGCGAGGTCGGCGACGCGGGCGCGGGTGAGGGGCGGCTCTTCGGCGAGGGCCGCGGGCGGCGCGATCGACAGGACGTGCAAGGCGAGCGAGGCAGCGACGAACAGACGACGCACGGGGGAACGGAACATGGACGGACAGCCCTCGAGCGCGTGGAGCGCTCGCGCGAAGAACCGCGGTTGTGCCCGGTCAGGATCGCGTGAGAGGGCCGAGCTCACGGCGGCGGGGCGCAGGGGCGCTCAAACGCCTGTGCGCTGCTGCCGTGCTCGCGGGCGCGACACCTGACGCGGGCGCCTCAGGCGCGCGGGCGTCGGGGTGGCCGTTCGAGGCGGTGAGGGAGGCTGCGCCCTGGCATTTCCGGCAGCGCCGACGCGGCGATCTCGTACGCCTCCAGGAGGATGTAGGGCAGCGCGGCGCCGACGGACAGCGTCATGGGGATACGGCCACAAGCGCAGTCGCTGCAGCCGGGCGGACAGTCCTCGTGGGAGCTGTCCGGCGCCGCGTCCTCCTCGTGATGGGCCGACGACGCCTCGAGCATCGGGTGCTCGCAAGCGATCGCCATGCCGAGCGCCTGGAGGGTGTGGCCCTGCGCTATGAGACCGACGACGAGCAGCACCGGGAGCGCGGCGCGGATCCAGCGAAGGATCGCGCTGCGGTCACGATGGGGTCGCCGGAGGCGGAACATCCGATGTGAGCGTGGGGGAGCACGAGACGGGCGTCAAGGAAGGCGTTCGCGCGAGCCCGACCAGGCCGCTCGGCGACCGATGCAAGCCTGCGTATGCCGTCGACGCGCGCCCGAACGGAGGATTGAGCAGGAACGCGCACGACACGGTCATCGTGGCACCCTGGACTCCACGCTGGAACATGCGGAGTGGACCCTCCACGAACAGCGTGGCTCCGCCTTCAAAGCCCCCTGCCGCAGGCACCTCGCGCGCACAACCGATGGTTCGATTGGCGCCAACGCCCATGCGATAGGGACATGAACCATCGTCCGTATCGAGCGAGTCTGCGAGGATCCCCTGGACCGGACGGCCAGCGAGAAGCCTCGGGGGCAGCCGCCGAAACAACACGCTCGGAGGCGCCCTGAGGGCGCCCAGGCGCGCTCCCGCATGCATCGCCGCGCGTCCAGCTGGGCGCAGACGAGCGCTCAGCGGTGCCAGGGCAAGCCGTCGAGACGCAGACGCGCGCTCCGAAACCGGGCGGCCCCGTCAAGACACAAGGGCGGCACCACCGGTACCGCACACGGGCTGAGGGAATGCGCTCAGCCAGGTGTGCACAAGGAGTGGAGGACGAGGCGTCGAGAGAGAGAGAGAGACAGGGAGTGCGAAGGGGGGGACTTGAACCCCCACGGTGTTACCCGCTAGCACCTCAAGCTAGTGCGTCTGCCAATTCCGCCACCTTCGCGAGCGCGGTTGCGGGACGGAACCTACCCAGCTGGCCGGGGAAGTCAAGCTAATCCTCACAACGTCGTCGCACGGCGCAGCGCCTGCGCTGGTCAGCCCGGCGCGGCGGCCTCGCGGCCTCGGCCGATCGCCGGCTGCCGCGGCGGCGCGCGCACGATGTGGCGCGCGCGCCAGAGGAGCACGCCCGCATCGCGCGGAGCGCTGCGCGCACCTCGCCCGCGGGCGCTTCAGCGGACGAGCGCCTCGACGATCTCGCGGATCTCGAACGGCTTGCGCACCCAGGAGACGCCGGAGTTCGCGGGGAGAGGGTCGGCGCCGGCGCTGCCGGACATGACCACGAGCCGCACGTCCGGGTTGGCCCTGCGCACGGCGGAGACGGTGCCGAGGACGTCCTGCTGGATCGGCGAGATGTCGAGCAGCGCAGCCTGGAACGGCCCGGAGGCGAGGGCCCCCGGGAGCTCGACCGCGCTCTGCACGCTGACGATGCTCGCGCCGCGCGCGGTGAGCGCCGTGTCGAGCAGATCCACCACCGCGTCGTCGTCCTCGACCACCAGGATCCTGACGCCATCGAGGATCGTCCCGTGGTGAGGCGGCGACGTCATGTTCCGCGGCACGGGCGGCCTTTCCTCGGCCCCTGCTTCGCCGGGCGGGGCGTCGGCGGGCGGCGTGTCCTCGATGGGCCAGCGCAGCTCGAAGCGAGCGCCTTCCTCCGAAGGCACGAGCGCGAGCGCGCCGCCGGCAGCGCTCGCCAGCGCTGCGGAGTGGCGGAGGCCGATGCCCGCTCCGCCAGGCCGCGTCGAGACGCCGGAGCTCAGCAGCGTCGCTCGGCGCGCCGGCGGGACGCCGGGCCCCTGGTCCGCGACGCCGATGACGACCGCGGCGCCCTCCAGCCTGGCATCGACCCGGACGGACGAGCCGCGAGGCGACAGCGCCACGGCGTTGAGCAGGAGGTTCGTCAAGATCTGCACGACCGCAGCGCCGTTGCTCACGCCGGTGCGCGCGACCGCGGGCGCGATCGCCGCGCGGAGCGCGATCGCCGAGCGGCGCGCCTCGGGCTCGAGCCCCATCACGGCGTCGTCGATGACATCGGCGATCAGGCGCACCGGCTCCCCCAGCGGCCTCGACGCGACCTCGCCGTCGCCGGCCGGACGCCCCTCGGCGCCGATGGCCCGCCGGATCAGGCGGCGAGCGTCGCGCGCGCGGGACGCGGCGACGCCGAGCGCACGGCCCAGCTCGGGGCCTTGCTCGCCCTGCGCGCGCTCGATGCAACCCACGATGACGGTGAGCGCGTTGGAGACCTCGTGCAGCGCGATCGCGAGCTCCTGCGCAGACGGAAGCGAGGTCCCGGTCGCGCGCTCCTCGTCGGCGCGCTCGCCCAGGTCGCCGCGCAGAGGAGGCGCGAGGGTCAGGCCATCCTCGGTTGAAGGCTCCGATGTCCCACCGCGCGTCGGCTGCGCCACGGGCGTTAGCCTATCTCGCTCCGCGCTGAGCTGGTACCGCCCTTTTTCGCTCCGACTTCACCGGGACATCGATGGAGGGAGCGGCAGTACATAGGAGCCATCGGCCGCCGACCGGGTCTCGCCGATCTGGATGCCCCTCGTCTCCTGCGCGGTCGCGCCCTGGACCGGCAGCCAGGCCACGACCGTGGCGTCGCCGAGCCGGGCGCCCGACGCGTCGCGGACGACGCCCTGGAGCACGGCCGGGAACGAGATGGCGAGCTCGAGGTCGGTGACCGCGGCGTCCATCGCAGAGACCGTGAGGCGCGGCCTGACGAGCCACGGGTAGGCGGAGCCGGGCGTCGGGCGGACCGAGAAGTCGAACTCCCCTGGATCGATGCCGATCGAGAACGCGCCGTCACGGAGGACCCCGGACGCCTGCCGGGGCAGCAGCGGCCCCGGCGTCAGCACCTGGCCGATGTAGGGCGTGACCTGGCCGCGGGCAGGGACCGCGAACACGCTGGCGCCGTCCATCAGCTCGCCCAGGGGCCCCTGGACGTGGCCGCGCAGCGTGCCGGCGTCGGGGATGACGACCGACTGGCCGCAGTAGCAGTCGTCGCCGGCGGCGAACTTCAGCGGCTGCTTGACGGCCGCCTTGGTGGTGTCGTTGATCGGCTGCGCGAAGAGGACGTACTCGCCTGGCGGGAGATCGGCACGGAAGAGGCCGTTCGCGTCCGTCTCGGTGTCCAGCTTGTAGGCGGCGGTGGGCGCCCTGTCGATGATGGCGCTCTGGATACGGACGGCGGAGAGCACCGGGTTGCCGTTCAGGTCGAGCATCTGACCTTCCACGCGGCGCGCCGCCGCGTCGAGCTGGAGGAGCGACAGGTCCAGGTTCCCCGTGGAGCCCTGGAGCGCGAGCGCGGCGAGCTCCCAGTAGACGGTGGGCCTCGGCACGCCGTCCTTCGGACGCAGCCGGATGAGCGGGCTCCTGTCCTTGTCGGTCCAGTAGAACTTCACGCTGAACCCGACCTGCGTCGCGGTCGCCGGCGGGTCGGGCTCGGCCTGTTCGAGGAGGCCTACCTGGGAGAGGACGCTGCCGGTCACCGGGTCGACGAGATCGAGCTTCCACCCGCCGACGTGCACGCGCTCAGGCACCTGCAAGCTGCCCTGGAGCACGGCGGGCGCCTCGGCGTTGATGCCGAGCGTCCACTGCTCGGGGACCACCTGGTTCGGCAGGAAGATCGGCGGGGGGATGTCGTCGGGGCAGTCGGCGCGCGCCTGCGGCATCAACGAGATGTGGTAGTCGCCAGCGGGGATCGAGAGCTGGAATCGCTGGCCGTCGGTGCCGTCCGGCTCCGAGAGCGTCGAGTAGCTCTGGGTGGGCAGGCCCAGGATCGGCGCGATGCGCCGGAACTCGACCTTCACGGGGAACTGCCCGCCGGTCAGGGGAGGCAGCCCGCCGGAGCGGCCCTCGCAATAGGAGCCGCCGAGGCGCACGGTGGCCTTCACGCGCGCGGGCATGGGGATCGTGAGATCGACGGAATGCACCTGCCCGCCAGGGTCCTGAGGAGGGAAGCCGCTCGCTGCATCGATGGCGAGGAGATGGGAGACCTCCGCGCCCAGCTCGGGCGAGGCGCGCGGCCGGATCTCGAGGATGAGCCCCTCGAGGTTCGCGCTCGTCGAGACGCACGCGCGTTGCCCGCTGACATCGGCGCAGATCGCCCCCGGGCCGCACTCGACCGACCCGTCGCAGGCGTTCATGGGGGCGGAGTCCGCCATTTCGAGGGGAATGCCGCAGGCCACCAAGGTCGGTACGCAGGCGAGCAGCGCGGCGCACACGACGTGTCGCGCGCTCACGACGCCCTCCTCGCCAGGGACGCAGCGCGCGCAGCGCGGAGCAGAGACCGCCCCCGTGGCGGTGCGGCGGGAGAGCGCCGCGGCCCCGCGGAGACGCCGGCGACCGGTGGTCGCCGAGCTGATGAGAGCGACGCGCGGAGCCCGAACGGGTCCGCACCCGAGCAGGCGCAGGGGAAAATCACACCCGAATGAGAAGGCGATGTTCGTGCCAACCGACAGACGGCGTTCCGGGCAGCGTGCGGCGTGCATCCGCTCGACAGGGCGCCGCGCAACCAGCGGCGGCGCTGTGACAGCGCTGTCGCGTCGAGACGGATGCGCCGATGCGGCCACCCCGCACTCATCGCGGCCAGGCGAAGCACGGACATGCACACGGGAAAGCTCGGGTGAGACGGGATACGACCGGGCTCCGGTCGGCGCTGCGGGGGCGCGAGGTCTGCGAGGAACATGACGCCACCAACGTCCGCGCAGCGGGTGCCGCGGCGCCTACGTGCCTGCACGGAAGCGCGAGCTTCCCGTGTCGACCCGCCGGAGTGAAGGCACCGTACCAGGCTGCCATCGCGCTTCGGCGTACTCCATCCGCGTCGCGAGGCGTACGAGATCGGCGATCTCGGGGACCGACGCGCAGGCCGCGGCGAGCCCTTCGGGGTCGGAGAGCGGGACCGCCAGCTCCACGCCGCGCTCCTTGAGGGTCGCGCGCACGGCCGTGGCGATGTTGCCCGCGGCGAAGAGGCCAGCGCGGCGCATCGCGGTGCGGGTCGTCTTGACGGCCCCCTCGTAGGTGATCTTGTCGGCGCTGTCGCAGATCTCGCGGAGGCGACGCTCTGCGCGCGGGGGGATGAGCTGCCAGAGGTTCTGCTCGAGCCGCACCACGGCCGGGTTGCCGCGGGCGCTGTGCGCGGTGGCCTCCAGGGGCCCGAACGCGGCGACGATGGCGGAGAGCAGCGTGCGGAGCTCATCCTCCGAGCTGGTGTTCACCAGGACATGGTCGGGCATGGCGCCAGCGAGCTGAGCGCCGAGCAGGTAACGCAGCTCGGGGGTGTCCTCGCGGACCTCGCCCCGCAGCAGCACGGCCGGCGGGTTGACCCGGACGACCTGCGCCTCCGGCGGCGACGGAGCAGGCAAGGGAGCGCGCTGGTGGAAGAGCGCGGTGCGCAAGAGGCCGAGGTGAGCGGCCATGACGCCGTAGATCTCCCCGAGGAGGGTCGGCGATGTCGGCTGGATCCGCTCGGAGGGGACGAGCCCGGACTGGCCTGCGTCGCGGCGGTAGAGGCCTGTCTCCCAGACGATCGCGAGCGCCTCGTTGACCGGCGACTCCAGATCGCGGAAGAGCAGCGCGCTCACGAGCTCCGGCGCGTCGCGCTGCGTGACGAGGGGCGGCGGCGTGACGACGCCCTCGCCGGGCCGGTCGGACGGCTCGTCACCGTCGAAGGCGCGCAGCACGTGCTCGATGGCGCGGGCGTAGGTCATGTTCTTGTCGGCGATCGCGGCCGCCTGGAGGCGCTCCAGGGTGCCCCGATCGCCGAGGCGCAGGTGGGCCTGCATCCGTCGGACCGCCAGCGCCTCCCGGGAGCGATCGTCGCGCGGAGCGAAGCTCTTGATGAGCCGCTCGCCAGCGTCGTACGAGCCCGCGGCGAGCTCGCGGAAGAGCGCTGCCTCCTCGAAGCTCTCGGCCGCGGACGGCGACCACGCGGCCACGAGCCGCGTCGCGGAGGAGGGCGGCTGGATCGACGCCGGGGCGGAGACGGGGGGCCCGGGCTGCGGCGCGCCGGCGCCGGAGCGGCCCGACGCGGCGCCGCCGCGCGCGGCGTTGCTCTCCGCGGCACCTGACACAGCGCTCGGTGACGACGTCGGCGAGGCGGCGGAGCTCGCCGCCCCGTCGAGCAGATCGTCGTCCGTCACCGCGGGAGAGGTGGATTGCGACGGGTCGTCGGTGATCAACCCCTCGTCGAGCGGGTCGTTGAGCTCGACGAGATCGATGTGCGGGTTGCTCGAGGCCGGCGCGCCGCCGCTCGACGGCGCGCGGCTGCTCGCGGGCCCGACCCCGCTCGACGGCGCGCGGCTGCTCGCGGGCCCGACCCCGCTCGACGGCGCGCGGCTGCTCGCGGGCCCGGCGCCGCTCGACGGCCCGCGGCTGCTCGCAGGGCCGACCCCGCTCGACGGCGCGCGGCTGCTCGCGGGCCCGGCGCCGTTCGCCGCCGACGCAGCGCTGGGCGGCGCCTCTGGTGCCGCCTGGGCCGGCTCCGCAGCGGCAGTCCGGAGCGTCGCAGCCTGGGGCACGTCCTCGGGAGGCAGGGTCGCCCGCTCGCTGGCCAGCTCGGCGTTCAGCTCGGCGATCTTCAGCCCCAGCGAGCGATCCGAGCCCGCGAGCACCGTGGCCTGCGAGAGGATCTTCGCCGCGCGATCCGGGTCGCTCGGCGCGTGCAGGCGCGCGAGCTGCATCAGCGCGCGGGCGCGATCGATCCCCGAGCTCTGCGCGGCGAGCTCCTCGAGCGCCTTCCGGGCGGCCTCGGGCTCACCTCGCGCGGCCGTGAGCTCCAGCTGGCGGCGCAGCGCCAGCGTGCGCGTCTCCGGCTCCGCCGCCGCCTCCTCGAGCAGGCGCGCGGCCGCCTCGAGATCGCCGGCGTTCTGAGCGGTCTCGGCGGCGGCGAGCGCGACCCGACCGCGCGCGCGCATCCCCTGGAGATCGCCGCCGAGCGCGCGATCGAACAGCGGGAGGGCGGCAGAGAAGTTCCGCTTCAGGGCCAGGCGCTCCGCCATGCCGAGCGCGACCAGCGTGCTCGGGCCGACCTCGGCGTGGCGCCGGGTCAGCTCCCGCATGCCGGCGCCGTGGCCCTGGATGACGTCGAGCGTCTCGGCGAGCAGGAACGCGTGCAGGTCGACGTGCGCCGGGCGCAGGCGCGGCGCGATGCGGCCGAGCTCCTCCACCGCGGCCTGCGCGTCGCGCGGCGTCCCGGTCCCGCGCAGGCGATACTCGATGCGGCGCGCCTCGAGGACGGCGTCGGGCGACTCCGGGGCGAGCTTCACGGCGCGGCGAGCGCGCTCGAGCGCCGTCGCGTCGTCCCCGAGCATCGAGGTGGCGCGCGCCGCCTCGACCAGCAGCTGCGCGCGCCGCTCGGGGGCGTCGCGCGACGCGCTGGCGAGCTGATCGAGCGCCGCGGCGAGCGCGTGGCCGTCCCCCTCGCGGCGGGCGATCTCGACGCGGAGCTCGATCACGGCCTCGCGCGGCGCGATGCGAGCGACGCTCTCCAGCGCGTCCTTCGCGGACTCGACGTCCCCGCCGCCGAGGTAGCTGCTGCACGCGCGGAGGCTGTACTCGGCCCGCTCGTCGGTGGTCGTCGCGAGATCGCCCAGCCTGCACCAGAGCGGGGCGGCGCGCAGCGGCGTCCCGAGCCGCTCGTGGATGTCCGCGAGGAACCTCAGCGCGCTCACGTCGTCGGGCGACGCCGCGAGCAGGGCCTCCAGCTCGGCGCACGCCTCGTCGAGGAGGCCGAGGCGCTGCTCGAGCAGCGCGGCGCGCCGGAGCCGCAGCGCGCGCCGCGTGTCCGGCAGCGGAGCCGCCTCGATGCGGCGCGCGAGGAGGGCGGCGACCGCGGCGTGATCGCCGCGGTCGCTCGCGTCCTGCTCGAGGACCTCGACGGCGTGCATGTCGGTGAGATCCAGCCGGGCGATCGCCTCGTAGAGCGCCACCGCGGCGCCGCGATCGCCGATCTCCTGGGCCAGCGGCGCGAGCTCGCGGAGCACGAGCAGCCGCTCCTCGTCGCCGGTCAGGATGCCCTGGAGGCGCGTGAGCACGTCGAAGAGCCGCTGGCGATCGTCGGTGCTCCGCGCGAGCCGGATGAGCTCGTCGATGTGCGCCTTGTCGAACGGCGTCCTCTGGGCGGCCTCCAGGAGGAGCTCCACCGCGCCATGGAGATCGCCGCCGGCGGCGAGGATGCCGGCGTGCTCGCGCGTCAACCCGAGGCGGACGGCATCCGGCAGGTCGATGCGCGCGAGCTCGGACTGCACGAGCGTCTCGAGATCGGCGCTGCGACGTTCGGCCGCGTACAGCCGGCGCAGCCGGGTGACGACCTCGTCGCGGATCTCGCCCACGAGCTGCCCGCCGGCGAGCGCCCGCTCCAGGGCGACGGTGGCCTCGGCGCGCTCGCCCTCGCGCTCGTGTTTGTCGGCGAGGTGCAGCAGCGCCTCGAGGCGCCGCGCGACCGGCAAGGCGTCGTCCAGCGAGCGCTTCAGCGCCTCGTCCCCGCTGCCCTCGACGGCCGCCTCCGCCTCGTACGCGAGCGCGTCGTCCTCCGGCGCGCGCCGGGCGGCCTCCACGAGCAGCGCCGCGGCGACCGGCGGCACGTTCAGGGCGCCAGCGAGCTTGCTCGCCCACCTGAGCAGGCCGGGACCGACGCTCGAGTGCGGCCTCATCGCTGCGGCGTACACCGCCGCGACGAGGTGCGACGCCGGCTCGGTCTGCCGCGCGAGCTCGCCGACGATGTCGAGGAGCGTCTCGAACTCGTCGACGTCGCCGTCGGCGAGCATCGCGCGCTCGATCGCGGCGAGCGCGAGCGCGGGCGCGTCGAGGACGGCGACGGCGATGCGCGCCATCGCGAGCCCCGCGCGGGCCCCCTCGGGGCCGTCGAGCTTCGCGATGCTCGCCTTGACCGCGCGGTCGAAGCGGATGGCCTCGACCTCCGGCTGCCCCGTGCACGCGATGAGATCGCGGATGGCCGCGCCGACGTCCTCGACGAGCGCCGCGTCCGGACGCACGATCATCGCGCGGAGCAGGATGTCGAGGCGCAGCCGGAGGCCCTCCTCCGTGCGGCCGGTGAGGGCCGCGGCGCGCTTCAACCACGCGTTGCGCGACGCCGGATCGGCCGTCGTCGCCACCCGCTCGAGCGCGCGCACGGCGTCCGACGGCTCGCCGACGTGCTCGGCGAGCCGAGCGAGCAGCACGTACGAGGTGCCCTCGGTCGGGACCGCCTCGAAGCTGGCCACGGCGTGCGCGAGCGCGAGCTCGAACGCGCCGCGCCTCTCCAGCTGCCGCGCCGCGCGGTAATGGGCGGCGCGGCGGCCATAGCAGCCCAGGGCCGCGTCGGCGAGCAGCCGGTAGGTCTTGTCGAGGACGACGATGCCGCCGTCGGCGTCCGCCGATTTCTCGACCAGCGCGACGGCGTCCGCGCGGAGGGGATCGAGCTCGATCGCGCTCGCCGCCGCGGAGAGAGCGCGCTCGGGCAGGCCGTGCTCGTGCGCCAGGTTGGCGGCCTCGATCAGCAGGTTGGCGCGCCTGCGCCGCTCGGGCCCGACGTCGCCCGACCACCTGTTCTCGTCCGCGGCGGGCCGCGCTCCCCCCTCGCTCCGCGCCTCCGCGGCGCGCGCGACGATCGCCTCGATCGCCGCCTCGACGCCCGCGAACTCGCACATGTCCCGCGCGTAACGCTCGGTGCCGCCGCTCGGCGCGAGCTCGCTCGCGCGGAAGAACGCCTCCTCGGCGCCCCGGTGATCCTCCGCCAGGTCCCAGCGCAGGCTGCCGAGCTCACGCCACGCGGCCGCGGCCTCCGCCGCCGCGCCGGCGCCCTGCGCGGTGAACGCCCGGGCCTTCGCCTCGACCAGCGCGATGGTGCCGTCGGAGCTGAGCCCCTTCGCGTCGAGCAGCGAGGACTCGAGGCGCTGGACCCGCGCGAGGATCTCGTGAGGATCCGCCTGCACCGCGGCCGCGCGCGCGAGCTCCTGCGCCGCGCCGTCCGGATCGCCGCCGTCGAGCCGGCAATCGGTGAGCATGAACATCAGCTCGGGGGCGTGCGCCGCCGTGATCTCGACGGCCAGCCACCGCTCGAGCACGGTCACCGCGAGGTGAGGGTCGCCCGCCCGGCGCGCGAGCTCCAGCAGCCGCTCGCGCAAGAGCGGGTTCTGCGGGCCGAAGACGTCGAGCGAGCGCCTCGCGAGCGCCGTGCCGCGCTCGGGATCGAGGTCGTAGAGGGCATGCAGCGCGCTCGCCAGCGCGGACGCCATCTCGCCGAGCGGCTTGGGCTGCGCCAGGATCCACGCGAGCGCGTCCGAGAGCCGGGCCGCGTCGCCGGCGGCCGCGGCGCGGCGGATGAGCTCCGCGGTCGCCTGGGGGCACCCTGGCCGCAGCGCGAGCCAGCGCTGGGTCCACGCGAGCGCGAGCGGCAGCTCGCCCAGCGCCTCCAGCGCCCTCGCGAGGCCGTCGCAGAGCGCGCCGCGCGGGAACACCGTGGTGATGGAGCGCTCGATCGCGGCCGCCACCGCCCGGTCGACCTCGAACGGCGGCGCCTCGCCGGCCTCCGCGGCGGCGGCGAGATCCGCCGTGAGGATCGAGGCCAGCGTGGCCACGGCGCGCGCGGACGACGGATCGGCCTCGCAGGCGAGCAGCGCGACCTCGCGCGAGAGCGCCGCCTCGCGCGCCCGCTGCGTCCGGTGGTAGAGCGCCGCGGCGACCGAGAGCAGCACCGCGCGCAGCGCCGGCCAGACCGGCGCGGCGAGCTGCACGAGCGCGTCGGCGCGCTCCCGCAGGCGCCCGGTCCGCGTGGCCAGCACGAGCGCGGCGCTCGCCGCGCCGCGGTGCCCCGGGGCCTCGCCGAGCAGCGGCAACACCTCGTCGAGGGCGCGGGCGTCGTGGCCTTGCCGCCGGGCGATCGCCGACAGGAGGAGCCTTACGCGCACCAGCTCGACCCGCGTCAGCGAGGCCGCGCGGATCGCCTCGGACCTCGCGGAGCGCGCGCCCTCGCCCTCCGAGGGCGCCCGCGTCGCCTCGGCCAGCCGCGCGCGGAGCAGGGCGTCGAGCGCGGCGCCTCCCCCGGTCCGCCGGCTCAGCCGATCGAGCGCCAGCAGGCAGCCGCGGTCGGCCGGCAGCGCCCGCGAGAGCCCCACGAGCGCCTCCTCGTAGGCCGCGCGCTCCTTCGGGCGGCCGCGGTAGATCACGACGAGCCGGCGGAGCGCGTCGATCCGCCCCTCGGCGGTGTCCGCGCCGCGGAGCGCGCGCTGCGCCGCGGAGAGCGCCTCGTCCTGGCCCTTGAGCCGATCGGCGATCCGCTGGAGCCCTGCCTCGGCGTCCTTCGGGTCGCCGCCGGCGTCTCTCAGCGCCTCGAGCGCCCAGCGCGCGAGGCCGGGGTCGCCGATCTTCTCTTCCGCGAGGCGCGCGAGCTCCGAGAGCGCGTCGATCCGCCCCGCCGCGTCCTCCGTCGCCCTCGCGTCCGAGCCCTCGCCGATGCGGATGAGCGCCTCGACGAGGGGCGCCATGTCGTGCAGCGTCGCCGCGTGGTCGCGCAGCGCGGAGCGCGCGGCGGCGCTGCCGGAGTCGCTCGCCGCGGCCTCGATCCAGGCCTCCACGGCGCGATCGGGGCTCGCGAGCGGGCCAGCGTGGAGCCGCGCGAGCGCCACGTACGCCTCGGCCCTCGGCGCCCCGACCCGCTGCTCCGCCCTGAGCTCGATCCGCGCGGCCACGACCTCGTAGAGCCCCGCCTGCTCGAGCACCTCGTCGATCGCGCGGGCGGCGTCGCCGTCGATCGCCCCGTCGAGGCCCGCGTCGAGCACGCACCCGACGGCGCGCGCCCAGTCGCCCTCGTTCGTCGCGCCCTGGAGCCGGTGGCCGTGCACCTCCAGCGCGCGTCGCAGGGCGGAGGGGCCAGGGGCCTCGCCCTCGCCGCGAGGCGCCCGCGCCGCGAGCGCGTCGGCGTGCGTCCGGAGCACCTCGTCGGCCGCGCCCTGCCGGCTGCGCAAGAACAGCGCGGCCGCCATGGCCTTGGCGGCCATGTCGTCGTGAGGCGCGATCTCGAAGGCGCGCAGGCGATCCTCGAACGCCGCCTCCCGCTCCCGCGCGGCTTCGCGCCGCTTGGCCGCGTCCAGGTACGCCTTCGCCGCGGCCGCGGGGAACACCTCGTCCGACGCCCAGGCCGCGATCGTGCCGAGCAGCTCGCTCGCCATCGCGTCGTCCGGGGCGAGCGCGCTCGCCTCTTCGAGCGTGTCGACCGCGCCCGCGACGTCGCTGGCGCGCGCGAGGAGCACGGCGATCTTCACCAGCATCCGCGCCGTCGCGCCGGGCGGCTGCGCGTCGTCGCGGAGGCCGCGCAGCGCCGCGGCGGCCAGGGCTGGCTCGCCCAGCCCGGCCAGCCAGCCGGCGAGCTCGCTCCTCATCGCCGGGTCGTCGCCCAGCGAGAGCGCCCGGCGCGCCAGCGCCGCCGCCTGGTCCAGCTCGACGCCGCGCGCGGCGAGGATCCTCGCGAGGGCGAGGGCTGCCTCGCGCTCCCCTTGCGCGTCGCCGGCGGCGCGGCGCTCGTCCACCCGCGCGCGCCAGTAGGCCTCTTCAGCCCGCGGGCCGCGGTGGCGCGACACCGGCGCGATCGCCCGGGCCCCTGCGAGGACCAGCTGCCCCGCAGAGGCGGGCCCGGCAGGCTCCATCAGCTCCGGCGAATGCAGCGACCTCCTCGCGCCCGACGCTGATGCTGCCCGATCCGGAGGTGAAGAGCTCATTTCGGCGACCCGCTTCGGGTATGCTGAACCCGCTCAGCCTACCAGAACGACCGAGGTACAAGGCCAATCTTCCGGTGCAATCTCGCGCTTCACCGGAGCGTCACCGCGAACGGTAACACCGTGAGCGCCCTCTCTCCGGCCAGGAGAGGCGCCATGGAGGCGGCGAAGGTCCCGACCTCCGGCGCGACGCCGAGCCACTCCGGCAGGAGGACGGAAGCCATCGCCTCCCGCGCGCGCTCCCTGAGCGCTGCGCGGTCGGGAGCCCGAGCGCTGCCCTCGCTGGCTTCGTCGCCCGTCGCCAGGAGCTCCAGCAGCCCGCCGTCGTCCTGCTCGATCTCGACCGGCGCGTCCGCCGGCAACGCCGCCAGCTCGCGCGCGAGCGCGATCGCCCGCTCCAGGCCGCCGATCTCATCGACGAGCGAGCGCCCTGCGGCCTCGACCCCGCCGAAGATCCGTCCCTCCGCCGACGGCGCGATCGTCTCCAGCGGGAGGTTCCGTCCCGCCGTGATGCGCTTCAGGAACAGATCGTACACCGCCTCCATGGAGGCGAGCACACGGGCGCGTGTGGGCTCGTCCCAGGGTGTGAGCGCCGACATGTACGCGGCGCGCGCTGCCCGCTGAGGATCCGGGTTGGCCGCGACCGTCTCCGCGTTGATCCCGATGTCCGCAAGCGCCTTCCCGACGGCGAATTTGCCGCCCACGACGCCTATCGAGCCGATGATGCTCGTCCGCTCGGCGACGATCTTGGTGCCAGCGCAGGCGAGGTAGTAGCCGCCGCTCGCGGCCATCCCGCCGATCGAGACGACCAGCGGCTTCTTCTGCCGCAGCCGCATCAGCTTCTGCCAGAGCAGATCCGAGGCCAGCGCCGAGCCGCCGGGCGAGTCGATCCGGAGCACGACCGCCTTCGCGCTCTGATCCTCGGTGAGGCGCGTGATCGTTTGCCCGAGCTCGCGCTCGCCGATCCCGTCCGACGAGCCGATGGGCATCCCCTTGGCGCTCATGCTGATGCCGCCGATCGCCGGGACGACCGCCACATGCGGCGCCCCCAGCGAGCTCGCCCCGGAGACCGAGCGGAACACGTCCACGAGGCTCCGGGAGAAGCTCGAATCACGCGGAGCGCCGCCGAACCGCGGCACGGAGCGCTCGGTGCCGGCGAGCTTCTTCGCGTCCTCGGTCGCGGACTCGAGATCGCCGATCTCGTCCACGAGCGCCCTCGCCTTCGCCTCCTCAGGAGCGAACGGGCCGTCCTCGAGGGCCTCCCGGAGCTCCTCCTTGCCGCGCCCCTCCACGATGGCCGACAGCCACGCCTCGCGGACCCCGCCGAGCGCGGACTCGAGCGATCGACGCGCCTCGGGGCTCGCCCCTTCCCGCGTGAACGGCTCGCTCGCGCCCTTGAACTTCCCCACCTGGAGGAAGTCGACGTCCACGTTGAGCTTGTCGAGGAGCCCCTTCGCGAACACCAGCTGCGCCGCGATCCCCACCGTGTCGACCTGTCCGGCAGGGCTGAGCCAGAGCTTGCCGCAGCCGATGGACGCCAGCAGCATGGTCGCGTTGTTGTACTCGTCCGCGTGGCACACGACAGGTCGCCCCGCCGCGCGGACATCGCCGAGGATCCGGCCGATCTCGTGGGCCCGCGCGAACGCGAGGCGCGCGCTCCCGAGCCGCACGAGGAACCCCTTCGCGCTCGCGGACTCGGACAGCGCTCGCAGCGACTGCACGAGCTGCGCGTGGGTCCTGCCGCTCGGCGGGCCGAAGAGCGACGCGGACGCGCTCTCGGGGAGCCCGCGCGAGAGATCGATCTCGACGACCGCCGGCTCGTCGAGGCCCGCCGCGGCGCGCGCCGGCAGCGCCGCCGCCCGCTCCCTCCCGGTGCACCCTGCCATCGATGCCGCCACGGCGAGGGCGCCGACGCAGGTCCACCGCACCCCTCGAGCTCGGCGCTTAGTCATGCTTCATTCCAGGCAGATCCGAGGTGTCGATCGGCGGCGCCGTCGCCCCGGGCGCGGCGGTCGGCGGCGGATGCACGCCGGGCAGATCGCTCGTATCGATGGTGCCGCCCGGGGCGACGTAATCGTCGGGCACGCGGCCGTCGTCCGGCTCCGGCGCGCGGCGAACGCGCACCGGCGCGGCCGGCGCGGCCGGCGGGCTCGCGGGAGGAGCGCTCGCCGCGGCCTGTGGGCTCGGCGGAGGAGCGCCCGGCTGCGGGCTCTCCGCGCGCGCGCTCGACGCCGGCTCGGCGACGCTTCCCGGCTCGCTCTGCGCCTTCTCGAGCCGGTCGATGAAGGCCCGGAGCGGGCGCGCGAGCGGGTGCTGCCGGCTCGTCGCCAGCAGGCGCTCGTTCTCGGCGCGCGCGGCCGCGAGATCGCCGGACCTCGCGAGCGCATAGACGAGGAGCGCCCGCGCTCGCCCGGGGCTCTGCTCGATGCTCGCCGCCGTCCGGAGCCGCTCGACGACGGCGGCCCAGCTCGGATGAGCCTCCGCGAGATCGAGCGCGGCCAGCGACAGCGCGCTCTCCGGCTGCGCGCTCTCGGCCGAGATCGCGCCGACGAGCTTCCGCGCGGAGGCGAGGTCGTCCTGCATGCGGAGCAGATCGATCGCCGCGCGGGTCACCTCGGCGTTCGCCGGCGCGACGCGCCGCGCGTGCTCGACCGCCTTGCGGGCGCGCACGATCGCGACGTCGAGCTCGTGCCGCGCCGTGTCCAGATCCGCGTCCCCTGCGGCGAGCAGCTGCAGCCGCAGCCACCGCACGTCCGCGTTCACCGTCTCGACCCGGGCCAGCGCCGCCGCGACGCGCGGGTCGTCCTCGGCGAGCGCGCTCGCCTTGACGAGCTTGTCCCTCGCCGTCTCCGGATCCCCTTCGGCCAGGCTCCTCTCGCCGTCGGCGAGCAGCGCCGAGACGCGATCGTCGCTCGCCGCCGGCCGGGCCTGCACGGCCGGCTTGAGGTACTTCGGCCCGAGGGTCGCCGCGCTCACCACCATGAGGCCGACGACGATGAGGCCGACGACCCACCGCGCGATCCCCGTCCTCCTCGAGGGCAGCGACGTGATCCCCGCGTCGCCGTCGCCCTCGTCGACATACGAGGGACGCCCCTCGGGCTCCGCGGGTGCGGTCGGCGCCCCCGACGTCGCTGCCCGCCGCGACGCGTGGTCCTCGCTCGCCGCGCGCGGCGCCCCGCGCCTCGCCACGGGGGCTTCTTCTCCCGGGCTGTCGGCGGGCGCGGCGGCGCGCTCGATGCGCGGCGGTGGGACGCTGTTCGGCATCCGCAGCGGAACGACGCCTGCGGCGCGCCCCTGCCCCTCGCCGCCGGCGTCCGCGGGCCCAGGCTTGACGGCGCCCTGGCGCGCCTCGGCGACCCCCGCGCCGCGGAGGGTCCGCGGCTCCTGCCGGCGCGCGGGGTGCCCGTCCGGCAGCGGCGGCGCCTCTTCCGGCGGCACCACGACCCCGGGCAGCGCGCCCGGCTTCGTCATCGCCCGCGCGGGGGCGCTGGCCTCGGAATCGTAGGCCGCTGTCTGCGCCCCGCGGCGCGGCGACGGGCGCTCCCTGCCCGACTGGACCTCCCGCACATCCCGGACGACCGTCTCTGCGTCATGGATGGACTCGGGGGCGATGTCCGCGTCGCTCTCCGCCCGCGGGAGCGGGATCGCGACCGAGCCCTCGGTCTGCGCCGGCGCCGGACCGCCGAGCCCTGGAGGCGTCAGCGACCTCGAGCGGCCAGGGAACGGCGAGGGCCCGCCGATGCCCAGCGCGGTCCCGGCCATGACGATGCTGCCTGGCCCCTTGAAGAACGGCTCCAGCTCCGCGATCGACCCGAGCCGCCGCGGCCTCGCGTTGCCGCGCGAGATCACGTCGTCGCGGGTGATCTGGCCCTGGGCGATCGCCGCCTGGAGCTCCCGGAGCATCTTGAACTCGAGCTCCCGGCCGCCGAGCGTGCGCACCAACCACTTCTCGGGGAGCGCGCCGTCGGTGCGGCGGACCTTGAACTGGAAGCCGCAGTTCGTGCACTTGACCGTCGTGCCGCGCTCCGACACGAGCGCGTCGTCGAACTCGTACTCGGTGCTGCAACGCTCGCAGGTGACATCCATCTGCTCGACCGGTCCCCGTGTCCTCGCGAACGGCTGGCCCCCCAGGCGCGAGCCTGCCGGGGTTCCTCGTTCGGAGGTAGCCGCCCGGAACTCGGCGGAACGGTAGCACGGGTTCCCCTGTACGCCCCAAAGGCTCGCGCCGCGCCGCGCCGTCCGCCGCTTTCCTCCGGGGTTCAGGGTTCACGGTCCCCTGCGGTCCCCCCTCTCCCCTGCGGTCCCCCCCTCCCCTGCGGTCCCCCTCCCCTGCGGTCCCCCCTGCCCCCCCGATGTCGCGGCCGCCGCCGCGTGACCCCTCCGCGAGGCACGGCACATCGGGGCCGGGACGCGCCTCGCCTCGCCTCGCGCGGGCCACATGTCGACGTGAACGCGGCTTCACGGCGAGCGCGCGATCGGCCCAAATACGCCGCGACTTGCCAGGCTTGTGTGGGGCATGTCGCTTGCTACGATCGTCCGGTCGCGACCGTCACGCGCGAGGGCGCGGCTCCTCGACGCCGGGCGGCCGAATGCTTTCGGGAGACGGTGAATGAAGCGACTTACTCTGCTGGGTCTCGCGAGCGTGCTAGCGCCCCTCCTCGCGGGTTGCCCCATCTACGACGACGACGCCGACAGCCACTTCTGTGATGCAGAGGACTGCCGGCCCGGCATCCCGAGCGGCTGTAACGAGCCAGCCGACTGCGGGATCAACGAGACCTGCGGCAAGGACAACGAATGCCACGTCGGCGACTGCACGACCTGGGGGTGTAGCCGGGGCTTCGAGTGCGTCATCGCCGACGACCACACCGCCGCCTGCGTCGCGAGCGGCTCCTCCGGGGAGGGGGGCAGCGGCGGGGCCCCCGGCGGCGTCGTGTACTGCGGCAACCCGGACGACTGCGCCGATGGCGAGACCTGCGCGCCGGATGGCACGTGCCAGCCCGGCGGCTGCGATCAGGTCCTTCCGAGCGGCGAGCCGCTCGGGTGCATCCACGGCTATGTCTGCGAGGGCGACGGGGCCGATGCGACCTGCGTGCCGGCGACCCCGGCCGCGTGCGGCGCCGACGTCGACTGCGCCCGCCTCGGCGCCGGCTACCTCTGCGTCAGCGGCATCTGCACCGCGCCTCAGGACCAGTGCTTCGATCAGACGCAGTGTCCGGTCAACGACAAGTGCGTCGAGGGCAAATGCACGCCCGCCTGCCGCGAGGACGCGGACTGCCCCGGCAGTTACCGTTGCGACACGACCCTCGGCATCTGCTCCCGCCCTGCGCAGCCCTGCGTCATCACCGACGACTGCGGCGGCCCCTCCGCCGTCTGCGTCGACGGCGCCTGTGTTCCGAGGAGCGACGGCGCCGCCTGCCCCGAGGGCGACGTCTGGGTCGAGAACGGCTGCATCCCGAATCAGTCGAGCAACTTCGTGTGCGGCGAGGATGGAGCGCAGGACGTCTGCGCGCCTGGGTCGATCTGTCTGCACCACAGCTGCTACATCTCGTGCGACCAGCCGAACCCGAACGCCTGCGACAACCAGTCGCCCTCGCTGAGCGAGTGCAGGACGGTGGCGACGTTCTCCGGCGAGCACCAGGTCTGCGGGTCGAGCGAGAACCTCGGCGGCGACTGCGATCCCGAGACGCCCTGCAGCGAAGGCAAGATCTGCATCGACGGCTTCTGCCGGTAACGCCGCGGCGCTCCTCCGCCGCGATCGCCCCTCGGGGCAGGGCAGCCCCCTGCCCTGCCCCCTCCGTGCGCAATATGCCCTTGGCATGCGCGCTGCCTCACGTCCCGCCGGTCACTGTTCCAGCCACGTGAATCCACGCTGAGGGATACGCGCCACGCGCCCCCACGCGATACGAACCGACGGAGCCACAATGAAGGCAAACGATCTCGTCAATTACATGGCCGACATGTTCCCCTACAGGAGAAGGAGCTCACTCGATTGGATCGTTCCCCTGTCGGCCGGGCTCGGCCTCGGCATCGCCATGGGCGTCGGGGTTGGCGTCCTGGTCGCGCCGACGTCAGGCGACGAAGCTCGCCGCCGGCTGCGCGACAGCACGAGCCGGCTGCGCGAGCGCGCGGAGAAGGCCAAGGAGCGCGCCCTGGGCGCTGCGCAGCGGACCCAGAGCCAGATCCAGGAGAAGCTCGAGGAGAGCACCGGCTCGTACTCCAACGAGCTCGGCGCCCGCTGAGCGAGCTCCAGGGGGGCGCGAAGGCGCCGCACCGCGTACGCGCGGAGCGGCGCCTTCCATCATTTCCCGGGATGTGCTCCAGCAGCCGAGCGACATCTGCGCAGCCGGAGCGGCACAAGCGATGCTTTTCCGAGAGCAGATGGATTGAACGAGACACCTCGCGAACCGCGGCACAGGGGCACTCGTCGAATGATGTATTACCGGACGCTCACTGCATTCTTCCCAGGTCGCACGGAAGCCGCGGGCGCACTTGGCCGCCTCCTCGCCCTGGGCGTCGCGGCCGAGGACATCAGCATGGTGCCCAGGCAGCACTCCCGCCTGGACGAGCTCGAGCTCACGATCCACAGCAAGGCGTCCGAAGGGGCCGCCCTGGGCGCTGTGATCGGAGGGCTCGTCGGGGGTACGCTCGCGGCGATCACGGCGGGAGGCGCGCTGATCATTCCGCGGCTCGACGCGTTCCTGGCGGGGCCCATCGTCGCGTGCCTCGCGGGAGCGGGCGCCGCTGGCGCGGCCGGCACCCTGCTCGGCGCCGTCCTCGGCGCGCGCCTGCCCGAGTACGAGGCGCGCCGGCTCGACGACGGCGGCGCCGGCGGCGGCGCGTTGCTCTCCGTGCGGTGCTTGCCCGACGTTTCCCGCAGCGTCGAAGAGGTGCTGAGCGAGAGCGGCGGTCGCCGCATCCGCAAGACCTGCAGCCGCAGGACCTGAAGGAGGACGTGCGCCCGGCGTGGCCCAGCGATCTCGCGAATGAGCAACGAGCGAGCCGCGAGCCACGTGCGGACGCGGCCGGGACGCGCCCGTGATGAAACCGCCAAGGGCGCCAAGAAACCTCAAAAATCTTGGCGTCCGTGGCGGCTTGGCGGTTCAAACGACCCCACCTTCAGCCAAGGGAACGCGCAGCAGGTGCCCGCTGGATCAGGGCGACGAGCCGAGGTGGCTCTGGGACCGCGTCTGCTCATCGAGGACGAGCTCGACCGCCTGGGCCAGCGCGCTCTTGACGTAGCTGCGCGTCGCGAGCGACCCGAGCCTGCTGAGCACGCGCGGCGTCAGGCCCCCGCCGAGCAGGAACCCCAGCCCAGCCGCCGCCGCGATCGCCACGTGCGGGTTGTCCCGCGCGAACGCCGAGACCGCCCGCGTGACCTCCGCCGCGTCGAGCCGGCTGAGCGCGTCGTTCACCACCTCCCGCGCGTCGCGATCCCGTTCGGCCTCGACCTCGCGTACCGTCATGATGACCTCCTCAACTCAGCCGTGTAACGACCCGCCCGATCAGGTAACCCACAGCGGCCACCGCGAGGAGCGTGGCCACAGGGCGCTCTTGCACCAGCGAGACGAGCCGCTCGTCCGCGCGGCGGACCTCGCCGAAGAGGCGAGGGACGGCGGCGGGAACGTTCGCTCTCCGCTCCCGGCGTCCGGACTCTTGTTCGACGTCTGCATCGTTGGCGATCATCGTGAACCGGTCTCCAGCAATGCCCGAACCACCGCGCGACGTGCATCGGCTGCACGATCCGGAGATCGACCCACCGGCGCGGGGCAGCGAGGCGAGGAGAGCCAGGAGAGAAGCGCGCGCGACGAGCGCGGGCGGAGCGCCTTCCGGGACGTTCGTGCTCACGGACGGAAGGGCGAGCGCGCGGCGCGCGCGTGGACCTCGCGACCTCGCGCGCGAGCGCCGCGCCGACGGGCCGCGCTCGCCAGGTGACGGGCTCACGGAGATCGCTTCGCTGGCCGCACGACGGCGCGCGGCGCAGCGCACGCGCTAGAAGCGGACGCCGAACGCCCGGAGCGCGCGGCGCAGCGTCTCCGCGCCGTCGCACACCGCCACCCGCTCGGCCTGGGACACCTCCGCGGCCCGCGCCGGGTCCCCCTTGAACCAGACGGCCCGCATCCCCGCCGCGAGGGCGCCGACGACGTCGGCGGCGAAGGAATCGCCGACGTGGACCACCGCGGCGAGCGGCGCACCGAGGCGCTCGGCCGTCCACGCGAAGATCTCCCTGCCCGGCTTCTCGAACCCGAGCCGCCCCGAGTCCGCGACCGCCACGAAGTGCGCCGCCCAGCCGAGCTCTTCGATCAGCTCCTCGAGCCGGCCCTCCGAGTTCGACAGCACCGCGACCGGCACGCCGGCCTGCCGGAGCTCGATCACGACGTCGATCATCCCCGCGATCGGCCTGCGCCAGAGGTTCTTCCGGGGCTGCTCCGTCCAGAGCCAGTCGACCGCCGCGTCGAGCGCGCTGGCCTCGACGCCGCCCACCTCGAGCAGGCGGCGCATCATGATCTTCCACGGGTGGCCGCCGAGCCCGCGCTGGATCGCCTCGTTGTACGCGCGCCAGCTCTCGTCCACCGCCCCGTCCAGCCGCTCCCGAGGCGCGGCGATGCCCCGCTCGGCGAGGCGGGCGGAGAGCAGCCCGGTGTCGAGCTCCACCAGGGTCTGGCCGAAGTCGAAGGAGACGGCTGTGGCAGGCTCGTTGCTCATGGATTACTCGGCGTACATCGCCTCGATCTCGCGCGCAAAATTCTGGCTCACATTGCGCCGCTTGATCTTGAGCGTCGGCGTCAGCTCGCCGTCCTCGATGGTGAAGCCGCGCGGCAGGATCGAGAACTTCTTGATCGTCTCGACCTGCGCGAGCTCGCCGTTCACCGCGTCGACGGCCCGCTGCACGGCCTCCCTGATCTCGGGCGACGCGTGCGAGAGATCGCGGCCGAGCCCGCGCTCGGCCGAGAGGCGCTCCACCGCGTCGGGGGCCAGCACGAGCAGGGCCGTGAGGAACTTGCGCCCATCGCCGACGACCACCGCCTCGGCGATGAGGTCGTGGCGCTTGAGCGCCTCCTCGATGTTCTTGGGCGAGATGTTCTTTCCGCCGGCCGTGATGAGGATCTCCTTCTTCCGCCCGGTGATGTGGAGGAACCCTTCCTCGTCGAACCGGCCGAGATCCCCCGAGTGGAGCCAGCCGCCGACCAGGGCCTGCGCGGTCGCCTCCGGCTCCTTGTAGTAGCCGAGGAACACGGTCGGCCCCTTCACGAGGATCTCGCCGTCGTCCGCGATCTTCACGTCCATGCCTGGCACCGACGGCCCCACGGAGCCGAGCTTCGTCCGGCCCGGCACGTTGTAGCTCGTCGCGCCGGTCACCTCGGACTGGCCGTAGACCTCGGTGATCAGGATGTCGAGCGACGCGAAGAACTCGAGGACCTCCTTCGCGATGGGGGCCGCGCCGCTGCTGAACGCGTGCGCCCGGCCGAGCCCCACGGCCGCCTTCACCTTCGCGTAGACCAGCCTGTCGAAGGCGCGGTGCTGAAGCGCGAGCAGCGGCCCCGGCGGCTCCCCTCGGGCGCGGAGCTCGCTGTGCTGGAGCCCGACGCGCCTCGCCTGATCGAGCATGATTTTCTGCACCCCCGTCGCGCCGGAGAGCTTCGCGTCGATCCCGGCCCTCAGCTTCTCCCAGACGCGCGGGACCCCGAAGAAGGCGGTAGGCCGCACCTCCTTGAGGTTGTCGGCGAGCGCCGCCATCGACTCGGCGAAGTACACGGCCGCGCCGACCGAGGCCGGGATGTGGATCGTGAACATCTGCTCGGCGACGTGCGAGAGAGGCAGGTACGAGAGCGCGATGTCCCGCGACGAGCACGGGATCAGGCGCGCCGCCATGTCCGCCGAGCGCGTGAGGTTCTCATGGCTCAGCATGACCCCCTTCGGCGGCCCCACCGTCCCGGAGGTGTAGAGCAGCGTCGCGAGGCCGTTCGGCTCGAGCGCGTCGAGCCGCTGCTCGAGCAGCTCATCCGAGACGCGGTCGCCCCGCGCGAGGAGCTCATCCCAGGCCAGGATCCGCGGATCGCGCGGATCGCCCGCGAACTCCGCGCCCCGCATCAGCACCACCCACGAGAGCCGCGGCAGCCGATCCCACTGGCTCAGCACCTTCTCCAGCTGGGCCCTGTCCTCGACCAGCACCACCTGCGACCCCGCATGCCGCACGACGTGGCGCACCTCCTCGGGCGAGCACGTCGTGTAGATGCCCGCGGGAGCGCCCCCGATCGCCATGCAGGCCACGTGGAGCACCACCCACTCGGGCCGGTTGAAGCCGAGGAGGCTGACCGTGGCGCCGGGCTCGAGGCCGAGCGCGAGCAGCGCCTTGCCGGCGCGCCGCACCTCGCCCGCGTACTCCCGGAAGCTGGTCATCCTCCAGAAGCCCCCCTCCTTGACGTAGTGGGCAGGAGCCTCGGGACGCGCCTTCGCCTGGCCTAGCAGGCGCCGCGGGATCGAGTCACAGGGCATCGGGCTACCTCGTTCACGGGCAAAGATGCGCAATCACAGGCGAATTTTACTGCACCCGCCCGGCGTCCGGGACCGCCTGGGGGAGTGGCGTCCCGCACAGTAGCAGCAGACGCCGCGGCGTTGCTGGCCCGCGCTGTCGTCAGCTTGACGGCACGTCTTTGGATCAGGACCATTCGGCGGTGGGCGAGCGCAAAGGGACGACCGAGGAGGCTGACTGGGCGGCGGACTCCGCCCGCAGCAACGAGCTCGCCGCCTCGGGCCCGCCGGAGCGCCTGCGGGCAGCGATCGACGGCGGGACCCTGGTCTCCAGGCAGGGGCTCGTCCCCGCGCCCGAGCCCCCACCCACCGTCCAGGTGCGGCGCGCGGATCGCGACGCGCCGACCACGGTCGGCCGGGATGCGCCGCCGGACGCGCCGCCGTCGCCCTCGGATCGGCACGCACGGAGCTTCGGAAAATACCAATTCATCGCGACGCTCGGGCACGGGGGCATGGCGGACGTGCACCTGGCGGTCGCGGTGGGGCCGGCGGGCTTCAGCAAGCTGCAGGTCATCAAGCGCCTCCGGCCCAACATTGCCGACGAGCCCGAGTTCCGGGACATGCTGCTCGATGAGGCCCGCCTCGCCGCCCGCCTGAACCACCGCAACGTGGTGCAGACCAACGAGGTCGGCCTCGCGGACGGCGAGTACTTCATCGCCATGGAGTACCTCGACGGGCAACCGCTCAGCCGGGTGATCTCTCGCGCGCGAGAGCAAGCGCGGGCGATCCCGTTCGCCATCCAGTTCTGGATCCTCAGCGAGGTGCTGGCCGGCCTCCACTACGCCCACGAGCTCGTCGACTACGACGGGGCGCCGCTCAACGTCGTTCACCGCGACGTCAGCCCCCACAACATCTTCGTCACCTACGACGGGCAGGTGAAGATCGTCGATTTCGGGATCGCGCTCGCCGCGCACCGCCTCGTCGAGACGCAGACCGGCACGATGAAGGGCAAGGTCGCGTACATGGCGCCGGAGCAGGCGTTCTCGCACTCTTCCCAGATCGATCGGCGCGCGGACGTCTTCTCGGCCGGCGTCATCCTCTGGGAGATGCTCGCCGGCCGCCGCCTCTGGCGTGGGCTGTCCGATCCCCAGATCATCTCGCGCCTGATGCGGGACATCCCGGACCTGCGATCCGCGCGCCCCGAGGTGCCCGTCGAGCTCGCGCGCATCTGCGCCAAGGCGCTCGCGCACTCGCCCGACCAGCGCTATTCGACGGCCGCCGCCTTTCGCGCGGAGCTCGCTCGCTACACCGAACGCCTGGAAGAGCAGGTGACGGCCGAGCAGCTCGGCGCGCTCATGCGCGAGCTGTTCGCCGGCGAGCGGTCCGAGATCCGGGCGATCATCGATCGCCAGCTCAAGCAGCTGCAGGAGCACGGCGCGGAGGCGGGGAGCGCAGGGCTCGCCGGCCGCGCGCCGAGGCTGCCGTCGCTGCCGGGGCGCGAGCCGCTCGACTCGGATCCTCCCGCGCAGGAGGAGGGCGCGACCACGGGCTCTTCGCCGCCTTCGCCCACGCGTGCCCTCCACCGCTCGAGCCCTCCGCAAGCGACGCTCCACGCCGTCGTGCGGACCGAGCCGGCCACGGCCGTTCAGCCCGCGCCGGCGCCGCGGCGCTCCCGGTTGCCGCTCGTCGCGTTCGCGGCGGTCATCGCGCTGGTCGGCGCCGCGACGCTGTACCTGAAGCTGCGCGATCCGGTCCAGCAGAGCCTCCGCGTGACCCCTCCGCCGGCCCAGAGCGCGCTGCCCGCGCCGGAGCCCTCGCCGCCCCGCGCCGAGCCCTCGCCGCCATCCGCCGCGAGCAGCGCTCCACGCGAGCAGACCGACGCGTCGCTCCTCCGCGCATCGATCAAGGCGAGCCCCGCCAGCGCGAAGATCTTCGTCGACGGGGTGGAGCTCCCGTCGAACCCGTTCGACGGCAAGCTCATCAAGGACGGCGCGGCGCACCGGATCGAGGTCTCCGCGCCAGGCCACGCCGCGCAACGACGGATGCTCGTGTTCGATCGGGACATCGAGCTCGAGGTGACGCTCTCCCACGCGCAGAGAGGCCCGGCCCCCGTGGCCACGGCGACCCCGAAGATCGTCAAGCCCCCCGTCGAGGCGGATCCCACCGTCCCGCCGCCGAAGCCCGATCCCTACTGACGCGCGGGGCGCGCGGGCGGCCGTTACAGATCCTGGTAACCGATCGGCGGCTCGACGAGCTTCGCCGCCTTGGCGACGCCGCGGAACACGTAGTCGGAGTAGCTGTAAGGCCCGTCCGACCACACGAGGAAGTCGTCCGCGAGCACCCCGCTGGGCGCTCCCTCGCAGAGCTCCGGCGCCGCCATGACGGGCCCTTCGTTGTAGATCGGCGCCGACGCGTTGACGGCCTCCTCGGCCTCTTCCATGGCGGCCAGCGCGCCGGCGTGCCGGTCGGCGTCGAGCTCGTCGACGGGGTAGAGCTCCCAGTCGAGCAGCACGAGCTCCGGGTGCGGGGGCTCGTTCGGGGCCGACGCGAAGGGGGCGTGCGCGGCAGCTGGGAGGCCCGTCCGCGCGAGCGCCTCGATCAGGCGGCTCCGGTAGCGCAGCGCCGCGTCATCCGGGGTCCAGAACGCCGTGAGGGCCGCGATCACGTCCTCGGTCTTCGCCTCGCGCCACAGCGAAGGGTCGCGCGAGCCGAGATCGAGCGCGCGCTCCTTCCGGAGGCGCGCCTGGAACGCCGACGCGTGCGGCGCGAACTCCGGCAGCTCGGCCAGGGCGTGATCGACGGACCAGTGGAGCCGATGATCGACCTCGCGCACGTACCGGTGCTTGCCGAGGGCGCGGAGGAGTCGGGCGATTTCGTCGGGTGTGCGCGCTGCGAACGACCAGGCAAGCATCATGGGGCAAGGCTCATCGATCCGTGCAGGGGATGGCACGCCGAGCTGGCTCGCCGATGCCGATCGGGCGGCGGGCACCTCGGCACGAGCTGAATTCCCATCGCTCGGCCGCGGTGTCGATCACTTCTTGCCGGGGAGGTGCCACACGCCGGCGAACCACACCAGGGATCCGTCTGAGCGGCGCACGGTGGTGGCAGGCGCGAAGTACGCGCCCGGCGGGACGGGCTCCCATCGTCCCTGCTGCCACGCCCAGCGGCGGCTCCGCCACTGCCACTCGCCGTCGATCCACACATCGCCCGGCCGCTCGGACGGCGAGATGATCTCGACCCGCGCAGGCGGCGGAGGGTACGGCACGACCACCGTCGTCTCGCTCGGCAGGTGAGGGCCGGTCGGAGGCAGCGGGAGCGAGCTGCCGCAGCCCGCGAGCACGAGGAGCGACGCGAGCGGGATCCCGAGCGCGCGGCGCAGGGCGGCGTTCATCCTGCGTCGATCCAGGAGAGGTACGCGTCCAGGACGTCGCGGCCGACGAGCAGGCACTCCAGCGTCGCGAGCGCGAGGAACGGGCCGAACGCCATGCGGGCCTGGCCGAACCCTTCGCGAGGCTCCTCCGCGAGCGGATCTTGCGCCAGCTCTTCCTCGGCGGCGGCCCGCTCCTCGGGGGACATGGCCGCGAGCTCGGCGCGGATCTGCTCCCGCTCGAGGCGAACCGCCTCGGGCTCCTCGATGCTCCCGCGCAGGAGCAGCGTGGCGATCGCCATGATCGAGCCCTGGATGGCGCCGGCGCCGAGCACGAACAGGGCGCCCCCCCAGCCGAACCACGCGCCCGCCAGCATGAGGAGCTTGGCGTCGCCGAGGCCCATACCGACGCGGCCGCCGCGGATCCGCGGGTAGAGCACGACGAACGGCAGCCAGACGATGCCGAAGCCGACCGCCGCGCCGACGAGGGCGTCGACGAAGCCCATCGACCGCAGCGACGCGGTCGCGACGCCGAGCACCGCGCCGCCGAGGGTGATCGAGTCGGGGATGAACATGTGCTCGAGGTCGATGAACGTCGCCGCGAGCAGCCCGAGCGCGAGCGCCAGGTCGGCGGTGTACGTGGCGAGCGCGTGGAGGGCCGGCGTCGTCCCGGGGAGCCGGAGGAGGATGACCTCGATGATCGCGAGCGAGAGCACGCCGCCCGCCGCCTCCACCAGGGGATACCGCGGCGACACGGGCGCCCCGCAGCAGCGAGCGCGGCCGCGCAGCAGCAGGTAGCTGAGGACGGGGATGTTGTCGTAGGCGCGGATCGGCGCGCCGCACGCCGGGCAGCACGAGCCCGGACGGACGACGCTGAGCTCGCGCGGGACGCGGTGGATGACGACGTTGAGGAAGCTCCCCCACAGCAGGCCGAAGCAGAGCCCGAAGGCGCGCAAGAACCACGGCGAAAAATCGGCGAGCATCACCTGGGGCTCATGTCCTCGGGCTCGACGCGGCGAGCCGGAGCATCATCGTGAGCGCCTGCTCGAGCTCCGCGATCGTGGGTTGCACGGGGCTCTCGGCGAGCGCCGCCTTGAGGTCGACGAGGCGGCCGCCGAGCTCCTGGTAGTGACGGCGCACCCCCTCGGTCGGCGCCTCGGCGACCCACCGCCCCACGATCTCGCGCAGCTCGTCGAGATCGCTGCCAGCGAGGAGCTGCGCCATCTGCGAGGCCATCGGATCCGGTGCGCCGCTCACGCCCTGCCCCATCCCGGCCAGCATAGCGCGGGCACTTTGACGGGCGAGGGGTCCTGCGACATAAGGCGTGGCGCTTTCGAGGAACCGTGCCGACGAGGACGCCTGCCGTTGCCCTGATCCTGCTCGCCGCCGGCATCGCCGGAGGGGCCAGCTGCAGCCGCGCCGAGCAGCGAGAGCCCGAGGAGAAGCGCGCGGACGGAGGCGCCCCGCAGGCGCCCGCGCCGCAGGGGAAGGTGCTCGAGGCGGCCGAGAACGAGTCGCCCGCTGCGAGCGCGGCGCCGCGGGCCGGCGCCGCGGCGGCCGGGCCCGCGCGGATCGAGATCCCTGCAGGAAAGCTCGTCGCGGGCAGCACGCCCGGCGACAAGGGGCGCGATCCGACGCTCGAGCCGGCGTTGCTCGACGTCGAGCTGGGCGGCTTCACCGTCGATCGCTCCCTGTACCCGAACGATCCTGCGCAGGCCCCGCTCACCGGGGTGACGCGGGCGCGCGCCTCGGAGCTCTGCCAGCAGGCCGGCGGGAGGCTGTGCACCGAGCTGGAGTGGGAGCGCGCGTGCAAGGGCCCCGAGGGGACGCCCTACGCGGGCGGCGCGGCGTGGGATCCGGCGTGCGCCAAGGCGCCCGCGTCGTGCGCGTCCGGGTTCGGCGTCGTCGGGATGGGCGCCGCGCTGCGCGAGTGGACCGCGAGCGACATCGCGCCGATCGAGAACCTCCAGCCCAAGGCCGCCGCCGTGCGCGGGGCCACGGCGAGCGCGAGCGCCGTGGATCACCGGTGCGCGCGCCGCGCGGCGGTCGATCCGGCGGTGACGGGCGACGACATCGGCTTCCGGTGCTGCCACGGCGCGCCGAACGCGGCGTCGATCCCGTCGCCGCAGTGGCAGCAGACGTTCCGGCGCGCGGAGATCGGGCCGCAGCAGGTCGCAGAGCTGCTCGCGTCGGTGCCGCAGCTGCGCGACCTCGGCGGGCGGATCTCTTTCTTCAAGGAGCCCGACGACACGAACGCCGTGCTCAACCGGGGCCGGACGCGGCTCGCGCCGAGCGGCGCTCCGGCGAGGCAGCCCGAGGCGGGCCCGCCCCCGAACACCACGCTCACGACGGCTCCGCTGCTCTGGAACCCGGTCCCGGGCGAGGAGGTGCTCGTCGTGACGGGGAAGGCCGACGACGACGCGTTCATCGTCGCGTTCCTGAAGCTCCCTGGAGACCGCTACCGCATCGCGTCGTCGCTGCTGCTCAAGGACGACCCGGGGCCGCTCGCGCTCGGGTTCAACGGCTACGTGCGGCGACGGCTCGCGTGGGCGACCTGCTGGGACTGCCGCGGCGAGTCCGGCAACATCACCTACCGCGACGACAACCGCGTGGTGATCACGCAGAAGTGACCCCGCCGCGGCGCGGACCGGACACCGACGCGCCCCGGCGCCTCAGGTGTCGGCGCCGAGCAGGGTGTGCTGGTAGGTCGTGCCGTATTCGATGATCCGCTCGACCGCGTCGACGAACTCCGAGCGGTCGAGCGACTCGGTGGGCAGCTCGGCGCACAGCAGGATCTCGTTCCGATCATCGAGGGCGAACTTGGCGACGCGCATGTCGCGGTTGGCCTCGAGCAGATGGCGGAGCAGGCCGAGCACCTGGCCGGTGTCCTCGGCCAGGGTCGGCATCGCAGCGCCGTCCTGGGCGTCGCGTTCCGCGTCGAGCAGATCGAACACGCCGAACATCGAGAGCACGACCCAGTTCTCGGTGCACTGGACGTAGAACGGTGGGAGCTCGACGATCCCTTCCTCGCGCGGACGGATGCGCAGGGTCGACGGCTTCGTCAGCTCGGCGCTGTAGCCGATCTCCTCCGTCCAGCCCTGCAGGGTCGCCACGTCGATCACGGATGACGTGATCGCCCTGCCGCCGCCGGAGATCAAGATGCGGCGCGCCGGAAGCCCCTTCGCAGGGGCAAGCGACGGAGGCGAGGGGCGCTAGAGGCTGAGGACGGCGTCCTCTCCCCGGTCGGCGACCTTCGCCGCGATCAGGCTGAGCAGCGCTTGCCTCCGCTCCTCGAGCTCGACGAGCGCGCGCGGCGGCACCAGCTCCTCCTCGATGCCGCCAGGGCGCAGCGCCGCGGCGGCCTCCTCGGGGCCGAAGCGCGCGAGCGCATCGCGAAGGGCCCGGGGGAACCGCGCCGCCTCCACGAGGCGCCCGAGCTGCCGATCGAGCTCGTGCGCCTTCACGTGCAGCGGGAAGGCGCTCGCGTTGGCCTCCAGGCTGAGCGCTCCCGCGTGCACGTCGATGACGATCTCCTTCCGGAGCCCGTTGCCCGCCAGGTAATCGAGCACCAGCACCTCCAGGTAGCCGCGGAGGATGGGCGCGCGCTCGCCGCGCACTGGCGACGGCGAGCGCGCCCAGCGCGCCCACACGTCGAGCTCGGGCGCGTCGTCGAAGCGTACGGACCGCCGGCGAGGCGAGAGCCAGCGCGGGCCGGGCGGACCGGGAGCGGGCGCGAGGACCAGCGCGTCGACCGTCCCGTCGTTCATGACGGCGAGGCGACGCAGCAGCTTGCGCGCGTTCGGCTCCCGGCCGATGAGCGCCGCGAGCTCGCCGATGCCGAAGCGCCGCGCCGCCGCCGCGGGCACGACCTGCGCGCCGAGCGCCCTCGCCATGCGGTAGAACGCGAGCGGGCGCCGGAACGCGAGCGGGGCCTTCTTCTGCGCCGGCGCGAGCTTCACCTTCACCTCGCGCGGCGCCGCTCCCTCCGCGGGTGCGCCCAGCAAGAGCGTCGCCTCGAACCGGCCGTCCGCCACCTTGCCCGTGAGCCGCAACGCGCGCAGGGGCGAGCGCTGGAGTGCGCGCGCGACGCGCGCGTCCCCCGCGGCCCAGGCGCTCGACGCGAGAGGCGAGCGCTGCTCGGCCGGCGAGCGCGCATCGACCGGCGGGCGCGCATCGGCCGGCGGGCGCGCCGTGGGCGCGCCGATCGCATGCGCGCTCTCCTCGTCGACGAGCGCAGCGATCGCGCCGACGGACCCGTCGCTGCGCTCGGACGACGGTCGCGCGCACGAGACCGCGAGCAGCGCCGCCGCGACGAGCATGCGCGGCGCCCCCGCGCCGCCGAGGCGCCGCAGCGGTCCGCGCGCCGATCCGGGGGCGCGCAGGTCGCGCGCGCACCGGCTCATCCGTCCTTCGCGAGCCCGCGCGGATGGTCCGGCGAGGGCCCGCCCTCGGCGAGACGCTGCGACGACGCCTCCTCGGCCAGCGGCCGCGAGCGCCCGTCATCCGTCGCAGCCTGCGAGCCTGACGCCCGCGCGCTCGCCCCGAGCGACGCGCCGCCGATGACGCGCTCCAGGAGGAACTGCTCCACGCGCTCGATGACCATCTTCTTGCGCTCCAGCGGGACGATGTGCGTGCCGCCGCTCACCATCATCAGCTCTCCGCGCGGCAGCGCCGCCGCCATCTCCTCCGCGAGCCGAGGCGGGGTGAACGTGTCGCGATCGCCCGCGATCACGAGCGCGGGCACGTCGATCTGCGGGAGCAGATCGAGCGTCGAGTGCTCGCCGGCGCTGCGCAGCATGTGGAGGAACATCGAGAAATCGATGTCGACCATGTGCCGCATGTACGGCAGCAGATCCGCCGGGGTGACCGCGCTCGCGTCGACCTCCCGCGTGAGCAGCGCGATCCGCAGCGCCATCGGCGCGGGCACGCGGCTCCAGAGCGCGCGCGCGATGTGCGGGTGCGCGTCGACCTGCTCGATCAGCCGCGGCAGGAGCTGCGCGAGCACGTCCGTGCCCTTGAAATGGTGCGTGATCCTGCCGGACGAGCCGCAGATCAGCACGAGCCCGCGCACCCCCTCGCGGTGGGTCCGCAGGTGCTCCAGGATGACCTGACAGCCCATCGAGTGCCCGAAGAGCACCACGGGGCCATCTCCGATCGACGCGCGCACCGCAGCCAGATCGCTGGCGTGATCGCGCAGCTCGACCGCCTGCGGATCACCAGGCAAGCTGCTACGACCATGGCCGCGGTAGTTCCAGTGGGCGACGTTGACCGTACGGGCCAGGTCGTCCCACAGGTACTTCCAGATGAAGCCGTCGCACGCGATGCCGTCACAGAGCACCGCGGTGAGGCGTCCCGAGCCCGCCCCTACCCCGCTGGCCAAGCTTCCGCTGCCGCCGGGACCTTCCCGGTAGCGGACGTAAATCCGCGTACCGTCCTTCCCGGCGGCGAAAAGCTCTCGACCCATCGATCCCCGAGCGACGCGGCTTACGCGAGGCTCGCGGCGATGTTAGTCGCCGCTGTCCTCGTCGTCAGCCACGTCATTGACACTCGGAAGCTTTTTGATGTCTATCCGCGCCAGCTTCCACGCGCGCTGCACAACCCAAGAAAGCGAGCGATCGAGCCGCGCCGCTTCCTCCTTGATTTCCTGCAGCATCGACTCCGGAAAGTAGAGGCTCTGCTTCCGCTTGTCCGTCTTCGAGGCTTCGTTGTTTTTCGCCAGCGTGTCCTTGTCGGTCATACGCTCTTGGGGCTCCTCCCGATCCGCCACAGAAGAGCACCTTAGCGTACGGTGCACTTCCGTGGAAAGCATTCGTTTTTCCATGATGCCGATTGCGGCCACTATGTATGTATTGCCGCGATAGGCGCTCTGCGTCATGATTCCGGGAATGCGATCTTCCCCGCAATCGCGCTCGCCGCGACGATGAGGGGACTGGCCAGGTAGACCTGGCCGGGCCCGCTTCGCCCCGGGAAGTTCCGGTTGATGGCCGAGACCGTGACCTGTTCCTTGCGGTCGGATACACCGGGCCCGGCCTTGATGCACGCGCCGCAGGAGGGGTCGACCAGCTCGGCGCCGGCTTTCTCGAAGATCTCGAGGTAGCCCTTGGCCTCGGCGTAGCGGCGGATGTCCTGCGAGCCGAACTGGATGTAGAGGTGCACGCCGTCCGCGACGCGCTTGCCCCGCTCGACCGCCTGGCGCAGCACGGACGCGTACATGTCCATGTCGGCCTTCTTGCCGCCCGTGCACGAGCCTCCGTACGCGATGTCGATCTTCACCGGACCGCCGGCGGCCTCATCGAGCGACCGCAGCGGCACGCCGTTCCGCGGATCGCCAGGCGTCGCGACCATCGGCTCGACCGACGCGAGATCGACGTCGAACGTCGCCATGTACTCGGCGCCGGGATCCGCGCGCACGATGCGCGCGCGCACGTCCTCCGCGGCGAGCCCGCGCTGCTCGACGAGGTAGCGCACGATCTCCTCGTCGGCCTCGATGATCCCCGTGAAGCCGCCCGCCTCGACCGCCATGTTGGTGAGCGTCGCCCGCTCGTCGAGCCCCATCGCGCGGACGCCATCGCCCGCGAACTCGAGCACCTTGCCGATGCCCTGGCCCGTCTTCCAGAACGGCTGCGAGAGCAGGAACAGCATCACGTCCTTCGCCGTGACCCCCGGCCCGAGCCGCCCGGTCAGGTTGAAGCGCACCGACTGCGGCACCGCGACGCGGACGTCGCGCGTGAGCCACGCGTTCGCCATGTCCGTCGAGCCGACGCCGAACGCGAAGCACCCGAGCGCCCCCGCCATGCAGGTGTGCGAGTCGGTCCCGGCCACGATCTGCCCTGGCAGCGCGAGCTCCTCGATCACCTTGTTGTGGCAGATGGCCTCCGAGCCCACGGTCCTGCCGTCGCGCTCGACCTCGCCGTACAGCTTGATCCCGTGCCGCTCGGTGAAGGCCTGCTGCACCGTCGCGAGCGAGGCCGCCTGCTCGCGCAGGCCGAGCCTGAGGTGCGCCTCCGGCATCACGCGATCGAGGAACGTCAGGTGATCCCGGAAGGCGAAGACGCTCTCCGGCTCGGTCACGACCGCGTCCGACCCGACGCCCGCCCGGAAGAGCGACTCGGCCATCGGCGTGACGTACTCGTGCGAGAAGCGCACGTCGATGCGGGCGAAGAGCGCGTCTCCAGGCTTCACCGCGGGGACGCCGATCTTCCCTGCCCGGGCGTCCACGATCGCGTGCGCGGCGATGATCTTCTCGCACAGCGTCATCGGCCGCGGCGGCGTGGCCAGGGTGGGCGGCGAGACCTCGCCGGCCATCCGCGCCTTGTTGTAGGCGAAGAGGCCACCGTACTCGACGACATCGGCGCTGATCGGGTCGAGCCCGCGGGTGAACTCGCCGATCGGGATCTCGTCGCCCCGCGCGATCCGGTCGAGGAGCGAGAAATCGGTCGTCGTGAGCAGCCCGATGTTCTGGCAGTTCTGGCCGTAGATCTTCTCGATGCTTCGCGCGACGACGATCTGGATCCCCGCCTCGCGCTCCGAGTACGGCGCCGTCTCGCGCGAGCTGCCGCACCCCTTCGAGCGCCCGCTGACGATGACGCCGAAGCCGCCGTTCTTGATGGCGTCGCGCTCGATGTGCCCACCGCGCAGCCCGACCAGGCAGTAACGGGCGAGCGTCTCGTCGTAGTAGTAACAGACCCAGCCCGGCGTGAGCTCGTCGGTCGAGATGTTGTCGATCAGCGCGTGCTGCTCGGGATCGAAGCGAAGCTCGCCGCCCGCCAGCTGCTGCTTCAGGAGCGCCGGGTCCTCGGTCAGGTAGAGGGCCCTCCCGGTGACTTGAACGGACTTCCGGCGGGGGATCGGCATCTGCACCTCGGACGCCCCGGGGCGCGCGGCGCGCGCTGGGACCTCTCCACACCTAGTCGCTCTGGGCGGAGGCGCCAACGGCGGTCTTTGCGCGGCGCGCGCGGAGCTCCGCGCGCCTTACGTCGAAGGCGGGAAATCCAGCATGCGCTGAGGAGCGCCTGGACGGCAGCGTGCCTTGACGACGCACCAGGGAGATGGTGTCTTCGCGGCCGCGGCCGGGCCGCGAGCGATGACCCGACCCACGATCTCCAGCGTTCCCGTCGCGATCCTCGGCGCCGGCCTGACGGGCATGGCAGCGGCGTACCACCTCGGACGGGCCGGCGTGCCCCACCGGGTGTTCGAGCGCCTGCCGCGCCCGGGCGGCCACGCGATCACGCTCGAGGACGCCGGCTTCCGCTTCGATCGGACAGGGCACCTCCTCCACCTGCGCGACCCCGCGACCCGGGAGCTCGCGCTGGGCTGGCTGGGCCCCGACCCGCTCGAGATCGAGCGACGTTCGATGATCTGGTCGAACGGCACGTACACCCGCTATCCGTTCCAGGCGAACACCTTCGGCCTGCCGCCCGCGGTGGCCTACGACTGCCTCCGCGGCTTCATCGAGGCGCACTTCGCCAGGGACAGACCTCCGCCGAGCAACTTCGAGGAGTTCTGTCTGGCGCACTTCGGCGAGGGGATCAGCCGCCACTTCATGATCCCCTACAACAGCCGCCTCTGGGGCGTGCACCCGAGCGAGATCACCGCCGACTGGTGCTCCCGCTTCGTCCCGATACCGAAGCTGGAGGACGTGCTCGCCGGAGCGGTCGGGCTGAACGACCGGGAGCTCGGCTACAACGCGAGGTTCCTCTACCCGCGGCTCGGCATCGGGCAGCTGACGCACGGGCTCGCGCGGGCGCTCGCCGAGCAGCGGCCGCGGGACGCGGGAACGCCGGCGATCGAGCTCAGCCGCTCTCCCAGGTCGATCGACTGGCGCGCGCGCGAGCTCGTGTTCGACGACGAGATCGTCCGGTACGACGTGCTCGTCTCGTCCGCGCCGCTGCCCGCGCTCGTCAGGCTCCTCTCGGACGCGCCTCGCGCCGTCGGCGAGGCGGCTTCCCGGCTGCGCTGCACGCACCTCTACTACCTCGACGTGGCGCTGGACACCCCGTGCGGGCAGCCGCTGCACTGGGTGTACGTCCCGGAGGCGAAGTACCCGTTCTACCGCGTGGGCTGCTACTCCCACTTCTCCGCCGCCATGGCCCCGCCGGGCAAGGCCGGCCTCTACGTCGAGCTCGCCGATCGCGCCGAGCCCGATCTCGCGGCGCTGCTCCCCCGCGTCGCCGAGGGCCTCGTCGAGATGGGCCTCATCCCCGCCCCGAGCGCCATCCGCTTCGCCCGCCTGCGCCGCATCGATCACGCGTACGTCGTGTTCGATCACAGCTACTTCGGCTCGCTGGAGGCGGTGCGGCCGTTTCTCGAGGGCCAGCGCATCCTCTCGTGCGGGCGCTACGGCGGCTGGAACTACTCCTCGATGGAGGACGCGCTCCACTTCGGGCGCGACGCGGCGCACCGCGCGCAGGCGCTCCTCGGAGGCGCGCCGTGAGCACGGCCGAGCCCGATCGCGAGGATGCGGGCGGATCGCCGGAGATCTCCATCGTCATCCCCGTTTACAACGAGGAGGCGATCCTCCACGCCGCCGTCGTGGATCTGCGCGAGCGGCTCTCGTCGTTCGGCTGGCGCTGGGAGCTCGTGCTCGCCGAGAACGGCTCGTGCGACGGGACCCTCGGCATCGCCGGCGAGCTCGCGCGCAAGTACCCGGAGGTGAGGCACTTCTCGATCGGCGAGCCGAACTACGGGGCCGCGCTCCGCGCGGGCATCGAGCGGGCGCGCGGGCGCTTCGTGCTCTGCGACGAGATCGACCTCTGCGACGTGGATTTCCACCGCCGCGCCATCGCGATGCTGCGGGCAGGCGGCGTCGACATGGTGATCGGGTCCAAGCTCATCCAGGGGGCGCGCGACGATCGCCCGTGGGCGCGGCACGCGGCGAGCCAGGTGTACAACGGGCTCCTCCGCGCCACGCTCGGCTTCCGTGGGACGGACACGCACGGGCTCAAGGCGTTCCTGCGCGAGCCGCTCCTCGGGGTCGCGCGCGACTGCGTCGTGGACAGGGACGTCTTCGCCAGCGAGCTCGTCATCCGCGCCTACCGCGCTGGCCTGCGGATCGAGGAGATCCCCGTCCGCGTGCTGGAGAAGCGGCGCCCCTCGATCAACCTCACCCGCCGCGTCCCGAACGTGCTGCGCAGCCTCGCGAAGCTGACCTGGGCCATCCGGGTCCGCGGCTGACGGCCGGCTCCTCCAGCATTCGCGCACCATTCGCAGCGCCACGCGCGAGGCCGCGCCCGCTCGTGGAAAAATTCTGGCATGCTATACGCCGCAGGTGACGATCCTCCTCTCGAGCGCCGCAAGACCGGCTCGCCGCGCGGACACCGACGTGGACGTCGTGGTCATCGGCGGCGGCGTGAACGGCGTGGGGGTCGCGCGGGACGCTTCGCAGCGGGGCCTGAGGGTCGCCCTCTTCGAGCGCAACGATCTCGCGTTCGGCGCGAGCGGCAACTCGAGCGGCATGATCCACGGCGGGCTCAGGTACCTGACCAGCGATCCGCAGGTGACCGAGAAATCGTGCCGCGACTCGGGCCACATCCAGGCGATCGCGCCGCACCTGCTCTTCCGGATCCCCTTCCTCGTCCCGTTCGAGGACGCGCGGCACGGGCGCCTCCTCTACCCGCTCGCGGACGCCTTCTTCGAGGCGTACGACAACTACCAGCCGCTCAAGCGCGGCAAGCCGCACGCGCGCCTCACCCCCGACGAGCTCCGCCGGCTCGAGCCGGGGCTGCACGGCGACCTGGTGGGCGGCTTCAGCTTCGACGAGTGGGGGATCGACGGCGCGCGGCTCTGCGTCGCCAACGCGGTCGACGCGATCGAGCGCGGGGCCAAGGTCTACGTGGGGCACACGGTCGAGCGGATCGAGCGCCGGGAGGACACCGGCGAGGTCGTCGCCGTCCGTTACCGGGACCGCACGACGGGGGGAGGCGGGCGGCTCCGCACGAGCACGGTCGTGAACGCGACGGGCGCGTGGTCGCCGATCACGGCGTCCCTCGCCGGCCTCCCCGCCGCGAGCTCGCGGGTGCGGCCCGGCAAGGGCGTGCACGTCGTGTTCGACCGGCGCCTCACCAATTACGCGATCATGGCGAGGACGATCGACGGCCGTCAGATCTTCCTCGAGCCGTGGGAGAACATGAGCGTCATCGGCACGACCGACGACGATTTCTACGGCGATCTCGATCAGGTCCGCGCGACGAGCGAGGAGGTCAGGTACCTGGTCCAGGGCATCGCCCGCGTGTTCCCGCAGGTCCGCGAGGCGCGCGCGATCGGCACGTTCGCGGGCGTGCGGCCCACGCTCTACGCGTTCGGGCCCACCGAGGACGCCCTCTCGCGCGAGCACCAGATCGTCGATCACGCGGCGCACGGCGCGCCGGGCCTCTACTCGATGATCGGCGGCAAGCTGGCCAGCTTCCGGCTCTTCGCCGAGGAGATGACCGACGTGCTCTCGCGGCGCTTCGACCTCGGCGCCCGCTGCGCGACGCACACGACCGCGCTGCCCGGCGGCGATCGCGCGGTGGACGCGCTCGCGCTCTCGCGGCGGATGGAGATCGACGCGGTGGCCGCCCGGCGGCTCGTGTACCGGCACGGCTCGCGCGCGCTCCGGATCGAGGAGCGCGTGCGGCAGCGGCCGCGCGAGGCCGCGACGGTGTGCCCCTGCGAGCCCGTGATCGAGGCCGAGGTGCGTTATGTCCTCCGGCACGAGCTCGCCCGGAGCGTCGCCGACGTCGCGCGCCGAACGCGCCTCGGCCTGGGCGCGTGCGGGGGCATGCGCTGCGCGGCGCGGTGCGGGCAGATCGTGGCGCAGGAGCTCTCGCTCCCGCCGCGCGACGGGATGCGGCAGGCGGCGACGTTCCTCTCGCGGCAGGCGGTGACGCGCGCGGTCGCGCTCGGCCCGGCGCAGGCGCGGCAGGAGGCCCTCGCGATCGCCAGCGTCCGGTCGGAGCTCGGCGCGCCCGCGGACGACGAGGCGGCGGCGGCGTGCGAGGACGCCGATCGTCGCGCGCAGCGCGCCGCGCGGGAGCCGGAGGAGAGGGCGTGGCGCGATCGATCCTCGTGATCGGCGCCGGCGTCGCCGGGCTCGCCGCCGCGTGGAGCGCGCGGCGGCGCGGGGCCCGGGTCGCGGTGATCTCCGCGGGCGTCGGCGAGACGGCGCTCGCGGGCGGCGCGGTGGACGACGTGCCGTGGGAGCAGGTCGAGCGGGCGTCGCGGCTGCTCGGCGGCGACCTGCCCGCGAGCGATCTCGCGCCGACGGTGAGGCAGTTCGCCGCGGAGCTCGGCCTGTGGGAGCTGCCGCAGGCGGCGGGCGTGCGCCTCGCGACCGTCGCGGGGCGGATCCGCCCCGCCCGCGGCAGGGATCGCGCGCTGCTCGACCTCGGCCCGCTCCGTCGCACGCGCGTCCTCGTCCCGCGCGCGGCGCGCGCCGCGTGGGACGCGGACGCGCTCGCGGAGGCGCTCACGGACGAGCCGTTCGCCCGCGCGCGGGGGCTCCGCTTCCTGCCGGTCGACGCGCCGGTCCTGCGCTTCGACGACGAGCGGCACATCGCCGACGGCGATCTCGCGGCCCGGCACGACGACCCGGCGCGGCTCTCCTGGCTCGTCGATCGGCTCCGCCTGGCGCTCGAGGGCGCGGGCGGCGCGGGGGCGATCCTGCTCGGCCCGTGGCTCGGCGCGCGCGCTCCGCGGGCCGAGGCGCTCGCGGCCCGCCTCGGCGTCCCGGTGGGCGAGGCGCTGATGGGCGCCGGCTCGCCGGCGGGGCTGCGCTTCGAGGCGGCGCGCGACGCGCTGCTCGCGGCGATCGGGGCGGCTCAGCGCCACGGCCGCGTGCGCGCGGTGGGCGGCGGGCACCGAGAGCCGGGGGCGCCGGACGAAGGCGTGACGATCCACGTCGAGGGGGAGGACGTGCCGCTCGCGGCGGACGGGGTGATCCTGGCGATCGGCGGCCTCGTCGGCGGCGGGATCGCGTACACGCCGCCCGAGAGCGGCGCCGGCGCCGATTTCCCGGCGCGCGGCGCCGCGCCGTTCGCGCTCTCGATCGCCGCGCCCGTCACGATGGGCGACGATCGCGGCGCGCTCGGCGTGGTGAGCTCCATGCAGGGCCCGGAGCTCGACGTCGTCGCGTGGCCCCGCGGCGAGCGCCTGGGCGCGCTGGAGGCGGTGGGGGTGCGGTGCGAGGGCGTCCGCGCCGCCCCCGGGATCCTGGCGGCCGGGGCGACCATCGCGGGGAGGGCGCGCACCGTGCTCGACGCGGTGACGACCGGGCTCCGCGCCGGCGCCGAGGCCTGACGCGCGTCGCGCGGCGCCCGGCGCAGGGCGCTCGACGCGCGATCCTCAGCGCTGGCGGATCGCCGGGATGGCGCGGAGGAGCTGCTGGTACCCGACGGAGAGCGCGAAGTCGCTCCCGCGGGTGGGATCGGAGGGCATGTCGCCCTCGGGGCCGGCCGCCGCGGCCGTCTCGGCGCGCTTCTCCACGAGCACGGCCCTCGGCGAACGGTCGCCGATCGCCCCTTCGGCGGGGAGGTGTCCCTCGAGGTCCTGCTCGCGGAGGATGGCGGCCGGGGCCTGCTGCGCCGCGCTCTCGATGACGACGTCCGGCCGGATGCCCTGGGCCTGGATCGAGCGCCCGTTCGGCGTGTAGTAGCGCATCGTCGTGAGCCTGACCCCGGCGCCGCCGGGCAGCTCGTAGATGGTCTGCACCGACCCCTTGCCGAAGGTCCTCGCGCCGACGAGCACGGCGCGCCCGCTGTCCTGCAGGGCGCCCGCGACGAGCTCGGCGGCGCTCGCCGAGTACTCGTTCACGAGCGCGACGATGGGCAGCGCGGCGAACGCGCCGCCGTCGTGCGCCTTCGCCTCGTCGACGACCTGGTTGCGCTGGCGCGTCGAGTAGATCGTCCCCGAGGAGAGGAGCTCGTCGGCCACGGCCTCCGCCTCGTTGACGAGGCCTCCGGGGTTGTTGCGCAGGTCCAGGATGACGCCGGCCAGCGGCGCCTTCGATGCGGCGCGCAGCTTCGCCGCGGCGCGGAGCATCTCTTCGTGGGTGCCCTCCTGGAACTGCTTCACGCGGACGTACGCGATGTCCCGGTCGAGGCGCTTCGCCGCGATGCTCGTGACGTGGATCTGCTCCCGCGTGAGGTCGAACGAGAGGGGCTCAGGCGCGCCCTGCCGCCGGATCGTGAGCTTCACCCGCGAGCCGGGCGCCCCGCGCATGATCTTCACGAGCTTGTCGAGGCGCTCGCCGCGCACGGGGCGGCCGTCGATCGCGAGGATCTGATCGCCGGAGCGGATGCCCGCCCGCGCCGCCGGCGAGCCCTCGATCGGCGCGATGACGGTGATGTTGTCGTCCTTGGCGTCGACCTCGATGCCGACGCCGCCGAACGTCCCCCCCGTCTCTTCCTGGAACTGGGCGAACTCCGAGGAGTTCATGTACGCCGAGTGCGGGTCGAGCTCCGCGACCATCCCCTTGATGGCGCCGTCGAGGATCTTGCTGCGCTGCGCCGGCTCGACGTAGTTGTTCTCCACGAGCACGAGCACGCGCGCGAGCTGCTCGAGCGGAGCGTAGGGGCTCTGCGCCTGTGTGCTCGCGCCCGCGAGGTGGGAAGTCGCCGCCCCTCCTGCGAAGGCCGCAGCGATGAGCCCCAGGGTGCGCATCCAGCTCGAGAAGCGTTGCATCCGCCGACCATAGCAGCGGTACGGGCGGCGGCGCGGTGCGACGGCGACGGCCGCGCTCGTTCACGCGCCTGCGCGGCGCCCTGTGGAGCGGGGCGCCGCGCAGGCTTTTCGATGTGCCAGCGCGGGCGTATCGCCCGCCAAGTCGACGAGATCACCACGGCGCCCAAGCTCCGGGCGCATGGTTTGTCCTAAGAGGAGTGTTCGGCTATCTTCGCGCGCCTGAACGTGGAACTTGCCTCCTCATCGCCCGGCTTCGCGTCCGCGAAGCGGGGCTCGCCGCGAGGGGCTTCTCTCGCCGAGACGGTCGGGGGCCGTCGCGAGGAGGTATCCGCGGCTGCGCTGTCGTCCGTGCGCGGGAGACAACTCGCACCCCGAGGCGGCTAGGATGGCCAAACCCACCGATCGTGAGCTCGTCGATCAAGCCCGGAGCGGAGATGCCCAGGCGTTCGGGGTGCTGGTTCGTCGATATCAGAAGCGCATCTTCCGGCTGGCGTTCCACCTTGTCCGCTCGGGCGCGGAGGCAGAGGACGTGACGCAGGAGACCTTCGTCCGGGCCTACCAGGCGCTCGATCGGTTCGACGGCCGGAGCGAGCCGTTCACCTGGCTCTACCGGATCGCCGTGAACCTCTCGCTCAACATGATCCGGGCCCGCAAGCCGAGCAAGAACTCGACCCCCGCGGACGATCCGCGGATCGAGGCGCTGCTGCTCGAGACGCGCCCGAGCCACGGCGTCGATCCGGCCGCGTCGACCCAGCGGCGCGAGCTCGCGGCCGCGCTCTGCGACGGCATCGACGCGCTCTCGGACACGCTGCGGACGACGCTCATCCTCGTGTGCATCGACGGCGTGCCCCACGAGGACGCCTCCAGGATCCTGGGTTGTCCGGAAGGAACAGTCGCCTGGCGCGTCCACGAGGCGCGCCGCAAGCTCCGTGCATACCTCGCGGAGCGCGGTTTCGGAGGGGACGCCGAATGAACGTCACCGACAAGCTCGACCTCGACGGGATGCTCAACGATTGGCCTGCCCCCGCCCTCGAAGACGAGGCGTGGGAGACGCGGGCCGCTCACATCGTCGAGCTCGCCATCTCCCGGCGCTCGGAGGACACCGCGGTGGCAGCCGGCCTCCTCGCCCCCCCCGACCTCACCGCAGCGCCAGGCGAGGAGCAGACGGAGGACCCTTCGCGCGAAGAACGCGCGTCAGGAGAACGCAGCACCATGGGGGACGGATCACAAGCAGCCAGGGCCTCGAAGCCTGAGGGCCTGTCGGGCGGCACCTTGTCGCGGCCGCCGGAGAAAAGACGCCAGTCGCTGAAGGAGATCGCCGAGCGGGTCAGCCAGGCGCCGGGTCGCGCGAGCGGTATCCCCGCGATGAGCGGCGCTGCGCTCTCGACGCCGCTGCCGGCGTCGGGACGCAGCTCGGCGCCGCCGGGGCGTGTGTCCCCGCCGCCGGGGCGCGGCTCGCTCTCCGGCGGCGCCCGCGCGTCGTCGCCGTCCCTGCGGCCGGCGGAGGGGGTGCCCGAGGACTCCGGGGTCATCGATCTGAACCGGCTCAACGCGTCGGCGCCCTCGGAGGTGGAGGCCTTCGAAGCGGCGCAGCACGGCGCGGCGGATCGGCTCGGGGACGCGAAGGCCGCAGCGGTCATGCCGGTGGCGGCGCGCCGCGCCCCGTCCGCGCCCGTGGCCTCGGCTCCAGCGAGGAAGCGATCCGGCGGGATGATCGCCGGCGCGGCCGTCGCGGCCCTGGGGCTGGCCGCGGCGGTCACCGTCATGGTGAAGACGACGGCGCCGCAGCAGCAGGAGATCGCGGCGCCTGCGGCGCCTGCGCCGACCACCGTCGCGGCGCCCGCCGCGCCGCGCGGCGACACGCGGGTGGAGCCGGCGGCTCCGGTCGCCGCGGCGCCGGAGGAGCGCGCCGTGGTCGAGCAGCCCGTGCAGGCGGAGGAGAAGCTCGTCGCGGCGCCCAAGGCGCAAGCCGCCCCTGCCGGCGGCGGCGCTCCTGCGCCGGCGGCCGTCGAGGCGCCGGCCACGCCTGCCGTCTCGCCGAAGCCCGAGCAGGGAAAGACGGCGGCTGCGCCGCCGGCGGCTGGCAAGCCGGGGGACCTCCCCTCGGCCATGCAGGCGGCCGTGGGCGACAACGGGGAGCGGCAGCCGTCGGTCGTCTCGGAGGCGCCGGTGCCGGCGTCGGGTCCGCTCCGGCAGCAGAACATCCCCGAGCAGCCGTCGCAGGGCTCGGTCCAGGCCGCGCTCGGCTCGGTCATGGGCAGCGCCAAGTCGTGCGTCGCGGGCGCGAACGACGTGTCGCGCGCGCAGATCACGTTCTCGTCGACAGGCCAGGTGAGCAAGGTCAGCGTCAGCGGGTGGGCGGCGTCGAACGGCCAGTCGAGCTGCGTGCAGTCCGCGCTCAAGGGCGCCAACGTGGGTCCTTTCTCCAAGCCGTCCTTCTCGGTCAGCGCGACGATCCGACCCTAGGGCCTCTCCTCGAAGTCGCCGGCCGGGTTGTCGTGCGGCGCGCCGAGGGCGGCCAGCCGCCTCTGGCAGACCGTGTCCGGTGCGCCGAGGGCTGCCCAGCTGCCTCCGGAAGACCGTTTCCGGTGCGCCGAGGGCTGCCCAGCTGCCTCCGGAAGACCGTTTCCGGTGCGCCGAGGGCTGCCCAGCTGCCTCCGGAAGACCGTTTCCGGTGCACCGAGGGCTGCCCAGCTGCCTCCGGAAGACCGTTTCCGGTGCACCGAGGGCTGCCCAGCTGCCTCCGGAAGACCGTTTCCGGTGCACCGAGGGCTGCCCAGCTGCCTCCGGAAGACCGTTTCCGGTGCGCCTGGGGCTGCCCAGCTGCCTCCGGAAGACCGTTTCCGGTGCGCCTGGGGCTGCCAGCTGCCAGACTGAGGTTGAAGACACGAGCCGCCACAGGAGCGCGACGCCGGGCTGTCGTGATTGACACGAGGGGGCTCGCGGGTAGAATGCGCGCCCCCATGGTTTCCGCAACTCAGCAAACCCAGCGCATCCGCCGGCGCAAAGCGCGCACGGCGGGCACCCGCCGCAAGCGCTTCGAGCGCGCTCACGGCACCCCCGCGTTCCCGATCCATCCGGCGGGTTACGACCAGAACGCGCCGGACGCCCTGCGCGCTGCCACGCCCGCCGAGGCGCAGGCGAAGAAGTAGGAGAGCTTTTCTCATGGCCAATCACGCATCCGCCGACAAGCGCAACCGTCAGCGCATCACGAGGACCGCGCGCAATCGCGCCATCAAGTCGGAGCTCCGCACGACCGTCAAGAAGGCGCGCACCGCGCTGAAGGGCGTCCCGCAGGAGTCCGCCGCGCCGGTGACCGCCGCGGTGAGCGCGCTCGATCGTGCCGCGTCGAAGGGGACGATCCCCGCCAAGCGCGCGTCGCGTGTGAAGAGCCGCCTCGCCCTCGCCCTTCACAAGGCGAGCGTCGCTGCCAAGACCGCCGCGAGCTGAGAACAACCCTTCCGCACGTACGCCCCGCTCACCGCAAGGTGAAGCGGGCGTCGTCGTTTTGTCTCCCCGGAACACCGTAGACCCCCGTTGCCGTGGACCTTCGCTGCCGTTCCACCGCCGCCGTCACAGCTCGTGGCGCTTCCGCCCCTCTCCACCCCGTGACGCCAGCGGCAGGCACCCGCACAGGAGACGGTCCGCCCCTCTCCAACCCATGACGCCAGCGGCATGACGCCAGCGGCGTTGACGGCAACGGCGTGACGCCAGCGGCGGGCACCCGCACAGGAGACGGGCCCAGATCGGCGTTTTCGGCGCGGAAGCGTACTCCGGTACGCTGAGCACCGAAAACGCCGAGATGGGCCCGTATCCGAAGCGGGTGCCCGCCCCTTCAATGAGCGTCGGCCCAGGTGGGTCCGTGACCTACGTCGACGACGAGCGGGACGTCGAGCGGGAAGACCGACTCCATGGCCTCCCGCACCTTCGCCTTGGCCTCGTCCACGGCCTCGGCCGGCACCTCGAACGCGAGCTCGTCGTGCACCGTGAGCACCATGCGCGCGCCGGGGACGACGGGGCGCGGGACGCGCACCATCGCGAGCTTCAGGAGATCCGCCGCCGTCCCCTGGATCGGGGTGTTCTGCGCGATGCGCTCCGCCTGGGCGCGGCGCATGCGGTCGCTGCTGCGCAGATCCGGGAGCAAGCGGCGCCGGCCGAGCAGCGTCCGCACCGACTCGGAGCGCTTCGCCTCGGCCATCGTCCCCTCCATGAACTCGTGCACGCCCCGGTAGCGCGCGAAGTAGGCGTCGATGAAGCGCGCCGCCTCCGCCCGCGAGATGTCGAGCCGCTTGGCGAGCGCCGACTCGCCCATGCCGTAGATCACGCCGAAGTTGATCGTCTTGCTCCGGCGGCGCATCTCGGCGGTGACCCCCGCCTGGTCCACGCCGAAGATCTCCATGGCCGTGCGCACGTGCACGTCCTGCCCGGTGCGGAAGGCATCGACGAGCACCGGGTCCTTCGAGAGGTGCGCGAGGACGCGCAGCTCGATCTGGGAGTAGTCGGCGCTCACGATCACGCTCCCGGGCGGCGCGACGAACGCGCGCCGGATCATCCGGCCGAGCTCCGTGCGGATCGGGATGTTCTGCAGGTTCGGGTCCTGCGACGAGAGCCGCCCGGTCGCGGCCACGGCCTGGCCCCAGCGCGTGTGGATCCGGCCCGTGCCCGGGTGCACGAGGCGCGGCAGCGCGTCGACGTATGTGCCCTTGAGCTTGGCGATGGCGCGGTGCTCCAGGACCACCCCGGGGAACGGGTGCTCCTCCGAGAGCGCCTCGAGCACGTCGGCGTCGGTCGAGCGGCCGGTCTTCGTCTTGCGCTGGGAGCGCAGCTTGAGCTCGTCGAACAGGACCGCCTCGAGCTGCTTCGGCGACGCCAGGTTGATGTCGTGCCCCACGATCTCGCGCGCCTTCTGCTCCAGCGCGGCGAGCTCGGTCGTCATCTGCGCGCCGAGCTGCGCGAGCGCCTGCGGGTCGACGAGGACGCCCGTGAGCTCCATCTCCGCGAGCACGGCGGAGAGGGGCAGCTCGATCTGCACGAGCAGGTCCTCGAGCTTCTCGGCGCGGAGCCGCGGGCGCAGCCGATCGGTGAGCGTGAGCGCGACGTCGGCGAACGCGGCCCCGTAGCTCGACGCCTCGCCGAGCTCGATCTCGTCGAGGGCGCGCTGCGCCTGACCGCGGCGCTTCGGGGCCACCTCGTCGAGGGTCTGCATCTTGGCGCCGAGCTCGCGCTCGGCGAGCTCGTGGAGCTGGTTCTTCCCCTCGGGATCGAGCAGGTAGCTCGCCAGCATCGTGTCGAAGGAGACGCCCACGAGCCCGATGCGGTGCCGCAGGAGGATCACCTCGCAGAACTTCACGTCGTGGCCGACCTTCGGGAGCTCGGGGTCGGCGAGCAGCGGGCCCATCACCGCGTCGATGTCGCTCATCGAGAGCTGGGCCGGCGCGCCGAGGTAGCGGTGGCCCAGCGGGACGTACACGGCTTGCCCCGGCTCGCAGGCGAGCGCGACGCCGCAGACGTGGGCGCTCATCGGCTCGCGGCTCGTCGCGAGCACGTCGAGGGCAAGGCGGCCGGCCGCGCGCGCCGACCTGGCGAAGGCCTCGAGCTCCTCGCGCGTCGTCAGGACCCTGTAGGTCGCCGCGCGCGCGGTCGGCTCGGGCGCGCGGACGGCCTTCAGGAAGCGCGAGAAGCCGAGCTCGGTGAAGAGCTCGCGGAGCCTGCCGGTGTCCGCGCCGCCGTAGCGCAGCGTCTCGAGGTCGAGCGACACGGGCGCGCCGCCGTCGAGCGTCACGAGCTTCTGCGAGAGGCGCGCGTCGGCCTCGTTCTGCTGGAGCGACTCCCGGATGCGGGGCTTCTTGACCTCGCCGATGCGCTCGTAGATCGCCGACAGCGAGCCGAACTGCGCGAGCAGCTCGGCGGCCGTCTTCAAGCCCACGCCGGGGACGCCGGGGACGTTGTCCGAGGTGTCGCCGACGAGCGCGAGCAGGTCGCGCACCTGCTCCGGCGGCACCCCGAACTTCGCGACGACCTCGGGGTGCCCGTAGACCTTGTCGCGCATCGCGTCCCAGAGCATCACCTGCTCGCCGTCGACGAGCTGCATCAGATCCTTGTCGCTCGACGCGATGACGACGCGCAGCCCCCGCTCCCTGGCGCGCGCGACGGCGACGGCGACGAGATCGTCCGCCTCGAGCCCCTCCTGGATGAAGATCGGGATGCGGTACGCCTCGACGATCTCCCGGCACCGGCTCATCTGCACCCCGAGGTCGGGCGGCGGCGGGGGCCGGTGCGCCTTGTAGCGGGGGTCGAGGTCGTCGCGGAACGTCTTGCCCGGGGAGTCCATCGCCACGCCCAGGTACGCGGGCTTCCGCTCGTCCACGAGCTTCGTGAGCATCGCGACGGTGCCGTACGTCGCGTGGGTCGGCTCGCCGCTCGGGCTCGAGAGCGGGCTGATCGCGTGGTAAGCGCGGAAGACGTAGCCCGACAGGTCGACGAGGTAGAGGACGTCCGGAGCTCCGGCCGGGGGAAGCGCGGTAGGGCGCGTGGACATGGACCGACCCTTAGCACCTCGGCGCGCGGCCGTTCACCGAACCACGACGTCGCGCCGTATCGTCACGTCGAGGGTGCGCCCTTCCCGCTCCACGCCGACGGTGACGACCGTCCCCGCAGGGCCGCGGAGGCGCTGGATGCAGTCGGTGAGCGGGAGCTCCGTCGTGGGCCGGCCGTCGATGCGGGCGATGACGTCGCCCGCCATGAGCCCGGCGGATGCCGCGGGCCCCCCTTCGACGACGCCCGCGATGATCACGCGGCCCGAGGAGAGCGAGAGCATCGCGCCGATGCCCGTGAGCTCCTCGCGCGCCCCGCCGTCGTCCAGCTGGCGGAGCTCGACGTCGACGCGCGCCGACTGCGCGCCGCGCGCGTCGAGGCCGGACACGATCTTGGCCATGTACTGCTGGTGGCGCACGCGCACCGAGAACGGGCCGCTGGCCGGCACCCCTTCGAGCTCGTAGTCGCCGTTCGCGTCGGTGAGCGCGAGCGAGATCGCGTTCGCGCCCGACGAGGTCGCGGAGTCGAGCTCGACCTGGGCCTCGACGACCGGCGCGCGCGACGCGGCGTCGACGACCCTGCCCCTCAGCGTCGCGCCCTGCGGCAGCACGATCCGCACGCGTGCGGCGGCGCGGCCCGCCTCGACGTCGACGGGCCGGCTCCGCGCAGGCGGGCGTCCGGCCGAGCTCGCCGTCAGCACGTAGCGGCCCGGGGCGAGCGCGTCCCACCGGAAGGCGCCGCCCGGATCCGACACCTTGCGCGCGCGGCCGTTCACGCCCGCGTGCGCGCCGGACCCGGCCGGCGTGAACGACTCGATCGCCAGGAGGTACGCCTCGACGGGCCTGCCCGACGGATCCACGACCTCGCCCGCGATCGCGCCCGCGGCGAGCAGGCGAAGGACGTTGTCGCGGCCCGCGGCGACGCGCGTGGGCTCGGCGTCGCCGTACGGAGGATGCGCGGCGGTGGCGGTACAACCGTCGGCCTCGGCCGGCAGCTCGAAGCGCCCCTCGGCGTCGGCGGCCGCAGAGTTGCCCGGCGGTTCGCGGCAGCTGACCACTGCGCCGGCGCTGGGGTGGCCCTCCGGATCCAGCACGACGCCGCGGACCGGCCCCACGCTCGCGGCCGTGATCTCGCGCGGCGGCGGCGAGGGTGGCGCCGGCGGCGAGGGCGGCGCCGGCGGCGCCTCGACGACCTCGCGCGGCGCCGTGAGCTCCGGCTGTGGTGGAGGGAGCAGCGCAGCGGCCGGCTCGCGCCGGACCGGCATCACGGGGCTGGGGCGCGGCAGGAGCAGCCAGACGAGGAGCGGCATGACCAGCAGCGCGACGGAGAGCAGCGCTGCGGAGAGCCAGGCCCTCCGCTGCGCGCCTGCCGTCCGGATGTCCGCCATGCCATCCTCCGCCGCCGGTTCACCGGCCGGCGTCGGCCTCGCTCGCCGGGCCCTCGCCCGCGCCTCGAGGGGCCGCGCCCGGTTCGGCCGGCCCGTCCGGCGGCGCCTCGTCCGTGGGACCGAGCGCGGGGCCCCGTGGCTCCGCGGGCCACGGCGTCTCGCTGGAGGAGCCGCCGCACGCCCCGAGGAGCAGCATGAAAGGTAGGAGCCAGGTGCCGGACCGCATCGCCGGCATCCTAGCTCGTTTTTGCAGGGGGGTCATGACGGCCGGGCGCACCGCCCGGCCATGGAGCGAGCGCGGCAGGCGCCGGCTCAGCGCGTGGACAGGTTCGTCCGGGCGATCCAGAGGCAGGCCGCGGCGTTGACCGCGCACCACACGACGAGGGCCACCCTGCCGAAGGGGCCGGCGGCCTCGCCGAGCAGGACGACCGACGTGAGGTAGGCCGCCGTGCCGACGGCGAAGCCCGCGATCGCCGGCCGGAGCCTCTTCACGCCGAAGAAGAGCGCCGTGAGGCCGAGCGGCACGAGCGCGTTGGCGAGCGGCAGCCAGCGGTGGACCGACGCGCCGATCAGCAGGTCGAGGTCGGCGATCGGCCGGGCCAGCACGTCGACGGCGAGCTCCACGCGCGGCAGGAGCCACGGCGCGAAGAAGAACAGCCCCGGCCCCGCCGCGAGCGCCGGGAGGAGGAAGCTCGCCCGCCACGGGCTCGTGGCGGTCGCGTCCTTCTTGCGGGCGCGGCGCGCGACCCACGTCGCGAGCACCAGCAGCGCGAGCAGCCGCACGACGATGTGGTTCTGCGTCACGCGCACGACCGAGCTCGCGGCGTCGAGGATGCCGGCCCCGTAGAGGAGCTTGCCGCCGTCGGAGTCGTCGACGACGCGCGCGCCTGCGCGGAGCGCGTCCTCGACCGCGCGCGGGTCCGTCACGCCGAGGCTCACGAGCAGCGCCGCCGCGCCGGCCACGTGGGGCGCGGCCATCGAGGTGCCGCTGTACGCGTAGAAATTCTGGCACTTGTCGCGCCCGCGGTTGCAGATGGTCTGCTGGGTGACGTTCACCCCGGGCGCGGCGACGTCGACGCCCTGGCCGCGCGAGGAGAACCGCGCGATCTTGTCGTTCACGTCGGTGGCGCTCACGCCGATGACGCCATCGGAGGCGCCGGGGAACTGCACGCGCCCGCCGGTGTTGCCGGCCGCCGCGACGACGACCGCGCCGCGCGCGACCGCGTCGTCGATCGCGCTCTGGAGCACCTTGGAGTTGCGCGGGCCGCCGAGGCTCAGGTTGATGACCTGGGCGCCGTGCTCGGCCGCCCACCGGATGCCGTCGGCCACGTCGGCGGTCGTGCCCCAGCCGCTCTCGTTCAGCACCTTGACCGGCATGAGCCGCGCGTGGAACGCGAGCCCCACGGCACCGAGGCCGTTGTTGGTCGATTGCGCGATCGTCCCGGCGACGTGCGTGCCGTGCCCCTGGTCGTCGTTCGCGTGGGTCGTCTTGGTGACGAAGTTCCATCCCTCCACGCACTCGGTCGAGGCCAGGTCGGTCCCCTTGGTGAAGGGCCCGTGGTCCTCGCACGCGATGCCCGTATCGACCACGGCGACGGTGACGCCGCGGCCGGAGGCGAAGTCCCACGCGCGCTCGGCGCCCACGCGCGCCATGTGCCACTGGTCCTTCATCAGCGGGTCGTTCGCGACGAACGAGGCGCGCACCCAGGCGAGCGGCTCCGCCGCCTCCACGCGCGGATCGCGCGCGAGCCGCTCCAGCGTCGCCCGGACGGGACCGTCCACCGTGGCGATCTGGATCCGGGTCTCCGAGAAGAGCGACGTCGGCTTGACGACGCGCAGCGAGAAGTCGCGCACGAGGTCCGCGAGCGAGGCGTCGTCGAGGTCGTCGCGCGCATCGACGACGATCTGCCCGGGCTCGTCCCAGCTGGTCTCGTCGAGCTCGGAGGCCATGCCGTGCAGCGGCTCGCCCGCGGTCGCGACCGGTTCACTCAGCAGTTCCGGGCCGCGCAGCGATGGACCGACATCGACGGGCAGCGCAGGGTTGACGTATGCAGGGAGGCGAGGTTCGAGCATCCCCGGCGAGCGCGCCGCGAGGACGGCCCTGGCGCCTTGGCCGTCCGTCCCATCCTCGGCCCTGGCCGCGCCCGCCGCTGCGACCACCGCTGCCGCGGCGAGCAGCGACGTCGCGAGCGCGCGTCCGGTTCGGAGATTTGCGGTCCCAGGCCAACGCAGAAGGCGAGACGTGTGCATGCGGGTCTCCTCATCGGCAGGGTAGCGCCGCCGCCCGCGAGCAGCCATCGCTCCAGCATCCTCGCGCCCGCCGTTGCGTCCGTGCGCCAGCCCCCCTCGCGCCCGCGGCATCAACCGCCAACCGCAACTCCAGACTTCCTGGAACACCGCCCCATCCCCTTCAAGCCCGAGCTCGCCTGCCCGAGCTCCCGACCACCGCTCCCCACGGCAGAGCCGCCGGTGGAGGGTGGGGCCGCGCGGGAGGGCGGCGGGGGTGGGCCCCACAAACCCGAGCGCCGGCCCGCATCGGAGCGAGTCGCCCCCGACCCCACCCCACCCTCCCGTGTGGCAACAGCCCCCCAAAAGGCGCGAGTTTGTGGGGGGACCCCCGCCGCCCTCCCGCGCGGCCCCACCCTCCACCGGCGGCCCCCGCGTCTGGGCACGCCCTCCAGCTCGCTCGCCTGGACCGTCCCCCCGCCCGCCGTTCAGTTCAGTTCACGTCGGCGTAGCCCAGAGTCCCGCCATCCACGCTTCCACGTCGCTCACGGCCCTCGGGAGTTCGCTCGACAGGTTCCGATACCCCGTCTCCGTGACGAGGATATCGTCCTCGATGCGCACCCCGATCCCGCGGTACCTGGCCGGGACGGTCTCGTCATCGAGCTGGAAATAAAGCCCCGGCTCGACCGTGAGCACCATGCCCGCCTTGAGCTTGCCGAACTTGTAGACCTGCTGCCGCGCCTGCGCGCAGTCGTGCACGTCGAGGCCCAGCATGTGGCTGACGTTGTGGAGCGAATACCGCCGGTAGAGCTGCCTGTCTTCCTTGAGCGCCTCCTCGGCGGAGACGTGGAGGATGCCGAGCCGCTCGAGCCCCCGCGCGAGCACCCGCATCGCCGCCCGGTTCGGCTCCATGAAGTCGTTGCCCGGCTTCACCTCGCGGATCGCCGCCTCCTGCGCCTCGAGCACGAGCTCGTAGATCTCGCGCTGCTCCCTGGAGAACTTCCCGTTGATCGGCAGGGTCCGGGTGATGTCGGCCGTGTAGAGCGCGTTGCCCTCGACGCCGGCGTCGACCAGGAGGAGCTTGCCCGGCTCCAGCGCGCCGTCGTTCCTCGTCCAGTGCAGGATGCACGCGTGGTGGCCCGACGCGGCGATGGTCCCGTAACCGACGTCGTTGCCCTCGACCCGGGCGCGCAGGTTGAAGGTGCCCTCGACCTCTCGCTCGCTCCGCGCGCGGGGGAGCGCGCGGATGACGTCCTCGAAGCCCCGCTTCGTCGACGCGACGACCGCCTCGAGCTCCTGCACCTCGAGGGCGTCCTTGAGGAGGCGCATCTCCGAGAGCGCCTCGCCGAGCTGCTTGTCGCGATCGTGCCGGGCGAGGAGCTTGTCGACGCGCTCGGACATGCCGCGGAGCACGCGGTGGGGGCGCGTCACCGTGCCGACGAGGCCGCTCAGGTACGCGTCCAGCTCGGGGAGCCCGCGGCACTCGTCGACGCCGAAGTGCGCGCGGCTCTGCTCGACGCCGAGGCGGGGGCCGACCCAGAGCTCGCCCTTGGCGCGATCGGTGAAGAACGTCTTGTCGCTGCGCCCGGGGTTCGGCTCGACGAAGAGGATGTCCCGGTGCCCGCCCCCCTCCTGCGGCTGCAGCACGAGCACGCAGTCAGGCTCGAGGTTGCCCGTCAGGTAGAAGAAGTCCGAGCCCGGGCGAAAGCGGTAGTGCGTGTCGTTGGCGCGCACCTTCTCGTGCCCGGTGGGGATGATGAGCGTCTCCGCCGGGAAGAGCTTCGACAGGGCGCGGCGGCGGGCAGCGAACACCTCCGCGTGCGCGATCGCCTGCGGGAGCTCGCCGGACGCCGGCGTCCAGCGCTCCAGCATGAACGCGATCAGCGCCTCCGGCAGCGTCGAGTCGTGGCTCGCCGGCTTGGCCTCCGCGCCGGGAGCCGCAGCCGCGGGCGCCTCGGCCGGGGCGCCGCCGGCGGGCGCGCTGTGGGCAGGATCTGCCTGGAGGGGGGCGGCGCTGGTCTCGGGCGTGTGGCTCATGAGGCTCGAACTATGGGTCGATCAGGTGAGGTCGTTCAAGCCAAAGCGCGCCCCCGTTCACGCTGGGGCGGATCGACCCGCGCGGCAAGGCGGCGCGTCACGCGACCGAGGCGCCGCCGTCGACCGCGAGGATCTGGCCGGTGATGAAGTCGTTTTCAGCAAGGAACACCACGGCGCGGGCGACGTCTTCCGCCTCGCCGATGCGCTGGAGCGGGATGCGCTCGCGGAGGCGAGCGAGCGTGGCCTCGTCGTAGGAGGACGGCGGCAGCACCGTCCCGGGAGCGACGCCGTTCACGCGCACCTCCGGCGCCAGCCCCACGGCGAGGCCGCGGACCAGGTGCGCGAGCGCGGCCTTCGACACGGAGTACGGAATGTAATTTTTCCAGGGGCGCTCGGCGCTCACGCAGACCATCGCGACGACGCTGCCGCGGCAGGCGCGGAGCGCCGGGGCGAGCTCGAGCGTGAGCAGGTACGGCGCGGTCGCGTTGAGCGCCATGGCGTGATCCCACGCGTCGGCGGAGAGCTCGGCCGGCGGGACCCGTTCGAAGTTCGCCGCGTTGTGGACAAGGAGGTCGAGCCGGCCAGACGACCAGCCGAGCACCGCGCGGGCGAGCGCGGCGAGCGCCCCCCGGTCGTGGAGATCCGCCTGGAACGCGGCGGCGCGGCGGCCGAGGGAGCGCGCCTCGTCGACGACGACCTCCGCGCCGGCGGCGCTCGTGGCGTAGTGGACGGCCAGGTCGGCGCCGGCGGCCGCAAGCGCGCGGGCCGTCGCGGCGCCGAGGCGGGTGCCGGCGCCGGTCACGAGGGCGATACGGCCGGTCAGGGGAGCATGGGGCATGGGGAGCTGTGTAGTCGATGCGGGGCCCCGCGCGTCGAGGCGGTAGACGTCGCGACGTCGCGACGTCGCGCGACGCCGTTTTCTTCGCCCGCGCCGCGCGCCATGGCACGCTGGACGGGCTTTGCCGACGCCTCCGACACGCCGAGCAGCCGCACAGGAACGCTCCCAGGAGCCGCCGCGCCGCCTGCGCGCCCTCGCCGCGGCGCTGCTTTGCGCGGCCGGGTGCAGGGAGCGGATCGAGTCGATCGATCTGCCCAGCATCGGCCTGCCGGGCCTCGATCCGCCCGGCGCGAGCGCCCCCGCGGCGCCGGCGAGCGCCGCGCCGCGGGCCCCGAGCGCGCCGCGCGCCGCGGGGACAGCGAGCGCCGCGCCGCGCGCCGCCACGCCGCGCGCCGCCGCGCCGGCGGCCCGACCCGAGTGCGACGAGCTGCCGTCGGAGGAAGAGGAGCGGCGCGCGCAGCTGCCGCCCCTGACGGCGCTCGGGAAGGCCGTGCCCACGGAGCCGTGGGCCCCGCCGCCGTACGAGGTGCTCCCGGGCGTGACGCTCCCGGCGAAGATCGCCGCCAAGGTCGAGCAGATCGACGAGGGCTACGCGCGACGCACGCGCGAGCACCTCGTGATCACGAGCGGGACACGCGACGCGAACCGCCAGGCCAGGGCGATGTTCACGAAGCTCAGGCTCGGCGAGGACCTCCTCCAACTCTACCGCAACAAGGCGGCGGTCCAGGAGATCAAGAAGGCGTATCAGGCGAACTCCCGCAAGCGGCCGGAGCAGGTGGTCGCTGCCATGGAGGCCGTGATCCAGGACCAGATCGACCGGGGGATCTACGTCTCCGCGCACCTGCGCAAAGGCGCCGTCGACGTGCGCAACAGGACCATGTCGCCCAAGGAAAAGCGCGCGTTCCTCGAGAGCACCGCGGAGGTTGGGGGCGTCCTGGTACTCGAGGAGACGAGGCCCGCGCACTACCACCTGCAGATCGATTGACGGGCGCGCTCCGTTCCATGGCGCCCCGCCGGGCGTCAGGGCATGCGCAGCGGCGCGACCACGCCCGGCACGCGGCGCAGGCGCAGCGAGAGCCCGATGAGCATCGCTCCCTCGGCGATGGCGAACGCTCCGATGAACCAGACGAGCGCCAGCACGCCGGCCGCCGGGAGCGCCACCATGAGGACGCCGAAGAGGAGGAAGGCGGCGCCGCTCAGCCCGAGCCAGAACTCGTCGGTGATCACGTGCCGGAGCTTCACCGCGCTGATGATCTTGAAGATGCCCATCACGATGGCCCACGCGGCGATCACGCCGTAGAGCGTGAGCGCGGTGATCATGGGCCGCCAGAACGTCAGCACCGCGATCCCGACGCCGAAGATGCCCTCGACCACGGAATACACGCCGCCGCGGCCGCTGATCGCGGACCCGAACGCGGCGCAGCCGTCGAGCAACGCCCACACACCGAACAGCAGCACGAGCGTGGCGAGCGATGGGATCGGCCACACGAAGAGCAAGATCCCGAACAGGATCCCGACCACGCCCCTCAGGGCCAGCAGCCACCAATACCGTCCCAGCGATTCCATGCCTCACCCCTCCTCTGGCATCCACGTCGCTCACACCGGGCGGACGCGCGCGGCCTGAGCGGACGGCGTCTCCGCCGCTCGCGCGCGGAGCGCTGTGCCGCTCATGCCCGCACGGCGTCACACTGCCCGGGCTGGATGCACGTCCCCTGCCCGACCGCGGCGAGCGAGCTGCTCAGCAGCCGCGGGAGGGCGGGCCCATCGGAGGTCGAGCGCTGGTGGGTGTCACGCGCAGGCCTCGCGGCGCGCGAGGCTCACAGGCCGGCGATGGGCCCGCCCGCCGGGTCGCCGTACTCCGACAGCTCGACGCCGAAGTAGTTGATGATGGAGCAATGGAGCGCGCCGGTCGGGGGCTTGTTGGCCTTGACGGCGCGGCCTGTCTGGAACCCCCCCACGTGGCCGGCGAGCATGATGGGCATGTTGGTCCGACCGTGGGAGTCCCCGTCGCCGTTCTCTGACGTGTAGAGCACGAGCGACTCGTCGAGCAGGTTGCCCGTCGCCGTCTGGGCGGCCTTCATCGCGTTGAGCAGGTAGGCGAAGCGGCGCACCTTGAACCGCGAGGTCTGGACGACGCGGGCGTTCGCGATGCGCATCGCCTCCGCCTGCGGCAGCCCGTCGAGATCGGTCGCGCGGTCGCGATCGCCGAGCTTGTGCGAGATGAAGTGATCGCTCCAGTCCCCCACGCCGTCGGGCAGATCGTACCCGGCGAAGTCGAGGCCCCAGCTGTTCGAGTACTGCAGGACGAGCACCCGCGTCAGGTCGCAGGTGAGCGCGAGGAGCCCGAGATCGATCATCTGCTTGAACTTGCCGTGCAAGCTCTGCCCCTTCGTGGGCGCGCCGGGGACGGTGCAGCCCGCCTGCGTCGTGGACTGGATCTGCTTCTCCAGCTCGAACACCGACTCGAGGTGCTGCTCCACGCGCGCCCGGTCCGCCGCGCCGAGGCGCAGGTTCAGGCGCCTCGCGTCCTCTCGCACCCAGTCGAGGACGCTGGCGCGGCGCCGCCGGATGTCGTCCATCTCCTCGCTGGGGTTGCCCATGTTGCTGAAGAGCGTGTCGAACACCTTCGCCGGATCGCGGAAGGCGTCCTCGACCTGACCGCCGTCCCTGAACGAGATGAAGCCCTGCGTGACCGCCGTGTCGCCCGTGGGGGACAGGTTGAGGCTGCGGAACGGGGTCTCGGCCGCGATGTGGTTGGCGAGGTACTGGTCGAGCGTGGCCTTGCGCGGGACGGCCGTCCCGCCGCCGTCGGTGTGGGCGCACAGCGCCATGGCCGGGCTGTGGATGTCGGAGCAGATCACCTGGTGGTCGACGCCGGACACCATGGTGACGTCGCGCCAGATCGCGTCCCCCGCCGGCCACTCGCGCTCGGCGTCGAAGCCGTTCATGTCGACGAGGCACGGAGGCAGCCCCTCCGCCGAGAGCGGCCCCGCCGTCTTCGGGTGCCACGCCCCGGGATCCGTGCCGTTCGGGGCGAAGAACGCCACGAAGCGCTTCGGATCCGCCGGCGCGGCGCTGGCGCGCTGGGGCCGCATCACGTCGAGGAACGGCAGGGCGACCGCGACACCCGCCCCGCGGAGCAGAGCTCTTCTCGAGATCTTCACTGGCGACACTCCTCTTCCGTCGGTCGAACCGTGTGCGAGCACATCACTCTGGCGCCCTCCGCAGCCGGAACTCCGGCGAGCGCACGATGGCGGTCAGGAAGGAGCGGAACCGGTTGCCGTCCTGCGTGAAGCTCCCCGCGGAGGCGTCGATCGCGCAGCGGTCCTCGGCCGCCGGCTCGCGCCCCTGGGTGTAGATGAACAGCTTCTCCGCGACGCAGGCGGCCAGATCGGGGCTCCGCCGCAGCTCCGCCGCCAGGGCAGCGAGCGAGTCGAACGACTCGTTGGCGGCGCCCTCCAGGCGCGGCGCCAGCCCGAACTCGTCGATACCGATGCTCCCATCGTACTTCCCCAGCTTGTCGTACTGGGCGAAGCCGACGCCGATGGGATCAATGAGCGCATGGCAGCCAGCGCACCCTTGCTGGGTATTGCGCTTCTGGAGGACCTCGAGATAGGTCAGGCCGGAGAGCTCGCTCTCCAGCTGCTCGAGGAGCCCCGCGGGGATCGAGATCTTCTCGCAGAGGAAGGCCGCCCGGAGCCACTGGCCGCGCACGGCGATGAGATCGCCGTCGTTCTTGGCGCTGATGAGGCTCGCGTGCGTGAGCAGCCCCGTGTTCGCCCGGTGGTGGCCGGCGGGGAACTCCACGCGGCTCACGCCGCCCTCCGGCACCTCGAGGCCGTAGAACTTGCCGAGCGCCGGGGTGACATACGTGTGGTTCGCGGTGAGCGCGTCGAGGAAGTCGACGTCGGGGGTGAACGCGTGCTCGCCGAGGACGAGCTCGCTCTCGGCGATCATGTCCTCGAGCAGCGCGGGCGTGAACGACGCGTCCGGGTTGACCGGCGCGCGGAGCTGCTCGAACGTCAGCCACTGCTTGAAGAACGCGTTGAAGAAGACCTGTGTCCGCTCGTCTCCGACCATCTCCTCCGCGACGGCGCGGAGGCCCTCGTCGCTGTCGAGCTCGCCGGACTCCGCCCGCTCGAGCAGCGCCGCGCTCGGGGACCGGCCCCACAGCGTGAACGACAGCCGCGACGCGAGCTCGAGCGGCGTCAAGGTCGACGTCTCCGAGCCGGCCGAGCCGACCTCGATCCTGAACAGGAAGCTGGGCGAGGTCAGCAGCGCCTCGATGACGAAGCGGAACGCGTCCTCCCTGTCCCGCGCGACCTCGCTCGCCCGCGCGACCAGATCGCTCGTCTCCTCGGCCGAGAGCGGCCTTCGATACGCCAGCTTGCCGAAGCGCTGCACGAAGCGCTCGAGGCAATCGTCGGCCTCCGGCTCGCAGCCGAGCACCGCTGTCCGGCGCGCGTCGTCCGCCATGAGCTCCTGCCCGAGCGTCTCCGCGATCGCCAGGTAGGCGCGCAGGTGCTGATCCGACACGTTCTGGAGGGCGGCGATCGTCCGGAAGCCACCCTGCCCGGTGTCCTCCGGGATGCTGTCCACGGCGGGCGGCCTGTCGAGCTGGAACAGGTCCTGAAGGGTCAGCTGGACCTCGACCTTGGACAGACGGCGCAGCACGCCGGGGCTCGTTCGGGCCTCGCGGCAGTCGTACGCGGCCGGCTTGCCGGTGGTCGGGTCGATGGGCCTGCCGTCGATGGAGCTGCCCGAGCTGCCATCGCCGAGCTGCCCGGTGCAGGCAGCCGCCGTCAGGCCGACGAGCCCCATCGCGAACATGCCCGCCGCGATGGAGCGGCGGAGGAACGGTACCGATTGATGGGTGTCGGGCGGCGCTGTCTTGCTCATGGAGTGACCAGCCGTTCGGGTGGAATTCACCTGGCCCATGCCGAGGCGTGTCCCGGCGATGAGCCACGTCATGGCTAAGGAGAATATTTGAAGCAGAGCGGTACGTGCGCCCCGGCGTCACCTCGGGGTTCGGTCTATATTCCCGACGATCGCTCTTCTGATCCAGGCTTACCCTACTTCCGCCCGCCGACCAACCCCTTCGTCGGTCGTCCGGAGGCGGTCATGCAGAGCGCATTCAGGGCGTAAAAGCATTCCCTCGAATTTTCCGGAGGAATTGAACAGGGAGACGGGGAGACGGGGAGACAAATCCCACCGATCGCCCTCCCCGTCTCCCTGTTCAATTTTCCGCCCCCAAATGCCAATCCATGAGGGGAATTGTCAGATGAAGCGGACCGATCTGCTCCAGCGCGCCGAACTCGCCCTCTGACCGTCGGGCTCGACACCGATGCTCGCGGCGCTCTCGGAGCCTCCATGAAATCGGGGGGGTGGTCGTCTCTGACGACTGCGTCGCCGGCCGCCTGCGCGAGCCGAGCGACGGCGCGGACTGCCGCGCTCGATCGCGCGATGATGCGAACCAGCTCTTGCGCGTCCCGGAAATCCCGTTCTTCGATCCTGTCCACCCTTGATTTCCATCGGAGCGGCGCTGTACCTCGGCGTTCTCGTGTAGGCTCCGGCGCGGGCGCAGACGCGGGAGCAGAGGAGCAGGGCGTTGAGGATTTCATGCGTGGGCGGCGGGCCGGCGGGCCTCTATTTCGCCCTCCTGGCGAAGCAGGCAGACCCCCGGCGCGAGGTCGTCGTGGTGGAGCGGAATCGGCCCGACGACACCTTCGGGTTCGGGGTCGTGTTCTCGGACGCGACGCTCGACGGCCTCGCCGACGCGGATCGCCCGAGCTACGACGCGATCCGGAGCAGCCTCGCCCACTGGGACGAGCTCCACGCGCACTTCGGCGGGCGCGTCCTCGTGTCGAGGGGGCACGGCTTCAGCGGCCTCTCGCGCCGGAAGCTGCTCGCGATCCTGGGGGACCGGGCGCGCGAGCTCGGCGTCGTCCTGCGCTTCGAGGAGGAGGTGACGGACCCGGAGGAGGCCCTCGCCGGGAGCGATCTCGTGGTCGCGGCCGACGGGGTGAACAGCCGGATCCGCGAGCGCTTCGCCGACCGGTTCGGGCCGCGCATCGACGTCCGCCCGAACCGGTTCGTGTGGCTCGGCACGACGTTCCCGTTCGACGCCTTCACCTTCTACTTCGAGGAGAACCGCCACGGCCTCTTCCGGGTCCACGCGTACCGCTACGAGCCGGAGCGCTCGACCTTCATCGTCGAGTGCCGGGAGGAGACCTTCCGGCGCGCGGGCCTCGATCGCGCCGGCGAGGACGAGACGATCGCGTACTTCGAGGAGCTCTTCGCCGAGAAGCTCCAGGGACACCGGCTGCTGAAGAACCGGAGCGTCTGGCGGAGCTTCCCCACGGTGCACAACGAGCGCTGGAGCGCGGGCAACGTGGTGCTGCTCGGGGACGCCGCGCACACGGCGCACTTCTCGATCGGCTCAGGGACGAAGCTCGCGCTCGAGGACGCGATCGCGCTCGTCGACAGCCTCCAGCGGCACCGGGGCGTGCCCGAGGCGCTCGCCGCGTACGAGGCGGAGCGCAAGCCCAAGGTGCTCGCGCTCCAGCGGGCCGCGCAGGTGAGCCTGCTGTGGTTCGAGAACACCGAGCGCTACATGGCGCTCGACCCGGTGGAGTTCATGTTCAGCCTGCTGACGCGGAGCCTGCGGGTGACGCACGAGGGCCTGAAGGCGCGCGACCCGGCGTTCGTGCGCGAGATCGACGCGCACGTGGCGCGCAAGGCGGAAGCGCAGGCGGGGGCGCGCCTCATCGCCGGAGACGGACCGCCGCCGCCGCCGATGTTCACGCCGTTCCGGCTGCGATCGCTCGTGCTGGAGAACCGGGTCGTTGTGTCGCCCATGTGCCAGTACTCGGCCGAGGACGGGCAGATCGACGACTGGCACCTCGTCCACCTCGGCAGCCGGGCGCTCGGAGGCGCAGGGCTCGTCATCACGGAGATGACCGATGTCAGCGCCGAGGCGCGCATCACGCCGGGCTGCGCGGGGCTCTATCGCCCCGGCCACGTCGAGGGGTGGCGGCGCGTCGTCGATTTCGTCCACGCGCGCTCCCGGGCCAGGATCGGCGTCCAGCTGGCCCACGCCGGGCGCAAGGGCGCGACGAGGCTGCTCTGGGAGGGCATGGATGTGCCGCTCGAGCGCGGCGCCTGGCCGCTGCTCAGCGCCTCCGCCATCCCGTACCTCGCGGAGAGCCAGGTCCCGAAGGCGATGGATCGCGCGGACATGGACCAGGTGACCTCGGACTTCGTGCAGGCGGCGAGGCGGGCGGACGAGGCCGGGTTCGACCTGATCGAGCTGCACTGCGCGCACGGCTACCTGCTCGCGAGCTTCATCTCGCCGCTCACGAACAGGCGCGACGACGCGTACGGCGGTCCTATCGAGAACCGGATGCGCTACCCGCTGGAGGTGCTCGACGCGGTGCGGGCCGCGTGGCCGGCGGAGAAGCCCATGAGCGTGCGCATCTCCGCCACCGACTGGGCGCCGGGCGGGCTCACGACCGACGATCTGATCGCGCTCTCGACGATGCTGCGGGAGCACGGCGCCGACATCATCCACGTCTCGGCGGGACAGACGGACCCGTCCAGCAAACCGGAGCACGGCCGGCTGTTCCAGACGCCGCTCTCGGAGCTCGTGCGGCTGGAAGCCAACGTGCCGACGATCGCGGTGGGCAACATCCAGAGCTACGCGGACGTGAACAGCATCATCGCGGCCGGGAGAGCCGACCTGTGCGCGCTCGCGCGGGCGCACCTCTACGACCCGTACTGGACCCGGCACGCCGCCGCGGAGCAGGGCTTCGACATCGACTGGCCACCTCAGTACAGGTCGGTCGAGAGATACACGCTCCGCATGCGGTGACCCTGCGCGGGGCGAGGGAGAGGTCTGTCCCGCCCGAGCCGCTCCGCGCAGCGCCCCGGTCGAGCGAAAAAAATGAAGGCGGGCCCTTGATCCTCACGCTACGTGAGGACCTAGCCTCCGGGGCATGGACGTGCTCACCCGCCCTGGAAACAGGGGTAACGCCATGCGTTCAGCACCGTTGAAAGTCGGCGATCTCGCCCGGCAGACCGGCCTCTCCGTCCGCACGCTCCACTATTACGAGGAGATCGGCCTGCTCGCCCCGTCGCATCGCACCGCGTCGGGGCACCGGATGTACTCGGCGGGCGACGTCGCCCGGCTCCAGCAGATCAAGTCGTTGCGCGAGCTCGGCTTCAGCCTGGAGCAGATCGCCGCGTGCCTGGACCAGCCGGGGTTCTCTCCGCTCCGGACCGTCGAGCTCCACCTGTCGCGGCTGCGCGAACAGATCGCGCTGGAGCAGCGGCTCTGCGCGCGGCTCGAGGGCCTGGCCCATGTCCTGCGATCGGGAGAGGACGTCTCTGTGGAGCAGCTCCTTCAAACCATCGAGGTGATGACCATGATCGAGAAATACTACACCCCAGAGCAGCTCGAGGAGCTCAAGCAGCGCGCGGACGCGATGGGCCCCGAGAGGATGCGTGAGGCCGAGTCGGCGTGGAAGCAGATCTACGACGACATGCGGGCGGAGATGCAGAAGGGCTCCGACCCGAAGAGCGAGCCGGTGCAGCAGATCGTGAAGCGCATGCGGGAGCTCATCGACGCGTTCACGGGGAAGAACCCCGGGATCGAGCGATCGCTCAACACGATGTACCGGCAGGAGCCCTCGGTGAGGACCCAGCACGGGATGGATCCGGAGCTGCACGAGTTCATCGGCAAGGCGATGAGCTAGCTGGCTCGCGGCGCACGGAGGCCACCGGCGCCGTGGCCGTTCTGCCAGGTGGGGCAATTCGCACCACGCGCGAGGATCGAGCCGCCTCTGCGCTCGGCCGGGGCCCCGCGCGGGAAAAATCGCCGACGTGTCCGGGGATCTGCAGCCGCAGGCCTGGCACCTGCGTTGCTTTTCATGACAGCGTACGGCGCCTCCGGCGCGAGCCGCCCCAGGAAGACCCCCGCAGCGCTCCACACGCCCCCTGAAGGTCCACCATGCACCTGCCCGGAAGAGAGATCCCCTGGAAGGATTTCCTGAACGACATCAAGCAGGAATGTATCAAGGACAAGATCGACACCGTCGCTGCTTCACTGGCGTTCTTCGGTGTCCTCGCGATCTTCCCGTTTCTGCTCTTCGCGGTCGCCCTCGCCGGCCTGGTCATCGATCCTGCCGAGTCCGCGCAGCTGATGAGCGAATTGTACCAGGTGGCCCCGCCCGCCGTGGCCAACATCCTGGGCGAGCGCCTTCAGGCGCTCACCGGGGGCCAGAGCCCGGCGCTCCTGACGGTCGGCGCCCTCGGCGCGGTCTGGGCCGCCTCGGGCGGCGTCACCGCGCTGATGGACGCGCTCAACTCTGCCTATGGCGTCGAGGACAAGCGGTCGTACCTCAAGCGCCGCGGGATCGCCCTCCTGGTCACGCTCGGCGGCGCCGTCCTGCTGACGATCGCCTCGGCGATCGCGGTCGCCACGCCCGCGCTCGCCGCGCACCTCGGCCCCTTCGCGACGCTCGTCCTCTGGCTGCGCATGCCGGTGTCGGCGCTCATCGTGATGGTGGTCCTGGCAATCCTCTATTACTTGCTCCCCGACGTCGAGCAGCAGTTCAAGTTCATCACCCCGGGCTCGGTCGTGGCGGTCGTGATCTGGGTCCTCGCGTCCCTCGGCTTTTCCTTTTATGTCAGCCGGTTCGGCAGCTACGAGGTGAGCTACGGCGCGCTGGGCGGCGTCATCATCCTCCTCCTCTGGATGTGGATCTCCTCGCTGGCGGTGCTCCTCGGGGCCGAGATCAACGCCATCATCGAGCACCGCTCGCCCGAGGGGAAGCGCACGGGCGCCAAGGACGCCAGCGATACGGGGGCGGATCTGCCCAAGACCGAGAAGACCGAGAAGGAGGAGGCCCAGGGCGCCGCGCTCCCGGCCGGCGCCGCGCGCGCCCCGCGCAGCGAGGGCTCGGGCAGCGACGGGGCGCGCCCCAACCCCGCCGGCTCACGTCGCTCGGAGCTCCATCGAGGGAGGGCGTAAGCGCCGACGCGGGGCTCGCGACAAAAACACCTCGCCCTGGGCGCCCAGCGGCATCTAGCATCGGTCTCCGCATGCGCCCCCTCCTCATCGTGAACCCCCGGTCCAGCGGCGGAAAGACGGGCAGGCTCTTCGACGAGATGCTGACGCCCATCCGCCGCATCCTCGGCGACGTCGACATCGTGCGCACGGATCGCCCGCGCCACGCCGTCGATCTCGCGCGCGAAGCCGCGCTCGGCGGGCGCGAGACCGTCGTGGCCGTCGGCGGGGACGGCAGCATCAGCGAGGTGGTCAACGGCCTGATGCAGGCGAGGGACCGGGGCGCCACCGGCACGCGGCTCGGGATCATCGGCGCGGGCACCGGCAGCGATCTCTGCAAGACGCTGAAGCTCACCCGCCGGCTCGACAGCTTTTGCACGGCGATCGCGAGCGGCCACACGCGCCGGCTCGACGTGGGCCGCCTCTCGTACGAGACGCACGATGGCCGGCGGGCCGATGCGTTCTTCGTCAACGTCCTCTCCACGGGGATGAGCGGCATCGTGGTCTCGCTCGTCAACCAGTCGTCGCGGGTGCTCGGCAACACGCTCGCCTACACGATGGCCTCGCTCCGGGGCCTCGTCCGCAGCCGCGTCGGCCGGGTGCGCTGCGTGACGACGCTGCGCGGGGAGCGGCGAGAAGAGGAGATCTCGACGCGCATGCTGGGCATCTGCAACGGCCGCTTCTTCGGCGCGGGCATGCAGGTCGCGCCGATGGCGAAGCCCGACGACGGCGTGTTCGACGTCATCGACCTGGGCAGCGCGCCCCACGTCCGCTTCGCGGCCGTGTCGACCGGCATGTACACGGGCTCGCACATCCGCCACCCGGACGTGCGCCACTTCCAGTGCGATCGCATCGAGCTCACGCTCCTGAACCGCGACGTGGAGCAGGCGTTCTCCCTCGACGTGGACGGCGAGCCGCTCGGGAAGCTGCCGATCACGGTCACGCTGGAGCCGAAGGCGATCGAGGTGCTGGCGCCGGTCGATTGAGGGACCGCGGAGCACGGCGCGCTGCACGCGGAGGTACCGCCCCTCCTCCGGACCGAGCGCATCCTCCAGGGGGACCGGGCCATCGTGGAGCGCTCGCCTGAGCGCTTCCTTCTGAATGGCCACGCACTCCCGAAGCTGGACCGGGCGCAGAGCGCAATTGCCGTCCTCAAGGGGTCGTCGACGTCGACGGGAGCGCGCGCCTCCCCGTGCCGTCTCCGCCGCGCTCGCGGCGCGGATGGCTGAATGAGCGCCCGGCGCCAGGCAACTGAGGGCGCGATGGAGGAGAAACGCATGGACATACGACATGTCTGGATGCTCGGGATCACGTTGGCCAGCGCGCCCCTGATGCTGACGGCGGAGGCCAGAGCGGCCACGCCCTCGTGGGAGGAGGTGCCGCCGATGAGCGCCCCGCGCCATCACCATACGGCCACGCTGCTCCAGGACGGCCGGGTGCTCGTCATGGGGGGTGAGGACTCTCTGCCCTTCGTTGCGGAGATCTATGACCCGGGGACCAAGACGTGGGCATCCGCTGCGCCCCCTCCCGAATTCAGCACGGATGGCCCGGCCGTGCTCCTACCGAACGGCCATGTCTTCGTGGTCGGCTCCAGTGGTTCGGCGATCTACGACCCTGCACTCGACAGCTGGACCCCGGGGGCGTTGCCGTTCGCTGACCTTCCCTCCGCGGTGCTCCTCGCGGACGGCACGGTGCTGGTCATCGGCCAGGACGATCTCGCGTTTCCGACCTTCATCGAGGGAGACATCTATGATCCGGAGTCGAACCGCTGGCATTCCATCCGGCCGCTCCCCTCCGAGTCTCGTGAGCTCCGTGCGACCCTGCTCGGTGACGGCCGCGTGCTCGTGATGAGCGACACGGCGAACATCTACGACCCGGAGACGGACTCCTGGGAGCCGGCGGCGGCTCCTCTCTCCAGACACCAGAGCCCCAGCCTGACGCGACTCATCAGCGGCGACATCCTCGCCGCGGGCGGCGTCTGGGGGTCTTCCGCGCTGAGCCCGTTCTCCGTGGAAGTGTACTCGGCGGGCGACGATGCCTGGGTGCCGGCGAGGGGCACGAGCACGACCGTACCGTGCAGCTATGGCGGCTCGCGCGAGTTGGGCGAGGGGGGGATGGCGTCCTCGCTGCTTCCCAGCGGACGGGTGCTCCTGACCGGGGGCGCGGCGATCTTCTCTTGCAGGCCGGAGGGCTCAGGCTCCGCCTTCTATGTCAAGGAATTCTACTCGATCGCCGAGCTGTACGATCCGGAGTTGGCGACCACGTCGAGCATCTCGGCGGCGCCGCCGGTCACGATGGCGCGCGCGTACCACACCTCGACACGGCTCAACGATGGCAGCGTGCTGATCACGGGCGGCGCCGTGGGCCCCGACCGGGGCTGTTGCAGCTTTACGCCGACAGCCGCTGCCATGCTCTTCCACGAGCGTTCGCCGCTCGGCGCGGCATGCGAGCTCGACAGCGACTGCGCGAGTGGGTTCTGCGTGGATGCCGTGTGCAGCAGCAGCGACGGCAGCGACGGCAGCGGCGGCAGCGGCGGGGGCGCTGCTGGAACGGGCGGCGCGGGCGAAGGCGGCTCCGGCGGCACTCCGACGGGCGAAGGCGGCTCCGGCGGTACTCCGACGGGCGAAGGCGGCTCCGGCGGCACCGCAACGGGCGAAGGCGGCTCCGGCGGCACCGCAACGGGCGAAGGCGGCTCCGGCGGCACCCCGACGGGCGAAGGCGGCTCCGGCGGTACTCCGACGGGCGAAGGCGGCTCCGGCGGTACCCCGACGGGCGAAGGCGGCTCCGGCGGTACCCCGACGGGCGGCGGCAGCGCCGTCGTGAGCGGCAGCGGTACGGGCGGACTCAACACGAGCAGCAGCACCGCCGGCGCCGGAGGCGACCTTCCTTCCGGAGGGGGCGGCTGCAGCGCGGCCCCCGCCAGCCAAGGCGCGCCAGCGTGGCTGTTCTTCCTCGGCGGGCTCGCGACCACGCAGCTGCGACGGCGAAAGGCAAAGGCCAGCGGCTCCAGGTAACACCCCCCTCGGGGCAGGACCGAGGGCGGCATGAAACGACGCTGGTCGACGCGGGTGTGGAGCTCATCGTCGTAGGTGGAGCCGCAGCGGTCCTGCAAGGGGCGCCGCTCACCACGCTGGACCTCGACATCGTCCACCGGAAGACGCCGGAGAACGTCGCTCGGATGTCGCCCGGATGACGCGCCGCGAAAGCCGCGGCGGCTCCCGAGCTTTCAACCCACGCGTCCCGGCGTCCCGCGCTCCTCGAGCCATCGAGCCCGCGCCGCAGCGGTGGTAAGGGATCTCGCGTGAGCTTCAACGATTCCTCTTCGGGCGAGCCTGCCCCGAGCGCCTCCGTGGCCCCCGCTTCCTCCACCCCCCGGCTGCTCGTCGTCGGCTGCGGCGGGATCGGCGGCATCATCGCCGCGTACCTGTTCGAGCAGGGCCACGACGTCACCGCCTTCACGACGAACCCGATCATCGCGGACGCCATCAACGCCGGCGGCTTCCGGGTGCGCGGCGAGGCGAGCCCTGGCACGGTCGGCGGCAGCGCGGTGCGGGAGCTCGGCCCGGATACCCGACCCTTCGACTACATCCTCCTGGCGACGCAGCCGCCGCAGGTCGAGGAGGCCGCGCGGAACGCGATCGCGCACCTCGCCCCGACGGGCGCGATGATCTGCCTCCAGAACGGCCTCTGCGAGGAGCGCATCGCGCGCATCGCCGGCCCGGAGCGCACCTTCGGGGGGATCGTCGCGTGGGGCGCCTCGATGGTGGAGCCCGGCGTGTACGATCGCACCTCGAGCGGCGGCTTCGTCCTCGGCCGGCTCGACGGGGCGAGCGACCCGCGCCTCGACGAGCTCGCGCGCATCCTCGAGGCGATCGGGCCGACGACCGTGACGGACAACCTCGCCGGCGCGCGCTGGTCGAAGCTCGCCATCAACTGCTCCATCTCGTCGCTCGGCACCGTCGGCGGCGATCGCCTCGGCGTGCTGCTCAGGCACCGCTTCGTCCGCCGCCTCGCGCTGGAGATCATGACCGAGACCGTGCAGGTCTCGCGCGCGCTCGGCGTGCGCCTCGAGAAGGTCGCGGGGACGCTCGACCTCGACTGGATCGCGCTCACGGACGCCGAGCGCTCCGCCGTGGGCTCGCCGGGGCTCTTCGCGAAGCACGCGCTGCTCCTCGCGGTGGGCGCGCGCTTCCGCCGCATGCGCTCCTCGATGCTCGCCGCCATCGAGCGAGGCCGCCCGCCGGCCGTCGACTTCCTGAACGGCGAGGTCGTCGAGCGCGGCGCGGCGCTCGGCATCGCGACGCCGATCAACGCCGCGATCCGCGAGGAGGTGCTCGCGATCGCGGCGGGCAAGCGCAAGCCGAGCCTCACGCTGCTGCGCGCGTTCTTCGACCGAACGCGCGAGCTCGTGGGAGCGTCGTCGTCCATCCGGCCCCCGCCGCCGGCGACGCCGGCCGAGCCGCCCGCGGCCCCGCCGCACGAGCCGCCCGCGGCTCCGCCGGCCGAGCCGCCCGCGACCGCGCCGCACGAGCCGCCCGCGACCGCGACGAGCGCCCAGGCGGACGCATCGGGCGAGCCGTCCATGCCAGCAGCGAACGTCCAGAGCGATCTCAGGGACGCGTAGACAAGCGCCGAGCAGCTCGGCGACAGAACACCGACAAGCGGACAAGCAGCCGAAGGACACCGACACGTGTCCTGGCCTTCCTGGCGTCGTCGCGGATCGAGCTCGCCGCGCCGTCGCGGCACGAACTCTTTGTCGCGCCGTGGCGTCGAAGTTCGGTAGCATCGGGCGTCTCTTCCTGCGGATCCCGAGAGATCCCTCGACGAGGAACCCTCGCATGACGCACTTCTCCCTCGCCCTCTCCTCCCGGCGCGGCGCCGCGCTCCGCGGCGCTTCCCTCGTGCTGCTCGCCGCGCTCGCCGCGTGCGGCGACGACGGAGGCGGCGGCAGCGGGGCCGCGGGCGGCGGGGGGAGCGGCGACGGCGGCGGAGGCGGCGGAGGCGGCGGCGTGCTCATCGCGGAGCCGAACCGGTTCCGCCTGCGCATCGACGACGCCGAGGTCCCCTCGGTCGTGCTGGAGCTCGACAAGCAGAAGGCGCTCCAGGTCTTCGGCGAGGACGGCGCCAAGCAGATCACGATCCTCGACGTGGACACGACCGGGCTGCTCCGGAACGCGCTCGAGCAGATCCAGAACGCCTGTGGGACCTCGTGGCAGAACGACAGCCCGGACCCGGGCCATAACTGCTCGCTCACCGAGCTCGGCCAGAGCTTCGGGATCGAGTGGCAGAACTCCCCGGAGTTCGCGCTCGTCCGGCTGCTCAGCATGACGCCCGCCAACGCCAATGTGAAGGGGACGTCGCTCGAGGGGCTGCAGGCGATCTTCGAAGAGAATCCGGGGACCTTCGCGTTCGACTTCGCCGACGTCCTCGCCGACAGCATCACCCTCGATCTCGGGGTCCAGCCGGATCCGACGGCCGTGCGCAGCAACCGGACGGCCCCCTTCGTGCCGATACCCAAGCTCATCCTCGCCCTCCAGCAGCAGCTGCTCGGCACGCACCCGGCCATCGCCAGTCCAGATGGCTTGAGGATGCCTGTCAGCCTTTACGAGGCCCTGGTCGATCTCCAGCCGCTGTCCGAGAAGCTCGGACCCAGCGGGGATCATCCAGGCGTGCTCGTGCGGGACGATGAGACGTTCACGACGAAGAGCGATGTCCTCTTGCCCGACTTCCAGATGCGCGTCGTCGCCGAATCCGGCCTGCGCAGGGTCTCGGGGGTCGATCTCTCGCAGGGCGGCGGCGACATGTTCCTCCGGGACGGCGACGCGCCGCTCCGGTTCGACTTCACCGACCCGGAGAAGCTCCAGATCAGCGGCATCGCCCCGACACCGACGATCGATATGCGCATCTCGCTGCGCGAGCTGCCCGCCAAGGTGAAGGCGTGCATCGAGGCCGACGCGCCCGCGTGCAAGGAGAACCGTCCAGACATGCCGGTCGGCTCCAACACGGTATGGTCCACCCCTCCATTCATGATGGAGCACATCGTGGGCAAGGCGGCTTATCTCACGTATAGCGAGCGCGTGCCCTTCACAGGGTGCTACTTCCGCCTGAGCGGGACGTGCCGTGTGGGCGTGACCATCGGCCAGAACGGCGACCCGCGCGGCTGGACGGCCTTCACCGACCTGGTTTCCGACCAACCGCCCCCGATACCGCCGTCGCAGTTCTTCTGGGAGCTGCTCACCGAGGTCGGCCAGGTCGCCATCCACGACCCCACCGGCGACGGCAGCCCCGAGATCCCGGAAGGCGCCGCCCAGCCGGTCTTCGCGCTCCACAACGTCGGCATCGGCCTGACCGCCGACGAGATCGTGGCCGACCTCCGCCCGACCCTGCAGAGCCAGGCCAGCGAGATCGCCGAGATCATCCTGGGCCGTTACTGGGTCAACAACGACGCGCTCGACTTCTTCTATGGCCGCGGCGCGCCCGACGGCGCGCCCACCTTGTTCTTCGTCGCCGAGGACGACCTCCGGCCTTCGGATCAAAGCTCGGAGGCCCCTCGCGCCTACACCTACGAAAGTCCCGGCTTCTTCACGAGCCCGGATCTCAGCGAGGCGAGCAAGGTCTCGACGAAGGATCTCGACGGCGTCGACGACACGACGCACGAGAAATACAGGCTGCCGCCGGGCGAGACCACGCTGTACATGCAGGACGACGAGGGCGCCGTCTACGAGGTCCGCTTCTACGTGCCCGAGAGCGACGATCCGGTGGAGATCACCGCCGACGTGGAGAAGCTCTGATCATGGAAGCGCGAGACCGCACCCGCCCCGCCGCACCCGCCGCCCGCCGGCTCTCCCGGCTCGGCCCCCTGCTCGCCGCCGCGCTCTCCACTGCGCTGCCCGGCTGCGTCGAGGCCGTCACGGTGGAGCAGGCGCCGCCCCCGCCGGCGCTCGGCGTGCGCGAGAGCCGCACCGTCACGCTCGAGTTCCTGCGGTTCGACGCGAGGGGCTTCGCCAAGACGCTCACGCTCGACGAGCTCAAGGCCATCCCGCGGCCCACCCTCGAGGGGATATGGCTGCTCGATCTCGACATCTCGACGCTCATCGAGAACGCGCTGCTCAAGGTCATGTACATGCCCCCCGCGGAGATCGCGGCGCTCCCGCCGGCGTCGCGGAACCTCGTCGGGCTCCTGAACATGACGCCGGAGAACGCCGACCTCCGCGGCACGAGCCTCGAGGGCCTGCTCGGGGTCGGCAACGCCGTGGGGCTCTCGACGTCGAAGATCCTCTCGGACCTCACGGGCGCGGCCGGCAACGAGCGGCTCATCCCCGTCCAGATCACCTCGCAGGCCGTCCTGGAGAACCTCGTCAGCACCCACCCGAACGCCCAGCACCGGAGAGGGCCGACGAACGACGAGCACCCGGACGGCGTCTACCCCGTCGCGCCGCACTCCATCCCCGTCACGCTGTACGACGTCGTCACCGACTTCGCCGGCCTCGCCGCGCAGTTCGGCCCGACACCGCTCGATCCGGACGACCCGGACGGCGCGAAGCACCCCGGCTTCATCAAGGCCGCGTCGGGGGTGAAGGCGGCCCTCGACGACTTCACGATGACGGTCCGCGTCGACGTCAACGCGCTGCCGTACAAGGGGGTCGACGCCACGATGGCCGATGTCGCGAGCGTCAACAGCACGCCCGGCCAGATAGACACCCTGTTCGATTTCAGCCGGGAAGACTGGCTCGTTCTGGACAACCTCGCCAGGAACCTGAGCATCGGCGAGCTGACCCTGGCCATCCCCGAGAACGCGATGCTCCTGCCGGGCGGCACGAGCCGGGAGCCCGCGCCGCGCGGCGACTCGCCCGTGTGGGAACAGCCGCTCTGGGAGTTCGAGCACATCCTCGCCCGCGCGGGTGAGCTCAGGGCAGCGCAGATCGAGGATCACTGCTCCAGCTACGCGCCCGCGGGCACGTCGATGAGCGACTTCGAGGCCGTGAAGGTCTGCATCGACGAGAGCGGATGGACCGAGATCAGCGTCGACGACAGCGTCGTCCTGGAAGACCCGCCTCCGGCGCCGTCCTACTTCTGGGACATCCTCCTCGACGTGGCCCAGGCGCGGCTCCACGACGGCGGCCTCGCCGAGGGGGAGGCCGACCTCGAGGTGACGCTGCGCGACGTGCCGGTCGGCGTGAAGACCGAGGATCTCGTCGCGAGCATCAAGGAGAACCTCGCGCGCGATCCAGCGGTCCTCAAGGACATGGCGCTCGAGCTCAACAACAACGCCGCCGGCGACGCGGACTTCTACCTCTACCAGCCGAGCACCGAGAGCGGCGTCGCCGGCCGGCGGGATTACCTCTACTTCGTCGCGCCGGACGACATCCGCAAGGACGCCGACGGCGTGCGCGTGCGCGACTATGCGTACGAGAGCCCCGGCTTCTTCTCCGACCCCGCGCTCGAGAAGAAGGTGTCGACGACCGAGGAGATCGACGGCGACGCGCTCCACGAGAAGGTGGAGGTCAAGGCAGGAGATACGCTGTACTTCGCGGACGACGAGGGGCACCGCTACGAGATCGGGATCGGCGACAAGCCGAGCCCCCATCGCCTCTCGCTCACCCTCACCCGGATCCAGTGATCGGCCCCCCCACCGTGAGGACCCGTCTCATGCAAGGAGCTCTGCCGCCCCCGCGGCCCCGCGCCCGTGCGCGTCAACGAACACGACGTGAGCTCGCCGCGCTCTCGCTCGCGACAGGCCTCGTCTGCCTGACGGCGCAAGACGCGCGCGCCTCGGGCATCGACGCGCCCTGGGTGACGAGCGGCCTCTCGGGCCCCACGACGTCCGACGCCGCGGCCGTCTACTGGAACCCGGCCGAGCTCGCGGGGGTCCAGCGGCCGGAGCTCGTCCTGGGCGCGGGCCTCATCGTCGGCCACGCGACCTACCAGCGCGAGCGGCGCGGCACGTACCAGACGCCGGACACGCTCCAGTTCAAGCTCCCGCTCGATCCGGCGAACGTCGACGCCAGCAAGCGCGGCCGCGCCGAGGAGGTGTCGACGACGCCGATCGCGCCGACGGGCAACGCCTTCCTGGCGATCCCGGTCCTGCCGAACCGCCTGACCGTGGGCGTCGGCCTGTACGTGCCTTATGCCGCGGCGCTCAGCTTCCAGGACGGCGCGCAGCGCTGGCAGCTCCGGCAGGCGTTCATCGTTTCCACGTCGCTCACGGCGGCCGCCGGGCTCAAGCTGACCGACCAGGTCTCGCTCGGCGCCGGCGTGTCCTACGTCAGCGGCCTCGCGGAGCTCTCGAAGGTGCAGGACTTCGGGAGCCTCAAGGAGTTCCACGACGGGCTCGACTACCTGAAGCAAGACAACGACTTCGGCCCGAACACGCCGTCCGAGCTGCGCGAGCTCGACGTCCTGGCGCGCTCCATCTCGATCAAGGAGGCCCTGTCGCACGGCGCCTCCTTCCACCTCGGGCTCGCCTTCAATCCCAACAAGGATCTCCGCTTCGGCCTCACGTACCAGCACAGCGCCGCGATGCGGTACAAGGGCAAGTTCGCCATCGACATGGACCACCCGTTCTTCACGCAGGACCTCGCCGAGCAGGGCCTGCGTTACAAGCCGCTGGTCGAGGGCGACGTGGAGCTCTCGTTCACGCTCCCCAAGCGGCTCACCGCCGGCGTCGGCTACCGGGTGAACGATAAGCTCAGCGTCGATGGGCTCCTCTCGTACGTGCTCTATTCGGACATCGAGGCGTTCGTCGTCGAGGCCTCCTCTCCGGACCTCGCCCAGCCGAAGCTCGGGATCACCGATCGCGTCACCGTGACGCTGCCGCGCAGGTGGAACGACACGGTGTGGGCGGAGATCGGCGCCAAGTACAAGCTGAGCGAGGCGTTTCTGGCGACGGCGTCGGTCGGGTATCAGTCGGCGGCCTCGCCGGACAGCACGATCGACGTGGCCTCGCCCGACAACCACCGGCTGATCGGGGACGTCGGCGGCGTCTTGAAGCTCAGCGATCGCGTGTCGCTCTCGGGCGACGTCCGCGTGCAGGGCATCCTGCCGCGCACGGTGACCGGCTCGGATTACGACCTCGGCAACGGGAAGTACTCGCTGGTGCTCGCGACGGTGGGCGGGCACCTCAAGTTCGTGTTCTGACGGCGATTTGCGGGCCGCCGGCGGCACGACATCGTTGGGCAACGGCTCTGCGGCGCCGAACCGCCGTCGGGTGCCCGGCGCGAGTACATAGGAAGCGCCATGCACGTGCTGGACCTCGTCGAGGATCGGTTCGAAGTCGAGCGTCTGGCCGCCTCCGGCGGGATGGGGGACGTGTACCGCGCGCGCGATCGGCTCTCGGGAGAGGCGATCGCGTTCAAGGTCCTGCGGGGCGCGAGCGAGCGCGATCTGCGCCGGTTCGCGCGAGAGGCGGAGGCGCTCGTCACGCTGCGGTTGCCCGGCGTCGTGCAGTATGTCGCGCACGGCGTGACCGGCGCGGGGCAGCCGTACCTGGCCATGGAGTGGCTCGAAGGCGTCACCCTGGAGGAGCGGCTCGCCGAAGGACCGCTGACGTTCGACGAGAGCGTGACGCTGGCCGCGCGCGTGGCGGCGACGCTTGGCGCCGTCCATGGCCTCGGCATCGTTCACCGCGACCTCAAGCCGAGCAACCTGATGCTCGTCGATGGCGACGTCGAGCGAGTCACGTTGCTCGACTTCGGTATCGCGCGCAATCTCCGGCTCGAGCTGAGCCTCACGTCGCCCGGAGCGATCCTCGGAACGCCCGGGTACATCTCCCCCGAGCAGGCGCGCGGCGACCTGGCCGTCGACGCCCGCGCCGACGTGTTCGCGCTCGGATGCGTGCTGTTCCAGTGCCTCGCCGGGCGCCCGCCGTTCCTGGGCGGCAGCGTGCTCGCGCTGCTCGTGAAGGTCGTCCTGGAAGATCCACCGCGGCTCGGGGAGCTCCGCGGCGACATCCCCGAGCCGTTCGAGCGCCTGGTGACGCGGATGCTGTCGAAGGAGGCAGCGCAGCGGCCGCGCGACGGCGCCGCCGTCGCAGCGGAGCTCGCCGTGCTGGCCGACGGGCGCCACGGCGGAGCGGGCGCCGTCTCGGCGCCGTCCGCGTCGAGCGAGGCGATCACGACGGCCGAGCGCAGGGTCATGTGTGTCATCCTGACCGCCAACGGCACAGACGAGACAGACGCCACGCTCTCGGACGCCGAGGGCGCCGCGCGGACCCAGGCGCTGCGGGACATCGTGGCGCGCCACGGCGGGAGCCTCGATGTGCTCCAATCGCGCTGGCTGCTCGTCGCGCTGTCGGGCGCCGAGTCCCCGACCGACCTCGCGGTGCGAGCGGCCCACTGCGCGCTCGCGCTCCGGACGGAGCTTGGCCGCGCACCCATGGCCGTCGCCACGGGGCTGGCGGAGATCGAGGGGAGGTTGCCTGTCGGCGCGCTCGTCGATCGCGTGGCGCAGCTCATCGCCGGGCGTGACGGCCCGCTGCCCTCGGGCATCCGGCTCGACGAAGCGACGGCGAGCCTGCTCGCGAGCCGCTTCGATACGGCGCGCGAGCCCGGAGGATGCTGGCTTCGCGGCCCCAAGGCGGAGCCGGACACCGTCCCCAAGTTGCTCGGGAAGCCGACGCCCTGTGTGGGGCGCGAGCGCGAGCTCTCTCAGCTCGCGGCCGAGTGGCGCCACTGCGTGGACGAGGGCTCCGCGAGCGCCGTGGTCGTCGTGGGCGCCCCCGGTCTTGGCAAGTCGCGCCTCGCCTGGGAGTTCCTCCGCGCCCTCGAGGAGCGGCGCGAGGCCGCCGAGATCTGGATCGGCAGGGCCGATCCGATGGCGGCCGGCTCCGCGTTCGGCCTGTTGTCCCAGGCGCTCCGCCGCGCCATGCGCATCCTCGACGGCGAGCCGCTGGAGGTGCGGCGGAGCAAGGTGCGCGACCGGGTCGAGCAGCTCGAGGGGCTCGGGGCCAAGCGCCCGCACGTCGCGGCGTTCCTCGGCGAGCTCGTCGGGACGGCGTTCCCCGACGAAGGCGACGTGCAGCTCAGCGCGGCGCGGCAGAACCCGATGCTGATGGGCGATCGCCTCCGCGAGGCGTTCGTGGACTTCGTCAGGGCCGAGTGCCAGCGGCAGCCGGTGCTCGTGGTGCTGGAGGACCTCCACTGGGGCGATCTGCCCACGGTGACCTTGATCGACGCCGCGCTCCGGCACGCCAGGGACCTGCCCTTGTTCGTCCTGGCGCTCGCTCGTCCAGAGGTCGACGAGCTCTTCCCGGCGCTCTGGAGCGAGCGCCACGGCCTCCGTCTCAGCCTCGCGCCGCTGCCCCGGCGCGCGGGTGAGCGGCTCGTGCGGGAGGTGCTCGGGGATGGCATCGGCGCCGAGCAGATCGAGAGGCTCCTCTCCTGCGCCGACGGCAACGCGTTCATGCTGGAGGAGCAGATCCGCGCGGTCGCCGAGGGCAGGAGCGCGGGCATGCCCGAGACGGCGCTCGCCATGGTGCAGGCGCGGCTCGAGGCGCTGGACGTCGAAGAGCGGCGCGTGCTGCGCGCGGCGAGCGTCTTCGGTGAGACGTTCTGCAAGGGGGAAACAATTTCTACACGCAGAAACAATGCTGAGTTGTTTCGAGCAGTTATGTGCTGTGCCCGGCATGGGCGGCGGCTAGCGGGCGGACGCCGTGGAGGCTGCACGCGGGCCATCGGAGCGCGCCGGTGCGGTCCTGGGGATCGCGGATCATCGGGGGCGCGGTTCGGAGCGTGCTGCGCATGGGGCAGGCGTTACGGCGGCGCCGAGCCGGGCGCCGGGAGCTTCCGTCGTGCACCGCTGCGACGCCCGAAGGCAGGGCTCCCGAGTCGAGTGCGTCGTGCCCGGTCGTCGCCCGTTGCGACACGGACACGCGAGCGACATCGTGCAGCTCCAGGCGCTTGAGCGCTAGCGCGTCGTCGCCGCTGAGCGCGCAGGCCACCGTCAGGCGCCGCGCTCGCGGGCGGCGTGGCCGCGCGAGCGATGTCGTGCCGCGCCGCGCGTGGCGGTCACAGCGCGCGGTCACCGCTGCCTGCGCGCGGCGCCGCGCTGGGTCGGGCTTGCAGCCGACACGCGCAGCCCGGGGCGCGTGGCCGGTCGCCCGCACCCGCGGCGGCGCGGCCAGGCAGCTGGCGCCAGCACGTCGACACGCGCTGGCGCCGCACGGGTAGAGTTGCTCGCTGGCGCACGCTCTGGACGGTACGACCCCTCGCCAGTTTAGTGTGCTCGCCTAGATTCCGTTTGACGCCGATCCTCTGATCAGAAGAATGCCCCGCGTCGGCACGTTGCTCACGAGTTGCGGAAGACGGGAAGGGGACGATGGGCACAAGGAGGCGGCGGATCCCATGGGCGATCCTGGTCATCCCGCTGCTCGTCGTCGTACCGACGCAAGGAGACGCCTCCGAGCTGAGCGCTGGTGTGAGTCTCGGGTGGCTCCAGGCCGGTACCGTTCCGCGCCTCGCGGTGGGGCCGCACGCGGGCATATCTTGGCCCATCCAGCGAGACATCCTGTTCACGGTGCACGACCTGTGCACGATCCTACCCCCGATCCAGGAGGACGGGCTCGGGATCTACAACCAGACCTCGGTCGACATCGGGTACGCGTGGAAGGACGGCAACGTCAGCGCGGGGCCGTCTGTCGCGTTCTACCTCATGCCGGCGTGCGGCGTCACCTTGTGCGGACGCGTCGGTGGCTTGGCGGTGGGCGGCCACGCGCAGACCAACGCGTACGTCGCCGGACCGCTCGGGGTGTCGGTGAGCGTCAACGTGGATTGGGTCGGTCGGGGCAGCCTGGTGCTCCCGGGCTATGTGTCCGTCGTCGTCGTTGCTGGTCCTGTGCTTCGATGGAGCGAGAAATGAACGTGAGAAAAGTTCTATTTTTGATCTTGACTATCGCGGTTTGGGCGCTGGCGGCGTGCAACATGACGTTCGGCGACTGCTATCCTGTCGGGGAAGGAACTTCGGGTGCAGGGGCCGGTCCGGGCTCCGAGCCACGCCCCGTCTTCACCTCCTCCGCATCCGGTGACTTCGGGGCCGACCCCCAAGGCGGCGGCGAGGGCAAGATCGCGTGCAACGAGTGGGAGCTCGAAGACGAAGAGGAGAGACCGAGCGACAGCTCGGAGAGGCCGACTGCTAGCCCGACGAGCCCGCCAGATCCCTGCCAGCAGAGCGGCACTCCGACCATGGGGTGCACAGGCAAAATACCGATCGACCCGCGGGCTTTCGACTTTGTTACGATCGTTGCCTACGATGGGATTGGCGTTGCAGGTGGTTGGCAGGAGGCAAAGGCCTATCTGGCTTTCGGCCATAATAATGAGGGCGACTCAACGTGTATGGTTCACATTGGGATGCCACTGCGAAGCGAAGAGTGGGGAGCGATCTCGTCGGATAGGGCAGCACAGATTAGCGCTGACGTGGCGAACTGGTCGGCGGATACAGTATACGAAAAGGATAGCGGCGCGCAGCTCCCCCCGGGCATATTCTGCAAAACGTTCAAGTCTAGAATAGTAGAGCGCTTTATTAGTGATTTCTACAAAGGCCTTGGCGCCAGGCTCAAAAATCCATGAAACACAGCATTAACGAGCTGTTGGACGTTGTCTATCGATACTACCCCCGTGGCGTTGGGATTGCCGATGATGTCGACGAACAGCTCCGCAGCCAGACCGAAGAGCACGCCCGGCTCGTGGCTGCGCAGATCCAAGCATCAAAAGACGAGCGATGGCAATCCATGCTACGTCGCATCGACGACCGCTTCCCTCGTATGCTCATGAACCGTTCGCTGCATCTCACCACGGGCGGCTGCGACGGCTGCTACTCCTTCACGATTGATCTTCGAAAATCCACCGGTGAGCCGCTGTGGTTTCAAATAAGTTTCCTGGCCCCTTACTACATTGTCCATCGATCCTGCACGATCGAGATCGTGAAACAGGTGAGCGACTTGTTCGTGGTTGTATTCCGAGGCTTGCGCTTCATTGTTTATCGAAGCCCATTCGATCCAGGCTTCGTGTCGCGGCCGGACGATAGTCTCAAGTTCGTCAACATCAGGAAACGCTACGTTGCCTTCGATTTGTCGCCCGAAGAACAGCTATATGCGGAGTGGATTTCCCGTGATATCGAAGCGACCTTCGGTTGCGAGCGCATGCCGCCGGAGATCGGGACCGTGCTCGTGCCGGATGTGACAACAGGCGTGCGCCTTCCTGGTGAGGTCAGACTCTACGACTGCTTATTTTCGGACGAGCATACATGGGTAAGACCATCGCCGTCTGAAGTGTCGGCTGGCGGCGTGGACATCGAAGCGAGCAACCTGACAGACTCGCTCATCGCGGTACTCAACGTGCTTGCGGCGCTGTATCACATCTTGTGGGCTCTGATGCCCGAGGTGCAAAGCGGTTCTTCTTACTGGGTTGTAACGACGGATGGTGTCTTGCGGAGAGAGGAGGTTATTGAGGCACTTGCGAAGATTCGCGTGCTCATTGAGCAGCCGAAGACTGCCCGCGGCATCGCTGCCAGGCGCGAGCTCGAAGCTGCTACGCGCGAACTGGAAGCTCTGGTCGCTTCGTGGGACGGTCACGGTGAGGCGCCAGCCGCCATGGTCGCTTGGGCCTCGAGGTTCCTGGCGAGTTGGCCGTTCGACCCGGCTCCCGGAGGTTCCTCGTAGCCGTCGTTGAGATCCGTGCCGCCGTCCACTTGTCGCCGAGAACGGCATTGGATGGACAGTACAGACACACCGGCTCCAGGATTGTGAATCCATGAAACACAACATCGACGAACTAATCGGCATTGTCTATCGATACTATCCCCGTGGGGTTGGGATCAAAGAGGATGGCGATATCGACGTCCAGCGATGCATGGAGACCGAAGAGCACGACCGGCTCGTGCGCGCGCGGATCCAGGCATCGAAGGTCGACCGATGGCACGACCTGCGGCGTCGCATCCAAGACGGATTCCCTGGTAGGTTCATGAACCATTCGCTGTACCTCCCCACCGGAGGCTGCGACGCCTGTTACTCTTTTTCGATCGACATGCCGGAGTCCACGGGTCGAACGCTGTGGTTCCATGTGAGCTTTCTGGTTCCGTACTACATCGTCCATAGCGAGCGCACGGTCGACATCGTGAAGCGAACGAGGAACTCGTTCTCGGTCAAGTTTCTAGGACTACATTTCATCATTCCGCGTAGCCCGTTCGATCCTAGGTTCGTCGCTCGTCCGGACGATGGACAAAAGTTCGCCATCATCGTGAGGGAATATGCCACCTTCGATCTGCTGCCCGATGAGCAGCCATGCGCGGAGTGGATTTCTGGCGACATCGAAGCGACCTTCGGTTGCGAACGCATGCCGCCGGAGATCGGGACCGTGCTCGTGCCGGAGGTGATGACGAACCTGCGTCTCCCCGGAGAGGTTAGACTCTACGACTGCCTGTTCACGGACCAGCACAGGTGGGTGGAGCCATCGCCGTCTGATGAGCCGGCACCCGGCGTCCAGATCGAAGCGAGCAACTTGACACAGCCGCTTATCGCGGTGCTCACGGTGCTCACGGCGCTCTACTGCATCCTGTGGCCCCTGATGCCAGAGATGCAGAGCGGTTCTTGCTACTGCGTGGTGGAGACGGATGGCGTCCTTCGAAAGGGCGAGTTGATCGACACGCTCGTGAAGATTCGCGTGCTCCTCGAGCCGCCGATGACTCCATGGGGCATCGCTGCCAAGCGCGAGTTCGAAGCTGCCACGCGCGAGCTCGAAGCGCTGGTCGCCTCGTGGGACGGTGAAGGCGAGCCGCCGGCCGCCATGGTCGCCTGGGCCTGGAGCTTCCTGGCGAGTCGGCAGGTGAACTCGGAACCCGTAGCCTCATCGTAGCACGACGCCTGGAAGGTGCCCCGATCAGCAGAAAGGCCGCCGAGATCGCCAGGAGGGGAGCGGAAGGGCCATCCCGGCATGTTCCCTCCTACGCCCATGGTTCCTTGGGTCCCAGCGGTTCGCTTCGCTGCCTGCCTTGCTGCGATCGTTGCAGCCGTCGTGGAGGTCCGTGCCGTTCTCCCATGACGTGAGTTCGGCTATTCTGGGAAACGCTGCATCTCGACCTGGATGCCGTCCTCCCCGTGGATCTCTTCGCCAGACCAATCCCAGCTCACGCCGCCCTTGCCCGGCGGTCCGAGATCGTAGGTGACGCCCTCCAGCGTGAGCTGGTCCTCGTCGAGGGTTGCGATGCCGATCGAGTCGCCGCCGCGTCCGGGGCCGCCGTAGCCGCCGTCGCCTCCTCGGCCTCCGTCGCCGCCGCCACACGACCACGTGCCGTCCCCCACGGCCCCGCCTGGCATGCCCCAGCCGCCATCGCCGCCTCGCTCCGGCGCCCCGCCGTCCCCACCCGACCCGGCGAGGCGCGTCGTGAGCAGGCTGTCGCGCACCGTCAGCTTGGCGTGAAGCACGGCGATTCCGATGCTGGGCTGGCCGTTCCCGCCCCCTCGGCCGCCTCGGCCACCGCAGCCCCCCGCGCCGCCCGAGCCGCCGCCGGCGCCTCCCTTGGAGGCCACGCCGCACACGGCGAGCCCGCCACGACGCCCGCCTCCTCCGCCGCCGCCTTGGCCCGGCATGCCGCGGATGCCATCGGCTGCCCTGTCGCCCTCCCATCCGGTCTCGGTGAGCCGCCCGATGCCCTCACCAGATGCGCCTATCGCGCCCCACTTGCCGTTTTTCCCGTTGAAGCCGCTGTAGCAGCCAACGTCTTCGCGGTTGCCAAGTCCTCCTTGCCCTTCGTGGCCGGGCTCCGGCGCGGGTACGGGCTCGCCGGCCTCCCCATCTCCGGCGCCGTCGGCACGCCCGTCTCCTCCCTTGCCACCGACGGTCGGGATCCCGCCCTCGCACGGGTTCACCACCGCGGGCCCGCCGGCGACGACGGCGCCCGAGCACGCATCCCCGCCGTAGATGCCGTGCGGCCCGTCGGGTGCTCCGTCCGGCCCGGGCCACTCCTCGCCATGGCCGCCCCCGTTTCCGGGGGATGCGCTGATCTCGCTCCGGGTGAGCTCCACCGCGGTACCCGACCGGACGAGCATCCCGATATAGGTTTGGCCCAGGATGGTCACGTGGTCGATCGTCGAGACTCCATCCGCCGCCCCGGTGTCGCCGGCGCCCGCCGGCTCGACGGTCAGAGCAATGGCGAATGGTCTCTCACGGACGATGAGGCCGGTTGTAACACCCTCTTTGAAGCGTTCGAATGTTTGGCAATCAACGCCCCCGTAGAGGTCCACGCCGGAGGGTAGGATGAGGGACTCTTCGAAGACGTCGTTGCACGCGAACACCCTTCCTCGACCGATGCGCGCCAGGGCAATCGCGCGATGGAGAGAGCGGACCGGCTTGTTCTTCGTGCCTGGATTCGCATCGTCGCCGCCAAAGAAGGGCCCGGCGACAAACACGCCACAGCCGTCGGCCAGCCGATCGGCGGCAAGGTGCTCGAGGCAGACGGCTTCCGGCGGTGGTTCGTCCTGGCACGACGATGTGAGCGCGCAGGGCGGACCATCGGCATCGATGGGGCCTGGCGCGCTCTCGCAGCCAACCGCGGCGAAAGAAAGAGCCAGGAGCAGGCCAATCGTGCGTTTTGACGTCATCGGCATTCCTCGACGGCTGCGCCGCGATGAGCGACTCAACGGGGCGGCTCGTTTGCCGCACCGAAAGGATAGAGTGGACCCCATGGGCCGCTCGCCCCTCGGCCCACCTCGTCGTCTAAGGCAGCGTTTCCTGCATAGCCGCCATCTCCTGCGTGCCCAACGTCGATGATCGTGCCGGGCAGGATGGCCAGATGGGGGACCACGTACGCGATGCCGATCGCAGCGCCGCCGAGCCCACCGCCGGCATCACCGCCGTGGCCGCCGCTGCCTCCACGGCCGCCGCTGCACGCGTCCCACATGTCGCCATAGCCGAGCCCACCGCGACCGCCCTTCAGCCCAACGCCGCCTGGTTGGCCCGTTCCGCCGACCCCGCCATCGCCGCCGTTGCCCGCGACAACCTTCGTGGCGTCGAGTTCCAGCTCCGAGTCCTCCAGTGCGACGATGGCGATGCTCGCGCCACCATAGCCGCCGCCCCGGCCTCCCTCGCCCCCGCAACCCCCGCTCCCCCCCGAGCCACCGGCCGCACCGCTCTGGGGGCGGCTTACAGGGCACGCAACCATGTCGCCGCGCGACTTGCTGCCGCCACCGCCGCCCCCCCCTTGGCCGGCGCCGCCCTTCTTTCCATCCTCACCCCGGACGCCGACCCATCCGTGGATGTCGAGGTAGCCTTCACCTTTCGCGCCGTCAGCGCGGCCACGGCTGGCACCGGGCGCGCCGTCTTCCCCCTTCGTGCACTGATCGCCGCCCGCGCCGAGCCCCGCAGCCCCGAAGCGTTGCGGATTTCCCGCGGGCTCCGGCTTTCCTGGCGCGCCATCGCCGCCGCCGTCAAGCCCGCCGTCGCCGCCATATCCGCCCGTCGACTCGATGCCGTCGTCGCAGGAGTTGACAACCGGCAGGGCGCCCACAGCGGCGTCCACGGTGCAGGCGAGCGCGCCGTCGTTCCCCGGCGCTCCGTCCTTCGCGCGGACGCTGAGCGCGTCCTTGCCCGGCTCCCCATCGTTGCCGTTGCCCGCGATGACGTCGCTCAACACCACCTTCGCCTTGGCCCCAGGGCTCAAGATCATCGCGATCGACGACTTGCCATCGCTCGCGGAGGCGTCAGCCGCCACGGCGCGCACGCCGAAGATCACGGACGTCGCGTCGTCCCCTGCGATGACCGCGTCGTTCCCCCCGAGGACCCGCAGCGGGATCCCCACCGGCGGAGCGATGATCGTCGGGTGATCCGGTCCGTCGAACGATCCCGCATACGACCAGTCACCGCCGTCACAGAGGCGCCCGCCCCACAGATCGACCCCCGAAGGCAGCTCGATCGCCTCCTCGAACTCCCCGCCGCATGCGTACACGCGCCGGGTCGGCTTTTCGTCGCGGCCTCGCCCGTGCGCGGCGAGCCCGATCGCGTGTTGCAACGTCTTCACCGGCGCGTCCTTCGTTCCGGGGTGCCTGTCGTCGCCTGACGACGCGCTGACGAACACCCCGCATTCGTCCAGCGCCGGCGCGGTACCAGGCGTTCCTGCGCAGGGGTCGGGCGGAGGCTCCGGATCGGGGGCACAGTCCAGCCCTTCCCAGCAAGCATCGGAATAACGGCACGCGGTCGACGCGCTCGCGCTCCACGCGCACAGCACCACGGCGAAAACAGAAGCTCGAGCGCTTCGGCCGCCCTGCGAACGCATCTCCACCGCCCCTCCAGACCTCACCACCGTCCCTCGATCCTCACGCCGGTCTCACGCCCCGTCGCCACGGGCGAGACGTGGATCCGCTCCTGAGCCGGCGAGCGCCCCAGGAAGGAGAAGTCGGTGAAGAAGGACGCGGCCGTCGCTGCGCCGAGGACACCCCCCGTGATGAGCAGGGCCGTGCCCAAGCCGTCGGAGAGGTTGCGCTCGTCGAGGAGGCGGCGCAGGGCGCCGCACGAGGAGCGCTGGGACGCTTGCCAGCACATCGACGAGCTGGACGTCCGACCACGCGTGAGCCCGTCGCGTTGCTCGCTCGCGTCACCATCCAGCGTGCTGGCCCTGATCATCAGGACGGCGCCCGCCGACAGGGTGGCCGTCGTGGCGGTGATTCCCGCGATACGCAGCGTCCCCGGCCAGGAAGCCCACGGGCTGGGGGCCTGCGCGCGCACGACGGGTGAAGAGCTCCTGGTCTTCGGCGTTTCCTTCGGTGAACCCGGCGCGCTCTCCGGAGCTTGGCTCACCGCCAAACGCGCCAGCGGCATTCTGACGTTGTACGCCGTTGCGGCCACAGCCCCGAACTCATGGAACCCATCCAGGCGCCCCGGGGCGCTGGCCCGCACGATGCGCTGGCCGGGCTCCAAGAACAGCTTGTACGTCCGCGCGACCCGGCCTACCCACTTGCCGTCGACGAGCACCTCGGCATCCGGCGGATCGACCGAGAGCACGAGTGTCGCGACGTGCGATGTTGCCTCGCGCTCTCCTTTCTCGAATCGCAGCTGAAGCGCGAGCGGCAGCGCCGTGCGCTGCTCGAGGCTAAAGGCCAGGTGCTCGGCGGCATCGCGGTACTTGCGCAGCGCGAGCTCGCAGAGGCCAAGCTCGCCGGCGAGCTCCGCGCGCTCTCGCTCCGTGCTGGACGCCGGGTCTGCTGCCTCGAAGGCGGCCTTGTAGGAGGCGTATGCCTCGGTCCACTGCCCGGCGTTGCGCGCCCTGCGACCGCGGCGAACATGGTCCTTCACCGTTGCGCCGTCACGTGGTCCTGGCTCCGGATAGGCGTCCTCCGCGCTGGCCGAGCTCGCAGCGCCGGTTGCGGCGAGGAGCGCAGAGAAGAGCAGAGCGCGTGCGGAACATCGCATGGTTGGACGGTACTCGCGCCAGCCGCGCGGCGTCAACGGGAGCGAATCGATGCAAAGTGACCCTGGCAGTGGCAAATTGCGTTCGGGTGCGGCAATGCGATCGCCTGTTCGCGGCAGCGTAGCGAAGACTCGAGCGCCTGAACGCATGTATCAGTGCTACCTGGTGCTACCAAAGTTGCCGCTCCTTGCACTTTCCTGCACCGTTTCGAGCGGCTCAGGGATGCTACCTACCGTGGGCAAGCCAGCGACCCATCTCCTCAGCTTCAACCGCTTCCGACGCCTGGCCAGGCTTCACGGCGTGCCGGCGCGCGACGCCGAGGACGTCGCGCAGAACGCGCTGCTGCGGGGATTGGAGGTGGCGAGGCGGGTCGAGCTGAGCGGCGATCCGGCGCGGTACTTCGTCACGATCGCCCTCAACGAGGCACGGAAGCACAGACGGAACGAGCGCCGCCGCGGAGAGGTGCTGACGTCGTTCGAGGAGCGCGATCCCCGAGACGAATGCCCCACGCCGGAGGAACTGCTGCGCTTGCGGCAGCAGGAAGAGCTGGCCCGGGACTTGCTCGACCGGGTCGGCCCCAAGGACCGGGATCTCTTGGTCAAGCACGAGCTGGAGGGGACACCGCTCTCCACGATCGCCGCCGAGCTGAACGTCCCGTTGGATACGGTGAGGGCGCAGCACCGCCGGGCTTGGGATCGACTCGTTGCGGCTTTCAAGCGGTGGACGGCCCAGCAACCCGCGCACGGTAGGGACGAGAGCGCCTGCGTCCCGCTGGTGCTCGGGCTGGACCGCCGTGCGTCGTGGACGGCCTGGCTGCGCCGGCTGGGCGTGAGGATCGTCGTGCAGGGTGCGTTCGTCGTGTTGACCGGCGCGCTCCTCTCGGCGGTGCCGCCGCTGCCCAGCGCGGAATCGTGGCTGCACCCGGCCGCATTCAGCGCACCGGGGCGCGCGCCCGCACCAGACGACGTCACGGCGCAAGGCTCACGTGACAGCGCGCATTCTGCTGTCGCGCCCGCCGCGCCCGAGAGCGCGTCGCCGGCGGCGACAGGCAGCGCGCGCGCTGAGGCTGTGGCGAGCAGCACGCCCGCGCCCTCTGTGGCGACAGCACCTCGTATCTCGTCCCCGGGGAGCCCCGTGTGGCCAGCGGTCACCGCACGCGAGATGCGCCTGATCAGCCAGGCCCGAAGGGCCATTGAGGACAACGACGGAGAGGGCGATCACGAGGCGCGCCTGCTGCTCGAAGCCCATGCGCGGGAGTTTCCGCGCGGTCGGCTCGCAACGGAGCGCGAAGCGCTGTCCAGGCACATTCGCTGAATCGGCGGCCGTCGATCGACGGCGAGCTGACGGTGACGCTGAGGGTGTCTTCAGCCCAGACAGCACAGGGCCGAGATCTGTCTTGCGTAGGAATGCTTACGTCCAGGAGGAGAATTACCATGGAGGACATGCTGGGGGCGATGTGGCTCGTGTCGCCGCTCGGGCTCGCGATGATCGCGTGCGTCGCGATCGGCTTCGCGGTCACCGCGCGCGAAGCGCTGGGACGCGAGCGCGGGCTTCGCGAGGCGCGCGAGCACGCGCATGATGACGAGGAGGCAGCCCTCACCGATGCGAAGGAGCAGGCCGTGGGGGACCGGGATCGATACCGGCGCCTTCTGGACTGTCACGTCGACGCGGCGCTCGCGGAGCTGAGAGACGCCCGAGGGCGCCCCGTCCCCTGGCCGGGAAGGGTCCTCGAGTCGTTCTGTGCGACGACGCCTTCGTGGAGGAGAAAGCTGGCCGAGAGCACGGGGTTGGAACCGAGGGAGGTGGAGCGGCTGCTGAGGAGCGACCTGCCCATGACGCCCGGCCTCGCGCGGCAGCTGGAGACCTTCACCGGCACGCCGGCGCGGTACTGGGAGCGCCTGTGGCGGCTGCACGACGACTACCGGACGGAGGCCGAGGAGAGCGTGGTGATCCAGGTTGGCGAGCCCGTCACCGAGCGCGAGAGCTCGGCGCGTCCCGCGTCGTCGCCGGTGCAGAGCTCGACACCACCGGCGCTACCTCCCCGCGCGCTCGACGTTCCTCCGCCTGTGGTACCGTCTCCCGAGCTTGCGGCCAGAAGCCCGCGGGCGAAGCTCCCGCCGCCTCCACAGCCGCGGCTTCGGTCGCCGCTCCCTGCCCGCGCTGCCACGGGGGCTGAGCTCGCCCGGCGTGCTGCGACGCTGACGAGCTTCCCGGTACAGCGTGACGAAGGCGGGCCGGGTTCCGCAACGGCTGCCGATTGGGAGGACGTAGAGCGCTCTCCGCTGAACACGACCCTTCCGGGAGTAGGGAGCCATGGGTGAGCGCAGCCGCGCCTCGCATTCATCATAGGGTGCGATTTCGCAACGGGGGGTAAAGTCATGGATTGTCCGGATGAAGGAAAGCGCGCTGCGGCGTACGCGCGCTTGTTTTGCCCGATGCTGGTTCGTGCCGTGTTGCTCTGGTTGGAGAGGATGGGGGTCCCTCAGTGCCATCGTGGCGACGTGGCGGGCCAGGTCTGGCTCAACGTCTGCGAGAGCTGGCCCAGGTTCGATCCGAAACGCGGCAGGCCGGAGCGCTGGTTGAACGCGATCACCGTACACGTTGCCTCCCACTACCACGAGCGTGCGCGAAAGCGCAGGGAGGAATTGGTCAGTTCGATCGATGTGCTTGATCCAGCGCCGGATGCTGCTGCTGTGATGGAGTCCGACAACGTCAGGGCCAGCACCATGGATGCAGTGAATGAGCTCGATCCGGTGCTGCGACTCGTTCTCGTGGCACACGATTTGGGCGGAGTTTCAATGGCCCAGATCGCCCAAGATGCAGGGCTGCCCCTCTCGACGCTTTACAGGCGACGCGCACGGGCCATCGGTGAGTTGCGTAATATCCTTATGCTTGGGGAAGCCGGCGAGATCTCTTCGCGGGGAGTGGGACTGCAATGAGCGTCAAGGGCCTGGTTGTTCACTTCCGGCGCGACCTGGATGACGACGAGGCGGAGCGAATGATCGACGCTATGATGATGCTGAAGGGCGTCGCCAAGGTATCATCTGTCAAGGCCGGTTACGAAGACGAACTGAACCGGCAGCGGGTCAAGCGAGAACTGCTAAGCAAGATTGATGGGCTTCTGAGAGATGACGAGGTCCCGATCTAGCTGCCGACGAACCCGCGTCGTCGTGGTGTCGACGCAAAAGGCCCGCGGTGCCGCCATCGGGCCGCGCTCGCGGGCGACGCTGGCGCACGGACGACGTCGTGCCGCTCCAGGGGGGCGCCTCTGATCACGATGCGCGAGCCGAGCGCGGCGAATCGGCATCGTGTGGGTTTTACGCGCACATGCAAGGGCTCGCGCTGGACTCCATTCCCACAAGAGATGGTGTTCACCGTGCGCGGTTGAAGCCGAGCGGACGCGAGGGAGCTCGGCGAGCCTGCGACGTCGGCCAGCAGCCCCATGGTCTCGTACGCGATCGACGGGTGCAGGGCCCCAGCGTGGCGCCCGCGTTTAGCGTCGCCATGCGCGGCCCGGATCGGCGCGCGTGGACGTCCGCGCGCGAGGCGCCCTGGGAGACATTTTCTCGGGAGACGGTCGGAGGCGCCAAGCTGGCCGATCGCGCGCGCCATCGCCCGGTCTGCCCGGTCTGACGTGAAGGGCCGCCGCTGGCGCTTGGCCTCGCGCCCGTCACGGGCGCGGGGAGCGTGGGCGGCGTCACGGAGGCGCGCGCCGACCGCCGCGACGCCGGCCCGCTGGCGTGGCGATGTCGCCGTCCGTGCGCCAGCGTTGTCCGCCTCCCGGCCCGGCGTGGCGCCGCGGGCAGGACGGCGCTCGACGGCGTTGGCGGAGTGTTGGCGACCACGCGGCTGGAGCTACACGACGTCGCCCATGCGTGGCCGTGCCGCGCGCGGGCGGCTTGTCGGAGCGCGCCGTGGGGCAGGTCGCGGTCACCGCACGCTGACGGCCGAACGCCTGGGGCTGCGCAGGATGCCGCCCGTGCAGCAGCGTCGTCCGCCAGCGCGGCCCGACGACCGCGCGTCGGGGGCCGCCAGAGCGCGAGGGTAGCTGCTCCTGCCATATACAAACCTCGGTTGTTGTGTGTTTCGGGTTCGGGACGGAGCCTGAACGAGGGCCCGTGAGGAGGCCCGAAATGGTAATTCTGACGATCCGGTATCTCGTCGCGAGTTACCGGGATCTGGTCAGGTGTGGAAACCGCTCTGGTGACGCGCAGTTAGACCGCTTCGAGGGAGCGCCCGAGGGGCCAATTTGGGGGGGTCGCGAAGGGGTCGATTTGGTAATTTTGCGCGGGGTCGGCTGAGGGGCTCCGGCGAGCCGCCCACCTCCGTTTTGTTGCGTACGCGTGCCACAGGGCGGCGCGCGACGGGCACGACCGCGGGGCGGCATGACGCGGGGCGGCATGGCGCGGGGCGCGAACTCGGCGCGCGAGGCCGCGGAGCTCGTCCAGGCGGGAGGCTGGCCCAGGCGCAAGGCGGAGCTCGCCCAGGTGGATGCCAGCGCGGCTCGCGACTGCGGCGCCGGGCGAGCTGGCCCCGCTCGACGGTCGGGCCGTGGGACCGCCCGGGGGGGTCACCCCGCACACCGAGGTCACGTCATCGGGCCCCAGCGAATGCCAGTCAGGTCACGGTGCCACGTGAGAACCGGCGTCCTCTTGGTCGCACGCTACATCAGACTTTAATGGCGTCGCCCTCGCCAGGGACCGACTCTTGTACTGTGCTTTAACGCTCTTTAAAGTTGAACGGAAAATGAAGGCTTCGCTCTGGCAGGTTTGTGGTTCGGTGCTTTTGTAGACGCATGAGCTCGCGGCGCTGGTACGAGCTCGCGTGCGGAGTTGTCCGCGCGCCGAGCCACGTCCTGGAAGAGTGTTTCCAGATGAACAAGCAGACCCGGTGCCACCTGCGCGCGATCGCTCGGCTGCACCCCGAGATCGGCAACCTGTGTGATCAGCTTGAAGCGCCCTGGAACGCCGTGCGAAGGATCGCGCACGCGCCGGGGGCGGCGGCGCAGTGGGAGCGCGCGGAGCAGGTGCTCGGTGAGCTCGTGGAGAAGCGCCGGGCGACGGCGCCGCGTCGGTCGAGGCTGGAGGCTGTGCGCCTGGAGGCGCTGAAGCGAATGGGACCGCCGATGGAGGGAGGAGGAAAACTTGCGAGCTGCCTGCGCGCCGCGTGGGAGGCGGCGGAGCGCGGGACGGCAGCGGTCCCAACCCCACGTCCGGGCAAGCGGCACGCTCGTCTGCGGTGAAGCGCTGCCCGGCGGGAAGCGCGCCAGTCGAGCACATGAAGCGGCGTCGCGTTGGACGTTCGCCGCGTACCTCTGCCGTGCGTGCCTATCGCGCCCGCTCGCCGATCCTATTCAGGGAGCAGGCGACGCTGGCGCACGGGCGACGTCGTGCAGCTCCAGGTGCGTCAAGGAGTGCTGTCACGGCGCCGCGCTCGGCCCGATGGACGAGGCCGACGGCGCAACGCTCGCCGACGTCCGCCCCGATCTCTGCGACGGCGTCGCGCTCGCCCGGGGTGGACGATGATGGCCCCCCGAGCTCATGTTCGAGATCTCGTTACCGGCTAGGCATGGAGCGGCGCCCCGACCGCCGAGCCGCGCCGTCTGCTCCGGCGTCGTGAACGACGCCAGCGCGATCACGGCCTCCCTGGCGTCCGTCTCGACGCTGCGGGCGCTTCGCGGTTCGACCATGCCGCGGCGCCGCGGTCCGAGCTGGAGGAGCATGCCGGAGACGTGGCCGACCTCGACCAAGTGGACGGCGACGGCCCCGAGCTCGCGCGGCGCTTCTACCTCGCAGAGATGATGCCGTTGGCCGAGGGGCGCCCACGCGGCGCGCCCGTGCCGCTCCGCCCTCGGCGGCAACGTGGCCGAGTTCGACCAGGTGGAGGGCCATAGCTTCAAGCTTGCCGACGCGCGCCTCGACCTCCGCGCTCGCGCTGCCGCGGAGGGGAGCCGCCGAGCTCGCCTCGAGCTCCTCGCCGGGCCGCGCGGCACGAACTCTGTAGATGATCTCGACAACTCGCGGGAATTCGGTGAAGTTCACCGGTGAAATCCGCGTCCGATGCCGGTGAAGGTTCCCGGTGAAGAGGCCGCTCAGTGCTTCTTGGTGCGGCGCTGCTTGGTGCGGAGGGCGCTCAGCTCCTTGGCTTCCTTGAGCCGGTAGCTCTCGGCCTCGATCTCGATCACCTCGGCGCGGTGCACGAGCCGGTCGACGAGCGTGACGACGCAGGCAGCATGCGGGAAGACCTCGCCCCAGTCGGCGAAGGCCTTGTTCGTGCTGAGCAGGATCGGCTTCTGTGCGTCGTAGCGACGGGTGACGACCTCGAAGAGCAGGTCGGCGTAGCGGCTATTGTAGGAGAGATAGCCGACTTCATCGATGCAAAGAAGGGCGGGAGCCGTGTAGCGGTGCAGCCGGCGCGCGAGTGCGGCCGAGGAATCCTGCGCGGCGAGGTCGGCGAGCATGTCACTCGCGGTCGAGAAGCGGACCGTGTGGCCGCGGACGACAGCCTGGTGGGCGACGTTCTTGAGGATCATGGTCTTGCCAACGCCGTTGGGGCCGACGAGCACGGCGTTGTGGCCAGTGGAGATGAAGCCGGGGGCGAAGAGGTCGTCGACGGCCTCGCGGTCGATTTTCTTGGGCCAGGACCAGTCAAAGTCGGTCATCGGCTTGAAGGCGGCGACGCGGGAATTTTTGACGCGGCGTTCGAGGCTGCGCTTGTGGCGCTCGCGCTCCTCGATGGCGAGCACCTCGCCAAGCCAGGGCTTGTCAGCGAGCTGCTCCCAGCATGCGAGCAGGCCAAAGAGGCCGAGGCTCTTGAGGCGGGCCTTCGTCTCGGTGGGCGTGAGGTCGGTCATGACGTCGGGTCCTCCTTCAGCGCGTCGTAGGTGGCGAGGGAATGCGGCGTAACGACGAGGTTGGCGTGCTGGCCGCGCGTGACGGGGATCGAGACCGGAGGCGGCAAGCAGCGCTCGGAGCGATGGCGGTCGAGCACCTGACGGACGGCACCGACGTGGATGGTGTCGCGCTCAAGCACCTCGACAAGGGCCTCTTCGAGGTCGGCGGCGCCGACGGCGTCGAGCAATTGCAGCAGCCGGGCGATCGCGCTGCCGACGTTGCCGCCGCGCTCGGCCACGATGCGGAGGAATGCCTGGCTGCTGCGGGCGGCGCGTGCGAGGCGATCGAGACCGCGGTGCTCGCGGGCGCGGCGCTTCTCGTCGGCGAGGCGCTGGAGGTGCTCGGGTTGCTCGATCTGCTGGCCGCGGTCCCACGAGCGGACGTGGGTCGCGACGATCTCGTTGCCGTCGGCGATGCGCACCTGCTCGAGGTCGGCAAGGACGACGAGCGTGCGGCTGGTCCGGTCGTGGGGGACAGAGTAATCGTTGAGATCGAAGCGCGCGTAGGGGGTCTTTCCGATCTCGACCTCGACGCGCTCATGCGCCGGAAACGGCGTGTCGGGGTGTCGCAGCAGCACGTTGCGCTCATCGTCGAAGGCCTGACGCACGGTGCGGGCGCGGTCTTCAACCCAGGAGCGATCGATCGCCGCGGAGCTGGTCCATTCGGTCGCTTGTCGGTTGAGGTCACCGAGGTCGGCGTACGTCCTGGCCTCGAAGAAGGCCTCGCGGACGTAGCGGATGGCGCGCTCGACGCGCCCCTTCTCGTTGCCGCGGGCGACGGCGACGGGGCGCGGCTCGAAGCGGTAATGCGCTGACAGCGCCAGCAGTGTGGGGTGAAACCGGATTGCGTCGCCGTGGCGCTCCACGACGGCGCTCTTGAGGTTGTCGTAGAGCAGCACGCGCGGGACGCCGTTGAAGTCGGCGAACGCCTCGACGTGCCCGCGAACGAAGAAGGGCATCGCCGCGCCCGGGAAGAAGCGCAGGAAGAGCCGCCGCGAGTAACTGAGCACCATGACGAAAGCCCAGAGCGGGCGCAGCGCCCGGCCGACAGTCAGCTTGCCGAAGTGCGCCCAGTCGACCTGCGCTTGCTCGCCGGGCAACGTCCGGAGCCGCTGGAATGCCTCTGCCGGCTTCTTGGGGCGCAGACGGCCGATCACCCGGCGCAGATGATCGGGACCGCCCGGATAGCCGCGCTCCTTCAACATGCCGAAGAGCCGACTCGAGCGCAGCGAGGGATACTTGCCGAGTTGCTCGACGATGAAGGGCACGAAGGGGTCGACCATCGACGGGCGCGGCGCGACGACCTTCGGGTCGACGCCCGCTTGCCCGAGCACGCGCTGCACGGTGGTGTGATGCAGCCCGAGCTGGGCGGCGATGGTGCCAATGGGCCACCTCTCGCCGTGGTAGAGGCGCAGGATCTCGGCCTCCTTCTCTTTCGCGATCACCGCCGCCTCCCGTCACCGTAGAGGCCCACGTGGGACGCGGGGAGCGCGTCGATGAAGAGCTCGCCGAGCGGGCCGCTCGCGCGTGGCCCAGGGCGGAAGCCGCGCTCCGCAAAGCGAGCAGCGGCCGATATCTCGGATTCGATGGTCATCGTCGTCCTTCCTGCCGGCGGTAATCTCCGGCGCGAGCTGGGACATCGACGCGGCCGCGGCTTCCGTCACCCCGTGATGCGTCACTTTCTGCGCGGAGAACTTGTCCCGCTGCCGGTCGCGATACCGGGCCTGGCGAGCGGCATGGAGGCGGCGAGCACGAGGCCGGGCCTGGTAGGCGGCCCCGGCGCGGCGGAGCGACTCACGACGCTGGATCGGGCGGCAGTCGGGGCAGAGGCGCTGGCCGCGATCGCAGCGGCGGCAGAGGCGAAGCTGGACGCGGCAGCGGGTGCAGAGGGCGAGGCGGTAGGCGGACGAAAGCAACGGGCTCCATGCCGCCGCTTTCTGGACCTGGAGCCCGGCTTGTGATGAAGGTGGGGGACTCCGGCAACGCGGAGCTCCAGAAGGCCCGAGGGTGGCAGCCCTCGGGCCTTCGACTTTTCGGCGGGCGCAACGTCTACGCCGCCGAGGCGAGCGCGGCCCAGATCGGCGTAGGTGCTGGGGTTGAACGGTGAACGCCGGCGATCACGTGGCCGCGATCTTCACCGGCCTGACGCGGGACGCGATGATCGCCGACAAACTCGGCCGGGTGGACATCGACGCGGTCGCTCCGCCCTCGACGAGGTGGACATCAATGGCCCCGAGCTCGCCGACGACCACCTCGACCCCGCGGCCGCTCCCCGTCTGGTGCTTCCCCAAGCGAGCGGCGCCCCCTTGCGGGGTTCAGCTGGCCTATCACGTCAGCGACGGCGCCGGATGCCAAGGACGACCGCGGCGCCTATGCCGACGAGCACGAGCAGGGCGACGCCGACCCACGCCCAATCCCAGGGATCCGAGCTAAAGGAGACGGCCACCGCGCCGCACCCGGGAGACCACACTCTTTTTTTAATGAGGCAGCGCATCCTCTCATAGACCGCCCCTCCGGTCCGCAGGAACGCGCGGACCCCGCCGGGGTGTTCCTCGACGCTGCGGCCCCGCTATCTGCTCGGGCGCCGTGTACGCCAGCACGCTCGCGAGCTCGCCGGCGTCAAGCGTCGCGACGTGGCCGGGCTCGAACTGGCGGCCGGCGACAGCCCTGAGCTCGCCGGCGCAGCCGATCGAGATGCAACGCCCTCGATCGGCTCCGGCGTCATGTACACCGCGGCCGCTCCGGAGCGAGGGAGCCGCGCGCGCCGACGTCCACCTCGACCCCGCGGCCTGTTTGCTCGGGCTCCATGTCGCACGACGCCGGCCCAGAGCTCGCCGGCGTCCACTTCCACGCCGCGGCCACTCGGCCCTCGACCAGGTGGACGCCCGCGGCCGCCGAGTTCGTGCTCGAGGACCTCAATACTGCGGCCGCGCTTGATGGCCTCGTCCGTTTGCTGGGGCGCCAGTTAGCGTGATGCCGGCCCCGCGCTCGCCGGCGTCCAGCTCCGCGCGCGGCCGCTCCGCCCCTCGACCAGGCGGACATAGACGCGGCCCGACCCACGAATCCGCGTCGGCCGGGCTGTGCTTGCCGCGACGCTGGCGCACGTGCGGACGGGGTGCAGCTCGAGGCGCGCGGCCACCAGCGCGCCGTCAACGGCAGCCGGCCCACGGCGAGGCCGCGCTGGAACCGCGCTCGCGGCGACGCTGGCGCACGGGCAACGTCGTGTTGCAGCTTCAGGCGCGGCCGTCAGCGTGCCGTCAACGGCAGCCTGCCCACGGCGAGGCCGCCCCTGGCTGCGCTTGCAGGCGACGCCGGCGCACGGGCGACGTCGTGCAGATCGAGGTGCGCACGGGTACGGCCGTGCAGCTCCGTGCAGCCGTCACCGCGCAGTTTGTTCACGGTGCCGTATCCACTGTGTCGCCAGCCGATCGACGGTCATCACGCAATCCTGTCAACCCGCCGCGCGCGTCCGCCGCTCACGCGTCACATGCGCAAGATGCAGCGCTCGGGTGCCGTCGGAGCGGTGGCCGAATCGTCGGTACTGGATTGGGTGTCGCCGAAACGAGTGCTCAAGCGGCCAAAATCGCTGCCAGCGAGCCGTTGGAACGAGCGCTCGGGTCGCGTCGGAACGGCGAATCGCGTCACGTTTGGAGTACGCAGCGGCGGCGTCAAGAATCCCTGCTGGACCCCGAACGCGTGGGGCAGCTAGCGGCAAGTGATTGAATTGTTGGCGTTTCCGCGCACGGACCTTGACATGGGCCACCGCGCCCACCTCCGCGCGGGATGTAAGTGGGGGTTGACCAAGATCCGACCGGCCGGTCCGCCAGCGATCCGAACGGAAGGGACCTGACAACCTGGGCTTAATGCGCCCTGGGCCGGGTCGCCCCTTACCGCAGAGCCGGATTGGCGCCGGCTATGCGCTTAGGTAGAGCGCCGGCGGACAGGGGCGCAAGGAGGCCCACCGCTCGCCAGGGGGCTGGCTCTGGTCGGTCGCACCGTGGGACGAGCAAAAATCAGCAGTTCCCGCGCGTTCAGGACGCGGCTAACATCTCGACCACCGGCGTCCAACGACTCCATTAACACTATGCCTCGCAACGAAGCTGATACCTGCCGCGTTCTCGTTACTCCCGCGCTCAGAAGGTCTGGCTGGTCCGACGATCACCTCGTCGAACAGTACATCTTCACTGATGGTCGCATCGTGAAGCCGAGCGTTCGGAAAGATCGAAAACGGGCCGACTACCTGCTCCGGTACTCGCCCGATTGGCCAATCGCCGTCGTCGAAGCGAAGGCCGAGGACCGACCGTACAACGAAGGAATCCAGCAAGCGAAGAACTATGCCGCGGTACTCGGCGTGCCGTTTGCTTATGCAACCAACGGGCACGGCATCCGCGAATTTGACTTCCTTACAGGAGATGAGGTTGACGTCAGTGAGTATCCATCACCCGAGGAACTCTGGCAACGCTATCGGACTGCCCGCGGTCTCCACGATCCCGACACCGCTGCCCGGCTACTCACTCCATGTAACCTGTCCGCCGAGAAACCACCCCGGTACTACCAGTCCATCGCGATCAACCGCGTTGTCGAAGCGCTGGTGACAGGTAAGCGCCGCGCTTTGGTGGTCATGGCAACCGGGACCGGTAAGACATCCACCGCCTTTCAGATTTGCTGGAAGCTGTGGGAATCCCGATGGTCGCGTGATGGAGCGAATCGCCGACCCAAGATTCTGTTTCTTGCCGACCTGGATGTATTAGTCGATGATCCAATCAAGCGAGATTTTGCACCGTTTAAAGAGGCCATAACCCGTGTCCAGGGCAGAGCAGGCACCGCTCATGACATCTATTTTGCGCTCTACCAGGCCATCGCCCAGTCCGATCGTACCCCGTTGCTATATCGCGAGTGGTCACCGGACTACTTCGATCTTATAATAGTAGATGAGTGCCATCGCGGCAGCGCGGGCGAGAATAGCTTGTGGAAGGATATTCTCCGTTACTTCAGCAGCGCGGCACAACTCGGCCTCACTGCTACCCCGGCGCACGCTGCTGACCGAGACACGCTCGCATGGTTCGGTCAGCCGCTATATACCTACTCTCTGCGCCAGGGCATAGAAGACGGCTACCTCGCTCCTTATCGAGTTTACCACGTTGTCACCGACGTTGACGCTACTGGCTGGCGTCCGTACAAGGGCCAACTCGACGACCATGGCCGACCGATTCCCGATGAGTTATATGGAACTCCGGAATTCGAGCGCAAGCTCGTGTTGCCGGAGCGTAATAAAATCATTGCCCAGCACCTGACTGAGCATCTCAGGCGAACTGATCGCTTCGCCAAGACCATAATATTCTGCGTTGATCAGGACCACGCTCAGGCCATGCGTGGTGCTCTAGCAGCTTGCAACGCGGATCTCGTGAAGGAGAATCCTAATTACGTCGTCCGCATTACCGCCGATGAGGGTGCTACCGGCAAGGACCTTCTGTGGGAGTTCATGGCACCGAAGGTAAAGCGTGATAGCCCGATTCTTGCCACCACCAGTAAAATGCTGACGACCGGAGTCGATGCGCAGACATGCCAGAACATCGTCATCTTGCGGGTGGTTCGTTCAATGACCGAATTCAAGCAGATAATCGGCCGCGGCACCCGCGTACGTACCGACTTCGGAAAGTGGGTATTCAACGTCCTAGACTATACCGGTACGGCGACGGTAAAATTTGCCGATCCTGCGTTCGATGGCGACCCGCTGCCGCCCAATCCTGGCGACCCATTGCCCGGCGATCCGGTCGTCTCGTTGCCGCATGGTGGCGATGGTGGCGATGGTAACGAGGGTAATGGCGATTCCGAGCCCTTGTTGCCTCCCGATGATTGGCCCAGGCCCTTACCTCCGACCCATCCTGTTCCACCGCCGGCTCCGTCACCATTTCCTTCGGCCAAGCACACCGTTTCGGGAGTCATAGTGCGAGTCATCGCCGAGTTAGTCCAGGTGCTTGATCCCAATGGTCACGTTTTACGGGTCGAGAGTTTCGCTGATTACACCCGTTCACGCCTATGCGCCCTATATCCGACGTCGGAGCAGCTGCGCGAGGCTTGGAAGACAATTGATGGCCGCTCGGTAGTAGTGAAGAGCCTAGAGAACGCCGGCATCGACTTGGCAGATCTTGCTAGGGCGACCAAGCGAGGCGATGCCGACCCGTTCGACCAGCTATGTAATCTCGCCTACGGTGCACCGATCCTTACCCGCCGCCAGCGTGTAGAGGCCGCCAAGCGTCGGAAGCCAGACTTCTTCACGCAGTACGGTGAAGCGGCACGCACGATCCTTGCGGATCTGGTCGAAATGTACGCTAAAGACGGTCCTGACGACCTCGATGTTACCCGAGCCATCGAACTGCCTCCCCTGCGCGACCGCCTGACTTTTGACGAACTGGTCGCCGCGTTCGGGGACGTCGACCGTCTCGGATTCGCCTTGACGGAACTCTCCGAGCTGCTGTATGCGGCCTGACCGTAGGACTCCCCATGCCCCGCCCTAAGAATTCCACGAAGCAATCGACCGAGCTCACGCAGAGCCCCGCGCCGACTGCTGCGGTTGCTACAAGCAAGCAGAACCTGTCGGCCATCATAAAGGCCGCGCGCAACCACATGCGGAAGGACCACGGGCTTTCCGGCGAGCTCGACAGGTTACCGCACCTGACCTGGCTCATGTTCCTGAAATTTCTGGATGATCTGGAGCGTACGGAAGAGGCTAAAACCAAGCTCCGGAAGCAGAGCTACCAGCCGATCATTGCCGCACCCTATCGCTGGCGTGATTGGGCACTCGGTGAGAAGGGGCTCACTGGGACTGATCTATTAGTTTTCATCCGCGAGCAACGTGCGACCCGGCCCGACGGTAGCGAGGGTCTCGGCCTCATACCTTACCTGAGCAAGCTCCAGGGTAGTGCTCCCGGTGACCGTGCCTCAGTAGTTGCCAAGGTGTTTCATGATGTGACTTGTAATTTTCGGGACGGTGCACAGCTCCGTGAGGTGGTTACCGAGATCAACAAGATCGGCTTCACCTCACGAGATGAGGTTCACACATTGTCGTATCTCTACGAGTCGATGCTCAAGGAGATGCGCGACGCTGCCGGTGATAGCGGCGAGTTCTACACCCCCCGCCCAGTCGTTAACTTCCTCGTGAAAGCTGTGGATCCGCGCCTCGGCGAGACGGTGCTAGACCCGGCTTGCGGTACCGCTGGGTTTTTAGTTTCGGCCTTCGAGTACTTGAAGCCTCAAGCCACCACACCTGCGCACTTAGAGATTCTGCACCAGCGTTCCATTCTTGGCGGCGAGGTTAAGCCACTGCCCTATCTGCTGGCGCAGATGAATCTGCTTCTGCATGGAATGGAGCGAGTCCACATAGCTTACGGCGACGCCTTCGCCAAACCCATAGGTGAGTACGGCCCAGCGGAGGAGGTAGACGTTATCCTGACGAATCCGCCCTTCGGTGGTCAGGTGAAGGACAGTGTGCTGTCCAGCTTCCCGCCAAGTCGTCGCACGTCAGACACTGCCCTGCTGTTCTTCCAGGTTATCATGGCGCGGTTGCGGAGGTCGAGGACGCTGCGAACCTCGGGCCGGTTCGGGCGCGCTGCGGTGGTCGTGCCCAACGGCACGTTGTCTGAACTCGGGGTAGCTGCGCTCATCAAGCGCGATCTGCTGACAGAATTCAACCTCCATACAATTATCCGGCTGCCGGCGGGAGCATTCGCGCCGTATACCGATATCCCGACCAATTTGCTCATCTTCGACTCCAGTCGAGCCACCACCGACATTTGGTACTATGAGCTACCCACCCCGGGTGACCGCAAAAAGTACAGCAAGACGAACCCCATCGAGGGGCGCGAGTTCGACCCTGTACTGGAGTGGATGCGTGCTCCGGCGGCCAATGAGCACTCCTGGAAGTTGGCATTCAGCGAACTGCATTCTAAGGCCCGCGCCAAGGCCGCTCGATTCGAAGAGCAGGTGAATGCGGAGGAGGCGGCCGCTCGTGAGGCGAAGGCTCGTATCGTGGAGGCCAAGGCCAAGCTTAGCAGTGCCAGCGGAGTCGCCCGCGATCGCTGGAAGGCGCTGCTGGAGTCCGCTCAGGAGGCCGAGCGTACTGCTCTCACCCAGGCCCGCGAAGCGCAGGCACAGTGGGATGCTATATATTGGCCAGTATTCAATCTCGACCACAAGAATCCCAATGCAGCAGACACGCCCGATCTGCTGCCACCTACGAAACTGGCGGAGCGGCTCATCGCTCAGGCAGAGCGAGTGGCTGAGATCCTGCGTGCCGTGAAGGTGCTCGTACAGGCAGGACCCCATGGCTGACGTAACGAGCGGAAGAGAGTTGTTGTCCTCCACCTCATGGCCCCGGGTACCGTTCACCGATGTGGCGACCCTGGTCCGTCGTGAGGTGAAGGTCGAGCCTCATGAGCTATACCAGGAAATTGGCGTGTACTCTCATGGCCGGGGCATTTTTCACAAGCCACCCCGCACCGGGGCGGACATCGGAAACAAGGATATCTACTGGATTGAGCCAGGCGATTTTATAATGCAGATCGTCTTCGCCTAAGAGGGCGCTATCACCGTGGCGAGGCCTGAAGAATCCGGCAAAGTTGGCTCTCACCGTTTCTTGACATTCAGGATTGATGAGCAGCGTGCCGACCAACACTTCCTATATTGGTGGTTCCGCACCAAAGAGGCACTGGCTCAGGTCCTCCGCATCTCGCCGGGATCCGCTGGAAGAAATCGGACCCTCGGAACCAAGCGGTTGAACGAGATCAAGGTTCCGCTTCCACCGGTTGACGAACAGCGTCGTATAGTGTCCTGGCTTGGTGCAATCAGTGGCCGAGTGACCGAAGCACGAGACATTCTGGCACGACGACATCGGGACATCATTGATGTTGCAAAGTCAATGCTATTCCCTTATGGATCTACGGATCGGCGGGTTGCGTTTGGCCGGTTGCTTGATCGTCGCACGTTGAATGTACGCGTCGAGTCAGATGTGGAATATCAGTTCGCGGGTGTGTACAGTTTCGGCCGTGGCATGTTTGTTGCCGGGAGAAAAGCGGGGAGAGATTTCGCATATAAGGAGCTTGCAAGGGTTCGCGCGGGCCAATTCTGCTACCCTAAGCTCATGGCGTGGGAGGGTGCCTTTGCGGTCGTTCCTTCGGAATGCGATGGAATGCATGTGAGTCCTGAGTTTCCTGTCTTTGATATTAACCAGGATTTGGTTATTCCGGAAGTCATAGAGGCATATTTCAAGATGCCCGATGTGTGGTCGAAGCTCGCAGGGGACAGCATCGGGACCAATCTACGCCGTCGACGTCTCAATCCGAGCGACCTTCTCGCAGCTGAGATGCCGCTACCCTCGATGGATAGGCAGCTTCAGTACCGGCAAGTGGCTCGTCAGCTCAAGGCCGCCGATTTGGCGATGCAAGTTATGGAGAGTGACCTCGATGTACTTCTGCCAGCTGCCCTCGTTCAGCTCTTTTGCTCGGAAAAGCCGCTCGCTGATGGGCGTCTGCCATCAAGCGCTGTCGGTCGGATTCCGGAATTCGCGGCGAGCGATCGAAGTCGCCCGTCTCTAGTTGATGACTCTGACGAGGAGATTAGCGATGCGCTCATTTGCTGCGTAGTCGCCGATGAGCTGCAGAAGGCTGGTAAACGTTGCCGACGTTTTCATCTTAGCAAGTTTGCCTACATCGCCAAGCGAATCGGTGGTATCCCGATTTATGCTGAATTTATACGTCATGTGGCAGGGCCATGGTCGCCGCGGATCAACGACGTCGCTCAACATACCGCCGTCCATCGTGGATGGCTCGCAATGAAAGGCGAGAGAGGCGACGAGCTTATCCCGGGGCCGCGCTTCGCGGAAGCTCTAGCGATGGCTCAGCAGAAGCACGGTGTTCATCTCGGCAAGCTCAATGCAATACTTTCCAAATTGCATACTTTTGGCGACAGTGGGTTGGAGCGATGGGCGACGATTCTGAAGGTGGTTGAGGATTTGCAAGGGGCCAATCGTTCTGTAACGGAAGAGGCTATTCAGGCAGAGATCGATGGATGGCCTGGCAAGCGTGAGAAGGATGCTTTTGGTCGAGATAGCGTTCAAAAGGCGATCAGGGGCATGGTGCATGAGCACTGGCTGCCGCCGATTGCGGCGCAATAAGCATGCCGCGCGCTCTCGGGAGATGTCGGTGTCGGCGATTTTTTTCTGCGAATCGTGACTACCTCACGTAGGAGATCGTCTGTTGACGAGCGCGACGGTCGCGGCGAGATTGCGCAGACTGTTGCGGTTTATTGCGATGGTGAACGGATCGGGTGACGCTGTTGATGCAACCCATCGCGAGGCTGAGCGCTCCCGGCTGCGGCCGTGGTAGGGCGGGGTCGAGCTCGACGGGGCGAAGGGCCCTCCCTCCCGCGACTCTCGTTCCCTATTGGCCGCTCGTCGGCCGGACGGTTAACGCGGAGCGGCGCGTCAGCCCTGCGAACGCCCGACGGGAGCGACGGCACGTTCTGGCGAGCCGAGATAGTCACGCGCAGACATGGTCGGGGCAGGGAGTGCAGCGACGGTCGGGGGCAGCGAAGCAGCAGGCGAGGGGGCGGGCAGCGCAGCGACGTTCGGCACAGGGCGAAGCGCTGGCAACTCTTGCGCCCCATGCGCCGCTGATATCTGCGATGGATCGCGCCATGTGGTCCTGATCTGCTTGTCCTTGGTTGCCTCGACTTTCGAGGAGAACGAGCGAATCAGTGCTCGCTGGATGTCTAGCGGCAACACATTCCACTCGTCGACTATCTGCTGGACATAGGAGTGTGCGTGCTTCCGAGTCTCGACGGTATCGTTGCCTGCTGTCTCCTTGAACTCGGCTTCCTTCGCCTCGATCGCCGCAAGCGCGTCGTCGAGACGATTCAGTTCCATCTTCACATCGTCGACGGTGAAGAGTCCCTTTGCGACAAACTCCACGACCCGCTGTCGCGAGATCTTGATCTCGCGGCGTTGGGCTGCAAAGTCCGGCTTCTCGATTTGACGCGGCGGTCTCGTTAGCGAAGTGAGGAGCGAGCGAGCAAACGTCAAGAATTGCTCGCTTGCGGCGGCGTCCGCGTCCGGCTGGCGAAGCCATGCGCTGAGCTTGCATCGGACGCCTTTCTCTTTCTGCTCCACATGGCCACGGCAGACGTAGTAGCCCACCTTGTGTCGGCCTCTGCGGTCCACCGGACGGGCAGCGACGCTGCCGCCGCATTCCGCGCAACGGCAGAAGCCGCGCAGCAAGTAGTTCGCTGTCGCAGACGCGGCCTGGGGCTTCCTCCCGCGGCGGCGGCTTCTCAACGCAAGCTGAGCGTTGTTGAATGTCTCATCGTCGATGATCGCCTCATGTGCAGGGATCCACTCGGCCGGAAGTTGCACCACGCCGCGCGTGGCGTTCGGTCGCACGCAGGTTTTTGCGACACGGCCCGTGTAGGTTCGGTTGCGCAGCGCGGTAAGGACCCAGGCGCGCCCGAACGCCTTGATGCTGCCATACTCCTGGCGGAGCCGCTTGGCGGTCTCGAATACGCTATAGCCTTCAAGGCAGAGCGCGAACATGCGACGCACCACCGCGGCGTGCTCCGGAACCACGCGGAGGGGGAGCGGCGTCTTCGTGCCTTTGGGCTTCGGCTGGCGTTCGTAGCCGAACGGCGGTTGCCCTTCGACGAAGTACCCTTGGAGGCGCAGGTGCTTCCGCCCCCCTTCGGTTCGCTCCTTGATCCGACGGCGCTCCTGCTCCGCCCCGACCGCCCAATTGGCGAGCGTGTCCTCTGCCATCGGCGAGCGCGAATCGAACCCCTTGTCAATGGCGACGAACACGGCGCCCTTGCGCATGATCTGACGAACGTTCTTGACAATGAAGACGACGTCGCGCCCGAAGCGGTCGATGTCCGTCACGATGACCATGTCCCCCCGGCGGACGTCCGCCAGGAGCGCGGCGACCTTCTTCCGGTTCGCCTCGTTCTCCTCGCCGCCGCTCTCTACCTCCGGGAACAGGATCGGCTCCGGCAGCGAATGGAGCCGGCAGTAGTTGCCGATCCTCTCGGCTTGGGCGTCCAGGGAGACGCCTGCGATCTCCTGCTCCCTCGTACTGACGCGCGGGTAGCCAAGCGTCCGCCGGATCGCGGCGTTGGGGGTTGCGTCTTTCATTTGTTTCACCTGTCAGAAAGGTTGATCGTAGTTCAGCCCGTCCGGCTGAGCAAATCGCCGGTTTTGGCCGGAATTTCGGCCTCCCCTGCGTGTACTAAAAGTTCCGCTACTCTGGGAGGGTGGAATCGCCGCCCTCGTGGGCGGCGCGCCGGTGGCGCCGCGGCTGGGCGAGCTCGCGCGGCGGGAGCTCATCCTGCGGCGCCACGAGGCGCGTGTCGCAGGCGAGGTGGAGTACGGGTTCCACCATGCGCTGGTCCGGGAAGCCGCGTATGGCATGCTCACCGAGCGCGATCGCCGTGTCGGCCACGCGCTCGCGGGCGACTGGCTGGAACGGACCGGCGGCGCAGACACGATGGCGCTCGCGGAGCACTTCGAGCTCGGCGGCGCGCCGGCGCGGGCGGCAGAGGCGTACCTGCGCGCCGCTGAAGAGGCGCTTCGCGGCAACGATCTGCGCACGGCGCTGGAACGGGCCGATCGCGGCATCGGCTGCGGCGCCGCCGGAGAGACCGCGGGCAGGCTCCGCCGAGTTCAAGCCGAAGCGCATGTATGGAGCGGCGATTCCGCCCTCGCCGTGGAGCGAGGCCTGGAGGCGATCGAGCGGGTCGAGCGAGGCTCGACCACATGGTTCTCAGCCATCGAGCAGATGTGCCTGGCCTCGTCCAAGCAGGGATCGTTCGACGCGCTGGAGCGATGGCTGGCCATGGCGGCGGATACACAAGCCGCGGGCAACGCTCAGTGCGTCAAGCTCACCTGTCTCATCGCCGGTTCGATGGTGGTGACCATGTGGGGGCGTTATGCCGAAGGGGACGCTCTGATGGAGACCGTCGAGCGCGCTCTCGCAAAATCAGGGATACAAGACATAGGGGTGATTGGACGCCTCCACGACGCGCGCGCGTGCTACGCGATGTGCACTGGTGACCTCAGCGCCGCCGCGAACCGCCTGGAGACCGCGCTGTCCGCCTTTGACCAGGCTGGCGATCGTCGCAATACCTGCAGCGCCCGAGCAAATCTCGGATTTTTCTACGCGGAGCTCGGCGACTTCGAGAGGGCGGAGTCGTTGCTGCGCGCATCCAGGGACGAAACCGACCGGTTGCAGCTCTGGGATCTCAAGATCGTCGTGGAGTCGAACCTCGCGCAGATCCTCACGCATCGCGGGCAGCTGGCCGAGGCGCGGAGGCTCGCAGAAGCGAGCGTCACGCCGAGCCGGGAAGCGAGCGGCGCGCGTGTGGAGATGATGTCCCGCTGCTGCCTCGGGAGGATCGCCCTCGCCGCCGGCGATCTCGAGACCGCGGAGCGCGAAGCGCGCGCTGCCGTCTCGCTCGCTCCCAGCATACCGACGCTCGGCGTGCAGGCCTTTGCGGTCCTCGCGCGCGTGCTGCTCGGACTCGGCCGCATCGACGAGGCAGTCCGGACAGCAGCCGACGCCAACGCCACGCTGGAGTCGTTCGGAACCATCGAAGAGGGCGAGTCGTTCGTCCGCCTGACCTGCGCCGAGGTGCTCTCCGCGAGCGGTAGGCACGACGAAGCCGCCGCCGCGATCGGCGCGGCCAGGACGGCCCTGCTCGCGCGCGCCGAGAAGCTCTGCGACCCGGCCTGGCGCGAGCGCTTTCTCCAGCACGTCCCCGACAACGCCCGCACGCTCGAGCTCGCGCGGCGGTGGCTCGGCGGCTGATCCTCGCCGTACAAGGCGTTTCTCTCTTGGTGGAGGGAGTGGAGCTCTGGACGCTCTCATCGGATGATGAGCTCACGTCGTGGTTGTTCGCCGCGAGCCGGCGCGCTGTTCTCCGCGAGGAACAGGTGTCTCCTCCAGAGAGACAGGGGGCTCGGCAGCCTCGTGCTCAGCTGCGGAGATCCGGGGAGCGATAGGCCTCGTTTTCGGCGTAAACGCGGGAGCTCGCCGGCGGACGCCCGGCCCGTTGGCCGTGGCATGGCACCTGCAAAACCGCAAAACCGTATCGCTGTTCCACCTGTCCGGTCACCATCGAGGAGAGTCGAATGTTCACTCGCGTTACCCAACGATCCATGTCCGTCCTTCTCGCGTCGCTGATGGCGAGCTTCACCCTGTTCGGCTGTCAGGTCGAGGTCGCCGAGGAGCCGTCCCCCGACGTCGAGGTGGGCGAGGCGAGCCAGGAGTTGATCAACTGCAAGGGCCGGTGCGCCAAGTTCTTCATGCTCTGCGTCGAGTGGGGCGAAGACTACGAGTCGTGCGCCGCCGACCGGGATGCCTGCATGGCGGAGTGCGACGAGCAGACCTGCGAGCCCGGGGAGCCCGGTTGCTGCCAGGGTCAGCCGACCTGCTGGTAGCCGCCTCTCCCCCGCCCTGCCGGGATGATGGAACCGCCAAGGCGCCACAAGACGCCAAGATAATTGAGATTTTCTTGGCGCCCTTGGCGCCTTGGCGGTTCAAAAGACCGCACCTTCAATCAAAGTACCCCCCCTGAAGAGGGCGACGCAGGAACCGCAGGCCGCGACGCGCGCATGCTACACAGCGTCCTGTGAGCCTGGGCGAGAGCGTGATCATCTGCCCGGGGTGCAGCGCGGAGAACTCGCCGTTCAACCCGCGTTGCACCCGCTGCGAGGCGCTGCTCTCGGAGGATCCTCCGCCGCACACCGCGACCACGGAGGACCCCCCGTCGAGGCAGTCGACCTCCCGCGACGAGCACGGGTCCCCGAACGTCACGATCGATCCGCTCGCAAGCACCGTTGTCGCCCCGGACGGAGGAGCGTCCGAGCCTCCGGTGCCGCCCGGATCCGAGGCGCCGCTCGATCTGCGCCCGGGCACGAAGCTCGGCCGGTTCGAGGTGCTCGATCGCCTCGGCGAGGGCGGCATGGGCGTGGTGGTGCGAGCGCGCGATCACGTGCTCGGCCGCGACGTGGCGATCAAGGTGCTGCGGCCCGAGGTGCTGGGGCGCTCGGGCGCGGCGACGGCGCTCGCGCGGCTCGTCCGCGAGGCGCAGGCCATGGCGAGGATCAAGCACCCCAACGTCGTCACGGTGCACGAGGTCGACGCCTCGGCCGGGCAGGTGCGCGTGGTGATGGAGCACGTCGAGGGCCGGACGCTGCGCGCGTTCTGCGCGGAGAGGCGGCGGCCCGCCTCGGAGGTCGTGGCGGCCTTCCTCCAGGCGGGAAAGGGGCTGTCGCAGGTGCACCACGCGGGCCTCGTGCACCGCGATTTCAAGCCCGACAACGTCCTTGTCGGCGCCGACGGCCGCGTGCGCGTCACCGATTTCGGGCTCGCGGGGCTCGCCGAGGGCGAGGCCGGCGGCGGCGGCGCGGAGGCGGGGATCGAGGCCGCGCTCACGCGCTCGGGCTCGTTCCTGGGGACGCCGGTCTACATGGCGCCCGAGCAGCACCGCCGAGAGGCCGCGGATGCGCGGGCCGATCAGTATGCGTTCTGCGTGTCGCTGTGGGAGGCGCTCGCGGGCGAGCGTCCGTTCGCCGGCAAGACCTACGACGAGCTGCGCGAGAACGTGGCGCTCGGGCGCGTGCGAGAGCCGCCGCGAGGGGCCGAGATGCCGGCGCGGATCCGCCGCTGCCTCGAGCGCGGGCTCTCCGTCGACCGGGACGCGCGATACCCCGACATGGACGCGCTGCTCGCCGATCTATCGAAGGATCCGGCGGCGGCGTGGAGGCGCGGGCTCGTCGCGGCGTCGGGGCTCGCGCTCGCGGGCCTCCTCGTGTTCGCGTTCGCGCGGCAGCCTGCGGACAGGCTCTGCAAGGGCGGCGAGGCGAGGCTCGCGGGCGTCTGGGACGAGGCGACGATGGCGAAGGTGCGGGCGGCGTTCGCCGGCACCGGGCGGCCGTACGCGGAGGACACGTACCGGCGCGTGGAGAAGGCGCTGAGCGATCGAGCGCGCGCGTGGGTCGCGATGTACGCCGACTCGTGCGAGGCGACGCATGTGCGGGGCGATCAGTCGGCCGGGCTGCTCGATCTCCGGACGCTGTGCCTGGAGCGCCGCCGCCAGGAGATGGGGGCGCTCACAGCGCTCTTCGCGCAGGGAGCGGACGCCGGGGTGCTCGATCGATCGATCGAGGCGTCGCTCGCGCTCCCGGGCCTCGAGCGCTGCGCGGACGCGGGCGCGCTGACCGCGGCGGTCCCGCCGCCCGCGGACGCCGCGGCGCGGGCCCGCATCGACGCGCTGCGGGGTCGCCTGGCCGAGGTCAGGGCCCTCGACGAGGCCGGCAAGTTCCGCGAGGCGCTCGCGCTCGCGCGGCCGCTCGCCGACGAGGCCCGCGCGGCGGACCACGCCCCGATCGAGGCGGAGGCGCTGTTGATGCTCGGGCGCGCGGCGCGGGACGCGCACGACGCCCCGGCCGCGGAGGCGGCGCTCCGCGAGGCGCTGCGCGCGGCGGCGCGGGCCAGGGACGACGCCCTCGCGGCGGAGGCATGGCCGCAGCTCATCTACGTGGTCGGCTACCTGGGAGGCCGGCACGCCGACGCGCTCGCGCTGCAGCTGGCCGCCGAGGGCGCGGTCGAGCGGACCGGGGGCGACGCGCTGGCGAGCGCGCGGCTGCTCGGCACGCTGGGCAGCGTCCTCGACGAGCAGGGGAAGTACGGCGAGGCAGCGCAGCACGTCGAGCGCGCCCTGGCCGGGCTCGAGAAGGCCCTCGGCCCGAGCCACCCCGAGGTCGGGGCGACGTGGAGCCGCCTGGGCACCGTCCTCCTCCACCTCGAGCGGTTCGACGACGCGGAGCGCGCAACCACGCGAGCGCTCGCGGTCCGGGAGGAGACGCTGGGCGCCTCTCATCCGAGCGTCGCGCTCACGCTCAACAGCCTGGGTCGCCTCTTCAACACCCAGGGCAAGTACCGAGATGCGTTGCCCCGGATCGAGCGCGCCATCGCCATCCAGGAGACGGCGCTCGGCCCCGATCACCCGTTCCTGGCGGCCTCGGTCAACAACCTCGGCAATGCGCTCGTCATGCTCGGAGAGACCGACAAGGCCAGGCGTGCTCACGAGCGGGTGCTCGCCATCCGGGAGAAGGCGCTCGGCCCCGATCACCCCGACGTCGCGTCATCCCTCAACAACATCGGGGCCGTCCTGGAGATGCAGCAGAAGTTCGCCGAGGCGACGCCCTATTACGAACGGTCGCTCGCGATCCGCGAGAAGGCGCTCGGCCCCGATCACGCGAACGTGGCCTCTTCGCTCGCCAACCTGGGGAGCGCGCTCGTCGCGCAGAAGAGGTACGCCGAGGGCCTTGTGCGCCTCGAGCGCGCCGCGGCGATCCAGGAGAAGGCCGTGGGCCCGAGCTCGCATGCGGTCGCGTCGATGCTCACGGGGATCGCCAGCGCCTACAACGAGAAGGGCGAGCCGGGAAAGGCGCGCCCGTTCGCCGAGCGGGCGCTCGCCATCTATGCGGCGAAGGGCGAGGGTGTCTCTCCCATCGAGCTCGCGGATACGCGCTTCCACGCGGCCCGGGCGCTCTGGGGCTCGGCGCGGGACCGGGCGCGGGCGATGAAGCTCGCGGCCCAGGCGCGCGACGCCTATGCGGCCGAAGAGGGGGAGTACGCGAAGCACGCGCTCACGGCGGTGAACGGGTGGCTCGCGGAGCACGGCGGCGCTCGGTGAAAGGGGGGCCGCGCTCGGGGAGGAGCTCCCGAGCGGGTGGCAGGGGAACTCCCCTGTCGTGCCGGAATGATGGAACCGCCAAGACGCCATAAGACGCCAAGGTACTTGATATTCTCTTGGCGTCCTTGATGGATGGGCTCCGCCACCGCTTCAGCGATAAAGGTGCTGAGTTAGACGGCCCAACCAGCGGACGCACCCGACGCTGCGTCCAGCCGCGTGGCGGGGCTGGACGGCTGGGCACCCTCCGGCTGATTCGCAAGTCTCTATGCCCTTGATCGAACCATGCACTCACAGATTCCACGGAGGAGCCCATTTTTCTTGACAGCTCGAGCATCGAGATTGCTATCGTCGAGCATGCGTTCAGCCTCGTTCTTGCGCCGCTTCGCCCCCGTCCTCCTCGTCGCGCCGCTCGCTGCGGCGCTCGGATGCGATGACGCCGATGCCCCGCGAAGCCGCGTGAAGGAGCAAGGCATCGGGGCGGCTGTCGCCGCGCTCACGGCGCCACGCTGGGACATGGCGCCGCCGATGAACGTCGCCCGGAGCAGGCACACGGCGACACGTTTGCTCGACGGGAGGGTCCTCGTGGCCGGCGGAGCGAGCGAGACGGCCGAGGTGTACGACCCCGCGACGAATACATGGGTGCTCGTCGCGCCGATGAGCACGCGGCACACCGGCCACACCGCGACGCTCCTTCCGGACGGCAGGGTCGTCGTGGCCGGCGGCGTGACCGAGGTCGTGGAGATCTACGACCCCGCCAGGGATGCATGGACGCTCGCCGCGACGCTCCTCACGCCGCGCGAACGCCACACCGCGACGCTCCTGCCCGACGGCCGGATCCTCGTGGCCGCCGGCGAGTTCGAAGAGTGGGTGATGGGCTCGAGCGAGATCTACGATCCCGTCACGAATACGTGGACCGCCGCGGGCCCGTTGGCGCACGTGCGCTCCTCCCACACGGCCACGCTCCTGCCGAACGGCAAGGTCCTCGTGGTGGCCGGGGTGGACGCATCCGGTGACCCCATCGGCAGCGCGGAGATCTACGATCCCGTCACGAATACGTGGACCGCCGCGGGCTCGATCCAGAATCGGGAAGGGCACACCGCGACGCTCCTCGCGAACGGCAAGGTGCTCGTCGCCGGCGGCTACACCGATTACGGTGGTGAGGGGTTCTCCTCCACGAACCGCAGCGCGGCGCTCTACGATCCGGCGAGCGCTACCTGGACGACCGCGACGCCGATGAACGTCCCCCACCACAACCACACGGCCACGCCGCTCGCCGATGGCCGCGTGCTGGTCGCCGGCGGCGGCGCGCTCACGGAGGTCTACGATCCGGCGAGCGGGAGGTGGTCGCTCGGCAAGTACCTGAACATGGACCGGAGCCGCCACACCGCCACGGAGCTCGCAGGCGGGGGGGTGCTCGTGGCCGGCGGCGGGAGCGCGACCGTCGAGAGGCTCACCCTCGCGGCCCCGGGCGATTCCTGCCTCTTCGCGGGCGAATGCGCGAGCGGCTTCTGCGTCGACGGTGTCTGCTGCGATGCCGCGTGTGACGCGGGCTCGTGTGACGCGTGCGCGGTGAGCGCAGGCGCGTCGGCGAATGGCACCTGCACGCCGCTGAGCGGAGCCGTTTGCGGCAGCGCCGACGGCTGCACGGCGAACGGCGTCTGCCAGGCGGGCGCTTGCGTCGGGGCGTTGCCGGTCGGCTGTCAGTCCTCGTGGACGCCGGCCGGGAACATGCCCGTGCCGCGGCAAGACGGCACGTGGGCCGAGCTCGCCGATGGCCGCGTGCTCGTGGCCGGCGGGTACGACAACGACTGGAACGATACCCTGTCCGCGGACCTCTACGATCCGGCGACGAACGCCTGGAGCGGCGTCGCGTCGCTCTCGCGGGCGCGCCGCAAGCCCGCGTCGATCCGGGTCTCGACCGGCGAGATCCTCGTCGTGGGCGGTGATTCTCCGTCGACGGCCGAGGCATACGATCCGGCGAGCAATACGTGGACGCTCACCGGCGCCATGGTCGCGCACCACGATCCGAGCGTCGCTCTCTTGCGGCTCCCCGACGATCGTATCCTCGTCGTGGGCGGCGGGACGGCGGTCGCCGAGCTCTACGATCCGACGACGAAGTCCTGGGACGCGACGGGCTCGCTCGGCGTCTCGCGCTCGGGGCACTCGGCGGTCCTCTTGCAAAGCGGGAAGGTGCTGGTGAGCGGCGGCGCTGGCAATCCGGCGACGGCGGAGCTCTACGACCCGGCCATGGGGACGTTCTCCCCGGCGGGGACGCTGACCTTCGCGCATTCCGGGCACCGGGCGACGAGGCTGCTCGACGGCGGCGTGCTCGTGGTGAGCGGCAACGGCGCCGATCGGTATGACCCGGCCACGAACACATGGACGCCGACGCAGGCGTTGCTCATGCCGCCCGCCGATTTCACGGCGACGCTGCTCGGTGATGGTCGGGTGCTGGTCATGGGCGCGCCGCACGTCCCGCACGCGCAGGTCTACGAGCCGGCGACGAATGACTGGACGCTGACCGGGCCCCTGGACGTCGCGCGCCGACGTCATACGGCCACGCTGCTCGGAAACGGAATGGTGCTCATCGCGGGCGGCACGGAATGGACGGGCGGCAGCCAGTGCGACCTCCGGAGCGCCGCGGTGTACGACCCCGTGACGAATGGCTGGTCGATGGTGCCGAACCTGAGCAGGCTACGCAGCTCTCCGTCGTCCGTGCTGCTCGATGGCAATCGCGTCCTGGTCTTCGGGGGGCTACTGGGAGGTTGCTCGTCCGGGGACGGCGACCCCGAGGCGCATGCAAGCACGGAGGTTTACGAGGGCGGCGTCACCCCGGAGGGCAGCGGCGGAAGCGCAGGCGCCGACGGGTCCGGCGGAATGGGCGGCTCCGGCGGAAGCGTAGGCGCGGGCGAGGGCGGAAGCGCAGGCGGCGCCGGCGGAAGCGCAGGCGAGGGCGGGAGCGCAGGCGGAAGCGCAGGCGAGGGCGGAAGCGCAGGCGGCGCCGGTGGAAGCGCAGGCGAGGGCGGAAGCGCAGGCGGCGCCGGTGGAAGCGCAGGCGAGGGCGGAAGCGCAGGCGGCGCCGGCGGAAGCGCAGGCGAGGGCGGGAGCGCAGGCGGCGCCGGTGGAAGCGCAGGCGAGGGCGGGAGCGCAGGCGGCGCCGGTGGAATGGCCGGCTCCGGCGGTCAGGGCGGTATGGGTGGCGTGAGCGGCACCGGCGGCTCCAGCGACGGCGAAGAGCCGGGCGACGGCTGCAGCGCCGCACGCGGATCCGCGAAGAATAGCGGGAGCGGCTTCGCGGCCCTCGTGGCTTTGGGCGCCCTCTTCACGCGCCGCCGCAGGCGCTGAAACGCGAGAAGGCTCTCGCAGGCTGTGATTTGCTGGTGCTGCTCCTCGTGGCTCACCTGCTCCCTCATGCCGGTCTTGATCGACGCATCCGGCTTGGCGGTTCAAAGGCCGGCGGCGTCCGTCACCCATCGAAGGCAGGGCGCCGGCCACCTGCGCCGGCCACCCGGTGCTTCGCCAGGAGCTTCTGCAGGTAGGTCCGGTTGAACCCGGATTCCCGCGCCGCCTGCGACACGTTCCCTCCGTGTCGATCCATCAGCGCCACGAGGAACGCACGCTCCAGCTCGGCGACGCCCGCCTCGCGCGCCGCATCGAGCTCGTCGGCGGAGAGCCGCGAAAAGCGCGGCGCCAGGGGCCCGGGTCCTGCTGGCTGAGCCACATCGGACGGGAGCAGATCGACGTCGAGCTCCGGCCCCGCCGCCAGGATGCACGCGCGCTCCACCACGTGGGCGAGCTCGCGCACGTTGCCCGGATAAGCATGCTCGCGGAGCGCCCGCGCGGCGCGCTCCGTGAAGCGGGGCCGCTCGCCGGGGCGCTTCCAGCAGGTGCGGAGGAAATGCTCGACGAGGAGCGGGACATCGCTCGCGCGCTCGCGCAGCGGCGGAATCTCGATCTCGATCACCTTGAGCCGGAAGTACAGATCGCGCCGGAACTTCCCTGCCTCGACGAGCGCCGGCAGATCCTGGTGCGTCGCCGCGATCACGCGGACATCGACCTTCTCGGTCCGGTCGGAGCCCACGCGCTGGATCTCTCCGAACTGCAGGAAGCGCAGGAGCTTCGCCTGCACCTCGGGCGCGATCTCCGCCACCTCGTCGAGGAAGAGCGTGCCTCCCTGCGCCGACGCGACCCGCCCGACGCGGTCCCGGTCGGCCCCGGTGAACGCGCCTTTGACGTGGCCGAAGAGCTCCGACTCGAGGATTGTCCCCGGCAGCGCCGAGGTGTGCAGCGTGACGCAGGCCTTGCTGCGCCGCGGGCTGTTCACGTGGAGCGCGCGGGCGATGAGCTCCTTGCCCGTGCCCGTCTCCCCGCGGACGAGCACGGTCGCGTCCGAGTCGGCCACCTGCGCGACCGTCTTGAGGAGCGCGAGCATCCTGGCGTCCTGCGTGACGATGCCCTCGAAGTCGTAGCGGGCGAAGAGATCGCGCTCGAGGCGCTGGCTCCGGCGTCGAAGCGCCTCGCGCTCGAGGGCCCGCTTGAGGAAGAGCCCAGCGAGCTCGGCGAACTCGGCGACGAAGCGGAGCGCCTCGTCGCTGGCGGCCCGGGACTTGTACTCCACGTAGACGGCGCCGTAGACGTCGGCGCCGTGGGCGAGGGGCGCCACGAGCGCGGCGGACGCGCCCGACTCCTCGAGGCTCTTGAGGAGCGAGGCGCGCGGCTCGTCGGCGTCCCTGGAGAGGTGAACGATCTGCCGCGTCTCGATGGCCTGTCGCACGAGGCCGCGGCTGAACTTGCGCTCCTTGTCGGAGATCTTCGCCTTGTCGAAGTGGACGGCGAACTTCTGCTCGTAGGAGCCGTCCTCACGGACGACGATGAAGCCGCGATCGGCGCCCGTCGCCTCGAGCACGCGGCGGAGCACGAGCTCGGGGGCCTTCGCGTCGTCGTCCTCGGAGAGGAGGATCCGTACGATCTGAAGGAGCGAGGGGTAGAGATCCATGGCCGCGGCGGTCAGGGTACGATGCGGGGGGAAGGGGTGCACAGAGCGATTTCCTGCGGCGTCGGCGGGTCCGCGGTGGAGTCGCCGGGTATAAGCGCGGCGAATGGCTGGCCGCCTGCGCACGCCCTGGCGCTCGCGTTCACAGCGCAGGCCTGCCGGTCTCCAACACCGCTTTCTCGAGGGTGTCCGGGCTGCGTCAGCGCGCGCGTCGCCCAGAATCAAATTTCTACGGGTGCCCTCCGCGTCGGCTGCGCCCTCTTAGCGCCCCCCGCGCCCCGCTCGCCTACCGCCGCTGTGAACCTCGTGCGGCGCCCGAGCACCTCAACGCCGGCGAGCGCTCCACCCCGAACCCGCACCGGCTCCCAGTGCTCCGCCGACGACAAGGGCACCGAGTTCGCCGCGCGGCGCGGCGTGTTCCCGCCCTTAGCGGGAGAACCTGGACCGCTGCCCTGGTGCCGGAAAGCGAGCGACGGAAAAGGTTAACAATCTCCGCAGTTCCACGAACCACGGACCGCTGGGTCCTCTTCCGCGATGGCCCACCGAGGGCCCAACCGGTCGCCATCAGAAACTTAGCTCGCGGAGCTCGGCGTGCCGGGTCGGGCTCGCGGAGCTCGGCATCTGGCTCGCGCTGTGCTTACCTCGAGCTCCGCGAGGCAACCAACCATGTCCTTTCTCTTCGAGCAGGCACTCTACCGAAGATGCGATGAGAACCCGGATCTCTCTGTGCTCCAAGCCCAGTGGGCTTACGATCGACGACTTGTAGCAGACGCACTTCAAGTCATCGGGCGCACGTTTCCGCACTTCAGTCGCCACGACGCTTCGCACTCCAACACGATTCTTGTGCAACTCGCTCGGATCCTCGGTCCAGCGCGCGTAGAGACACTCTCAGCCACTGACCTTTGGCTCCTTTTAGAGGCTGCTTACCAGCACGACATCGGCATGGTTGTCACCGAGAGACAGGCAGCGGAGTGGCTGCGGGCGCCTGAATTTGCAGCTCACCTCGAACGGATGCGACACGCCGAGGACCGAGAACTTTCGGAGGCTGCAAAGCTTATTTCATGTCTCCCAGAACTCAAGAGCCACACGCCTGACTGGCCCCTTGTGGTACGGCGTGCGCTGACCTTGGTTCTTGCCGATTTTGGTCGCCAGCACCACGCGCGCAACGCTGAGCGCATCGTGCGCGATCCAGTGGGGACCATTGGCCTCCTGAGCCCGCGCACACCGCTCATCCCGGACCGCCTCTTTAGAATACTTGGTGCCGTGTGCGCACACCACGGCCGATCGTTCGATGAGACAATGCGCCTGCCGGAGCGGGAGGCTGGGGTGGGGACCGACGACGCTCATCCCCGTTTCGTTGCGTGCATGCTCCGACTCGGAGATCTACTGGACATTGACAACGGAAGATTTTGTCCTGTGATGATGACTAGTTTTGGGCAGCTTCCCCCATCCTCGGTTGCTCATGTCGAGAAGCACGCATCCATTTTGCATCTTGATATCGGTCCAGCGCGCATCGACGTCGAGACTGAATGCGACAACTACGCTTCGTACGAGGCCACCGAACAGTGGCTTGGCTGGCTTCGCGAAGAGCTAAAAGATCAAATGGCGCGATGGGTGGAAATCGTGCCGGCTTCCGGATTTGGTGCGCTCCCGAGCCTTGGAAGGATTAGCGCGCGCCTGCTCAGGCACATAGAACTAGAGCCAGGACGGCGCCCGCGGTTCGAGGTGGAGCGCGAGGCAATCCTCAATCTCGTGAAAGGGAGCAATCTCTACGCAGACCCATTTAGTTGCGTACGTGAATTGCTTCAGAACGGAGTCGACGCGACCATACTACGACTGTGGCGCGAGAAGTGGTCGCGCAGACGGGCGAATCTGGAGAAATTCGAGCCCAGGGATTTGAAGGACGCCCTCAGGACCTGGCCGATTCGGGTGCGGATTGAACGCCTTAAGTCCAAGAAGAACGAAGATAAGGTCAGATGGCGCGTCTCCATCAAAGACAGTGGAATCGGAATAAGCTTTGATGAGATTCAATACCTGCAGCGCGTCGGGGGTTCCAGTAAGAACACGCGTCGGCTTCGTGAGGTCGCATCCATGCCAGAATGGATGCGACCATCGGGAACATTTGGCATCGGATTTCAGAGCGTGTTCATGTGCACGAGCGAGGTCGTTCTCACTACGCGTCACCACGAGAGTCATAAAGCATATCGCATTGCTCTTCGGAGCGGACGCGACTTGGGAACGGACGGCCTCTACATTCAATCCATTGAAGATGAAGCGTCGCTGCGGATGAAAATCGGAACCAAAGTCGAGTTTGACATTGAGGTCGAGAGGCTTCCCTCGCGCTTTAGCTACAATACCGAGAACACGGAACTAGAACAAGCCGTATCTGGATTTGACTTCATTGTAGACAACGAGCTACCGATCGACGCTCTCAAGCTTAAGCATACCGTAATGTCGTATGCGAAGACGTCTACATGTCCGATCCATGTTGAACTTGGCGGAATGGGTCCACTGGACGATACGCAGTCAAATCTTGGCGAATCCCAGATCTATTTCGACAGAAATACAGGGATATTGGTTCGCCGGTTTAGCGTCAGCCTTGACAGTTGGTCCAGTCTAGCACTGAGCTACCGCGGCGCTCCGGTTACGAAGGTTAAGTTGGATTACCAGTTCGTTTCGATGGCGTGTGACGCATATTTTGGTCGAGCCAGTGAGATTCTCCAACTGAACCGCGAAGCACTGACCGTAGATGGCGAGCGTATTCTCGCGGAGAGGATCCACGGCGTCGTTGAACGCATGATGCCGTTACATCTGAGTCAGCTGCGCAAAAGATCCGCTGATGATCCGGGTGACCCGACGCTTCACAAGGCACTTGTGCACGCCTCTGTTGCCGCGTACGTTCACGGCTTTCCCCCGTCGATCCATGGGCCCGAGTGGATGAATTGGCGCATGCCGGGCGAGGAAAACGTGCGCCTGGGCGAGATTGTGAATTGCCCTTCCATAGTAATCAGATCCGGCCAACATAGTATGAGTTCGGGGCTGCCGTGGGTGCCCATGAGTGCGAAGTTGGACCAAGAGTGCGTAATTGATTTACGAAGCTCCGGCGGACTCATATTTGATATTCTCGAGAAAACTCATTTACTTTCGTATGATGGAACAGAGGCGGTTGACGATGGAGAGCCGATCGAGATTTACAGGTTGTGCATGAAGGATGGGCACCACGATGCTCTTCCGCAGAGCTCAGTTCTTCGCAACGTTCTCGTGGCGTTTTCTTTGGCTCCGACTAGCCGCAGTACGATTCCTTGTCCGCTTCGCTATAGATCGCTCGCGTATTCGAAGGCTGCTGACCGGTGGCTGGCGACGCCACTTGTTCGTAGGGTTTGGCCGCGCATGCTGTGTCCGTTTGTGATTGTTGACGATAAGCGAATTGGCGCACGTCACCTTGGGAAGTACGTCAAGTGGACAAACAATAATAGCGAGGATCAAAGTGGCGAACGGGAGGTAGCGCGAGCGCTGTGGGAGTTCCTGCAGGAGGCCGACGAGCTGATGTCGGAGGCGTGGAAGGACAAGAAGTTGTACAGCCTTGATGAGGCGAAGCATCAACTCGCGGAGTGGCTGAAGTAGTGGACAACGGACCTAGTGGACTGCTCGACCAACATTTCATTATAATCCGCGAAGATCAGTAGGATCTGCGCATAGGTAGTGAGCCGCGATCGTAGGGCTCTTCTCTACGACTATGTTGAAAGGTTTATCGAACGATCCTCCTAGGAGTGATGATGCGGAAGCACGAGCGTTAGCCGCTTAATAGTACTGCGTCACGCGGCGTGGCGCTGTCTTATTAGCGGCCGCTATCAGGGGCTGAGCCTCGAAATTTAGGATAATTTCGGCCTCGACCCTCTCAAAACCAGCAGAAATCTGCCCGATGGTGTCATCCCGCTCCGCCTGAAAGGCGACGCCATCACCATTTCATCCATGCATCGAAGGCCCCGCCTTCACTCCACGACCTTCTGAGCACCCCTACTTTCGAGGCTCAGCCCCTGATGGTCGCGCCGTGGATATGCGCCGCGAGATCCGCGTACTTCATCCGAAACCGCCCGCACCCCTCCGGCAGCGGCGCGCGGGGCGGGACGCCCTGGCAGCTGTCCGCCCCCGCAGGATTGCGCAGGATGACCGATGCCGCCGCGCCATCGGCCCCACGCTCGATCTTCTCCCCCGCGACCCAGTGGTAGCCACCTTCCCATTTCAGGAGAACAGGCACCTTCTCCCCGCGCCCCAAAGCCCCGGCGACATCGTCGGCCACGGACGCGCCGCTGCGCAGCAGCGCCGAGACGCTCGTGTAGCTGCCGCCCATGAGGTCCTGGAACAGGCTCGTGAAATTGCCGAGCGGGACGCGCGAGTCGCCCCCCAGAGCAGCCCAGAACGTGTCGTTGTCCTCGGGGTTGTCGTAATCGAAGATCCAGCTCATCAGGGTCGCGTGGTTCATGAGCGCGGACTGGAACAGCCGGTCGATGTCGATGCGGCCCGAGGCGTCGCGCTGGATCGCGTTGCGCGGCATCCTGAGCACGCGGCCCGAGCGGAGCGTCACCTCGCCCGCCTCCCGCGTGATCCCGTCAACGATCCTCGTGAACTCGGCCGGATCGGCGCGCAGCAGGACGTACTCCATCGTTCCCGCGCCGCAGGTGCCGTGGCGCGCCCCCTGCTTGACGCGCAGCGGGTTGTCCACGTGCCGGATCGCCTGCGCGAGCACGAGGTGCGGATCGATGCCGCCCTCGAGCACGAGCCTGCCATCGCGCCGGACGCCCGCCATGGTCGCGAGGTTCGGCAGCAGCGCCCCCGCGTGCAGCCGGCCCGCGGCGAGCAGCCTGTCGAGCGCGGCCAGACCGCGCGCGTCGCCCCGGAGCGCGCGCCGGACCTCGTCGAGGCACGCGCTCCGATCGGCGGCGAGCGCGCCGGCGGCAGCAGCCCCGGGCCCATCGCCGACGGAGTCCACGGCGGGCGGCGGCGAGTCCGGGTCCGGCGCAGCCCCGGGCACGACCCGCGGGAGCCTGCGCGCGTCCGTGAAATAGCCCTGATCGGTGCGCGAGGCCGGGGCGACCGCCTGGACCGCGGCTGACGTGCGCCCGAGCGCCGCCACCTCCTCCGGGCTGAGCCCCGCGGCCCTGGCCATGGCCTCGTCGAGCGCCACCGTACGCCGGGCCCCGAGGCGCCTGTCGAGGGCGGCGATCGTCGCAGCGTCCACGATGCCCGTCTGCGGCAGGCCCTCCGCGGCTTGCAGCGCGACGATGGCGGCGTGCGTCTTCGGCCCGAACGAGCCGTCGGCCTTCATCGCGTCGCCGAGCGCGCCGAGCGCCTCTTGCAGGGCGCGCACGCCGTCGCCGTGCGCCCCCTGCGCGAGCGTCGCCGTGCCCGCCGCGACCGCTCTCAACGCCTCGTTCGACGCGAGCTCGGGGGCGCCGAGCCCTGTGTTCCCGCTGTCCCCCATGGGTCCCCTCCTGCGATCACCAGACGCGCTGGGTTCGTCCCAGGATACCACGCCACGCCCGTCGGTGCGCGCGCCTGGCGGCGCTGCGGCACGCGGCCGGTTCGGTACCGCGAATTCGTCCTTCAGATCGTGGGACTGCGTTCCTTTTTATCAGCGGGTCGCGGCGATTGCCTCGGCGCGAAGATCCCTCAGCTCTTGCCGAGCGTCTGCTGGAGCTGGTTCACAAGTGCAATAGCTTCCCTCTGTTCGACGGGCGAGGCATCCAACGCCCGCAGCGCGTCCATGATCTGGTCTCTCGTGAAGACCTGATATTGACCGCTGAACGGATTCAGCGCCGGTGTATCCATGCCATCGACCACTCCACGAACGAATGTCGAGCCTGTTACCAGGCAGATCTTGCTCGGCAAACGAAACAAGGATGAGCATGGGTGGCTCATCATGCGCTGCCACTGGGCCGGAGACGGCGCACTGCCGTCCGTCACGATCAGCGTACGCGTACGGGTACGTCCCTGAAAATGAGCCACAATCGCGTCGAGGTACAGGTTCCAATCCTCGTCAGACGGAGCCATGCTTCCATGTAAGAGCACGAAGATCTCGCCCACCGCTCCGAACGTCATCGTCTTCATGCACCGAAGAATACCACAATGCGCTGACGGGCAGAGTGAGTGCATTCCGTCCGGGCAGGAGCGTGCGCCCGAGCCCACAGAGAACGTCGATATGCCGGTCGCCCAACGCGGGTCAGACCGGGACGACCTGCGGGAGCCTGCTCGCGTCCGTGAAATACGTCTGATCGTGGTGCGAGGCCGCGGCGGACGCCTCGACCGCGGACGACGTGCGGCCGAGCGCCGCCACCTCGTCCGGGCTGAGCCCCACGGCCCTGGCCAGGGCCTCGTCGAGCGACAGCGCACGCCGGCGCGCCGTCAACCGCGGCGGCAACCCGCCCACGGCGTCGCGGTGGGTCGCGCTCGCTCGTGGCTCTGGCACGCGGGCGACGTCGTGCAGCCCAGGGCGCACCGCCGTCCGTGCGCTGGGAAGTAACCGATGAGAACGGAATGCCGGCGGGTCGCCTCGGCGGCGATGTTCGCTCTCGTGCTCAGTGCCGCTTCGACGCAGGTAGAGGCATCGGAGCTGAGCGCCGGCGTAAGCTTCGGTTGGATCCCGGCTGGCACTGCTCCACGCCTCGCGGTCGGCCCGCATGCTGGGATATCGTGGGACATCAGTCTCCGCAAGCGCGTGGCTGGATCCAGAGTCACACAGCCATGAAGCACCCGGTCGAGGAATTGTTCGACGTCGTACATCGCTATTACCCTCGGCGGGTTCCGTACGAGGATCCTGGCCGCGTGCAAACAGAAGAGGATCGACGGCTGGTGGACACCCGTCGCCGAGCCGGCGCCGATTGTGGACGGTGGCTTGGCATGTTGGGGCGCCTGCGTGAACAGTTCCCCGGGAACGAGGTCGACAATTTCTCCGTCCATCTCGCGACAGGCAGCCACGACGCGTGTTATTCCGGCTCTCTCTACCTTCCGAAGGCCATCGGAGAACACCGACATGCAGTTGAATTGAGGGTGAGCTTCCTGGTTCCTTATTACATCGTCTACAGCTCGCGCCTCGTTGACGATCTCGAGGAGATCGAGAGGGAGAAGACGCTCCGCGCCACGCCACCTCGCGCCGTCACGATCTTCGCCCATGATATGGCCTACATCCTGTCCGCCTGGGTTGGCAAGCTGATCAGGCTGGTCAAGCCCGATCTTGTTGAGCCACCTTCGATGGAAGATTCACCCACGCGGCAGGTCATCTGCTTCGATCTATCGCCCGATGAGCAGCCGTACGCTGCGGGGATCGCCCGAGAGATCGAAGCGACATGGGGATACGAGCGCATGCCGCCGGAGGTCGGGAATGTGGTCGTACCAGACGTGGCGACCAATCTACGACGTTTGGGAGAGGCCAGGCTCTACGATTGCCTTTTTTCAGACGCATGGTAAGCCGGGGATGCTATCCACCTCGGCGCTCACCGGCACCCCAAGCGATCTTGCAGAGCACGAAGCGCAGCGGACCGGCCTCGAACCGGCCAGAGCGGATCGAGCTCGCCGACGTGACCTTCGACGTCCGCGCCGCGCGATGCGATGGGGCGTGGGAGACCAGGGGATCGAGACATCCTGGCCGACAATCAGGACAAAACATGACGGGATCTAGAAAAACAACGCGGATTTCTAGGTGAATATAGGCCATATCCAGAGAATCAGCTTTCTCAACAAGACTATCGAGAGCCACATCCAGAGAGTCGGCTTTCACAACTAGACTATCGAGAGCCATATCCAGATAATCGGCTCAAAGAACCAGCTCGACGCGCCCTGGATCCAGAGAAACAGCTCAGGAATCGAGCCAATCGGACCGGCCCTCTCGTGCTCGCTTGGCGGAGACACGCCCCGGCTCCACCTCCGAGAGCCGGCGTAGCTGGTTGCCTGTTCAAGGCGGCCGATGGAGAGACGTAGAACGCCTCACGTCCAGCCCTGGGCCGGCCGCGCGTCCGCTGGCAACCGCATCGTGAACGTCGTCCCGCGACCGGGAGCGCTGTCCACACGGACGCTCCCGCCGTGGGCTTCGGCGCAGGCGCGTACCAGCATCAGACCGAGGCCCCATCCGGGCGCGCGGTGCTCGCCGGCGGCGCGCATGAACGGATCGAACAGCGTCTCTTGCGCCTCCGGCGGGATCGGCGCGCCCTCGTTGTGCACGCTCATCTCGACGCCGTCCCGCAGCTTCGTGATGGCGACGGCGATCGGCGCGTCCTTCGCGCCGTACTTCAGCGCGTTCGAGATCAGGTTCCAGAGCGCGCGTCGCAGCTCCGAGGCACCCCAGATCCCTCGGACACCCTCGTCTGCATGCAGCACGATGCGGCCAGGGTGATCGGCAGCGAGATCGTTGATGAGCTCGCGGCCGATCTCGCTCAGGTTGCACTCCTCGAGCGTGACCGAGAGACGCCGGCCGGCGTGAATCCGATCGGCGTCGAGCAGATCGATCACCATGCGGTCCGCCCGATCCAGGTTGCGGACGACGACCTCGACCCGCTTCGCGACGACCGGCCCGCTCGCGTCCGGCTGCGCGGCGAGCATCGTCGCGGCCATCCTCGCTGCCGACAGCGGGCCGCGGAGATCGTGCGCCAGGACCGAGACGAACTGGTTTCGCTGCTCGCGCGCGACGCGCAGGGCACCGAGCTGCTCGAGCACCTCCGTGTAGAGTCTGGCGTTGTCGAGGTGGAGCGCGAGCCGCTCGCCGACCGCCGCGATGCGCCGCGTCTCACGGGCGGTGAACGTCCGCTTTTCACGGAGGCCGATGTACAGGACACCCATGAGAGAACGCTGCGGCGGGAGACGGATGCCGAGCAGCGAGTGGATGCCGCTGTGCCGGAGCCTATCCGGCACGTCGAGCAACGTGGTCTCCACGTCGCGCATCGACATCGCATACTCCTGCAAGGCGACGGCGCCTGCGAAGGACGATGCGTCGACGGCTCGCACGTACTCGACGAACGGCTCATCGGCCAGGCCCACCGAGGCGACCATCTCCAGCTTCCCGGTCCTGACGTCGTGCAACAGCAGCGCAGCCGTATCGGCGTCCATCGACTCCATGACGACCTCGAGGACCTTCCTCAAACGCCCCGACGACAGGGGCGCCTCTCCGCCGAAAGGCTGCAAGAACGGGTCATGGAGCAGCCGCAGGTAGCGCTTCTCGGTTTGCTCGTCCTCCAGGAGGTGTTGCCGGAACGCTCGCGCTATGAACACGGAACGGGCGTGGATCTCGGCGAAGAGGCGTTCGATCTCCTCCAAGCTCGGCTGCTCTTCGGCGGCTGCGATGGCCCAGGTGCGAACGATCGCGCGCCCGAGGATGGCGAACTCTTCCAGCGCCTCCTCGAGGCTGAAGCCAGCGCGCAAGCGTGAGGACAGATGGCGCTCGATGAGCTCGTCTCGCTCGCGGCGCACCTCCTCCCCGTCCCATCCACGCGCGAGCGTCCGCACGTACTTGGGCATCATGTTCGTCAGCTCGGGGCTCGCCAGCCCCCGCGCCGCTGCTGCCCTGTTCGCTTCGCTGGCCCATGCTTCGACGATCTCTGACGCGCGCGTCGCGATGATGTGTTTGATCGTCCGCATTGACCCCCTCACATCCTTGTCGAGATGATCCTTAAGAGGCTCGACGGCGCTCCTGCCAGTGCGCGTCACCGACGCTCCGGATCACACCACCCGAGCGCTTGGACGCATTCCCAGATCACCCGGTAAGCGAACCCGCACGCACTCGGGCTCGCCCTGGTGATCGCGGTCGTAGCCCTGCCCCGGTCACCCCCCGAGCGGCGCGCCGACCTCCCCTGCTCTCACCGCCTTGCCTCGCCGCCCGCCCCCGGGCAGGCTTCGCCCATGGGCCAGCCCGCCGAGAAGCAGCGCCGCGCCACGTACGCCGACCTCGGCGCCGTCCCGCCGACCAAGGTGGCGGAGCTCGTCCGCGGTACCCTGCACGTGTTCCCCCGGCCGGCGCCGCGACACGCGAGCGCCGAGAGCGCGCTTCAGGGGGAGCTCTTCGGTCCCTTCCAGCGGGGGCGGGGTGGCCCAGGTGGCTGGCGCATCCTTGTCGAACCCGAGCTCCACTTCCCCGACCCGGACGCGCCTGGGGAGGTCGACGTGCTCGTGCCCGACCTCGCCGGCTGGCGGATCGAGCGCATGCCCGAGCTACCCGAGACGGCCTATTTCGCGCTCGCTCCAGACTGGATTTGCGAGGTGCTGAGCGCATCCACGGAGAGCGTCGACCGTGACGAGAAGATGCCTATCTACGCGCGCGAGGGCGTGCGGTATGCATGGCTGGTCGACCCGATCGCGCGGACCCTCGAGGCCTACGTGCTCGACGCGGATCGCCGCTGGGGAGCCGCGGCCGTCTACCGCAACGCCGCGCGCGTTCGCGTCGTGCCGTTCGAGGCCATCGAGCTCGACCTGTCCGTGCTCTGGGCGGAGTAGCAGGCTGCTGCGCCGTAAACGCCCGTCCATCGCCATGGGCACGGCCAATTCTGGGATCCTGCGCGCCCTTCGCCCGGCCCGGCCCGGGCGAAAGCCCAGGACGCGCCAATGACCCATCCGCTCCGCGACACCGTGCTTCCCGACAGCCGGCCAGTCTTCCAGAACGAAGAGCGTAAGCGTCCCGCGAGATTCGGCATCGGGCCCAAATCGAACTTCACCTGGGAGATGATACGAGATCTCCTGGCCAGAGGCGTGCCCATCGACGGCATCGGCTTCCAGCCGCACATCTCGATTCATCGTTATCCGGCGGAGAGCGACCTCCACGCGAACATCCGCCGCTTCGCGGACCTGGGCTTGAAGGTCGACATCAGCGAGCTCGACGCCCGCCCCCTGCTGTTGCCCGGCACGCGCGACAGCCGCTGGCAGGCGCAGCGCGTGGCCTTTCAGCCTCAGATCGCGGGCGCCTGCGTGGCCGAGCCCGGCTGCGAGTCCCCCGGAGCGCAAGGCGCGCCGGATCCTCGCCGTCCTGCATGAAATGTTCTCTCCGTGAGCGGAGAGACACGCATCGTCGAACCCCCTGACGGTATCATCCACGCGGTAATTTCGACGAGCCCGGCACCGCACGCCCATGAGCACCCCCTCGACCCCCGCCTCCGACGAGGCCGTCCTCCGCGTCCGCAACCTCCACAAGTCCCATGCGCTCGGCGCGACGCCCATCGAGGTGCTCCGCGGCGTCGACCTCGACATCCACGCCGGCGAGATGTGCGCGATCATGGGCCCCTCCGGCGTCGGCAAGAGCACGCTGCTCTCGTGCGTCGCGGGCCTCGAGTCGCCCGATCGCGGCGAGATCCGCGTGCTCGGCGAGGACATGGCCGCCCTCGACGAGCACGGGCGGACCCTCCTGCGCCGCCGCCGCGTCGGCATCGTCTACCAGTTCTTCAACCTCGTCCCGACCCTCACCGGCTACGAGAACATCGTCCTCCCCTACCTCATCGACGGCGCCGCCCCCGACCACGACGCCGCGTCGCGCATGCTCGATCGCGTCGGCATGCGCGCCCGCGCCGAGCACCTGCCGTCGCAGATGTCCGGCGGCGAGATGCAGCTCATCTCCATCGCCCGCGCCCTCGTCCGCCGCCCCGCGCTCGTGCTCGCCGACGAGCCGACCGGCAACGTCAACGTCGCGACCGGCCGCCGCATCATGGCGCTGCTCGCCGACGCCCTCCGCGACGCCGGCAGCGCCATGCTCCTCGTCACGCACAACGCCGAGGACGCCGCCCGCGCCCACCGCGTCGTCTTCATGCGCGACGGCCTGCTCCTGCACGACGCCGCCCTCGCGGGCCCCGCCGTCACCTCGGCCGCCGTCCACGATCGGCTGAAAGAGCTCGGCATCTGAATGCTCCTCCTCCTCCGCGCCCTCTTCCAGCCGCTCGTCCGCATCCTCGCCCTGCGCAACCTGCGCGCCGACCGCTTCGGCGCCATGGCCGCCGTGCTCGGCGTCGCCCTCGGCACGGCCACCGTCAACGTCGTCCTCATCCTCGACGTCGGGACGCGCGCCGTCGAGGCGAGGAGCGCCATCACCAACCCCGACCTCCCCGTCTTCACCGATCAGACCATCACCCTGCGCGGCCTCCGCCCCGACGGGCAGCCCATCGACGCCGAGGACGCCCAGGAGGAGACCCACGAGGACTACGAGATCATGCGGTCCGCGATCCGCCTCGGCTCGCTCTCCGCGTTCCTCGTCGGCGCCCTCATCGTCTTCTTCACCTTCAACGTCGCCGTCGAGCGCCGCCGCCGCGAGATCGCCCTCTTGCGCAGCGCCGGCGCGCTGCCGCCGCAGGTCGCGGCGGTCTTCGTCCTCGAGGCCCTGCTGCTCGGCGTCGGCGGCGCGGCGCTCGGCCTGCTCGGGTCGATCCCGCTCGCGTACCTCGCCGCGAAGGCGGGCATCACGACGACGGGCCGCGCGCGCATCCCGCTGAACGCCATCGTCCTGCCCTGGAGCGCGATGCTGCTCGTCTCCGGCACCGGCGCCCTCACCGCGCTGCTCGGCGTGCTGCGCCCGGTGCGCGACGCGCTCCGCCTCGACATCGCGCGCGCCCTGCGCCCGCGCTTCGTCGAGGGCGGGGCCGAGCAGCGGCGGCGCATGCGCGGCGTCACGCTGCTCGCGCTGCCGTTCATGGTGCTCGTCTACGGCCTGCTGCGCCCGTTCTTCCAGGAGTCCGTCCCGCTGTTCGCCTTCTTCGTCCTCGAGGCGGGCCTCGCGTGCGCGGCGTTCCTCGCCGCCATCGTCTTCGTCCCCGACCTCGTCGCCCGCCTCGGCGCGCTCGCCGTCCGCCTCGCGCCGCGCCGCTGGGCCGCCGAGCGCCTGCTCTTGCAGCGCCGGGTCGAGCACAGCGGCCACGAGCTCGCCTGGAGCGTCGGCGGCGTGATGATGGTGTTCGCCCTCCTGCTCGCGCTGCACATCGCCACGTCGGCGCTCAAGCAGGAGGTCTCGGCCTGGGCCGGCCGCGCCCTCGCGCCCTACGCGTTCCTCTACCCGGACGAGCCGCTCGGCCACGCCGAGCGCCTGCTGCCGCGGTTGCCCGAGCGCCTCGTCGCGGCGCGCTTCTCGAGCCGCACCCCGTGGCCCAACGTCGCCTACGCCGTCCCCGCCGACGAGCTCCTCGCGCTCGCCGAGGCCACGGGCCGCGAGGAGTCGATCGCGCTCGCCCGCCGCTTCGGCCCGGGCAAGGCGCTCGTCTCCACGATGATGGCCCGCCGCTTCGGCGTCGGCCCCGGCGACCTGCTCGAGGTGGGCGGCCGCGCCGGCACGCGCCGCCTCGAGGTCGTCGGCATCACCGACGAGCTCGGCTACGTCCACGCGGCCGGCGCGTACCGCAACCTCCGCACGTACGCGGTCATCGATGCGTCCGACTTCCCGGTCATCTCCCCGTACGCGACCGCGATCGGCCACACGCTCGCCCTCGCCGATCCGCGGACCGGCGCCGCGGCGGCGCGGGGCGGCTCGGCGACGCCGCCATGGGCCGAGCTCCTCGCCGACGTGCCGCGCGCGCGCGACGTCCGGATGCAGACGGGGGTCGAGATCGAGGCCATCCGCCGGAAGGCGACGGGGCGCGACTTCGTGATCTTCGACATGATCCTCGGCTTCACGACCGTGCTCGCGGCAATCGGCGTCGCGAACCAGATGGTCCTGGCGCTGCACGCGCGGCGCCGGGAGCTCGCGCTGCACCGCGTGCTCGGCATGACGGCGGGGCAGGTCCGCCGGATGGTCCTGATGGAAGGCGCGCTGGTGGGCGCGCTGGGCGGCGCGCTGGCCGTGCTGCTCGGGATCCCGCTGGGCTCCGCGGCGCTCGGCGCGCTGCGCACGGTGTCAACCTTCGAGGTCGAGTTCCATATCCCGCCGGAGTACGGCCTGTTCACGGCGCTCGGCGCGACCGCGGTGGCGCTCCTCGCGTCGCTCTATCCCGCGCGGAGCGCGGGCCGGAGCAACGCGGCGGAGTCGGTCCACTACGAGTGACCACGCGCAGGAGCGCGCGCCCGTCCTTCACGAAACTCGCCCGGCCGTCGCGGGCTCTTCTCCCCCGATCGCCCTCGGCGTGCCGCCGCGAAGCGCTCGGACGCGGCGCTTGCGCAGAGGCGTTCAGCATGACAAGTCACGTGGCATATCGTGGGCGCGACAACATCCCCACGGGCACGCGCGGCGGTGCCTCCGGCGCGTTCAGCGCGACGGGCAACTCGCTCTCGAAAGTAACTGTCACGGACAGCCTCGCCTAGTTCCATCCACCAGGAGTCCGGCCAGGGATCCGGAGTTTGTCGCTCCAGGAGCTGACGGCGAGCCAGCGCGCCCCGGCGCCCAGCGTCCCTGGAGTTGACGTGCGCTCTCCGCGCCCGCCGGGACGGCCGCCGCGCCGCGCGCGGCGCGCCCGCTCATGAAGATCGCTCAGGCCGGACACGGAGAGCGGGGCATCGGTGTGGTCGCGTCGCGGCGACCGCGGAGGAGGTGAGTCTCTCCTTGGCACAGCGGCGCTCCGCTCGACTTCTGCGCTCGCTCCTTGCTCCTGGTGGTGACTGACAACGACGGATCGACCCTCGTCCGAGAGGAGGTATGTGTGTTATTGGACCAGCGGTTTGTGCAGATCTGGTTCGGAGTCCTGCTCGCGCTCGCCTCCGCTCCAGCCGGAGCGACGCTGCCCCCGGACAGCGCCGCCCGCTCCGAGGCGGGCTGGGGATATCACCCCCCTCCGGAGGAGCGCGCTGTGTCCTCCCAGGGTTTCTGCAGCCTCGATCTGCCCTACACCGAGCCGCCCTTCCTGACAGACCAGACGACCGGCGTCGCCTGCCCCGATTTCACCACGCAATCGCCGCTCTGCACGGGGCCTTTCTGCCCCGCCAGCCGCGTTTGCCCGGGGACGAGCACGCTGCACGAGGACCTGAATGCTTGCGAGGGGGCAGCCTGCTGCCTGCCAGGCTCCGTCGCCCCGGACGGCGTGGTCGACGTCCTGCCCTACCTGGCGAGGCCGGCGGAATGGCCCTTCTCCGCCGACGCATCCGTCGACCGCAGCACGAACGTCGACGACAGCCCGGGCATCGCGACGGCCATCGAGTGCGCGGCGTCGCTGAGCGCCAGCAGGCGCACCGTGGCTTTCCCTGCCGGGCGTTACGTGCTGCGCACCCCGCTGCGGCCCCACCATGACGCGCTCACCCTGGAGGGACCGGAGCTGTCTCCCGAGGCCCCCCCGGGCGACCCCCGGACCGCGACCCTCGTGGCGCTCCCCTGCAATCCGGAGCAGTACCCCGGGGCCATCCAGGTCACCAGGGTCGTCAAGCCGGACGGGACCATCATCAGCGCGGTCCAGGGGCTCTGGATCCGCAATCTGCAGATCGCGATCACGGAGGGGCCACGCAGGACGGCGAACAGCGGCATCCAGCTGAACACCTGCTCGGACTGCAAGGTAGAGAACGTCATCATACGCTACGCGCCCCTCGTTCCCCAGCTACCTTCCTGCAAGCCGAGCAACCTGGAGGGCATCAGCTTCACCTGGGGCTCCGGGGGCGTCATCCGGAACGTGCTCGTGGATGGCTTCTCGAAGAGCGGCATCTACCTGTCCTCCATCGCCGGGTACCACGACACGCCGCCCATCCTCGTGGAGAACTGCGAGCTCAGGAACATCGACGGCCCGATCAGCGCCAGCGGGATCAAGATCGTCACCGCCAACGTGACCGTGCGAAATTGCCATGTGCACCACAACATGATCCATCCCGGCGACGGCTCCACCACGGCCAGCGGCGGGCATGGCCTCTGGATCTCCACCCAGATCTCCCCTGGGCCCGGGATCCCGAGCCCGGTGCCGTACAACATCGTGGTCAAGGACAGCTACTTTCATCACAACGGCGGCGCCGGCGTCGTGCTCGCGAGCCCCATCGAGGACAAACGTCCGACGGGGATCCTGATCAAGGGGGTCAAGCTCGCTTACAACGGGAGCCATGGCGTCCACGTGCAGGCAGGCGCCCGCGTGACGCTCTGGGACGTCTGGTCCTGGGGAAACGCGCTCTACGGCGTGCTCCTGAGCTCGCGGACGACGCTGCCCGCGACCTCGGCCCGGGTGGAGGATGTGACGCTGGAGAACCTGCTCGTCTTCGACAACGCCCTGCGCTTCGCGTCGGGCTCCTTTCCCGGCATCAGGATAGAGGCCAGCGACGTCACGATCCGCGGCGGCACGGTGGCTCGCTGCGAGCCCTGGCGCGGGATGCAGTCGCGATCCATCCAGCAGCAATGCTGGCTGTCGGGGCCGGCCGGCGCGCAGGTGCTCTTTCCTCCGGAAGAGAACGTCATCTCGGACGTGAGCACCTACGGCACGAGCGCGCCGGAAGTGCTGGCGTGCCCTTATTGACGAGCGGCGGGGGCCCGCGCTGCGCCGGCTCACTTCCCCCGCTTGCGCCGCCGGGGAGCCGGCCGGCGCCGCGTCGTCGCCTCGGCGGCGAACGGCCTGTCGCCGAGGCGCAGCGCGCTCCGCTGCTCCGGGTCGAGCCGCTTCACCGCCGCCCGGAAGTCCTCCCGGGCCAGCCGTAGCCGGTTCTGCCCCGTGTTCTCGTTGATCTGGAGCTCCCGGGCGATGTCCACCACCGGGATGTCCAGCATGTCGTGCATCACCAGCATGACCCGCCGCTGCGGGTCGAGGCTGGCGAGCAGCGCGTCGATCACCTCGGCCCGCTCCATCGCCTCCAGCCGCTGCTCCAGACGGGGCCGGCTGTCGACGCCGGCGGAGATGGCGATGAGCCGCAGGCCGTCCGGGATCTCGCGGCGCCGATAGGCCCGGTCGCGGTAGTGGCTGACCTGCCGCCACGCGATCCCGTAGAGCCACCGGTAGAGCGAGTCCCACACCCGCCGCGGCTGCCCCTCCCCGATCCACGGGAGCACCGCGCTGAGCGGCACCGGCTCGTGGTCCTCGTCCTCGAAGTCGTCCTCGAAGAAGTCGTCCTCGTCGCGCCGCCCCTGCAAAGCGCGCAGCAGGCGGCTCGCGTCGAAGGTCTCCAGATTGCGGTAAGCGGCGAGGAGGACGTCGTGCAGCACGTCCTCGCGATCGTTCGCCCCCACGCCAACCCCCCGCAGCAACCCGCGAAGGAAGGGAACGCCCACCTCGTGCACCACAGCGAAGCTGAGATGTTTGGCGCGGAGGTCATCCTCTGATCGTGATTCCACATATTATTTTTACTGACCCTCTTTCCGGGTCGTTTTGGAACCCTCCCCCGCGCGCCAAAACACCTTATTTTGAAGCGTTTTTTGATGAGCTCACCAGCGGCTGACGCGGAGTGAAACGCCGCAGCCCGCCGCGGTGGTGCGTGGCGCGCGCCAGCCCTCATGTCGCGTCCGGAGATCCGATGCTCCGTGACCAGAAGCCGTGACCTGCTGGCCGGGTATCGAGCAAGTTGTGCGTTTTCCCCAGGAAAACGCGGGCTGCGCCCTCCCGCCGGCCCCCCGCGCGCCGGCCTCGGCCGCGGCCCCGCGTGGCTTCCCCGGCGCCGTCACGCCGTCGCGCCGTCACCCGTCCACCCGTCCACCCGTCGCTTCCCCGCCGGGGCCGCCCCCTTGCCGCCCGCTCTCCCGGCCCGTAGGGTGACGGCGCCGTGCCCCTCACCCAGCTCCGCCGAAGCGCCGGCGCCGCCCCCCGCGACCTGACCGCCTTCCTGCCGACGACCCGGGAGGAGATGCGCGCGCGCGGCTGGGACGCGCTCGACATCCTGCTCGTCAACGGCGACGCCTACGTCGACCACCCCGCGTTCGGCGCCGCGATCATCGGCCGCTTCCTCGAGGGGCGCGGCTTCCGGGTCGGCGTCGTCTCCCAGCCCCGCTACCAGGACACGAGCGACCTCCTGCGGATGGGTGTGCCCCGGCTCATGGTCGGGGTCACCGCCGGCAACCTGGACTCGATGCTGAACAAGCTCACCGCGCAGAAGAAGGTCCGCAGCGAGGACCAGTACTCGCCGGGCGGGCAGGTGGGCCTCCGCCCCAACCGGGCCTCGATCGTCTACGCGAACCTCTGCCGCCAGGCGTTCCCGGGCGTCCCCGTCGTCCTCGGCGGCATCGAGGCGTCGCTCCGGCGCATCGCGCACTACGACTACTGGTCCGATCAGGTCCGCCGCTCGGTCCTGCTCGACGCCAAGGCCGACATGCTCATCTTCGGCATGGGCGAGAAGGCCGTCTGGGAGGTCGCCGATCGCCTCCGGCGCGGCGAGCCCGTCCGGTCGATCCGCGACGTCAGGGGCACCGCCGTCCCCCTGCGCAAGGGCGAGTGGGAGCAGATCGAGGGCTCGCGCTACGTCGCCGACGGCAAGACGGTGATCCTCCCGAGCTACGAGGAGGTGGCCGCGGACAGGGGCGCCTTCGCGGAGATGTCGCGCGCGTTCCAGTTCGAGACGAACCCCGGCAACGCCCGCCCGCTGCTCCAGGCGCACGGCGCCGAGGCGGTGTACTTCAACCCGCCCGCGTTCCCGCTGGAGACGGGCCAGATGGACGCGCTCTACGACCTGCCGTTCACGCGGGTGCCGCACTGGTCGTACGACGCGCCGATCCCCGCGTACGAGACGGTGAAGCACTCGGTCGTCACGATGCGCGGCTGCTTCGGCGGCTGCACGTTCTGCTCGATCACCGAGCACGAGGGGCGGGTGATCCAGTCGCGCTCGGCGGACAGCATCCTGCGCGAGGTGCGGGCGCTGCGGCGCATGGACGGCTTCCGCGGCGTGCTCAGCGACCTCGGCGGGCCGACCGCGAACATGTACCAGATGCGGTGCAAGGACGAGGCGATCGAGAACGCCTGCCGGCGGCTCTCGTGCGTCTTCCCGGAGGTCTGCGAGAACCTGAACACCGACCACGGCCCGCTGCTCAAGCTGATGAAGGCGGTGCGCGAGGAGCAGGGGATCAAGAAGGTCTTCATCGCCTCGGGCGTGCGCTACGACCTCGCGGAGCGGTCGCCCGAGTTCATCGAGGAGCTGGCCGCGCACCACACGGGGGGCCAGCTCTCGGTCGCCCCGGAGCACAACAAGAAGGACGTGCTCGACAAGATGAAGAAGCCGGGCATCGAGAGCTACGAGCGCTTCGCCGAGCAGTTCCGGTGCGCGAGCGAGGAGGCCGGCAAGAACCAGTTCCTCGTGCCCTACTTCATCTCGGGGCACCCCGGCTCGACGCTGCGGGACATGGTCGACCTCGCGATCTACCTGAAGAAGAGCGGGATGAGGCCGCGCCAGGTGCAGGATTTCATCCCGACGCCGATGTCGATGGCGGCCTGCATGTACCACACGGGGATCGACCCGCTCACGCGGGAGCCGGTGTACACGGCCAAGGACCTGCGCGAGAAGAAGCTCCAGAAGGCGCTGCTCCTCTACTGGGACCCGGCGCACCACGACGAGGCGCGGGAGGCCTTGATCAAGGCGGGCCGCGGGGATCTCATCGGCACGAAGCCGCACTGCCTCGTGCCGCCGGCGGCCGGCAAGGGGGCGCCGCCGCGCTACCTCGCCAAGGTCCGCGGGGAGCGCCGGGGGAAGCCAGCCGATGCGACACACCGCCGAAATCGATAGGGATCGGGCGTTCACCGCGAAGCTCGGCGATCGCGGCCTGTTCCCGCACCTCGCGCCGCTCGTCTACGTGAACCACGCGGGGATCTCGCCGCCGTCGCGGCCGGTGCGCCTCGCGATGATGGCGCTGCTCGACGACTACGCCGCGCAGGGGGCGGCCGCGTTCCCCGCGTGGCACGCGCAGCGGCTCCGCCTGCGGGAGAAGCTCGGCCGGCTCATCGGCGCCGCGACGGCAGGTGACGACATCGCGCTGGTCCAGAGCACGACGCACGGGCTCACGGACATCGCGCTGTGCTTCCCCTGGCGGCCGCGCGACCGGGTGATCCTCTTCGAGGGGGAGTTCCCGGCCAACGTGACCCCGTGGCAGCGCGCGGCCGCGATCTTCGACCTCGAGGTCGTCTTCCTGCCGCTCGGCGGCTTCGCGGACGGCAGCGGCTCGGGCCTCGCCCGGCTGGAGGGCGAGCTCGAGCGCGGGGCGCGGCTCGTCGCGGTGAGCGCCGTGCAGTTCCAGACCGGGCTCAGGATGCCGCTCGCGGCGATCGGCGCCCTCTGCCGCGCGCACGGCGCCGAGCTCTGCGTGGACGCCGTTCAGGCGGTCGGCGCGACGCCGGTGGACGTGGAGGCGGCCGGGGTCGATTACCTCGCGTGCGGCGGCCACAAGTGGCTGATGGGGCTGGAGGGCACGGGCTTCCTCTACATCCGCCGCGAGCGCCTGCCGTCGCTGCGGCCCGCGGTGGCGGGCTGGCTGAGCCACGAGGACGCCGTGAGCTTCCTGCTCCAGGGCCCGGGCAAGCTCCGGTACGACCGGCCGATCCGGCAGCGCGCCGACTTCGTCGAGGGCGGCAACCTCAACGCCGCGGGCTTCGCCGGGCTCGAGGCGGCGGTGGACCTGATCCTGCAGATCGGGGTCGAGCGGATCCACGAGCACGTGAACCGGTTCCTCGATCCGCTCGAGGAGGCGCTCCGGGAGCGCGGATGGGAGAGCCTGCGGCCGGGAGATCCGGCGCTGCGGGGCTGCTCGCTCGGGGTGAGGCCGCCGGGCGGCGCCTCGGTGGTCGAGCTGTACCGCGAGCTCACCCGCCTCGGGATCGCCTGCGCGATCCCGGACGGCGTGCTGCGCTTCTCGCCGCACTGGCCCAACGCGCTCGACGAGTGGGAGCAGGTGCTGCTGTCGGTCGACGAGGCGCTCGGGCGGATCGCGACGAGGTGAGTCGGCGCCGCGCGTGGCGCATCGTCCGATTCCACATGATCATGACACGGCACAAGCACCTCAAGCTGTGTCAGTCCAAGATGGATCGTGCCCCAAAGCTCCTCGGCGCGAAGACGGAGCAGGAGACGATCATGACGTGTTCATCGCGCTCTCGACGCGTCCCCTCGGCGCCACCGCCCTGACAGCCGACGAGGACGACGATGCGATTCGAGCCGTCCTCGACTTCGAGCTGGAGCGGTTCGTCGCCTGAGCGCCTCGGCGGCGCTATCCGCTGAGATCCTCACCCGCACCGTCCCGCCCGGAGATGTCGTTATCCGTCCTGTCGACATGTCGCATTCCGTGCGGCGGCTGTCTGACATCCACGCATTGAAGGGCCCACCTTCACACCACAGCCTATCGATATGGCGCCCTCTCCCGGCGTCATCGATGCTTGCCCTCCTTGACACGCGCGAAACCGAAGAGGACGATGAGAACGGCAAATAAGGACGGGGGCGTCCTTCACGTGACTTAACCATCCGCGTGCGCTCGTGCGCTGGGGGGCTCCGCAAGGCGCTCGACGGCGGCGAGCCGCTGTGGACCGCCTTCCAATCCAAGTTCGGGTCATTGGCTCCGGCGCCGCATACGCCGCCGGTCCGTCAGGGTCTACCACCGACAGGGAGAGCCACATGCCGCGTCACAGAACATCCATTCATGCACTCTGGTTTTGCATCACCGCCGTCACGTCGTGCAGCGCAGAGGTTGATCCAGCGAGCACGGACAGCGCCGAGGAAACTCGGCCTCACGCGCAGCAGGGGCCCGACGCCGCGTCCCTGGAGCGCCGCGCGGCATTCATCGCGACAGTTCAGAGACAGGCGTCCTCCGCGTACAATGTAAGCCTCAACACGGCTGGCGCGCGCGCCGGGGTGAGCGCTCTGAATCCGGCGCACGGCCTCGTCTCCGAGTTCACGTCGGCCGGCGTCGTCGTGACCCGCGAGAGCTCGGTGAGCGCGGGTCGACTCACGATGAAGCTCGCGCGTTATGGCTGCGAGGGGGAGCTCGTCCCCCTGGACGTCGCGGCCGAACCGCGCGGATCAAGCAACCGCGTCGAGCTCAGGCACCTAGCCCGGTCCGCGGGCCTCCGCGTCACGGAGTGGTACCTGAACGGCCCCCTCGGGCTGGAGCAGGGCTTCTCCCTGGATTCGCCGCCTCCATGCCGCCGCGACGGCGAAGGCAAGGTGGAGCTCGAGATCGCGCTCGGGGGCGATCTCTCGGCGGAGCTAGCGGAGGACGGCCAGTCGGTGGCGCTCCTGGACGAGGCCGGCGCGGCCGTGCTGCGGTATGCCGATCTCGTCGTTCAGGACGCGCGCGGGAGCGTGCTTCCGGCGGAGATCAAGCTGAGCGACGCGAGCCTCTCGATCGTGGTGGACGACACCGGCGCGGCCTATCCGCTCGAGGTCGACCCGCTCATCGCCACGGAGCAACACGTGCTCTACGCCAGCAACGCTGCGAGCAACGACGGATTCGGGTGGTCCGTGGCCATCTCGGGGAACACCGCGGTGGTTGGCAGCCTGGACGCCGATGCAGCTTACGTGTTCGTGCGCAGCGACGCGTCGTGGACCCAGGCGGCCGTGCTCACGCCCAGCGACGGTCTGCCGGGCGATCGCTTCGGCGCGTCCGTCGCCATCGACGGGGATACGATCGTCGTCGGGACCTTCTCTTACCCGGCGAATCACGGCGCTGCGTACGTGTTCGCACGCAGCGGCAACGTGTGGCAGGAGCAGCAAAAGCTCGTCGCCCAGGACAACCCGCGCCGCGACAACTGGTTCGGATATGCCGTCGCCGTATCGGGCAGCACGATCATGGTCGGGGCGCCCTACGATAGCCCCCTGGCGCATGATGGTCCCGGCGCAGCGTACATCTTCGCCCGGAGCGGCGCCGCGTGGGCGCAGCAGGCCAAGCTCGTACCCAGCACCGACACCTTCGACCAGGGCTCCACCATCGCCCTGGACGGCGACACCGCTGCCATGGGGGGAGAATGCGATGATGGGGTTGACTTCAACGCGGGCTGGGATCGTCCGTGTCAGGTTCACGTATTTTCCCGCGCCGGCGACACCTGGGCCGAACAAGCCGTTCTTTATCCGCCGATCGGAGCGACACCGCACTACAGGTTCGGAGCCTCGCTCTCGTTGAGCGCGGAGACGCTGGCGGTCGGCACCACCGTCTACGATGAGCGCGGGCCCGACAGGACAGCCGCCGTGGTCTTCACGCGCAGCGAGGGCGCGTGGACCCAGCAGGCCATGCTGTACCGCAACGACGTCGACACGCCGGACTATGGCGGCTGGGGGCGCAGCGCCAGCGTCGCCGTGTCCGGGGACAGGTTGATCCTCGGCGGAAGTCAGGACGGCGGACGGGGGCTGAGGGTCTTCTCCAGGACCGACGGCGTATGGACGCCGCAGAGCACGGTCGAGAGCTCCACGTGGAACACGTGGGATGTTCGTGTAGCGCTCTCGGGAGACACGCTGATCGCCGGTACATGGGCCGACGGCGTTCGCGGCGAGGGCGCGGGCGCCGCTTACGTCTTCCAGGTGAAAGAGTACCTGCCGGCTCACCTCGTGGGAGCCCGCACGTTCGTCGAACATACCGCCGACACGCCGTTCGTGCTCGACACCGTCGACACCAACAGGTTCGCGACGCCGAGCAGCATCAACTGGACGAGCTTCACCGGGGCCACGCAGGGAGCGTCGCTGTTCACCCTGTCCCTCCTGCACGAGGATCCCGCGCTGACGACCTCGATCCTCCGCGGCTGGTGGGGATCGACGAGCCCCACGTCCGCGAGCCTGTACGGCCACGTGGTCGCCGGGAACCACTTCAAGCGGATCTCGAAGATCGGCGACATTTTGCCCGGCGATCTGCTGGTCATCAACTACACGGACGGCGGCTCGGGACACACGGCGATCGTCGATGCGTTCCCGACCGCCATCGCGCCGGCCATCGAGCCCGTCGTCTCCGGCACGACCCAGTATTCGCTCCGGGTCATCGACTCGACCAGCACCGCCCACGGGTGCGCCACGGACCCGAGCACGGGAGACACGCGATGGGTGCCGACCGATCCCACCAAGCCGTGCCGCGGCGGGAGCACGGATGGCGGGGCGGGCAGGGGCACCATGCGTCTTTACGCCGTCTCCCCGGACCAGGCGAACGCCGGGGACCTCACCGGGTACAGCTGGAGTCTCACGTCGGGCTCCGCGTACTTCCCGCAATCCGGCGCGCGGCCCCACGTGATCGGCCGGCTCGCCCGCTGATCTCGCTCACCGCCCCCGCTCGTAATCGAGCGCGGCCTTCTCCACGACGTCCCAGTCCCGCGCGGCCCGCTCGGCCTCGGCCACGAGGTCCGCGGTGAACAGCGTGAGCCCCCAGATGCCGTTGTCGCGCCGCCGGAACGGGTACCGCGTGCCGCGCGCCGTCTCGACCGTGGCGCGCTCACCCGTCACCTCCACCTTCCCGATGCCGGACATGTCGCGCCGGAGGCGCGCGACGAAGCCCTGCTTCGTGGCCATGTCGACCCACACGTCCGCCCCGTCCTCGGCCATCGCGTGCGCGCGGTACTGCTCCAGCAGGCGCGCGCGCTCCGGCTCCGGGTAGCTCGCCTCGATCCGCTCGCTCGCCTTCCGCCGGTAGTCGCGGATGGTGTACGCCGCGTGCTGCGCCCGGTCCTCGAGGTACGCGAAGCACGCGCGCGGATCGTTGACGCCGATGCTGTTCGCGATGCGGAGATAGGCGCCCTCGGGCGTCGTGTCCGGCGGAAACCGGCCGAACTTGACCCCGACGAGCACGAGGGCCAGCGCGCCGACGATGGCGGCGCCCCAGGCGATGGCACGGCGACGGGTCATGTCCGGCTCATCTCTCGCTCTCTCGAACCGCCCGGCACGCTAGTCGATGTGCCCGCCGAACTGCAGGTAGAGGGACGTTACCCGCCCCCGGTCGAACGCGGGCCCGAGCGGCTCGTCCAGCGCGAAGAGCAGGCCGGCCCGCATGAAGAAGGTCTTCTGGCTGTCGTACACGAAGTACGGCAGCAGCGAGACCTGCCCCCGGTCGTCGTAGACCGACGACGGCACCCACACCGTCTGGAGCGCCACGCCGCCGCCGAAGCCGGAGCGGCTCTGGAGCTCGGGCTCGACCTTGGCCTGGAACACCGCCTCGAGATCGTCGGAGTCGTCGATGAAGCCGCGCCGGACGCCGTCCCCCACCGGGATGAAGAACGTGAGGTCCCCGCCCGCCCGGAGCACGAAGGACCTCCCGAAGCGGTACTCGATGCCGCCCAGGCCGCCGACCGGGAGCGCGTTCGCCGCCCAGAGGTGCAGATCGTAATAGGCCATCGCCGACGCGCTGAAGCCCCTGGCCACGTGCCAGTCGTAGCCGTCGACCGCGCCGAGCGGCAGCCCGGCGCGGCCGCCCGCGTACCACGTGAGCTTGCGGGCAATGTCCGAGTAGTAGAGCGTGAACGTCGGGTTGCCGAGCGCGGCGCGCGACTGGCGGTCCCGGTCCTCCAAGTCGCCCGGGCCGTCGAACGAGAGCGCCAGCGGGAACTTCAGGTTGATGAACAGATCCGGCGACGGCTCGAACTGCACGAACGGGACGGCGGCGAGCGAGGTGCCGAGATCACGGGCGCTCCACAGGTAGAGATCCACGCCCGCGTCCGAGCGGTGCACCGGCGGATGCCAGGCGTGCGCCTCGGAAGGGGCGGCGAGGAGCGGAGCAGCGGCGGAGACCGCCAGGGCGAATGCTTGAAGCCATCGGGGCGTGCTCATCTCGAGCACTGCCCTACCGAGATCCTCGCCGCGCCGTCAACCGCGTCGAGCCCCCCTTCCTGAGAAGCCGGAGCGCCCCTACGATGCGCCCCATGTCCCGCACGAGACCAGAGGCCCCGTTCCTCGACGCGCTCCGGCGTTCGATCCTCGTGTTCGACGGCGCGATGGGCTCGCTGCTCTACGAGCGCGGGGTGTTCGTCACCCAGAACTTCGAGCAGCTGAACGTCGCGCGCCCCGATCTCGTGAAGAAGATCCACGCCGAGTACGTCGCGGCGGGCGCGAACGTCATCGAGACGAACACCTTCGGCGCGAACAGGTTCCGGCTCGAGCGGTACGGGCTCGTCAACGAGGTCCGCAACTTCAACCTCGCGGGCGCGCGCGTCGCGCGCGAGGTCGCGGGCGGCGACGCGTACGTCGCCGGCTCGATCGGCCCGACGGGGCTCGTGCCCGGCGTCGCCACGCGCGACGACCTCGCCGCCGCGTCCGCCACGTTCGCGGAGCAGGCCGGCGCGCTCGCCGAGGGCGGCGCGGACCTCCTGATCCTTGAAACATTTCGCCATCTTGACGAGATCAAGCTCGCCATCGACGCGGCGCGGTCGGCCGCGCCGGGGCTCCCGGTCCTCGCGTCGATGACGTTCGACACGAGCGGCGTCGCGGCGGACGGCAGCGAGCCGGAGCGCGTCGCGCGGACGCTGCGGGACTGGGGGGTCGAGCTGCTCGGCGTCAACTGCGGCGACGGCCCGCAGCTGTCGCTCGCGATGGCGGAGCGGATGGCGACCGCGGGGCTCCCGCTCTGCGTGCAGCCGAACGCGGGCCTGCCCCGCACGGTCGACGGCCGCCAGCTCTACATGGCGACGCCCGAGTACTTCGACGTCTTCGCCCGCCGCATGATCCAGGCCGGCGCGGCGATGATCGGCGGCTGCTGCGGGACGACGCCCGAGCACGTCCGGTGGATGGCCAAGTCGGCCCGCATGCTCCGGGGCGGCGCCGCGCCCGAGGTCGCCGCGCGCCCGCACATCACGATGGACGCGCCCACGGGGCTCGAGCCCACGCCGCTCGGCGAGCGGAGCCCCCTCGCGGCGAAGATCGCCGCGGGCAAGTTCGTGGTCTCCGTCGAGGTGAACCCGGCGCCGGGCCTGAGCCCCGAGAGCGCGCTGAGCGCCGCGAAGATGCTCATCGACAGCGGCGTCGACGTCGTGAACGTCGCCGACGGCCCGCGCGCCACGGCGCGGATGACGAACCTCGCCTTCTGCTCGCTGCTGGTCCAGCGCTACGGCATCGAGCCGATCCTGCACGTCTGCGGCCGCGACCGGAACCTCATCGGCCAGATGGCGCACCTGCTCGGCGCCCACGCGATCGGCATCAAGAACCTCGTCGTCATCACGGGCGATCCGCCGAAGGTCGGCGACTACCCGGAGGCGACCGCCGTCTACGACCTCGACTCCATCGGGCTGCTCCACATGGCGAGCACGATGAACCGCGGCCTCGACCCGGCCGGCAAGCCGATCCCGGGCGGCAAGACGTCGTTCCTGCTCGCCACGGGGCTCGAGCCCGGCGCCCAGGACCTCGACAAGGAGATCGCGCGTCTGGAACGGAAGCGCGCGGCGGGCGCCGACATCATCATGACCCAGCCGGTCTTCCACCAGGATCTGCTCGAGAAGGTGCTGCGGCGCATCGAGCACCTGGGGATGCCGGTGCTCGTCGGCGTGCTGCCGCTGGTCAGCCACAAAAACGCCGAATTCCTCCACAACGAGGTGCCCGGCATGCAGATCCCGGAGGAGATCCGCGAGCGCATGCGCAAGGTGCCGGCCGGCCCCGAGGCGCGCAAGGAGGGGGTGAAGATCGCCCGCGAGATGCTCTTCTCGGTGCGCGACCGGGTGCAGGGGGCCTACCTGATGCCGCCCCTCGGCAAGTACGAGCTGGCGCTCGAGGTGCTCGACGGCCTCAAGACGGGCTGATCTGCCCGGCGACCCGCCCCCGCGCACGAGTTCTTGCTTGCAGCGCCGGGCGCCGCGCGGGGAAACTCCGCGGAGATGTCCATCGAGTACCGGCTCCACTCGCGCTGCGCCTGCGGCTCCGTGCTGTCGTCGTCCGAGTTCGCGGCCGCGTCGCGGCCCTTCACGCTGGCCGGGACGAGGCGCGTCTACGAGCGCTCGCGCCCCTTCACGATCCGGCACATCGCCCTCGATCTCGCCCTCGACGTCGAGGCGCGCTCGATCCGCGGCACGGCGCGGCTCGACGCGGTCCGCGTCGACCCCGGCGCGCGCGAGATCGCGCTCGACGCGGTAGGCTTCGACCTCGAGGCGGTCGAGATCAGCGCCGGGGCCGGCCGCGCCGCGAAGCCCAAGCGCGGCGCGGGCAAGGCGGCGAGCGGCGGGTTCCACCCGGCCGAGCACACCTACGACGGCGAGACGATCCGCGTCGCCGTGCCGCTCGACGAGGCCGAGGTGTCGATCCTGGTCCGGTACCGGGCGACGCCGCGCCGGGGGATCTATTTCCTCCAGCCGGACGAGCACGTCCCCGACCGCCCGCGCCAGGTCTGGACGCAGTGTCAGGACGAGGACGCGCGCCACATCTTCCCGTGCATCGACAAGCCCCATATCAAGCAGACGACCGAGCTGCGCGCGCAGGTGCCGCCGGGCTGGTACTGCCTGTCGAACGGCGAGCTCGCGAGCGACGCGAGATCGCAGAAGGAGGGCGTCTATCACTACCGGCTGGACGAGCCTCACCCGAGCTACCTGTTCACGCTCGTGGCGGGCGAGTTCGCCCGCATCGACGACGCCGCGCTCGACGTCCCGCTCGCGTACTTCGTGCCGAAGGGGCGCGAGGAGGACGGCCGCCGCACGTTCGCGCGCACGCCGGACATGATCCACCACTTCAGCGAGAAGCTCGGCGTAAAGTATCCTTTCCGCCGCTACGCGCAGGTGGTGGTGAGCGACTTCATCTTCGGAGGGATGGAGAACACGACCGCCACCACGATGTACGAGCACATCCTGCTCGACGAGCGGGCGGCGCTCGACATCTCCTCGGACGATCTCATCGCCCACGAGCTCGCGCACCAGTGGTTCGGCGATCTGGTGACCTGCCGCGACTGGTCGCACGGCTGGCTCAACGAGGGATTCGCGACGTTCATGGAGCACGTCTATCGGGAGCACCACCTCGGCGCCGACGAGTACGATCACGGCTTGAAGGCCGATCTCGACTCGTACCTTGGCGAGGCGCGCGGGCGTTACCGGCGGCCCATCGTCTGTCAGGACTACGACGCGCCGCTCGACGTCTTCGATCGACACCTCTACGAGAAGGGCGGGCTCGTGCTCCACCTGCTCCGCCGGGAGCTCGGAGACGAGCTCTTCTGGCGCGGGGTGAGCACCTACCTGACGCGCCACGCGCGCGGGGTCGTGGAGACGCGGGATCTCGCCCGCGCGCTCGAGGACGTGAGCGGCAAATCGCTGGAGCGCTTCTTCGAGCAGTGGGTCTTCCGCGCCGGGCACCCCGAGCTCGACGTGAAGATCGAGATCGAGGGCGACCTGTGCACCGTGACGGTGAAGCAGGCGCAGGCGGCCGGGCAGCCCAGCCGGGAGCACGCGCTCCAGCCGGACGCCTCGACGCCGCCCGTCTTCGCGTTCGATCTGGTGCTCGATTTCGGCTTCACCGAGGGCAAGAGCTCGACCACGCGGCGCGAGGTGCGGCGCGTGGATCAGGCGGCGCACACCTTCGTCATCCCGCTGCCGCGGCGGCCTCGGTTCGTGGTGGTGGATCCGGACCTCAGGATCCTGGGCGAGGTCCGGGTCGACGCGCCCGGCGATCTCCTGCGGGCGCAGCTGGCCCACGCGCCCACGGCGCGCGGCCGCATGCTCGCCGCGAAGCCGCTCTCGCGGCGCGACGACCCGCCGACGGCGCGGGCGCTCGGGCAGTCGCTCTCGGACGCGAGCGAGTTCTGGGGGGTGCGCGCCACCGCCGCGGCCGCGCTCGGCGCGCTCCAGTCGAGCGCGGCGTTCGCGCTGCTCGAGGGCAGCGCGGGCGTGGAGCACCCGAAGGTGCGCCGGGCGGTCGCGAGCGCGCTCGGCAACTTCCGGTCGGCCAAGGCGGCGGAGGTCCTCGGCAAGCTCGCCCTGCGCGACGCGAGCTACCTGGTGCAGGCCGAGTCGGCGCGCGCGCTCGGGGCCACGCGGCAGAGCTCGGGGTTCGAGACGCTGGTCGATCTCCTGGATCGCCCGTCGTGGGGCGAGGTCATCCGCTGCGGCGTGATCGACGGGCTGGCCAACCTGCGGGACGAGCGCGCCGTGCCGCACCTGACGGCCCGCACGCGCTATGGCGTCCCGACGCGGGGGCGGCGGGCGGCGATCATGGCGTTGCCGAAGCTCTCCAGCGATCGGCGGACGCGCGAGCTCCTCGAGGAGCTCCTCGATCAGCCGGATCCGTACCTCCGGGTCGACGTCGCGCGGGCGCTGGGCGATCTCGGCGACGGGCGGTCGCGGGGCGCGCTCCAGCGGCAGCTCGACCGCGATCTCGACGGGCGGGTGCGGCGTCGGATCCGCGAGGTCTTGCGCGATCTCGGCGGGGCGGGCAAGCGCGAGCTGGATCGGCTGCGGGACGAGCTCGAGGCGCTGCGGCGCGACAACGCGGAGATCAGGGCGCGGCTGGGCAAGCTCGAGGCGACGAGCACCAAGGCCAAGAAGGCGGCCGACGCCAAGTGAGCGAGCCTCTTTGCCGCGCCGCCGCGGTCGACTAGGCAGGATCCATGTCGGAAGCCCCTCCCGTGAAGCTCGACCGGCGCGGCGCGGTCGCGGTGCTCACCATCGATCGGGCGGATCGCCGCAACGCGCTGTCCCGGGACGCGCTGCTCGCCTTCGGCCGCCTCGGGCGCGAGCTCGTCGACGACCCGGAGGTGCGCGCGATCGTGATCACGGGCGCCGGTGACAAGGCGTTCTGCGCGGGCGCCGATCTGAAGGAGCGGCAGGGCATGAGCCCCGACGACGTCCGTCGCCAGGTGGGCCTGTACCGGACCGACCTCGGGGTGCTCGCGCGGAGCCCGAAGCCGGTGATCGCGGCGATCAACGGCGTCGCGTTCGGCGGGGGGCTGGAGCTCGCGCTGATCTGCGATCTCCGGGTGGCGGCGCCGCACGCCGAGCTCGCGCTGCCGGAGACGTCGCTCGGCATCATCCCGGGCGCGGGCGGCACGCAGCGGCTGCCGCGGGTCGTCGGCGAGGCGCGGGCGAAGGAGATGATCCTGCTCGGCAGGAAGCTCACCGCGCCCGAGGCGCTCGCCTGGGGCCTCGTGAACCGGGTGTCGCCCGAGGGGACGCCGGTGGTCGACGACGCGATCGCGTGGATCGAGCCGATCGCGAGCGGCGCGCCCATCGCGCAGGCCGCGGCGCTCGGGGCGATCGACGACGGCTATGACGTGCCGCTCTCGCTCGGGCTCGAGATCGAGCGGGTCCACTACGACGAGACGCTGCGCAGCGAGGATCGGCTGGAGGCGCTGCGCGCGTTCGCCGAGAAGCGGAAGCCGGTCTACAAGGGGCGGTGAGGGGCGAACGAGGCGCGCTCCGGAGCGAGGTTCCTCGCAGCGGCCAGCATGCTACCCTTGCTCGCATGGATCCGAAGCCGACCGGCGCCACGTTCCTGCTCGCCCCGGCCGCTAGGGGCGGCGCGGCGGCCAGGCTCCCGCCTGCGGATCAGCGGCGCGCGGATTTCCCGCCGGTGGACGAGCACCTCGTGAGGCCGGAGGTGACGCGCGACGAGGTGCTCCGCGGGCGCAAGGTCGTCGCGGCGCCGTCGCTCGAGCCGCACGCCGAGCAGCAGGTGCGGCTGGATTTCCTGATCGCGCCGCATCTACGGCCCGGCTACATCGGCGCTGCCGACCTCATCACCCGCGTCGCCGAGGGCTCGGATTTCGCCACGGACCTCTCGATTCGCAAGACAGGGACCGATCCCGCGACGGGGCGCCGGTACCTGGAGGAGCTCTCGTTCGAGATCGTCAACGAGCAATCGATGCGGGACGTGCGTGAGAAGGCGGAGGATCTCATCGCCCGGGGCGTGCGCCGCGTCTTCGCGATCTTCGTCAAGCGCGGTGAGGTCGCTGAGTGGTCGGTGGCCGAAGCGCGGTTCGTTCCGCTCACGCCTGACGCAAGGCTCGAGGATGTGTGCCTGGTCCGTCCGGTTCATGTCCGCGCATTGCTCGACGGGGCGGCGGCCGAGCGCGAGGTCATCCGCGCGCTCGAGCACAAGGGCAATCCGGAGATCGAGGCCATCAAGGCGCGTGAGCGCCAGGACGCGCTCGACGAGGGGCAGCGCGCCGTGCTGCTGCGCCAGATCCGGGCGAGGTTCGGCGAGGTGCCCGGGGCGGCGCGGGAGAAGATCGTCGCGGCGTCCGGGGAGCGGCTCGCGGTGTGGGCCGAACGGATCCTGGTCGCAGGGACGCTGGACGAGCTCTTCGAAGGCTGAAACGCCGCACGTCGCGGGCGGCCCCTGCGCCGGAGCCGAGCGCGTGGAGGAGTTCGCCAAGGCGGCGGCCGCATTCCGGGATCAGATCGGGCTCGTCGAGGCACTCTACTGCATAGCGACGATCATCGCTTCGCGGCACCTGGCATCTGCAAATACAATCTCCAGCAGATGCATCGACATCTCCCTCGTTGAGAATGGCAATTGCAACATTGAACTCGTCTTGATGTTTGACGGCTCGAAGCTCCTCGGAAAGCGTGCGCACGCCGCAAATTTCCGAGAGCACGATGGGCTCCACACGCAAAGCGCAACACCTGAAACCTGGCCTCAGGGCCGAGACCACTACAGCCCCTCCGTCGGCTGCCGCAGCACCTCGACCTTGCCCTCCAGCCGCTTCGACACCCACACCTTGTTGTTCCGGTCGACGATCACCGCGCCGCAGTCCTCGATCGACTCGACGAGCGCGAGCCCCTTCTCCGCCCCCAGGATGAACACCGCGTCATCGATGGCGTCCGCCGTCAGCGCATCCCTCGCCCAGATGGTCACGCTCCGGCTCCCGGTCGCCGGGAACCCGGTCCGCGGATCGATGATGTGGTGATAGCGCCTGCCGTCCTTGATGAAGCTCCGCTCGTAGTCGCCCGCCGTGGAGAAGGCGTGGTCCTCCACCTCGATCATCGCGAAGTGGTCGTTCGCGTCCTTGCCGCGCGGGTCCCGCACCCCTGCCCTCCACGGCGACCCGTCCGGCTTCTTTCCGGCGATGTACAGGTCACCGCCGGCCTGCACGAAGAACGACGTCAGCCCCTCCCCGCGCAGCACCCGCGCCGCGGCGTCGACGGCGTAGCCCTTCGCGATCCCGCCGAGGCTCATCCGCATCCCGGGCTTCCCGAGCATCACCGTGCGCCGCGCGCGATCGATCTTGATCTGCCTGTGATCGATGAGCGCGCGCGCCCGCTCGACGTCTTCCTTGCGCGGCACGTTGTCGTCGATGTCCTCGTCGAACTTCCAGAGCCCGTGCATCGCCTCGAAGGTGACGTCGAAGACCCCCTCCGAGCGCTCGCTGATCCAGAGGCTCTTCTCGATCACGGCAAGAGACTCCGGGCTCACCTCCACCGCGCCCTTCCCGGCCGCCGCGTTGACCCGCGACAGCTCGCTGTCCGGCCGCCAGGTCGTCATGAGCCCCTCGAGCCTGCGGATCTCGGCGATCGCCTTGTCCAGCCGGCCCCTGATCGCGGCCTCATCCATCGCCTCGCTCGTGTAGGCGGCGAGGAGCAGGCTCGTGCCCATCGCCCTCGCCTCGACCGCGACGCGGGCGGGCCCGGCCTGCGCCGGAGCGGCCTGGGCCGGCAGAGGCCCCGCGCTCGCGCTCGCGGCGGCCGGCCCGGCCTCCTGGCGCGCGCGTGGGCGCGCGTCGCAGGCAGCGAGCGCGAGCGCTGCCGCGAGGCACGGGCAGAAGAAGAAGAGGAGCGGAGAACTGCGCGGTCCGTGCATTCGAGGGTCCTGGCTCCGTGAGAAGTCCCGACAGCGTGGCGGCGCGCGGCGTTCCAGCTTGCGAACGCGCGAGCGTGCGAGCGTCACCACCGGGCGGCGTCGGCGGAGCTCCTCCGCCAGCGCCACCATGGCCCGGGCGAGCCGCGCGGATCCAGAGTAGTATCGCTCGCCGCTATGAACCTCGACCCGAGCCGCATCCAGCGTGACATCGACGACCTCTCCCCGGACCTCCGCGAGATCGCCGCGCGCATCCACGCGAACCCCGAGCTCCGGTTCGAGGAGCACAGGGCCGCGGCCTGGCTCGCCGAGGCCGTCGAGAAGCGCGGCATCCAGGTCGAGCGGGGGCTCGCCGGCATGCCCACCTCGCTCCGCGCGCGCATCGGGCGCGGCGGGGGTCCCCACCTCGCCATCCTCGCCGAGTACGACGCGCTCCCGGAGATCGGCCACGCTTGCGGGCACAACCTGATCGCGGCGGGAGCGCTCGGCGCGTTCCTCGCGCTGGCGCGGCAGAAGGACGCCGTGGCCGGCACCATCGATCTGGTCGGGACGCCCGCCGAGGAGGGGGGCGGCGGCAAGATCAGGCTGCTCGAGGCGGGCGCCTTCGAGGGCGTCGACGCCGCGATGATGTTCCACCCGTTCGACCGCGACCTGCTCGCGCACGACACGCTGGCCAGCGCCTGGATCGAGCTCCAGTTCCGCGGCAAGCCGTCGCACGCCGCGCTCGCGCCGTGGGACGGCAACAGCGCGCTCACGGCCTGCCTCGACACCTTCCGGCTGATCGACGGCCAGCGCGTCCACTTCCGCGACGGCGTCCGGGTGCACGGGTTCATCAAGAACGGCGGTCAGGCGGTCAACATCATCCCGGAGCTCGCCGTCGCCGAGTTCTCGGTCCGCGCCCTCGACACCGAGGAGCTCGCCCGCGTGCGGGCGATCGTGGAGCGCTGCGCCCGCGGCGCGGCCATGGCGAGCGGGGCCGAGCTCACGCTCGTCGATCAGGGCGGCTACAAGAACATGGTCAACAACCGGAAGATGGCGCGCCGCTTCGGCGAGCACCTGCGCGCCCTCGGCCGCTCGCCGCTCGAGATGGACCCCGCCGTCGGCACCGGCTCGACCGACATGGGCGACGTGTCCCACGCGCTCCCCGCCATCCATCCGTGGATCGCGATCTGCGGCAAGGGAGAGACGACCTGCCACCAGCACGCGTTCGCCGAGCGCGCCGCGAGCCCCTCCGGCCAGGACTCGATGCTGATCGCCGCCAAGGCCATGGCGATGACGTGCGCGGATCTCCTGCTCGATCCCGAGCTGCGGCAGGGCGTGCGCGAGGAGTTCGCGCAGCGGAAGGCCGGGGCGAGCGCGCGCTAGTTCCCTCGGGGCTCCGCCCCGAACCCCGGCGTCCGCTTCGCGGCCGCCCTGTTTCTGCGCGTCAGCAATCCCTGGCGGGATTTCTGACGCGCAGAAACAGGCGCGTTCAGCCGTCGTCCTGAAGGGGGTTCCCGAGATCGTCCATCAGCCCGGTCCCCCCCTCGATCGGGATCGCCCGCGCCAGGGCGACCCGCTCCAGCATCACCGACAGCGCGATCCTGTCTCCGACGTCCGGCAGCCAGGTGCGCGACCCGTCCCAGAGATCGAGCCGGATGTTGCTCGCCGGCACGCTCCCGCTGACCGCCGCGGCGCCGGCGCTCGCCTGCGCGGAAGGCACCGCCATCCGGTCGATCTGCGACCAGGCGAAGCGCCGCACGCGCGGCACGCCGAAGGTGAGCAGCTCGCGCAGCTCGATCCCTTCCGGGTGCACGACGACCCCCCGCATCTGCTCGCGCAGCACCATCGCCAGCGCGCTCACGCACAGGATGATGGCGCACACGCTGGAGGAGACGAGCCGGTGGCGATCGCCCTCGACGACGTACTGGAAGATCCGGGAGCTCGAGGGAGCGTTCTGGCCGTAGACGATCACCGCCGAGACGCCGAGAGCGAAGGCCAGGTAAAGCAGCGCCGGGAGGCGCTCCTTCAGCGGCGGCCCGAACGCGATGCGCTTCTCGGGCCTGTACGTCATGTCAAAGCCGGGAGGTCTGGAGGGACGCGCCATAGACTCGTAGTCTACACGGCGGGTGAGCCGGCGCTTGGGTCCGCCCCCTCGGCCGGGCCACCTCGGGCCGGGTCGCGCCGCGCTCCCGGCGACCCACGTGCGGGCGATGGGCTGAAACCCATTGCCGGGCGATGGCTGAACGGACATGAAGGGGCGTCCCGACGGCGTCCCGTCCACCCCTCCTGGAGCCTTCCATGCACGATCGCTTCCTGCGCGCCTGCCGGCGAGAGCCGACCGATGTCACGCCCGTGTGGTTCATGCGCCAGGCCGGCCGGTACATGGCCGAGTACCGGGAGCTCAGGAAGAAGTACACGCTCCTCGAGATCTGCAAGACGCCCGAGCTCGCGCTCGAGGTGACGCTCCAGCCGCTGCGGCTCGGGATGGACGCGGCGATCCTCTTCGCAGACATCCTGCTGCCGCTCGAGCCGATGGGCGCCCCCTTCGAGTTCGCGAAGGGCGAGGGCCCGGTGATCCACGAGCCCGTGCGCGATCGGGCCGGCATCGAGCGGCTGCGGGTGTTCGAGCCCGAGGAGGGCCTCGGCTACGTGCTCGACGCCGTGCGCCTCATCCGCAAGGAGCTGGACGGCAAGACGCCGCTCATCGGCTTCGCCGGCGCGCCGTTCACCATGGCGAGCTACCTGGTCGAGGGGGGCAAGTCGAGCGACTACCGGCTCACGAAGCAGCTGATGTGGAGCGACCCCGAGGCGTGGTCGGCGCTGATGGGCAAGATCTCGGAGGTCGTCCGCCGCCTGCTGCGCGCGCAGGTCGCCGCGGGCGCCCAGGCGGTGCAGCTGTTCGACTCGTGGGTCGGCTCGCTCTCGATCGACGACTACCGCGAGCACGTGCAGCCGCACGTGCGGCACATCCTCCGCGACCTCGAGGCGACCGGGGTCCCGGTCATCCACTTCGGCACGAACACGGGGGCGCTCCTGGAGGCGCAGCGCGACGCCGGCGGCACGGTCATCGGCGTCGACTGGCGCACGCCGCTCGACAAGGCGTGGCAGCGCGTCGGGTACGACCGTGCGGTGCAGGGCAACCTCGATCCGCTGCTGCTCTGCGCGCCGCGCGCCGTCGCCGAGCGCCGCGCGCGCGCGGTGCTCGAGGAGGCCGGCGGGCGCGCCGGGCACATCTTCAACCTCGGCCACGGCATCATCCCGGAGACGCCGGTCGATACGGTCAAGGCGGTCATCGATCTCGTCCACTCCATCCCGCGCGCGTCGCTCCAGGGCGAGCCGGACCGCTGACGCCGCGCATCGCGCCGCGGCGTCGACCGGGATCGTGGGGCGGGCGCCAGGCCGCGCCGCCGCATCGCGCCGCGCCGGCGCATCGCGCCGCGTCGGTGACCAGGATCGTGCGGCGAGGAGCGAGGCCGCGCCGCCGCCTGGCCCTGATGAAGAAGCCGCATCGGCGCCTCACCGTCGAGATCTCAGACACCCTCCCGGGGTGATATGGTCCAGCCGCGAGCATGTGCGAGCTCCTCGGGATGGAGTGCAACGTCCCCACAGACATCGTCTTTTCGTTCAACGGCCTCCGGCACCGGGGCGGCCGCACCGGTCCCCACGCTGACGGTTGGGGCCTCGCGTTCTTCGAGGGGCGCGCAGCGCGCGTGTTCCTCGATCCGAGCCCCGCCGCGGAGAGCCCGCTGGCGCGATTCCTCAGCGAGACGCCCATCAAGACGCTGCTCGCGATCGGCCACATCCGGCGCCGCACCCGCGGCGACGTGCTCCTCGCCAACACGCACCCGTTCATGCGCGAGCTCTGGGGACGCCACTGGGTCTTCGCGCACAACGGCACGCTCCCTCGCGTCCGGCGCCGCGCGCTGGGCCGCTTCAACCCCATCGGAACGACCGACAGCGAGCACGCCTTCTGTTACCTGCTGGAGGGCCTCCGCAGCTCGTTCCCCGGCTATCCGCGCCGTCCCAGCGAGCTCTGGGAGGCGATCGCGGCGCTCGGCGGCGAGCTGGGCCAGGATGGGACGTTCAACTTCCTGCTCGGCGACGGGCGCCACCTCTTCGCCCGCTGCGCAACCCGGCTCTGTCACATCATCCGCAAGGCCCCCTTCGGCATCGCGACGCTCCTCGACGACGATGTCCGCGTCGACTTCTCGGCCGTCACCACCCCGAAGGATCGGATCGCGGTGGTCGCGACGAGCCCGCTCACCGCGAACGAGACCTGGACGACGGGACGGCCGGGCGAGCTCTGGGTATTCGATGGCGGTGAGCTGCGCGCGACGCTGCCGTCGCTCGCCTGATCGACGCGCCGGCGCGGTGTCCACCCCTCGCGCGCGGTCGCGCCGCGGCCTGAAGATGGGCACGGCGGCCTGAAAAGAAAAACGCCGCGACGGACCTGGGGGGGGAAGGTCTCCGCCGCGACGCAGGTCTATCCTACGCACCCTGTGTGCCAAGTCAACTAACCGGCAACGCCGGCGGCCCCTCCGCTGCGCGGTCGCGGCGCGCGCCGCGCACGTCGGTCCACGCGGTTCCGCTCCGTTCCGCTCCGTTCCGCTTCGCGGGGCTCCGTTCCGCGCCGCTTCACGCCGTCCTGCTCGGCTTCGCTCGGTTCCGCTCCGGTGCAGCTCCGTCCCGCGCCGCTTCGCTCGGTTTCGCTCCGTTCCGTGCCGCGTCACTCCGTTCCGCGTCGCTCCGTTCCGCTTCGCACGGTTCCGCTTCGCGCGGTTCCGGTCCGCTGCGTTCCGCTTCGCTCAGTTCAGCGTTGTGATGCGCCCTGGTTTTGAGGCAGAACTCACAGAGCCTCGTCCCCGCAGAACGCGGACATGCCAGGCAAACAGACACATCGTGTTCCAGCGAACCATTCTCTCCCTTGCCGGCTCAATCGCTCGCCGGACGGGTGGCGGCGCGCTCGGGAAACGCATAGAGAGACCCGCGTCCTCGGCAGCTCGGGCTGCACAAGAGGAAAGAGATGGGGCGTCAGCTGCGATAACAGCGCACAGCACCCCACAAGGCGCATCGGCGAGCACCGGCGGTGCGGCGCGGCGTGAGCGGCAGCAAACGACGGCGAGGGGCGGACGGCGTGCGGGGAACAAGCCGAGAACGAGGAAGGGCGCGACGAGCGCGACGAGCGCGACGAGCGCAACAAGCGCGACCGAGCGCAGAGGGCGACGTAGGCCGTTGTCGGGTCGGGAAGGCGGAGGAAGCACTGAAGACGGCTCCGCCCGGATGGCCGTCTTGACGGGAGTCGGGGCATGTCAGTACGCTTTGACGTTGGGCGAGCTAGGGCATATCGAACCGTTGCATCGCGACCGAAGAGCCACGCCCGGGTAGGTTCCGTCTCGGGAAGAGCTCGAACGATGTCGAGGCTAGGTCGCACGACGGGTTGGGCTGAGCGCGCGTGAGTGACTTCGACGAAAAGACTCGTGTAACGCAGGTGGTCCAGCCCCCACCGGGCGGCGGCAGCAAGAACACGACCGACTGCCTGGTCGTGATCTACACGAAGGAGCCCACGCTGCTCGGCAAGCGGTTCGTGCTGGAGAACAACCCGACGCGGGTCGGTCGCGGCGCGGACAACCACATCGTGCTCGACGGCGACTCCGTGTCACGGAGGCACGCCCATTTCGAGCAGCGGCCGAGCGCCTGGATGGTCGTCGACGACGGGAGCACCAACGGGACGTACTGCAACGATGAGCAGATCTCCCGCGAGGTGGTGCTGAAGAACGGAGACCGGGTGAAGATCGGCCCCACGATCTTCAAGTTCCTGTCCGGCGCCGACGTGGAGGCGCAATACCACGAAGAGATCTACCGGATGACCATCATCGATGGTCTCACGCAGATCCACAACAAGCGCTACCTCTACGAGGCGCTCGAGCGCGAGATCATCCGCGGCCGCCGCCACGAGCGGGACCTCGCGATCCTCCTGTTCGACATCGACCACTTCAAGCGCATCAACGACGTCCACGGCCACCTGGCCGGCGACTTCGTGCTGAAGGAGGTCGCGCGAATCGTGCAGAGCCGCATCCGCCGCGACGAGGTCTTCGCGCGCTACGGCGGCGAGGAGTTCGCCATCATCCTGCCGGAGACGTCCATCGAGGGCGCGGCGGCCCTCGGCGAGACCCTGCGTCAAAAGGTCGCGGAGCACCTGTTCGTGTTCCAGGCCGACAGCATCCGCGTGACGATCAGCGTCGGCGTGGCGCTCCTCCAGGAGGGCGATCGCACCGCGAACGACCTCATCAAGCGCGCGGACGAGCGCCTCTACCACGCGAAGAACAGCGGGAGAAACCGGGTGTGCGCCTGAGCAGCCGCCCGCGGGCGCGCTAGGCTCCGGCGGAGGAAGGACGATGCCGAACAGCGATCTGCCGCTGCCGTCGGCGCCGGACGCGGGCAGCGGCGCTGAGCTGCCCGCGATCCTGTCGCCGCCGCCTGGTCCCCTGTCGCGGCGCGCCCTCGAGCGCCTCGAGCGCGTCGAGTGCCCGGCGTTCGGCCGGCGGCGCGAGGCGCGGGCGCAGAAGAGCGGCGCCGACATGCTGCCGATCGTGCTGTCGCACGGGCGCGGCGCGAACGTCTGCGACGTCGACGGGAACCGCTACGTCGACCTGTGCGCCGGCTTCGGCGCGCTGCTGCTCGGCCACGCGGCGGCGCCGGTGCGGCGCGCGGCGGAGGAGCAGCTGGCGCGGCTGACCCTCGCGCTCGGCGACGTGTACTCGGCCGACGTGAAGATCGCCCTGCTGGAGCGCCTCGCGGCGCTGCACCCCGGGCCCTCGCCCATGGCGCTGCTGGGCCAGAGCGGCAGCGACGCGATCACCGCGGCCGTCAAGACGGCGGCGCTCTCGACCGGACGGCCGGGGCTCGTCGCGTTCGAGGGCGCGTACCACGGGCTCGGGTACGCGCCGCTCGCGGCGTGCGGGCTGCGCGAGAGCTACCGGGCGCCCTTCGCCGAGCAGCTCAACCGGCGCGTGACGTTCGCGCCCTACCCGCGCGACGAGGCGGGCGCCGCGCGCTCGGTCGACGCCGTCGAGCTCGCGTTGCGCGGGGGCGACGTCGGCGCGGTCCTCCTCGAGCCGATCCTCGGGCGGGGCGGCTGCGTCGTCCCGCCCGGCGCGTTCCTGCGCGCGGTCTGCGAAGCGGCGCACCGGCACGGGGCGCTCGTGATCGCGGACGAGATCTGGACCGGCCTCGGTCGATCGGGGGCGATGACGCGCACAGGAGAGCTCGGGGCGCCGGTCGACATCCTCTGCTTCGGCAAGGGGCTCGGCGGCGGGCTGCCCATCTCCGCGTGCGTGGCGCCCGAGCCGATCATGCGGGCGTGGGCGCGCGAGGGCGAGGTGGTCCACACGTCGACGCACTCCGGATCGCCCCTCGCGGCGAGCGCCGCGCTCGCGACGCTCGCCGCCCTCGACGAAGGCCGGCTGGCCGCGCGCTCACGCGACGTGGGCGCTCGCTTCCAGGCGATGCTGCGAGAGGCGCTCGCGCGCAGGGCAGGCGTCGTCGACGTGCGGGGCGCGGGGCTCATGGTCGGCGTCGAGCTCGAGAGCGCCGAGCTGGGGCTCCGGGCCATGCGCGGGATGCTGGCCGAAGGGTACCTGGTCCTCACGGGCGGGGTGCGCGGCGAGACGCTGACGCTGACGCCGGCGCTCACCATCCCCGAGGCGCTGCTCTCGGCCGCGGCCGGCGCGCTCGCGCGCGTGCTGCGCGCGTGTTGACGCGCCTAGCGCGCGAGCGGAGCAGGACGCGCGTGCTATCCCGGTGCCCGTGGGACCGATAGACCAGAGCGAGGCGCTGCACCGCCGCGCGCGGGCGTTCATCGAGGCGTCGCTCGGCGTGGACAGGGCGGGCTCGACAGGCGCCGGCCGAGCCGCGGCGGCCTCTCCTCCGCAGGACCAGGGCGAGCGCGGGGCGCTCCCGGAGACCTTCGATGCGCTCGCGATCGCCCTCGCCCGGCACCAGGCCGCGCGTTGCGCGCCGGTGGCCCGCCTCTTCGAGGCGCGCGGCGCGGACGTCGCCGCGATGGATCATGCGGCGCAGATCCCCGCTGTGCCGTGCGACGTGTTCCGGTTCGCGCGCGTCGCGGCCCACCCGTCGGAGGCGGACGAGCGCGTCTTCCGCACGAGCGGAACCTCCCTCGGCGCGGCGTCCCGCGGCGAGCACCCGTTCCGCACGACCGCCACGTACGAGCTGGCCGCGCTCGCGTGGGGGGAGCGCCTGCTGTGGCCCGACGGCGCGCGGCTCCGGGCGATCGTCCTCGCGCCGCCGCTCCACGAGGCGCCGGACTCGTCGCTCGGGTTCATGATCGACCGCTTCGCCGCGCGCCTCTCGGGGCCGGCGAGCTGGCACGTTCGCGGCGGCGAGCTCGACGCCGCGGGGTTCGCCCGCGCGTGCGCCGAGGCGCGCGCCTCGGGAGAGCCGGCGCTCGTGCTCGGCACGTCGTTCGCCTTCGTGCATCTGCTCGAGCACCTGCTCGAGGCGCGGCTGCCCGAGGGCGCGGCGCGGCTGCCCGAAGGGAGCCGGGTCATGCAGACCGGCGGCTACAAGGGCCGCTCGCGCGAGGTGCCCGCGGACGAGCTGCGGGCGTCGATCGCGCGGGCGCTGGGGGTGCCCCTCTCGCACGTCGTGAGCGAGTACGGCATGACCGAGCTCTCCAGCCAGCTCTACGAGGGCACGCTCGCGGCGGCGCTCGCCGGCGCACCGGGCGCGGCGCCGGGGCTGTACCTCGCGCCTCCCTGGACGCGCGTCACCGCGGTGGACCCCGAGACGCTCGCGCCGCTCCCCGCGGGGGCGATCGGGCTCGCGCGGATCGTCGATCTCGCGAACGTCGACTCGGCGGTCGCCATCCAGACCGCCGACCGCGTGCGCGTCACCGCGGAGGGCGTCGAGCTCCTGGGCCGCGCGTCCGGGGCGCCGCCGCGCGGCTGCTCGATCGCGATGGACCAGATGCTCGGCGGCGGGCCGTGAGGATGGACGACGGCGCGGCGCGGCGCCTCCGGGTCGAGCGCGCGGTCGCCGCGGCGGCGCGGATCGCGGACGCGCGCGATCCGCTGGGCGAGGAGGCGCGCCAGCGGTTGCCTTCCACGAGCGGCCTCTCGCCCGAGGGCGTGGAGCTCGCGCTCGGCCGCCACCTCGAGGTCGCGCCGAGCGACGGCGAGCTCGACGCGCTCGTGGCGGCCTCGGGGCGCGCGCGCCGCTGCCACGTGGTCCTGGCGGCCAACGTCTGCACGGCGCCGCTGCGGGCCATCGCCGTCGCGACGGCCACAGCGCCGGAGGTCCTCGTGCGCCCGTCCCGCCGCGATCCCGTGATCGCGGAGCTCCTCGTGCGCGCGCTGCAGGCCGACGAAGGCTTCCGCCGCGCCGGCGGGGCCATCGCGCTGGTCGCGGACGTCGCGCTCGGGGACGCCGGGGCGGCGGCCGGCGAGGGGGGTCCCTGGGATCTGCCGCACGCCGAGCTGCACGTGTACGGCTCGGACCAGACCGTGGCGACGCTGCGGGCCCAGGCCGGCCCGGGCGTGCTCGTGCGCGGGCACGGCGCCGGCCTGGGGCTCGCCGTCGTCGGCCTGGACGCGAGCCTCGTCGAGGCGGCGCGGGACATCGCTGCGGACGTCGTGCCGTTCGATCAGCGCGGCTGCCTGTCGCCGCGCTTCGCGCTGGTGGAAGGCCCGGCCGAGCGCGCGGAGGCGCTCGCGCGCGCCCTGCACGGGGCGCTCGAGGAGGCGGGCGCGCGCGTCCCGCGCGGGCCGCTCGACGGCCCCGCCCGCGCGGAGGTGACCATGTACCGGGCCACGCTCGAGGCCGTGGGCTCGTTCTGGGAAGGTCGAGGACACGGGGTCGGCCTGGATCCGGCGCCGCGATCGCTGCTGCTGCCGCCGGCGGCGCGCGTCGTCCACGTGGCGGCGAGCAGCGCCGAGGCCGCTCCGGCGCTGCTCGCGCCGATCCGCGGCGCGATCACCGCGATCGGCGCGGGCGGAGGCGGGATGCTCGCGCGCGCGGCGGCCGCGGCAGCCCCGCGCGCCCGGCGCTCCGCGCTCGGGTGGATGCAGCGCCCGCCCCTCGACGGCCCTGTCGATCTGCGGACGCCCTGACGTCCTGCTGCCCGCGCGGGCGGGTCGCGGCGAGCGCGCACGTCGCGCGGCCGCGCCGTCCAGACCGCGACACGATCCGGACGTGGTGGGAGCAAGGTGCGCTCGAGCGACGGTGTGTGATAGCGATCATGGCATGTCGTCGCGCACCGATCCGAAGGCGACCCATCCGCCCACGGAGCTCGAAGCGATCGCGAGCCCGTCGGCGACGCCGTCCGGCGTGGAGGGCTCACGGGACAGCCTCGTGGACCGCGCGCTGGACGCGCGCCGCCCCGACGAGGACGGCGCGCCCGTCTCGAGCGACCCGGCCGGCAGCTCGGCCCGCGCCGCGGACGCCGGCGACGAGGGCGCGCCGCCTTCGGTCGCCTCCGCGAGGATCCAGGTGCGCCGCGACGAGCGCCTGGATCTCGTGATCGAGTACCTGGCCTTCGTGGCGAAGCCGATGCCGCTGTCGCTCCTCCTCGACGAGGCGCCACAGCGGATCGCCGCGATCCTCGGCGCCGACGTGGCCTCGCTGTATCTCCTCGAGGGCGACGGCGACGAGCTCGTGCTGCGCGGCAACGTCGGCTTTCCGCGCGAGGCGCGCGGCACGGTGCGGCTCTCGGTCGGGCAAGGCATCACGGGCATGGCGGTCGAGTGCCTGCGGCCGATCTCGGTCGTCCAGGCGACCGAGCACGAGCGCTATCGAGCGTTCCCCGAGCTCCGTGAAGAGCGCTTCCCGGTCTTCCTCGCGGCGCCCATCCTCGGCAGCGGCCGCCCGCTCGGCGCCTTGGTCGTGCAGCGGGCGGGCGATCGCGCCTTCACGGCGCGGGACGTCGAGCTCGTCATGGCGCTGACCGCGCCGATCGCGGCCGGCGCTCGCCACGCGCAGGTGCTCGACGAGCTGCGCGAGCGGCGGCGGCGCACGGGCGGCGGCACGCGCAAGGTCACGCTGCCGGGGTTGCCCGTCGTCGCCGGGCGCGCGCTCGGCGCCATCGCGGCCCTGCGGCGGCCGGCGACCTCATCGCTCGGCGCGCGGCAGGGCAGCGGCGATCCGAAGCTCCTGCGGCTCGCGTTCGACATCGCGGAGAAGGCGCTCCTCGACCTCAACGCGCGCGCGGCGAAGCGAGGGCTCGCGCAGGAGGCGGCGTTCCTCTCGAACTACCTCCTGATGATCGGCGACGGCCGCCTGCGCGCGCGCGCCTTCGAGCTCGCGGCCGGCGGGCGCAACGTCGCGCAGGCGCTCGGGACGGTCGCTCGCGAGGTGGCGCGGGCCGCCAACGGGATCGTCGGTGACCCGTTCTTGCAGGATCGCGCCCGTGACATCGAGGATCTGTGCGATGCGATCCTGATGCTGGCGACCCCGGATGCCCGGGCCGAGCTCCCGTCGAAGGCGGTCCTCGTGGGAGACCAGCTGACGGTCTTCGACCTCTTGATCTCCGCCCGGGCCCACCCGGTGGGCGTCGCGCTCAGCGACCGGTCCGGGCCGCGCTCGCTCGTGCTCCTCCAGCTGCTCGGCGTGCCGTCGATCGTGGATGTGGCGGGGGCGTTCCGCTGGGCATCGCCGGGAGACGTCGCGCTCCTCGACGCGGACCACGGCTTCCTGGTGATCAACCCGTCCCGGGCCGAGGTCGCGACCGTTCGCGCGGCGCGACGCAGGGGCCCCACGTCGTCGGAGCCGGACGACGACGACGACGGAGAGGACGAGCCGGCGAGCTGAGCACCGGCCGGGGCCGGTGCTCGAGGCTCAGCTGCCGGACTGCGCGGCGGCGGCCGGCTCGGCCGGCGTTCCCTGGGCGCTCTGCAGCTCCTTCTTGGCGCGCCAGTTCGCCAGGCGCTTCGTATCGCGACGCTTCTTCTTGGCTCTCACTGCGGGCTTCTGCGGCATGGCCGGCGGTATAGTCGCTCGAGCCCCTCGAGGGAACCCCGTACCTCACGCCGCCCCCGTTGAGGCCACGGGGCGTTGACGCCCCACGGCGGCCGCCCCATGACCGCTGCTCCGATGAACGTCCGTCTCGTACACGAGTTCCGCTTCGAGGCCGCCCACCGCCTTCCCAAGGTGCCGCAGGGGCACAAGTGCGCGCGCCTCCACGGTCACAGCTTCAAGGTCGAGGTCGCGATCCGCGGCCCGGTGAACGAGGAGACGGGGTGGTTCATCGATTACAGCCACCTCTACGAGGCCTGGGCTCCCCTCCACGACCTGCTCGATCACCACTACCTGAACGATGTCCCCGGGCTGGAGAACCCGACGAGCGAGGTGCTCGCACGGTGGATCTGGACCCGCCTCGCGCCGTCGCTGCCGTCCTTGAACCGGGTCACCATCTTCGAGACCTGCGACGCCCGCTGCGAGTACGAGGGCGATTAGGTCGATGAAGACGCTCGTCTGCCGCTGCGAGGACGTCACGCTGCACGAGCTCGAGGCCGCGATGGATCGCGGCTACAAGGACATCGAGTCCGTCAAGCGCTACACGGGCTTCGGCACCGGCTGGTGCCAGGGCAAGTGGTGCCTCGCGCTCTGCGCGCGGCTCATCGAGGAGCGCGGGGGCGACGCCCGGAAGCCGATCACCCCGCGGCCGCCGTACCACCCCGTCTCGCTCGCGGCGCTCGCCGGGCTCGACGAGCTCGGCCTCCGCGGCGGCGGGAGCGAGCGCTAGCGCTGCCCGCGCTCCGCGCGACCAGCGCCCTGGCCCGATCGTCGATCGTGATCAGACGAGGGGGCGCCGAGCGCTCGCGCACCCGACGTTCACGGTCAGCTCGAAGACCCCTTCGGACCAGTACTTCGAGACCGCGTGGTGCAGGTACTTGAGCATCGAGTCGATGATCTGCGGCTCGACGTCGAGCATCGCCGTCGCCTCGGGGATCACCATCAACCTCGAGATGGGATCCTCGAGGAACTCACGCCCGCTCTCGAACGACACGGCGATGAGCTGGACGTCGACCTCGACCTCGTCGAGCCCCGCGCCCTCGATCTCCTCGGCGATCGTCTCGATCGTGGGGCGGCTGACGGCGGCGGCGTCCACCGCGGCGCCGAGCTCCGAGAGGTCTTGCTTGAGCGCGCACTCCCGCGCGATGTCCGCGATCTCCGGGAACGAACCGCGGAGCGGCAGCGCGATGAGCGCCTGGCCTCCGGGGACCAGGACCCGGCGCAGCTCGGCGAGGAGCTGCGCCCGCTCGCTCGGGCGGCAGACCGGGTGCAGCGTGAACGCGTGGGAGAAGCTCGCGTCCGGCAGCGGCGTCGGCAGGGCGTCGGCGAGCACGTAGCTCGCGTTCATCCCGGAGAACAGCGCGGCCTTGTCGCGCGCGAGCTCGAGCGCGGCGGCGGAGCCGTCGACGCCCACGAGGGTCGCGCCGGGCAGCTTGTCGGCCACGATCGCGTCGGGGAAGCCGCTCCTGCAGCCGAGGTGGACGATGCGCGCCGCCTCGGAGGGCAGCAGCATCTCCACCGCCAGCGAGGCGAAGAACGACAGGTAGCGCGGGACGACCGCGTGCTCGAACAACACGGCGTCCGCCGCGCTCAGCGGCGGGCCGATCATCAGGCGACCCCGTCCTCCTCGTCGTCGTAGGGCGCGAGGAGGCTGAGCGCCTCTTCGGCGAGCTCGCCGATCGTGACCTCCGACGTCGCGTCGTCGCCGCCGTCGTCCGCGAGCTCGACCGTGCGCTTGTCGTCGAGCAGCGGCTGGATGAGCGGCGCATGCGCCGGGTCACCGATCTCGACGAGCGTCTCGATCGCCGCCGCGACCGCGTCCGGATCCTTGTGGCTCAGGAACTGGCTGAGCAGCTTCGGCACGCCAGGCTCCGGCACCTCGGCGATGAGGTACGGCAGCTCCGGGAGCGCCGACGAGCCCACCGGCAGCCGCTTCAGCGCGCGCTCGATCGCCTGCGCGACCTCCTTGAACCGATCGTAGGCCAGCGTTTCGATCTCCTCGCCCGCGGCCTGCCGCGCCTCGGGGTGCTCCGACGCGAGCACATCGATGAGCGCGTCGAGCGCGCGCGGCCCCTCGTGCTCGCCGAGCAGCGACGCGATGCGCACCAGCCGGAGCGCCGCCTCGTCCTCGTCGTTCTCGCGCGTCGCGGCCGCGATCGCGTCCGTGAGGACATCCAGCAGCCCATCGCCGGGCATGGCCGTCAGGTCGTCGTGGAGCCGGCGAGCCGCGCGCTCCGCGTCGAACAGCTTGTTCAGGGTCGTCTCGATGGCTTGACGATTTTGCACGAAGAGGAGCTATCAACAGCGCGTCGCCTCCGCAAGCCGGCAGGCAACAAGGGCCTGTTCCTCGCGAATTCCCGTCCACGGCGGGCGCGGCCGCGCGTGCCCGGCGCCGCCCGCGCCGCGCGCAAGCCGGGCGGGACGAGCGCGCCGCCGCAGCATCGAGCTCGCCCGCCGCGCGCGATGCGGTAGACCGTTCGTGGCATGCGTGTGTCCGGCTCATTGCAAGCCCGCCCGGCGAGGGCAGCGGTCTCCCCTTCCCCGCTGGTGCGCGGCGCCGCGGCGTCGGCGCTGGTCCTCGCGCTCGGCGGCATCGACGACCCCGAGCCGCCGCCGCCCGCGGTCGTCCCTCCGGCGGCCGCGGCGCGCGGCGCCGCGGGCGCGGCGGCGCTCTGCGGCCCGCGCACCGTGCCGGAGGGCGCCGCCTGCGTCCCGCTGCCTGCTCCGGGCGCGCCGCTCCCCGAAGGCGGCGCCGCGGCGCTTTCCGACCCTGCCGGCGCGCGCCCCGCCGGAGCGGGCACGCGCAGCCAGGCCCACGAGCACATCCCCCGCCGCCCGGAACGTCCGGCGAGCGCCGCCGCGTACACGTTCCCGATCGGCGCGCCGGACGCGCCGCCGGGGTTCCTCCTTGTCGAGGACGCTCCAGCCGTGGCGGGCGCGCTGCCTGCAGCGGGCTCCGTCGCCGCGATCGGCGCGGCGCGGCCCGAGCCGCCGTCGTGGATCGGCGGGATCGACATCGCCGCGACGCGCGGCGAGCGGGTGGCGGCGCTCAGGCTCGAGGGCCAGGAGGGGAAGGCCGAGGTCGTCTTCGTCGGCGCGCTGTCCGGGATCACGGTGGCCACGGCGCACGACGTGCGCGAGGCGCGCGACGTGGATCGCGTGCGCAGGTACCTCCTGCTCCATGGCCACCTCGATCGCCCTGGCCCCGGCGTCGTGGCGGGCGCGCGCCTCGACGCGGGCGACGTCGTCGGGTACGCGGGCGAGACGGGCAGCCCGGGTCTCGTCCGGCTGCGCCTCGAGGCGCGGCAGATCCGCGAGGGCGCGCGCCCCTCCGAGCTCGATCCGAAGCGCATCACCGACGCCGCGGTGACGGTGCCTTGCGACCTCCGCAACGTCCTGCCGCTCCGTCAGGGAGCGAGCTTGTAGCCGAAGCCGTAGACCGTGAGGATGTGCTCCGGCTTGTCGGGCGAGCGCTCGATCTTCTTGCGCAGCTTGACGATGAAGTTGTCGACCGTGCGGTTCGACGGCCCGGCCTCGATCCCCCAGATCTTCTGGAGGATCTCCTCGCGCGAGACCGGCTGGCCCACGCGCTCGTGCAGCAGGCGAAGGAGCTCGACCTCGTAGAACGACAGCTGATCCGAGCGCGAGCCCCGCGAGACCGTGTGGGCGGTCATGTTGATCTGCACGTTGCCGATGGAGAACACCTCGACGGGCGCCTCGGCCGGCCGGGCGGCGCGTCGGAAGAGGGCGCGCAGGCGGGCGATGAGCTCGCCCACGCTGAACGGCTTGGTCACGTAGTCGTCGGCGCCCGCGTCGAGGCCGCGGATCTTGTCGATCTCCTGACCGCGGGCCGTCAGCATGATGATCGGCACGAACGCGTCCCAGCGCCGCAGATCCTCGCAGACCTTGAAGCCGTTGGTGTCGGGGAGCATGAGGTCGAGGAGGATGGCGTCCGGCTTCTCCTGCCGCGCGAGCAGCACGCCGTCCTTCCCCTTCGAGGCCGACGCCACCGAGAAGCCCTCGAACTCGAGGGCGTCCGTCAGCCCCAGCACGATGTGGGGCTCGTCCTCGATGATGAGAATCTTCTTGCGTGCCACCACGAAGGAGTCCGGTCTTAGCACAAAACCGGGCAGGTCCCCCCGAGCGCTCCTCCGGCCGGCTCGCTGGCGCCTCCTCGGGGCCACAAAAGCGCCGCGGGGCGCGATCTCACGATCGCACCCCGCGCGCCGGGCTCAATCAGACGCTAGCTGACGCTAGCTGACGCTAGCTGACGCCGCCTACTCGCCGGAGCAGGTGATGAACAGCGTGGCCCCTTGCTGGGCTTCGCCCTGACCCGTGAACCGGATCTTGCGCTGCTCGGTCGACGGGCAGTCGGCCACGATGGAGGGATCGCCGAGCCGGATCGACGGGTCGACGTAGCACCATCCATGCACGTCGATGTCGTCGCTGACGCTGGTCCTGCACGCGACGGCCCCGTCGCCCTCGAGCTGCTGGATCTCGCACACGCAGTCCCAGCCGGACGCCTTCGCGATGTCGAGCGAGAGCACCTCGTCCTTCGCCGCGGTATGAGCGCCCGTCACGTCGAGGCGCCCGAGCTTCCTCGGATCCGCGCAGTTGCACTGGCCCTGCGAGTTGCGCGCCTCGAGGATCAGGCAGGAGACCTGCTGTTTCGTGTCCGGCGTCAAGGTGCGCGGCAGGCACTGGCCGCCGAGCACCGTCTTCAGGCGGTCGATGATGGCGCCGATCGCCGGCCGGTAGCCGTAGTCGGCCGCGTCGTCGTTGGTGAGCTGGCGCGGGCACACCGAGCCGACGATGCCCTGGGGGCCGAGCTCCCGGATGAGCTGCAGCTCGCGGAGGCCCGGGTAGGCCTTCGCCTTGATCTGCGTCGTCGACCTGGGCTCCGGATCCTCCTGGTCGTTCCCCGCCCCGGGCTGGCACAGCGGGTTGTCGGTCGGCTGCCCCCCCACCGCTCTGCAGTCGCAGCTCTGAGCCGCCCCGTCGCAGGTCTTCACCGCGTCCCGGGGGAGATCGAAGATGCAAGCGTACTGGAGGTCCCCCGTGCTCCCCTCGGGGATCGTGTACTCGCGGCCGTTGATGCCGTTCCAGCCCGCCTCCTGCGGCCCGACGATCGTGTCGTTGGTGATCGGGTTCGTGCCCGTGCGAGGCTTCATCGACTCGACCATGAAGGGATCCTTCGGCGGCTGGTACTTCGCGGGATCGCCGAGGATGAGCTCCCAGGTGCTGCCGGCGCCGGCCACCGGAGCGCTGAGCTCGTCGGAGTTCTTGAACCCCCCGACCGGCTCGCCGTCCTGGTTGAGGCCGTTCAGCAGGTCGGGCTGGCCTTCCGCGTTCTGACGCGCGATGTCCTGCCACGGCACGCCGACGATACCGGCGAAGAAGACGAGCCCGGGATCGCGGACGTTGGAGTCGAGGTCGTCCGGGTTCGGATCGCTGAAGATCGGGTTCGGGACCAGCTCGCCCCTGCGGTTCGGGATCTGCGCCTCGGTGAAGGCGCGCCGGTAGCGGTCGATCGGATAGAGGAAGTCGAAGCCGAACCGGCGCTTCTGATCCCAGCAGCGAGAGTTCACCGGGTCCTCCGCGGGGGTCAGCCTGGCGGCATTGCCGTCCGCGCCCGTGCACGCCGGGTCGGTGGGGCAGCCATCCTGGTTCTGGCTGCACGACCTGCAGCACTTGTTGCCCGGATCGTCGGCACACTCGACGCGCGGCCGCCACAGGCGGAAGCCTGGCGAGGTGTCTGCCACGAGGTAGTTCTTGCCCTCCTCACGGATCGAGCAGTCGTTCTCGTCGGTGAGCATGATGATCGCGAGGAGGGAGCTCGGCCGCATGAAGTCGGCGCGCTGCTTCTTGACGACGGCATCCTCGCCGGTGACGACGATGTTTTGTTGCGCGTCGATGCCGATCGTATCGTAGGGCTCCGGGTCGACGAGGAAGCGGTACACGCTCTCGAGCTGCGCCTCGAAGCCGCAGCCGGTCTGCCCCGTGCCCTTGACCATATCGGTGAGCTGCTTGACCAGCGACGTGTCGTTGAGGTCGGCGTTCGAATCATCAGGGCCGATGTCCGCCTCGCCGTCGTTCGGATCCGGCCTCCCCGGCTCGCCGTCGAGCTTCTGATCCGGGTCCCAGGCCAGGAAGCCGAGGTTGAGGTAGGTCGGGATGTCGTTTGTCTCGGAGGTCTCGCTCCTGCGCGCGAGGAGGTGCGCCATGTCCACGTTCGAGGGGCTCGTCATCTCCTGGCAGGCGCCCGACCCGTGGCCGCCGAGGCTCGAGCTGATGATGCCGATGTGGATGTCCTTGACCGGCTCGAACTCACGCTTGTAGTCCTGCGGACAGGGCGTGTTGGGCGAGGCGACCGTGGTCGCCATCGTGCCGTCCTTGTGGATGCAGCGCGGGTTGACGAGACCCTGGACGAGGTCGGGGATCGCGGTGGCGAGGATGGCCTGCTTGTCGGCCATCGAGCCCGAGTTGTCGATCGCCAGGAGGAGGTCGATCTTGTCCACCGAGCTCTGCGTCAGCCGCTCGACGATCGTCGACGTCGACCGGGGCTTGTTCTCGGCGATGGGGCGGCTCAGACATCCGAAGGCGCTGCCTGTGCCCGCGATCAGCAGGCCCGCCATGGCGAACCTCACCGCGCCCCTCCACGGGCGCCTGCTCTCACGCTCTATCCGCGTCATATTCGACTTTCCTTTCGACCACCGATCCAGTTGCGCGGCGGTCAAGCCACCGAAAAGGCCCGCCGTCCACGGGCCCATGACCGACTTCCGCAGGCGATCCACGGCTCGACGGGAGCCCGATGCTAGGGACCCGACCGGAAGGCTGTCAATTCGACCCGGCCGGCCCCGCTCGACCCCGCGAAGGCGTGCCGTAGCAAACGAGATGCCGCCGCCGCAGACCCGTGCCCTCCATGCCCCGCGCGCCGCCGCGACGTCAACCTGATTGCGCGACAGCCAACGCAGTAGGCGACCCGTCCCTCAACCTGGGTCGACCTGGCTCCTTCGACCTGGTCCTCAACCTGGGTCGGCCAATCGAGAAAGTTCACTTCTCACTGTATTGCAAACCACACCTTCACGGTTCGCGGGAGCCCGGCCTCCATCGCGCGCGACCGGCGGTCGTGGGAGGCCCAAACTCGGTCGGCCGCGGCGCCGCAACCCAACCTCGGTCGATGCGGGGAGCCGGTCGTGGGAGGCCCAACCTCGGTCGGCCGCGGCGCCGCAACCCAACCTCGGTCGATGCGGGGAGCAGGGTGGGGCGCGGGCCCGGCGCCGGTGGGGTTTGCCGCTTCCCAGCCGGGCCGAGTTGTGGTCAGTGCCCGGGCATGTTGCGCGTCGCCCTCGCCATGGTCCCGGAGGTACGGCAGCTGCTCGCCGAGGATCCGGCGCAGCTCTCCGACCTGCTGGACGAGATCCACGACGAGGACCTCGCCGACCTCATCGGCCTGCTGGACGACGCCGAAGCGGCGAAGGTCCTGATGGCGCTCAGGGCCGAGGAGGCAGCGCCCATCTTCGAGCGCCTCGACGGCGAGACCCAGGAGGCGCTCGTCGAGCAGATGGGCGTCGAGAGCATCGCGCCGATCGTCTCCGAGATGGCGGCCGACGACCGCACGGACCTCATCGAGGCCCTCCCGGACCAGGTCAGCGGCACGCTGCTCTCCACGCTGGAGAAGGTCGACCCCGAGGCGGCGGCCGAGGTCGAGGAGCTCGCCAAGTGGCCCGAGGACAGCGCCGGCGGTCTCATGACCACCGACTACGTGTCGGTCGGCATCCACCTCACGGTCGCCGACGTGATCGAGCGCATCCGCGCCGTCGGCGAGGACGCCGAGACCATCTACTACGTGTACATCGTCTCCGATCGCGGGCACCTCATCGGCGTCGTGTCGCTGCGCGATCTGCTGCTCGCCTCGCCGTCCGAGAAGCTCGCGGACGTGATGACCGAGAACGTCTTCGCCGTCAGCCCCGAGACCGACCAGGAAGAGGTCGCGCGGACCATGGCCAAGTACGATTTCAACGCGCTGCCCGTGCTCTCCGCGGACCGCAAGCTGCTCGGCGTCATCACCGTCGACGACGTGATGGACGTCCTCACGGAGGAGCAGTCCGAGGACATGCAGCGGCTCGGCGCGGTCGGCCCCATCGAGGAGAGCTACTTCAAGACGAGCTTCTGGACGTTCATCCAGAAGCGAGCCCCGTGGCTCGCCGTGCTGTTCGTCGGCGAGTTCATGACCGGCGAGGTGCTCCGGCGTTTCGAGCACGAGCTCGAGGCCGTCGCGACGCTCGCCTACTACGTGCCCCTGCTCATCTCCACGGGCGGCAACTCCGGCTCGCAGTCGTCGTCGCTCATCATCCGCGGCCTCGCCGTCGGCGATGTGCGCGTCGGCGACTGGGCGAGCGTCCTCGCCCGCGAGCTCGGGCAGGCGGTCGTGCTCGGCCTTATCCTCTCCACCATCGGCATGTTCCGCGTCTGGCTCTGGGGCGACGGCACCGGCTTCGTCCTGACGATCGGCGCGACGCTGATGGCGATCGTCCTCATGGGCTGCACCGTCGGCGCCATGCTCCCCCTCCTGCTCCGGCGCCTCGGCCTCGATCCGGCGACCAGCTCCACGCCATTCATCGCGAGCCTCGTGGACGTCCTGGGGATCCTCCTCTACTTCACGATCGCCCGGCTCTTCCTGGCCGACCTCCTCGCCCAAGCCGGAGCAGGAGCGGCCGGGTGAGCGGAATCACGCGGCATTGCGCGAAACCGGGCGGAATTGGACGGCGATCGGGCGGCGATCGGGCGGCGATCGGGCGGCGATCGAGCGACGCCGCGCCGCCCGTGCCGAGGCCCACGCCGGTCCCGCCGCGCGGGCGCGCCGCGTGCTTTTCGGCGCGCCACGACCCTTGACGCGTCGGCCCCCATGGGGGAGTGAAGCAGGCGACGTTCGTTCAGCGCAGCGTGCGCTGAGCCCCTCCTAGGGAAGGAGTGACGATGGCCGAAGGCTTGAATCGCGTGATGCTGCTCGGCAACCTGGGCGCCGACCCAGAGCTCCGGTTCACCCAGGGGGGTCAGGCCGTCTTGAACCTGCGGCTCGCGACGACCGAGTCGTACCTGGACCGCGACAAGGTCCGGAAAGAACGGACGGACTGGCACAATGTCGTGATCTGGGGCAAGCGCGCCGAGGCCTTGGGCAAGATCCTCAGCAAGGGTTCCTCGATCTTCATCGAGGGCTCGCTCCGCACGTCGAGCTACGACGACCGGGATGGCAACAAGCGCTACAAGACCGAGGTGATCGCGAACAACGTCCTGCTGACGGGCGGGGGACGCGGTCGCGGCGCTGTCGGCGATGACGCAGGCGCGTTCGGCGCTGATCCCGGCGGTGGCTACAGCGGCGGCGGCGGTGGCTACAGCGGCGGTGGTGGCGGCGGCGGTTACGGTGGTGGCGGCGGCGGCGGACGCCCGGCGGGTGGCGGCTACAACCGCGGCGGCGGCGGCGGCGGCGGCGGTCGCCCCGCGCCGGCTGCGCAGGATCCCGGTCCTCCGCCCGACGATTTCGGCGGCGGCGGTTACGGCGGCGGCGGCAACGACGACGACATCCCGTTCTGATCGCTCCCCCTGCCCGGTCGAGTCATCAGCCTGGCGCACGCCTCTCTCTTCAACATCTCGCATCCACGCGAAAGGTCCTCTCCGAGGGCCGGGCAGCTCTCCACGAGCCCCTCTTCCCCCTCCTAGGGCCGCGGCCGCGGCCGCGGCCGCCGCGCCAGCAGGACGGTCACCCCCGCCGCCGCGAGCACTCCGAGCGCCGCGGTCATGGCGAGGGGCTGCTCCGCGGCGAGGAAGATCGTCCGCACGAGCAGTCCCGGCTCAGGTGGCGCCACGAACACGCCCTCGAACGCGGTCGCGCCGAGCAGCGCGCCGCACCGGGCGCCCGTCCCCTGCGCGGGCTCCACGCAGGCCAGGCTGCAGAGCGCCGCGTCGTGCTCGCTCCCGGCGAAGCCGAGCACGTGCTGCCCGCGGATCACCACCGCGCGCGCGCCTGCCCTCCCGGCTCCCTCGAACGCCTGCTCGAACCGCTGCGACTGCGCGCGGATCGGCCCTGCTTCCCACCGCTCGATCGCCACCCCGAGGCCCCCCCGCACGAGCCCCGAGGCCCGATCGAGCACGAGCTCCTCCAGGCCGGTCACCCACTGCCGCGACGGGGCCGTCACGCACACCGCGCGCAGCGAGAGCCCGCCCGCCTCGACGCCCCGCAGGAGCGTCACCTTCGCGCCCGCGATCGCGGAGACGTCGATCGCGGGAAGCGCCTCCTCCGGCGCGTCGCTCGCCCCGGCCGGCAACGCAAGGCGCAGCCCGAGGCCCGGCGCCACGCCGTGGAGCTCAGACGCGCTCGAGCTCATCCATCAGCGCGATCACCTCGGTCCGGATCTCGACGAGGGCCGTGCGCATCCGCTGCACCTCCTCGTGGCTCGCGCCCGCGTCCGGCGCCGGCGGCTCGATGCCGCCCTCGCGCAGCTTGCGCCGCGCGCCCGCGATCGTGAAGCGGTGCGAGTAGAGCAGCTCCTTGACCTTGAGGAGCGTCTCGACGTCGCGCCGGCTGTAGACCCGCTGCCCCTTCGCCGACTTCTGCGGGCGGATGGAGCGGAACTCGGTCTCCCAGTACCGGAGCACGTGCGGCTCGACCCCCACGATGCCGGCCACCTCGCCGATCCGGTAGTACAGCTTCGCCGGAAGCTGCGCGCGCACCGCCAAGCGGTCTACTCCTCGGCCGCCGAGGCCGTCTCACGCGGGTTGAGGGCCTGCTTCAAGATCTGGCTCGCCTTGAAGTTCAGGACCCGGCGCTCCGTGATCAGGATGGGGTCGCCGGTCTGGGGGTTGCGGCCCTGCCGCTGGCGCTTGTCGCGCAGCACGAAGTTGCCGAATCCAGAGATCTTGATCTTCTCCCCGCGCCCCAGGGTTTCCTTCATGGTTTCGAACACGAGGTCCACCAGGTCGGCAGACTCCTTCTTCGAGAACCCCCCAAGGCGGGAGTAGACCGCCTGAACGATTTCGGCTTTCGTCATGACACCCCCATCGCCCTTGCAGAAGGGGGGACGCGCCGCAACCCCTGAAGACCGTTCAGGAAGCCGCGTGCGGTCCCCCGACCGGCCTGGAGGGCAGAATGCCAGCGTGCGTCGGTGAGGTCTAGGGGGTTACGCAGGCTTCGCCCGACGTGCACCAGGCACGCTTCGTGGAGCCCCCCCGAGCAGCGCAGCGCTCGGAGCGAACCTGCGTCCCACGAGCAGCGCCCCACACCTCGCCCCCTCGAGCCGGCGGCCAGGAACCCGGCGGGCTCACCGGCGCGAACGCGGGCGCAGGATGGGCTCGGCGGCGACGATCCGCTCAGACGGCAAGATCGCCGAGGTGGCGTTCCTTCGTCGACTGCCGGGACCAGGCGCCGACGACGGCCGCCTCGCTCGGCCGCGCGTCGCTCCAGCCGACGACCGGCGCGCTCGAGGCCACATCGCGGCGGCGCGCGATCTGCTCCTGGACGACCAGGAACGCCACGTAGAGGTAGCCGACGGCGAAGAGCACCGCGAACGGCGTGGCGAAGTAGTGCCCCGTCTCCACGGACGCGACCACCGCGCCGCACGACAGCACCGCGAGCATCGCCTCGGTGATCGGCAGGTCCGTGCGGACCTTGTACCGGCCCTTGTTGTCGCCCTGCTTCGGCGTCCGGACGAACTCGCCGGACATGCTGCGGAGCCCCTCGATCACGGCCTTCGACAGGTACGGCGCGAGCCCCGTCCCGAGCGCGATGAGCATCGGCAGGCGCCTGACCGCGCCCCAGCGCGAGCGGCCCTGCGCCGTCTCGGCCAGCATGTAGAACGCCGCGAGCGACCCCGTCGTCGCCGTGCAGAGCGGCAGATCGATGGCGATCATCGTCAGCGTGTCGGCCGCGGGGAACAGGACGAGCGCCGGCAGCAAGAGGACGCTCAGCATCACCAGCAGCGGGTAGGCGAAGTGCGGCGTGAGGTGGAAGAACGCCTCGATCCGCTGCCCGAGCGAGAGCTTGGCGCTCAGCACGGTCGCCATCAGCTTGCGCGCCGTCTGCACCGTGCCCTTGGCCCAGCGGTACTGCTGCGCGCGCAGCGCCGAGATGTCCTCGGGGAGCTCCGCCGGCGAGACGACATCCTCGCGGTAGATGAAGCGGTAGCCCGCGAGCTGCGCCCTGTACGACAGGTCGAGGTCCTCGGTCAGCGTGTCGTGCTGCCAGCCGCCCGCCTCGCGGATGGCGTCCTTGCGCCACATCCCCCCGGTGCCGGAGAAGTTGAACAGGAGGCCCGCGCCGAAGCGCGCGCGGTTCTCGACGAGGTGGTGGCCGTCGAGCATGAGCGCCTGCACCTGCGTGAGGATCGAGACGTCGCGGTTCAGGTGGCCCCACCGCGTCTGCACCATGCCGACCGTCGGGTCCTCGAAGTGGCCGACGATGGACCGCACGAAGTCCGGCTGCGGGATGAAGTCGGCGTCGAAGATGGCGATCAGCTCGCCCTTCGCGATCTTGAGCCCCGCGTCGAGCGCCCCCGCCTTGTAGCCGACGCGGTCCACGCGGTGCAGGTACACCGCGTCGAGGCCCTGCGCGCGCAGCCGCTCGACGTGCGCGCGGACGAGGCCCTGCGTCTCGTCCGTCGAGTCGTCGAGCACCTGGATCTCCAGCTTGTCGCGCGGGTAGTCCATCCTCGCGACGGCATCGAGCAGCCGCGCCGCGACCGTCGACTCGTTGAAGAGCGGGAGCTGGATCGTCACCGGCGGGAGGTCGCGATCGGTCAGGGCCGCGACCTCCTGCGCGCGGGTGATCTTGGCGCGGTTCACGCGACAGAGGACCACGAGGTGCAGCCGGTGCAGGCCGTAGGCGCTGAGGCCGAGCAACACGCCGAAGTAGAGGACACAGAGCAGCAGGGAGAGCATCGCGAGCACCTACCGCCGGCGGGTTGCCGTGCAGCCGTGGGGACGGGCGAGAGCGCCCTTCTCCACCCCTGCAGGCGCCGGCAGACAACGAACGCGTACCATCCGCCGGATCCGAAGTTGTCAGGCACTTGTAATTCGTTGCAACTCTCTGTCGCGAGGTCTGCAAAGTTGACTTCGGCCCGAGTCGCTCCCCGCGAGAAATGACAATCACCGACAATCCCGCTTCGCCCGAGCGCGCGGCGCTGCCCGCAGGTCCGCCGCACGAACGCACGTGCGCGAGCGGCGCGCCGACTCAGGGAGTCCCCGGACACTGGAGCTCCAAGTAAGGTGTTTTTGGTAAGGCTCCTCCGAAACCACGTTCAAAGAGTAGGGGGCTCACCCGCTGGGCAGATTCACAGTACTGCGCGATTTCGGGGGCCGAGCGGAGGCCAGGGGCCGCGTGCCGCGCGCCGCGTCGGCAGAGGCCCGGGGTCATCTGCGCCTGGCACCAGCGGGGGCTCGGGGCTATCGGTTCCCGATGGATCGCGCGCTACTTAATGAACTGAAGGCTCGTCAGATCGCGTTCCTCGAGGCGCGGCTCGTCTCGGAGGCGGCCGCGCGCGACTTCCGGGAGCGGCTGCCTGCCGGCTTCGCTGCGCTGCTCGCGACGCCGCTCGGCGAGCTCGTGGACGCGGGGGCGATCGGGCGCGCGCTCGAGGCGCTGGCGGCGGAGGAGCCGCTCCGGCGGGCGGTCCGGCCCGCGGCCGCCGCGGCGCTCGCGGCGCTCGTCGAGGCGGCGCGCGCCGAGCGGCGGCGCGCGAAGGAGCTCCTGCCGGAGGGCGCCCGCGACAAGCTCGACCGCATCCTCGAGCAGCCGAAGATCGTGCCGGAGCGGCTCATGCGCGAGGTGCTGGAGAGCGCGGCGCTCGACGCGGTGATGCGCGACGTCCTCTACGACACGCTGATGGAGTTCTCCGAGAAGGTGAACCCGTTCTTCGCCGAGTGGGGCCTGCCCGCGCTCCTCAAGCGGGTCGCCCCGTTCGGCCTCGGCGGGGTCGGCAAGACGATGGGCGCGATGCGGGGCGAGTTCGAGCGGCGGCTCGAGCCGGAGATTCGCCGGTTCTTGCAGGGCTTCTCGCGCACGGCGATGCGCCAGGTGCACGACATCCTCGTCGCCAAGGGCGACACGCCCGAGTTCGTCGGCCTGCGCAAGCAGGTCGCCACGTGGGTGCTGGAGCAGGAGATCTGCGCGCTCGTCGGTCAGCTCGACGCGAAGAGCTCGGCGATCGCCGAGGAGCTCGGCGCCGACATCGCCGCGCAGCTGCTCCGGGATCGGCCCGTCCGGGCGCGGACCAGCGAGGCGATCGCGGCGTTCGTGGCGGCGCACGCGGGCGAGCCGCTCGGCGAGGCGCTGGGGCGGCTCGGGATCGCGCCCGCGCTCGACGTCGGCGCGCTCGCGGACGCGCTCTGGCCCGTCGTGAGGAACATGTGCGCGACCGGACCGGTGCGCGCCTGGCTCGCGTCCGTGGTGGAGGAGTTCTTCGACGGGTTGCCGGACGGGCTCGAGCCGTCCGCGTGAGGCGAGCCGACGCGGTAGGCGCCTGCCCCGGGTGGAACCCGGCCCGCGGTGAGCGCGGGCCCCGCTCCGAGGCCGGCCGCGGTCAGCCCATCGCCGAGGCGTCGGCCACCGCAGACTCGATGTACGCGAGGCCGCGCGACGGGCACGCGGGCACCGTGGGCGCGAACGCCTCCATGTCCAGGATGAGCTCGGGGCCGCCCGCGGGCGTGAGCACCACGACGGGCACGCGCGGCGACATGCGGCGGAGCTCCTCCATCTCGCTGTGGAGCTCCGCCTCCTCCCGGGGCACGAGCACCATCACATGAGGACGCCAGCGGGCAAGCACGTCACGCGCATGGCCGAGCCCGCAGCACGTCTCCACCGTGTAGTCCCGGGATGAGAGGAAGTGGACGAGCGGCTGGGAGTTGCTGGCGTCGTCGTCGATCACCAGGACGCGGGTCGTGCTCTCAATCTCCATGGGTATCCCCCGTCAGCAGCCGGCTCTGGCCGCCGCTGTGAAAACCAGGTCTCATTGGCCTGGCTCACAGTGACCATACTCCATATTCGGCAAAGAGCGATATCAATCGCGCCTCAGCGCATCACGCGATGCGTTGATACGCGCTTGAAACACCAGCGCTCTCTGCCTGTTTCTTTTGTGATCCGCGGTGATCCGCTGCGATCCGCCGTGATCCGCGATGGCCCGTCAGCGAACCGCTCGGGGAATCGCGGCGCGCCGATGAGCACCTGCGCGGGAACGGCGGGATCAGCCGCCGAGGTAGGCCGCGCGGATCTCTTCGTTCGCCGCGAGGTCCTTCGACTCGCCGCTCATGGCGATCTGCCCAGTACGGAGCACGTAGGCGCGCGTCGAGTACTTGAGCGCCAGTCGGGTATTCTGCTCTACGAGGAGTACGGTTGTTCCTGACGCCGCGATCTTGGCGATCGACTCGAAGATGTCCGCGACGAGCCGCGGCGCGATGCCGAGCGAGGGCTCGTCGAGGAGCAGCATGGCGGGGCGCGCCATCATGGCGCGGCCGATCGCGAGCATCTGCTGCTCGCCGCCGGAGAGCGTGCCGCCGTGCTGGTGCATGCGCTCGCCCAGCCGGGGGAAGAGCTTCACCACGTCGTCGACGGTCTCCGCCATGGTGGGGCCGTGCTTGTGGCACCACGCGCCGAGCTCGAGGTTCTCGCGGACGCTGAGGTTCGAGAAGATCGCGCGCCCCTCCGGGACGAGCGAGACGCCGGCCGCGACGAGCTCCTCCGTCGAGACGGACGCGAGGTCCTTGCCGTCGTAGCGGATGCGGCCGGAGGCGATCGGGAGGAGGCGGACGATCGTCTTCAGCGTGGTCGTCTTGCCGGCGCCGTTCGCGCCGATCATCGCCACGATCTCGCCGCGCCGCACCTCGAGGCTGACGCCCTTGAGCGCCTTGATGCCGCCGTAGCTGACCGCGAGGTCGTCGACGACGAGCAGGGGGCCGCCGGGGGCCACCGAGGGGGGCTGCCGCGTCGGGTGTGATGTCTTCATGCGGGCTCCTCCGCCGCCGCGACGGCCGCCTCGTCGTCGATCTCCTCGCCGAGGTACGCGGCGAGGACCTTCGGGTCCCTGCGCACGACCTCCGGGGTGCCGTGCGAGATGGTCTCGCCGTGATCGAGGACGTGGATCTCCTCGCACACCCCCATCACGACCTGCATGTTGTGCTCGACCAGCACGACCGTGATGTCGAAGGTGTCGCGCAGCCAGCGGATCTGCTGCTTGAGCCCCTCGGCCTCGCCGTAGTTCATGCCCGCCGCCGGCTCGTCGAGCAGGAGCAGCCTCGGCTTGAGCATCATCGCCCGGGCGATCTCGAGGCGGCGCTGGTTGCCGTACGAGAGCGACGTCGAGATCTCGTCGGCCATGTCCTCCAGCTTGAACACCGAGAGCAGCGAGAGCGCGCGCTCGGTCATCTCCTGCTCGTCCTTGTAGAAGAACGGCGAGCGCAAGAGGGCGGCGGCGAGCGTGGATCTCCGCAGGTTCTCGCAGGCGACGAGCACGTTCTCGAGCACCGTGAGCTGGCCGAAGAGGCGGATGTTCTGGAACGTGCGGGCGATGCCGAGGCGCGCGATCTGGCTCGGCCGGAGCGGCGCGAGGTCGGTCCCGCCGAAGCGGATCGCGCCCTCGTCGTGCTTGTAGACGCCGGTGATCAGGTTGAACACCGTCGTCTTGCCCGCGCCGTTCGGGCCGATGAGCCCGAAGATCGAGCGCTCGGGCACGGAGAAGGAGACGTCGCCGACCGCCCGCAGGCCGCCGAACCGCTTGGTCACGTGCTTCAGATCGAGGTTCACTCGAGCTCCCTCCCGGCCGGCTTGCCCTCGCGGCCGACGGTGATGCCGGGCGGCGGCTCATCGGGCGGCGCGCCCGGGCTGGGCAGCGCGCCCTCGTACCCGGCGCCCGCCTCCACGCCGGTCGTGGCGGGGACGGGCTCGGCCGGGCCCACCGGGGAGCGCTTCCTGCGCGACCAGCGCCGGCCGAAGAGCTCGCGCTCGCCGAACAGCCCCTCGGGGCGGAGGACCATCAGGCCGATGAGGATGCCCGCGTAGAGCACCATCCTGAGGGCGTTCAGATCGAGCGCGGGGTAGGCCGCCTTCAGCGCGAGGACGCTGTCGAGGCCCTGCAGCTGCTCGATGAGCTTCACCGTGAAGGTCACGAACACGCCGCCGAGGATCGCCCCGGAGACGCTGCCCGAGCCGCCGAGGATCACCATCGTGATGGCGTCGAACGAGTAGTTGAACGTGAACTGGTCCGGCTGGACGGTGGGGTTGCCGTCGCGCATCGACGAGAGCAGGGCGCCGGCGATGCCGCCGCCGGCGGCGGAGATGACGAACGACGTGACCTTGTAGCGCGTCGGATCGACGCCCACCGCGGCGGAGGCGATCTCGTCCTCGCGGAGGGCGCGCAGCGCGCGGCCCCAGCCGGAGAACTTCAGCCGCCAGGCGAGGATCGTCGCGAGCACGACGGCGCCGAAGATCCAGAACGGGCCGGCGTACTGCGGCACGCCGGTGTCGTCGGGGCCGGCGTAGCCGATCGGGCCGCCGAGCGCCCCGAGGAGCTTGCCGATCGCCCCCTGGTCGGGGCCGCCGGTCGTCGCCGTCGCGATCGTCAGGCGGAAGATCTCGGCGAACCCCAGGGTCACGATGGCGAGGTAGTCGCCGCGGAGCCGGAGGCTCGGCAGGCCGACCACGAGGCCGAAGAGGGCCGCGACGAGCCCGGACGCGAGCAGCGCCGCGGGCATCACGACGAACGAGTTGCCGAAGAGCGGCTCGCCGCCGCCGAGGTGCTGGTGCAGGTTGCCGGCGACGACCGCCCCGGTGTACGCGCCGATGCCGACGAAGCCGGCGTGGCCGATCGAGAACTGGCCGGCCATGCCGTTGATGACGTTGAGCGACAGCGCCGCGATGACGTTGACCATCGCGAACAGGGCGAGCTGCCGCCAGGCAGCGTCCGGCAAGACGGTCTCAAAGCCGAACTCGAGGGCGACGACGACGCCGAGGAGCAGGAGCGCAGTGAGGACGCGCTGCAACGGTCGAGGCATGGCCGGCCAGAGTTGGAATGGCCGAGCCGCACCGTCAAGCAGTAGCGTCAGTGGCGTTACTTGATGACCCGCAAATAGGGGGGCAGTTCCCGCTTCGGCTTGCCCGCCCCTTGGCGAGGCCTGGGCTCGGGCTCACCGGAGCCACCCGATTCGTCGTCTTCGCGCTCCTCGGTGGACCGCACCGGCGCGAGGGCCGGCGCCGGCACCGGCGCGAGCTGCCTCACGGGCGCGCCGGCGTCCCGCGCCGGGGCCTCGCCCGCGCCGAGGCGCTCGCCGGCCTCCACGGACTCGAGCTGGGGGCGCGCCCTGTCGCGCGCCCGCGCCTCGTCCGCCGCCTCGTCGCTCCGCTCGTCGTCGCCGCTGGGGGGCGCGACGGCGGCGAGCCGGGGGCGCGGCCTCTTGGCGGGCTTCTGCGGCGGGGCGACGGCGGGGCGCTGCTGCTTCTGCGCGGCGAGATCGGCCGGGATGTCCTCGGGCCACACCATGCCGCGCTGGTCCTCGCTCACGAGCGCCCAGATCGCGTGCCACGGCAAGCGGCACCAGAACGGCGCGCGGTTGAACGACAGGGTGCAGCTGATCCCGTCGTCGTCCACCTTGAGGTCGGGGATGGCGATCGCCATGTTCATGCCGACCTGGAGGATCAGCTGCGGCTGTCCCGTGAACCACTTGGGGACGGAGACACCGGGCCGGCGCGGATCGAGGTGGATGAACACGCTCGGCTCTCGCTCGAGGAGGGCCAGCGCGACGTCCTTTTTCGGCGGGAGCGGTCTCTGCACGTCGGACATCGTACTGCTCTGCCCAATACCCCGGACCGCGCGGCTCCGCCAGCGCTTCGGGGACGCCGCGCGCCGAGCCGCGTGGCGGGTGAGCAGGACGCGGCGCGCCAGCCACCGGGCGCTCCAGCAGATCTGTAGAAAACGCGCTGTAACCGTGAGCGCGGCGCGCGGCCGGCGCCGGCGCCGCGCGAGCCCCCCGGCGGCCCCGCGCCGCCGGGGGCGCCGCGCGGCAGCGGCGCGGCAGGCCCGCGCCCGACCCCGGCGACGCTCACGCCGCGCGCCCCCGGCCCAGCTCGATGGGGACCTCGGAGAGGGTGACCCGGTGCTTGCCGCCGCTCGTGAGGGGGATGTCGTCGACGATCTGGACGCAGACCTCCGCGCGCTCGCCGAGGTGCTGCCGGACGACGCGCTCGATGAGCCTCGCGGTCTCGGGCTCGAAGCCCTTGCCCGGCACGAGCTTGACCGTGAGCGCGCGCCGCCGGTCCTGGTAGACCTGGTAGCGGGCGATCGTCGGCTGGTCCTTGATGAGGTGCGGGAAGAACTCGCCGGCGAGCAGCTCGCCGTCGGGGCCGACGAGCAGGTCGAGGACGCGGCCCTCGACCGAGGCGAGCATCGGCAGCCCGCGGCCGCACGCGCACGGCGCGCCGGCGGCGATCGCGACGTCCTGGTTCTTGTAGCGGATGAGCGGCATCGAGCGGCAGACGAGGTCGGTCACGACGACCTCGCCGGGCTCGCCGGGGAGGGCGTGGCGCCCGTCGCGGAGCAGCTCGACGAACACGTTCTCCATGTTGATGTGCTTGCCGGCGTGCCGCTCGCACTCGGCGGCGATCAGCATGAGCTCCCGGCAGCCGTACCGATCGAACACCGGCGCGCCGAACGCGCGCTCGATGGCCTCGCGCTGGTGCGCGAACAGCCGCTCGGCGCTGGTGACGATGCCGCGCGGCGCGGGGAGCGCGCGGCCATCCGCGAGGGCGTAGCGCGCCGCGTGGTACAGCGCGCTCGCGTACCCGACGAGGAGCTGCGGCCGGTACCGCGCGATCTCGTCGAGCAACGCGGCGAGGCGCCGCTCGGACAGGTCGAAGGCGGAGATCATCTTCTTGCGGAGGATGGCCTCGTGAAGGCAGCGCTTGGCCTTCTTCGCGAGCGTCTCGCTGACCAGCACGGTGCTCCACAGGTGGAGCTCCCGGTCGCCGAGCCGGGCGCCCGCCCACCCGTCGGACCGCATGGCGGCCGCGATGCGGCGCTCGTAGGTGCGGTGGTCGAAGCGGAACTGCACCGGCTCCCCCGTCGACCCGCCCGTGCCGCTCGCATAGAGCCGGCCGGCGAAGCCCTCGGCGAGGAGGTCCTGCCCGTGGGCGCGGAGGTCGGCCCTCGTGAGGACGGGGAACCGCAGGAGGTCCTCCGGCGCCTTCACCGAGGCGGCGCGCACGCCGTGCTCGGCGAAGCGCGCCCGGTAGAACGGGACGTGCTGCTCGGCGAACTGGAGGGCGGCGAGCATCCGCCGGAAGCTGAGATCGCGAATCTCATTCTCCGATCGCCACTGGGAGCGCTCTATCCGCTCCAGGTCTTTCAGGGTCTCCCTGCCCCTCAAACGGGTCTCGTAGAGCGGAAACAGGATGTTTCGAAACAGCCCACCGTACATGGGCGAAGCGTTCTTTCGAATCATCGACCGTCAAGCGCCCGCGGGCGGCTCTCCCGCGAAATCGCTGTGTTCGAGGCGCGGAGTCCGACCGGAGCGGCGCGCGCGGGCAAACTCCGTCGCAGCAGCGCCGGTGAGCGCTCGGCGCGACCGCTGCCCGGACACACGCAGTCAGGCGTTCACGCCGCGCCGGACACCGGGCGCCAGCCGCGGGCCGCGGCGCGCCGGAGGAGGCGCGCGTCAGCCTGCGCTCGTCGCCGCCGACGAGCTCGACCCGAGGATCGCGACGGTGGCGCCGGCGAGGATGATCGCGGCGCCCGCGATCTCGAGGGCGGTCGGGGTGGCGTGGAGCCACAGGGCGCCGATGGCGATCCCGCCGAGCGTCTCGCCGGGGGACACGAGCGCGACGATGGACGGGGACATGCGGCGCGCCGCGATCTGGACCGCGGTGTGGCCGACGACGGTGGGGACGAGCGCGAGCGCGACGATGGCGACGGCGGCGTGGGCCGGCGGCGGGGCGACGCCCTCGAGCGCGCCGGGCGCGAACGGGAGCGCCACGGCGAGGAACACGGCGGCGCTGCCGTAGACGAGGGTGGCGTAGCTCCGCGCCGGCAGCGCGTCCCGGAGCGCGCGGGCGAAGGACACGTAGAGGCCGTAGAGGAGGGTGGCGCCGACGACCAGGAGGTCGCCCGAGAGCCGGTGATCGCCGGCGCCGGCCGAGCGCGCGACGACGAGCGCGCCGACGGTGGCGAGGAGCACGCCCGCCTGCTCGGAGCGCGTGGGGCGGACGCCGAAGAACGCCCACGCGCAGAGCACGACGGCGAGCGGCTCGAGCGAGACGAGCGAGAGGGCCGCGGCGAGGGACGTGCGGTCGAGCCCCCAGAGGAAGAGCGCGAAGTGGACGGCGAGCAGGAGGCCGGCGCAGAGGACGGCGGCGCCCTGGCGCGGCGAGAGGCGAGCAGCCGAGCGGGCGATCGCGCGCAGGTCGAGCAGGGAGAGCGCGATCGCGGCGAGGGCGACCCGGCCGAAGGCGATGGCGAGCGGGTGGACCGGGCGCGCATAGCGGGCGAGCGGGCCGCTCGCGGCGAAGGCGAGGCTGGCCAGGACGACGAAGAGCGCGGCGCGGCGGGCGCGACGCGCCGAGGTGCGCGGCTCGTCCGTCATGCGAGGGTGCTAGTTCAGGAGACCGGGAAAGACAACCAAGCGCGGGGTCAGCGGGGCGGGGGCGGCGGGGGCGCGATGACGACGAGGTTGAGCCCGCCGGGGTACTGGTAGCTCGTGTAAGCGCCGTAGCCGAGCACCTGGATGCCGACGGGCGCCGAGGCGGTCAGCACGTGCGCGCCGCCGTTGCCGGGGCCGAGCCGGACACGCGCGACACCGAAGCCGGAGCCGTTGCCGATCGGGGTCGGGGCGACGTCGACGGGGCCGTCGTCGAGCGTGATCGTGGCGTCGAGCGGCTGGATGATGTCGACGTAGCTCTCATCGTAGTCGCTCGGCGCGAGGAAGACGTACTTGGAGCGGTATTGCTCGACCGCGGTGGGGTGGCTCTGCGACGGATCGCCCTTCTGGCGAGACTCGGTGTCCGCGTCGACGATCTCGGCGCCCAGCATGAACGTGCTGACCGCGAACTCGTGGTCTCCCACGACCTCGAAATCCCGCCTCACCACGTCGAGGTCGACGACCTGGCCAGCGTCGATGGTGGTCGGCGCGCCGTCCGGCCTGCCGGACGGGTACGTCAGCGCCGTGCCGTCGACGTTGCCATAGAGGCGCACGATGTGGCCGATGACGCGGCCGCCCGGCGACGTCGGGACCGTCACGAAGTACCGCTTGCCCAGCGTCTCGGCGGGGAACACGGACTCCTCGAGGTGGTCGCAGGCCTGGCGGCCGATCGGCGCCTGCACGCACGGGATGCCCGTCAGCACCTGGACAGGGCGGGTCGCGGTGACGAGGCTGCCGCTGAGGTCGCTCCTCGGGTGCCCGAGGACCTCGACGACATCCCCCGCGTCGAGCTGGACGGTGAAGCTGCCGCCGCCGGTCGTCCGGGGGATGCCGTCGCCCGCGACCACCGTGCCTCCCTGGGCGACGTTCACGGTGACGCTGGTGCCGTCCTGGATCCCGCTGATGACGATGTAGCCGCCGAAGTCCGCCTCCGCCCAGCCGCGCTGGCCCGTGACGCGGTAGTTGCCTGTCATCGCGGTGCTCGGCAGGAGCAGCGACGCGTCGTTGGTGAAGGAGAAGCAGCCGAAGGGCTCCCCGTCGTTGGCCGCGCACGCCTCGTTGCCAGGGCAGGAGGACCAGTCCTTTCCGGACGGGCCGCCCTCGCCCTTGTACTCGAGCGCGTTGAATTGATAGACCGTGACCGGCCTGGTCGAGACGAGGTGGTAAGCGCCTCCGTCGACGCGGACGGAGCTCGTGATCGAGTCTCCCCCGGTGCAACGGGTGGCGTCGGGCCCCTTCAGCTCACGCACCCAGGGGAGGTAGATCTTGCTCAGGCTGTTGGGCTTGACCTCGGCGCGCGCCACCGCGGCGCCGGCGCGCGTCACCTCGACCTCGGCGATCTCGTCGCCGGCGTTCGCGACGACGACCGCGTAGTCGAAGATCGACCAGACGATGTTCGCGGTGACCGTGGGCCAGAAGTCACAGCCGATATAGGACTTGCTCGCGGCGGCCTCCGCGCACGTCCTCGGGTCGCCGACCAGCTCGGGGCCGACGTCGCCGCCCCCGGTGCCGGCGCCGATGTCGTCGCCGATGTCGTCGCCGAAACCGCCGGAGCTCATCGACCCGACGGCGTCGCCGCCCGAGCCGCCGCCGCTGGAGGTGGTCCCAGGCCGAGGGGCGCCCGCCGACGAGCCGCTGGCCGAGCACGCCGCCGCCGAGGCGGCGCCCACCCAAAGTCCTACGCCGAGAAATAGAGCATGCTTCGAGATCTGCATGGGCCCTCCCGTCAACGGATCTCGAGCGCAGGGGCCTGTACGACAGCCCCGCTGGCACGAGAACTCATGATGTTGTTTGCTGAAGGTGCTGGTCGGGTGCTCGCGCACCCCTGGACACGTTGGTGTCCATCGATCCCGGCTACGCGCTTTTGCAGCGCGGCGCAAGCCGATCGAATAAATCAGTTATGGGCGACACCAATGAATATCGCGCTTCTCTGAAATGGATGGCCAGCGAGCGGCACAGATCACAAATGCGTCTGTCTCAGGCGCGTCGGGATGAGCCGTCGCAGACGTTCACCCACGTGAACGTGGTCGTGGTCGTCAACGTTGGACCGTGAACGACCGCGTTCGAATGTAGGAGAACGCGGCGCGAGGCCTGGTTAACGCCTCGGGGGGAGAAGGGGGCGAAGGAACTGTCCTGTGTACGAGCCCTTCACCTTCGCGACGTGCTCCGGCGTCCCCTCGGCGATGACCCGGCCGCCGCCGGCGCCGCCCTCGGGGCCCAGATCGATCACCCAGTCCGCGCACTTGATGACGTCGAGGCTGTGCTCGATGACCACCACCGTGTTCCCCGCTTCGACCAGCCGGTGGAGCACGCCGAGCAGCTTGCGGATGTCCTCGAAATGCAGGCCCGTCGTGGGCTCGTCGAGGACGTAGAGCGTTCGCCCCGTCTGGCTCTTGCCGAGCTCCCGGCTCAGCTTCACGCGCTGCGCCTCGCCGCCGCTCATCGTCGGCGCGCTCTGGCCGATCTTCATGTACCCGAGGCCGACCTCGACCAGCGTCTCGAGGACGCGGCGCAGCGCGACGTGGTGCTCGAAGAGACGCAGGCAATCCTCGATGCTGGTGTCGAGGATATCCGCGATGCTCTTGCCCTTGAACCGCACCGCGAGCGTCTGCGCGCTGTACCGCTTGCCGGCGCACACCTCGCACGGGACATAGACGTCGGCGAGGAAGTGCATCTCCACCTTCACCATGCCGTCGCCGCTGCACGCCTCGCAGCGCCCGCCCTTCACGTTGAAGCTGAACCGCCCCGGGCCGTAGCCGCGCGCGCGCGACTCCGGCAGCTCGGCGAAGATCTCGCGGATCTGGTCGAACGCCTTCGTGTACGTCCCCGGGTTCGAGCGCGGCGTGCGGCCGATCGGCTTCTGGTCGATCGCGATGACCTTGTCGAGCGCCTCGAGCCCCTGGATCGCGCGGTGCGCGCCGACCGGCTCGGTGCTGTGGTGAAGCGCCCGGCCCAGCGCCGGCAGGAGAATGCCGTTCACCAGCGAGCTCTTGCCGGCGCCGCTCACCCCGGTCACCGCGAGCAGCACCCCGAGCGGGAAGCGGACGTCGATGCCCCTCAGGTTGTGCTCGGCCGCGCCCAGGATCTCCAGCCACCCGCGCGGCGCGCGCCGCGCCTCGGGCACCTCGATGCGCGCGCGCCCCGCCAGGTACGCGCCGGTCACGCTCTCGGGGTCACGCGCGATCTCCTCGGGCGTCCCCGCGGCCATCACGCGGCCGCCTAGGTGGCCGGCCCCGGGGCCGAAATCCACGACATAGTCGGCGGCCCGGATCGTCTCCTCGTCGTGCTCCACCACGAGCACCGTGTTGCCCAGATCCCTGAGGCGCCGCAGCGTCTCGATGAGGCGCTGGTTGTCCCGCTGGTGCAGGCCGATGCTCGGCTCGTCGAGCACGTACATCACCCCGGAGAGCTCGCTGCCGAGCTGGCTCGCCAGCCGGATGCGCTGCGCCTCGCCGCCGCTCAGCGTCGGCCCCGAGCGGTCGAGCGTCAGGTAGTCGAGCCCCACGTTCAGGAGAAAGCTGAGCCGGCTCGTGATCTCGCGCCGCACCCCCTCCGTGATCTTCTGCCGGTTGCCCGGCAGCTCGAGCCGGGCGAAATGCTCGTAGGCGTCCCGCACCGTCATCGCGGTGACGTCGGCGATCCCCTTGGCCGCGACGCGCACCGCGAGCGACTCGGGGCGCATCCGCCGGGAGCCGCAGGCGTCGCACGGGCGCTCGCTCATGAACTTGCGGTAAGCGTCCCGCGCCGACTCGGACGACGACTGCTGGAACCGGCGCATCAGGCTGGGGATCACGCCTTCGAACTTCATGCCCCAGGTGCCGTGCGTCTCGGTCCCCTCCTTCCCCCACGTCACCGCGATGCGCTTGCCGGAGAGGCCATGGAGCACCATCTCCTGCTTCTTCGCCCCGAGCTTGCGCCAGGGCACGTCGAGGTCGACGGAGCACGCCTTGGCCACGGCGTCGATGATGCGGAACGTCCAGCCCTCCCCGCGCGCCATGGCCGACGCCCAGGGGGCGATGGCGCCCTCCCGGATCGACAGCGCAGGATCCGGGATCACGAGGGCCGGATCGATCTCGAGGCGGGTGCCGAGGCCGTTGCAGGCGCCGCACATGCCGAGCGGGCTGTTGAAGGAGAAGCTCTGCGGCGAGAGCTCGGGGAAGCTCTGGCCGCAGCAGGAGCGCGCGGCGCTGAACAGCAGCGGGGCGTCGGGGCGACGCCGCCGCCCGGACGCCCCCTCGTCGGCCTGGAGCTCGACCCGGAGCTCGCCGCGCCCCTCCTGGAGCGCGACCTCGACCCCCTCCGTGATGCGCTGGCGCTCGTCCGCCCGCACGACCAGCCGATCCACCACGAGCGCGATGGTGTGCTTGAGCTTCTTGTCGAGCTTCGGCAGCTCGTCGAGCCGGTGCTGCGCCCCGTCGATCTCGACCCGCACGAAGCCGCGGCCCCGGAGCTCCTCGAACAGGTCCTTGAACTCCCCCTTCCGGTGCGTCACGAGCGGCGCGAGCAGCACGAACTTCGTCCCCTCCGGCATCCCGAGGAGCTCGTCGACGATCTGCTCCGAGCTCTGCGCCTTCACCGGCTTGCCGCAGAGGTGGCAATGCTGCTCGCCGGCGCGCGCATAGAGCACGCGCAGGTAATCGTAGACCTCCGTGATCGTGCCCACCGTGGAGCGCGGGTTGCTCGACGCGCTCTTCTGCTCGATGGCAATGGTCGGCGACAGGCCGCGCAGGTGCTCGACCTGCGGGCGCTCGAGCTGACCCAGGAACTGGCGCGCGTAAGAGCTCAGCGTCTCGACGTAACGCCGCTGCCCCTCGGCGTAGAGCGTGTCGAACGCCAGGCTGGACTTGCCCGAGCCGCTCACCCCCGTGAACACCACGAGCTTCCGCTTCGGCACCTCCAGCCGATCGATGCGGAGGTTGTGCTCCCGCGATCCGAGCACCTCGATGAAATCCGGCTCGCGCGCCGCGTCGAGGAGCTTGAGCGCCGGCCGGTGGTGCTCCGCAGGATCGAGCTCCGCCGCCGCCGGGCCGGCGCGCCGCGCGCCCGACGCCTTCCCCGGCTTGCTCAGCGCCGCGCTCCGGGACGGGGATTCGATGGATTGCGGGGGTGTTGATCCGTTCGTTCGCGCGCCCATTGGGATTCCCCACCGCCATTAACACGGTGGCGCGCTCTCTGGCACCTCCAGGCACGCGATGTTCCATGGAAAAACTGGCGGGCTGAGCGCAATGCTCTCGCCCGCACACCGCCGGAGCGGCAGGGCGGGCGCGCGGATCAGCGCCGGGTCGGGCCGCCGGGCGAAGCGCGCCAGCGCACGACAACGCAGGTGACGTTATCGGGGCCACCGTTCTCGTTGGCGCGCTTGACGAGCCGGGACGCGATGCCGGCCAGATCGGTGGGGGTCGCCAGGATACTTGCGATATCTTGCGCCGGCACCACGCCGGACAGGCCATCTGAGCAGAGCAGGAGGACATCCCCTCCCTCGATGGCCTCGATCCGCGTCTCGACGTCGACCGCCTCGTCGGTGCCGAGGGCGCGCGTGATCACGTGCTGGAGCGGGAACGAGCTGGCCTGCTCGGGGAGGAGGTGGCCGAGCCGGATGCACTCGTTGACCAGCGAGTGATCGCGCGTGAGCTGCTCGAGGCGATGCTCGCGGAGGCGGTAGACGCGGCTATCGCCCACGTGCGCGACGGCGATGAAGCCGTCGCGCGCGAGCACGGCCGCGATCGTGGTGCCCATGCCGCGCTTCTCCCGGTCGCGCCGCGCGGCGGAGAAGATGCGGCCGTTCGCGAGCTGGATGCCCGCGACGAGCAGGGGGAGCCCCTGATCGACGTAGCGCGCCTCCGAGCCCCGCGTCGTGGGCGGCCCCACGCCGACGGCGATAGGCCAGGTGGAGTCCGGGTCGTCGAAGAAATCACGCACCGTATCGATCGCCATGCGCGAGGCGACCTCCCCGGCGGCGCGCCCTCCCATGCCGTCGGCCAGGAGGAACAGCCCCCGGGGCTCGAGGATCGCGAAGCTGTCCTCGTTCGTGTCTCGGACCATGCCAGGATGGCTGATCCCGGCGGCTTCAAAAACGAGGTGACGCTGCACGGCGCTTCCCTCCAGCGTGCTCGCAGGCACGCTCTGCCGGACTGCCGGACGACGGGCGCGCGTCTTCCGTCATCGCGTCATCCACACCCTTCCGGCGCCTTCCTCGGACCGATCGCGCGACACGGGGTGCTTCGTCTGCTCATCTTGCCGCCCGCTCCGACTGCTCCTAGCGAGCCTACGCGCCAAGGATCGGTCGCGTCCACCAGATCAGGCCTCGGGGCGCGCCCGCCCGCGGCCGTCCGCGGCGGCCTCGTCACGGGACCGCGAACCGCTCGGCGCCGCCGCCGGAGCACGCGCTCAGCGCGAAGCCGAACCGCCCGTCGTCGGTGCCCTCCTGCATGATGCGCTCGAGGTTGCGGCACTCGTGGCGGAAGACGCCCCGGAGCGCGTAGCGATCCTTGCTGTCCACGACGACCACGACGCCCGTGAGCGTGACCTCGAGGCGGTAGGTGACGGGATCGCCTTCGATGGTGTACCGCGTGGTCGTGAACTCGGACGGGTCGTGGTTCCTGTACGCCTGCCAGATGCACTCGCGCGCCGCGCCGTTGTAGCCGTCGCCGCGCTTGACCACCTCGGTGCCGCACTGCTTGAGCGGCGGCGTGAGCGGCCCGCTCTGCACCTTGTCGGGCGAGGACGAGCAGGCGCTGACGAGCAGGAACAGCGCGAGGGAAGCGAGCGATCGGCCTGGCGAGCGGAGCATGGGGACTACTTACCTAACGCGATCCGCGAAAAAGGGATTCTTTTTTTCGGGCGGACCGCGCCGGCCGCCGGCGAGGGGCGGCGTCGCTCGTGTTCCGAGGGGCGGCTTTTTTCCTGGCTGGCTTCCCGGGCTGCGGCTCGAGCGCGGCGGCCAGGGCGCCGAGGTCCTGGAGGCCGGCCACGAGCGCGCGCAGGTAGTGCGCCGAGAGCCGCTCCGCGGCGCAGAGCGCCCGGGAGGCGAGCACCTGGGCGTTGTAGGGGCCGGCGTCCTCCGGCACGTTGTCGGCCGCGCGCGCGACGGCGAGCGTGGCGCGGGCGCTCACCAGCGACTCGTGGAACAGCGCGGTGGACAGCGCGCTGCTGAGGGCCTGGGCTTGCCGCTTCACCCGGCGCTCGACGACGTCGCCGTCGCACGGGAGCTCCGCGAGATCGCGCGCGAGCGGCCCGGGGAGGCGCACGTCGCGCGCGGCCACCTCGCCGCGGAGGCGCGCGAGCGAGGGGACGGCGGTCGTCTTGCGCTCGGCGGCGAGCGCGCGCAGGCGGCGGCGCGCGGCCCTCACGACGGCGGGGAAATCGCCGAGCGCGAGCGCCGCGGCCAGGGCGCCGTCGTGAGGGAGGCCGGCGTCGGCGAGGGCGCGGAGGTGGGCCTCGGCGTCGGCGCGGGCGCGGTGGAAGGCGGCGTCGAGCGCCGCGAGCCGCGCGGAGGCGCGGGCAGCGAGGCGCGCGCGGGCGCCGCCGTCGAGGGCGCGAGCGCGCTCGAGGAGCGCCTCGACGAGGCGGTAGCCCGCGGGGTCGAAGCGGTGGGCGCCGGCCGCCCGCAGGGCGGCGAGGCGCGCGTCGGCCGGGGGCGACCCGGGTTGGGGCGACGGGGGCGACCCGGGTTGGGGCGACGCGGCCAACCCGGGTTGGGGCGACGGGGGCGACCCAGGTTGGGGCGACGCGGCCAACCCGGGTTGGGGCGACGGGGGCGACCCAGGTTGAGGCGACGCGGCCAACCCGGGTTGGGGCGACGGGGGCGACCCAGGTTGAGGCGACGCGGCCAACCCGGGTTGGGGGTGGGGGGGCATTGTCGGAGAAAAATCCGACGTGGATGTCATCAGGGCGCGCCTCGCCGCGGGATCGGCGAGATCTCCACCCGGCGGTTCTTCGCCCGGTTCTCGCTCGTGTCGTTGGGCGCCACCGGGTGCCGCTCTCCGAAGCCGGCCGCGAACAGCGACGTGTCGGGGACACCCGCCGCGGCGAGCGCCCGCGTCACCGTGAGCGCTCGCTGCGCCGACAGCTCCCAGTTGTCCGCATAACCGCGGGACGAGCTCGTGAGCGGGCGATCGTCCGTGAAGCCGCTCACCATGATGAGCTCGTCATGATGCTCGAGGTACGCCTTGAGCGGGTCGGCCAGCGCGCGGAGCAGCGCGATGCCCGCAGGCTGAAGCTCGGCCGAGTTGAGCTCGAACAGGATGCTGCCGCGGATCCCGATGCGCCCCTCCGTCAGGGTGATCCTTCCCTCGGCGAGCGGTCCGGCCAGCGCGCGCTCGAGCGTTTCCAGACGCGCGCGCTCCGTCGCGCGGGTGGCGCGCTCGGCGGCGAGATCGCGGGCCAGATCGACCTGAAACGAGATCGCCCAGACGAAAAAGAGCACGAAGAGGCCGAAGAGACAGGCCATGAGGTCGCCGAAGACCGGCCAGACCGCCGCCTGCTCGGGGACTTCGTCTTCGGCCGGCGTCAGGGACATCGCATCGCTCTCGCGGCGGACGTCAGCAAACGCGGTGAGATCTCGCCGCGATCCGCCGAGCGCACGGCCTCAAGGCGCGAGAGACCAGGGCCAGACGCACGCGAGGCGCGGCGCATCAGCTCGTCTTGCTCCTCAGCGCCCGCAGCTCGGAGAAGAGCTCGCGCTGGAACTGCAGCGAGTGATCGAAGACCTCACGGGTCTGGTCGAGGTAAGCGCCGAGGAGGTCCGTCGCCTCGCCGTGCTCCCGGCGCTCGATCGCGTCCTCGATCGCCCCCAGGCTGTTCAGCCAGCGATCGCTCGCGTCACGGTAACGGTCAACCGCCACGGTGAACATTTCCGCCACAGACGTCATCTCGGCGCCGCCGGCCCGCACGAGCTCCGAGGCCTCCCGCACCACCGCTGCGGTTGCCTCGAGGCTCTCGCCGAGGCCGCGGGCGTGGGCGCTGAGCCGCTCGGCGAGCCCGTCGGCCGCCTCCCGCCGCGCTCCGTCGAGCCGCTCCTCGAACGCCAGCAGCCGCGACGCCTGCTCCGCCAGCTGCGCACGCGCCGCCTCGCCCAGCGCCGCCACGCGCGCCTCCGCGCGCGCCTCTCGCTCCGCGCCGCTACGCTCCGCCGCCTCCGCCAGCGCGGCCACCCGCTCCGCCTGCTCCCGCGCGCTCCCGGCCATCCCCGCCGTCGCCTCCGACAGCTTCTCCAGCAGCGCGTCCAGCCTCACATCCCGCGCTGCGTCCGCCTCCGCACGCGCCGACAGCCGCTCCGACGCCTCCCCGATCAGCCGCGACGCCGCCTCCGGCGCCGCCTGCGCCGCCCGCGCCGCCTCCGACAGCGCTTCGCCCAGCGCCTCGCCCAGCGCCGTCAGGTGCGCCGCACGCTCCGCGTCCAGCTCCGCCTGCCGCTCCGCCGCTTCCGCTGCGCGCGCCGCGTGCGCTCGCTCCAGCCGCTCGACCGCCTCCCCCACCACCGACGACAGCCGCTCCGCCTGGCCCTCCAGCCTCGACGCCGACGCCGTCTCGAGCTCGCGCCGGTGCGCAGCGGCCTCCTGGTCGAGCCGCGCGAGCCGCTTCGCTGCGCCCTCTTCCATCCGCTCCAGCCGCGACGCCACGCCCCCTTCCATCCGCTCCAGCCGCGACGCCACGCCCCCTTCCAGCTGCGCCAGGCTCTCGCCGAGGCCGCGGGCGTGGGCGCTGAGCCGCTCGGCGAGCCCGTCGGCCGCCTCCCGCCGCGCTCCGTCGAGCCGCTCCTCGAACGCCAGCAGCCGCGACGCCTGCTCCGCCAGCTGCGCACGCGCCGCCTCGCCCAGCGCCGCCACGCGCGCCTCCGCGCGCGCCTCTCGCTCCGCGCCGCTACGCTCCGCCGCCTCCGCCAGCGCGGCCACCCGCTCCGCCTGCTCCCGCGCGCTCCCGGCCATCCCCGCCGTCGCTTCCGACAGCTTCTCCAGCAGCGCGTCCAGCCTCACATCCCGCGCCGCGTCCGCCTCCGCGCGCGCCGACAGCCGCTCCGACGCCTCCCCGATCAGCCGCGACGCCGCCTCCGGCGCCGCCTGCGCCGCACGCGCCGCCTCCGACAGCGCCTCGCCCAGCGCCTCGCCCAGCGCCGTCAGGTGCGCCGCACGCTCCGCGTCCAGCTCCGCCTGCCGCTTCGCCGCTTCCGCTGCGCGCGCCGCGTGCGCTCGCTCCAGCCGCTCGATCGCCTCCCCCACCACCGACGACAGCCGCTCCGCCTGGCCCTCCAGCCTCGACGACGACGCCGTCTCGAGCTCGCGCCGGTGCGCAGCGGCCTCCTGGTCGAGCCGCGCGAGCCGCTTCGCTGCGCCCTCTTCCATCCGCTCCAGCCGCGACGCCACGCCCCCTTCCATCCGCTCCAGCCGCGACGCCACGCCCCCTTCCAGCTGCGCCAGGCTCTCGCCGAGGCCGCGGGCGTGGGCGCTGAGCCGCTCGGCGAGCCCGTCGGCCGCCTCCCGCCGCGCTCCGTCGAGCCGCTCCTCGAACGCCAGCAGCCGCGACGCCTGCTCCGCCAGCTGCGCACGCGCCGCCTCGCCCAGCGCCGCCACGCGCGCCTCCGCGCGCGCCTCTCGCTCCGCGCCGCTACGCTCCGCCGCCTCCGCCAGCGCGGCCACCCGCTCCGCCTGCTCCCGCGCGCTCCCGGCCATCCCCGCCGTCGCTTCCGACAGCTTCTCCAGCAGCGCGTCCAGCCTCACATCCCGCGCCGCGTCCGCCTCCGCGCGCGCCGACAGCCGCTCCGACGCCTCCCCGATCAGCCGCGACGCCGCCTCCGGCGCCGCCTGCGCCGCACGCGCCGCCTCCGACAGCGCCTCGCCCAGCGCCTCGCCCAGCGCCGTCAGGTGCGCCGCACGCTCCGCGTCCAGCTCCGCCTGCCGCTTCGCCGCTTCCGCTGCGCGCGCCGCGTGCGCTCGCTCCAGCCGCTCGATCGCCTCCCCCACCACCGACGACAGCCGCTCCGCCTGGCCCTCCAGCCTCGACGCCGACGCGACGTCCGCCTCCCGCCGCGCGCGCGCCTCCTCGTCGAGGCGCCGCTCGACCGCCTGAAGCGCGCCGCCCGCGACCGCGCCCGCGCGCTCCACCGCCTCCGCCAGGATCGGCCTGACCACGCTCGCCGCGACGTCAGCGGTCTGCCGGAGGCCCGCGGCGATGTCGCCGCGGACCTCGGCCGCGGCCGCGGCGAACGAGGCGGCGGCCTGGCGCGCGCCCTCCACCTGGACCGCGAGCAGCCGCTCCTCGAGGCGCTCGAGCCGGCCCGTGGCCTCGCGGAGCGACGCCGCCGCGGCGGGGAGCGCCTCGCCCTGCCGCGCGAGCGCCTCCAGCGCCGCGAGCTGCCGCCCCGCCACCGTGAGCGCCGCGAGCGGGCCCGACGCGTAGGCCTGGAGCGCCGCCGCGGCCCGCGCCTCGGCACGGCGCAGGAGCACACCGGCGAGCCCGAGCACCCCCGACGCCGCGACGCCCGCCGCCGACGTGCCGAACGCGCGCGAGAGGCCCTGCATGGGCGCGGCCAGGCTCGCCCGCAGCGCGTCGACGTCGGCGCTCAGCGTCAGCGCCTCGCGGGCCCCCTGCAGCGTCTCGAACAGGCCGAGGAACGTGCCGAGCAGCCCGATCATCACGAGCAGGCCGACGAGGTACGAGGCGAACGTGGCGCTCGCCGGGGGCAGCGCCGCGCCGGCGACCCGCGCCTCGAGCATCGATCGGAGCGGGGCGCCGCTCTGCTCGATCGCCGCCCGCGTCGCCGGCCGCGGCAGCGCGCCGACCTCGCGCTCGATCCGGGCAGCCCGCCCCGCGCGCACGAACAGCTCGAGCGTGCCGAGCGCGAGCCCCAGCGCGATGAGCTGCACGAGGCGGTACGCGAGCGGGTCCGCCCCGCGGTAGACGAGCGCCGCCCGCCCCACCAGGGCGAGGCCGACCCCGCCGGTGAGGAGCACCAGGATCCGCGTCGTCCACTGCCGCGCCGTCGCGAGCCGCATCGTGAAGCCCCCCGCGAGCTACGCGGGCGCGCCCGCCGCCGCCGCTCCGTCGACCAGCGAGAGCAGCCTGCCCGCCTCGTGCGCGAGCACCGCCTGGACCACGAGCTCCATGCGCTTGAGCTCCCGCAGGAGCCACTGCTCCTGCCCGAACCAGCCCGCGACGTCCTCGAGCCCGGCCCCCTCCGGCAGCGCGCCCACGGCCGCGCGGAAGGCCCGCGCGAAGGCGCGCGAGAGCCCGGGGACGAGCTCGGCGAGCGCGCGCTCGCGCCGCTTCTGGGTGGCGGCGGAGATCGCGGCGTCGAGCCGCTCGAGCCGCGCCGCCTCCGGGCCGAGCGCCCGCAGCGAAGGCGCGAGCTCCTCGCGCAGCGCGCGCGTCTCGAGCCGGATGCGGCCGAGGGCGCGGCCCATGAGCTCTCCGAACGGCTCCCAGATCTGCCCTGCCGCGGACGCGAGCGGGCGCCCCGCGCGGTCGCGGGCCGCGCGGGCAGGCAACACCCCGGTCTGCTCCAGCGTCGCGTGCACCGCCGCCGCGTCGGGGAGCTTGTTCCGCCGGTGGAACGGGGCGGCGAACACCTGGTCGAGCGCCTCCGCGAGCTCGCCGAGGCGATCGGCGGCGAGCGCCCGGACCTCGGCGCGGGCGCCCTCGGACGCCGGCGGCGGCGCGGGGTGGCGGTCGAGGAGCGAGAGCTCGCGCGCGAGCGAGACGCTCCCGTGCAGGTCCATGAGCCCGGCCAGCACCGCCGCAGGATCGGCGAGGTCCGCGAGCGGCGCGCGCGGGCCCTCCGCGAGCGCCGAGACGGCGGCCGCGAGGGGGCGCGAGATCAGAGGCCCGCGGCGGGAAGCCCCGGCTACGGGGTGAAGCGTTCGCACAGCGGCGCGTTGTTAGCCGTCGCGGCGCGGAGCCGCAAGCCTGTCCGTCGCCCCGCCCGCGGCGCGCGTCCCGCGCCTCACGCGCGCCGCTCGTGGCGCGCCGCGCGCCGCCTCACCGCCTGATCGCCGGCGCCTGCGCGCTCGTGGCCCACAGCGCGAACGAGATCTGGTCGGCGCCCTTCGCGACCGCCGACTTGATGAGATCCGCGCCGCCGTGCCCGGCGTTCCGCTCGATGCGGAGCAGGACGGGGCCGCCCGCGCTCGCGGACTGCAGCGCGGCGGCGAACTTGCGCGCGTGCATGGGGTCGACCCGGTCGTCGCTGTCGGCCGACAGCAGGAGGACCGGCGGATACCGCTTCCCCGACTGGACGTGGTGATAAGGGGAGTAGGCGTAGAGCGCCTTGAACTGCTCCGGATCGTCGGCGGAGCCATACTCGCTGATCCACGTCTTGCCGGAGCCGAACAGGTGGTATCGCACCATGTCGAGCAGCGGGACGCCGCAGAGGACGGCCCCGAACAGGTCGGGCCGCTGCGTGAGCGCGGCGCCGACGAGCAGGCCGCCGTTCGAGCCGCCCAGGATGGCGAGCCGCTCGGGCCGCGTGTACCCCTCGCCGACCAGGTGCTCCGCGGCGGCGATGAAGTCGTCGAACACGTTCTGCTTCTTGAGCAGCATCCCGTCCCGGTGCCACGCCTCTCCGTACTCGCCACCGCCGCGCAGGTTCGCCACCGCGTACACGCCGCCCCGCTCGAGCCAGGGGTACATCGAGGAGGTGAACGCGGGGGTCTGCGACATCTGGAACCCGCCGTAGCCGTAGAGCAGCGCGCGGGAGCTCCCGTCCTTCTTCATGTCCTTGCGGCGGACGATGAACATCGAGATCTTCGTGCCGTCCTTGGAGGGGAAGAAGGCCTGTTCCACGCTGAAGGGCGACGGGTCGATGGGCACCTCGATGCGCGCGTAGAGCTCGGTCCGACCCGTCCTGATCGAGGTCGCGTGGATCTCGTGAGGCGATGTGTAGGACTCGAACGAGAAATACGCCTCGTCCTCGTCGGGCAGCCCGGAAGGGCCGCCGACGGTGCCGATGCCCGGCAGCGGGACCTCGCGGACCAGCTTGCCGTCGAGCGCGCGCACCTCGACGCGGCTCGAAGCGTCCTTGAGATAGCTCAGCGCGAGGTGCCCACCCACGATGGAGACGCTGTCCAGCGTGGCGTCGGGGCGCTCCGGGACGATCTCCTTCCATGCGGCGCGATCCGGCCTGTCCGGATCGACCTCGAAGACGCGGTAATGCGGCGCGCCCTCGTCGGTGTGGACATAGAGCCGGTCCTTGTAGACCTCGACGTTGTAGTGGGCGTCGCGCCCGACCGCGAGCGGCTTGTCCGCGGCCTGGCCGCCCGGCCTGCGGAGATCGCGAAAGTAGACGTCGGCCGAGGTCCATCCGTGAGCGACGGTGAGCACCAGGAAGCGGCCATCCTTGGAGAGGGACGCGTGAAGGAAGGTCCTTGGATCACCCGTCCTGCCGCGCACCACGCGATCCTGCTTCGGATCCTGGCCGAGCCGGTGGAAGCGCACCTCGGCGTAACCCGGCCGCTCGGCGACCGGGATGGACGGGTCCGTGGGGAGCCAGACGTAGTAGAAGCCGTCGCCGGAGGGCGTCCACGACGCAACCGCGTACTTGGCCCCTTCGATGACGTCCACCTCGGAGCGCTTGCCGGACGCGACATCCATCACATAGAGGGTCGCTTCATCCGAGTTGTTCTGCTGGATCTTGTAGGCGACGTTCTTGCCGTCCCACGACACCTCCCATCCGCCCAGCGAGACGCTGCCGTCCTCGGACCAGGTATTCGGGTCGAACAGCACGCGCTCGTCGCCGCTCTTTCCCTCCTTCCAGTAGACGACCGACTTCTCCTTCGTCGCGTGCCGCCGGCTCAGGAAGTACCGGCCCCGGCGGTGGCGCGGCGCGGAGACCGCATCGATGTAGAATAGCTGCTTCAGCCTTGACGCGATCGCGTCCCGCTCGGGGAGCCGGGCGAGCTCGACGCGCGTGAACGCGTCCTGAGCCTTCATCCACGCCTTCACCTCGGGCGCGTCGCCGTCCTCGAGCCAGCGGTACGGGTCGGTGATCTCGACCCCATGCACGGCGTCCGTCACCGGGGCGACGCGGGTGGGCGGGTACGCGGGGCGGCTCGGGTTTTCGGGGGCGGGGGCGGGCGCGGCGCTGGCCGCGGTGGGGAGCAGAGAGGAGCTTGCGGTCATGGTCGGACCTGATGGGTGTGCCTCGCCACCTCCGCAGGCGCCAGCGAGAAACGCCGAGAGGAGCAGGCAGGGAGAGTACTTCATGGTGCGACAAGCATACCGTGCCCCGGCCGACAGGGGCACGCGGGTTCGCGGGGCTCGCGCCGGGGCGCGAGCGTCGTGCGAGGCGGGTGCGAGGCGGGTGCGAGGCGGGTGCGAGGCAGGTCGCTGAGGAGGGCGGTGTTCCCGCGCCGGCCAGAGGGCGGGAGGCCACATGATGGGCTGGAATATCCGATAGATGCGCTTCGAGCGCGCTTCTCGTCGTGTCCCGACGCCGAACGCCGCCCGACCGCCAGGACGAGCTCGCCGTCAGCGGCCAGGAGGAATCCGCGGAAAGACCCCCGCTTCCTCGTCCAGGTCATCGTACCCGGCACGAACGCCGCGCAACGCAGCCTCCTCGGTCGTCATCTCGGAGAACGGGTGGGCCCTCCTCGGCTTGCTCCCGGCATTCCCATGACGCGCTCCTCCGAACGGCGAAACCTCCTCATCTCGCGCGGCTGGGTCCAGGCGACGGCCCTCGTTTTCCTGTTCGGGTTCTTCGTGCTCGGCCTGCTCGCCTACCGCACCTACGCGGCACAGCCACCCATCCCCGCCCGGGTGGTCGACCCTGCAGGGCGCGTTCTGTTCACGGGCGACGACGTGCTCACGGGTCAGGAGCTGTTCCTGCGCAACGGGCTCATGGAATACGGATCCGTCTTCGGCCACGGCGCCTACCTCGGCCCGGATTTCACCGCCGATTACCTCCGCCGGGCCGCCTCCCACGCCGCCTCTCGCCACGGCGGCGTGGACTCGGCGGAGGCGCTCGCGCGCACCGCCGGCGATTTTCGTCAAAACCGCTATGATCCCGCGACAGGAACGCTGGTCTTCACCGACGCCCAGGCAGAGGCCTTTGAGCTGCTGAAGGATCACTATCGCCGCTTCTTCGCCCAGCCCAGCGGCGAGCACGGCCTGCGCTCCGGCCTCTTCTCCGACGCGCGCGAGCTCTCGCAGCTCACCTCGTTCTTCGCCTGGACGGCCTGGACCGCCTCGACGGAGCGCCCCGGAGAGGCCTACTCGTACACCAACAACTGGCCTCCAGAGCCGCTCGTCCGGAACCAGCCCACGGGCGAGCTGGTGGTGTGGAGCGTGCTCTCGCTCATCGCGCTCCTCGGCGGGACCGGCTTGCTCTTCGCGGCCTTCGGGCGATGGCGCTTCCTCGGTTGGCACGGGCGGGAAGGGCACCGGCTCAGCTTCCGCCAGCCGGGCGAGGTCGCCCTGACCCCAGCCCAGCGCGCGACGGCGTGGTTCTTCCTGGTCATGGCGCTGCTGTTCACCCTCCAGTCCGTCCTCGGAGGCGCCACGCAGCATTATCGCGCCGAGCTGTCCAACTTCTTCGGGTTCAACCTGGCCGGGGCCTTCCCCTTCAACCTGGTGCGCACCTGGCACCTGCAGCTCGCCATCTTCTGGGTCACGGTCTCCTATCTCGGCGCGGGCATCTTCATCGCGCCCATGATCAGCGGGCGCGAGCCGAGAGGCCAGAGCTGGCTCGCCTATGGCCTGCTCGGGGCGCTCGTCATCGTCGTCGCGGGCAGCCTCCTCGGCGAGCTCCTCGCCATCCACGGCGCCTCGGACAGCATCTGGTTCGCGCTCGAAGGGTTCGAGTACCTCGATCTGGGCCGCTTCTGGCAGGTGCTCCTGACGCTCGGCCTGTTCGCCTGGGTGGCGCTGCTCTTCCGCGTGCTCCGGGGTCGGCTCGCCGTCGAGCACCGGGGCAACATGCCCTGGCTCTTCTTCTTCGCCGCGCTGGCCATCCCTGCCTTCTACGCCGTAGGCCTCCTCGCGCACCCGCGCGCGAACTTCACGAGCACCGACTTCTGGCGCTTCTGGGTGGTGCACCTCTGGGTCGAGGACTTCCTCGAGCTGTTCACCACGCTCATGGTGGCCTATCTCTTCGTCCTGCTCGGGGTGGTGGCCGAGGCGATCGCGCTGCGGCTCATCTACCTGGAGGTCATCCTCTATTCGGCGGGCGGGGTGATCGGCACCATGCACCATCTGTACTTCTCCGGCACGCCCGTGGAGCACATGGCGCTCGGCGCCTTCTTCTCGGCCGCGGAGGTGATCCCGTTGACCTTCCTCACGGTGGAGGCGTGGACCTTCCTCCGCCTGGGCATCGTGCAAGGAGGACAGTCGACGAAGCCCTTCCCGCATCGCTGGGCGATCATGTTCCTGGTGGCCGTGGGGTTCTGGAACTTCCTGGGGGCCGGGATCTTCGGGTTCCTGATCAACTTGCCGATCGTGTCCTATTACGAGATCGGCACCGCGCTGACCGCCAACCACGGGCACGCCTCGATGATGGGCGTCTATGGCATGCTGGCCGCCGGGCTCGCGCTCTTCGCGCTGCGCTACCTGATGCCCGCCGCGCAGTGGTCCGACAGGGCGGCCAAGATCAGCTTCTGGTCGCTGAACGTCGGGCTCGCGTGGATGGTCTTCGCCACGCTGTTCCCGCTCGGGCTCCTGCAGCTCCACCACGCGGTGAGCTACGGGTATTTCGAGGCTCGAGAGCTCCAGTACCTGACGAACCCCACGAACCGCCTCGTGGAGTGGATGCGCCTGCCGGGCGATGTGCTCTTCATCGTCGGCGGCACCCTGCCGCTCCTCCTCCTCGCCTACCGCGGCGTCCGCCACCGCGTTCCGCAGCTCGCGGGGCCGGAAGCCCGCGACAGCCTCTTCACCGAGATCGAGGCGCCGCCGGACAGCGCCGGGAGGGCAGCGCCCTCGGGCGCGGGGCAGGGCGAGCTCCCGTGAGCGTCGCGCCGGAGGCGCTGCTCGGCGCCGGATATGCGGTGTTTCTCCTGGGGATCGCCGCCGGGATCCGGGCGTTCGGAGGCGCCAGGGGCGAGCCCGCGCCCGGGTGGCCGCACGACGACGCGCGCCGCTTTCACCTCGGCCTTTCGCTCGTGGTCCTGCTCGCGGGCGATTGCATCGTCGGGGCGGTCGCGCTACGGAACCAAGGTCTCGCGGATCTCGGGATCCTTGGCCTCGCCGCGGCGCTCGTGACGAGGGCGCTCGCCAGGGGCCTGGCCGCGTTCTCCCGAGGCGGTCGTCGCGCCTAGATCGGCTGCTCCAGGCACGGTGGAGGGCGTTCTCCGAGAAGAGACCTGCTTCATAGAGAGGAGGCCACACAGTGACCGAGAGTCTGAAGAAGCCGGGGGCAGGCGAAGGGCAGCCCGAGCTGGACGAGGGCGAGCGCTTCCATTCGCTGCTCGTCCCCGTCGATCTGACCGCCATTTCGGACCGCGTCCTCGGCCGAGTTGCACTCCTGCCTCTGGCCGATGGAGCTCGCGTCACGCTGCTTCACGTCGTTCCCGGCAACCTCCCCGCCAGGGCCCAGGACCGCGCCGAGCGCGACGCGAGAAAATCACTCGTGAACGAGGCGCGGCATCTCGCAAAGATGCTGCCCCAGGGCGTCGACGTCGAACCGGTGGTGAAGGTCGGCAGCGCGGCCGCGGAGATCGCAGGCTGCGCGACCTCGACGAGCGCCGAGCTCATCGTCATGGGCCGCGGCGGCAGCCGCGCGCTCCGGGACACCTTCCTCGGCTCGACCGCGGAGCGTGTCATCCGCCGCGGGCAGCTCCCGGTCCTGGCGGTTCGGCTGGCTCCTCGCGCGGCGTACAGCCGGCCCGCGGTCGCCCTCGATCTCGAGCCAGGATCCACAGATGTGCTCGCGCTGATGCTCCGGTTGATTCCGACCCCGCGGCCGCGTGTCATGGTGATCCATGCGTTCGACACCCCTTATCGCGGATCCATCTATCGCAGCCTCTCGGAGGAGGACGCAGAGGCATGGAGCAGCGGGCTCGAGCAAGCAGCGACACAGCAGCTCGTGAAGCTGCTCGCCACCTCGCTGGCGCAGGCGAAGGTGCGGCCGGCAGAGGGGCCGCCCTGGAAGATGCATGTTCGATGCGGCTCCGCGCGGCGCGTGATCGAGAAGGCGGTCAAGAAGGCAGAGAGCGACCTCCTGGTGCTCGGCACCCACGGCTATTCCGGGGTCGCTCACGCCTTCCTCGGAACGGTCGCCGGAGACGTGCTGCGTGAGGTCGCCAGCGACGTGCTGATCGTGCCTGCTCGGCCACGCGCCGAGGCGCCCGAATGAGGCGGCATCCTGCCGTTCGTTCTGGGCCCCGCCGCGGCCGCCCGCCCGCTGCCGATTCGTTGGATGAGCATCAGACTCGACGTATCTGACGACCCTGGCCTACGTTCGCGCATGAGCCGCTCCCCGGCCTCGAACCGCCCTCAGGAGTCGCGGTGTGGAGTGAGCGGAGGCGGAGCGTCGGCTGCTCCCGCGGCGCGGCGGCGGAACAGCGCCACACGTGCCAAGAGCAGCGTGGTCACGGGGACCGTGATGGAGAGCATGACGATGATGAGCCACGGGTACAGCACGGGCCGGGACTCGATCATCGAGGAGTGGAGGATGCCTGCCAGCGTCACGCACCAGCTGCCGAAGGTGTACGCCAGCGCAGGGGGGTGCATGCGCAGGAAGAAGTCTGGCAGGCGCAGGAACCCGAACGCGGAGATGACCACGAACAGGCCGCTCAGCACGAGCAGCGCAGCGACCGCCGCCTCGCCCCAGAGGGGAAGCTGGTTCATTCAATCACCTCCCCGCGCAGGATGAACTTCGCCATCGCGGACGAGCTCACGAAGCTGAACAGCGCGATCAGCAACGCGGCGTCGAAGTACGTGTCGCTCCGGTGACGAATACCGAGCACCAGCATGACCAGCATCGCGTGGAAGTAGAGCAAGTCGAGCGCGAACACGCGATCCTGTGCCCGCGGCCCGCGGATCAACCGGATGACCACCAGGACCGACGCGACGGCGTAGCAGCCGAGCGCGAAGGCAATTGCGCCAGACAGAAGTGCGCTCATTCGAAGATCTCCCTGAGAGGCTCCTCGTAGCGAGCCTTGAAGCGGGCGACGAAGGCGCCTTCATCACCGACGTTCCACACGTGCAGCAAGAGCGCGCGGCGATCGAGCGCGAGCTCCGACCACACGGTGCCCGGAACCACGGTCGTCACCATGGATAACGCGGCCAGCCCGACGGGGTCACGCAGCTCGAGGGGCACGATCACGAACCCCGACCGCGGTCGCCGCCATTGCCATGTGACCACGCCCCAGGCGACCTCGAAATTCGAAATCAAAACGTCGTAGCCGACCCTCAGGATGAAGCGCACGACGACCAGCGGTCGCCGCGCCCGGACATTCGTCAGTCGCAGGGTCGAGGTAACGAGCGGCACCGCCAGCGCGAGCCCTAGCCCGAGGACGATCTGGCCCGCGCTCGTGGAGCGCGCGAGCGCCAGCCACAGCGCGAACAGAGCGGCGGACAGCAGCGGAGCGGGTACGATCTTCTTGAGGAAGGTCACGGCGCCCCCTCCTCTTCGATCACCGAACGCGTCGGTCCCGGGCGAGGCCTCGCCGACAAGACGGCCTCGATGTACGCCTGCGGCGAGTGCAGTCCCGCGGCTGTCGCGCTCGTGGTGCGCAGGACCGGCTCAGCGTACAGCGTGAGCAAGATGCAGCAGAGAAGGAGGCCGAGGACGGAGGCGGCCTCGACGACCTTCAAGCGGGGCGGAAGCCGCCCGCCCGTCAACCAGAAGTGTCGAATGCCCGCCCTCGCGAGGGAGATGGTGGCCGCGAGCCCCGAGAGGAGCAGCAGCCCGAAGAGGACCCACGCGGCGGACGAGACGGGGGCGCTGGTGCTCGCGTGGCCGTCCCCTCGGGGCGACAGGAGGGCGGTCAGCAACGAGATCTTCGCGACGAAACCCGAGAGCGGCGGCAGCCCTGCGACGAGCAGCGCGCAGACCATGAACGCCAGGCCGAGCAACGCGATGGACACCGGAAACGCCTGGCCGACCAGCGGCGCCTCCTCTTCATCGAGGTTGGTGTCCTCGCCCGGCTCCACGTCGAGGTCCGGCACCCGCCGCTGTCCGTCGGAGCCGATGCGCTCCACCAGCTCGACGAGGAGAAAGAGGGCGCTCACCGCCAGCGTGGCGCTCAGCATGTAGAACAGCGCCGCCGACGTCACCGCGGGGGTCCCCGTGCCGAGCGCCGCGAGGAGCGTCCCCGACGACACGATCACCGAGAAGCCCGCGATGCGCCCGAGGGACGTGGACGCCATGAGGCCGATCGCGCCGAAGGCGATGGTCGCGAGCCCTGCGTAGAGCAGGACTGTCGCCCCGAACTGCGCTGAAGCGCCCGCGGAGAAGAACAGCGTCCACGAGCGCACGAGCGCGTAGATGCCCACCTTGGTCATCAGCGCGAAGAGCGCCGCGACAGGCGCGCTCGTGGCCGTGTAGGCCGGCACCAGCCAGGAGTTGAGGGGCCAAATCGCCGCCTTGATGAGGAACGCCACGGCGAGGACCGCCGCGCCTGCGTGCAAGAGCCCGCGATCGCGCGCCGGGACGAGCGCGAGCTTCTCGGCGATGTCGGCCATGGAGAGCGTGCCCATGACGCCGTAGAGCACGGCGAGGCCGACGAGGAAGAGCGACGACGCGAGCAGGTTCACCGCGATGTAGTGGAGCCCCGAGCGCACCCGCGGCCACCCCGACCCATGAAGATGCAGGCCATACGACGCCGCGAGCATCACCTCGAAGAACACGAAGAGGTTGAAGAGGTCCCCCGTGAGAAAGGCGCCGTTGAGCCCCATCAATTGAATCTGGAAGAGCGCATGGAAGTACGCGCCCGCGCGACCCCACGCGGCCTCGGCGTACAGGGCAGCGCAGAGGCTCACCACGCCGACCAGCACCAGCATGAGCGCCGAGAGCCGGTCCGCGACGAGCACGATCCCGAAGGGCGCCTCCCAGTTCGACATGAGATACACACCAGCCGCGCCGGACGAACCGCCGGCGTCGGCGCCGCGCAGGATCTCCAGCGCCACGAGGAGGCCAGCCAAGGCCGCGCTGATGTTGACGATCGACTTGGCGCGCTTGCGCTTCTCACCGAGCAGAAGCAGCAGGGCCGCCGTCATCAGCGGCAGCACGACGGGCGCGACGATGAGGTGCGGGAAGCGCTCGGTCATGGCTCCTCCCTCGTTCCATCCACGTGGTCGGTGCCGCTGAGGCCGCGCGAAGCGAGGAGCACGACGAGGAAGAGCGCCGTGGTCGCGAAGCCGATCACGATGGCCGTGAGCACGAGGGACTGCGGCATCGGATCCGTGTAGTGCTGAAGATCGGCGGGCGCTCCAGGTCGCACGATCGGCGGCTTGTCGATGAAGATGCTCCCCATGCTGAAGATGAAGAGGTTCACCGCGTACGAGAGCAACGTGAGCCCCATGATCACCTGGAAGGTTCGCGGACGCAGCACGAGCCAGACCCCGGCTCCGCCGAGCACACCGATGACGAGCGCGAGCAGGGCTTCCATCTAGCTCGTGCCCTTGCTCGTCAACGACGCTGGACTCTGCGTTGATCGCCGGTGCGCGCGCAGCGACTGGTGAGCGAGCGCCGTGAGGGTGAGGAGCGTCGCTCCCACGACGACCGCGAACACGCCGAGGTCGAAGAAGGTGGCGCTCGGCAGGTGCACCTCGCCGACCAGCGGCAGCCTGACATGCGCCGTGTGCGTCGTGAGGAAGGGATAGCCGACGGCGAGCGCGCCGAGGCCCGTGGTCGCCCCGAGCAGCAGTCCAGCGGCGATCCAGCGCGCCGGACGGAGGCGCGCGCGCGCTTCCAGCCAGAGCGCCCCCGAGACCATGTACTGCATGAGCATCGCGATCGCGACGACGAGGCCGGCCACGAAGCCGCCGCCTGGCTCGTTGTGCCCCCGAAGAAGGAAGTGCGCCGCGACGAGGACGGAGACCGGCAGGAGCGCGCGCGCGATGACCGCCGGCACCATCATGTATCCGCGCTCGGCGTCCTCGGCCGTGCGCGGCTTCATGAGGTCGGTGACGATATCGGCCGGCAAAGCTCTCTGTTGCTGGGGCTGCTCGATGCTCTCCGGCGGCGGCCGAAAGCGGCGCAGGAGGGCGTAGACCGTGAGCGCGACCGCGCCGAGGACCGTGATCTCGCCGAGCGTGTCGAAGGCACGAAAGTCGACGAGCATGACGTTGACGACGTTGGCGCCTCCTCCCTCCGGCAGCGCGCGGCTGAGGAAGAACGGTGAGATGCTGTGCGGCGCCGGCCGGGTCAGCATGGCATAGGAGAGCGCGGCGAGACCGCTGCCGGCGCCGATCGCGAGCAGCAGATCGCGCGCGCGTCGCGCCCTGTCGCGGGCCGTGACACGCCTCGAAATTCCTTCGATGCGCATCGGCAACCAGCGCAGCCCGAGCAGGAACAGGATGGTGGTGACGACCTCCACGACGATCTGCGTGAGGGCAAGGTCGGGCGCCGAGAACCACATGAACGTCAGGCAGGTGACGAGGCCTGCGCCGCCCATCAAGGTGATCGCGATCAGCCTGTGGAACTTTGCCATCACGGCAGCGCCGACCGCGCAGACCGCGCCGATGCCCCACAAGATCACGAACGCAGGCGACGCGGGGAGCCTGTCCCGGTCGCCCCACTCCAGCGGGACGCCATGCGCCGCGAGGAGCGCGAGGAGGAGCGCAACCGCGATGATCGCGAACATCTGCGTCTGAAGTCGTCGAGTTCCGACGAGCCGGAGCGCCCTCCGCGAGAGGCGCGTGAGCCCGAACAGCGCGCCCTCGAACAGCCGCCTTCCGTTGAGCCGCTCGACGAAGGGCGCGTCCTGGAGCCGCCCCTGCTCCTGATGCTTGCGCAGCCAGAGGTACCCGACGACGCCGCCCGAGATGGCGACGAGGCTCATGACGAAAGGCGGGTTGAAGCCGTGCCAGATGGCGAGGCTGTAGTCCGGGAGCGTCCCGCCGACCACGGGGCGGGCAGCCGCCGCGAGCGACGCCCCGATGGAGAGCGTCGGCGCGACACCGACGATGAGGCAGCTGAGCACCAGGAGCTCGATCGGTGTCCGCATCCACCGCGGGGCTTCCTCCGGCTGGCGAGGGAGATCGGTCGACGGCGGGCCGAAGAAGATGTCGTAGCCAAAACGCAGCGAGTACACGACCGCGAAGATCGCCGCGAGCGTCGCCAGCACCGGGAGCCCCACTTCCACCGAGGGGTGCGCGGACAAGAACATCGTCTCGGCGAAGAACATCTCCTTCGACAAAAAGCCGTTGAGCAGCGGCACGCCGGCCATCGCGCCGCTCGCCACGAGCGCCAGCGCGCCGGTGCGGGGCATGGAACGAATCAGGCCGTTCAAGCGACGGATGTCGCGCGTCCCGGTCTCGTGGTCGACGACGCCCGCGGCCATGAACAGCGAGGCCTTGAACGTCGCGTGGTTCATGATGTGGAACACGCCCGCGACCGCGGCGAGCGCGCTGTTGAGCCCGAAGAGGAGCGTGATGAGGCCGAGGTGGCTGACGGTCGAGTAGGCGAGCACGCGCTTCAGATCGTTCTGGAACATCGCGATGTACGCGCCGAGCAGGAGCGTCGTCATGCCCGCGCCGCTGACGATCCAGAACCACAGCTCGGTCCCCGACAGCGCCGGCCAGAGCCGCGCGAGCAGGAATACGCCCGCCTTCACCATGGTCGCCGAGTGCAGGTAGGCGGACACCGGCGTCGGCGCCGCCATCGCCCGCGGCAGCCAGAAGTGAAACGGGAATTGGGCGCTCTTGGTGAGCGCGCCAAGCAAGATGAGGACGAGCGCGACCGGGTAAAGCGGGTGTGCGCGCACGCGGCCGCCCGAGGCGAGGACCACATCGAGCTCGTAGCTGCCGACGATGTGGCCGAGGATGATCATGCCTCCGAGGAGCGCGAGCCCGCCCGCGCCGGTCACGATGAGCGCCATGCGCGCGCCCCGCTGCGCGTCCACCCGGTGATGCCAGTAGCCGATGAGCAGGAACGAAACGAGGCTCGTGAGCTCCCAGAAGGCGACGAGCTGAACGAGGTTGCCCGAGACCACGACGCCCAGCATCGCGCCCATGAACGCGAGGAAGAGCGCGTACAGGCGCGCCACCGGATCCTCGGGGGACATGTAGTAGCGCGCGTACAGACAGACGAGGGCGCCGATGACGGTGATGAGCACGGCGAACATCCACGCGAACCCGTCGATCCGAAGGACCAGATCGAGACCGAGCGAAGGCACCCACGAGATCGTCTCGCGAATCACGCCCCCGTCACGCACCCGCGGGAACAGGCTGATGACCCAGGCCGCCGCGCCGGCCGACACGAGCCCTGCGCAAGCCGCAAGCTCGGACCGTGCCCGCGTCGGCAGGACCGCGGTGAGTACGCTTCCGAGAAACGGCAAGAGGAGCAGGGCGACCACAGGCATGGCGCGCGAGTGTACTTGCCGACCGCGCCGGTTTCAGCCAAAAGGTGGGAGGGGTCGCGGCGTTCGCGGCCTGCGCGACGACGTCGGTCAGGTAGAGCTCGCCCTGCGCGGCGCCGCTGCCCGCGCGTTCGCCGCGCTCGAAGGAAGAGGTCGCGAAGCTGCATGAGCGGTCCTGCGATTCCAGATCGACGTCCCCGCACAGAGGAAGCCGACCAGGATGGGATAGACGGCGCAGCGCTCGACGAGGCCGATGAGGACGTTGGCCCCCGAGCTGGCGACCGCGAGGAAGGCCACCATCGAGGCGAGCCCGAACACGCCGAGGACGACCATGGCCCTCCCGGCCCTCGGAGTGACTCCGATCTGTCGGCGCTGGCGTCCAAGAAAGATCGCGAGCACGTTGCCTCCGACGATGGACGCGAAGGCGCCCAGGCCGTGATAGTCGACCGCGCCGTCGGGCGGCTCTCCGGAGCCGGGGTTGAGCGCCAGCAAGACGCCGCCAAGCGCCACGAGCGCTCCCAGGATGAGCGCTGCCCAGCGGCGCCAGCTTCGCAGACCCTCGAGCGCGGCGACACCGATGAAGAACAGGATCCCGAAGAGGAAGAACCCGGTGTTCATGACCCACGCGAGCGGCGAGTTCATGAACTGGCCAAGAGCCTCGAGGGGGCCACGGACCCCCAGGTTGCTGATGTAGTGATGCGTGTAGCTGTAGGGAGGGTCCGTCCATGCCGCGGCGGCGATGAGCTCGGCGAGGAAGAAGATCACCGCCCCGGCGACGAGCGCCGCGCCGGCGGGGCGACGTTGCATCATCGGGTTCGCCTCGGGGTGAGCCGCCGGGCCTCTCTCGTGTCGCCTCATGTCGAACAGCCTGCACCGTCGCGTTCGAGACCACCATGACATTGATCGCAACGGTTTCAGACCTGATAGATCTGAAACATGGAGCTGCGTCACCTGCGGTACTTCATCGCCGTCGCGGAAGCGGAGCACTTCGGGAGGGCGGCCGAGCAGCTTCACGTCTCGCAGTCGCCCTTGAGCCGGCAAATCGCTCAGCTCGAAGCGGAGATCGGCGTCGAGCTCTTCGTGCCCTCGGGACGCGGGGTGAAGCTGTCCGCCGCCGGCCGGAGCTTCCTCGAAGGTGCGCGCGCGACCCTGGCTCGCGCCGCGCTCGCGGTCGAGGACGCCCGCGCGACGGCGCGAGGCCGTATCGGGAGGGTCGTGGTCGGATTCGACGGCGCCCTGGCGGACACCCTCCTTCTGCCGGGGATCGTGCAGGCGTTCCGCGCGCGTCATCCGCGGGTCGAGGTGCGCCTTCGGCCGCTGCCGAGCGAGGAGCAGGTCGCCGCGCTGCGCGATGGCAAGATCTCGGTCGGGTACGGCTATCATTCGCCGGACGACAACCCGCTCTACCGCTTCCGCGTGCTGTATCGCGAGCGCGTCGGCGTCGTGATGTCGAAGAGCCATCGCCTCGCTGCACGGCGCACGCTGAGGGTCGCGGACCTGAAGCAGGAGCGCTTCCTCTGGCCTCCGCGCAAGGAGGGCCCGCGCCTCCAGGACGACATCATCGCCGCCTTCCGAGCGCACGGTCAACCGCTCGAGCTGGCCCACGAGGAGGCCAGCAGCGATGTGATCCTCATGCTCGTGGCGAGCGGCGAAGGTCTCAGCTTGTTTCCCGAGAGCGCCGCGCCGACGCTCCTTGCCGGGGTGGTGTTCAAGCGGGTTCGGGACCTCGATGTTGTCATCCTTGGCCGCGCGGTGTGGCGCGCCATGGACGATAACGACCCGCTCGTGCGGTCGCTCCTCGAGATCACGAATTCGGTGCATGGATCCTGCGCATAGGGGGCCGTGGAACGTTCGCCCGGGTCAAGCTCCGCGGGGACGGCGCCTGGCGAGCCGTCTTCGGCCCAGGCTCGCGACGATCACGGGAGCGGGCCGTAGGAGAGCAGGCCCACCTTCGGGGTCTTCATCGACAGCAGCGTGATGAGCCCGAAGTTGGTGAGGAGGGCGTGCTTTTCCGAGCCCAACGTCGCGAGCGCGACGCTCGCAGGCCCATCGAGCAAGCCGCCCCTGGCGAGCACGGCCGCTTTGCCGTCTGTCCCGACCCGGACGAGCGCGTTGCCCCCGTTGCCGGCGACAAGGATGCTCCCGTCGGCGTCCACGGTGATGCCGTCGGCGCCCTGGAGCGGCAGGCATGTCGCCGGATCCGAGGTGGAGAACTCGACCGCGACGTCCGGTGTCCCGTCGGCCTTGATCGGGATCTTGATGAGCGCCGCCTTGTCCGTATTGGCCACGTAGAAGGCGCTGCGCGAGAGCGCGAGGCCGTTGGCGCCAAACGGGATGCCGAGGACCGTCTTGCAGGGGTTCGTCGCGGCGATGTCCCCCTTCAGCAAAGGGTCGGTGAGCCAGTTGGTCACCGTCTTGCCGTCGGGGCTTATCTTGAAGATCGCGCCCAGGGCCGAGTCCGTGACGAAGAGGTTGCCATCCTCGTCGAAGACGAGCCCATTGGGCAGGTTCATGGCCGCGTCGGCGGCGAAGGCCGTGGTCACCGGACCGCCCGCCGCCGGGATCTTGTAGATGCCGGGCGCGTACGACGCCGGGTCGAGCGACGCGGCGGCCACGTAGAGATCGCCGGCAGCAGACTGGGTGATGCCGGTGACGAAGCCCGTGTTCGCGGGCGGCGCCGGCACGGTGGCGAAGGCAGACACCTTGTTGTCAGCGAGCGAGACGGCGACGATCTCCCCGGTCAGGGCATAGCCCATATACGCCGTCTTGCTGTCGGCGGTGACCCAGAGCCCCTCGGGGAGCTGAAACTTTGCTGCGTCGAGCTCGGCGTGGACATTGAGCTCCGGCGTCGAGACGCTGTCGCCGCTGCCGCTGCTCGTGGTGTTGTCTCCGCCGCACGCGACGAGAGATGCGCTGAGCCCCAGCGCCGTCAGGAGGATCGAGCGGGAGAGTGCCATGGTCGATTTCATGAGAGCTCCTTCGGTAAGGTGTATTTACTAACAGGGCGGCTGCCGCCCCTCGGTGAGACGTGAAGGACCGTGAAAGGTCGTGCCCGCGCGAACGAGCGAATGAGCGAACGAGCGTCCGCCCTCGCGCCGCGAGGTCTCGCCAGCGCCCGCGACAGGCGGCAGCGCCGCGCGCGCGCGCGCCGTCGATGGCGATGGCGATGGCGATGGCGATGGCGATGGCCTGAAGATGAAGCGGCCTTCGTCGTTGCGGTAGAGTCCTCCGCCGGTTAAACTGTTCTGCTCACAGGACAATGCTGACCACCTCCCTGGACGATCTCCTCTCGATGGCGATCTTTGCGCGCGTGGTGGAGCGCAAGTCCTTCACGGGCGCGGCGAGCGCGCTCGGGCTCTCGAAGTCGGTCGTCAGCGCGCGGCTCGCGGCGCTCGAGGAGCGGCTCGGCGTACGGCTGCTCCACCGCTCGACGCGGCGCCTCGCGCTCACCGAGGAGGGCGTGCGGCTCTACGAGAGCTGCGAGCGTATCCTCACAGCCGCCGACGAGGCCGCGTCCGCGATGCATGGCGTGAGCCGGGTCCCCGAGGGGCTCTTGCGCGTGTCGGCGCCCATCTCGTTCGGCGATACTGAAGATCGCTCCCTTGCTAGGCGACTTCGCGGCGCGCTTCCCGCAGGTCCGCCTCGAGCTCTCCCTCTCCGACAGCCTCGTGGATGTCGTCGGCGGGGGCTTCGACGTCGTGGTGCGTTTTGCGCGGCAGCTCGATGAGGCGCGTGTCGCGCGCAAGATCGGGTCTTACCGTCGTGGGGTCTATGCCTCGCCCGGCTACCTCGCGCGCCACGGCGCGCCGCAGGTGCCCGGCGATCTCGTCCGGCACAACTGCATCCGTCTCTCGGGGCAGTCGAGCGAGTGGGTCTTCGAGTCCGGCGCGGAGACGCTCGCCGTGCCGGTCAGGGGCAATCTGGTCGTGGACAATGTCGTCGTGCTCAGGCAAGCGCTCGTCGACGGGCTCGGCCTCGCGATGCTGCCGTACTTCGCCGTAGCAGCGGATCTGGCAGCCGGTCGGCTCCAGCCTGTGCTCTTGAGCCATGTCGGGCAAGAGATATCGATCTTCGTCGTCTTCCCTCACCACCTCCACCAGCCGGCCAAGGTCCGGGCGTTCGTGGAGCTCCTCGTCGAGCGCTTGGGGAACGAGGCAGGAGCAAGCGCCGCGCCGGGGAGAAGGAAATCCAAAGCAGCTCGGACATGACAAGCCCCGATTGCGCGATTGGCCCGCAGGCTGTGGAGTGACCGCGGCAACATGGTCATGTGCTGAAGCGCGCCTGCCCGTCGAGGCGGCGACCTCAGGCGCGATCCACCAGGCCGAACGGAGAGCGCCCCGCTCCGGCGGCCAGCCGTCGCCGCTGGTACGAGGCTTGCTTCGAAGATCAACATGAAAAAGCAGCAGAAGAATCAGCCGACACCGGCGACGAGCCAGCAGGAGCAGGCGGACCCGGCGGCGAAGAGAGAAACGAGGGAGTCCTCCCCGGAGAACGAGCTCGCCGGAGGCGCGGCCAAGGGGGCGCTCGTCGGAGGCCTCCTCGGAGGCGCCGGCGGCGCGGCCGTGGGCGGCGCGGCCGGCCTGATCGGCGGCGTGCTGGGCGAGGACGAGAAATCCGGCTGGTGACCGGCATCAGCCGCCCGGGTCGGTCGCCTGCGGCGACGCGCCCACCTTTTCGCCCCACCCCTTTTCGCCCCACCCCGGGCCGTCATCGATCGATGGAATGGCCGTCAATCGGAGATGGGGCACTGCTCGTAGCAGCGCCAGACCTCCGTGCTGCGGTCCGTGCCGCCGGCGAAAGACGCCTTGATCTCGTCGCAGGGCGCGTCGAGCACGCACGACGCCCGACACGCCTCGTGTTCGGAGCAGCCGGTGAGGTCGTCCTCGAGCTCGAGATCGTCGACCCCGCAGGCCTCGGCGTGCTCGACGGCATCCGCGCATGTCCCCGTTTTGCAGCCGGCCCCCAGGAGCGCGGTCGCAACGAAAATCGACGCCATGAGATAACTCTTTCGCATGGTCCAGCCCTGCAGCTCGCAACGTGTGGATGGAGGGGAGCCGGCCGGCCCATGCAGCGCGGCGCCCCGGAAGCGGCCCGCCGTTGTCGCCGGCCCCTTCGCCTTAGGAAGAACGTGACGGAGCCAGTCTGGGCACGGGCCGATGTCGATTGTTGAGTTCGCGTCTTGCTGGAATCCGGCGGAGGTTGAACCGGGCGCCGCACGCCGGCTCAGTAGCTCTCTGCGCACACGCCGTAACCGCACGGATGGACCATGAAGGCGCCGGCGACGGCGCTTCGCAAGCCCGGGAAGGTCGCGAGCGCCGCCCCCGTCTCGATGTCGTAGAGGACGCCGTCATAACGCGAGTAGAGCGCCGTCGCCGAGACCGGCTGGATCCCGTAGTTGTCGCGCACATCCGTGGAGTCGGTGCGGATGGGAATCCTCGGCAGCGGCGGCGCGTCGACCGGGTTGCCGAGCTCGTCGTAGATCGTGGAGGCCTGGTACGTCCAGGGGCTGCTCTGGGGGAAGCGGGTGTACGACTGGACGAGAACGTGGGTGTCGTCGAGCCAGCCGATCGCGCAGCCGGGCACCACGTTGACGAGCGCGCCATGCTCGTAGAGCTGCGTGAACCCGCAGCCTTCCGAGGGGGCGGAGTCCGTGACGACGACGTGGTGACCGTCGGGGGAGACGAGCGGCGCCGGCCGGTGCCCGGTGTCCTGGAAGAGCGGCGCGCTGCCCGCCCAGTCGCTCACGACGCGCTCCGTCCTGCTCGAGTCGACGTGGTAGGTGCGGCCGACCGTGCTGCCGTCGAAGGACATCGAGAAGTCTTGAATCACCTCCTCGCGCGAGAGCGAGGCGAGCTGCGCGCCGTCCGGCAGCGAGAAGAGACGGAGTGATGTGTCCGTGACCATCGGATCGAGCGCGGCGCGCGCCGCGAGCAGGCCGCCGTCCGCCGAGAGCAGCACCTTGTTGCTGTGGAACGGAACGACCGCCGAGGGCCCGGCGTCGAGCGCCGCCGTATCATAGACGAGCGTCTTCCCCGAACCCGTCGCGAGGGCCACGTGCCCCGAGGGCGCGCCTGCGACGGAGTGGAGCGCGCCGCAGCCGAGCAGCCCCGAGCCCTCCGGGTCGGTGAGGGTGCCTTTGTACGAGATCGCGCCGTACACGTTCGAGATCGCCAGGCGCAGGTCCTGGTCGATGTGGACGCGGGCGTTCGCGACCAGCGGCGGCACGTGTTCGCTCAGGGTCACCTCGGGGCCGTCGAGATCGATGATGTCGAGCCTCGACGCTTGCTTGTGGAGCAAGGCGAGCGCACGCTCGGTCGGCGCGAACGTGTAGCGATAGTCGGCTCGGTCAGGGTACTCGGCGACGGGGACGGCTCCGCCTCCGACGCGATAGACCATGAGCGGAGAGTCCGCTCTGTTGTCCGCGACCATCCAGAAATAGTCGCGCGTCCCCGCGAGTTGGTTGGTCGACGGCAGGTTGACGATGCCCTCCTGGATCCCCGCCTTCGAGTACACGCGCACCGTCGTGCCGACGGTGGTGAGAAATCGCTCGCCATCCTGGAACCAGGAGTGGAATTCGCCCGAGAGCTCGGGGGTGACCGTGGGAGGCGAGCCGTCAGCGGGGAGCACGGCGATGCTATTTTGCAGGGGAACTGGGGGCTGCGGTGCGATCCGGAGCGCGTCCGGCGCCGCGTGGACGTCGCCGTGGTGGCTCACCGCTGCGGACCAGCGCTCGACCCCCGCGGTGCTCCAGAGCGTGATCGTGCTGGTGGACTCGCGGCGCGTCCAGGCGTAGCTGCCGTCGCTCGCGAGCCCCGCCTGGTCGTACTCGGTGGTCACGGAGGCCAGGACGGAGCCGTCGATGGCGCTGCGCAGCTCGAAGGCGTGCTCGGGGTCCGTCTGGATCAGCACGATGTTGCCGCGGAGGGCCACGCCGCCCGGCAGCTCGAACGGCGGGATCCCGAGGTTCGGGCTGCCGGGGTCGAGGCCGCCCGGCGCGTGTCCGTCGGCGATCGCAGCGCTGGAGTCGGTATCCCAGAGCATCCAGCGATCGTAATCCCAGCTCAGCACGCGGCTTCCGGAGACGAAGAGCCGGGTGATGCCTTTCGGGTGACCGAGATCGAGAAAGGCCTCCGGAGGGCCGAACGAGGTGCCTGCAGTGCCGCACGGCCCGAAGGCGGCGCCGCCCCCTTCGCCGCCGCCCCCTTCGCCGCCGCCCCCTTCGCCGCCGGCGCCGCCGGTGCCTGATGTGGCGCTCTCGCCGCCCGAGCCCCCGGCACCCCCGTGGCCTCCAGAGCCGGAGGTGGAACTCTCGCCGCCGGAGCCTCCGTCGCCTCCGCCTCCGCCCCCGGAGCCGCCCTCCGCGCCGGTCGTCGTTCCAGGAGCAGCTCCGCCTCCGCCGAGATTTCCGCCCTCTGCGTCGGAGCAGCCGAGGAGAGCGACGAACGACACCGCGACAATCTGGGTGGATCTCGTGTACATGGCGCCTTCGATGCCGCCAATCCCCTGGCCATTCATCGCCAAAGCAGCGCCAGGGGGCGTCGCAGGGCTCGAGTCTGCACAATCGACGTTGTTGTGCGCCCCCCCTTTCTATCACCCGAGGTGAGCGGGACAACGTGACCTTGAGTGTGATCTAGATACGGTCGAGCGCCTCCATCGCGTCGTCGGACAGCTCGAGATCTGCCGCCGCGAGGTTCTCGCGCAGGTGCTCGACGCTCGACGTCCCGGGAATGAGAAGGATATTCGGCGAGCGCCGCAGGAGCCACGCGAGCGCGACCTGCATCGGCGTCGCGCCGAGCCGACGCGCGACGTCGGACAGCGTAGAGGACTGGAGCGGCGAGAAGCCGCCGAGCGGGAAGAACGGCACGTACGCGATGCCCGCCGCGGCGAGGCTGTCGATCAGCGCGTCGTCCTGCCGGTGCGCGAGGTTGTACAGGTTCTGCACGCACACGATCTCGGTCATCGCGCGCCCCTCTTCCACTTGCTTCGCGGTCACGTTGCTGAGACCGATGTGGCGGACCTTGCCCTCGCGCTGCAGCTTCATGAGCGCGGAGAGCGGCGCCTCGATCGAGCCTTCCGCGGGTCCCTGCGCGTCGAACAGGATGCGCAGGTTCACGACGTCGAGCGCGTCGACGCCGAGGTTCCGGAGGTTGTCGTGGACCGCGCTCGCGATGTCCTCGGCGGCGAACGCCGGCTCCCAGGAGCCCTGTGGGCCGCGTCTTGCGCCGACCTTCGTGACGATCACCAGATCCGTGGGATACGGGTGCAGCGCCTCGCGGATGATCTGATTCGTGACGTGCGGCCCGTACACGTCGCTCGTGTCGATGTGATCGACGCCGCGCCTCACCGCCTCGCGCAGCACGGCGAGCGCGGCATCGCGGTCTCTCGGCGGTCCGAACACGCCCGGCCCGGCGAGCTGCATGGCTCCGTACCCGAAGCGCTTCACCGTGCGACTGCCCATCTTGAACGTCCCGACCCTGGCTAGATTCGTCATGGCTGTCGACGGTAGGCGGCGACGGGGTGTATGATAAGAGCCTAGAATCAGCACGGCCCGTACGGAAAGGCGAACAATGGCAGTGGATCTCGACGACGTCCGGGTCTTCGCCGCGGTGGCGCGCGCCGGCGGCTTCCGCGAGGCGAGCCGCACGGGCCGCACGAGCGCGTCGAGCGCGAGCGAGGCGGTGCGCCGGCTGGAGGGCGAGCTCGGCGTCCGGCTGCTTCATCGGACGACCCGCAGCGTCGCGCCGACCGAGGCCGGCGCGCGTCTCCTCGAGCGGCTCGGCCCTGCGCTCGCCGAGATCGCGGCGGCGCTCGACGTCGTGAAGAGCTCGAGCGAAAAGCCAGCCGGCACGCTCCGGTTGAACGTCCCCGTCGTCGCCGCGCGGCTCGTGCTCCCACGGATCTTGCCGCCGTTCCTCGCCGCATATCCCGATATCCGCGTCGAGGTGACGGCGGACGACACGCTCGTCGACATCCTCGCCGCGGGCTGCGACGCAGGCATTCGTTACGAAGAGACGCTCGAGAAAGACATGATCGCGGTCCCGATCGGCCAGCGCGAGCAGCGCCTGGCGCTCGCGGCGTCGGGCGCCTACCTCGAGCGGCACGGGCGCCCGACCCATCCGCGCAAGCTCCTCGATCACGCGTGTCTGCGCGGCCGCTTCCCGAACGGCGCGCTGTGCCCGTGGGAATTCGAGCGCGACGGCGAGGTCGTGAAGGTCGACCCGACCGGCCCGCTCGTCGGCAGCCTCGGGAGCGCGACGGACCTCCTCGTGGACGCCGCGATCGCGGGCACCGGCCTCATCTACTGGTTCGAGGACTGGCTGCACCCGCACCTCGAGAGCGGCGCCTTGAAGCCGGTCCTGGAGCGCTGGTGGTCGCGTTTCTCGGGCCCCTTTCTCTATTATCCGAGCCGCCGCCACATGCCCGCCGCGCTTCGCGCGTTCGTGGACTTCCTCCGCGCGGGCAGCAAGTAGTCATGGAGACAGCATGAAAAAGAGGTAGTCGACGAACGACGTGGGCAAGACGTTTATTCTACAACGCGACGCGCGCCCCTACCGCTCCCACCCCTCGCGGCCGACCTCCAGGCGCTCCGAGCGCTGCCTTCCGCCGCTCAGCGCGGCGTGCTGCTCGCCGCCGGCACCGCGGTCCTCTGTCCAGAGCCCGAGCGCGCGCCGCCCTTGATGCGCGCCTCGGTCACGACCTCGTCCCACTGCGCGTCGTAACCGTCGAAGTGGACCCGATAGGAGCCGGGAGCGACGACGCCGGTGATGATGGCGGGCTTGTACGAGCCCTTCCACTCGACCTCGATGCGGTCGCCGACCTTCCGCGCAGCGCCCTCGCCCGAGGCGCGCTGCTCCTCGTCGCGCAGGCGCCGGGCGCTCCCCTCGTGCAGGCATTGCTCGCGGTGGCAGGCGAGGCCTGAAGCGCAGTCGTCGTCCGCGCGGCACGGAGACCCGAGCGGCGCCTTCTTTCCGCAGGCGGCGAGCGCCCCAGGCACGGCGGCCAGGATCACGAGCGCTCTCAGGAAGGTAACGGCTCGAACGCGCACGACACGGCATCCCAGCAGAGCGGCCGCGGCCCGACAACAGGGATCGCGCGCCGGCGACCGGCGCCCCCACCGCCCCCGGCACGCCACGCCCCGCCCCGCCACCGGGGCCGCCCTACCCGGGCCGCCCTCTGCTATGGTCGCCCCCGCTGTGCGTCTGCTCGCCGCCCTCGCGCCCGTGGCCCTGCTCGTCGCGGCGCCGCCGCTCCTGGGCTGCGGCGGCGGCCCCGCGAGGGACGCGGGCGTGTGCGCAGGCGCGGGCGTCTGCGGCGCCGGGTACTGCGTCGCCGGGCGCTGCCGGCCCGCGAGCGCCCTCCCCGCGCCCCTCGACGCGCGCCGCGTGCTGCTCCCGCCCGAGGACCTCGCCGTCCTCGTCGAGGACGACGCCGCGGCAGCGCCGGGCCTCCCCGACGCCGTCGCGCTCGGGCGCGCCGGGGGCGGTGAAGTCGTCCTGCTGCTCCGGTTCTCGCCGACCTTCGGCGTCGGCGCCGACATCGCGAGCGCCTTCGTCGTGCTGGAGCCGGCCCCGATGGCGCCCCCCGCCGAGCGCGCGCTCACCCTGGAGGTCGCGCGCGTCCTCGAGCCGTGGCGCTCGGAGACGGCGACGTGGGGCCGGCAGCCGCGCCTGTCGATCCCGGAGGCCGCCGCCATCGCGCGGCCCCGGCCCGCCACGCCGCTGCGGATCGACGTCACCTCGCTCGTGCGCGACTGGGCCAGGCGGCGCAAGGACGACCACGGCATCGCCATCCTCGCGGCGGGGAGCGACGCCGTCGGGGCCGCCTACTCGATGGGCATCTCCCAGGGCGTCGGCCCCCGCCTCGAGGTGTACGTACGGTGAGCAACGGCCAGGACGACGAGGACGACGACCTCGGCGCGCGGAACTCGCTCCCGCTTCCCCTGATCCGCCACGACCTCGGCGAGAGAAGGCCGGCCGTGCCCAGCGCGCCTTCCCTGCCCAGCGCCCCGGCCCCACCCGACGCCTCGAGCGCGGGCGCTCTTCCCGCGCCCAGCGCCTCCGCCGTCCCTCACGGCGCCCTCGCGCGCGGCCTGCTCGACGACGACGAGCCCGCCGTCACCCAGCGCTCGACGGTGAGCGGGCGCCCCCTCCCGCTGCCCCGCACCGCGCCGCCCCTCTCGCCCGAGGAGGCCCCGTCGCCCACGCTGCTCCGGGTGAGCGACCTCCGCGTCTCGTTCGCCGCCGACGGCCGCGTCACGCGCGCCCTCGACCGCGTCTCGTTCACGGTGCCGCGCGGGCGCACCGTGGCGCTCGTCGGCGAGTCCGGCTGCGGCAAGACCGTGACCGCGCTCAGCCTCCTGCGGCTCCTGCCCGCGCCCTACGCGTCCATCGACGGCGGCTCGATCGAGCTCGACGGCCAGGACCTCCTCGCGCTGAGCGAGCGCGAGATGCGCGCCGTGCGCGGCGGGAAGATCGGCATGATCTTCCAGGAGCCGATGACCTCGCTGAACCCCGTGTACACGGTCAGCGCCCAGATCGCCGAGGCCATCCGGCTGCACCGGCCCATGTCCCGCGGCGACGCCCGGCTCTACGCCGTGAACCTCCTGCGCAAGGTCGGCTTCCCCGAGCCCGAGGTCCGCGCGAACAGCTACCCGCACGAGCTGTCCGGCGGGATGCGCCAGCGCGTCATGATCGCCATGGCCCTCGCGCCGGAGCCCTCGCTGGTCATCGCCGACGAGCCCACCACCGCGCTCGACACGACCACGCAGGCGCAGATCCTCGACCTCCTCGAGCGGCTCAAGGCAGAGACGTCGATGAGCCTCCTGCTCATCGCGCACGACCTCGCGGTCGTCGGCGAGCTCGCGGACGAGATCGTCGTCCTCTACGCCGGCGTCGTCGTCGAGCAAGGGCCGGCGCGCGACGTGCTCGCGGCGCCCTCGCACCCGTACACGCGCGCGCTCCTCAGGAGCATCCCGGCGCGGGGGCTCCGCCCGCACCGCGTGCGCGGCGAGCGCTCGCTCCGCCTGCCGACCATCCCGGGCGCGCTGCCCGATCTGCGCGATCCGCCGCGCGGCTGCCGCTTCCAGGACCGCTGCGACGCCGTGTTCGACCGCTGCCGCGCCGAGGCGCCGGACCTGGTCGCCGTCCCGCCCGGCGCGGGGCACCACGCGGCGCGCTGCTTCCTCCTCACGGGCCCGGGGCGCGCGGGCAACGAGGGCGCCTCGTGACGCGCGACAGCGGATCCCCGCCGCCCACGCAGCGCGACGAGCCCGCCGCGCCGCACCCGCGCCCTGCAGCCGCGGCGCCCCCGGAGAGCGCGGAGAGCGCGCCGGGCGAGCGGCCGCTCGTCCAGGCGGAGGGGCTCTCGAAGTTCTACCCGGTGCAGCGCGGCGCCTTCGCGAAGCCGACGTTCGTGCAGGCCGTCGTCGAGGCGACCTTCCACGTCCACCGGGGCGAGGCGCTCGGTCTGGTCGGCGAGTCGGGCTCCGGCAAGAGCACCCTCGGGCGCCTCGTGCTCCGGCTCATCGAGCCCACGGTCGGCCGGGTCCTCTTCGACGGCCACGACCTGAGCGCCCTGTCGAGCCGCGCGCTCAGGGCCATGCGCCGGCGGATGCAGATCGTCTTCCAGGACCCCTACGGCTCGCTCAACCCGCGCATGACGCTGCGCGAGATCGTCGGCGAGGGCATCGTCATCCACCACCTCGCGAGGAGCCGCGACGAGGAGACCGCGATGGTCGAGGGCGCGCTCCAGAAGGTCGGCCTGCGGCCGGACATGATGGAGCGCTTCCCCCACGAGCTCTCGGGCGGGCAGCGGCAGCGGGTCGCGATCGCCCGCGCCCTCGCCGTGCGCCCGGACTTCATCGTCTGCGACGAGCCCGTGAGCGCGCTCGACCTCTCGGTGCAGGCCCAGATCGTCAACCTGCTGGAGGAGCTCCAGGACGAGCTGTCGCTCGGCCTGCTGTTCATCTCGCACGACCTCCGCGTCGTCGAGCACGTGAGCCACCGCGTCGCGGTGATGTACCTCGGCCGCATCGTGGAGATCGGCCCCACGCAGGGCGTGGCCGGGCGGCGGCACCACCCGTACACGCGCGCGCTCTTCGACGCGACGCCGTCGATCGAGCGGGGGAGCAAGGCGCGCCGCCTGCTGCCGGGCGCGCCCGGGAGCGCGATCAACCCGCCCGACGGCTGCGTGTTCCACCCTCGCTGCCGGAAGTCCGAAGAGGGCAAATGCGACGTCGAGATCCCGCCGCTCGAGGAGCTCGTCCCCGGCAGCGGCCACCGCGTGGCGTGCTGGCACCCCGAGGTCGAGTGACGGCGGCGCGCCGGCGCATCGCGGGATGAGCCGGGCCGGCTGCTGGTTCGTGCGTTGAAATGTCGCCGGGATGCCCCGGAATAGCTGACTCGCCGGGAATGGCGCCCTGGGAGCGGAGCAGCTCACAGCTCATTACGGCCCAAACTGGCACAATCGAAGATCCGGTGTGTCACGCGCCAGAGGCGCTCCTGCGGGATCTGCGTTTGTTGCGCGAGGCACCCCTTTTGCTGCACGCCCCGCGCCGCCGCGCGCGAGGTTCGGTGGCGGAGCCACGAGGTGATGCGATGACGAGCGACGTGCTTCGCGTGCTGGCGGCAGCCCTGCTGTCCGGTGCGTGCCTGATGGGATGCAAGAACAGCGTGAATGACGGCGTTGGCGCCAGCGGCGGCAACGGCGGCAGCGGCGCCAGCAGCAGCAGCGGCGGCGAGGACGGCACCGGCGGAAGCGGCGGCCACGACGGCGGCAGCGGCGGCGACGACAGCGGCGGCGGCGGCAACGACGACACCGGCGAGGACGGCACCGGCGGCTGCGGCGACGGCAGCGGCGGCGGCTGCATCGACCTGTCGGACTGGCCGTGCGAGGTGCGCGACGTCGAGGGCACGATCCCCGGCGTGAAGATATCGATCGAGTCGAGCCGCTGCGCCTACCACCAGGGAGAGCCGGCGGAGTTCATCTTCACGGTCACGACCGACTCGAGCGTCCCCCCGATCGACATAGCGGCCTCCACCGGCTGCGGGCGCTGCGTCGAACCGACGAGCGATCCGCTCTCGTTCGTCTCCTACAAGATCAGCGGCCTCTCGTGGGGCGCCGATCCGCAACCGCAGCTCTACTGCCTGTGCGACGTGGGCTGCTGCGCTCCCGACGAGGCGGTGACCGTGCAGGTCGACGCGACGACGGTGACGCAGACGATCCGCTGGTCCGGGCGGCAGTGGACCGGGCCGTCCGACACGAGCAACCCGGAGGGCGCCTTCTTCCGGGCGGGGAGCTACGATGTCGAGGTGACGTTCGACGGGCAGGAGCAGGGCTCCGTGACGGCGAAGCTGCCGATCGAGATCTACCCCTGAAGCACGGCCGAGGCGACGCCCGCGAGCAGGCCGCGGCCCAGGGTGGCACAGTCGACGCCCCGGGGTGGCGCGCGCCACGGCCTGTCCCTCTGGAGCCCCGCGCGCGCTTCGCGGAGCATCTCCCTTGCTGCCGATCGCGCGCCGCCGCAGACAGACGGCGTGGCGCGAAGGAGGGAGAGGTGAGGGAATGGCAAACGACATGCTTCGAGCTCTGGCGATAGCCTTGCTGTCCGCCGCGTGCGCGACCGGATGCGGCGGCGGCAAGGAGGGCGGCGGGAGCGGCGGTGACGGCGCGAGCAGCAGCAGCGGCGGCGACCGCGGGCTGCCGCCGGGGGCCGAGCCGTGCGCGGTGCGCGACGTCCAGGGCACGATCCCGGGCGTGACGATATCGATCGAGTCCAGCCGCTGCGTCTACTGGAGGGGCGAGCCAGCGGAGTTCGTCTACACGGTCACGACCGACGCGAGCGTCCCTCCGATCGAGATCGCGGCCTCCGACGGGTGCGGGCACTGCGTCGTGCCGAGCGCGGATCCGCGCTCGTTCGTCACGTACCAGATCACCGGGCTGTCGACGGCGGGGGATCCACAGCAGTACTGCCTCTGCGACACCGGGTGTTGCGCTCCCGACGCCGCGGCGAACGTGCAGGTCGACGCGACGGCGGCGACGCACACGATCTCCTGGTCGGGGCGGCAGTGGAGCGGGCCATCGGACACGGACAACCCGGAAGACGAGTTCTTCGCGCCGGGGACCTACGATGTCGAGGTGACGTTCGACGGGCAGGAGCAGGGCTCCGTGACGGCGAAGCTGCCGATCGAGATCGTCCGCTGATCGCGCGCGCCGGCGATCCCGCAGGGGATCCCCGGCGCGCGAGGCGGCGCCGCCGGGCCGCCTGGGCTTTCTGCTAAGGTCCGCGGGCATGCATGCCTGGCGCGGACACGCCTTCGGTCCCCCCGAGATCCTCGTCTGGGAAGAGGTGGACGACCCCCCGCTCGCCGAGGGGGAGGTCCGGATCGAGGTGGCCGCCGCCGCGATCAACTTCCCCGACGTGCTCTTCACGGCGGGCGCGCACCAGGTCAAGCCGACCCCGCCGTTCATCCCCGGCTTCGAGGTCGCCGGCCTCGTCGTCGAGAGCCGCGAGCCGTCCCTCCCGCCGGGCGCCCGCGTGGCCGCGACGCTCCCCGGCTCGGGCGGGTACGCGACGCGCGCGATCGCGGGGTCGCGCACCACCTATGCGCTCCCGGACGCGATGCCGTTCGAGGACGCCGCAGCGATGACCATCACCTACCAGACAGGCTACTTCGCGCTCCACCGGCGCGCCGGCGTCCAGCCGGGCGACACGGTCCTCGTGCACGCCGGCGCGGGCGGCGTCGGCAGCGCGGCGATCCAGCTCGCCAAGGCGGCCGGCGCGACCGTCATCGCGACCGCCGGCGGCGAGGAGAAGACGGCGGTCTGCCGCGCGCTCGGGGCGGACGTCGCCATCGACTACCGGCGCGAGGACTTCGTCGCCATCGTGAAGGAGCGGACCTCGGGCCGGGGCGCCGATATCGTCTTCGACCCCGTCGGCGGCGACGTCTTCGATCAATCGACGAAATGCGTCGCCTTCGAGGGACGTATCGTGGTGATCGGCTTCGCCTCCGGCCGCATCCCCGCGGCGCGCGCGAACCACCTGCTCGTGAAGAACTATTCGGTCGTCGGCCTCTACTGGGGCACCTACAGCCGCGCCCGGCCCGATCTCACGCGGAGGGCGCAAGACGAGCTCTACGCGCTCTACGGCCAGGGCGCGATCAAGCCGCTCGTCTCCGCTGCGCCGCCGATGGCGGAGGCGAAGGCGGCCATGAAGGCAGTCGCGTCCCGCGCGACCACCGGCAAGGTCGTGCTCACGACCGCGCGAGGCGGCGGCGCGTGACGCGCTGTTCACGGAGACCCGGCCCGCCCCGCGGCGGACTGGGTCCCTCGGCCTATCTCACGAATGCCGCCGCCGCTGCGGAGAGCGGGGAGAGCGGCAGCGGCGCGGAGGATGGGATCAGTTGCAGCCGCCGGCGGTGGACGCCTCCGGGAGCGCCGCGGGCGTCTCCTTGTTCTCCGTCGTCAGGCCGAAGCCGTACGGGAACAGCGCGCCGTCTTCCCCGCGGTTGACCCGCTGGCAATCGGTCGCAGGCCAGGAGAACGAGAGCTTGCCCTGGAACTGCTGCTTGCCGAACAGCACGTCGGCCACGCCGCCGCCCTCGGAGCCCGGGAGCCACGCGGCCACGAAGGCATCCGAGCGGTTCAGCTCCTTGTTGACATAGAGCGGACGGCCCGACAGAAAGACCGTCACGATCGGCAGATCCGGCGCGGCCGTGCTGATGGTCTGGAGGACCTGCAGATCCTCGGGGTGGAACACCGCGTGCTCCAGCGTCTTCGCGTGCGGCGTGTCGTCCGTCGCGAGCTGGATGTCCCCCTGCATCTCGGCATAGGGCGTCTCGCCGATCACCACGATCGCCGCGTCGAAGCTCCCCGAATTGGCGGCGGAGCCGTTGGCGCTCAGCGTCGCCTGGCCGCCGCCGGCCGAAACGAGGTCCTGGATCCCCTTGAGGATCGACGTCGCGCCGGGGAAATCGGCGTTCGTCACGTCGGTGCCCTGCCACGTCCGCGACCAGCCGCCGGCCTGGTTCGGGATGCTGTCCGCGGACTTGCCCGCGACGAGCACCTTGGCCGACGCGGCGAGGGGCAGGACCCCGCCGGCGTTCTTGAGGAGGACAAGAGACTTCCGGACCGCCTCGCGCGCGAGGGCCCGGTGCTCCGCTTGCCCGAGCACCGACTGATCTCCCGCGAACATCCGCTTCGACGGCGCCTGCTTGGTCTTCTTCGGGCCGAGGAGCCCCGCCCGCATCTTGACCCGCAAGATCCGCGTCACGGCGTCGTCGACCCGCGCCATCGAGATCTGGCCCCCCTTCACCTGGCTGAGGGTGTTCTCGTAGAACGCCTTCCAGTCGTCCGGGACCATGATCATGTCCACACCGGCGTTGATCGAGGCGGCGCACGAGGAGTTGGTGCAGCCCGACACCTGGCCATGACCGTTCCAGTCGCCGATGACGAACCCGTCGAAGTGGAGCTTGTCCTTCAGCACCCCGGTGAGCAGATCGCCCTTCCCGTGCATCTTCTGGCCGCGGATGCTGTTGTACGACGCCATGACCGTCTGCGCGCCCGCCGGGATGGCGGACAGGTAGCCCTGCCCGTGGATCGTGCACAGCTCGGTGTCGGAGGCGAGGTTGTTCCCCTGATCATCGCCCTTGTCCGTGCCGCCGTCACCGATGAAGTGTTTGGCCGTCGCGATGACGCGCGTCGCGCCGAGGAGATCAGGGCTGTTCGCGGCGCCCTGGATGCCTTGCACGATCCGGCCACCATAGGCGTTCACGATCTCGGGATCCTCCGAGTAGCCCTCGTACGTGCGGCCCCAGCGGTCGTCGCGCACGGTCGCGAGCGTCGGCGCGAAGGTCCAGTCGAGCCCGGTCGCGAGGACCTCCTTGGCCGTCGCGGCGCCGATGCGCTCGAGCAGCTCGGGGTCGTGGGCCGCGCCGAGGCCGATGTTGTGCGGGAAGAGCGTGGCGCCGCGGACATTGTTGTTCCCGTGCACCGCGTCGATGCCCCAGATGATCGGGATGGCCACGCGGCCACCGCTGGTGTCCACCGAGGCGTTGTAGAAGTCGTCGGCGAGCTTCACCCAGTCCGCCGCCGTGGCGTTCTTGTTCTTCCCCGGCCAGGAGCCGCCGCCGTTCAGCACGGAGCCGATGTTGTACTGCTTCACCTCGGCCGGCGTGATCTTCTGGATCTCGGCCTGCACCATCTGGCCGACCTTCTCCTCCACCTTCATCTTGGCGAGCAGCTCGGTGATGGCCGCCTCGATCGCCGGATCCTGCGCGATCGCGCTCCGCACCTCGGGCCAGCCGTTGTCGCAGGGCAAGAGGCCGACGCTGTCCCCGGCGCCGCTGCCGCCGCCGCCGGTGCTGTCGCTGCCGCCGGTGCCGCCGCCACCGGTCCCGGAGCCGCTGCCGGAGGAGCCGGCGCCGGCGCCGGAGCCAGCACCGGCGCCGGAGCCGCTGCCGGAGCCAGCGCCGGCGCCGGAGCCGCTTCCGGAGCCAGCGCCGGCGCCGGAGCTGGCCCCGGAGCTGGTCGCGTTGTCGGACGTGTCGTCACCGCAGGCGGCCGGCGCGAGAACGACAGCCGCCGCCATGATCCAAGTTGCATACCGTGTGAGGCGCATGGGTGCTCCCCTCTCTTGTCGATGAGATGAAGGATGGGCTTTAAGGGTGAATTGTGACAGTCGAGCAAAGCGTCGATCGGGACGTGTAAGAAATATAAGACAGGAAGGGAACGTTCTAATCCATGACTCCACCCGCACGCAAGCCCCCCTCACGCCGCGGACGAGGGTTCGACCGCGTGACCGCGTGACCGCGTGACCGCGTGACCACGCGGGCGTCGCCGCCGCGTCCCCGCCGCCGTCGCCATGAGCCCGAGCGAGGCCTCCCTCGTGCCTCGTGGCGCGCCGGATGACACGGTGCGTCCTGGGACGCCACCGGTTAACCATAGTCCGAGTCGGGCCGCAATATACAAACCCGATGGCGCAGCGCGGTAATCCACCCGTGGCATAACGCGACAACCCGTGCACGAGCGAGGACGCGACGGGCTCATCGATGGATGCGGGCGCACCGGGGTCGAGCACATCATCTCCGATCCGAGGATCGAGAGGCCGCGCGAGGGGACAGGGAGGAGCGCAGGTGTCCGCGCGATGACGAGAGACGCTCAGCGCGGTTGACGTTGGCTGCGTTTCGTCGGTTGTCGAGGGAGTCGGCGCTCAGCGCTCCATCATGAAGAGGACGGTGAACAGCTATCATGAGCCGTGGCACCACGGGGATACGAGGCAACGGCGGCACCACGCCGCGCGCAAGCGCCAGCTCGTCGAGCCCGCCCTCGCGCGGTCGACCCCCCGCAATGCTGATTCCAGCGGGGTGCGGCGCGATCGGCGCGGTCAACGCAGCGGGGTCAGCGGACAGAGCCATGGGCTCACGCAGCACGGGCCGACGGGCGAGCCGAAGCGTCTACCGTCGCGATTCAGCGGAAGCATATTCCGCCAAGGGAACAATGATAGAATCGTGACGCCTGCGCGGCAGCATTTACCCGCGAGACTGCACGTGCCTATTCTCCGCGCATGGTCTCTATCCCGCGCACTTCCATTCGTCTCTTCATGACCACCGGTACGCTGCTCCTCGCGCTCGCCGCGTGCGGTGACGACGAGGTCAGCTTTGGCGCAGGCGGCGCAGGCGGTGAGGCCGGCGGCGGCACCTCCACCAGCACCAGCGCAGGAACTGGCGGCGGCACCACCAGCGGCACCGGCGGCGAGGGCGGCGCAGGCGGCGCTCCCGGCACAGGCGGCGAGGGCGGCGCAGGCGGCGCTCCCGGCACAGGCGGCGAGGGCGGCGCAGGCGGCGCTCCCGGCACAGGCGGCGAGGGCGGCGCAGGCGGCGCTCCCGGCACAGGCGGCGAGGGCGGCGCAGGCGGCGCTCCCGGCACAGGCGGCGAGGGCGGCGCAGGCGGCGCTCCCGGCACAGGCGGCGAGGGCGGCGCAGGCGGCGCTCCCGGCACCGGCGGCGCGGGCGGCGATGACGGCGAGCCCGTACGGTGGGCCGACGTGGAGCCGATCCTGCTGGCGAAGTGCTCGCCCTGCCACACCCGCACGGATCCCGCGCCGGCCAGCGGCTTCGCCATCACCTACGAGTCCTCGCAGCTTGCCTCGAGCTCGGAGCAGTGCGCCGTGGACGCGGGTGAAGTTCCGAGGACGCAGGGGGGATGCACCATCATCCGCATCCACGGCCTCGACTCAGCCACCCGCATGCCGCGCAACCGCGGATGCACCGGCGACCCGGCGCTCGACGCCGCGAATTCTGCCTGCCTGACCGCGGAGGAGCAGAAGACCCTCGAGGACTGGATCCTGGACGGTCAGCTCGACTGATCCGAGGAGGCCCGGTCCCCGCCGCGCCTCACGTCACCTCGGCTGCTCCAGGAGCGCTCCGTCTCGATACGCGTCGATGAGCCGCTCCAGGATCTCGATCTCCCGCTCGAGCTCCTCCCCCTTCTCGGTGTCTCCCACCCGGCGCTCGGCCTCGTAGACCTCCACGTCCGAGATCACGGGGATGATGTCCTCCCCCGCCTCCACGGCCTGCTCGACCGACGTGAAATGGTGGTGCTGCGCGAGGCGCGCCCCGCTCGCCTCGAGCACGAGCGTGTACCCCTTGTCGCCGTACGCCTCCGAGAACGCCCCGTCGATCGTCACCGCGCGGCGCGACGCCTTGATCGGCGACTCCCCTTGCTCGACCCGGACCGGCACGTGCCCGTTCACGATGAGCCCGCGCTCCTCGTCCACACCGAACTCGCGGCACACCCGGCCGCAGAACGCGGCGCCGTGGATCAGGTGGAAATAAGGGTTCTTCGTCTCCCTGTGCGTCCTCTCGTCGGCGACGAAATACGACTCGAACGTCGTCATCCGGTCCTTGCCGAACATGGGCGAGAGCGGCCCGGTCCAGAGGTACCAGAGCATGTCGACGTCCTCCTGCGCGCCCGCCCGGAAGGCCCGGCGCACCGTTCGCTCCAGCGCGTCGAACAGCGCCCTGCCGCGGCGAACCTCGCCGTCCACCACGAAAGGAAGGAGCTCTCCCTCGCCGTCCACCGGGACACAGCCGTGGAAGATGAGCGCCCGATCGCGCCTGAGCCACGTCGTCCCCTGCTGCACCATCCAGCGCATCTGGCGGGACAGCGCCGGGCTCCTCAGGAAAGACTCCTTCAGAAGGGTGACGCACGCCGCCTCGTCCGGCGTCAGCGCGTACGGATCGCCGGGCTCGAGCGTCGGGAAGCGCGCGTCGAGCAGCGGGAACACCTCGCCGTCGATCGCGACCGTGCCCGCGCGCGCGTCGATGCGATGGAGCAGGCAGCGGTGCTCGAGCGCGTACTCCGGGCGGCGCCGGCAGAGCTGCCCCTCCAGCTTGAACTGCAGGACGGCCGCGGCCTTCTGCATCCGCGCCATCAGGAGGGCGTCGCGCAGGCCCTCGCCGCGGACCGCGAAGCGCTCCGCCGGATCGTCGGCGTAGGCCGTGCGCGCGAGCCGATCGAGCGGCGCCACGGAGATGCCAAAGCCCTCTTCCAGCTGCGACAGGCGCCCGTACCGCAGCGAGAGCCGGACGACCGTGGCGATGAGCGCCTCCTGGCCGAGGCTCGCGCCCATCCAGCTCACGTCGTGGTTGCCCCACACGACCCGCACGCGCGGCTGGCGCATCAGGTACTCGATCACCTTGTCGAGGCGGGGACCGCGATCGCCGAGATCGCCGGCCACCACGAGCTCGAAGACGGTCAGGTTCCGGATGGCGCGCGCCGTGGCGCGCAAGATCTCGATCTCGCGGCCGTGCTGCACGAACGGATCGATGAGCGCGTCGAGGTAGCCGCCCTCGCCGAGGGTGGCGCGCGCCGACACGAGCTCGCGGAGCAGGCCCCGCATGTCCTCCGGGAACGCCGCCTCCACCTGGCGGAGCGTGTAGCGCAGCGACAGCTGGCGGATGACCTCGATCTGGCGCGCGAGCGTCCAGAACAGGAAGTCCCGCCGCTCCCCCTCGCCGCGGGACGCGACGCGGGCATGGCTCTCGCGAGGATAGTAAACGACCGAGAGCAGCGCGCGCTTCTCGGCCGCCGTGAGCCGGTCGCCGAAGACCCGCTCGACCAGCGGCCGCAGGCTCCCCGAAGCGTTGTTGATGATGTGCTTCAGCTTCCTGTGCTCGCCGTGGACGTCGCTGACCACGTGCACCGTCCCCTTCGGGAGCGACAGGATCGCCCGCAGATGGCCGATCTCCGAGAGCGCGGCCTCGGTCGTCGGGTACCGGGCCGCGAGGGCCCGGAGCAGCGGCAACTCCCGCGTGTCCAGCATGGCGTCGCAGCATAGAGCAAGGCCGCGGGTCGACGCACGCACGCGACGTGCTCCGCGCTGAGCAGCCGGGCAAGCGCGCAATGCGAGCGCATGCGCCTGACTCTGCCGCGTTTCTCCTTGCGGCCGCGCGGCGTCCTACTAGCAAATGCAATGGGAGCCCATGCAATCTCGGGGCTGCGAGGCCGCACCTCCGCGCCGAGCGGCCTCGACGCCGGCCCCGCATTCACCAGCGAACGCCCTCTTCCCACATGAGCAAGTCTATCCTGATCATCGATGACGACGTGGATCTGGCGACGACCCTGGCCGAGACGCTGCGCGACCTCGGTTATGAGGCGACGCCTTTCTTCAGCGGGCGAGAGGCGCTCGAGCGGCTCCTCGACGGCGAGCGGCCCGGAGTGATCCTGCTCGACCTGATGATGCCGAAGATGAACGGCTGGAAGGTGTGCGACGAGCTCTGCGCGGTCCCCGCGCTGGAGGAGATCCCCGTCGTCATCATGACCGCGGCGTCGAACATCAAGCAGCCGATGCCGGCGCACGCGCGCGAGGTGCTCAGCAAGCCGTTCGAGCTCGACGCCCTGCTCAGGACGATCGACGCCGCCTGAGCGGCGCGCGCCCCGGCGTGCGCGCGGAGTACGGCCCGACGTATTACGCGGCTTTCCTGCACGATCCCGACGGCAACAACCTGGAGGCGGTCTGTATGAAATAGGGGCGCAGCGCGCGGCCATCGCGCCATCACGCCATCGCCGCAGAGGGCAGATGGCTCCGGCCGCCGCGCCGAGGCGGCCTCTGGGCGCCGAGCCCCGGGCTACCGCTTCTTCTTCGCCTTCGGCGGTGCGCTCGGCTTGATATCGATGCTCGTGGCCCCCTGGCACGGCACCTGCGCTGTCACACCCGCGCTGAGCCACTCGGGGAACTTCGTCTTCCCGGCCCGGCCGACGCGCACGAAGAAGCGGCCGCAGCGCACGGCCAGCGCCTGGTTCACATCCCCCGCGTACTTGCCGGTCATGTAGACGCTCCCCGGCTGCGGAAACCCCACCGTGAGCAGGCCCTGATCCTTGGGCAGCGACGCAGGATTGCCCCCCTGCCGCGCCTGGCTCGCGGCCTCCTTCGCCGCGGCCTCCTTCGCCGCCGCGGCCTCCTTCGCCGCGGCCTCCTTCGCCGCCGCGGCCTCCTTGGCCGCGGCCTCCTTCGCCGCGGCCTCCTTCGCCGCGGCCTCCTTCGCCGCCGCGGCCTCCTTCGCCGCGGCCTCCTTCGCCGCCGCGGCCTCCTTCGCCGCCGCCTCCTTCGCCGCGGCCTCCTTCGCCGCTGCCGCCTCCTTGGCTGAGAGCGTCTTCGCCGCCTGCGCCTTCCCGGCCGGAGCCTTCTTCATGGGGGGCGACTCGCTCGCCGCGGACGTCGCCGCGGCGACGGGCTCGACGATCGCGGGCGCCAGGTCCACCGCGACAGCCGGCTCGGGCGGATCCCGCCGCGCCACGTAGATCCAGAGCCCCGCCACCACCGTCGCCGTGATCGCCGACACCGCGATCGTCCCGGCGGGCGACAGCGAACGCGGCGCTTGCCATGCCAGCGCAGCCAGCCGCGGGCGCCGCGACGACGCGCCGGCCGGGGGCGACGACTCCACCGGAGAGCCGCCGCGGCCCTCCGCGCTCGGCCTCGGGTACGGCACGCCCCCGGGCGGCGTCAGGCCCGATGAGCCGTCCAGCGGCACCGTCACCCCGGACGGCGTCAGGCCCGTTGCGCCCATGGGCACGGTCACGCCAGAGGGGGTCACCGGCGAGCCGGAAGGCGGCTTGGGCGGCGCCCCCAGGAACGCGGGCGCGAGATCCGCCGGGAGGGCCGGCGGCGGACCGAAGCGGATCGCCTCCGGGATCACCGAGGTGGTCGGCACGAAGCGGGCCACCTCCGCGCCCGTGCCAGGCATCGTCGTGCCGTCCTCCTCGAATATCGGATCGACCTCGGTCAGCGTCGGCGGCCCGCCCTCCTGCGGCCCCTCGTCGGCCGCCGCCGCGTCGCGCTCCGCCGCGCGCTTCGACGCCTCGAACAGGCGGCCGAACGTCTCGCGATCCGGCAGCGCGGGCCTTCGTCCGTCGATGCCCTTCGCGCCGTCGCCCCTCACCTCGGACGCCGCCGGCACCGGGATCGTGATCGGCTCGGGCGCGCCGATCGACGCCTTGCCGTCCTGCCGCGCCGACCCGATCAGCGCCTCGGACGCCCCCGCCGAGGGAGGCGCGGTCTTCGCCTGCGCGCCGGGAGTCCGCAGCCTCGCGGCGCCGCCGTCCCTGGCCGCCTGATCCCTGGCGAAGAGATCCTTCGCGAGCCGCTTCGCCGCGTCCGCCGCGGGCCTCGCGGTCTGACCTCCCTTGCCCTTGACCGGGATCGTCGGCCGCCGGTCCTCCTCGTGATCCGCGTCCTCGATCTCGATCGTCGCGTGCGCCGATTGCACGCGCGTCACGAGCTCGGCCTTCCCCTTCTCCGGGCGAGCGACCTTCGCGAGCGCCTGCTCGATCTCGTGGACGGTGATCTTCCGATCGTCGGGCGCCGGCGCGAGGGCCGTGTCGAGCAGCGCCACGATCGGGCGCGGGATCTCCGGCCGGATCGTGGCGATCGCCTGCGGTCGCGTGCCGTCCGCGGGCGGCCGCCGCCCCGTGAGCAACGACCAGAGCAAGAGCCCCACGCCATAGATATCGGCCTTCACCGTGACGCGCTCGGCGCGCGCCTGCTCGGGCGCCATGTAGCCCGGCGCGCCCTTGACCACGCCCGCGATCGTATCCGGCGTGCGCCCGAGGATCTTGCCGATGCCGAACCCCGTCAGCCGCACCTGCCCGTCCCACCCGATCACGATGTTCTCCGGGTGGAGGTTGCGATGGATGATCGGCGTGGGGCTGCCGTGCTCGTCGACGGACCCGTGCGCGTGCGCGAGCGCCCCGGCGATGCAGTGGACCAGGTAGTAGACCGCCGCGTCGGCGAGCTTCTGCTGCCGCGACGCGAGGTGCTGGTGCAGCCGATTGAGGTTCACGCCCTCGACGTGCTCGAGCACGAGGACGAGCCGGCCGGCGTGCTCGAAGAAGTCGAACATCCGCACGATCGCCGGGTGGTTCATCGTCGCGCAGATCGACGCCTCGCGGGCGAGCTCGTCGGCGAAGCGCGGGTCACCCTCGGCGGTGTTCGGGACGAGCTTCAGCACGCAGACGCGGCGAAACCCGAGCGGCCCATCCAGTCGCCCGAGATAGACGCTGGTAGGCCCAGAACCGGACAGGCGCCGGAGAATCTTGTAGGCCCCAATCGTCTCGGGAGCGGGCTCCGTCGGAAACATCCGGGGCCGATCATACCCAAGCGGGGCGAAGCCCCCAAGCCAACGACCAAGACCGATCACTTCGCGGCGCCGGGAGGCGTCCCCGGGCGCCTCGGTACGAGCCCATGCTCCACGCGCCCTGTACGGCGCGTCGCTCTCTCGTTCGCCAGAGAGCGGTACAGCTGATCAGCAGATGCCCGAACAGCTGTGACGGATCCCCGTGGAGAACCCTCCGGCCGCGCTCGCGCGGTCGCGCCTCCGGCCTTCGAGCGGCGCGGGGCCTGGGCTATAAGCCGCCGCGATGAAGCTCCGCGCCTGGCATCGATTGCTCGCCGTCGTCCTCCTCGCGGGCTGCGAGGCCGCCGTCCCGCCGCCTCCGCCCGCGCCGCCCCCGCCCCCGTCGCCGAGCGCCGCCCCGGCCTCGGCGCCCGCGCCCGCGCCCGCGCCGGCCACGCCGGCGTCGCGGTTCCCCGCCGGGTGGCCTTACCCCGAGGGCGCGCCGCCGGTCCGGGGCCCCTCGATGGTCACGAGCGACGCCGGCCTCGCCACGAAGGTGGGCGCGGAGGTCCTCGCCTCGGGCGGCAACGCCGTCGACGCGGCGGTCGCGACGGCGTTCGCGCTGGCCGTGGTGCACCCGACGGCCGGCAACCTCGGCGGCGGCGGGTTCATGGTCGCGCGCGTCGGCGACAAGGAGCACGCGCTCGACTTCCGCGAGACCGCGCCGGGCAAGGCGACCCACGACATGTACCGGGGCAAGGACGGCAAGGCCACGGAGAGCGCGCGCGTCGGCCACCTCGCGGTCGGCGTGCCCGGCAGCGTGGCGGGGCTCTGGGAAGCGTACGACAAGCTCGGCTCCAAGAAGAAGACCTGGGCCGAGCTCGTCGCGCCCGCGATCCGGCTCGCGAAGGAGGGCTTCCCGGTCGACGAGAACTTCGCGACGACGGTCAAGGCCGCGTCGGGCAAGCTCAAGCGCTTCCCGGCGTCGGTCGCGCTGTTCCTGCCGGGCGGCGCCCCCATCGAGATCGGCGCCACGTGGAAATCGCCCGAGCTCGCGGCGACGCTCGATCGCATCGCGGAGAAGGGGCCCGCGGGCTTTTACGAGGGCAAGACCGCCGAGCTCTTCGTGGCCGAGATGCGGCGGGGCAAGGGCATCATCACGGCCGCGGACCTCAAGGGCTACAAGGCGAAGTGGCGCGAGCCCGTCGTCTTCGAGTACCGCGGGCGCCGCGTCGCATCGATGCCGCTCCCGTCGTCGGGCGGCCTCGCCCTCGCGATGATCGCGCACCAGCTGGACGGGCTCGACGTCGCCAGGCTCGGCTGGCACTCGCCGTCGCACGTGCACGTGGTCGCCGAGGTGATGCGGCGGGTGTTCCTCGCGCGCAACGAGGTCCTCGGGGATCCCGATTTCGTGAAGAACCCGGTGGAGGAGCTGCTCTCGGTCGCGTGGGCCGAGAAGCAGCGCGCCACGATCGCGGCCGACCGCGCGACGCCTACGGACGAGCTCGCCCGCGGCGCGGCGGTCAAGGACTCGGGCGGGCGCGGCCCGCACACGACGCATTTCTCGGTGGTCGACGCGCAGGGCAACGCCGTCGCGCTGACCACGACGCTGAACGGCTGGTACGGCTCGGGGGTGACGGTGACCGGCGCCGGCTTCGTGCTGAACAACGAGATGGATGACTTCGCCGTCGTGCCCGGCACCCCGAACCAGTTCGGCCTGGTGCAGGGGGAGGCCAACTCGATCGCTCCCGGCAAGCGCATGCTCTCGTCGATGTCGCCGACGATCGTGACGGGGAAGGACGGGCGCGTGGAGCTCGTGCTCGGCGCCGCCGGCGGCCCGACGATCCTCACTGCGGTGTTCCAGATCCTCTCGAACGTGGTCGACTTCGGCTTCGACGTGACCACGGGGGTCAACGCGCCGCGCTTCCACCAGCAGGACTACCCCGACAAGCTGTTCGTCGAGAAGGGCGGCTTCTCCGACGAGCTGAGGAGCGCGCTCGGCGCCATGGGCCACACCCTCGACGACCGCGGGCACATCGCCGACGCGCCGTCGATCGGCCGCGAGGGCGCCGCGTTCGCCGGCGCGCGCGAGCCGCGGCGGCCCGGCTCCGAGGCGGCCGCCGGGAAGTAGCGCCGGCGGGGCGCCGCGCCCCACATCGGCTCACGCGACGCCTGCGTATCCCACAACGGGCGGGATCCGTGGCCTGCTCCGGACCGGCAGACCGGCGCCGCGGCGCGCTCGGGGGCGCCGCCAGGCGGGGAGCCTCGACAGCGAGCCACGCCCCGTCGACGGACCCACCCGACCCACGTGACCCACCCGATTCACGTTGTCGCCCGCCGGGCGACGCATGTTGTCGGGACAACATCGCAACGATCAATCGGTCAGGCGTCTCCCTACCTCTCTCCCAGGGACCAATCGCCTCTCATTTCAATGGCTTACCGCCTCGAGACGCGCCGCGCATCAGGCAATTCCCTAAGGGAATCCCTCCTTGTCTGGCGCACGTTGGCCGTTCCCCGTTCCCGGCACGCGCGTGCGCCCAATGGACTGTGGCGCCCGTCCTCGTGGCGTCATCGCGTGATGCGCTTCCGACGGCCCTCTTCGCCACGGAGCGCCGTGAGTCCGGGCGACGAGGCGACGCTGTGTCGCATTTGCTCCTGACCCTCGAGCCGAGTCGTGCTTCGCTCGCCTGACGCGCGGCGTCTCGGCGGCGGAGCCCGCCAGGAGCGCTCGATCCGCGCGCGGCGCCGCGGCGGTTCGACCTTGACACAACCCGTCCGTTTCGATTGCGTAGGGCGATGCGCCCCGCCGAGCATGTTTGCTGCCCCGGCGGATCGCGCGGCCGCCTCTCGCCTTCCTTGAGTTCAGCGCCCGAGGAGCTGCCGTGAAGCGGGGGGCTGCGGCTTGACACGGACCGAGATACCGACTGAACGCCGCGCTGGGTAAATAGCCCTGTCACTCCAGGGGGGTCGCCGTCATGGTGGAGCTGTTGAATCACGAGTTGCTCGAGACGCTGCACGATGGTGCTCGCAGCAGCGTCTATCTCGGCCGGAGGAAGAGCACGGGCAAGATGTGCGTCATCAAGGTCGCGCGCAAGGGCGTCAATGGCACCCGCAACGTGGCGATCCTGAAGCGCCAGTACGAGATCACGAAGCACCTCGACCTCGATGGGGTCGTGCGGGTCCACGAGCTCGAGGTCCGGCTCGATTACGCCGCGCTCGTCATGGAGTACTTCGCCGGCCGCTCGCTGCGGGCGATCATCGACGGCAACGGGCAGGGCGTCGGGCTGGCGCAGGCGGTGAGGATAGCGCTCCAGCTCGCGGACACGCTCGGGGCGATCCATGAGCGGAACATCGTCCACAAGGACATCAAGCCGAGCAACATCATCGTCGACAGCGACGTGCGCACGTCGAAGCTCACGGACTTCTCCATCGCCTCGCTCCTGCCCGGGGAGCGCGCGGCGGTCGTCGACCCCTGGTCGGTCGGCGAGGGTACGCTGCAGTACATCTCGCCCGAGCAGACGGGCCGGATGAACCGGTCGATCGACTTCCGCTCGGACTATTACTCGCTCGGGGTCACGCTCTACGAGCTCACGACGCGGCGCCTCCCGTTCGAGACGACGGATCCGCTGGAGCTCGTGCACCATCACATCGCGAAGACGCCTGTCGCGCCGCACCTGATCCGGCCGGCGATCCCGGAGGCGCTCTCCCGGGTGATCATGAAGCTGCTCTCGAAGACGGCGGAGGAGCGGTATCAGAGCACCTTCGGCCTGAAGGCCGATCTGACGGCCTGCCTCGACATGCTGGAGCACGGAGCCCCGGTGGCGGACTTCGTGCCGGGGAGGAGGGACAAGCCCACGCGGCTCCAGATCTCGCAGAAGCTCTATGGCCGGCAGGGCGAGGTCGGCGCGTTGATGGCGGCCTTCAGGGACATCAGCGGGTCGGGTCCGGAGGCGGCGGCGGGTGGCCGCTCGGAGCTCGTGCTCGTGGCCGGTTACTCCGGCGTGGGCAAGTCGGCGGTCGTCAACGAGATCCACAAGCCGATCGCGAAGGAGGCGGGCTACTTCGCCGCCGGGAAGTTCGACCAGTTCACGCGCAACGTCCCGTACGCGGCCGTGCTCGCGGCGCTGCGGGAGGTCGTCCGGCAGATCCTGACCGAGAGCAGGAATGAGCTCGCCGACTGGAGGGCCAGGATCCTCGCGGCGGTCTCTCCGAACGGGCGGGTCATCGCCGAGGTGATCCCGGAGATCGAGCTCATCATCGGCGAGCAGCCGCCCGTCCCGGCGCTGGGCTCGATGGAGACGCGGAACCGCTTCAACCTGACGTTCCGGAACTTCATCGGCGCGATCGCGCTGAAGACGCGGGCGCTCGTGCTGTTCCTCGACGATCTCCAGTGGGCCGACACGGGGTCCTTGAACCTCCTCAGCGTGCTCCTGGAGGACCCGGACATCCGCCATCTCTTGCTGATCGGGTCGTACCGGGACAACGAGGTCGACGACGCCCACCCGCTGACGATGACGCTGGGCGCGCTCCGGAAGAGCGAGGCCCGCGTGCGCACGATCACGCTGACGCCGCTCGGGCCCGATCACGTCAACCAGCTCGTGTCGGACACGCTCGACGCGCCTCGGGAGGAGTGTCGCGAGCTCTCGGGCGTCATCTTCGCCAAGACGCACGGGAACCCGTTCTTCACCATCCAGTACCTCGAGAGCGTCTGCCGCGAAGGCCACCTGCGCTTCAGCTCGGAGACGGGCGCCTGGCGATGGAACATCGCCGACATCCAGCGGATGGAGGTCGCGGACAACGTCGTCGACCTGATGGTCCGCCGGATACAGGGCCTGGGTGAGGCGACGCAGCGGGTCTTGAAGCTCGCCGCGTGCATCGGCAACCAGTTCGATCTGAGGATGCTCGCCCTCATCCACCAGAAGAACCGGCGCGCGACCGACGAGGACCTCTGGGGCGCGCTGGACACAGGGCTCGTCGTGCCCGTCGACGGTGAGTACGGGATCGCGCGCTTCCTCGACGACGCGGACGAGGAGGCGGTCACGTTCAAGTTCCTCCACGACCGCGTGCAGCAGGCGGCCTACAAGCTGCTCCCTGAGGGGGAGCAGAAGCGGATCCACCTGGAGCTGGGGCGGCTGATACTACGGGAGAGCCCTCCCGCGTCCGTCGAGGACCGGATCTACGACATCGTGATGCACCTCAACATGGGGGCAGAGATGATCGTGGACAGGCGCGAGCGCGAGGAGGCCGCGACGCTCAACCTGAGGGCCGGGCAGAAGGCGAGGCGCTCCACGGCGTATGGCCCCGGGGTGCAGTGCCTCCGCGCGGCCGCGGCGTTCTTGCCCGAGGACTCGTGGGAGACGAACCACGAGCTGTCGCTCACGATCTACACGGATCTCGTCGAGCTGGAGTACCTGACGATCAACTTCGACCGCGCCGAGGCGTGCGCGAAGATCGTCGTGGACCATGCAAGGGACGTACTGGAGAAGATCCGGGTCTACGAGACGCGCATTCAATTTTACATGTCGCAGCATCGACTGGCGGATGCTCTCGACATCGCCCTGGCTGTGCTTGCCATGCTGGAGGTACCGCTCTGCCAGGCGCCGCCCGCCGACATCGACATACCTCACCTGGCGGAGCGGCCGGTGCTCGCCGATCGGCGGATGCTCGCCGCGAACCGGATCCTCGTCTCTGCTTTTCCAGCGGCTGTCCTGACAAAGCCCCACTTCGTTCCGCTGATCGCATTCACCATGATGGACATATGCGTACAGCACGGGATCTCCCCTTCCGCGGCATACGCCTTTGCGATCTATGGCCATATTCAGTGTAGCGTGATGAACAATATAGATCATGGGTTCGCGCTGGGCCAGCTCGCGATCGAGCTCACCCATCGCTTCGGGGCGATCGAGCTCGAGCCCAAGATCTATACCCTCAATTACATCGCGATCCATCACTGGAAGCGGCACCTGAAGGAGACCATCGAGCCGGCGCGCCACGCGGTCCAGGTCGGGCTGGAGACAGGAGACATCGAATATGCCGGATACAGCTCCTGTCAGTACCCCACCTACTCCTTATTTACCGGGGAGGATCTGGAGACGGTCGAGCAACGAATGACGCATTCTATCGAGCTCGCGCTGAAGCTCAATCAGCAGTATCCGCTGTATTATGTAAAGATCTGGAAGCAGCTCGTGCGCAGCCTCCGAGATCCATCTTCCGATAAGCAGCGGCTGGTCGGCGAGAGCTTCGACGAGACGTCGATGATTCCTTGTCTCGAGCACAACAGGACATCCCTGTTTTGCCTACACCTCGCGAAGGGCATGTTGCTCTACCTCTTCGGCGAGCCCAAGCTCGCATACGACTGCCTTCGCGCCGGAGAGGAGTACCAGGACGCGGTGGGTTTTGCCACCGTCGTGCAGCAGAACTTCTATTGCTCGCTCTCGATCCTCGCTTCCTTCGATCGACTCTCGAAGGAGGAGCAAGACGCGGCGCTCGCCAAGGTCGACGCGAACCAGCAGAAGCTGGGGATGTGGGCACACCACGCTCCGGAGAACAGCCAGCACAAGCACGACCTGGTGAGCGCGGAGCTGGCCCGCGTGGGGCGCTCGATGATCGAGGCGATGGCCCTCTACGATCGCGCGATCGAGGGAGCTCGACAGCACGGATACATCCAGGAAGAGGCGCTAGCGTGTGAGCTCGCGTCGTCGTTCTACCGAGGGATGGGTCGGGGCGAGATCGCTCAGCACTACATGACGATGGCCTACCGGGGCTATGCTCTGTGGGGCGCTGATGCGAAGTGCCAGAGCCTCGTCGCCGCGTTCCCTCATCTGAGGCTCGAGGGGAGGCCAGACCAATCGACGTCGGTGACGGTGACCTCCACCCACGAGGACGCGGTCCTGGATCTGCTCAGCGTGGTCAAGGCGTCGCAGGCCGTGGCGAGCGAGATCGTCCTGGAGAGGCTCCTGGAAAACCTCATGACGATCGTGCTCGAGAACGTCGGCGCGCAGTCCGGCATGATGGCCCTCGCGCATGGCGATGCCCTCTTCGTCGAGGTGGAAGGGACCTTTCAGCCGAAGCAAGTTCACGTGCTCAAGTCTGCGCCCGTCGTCTCGTTCAGCAGAGCGCCGCTCTCGATCATCAGCTACGTGCAGCGTACCCAGAAGGCCATTCTGCTGGACAATGCGACGGAGGAGGCCAGATTCGCTGCCGACCCTTACATCCGAGAGATACGCCCGAAGTCGGTCATCTGCGCTCCGATCATCCGGCAGAATCGGCTCGTCGGCGTGCTCTACCTCGAGAACAACCTGTCCACCGGCGTATTCACGCAGAACCGCCTCGATCTCCTGAAGCTCCTCTCGACGCAGATCGCGATCTCCATCGAGAATGCAAAGCTCTATGAGAGGCTCGAGCAGGAGGTAGCCGCGCGCACGGAGGAGCTCCGGCTGTCCAACGAGCAGCTCCGCGACGTCAACGACCAGCTGCAGGTGGAGCTGGGCGAGCGGGTCCGGCTGCAGGAAGAGCGCGTCCAGATGCAGGAAGCCATCATTCAGACGCAGCGGGATCGGCTCTTCGAGCTATCAACGCCCTGCATACCGATCACCGATCAGGTCATGGTGATGCCGATCATCGGAACCATCGATGAAAGACGGGCGGCGCAGATGATTGAAACCGCGATGCAAGGGGTCGCGTCCAGCTCTGCCAAAGTCGTGATCGTCGACGTCACGGGGGTCAAGAGCGTGGACACAAGCGTCGCGAGCAGGCTGATGAGCTTGGCCCAGGCGGTGGGATTGCTCGGAAGCAAGGCTATTTTGACGGGGCTCCGCCCTGCGGTGGCGCAGAGCTTGGTCGCGCTCGGCGTCGACCTCGGCTCGATAGAGACCCGCTCCAATCTCAAGGCAGGTATCGCCTACGCGATGCGGCGGACGGCGACGAGACTGCACGCGTAGGGAGCCCCCTTTCTCACGACGCGCCCCGTGACGCCGGGCGAGCCCCTCGCAAGCGCCACGCGCCCGGTGGACTCCCTTGCCTTCATCCAGCGCGCACGATCAAACTTTCTAGTCCAGAGTAGCGACCGGCTTCGAGAGCCCAGCGCTGGTTCCCGGCGATCATGGCGTCGGCCGCGTCCAGGTAGAGGCGGATCTCGTCGTCCGCCCAGAGCGCGAGCACCTTCTCCTTCACGCCTTGGTACTCCGCGACCCGGCGATCGTGCATCTGCTTGAGCCGGTCGACCGCCTCTCCCAGCGTGCTCACGCATTCGTTCCGAAGGACGACGATCAGGTTGTGCGACTCGCCGTTGCTCAGCTCCTTCCCGAGCGAGAAGTAGTCGTTCGTCCAGCAGAGGATGTCATTACATATATCGCGAACCGCCTGAATCAATGGATGCTGGACGACCTCGAGCGGCAGCGGCCGTTCGAGCAGCAGCTCGAGCAGGTCGCAGTAGGTATAGACGGCTCCGCTGTAGCGCCGCATCATCAAATACTCTTCGAGGTCCGGGACCCTCATCTGCTTTCGGTTATTTGCCTCCCACAGGTTGGCCTCGTAGTAGTACTGAAAGTGCGAGAGCCATCGATTCAGGAAGAAGTGTGGATGGCTGCGTCGGATGCGCTCACGCACATCGAGCATCCCGCGCGTCAGGGGATCGCTCATGTCCACTTCGGTGTATCCGAAGAGCTCCCCCAGATACTTTTCATTGAGACACTCGACGGACTCCGGGTCCGTGCTGAGCTGTCCCTCGTCGTACGCGTCATCCAGGAGGAACAGCGCGGCAGTGAAGTCCGATGCCAGCTGGAGCGTCTCGGTGCTTGCGGACGGCAAAAGCCACGCCGCCAGCTGGGAGAAGTTCGTCGCCTTGAGACGCGAGAGCGACCGACCGTCTGGCACCAGACGCAACCGGCGAACCCACGCCAGGGTCCTTTGCTCCGCGACCTCTCGCCCGGGGTGACACGACGCAGCAAATGGATATTCGAATACACCAGCATCGCCCTTACTGACGACAACGCTGGTTCGATCAGATGACATGACGAACTCCGCCACAAGACGATTCCATGGAGTAGAGACATTCTCACGACGAGAGCATGGTCCTACCAGATCCCCTGGACGACCGGCGACTCACGCGCGGCGGTCGCTGAGGCGGGGATCACCTCGATGGGCAGCGCCACCGGGGAGCGCGTGTTGAGAGCCGCTTGCCACTCGAGACGGTCGGTACGAAGCACGATGCGGTGGCACCGACGCAGGAGCTCCTCCAGCACAATGCGGGCCTGCACCCGGGCCAGGAAGACCCCGAGGCAGAAGTGGGCACCATGGCCGAATGCCAGGTTGGCCTGATCGCCACGCTCCGGGTTGAAGCGGTCCGGCTCCTGAAACCTCGCCTCGTCGCGCAGACCCGAGCTGATGAGCAGCGCGACCACGGCGTGGGCGGGCAGACGCGTACCGCCGAGCTCCGTCTCGGTGAGGGTCAGTCGCATCGTGGCGTGCACAGGCGCCTCGAAGCGCAGGACCTCCTCTATGAAATGCGGGATGAGCGCCGGCTCCGCACGTAGGCGATCCATCCACATCGGACGCTGGGCGAGGATCAAGACCATATGGGTCATCAGCGACGTCGACGTTTCGAGCCCTGCCACGAGGAGCAGGGAGAGGAGGGATACGAGGTCCTGGTCCGTGATCCCATCGTCGTCCCTCCGAGACCGGATCAGCTCACTTACCAGGTCGTTCTCCAGCCGACGCCGGCGGCTCGCGAGTAGGCCCAGCATGTACTGCTCCATCTCATCGATGGTCCTACGCACCTCGGCGATCCGCGCGTGATCTTCTGGAGGTATGACGCCGACGATGACCAGGTCAGTCGCCCATCGCTTGAAGTGCTCCTCCAGCCCTGGATCAAATCCGATCAACTTGGCGAGGACGCTGACCTGCGCGCGGCTCGCGAACTCGGAGACGAACTCGACGACACGATGCTGCACCAGGCCGTCCGTGAGCCGCACGGCCACGGATCGCATGTGGTGCTCCAGCGTGCTCACCATGTTGGCGGTGAACGCGCGGCTGCTGAGGCTGCGCAGCTGTCCGTGCCGCGGCGGGTCCGCGAGGATCATGGATCCGGACAAGGGATTTTGACGCCCCAGGAACGGGGGCTCGGTGGCCATGCGCAGCCCCGCGGACGAGAACACCTGCGTGTTCTTGCACGCCGCGACGATGTCATCATACCGGGTGACCACCCACATCCCGTTGGGGTCCACCTGACACACGGGCGACTCGCGGCGCAGCGCCGCGTAGAAGGGGTACGGGTTCTCTCGGACCTCGGGGGCAAACAGATTCAGTCGACTCATCGCGCTCTTCCTGTGGCGAAGGCAGGACGCAGCCGCAACACCATGGCGGCACGCGTCGTTCAGCCTGGAGTGTGGTGTTCCCTCGGATGACGCGCTGGGCGACGCGATGGCGTCGATTCGGTGCTGCCCTGAGGCAGCTGGCCCCTAGCGCTGAAAGGAGCACGAAACGGAACCCGCAAGCCGCGTTGCCGCGATGCTCCAGCGCGTGGTCACCTGGGCGCATCTCCCGCGAGCAGGGCGCTGAACAGCCGCCGCGCGGTCCGAGCCAACGCTCGGCGTCCGCACGACACGGCTGCACTCCTCGGTCGTCGCTGCGCTCGCCAGGATGCGAGCATGCGACTCACGAGCGCCTGGATTGCTTCCAGGGCATCTCCCGGTGCATCATGAGACCAGAGCAAGCGAGAGAGCCGCTAGGCTCTCTTCATGGCTGCAGGGGTCCGATGGTTCGTGGGTGCTCCTCCATCTGATGACAGCATCCTATACCATGCGGACGAATGCGCAACTGTATTCTTATTTGCGGACTTCACACGACGACCTCGTCGTGATCGAAGCACCGCGGACAACGAATCTTCTAACACTTCCATGCGATGGCCGAGCCGCCACGACATGCCGCGTGAATAAAAATACATTTCAGCGTCTGCGAGCCCCGCCGCTCCAGCAGGCGCGGAGAACATCGACTGCCCCCGAGCGACACCTCGATGGCCATCCGATAGAGATGCGTTGCGATCGATGAGCGCAATGATCTCTGGATGATCGACGTCGTCTATCGCGAGCGGCTGTGCAGCAATGCAAGATGCAGTCGACTCGGCTTTCATCCGTGAAGGCATAGCGTGTGACCCGAAGCCGCCCCCGCTACGCTCCGGATGGAGCGAGCCGTGCAGACGAGAACGCTGCAGGCGCGCGTCGGCGCGAACGCCCGCGGCGCCTGCCTGGAATGCTGACGGCGAAGGTTTTCGCCATCGATGTGACGTGCATTGCAGGAATGCACGGCCGCACGAGAGTGCGCCGGCCTGCTATGCAAGATGAACGCCTCGCTCGAGAGGCGCGCGGTCACCCTTCCCAGCGTCGCCGGCCGTGATGCGGGTCGCTCGATGTCGCGCTCGGGTCGATCTCGTGACCTCGAAAGAGGGGGCCTCTCCCTGGAACCCTACCTCCTCCGGAGGCGCGCCGACCCGCGCCGGAGGCGCGTTTGGGACGAGGCCCGTTTGGGCTCGGGGTCACGCTCTGGGCACTCCCGGGTTGCGCCCAGGGGTCTCCTTCGTCGTGCTCAGGGCATGCCCAGCGCTGAACCGTTGAACAGCATCCAGGGGCGCGTCCAGCCCGCCTTGACGATGCGACCGATCGGTCATATGACTGACCGGTCGCATGCCGAAGAGCACGTTCTTTGGGTTGCCCGAGGAGCGGCGGGGCCGCCTCGTGCGCGAGGCGATCGCCGAGTTCGCGGATCGCCCGTACGCCGAGGCCTCGCTCTCGCAGATCGCGCGCCGCGCCCGCATCCCCAAGGGGAGCTTCTATCAGTACTTCGAGGACAAGCTCGATCTCTACCGGTGGCTCCTGACCGAGGAGGTGCCGCGGCAGAAGCGCGCGTTCCTCGGCGCCGCGTGCCTGGAGGGCGGCTTCTGGGCTCGCCTGGAGGTCCACATCGAGCGCGGCATGGCGTTCCTCGTGGAGCACCCGCGCCTCGCCCGCCTGTCCGCCGCGGCCGCCGACCCGACCGCGACGGTCGAGGTCCGCGGCCTCCACAAGGCGATCTGCGAGGCCGGCGCCGCGGAGCTCCGGGCCCTGCTCGCGGAGGGCATCGCGAGCGGCGCCGTCCGTTCCACCGACACGAGCCTCGAGGTGGCGACCCGGCTGGTCGCCGCCGTCATCGGCCCCGGGCTGACCGACGCGGTGCTCCAGGAGCTCGGGGCCGAGCTCCACGACGTGCTGGCCTCCGACGCGCTGCGAAAGCAGCTCGGCCCGAAGCGCCGCCGTCGCCTCGCCCAGCAGGCGGTCCAGTTCATCCAGCGCGGCCTCGGCGCGAGCACCGCGTGATTCCACCAGGAAAGGGAGCTTCATGATCACCTACGACTTCGCCGGACGGGTCGCCCTCGTCACCGGGGGCACCTCGGGCATCGGCCTCGCGACAGCGCGCGCGTTCGCGCGAGGAGGGGCGCGCGTCGCCGTCGCCGCGCGCGACGGCGACGCCGGACAGCGGGCCTGCGCCGCGCTCGAGCGAGAGGGCGCGCCGGCGCTGTTCGTCCAGGCCGACGTGCGGGACGACGCCTCGATGAAGCGCGCCGTGGAAGAGACGATGAGGCGCTTCGAGCGGCTCGATTTCGCGGCGAACTGCGCGGGCGTCGGGGGCGACATGGCCCGCCTCGAGCGCGCCGATCAGGCGGTGTGGGACGACGTCATGGCGACCAACGCCCGCGGGATCTGGCTGGCCATGCGGCACGAGATCCCGGCCATGCTGGCGTCGGGCGGGGGCGCCATCGTCAACATGGGCTCCATCTACGGCGTCGCCGGGAAGCCGGCGCACCACGCCTACGTCGCGTCCAAGCACGCGGTCCTCGGGATGACGCGCTCGGTGGCGCTCGAGGTGGCGCCGCTCGGGATCCGCGTGAACGCCCTCTGCGCCGGCGTCACCCGCACGCCCGCCATGCAACAGGCGGAGGCGTTCGCGCCCGAGCTGGTGCAGGCGCTGGTCGCGCAGCATCCGATGGCGCGGATGGCCACCGAGGACGAGATCGCCGCCGCCGCGCTGTGGCTGTGCTCCGAGGGCGCGGGCTATGTGACCGGCGGCGCGATCCCGGTCGACGGCGGCTTCCTGGCCGCGTGAGCGCGCCGATTGCGTGGGCCTCGACCGTCTGTTAGAGAGCACGGCTGACGCAAGAGGAGAGTGCTCCGGTGAAGATCAGCTCCTGAATCGGTCTCCGTCGCAGGTCGCGAGCGCGACAGGTGGCATCCCTGCTCCCTGGCCGCGCGAGGCAGCCTGCCCGTCCCGTGACCGGGCCATGTGGCCCTCTGGATTCAGGAGCTCGTATGTCGTTGTTGCGCGCGCAGCGCCTCTCCTTCTCGTATTCCGACGCGTCCACGATCCTCGCGGACGTCGATCTGAGCCTGACGCCCGGGTGGTACGGGATCGTCGGGCCGAACGGCGCCGGCAAGACGACGCTCCTCCGGCTCTTCGCCGGCGAGCTCGCGCCCGAGGCGGGGAGCTTGCGGCTCGACCCGCGGGGCGCGACCGTCGCGGTTTGCCCGCAGGCCGTGGAGCACGCCGACGCGGCCATCCATGCGCTGGCCGACGCCGAGGACGGCGCCGCGCGCAGGTTGCGCGGCGAGCTCTTGCTGGATCCGGCGGAGCTCGGGCGCTGGGCCACGCTGTCGCCCGGCGAGCGCAAGCGGTGGCAGATCGGCGCGGCGCTCGCCGCGGCGCCGGACCTGCTCCTGCTCGACGAGCCGACGAACCACATCGACGCGGACGCGCGGGCGCTGCTCGCCAGCGCGCTCGCGGGGTTCCAGGGGATCGGGGCGTGCGTCTCGCACGATCGCGAGCTCCTCGACGCGCTGACCACCGGCACGATCCGGGTCGAGCGGGCCGCGGCGAGGCTCTATCCCGGCGGGTACAGCGCGGCAAAAGCGCTCTGGGAGGCCGAGGCGCGCGGGCGCGAGGAGGCGCACCAGCGGCTGCGCGCCGAGGAGCGGCAGCTCCGGCGCCGCCTCGGCGACGAGCGGCGGGCGCAGGCCTCGGCCGACGCGGACCGGAGCACGAAGCGGCGCATGAAGGGCCCGCGCGACAGCGACGCCCGGGGCCTGCTCGCGGACTTCCGCGTGTCGTCGGCCGAAGCGCGGCTGTCGCGCAACGTCGGCGTGACCCGGCGCAAGCTCGAGAAGGTGTCGGCCGAGGCGGGAGAGCTCGAGCTCGAGAAGGCGGTGGGCCGCAGCGTGTTCGTCGATTACGAGCGATCGCCCGCGCCGTGGCTCTTCGTGCTCGACGCGCCCCGGATCCACGCCGGCGGCGAGGGCGAGGGGCGGACGCTGCTGCGGGACGTGCGGCTCTCGGTCGGCCGCGAGGACCGCATCCGGATCGCGGGCCCGAACGGCGCTGGCAAGACGACGCTGGTGAACGCGCTGCTCGCCGGCGCGCGCGTGCCGGCGGACAAGGTGCTCCATGTGCCGCAGGAGCTCGGCGAGGCAGAGCAGCAGGCGCTCCTCGCGAGGGCGCGGCGCCTCCCTCCGGAGGAGCGCGGGCGGGTGATGTCGCTGGTGGCCGCGCTCGGGGTGGAGCCGGGGCCGCTGCTCGGGTCGGCGCGGCCGTCGCCCGGCGAGGCGCGCAAGCTGATGATCGCGCTGGGCCTCGGGCAACACGCGTGGGCGCTCGTGCTGGACGAGCCGACCAACCACCTCGACCTGCCCTCGATCGAGCGGCTGGAGCGCGCCCTCGCCGACTACCCGGGCGCGCTGCTCCTCGTCACGCACGACAGGGCGTTCGGGCGGAGCTGCACGTCGATCCTCTGGACGGTGGCCGGGGGAGAGGTGCGGGTGTCGTCCGACGACGCCGGCGCGTGACCCGCGCCGGCGTCCTCGCGATCGTGCTCTCGAGGTTGCGTCGCGCTCAGTCGATGGCCGGCTTGCCGCCCATCTCCTTCAGCACGGCGTCCGCGCCCGACACCGCGTCCATCACCCACTCCATGTAGCGGTGCTCGACGTGGATGGTCCGGGTGATCGACGGCATGAACAGCCAGTCGGACGCCATCGCCTCGTAGTTGCCGTCGAAGGCGAGGCCCACGAGCTCGCCGCGCGCGTTCAGCGTGGCAGAGCCGGAGTTGCCGTTCGTGATGTCGAGATCGCTCAGGAAGCAGACCGGCACCTCGCCGAGGTCCTTGTCCACGTACGGGCCGAACCGCTTCTCGCGCGCGGCCTCGAGCAGGGTCGTCGGGGTGTTGAACGGCGCCTCGCCGGTGCTCTTCTTCACGACCTCGCTGAGGGTGGTGAACGGGCGAACCACCGGCTTGTCGGCCTCCGGGCGGTACCCCCGCACGGTGCCATACGTGACGCGGAGCGTGCCGTTCGCGTCGGGCGCCAGGAGGCCGCCCCGGTGCGCGCGGAGCGCCTCGACGAAGCGCGGCTTCACGAGGGCCATCGCCCCGGCGTAGGCCTTGTCGCGCGCCTCGATGGCCTTGTCGACCGGCGCGAGCTCGAGCGCCAGGCGGATCATCGGATCCCGGCTCGCCCGGAGCTCCTCGAGCGTCGCCGTCTTGAGCAGCTGGATCCGGGTCGCCGCGTCCTCGAGCGCCGTCTTCTCGTAGAGCGCGTCGATCGCCGCGGCGATGCCCGCCTCCGTCTGTGCCTGCCCGCCCGCGAGGGCCCCGAGCAGCGCGGGCCTGTCCTTCGGATCGAGCCGGAGCGCGCGCCGCGTGGCCAGCTTGAAGGTGCTCCGATCGATCGCGCGGTCGTACGACTTCTGCAGCGACGCCTGCGCCTGCTCGAGGCGCTCCCAGTTGCGCTGCTGGTACTCGGCCTCGCGCTCGGCGTCGGCCTTCGGCCGCTCCTCCGCCATGCGCACGAGGGTGACCGCGGCGTCGAGGAGCCTCGCCGACGAGGCGATCTCCGACACGGCCGCGTCATGGTCGCGCGTCGCCAGCTGCCCGGCGTGCAGCGCCGCGATCCGCTCGATCGCGCCGCCGTAGGCCGCCTTGCGCTCGGGGTCGGCGTCGATCCAGGCCTTGAGGTCGCCCTCCTGCTTGGCCTTCTCCTTGGCCAGGCCGCCCTGGACCAGCCCGTCGAGCAGGCCGCGCGTCTTGAGCAGGTAGTTGGCGTAGCCCTGGATGGTCGGCTCCGCCTTGATCCGCAGGGCCGGGTCGTTCTTGCCGAGCTCCTCCAGGAGGGCGACCGACTCCTCGTAGAACGACACCCGCTTCGGGTACAGCCAGGAGACCGCGGACTCGACCTCCGCCGCGGTCCGGAGCCGGTTCGTCGTGCCGGGGTAGCCGGCGACCATCACCAGGTCGCCCTGGTGGAGCGGCGACGACGCGAGCTTCAGGTGGTGCGCCGGACGGTAAGGCACGTTGTCCTCGGCGTGGGCCGCCGGCCGGTTGTCCTTGCCGACATAGGCCCTGAAGAAGGCGAAATCGCCGGTGTGGCGCGGCCAGCGCCAGTTGTCGATATCACCGCCGAAGTTGCCGATCGCCTCCTGGGGGACATAGACGATGCGAACGTCCTTGATCTCGAGCTGCTCGATCAAGGACACCTGGCCGCCGCCGAAGTACTCGGCGATGGAGCAGCGGATCTCGGGGCGCCCCTCCTCGCACGCGGTCACGAGCTGCTTCTTGCGCTTCTCGATCTCCTCGTAGCGCTCGAGATCGCCCTGGATGGCCTCGATGCCGCGCCGCACCTCGGCGGTGACGTCGCGGAACGCGCGGGTCACGAGCACGCGCGCGGTGGGGCCGGCCCATCGCTCCTCGGCGCGGGATTTCGCGAGGTAGCCGTTCGTCAGGAGGTCCTGCTCCGGGGTGGAGTTGTACTGGAGCGCCCTGGTCGAACAGTGGTGGTTCGTGGCGATGAGCCCATCGGGCGAGACGAACGAGGCCGAGCAGCCGCCCAGGCTCACCACCGCGCCGAGCGGGGACGCCGTGGGATCGGCGAGCGACTCGGGATCGATCTCGAGCCCGAGCGCCTTGAGCTGGTCCTTGTGCTGCCGCATCTGCTCCGGCATCCACATCCCGCCGGGGTTCTCGAAGGGCGCCCCCTGACCGGGCTCGGAGCCCGGCGGCCTGGTATCGCCCGCTTGCGGCCGCTCCGAGCCGCAACCCGGCGCGAACGCGGAGACCGCGAACAACGCCAGGAGCGTATGACTACGTAGAGAGGAGTGAGACATGCGGTGTTGTTACCATCGTCAGTGAACAACGCAACCACACGGCAACTTTCTAGTAACACGAGACACAGTGGGACGGGCCTCCTGCGTGCGGAGACGTACGGATCCCGGCGAGAGGGCGGCGTTCCGTATGTGGTGATGGACACCGGATCTCGTCGATGTTCGTTGAGGCGAGCTTCGCCTGCTTCAGCGGGCTTGTCGGGACTTCATGTTCTGTGCGCCGGGCGGCCGGACTGGCATCCACGGCATTCCGGACAAGGCCGCGCGCGGAGGGTCGGTCGAGCAGCGGGGGCGATGTGGCTCAGTCGACCTGGTGAGCCCGGAATGCGGCGACGGCCCCGTGGGTCTCCAGGCAGCGGTGGATCCAGGCGGCGTCGCGCGCGCGCACGGCGATGAGCCGGACGTTGCCGGAGCCGTCGAGCGCCTGGAGGCCCTGGAAGCCGACCAGCGCGGCTTCCTGGAGCGTCATCACCTGCGCGCCTGTCTCGCTCAGGACCTCGTCGCTGAGCAGGCCGGCGCCGTCGGATCCCTCGGCGAGGTGCACCTCGAACACGGTCATCATGAGGCCATGGTCGCCGGGCGGCGCCGCGCCGACAAGGGCCCTCGTGCGAGGCGGATCGCCCCATGCGCCCCTTCACCGATTGCCGGCGGCCTCGCGCTCCGTCGCGCCCTGTCACGCCTTGCCGGCGGCCTCGCGCTTCGTCTCGAGCTCCTCCCAGCGGCTGACCAGGCGCGCCGCGTCCTGCTTGGCGCGCTCGAGCTCCGAGAGCAGCCCCGCCACGTCCGCGCCGCGGCTCGCGTAGAGCGTCGGGTCGGCGAGCTTCGCCTCGAGCTCGGCGACCTTCTGCTCGGCCGCGTCGATCCGCCCCACGATGGCGTCGAGCTCCGTCCGCTCCGCGAACGTGAGCTTCGGCTTGTCGCCGGCCCGCGCGGCCGCCTTCGCCGGCGCCGCCGCCGGCCGGGCCTCCGCCGCCTGGGCCTTGGCGGCCCGCGCCTCGGCCTCCGTCTCGAGCGCGGCGTTCGCGCGCTGCTCGCGGTAGGCGTCGTAGTTGCCCGCGTACCGCACGACCCGGCCGTCGCCCTCGAACGCGAGGATCGAGGTCGCCACCCGGTTCAGGAACCAGCGGTCGTGGGTCACGACGAGCGCCGAGCCGTCGAGCTCGATGAGCATCTCCTCGAGCGCGGCGAGGGTCATCACGTCGAGATCGTTCGTGGGCTCGTCGAGGATGATCACGTTGACGCTCTGGGTGAGCATCTTCGCCAGGGCGACCCGCGCCCGCTCGCCGCCGGAGAGCGAGCCCACCGGCTGCCGCGCCTTGTTCGGATCGAACAGGAACCGCTCCAGGTAGCTGCGCACGTCCATGGACCGGCCGCCGACCTCGACGCGCGTGTGCGAGCCCGCGATGTTCTCGAAGATCGATTTGTCGAGGTCGAGCCCGCTCCTGTGCTGGTCGAAGTACGCGACGCTCGAGTTCTTTCCGAGCACGACCTCGCCTTCCATGCGGGGCCCCTCGGCGGCCGCGCCGTCGCCCTCGGCGCCGAGCTGGCCGAGGATCGCGCGGAGCATCGTGGTCTTGCCGGTGCCGTTGCGGCCGACGACGCCGACGCGCTCGCCCTTGGTCAGGGTGAAGTCGAGGCCGCGCACGAGCCACTTGCCGTCGACCGCGAGGCCGAGCTTCTTCAGCTCGAGGATGGTCTTGCCGGTGCGCACCGACTCCACCGAGAGCTGCGCGGTCCGCTCCGCCTTGGGCGGCGGCGCGCTCTTGGTCATCTCGGCGCGCTGGATGCGGGCCTTCTGCTTGCCGGTGCGCGCCTTCGGCTGGCGCCTGAGCCACTCGAGCTCGGTGCGCAGGAAGTTCTGCCGGTTCGACTCGGTGCGCGCCTCGAGCGCGAGGCGCTCGGCCTTCTGCTCGAGGTACTCCTCGTAGCCGCCGTCGTAGCTGTAGACCTTGCCCTTGTCGATCTCGAGGGTGCGCTCCGCGACGCGGTCGAGCAGGTAGCGGTCGTGGGTGATGAGGAGGAGCGCGCCGGGGTGCTCCTCGACGAGGTAGCGCTCGAGCCACTCGACGGTCTCGACGTCGAGGTGGTTGCTGGGCTCGTCGAGCACGGCGAGGGCGGGCCGCGACACGAGGAGGCGGGCGAGCGCGACGCGCCTGCGGTCGCCGCCGCTGAGCACGCTCATGGGCGCGTCGGGCCGGGTGACGCCGACGTGGCCGATGATGGCGTCGACCTGGTGCATCATGTCCCACCCGCCGAGCCGCTCGACGTCGGCCCCGGCCTCGGCCTGCTCGGCGAGGAGCGCCTCGGCGTCCCCCGAGCCGGCCGCGAGCGCCCGGCTCACCTCGTCGTGGCGGGCCTTGGCGGCGTGCCAGGCGGAGAGCCCGGCGAGCACGACGTCGCGCGCGGTGTCGGTCGGCTCGAAGACCGGATCCTGCGAGAGGACGCCGATCTCGGCGCCGCGTCGGCGCGCGATGGTGCCGCTGTCGGCCTGCTCGACCCCGGCGAGGATGCGGGCGAGCGTGCTCTTGCCGGAGCCGTTGACGCCGACGAGGCCCACCCGCTCGCCCGTGCGGATGTTGACCGAGACGCCGTCGAGGATGGTCTGCGGACCGAAGGATTTGTGGAGATCGTGAGCGGTGAGGACGGGCACAGGGCGCGGAGCTTAGCGCAGCCGGGGGTGCATGCGCCGGCTTTGCTGGGCCGGGGGCTGGGCCCAGGACCGGATGGTTCGGCCCCGAGGGGCGCGGCGCCGCCCCGGCCCTGAGGGGACGCTGGAGTGAGATGCTCTCGGCCGGCGGGCGCCAGCGCAAGCGTCAGGGCGCGACGATCCGTCCGGGCGCCCCCTCGGCGCCCTTCTGGGAGTGGCAGCTGTTGCAATCGCCGCTCATCTGCGCGGTGAGCATCTTGCGCTCCTTGTCGCCCTTCACCACCCGTGCGGTGATCGGGAACTTGATGGGCGTGCGATCTCGGGCGGTGTCGAAGAGGAAGTTGCCTGACGCATTGACCGGCAGCTGGATCACCCGAGCGTCGGCGGTCGTGATCTCGACGACCACGTCCTCGGCATCCCCGTCGACGCCGAGGCAGTCGTCGGGCTCGTGCCCGGTCGGGTAGACGGTGCCGACGATCGGCAGGCGCGTCGCGACCCGCGGCTCCTTCATCGAGTGACAGGTCCGGCACGCCATGCCTGGGTGCATGAGCGGCGATTCGTGATCGCCCATCGTCCAGTGCTCGTCGCTGCTGCACACCGGAGCGTGCGCGAACGGATCATCGCCGCCCGTGCCCCCCGTACCGCCGGAGCCGCTCGCGGCGCCCGAGCCCCCGGAGCCACCGGAGCCGCCCGAGCCGGTCGCGTCGCCTGAACCGCTCGTGCTGCTGCCCGACCCGCTCGTCGGGTCCTCGATCCCCGTGCCCGTCGTGCTCGTCGTGGTGCCCGACGTGGTCGGCCCCTCGCCGCTCGAGCTCGTATCGTCTCCGCCCGCCGAGCCCGTCCCGCCCTCCGCGCCGGTGCCCTCCCCCGCACCGCCGCAGGCCACCAAAAGGATCGCTCCAACAAGAGTGAAGAACCGTGTCATCGCATGAACCTCCATCCATCCAGCCTGCCCACGGACGCTCGATCCCGGTATGTCGGGATGGGCCACGATCCGAGGCATGCAATTGCATGTCACGACTCTCAACGATCTTTCGCGTCGACGCAATAGCTCGATCGCGCTCTCGCATGGAGGCTACCGACAGCGGGCGTCGTGTCATTGCACGGCGACGCCACCCCGCCGCGCGAAATGTACAGCATCACGGGCCGCAAATGCTGTTGATATAACGTTTCGTTTTCAGGAAGCCGCGGACCTCACGAATGCTGTTGATGTAGCGTTTCGCTTTCAGGAAGCACGCCCACCTTGAGCTCGCCTCGTACGAGCCCACGACGCACCGCCCCACGACGCATCGCCCCACGACGCACCGCGACCCCATGGGGAGCGACGTTATGGTCCGGGTGGAGAACAACGAGGTCACGGTGCGCCAGCGCCACCGCAAGCGCATCATCGAGCGCCGGGAGGCACCTTCTCGGGGTTCTTGCGCCAGAACTCTCTCTGGCACCACGCCGGGAGGAGCTGCTCCACGATCACCCCTTCTGCGGAGAGCGCCTCTTCGTGCTCGTGCCAGTCGGTGTCGCACGCGTTCACGATGGTGCTTTGACCGCCTTCCGCCCGGTGCGCGAGGTGCGCCGCCACGAGCTTCTTGTCGGAGTTGTCGAAGCGAGCGAGCCGCTCGGGCACGACGGCGTACTCGCCGTCGTACTGCACGGAGACGAACGCCGCCGTCCGGAGCTTCTCCATCGCCACGACGAGGCCGTAGTCCTGGGCCGTCAGCTTCTTCCTGTACTCGCGCAGGATGCCGCGGGCCCTGTCGATGATCAGGCGGCGCCCGTCATCGGCGCGAAAATCCTTGAGCCACGCGAAGACGACCCTCCGCTCGCTCGTCGGGACGTGGGTGTCCTTGAACGGCGAGGCAGGATCGGCGGCGCTCGCGACGATGAGCACGTTGGTGTCGACGACATGATCAGCCACGTTGCTCGTCCTTCTCCATGCGGTCGAGCATCCGCTCCATCTGGCGCTCGACCTCGCCCACCGTGTCACCGAAGAACTTGTCGGGCCAGTTCGCGACCCGCCCGTACTCGTTCACCGCGAGCGGCTCGAGCACCGAATCCCCTCCATTGCACCGGGCAAAGTACATGGCGCACTCGTCCGGCGTGATGCGCTCCTCGGCCATCAACGTCTGGATCCGCCGGAAGAGGTGCTCCGAGTGCGTCTCGACGAGGAGCTGCACCCCGCGCTCTCGCACGGCCTCGACGAGCAGGTCGCCGAGCGCGGATTGCGCCAGCGGGTGCAGGTGGAGCTCGGGCTCCGACATGATCACCGTCGAGCCCTCGGGCGCGAAGTACGCCGCGGTGACCACGGGCAGGACCTGGGAGACCCCGAAGCCGACGTCGAGCAGGTTCGTCCGGTGGCCCTGGAAGGTGATCATGACCTGGAAGAACGTCGTCGCCTGGCGCTCGATCTCCATCCTGTCCGCGACCCCGAGCCGCGCGAGCCCCGCGGAGACCTGCTCGACGAGGCGGCCCCGCTCGGACCCGTCGGCGTGGCGGCCGACGAGGCTCGCGATCAGCGCCGGGATCGCGTGCTCGCCGCTCGATCCGAGCTGCCCTATCGAGCGCCCCGTCCACGCGTAGTGGCGCGTGGGCACGCTCCGGTGGGGCCCAATGTAGGCGAGCCGCCGGAGCTCCCGCGTCAGCGCGAGCGCGAGATCCTGCGCGTCCGCCCCCGCGGCGCCGAGGGCGGCGACCGCATCGGCCGAGAAGCCGACGGACCGCTCGGGCTCGTAGGTCCGCCGAGCTCGCCGGTCGTCGGGCAAGGGGCCGCCCGGCGCGGAGAGCGCGTAGGCGCCGTCTCGCTGGCGCGCGACGGCGTAGGCGCCCTCGACGGTGGCGTACGAGAGCCGCTCCACGTAGGGATTCTCGTCCTCGCCGGCGCCAACCTCCACCTCGTAGTCCACGGAGCCGAGCGTGCGCGGCGCGGCCCCCTTCCCGATGCTCACGGGGCCGAACGTCAGGCGGAAGCCGAGCCCGGCGCGCACGTCGCCCCCGGAGACGACGTCGGAGAGCCTGCCGAGGTCCAGCATCTCACCGGGCTGCCCGCCCAGGTTGAGCGAAAGCAGCCGGTCGGGCGACTCGATGGTTTGCTTCAGGAGCAAGAGCGGCTGGAGCAGGCTCGTCTTGCCGGCCGAGTTGACGCCGAGCACCAGCGTGAGCGGCCTGAGGTCGAACGCATGTGCGCCACGCCAGGACTTGAAGTTCCGGAGTCCGAGCTTCGTGAACATCCTCTGTTTCCCTTTCCAAGGAGGGCTCGCGCCGCAACGGGGTTCGCTGTTCTGTTGCTCGAGACGCCGGACGCGCAGGTCAGCGGTCCGGCGGATCGGCCCGGTAGCCCGGCTTCGGACCGGCCGGCGCGGAGGGCGCCGCCGCGGGCGCCCCCGCGCCGCCCGCCTCACCTTCGGCCGCGACGAACCGGACCCGACCGAACCGCCGCGCCCTGTGGAAGTTCCCCTCGCCCAGGATCGGCGACCACGCCGCCCCGCCGTTGTCCTGCATGGCGTAGAAGTTCATCCGCCACGCGTCCCCCGGCGACGGCGGCGCCGCCTTCGCCTTCGCGAACGAGCTCCACGGGATCTTCGCCTCGACCACGTACCCCACGTCCTCGTCCGAGCCGTCGTCGAGCGTCCCTCTCAGCGCGACCGCGCTCGTGAGGCCCGCGCTCCACGCCTCATGGCCGAAAGGCCCGCTCGGGCCGCCCCTTGGAGCGTTGTAGTCGTCGAACTGCGAGTCGAAGACGAGGTTCTGAGGGTTGATCTGAATTTCGTAATAGTCTTTGTTATCTCCGTCGCCGTCGGGATCGATCATCACCTCGACGGTGTCCCGCTCCCAGAGATGCGGATCCCGCGCGCCCTCGGGGAACCCGCCGGTGATCGTCCTGTCGCTGACGTCGAATCCGACGTAGAGGAACCCATCGTCCCAGAGCAGCCGCGCCTCGCCCTGCGTCGGCAGCGACCGGTCCTCGCGGCCCGTGCCCACGTTGACGAACGGGCCTGTCGTCGCCGCCGCCTGCCACGCCGGCTCGTCGAGGCGGCCGTCGATGGCGATCGCCGCGCCGGGCGCGAGCTTGCGCACCGAGAGCTCTTTCACGACAGCAGGCGGTCGTCTCTGGATCTGTCCGGCGCCCGCGCCGCTGCTCGCCGGCGCGCGACCCGTCGTCCCGGACGGCGCCGCCTCCTTCTCACCCCCGCCGCCCCGGGAGCACGCGGCGGCGAAGGCCACCGCGACCAGCGCGAGCGCCCGCGCGCGACCGTGCGCGCCTTCCGCGCCGTGCGCTCCGTCAACAGCGCGCCTTCGGCAGCAGGGCCCGCGCACGCGGCCGCCGCTACTTGCGCCCCTTCTTGCGGGCGTCGCGCTCGCGCTTGCGCTGCGCCTTCTTCGCGTTGCGCTCGGAGGCGCTGAGCGTCTTCATCTTCGTCATGTTCGGGCCCCCGGCGCCGACGCCCGGGAAGCCGCCCATGCCCGGCATCCCCAGCCCGGGCATCCCCATGCCCGGGAAGCCCATGCCCGGGAAGCCCATCCCGGGCATGCCCATCCCGGGCAGGCCGCCGCCGCCGGCCATCATCTGCTTCTGCATCTCCCGCATGTTCTTGGCCATGGCCATCTGCTTCATGCCGGGGATCTTGCCCATGAGGCCCATGTTCTGGCCGAGGCCGCTCATCATCTGGCGCATGAACAGGAACTTCTGGACGAGCTCGCTCACCGCCTCGGGCTTCGAGCCCGAGCCCTTCGCGATGCGCTCCACCCGCTTCGGCTCGCGGACCAGCGCGTACGGGTCGCTCTTCTCGAGGCGGGTCATCGACTGGATGATCGCCTCGATGCGGACGAGCTCCCGGTCGTCGAGGTTCACGTCCTGGGGCAGGCCGCCCGGGAACATGCCGCCGAGGGGCAGCTTGTCGACGAGATCCTTCAGCGACCCCATCTTCTGGATCATCCGCACCTGATCGAGGAAGTCCTCGAGCGTGAAGTCGCCCTGGAGCATCCGCGCGGCGTCCTTCTCGGCCTTCTTCTGGTCGACGACCTCCTCGAAGTCCTGCATGAGGCCGACGACGTCGCCCATGCCGAGGATGCGGCTCGCCATGCCGTCGGCGCGGAACGGCTCGAACTTGTCCGTCGTCTCGCCGATGCCGGTGAAGAGCACCGGCGCGCCCGTCACCTCCTTGATGCTGAGCGCCGCGCCGCCGCGGGCGTCGCCGTCGAGCTTCGTCAGCACGACGCCGCCGATCGACAGCCGCTCGTTGAAGCCGCGCGCCGTCTTCACGGCGTCCTGGCCGATCATCGCGTCGACCACGAGGAAGATGTTCTCCGGCTTCGTCGCGTCCTTGATCTGCGCGAGCTCCTGCATGAGCGGCTCGTCGATCGCGAGGCGGCCGGCGGTGTCGTAGATGATGACGTCGCGGCCGAGCCGCTTCGCCTCGCCGCGGGCCGCGGCGCAGATGGCGACCGGCGACTCGCCCGGCACGTTGAACACGGGGATCTTGAGCGACTCGCCGAGGACCTTGAGCTGCTCGACGGCCGCGGGGCGCTGCATGTCGGCCGCGACGAGCAGCGGCTTCTTCCCCTGCTTCTCGAGGTAGCGCGAGAGCTTCGCGCAGCTCGTCGTCTTCCCGGAGCCCTGGAGGCCGACCATCATGATGCCCGTGGGCCCGCCGTCGGCCCAGGCGATCTCGTCGCCCTCGTGGGTCATCATCGCCTCGAGCTCGTCGTGGCAGATCTTGACGAAGTGGTCGCTCGCCGAGACCTGGTGGACCTCGCCGGCGTGCTTCACGCGCGTCTCCAGGGTGCGGCCGAGCGCGGCCTCCTTGACCCGGGCGAGGAACGCCTTGACCACCCCGATCTCGACGTCGGCCTCGAGCAGGCTGAGCCTTACCTCGCGGAGCGCGGCGTCGATGTTGCTCGCGGTGAGCTCCGTGAGCCCGGCGAGGCGGTTTCTGGCCTGACGAAAGCCCCGTGTCAGCGTGTCGAACATGGCAGGGCGGGTCTTAGCACAGGGGACCGCGAGCGCGGATCCCCTTGCCCTCTTCAACGCCGCACGCCGCGCGGCGCGGGCGCGGCCGGCGCCCCTCCCCGGGGGCGCGCGGCGCGGGCACCTCGGCCGGCGCGGACGCCCGCCGGCGCGGCCCCGCGGACGACGCGGCCCCGCGGACGACGCGGGCCGTCACATCCCGCGCCGGCCCGAGCGGCGGAGGATCGCGAGCGCCTCGGCGCACCTCGGCATGACCTCGGCGCTCTCCTTGACCTTGGCGTCCGCCGCGACGAGATCCGCCAGCGCGCCAGGGCCGGCGGCCCCGTCGGGCGCCTCGAGCAGGGCGCGGACGCGCGCCTCGGCGGCCGTCGCGTCGAGCAGCAGGCGGTAGGCCCGCGCGCACGTGTCCTTGGCGCTCGCGGCGGGGGGCGTCGACGCGGGCTGGCGCTCGAGCTCCGCGAGCAGCGCCTCGCGCGCTTCGCGCGGCTCGCTCGGGGCGTCGCGGAGGACGTCGATCGCATGCAGCAGGGCGTCCGCCTCCTGCTGCTCGGCCGATCGGCCGCACCCGGGCGCCAGCTGGACCATGGCGACGGAGGCGAGCGCCGCGGCGATCCGCCGGACGGCCGTCCCTGCTGCGCCCGCCGCCCCTGCCGCCTTCGCCGCCCCTGCTGCGCCCGCCGCCCCTGCGCTGCCCGTCGCGCCGGGCCTCGTCGTCACGCTGGGCGCCCTCAGTCGGCCGGCTTCGCGGGCGGGCCCATCTGGATGCGCTCGCCGAGGTAGGAGCCGATCAGCGTGAAGAGCACGCCGATGAGCGCCATGATCACGTACATGAACAGCGGCATCGTCCGGACGGTCTGGCTGTGCAGGAGGTAGAAGACGGTCGGGATCGCGACGAGGAACGACGCGACGACCGGCTCGAGGAACGTCTTTCCGGGCGAGATCATGCCGAGGAGGACGCCGCCGATGAACCAGACGGGGATGGCGACGATCATCCCGTTCGACCCCTCGAAGTCGAGCTGCTGTACGATCATCGGGAGGCCGCCGACGAGGGCCGCGGTGAGCACGCTCTGCAGCACGAGGGCGATGAGGCACCACAGGATCGAGAAGCCCTCCTGCTGGTAGCGGCGGTGGCGGTCGAGCTCGGAGTCGCGGAAAGGCGCGAGCGAGCCCATCCTGGCGCCGCACGCGATGCAGCGCCCGCTCGCCGTCACGGAGGCGTTGTTCGCGCCGCACGACGGGCACACGATGGAGCTGTCGTTCTTCGAGGGCATCGCGGCTAGGCTAGGCAAGGCGCCGCGTGCGGGCAAGCGCGCGACGCGGCCCCCTGCGCCGCGGCCGGGCGAGCGCGCGGCGAGCTCAGGGACGGCCCGCGAGGGCGGTGGGCCGCTTGACGGTGCGTGCAGCGCCTGGCGACCCTGCGGGCCCATGGGGGGTACCGCCCGCGCCGCCCCCCGGCGCGTGTTCGGGCGCCGGCCCGGCGATCGCGTCCCGCGGTTCCTGATGGGCGAAGGCGCGGGCTAGACTCGGCGCCCCGCCGACGGACGCTCGCGCGGCGGGGATCCCGCCGGCTGCCGCGAGCTACGCAAGAGGCGCACGAATGGGCCTGGACGCGACCGTGATGTGCAGATGTTGGCTCGACGGGACGACGCGGACGCCGCCCCCGCACGCGGAGCACGTGGGGTTCGATGAAGAGGGGCAGCTCTGCCTGACGCTCCCCGAGGAGCGTCAGGACGCGCACGGCGCGTTCTACGCATGGATGGAGGACTGCTGCCCGCACCCACGCATGTGGCTCGCCTCCGAGTGGATCTCGAACTGGGCAGGTCTCAGGGCGTTCCAGGCGGCGCTCGATCGGATCGGCTGGCAGCACTTCCCGACGCTGCAGGCCGAGCTGCCGGCGGCGAACGGCGGCATGATGCCGGCCGAAGCGAGCGCGCGCGCGCTGGGAGAGCTCGCGCGGTTCGCAGAGCGCGTCGCCTCCGTCCGCTCGGCCTTCCTGGTCGATTCCGGGACCGGTGATGAGCTCTACGACTTCATTCCGCAGTACGAAGGCATCTTCATCATGAGCGGCTCGGACCAGATCCACCTTGGCTTCGACGTGAATGGCTTCTTCGTGCGGAGCCGCGGAGCGCCGCCCCGTGAGCTGTTCCGCGCCCTGCGCGTCGAGCAGATCCTGCTGGAGCCCGAGCGCACCGAGGCCCACGAGGGCGGCCGCGTGCTGCTCCGGGACCTCGACACGGGACGCGAATTCGAGTCCAGGGTCGCCGTTCCCGGCGGGCGCATTCCGTGGCCCGACGGTCGAATGCAGGACGACAGGGGGCGCGTCCGCTCCGCGTATCCGCGCTCCTTCCACGTGGCGCAGCGCGCGCTGGGCATCGCCGATTTCGAGCAGATCCTCGGCTCCCTGCGCCGGGTCTTCGAGGCCTCGGTGGCCACGGGCAACCCGGTGTGCTGGTGCTGAGCCCGCGCACGCGCGCCGGGAGCGTGTCGCTCGCCCGTGTCCTGCACGCCGTGCCTGACGTCCTGCGCGCCCGGGTCCGCCACGCCCGAGCCCGCTCCTCCCCTCGTCCGGGGGCCGGCGAGACGGCGGTGCACCGCGGCCGGCGCTCCGGCTATATACTCGACGAAGCGTGCCCACCGACCCGACCTCGACCCTGGAATCCATGACGTCCGGCCCGCGCGGCCCGGGCGGCGATGGCCTCGACGTGGCGGGGCCCGATCCGGAGCTGCTCGCGCTGCCGTCGCCGCCGAAGCAGGAGCGCACGGTCACGGTGGCGCTGATGGCGGCGACCGCGATCGCCGCCCTGTGGATGGCCGTCGCGCTGCTCGGGGAGGCGCGCTACGCGCTGTCGCCGGGCCAGCCGGCGGACGTGGGAGAGCTCGCGTCGCTGCGGCCGCAGGCGGACCTCGCGAACCGTTACGTGCGGGCCGCCGGCCTGCTCGGGACGCGCGGCGCGATCCGGTACGGGCGCGCCGCGGAGGGCGACTCGTTCCGGCTGGCGCCGGTGGCGGGCAACCCGGCGCTGTGGGTGGAGATCCGGGTGCCGGAGGGCTTCGAGGGCCCGCGCTTCGTCCCGCCGAGCACGTTCGCGGGGCGGCTCGTGCCGTTCAAGAGCGCGGGCATCCGGCACGCGCGGCTGGCCGCCGAGGTGGAGGAGCAGGCGGGGATGGCCGTGACGGACGACGCCTGGCTGCTCATCGACGGCAGCTCGCCGCGCGCGTCGCGCTGGGCGGTCGCGCTCGTGGCGCTGTTCGTGGGCTTCGCGGGCTGGAACCTGGTCGGCATCGCGCGGGTGCTCCACCGCGTGCGGGACGCGAGGGACGCGCGCCGCGCTTCTTGACGCGCTCGCGGCAGGGGAGCAGGACGCTCCCTGCCCACCGATGCCCAAGGTCACCTTCGTCAACGAGCACAGGACGGTCGAGGCCGCGCCGGGTCGTCTCCTCAGCGAGATCGCGGCCGAGCTCGGGATAGCGGTCTGCCGCGAGGCGTTCCGGGGCACCGGCATCGGCGACTACACGTGCTGGGTGAAGGGGGAGCCCGGCGCGACGTCGCCCCCGACGTTCCTGGAGAAGCTGCTCGGCGCGCGCGGCCAGCGGCGGATGGCGAACAGGACGCGCGTGCTCGGCGACGTGCAGGTGTGGACCCAGGCGGGCCCTGGCAACCGGCTGCGCGCGCCGCGGCCGATCGCGCCGCCGCCGAGCCCGGCGACGGATCCGGAGGCCCCGCGCAAGCCGATCGACGCGAGCGGCAGCGCGGCGTTCCCGTACGGCGATCCGCGCGCGGTCGGCCACGGCAAGCGCGAGCCGATCGCGGCGGGCGCGCTCGAGGCGAAGGCCGCGAAGGAGAAGAAGGCGAAGGCGGCCACGGCGAAGGCGGCGGAGGGCGCGGCCGCGAAGGCGGCGGAGGGCGTGGCGCCGGAGGCCGCGGCGAAGGCGGCGGAGGGCGCGGCGCCGGAGGCTGCTGCGAAGCCGGCGGAGGGCGCGACACCCGACACCGCCACCGCACCAGGAACCACGGGATCCGGGACCGCGGCGCAGGCGCTCGGACCTGCAACGACAGCCAAGGAGACCGGCGGAGGTGCATCGGAGTAGCGGTCGTTGCGCGCTCACGCCGACGCGAGCGAGGTCGAAGGCGTCGAGCGGCCTGTCTTCTCGACGATCCCCGCGCAGGCTGACGGGGCTATACAGGACTTGGGGGGTATGTTCTTGAGAGCTGCTTTAAGCCTGTGCTCGTAGCTCCAAGGTGCGAAGGCTCTCAACCGTCCCCTCGACAACTCATCCTGTTTCTTCCGCGCTGGCCGAATTTGCCCTAGCCTCCCAGGCTGGAGGCTGCCAGCGATGAAAGCACGTCGGCGCAGACGAGCATGACCGAGATATCGAGGAAGGCGATTGCGTCTTGGCAAGCGCATCTCCAACAGGCGCAACGCGACGGCGCATGGCTCCAGGCCATGAAGGCTCTCGAGGAGCAGCGCGAAGAAGTCGTGCCGCAGATCCGGGAGCTGCTCGACAGCTTCCTCGCAGGCAGCACCGATCTCGAACGCTTCCGGTCGGAATTCGATCGGCGAAGCCGCACCGAATGGAGCACCTTCGGGCTCGGCGGGTTCGGCGGTGGCATGGTGCTGAACAAGCTGGTCAAGCACGTTCCCGATCACGCCACGCTTGCGGCGAAGCTCAAGGCCGCGCTCCGTGTCCCTGCCAACGAGGGTGCAGCCACGCTGCAGCTCCGGGAGTTTCTCGATTACCTCGCGGCGCTGGAGACCACCAATGTCACGACGGCGATCAGAACCGACGCGTCGCGGGTACCCTTCTTCGTACCGTTCTGGTGGCATATCCAGGCCCCTCAGGAGTGGCCCGTCTATTACAAGTCCGCGCGCTCCGCGTTCATCGCGGCGGGCCTCCTCGGCGAGGAAGCGGGTATCGCAGACCAGTACACGCGTTTCCGTCGCGTCTTCCTGGAGCTCGCGAAGGCACTCGACATCGACGCATGGCGCCTCGAGCAGCTCTGCAAGCGCGTCGGGGGCGCTGAGGGTGAGGGCACCCATGAGGAGAGCGTGATCGCCGCGCCCGCCACGACAGAGGGCGGCACAGAGCGCCGTGTCTGGCTGCTGGCGCCTGGAAAGGGCGCGCGCCTCTGGGAGGACTTCAAGAAGGAATCCATCGCAGCGATCGGAGTGGATTCCCTGGGCGACCTGAAACGGTACGCCGACGTCGACGCGATCCGGAGGAAGCTCGCCGAGGGTCGAAACGACGGTAGTATCCCGACGAACGACGCGCTGGCCTGCTACGAGTTCGCGCACAAGATGCAGATCGGTGACGCCGTCGTCGCGAAGCGAGGCATCCACCACATCGTCGGCTACGGCATCATCGACTCGGACTATCGCTTCGATCCCAAGCGCTCCGAATACAAGCACGTCCGCACCGTGAAGTGGCTCAAGTCCGGCGCCTGGCGCGTACGCGACAAGCCGCTGGTAACAAAAATGCTGACCGACATCGGCAAGTACCCGCAGCTCGTGGCGCAAATCGAGGACGCTCTCGGGGTCCGCGGCAGCAACGGCCCCGAGCCTCCGGAGCCGACAAAATCGTACACGCTCGACGAGGCATGCCGTGACCTCTTCCTCGGGCGCATCCACATCGAACGGATGCTCGGGCTCCTGCGGAACAAGAAGAACCTCATCCTGCAAGGACCGCCCGGGGTGGGGAAGACGTTCGTGGCGAAGCGGCTCGCGTACCTGCTTCTCGGCGAGAAGGCTCCCGAGCGCATCGACATGGTGCAGTTCCACCAGTCGTACGCCTATGAGGACTTCGTCCGCGGCTACTGCCCGACCGAGGAAGGCTTCGTGCGGCGCGATGGCCCATTCCTCCGGATCTGCAACCGCGCTTTGCAGGATCTCGACAACTCCTACGTGCTCATCATCGACGAAATCAACCGCGGCAACTTGAGCAAGATCCTGGGCGACCTGATGATGCTCATCGAGGCCGACAAACGTGGCCAGGAGTGGGCGACGACGCTCTCGTACTCGACCGAGGACGAGGAGCGATTCTACGTCCCCCCGAACTTGCACATCATCGGCACCATGAACACAGCGGACCGCTCGCTCGCCCTGGTGGACTACGCCCTCCGGCGCCGCTTCGCGTTCGTCTCGGTCGCGCCGAGTTTCGAGACCGACGCGTTCGCCGCGGAGCTCTCGCGGATGCAGGTGCCAGAGGCGCTCGTCGGGCGGATCCGGACGCGCATCAAGCTGCTCAACGACATGATCCGGGAAGATCGGCAGCTCGGCCAGGGCTTCTGTATCGGTCACAGCTACTTCTGCCAGGCTCCGGCGGGGCGGGCTCCTGCCGAGGACTGGTATGGGCAGATCGTCGAAACCGAGATCCGACCGCTGCTCGAAGAGTACTGGTTCGACGCGCCCGAGCGCGCCGCAGAGGCGCTCGCGCTCATGTACGACGATGAGCACTGACACCGTGGAGATTCCGATCCGGAACGTGTACACGCTGCTCGCCTACGCGTCCGGGTTCCTGGAGCTCTCGGCCGTCTCGGAGGTCGGCGCGATCGAAGCGGACACGCCAGCAGATCTCCTCGCGCGGCTGCTCGCGGACGGGCTCAGTGCGCTGCTCCGGCGCGGGCCGTACCGCGCGTACCTCGAACGCGCGGAGGACGTACGGCGGCCGCGTGGTGCCGTCGACGTCACGCGCACGGTCAGCTGCGCGCTGCGGTCGCGAGGGCGCGTGGGCTGCCGCTTCGACGAGCTGTCGCACGATGTCATCGAGAACCGCGTCGTCAAGGCAGCAGCCCGCTTGCTCAGCACGTGCCGCAACATCAAGCGCGAGCTCGCCCTCGCGCTGCGCGCCGCGTACTTCCGCATGGAGGACGTCGCGGACGTCGAGCTCAGCGCCGAGCTGCTGCGGCGAGCCCGCGTCCCCCGCGGGTATCGCCTCTACGGGATGCTGCTCGACATATGCCAGCTCGTGCTCGCTAACTTTCTCCCGGACGAGCAAGGGGACGGTTCTCGACTCCGGGACTTCACCCGTGACGACGAGCAGATGGCGCACCTGTTCGAGGCGTTCGTACGCGGCTTCCTCCAGCACCATCTGGACGGCGCTCGCGTCGCCCGCGAGCACCCAAGCTGGGCCAGCGCTTCAGGAGAGCCCACGGCGCTCCAGCTCCTGCCGCGGATGATCACCGACGTGTCGGTCCGCTGGCCCGGGCAGTGCACCATCGTCGAGACCAAGTTCGTGAGGCGGCCGTTCAGGGAGCTCGCAAACAGTGCGCGGCTCAAGCTGAGATCAGATCACCTGTACCAGCTCTTCGCCTACGTGAAGAACATCCGAGAGCGGGAACCCGCATCGATGAAGGTGGATAGCATCCTGCTCTACGCGAGCGTCGGACGCGGCCTGTCAGAGACACTTTCGCTAGGAGACATCGGCATCTCCGTCCGAACGATCGACCTGTCGGCGAGCTGGACCGACATCCGTGCGGCCCTGCTCTCTTTGCCGTTACGACGCGGCGCGACGCGCATGGTGGCGATGTGAAAGCTCGTTCTCCGCGTGCGTAACGAGGAGCTTCGTCGAACCGGACGACGGCGTGCGGCTTCGCAGCGCCATCGTGAACATCACACCTCGCGACATGAGGGCCGGGCGTGCCAAGACGATCACTCCTCGCAGCCGCAGACGCCTCCGTGATGTGAGCAGCAGCCACGATACGAGGAGCGGGCGCAGAGGCAGCTCGGCGAGAGCGTGCCGTCGCAGCACTGCACCCGGAGGCTCGCCTGTCGTCTCTCCTCGGCCGCCTCTTTCATCAGCCGCTGCCTTTCCTCCGCGGCTTCCTGGAGGTCCCGCCGCCGCTTCTCTTCCGCCTCCCGCCGCCGCCGGATCTCCTCCACCCCCGCGTCGACATCCGGCCGCAATCGCGCGACCCGCGCGAGGAGCGCTGCGCAGGGCTCTGCCTGCTGCACGTCGGTGCCCCGGAACTCGTCCAGCGCGAGCTCCACGCGGCTCAACGCAGCTTGAGCATCCTCCCACCGTCGCAGCGTTGCCCTGGTGGAGGCGACCTGCAGATCCCGCGCGATCGCTGGAGCGACGTCCTTGAAGCGGGCAGCGGCTCTCTGCTCCCTCGCCGCCCGCTCCCGCTCCTCCTCGGCGCGCTGTTGCGCCTTTCGGGCGGCTTCCTCCTCGTCACGCCGCTGGATGGCCTCGCGCTCTCTCCCGTCGACCTCGGCCTCCGTGCGTGCAACCTCCAGCAACGCCACCCCGACGCAGGTGCTCCGCGCCTTCTGGAGATGCGACCTGGCCCGGTCGAAGCTCGCCGCCTCGAGCGCCTCGTTCGCGCTGCCGCGCGCCCGCTCGCAGGCGGCGAGCGCCTCCCGGCGGACGCGCTCGTCGGCGCTGCGCTTCGTGATGAAGCCCGCGAGGCCCACGCTCAGCAGGCCGGCCACCGCGGGGTAGACCACCCACGGCGCCCGACGCGACGCCAGCGCAGCAGCCGCGAACGGCCGCGGTGCAGCCGCGGCGGACGCACCGATCGCGACCGTCAGGCCAGCGAGGATCCCTGCCCCGAGCACGACGAGCGCCACGGGCTCGGAGGTGGCGCCGATCACGTAAAGCAATAGCAGCGTGTAGACCTGGGTTCCGGCCCACCCGAGGGCGACGCCGAGCCTGGCCCTCGCCTCACCCGTGTATCGCCCCTCCGAGCTGGCGATCTCCCGGAGCACGAGCCGGCCGAGCACGATCGCAGGCACGCCAAGGAGGGGTCCGAGCACCATCGCCGCAGCGCCCAGCTTGAAGAGCGTCTCGCTCGACGGATGAGGCCGCGGGAAGAGCCCTTCCAGACTTGGTACCGGGCTCGGGCCGGGCAGCGAGCTGGGCGGATCCCGATCTGCCACCGTCACGTCTCCAGCGCCGCGAGCGCATCCTCGAGCCAGCGGATCTGCTGCGCTTGCAGTTCGTCTGGGACCTCGTCGGAGCGGACGGCATCGAGCGCGGCGAGCAGATGGCGGCGCTTCGCGGCTGAGGTCTTGAGCCCATCCACCTTCTCCAGGACGGCATCGACCTCGATCCGGGAGGCCTCGAGCAGGAGCTGATCGCGCAGCTCCTGGAGCGTGAGCCGCTCGAGGCCGAACCGCACGGCGCTCCTGCGCCCCGCGGGCCCCTTCGCGGCCTCGAGCCTTGCGAGCGCCTCCTCCAGCGCCTCCTTTTCCTGCACCCGCAGCGCCCGCTGGCGGCGCTCCTCCTCCTCGACGAGGATCGCCTGCCGGCGCGCCTGCTCTCGGGCGCGGAGCGCCTCCCGGCGTGCCGGCGCGTCCTCGTAGTCGCCGAGCGCCTCGTACTCCTCGTCAGCCTGCACCGGCGTGCCGGCGTCCTCCAGGGCGATCGCCAGCATGTAGCGGACCGCGCGCGCGGTCTCCTCGTCCATGGGAAGCGTGAGCGCATGACGGAGCCCCACCGCCGCGAGGCCGTGCTGGCCCGCCGCGCCGAGCTTCTCCGCGTGGGCGATCGCGAGCTTCAATGCTTCTCGCTGCCGCGCTTCTTCCTGGTGTTTCCGCGCCTCGTCCTCGCGGCGCCGCTCCTCCTCGACCTCGGCCTGCAGCGCCGGGAGACGGTCGGCCGCGTCCTCCAGACCGCCCTGAGCGATCAGCGCCTGGTACTCGACGATGGCGGTGGAGCGAGAGTCATGGTCTTCCAGCAACCGCGCCAGCTTGTAGCGCAGGCTGCGCGACAGCTCCGGGGCACAGCCGGGCGCATCCGCAGCCTGCCGCAGCAACGTCGCTGCGTGTTCGATCTCGCCCAGCGCGACCCGTGCGTCCGCCAGCGCGCAAGCGCCCAGCGGGAAGGCAGGATCCGAGGCGGAGAGCTTGAAGTTGCCTACGGCCTCACGCGGATGCCCGTCGAGCACATGAATCTGGGCTCGCGCGACCTCGATGCTGCCAGCTCCCCCGCCTTCCGGGCGAAACGGCAACGGCGCAGGCAGCCCAGGGAAGGCCAGCGTCATGCCCGACGAGAGCCGGCCGATGCTCGGGACCCGCGCGGCGGCCCTTTCCAGGGCCGCGAGGGCGTCCTGGTAGCGCACGCGGCACGCGGCGTGAGCTGCGACGAGCAACCACGCGTCGGCATCGTCCTGTCCGCGGTCCTCCAGCGTGCTGAGCAGCTCGGCGACCCTGGGATCCGATGCGTGGAGAGCGGCGATGGTATCGAGGAACAGCACCTCCAGGCGCTCGCGCGCTATCCGTCGAGCTATCCGGTAGATCGCGTAGGCTGCGCCCCCGGCGCCGAGGAAAATCCAGACGGCCGGGATGGTCAGGATCATGACGAGCGCGTACAGAAGCAGCGCGAGGAGGCCGGTCAGCGCGATGATCGCCAGGAGCACCACGAGAGGGTGTCCACTCCGCGACGCGCCCTGCCCGGAGGGCGGGAGACGCTCGCGGTATACGACATAACCCACGCCGACGAGCCCGAGCGCGATCCACGGGTACGGCGTCGCGAGGACCGCGGCCAGGGCGGAAATGATCGCGAACAGCGCGTAAAGCCCCAACCCGATCGCGAGCAGGAGCGCAAGCGCACCGGCCGATCCACCACGCCGCCCGCGTGTCCGCGGAAGACGGACGCGAGGGAAGGGTCGAGGGCTACGGCGTCCCATTCGCCACGTTCATTCTCGGCGGGGACGCCGCTGCTTGTCAATGTGTCCTTGCACCGCGGTGGGACAACATCTCCCGTGGTCCCACGATGGCAGTCGGTCGCTCGACTGCGCGACGGCGTGGTACCGAACCTGGTGGTCCCCGTTACCCCGGATCAGCAGAAGAACCGCCAAGCCGCCGAGGACGTCAAGGGGAGATGGGGAAGGGGGCCGTCCGGGCATCCCCCCCTATTCCCCGGTTTTCTTGGCGCCCTCGGCGGCTTGGCGGTTCGCTTCCCTGGCCGACTTCTCCCAGTAGAGATAACCGTCTTTGTTTTCTCTCCGCATGCCGCCTGCCGAGACCTCCAAGTCGACGTCATCTCCAGCATCATCACCCACGTTGGGCCCCTGCATGAGCAGCTCGTACAGCGTACCCTCCATCTCGAGCGCAGACGGCGCGAAGATCTCACTCACGGCCTCGGGGGGCGATATCCCCGCGAGCGACCCAGAAGACTGCCGCCGCCTGCCGCATCTCCCCTGCGACTTGCTCCGGTGTCTTGGGTGTATGGAACGCATCTTCCCGTATTTCTTCGGTGACCCTCATGCACGCCTCCTGTTGCTTCAGATCCCTTGCCCTATCTTCCGCGCAAGGCCGCCGTCCAATCACTGCCGAGCCCCGGCAGCGCTTCCCCCTGCCCCTGCCGGGCCTCCGCAGCCCTTCCCCCCACCCATGCCGGGCCTCCGCAGCCCTTCCCCCCACCCATGCCGGGCCTCCGCAGCCCTTCTCCAAACCCCTGCCGGGTCTCCGCAGCCCTTCTCCAAACCCCTGCCGGGTCTCCGCAGCCCTTCTCCAAACCCCTGCCGGGTCTCCGCAGCGCTTCCCCCAACTCCTGCCGGGTCTCCGCAGCGCTTCTCCCTGCCCCTGCCGGGTCTCCGCAGCGCTTCTCCCAACCCCTGCCGTGTCTCCGCAGCGCTTCCCCCTGCCCCTGCCGGGGCTCCGCAGCGCGGGTGCTCCGGAAGGCGCACGCCCCGACGCCGCCCCAGGGTCGACAGCCGAGCATCGCTCTCCCCTGCGTCGACAGATCCCGCGAAGCAGCCCCCCGATCTCATGTCGCACCGCGCCGCGGGCGACGCGGCGACACGCGCTCCAGGTTGTGTGGCTGCCCTTGGCGCCCGGCGTGCTATGCACGCGTCGATGAGCGACGTGGTGGTGATCGGCGGCGGCGTGGCCGGGTGCGCCTCGGCGCTGGCCCTGGCGCGGCGCGGGCTGTCTGTCCGTGTCCTCGAGCGCAACCAGGGCGAGGGCGCTTCCTGGGCGGCGGCGGGGATCATCGGCCCCCAGCTCGAGGCCGCGGGCGACGGCCCGCTCGCGCGGCTCTGCCTCGCGAGCCGCGCCCTGTACGCGGAGCTCGCCGCGTCGCTCGTCGAGGCGACGGGCATCGACGTCGGGTACCGGCAGAGCGGCGCCCTCCGCGTGGCGTTCACCGCGGAAGGACGCGAGGAGATCGCGCGCGAGCTCGGGTGGCAGCGCGAGGCCGGCCTCGCCGTGGAGATCTGCGACGGTAACGGGGCGCGCGCGCACGCGCCGGCGCTCTGCGACGAGGTCGCCGGCGGCGCGTGGCTGGCCGACGAGGCGCGCGTCGATCCGCCGTCGCTCATGCGCGCGCTGCGCATCGCGGCGGAGCGCGCGGGCGTGCAGTTCAGCACCGGGGCGACCGTCCGGCGCATCGTGGTCGAGCGGGAGCACGCGCGCGGCGCGCAGCTCGAGGACGGGACGAAGGTCGAGGCGGGCTGGACGGTGCTCGCCGCCGGGAGCTGGTCGTCGCTGCTCGAGGCGTCGGGCCTCGCGCCCTCGGCCGTGCGCCCGGCGCGCGGGCAGATCGTCGAGCTCACGCCGGCGACGCCGGTGCTCTCGCAGGTGGTCTACGGCCCCGGCTGCTACCTGTCGCCGCGCGACGACGGGCGCGTGCTCGTCGGCGCGACCACGGAGTTCGCCGGCTACGTCACCGCGGTGACGTCGCGCGCCGTGCGCGACCTGCTGACCGCGGCGCTCCGGCTCGTGCCCGCGCTCGGCGACGCGCCGATCGGCAGGACGTGGGCCGGCCTCCGGCCCCACCCGAAGGACGCGCTGCCGATCCTCGGCGAGGGGGAGATCGCGAATCTGATCTTCGCGACAGGGCACTTCCGCAACGGCGTCTTGCTCGCCCCGGTAACGGCGAAGATCGTGGCGGCGCTGATCGCCGGAGAGGAGCCGCCGCTCGATCTGTCGCCCTTCTCCGCCAGGCGGGCCGGCATCGCCGGCTGAGCGCGGCGGCAAGGTGTGCGCACTTGGCGCGGCGAGCCGACGGTCGTCCGCGCAAGCATCGATGTGCGGAGACTCTCGCGATGTTTCGGCGCGACAGCGCCCGAGCCCGCTGGCCACTCTGCCCGATGGGAACGACGCATCGTGAGGGTGGCAGCCCGCTGAGCTCCCTCGCGAGGCGAACGCTCACCGGGGAGCCTCGATCGCCAGCAGTGAATTGAGCACAGCCCATTCGGTCAGCGGACAAGGCGCCGACATACATGCTCTTTCCAGGAGGGAGGCAGACAATCAAGGCAACGAGCCGTCGACCAGGAGCAGGCTCCCCAGCACGGGCTTGACATCGCCGGGAAATATCGTATCTCATCTCCTTCAGAACTTCTGATCTTGCTTGGTGGCATCATCACGCACACTGCCTTGCCTTGAAGTGGTTGAAATGATCCACCGAAAGGAGAATACCTTGAGCTTACACACTGCCTTTCCCACAATGTGTGTCGCCCTGGCGACAGCTCTCGCGGGCTGCGTCGTGGGCGTTGACACAGGCATTGACGAGGGCGCTGCGACAGACAGCGATCACGTCGGTGACCAGCAGCCGTCGGCGCTCGCGTCGTCTGGCTGCACGGTTCGTCTCACGCCGACGAGCCTCGTCGCGAGCGTCGCGCAGGCCGAGAACCCGGCGGCGAACGTCGCCGATGGCAGCCTGGCCACCCGCTGGTCGGGCCGCGGCAAGGGCGCCTACGTGACGGCGGACCTGGGCGCGAAGCAGCGCATCTGCGGCATCTCTCTCGGCTGGTACAACGGCGGGGTCGATGGGCGCATCTACGACTACGCGCTCTCGACGTCCACGGACGGCCAGAATTTCTCGCCGCTCTTCGCGGGGAAGAGCCTGCCGAGCACCTCGCTCCAGCCGGTCGAGCTCCAGGCCGTCGACGCGCGGTACGTCCGCCTCACGGTCAACGGGAATACCGTGAACGACTACGCCAGCGTGACGGAGCTCCAGATCTCCGCCAGCGCGGCCCCCGCCGGCGCCTTCGTGCACCCGGGCATCCTGGTCAGCAAGGAGCAGCTGGATTTCGTCAAGACGAAGATCGGCGGCGGTCAGCAGCCCTGGACCAAGGAGTACCAGCTCGCCAGGGGCTCGAGGCACGCGAAGCGGGACTACGTCGCCAGCCCGGTGCCGGTCGCGAAGTGCTCCACGCCTGGCTCGAAGGAAAAGGCCATCGACCTGGGCTACGAGCAAGCGGGGTGCAGCGAGATGGTCAACGACGGGAACGCCGCCTATACGCAGGCGCTGCTCTGGTACTACAGCGGCGACGCACAGTACGCCGAGAACGCGAGGCGCATCCTCAACGCCTGGGCGCGCACGATGACCGCCATCCTGTTCGATCAGCCCCGCTTCCCGGACAACAACGGTCAGGTCTACGCCAACGGCCATTTCGTCGCTGGCTGGGCAGGCACCAACTTCCTGCGTGCCGCGGAGATCTTGCGTTACACGTACGGCGGCTGGACGGCCGAGGACACGGCGCTGCAAGAGAACCACTTCAGGACCGTCTACTGGGACCTGGTGAAAGACGGCTGGACGGGCGGCGGGAACCGGACCTCCGTGATGAACGAGACGGCGCTCGGCATCGCGATCTTCACGAACGATCGCGAGAAGTACGAGTACGTCGTGAGCCAGGTAGAGCACTCCAGCAAGGCCATGATCTACATGCCGAGCGACGGCGGCCAGCCGCTCTATCCCATGTATCAGGGCCGGCCGCGCTACACCAACGACGCGAAGGGCGATCTCGCGGGGATCTGGAGCAAGCCGACGCGCTACATCGCCGGCCTGGAGCAGGAGACCTGCCGCGACCTCGGGCACATGCAGATGGGCACGAGCTCGCTGGCGAACATGGCAGAGACCCTCCGCATCCAGGGCGACGCTCGCAGCGCCTACGGCGACGACCCGGTTCATGACGAGAACCGCCTGCTGCAGGCGCTCGAGCTGAACGCCGATTACGTGCTGCAATACCTCGACAACACGGGCAATCAGGTCGGCGTGAAGGTGACGCCCAAGGGCTGGATGCCGGCGCGAAACTGGCCGTGCAGCAGCTTTTCCGAGTCCGCCGGCGGCGGCTCGGCGGTCATGGGCTGGGAGATCGGGTACAACGAGTTCCGCAAACGCCGCGGGCTCAGCATGCCGAAGACCGAGGAGCTCATCACGCGTGTCAGGGCGATGAGCAGCGCTTCCACCCGGGTCGGCAACCACATCGGCTGGGAGGCGCTGACGCACGCGGGCGCGCCCTAGCCGCCCCGCAACCCCGGTCCTCCCGAGCACGGGCTCCCGCGCGCCGCGGGAGCCCCGTCCCCTGCGCCGTCGCCCGCCGCCCACGATGTAAGCCGGGCCACGTCCTCGCCGAGAACCCGCCGGTCAGGAACTTTTCGATGGGCTCGCCGTGTCCTGGAGGTGTCCGGGAAACGAGGCGGCGTCAGCCTTCCTCCTCCCGGCCCGGCCCATGCGCACGTCTCCCCACGCCTCGTTCCTCGATCGGCTCCTCGCCGAGCTCCCGTGCCTCCTGCGGGCGGCGCGCCGCCTGACGCGCTCGGAGCAGGACGCCGAGGATCTGGCGCAGGCGACGATCGTGCGCGCGATCGAGCGGCACGCCGACCTGCGCGACGAGGGGCGCATGCGCGCGTGGCTGCTCCGCATCGAGCGGTCGGTGCTGCTCAACGCGACGCGCGGCGCGCGGCAGCGCCTCGAGGTGATCGAGGGCGGCCGCGGGGCCGAGTCGGTGCCGGAGCCGCAGGGCGATCTGGAGGCGGAGCTCGTCGAGCGCGGCTTCGCCGACGAGGTCGAGCGCGCGCTCGCGCGCGTGCCGCCGGAGTGGCGCGAGGCGCTGCTCCTGCGGGAGGTCGAGGAGCTTTCCTACGAGGAGATCGCCGATCTCCAGGGGTGCCCGGTGGGCACGGTGCGATCACGGCTCTCGAGGGCGCGGCTCGCGCTCGTCGAGGGCCTCTCCGAACGATGCGAGGAGACGTCATGGCAGGGTGCAACCGCGAGTGGTTCGAGAACATTTCGGCGTGGCACGACGGCGAGGTGACGCCCGAGGACGCGGCGCGGATCGAGGCGCACATCGCCGGCTGCGGGCCCTGCCGGCGCGCCGCGGAGGTCCTCGGCGGCGTGCGGCGCGCGCTCGTCGCGAAGGCGGACGGGGAGGTCCCGGAGCGCCTGCGCGAGCGGGCGGAGGCCGCGGCGCGGAACGCGCGCCCGCGGCGCCGCGGCCCCTGGGCGATCACGGCCGCCCTCGCCGCGGCCGCGGCAGCCGCCGCGCTGCTCGTCGGCAGCCCGGGCCGGGGCGTGAGCGCGGCGATGGCCGACGAGCTCGTGAGCCACCACGTGCGCGGCTTCGCGCGCGAGCGCCCGTGCGACTTCGAGTCCTCCGATCCGGGCGCCGTCGCCGGGTGGCTCGAGGGGAAGCTCGGCTACGCGGTGACCGTCCCGCCGGTGTCCGGCGCCCGGCTGCTCGGGGCGCGCCTCTGCCAGATCGGCGGCACGCGCACGGCGGCGCTCATGTATGAGAGCGGGGACAAGCCGCTCACGGTGTTCGTGCCGCCGCCCGGCTCCGGCGCCGCGACGGCGGCGCGCGCGCTCGCGGGGCGCAGCGTGGGGTGCACCCGGGGGCCGCTCGGCAACGCGATCTGCGCGAGGAGCGTGGAGCAGCCGGTGCTCGCGGTGGCTGAAGTGGACACAGCGGCGCTCGCGCCGGCGCTCTTCGGGCGCTGATCCCGTCGATCGCGAGGACCCATGATGACGATCGGTTCATTGCTGACGCTCTTCGGCGCGGGGCTGCTGACGTTCGCGTCGCCCTGCGTGCTCCCGATGCTCCCCGTCTACCTGTCGGCCCTCGGCGGCGCCGGGGCGCTCGGCGGTCCGGACCCGGCGGCGGCGAAGCGCGGCGTGCGCCTCGCCGGCGTCGGCTTCGCGATCGGCCTCGCGCTCGTGCTCGTCGCGCTCGGCGCCGGCGCGTCGGCGCTCGCCGCGGTCCTCGCGCCCCACCGGCGCGCGTTCACCGTCGCGTCCGGCGTGCTCCTCGCGCTCTTCGGCGCGAAGCTCCTGGGCGTGCTGCGCCTCCCGTGGCTGGAGCGCGAGGCGCGCCCGCTCCTCTCCCGCCTCCCGGGCGCGGGCGGCTTCTGGGGGGGCATGCTCTTCGGGATCGCCTTCGCGGCGGGGTGGACGCCGTGCGTCGGCCCGGTGCTCGGCGCCGCGCTGACCTATTCGGCCAGCGCGGGCGCGAGCCCGCTCACCGGCGCGATCCAGCTCGGCGCTTACGCGGCGGGCCTCGCCGCGCCGCTCGTCGCCGCGGCCTTCGTCGGGCCGGCTGCCGTCGCGCTCGCGCGCCGCCTGATGCCGGCCACGCCGGCCCTCCAGCGCCTGACGGGGGCGCTGCTCGTGGCCGCCGGGATCGCCGTCGCTGCCGGCCGTCTGGACGCCCTCTCGCCGGCGCCCGCGGCGGCCCTGGATGCGGGCGCGCCCTGCGAGGTCGGCCCCGCCGGCGCGTGCGCGGCCCCGGAGGGCGCCGTGGCGCAGGGCGACGTGGCGCTGCCCGAGGGGATGCCTCGGCTGCTCGAGTTCGAGAGCGCGCACTGCGCGGTGTGCGAGCGCATGGCGCCGCTCGTGAAGGAGCTCGAGGCGCGCTGCGCCAAGGAGGCCGGCACCGTCCTGCGCATCCAGGTCGACGATCCGCGCGGGCAGGCCCTCGCCGCCCGCTACGGCGTGCGCTTCGTGCCGACGTTCCTCAGCGTCGACGCCGCCGGGCAGGAGGTGGAGCGCGCCGTCGGCGAGCTGCCTGCCCAGCGGCTCGCGAGCCTCATCGGCGACGTCCGCGGCGAGGCGTGCCCCCCTGCCTTGTGAGCCCCGACGGCGGGGCTAGGCTCCCGCGAGCCGCGCGCGCACCTTGGCGAGCACCGCGACGTCGGCGGGGGGGAAGAGCTCGTCCCGTAGATCCGCCGCCTCGGCCCAGCGCACGGCGGCGACGTCGAGCGCGGCGGGCGCGGGCGAGCCCTCGGCGAGGGTGGCGGTGTAGAACAGGAGGAGCACCGGTTTCTTCGGATAGCGGTGGTAGGTCACCTCGACGATGTCGCCGACCTGGGCCTCGACGCCGATCTCCTCGCGCAGCTCGCGAATCAGGGCGTCTCGCGGATCCTCATCGGCCTCGACCTTGCCGCCGGGGAACTCCCACGCGCCCTCGAGGTGCGCGCCCACCTTGCGCTGCGTGAGCAGGACGCGGCCGCGCTCGATGATGACGGCGGCGGCGACGAGGACGAGGGGAGGAGCGGGCTCGGGCGTGGCGGACATGGGCGCGTAGAATGTCGGTCGCGGCGCGCAAGACAAGGGCGAACGGCGCGCTCGACGCTGCGCTTCCCTCCGGAGTTTGCATTGCCTTTCTCGGCTGGGATTTCTCACCCTCGGACCCGAGCTCCGGCGGCGGCGGGAGCGGGGGCGCGACCGGCGGCACCGGCACGACCGAGAGCACGTTTGGCAGGCCAGCGCGGCCATTCGCGCCCCGTCGTCACGGCGTGTAGCTGGGCAGCTCGATCACGTAGGCGTCGACGGTATCCCCGTTGCCCCAGTCGCTCCCGAACACAGCGCGCGTGCCGCTGGGGCTGGGCACGGTGTGCGGCTCGGCCCAGTACGGCTCGGCGAGGTGGGTGTTCTCCTTGCCCCAGCTCCGGTGGCGGCCAATCCGGCAAACCTTGCCCGTGCTCGTGTCGGCGATCAGGTTTTCCATGTCGAGCGCCCCTGTGCCCGACGTATCGCCGATCGACGACACGAACACCCACCCCGGCCGCTTGTACGCCATCCCCGAGATGTGCCCTGTCGGGGGATAGGGCCACCCCGTCTCCGGACCGATGACCACCTTCGAGGTGCCCTCCGCGAGATCCCATGTGACGAGGAGCCCGATGTCGTCATTGCCGCCGGGACCGGGATCGTAGACAGCCCCGTTCCAGGTGTCGTGACCGTTCACCCTGCTCAGCGACGCGTGGCCGTACGGCTCCAGCAGGTCCAGCGTACGCACCACGTTCAGCTGCGGATCGGTCACGCCGCCGCTGTCGCTCAGGAACGCGAGCGTCCCGCTCGGCGCGACCTGGGCGGGATTCTCGTCGAGCGCCTTCCTGGCGAGCACCGTATTCTGGCCGATATCATAGATGAACACCTGATCGTCGCACGTGAGGCCGATGCGGTTCGAATCCCACGACATGAACAGCGGGTCGCCGCCCGCGCTCGCGCCGCCCGAGCAGAAGTCGAACGTCGTCACGACCTCCTTCGTCCCGGCGCCGACGTGGTAACGGATGAAGTCCTTGTCGTCCACGTAGAACAGGACGTCGGGATCGGAGGTGTGCCAGTACACCTGCTCGATTCCGGTCCCGCCGTCTCCGGCCGATGACCCGCCGTCGGAGCAGGCGGCGAGGAAGGAAGAGGAGACAAGGAGGGTGACAGCGACGCCGACTCTCATGGGGTTTCCTTGGCGCGAGCCACGATGCGTGGCCGCGGCAGCATACCCCGAAGCGACGTCAGGCGTACGCGACGGTCTGCAAACCCGCCGGCTGTCCCGGTCGCGGCGCAGCCTGATCAGGTGTGGCGCTGTTGATATGGCGTCGCTTTTCACGCTACAGTCTCGTGCGAGCCAGGGACGCGGGCTCCACTCGCCGGAGGCGGCCGATGGGCTGGGAAGTCGATCACGTGTTCCTCGCGACGCCCGACGTGGGCATCGCCGAGCGGATGCTCGCCGAGTTCGGCCTGAACTTCAGCCGCCACGCGGTGCATGAGGGTCAGGGGACCACGAATGCGTGCGCGGCCTTCGAGAACGCGTTCTTCGAGGTCCTCGGCGTCCATGATCTGGAAGAGCTGCAGACCGAGATCGTTCGGCCGCTGGGGCTACAGGAACGCATTCATTGGGCCGAGACCGGCGCATGCCCGTTTGGCATCTGTTTCAGGACCATCGATGCTGGAGGCGCCGGGGACTGGCCCTTCGAGACCTGGGACTACAAGCCGAAATACACGCCGGCGGGCATGAGCATGCCCATCGTGACGCCGCGAGGGTCCCTGGCGGAGCCCATGATATTCGTGGCGCCCCAGACAATCCGGCGGACCACCCCGATCGAGTCGCGATCGCATCGTGGCGCGCGCCGGACGCTGACGCGTGTACGTCTGCAGCTGCCAGCGGAGAACCCGCCGCTCTCGTCGGGCGTGCGTTGGTTCGTGGACCAGGGCATGCTCTCGATCGATCGTGGGGCGACCTGCTCTCTTGAGCTGGAGTGGGATCACGGTCACGAAGGGCAATCGCACCAGTTCCCCGCAGAAGTGCCGCTCGTCGTGCGCTGGTAGAGCGGGCTTTCGCCGTACGTGGGGGGAAACACGAGCGCTGGCCCGGCCATGCGGTCGCGTGTCTGTTCTTCCTCGACTACTTCGCGACAGGCAAGCTCGACGTCGACGTCGACGTCGACGTCGACGTGGGCGAGGCCGTGGTCCGCGGCATCGCCGAGGGCTGCAAGCAGGCCGGCTGCACGCTGATCGGCGGCGAGACGGCCGAGCTGCCCGGTATGATCCGGGCGCGAGGCCGTCGAACCGCTAGATATCACGAATCCAAGGCATCGGAATCATTGAAGTCGGACCACCATTGTCGGTTTGACGAGATCGTCCGGATGCCTTCGCGACCGAGCGCCTGCGACAGCTGCGTCCGGCTCTCGCTCCAAGCGCTGATGGCCACTGACTCCAGCCGCATCACCTCTCGTGCATTCTCGATCAGCAGGAGTGCCCGCTCGCTGGTGTCGCAGCGAACCACACAGAACGAGATTCCAAGTGGAGCTATCAGCTCGCGGACCCAGAGGTCCTCCCCCTCATAGCTGGAGACGAGGCGGTCCGTGCACTCAGGGACAGGTCGGAGTCCGAGCCGCTCCGCGATGAGCCCCCGCCGTAGGTGCGAATCCAGCGGGAAAGCCAGCTCGACGCGGAGTCGCTCGGCCTCCGCTAGACCGTCCTCCAACGCGAGGATCTCGAGCCATGTCCGGAGCTCGCCTGCCACAAAGTCCATCTGCTCAGGCATATTTGCGTACACCCAAAGTCCGCCTTCGCCGGACCACAGGATGAGCTTCCAGTCGTGCCATGCTCCCACGGCAACGAGCTGCAAGTCCTTCCACGACCAGAGCGGCCAGCGGACAAGGCGAAGGCCGGTCGGAAACGACTCTGCTCCGCCTTCGAAATCGAGGAGCGACTGAGCTCGCTCTGGGAGCATCTCGCGCGGAAGCAGCCCCAGCCACAGTGCGCCGTCCGGCATCTCGTGCTCGCGGGGCATGACCACACAGCCTCCGCCCACGAGTCCGCGTATGGACTCGACCAGCGCCGACGGCGCAGGGACCGGCGGCGCAGCGACGCAGACAGCCCCTTGGTCCTGCAGGTAGCGATCGAGCCGCGGCGAGCCGAGTGCCGGCGCGCGGCAGCGGTGCTGAGTCGCTTCCTCGCGGACGATGTCGAGCCGTGCGACTGCTTGTTCCAGCACAAAATCGCCCTGAATCACGTGTTCATCCGTCACCCACACACGGCGCGAAGTGAAGGCGGACGCGTCCGTGTAGAGAGGAGCAGCCGTGGGCACCGATAGCTCTGGAAGCTCGCGCACAGCGACGCCAGCACCCACGTCGAACACCGCCCGGGCACCTTCATGGGCGCAGAACCGAAGCACGTCCCCGAGCGCTGCCAGCGTGCGCGTGAAGATGCGCGGCTGCGCGACGACGACATCGCCCGCTCGAAGGAGCGAACCACCTTCTCCAGACGGTGAAAGCGAGAACTGCTCACTCAGTCGCGTCCAGAACGCCTGCGCGGCCCGACGACGGCGCACGACGAGCGAAGGCCAGAAAGCGTCAAAACAGTCCACGCACGCCATCAGCGCCACACAGTCGCGCCACAGGCCCACACCGAGGCCACCAAAGGAGTCGAGGTAGAGCGCGCCCTTCCAACGATCCCACGCGAAGAGGCGGCGCTCACCGCGGCCCATCGAGGGCACCGTGGTGGGCGCGAGCGCGCGGGCAGCTGGGTAGCCGAACGCTGCCCCCCCGAGGAGCGGGAACCCACGGCGACCCGTCAGCTCAAAAAGCTCTTCGTCCTCGACGGGTGTCGGCGAATCCGGCCGAAGGCTCACGCCAGGAACGATGGGCGCCTGGCGGAGCTGCTCGCACGTCGCAGGAGACCATCGCTGCATCAGAGCTTCGTCCATCTCTTCCCGTCCCAGTTCCAGGCACCAGGCTCCGCCGCTCTGCCTTCTTTGTTCATGAACATACCCTCCCTGGTCGGCGACTGTGTCCTGTTCGCCCCAGGCACCCATGATGGGTCGTAGTTCGGCCCTGTTGTGTTCTGAGAAGGGTTGCTGCCGCTCGTGAATCCCCCAGGTACCGTCTGCAGTCCCGGGGGAGGCAACCCTGCAAGGCTCCAGAGGCGGGGGACCGTCTGAGAGCAGTTGGGACATGCCTGCTCAAGCTGACTTTTATCACCTCCTTTGTATGATTTCACACCACCCACGCTCTCGAGCGCTTCTCCCAGGTGCTGCTGCCAGTTCTCATGACCTGGCCTGCACATCTTCCCCGTATCCTGCTCCCATTGCTTCAAATAGTCGCTCAGTGCCTTGGGTTCCGAACAAACATTCTGCGCGCCGCCGCTCTCCGAAGGACGTGCGTTGTTCGGGGCCAGCGCGGCCTCCACTGCGGGATGTAGGTCCGTGGAGCCCGCCCTACCGGAATTTGCGAACTTCGTCACATTGGCTTTCTTCCCGTTCTTCTTCAGGTAGGAGCCAGTCACTTCCGTATGCATCTTGGAGAGACCGTTGAAATCCGAGAACTCGAGAGGCCACCCATCAACATACGCGTATGTCCGAAGGCTGCCCTCCAACCGGATGGGCTCCGGGCTCAGGTACTGCCCCGTCTCCGGGTCGTAGTACCGGTACCGGTTGTAGTAGAGCCCCGTCTCCTCGTCCGCGTACTGCCCCGGAAACCGCACGGGCGTCAGCCCGGCCTGCTCCCCCTCGACCTTGCCGAACAGCGAAGCATCGATCCGGCCGACGAGCCTCCCATCGTCGCGCACAAGCGCCGCCGGCATCCCGTTCGGCGCCTCGACGTAGTACCGCACCTCGTCGCTGTCGCCCCGCCGTACCCGATCGGCGAGCGGCGTCACCCCCTCCGGCAGCACCGCATACGCTCGCTCTTCCCCCACCGGCTCCCCGCCCGCTTCCCCGAACAGCTCGCGGATCTCGTGCACCAGCGCGTCGCCGCTCCAGGTATAGCGTGTCACGCTCTCCACCACCCGGTCGCGCCCCCGCTCCACCCGCTTCTCCAGCCGCCGAGCGAACGGGTCGTAGACGAAGCGCACCACCCGGCCATCCGGCAGGCGCACCGCCTGGAGCAGGTCGTCGTCGCCCCACTCGAAGCGAGTGACCCGCCCGTCCGGCAGCCGCTTGGTCGTCATCCGCCCTCGCTCGTCGTAGAAGAACTCAGCGCTTCCTCGCCGCTTGAGCTGCCCGCCTGGCGCATACTCCCGCGGCGCCGCGCTCTCGTGGAGCTCGCCGCTCGGCCCGTGGCGATATCCCTCGATGAGCTCCCGCAGCGCGCCATCCACCCGCTGTCGCCCCACCACCCGGCCCTGCGCGTCGCGCAGGTACTCGACATACGCCGCGCCCGGCGCGCCGCTGCCCACCGCGCCGAGCAGCCCGGCCGCCGACCATCCATAGCTCTGCGCGAACGTCACCTCATGCGGCAGCGGCCCCACCCACGCTGGCTTGCCCGGCCGCACCGCGGGCGTCGCCACGAGGCCCGTCACCTGCACCCCCGACGGGAGCCCATCGGGCGTCCACCCCTCCGCGATGCGCCCTCCCGCGGGCAGCACCCGGTCGACAAGCTGACCCGCTGGATCGTAGGTCAGCTGCACCTTCATGGTCTGCGCGCCGACGTCCCCGACAGCCACCGCCAACGGCCGCCCCACCACGTCGCGCGCGATCTCCATCCGCCCGAACGGCCCGCTCGCGCGCACCGCCTTGCCCAGCGCGTCGTGCGCCGTCTCCACCACCGTCCGCCGCCCGCCCCGCGCCACCGTCTCCCGCACCACCCTCCCGCGCTCGTCATGGGTGTACTCGCACATCACGTCGCCGCTCGTCACAACCTTGATCCGGCCGAGCAGGTCATAACCGATGCTCTCCGTCCGCCCATCCGTGAACCTGCGCTCCACGAGCCGGCCGCACGGGTCATAGACGAAGTCGACCGTGCCGAGCCCATCCCGGATCTGCGTGATCCGTCCCATCACATCGTGCCGGTAATAGATGCGCCGCCCGTCGAACGTCCGCTCCTCGCCGATCCGCCCCTCGCCGCGCCGCACGTACCGGTGCTCCTCGCCGGACTCGTCGACCACGCGTACCAGGTCCTGCTCCCGATCGTAGAAGTACCTCACGGCGCTCCCGTCCGGCCTCACCACCTCGGTCACGACCCCGATCCCACCCCACCGCAGCGTCGTCACCCGCCCGTCCGCGTCGGCGATCTCTGACAAATTCCCGTCGACATCGTAACCATACCAGTCCGTCGCCCCGCTCGGCCTCCGCACACGGACGAGCCTTCCGCTGCCGTCGTAACCATAGGACGTCTCGTGTCCCCGCTCGTCGACGAAGCCCGTCACCCGTCCCAGGAAATCATAACGGATCTTCCGCCTCGTCCCGTCCGGCTCGATCACCTCCACACGGTTGCCGAGGGCGTCGTAGACCATCCGCGTCACACCGCCGTTCGGCAGCGTCGCCTCGACGAGCATGCCGCGCTCGTCGTAGCGGAACGCGACCACCGGCCCGAACTCGTCCTCGACGGCCACCACATCGCCTCGCGCGTTTCGCTGGTAGCGCGCGAACCCGCCCATGGCGTCGCGCACCTCCTCGATGAAGCCCCGCTCGTCGTATTCGTACACGGTCCTCGCGCCCATCGGATCCGTCACGACGCGCAGTCGGCCCAGGTCGTCTCGCTCGTAGCGCCACGTGTGCCCCAGCGCGTCCCGATACACCAGCACGTTGCCCGTGGCGTCAAACGTGTAGGCGTGCAGGCCGCCCTCCCACGCGACGCTGTTCACCTTGTCCAGGTGGTTGCCGTCAATCCGCCGTTTTGCGCGCGAGGTGATCACCTCGACGAAGTGGTCGTAATCGTCGATCTTGACGTGACAGAAGCCCTTGGCCCTGGTCTTCCGATCGTCCAGCGTGCCCGGCACGTCGCCATCGAGGGCGTCGTTGCCCTCGCGACGACACCATGCCTCCACGCAGCGGCCGTTGTCGCCATAGCGGAACTCCGCCACCAGCCCTCCCGGCTCGCGGCGCCGGACCAAGCGGTGCTGTTCGTCGTACTCGTACCGCTCCTCGTTGCCCGCGGCGTCGCGCGCCGAGATCAGATCTCCTCGATCGTCATGACTGTAGGTGCGAAACGCGCGCCACCCTCCGCCCGGCGACTCGTCGTTCACCTCGAACGCAGCGATCCTCCCGTCCGCTCGCCGACGCACCCGCACCATCCGCCCCACCGCATCGATCGCATGGGACAGGCGCCCTCGCTCGTACGAGAGCCGTACCTCGTTGTCGTACCGGTCCACGATGCGCGACAAGAGCCACCTGCTCTCCTGCCTCTCGCCGAACACGAGCAGCACCCCCTCGGCCTCCAGCGTGTAGCCGCCCTCGTGACGCCTCAGCACGCCGCACGGCATCGGGACGGGACGGCCCGGCTCGGGGATCTCCGCCTCGGTCGGCGCCGCGTGCGGCTCCAGGACACGCAGCGTCCGCCGCCCGTCCTCGATGGCCCACGCCAGCGAGTGGCTCCACCCGAACCCGAGCCCCAGATCCACATCGCTCGTCTCCGACGAGTAGCTCCGCTCGATCCGGAGCGGCAGGATCATCCCGCCGAGCGTCAGATCCACGGTCTTCGCGGTGTAGACCCGCCCCGTCACCGGATCGACCGGGTCACCGGCCGACGTGCCGCCCCCGCGCCCGTGAGACGGATTCGGGCACCCGCCGCCGCTCCCCGGTCCGCACGCGCCTGCGTTCTTGCCTCCGCCTCGCGGCCCCTTGCCGCCGCTCTTGCCGCCCGCCCCCTGGTCGCCGCCGCGGCCCCGTCCTCCGCGGCCGCGGCCGCCGCCTCCGCCGCCCCCGCCGCCCAGGATGAATGTGCCGGGGTTCATGCCGGGAATCGCGGGAATGTTCGGGACCGGCGCCGTTCGTGCCATGGCGGCCATAGTCGATAGGCACACCCCGCGGTGTCAAGCCGGGCAGCCTCTGTGCGACGCAGATCTGGAACCGGCGATAGCGGCGTTGAGGGAATGACCCGCGTCCGGCATGCGGGACCGCGGCTCGCCGCGCCGAACTGGCACGCGATCGACCGCTGTTCAGGCTCGCTCGACGGCTGCACCGAAGTCGCGGCGGGCTCATCCTCGCCCATCTCCGTTTGAACTCCGTGTTCGTGCGTCGCGAGCGCAGGTCTCGCCCGATCGCCTCGTCACTGCTGGAGGATCGGCGTGAGCAGCGCGAACAGGCCCGAGTTCCTCGCGTGCGTGCGCTCGTCTTGCTTGCCCAGGATCATGGCAGCAGCCTCGAGCAGGCACCCCTGGCCTTTGGCACGCGCGGCGCGCACCCCTGACCCTACAAAAAACGCGGTCTGGTGGCTTCATCAGGCTGCAACCTCGCAAGAGCCGGGCGGCAGCCCGACGCTACAGCCTCGTGCAAACCAGGGCCGCCAGTTCCACTCGCCGGAGGCGGCCTCCGCGCCCGGCGGAAGATCGAGCTTACGGACGTCGCAGATCCCTGTAGCATGGTTCACATGCGGGCATATCAGCGGTCATGGTTGCGACGGACGAGCGGCGCACCCGGCAGATCGACGATAGAAGTCACTACAAGCCATTGATTTCGCCAAATGTAGCAAACGAATGAACTCCGAATCTGACAGGGCCTGCGCGGCACTTGGCGCCGCGCTGCTCGATGCCAAGCTGGAGACGCTGTTCCACCGGCACCTTCGAAGCTTCCACGAAGAGCTCCTTGGCGCAAGCCGCCCTATCGGATCCCTTAGCACGCGGATTCAATTGGCAAACGCACTGGCGCTTGTCAGCGACGATACCCGCGCAGACTTGGACACCATCCGCGTCATTCGAAACAATTTTGCCCACAGCTTCGATTACGAACTCGGCTTCGACGACCAGTCCATCATAGATCGTTGCACAAACCTAAGAACAGCCAATGCTTACATTGATGGCTTTGACCTCGCCACGGCCGCTCCGCGCCGCAAGTTGAGTGCCATGGCAATCCACGCAATACGTGATCGTTTCAGGGCTCCTCGCTGGCGGTATCAGCTCTCGGTTGAATTCTTGGCACAGTACTTGGACGAGATCGCGACGGGCACTCCAAACTATGCGGGTTCGGACCTGCCTGCCGAGGTTCGGGCCCTCAGCGCGAACACCGGGTTGAAGTAGGGGCGCAAGGGAGTGTTCAACCGCCGGCCGTCACAGAAGCGGCGCAGGAAGCCCCTCGTCGTGTGATGCTGGCGAACATGGCTTTGCAGCCTCCTGGCCCCTTACCGCCTGATCACCGTCGCGACCCGTGCCCTCCCCCGACCATGGCCACCGTCTCCACGCCAAGAATGAACGCGCCCGGATTCATGCCAGGAATCACGGGGATGCTCGGGACCGGGGCCGCGTGCGCCATGCCGGCCACCGCCGAGAAGCGTTGCACGCGACGTACAGCGGCCCACCATCCTCCTCCCCGCACGGCCCAGCCAGCCGGCCGTTCTGGCGGGGCTGCTCAGCAGAGACGAGCCGGGCGACCCCGAAAGCCGCCCCGAGAGCGAGCCCGCTTCCCTTTGCCGCCGAGGTGTGGGATGCGCCTGCCATGAGCGTCACGTACCGGGAAGCCGGGGTCGATATCGATGCAGGGGACGCGCTCGTCGAGCGCATCAAGCGGCTCGCGAAGCCGACGCGCATCCCCGAGGTGCTCGCCGACGTGGGCGGCTTCGCCGGGCTGTGCGCGCTGCCGGGCGGGCTGTCCGAGCCGGTGCTGGTCAGCGGCACGGACGGGGTCGGCACCAAGCTGAAGGTGGCGTTCGCGACGGGCGTCCACGACACCGTCGGCATCGATCTCGTCGCGATGTGCGTGAACGACGTGCTGACCGTGGGCGCGCGGCCGCTGTTCTTCCTCGACTACTTCGCGACAGGCAAGCTCGACGTCGACGTGGGCGAGGCCGTGGTCCGCGGCATCGCCGAGGGCTGCAAGCAGGCCGGCTGCGCGCTGATCGGCGGCGAGACGGCCGAGCTGCCGGGCATGTACGCGGACGGCGAGTACGACCTCGCCGGGTTCGCCGTCGGCGTCGTCGAGCGCTCGCGCATCCTCGACGGCAAGCGGATCGCGGCCGGCGATGCGGTCCTCGGCGTGGCGTCGAGCGGGCTGCACTCGAACGGCTTCTCGCTCGCGCGGCGCGTGCTCGAGAAGGAGATGGGCCTCACGATGAGCGACCGCGTGGCCGATCTCGGCGGCACCGTGGGCGAGGCGCTGCTGACGCCGACCCGGATCTACGCCCGCGCGATCACGGCGCTCCTCGCGGCCTGCGGCGACGCGGTCCGGGGGCTGTCGCACATCACGGGCGGCGGCCTGCCGGGGAACCTGCCGCGCGTGCTGCCGGACGGGCTGGGCGCGCGGCTCGACCTCGGCTCCTACCAGCGGCCGGCGGTGTTCCAGGTGCTCCAGCGCGGCGGCCCCGTGGAGGAGGCCGAGATGCGGCGCACGTTCAACCTCGGCGTCGGGCTGGTCGCGGTCGTCGAGAAAGGCGCCGCGGACCGGGCCATCGAGGCGCTCGCGAAGAGCGGCGAGCAGGCCTGGGTGCTCGGCGAGGTGGTGTCGGTCGGCGACGTGCCGTTCGAGGAGCGCGTGCTGTTCGGATGAGCGGGCCGGCGAGGGCGATGCGCGGCGCGCGGGCCGGGATGCGCCGAGCGACCGCGCAGGCCGCGCGGGCCGCGCGGCGCGAGCTCACCCGCCTTCGAGCCGCGATCGCAGCTTCTTGATCGCCTCGTCGATCGCCCGGTTCTTCTTGTAACAGGGCCTCACCGTCGTCTCGAGCACGACGAGGGTGCGCTCGTCCCCCTCGGAGACGGCGCGCTCGAGGAACGGGAGCTTCTCGCCGCACGTGGCGTCGCGCAGCTCGAAGGAGATCCGGACCGCGGGGGTCCCGCGGGCCGCGATCTCCGGATCGCGGAGCAGCTTCGCGGCCCGGGTGGCCGGCGTGGAGCGGCCGCGGGTCTCGACGATCTCGTAGAGCACGTCGATGCCCGCCGTCCCGAAGCGGCTCGAGAGCGCGTCGAAGACCTTGTCGGCGTGCTCCTCGCCCGTCTTCGCGATGGCGATGGCGACGTTGCGCGCCGCGATCGCGAGCGCGCGCTCGCGGAGCGCCGTCGGATCGCGCTCCGCCAGCTGATGGATCGCGTCGGCGGCCTTCACCCAGCGGCGCGCCTTGACAGCGTCGGTGAGCGCCTTCCGGGCCGCTTCATCGGGCGGGGGTTCGGCCGGCGCGTCGGGCGCCGCCGGCGCAGCGGCCTCGGGCGCCGGCGCCGTGGGCGCGGGTGTCTCGGGGACGGCGGCGGTGTCGGCCGGGGCCGGCTCGCTCGTGGCGAGCGCGCTCGCGGGAGGCCTCGCGGAGCCGAGCTGGGGCTCCGGCTCGGGCGGGGCGCGCCCACCGCTGGCGAGCGCCGCGATCACGGCCACCGCGAGGATGCCGCCGCCCAGGTACGGGGCCAGCCGGCCCACGCGGCCGCCGAGGCCTTCGGGGCCCAGCCGCGACGCGCGAGCTTCCCGGGCTTCGCGCTTTCGCCTGGCCTTCTCCTCGCGCTCGCGCGCGGCCTCCTCGCGCTCGCGCGCGGCGCGCTCTGCCTCCTCGGCGAGCTTCCGCCTGGCCTCTTCCTCGCGCTCCCGGGCGACGCGCTCCGCCTCGGCGGCCTCCAGCTCCCGCAGCAGCGTCGGGGCGAAGGCTGGCCGCGAGCCGCTCATCCGCTCGGACGTCGGCTCCGAGACGGGCGCCGCATCCTCTGCAGGCGGCTCGTCCGGCGGCGGGGACGCGGACGCCACGGGAGCCGGCTCGTTCTGCGGCGGCTGCGCCTTCACGGACGGCGCGGGCGACGGCGATGACGCCGGCTCCGCGCCGGCCCCGGACGGCGGCTTCGACGACGCCGGCTTCGCGACGGATGCCGGCTCCACAGCGGATGAGGACAGCGGCTCCGATGGCGCACGCTCCGCTGCAGGCGACGACGGCGGCTTCGATGACGCACGCTCCGTTGACGGCAGCTTCGACGATGCACGCTCCGCCGCTGGCGACGACGGCGGCTTCGATGTCTCACGCTCCGCCGCTGGCGACGACGGCGGCTTCGATGCCTCACGCTCCGCCGCCGGCGACGACGGCGGCTTCGATGTCTCACGCTCCGCCGTTGGCGACGACGGCGGCTTCGATGTCTCACGCTCCGCCGTTGGCGACGACGGCGGCTTCGATGTCTCACGCTCCGCCGTTGGCGACGACGGCGGCTTCGATGTCTCACGCTCCGCTGCGGGCGACGACGGCGGCTTCGATGTCTCACGCTCCGCTGCGGGCGACGACGGCGGCTTCGATGACGCCGGCTCCGCAGCCGACGGCGATGGCTCCACGACCGCCGACGGCGACGGCTTGTTCGATGAGGGCTCGGCCGCACGGCGCTCCGCCTTGCCCGACGACAGCAATAGGTCGTCCAGCGACAGCCGCAGGGAGCCCAGCCCCGCTGCCTCCGTCGCCCCAGGCGCTTCGACGGACCGCTCCTCCTCGCTCGGCGACGGAGGCAGTACCTCCGGCGACGGCGGCATCGACATCAGCGACGCCCACTCCTTCAGCTCCGGCGACTCCTGCGACCGCGCCGGCGCCTCGGACAGCGGTGACGACGCGTGCGGAGGACGCTGGTCATCGGCCTCGGCAGGAGCGCCGTCGCCGGCGGCCTCGCGCGCGAAAGCGGCCTGCGCGATGAGCGCCGCGCCGCCCACCGTCGTCGGGCGCGCGTCGTCCGGCACGCTCGAGTCGTCGGCCGCGGAGGCAGCGTCGGCCCTGGCGACCTCCTGCGCGAAGGCGACCTGCGCCATGAACGCCGCGCCGCCCACCGCGGTCGGCCGCGAGTCCCGCGTCATCTCGGCGACGAGGGTCGGCGTGTTGCGCACCGGCGTCGGGCGCGAGTGGCTGAGGGCGTCTTCCTCGTCCTCGTCGCCGTCCACCGCCTCTGCCGGCTCGGCGCCGCCCGTTCGACCCTCCGGAAGCTCGCCCGACGCGCGCGCTCTCTCCGCCTCCTTCGCGCTCGCGCCGCTCCCGGCCGGCTCACCTGCCGCCCGCTCCGCGGCAGGCGCCAGCGCGTCCGCGACATCGTTGAACGAGACGAGACACGAATCGCCAAGGACAATCGCCGAGGCGCCGCCGGCGCTCGCGTCGGGCGCGCCCGACGGCGCGCTGGGCACGGGCGGCCGGTTGCTCGGCACGCGCGCCGCCTCCGCGATCGCGGGCACCGACGTCATCTCCCCCCTCGACGACATCTCCGCCCGCGGCTCGTGCACCGCGATCCCCGACGCGGCGCACGCGTCGTCGAGCGCTGCGATCACCTCCTCCGCGGTCCCGAAGCGGGCGCGCGGATTCTTCTCGAGGAGGAGCCGCACGACCGCCTCGAGGGCAGGCGGGACCACGACGCCGGGCGAGTGCGCGGCGATCGGCGGCACGGGCGCGCTCCGCTGCTGGTTGAAGAGCTCGACCGGATCCTTGGCCAGGAACGGGTGCTTGCCGGCCAGCATCTCGTAGAAGATCAGGCCCAGGGCGTAGAGATCCGCGCGCTCGTCGACGAAATCCATCCCGAGCGCCGACTCCGGGGCGAGGTAGGCGATGGTCCCGAAGATCACGCCCGCCGTGGTGAGCCGGACCGGGAGCGAGTCCGCGCCCGCCCGCGCGGACTCCGGCGAGCCGACGGACCGGCGCAGCTGATCGACGCTCACCTTCGCGAGGCCGAAGTCGATGAGCTTCACGAGGTCGCCCTGCGGCTCGACGACCATCACGTTGCGCGGCTTCACGTCGCGGTGGACGATGCCCATCGCGTGGGTCGCGTCGAGCGCGGCCGCGAGCTGCCTGGCGATCAGGGCGGCGCGCGCGGCGGGCACCGGCCCCCGCCGGATGATCTCGTGGAGCGTCGTGCCGCGCACGTACTCGAGGACCAGGAAGAACGAGCCGTCCTCCGCCTCGCCGAAATCGGTCGCGGTCGCGACGTTCCGGTGCTGGATGTGGGCGCCGGCGATGGCCTCGCGCTCGAAGCGCTGCACGAGCTCGGGGAGCCGCTCGGTGTCGGGGTGCAGGATCTTGATCGCGACGCGCTTGTGCATGTGCACGTGCTCGCCGCGGTAGACCGCGCCCATGCCGCCCATCGCGATGACCTCGTCGATGCGGTAGCGCTTCGAGATCACCCGCCCGAGGTAGGACCTCGCCCGGTGCTTCGCGGCCTCGTCGGCGGTAAGGGTCGGCTCAGGCGGGCGTTCCGACATCGTGGCGGCGCCACCCTACCCCGAGCGGCGCGGCATTGGTAGGTGGCCGGCCAGAGGGGCCCGGCCCCGGCGAGGCGCGAGCGTGCGCAGCCGCAAATGACAGCGCAAGCGGCCCGGAGGTCGCCTCGCAGCCCTCGATGCGCCCCCCGGGGAGCCGGGCGGCCGCTTCCGCCCCGGATCTCTCCCGCGCCCGCCTCCGCCGTAGTATCTGGCCCCCATGCCCCCCCTCGATCTCGGCGTCCTCATCTCCGGCCGCGGCTCGAACCTCCAGGCGATCCTCGACGCGATCGCCGCCGGCCACCTCGACGCCCGCGTCCGGCTCGTCCTGTCCAACCGGCCCGACGTGGAGGGCCTCGCGCGCGCCGAGCGCGCCGGGGTCCCCACGCGGGTCATCGCGCACCGGGACTTCGCCGATCGCGACAGCTTCGACGCCGCCGCCGTCGACGCCCTCCGCGAGGCGGGCGCGACCTGGGTCGTCCTCGCGGGCTTCATGCGCCTGCTCACGACGACCTTCCTCGACGCCTTCCCGCACCGGGTCGTGAACATCCACCCGTCGCTCCTGCCCTCCTTCCCCGGCGTCGACGCCCAGCAGCAGGCGCTCGATCACGGCGTGCGCGTCACCGGCTGCACCGTCCACCTCGTGGACGCCGGCACCGACACCGGGCCCATCCTCGCGCAGGCCGCCGTCCCCGTGCTCGACGGGGACGACCGCGACGCGCTCGCCGCGCGCATCCTCGTCCAGGAGCACGCCCTGCTCATCCGCGCGCTCTCGTGGATCGCCGAGGGGCGCCTCCAGATCGCGCCGCCTGACGTGCCGGGCGGGCGCGCGCGCGCGACGCTCGCCGGCGTCGAGACCGCGCTCGGGCTCGCCCAGAGCGGCCGCGCGCGGGGAGACGTCGGAGATGTCGGGGAAGTCGGAGAAGCCGGGGAAGGGGCGTGATTCACAAGCACTACGACGTCATCGTCCTCGGCCGGTCCATCGGCGCGCTCACGGCCGCGGCGCTCCTCGCGCGCCGCGACTTCACCGTGATGGTCGTCGGGCACGGCGAGCGCCCGCCCACCTACCGCCTCGACCAGCACGTCCTCCGCCGGCGCGCCTTCACGATGCTCGCCGAGCCCTCGCCCGCGTGGCGCCGCTTCCTCGTCGAGCTCGCCCAGTCGCAGACCTGGAAGCGCCGCATCGTCCCGGCCATGCCCATGCTGCAGGCCGTCGCGCCGCGCCGGCGCCTCGACGTGCCGCCCGACATGGTCCTCTTCGGCCGCGAGATCGACCGCGAGTTCCCCGAGCTCCGGCGGGTCGTCGACGAGCTCTACGCCGAGCTCGCCCACGTCAACGGCGCCGCGGACGACGCCTTCTCGCACGACGCCCTCTGGCCGCCGGGCACCTTCTGGGAGCGGCGCGAGACCGCGCGCTACGCCGGCATGCTCCCGTACGCGCGCGCCGAGCCCGACGCCGACCTGCTCGTCGAGTTTCCGCGCGGCCACCTGTTCCGCTCGATCGTCACGCAGTCCGTCCTCTTCGCCACGGACCTCTCGGCGCTCCCGCCTCCCTTCGCGGTCGCGCGCCTGCACGGGGCGTGGACGCGCGGGCTGATGATGCTCCCGCGCGGCGAGGAGGAGCTCGAGGAGTTCCTCGTCGAGCGCATCCTCGCCCACGGCGGCCGCTGCCTGCTCGACGAGCGCGCCGCGTCGGTCCACGTCCGCCGCGGCACCGCCGCGGGGGTCGTCCTCGACGGCGACGACCACCCGAACGGCAGCAGCTTCGTCATCACCGACATGGACGGCGAGACGCTCGCGAGCCTCTCGGGCGGCGAGGGCATCCACAAGCGCGCGCTGCGCGAGTGGCCGCGGATCACCTCGTCGGTCGGCCGCTTCGTCGTGTCGCTCATCGTGCGCCGCGAGGGCTTGCCCGAGCCGCTCGGCCCCGAGGCGCTCCTGTTCCCCTTCCCGTCCGCGTCGACGGGCCGCTCGCCCGCGCCGCCGCGCGTGTCGAGCGACGGCGCCTCCGGGGGCCGGCCGAGCTCGCCGCGGCAGACGCGGCCGACCGGGCCCGGGCGCCCCGTGGTCCACCTCCAGCGCTGCGATCTGCCCGCTCCCTCGACCGACACGCTGCTCGTGGCGGAGATCCTGCTCCCCGACCGGGGCCCGCTGTCGCTGCTCGAGGCGCGCCAGGCGGTGCTCGACGCGCTCGCGGCCGAGCTCCCCTTCCTCGAGCGCCACCTCGTGCTCGTCGACTCGGTGCACGACGGGCTGCCCGTGTGGCTCTACGACGGCCAGCGCCGCCGCCTCATCGAGCGCGCCGCGCTGAAGGGCGCCGCCCCGGGCGCCGAGCCGATGGTGCGGCAGCTCGAGGTCGACCCGCCCGGCTACCTCGGCCTCGCGGGCGAGCCGATCCGCGGGCCGATCGAGCGCACGCTGCTCGTCGGCCGGAGCGTGCTGCCCGGCCTCGGCCAGGAGGGCCAGCTGCTCGCCGCCTGGGGCGCAGCGAGGCTCGTCACCCGGACCGACCGGCGGAAGGAGCGGATGCGGCGCGACATGTGGAGCAAGGTGGAGATCGGATAACGACGTTGAGGCCGCCCCCCCGGCGAGCTGCTCAGCTGCATCCCTCGAAGACGCGGTGACCTGCGCGCGGCCTCGCCGGCTCCCGTGCTAGCGGGACTCCGCTCGTGCCGACATCTCACGCCGCCACCATGACATGTCACGCCGCCATCGTGACATGTCGCGTGACATGTCACGCCGCCACCGTGACATGGAAAGGTGGCGGGCCCGCCCCTCAACCATCCGCACCGGCACCTCGATCGCTTCCTGCTGCGCCATTTGCAGGCCCTGGGGAGGCGGATGGTTCCCCTCGTGGCCGAGGCGGGGCGCCCACGAGCCTGGCACACCAATTGTAAGAACATAGCGTGTCGCTTGGCGCTGCGCCGGTGCTCGGCGTGACACGAAAGGTCTCCGCTCATGGAACCATGGCGGCCGCTCACACAGGCAAGACCGGAAGATCGTCGCGCTGCGGGCCGAGCTCGGAGTCCATGCTGACGCTGAGGAGCTCTGACGTAAATCTGCCAGGGCTCTTCTGCTTGCGCTCCAATCACCATCACTTCCCATTACGTCTAACAACCTCGAAGGAACGCTAAATGTACAAGTCGATTCCCCTCTTCATCGTCGGCGCGGTCGTAAGCGCAGCGCTGGCCAATTCCTCCGACGCGGCGGCGCTGCACGAGCGCGTATCGGGGACCAACTGCGCCTACGGAAATGGAACCACGACCGGCAATTTGATTGCCATCGGGAGCGCCATCTCCAACAGTTCAACGAGCGGCGCGGAGAGCGTCTCTTGCCCGGTTACCGACGATGATCGCTTCCGTAAGCAGGACATCGCCTCGCTGAACATTCACGGCTACAATGGCGGCATCAGCATCTCGGGTCAATCGGCCGAGGTCGACGCGTCCACCTGCGTGCAGTACTATGGATCCACGGGTGGAGCCTGCACCACGCCGGTGAGCACGTCGGGGAATGGAAACTACACGCTCAGCCCGCCGCTGACGTACTGGACGAGCTCCAACTACGCGGACTTCGGATACATTCGCATCAAACTGCCGCCGAAGGGGACCAATGCGAGCACCGTCAGGGGCTACTACACCGCGGACTAGCAGACAAGATTTGCGATAACACCAGAAGGGGGCAACGAGCTGCGTATCGCGAGAGGGAACGCCGAGTTGCCCCCTTCTATTCATTACAATCAAACATCGAAGCCCAGCGCCGGGCGCCATTCGAGCAGGCGCGCCGTTTACTGAAGCGGATGCGCTCGACCTCGTCGACCGCATCCCAACAACAGGAGATGTCCGTGATTTCTTTTCGTAGCGTCATCTCGGCCATGATGCCCATTCTGGCGGGCGCTCTCGCCGGTGCGATAGCGACAGTGATTGTCTCCCGTGAAGCCGCGGACGAAAAGTCGCGAAAGAGCACGGCCGTCGCCGGCGAATCCAGAACGCACTATGTTCCTCGATCTATCAGCAGCGTGAACCCGGGGATCGGCGCGACGGACCTGAGGGAGCTGAAGCAGCGTCTATCGGCGCTGGAAGAGCGAGACGAGCAGCAAGACTCGGATCAGAAGGACTCCCACGAGCGTACCGAGATGCCCGACCTCGTGGAGTGGAAAGCCCAGAAAGAAAGTCACCATCGCGAGATCATCGCGGCGCATCAGCGTGCGGCCGAGGATGCCACGTGGGCTCCCCAAGCACGAGCCTCCCTGCTGAAGGAGATACGCACCGTCGGCTCGGGGAGCTTTGACGTGCGCGACGTAGATTGTCGGACCAACACCTGCGCCGCCGTCCTGGAGTGGAAGAATTACGACGAAGCGGTCAACAATTGGTCGACCGCCGTGGAGCACAACTACGAAGTAAGCTGCAATCGAGAGATCCTGCTCCCGGAGCCCTCCGATCGGAGCACGCCGTACCAGGCCACGATGGTCATGACCTGTCCTCGCGATTCAGGGTGAGCCATTTGACTGACGCGCGACGAGCGGCTCCCGCTCGCGCCGCGCGTCCCAGCGATAGACGCCTCGAGACGCCGCTCAGGGCGAGCGGGGGAAGACCTGGAAGAACCCGTCGCGCTCGACCACGGTGAGGGGCACGTCGAACAGGCGGGACAGGTTGTCGTCGGTCAGCACCGCGCGCTTCGGGCCATCGGCGAAGACGCGGCCCCTCCGCAGCAGGACGACCCGCCCGATCTCCGGCGGGATCTCCTGCACATGGTGCGTCACCAGGATCAGCGTCTTGCCCTGCCGCGCGAGGCGCCTGAGCAGGTCGATGAGCTCGAACGCGGCCTTCAGATCGAGGCTCGTCGTCGGCTCGTCGAACACCAGCGCCTCCGGGTCGTGCACGAGCGCGCGCCCGAGCAGGCAGCGTCGCTGCTCGCCGGCCGACATCTCCGCGATGGGCTTGTCGCCGAGGTGCGCGACGCCGAGGTCGCGGAGCACCTCCTCGGCGCGCCGGCGCTGCGCGGACGTCGGCGGCTCGTGCTCGTGCAGCCCGGCGCTCGCGAAGTAGCCGGAGAGCACCATGTCGGAGCCCCGCACACCCCGGGGATAGGCCATCTGCAGCTCGTACGACACGAGCCCAAGCCTGCGCCGTAGTGCGGACACCTCCCACCTTTCGCGACCGAGTATCCGCACATGCGAGCCTTCACGGTGGACCGGATAGATTTCCCGTGAGAGCAGCCGCAGCAAGGTCGACTTCCCGGCGCCGTTGGGCCCGAGGATCGCGGTGTTCTCCCCCTGCTCGATCCGCAGCGACAGCCCCTCGAAGACGCGCGTGTCGCCGCGGAAGACCTCGGCGTCCTCGATCTCGATGAGCGCGGGCGCGCTCATCGCTCCACTCCACGGTCCTGGTTCATCGGGCGCAGACTACCCGCTTGGCAGCGTCCCGCACCGAGAAATCAGGCCGTTCGCGGTGGATCGTCCGTGCCCCGGTTCGGCGATCCACTCCATCGGCCCACTCTCCATCTCTCGCGGACAGGCACCGTCGGAATGCGCCCGTGAACCGGCGTCCTCCGCGCTGGAGAGACGATGGCCCGGCCGTTGCAACGCTCTCCAAACCTTCCTTTCAACAAGCGCCCCGTGCCAAGCCGACGCTGGCACTCGGGAGTGGAAAAATCCGATGCGGCGCGGAGCCGCTCGGTCACTTGGAGATTGACAATGACGAAGATCAAGGGTTCGTTTTTCGGTGCTGGGGCAGCTGCGTGCCTGCTCGCCGCTCTCGGCGGGTGCATCGTTGCCGCGGACGATGGTTCCAGCTCCGAAGAGGACGAGATTTTCGCCGATGAGGCAGCGGCGGCCGCGGCGGCATCGCAGATGCGCTTCGGCGTCGCTCCGCAGTGGAGCCAGACCTGGTCGCCGCCCCAGTCCGGCCCCGCCAACGTCGATGTGGTCGCCGTCGGGGACTGGTTGCAATCTGGCGGCTTCACCAGCACACACAAGACCAAGCTTCAGAAGATCGTCAACGCGGGGAAGACCCCCTACTTCTTCGGCTACATCGCCACGGACATGACGAAGAAGGGGCTCGGGTCCGAGAACGACTGTGACGGCAACAGTGGCGCACCGCTGTGCCAGAAGGGCGCGGCGTACGTGCGCGCCAACATCGCCTCGATGGCGAGCGCCTACCAGAAGGCGGCGGCAGGGATCAACGGGGCCCTCGGAGGGCGCGAGGCGCTGATCCACATCGAGCCGGACTGGTACCAGTTCTCGCAGACGGCGCAGCAGAACGCGCTCACGGAGACGGAGTCCGACAGCTACATCAACCAGATCCTCGGCGCCATCAAGTCGGGCTGCCCCTCGTGCAAGGTGGTCATCGACTTCAGCCCGTGGTTCAGCCCGTCGGCCACCAAGTGGGCGTCGTCGGTCGGCGACTTCTACGACGGCTGGGATCGCAGCGTGGTCAAGTACGTCGGCCTCACGGGCAAGCAATTCCCGTTCACCACGGGCAAGATCGACAACTTCACCTACAAGGAGATCACCACCGCGCTCAGCCTGCCGCTCGTCATCGTGGACGCGTACACGTTCGGCGGCGGCCCGATCAACGTCGACTCCACCTGGCTCAACGAGAGCAACGTCGCCAAGGCCGTCGACATGGGCGTCGCGATCGTCATGCTCTCCCAGACGGGCGACGTCGCCGGCTATGACAGCTTCATCGCGCGGGTGAAGGGCAGCAGCAGCTCCAGCTCCAGCAGCTCAACCTCCAGCTCCAGCTCAACCTCCAGCAGCTCCAGCTCCAGCAGCACGACGACCAGCAGCAGCAGCGGTGGCGGCGGCAGCGGCGGGACAGGCGGCTCCGGCGGGACAGGCGGCTCCGGCGGCGGCACCGGGACGGGCGTACGCGTGGAGGGCGGCAATATCGACGTCGCCGTCACGACGTCGTCCTCGTGGTCGAACGGGTACTGCAAGAACGTCACGCTGACGAACAAAGATAGCCGCGACGTCACCTGGAAGCTCTACGTGCCAAAGGACGGCACCATCTACAACCGCTGGAACGTCAAGGACTCCGTCGAGGGCAGCAACTTCGTGTTCGTCGGGGTGGACTGGAACGCCAAGATTGTGCGTGGCTCCAACACCAGCTTCGGATTTTGCGCGAACCGCTGACAACCGGAGAAAGGACGACGCGCGGCCGACGGCAGGACGAGCCCCGCGGCCGCGCGTCGCCTCGGCCCGCATCGACGAGCTGAGCGACACAGAGCAGACAGATACGTCCTCCGGGTCAGCCTCTCGACGTCCCGCATCCCGCTGTCCTCCCCCGGCTCCCGCGCCTTTCCCGCCTCCCGCGCCGTTTGATATCGTGGGCGCACCGTGCCCCCCGCCCCGCAGCATTCCTACCTGGCCGGCGACGGCCCGCTCCGCTTCGCCCGCGCCACCGCGCCGCGCGCGCACCGTCCGGTCGGGGCCGCCCCATGCCGCTGAAGCTCCGGGTCACCTGGCGCAATGCGGGCAGCCCGCTGCTGCCCGACGCGCTCGCCGACGTGCAGGCGACGGCCGACGACGCGCCGCTGCCGCTCGCCGGCGCGAGCCCGGGGCGGCGCGAGTTCGTGATCCCCGCCGGGGCGTCGCGCGTCGCGCTCAGCGCGCGCTTCTCGGCGGCGTTCGACGCCTTCGAGGACGTCGCCGCCCTGGAGGAAGAGGTCCTGTCGGTCGACCAGGCGTTCGACGTGGCGGGCGGCGGGACAGCGCTCAGCCCCGCCCCGGACCCGGCGCTCGGGCAGGCGCACCCGCTCGTCGACGTGCAATCCGCGCCCGGCCTCGCGCTCGCCCAGATCAGGACGGATTTCGTCGATATCACCCCGTTCTGGATGGCCTACGCCGGCTACGCGGACGAGTACCAGCGCGAGCACCGGCCCGGGACCGAGCTCGTGGCCCTCGGCGCCACCGCGGGAGATCCGAAGATCTGGTTCGCGAGCATCCCGGAGGCCTGCAAGGCGCCGCCGGACGGCGGGATCTCGGCCCTCGTGTTCTACCGGCCGGAGGGATACGCCCATACCCGGGTCGACCAGCGCCACGAGATGTTCGGGCTGAATCGATACCTGCTCGCGCCCGACCCGTCTCCCGGCGCCTCGTTCTGGGCGCGCGACGTGTTCGAGCGCGATCCGCGCGACCAGTCCCGCTGGGTCTATGTCCGCTGCGGCTTCGAGGAGGCGCTCGCCGCGAGCGGCAGGGCGGTGGTCATGCTGCACCCGTGGCCGAGCGGCGCGAGCTTCGGCGCCGCCACGACAGCGAGCCTGCCCGGCCTCGCCGAGGCGGCGCTCCGCTTCCTCTGCGGCGCGCGGAAGATCGGCACGGGACAGGGCGGGCCGCGGCTCGGCAAGCTCGGGCTCGCGGGCTTCAGCGCCGGCGGACTGGCCCTGTGGCAGGCGCTCGCGGCCAGCAAGGACCGCGTGAGCGAGGTGTTCGCGTTCGACGCCCGCGGCATCGCCAAGAACGAGGCCTTGCTCGTGCGCTGGCTCGGCGGCGACGCCTCGCGCCGCCTGCGGATGACCGGCGGCCACCAGATCGAGGCGAACGCGGCGCTCCAGCGGAAGCTCCCCGGCCCCTCCAGGGAAGCGCGCCTGACCAGCTTGCCGCCCGACAGGAGCGGCTATCTCCCCGGGGCGAACCCGCGCTGGGATCACGTGTGCTCCTCGCTCGAGGCGAGCGAGAAGGATACCTATCTTCACGCCGACTGGGTATGGCACCAGTTCGCGATGTTCGGGGGCTTCCCGGAGGCCGGAGAGCAAGCCACCGTCACGTTCCTCCAGCGCTTCCTCGAGGCGTCGGAGCTCTGAGCCGTCTCTCACCACGTGATGAGCCGCGCCAGCACCCGCATGTCCTCGTCGTCGCCCATCCTCGCGAGCGCGGCGCGCGCCCGCGCGAGCGCGGGCTCGACGTAGCGCAGGTACGTGGGATCCACGCCGATGCGGTCGAGAAAGACGAAGCGGCCGGCGTCCTTCAGCTTGCGCTGGACCGTGAGCACATCGAACTCCCGGCCGAGCGCGTCGCGCGCCGGCCGGTCGAGCGAGGCGGCGGCCGCATAGTCGTCCAGCCGGGCCTCGACGAAGGAGCGATCCAGGTCCTGGGCGCTGTCGTTGAGGAGCGTCGCGAGATCGTAGGCGCGCGGGCCGAGGAGGGCGTCCTGGAAGTCGAGCCAGGCGATCTCGAGGCCCCCGCCCGCCGCGTCCACGACCATGAGGTTCTGGCTCTGGTAATCGCGGTGAACGAAGCCCCGCGGCCACGCGGCGATGCGCCGGGCGAGGCGCTCCGAGACGGCGTCGAGCTCGGCCCGCGCGGCGTCGCCCAGCCGGAGCCCGCGCGCGTCGAGCGCCCACGCGCGGAAATGGTCGAGCTCCCAGCGCAGGAGCGTCTCGTCGAGCGCGCACGCGTCGACGATCGAGCCGCTCGGGAGCGCCGCGAGCGCCCGCTGCGCCCGGGCGAGATCGCGCGCGGCCAGCGCGTAGACCTCGGCGCGGCGGGCGGGCGCGCGCTCGACGAAGGCCGAGAGCGTCGCGTCCCCGAGATCCTCCAGGAGGAGCAGGCCGCGCTCGCAGTCCTCGGCGAGCAGCGCCGGCACCCGGACGCCGCGCTCCCGGAGGAGCGCGCGCACCTCCAGGAACGGCCACCGCGGGGGAGCGGCGCCGACCGCGACGCCGTCGGCCCCCGCGCTCGGCGCGAACATCGCGACCGCCGTCCCGGCCGGCGTCACGACGCGCAGATAGCGCCGGCACGACACGCCCCCGCGCAGCGGGACCATCGACGACGGGACATGGCCCGTGGCCCGCTGGACGAGCCGGAGCAGGGCGTCGGTGTCGAGCTCGCGCACCCGGTGCAGGAACGAGCCAGACGCTCAGCAGGCGCCGGCGCAGCCGTCGGCGCTGTTGAACCAGAGACCGCCGGAGTCCTCGCACGCGCTGCGGTCGTACCTGCCGGAGCAGCAGCGCTCCTGGCTCTCGCACACCTTCGCGGCGCCCTCGCCGCTCCGGAAGCAGCACTTCCGGCTCTCGGGCGTCTCGGGCGCGGCAGGATCCTCGGGCGCGGCGGGCTCCCCGGGCGCGGTCGCCTTCTCGATGACCACCGGCACCGCGGGCGCGACGAGCGTCGCCACCGTGTCGCAGCCGAACGAGGCAATCATGACGAGGAGGGCGAGCGCCGATCCCAGCGCACGAGCGTTTCCAGCCGGCTTCATGATCGCCGTGGGTGACATGGGCGCAGTGCGGCGGCAAGTTCGTGACGAGCGCCGTGCTATAACGCCGCGGAATGGCGAATGGTGCGACGAAGAGCGCGACGAAGAGCGCGACGAAGGCCGCGATGATGGGCGCGATGAACCGTGGGACGAGCGGCGCGACCGGGCCCGTGAGGGTCACGCCGCTGGACGGAGCCGCCGCCGCCGCCGTCGCGTGGCGCAGCCGGGGCGAGCTCCACATCACCGTCATCGTCAAGGCCACCTTCGCCTTCGCGGCGGACGCGGAGATGCCGAGGGTCGAGCCGCAGCAGGTCGTCCACGGGGAGGTCCATCACGGCAACAACCCTGGGCGGAGCGTCCGGCTCACGAGCGATCTGGCGCCGCACCTGGAGCGCGCCGACGTGCTCTTCACCGGCCACGCCCACGCGCCGCCGCCCGGCGCGCCCGTGCACGCCTTGCCCGTGCGACTCGCGATCTCCGATGAGGGCGGGCCCCTCCTCGACAAGGAGCTCCTGGTCAAGGACAGGGCCGGGTTCCAGCGGATGCCGCTCGTGTACGAGCGGGCGCTCCGCGGCGAGAACGACCAGGAGAACTTCCTCGGCGTGCAGGCGACCGGCGACGCGTCCGAGCCCGAGGCGAACATCGTCGATCCCCTCCAGCCGGGGCGCGCGGCCGGCTTCGGGCCCATCGCGCGCGCCTGGCCCGCGCGCAGGCGGCTGCTCGGGGCCACGCCCCGCAAGGCGCTCGACGCCGCCATCGCCGAGATCCCCGATCCCTTCGAGTGGGCGTATTACCAGGCGGCGCCCCCCGATCAGCGGACGCGTTACCTGCGCGGCGGCGAGTGGATCGAGCTCCACGGGCTCCACCCCACGCTGCCGCGGCTCCGGACGCGGCTGCCCGAGGCGCGCGGCCGGGCGCGCGTCCACGGCCTCTCCGCCTTCGGCGTGGGCGAGGGCCACGCGCTCGAGCTCAACGCGGACATTCTGCGCATCGACGGCGACGAGCAGCGCTGCACCCTCGTCTTCCGGGGCAACCTGGTCGTCCCCGACGAGGCCGCCCTCGCGGCGGCCACCCTCGTGGCGGGGGTCGAGCTCCCCGGCGAGCCGCTCGAGTGGCCCGAGCTGCCGGCGGAGCAGGGCGTCGCGGCCCAGGATCTCGCGAAGGCAGCCGACGCGGCTGGCCGCGCGCGCGGCGTGGGAGGCGACGGCGACGGCGGCGACCCCCTGGGCGCGACCCAGGCCGCGCCGGCCGCCGGGGCGCGCACGGTGAGCCTCTCGGACGCTGGCGCGGTGGCCGCTGCCCTCGCCTCGGCGGCGGCGACGCCGTTCCGCCCCGGGTCGGCTCCCGGCGACATCGCCGGGCCGGCCGAGGGCGCGCACGGGCCGCGGGTCGACACGGGGACCCTCTCGATCTCCTCGGTGGAAGAAGGGCCGAAGGGGTCTCCCGCCGCGACGCTGGCGCTGCTGCCCGAGGAGGACGCCGGCGCGACGGACCAGCCCGCGCTCCCGTTCCAGCCGGCGCCCCCGGGCGGCGCGCTGCCTCCCTCGATGATCAGCCGGGAGCCGGTCACGGCGGAGGAGCGCGCGGGCTCTGGCACGCTCGCGCTCGCGATGGAAGACGACTGGGAGCCGGTCGCCGGCGCGCCCGGCCCCTCCGGCGCCGGCGCGCTCGCGGCCCCCCCTGCGCTCGTGCCAGCCGCCGTGGAAGCGCCAGAAACGGCGGCAGCGCCGCTCCCGGCTCCTGAGCCGGCGGCGCCACCTCCGGAGCCGCTGCTGCCGGAGCCGCCTCCCCCGCCGAGGCCAACGCTGAGCGCCTCGCCTGCGCGCTCCCCCGAGGCGGACGAGCCGCCGCCGGCCCCGCCGCCCCGCAGGCCGCCGCCTCCCCCGCCCGAGCGCCCCGCGCTGCCGACCCCTTCCCCCGCCTTGAGGAGGAGCCTTTACGAACGCTTCGATCGCAAACGGTAGCTCGCCGAGCCCGCATCGACGAGCGTGAGGGGCGCCCGCGGGCGAGGCGCCCCTCAGCAGGAGCCCCTCCCCCACGTCACGAAGGATGGATCGACGATGACGACGCGCAGCCCCTCCGATTCAGATGCCCCTCAGCAGGAGACCCTCTCCCACGTCACGGACGATGATTCGACGAGGACCGCGAGCAGGCTCGCCGATTCAGACGCCCCTCAGCAGGAGACCCTCTCCCACGTCACGAACGTTGAACCGACGGAGACGGTGAGTAGGCTCGCCGATTCTGGCGCCCCTCAGCAGGAGACCCTCTCCCACGTCACGAAACTTGAACCGACGAGGTCGGTGCGCAGGCTCGCCGATTCAGACGCCCCTCAGCAGGAGACCCCCTCCCACGTCACGAAACTTGAACCGACGAGGTCGGTGAGTAGGCTCGCCGTTTCAGGCGCCCCTCGGCAGGAGACCCCCTCCCACGTCACGAACGATGGTTCGACGACGACGATGCGCAGGCTCGCCGTTTCAGACGCACCTCGGCAGGAGCCCCTCTCCCCCGTCACGAACGTTGAACCGACGAAGACGGTGAGTAGGCTCGCCGTTTCAGACGCACCTCGGCAGGAGACCCCCTCCCCCGTCACGAACGATGGTTCGACGACGACGATGAGCAGGCTCGCCGTTTCAAGCGCCCCTCGGCAGGAGACCCTCTCCCAGGTCACGAAGGAGGGATCGACGGGGACGGCGAGCGGGCTCGCCGATTTGCTGAACATTCGACTCGAGCTCTCCGGCTTCTCGTCCGACCTCCTCCAGGTGAGCAGGCTGTCGGGGCGCGAAGCGATCTCCCAGCTCTTCACGTTCGACGTCGAGGTGGTCTGTCCGAGCGACGCCGGGGTCGACGGGCAGACCTTCACGGGCGAGAGCGTCGCGATCGTCTTCGAGCAGAACAGGGTCGAGGTGCGGCGCGTCCACGGGATGGTCGCGGAGGTCCACGACATGCTCGCGAACCTGCGCGACCACCGGGCGTACCGCCTGCACATCGTCCCGCGCGCCTACCGGCTGGCGCTGGTCGAGACCACGGAGACCTCGATGAACAAGGCGGTGCCGGATCTCATCAAGCAGAAGCTCGAGCTCGTGGGCCTGAGCGGGAGCGACGTGGCGCTCAGGCTGACGGGCACGTACGCGCCGCGGGAGTTCGTGGTGCAGTACCAGGAGACCGATCTCGCCTTCATCAGCCGCCTGGCCGAGCACGCCGGGATCAGCTTCTTCTTCGAGCACCAGGACGGGCAGGACACGATGGTCTTCACCGACGGCGCCGGCTTCGAGCCCGCGGCCGGCGCCGAGTCCGTCCAGTTCCGCGAGCACAATGAAACGCGCGACGTCTTCGAGCTCGAGGCAAGATCGCGGCTGGTGCCGAGCGTGTATGTCGCCCGCGACTACAACTACCGGCAACCGATGCTCGATCTGACGGCGGAGCACGTCCTCCCCACGGGGTACGCGGGGGGCGTGATCGAGTACGGCGGCCATTACAAGACGCCGGCGGAGGGGAAGGCGCTGGCGCAGGTCCGGGCCGAGGAGCGGCAGGCGACGCAGCTCGTGTACGCGGGCAGGAGCGCGGTGTGCGGGCTCGGCGCGGGCGCGCGATCGACGCTGGAAGGGCACCCGAACCTGGAGTCGCTCGACCTGCTCTTCGTCGAGGTGGAGCACCGCGCGACGCTGCTGACCGGCAGAGACGAGCCGCGGCGCTACGTGAACACCTTCCGCGCGATCCCGGGCAAGAACACGTACCGGCCGCCGCGCGTCACCCCGACGCCCCGGATCGGCGGCGTCGTCACGGGGATCGTCGACGCCGGGCCGGGGGGCGGGGGCAACAACGCGGAGATCGACGATCAGGGCAGGTACATGGTCCGGTTCCTGTTCGACACGGCGGCTGCCGGCGGCGTGTCGTCCAGGCCGGTGCGCATGCTCCAGAACCACGCCGGAGCGAACTACGGCACGCATTTCCCGCTCAAGCCGGGGACCGAGGTGCTCATCGCCTTCGTGAACGGCGACCCGGATCGGCCGGTCATCGTGGGCGCCGCGCCCAACCCGCTGACACCCTCGCCGGTCAACAGCGCGAACCGGTCGACTCACCGGATCAAGACGCAGGGAGGTATCGTCTTCGATCTCGTGGACGAGTGAGCCGCGCACGGCCCCCCCGGGCGGCGAGCGATGGCGCCGCTCAGGGAGCTGGCTTCTTGCCGGGCGCGGGGCCTGCGCCGTGGGAGGCGCCCTGGGCGCCTGTCATGGCCCGGATGGCGTAGTTGAGCGCGGCGCGCAGGTTGCGTTGCGTGTTCAGCTGGGTGAGGTCGAGGCCGAGCGCGACCATGGTCTGGGCGACCGTCGGCTTGATGCCGGCGACGATGCCGTCCGCGCCGAGGAGGCGGATGGCGGTGATGAGCTGGATGAGGTGGCTCGCGACCCGGGTGTCGACGACCTCGACGCCGGTGAGGTCGAGGATGGCGAAGCGCGCCCGCTTCTCGACGATCTGCGCGAGCAGGCTGTCCATGACCTCGGCCGTGCGGACGCTGTCGACCGTGCCGACCATGGGGAGCGTGAGCACGCCGTCCCAGACCTCGATGATCGGCGTCGAGAGATCGCGGATCACCTTCTGCTGCGCCGCGATCTGGTCGAGCTGGATGCGCAGCTCCTTCTCGACGAGCCTGGAGTCCGACACGTCGAGCGAGACCCCGAGCACGCCGTCGACGCTGCCGCCGGGCTCGCTGCGGAGCGGGATGAGCCAGGTGTCCCAGTCGGCGCCGTGCGCCTCGCCGCGACCGCGGCGCACCTCGCCGTCGTACCATCGCCGCATGTCGGCGGCGGCCTCCGGGGTGGCCGCATAGAGATCGTACACGCTGTGCCCGACGTGCTGCCCCCGCGTCAACCCGGCCTTCGCGACCGACTTGCCCTCGTGATAGACGTAGATGCCGTCGCGGTCGAGCGCCCATATCGTCATGGGATCCACGTGCTCGACGAGGCCGTCGAGGATGCGCGCCTTGAGCCGGAGCGTGCTCAGCTCGTCCTCGGTCGCCGGCGCCGCGGCGGCGGCCGCGGGCGCGGGGCGGAGCGAGCCGAGGACGGCGCTTCGGTCGGACGACCGGCTGGCGCTGCACGACAGCGGCCGGTAGGCGCCGCCGCCGTCGCGCAGGCGCACGCTGAACGAGACGGGCTCGTCCCTCTGAAGGAGCGACGACCAGGCCGCCGAGAGCGCGGCGCGATCGTCCGGGTGCGCGAGATCCGCGAGGCGCGTGCCCCCCTCGACCCCGGGGCCCAGCGCCTCGCGGAGTCCGCCGCTCCCGTGGAGCAGCGCTCCGTCGGCCGAGGCGATGAAGAGCAGATCGGGCGAGCGGGCGAAGAGCTCGCCGAGCAACACATTGGGGGCAGATTCCATCAGTCTCACGACTCCTCAGCGAACAGAGAAGGATAAGTGTAGCGTGAACGGAGCAGGCTGCGAAAGAGCTCCCTGGCGGTCGTCATGCGATTGAGCCGGGAGAAACGCGCCACGAGGTGGGGGCGCTAGCGTGGCGGGCGCTGCGCGGCAAGACGGTGAGCCGGCTCGCCGCTGAATGAGCTACGGCGAGGTGGGCCGGGGACGGCAAGGCGCCGCTTGCGTGGACCGGGGCGGGAGAGGTGGTGAGAGGTGCGGTGCTCGAAAGCGGACCGCAGGTCCTCCACGATCTCTCCGGCGATCACGTCCGGCGCCCCTTCCAATTCATCTGTCAGTCGATGCTGCCGCCGAGCAACGGCTCGAACGCGTGGTAAGCCTCATAGCTCTTGAAGTGCCGCGCGTAGATGTCCGCGCCGTCATCAAGAGTGTCCGAAAGAACACGACTTACATCCACAACGCGCTTCAGCCTCCAGTGAATCTCCTGCCCTAGAACATTGTTGAAGCACGTCTCGTGCGCACGGCTGTGTTGCTCGGCGCGCGCGCGTGCCTGCTCCTCACTTTCGGCGCGCACCAGCGCGAAGCACTCTTCGTACATGGGTGTGTACGACGGGTCCGGTGACCAAGACTCGTAGAGGATAACGGCAACATAGAGATCGTTGTTCGGGCTGGATTCCATGGACGAGCTCGCTTGTCGATGCGGCTTTGACCGGGGAGTGCAACGCCGCGTGATGCCGAGATCAGCCTGCCCTGTCGCGGGGCGCGGCGGTAGGGGCCTACCTGTCCGGACGCTTCCCTTTCCTCAAGTCGGCCACCTTCCGCCGCGCAGGCGGCGGCCCCGTTGAAGCCGACCGACCAGGCGTGGCTGAGGTGAAGCCCGCGAGGTGCCGCGATCGCGCGCTCGCCGGCGTCCACCTCGACCCCGAGGCCGGTCCGTAGCCCGTGGCGCCACGCACCCCAAGCACACTCTCGTTGACGGTGCAGGACGGCGACGGCGGCAGGGTAGCTCAGCGGTCGCGAGCGGTCACACAGAGGGGATGCCCCGGGACGGACCGGGTGGGGTCACGAAGCGAGGTCGTCACGGCGAGGTGCTCCCGGCCGACGCCCGCGCCCTCAGATCGGCCTCCACCGTCTCGAACTGCTCGAGGGCTGCCCGCAGGTCCTCCACGATCTCTCCTGCGATCACGTCCGGCGCCGGCAGGTTCTCGGAGGCCTCCAGGCTCTCGTCCTTCAGCCAGAAGACGTCGAGGCTGCACTTGTCCCGAGCGATGAGCTCCGCATACTCGTAGGCTCGCCACTGCCCTGTCGGGTTCTTCTCCGAGCACGTCGCCCGCCGCTTGTGCAGCTCACCGGCCTTGTAGCAGGCGACGAAGTCGTCGAGATCGGCGCGAGAGAGCGGGTTGGTCTTGAGCGTGAAGTGCTGGTTCGTGCGGAGATCGTAGACCCAGAGCTTCTTCGTCCACGGCTTCTCGCTGGCGGGCTTCTTGTCGAAGAAGAGCACGTTCGCCTTCACGCCCTGCGCATAGAAGATGCCCGTAGGGAGCCGGAGCAGCGTGTGAACGTCGCAGTCGTGGAGCAGCTTGCGGCGGATCGTCTCCCCTGCCCCGCCCTCGAAGAGCACGTTGTCGGGCACGACGACGGCCGCGCGCCCATGGATCGCCAGGATGGTCTTCACGTGCTGGACGAAGTTGAGCTGCTTGTTGCTCGTCGTCGCCCAGAAGTCCTCGCGCATGACGGTGAGCGCCTCGCGGGCCTCGTCGCCCTCTTCCGTGAGGACCATCACGCTCGACTTCTTCCCGAACGGCGGGTTGGTCAGGACCATCGAGTAGCGGGAGCCCGGATCCGCGGCGAGGCTGTCCCGGGTCTCGATGGGCGGCTGCCCTTCGTCGGCGCTCGGCCCGATGCCGTGGAGGAGCAGGTTCATCGCGCAGAGCCTGGTCACGCCGGGGACGAGCTCGACGCCGTGGAGCGCGCCGACCTTCAGGCGCTTCTTCTGCTCGCGGGTCATGCTCGTGTGCGTCCGGACGATGTGGTCGTGCGCCGCGAGCAGGAAGCCGCCCGTGCCGCAGGCCGGGTCGCAGATCGTGTCGTCGGGCCCCGGGCGCATGACCTCGACGATGGCCTGGATGAGCGGGCGCGGCGTGAAGTACTGCCCCGCGCCGCCCTTCGTGTCCTGCGCGTTCTTCTCGAGCAGCCCCTCGTAGGCGTCGCCCTTCACGTCGGCGTCGAGCGTCGTCCACTGCTCGCGGTCGATGAGATCCGCGACCAGGCGGCGCAGCTTCGCCGGGTCCTGGATCTTGTTCTGCGCCTTGCGGAAGATGAGCCCGAGCATGCCCGGCTGCCGGCCGAGGTGGTCCAGGGTCTTGCGATACTGGACCTCGAGCGCGTCGCCGTCCTTGGCGAGCAGCGCGGGCCAGTCGTGACCTGCCGGGATGAACGGCTTGTGGTTCCACGGCGGCTGCGTGCGCTCGTGCGCCATCTTCAGGAACAGGAGGAACGTGAGCTGCTCGACGTAGTCGCCGTAAGACAGGCCGTCGTCGCGCAGGACGTTGCAGTAGGACCAGAGCTTCTGGACGATCTGGGCGGAGGGGTTCGACACGTTGGCTATTTTCTGGAATGAAGGGCGAAGACGGACACCTGAAGGAATGTCCCGGCGAGGGGCTCGAAGTCCTTGTCCGTCGTGATGAGGAGCGATGATGTTGCGGCGGCCGTGGCGGCGATCCAGACGTCGTTGTCCCCCACGGTCCGGCCGGCGCCGATCAGGAACGTGTGGATCGCCGCATAGCGCTCGGCGATCGCACGGTTGATGTCGAAGACGACGAGCTGCTTGAGGATCTGGTTCAGCTTGTCGATCCGGTCTGCCCCCCAGGCTCGTCGCTTCGCAAACGCGAGCAGCTCACCCACGCTCACGATGGATAGGATCGGACGGAGGGGGCGAGCCTGGAGCCTGAACGCCGCGTCGAGCGCGCGACCGAACTCGTTTCCGCGCACCAGCTGCAGCACGACGTTCGTGTCGAGGACGACCGGACCCTCCGGCGCCGTCACGAGAGCTCCTCGAGTGCGGCCAGGAACTCCTCCTCGGTGTCATCCATCGGAATGCTGCCCAGGATGGCCGCAACGCCCGAGTTCGGCCCCTGCGGCACACGGAACCGGTGCGGGTCGGCCGGCGTGTCCAGAGGCCGCGGCATCGTCGACCAGACCGCGAGGTCGCCCGGCGCCGGGTCGATGCGCTCGGCCTCCACACGCAGCACCTTGCCGGAGGGCCGGAACTTGGCGACGCCGGAGACGATCGCCGGCTGGCCGAAGAGCCGCGCGAGATCGGCTGGGTCCAGCGAGTCAGCGGTGATGCCTCGCAGCGTCTCGCCCGAGGTGAGGACGAGCGTGAAGGAGCGATCACTGTGGCGGATCGCGTCGAGCTTGCCGCCGACCGCGACGCGTCGGTCCTCCGGCGTTCGCTGGCGCAGCGCGCGGATCGCCTCGACGCCCCCCGGGTCGACACGGAGCGTCCGGCCGTTGATCAGCTCGATGCTGTCCACGCCATGGCGGAACAGGCGGCCGAGCCCTTCGAGGGTGGCCATGAGAGGCCGATCGTAACGATCGCTGTCCTCGCGCCCGGCGAGGGCGTCGTCGAGGCTGTCCTCGAGGTAGTCGAGGCAGGAGCGGCTCGGCTCGGCGCCCGCGAAGAGATCGAGCTGCCGGGAACGATGCGACAGCGCGTCCGCGAGCGAGGGAGCGCGCAGGATGATCTCTCGCTCCTGGATCTGCTCGACGTCGAACGCCGCCGCGTCCTCCAGCCAGGCCGGAGGCGTGCCCGGCGCGGTGCTGCGGCCGTCGATCTGCAGGCGCGTCGCCTGCTGGGCGCCGTCGACGAGGATGTCGAGCAAATCGCGCAGGAAAGGGCCACGCTGCGTTGCAACGTCCTCGCCCGTGAAACGGATCACGTGCCGGGCGCCGCCGAGCTGCGTGCCGGACGCGGCGCGCTTCGTGGTCCTGGATCGTTCACCCATCGTCGAGCCCTCCCTCGTCGGCCTGGACCACCTTAGCGCGACCCCTGCGGCAGGTCCTGCCCGAGCCGTTCGCGGCGGACGCCGGCACGCGCGCGGCGCGGATCCGGTCCAGCAAGGCGCTCGCCGGCTCGTCGTTCGGGTCCTGCGGGACGAGCTTGCCTTCGAAGGCGCGCTTGAGGACGGATTGGCGGAGGCGCTGGGCGCGGGCGAGCTGGACATTGACAGCCTTCTCCATCTCGTCGGTGATGGATTGCAGGCGCGCGACCTCGGTCAGAATACGCCGCTGCTCGGCAACGGGTGCGAGGACCACCGGCCACTCGAGCATGCGCTCGGCTGTCAGATGAAGAATGCCGACACCGGGCGCCATCTTGGCAAATCGACCCAGCAAGGCATCGCGCATGAAGCCCAGGTGTAGCCACTCCGGGGCAAGATCCGGGAAGTACGACCGAACCCGGAGCAATGTCTTTTGATAACAGCACCCAGGAATCTCTCCTCGCCAGATCGCCGGCTTGCCTACCTCGCTCGGACTGCCCGAAGCCTCCGAAAGCAACACGTCTCCAGGTGCTAACCGGTACCGCTCCGGGTCTGGGAATCCCATCTGCTTGACGTCGCTGAGATCGAGCCCGCGCCATGTAATATTGGCGGCACGGATATAAGGGTACGTCACCTCCGCCGCCGCATGCACGGGGGCTCGCTGCTGACCTAGCTGTACATCGGCGACGCTGCCAAGCTTCGCCCAAGCCCATCCTTCCGGCAGTTTGGGAAGATCGCTCGCATCCGGCTCTTTCGGGTCCTCATACTTGGCCTTCCACCCTTCGTCGCGGGGCTCCTGCCCCTTGGCCCGCATCTTCGCGAGCTGGTCCGCCTCCCACCGCGCGCGGCGCTCGTCGAGGATGCGCCGAAGCAGCACGTCGCCAGGCTCGTACTCGCGCCCCTCCTTTCTCGCGAGCTCGGCCTCGGTGGGCACCAGCCGCCCCTCGCAGGCAGCCTTGAGAACGGCCGCGCGGTAGCGCTTCAGGTTTGCGAGTACGCGCTCAAGGGAGGCCACACCGGCATCGACATCCGAGAGGAGCTGCTCAACGACAGCGACAATGCTTCTTTGTTCATTCAGCGGTGGGACACCGATCCTCACAGAAGCCACGTCGTCTTGCGACAATTTCCAAATGCCCGCGGTCGTCTTCGCCTTTCGCTCCAACTGCTCCCGAATCGCAAGCGACGACCACATCGCAGGCACCCACCGCGTCTTTACGAATGATGCCACAAAACGAAGGCGAATCATCGTATCAGGAAATATTACGGTGAACGGCGGAGCGCCGGCTAGAGTTCCGCGCCCAACCAGGTGAAGACTTCCGTTGCCACGCGACACGAAGAAGTCATCTGCCTGGATGTGTAGCCGCTCGACATCTGTGGTCGCTATTGGTAGGTAACGAATAGCTGAGTAGTCAAAGCCGCAGTCGCCCATAGCGTTCAGCCTCAGCGCACGCACACCGGGCGGATGGTCGGCACCTTTGACAGAAAGTCCATTACACGGGCGCTCGACCAACAGCTCACCTACCGTGGCCCATGCCCATCCCGCCGGCAGTCGAGGCAGATTGTCTCTCACGCCGCCAACACCTCGTTCAGCTCCTCCATCACCCTCTCCAGCTCCGCCCCGAACACCCTCGCCGCCTTCCCCACGCCGCCCATCCCGACGAACGGCGCATACTCGAAATCATCGACCGAGATCTCCAGGTTCGCCGCCATGTGATCCCGTATCGCCTCAAGCCACGCCCGCTGCTCCGCCGAGAACCTCCGCCCCTGGTTCGCCTGCTGCGTCATCCACCGCTCGAACCGCTCCTGCACCCGCTCGCGGAAGGGCACAAGCTCTTCCTCCTGGTGCAGCGCGAACCGCACGAGCGACACGACATCCGTCAGCAATCTCCCCGCCCCCGCCCCGCGGACCTTGTCCCGCTCCAGCGTCTCGTATGCCCGCCACAGCACATCCGGCGTCCACTGCCGCGGCGGCGCCTTGATGGCGTCGGCGAGCGCCTTCACGTCCTCCGGCTTGAGCCGCTGCCGGTGCGGGCGGCTGTAGAGGATCTGGAGCGCCGTGATCTGGTCCCGGTGCTTCCGGCAGAACGCCTCGAACGTGCTCGTCAGCGCCTTCGCTCGCTCCTTCGCCTCGTCCGAGAAGCCCGCCGCGGTCACCTCGTCCTTCGTGACCGCGTCGATCGTCTGCTCCAGGCTCTTCTTGACGTCGGTGAGCGCCCTGCGCAGCTCCGGGCTCGCGCGGAGCGGCTGCACCGCCTCGCGCAGCATCTCCTTGCGCACCTTCTCCAGGACGCCCGCGGGCGGCTCCTTCCCCGCGGGCAGCCCCGCGACCGCACAGGCGCGCTCGGCCTGCGCGTCGGGATCGATCGCCTCGACGAGCTTCGCGCTGAGCTCCGCCAGGCTCTGGCCCCCGGCGAGCTTCGCCAGCATGGCCCGCTCTTCCGCGCCGATGCGCCGGTCGAGGCGCGCCAGCCTTCCCGCGAGCGACGAGAGGACGTCGACCTTCGTGCTCCCCTGCGCCACGGCCTCGAGCAGCTTCTCGAAGCCCACCGTGCGGTTCCTCTCGAGCGGGAGCGCGTCGATGAGATCCGTCTCGCAGACGCCGACGCAGTCGACAAGCACGAAGCGGTCCTTTGCGCGCGCGTCCGATGTGACCAGCTGGAGGTCGGTCGGGTTGATCACGCGCGCGCCGCGGCCCTTCATTTGCTCGAAGAAATTCCGGCTCTTCACCGCCCGCATGAACATCACGATCTCGAGCGGCTTCACGTCCGTACCCGTCGCGATCATGTCGACCGTAACGACGACGCGCGGGTCGTAGCTGTTGCGGAAGGAGGAGAGCAAGTGCTCCGCATTCAGCCCGTTCGACTTGTACGTGACGACCTCAGTCTCCTTGGCGTCAGGCCCCAGCTGCTTCTCGACGATGCGTGCGGTGCCCGTCTTGTAGGTGATCTTCTCGCAGAAATCGTTCCCCTTGCCGAACTCCTCCCGGACGATCTGCACGATGTCGTCGGCGTGGCTGTCGTCCTTGGCGAAGATGAGCGTCTTCGGGACCTCTCGCCGGCCCGGGAAGATCTCGGTGAAGAGCCGATCGCGGAAGGTGCGGACCACCGTGCGGATCTGGTCGAGGGCGACAACCTGGCGGTCGAGCGCGGCCGCGTCGTACGTGAGATCGTCGTCGAGCAGCTCCCAGCGGACCCTGCGCGTCTCCCGGTCGCGCCGGCCGACGATCTCCTCCGGACCGGCCTCGACCGTGGCGCCCTTCTCCGTGATGCGCGTGCGGATCTTGTACACGTCGTAGTCGACGTTCACCCCGTCGGCCACGGCCTGCTTATGGTCGTAATCCATGACCAGGTTCTGGCGGAAGAACGCGAACGTCTGCTTCGCAGGCGTCGCCGTGAGGCCGACGAGGAAGGCGTCGAAGTACTCGAGCACCTGCCGCCAGAGCGAGTAGATGCTGCGATGGCACTCGTCGACGAAGATCGCATCGAACGCCTCGATCGGCAGCGCCGGGTTGTAAGCGACCGGCACAGGCTCCCGGAGCATCTCGCTCAGGCTGGCCAGGCCGAGCTCCTCCGCTTCGGGCGGGAGATCCGCCTCGCCCTTCAGCATCGCGTACAGGCGCTGGATGGTGGTGATCACGACGCGCGCGACCGGATCGAGCTTGTTCGAGGTGAGCCGCTGCACGTTGTACAGCTCCGTGAACTTCCGGCCGTCGTCCGGCGCCACGTACTGCTGGAACTCCTTGAGCGCCTGGCGTCCGAGGTTGTCGCGGTCGACGAGGAACAGCACCCGGCTCGCGTCGCCGAACTTGATCAGCCGGTAGATCGACGTGATCGCCGCCACGGTCTTCCCCGCGCCGGTGGCCATCTGGATGAGCGCCCGCGGCCGGTTGTCGCGCAGGGACACCTCGAGGTTGCGCACCGCGCGCACCTGCGCGGCCCGCAGGCCCGCCTCGGGCACGTCCGGGAACGTGAGCAGCCGCGTGCGGAAGGACGCGGGGCGCTGGCTGCGCGGATCGGGACGCCCGTCGACGCGGGGCAGGTAGACCGGCTCCGAGGTGATCCAGCGGCTCAGGGTCTCGGGCTTGTGGAAGTGGAACACAGAGCGGCTGCGCGGGTCGGGGTCGAGCCGGTTGGTGAACGCCGTCTCGACGCCGGTGGACTGGTAAAGAAACGGCAACGGCCGCACCGGCGCCGGCAGGAGGTCCGGAAGCCCGGCGGAGTACTTCTCGGTCTGCCCCTCCACACCGGTGAGCGTGGTGCCGACCTCCTTCGCCTCGATCACGCCGACCGCCTCCCCGTCGACATAGAGCAGGTAGTCGGCGAAGCCGTGACCGCGCTTCAGCGGGAACTCCCGCACGGCGACGCCATGCGCCGCATCGAGGTTCATCACCTGCCTGTCCTGCACGGCCCAGCCGGCAGTCCTCAGCGCTTCGTCGATGTTCTTCCGGGCAGCATCTTCGGGACGAGTCATGGGCTGGATCAGGAAGCGTAACGAAAGCAGCGGGTTCCCGTCGATACCGAGGCGTGGAGGGGGAGCCATTCCACCCGGAAGCGCCGGGTAGGATATCGACGCCGGAGCAGGCGGGGAACGGGCGAAGGAAGGTGAACGCAGCGCCGGTGCAAAGGTGGAGAGAGCTCGCGCCGCGGGTCGCGATCGCGGAGCCGCCCGGCGCCGCGCGCTCCGAGGAGCTCCAGCCGGCAGCGGCGAGCATCATTCCGGCTCTCGCCGGCGCTTGCGATGCGCTCGCGGATCAACGAGCCTGTCGGGCCATGTTGCGGCCGTTCTGGCCGCGTTCCCCGACAAGGAGGGATAGATATGGCGTCGAAATTGGTGACCGACAGGGACAAGTCCAGCCGCGCCGTGGCCGCGTCGGCCGAGACGCACGCCGACGAGATCGCGAAGGGGATTGCGGGCGAGCTCGCGCCCTGCCTGAGGTCCGGCGAGAAGATGCCCGACGTGGCGTTGCTCATGCGCCTCGTCGCGCGCCGGCTCGCCGCGGACACGGCCGCGCTCGTGGCGGCCGACGACGCGCACGAGCGCGAGCTCGCGGACGACGCCGCGCCCCGCGAGGCGCGCGACGAGGCGGCCGCCCGGCTGCGCTCGGTGCTCGTCGACGGGCGCGCCGCCGTCGACGCGGCGTTCGGGCCGGCGGGCCTGCGCAAGCTGCGGCTGGACGGGGCCGTCGCCGAGGACCCTTCCGTGCTCGTCACGACCGGCGAAGGGGTCGTGAGCGCCCTGCGGGACGCGGAGATCAAGCTCCCGAAGCCGAGGCGCGCGTCGATGAAGCTCGATCGCGCCGCGCTCGCCGACGAGATCGCGGCCGAGCTGCCGGCGCTGAAGAAGGCGCTCGCGAAGGTCGCGACCGAGGAGCGCGAGAAGGAGGCCACGCTGCGCGCGAAGCAGAGCGCCATGCGCAAGAGCGACAGGAGCTTCGGCCAGGGCGCCGCGCTGCTCGCCGCGAGCTTCACGTTCGCCGGCCTCGAGGATCTCGCCGCCAAGGTGCGCCCCTCCGGCCGCAGGCCCGGCCGGACCGCGGCCGAGGAGGACGACGCGCGGCCCCCCGAGGCGCCCGCCTCGCCCGGATCGCCTCCGGCGCTCGAAGGCGACTGACCGCCGTCCGCGCCGGCCGAGCCTGAAAGCGGCCCCTCCGCTCCCCAACTCGCGCTGCCACGGCCGGGAAACGCGATGATCCCGCGGCAAAGCGCGCTCTGAACCGTTCCCCTCGGGCGTCGCCGCGGGCGCAGCCCTTCCGAAGCGATCGGCGGCCTCGGGGCCGCCGGAACTCGCCTTTCTGACGGCTCCCGTGTCGTCTCGCCCCGGGCTCGTCGCCTGTGGAGCGGCTCCAGCGTCGTCTCGCCCCGGGCTCGTCGCTTGTGGAGCGGCTCCAGCGTCGTCTCGCTCTGGGCTCGTCGCCTGTGGAGCGGCTCCAGCGTCGACTCGCCGTGGACTCGTCGCTTGTGGAGCGGCTCCAGCGTCGTCTCGCCCTGGGCTCGTCGCCTGTGGAACGGCTCCAGCGTCGACCGCCGCACCTCCCTGCTTCACCTGCGCTTCGGTGGACGGCCATGGCGTCACCACAGACGCCCGTCGGATGCACCGGAGGACACCTCCCCGGTCCGGCTGGTGCAGATGCGGCCGCTCTGCGAGGTGGCGTCGTCCTCGTGGCGAGAGGCGGGGTGCGCGGCGCTCCGAGGGCGGTTCGACGCCGCGGAGGCCGAGCTCAGGACGGGTTTGCCGGAGAAGATCGCGGCGGGCCTTGCGGCGCTGCGGGAGAAGGGGATGGCCGCGGCGGAGCTCGACGCGGCTCAGGCGAGGCTCGATGCGGGCGACGTGAAGGGCGCCGCAATCGCGTATGACGCCGCCGTACGCGGCGCGGAGGGGACATGAGAAGCTCGAAGGACGTCGCGCTGCGCGGCCGGAGCTCCGTGGTGGTCCAGAAGCTCGTCGCGCTTGTCACGGCGCTGGCGGTGCTGGCGCCGTCGTTCGCGTGGGCCGGCACGCCGTACACCCTCCTCTGGAGCAACCGCCAGGACGTCGACTCGTGCGCGAGCGGCGAGCTGGAGACGGAGGGCGACGCCCTCTTCGAGGTGAACCAGACGCCCCTGCCCACCTACGGGATCCCGGGCGCGCTGCAGCTCGAAAGCGACGGCTCTCGGAGCAACACGCTCGAGGCGGAGTTCGACTCGGTGCTGCTCCGCACAGGGGCCAACCAGTTCGACTTCGGGGTCCACACCGTCAACGGGGGCAACTGGTGTACCCACGCGCACGACGTGGTGCACCTCGTCTCGGAGCCGCTCGCGCTGAACAAGCCGCTCTTCGACATCCGCCGCGATGGGGCCGGCTTCGAGGGCAGCACCGTGGCCGACCTCGGCCTCGCGGAGATCAACCCCGCGCTCGCGCGCGACATCGCGGAGCTGGAGGTCGCGCTCGGCAAGCTGATGGAGGCAATCCTCCGGAACGCCGCCAGGGTCGCGGACCTGAGGGCACGGATGGACCTGCTGCGGCAGCTCGATCTGGAGCTGCACGACCTGGTGAACCGGCCGCTGGACGAGATCTCGCGGACCGACCTCGACGCGATCCTCGACCGGTACAAGGACGTTGTCGACGCGGAGACGCGGGCGGCGATGGAGCAGCTCGTCGACGACCTGAAGAAGAGCGTCAGCGACCTGGAGGACGAGCTCGGGCGGCTGATCGACGAGTTCGGGGCGCAGGCCGACGAGGTGGCGGACCTCGCGACGCAGGACGCGCGCGCCGAGGGATGGAACCCGGACGATCCGTGGGTGTACGCGCTCGGCGAGAGCGAGGTGCCATGGGTCGAGGTGCCGGACATCGCGGAGGTGGACGGTGCGTTCGACGAGGGGAGAGACCCGTACGCGGCGTATGCGGACGGCGTGATCGCGGCGCTGGAGAAGGACGTGAGCGGGGGCGCGGTGGTCGCGCGGGCGGACTTCGTGGCGAACGTGCGGGCGTGGCGGGCGAACAGCGCGGCGCTGGAGATCGCGCTGCGCGACCGGATGGGGGTGTCGCTCGCGGAGACCAACGCGTTCCTGAAGGCGCAGAACCGGATCACGGCGGTCGTGCGGAAGTTCATGGATGCGTCGGACTGGTTCATCGAGACGCCGATCCCGCCGGACCTGCGGGCGCAGGTGGACACGGTGCTCAAGCCGCGGTTCGACGCGCTCGCGGACCAGATGAAGGACAACCTCAACCTGTGGACAGGGGACGGCTTCGATCTGGAGCAGACGCAGCTCTACCAGACGATCAGCGCGTTCGCGGGCGCGATGTCGACCGTCGCCGAGGGGTTCGGGGCGTACGCGGAGGTGATGCAGACGCTGGTGCACGCGACGACGCGCATCGGCGTGGGCTTCGTGCCGGTGGTGGGGCCGGCGCTCGACCTGTGCGAGGCGGTCACCGGGAAGGCGTGGTGCTTGCCGTCGGGGGAGGAGCTCAGCACCGAGGAGCGGATCTTCTCGGGGGTGGGGTTCGGGCTCGGGGCGGTCGGGCCGATGTGGCGCGCGGTCAGTCGCGCCGGCGGGCTAACGCCGGATGCGATTCGGGTCGCCGAGGAGATCGCTCAGTTTGGCGAGGAGCTCGCCACTGCGCTGCGTGCACCGCGGCGCACCTGGTACAAGACGCTGCGCGGGGCGGTCACGAGCAAGCCGCTCGACGCGATGGAGAAGGAGGCTGCCAAGTTCATGCTGGACGACGGGCGGGCGCTGATCGGCGTCGGCGACGACGGAGTGCGCCGGGTGCTGGACATACCGAAGGAGTCTCCTCCAAGTACGACCTTGGGAAGGGCTCCCGACTTTCTCACCGTGACCAAGGGAAACAAGCTGGCCCTGACCGAGGTGAAGGATATTGACAGTACCACCGGGAAGGTCGACATCGACCACGCACTCACGCAACTGGAGAATGCGATGAAGAAACTGAGCGACAAAGGACTCGCCGGCGACGTCGAACGGATCGAGTTCATCATCCCCAAGGGTGCGCCGCTCAAGAACGAGAACAAGATCGTCAAGGACGGCTATCTAGTCGACGCGCTCACGGGTAAGCGCATCAAGCTTGAAGGCTTTAGGAACCTGGTCATGGTCATCCAGTTATGAGTGTATCAGGTCCCTGGCTCTATGCATGGTGTGACGAGGCGGACAGGGTCGACGCGCTCGCTGCGGCTCTGTCTGCTCTCGTCATCCCGGGGGGAACGTGCGGCTTCCACATCGAGTCCATCGAGCATCCCGATAGCACCTGGCGATGGCGCGATACGGTCACCCTCAGCGAGACGGTCGCGGCGGTGCGTGCAGGATTCACCGCAGGGACGCATGTCTTCGCATCCTTCGGCGTGAAGCTGAACTCCGGCAGCGCAATCGAACTCGCCATCGAATGCAATGGCGAAGCGTGGGAGCGCCGGTATCCCTCCGGTCCTCTATGCGCACGCCCCGGCGATCGCAGCGATCTACTTCCCTGGAGCCTTCGCATCGCCCTCGGCGGCACGCGCTCTGTCGAGGTCGAGGCGGCGATCCTGGCGGTGCAGGTCCAGCAGGATCTCGAAGATCTTATGGTCCGCCTCTGCGCGCCGGATGCGCGTGCGCGCGTGACGGCCGGCGCCTGGACGGAATTCGCGGCTTGGGGGCCGCCCACCAAGGCGTGCGCGACCTATCACACCAGCGCGGCGTTGGTTGCACACGATCTCGCCCTTACGTGGGTAAACCTGCGGGACGGTGACAAGGTCGCACATTCCGCGGGAATGCCAACGGACGTGTTGCACGCGCGCGTCGACGCCGCGCCGCGCGGAGCGCGTGTCGCTGTTGAGGACGGCGCTGAGCTTTCGCGCGAAGCGGTCCTCAAGGCGCTCACGGAGTCACCGGCTGCGCTGCTCGACGCACTCGAGGCGTCCGCGGTGGCGGATGAGGAATGGCGCACCGTCGAATCGGCCGCCCTTGAGACCATCGCAGCGACGACGGAGGGCGCGCCGACGTGCGAGGTGGACGTGACGTCGCGCAAGCACGTCCAGTTCATCGAGCGCCACGCCCCCTACCACGTGCGTCGCCTCCCGAGCGGCGGCGTGGTGCTGGCGACGCACCCGTACCGCACGCTCTGGCCGCTCTGGGCCGACGCCCTCTTCTTGCTGGGCATCACGTCCTGACGCGAGTTGCCCGCCTGCTCTCCCTCTCAGGTTTCCACCTGGAGTTGCGGGACGGCGCACCCCTCCCTGAGCGCGCGGAGCGCGCGATTTGGGAGGGGCGGGCCGCGCGCAGGCGCGGAGCGCCGAGCACGGGCCGGGGGTGGGCATCCGCTCACAAGGCTTCACGCTAGACCAAGAGAGGACTCGACCCGAGCGCCGCGCGGCCGTGGGCCCCAGCAGCCTTCCCGCCCTCCCGCACAGGACTCCGGCTCTCTCGCGGCGACTCCACCCTCCAGCCCCCGCAGGCGCCCTTCCAACGGCGGCTCCCGCCGTGTGATAGCCTCGCAGGACGCATGGCACCCTACCGCTCCTCTCGCGAGGACCGCGCCGCGCCCCCGCCGCCGCCCCCGGGCCCGGTCGCCGACATGGTGCAGCAGTTCGCCGACCCGTACGCCTTCCTCCGCGAGCTCGTGCAGAACGGCATGGACGCCGGCGCGCGGAAGATCGACGTGCGCGTCGAGACGCTGCCCGGCGCGTGCGCCACCTCGGTCACCGACGACGGGTGCGGCATGAGCCGCGAGGACATCGAGGGGCCGCTGCTCACCCTCTTCAGCTCGTCGAAGGAAGGCGACGCGACGAAGATCGGCAAATACGGCGTCGGCTTCGTCTCCGTGTTCGCCCTCCAGCCAGAGCAGGTCGACGTCGAGACGTGGCGCGACGGGAAGGCTTGGCTCCTCCGGCTGCACAGCGACACGAGCTACGAGCTCGAGGACGCCGGACCGCGCCAGGGCAGCGGCACGCGCGTGACCCTGATCCAGCGCCTCGGCCGGGAGGCGTTCGTGGAGCACGCGCGCCGCGCGCACGCCGCGCTCCGCCGCTGGTGCCGCCACGCCGACCGCGAGATCACCCTGAGCATCGCAGACCACGAGGGGGGCTCCCGGACGGGCGCGCTGCGCATCGACGCGCCGCTCGCCGTCGCAGCGCCCGTCTCCGTGACCGCCGTCGAGGAAGAGACCACCGTCGTGGTCGGCCCCTCCGCCGGCGCTCAGCACCTCGCACAGCCGAGGAGCGGGGAGCCCGCCGTCGAGCACGGCCAGAGCTTCGCCGGCTTCTACAACCGCGGGCTCACGCTGTTCGAGACCGCGGACGAGCTCTTCGGCGGGCTGTCGGGCGTGCGGTTCAAGGTGATGAGCCCCCACCTCCAGCACACCCTGAGCCGCGATAACGTGCGCCGCGACGACGCGTTCTGGGACGCGATCGCGCGCGTGCGGGAGCTCGTCAAAGGTCCGCTCCGGCGCGAGCTCGCCGCCCGCCTCCCGCAGGCCGCGGCCGCGGCAGCCGCCGGCGAGGCCGAGGGCGCGGCCGCCTACGCGGCGATGCTGGAGGCGGCGCTGTCGCCGCCGACGGCGCTCGATCCGGACGAGATCCCGTTCCCGCTCGCGAGCCCCGTCGCAGGCGACCGGAGCCGCGCGGGGCTCCGGGCGCTCGCGCCGGGGCGCGAGCCGCTGCTCGTGGCCAGGCGAGCCGACGCGCTGACCGCGGCCATGGCCCGCGGCGGGCTGCCCGTCGTGCTGTGCAACCACCGCGCGACCAGGGCGCTGCTGAAGCGGTGCTTCCCGGCAGCGCGCGTCGAGAAGGCGCACGCGGTCTACCTGCTCGTGCGCGAGGAGCGCGAGGAGCCGAAACGCGCCCGCGCCGCCGACGCCGCGCTCCTCCAGGTGATCGCCGACGCGCTCGCGCGCGCCCGGCACGGGGTCGCCCGGGTGAGCCTCTGCCAGGTCGAGGGCGCCCTCCGCCAGCGCAGCGGGTTCCTGCTGCCCGGGAGCGGGGAGCGCGCCGGGCCCGAGCAGAGCTGCCACGCGGCGCGCGAGGTCGTGCGCCGCGCGGCGCGCTTCCCGCCCGGACACGCCCTCTACCTCAACGTCGAGAGCGACACCGTGGCCCTCGCGCGCAGGCGCGCCGCCGTCGACGCGGTGACCGCCGGCAACCTGCTCGCCCGCGCGCTGCTCGTCGAGGCGAAGGGGGCGCTCGATCCCGAGGACAGCGACCGGCTCCTCGACCTCTCGGCGAGCCCGCCGCCGCGCGCGGGGGCGGCGCGCGGCGGGAAGGCGCCCGCAGGCGGCGCGCGCCCCGCGCCGAGGAGGTCGCCGCGGTGAGCCGGGTCGTCGCCCGCGGCGCGATCCGCGTCGATGCCCGCCGCGCCGTCCAGAAGCTCAGGGAGCACCTGCTCGTCGACCTGGACCTCTACCTGCTCGAGCTCGTCCGCGCCGCGGCGGCCGGGGGCGCGACGCGGATCGATCTCCGCTACGACGCCGACGACGTCGTCGTGACCTTCGACGGAGAGCCGCCCGACGGGCCCGCCCTGGCGCGCCTCCTCGACCACGTGCTCAACGCCGCGCCCGACGCCGCGTCCCGGAGGCTCCGCCTGCTCGCGCTCGGCGTGAACGCGGCGCTCGGGCTGCGCCCGGCGCGCGTGGACCTGCTCACGACGGGGCCGGCCGGCGAGGCCAGCGGCGCGAGCTGCACGCGCGTGCGCTTCACGCCCGCCCTGCTCGAGGCGCCCGCCGAGGCCCCCGCGCCGGCCGCCGGCCCCGCCTGCGAGGAGGTCCCGAGGCCGCCCGGAATGCCCGCGGCCGGCCTGCGCATCGAGGTGCGGCGGAGGCTCGGCTGGTCGGTGCTCCGCCGGGCGATCACGGGCGATAGCCCGCCCGAGCTCGCGCACCTCGCCGCGGCCACCGGCGATTTCCCGATCCCGATCGCGCTCGCCGGCGAGCCGCTGCGCCGCGCTCTCCCGGGCGGCGACCTCGCGGTGCTCGTGCGCGTGCCGTTCCACGTGCGCGGCGCGCGCAGAGCCGCGCTGGAGATCGTCGCGCCCCCCGAGCCCGCAGGAGGTCCGGCCAGCTCGGCGCCCCGCTCGCGCCCCCTCGCCGCGCCCATCTCCACGCCCCTCCCCTCCGGCCTCCCCGCCGCCGACTTCCTCGAGCACGGCGTGCGGCTCGTCCGCGAGCGCTGGAGCTTCGCCCCGCGGTTCCCGTCGGCGCCCTACCAGGGCGTCGAGCTCCCGGTCCGCGTCGTCATCGACGCGGACGCGCTGCCCACCAACGCGTCGCGCTCGGCGGTGCGCGAGGACGCGCCCCTCCGCGCGCGGCTCCGCGAGGCGGCGGCCGGCGCGCTGATCGACGCCATCAAGGCCCTCGCCGCGCTCGTCTGCGGCGAGGGCGCGGTCCCCGACGGCGCGCTCGTCGTCGACGAGGACCGCGGGCGGCTCGCGGACGCGCTCGCGGCCTTCGCCTGCGTCGCGACCGGGGCGGCGCGGGCGGGCGCCGAGCTGCCCGCCGAGGCACAGGCCGTGCGCGAGCTCCCGCTGCTCCGCGACGGGCACGGGCGGCCGACGTCGCTCGCGGCGCTCGACGCGCTCGATGCGCCGCGGCTCTTCCTGTTCCGCGGCGACGCGAGGCTCCCGAAGCAGCTCGCCCCCTGGGCCGGCGACGTGGTCTGGAGCCCGGGGGGTCTCGTCGAGCGCGCGCTCGTGGGGCTCCCGCTCGCCGACGCCGAGGCCATGATCGAGCAAGCGAAGCTCGGCGCCGAGCGCCGCAGGGCGTTCCTCCTGCACGCGACCGGCGATCCCGTCGTGCCGCCCTCCCCGGAGCACGCGTTCCGCGACGCCTTCCAGGTGGACGAGGGGCCGCTCGCCGGCCTCCGCGGCGAGCTCGCGGTCTTCGCCGACGCGCGCGAGCCCCCGCGCGGCGCGGAGGTCCGGGTGTTCGTGGAGGGGCGGCACCTCGAGACCGTGGAGCTCGATCCCGCCGCCGTCCCCTTGCCCGTCGAGATCGCGCTCGCGTGGAAGGGGCGCGTGCGGCCGCGGTTCGCGTACGACGGGGTCGAGCGCGACGCGCGCTTCTGGCGCGCCGTCCGCCACGCGCTGAGGGTCGCGCTCGCCGCGGCCGACCGCGAGGCGAGGCGGCTCTTCGGCCCGAGCGACGCTCTGCGAGGCGCGCGCTCGACGACATCCGCGCCCGCGCCCGAGAGCGAGCTCGCGCGCGTGAGGCCCGCGCTGCGCGCCGCGATCGGGGCGATGTTCTGCGCGCCTCCGCGCCTCGGCGCCGCGGCCGGCGGCCCCGGAGGCGGCGCGGCGCTGTCCCCGGACGACGGCCTCGCCCCCGAGCGCTTCGGAGGCCTCCTGGACGCGCGGATCTGGCCCACGCTCACGCCGGGGCGGTTCGTGAGCGTGAGCGGCCTCTCCACGCTCTCCCGGGCGGCGCGCGGCCTCTGCACGGCGCCGCCCGGGGCGCGGGGGCGCGCGGCCGACCGGAGGACGGTGCTCGCCGTCTCGCAGCGCGAGCTCGACTGGCTCGCCGCCGCGCTGCCGGAGCGCGAGCTCGTCCCCTACGCCCCGGGGCTCTTCACCGAGGACGAGCTCGCGGCGCGAGGACCGGCGCGGCGGCGCGCGCTCGCGGCGTCGCTGGAGAGGGTCACGGCGCTCCCCGGCGGCGCGCCGGTCCTCGAGGTCAGCGGCCCCGGCTTCCTCGCGCTCGCCACGCCGAGCGACGCGATGGTGGAGGTGTGGCACCACGCGTCGCGGCCCCTCGCCACCCTGGAGGCCGCGCCGCTGTTCGGCCCCGCCGCCATCGCGATCGACGACGACGCGGCGGCGCCGAACAGCGGCTGGGACGGCCTCCTGTCGCCGCGCAACACCGCCGCCGTCCACGCGGTCGAGCGCGCGCTCTGCGAGGCGCTCGTGGCGGCGCTGGAGGGCGACGCCGCGGCGCGCGCGCGGCTCGGCCTGCGGGGCGATCCGCTCCGCGAGCGCGGCAGGCCGGACGCCCGCGTGAGCGCCTACCTCCTCGACATCGCGCACGCGCTCGAGGCGCGCGCGCGGGCGCCCGGAAGCGCGCCCCGCAAGGGGGCCGAGGGCGAGCTCGCCGCCCGCATCCGGCGCCTGCCGCTGCTCGGGATGCTCGACGCGCGCGGCCAGGAGGTCGGGTGCTCGCTCGAGACCCTCGACGAGACGCACCCGGCGCCCGCGCCGATCCCGGTGCTCGACGCGGCGCCCGGCTTCGAGACGCTCGCCTGGCACCCCCTCGTCGTCCGCGGCCCGCGGGAGCGCGCGGCCCTGATGCGATGGGCCGGCGGGCGCGCCCTCCTGGCGCAGAGCGGCGTGCCGGCGCGGCGGCAGCGCGCCGCGGCCGAGCAGGAGCGCCGCGCTCTCGCCGGCAAGGCGCAGCAGGAGCAGGGCCCGCGCGGGGCCGCTTCCCGGCCGCGCGCGCCGCTCGCGCTGCCGGGCGCGCCCTCGCACCCGCTGCTGCGGGTGAGCGCCGCCGCGCTCGGGGTGCAGGGGCTCGAGGGCGAGATCGAGATCGTCGAGGGGCCGGTGTCGGACGCCCGCTTCGTCGGCCCCGACGGCGCGGAGCGGCGCGTGGAGGTGGAGCTGCCGATCCCGCTCCGCCTCCTCGTGCGCGCCGGGGCGGCGGACCCGTCGAGGGACGCCTCGCGCGCGATCCTGACGCGCCTCGCGAAGGCCGCCGGCCGGCACCTGATCGCGCTGGCGCCGCGCTTCGACGAGCTGCCGCCGTTCGCGCGGGGCCACGCGCGCCGCGCCGTCCTGAAGACGCTGGCCCAGGGCAAGCGCGTCGTCGCGGAGGCGGCGCGCGCGCGGCTCTTCCACGACATCGAGGGGAACCTCTTCTCGCTCGACGACCTCCGGCGCGACCCGCGCGCCGAGTGGCTGTGCACCTCGACGCCGCCGCCCTACCCGAAGCAGCGCTACGAGCGGCCGGTCCTCGCGCTGAGCAGGCCCGAGCGGCTGCAGCTCGCGACCGCCGTGATCGTCAAGGACATCACCGACGCGGTCGCGCGCGATCGCGCGGCCGAGGAGCGCCTCACGGCGCCGCCGCTCGCCGCCGTCGGCCTCGACGCGGCCGCGCGCGCGGCGTGCTTCGCGATCCTGCCGTTCGAGCGGCCGGCCGGCGCGCAGGAGGGCGCGCCGCCCGCGCACGGCGAGATCGGCCTGCTCGCCCCGGAGCACGCCGGGGCGGCGGGCATCGCGGTGCACGTGGGGCGCCGCCCGCTCTGCGCGCTCGACGCCGGCGACGGGTGGCCCCTGTGCGCGGCCGTCAACGACGACGCGCTCGAGCCGAACCGCGCCTTCGACGGGCTGATGGCCCGCGGGGACGCGTCGAGGCTCCGGCAGGCGGTGCGCGACGCCGCCGCGCGGTGGCTGCGCGCCCGGCTCGCGCCGCCCGCCGACGCGCTCGCGACGCGGTGGATCGACGTCGCCACGACCTGGCCCCGGCCGCTGTTCGTGACCGGCGCGCTGTGGCTGCCCGCGCGGTGGCCGCGCGCGCCCGAGGTGCTCGTCGCCGCGCCCTCCGCGGCGATCCTCGACGAGGAGCGCGACGGCGGCGGCTTCACCCCGCTCGCGCTGCGCTGCGGGACGGGCGTGGGCTCCGGGACGACCGGCGTGGCCCCGCTCCCGCCGGTCGAGGGGAGGCTCCTCGTGTGGCCGCTGCGCGAGGCGCGCTGGGACGCCATCGCGGAGCTCGCCATGGAGGCCGCGGCCTCCATGGCGGCCGAGCTCTCGGATCAGGCGTCCGCGGCGCCGTACCTGTGGAACTTGCACCTGCTCGGCCGCCTCTCCGGCGGCAAGCTCGCGGCGCGGACGGCCTCCGGGGAGAGCGTCGGCCCGGCGGCGGTCCGCGCCGAGCTCGCTGCGAGCGGCTGCCTGTGGATCACCGACCGCCGGGGGAGCGCGGACGGCGATTTCCCGGACGGCGCGCCGCCGTTCGTGCTGCTCGACGACGGCTCGCCGCTGGTCGAGGTGCTGCGCCACCGCGCCGCCGCCGGCGCGCTGCGCGAGCTCGGCGCCCTCGCGGCGACGCCCGCCCCGGCCGTGGCGCTCGCGGCCGAGATCGGGCCCGCCTCCTGGACGGGCCCCCCCGCCGCGAGCGCGGCCCCTCCCGCCGCGGGCGCCCGCGGCGCGGAGGCGCCCGCGGCCACGGGCGCCGCGGAGGCGCCCGCCGCGGACGCGCCGCCCGACTCGAGCGGCGCGCGGGCCTGGGCGATCGCGCTGTGGCGCAGCGTGCTCGGCCTGCTCGGCGGCGAGGCGGCGCCGGCGCCCGGCGCCACGCCCGAGGGGCGGGAGGCGGCGGCCGGGAGCCCGCTCGCGGCCGCGCTCCACGAGGCCATCGTCCGGATGAACCTCGAGGGGTCCCCGGTGCGCGCCGTCGTCGAGGGCCGCTCGGGGCGGCCGATCCGTTACGACGCCAGCCGGGGCCACATCGTCGTCAACACCGAGCACGAAGCGCTCGCGTGGCTGCGCGCGCGCGGGGCGCCCGATCCGGCGGCCGTCGCGCTGCTGGCGGCGGCCGCCGTCGGCGAGGTGAACCGGGCGCTCCAGTCGGTCACCGACGCGGAGGAGCGCCGGGCGCTCGATCATCTGCTGCGCTCGATCGGGTAGCGCGCGGGCGCCCCGCTCCCGGCGTTGCCCGCGCGCCGCCGGGGCGCAAAGCTCTTCCCCGTGGACACCGTCTTCACCGTCGGCCACGGCACCCGCAGCGTGGAGGAGCTCGTCGAGCTGCTCGGCGAGGGGCCGGCCGACACGCTGGTCGACGTCCGGAGGTTCCCGGGATCGAGCCGCTCCCCTCACCTCGGCCGCGCCGCGCTCGCCGAGGCGCTGCCCCGGCTCGGGGTGACCTACGTCTTCCGCGGCGACTCGCTCGGCGGACGGCGGACCGGGCGGGCCGGCTCGCCGCACGTCGCCTGGGAGAACGCGAGCTTCCGGGCCTACGCCGATCACATGGAGACCGCCGCGTTCCAGCGCGCGCTCTCCGAGCTCGAGGCGGAAGCGCGCGCCGGACGGCGAATGGCGCTCCTGTGCGCCGAGACGCTCTGGTGGCGGTGTCACCGCCGCCTCATCGCCGACGCCCTCGTCGCGCGCGGGCTGGCGGTCGTCCACCTGCTCGGCCCCGGCGCGCGAGCCCCGCACGCGCTGAACCCCGCCGCCCGGCCCGACGGCGCCGGCCACCTGATCTACGACGTCGGCGCGCAGCGCGCGCTGCCGCTCGGCGGCGCCGGCGCGGAGCGCGCGCCTGTGCGCCCGCGCCGCGCGCGGTGATCCCGGCCGGCCAGGTGGCCGCGGGCCGCAGGCCGGTCGCACCGCCCCGCCAGGCGCACCCGGCCCGGCTCCCGTGCTCCACTGCGCGCAGGACCCCGGGCGGCGCGGCCGGACCTGGAGGTGCCCCTCGTCGAGCCGCTGCAGAAGCGCGTCGCATTCTTGCGGACGGCGCGTGGCGCGGGAGCCCGCCATCGACCTCCGGTATCGCTGGCCGCTCACCGGCGCCGCCCCGAGGGCCGTACGGTACGTGTCAAAAATCACGAAGTCCGCGTAGCGGTCCAGTCGGGTATCACCTGAAAAATAGACCATCAGTCGTCGCACTGACGTCCTGATCCCGGCCCACCTGGAGCGCCATCCGCGCCCACGGGGGCTCTCCGCGGAGCGCGACATCGAGCGCGCCCCCGCCCGTCCGGTATGGCGGAGCCGCACCGATTCCGTTACCGTCCCGAGATCACATGAAGGCGCGCCCGATGTGGGCAGGGCCTCCTGGCTCGGGAGACAGTAATGAAAGTGCAACGCATTTCGGCGATCCTGCTCACCTCGGTCGCCTTCTCTGCAGGCTTCATCGGTTGCGGCGACGATTCGGACGGGGGCGCAGGCGGCGGCTCTTCCTCTTCGACCACGAGCTCGTCATCGGGAGGCCCCGCGAGCACGGGCGCGGGCGGGAGCAGGGCCGAGTTCCTCGGCGCCCGCTGCACGGCCGACGCCGACTGCGGGCCGGGCGGCGTGTGCGCCCTGGAGTCGGACGGGGAGGCCGGTCCTGCGGGCGGGTACTGCACGATGGAGTGCATCGACGACGGCGACTGCGAAGGCGAGGGCAGCGCCTGCATCAATGACATCTGTTACCTGGGCTGCGTCCTCGGAGAGCCCGAGATCATGGCCCTCGACGAGGAGCTCGATCCGTTCAAGTGCCACGGCCGCGACGAGCTGCGCTGTGAGGAGGTGGATGACGGCGTGTCGGTCTGCATGCCGAACTGCGGCTCCGACTCCCAGTGCTCCGACTCCGGCCGCAGCTGCGATCCCAGGCAGAACGCGTGCGTCGACACGCCACACGAGGGTCTTCCGATGGGGGCCGCGTGCGACCGCGACGCCGACGAGGATCCGTGCGCCGGACACTGCGTGGGCTTCCCCGGCGACGTCGGCGCATGCACCGAGTTCTGCGGCTTCGGCGGCGATGTGTTCGAGTCCGACTGCGGCGGGTTCGAGAACGGTATCTGCCTCTACCAGTTCGCGGAGGTCGTCGGCGCCGGCGACTTCGGCGCCTGCACCAGGGCGTGCAAGGCGCACGACGATTGCCTGTTGCCGAACGCCCGTTGCGAGGACTTCGGCCTCCCGGACAACGGCTTCTGCATCTTCGGCAAGATGCCGTGCGAGGACGACGGCGATTGCAAGACACCGGACGAGTGCGCCGAGACGCCTGATGGCTTCTTCTGCCTCGACCCGCTGTACCCGCTGAGCAACGAGGGCGCGGGCGGCGCGGGCGGCGCGGGCGGCGCGGGCGGGGGCGGCGACGGCGGCGCGGGCGGGGGCGGCGACGGCGGCGCGGGCGGCACCGGCGGCGCGGGCAGCACCAGCGGCGCGGGCGGCACGGGCGGCGCGGGCGGCACCGGCGGCGCGGGCGGCACCGGCGGCAGCGGCGGCGCGGGCGGCAGCGGCGGCGCGGGCGGCAGCGGCGGCGCGGGCGGCAGCGGCGGCGCCTGATCGCTGCGTCTCACGACAGGCACTCATCTCATCTCCTCTCGATCTCCAGGAGGTGAGATGAGCGCCTCGCGCTCCACTCCCCTTCCTCGAAGCAGCCGAGACACCGCGGCGCGGTGGCGACAACGCGTTTCCCAGGGCTCCCACGCGCCCAGGAAGCGGCGCGCGCCGCCGTCGCCACACGGGTTCCGTCGCGAGCGCGAGGTCTGTCTATCGGCCCGCGGACGGCGCGTTCGCCCGCGGCGACAGGCCGCGGACGAGGGTCGCGAGCGTGCGCAGCACCGGGGTGTCGACCCCGGCCCGGCGCGCGCGCTCGACCACCGCGCCCTGGAGGATATCGACCTCCGTCGCGCGGCCGGCCCGCACGTCCTGCAGCATCGAGGGCTCGGTGAGCGGGAACTCGGAGCGCGTGAGGGCGAGCATCGCGTCCGCCGTCGCCTCGGAGATCTCCGCCCCTTCCGCCCGCGCGACCGCGATCACCTCGAGCATCGCCGCCCGGGTGAGGTCCTCCATCCGCTCCGCGACCACGCCGGCGCGCTGGCCGGTCAGCGCGCAGATCGCATTGAAGGGGGCGTTCCAGACCATCTTCTCCCAGAGCATGGCGCGGTGGTCCGCCCCGCGGCGGACCGGGATGCCCGCGCGCTCGAGCAGCGCGGCGGTCGCCTCGACCCGCGCCTCCTGCCCGGGCCGGTAGGGCGCGAGCCCGGCGCGCGTCGGCGCGAGCGTCTCGATCTCGCCAGGCCCGGCGACGCCCGAGGACATGTACGCGATCGCGGCGATCACGCGCGGCGCGCCGACGTCGCGCGCGACCACGTCCTCGGAGTCGAGCCCGTTCAGGAGGGGCGCGGCGAGGCCGTCCGCGGCGAGCAGCCCGGCGAGCTTCGCGCTCACCGCGGCGAGCGACGGCGATTTCACGGCGATGAGCGCGAGGTCGAACGGCCCGCGCGCCCCGTCGAGCGGGACGACACGGAGCGGGGGAGTGCGCAGCTCGCCGGACGGCGTGCGGACGATGAGCCCGCGGGACCGCATCACCTCGGCGTGCGCGCCCCGCGCGACGAAGGTGACGTCTTCCCCGGCGAGCGTGAGCCGCGCCCCGAAATAGCCGCCCACCGCGCCCGCGCCGACAACGAGGATCCGCATCGGCGGCGACCATAGCACGCTCGAGCCGGACCGCAGCGAACCGACGGGTGGCGACCCGCGAGGATTGCGGATATGCCTACGCCGAGATGCGCAGGCCGGAAGCCCCCGCCGCGGCGCACGAGAGCGGCCTCATGAGCGCAGGCGAGCCGAGCGTGACGGTGGACGCCGAGGAGCTCCAGCGCTTGCTGGACGCCCTGCCGGCGCTCGTCTCGTACATCGACAGCGACGAGCGCTACGGCGTCGTCAACCGGGCCTACGAGCGCTGGTTCGGCGAAGACAGCGGCTCGGTCGTCGGCCGGCAGGTGCGCGAGGTGATCGGCGACGCCGCCTATGCCGCCGTGAAGCCGCACATCACCGCGGTGCTCGCCGGACGGCCGCAGGACTTCGAGTCGCCGCTCACCTACCGGAACGGCCGCCGGCGTCACGTGCGCATCGAGTACATCCCCCACCTCGGCGCGAGCGGCGACGTGCGCGGCTTCTTCGCGCTCGTCGCGGACGTCAGCGAGCAGAAGCGCGCCGAGGACGCGCGGCGCTTCCTGGCCGACGCGTCGGCCGCGCTCGATCCGGTGCAGGGCCGCGACGCGGGCTTCCAGCGCGTCGCGGCCCTCGCGGTCGCCTCGGTGGCCGATCTGTGCGCCGTCCACACGCTCGAACCGGACGGCTCCGCCCACGCGCGGGTCGTCGCGCACGCCGATCCGGCCAAGGCGGAGCTCGCCGCCCGTCTGACCCGGCGCAGCTGCCCCCCGCCGGCGCCCGGGACGCCGCCATCGCCGTTGCACGAGGTGCTCCACGGCGGCCACGGCCGGCTCCTCCCCGACCTCGCCGGCCACGCGCTGGCCGGCGCGGACCACCTCGCCGCCCTGCGCGAGCTCGGCTGCCGCTCCGCGGTGATCGTGCCCATCCGCGGCGACGGGTGCGTCCTCGCGGCGCTCACGCTCGCGTCCGCAGAGGCGGATCGCACCAGCGACGCCGCCGATCTCGCCTTCGCCGAGGAGCTCTCGCGGCGCATCGAGGTGGCCTTGCAGCGCGTGCGCCTCTACGACATGGCCCGCGAGGCCGAGTCCGAGGCGCGGCGGCGCTTCCTGGCCGAGCACGAGGCGCGCCGGGCCGCCGAGCGCGCGGCGCAGCGCATGGCCGGCCTCCAGCGGATCACCGCGGCGCTCGCCGACGCGCTCACGAGCGAGGCCGTGGCGCGGGTCGTCGTCGACATCGGCGTCGCCGCCGCGGGCGCGCACGCCGGGGCCATCGTCGTGACGGCGGGCGACGAGCTCGAGTGCCTCATGGAGGTCGGCCACGAGCGCAACGCCGTCGAGCGCTTCCGGCAGATGCCCCTCGACGCCGCCCTCCCGCTCGCCGACGCGCTGCGGACCGGCACGCCCGTCTGGCTGCGCTCGCGCGAGGAGTGCTCCGCCCGCTACCCGCACATCGCGAGCGCCGTGCTGTCCGGCGCGACCGTGTCGCTCTGCTGTCTCCCGCTCGTCGTCCAGGAGCGGCCCATCGGCGTCCTCAGGCTGAGCTTCGCGGAGCCGCGCCCGTTCGACCGGGAAGAGCAGGAGTTCCTGGTCGCGGTGTCGCGCCAGTGCGCGCAGGCCATGGAGCGCGCCCGCCTGCACGAGGAGCGCGCCGCCTTCGTCGAGCGCGAGCGGCGCGTCGCCCTCGAGAACGCCCGCCTCTACCGCGAGGCCCACGAGGCGGACCGGCGCAAGGACGAGTTCATCGCGATGCTGTCGCACGAGCTCCGCAACCCGCTGGCGCCCCTCACCACCGGCCTCGAGCTCCTGCAAATGAGCGCCCAGATGAGCGCCGGCGAGCGCGCCGATCGCGACGACCGGCAGATCCTGGCGACCCTCGAGCGGCAGGTGAAGACGATCGTCCGGCTCGTCGATGATCTCCTCGACGTCTCCAGGATCACGCAGGGCAAGATCGAGCTGAAGCGGGAGCGGCTCGACGTCGCCTCGGTCGTCGAGGCCGCGATCGAGTCGGTCCGCCCGCTGCTCGTCCAGCGCGGGCACGATCTCGTCCTGTCGGTCGATCCGGGCGTGTTCGTGCACGGCGACCGCGTCCGGCTCGAGCAGGTCATCGTGAACCTCCTCAACAACGCCATCAAGTACACGAACCCCGGCGGCCGCGTCTCGCTCGCCTGCGCCGCGATCGCCGGCGACGCGCGGATCCGGGTGACCGACACCGGCGTCGGCATCTCCGCCGAGCTGCTCCCGCACGTCTTCGACCCGTTCATGCAGGCCCGGCGCACGCTGGACCGCTCCCAGGGCGGCCTCGGGATCGGGCTCACGCTGGTCAAGCGGCTCACCGAGCTGCACGGCGGCCGCGTCGAAGCGCTGAGCGGGGGCCCCGGCGAGGGGACGGCCATCAGCGTCTGGATCCCGCTCGCCGGCGCGCCGAGCGCGCCCGCCGAAGCTCCCGCGCCGCCGGCGCTTCCGCCAGCGCTCGAGGCCGCCCCTCCGCGCGCCACGACGCGCGCCCTCCACGTCCTCCTCGTCGACGACAACGTCGACGCCGCCGAGGGCCTCCGAAGCGTCCTCCAGCTCCACGGCCACGCCGTCTCGATGGCCCACGACGGCCCGGCGGCGCTCGAGGCCGCGCGCGCGTCGAAGCCCGATCTCGTCCTGCTCGACATCGGCCTGCCCGGGATGGACGGCTACGAGGTCGTCCGGCGCCTGCGCGCCGAGCCCGAGCTCACGCGCTCCTACATCGCCGCCCTGTCCGGTTACGGGCAAGACCAGGACCGCCGCCGCTCGCGCGAAGCCGGCTTCGACGCGTACCTCACCAAGCCGGTCGCGACGGAGCAGCTCCTGTCCCTGCTCGACGAAGCCGCCCCGCGCGGCTGATCGGCCCGCGCTCCATTTCAGAAGTGCAATGCATCCGCGCCTCCCGCCAGGCGCGCGATACATCGCCGAAACAGACTCTTCCAGTTCTGAACGTTGCGCCCATTTCCTTTCATCGGCGCTGTCGCGTCCAGGCTCGCTCGGGGCCTTGTTGCGCCCGCTGATGACCGCGAAACATGCATGAAACAGAGGTGGTAGAGGCCATTGCCAAAGGCCTGGCGCGCCGTCGGGTCGACAATTTATTCCTGCGAAACAGTTGCGAAACAGAGCCCACAGTACACAGGTTTTGGTCCGGGACTGTGGCTGACGCCTGGTTCGGACGGCAGCGCGGCAGTGACGGTGAGAAGGACTCACCGGGTCCAAAGGTGGGTTTCATGAGCAAGAAGAAGGACCTCCTCGTCATCGGCAACGGCATGGTCGGGCACAAGCTCATCGAGAACATGGTTCTCGGCGGCTTCCTGCGCGAGTGGAACATCACGACCTTCTGCGAGGAGCCCCGGCTCGCCTACGACCGGGTGAACCTGTCCGCCTTCTTCAACGGCAAATCGGCCGAGGATCTGTCGATGGTCAAGCCCGGCCTCTACGAGGAGGCGGGCATTCAGGTCCATCTCAACGACAAGGCCGTCTCGATCGATCGGCGGAAGAAGGCGGTGACGTCGGCGAAGGGGAAGACGGTCTATTACGACAAGCTCATCCTCGCCACCGGCTCGTATCCGTTCGTCCCGCCGATCAAGGGCAAAGACGCGAAGGGCTGCTTCGTCTACCGCACGATCGACGACCTCGAGGCCATGGACGCCTACGCCAAGGTCGCGAAGGTCGGCACGGTCATCGGCGGCGGCCTGCTCGGGCTGGAGGCGGCCAACGCGCTCAAGAACATGGGCCTCGAGGTCAACGTCGTGGAGTTCGCGCCGCGCCTGATGGCCCTCCAGGTCGACGACGCCGGCGGCGCGATCCTCCGGGCGAAGATCGAGTCGCTCGGCGTGAACGTGCACACGAGCAAGTCGACGACGGAGATCGTCGCGGAGCACGGCCGCGTGGCGAGGATGATCTTCGCCGACCAGAGCGAGCTCTCGACCGACATGATCGTCTTCTCGGCCGGCATCCGCCCGAGGGACGAGCTCGCGAGGGCGTGTGATCTCGCGCTCGGGAACCGCGGCGGCGTCGCCATCAACGAGCGCTGTCAGACGTCGGATCCGGACATCTATGCCATCGGCGAGTGCGCCAGCTACAACAGCCAGCTCTACGGCCTGGTGGCGCCCGGCTACCACATGGCCAAGGTCGCGGTCGACGCCATCACCGGCGGGAAGGAGACCTTCAGCGGCTTCGACATGAGCACGAAGCTCAAGCTGATGGGCGTGGACGTCGCGAGCTTCGGCGACGCGTTCGCGACCCAGCAGGGCGCGCGCGTGCTCAGCTTCATGAACGCGACGTCGAACGTCTACAAGAAGCTCGTCGTCAGCGCGGACGGCAAGCTCCTCCTCGGCGGCATCCTGGTCGGCGACGCCGCGAACTACGGCCAGCTGCTCCAGCTCGTGCAGAACAAGATCGTCCTCCCGCCGCACCCGGAGGATCTCATCGTCACGGCGCGGGACGGCGCGAAGCCGGCGGGCCTCGGCGTCGACGCGCTGCCCGACACCGCCATGATCTGCTCGTGCCTGAACGTCACGAAGAAGGCCATCTGCTCGGCCATCTGCGACGACAAGCACGTCACGGTCGCCGGCATCAAGGGGCACACCAAGGCCGGCACGGGCTGCGGATCGTGCACGACGCTGATCTCCGACATCCTGAAGAAGGAGCTCAAGAAGGCCGGCGTCGCGGTCAACAACTACATCTGCGAGCACTTCAACCACTCGCGTCAGGAGCTCTATCACCTCGTCCGGGTCCACCAGCTCAAGACGTTCGACGACCTGCTCGCCCGCCACGGCCAGGGCAAGGGCTGCGAGATCTGCAAGCCCGCGGTGGCGTCGATCCTCGCGTCGACGTGGAACGAGCACATCCTGAGCAAGAAGCACCTCCCGCTGCAGGACACGAACGATCGCTACCTGGCCAACGTCCAGCGGGACGGCACCTACTCGGTGGTCCCGCGCGTGGCGGGCGGCGAGATCACGCCGGATCAGCTCATCGCCCTCGGGGTGGTCGCGAAGAAGTACAACCTGTACTCGAAGATCACCGGCGGCCAGCGCGTGGACCTGTTCGGCGCGCGGCTGGAGCAGCTGCCCGACATCTGGCGCGAGCTCATCGCCGCCGGCTTCGAGTCGGGGCACGCGTACGGCAAGGCGCTGCGCACCGTGAAGTCGTGCGTGGGCAGCACCTGGTGCCGCTACGGCGTGCAGGACTCGGTGGGCTTCGCGGTGGCGGTCGAGAACCGCTACAAGGGGCTGCGCAGCCCCCACAAGCTGAAGTCCGCGGTGTCCGGCTGCGCGCGCGAGTGCGCCGAGGCGCAGGGCAAGGACTTCGGCATCATCGCGACGGAGAAGGGCTACAACCTCTACCTCTGCGGCAACGGCGGGATGAAGCCGCAGCACGCCCAGCTCTTCGCCTCGGATCTCGACGAGGCGACGCTCATCAAGTACCTCGACCGGTTCCTGATGTTCTACATCCGCACGGCGGACCGGCTCCAGCGCACGTCGGTGTGGTTCAACAACCTCGAGGGCGGCATGGATTACCTCCGCCAGGTCATCATCGAGGACTCGCTCGGGATCTGCGAGGAGCTGGAGAAGGAGATGGCCCACCTCATCGCCACGTACGAGTGCGAGTGGAAGGCCGCGGTCAACGACCCCGAGAAGCTCAAGCAGTTCCGCCAGTTCGTGAACGCCGGCGAGCCCGACCGGAGCATCGTGTTCGTCAGCGAGCGCGCGCAGCACCGCCCCGCGGCGTGGCAGGAGAAGTCGAACCTGGTCGAGGAGATGATCTGACAGCAGGGCCGAGGGGCCTTGTCTGAGGGAAACCGTCATGAGCGAGCTGCACACTTCGGAAGCGCCTCGGAGCGATACCATGACCCAGGGTTGGATCGACGTCTGCGGGGTCGAGGACATCATCCCGAACACCGGGGTCTGCGCGCTCGTCGGGAAGCGCCAGATCGCGCTGGTCCGCGTCGGCGAGGGCGAGGAGGTCTACGCCATCAGCAACTTCGACCCGTTCAGCAAGGCGTTCGTCCTCTCCCGCGGGATCGTCGGGGACAAGGGGGGCGTCCCCAAGATCGCCTCGCCGATCTACAAGCAGAGCTTCGATCTGCGGTCGGGTCAGTGCCTGGACGACCCGGGCGTGAGCATCCCCGTGGTTCCCCTCCGGGTCCGGGACGGGCGCGTCGAGATCCAGGCCGCGGCGGAGCCGCTCGCGGCGGCGAGCTGACGGGATGACCTGGCGAGCCAGCGCCAGGCGCTCCCGCGCGGCGGACGCGCCGCCGTTCGCGGTGTCTCTCTTGGAGTTCTCGGGGCTGGGCTTCCGCGCCGGGTAAACAGGGAATTTCGATGAGCGTTGCAAAGGTCTCGGACACTCACTTTCGCTTACCCATCGTCAACTCGGCGCCGAAGATCCACGACAGCAACAAGGGCCTGCTGGACTCTCTCCTGGCCGACCAGCAGAAGCTCACGGCGGTCGAGAAGTTCTCCAGGATGCACGAGGAGCACGCGCTCCCGGCGCAGTCCAAGTACTACCGCGACCTCATCCCGCTCGAGAAGCCGAAGCCCGGCCAGCAGTACGGCTTCGAGGTCGACCTCGACGCCTGCACGGCCTGCAAGGCGTGCGTCACCGCCTGCCACAGCCTGAACGGCCTCGACGACAACGAGGTGTGGCGCTCGGTCGGGCTCCTCCACGGCGGCACGCCCCAGGCGCCGGCGCAGCAGAGCGTGACGACGGCGTGCCACCACTGCCTGGACCCGGCGTGCATGTCGGGGTGCCCGGTCAAGGCCTACGAGAAGGACCCGATCACCGGCATCGTCAAGCACCTCGATGACCAGTGCATCGGCTGCCAGTACTGCATCCTGATGTGCCCCTACGACGCTCCGAAGTTCAACGCGGAGCGGGGGATCGTGCGCAAGTGCGACATGTGCAGCGATCGGCTGGCCAACGACGAGGCCCCGGCGTGCGTGCAGTCGTGCCCGAACGGCGCCATCCGGATCACGATGGTCGACCAGCAGCAGGCCGTGCAAGAGAGCCAGACGAGCCTCTTCTTGCCGGGGGCGGCGGCGCCGGAGATCACGATCCCGACGACGACCTACAAGACGCAGCGGTCGCTCCCGCGCAACATGCTCCCCGCGGACTTCTACCAGGTGAGCCGGGAGCACTCCCACCCTCCGCTCGTCGCGATGCTGGTGCTGACGCAGCTCTCGGTGGGCGCGTTCTGCGTGAGCCTGGCCCTCAACGAGCTGCTCGGCGCGCAGGCGACGCGGGATTTCGGCGGCCACAGCGCCACGTTCGCGCTCGTCTTCGGGATCGCCGCGCTGAACGCGAGCCTCTTTCACCTTGGCCGGCCGCAGTTCGCGTTCCGGGCCTTTTTGGGGCTCAAGACGTCGTGGCTCAGCCGGGAGATCCTCGGGTTCTCGCTCTTCGCGGGGGCCGCGACGCTGTACGCGGCGTCCTTCTGGCTGCCTTCCCTGCCGGCGCTCCCGGTGCTCTCGGCGCCGCCGGTCGAGCACCTGCGGGCGCCGCTCTCGTACGCGGTCGCGCTGAGCGGGCTCCTCGGGGTCTTCTGCTCCGTGATGGTGTACGCCGCGACGCAGCGGGAGCACTGGCGCGGGGCCCTGACGGGCTTCAAGTTCGCGACCACGGCGGCCATCCTCGGGAGCTCGACGGTCCTGATGATCGGGCTGCTCCTGAGCGCCGAGCACGCGGCGCTGCTCCTGACCCGGGGCTTCCGCGCGCTGAGCGCGTTCCTGTGCGTGACGACGGCGCTCAAGCTGCTCGTGGAGCTCTCGATGTTCCGGCACCTCCGGAAGCGGAGCCACTCGACGCTCAAGCGGAGCGCTATCTTGATGACAGGAGAGCTGAAGGGCGCGACGGGCTGGCGCTTCGCCTGCGGGGCGCTCGGCGGGATCGTCCTGCCGGCGCTCAGCCTCTTCTCGGCGCCGAACAGCGGCGTGAGCTCTGAAGTTCTGATGGCGATGGCGGTCGTGGCGTTCCTGTTCTGCCTCGCGGGCGAGTTCCTCGAGCGGTATCTCTTCTTCGCAGCGGCGCCCGCCTCCAAGATGCCCGGAGGGCTCTCCTGATGACGACCACCGATGCCAAGAAGACGTCTCCGGCGCCCACGCAGGCGGACAACCTCCTCTTGCGGCGCAACGGGCCGCTGACGCGCGAGCTGCTCCTCACGCCCGGCGAGTTCGGCCTCGGGAGGGTGCCTGCGCGGCTCAAGCCCGACCAGACGACGACGGTCGTGTGCGGGTTCTGCTCGACCGGGTGCGGGCTGAACGTGCACCTCAAGGACGGAGAGGCGATCAACCTCTCGCCCAACACGGACTATCCCGTGAACCTCGGGATGGCGTGCCCGAAGGGCTGGGAGGCGCTCACGCCGCTCCGCGCGACCGATCGCGCGACCGCGCCGCTCCTCAGGAACGCCCGCGGGAAGCTGGAGCGCGTGGAGTGGGACGTCGCGCTCCGCACGTTCGTCGATCGGTTCAAGGCGATCCAGGAGGCGCACGGCAAGGAGTCGGTCGCCTTCATCAGCACCGGGCAGATCGTCACCGAGGAGATGGCCTTCCTCGGGGCGCTCGCGAAGTTCGGGATGGGCATGGTGCACGGGGACGGCAACACCCGGCAATGCATGGCGACGGCGGTGGTCGCGTACAAGGAGGCGTTCGGGTTCGACGCGCCGCCCTACACGTACCGCGATTTCGAGGAGTCCGACGTCGTGGTGCTCGTCGGCTCGAACCTCTGCATCGCCCACCCGATCATGTGGGAGCGGCTCTGCAAGAACAAGAACCGCCCCGAGATCCTCGTCGTGGATCCGCGCAAGACCGAGACGGCGATGGCGGCGACGGCGCATTACGCGCTCAAGCCGAAGTCGGATCTGACGCTGTTCTACGGAATCGCCCACATCCTCATCCAGCGCGGGTGGATCGACCCGGGGTACATCGAGGCGCACACGGTCGATTTCGAGGCGTTCAAGGCCCACGTCGAGGATTTCACGCCGGCGCGGGTCTCCGAGGCGACGGGGCTCAGCGAGGCGCAGCTCGCGTCGTTCGCGGAGAAGATCCATAACGGGAAGCGGGTGTCGTTCTGGTGGACCATGGGCGTCAACCAGAGCCACGAGGGCGTTCGGGTCGCGCAGTCGCTCATCAACCTGGCGCTGATGACGGGCAACATCGGCCGCCCCGGCACCGGGGCGAACTCCATCACGGGCCAGTGCAACGCGATGGGCTCGCGGATGTTCAGCAACACGACGGGCCTGTTCGCCGGCCACGACTTCACGAAGGAGGAGCACCGGAAGAAGATCGCCGGGATCCTCGGCATCCCAGAGGAGGTCATCCCGACCCGGAACAGCCTGGCCTACGACCAGATCATCGAAGGCATCTTGAAGGGGAAGATCAAGGGCCTCTGGATCATCGCGACGAACCCGGCCCACTCCTGGATCAACCAGGAGGATCTGCACGAGCTCCTCGGCCGCCTGGAGTTCCTCGTGGTGCAGGACATGTACACCACGACGGAGACGGCGGAGCGCGCGCACCTCGTCCTCCCGGCGGCCTCGTGGGCCGAGAAGGAGGGCACGTTCATCAACTCGGAGCGGCGCATCGGCCTCGTCAAGAAGGTCGCGCGGGCCCCGGGCCAGGCGCTGGCGGACTTTCACATCTTCCAGCTGGTCGCCCAGTACTGGGGCTGCGGCGAGCTGTTCAAGGAGTGGAAGAGCCCGGAGGCGGTCTTCCAGATCATGAAGCGGCTCTCGAAGGGGCAACCGTGCGACATCACGGGCATCGACGGCTACGCGATGCTCGACGAGCGCGGCGGCATCCAGTGGCCCTACCCCGAGGGGGCGGCCTTCGAGACGAACGAGCGGCGGCTGTTCGAGGACGGCCAGTACTACCGCCCGGATCAGAAGGCGAAGTTCGCCTTCCAGGCGCCCCGCCAGCTGCCGGAGCCGACCGACGAGCAGTATCCGTTCACGCTGCTCACGGGGCGAGGGAGCTCCAGCCAGTGGCACACGCAGACGCGGACGAAGAAGTCGGCGGTGCTGCAGCGGCTCTATCCGAAGGAGATCTACGTCGAGCTGAGCCCGGTCGACGCGAAGAGGATCGGTATCGAGATGAACGAGTGGGTGGTCATCGCGTCCCGCCGCGCGGAGATCAAGGCGCGGGCGTTCGTCACGAACTCGGTGAAGCCCGGGGAGATCTTCGTGCCGATGCACTACGAGATCACGAACAAGCTGACGTTCCCTGCCTTCGACCAGTACTCCCGGCAGCCGTCGTACAAGGCCTGCGCGGTGAAGGTGCGGCGGGAAGAGGATCGCGGGTAGCGCCGCGCGGCCTCCGCGAGGACGGCCTCCGCGAGGGACGCGCGGCGCGCGTGGCGCGCGTGGGAGGCGCGCTCAGCCGGTCGCCCCCCGCCGCTGCGCAGGTAATACGCCACAGGAGCGTGTCCAGCAGCCTGGCGTTCATGGGGGGACACGCGATCGCCGTGCCGGCCAGCCCCTCGCTCGTGTTCTGGCAGTCGACGCACGATCGCCCGGCTGACGTAATCGACCGTCACGAGCTCCTTGCTCTGCGCGGGGAGATCGGGGGCGCAGCGCATCTCGAGGCAGCCTTTGATCATCCTGCTGTTCGACTTCAAGACACATGAGGAGGCTGCGGTCACTGCATACTTAAAACGACATGGGTTCTATACGGACCTTGCCTCCGTTGTGAAGCGCATCCTCGAAGAATCACTCAAACGCCGAAACATCAATGTCCACTCGGTCAATGCACGAGCAAAAGATCCATCGAGCTTCGGCAAAAGGCATCGCACCCCTCGGACGAAGATCCGACAAAACCCAAGTACACAAATCCTCTCGTCCAGATCACCGACCTGGCAGGGATTCGCATAATAACATATTTTCCGAGCACGCTGGCAGAAAGCGACGACATGCTGCCTGAAGAGTTCAGCGCGATCGAACAAACAAGGTCGCAAAGCTGATAGAAGAAGACCGGTTCGGGTATCAAAGCATTCACTATCTGGCCAAGCTTACAACACACCGGACACGACTTCCAGAGCACGGACCTTTTGCGGACACAACAGCCGAGATCCAGGCACGCACGATTCTTCAGCATGCATGGGCAGAGATCGAACACGACATCCAGTACAAATCGACCTCTGTCATACCGACCGAAATTCGCCGTCGATTTATGTCGATTGCGGGAATGCTCGAGATCGCCGATCGCGAGTTCCAGGCGATACAGGACGCCGACAGAATACTTACCGATGAAGCCAGATCCCGTGTGGAGGAGGGGCAGCTAGATCAGGTGGAAGTAACGCCAGATTCAGTAAAGGCGTTTCTCGACAAAAGATTAGGGCGAGATGGTCGCATATCCGATTTCTCGTATATTTGAGCTGCGAAGCTCCTAAAGAAGCTCGGATTTGAGACCCTGGATCAGGTCGAAAGTTGTACCCATGGATACAGCGACGACCACGTAAGCAGGATAGCGGGTGGAGGACGCCATGGCCAAACGACCCGCTTCGAGTACATGCTACTCGCGGGCATGGGCGAAAACTTTCTTCAGCGTCACTTATGGGCCAACGAGCCTTGGTTTCAAAGCAGAGAGCGCGATCGGCTTGAACGCATGAAAAATCAGGGGGTCGAGACGCGCGCCTACGACCCCATGCTGGAGACGTCCGGCGCCGAGAATGAACAAGGAGATATATCTCCGAAAAGCGATGCTGTGACGCAAGAGTAGGAGATCCAGCAATCCATCTCGGCGAGGTCGGTGCTCGCGAGGACGCGCTCCCGCGGGCTGCGGACACCTGAGCGGGGGCGAGCAGAGCGCGACCCTACCCCTCCGCGTCACCGTCCATGGCCGGCGTTGCCCCCTGGGCAGGAGCCGGCGGCGTGCTCGCCTCCAGCAGGAGTGCCCATTCGGGGAACACGGTCTCTCCATGCTCGGGCAACGTTAGCCGCCCCCTCATGGTGTACCACTCGACGTACTTGGAGAGCGCGAAGATGCCGAGGATGACCGCGCCTAGCCCGTCGGTTCCCCACACCGGCGGCAGTTTCCACGGTTTCTCTGGATCCAAGATGTCGATCTGGACTTCCCATCCGTCATCCGGCCGTTGTTGAGGTCGGCCGACGTGAAGGGAAATCTCGCGCCCGTGCTCCGCTCCGGCCGGCTGAAAGACGATTTTCCGTTCGCCGATGATGTCCATGCTGGCATCATAGCACCCGATCTCCCCCCAGCTCGTCAACCGGGTCGTCAGGGACAACGCGCGTGGCATGCAGCGTTTCCAGAAGCTTTCGCGAGATGGCAGCGAATCTTCCACTTCACTGGAACTTGCGAACAGAACCTGTCGATGACCTCATAGTAAGCCATACAGGCGTCCTCGCATTTGCCGCGCGGAGCCGCATCCGGTGTTACATCCGTCGCCGCTGGTGTTGCCAAGAACTCGAGGCTTTCCGAGTCATCCAAGTCCTGCTGGCTGGCCCGCACACCGCCGGCCATGGCCGCGATCCAGGCCTCGATGTCGTCGTCCGTCTCCCACGTCGCTCCCGGGCTCAGGGCGCACGATGCAGCACCGAGCGCACACGAGAGGGAGATCAGCATCACTGAGGCGAGATGATGTGTTCGCATGTGCGCCGCCCAAGCGAGCCGCGAGCCACCACGGAACGATCACCGGGGGAACGAGCTCGGCAGAGTCGTACGGTCATCCGCCGACCGTTACGTCCGCAACGGGTCAATCGACAGGCTGGCCTCATTTACGGGCAGCCCCCGAGGCTCGTCGCGCCGTGTGACCTCCGTGTGCCCCGACTTGAGGGCACGGGGCTCCACGAGAGGGCACTCGGGTATACGAGAGGAATCGAGCCCTCGATGGCCGCTGACACCGTTCCGACGCGTCTGACGCGGTGTCCGCCGCATCTCTCGCGCATCCGCCCCGCAAGTTCAGCTCCGGGTTCGATTCCCGGCACCTCCACCACGAAGACACCGCGAGAGCCGTGCTCTTTTTGCTTTTGTGACCTGCGTGTGACCTATTGAATTTTGGCTTCGCTGAACGGCTTCACGAGAGAAACACCTGCTATGGCCTGTCTGAGGAGGGCAGCACTCTAGACCGCTGTGGTGAGGCGAGCGGACTCGCAAGACTCCTTACGTCACATCAGACGCCTCACCCCGTTTTCCTCACGCGACCAGGCGCACCTCAAACCCCGCGCGGGAAGTCGCCCAGCGGCGGGAAGCGCGGGTCCTCCGTCGGATCGGGCGACGGCGGCTCCGGTTGCTCCGGCCCCGGATCCCCCGGGTTCGGCGGCAGCGGGGCATCCTCGTCGTCGCCGGGAATGTCCGTCTTTGCGAGCTCATGCGTGCCGTGGTTCATGACGGCCTTCCGCTGCAATTTTCAAACCGCATCACGCGCACGACCGCTCGACCCACCGCTTGACGCCCCCGCCCGGCCCCCCTGATCTGCAGCGGGCGTGCTCTCGATCCGCCACGACCCCTTCCCGCTGGAGGCCGCCCGCGACCTGCTCGGCATCGTGCGCGCGCTCTACGCCGAGGCGCGCTCCCGCGGGGCCAGCGTGGCAGATCTCCACGCCATCGCGGCGGTCGGCGACGACCTCCGGCAAGCGATCGCCCTCGCCGAGGCCCACCCGCCCGGCACGCTCGGCTTCTCGTCGGCGTGGGCCCGCGCCGAGCGCGCGGCGGGCCGCGTCGGCGAGCTCGCGGACGCCGTCGCGCCCGCTGCGCCCATCGTCCGCGCCGCCCTGGCGCGCGTCGGCGGGGGCAACCTCACCCCCGGCGGCTGAGCGCCCCCGCGATGGGATGGTCCGCCGCGACGGGCCAGGCGAGCGCGCGCGACGCGGCCGCGCAGTACGCGGCGAGGCGCGCGCGCGGCACCGGGGGGCGCGCGCCGAGGCGACCGAGGTTGTCGACGAGCAGCTCGAGGCAGGTGTTGCCCGTCCGCTCCCCGACGCCGAGCGCCGTGGCGTGGACCCGCTCGACACCGCTCGCCACCGCCCAGAGCGCGGCCGCGAGGCCGAGCCCGCGATCGTTGTGGCCGTGCCAGTCGAGCTCGATCCCGGTCGCCCCCAGCGCGCCCAGCTCGCGCCGGGCGAACGCGACCAGCGCCTCGACTCCCGGCGGGGTGACATGGCCGGTCGTGTCGCAAAGGCAGAGGCGCGCCGCGCCGGCGTCGACGGCGGCACGGAAGAGCGTGCGGAGCATGTCGGGCGGCGAGCGGGTCGCGTCCTCCGCGACGAGGCAGAAGGGCAGGCCAGCCGCCGCGGCCGCCCGCCCGGCCTCGTCGACGCTGCGGGCCAGGAAGTCAGGCCCCCACCCCTCGACGAAGTGCCGGATCGGCGAGCTGCCGATGAACGCGTAGACCATGATCGGCGCCCCGGTGCGCTCGGCCACGCGGGCGACCTCGTCGACGTCCGCGGCGAGGGTGCGCGCGGCCGCGGTCAGGCCGAGCGGCAGGCGGGACGCGACGATCTCCCGGGCGAGCAGGCACGCGTCGTCGAACTGCCGCGGCCCCGTCGCCGGCATGCCGAGGTTCACGACGTCGACGCCGACGCTCGCCATCGCGTGGAGGAGCTCGATCTTGCGCGCGCGCGGCGGGTTCACGATGGAGACGCCCTGGATGCCGTCGCGCAGCGTCTCGTCGAGCACCTCGACGGGCCGGGCTCCCCGGTCGAAGGGCAGCCACGCCTCGCCCTCGGCGCGCGCGGCGCCCCCCGCGTCGGCCACCAGGCCGCCAGGGGGCGGCTGCAGGCCACCGCGGGGCGGCCGCAGCCCGCCGGAGCCGGGGGGCGACAGCTGCCCGCCAGGGGGCGACAGCTGCCCGCCTGGGGGCGGCGGGCGCTCCCCCGGCGCGGGCTCGGCGCGGTTCCAGTCGAAGGGGGCCGCGGCGCCGGGATCCCGGCCGTCGGCGCTCATGCGCTGCATCTCATCTCGAAGGGGGCTCTCGGCGTGGCGCAGGCGCGGCGCACCGCGTCGATCCGCGCTGGGAGAGAGGTTACTTCATGTCGGCCGCCGGAGCAGGTCCCAGCAGCGCACGGCGAGCGCCGCACCCCGCGCCGCGAGCGCATCGAGCCGGCGCCAGGCCTCCACGCCCGCAGGACCGGACCACCGCGCCCACCGGCGGGCGCGGCTTTCCGCGCGGAGAGCGGCAGCGTAAAAAGCTGACGGCGTGGCGCAGCTCGCCGGGGGCTACCAGCACACGTGCGCGCTGAAGGCGACCGGCGAGATCCTCTGCTGGGGCGAGAACGCCGAGGGGCAGCTCGGCGTGGGCCAGGGGGTCGGAGACCAGCCGTCGCCGGTCGCGGTCAAGTTCGAGCCCTGAGCGAGGGCGGAGCTCGTGAAACGCGCCGTCGCATCGCACTCCCTCGTCGTGCTCGCGGCGATCATCGCAGCGATTCAGCCGGGTTGTCATCGAGAACGGAAGTGCCAGGGCGACGCATCGCCGGGCGAGCTGGGCTCGTCGACCACCACCACCACGAGCGCGCCCGCGGCGTCGGCCTCGCCCGCCGGAAGCGCCTCCACTGCCGGGGCCGGCCCGGTCGATCTCGATCTCGACGCCGCACGCCCGGGCATCACCGGGTCGTCGAGCCCGGGAGCGCCGCCGCCGTCGACCGCTGGTGCGGGGGCAGCATCGCCGGCTCCCGGGCTGAACACCAACCCGAGCGCGCCGGGTAACAAGCCGTTCGACCAGGATGCCTGGCTGGCCGCCCGCGGCGCCGTGTGGCGCCCCGATGCCTCGTGCTGGTCGACCCTCGACACCACCATACCGCCTCAGCGCCTCAACATGTGCTCGTGCCACGGGGCGCTCAGTCTGCCCGAGGTCGAGTTGATCGAGTGCTCGCGCGCACGCGAGCAGGATTCCACGGCGGTGCCTTTCGTGACGCACACGGTGCTCTACGCAGCGCGCGGCGGCGCGATCCGGGCGGTGGAAAATCAGGCAGCCTTGCCTCCACAGGAGGGCGTAGGAGCGCCGCAGAAGACAGCTCTGTATATCGCGCTACATCGGGTGCCTCCTCTCGCAGGCAATTCCGTGTGATGAACTACTATCAAGTCGATTCCAGCAGGCAGCCCTGTATACTGCATTACTCCCGGATCGGTTCTCGCAGGCAAATCTGCATGATGCCTTACATCCGAAGGCGCTCTCGCGGTCGGGCGCGACCAGCGCTGCATGAGACATGGGCCTGGGTGACATGGGGCGCCGGCTCAAGGGCGAGGGATTGGTCGCCCAGCACCTGGCCCCGTCGAGATGTCTTCGCGCAGCGCTCCTGTCCGGCAGCGCCTGCGGCGCTCATCGATACGGTGAGTCGCCTGGGCTCCGCATGCCGCCAAGGCGGAGCTTGTACTCGAGCGCGTCGATCTCGACCTCCAGCTCGAAGCGCGCGCGCTCGAGCGCGCGCCTGCGGCGGGCGGCAGCGATGAAGGGGCCGACGAGCAGCAAAGCGAGCATCACGAGGCCGGCGTCCAGCAGCACGCTCGCCCAGCGGGTGAGGCGGTAGGGCGCAAGATCCTTGTCTTCACGATCGGTAATGTCGTTCCACGTGAGGCGGTCGATGTCGACAGCGCGGTTGTGACAGATCTCTGCCGAAACATCCGCCTATTTCATGTGCGGATGACGATGCGGTGTTGGTGAGCATCTTGCTCGTTCGACGCCACCGCTCCGGGTTCGATGGCCCCCGGAGCGAGACGCTGTCCTGGTTCCCCGTGAACGTGACAGCGCTGGGATCACGTTAACGTGGAAGACGTGCTGGGCCAACGTCCATGGATGCCGGGACTCGTCGCGCGGACGAGGGTGCCCCACGAGCTCAGACTCGGGATCCGCGTCCATCGGCGTCGCCTCCTCGCTCGGCCAGGGTACCACCACGCGACGGTGTCGTGCGGTGACATCCACGACCTTGCACGTCGGGCGTCCTTCTGTGTAGGGTTCGCGGTCGCGACATCGTCCGCGCGCGGCCGCTGCGTTCAAGGGGGCCTCGGGTGGACCACAACCTGGTGGGGAGCTCATGAGCGTGGACGTTCTTGCCATGCACTGCGCAGCGCTGCCGGCCGCCCGTGCCGTCGGCTTCAAGGGCACCGAGGCGCTGTGCCGACCGTTCGAGTTCGACGTCCTGTTCACGGTGCCGGCGGGCACGGACGTCCGCGCCGCGATCAACGCTCCGGCGACGCTCACGCTCCAGCGCGGCGCCGACTCGCCGCCGATGTGCTGGCACGGCGTGTTCGTGCGCCTCCGGCTGCTGCGCGAGTCGGCCGACCGCGCGCTCTACCATGGGTCGCTCGTGCCCAGGCTGTGGCTCCAGCGCCACTCGGTGCGCAGCTTCGTCCATACGAAGAGCAAGATCGACGCCTTCCTGACGAAGACGCTCACGCACGGCGGCCTCACGACGAGCGACTTCCGGTTCAGCGTCGACACGGACCGCTATCCGGAAGAGGAGTTCGTCTGTCAATACCGGGAGAGCCACCTCGACTTCACCCATCGGTGGCTCGAGCGCGAGGGGCTCTACTACCACTTCGAGCACCCGGTCGACGACGGCGGCGCCGAGGTCATGGTCATCGTCGACAGCAAGGATCAGCACGAGCCGCTGAGCGGCAACGGGCGGGTTCGTTACCATCCGACCTCGAGCCACGACGTGTCGGCGGGCGAGTGCTTCCGGGAGGTGCACGTCGATCTCAGCGCGCTGCCGGCCGCGGTGCGGATCAACGATTACAACTACGCGAACCCGGCCGCCTCGGTGTCGGGAGAGCACGCCGTGTCGAAGAGCGGCCACGGTGAGGTGCGCGAGTACGGCTACCGCGTCTTCACGCAGGACGAGGCGACGCGGCTGGCCCAGGTCAAGGCGGAGTCGATCGCGTGCCGCGAGCTCACCTTGCACGCGACCGGCAACGCGACAGGGCTGCGGGCCGGCTACGTCTTCGAGCTGGAGGACGGGCCTTCGGACGTGCCGACCCGCTACCTCGCCGTCGAGGTGCGGCACGCGGCCGCGATCACGGGCGGCTCGTTCGACATCACGCGCTTCACGGGGATGGCCATGGACGAGACGTACCGCGTCGAGGTGGTGGCGATCCCGGCCGACGTGCAGTTCAGGGCGCCGCAAGCGACGCCGTGGCCACGCATCTACGGCTTCGAGAACGGCGTCGTCGACGGGCCAGGCGACAGCCAGTATGCCCAGATCGACGACATGGGTCGTTACCTGCTCCGCCTCAAGTTCGACGCGAGCGACCTGCCCGACGGCGCCACGTCGACATACCTGCGCATGATGCAGCCGCACGGCGGCACGGTCGAGGGCTGGCACTTCCCGCTGCGCAAGGGGACCGAGGTCATGGTGTCGTTCCAGGGCGGCGACCCGGACCGGCCGTTCATCGCCGGCGTGGTGCCGAACGCGCACCGGCCGAGCACGGTCACGAGCCGCAACCTGACCCAGAACGTGCTGCGCACGGGCGGCAGCAACCACATGGTCGTCGAGGACCTCGAGGGCAAGCAGCACATCGACCTGTTCACTCCCGTCGGCGCGACCAACGTCCATATGGGCGGCCCCACCCACCAGGCGTTCGTCGTGCCCCCGAAGACGCCGGACGCGAACCCTGACATGCAGCCCGTCGACTGCATGTTCTACGTTTCGACGGAGGGCAACGCCGGCTTCAACGTGTGCGGCGAGTGGTGGCAGAACGTCGGCGGCAAGTACTACGTCGAGGTCAGCGACGACGCGACCATCCATTACGTCGGCATCCACACGATCAACGTCGACGGCGACTCGAACGAATTCTACAACAGCCACCAGAACATCAAGGTGCGCTCGGGCCGGACCGACAAGGTCGAGAGCGGCGGCATGACGCAGGACATCCACGGCGGGTTCACCCAGACCATCGAGGCCGGCGGCAAGCAGGATGTGCTGGGGAGCTGGTTGCAAAAGATCAGCGGCCAGAACCACGACGACTACGGATCGTGGAAGACCGACGTCAAGCTGGGGTGGACGGCGGACATCAAGGGGGCGTGGTCACACACCGTGAAGGGCGACATCAGGATCGAGAGCACGAGCGGGACCATCCACGTGGAGAGCCCGACGAAGATCACGCTCAAGGCCCAGGAGGTGACGCTTGACGCGCCCAACAAGGTGCACAAGCACACGAACCTCTACATTGAGACGTTCGGCTCCAAGAACTCCTTCGGCATTCAGAAGGCGGACTTCACCGGGATCAACTTTGCCCGCAATAACCTCAAGGTTGAATTCACCGCATACGCGGCAGCGAAGGGTGGTTACAAGGGAGAATACTGGATCACCAACAAACTGAACTACGCAACACTCTTCGAGACATTGGGCGCCAACATGAGAAAATCCGGAACGGAAGCCTGGAACTCGGCAGCGCGGATGCTGAACGCCGCGATCACGAAGCTAGGCTAAGAGAGCCGGAAGTCACCTGAACCAGCTCGCGACGGAGGTCTTCATGAAAGCGACGGGAACATGCCCCAAATGTCTCTGCACGGCCCTCTGGTACGTGGAGTACGTGGGAAACAACGATCCGAACCCCGGCAGCCAGGAGAAAGCACTCCAGTTTCAGCTCGCGGTCACCGGTAAGCTAGGCCCAGACGGCACCAGCGGAAGGCTCGAAGCGTACGCGTGCCAGCAGTGTGGCTACGTCGAGCTGTACCTGAAGGAGCGCCTCCCCGTCGACGGCAAGCACATCCGCGAGCTGCGGCGCCCGCAGGGCCCGCCCTACCGCAGCTGATCGATGCAGGCGCAGAGGGGCTCGACAGGTCATCGTCTCTCTCAGACCCACGCTCGACAAGAGGTCCCGTGAAGATCGTCAAGCCCATGAAGGTCCCCATGCTCACCCGGGTGCTGGAGTTCCGGCGCCGGTGCTACTTCCATGTGACCGCCATGCTGGGCTTCCCGCTCACGAGCCCTCGCGCGCTCGTCGACGAGCTGTCGTTCTGGCGCATCGTCACCGGCGCGCTCGGTGAGCAGGGGGCCATCGACGAAGGCTTCGCCAAGACGCGCGGCGAGCTGCTCGTCGCGGGCAGCTTTCACGCCCCGGGCGGCGTGCCCACCCGCGCCTCGTACGTGAGGGCGCAGATCGGAAGCGTCGACAAGCGCCTCGCCGTGGTCGGCGACCGGACGTGGTGCGACGGCGTGCCGACCGAGCCCGCGCCGATGACCGCCCTGCGCATCGACTGGGCGCACGCCTTCGGAGGGGCCGGCTACGACAGGAACCCTCACGGCAAAGGCTACGAGCCGCTCGATCTCGGCGGTCGTTCCGTGTACCCGATGCCCAACGTCGAGCAGTACGGCGCCATGATCCGCTCCCCGTCGGAGCGCCCGGAGCCCGCCGGCTTTCTGCCGCTAGACATCACGTTCGCGCAGCGCGGGGGACGCGCCGGCACCTACGACAAGCGCTGGCTCGACGAGCACTTCCCGGGCATCCCCGCCGACGCGGATCCGACCTTCTTCAACGTGGCGCCCGAGGATCAGTGGCTCGATGGTCTCTTTCGCGGGGACGAAGAGATCCTCATCGAGAACATGCACCCCGAGAAGCCTCGCCTCGTGGGGCGGCTGCCCGACCTCGTGACGCGATCGTTCGTCACCCACCACACCCCGGAAGGCGAGCGCTTTCTCGAGATCCCGATGCGGCCCGACACGGTCTGGGTGTTCCCCGCCGAGGAGCTCGGCGTCGTCATCTTCCACGGCGTGCTCGCGATCGCCGAGGACGACGCGGCCGACATCGTACACCTGCTCTGCGCGTGCGAGGAGCCCGGCTCGCCGCGCCCGATCGAGCACTACCAGGCAGCCCTCGCGCGGCGCCTCGACAAAGACAAGGGCGCGGTCGCAGAGATCTCCGACGGCGACCTCATGCCGCCGCGCGCGTCGGGCGTCGCGCCCAACATCGATCTTGGCGACATGGGACGCTGGGTCAAGAGCGAGAACCTGGCCGCCCAGAACCTGCGTCGGGGCCAGGAGCGAAGCTTCGCCGAGGCGCGCGCGAGGATCGTGGCCGAAGGGCTCGACCCGAAGGACCACGGCCTCGAGGAGCTACCCGCCCTGCCCGAGCCGCCGCCAGACGACCTCGATGCCCTCGCCGCCTATGTCGAGGCCGCGTCCCTGAGGACCGACGAGCTGATGGAGCGAGCCAGAGCAACGGAGGCGCAGGCCCGCCAGGAGGCGAGACGAGCCTGGGCCGAGATGGGCGAGGACTTCGATGCTGCCATGGAGAAGGCGGCCAAGGAGGGCGCAGGGCCGCCCAAGTTCTCGGCAAAGGCGCACCTCACGGCGCTGCGCTCGATGGCGGCGGAGGCGCGCGAGGCGGGCGTCGTGCTGGACGACGTGGAACAGACGCTCGCGGACCCGGGATATCACGCCCAGATCGAGGAGCAGGAGCGGGGTCTGGTCGAGATGTACCGGCGGATGGGGCACCTGCAGCCGGCGGCCGCGGCGATGGAGCCGGAGGCCTCGGAGCGCGCGCGCGTGGTCATCGGGCTCGCCCTGGAGGTGGGCGAGTCCCTGGCGAACCGCGACTTCACGGGCGCGAACCTCGCGGGAATGTGCCTGTCCGGCGTGGACCTCTCCGGCGCTTTCCTCGAGTCGACCGACCTCTCGGGCTGCGATCTCTCCCGGGCCAACCTCGAGGGCGCAGTGCTCGCCAGGGCGAACCTGGCTGGCGCAAACCTCGCCGACGCTCGGCTCCGCGGCGCGAACCTGGGCGGCGCGGCGCTGCGCGGCGCATCGCTCGATCGCGTCGACCTGAAGGAGGCGGTGCTGAGCCGCGCCGAGCTTGAGCGGGCGCGCTTCTCCGGCGCGGATCTCACAGGCGCCGACTGGTTCGAGACGAAGCCGGGCGGCGCGGACTTCACGGGCGCCACGCTCGGGCAATGCAACCTGCTGAAGGTCGACCTGTCCGGAGTCCGCTTCACGGGCGCCGACCTGTCCGAGGCGAACCTCGTGGAGAGCACGCTCGACGGGGCCGATTTCTCGAGCGCCACGCTCCGCAAAACGACGTTCGTCGCCTGTCGTGGAGAGGGTGTCTCGTTCCGAGAAGCGCGCTTCCAGCAAGGCGTCGTCGTGCACGGATCAGCGTTTCCCGGAGCCGACTTCAGCGACGCCGACATGGAGAGAGCCAATCTGCGCGGCACCGTCCTCAAGGGCGCGCGGCTCGATCGCGCGAACCTGCGCGGCGCCGACCTCTCCGGATGCGACGCCTCCGAGGCCAGCCTGGAGCGCGCCCTCCTGAAGGGCGGCCTGCTCCTGCGCACCGACCTCGGCGACGCGTCGCTCAAGGGGGCCAACCTGATGGACGCGCTCGCCTCCAAATCCCGGCTGGCGGGCGCCGATTTGACGGGCGCGAACCTGTTCCGCGCCGACCTGTCGCGGGTCGCCGGCGACGAGCAGACCACGTTCGCCGAGGCGGAGGTCGGACACGTGCGCTTCCTTCCGAAGGCCGACGTCACGAGAGGTGGCACGTGAACCGAGACGAGCTCCTCGACAAGCTTCGGCACGGCGAGCCGATACGCCACGTCGACCTGTCGCGCCTCGCGCTCGACGGCGCCGACCTGTCGGGCGCGACCTTCGAAGCGGTGCGCTTCCCCGCGGCGCTGCGTGCCTCGCTCCTCACGGAATCGACCTTCGTCGAGTGCGATCTCGGCGGGTGCGATCTGCGCGACGCCGACCTGCGCCACGCGAGCTTCTACCGATCGCGGCTGGAAGGGGCGCGCCTCGACGGCGGCAGGCACATCGCGGCTGCCTTCGTCGAGTGCGCCGCGGACGGCGCGTCGTTCGCGCTCGTCGAGGCGCCCATCGCGAGCTGGCTGAAGACCTCCCTCCGGGGAGCGTCGTTCGCGGGCGCCAACCTCGATCGCGCGAACCTCGTCGACATCGACGCAGACCGGACGAGCTTCGCCGGGGCGAACCTCGAGAAGTCGACGCTCTTCCGGGCCGATCTCCGCACTGCCGATCTCGCCGCCGCGAACCTCGCGCTGACCACGCTCGTCGAGGCCAGGCTCGGGCCGAAGAGCTTCGCCGACACGAAGCTCTTTCGCACGCAGTTCATGAAGAGCGATCTCGCCGGCGCGAGCTTCGCCGGGGCAGACTGCGCGCAATGCAACTTCATGGGAGCCGACCTGCGCGAAGCCCGGCTGGAAGGCGCGAGGGGGCCGCAGTGCTTCTTCGGCGAGGCGAAGCTGCATGGAGCGCGCCTCTCGAACGGCCAGTTCCCCCAGGCGGTGTTCGAGAAGGCCGAGCTGCTGAAAGCGGACCTCTCCGGCGCGTTCCTCGAGGAAGCTTACTTTGGTCGCGCGCTGGCAGCTGGAGCGCGGTTCGTCGATGCCAGGCTCCGGGAGGCGGACTTCTCGCACGCCGACGTGTCGGCCGCCGATTTCTCTGGAGCCGGCCTGTATCGAACCCGGTTCCATCTCGCAAAGCGCGACGGCGCGGTGTTGCCGCTGCTCTCGGGGTGGCTCGGCGATGACGAGGAGCTGGCCAGGGTGGAACGATGGCAGCCGAGGCATGGCGCGGCGCCCCCTGTGAAGACGTGAAGCAGGTTGCAGTCGAGGCGAGGAGCAGGTCGTTCAGGAGACGCTCCGCAAGGGACAGGACAGACGACGTGGAGAAAGGGTTGATACCGTGACAGCCGTAAAGAAGCTTGCGAGGCCGGAGGCCTATCTCGAGACGGGGAGCGTTGAGCGGGTCGGCGCGACGCTCGTGGTACGCCTCGGCGCGTCGAGCTGCGAGGCGCGACGCGCGAAGAGCTGCCTCGTCGCGCCCGACGTCGGGGACAAGGTGCTTTGCGCCATCGAGCCGGAGGGGGTCTATGTGCTTGCCGTGCTCGATGGCCGCGAGGGCGCGCCGACGAAGCTCGCGACCGACGGCGATCTGGTGGTGCAGGCGCGAGGCGGGCGGATCGCGGTCTGCGCGTCGGAACGCGTCGACATCGTGGGCGCCCGCGAGGTGGCCATGACGGGCGCCGAGGTGCACGTGCGCGCCAAGAAGGGAGCCATCGCGATCGATGAGCTTGGCTTCTTCGGGCGGCTCGTGCAGGCCGAGGTGACGAAGATCGCGCTCGTGGCGCAGGAGGCCGACACAATCCTCACCCGCTTGACCCAGCGCGCCAAGCGCGTGTTCCGCTTCGTGGAGGAGATCGATCAGACACGCGCGGGGACCGTCGATCTACGCGCCCAGAACCTGTTCGGCATTCGCGGAGAGAACGCGATCATCTCGGCCCGTGTCCTCGCCAAGGTCGATGGCGAGCAGATCCACCTCGGCTGACCGCTACGCAAAAGAGAGGAGATCCCGATATGTTGGCAAAGACGAGCGCTGGCGGCATGTGCCTGGCGTTTCCCGACGTGTGCCTCACGCCGGCCCCACCTGCGCCGGCTCCGGTCCCGGTGCCTTATCCGAACATCGCGATGGATCCCACCGACGTGGGGTTCGTGCCGAACGTCCTCATGACGTGCACGCCTGCGCACAACATGGCGACGATGCCCATGCTCACGAACGGTGATAACGCCGGCCTGGCGACCGGCGTCGCGTCTGGCACCGTGATGGGCCCTGCACGCACGGTGACAGGGGCGTTCACCGTGGTGGTCGGGGGGATGCCGCTCGCGCGGCTCACCAGCATGACGATCCAGAACAACACCAATGCGCCTGGCGCCAAGATCGTGCCCAGCGTGACCAACGTGCTCGTTCTGGCGCCCTGAGGGCGTTGGCCAAGGGAGGTGTCGGCGCGCCTCGAGCCGTCACCCGGCCCGGCCCCGCCGCAGTCACCGGTACGGCGTGCCGGTCGCCTCCCCGATCGTACCCTGCCCCTCGATCGCTCACGAGCCTTCGGGATCTTCCGGGCTCACCGGCGCCGTCTCGTCGATCTCTTTCATGTTGGCGCCCGCGATCTTCGCCCGCCTCCGCGAGGCCCCATGCAGATTGGCACGCTCCAGGTTGGCGCCGCGGAGATCGGTCAGATCGAGCTTCGCGTGCGCCAGCACCGCGGCGACGAGGCGGGTCTTGCAGAACGAGGCTGCGCCGAGATCGGCGCGGTCGAACCGCGCCGACATGAAATCGCCGCGATCGGCCTTCGCGTCACGCAGGTTGGCGCCGGCGAACGACGCGCCCACGAAGCGCGCATCCTCCAGGTCGGCGCCTGCCAGGTTCGCCGCGGAGAGGATCACGCCGTCGCCGCGGACACGAGCGAGCCGCGCTCGCTCCAGGTTCGCCCCGCGCAGCGAGGCGCCGCGGAGGTCCGCCTCCTCGAGCGAAGCCTCGACGAGCTCCGCGCGGTCGGCGCGCGCGTTCGTGAGATCGGCGCGAGACAGATCCGCGCCGCGGAGGTCGGCCTCGTCGAGCGTCGCCTCGACGAGGCTGGTCCCTGCGAGGCGGGCACCACGGAGCCTCGCGCCGCGGAGCGCGCACCGCGCGAGCGAACGCCCGCTGAAGTCGAGCCCCGACAGGTCACCGCCCGACAGGTCGTCTCCGTTGAAATCGCCTCCTTCAGCGAGCCTCGCCTCGGCGCGCTTTCGCGCCTCCAGCCCAACGAGCGGCTCGCTCGTCACCGGCGGCGATACGGCTTCCGGCGACACCACCTCGGGCGGCCGACTCACCCTCGCCGGCACCGCCACCTCGGCCAGCGCCGGCGGCGCCACCTTGAACTGCGGACTCACCTTCTCCGGCGGTGCCACCTCCACCGCCGGATAGACCGCCTCCTGCCTCGATGGCTCTCGCGCCACGAGCGTCGACCCGGATGACTCCGCCCGAGGAGCCGCCACGGGATGCGGCTCCAGCGGCGGCGCCGATTCCACGACACCGCTCTCAGGATCTCCCGAGTCGACCAGCGTGCGCCCGGCCTGCGAGCCCCCGGCACCAGCGGGGCTGACGAGCCGAGGCGCGGCCATCGGGCTCCACGGCGCGCCCGGGATGGGGTCCTCCCCGCGCGACGCGCTCGTCCCCGGCGCTGCCACCGGGAACTGCGCCCGCTCTGCCCCGACCTCCGCGAGCCTGTCCTCGGGGATCGGCATCCTCTGGCCGAGCGGTCCCGTGATGCCTCCGCTCACGGCGAGATCGGCAGGAGCCTGCGGCGCGGCAGGCGCATCACGGAAGGGGAGCACTGGCCTTTCCCTCTTCTCGAGGGGGCCGGTCTCCGCCAGCGCGGCCGGCGCCGCTATCGGCCTGGGGAGAGAAACGGCAGGCGCCGAGCTCCGGCGCGTCGCCGCAGGGGCCCCGGGGAGCGACGCGCCGCGCTCCGGCCACGGAATGGTCCCTTTGAGCGTCTCGACACCCGCGAACAGGCGGATGCCCTGGAGCGCCTCCTCGCTCTCCGTCGCGAAGTTGCCCCGCCACACCAGCGAGGCGATCTGGCGATCACCGTCGATGACGAGCGTGTCGGCCACCAGCGGGATCTCCTGCGATCCGCCCGCCGGCGCGGCGTCGATGCGGAAGCGGCGCACACGAGCGCGCGCCGAGGGGAGGCGCGTACAGATGAATGCTCTCCCCGCGCTCAGGTTCTCCAGGAGGATGCGCTCATCGCCTTGCAGAAAGGGGATCTGCTGATCGAACGGCGCCGGGTTGAAGGCGCGAAAGTCGAAGTCCTCCGGAATGTGGAGCACCTCCGCGCGCCCCGCGGCGGCGGGGTCCGCGCCGGGCGAGCCGAGCTGCGCCGAACGCCGCGTGGCGCCTGGCTCGAAGCCGTTGAAGAGCCGCTTCCGCAAGGCCCAGTGAGGCGCGATGGGCGCGAAGCACGCGGGCCGGTGGGGGCTCGCAGGATTGACCAGGTTCGGGCGCGCTCGCCTTGCGCCCATCGCTGGATCCAGCGCGTCGGCTCGCGCGCCCTCGCCAGCCTCGGAGACGCCGACCGGGTTCCACGGATGGCTGGGCCCGCCCGCCGTGCGCTCGTACACGAGCGGCATCCTCTGGAACGGCGTGGGCGCGATGCTGCCGGGCGCGGGATCCCCGAAGACGTGGATCGTCTTGTCGAGCAGCGGCCCATCGCGGAAGAGCGCGAGCCTCGCCGAGAGGCCGATCACCGGACCGGTGGCGTCCGAAGCATGCGCGTGCCCGGTGAGCACGACGCCGGCGCCGGGGAGGTACGGCGCGGTGTCGCTCGCGAAGCGCAGGCTCCGCGAGGGGTCGTCGTCGTGAAAGCGGTCCTCGCGCTCGACGGGCTCGGGCGCCACGAGCGCCGCGTCGCCGTCCGCACCGAGCGCAAACGTCGCCTTCACGAGGATCGTGACACGCAGCACGCCGCCGATGCGCCACAGGACCGCGCCGCACGACACGGGATTCAAGGCGACGATGTCCACCGGCCAGAGCGCGCGCACGCGCGGATCCTACCCGCTCGTGGTCCGGCGGGTGCAGGGAGACTAGGGAAACTTCGCGGCTGTGACGCGCGTGTCCATCACCGCCGCACCGCCGCACCGCCGCACCGCCGCACCGCCGCACCGCCGCACCGCCGCACCGCCGCACCGCCGCACCGCCGCACCGCCGCACCGCCGCACCGCCGCACCGCCGCACCCGGCCGGGCGCGAGGGGCTGGAGGCGCCGGCGGACATGGTCTATCGTCACGAGTCCGCCGATCGGACGCCGCGAGGCGCCGAGAGCCGCTCCAACGTCTCGATGGCTGCTGAAGGGGGGTCTTGCCATGCGGATCGCGCTGATATCCGACATCCACGGCAATGAAGTGGCGCTCAGGGCCGTGCTGGCCAGCATCCGGGCGACGGGCGTCGATCAGGTGATCTGCCTCGGCGACGTCGCGACGCTGGGGCCGCGGCCCTCGGCCATCCTGGACATGCTGCAGGAGCTCGGGTGCCCGTGCATCCTCGGGAACCACGACGAGTTCATGCTGGATCCGGAGCTGATCCGCACCTACACCGAGGCCCCCATCGTCGTCGACGCGGTGGACTGGTGCCGCGACCAGCTGTCGGCGGACGAGCTCGGCTTCCTGCGCACGTTCCAGGCGCGCCTCGAGATCCCGCTCGACGCTCACGCGACGCTCCTCGTGTTCCACGGCTCGCCCCGGTCTCACATGGAGGATCTCCTCGCGAACACCCCGCCGGAGGAGCTCGATCGCCGCCTCGCGGGCCACGCTGCGACGGTGATGGCCGGGGGGCACACGCACCTCCAGATGCTCCGCCAGCACCGCGGCACGCTCCTCGTGAACCCGGGGAGCGTCGGGCTCCCCTTCAAGGAGTACGCGAACGGCGGGCCGCCGACGCTGCTGCACCACGCCGAGTACGCGACCGTGGAGGCGCAAGGCGGCGCGGTCAACGTCAGCCTGCACAGGGTGCCGGTCGACAGGGACGCGCTCCGCGCGGCGGTGAAGGCCTGCGACAACCCCATGCGCGGCGCGCTGCTGCAACAATACGCCTGAGCGAGCCCGGCCGGCTCCATCAGCCGCGGCGCGCGGAGACCAGGGAGCGCGAGCACCGCGAGGCCGCCCGCGACGCTGCGCGCTGCGCGCTGCGCGCTGCGCCGCAGAGTCCCGCGCGTCGGCAAGGCCGAGGGGCCCGATCCGCGTGCGGCGAGGCGCGGCGATCTGGTAGCGTCGAGGGCGCGCCGGAGAGCGATGGAGCCCCGATGACGAAATACGAGCAGATCAAGCTGTCCTATGAGGCCTCCAAGGCGGCGATCGGCCAGGTCGCCGAGGAGCTCTTGCAATGGATAACCGAGCTCCGTGACCACATGGCCTGGCCGAGGGACAAGTGGGCGCTCAACCGGATCGCCGGAGACGCCCACGCCAACGGGCTCCTGCAGCGGTTCGTCGTCGAGAATCAGCCCGGCGTCGGCGAGGTCTTGAAATGCCAGCTGTCCCTCACCGTCGAGGACGAGCTGCCGTTCACCGTCGACTTCTTCGCGGTGGGCAGGACCGACAGGGGCCTCCTCGTCGTCCTCATCGGCGGAGAGCAGATCACCGTCAGCAAGGCCTCCCCCGAGGCCTTCTTCGAGAAGGCCGTCGAGCACATCCGGCAGCAGGCGAGGCGCGTGGCGAAGACGCGCCGCGTCGGAGCCATTGCCGGCACGCCCTACCGCCCTGCCTAGCCGCAGCGCTCGCCTGGCTGCTCAGGCGCAGCGCTCGCCTGGCCAGGCGCCCTGCCGAGCGCCACCGTGCAACGCCCGGGAACGCGAAGACGGCGCCCCTGCGCTTCAGGAACGAAAGCCGCCATACCAGAAACGAAAGCCTCGCCGGTACGGTGCCTACGTAAATTCACGGACTCGCATCAGGAGACTCCTGGCCCAGCTCCTGCATAGCCCTACCACCGGAGCGCCTGAGGGACGGTTTCCCCCCCCACACCGTCGGACGGGCGCTCCTCTTTTTCTTTTGTCCGCGCCTCCGCCCCGGCACCCGCGCGGGTGCCGGGCGGGTCACCGCGAGACGCAGGGCATGTCGGTCCTGGCGCTGGCGTCGTGCCACGATCGGCCGGCGACCGAGCCGCGGCGCGCTCGCGTCGCGCGAGGCCAGGGCTATCGCGCGCGGCGTGCTTCGCCGGAGAGGAGGCGCTTCGCTGCGCCAGCGATGGCGGAAGCGTCCAGCCCCGCCGCACGCAGGAGCTCGGCCGGGGTACCCGAGCCGGGCATCTCCCGCACGGCCAGGTGGACGACGCGCGCGACGACGGGCTCTTCGCCGGCCAAGGCCTCGAGCACGGCGTCGCCCAGGCCGCCCTCGGCCCAGTGATCCTCCACGACGACGACGTTTCCAGCCGTGGCCTGCACCGCCGCGCGGATGCCGGCGGCGTCGATCGGCTTGATGCCATACGCGTCGAGGACTCGAGCGGAGAGCCCGCTCGCCTCGAGCTCTGCGTGGGCCTTCAACGCCTCGTGGACGGTGATGCCGGCGGCGATGATCGTCACGCGATCGTGGGGTGTCTCGCGCAGCACCTTGCTCCCGCCGATGGGGAACGCTTCGGTCGCATCGTACAGGATGGGCGTCTTCTCGCGCGTCGTTCGGAGATAGACGATACCCTTCTGGTCGGCCATGGCAGCCACCAGCCGAGCGGCCTGATTGGCGCAGCACGGGTAGAGCACGGTGCTCCCGTGGATGGCGCGCATCATGGCCAGATCCTCGAGCCCCATCTGCGACGGGCCGTCCTCGCCGATGGATACGCCCGCGTGCGAGCCGCACACGCGGATATTGGCCCTCGACACCGCGGCCATCCGGAGGAAATCGTGGGCGCGCGTGAGAAAAGCCGCGAACGTCGACGCGAAGGGCGACCAGCCCCGGACGCTCAGCCCCACGGCCGCGGCCACCATCTGCTGCTCGCTGATGAACATCTCGAAATAGCGATCTGGATGAGCCTTCGCGAACTCCTCGGCAAAGGTCGAGTTGCTGACCTCGGCGTCCACGGCGACGATCTCCGCGCGCGCAGCGCCGAGCGCCTCGAGCGCGTCGCCGTAGGCCCTCCGCGTCGCGACGGCCGTGGAGCGCTCGTAGATGGGGAGCCTCAGCGGCCCGGCGGTGGGCCGCGGAGCAGGCTCACCCGGCGCAGGCGCCTCTGGCGCGACGACGATGTCGCGCACGCCGCCCAGCTCTTCGATCGCCGTCGCGCACTGCGCTTTGTCGAGCGCCTTTCCGTGCCAGCCGTCCTTGTCCTCGACGAGGGACACGCCCTTTCCCTTCACCGTGCGCGCGACGATCAGCGCGGGCGCGTCCGAGGCGCGGAGGGCTTCGGCGTAGGCGCCGGAGATGGCGGCTGGATCGTGGCCGTCGATCTCCAGGGCACGCCAGCCGAACGCGCGGGCGCGCGCCGCATAGGCCGCGGAGTCCCAGCCGAGGGGCGTCTGTCCGCGTTGCCCGAGGCGGTTCATGTCGAGGATGGCAATGAGGTTGCCGAGCTTCGTGTGGCGCGCGTGGTCGAACGCCTCCCAGATGGATCCCTCGGACATCTCGCTGTCGCCGAGCAACACCCAGACACGGTAGGGAGCCTTCTCGAGGTACTTCCCGGAGAGCGCGATCCCGACGCCCATGGGGAGACCCTGACCCAGGGAGCCGGTCGCCACGTCGACCCAGGGGAGCGTCGGCACCGGGTGCCCCTGCAGCGGGCTCCCGAAGCGCCTGTACGACAGGAGCTCCGCGTCGGAGATGACGCCCGCCGCCTTGAGCATCGCGTAGAGCAGCGGGGAGGCATGGCCCTTCGAGAAGATCAGGTGATCGTTGTTCGGGTTCTCCGGATGGCTCAGGTCCCAGCGGAGGTGGTCGCGGAGGAGCACCGCCATGAGATCGGCCGCCGACAGGCTGGAGGTCGGGTGTCCGGAGCCGGCCATCGTCGAGCAGCGGAGGCTATCGACGCGAAGCTGCTGAGCGAGCTCACGATCACCATGCGCCTGCTCGGCGCTGCTCCGGCGTTGCCGCTCGCTCCGGTCGTGCCCGCCGCGCGGTTCGTGCCCACGCGAAGGCATTCCGTGGGGCGCCTGGGTCGATCGCTCGCCAGGTGACGCGGGCGAGCGATCCTTCTCGGCCTTCGGCGCTTGCTCTCGATCCTCCTGCGCGGGCAGTCCCCTGGGGCGGCTCGGCGCGACGTCTTTCAGGGGGCTACGTACATGCTTTGGCCGTCTCTTCTCGGCCGGCTTGGGGGCTTCTTGCGCCATGGCTGCACCTGCGCCGCCGTCTTGATGCAAGCCCGGCGCCACCGCGCACGAAGCTTTGGGTCTGGCCACGACCAGGACAGCCAAGCCTGCCCGCATGGCGCGACCGTCGAGCGGCCTGAGGCGCGCGCGGCCCCGCCGACTTCACTCACGCGCGGATCGGCAACGACCGCTCCGCAGGGAAATCATGCGGCGGCGCGCCCTGGGACGGTCACGGCGAGACGCAGGGCACGCTCGGCGCGGCGTCCGGCGAGAGCAGCGGCGGCAGCCAGCGCCGCAGCACCAGCGGCACCATGGCGTCGTGGGGCATCGGCTCCGTCGGGACGAGCGGCTCGAGCTCGCGGAGGACGCCGGGCGCCGCAGGGTGCGCCTCGACGCCGCGCTGGAAGGCGCGGCGGAAGTCGGCGATGGGGCGCTTGGCCCAGGTCATCGTCTGCCACGACACGACGACGTGCGTGGTCGGGCGCGAGCGCGCGAGCGGGAGCGCGATGTCGGCGTCCATGCACGTGTCGATCACGAGCGCCGCGTGCACGGGGGTGGACGCGCGGAGCGCGGTCGCGATGCCGCCCGCCTTGTTGCAGCCGCCGCCGGAGTGGCCCGCGACGACGACGCGCGCTCGGTCGAGGGTCGCGACGCCGCGCAGCCGCGCGGCCGTGGCGTCGAGGAACGCGTCCAGATCGAAGGCAGGCCAGCTCGTCCGCGCGACGGCGACCGCCGCCGGGAGCACGGCGCTCGGCGCGGCGACCAGCATCGGCGGGATCCGGCCCGCCTCCATGAGCTGCGCCGCGATCCGGCGCACGTCGCCCTCCTGGCCGCCCCCCATCCAGCGGTGCTCGATCCGCGCCTCGTTGGTGCCGTGCAGGAACACGAGGATCGGCAGCGGCCGCGCGGGATCGGCGGCCGCGAGGCGGTGCACGAAGGCGCGACCCCGCCAGCGCCGCTCCGGCGGCACCGGGGGCGCGGCAGCCCCGGCCTGCGCCGCGCCCTGCTCGGCGGCGCCGCTCGCGTGCGCAGACGGGTGCTCGTAGTCGTACGTCGCGCCGTCGAGCTGCGCGGGTGCCGACGCCGCCGACGCCGCCGGCGCTGGGGCCGCCGGCGCAGGCTTCGGCTGCGCCCCCACGGCGCCCGGGGAGGACACGGCCGCGAGCCCCGCCGCGAGCGCGAAGGCGCGCGTCGCGGGCGCTGGACCACGCGCCGCCGCGCGCGGGGCGCGGCGCCCGGCGGCCGTCACTGCGGCTCCTCGGCCGGCGCCGCGCGACCAGCGCCGGGCGGCGAGGCGCCCGCGTCCCGCGGGATCGTGCGCTTCCGCTCGAAGGCGCGGGTCGGGTCGACCACCTTGACGTCCCCGAGGCGGCTCAGCATCGGGCCGATCGCCTGGGCGTCGCCCACCACGACGATCGCGGCGTGCGCCGGCCGCACGTCGTCGTGCGCGACCTTGCCGGCGAAGGCCGGCGTGATGTCCCGGAGCTCCTTGCGGTAGCTCTCCTGGTGGTCGTCCGGCAGATCGAGCGCCTGCATGACGGCGATCTCGTCCGCGAGCCCGGCGGCCGTCCCGAGGCCGAGGCCGAGGCCGGCCGCGAGCCGCCGCGCCGCGGCATCGACCTCCTCCTGCGAGGGCGCCGCGGCCGCGAGCTGCTCCGCGTGCTCGAGCATCGCCTGCGCGGCGAGGCCCGTGCGCGCCGCGGGGACGCGGACGTGGGCGAGGAGCGGGACGGGCCCGTGCGCGACGTCGAGCGGCGCCGCGGACACCTCGCGCGCCGGCCCGCGCGGCTCGAGCAGCTCCTGCGAGAGGCGCCCGGCGCTGCCGCCGAGGACCTCGCCCGCGACCGCGAGCGCGGGCCACTCCGAGGCGCTGCGCTCGGGGCCGAGCACGCCGAGGAAGAGCTCGCTCTCGGCGCTCTTCGGGCGATCGACGATCGTGATCTTGAGCGACGCCGGAGGCACCGGATCGGTGAACGAGAGCGCCGGCGGCTCCGCGCCGCGGCGGTCGGTGAAGGCCTTCTCCACGGCCGCGCGCGCGGCCTCGGGCGTCGTGTCGCCCGCCACCACCACCACGGTGTTCTTCGGGACGTACCACGCCGCGTGGAACGCGCGGCAGTCGGCCGCGGTGATCAGCGGGAGCTCCGCCGCTGTCGCGCCGAACGAGGCGTAGGGGTGCAGCTCGGTCGGGAGCGCGTAGAGGTCGCGGAAGAGGACCATCAGCGCTCCCCAGCGGCCGTCCGAGCGCGCGCGCTCCCGCGCCGCCTCGGCGGCCTGGGCCTTCAGCTTGGCGAGCTCCGCGGCGTCGAGGCGCGGCCGCTGCACGACGTGCCCGAGCAGCAGGGCCGCCTCCGCGAGGCGATCGCTGGGCGCGCGCAGCCCGATCACGGTCGCGTCGAGGCCGGTGTCCACCCGCAGGGAGGCGCCGAGCGACTCGACGCGCGCGAGCAGCTCGCGGCCGGGGAGGCCGCCCGCGCCCCCGCGCAGGAGGAGCTCGCCCGTGAGCGCGGCGAGCCCCGTGCGCTCGCCGTCGGCCGCGGAGCCGCCGCGGATGACCACCCGGACCTCCACGAGCGGCAGCGCGCGGCTCACCGCCGTGGCGACGCGGAGGCCGCTCGGGAGCTCGGCCCAGGTGATCGCGGGCATGCGCGCGGGCTTCGCGGGGCCGGACGGCGGCGGCTGCTCCCCGCGAGCGGCCTCGGCCGGCGGCGCCGCCGGCGCGGACGTCGCCGGCGCGGGCCTCGCCGGCGCGCCCGCCTGCGCGGGCGGCTGCGGCGCCCGCCCAGCAGCGCAGCCGCACGCCACGGCGGCCGCGAGCGCCGCGGTCCAGGAGAGCCAGGGGCGCGCGGTCCGTCGCCCGCGCAGGTCGCGTCGCTCGCTTCGCTCGTTCATCGCGTCACGCGTTCTCCGTCGCTCGCCTCTTCGCGTCACTTCTTCGTGGGCTTCGCCGGCTTCGTCGGCGCCGGATCCGGCGCGGGCCGGCTCGCCCCGCCGTGCGCCTTCGCCGGGCGCTTGCCCGGCGTTGCCTTGCCCGCGCCCTTGCCCGGCGCGGCCTTGCCCGCGCCCTTGCCCGGCGCGGCCTTGTCCGTTCCCTTGCGCGGCGCGGCCTTGCCCGCGCCCTTGCCCGGCGCCGCCTTCTCTGCGGCCTTGCCCGGCGCCGCCACCTCGGCGTCCTGCTCCGGCGCCGCGGCGCGCGCCCCGCCTCCGGCCCGCGGCGCGCGGGCGGACGCGCGCGGCGGCGAGGCGGCTCCCGGCATCGCAGGGGGATAGGTCTCGACGATCGTCCGGCGCGTCGGGCCGAGGTGGTCGCGCGCGACGCGCTGCACGTCCTCCCGGGTCACCGCGAAGCAGCGCGCGAGCTCCCCGTTCAGGTGGGCGGCGTCCCCGAAGAGGAGCTCGTGCTCGCCGAGCGCCCGCGCCCGCGCGCTCGCGTCCGCGAGGCCCGCCACGAACGCCGACTGGAGCAGCCGGCGCGCCCTGGTCAGCTCGGCCTGCGAGGGTCCCGCCGTCGCGAGCGCCCGGATCTCGCCCTCGATCAGCTTCTCGACGTCGCCGACCCGGACGTCCTCGGCGAGCCGCACGTCGATGGAGAAGAGATCGGGCCCGCGGTGGCCGTCGATCGCGACCCGCACCGACCGCGCGACCGCCTTGCTCCCGACGAGGAGCGCCTTCAGCCGCGAGCTCTCGCCGCGCCCGAGCAGGGCGGCCGCGAGCGCGAGCGCGTGGTGATCCGGGTGCTCGCGCGGCGGCACGGCCCACCCGTAGACGATGGACGGCGCGCGGGCGGCGCTGTCCCTCACGACGCCGGTGCGCTGGCTCGTCTGCTCGGGGAACGGCACGTCCTTGAAGGGCGCGGCGGCGACGGCGGGGATGCCGTCGAAGTACTCGTGCACGAGCGCCATCGCCGCGCCCGCGTCGAAGCCGCCGGCGATCGCGAGCACCGCCCTGTTCGGGCCGTAGTGGGCCTCGTGGAAGTCGCGGGCCCACGAGAGCTCCGCGCCCGCGAGATGGTCCGCTTCGCCGAGCGCCGGGTGCTCGTGGGGCCAGTACCCCTGGAAGACGAGCTCGCGGAGCCGGATCGCGCCCTGGCCGTGGGCGGCGCCGAGGACCGCGCCGCGGCGCTCGAGCGCGTCCCTGCGCTGCGCCTCGAAGCCCTCTGCGCTCGGCGCGGGGGCCCTCATGCGATCGGCCTCGAGCCACAGCGCCAGCGCGAGCTCGTTCGCGGGCAGCGCCGCCGTGAACGTGGTGCGATCGACGTCCGCCTCGGCGTGGAGCTCGCCGCCGCGCTCGGCCACGAGGCGCCGGGGCTCGCCCGCCGGCAGGCTGCGGCTGCTCCGGGCCATCATCTCCATCACGAGGCGCGCCACGCCGCTCCTGCCGCTCGGCTCGTCGCGCGAGCCCGCGTCGTACGTCACGGCCACCGCGACCGTGGGCGAGCTCTCGTCGGGGCTCAGCACCACGCGCAGCCCGTTCTTCAGCGTGACCCGCTCGACGGGCAACGCGAGATCGAGCGGCGCTTCCGCCGGAGCCGCCGCGGCGCGCCTCGGCGCCCCCGCCGTGTGCGCCGCCTTGCCGTTCGGCGCGCCCCCGCCGCGCGCCGCCTTGCCGGCGGGCGCACGCGCCGCCTTGCCGGACGGAGGCGCTGCCGCGGCGAGGTGGGGCGCGCCTGCGCAGAGCAGGCCGAGCGCCACGAGCGCGGCCGTGAGGGAGCGGCGGGGCAGGGTTCGGCTCACGGTCGTGGACACCGCAGGGCGATAGCACGTCGCCGCCCGGGTGCGCGCGTCGAGGAGCGACGCGGCGCAGCGACCGCGCTTCACCCTGCCGGCCGACTCGCGTAGGCTCACGCCCCGAGCTCACGACGTCACGAGCGCGCGCCGCGCGCCGCCCCGCGCCGCCCCGCGCCGCCCCACGCTCAGAGAGAACCGCCGATGCCCGACGTTCAAAATTTGATCAAAGCCGTGATCGGAACGCTCGTCTTCGTTGCCGTCGGGCTGCTCGTCTTCCTGCTGGCGTTCATGCTGATCACGAAGCTCACCCCCTTCTCCATCCGCAAGGAGATCGAGGAGGACCAGAACACGGCGCTCGCGATCGTGATCGGCTCGGTGATCCTGGGCCTCGCCTGGATCATCTCCGCGGCCATCCACGGCTGACGCGCGGGTCTCGGCGTTGGCCTCGGCCGGGCCCGACCTCCTCGGCGCGCTGCCGGCCGGGCCCCCCGGCGCGGCCCGCGGCGGCTTCATGTGGGGCCGCGGCGTCGACCTCGCCGTGTTCGGCGGCTCCGCGGCGGTCGCCCTCGCCCTCGCCGCGCTCTCGACGGGGGGCGCGCTCCCGGCCTGGGGCTTCCTGCTCTTCGTGGTCGGCGTCGACGTGGCGCACGTGCACACGACGCTCTTCCGCACGTACCTCGATCCGGAGGAGCTCCGCCGCCACCCCGCGCTCTACGCCGGCGTCCCGCTCGCCTGTTACGCCGCCGGCGTCGCGCTCCACCTCGCCTCCGAGCTCACCTTCTGGCGCGCGCTCGCCTACGTGGCCGTGATCCACTTCGTCCGCCAGCAGGTCGGGTGGGTCGCGATCTACCGCGCGCTCGCGGGCGAGCGCTCACGCCTCGATCGCCTCCTCGACGACGCGCTCGTCTACGCGGCGACGGGGTGGCCGCTCCTTTACTGGCACGCGCACGCTCACCAACCGCGCGCGTTCCAGTGGTTCGTGGACGGCGATTTCGTGAGCGCGCCCTGGCTCGCGGCCGCGGTGGGCCCGCTCGGCGCGGTGTACGCCGCGCTCGCCGTCGCGTACGTCGCCCGCGCGATCCAGCGGGCCTGCGTCGACCGCGCGCCGCTCAACCTCGGCAAGCACGTCGTCGTCGCGACGACCGCGGCGACGTGGTACGTCGGCATCGTCGCGACCGACAGCGACTTCCAGTTCACGGTCACCAACGTGATCGTCCACGGGGTCCCGTACATGGCGCTCGTCTTCGCGTACGCCCGGGAGCGGGCCCGCGAGGCGCCGCGCTCGCTGCTCGCGCGGGTCCTCGCCGCCGGGCTGCTCGCCTTCCTCGGGGTCGCGCTGGCGCTCGCGTTCGTCGAGGAGATGCTCTGGGACCGGCTCGTCTGGCACGACCGGCCGGAGCTCTTCGGCGGCGCGCGGACAGGGGACGAGCCGCTCCTCGGGCCCCGCGCGCGGGCGCTGCTCGTGCCGCTGCTCGCGCTGCCGCAGGCGACCCATTACATGCTCGACGCCGTGGTCTGGCGCCGCCGCCACACCCGCCCTGCCCAGGCGCGCGCGCTCGGGTTCCGGCCCGGAGCGCCGGAGGGCGAGGGGGTCGAAGGCGGCCCCGGCCTCGCGGGCGGCGCGCGCCGCCGGAGCGCGGCGGCCGCGCCGATCACGCCGCCCGCGCGGTCGGCGAGCGGAGAGGCTTGACCCGCGGCGCAACTCCCGTAACCCTCGGCGCTTCGCATGGCTTCGCTCGCGGTGCCCGTGCTCCCGCCACGCCCCTCGCCCGCTGCTCGGCGCGGAGCGGCGCCGCCCCCGCGTAGCCCGGAACCATGTCCGGAGAAGATCCGACGATGCTGAGGGCATGCAATGCGTGCGCGGTGCTCGCCTGCTATCGCTCCTGCATGCTTGCGCAGTCTGGAAGAGGTAACAGCGATGAGTGAACCCTGGCCAACCGACGGGCTCGACGGGCCGCGCGTGACGCCGATTCCCCCGAACTCGCGCGCCCCCGTCCTCCTGGTCGACGACGACGCCGAGCTCCGCGAGATGCTCCGCGAGATGCTCGAGTCGTCGGGCTACGATGTCTACTGCGCCAGCAACGGCAGGGAGGCGCTCGATCTCCTGCACCAGGCGGACCCGCCGCCCGGGCTCATCCTGCTCGATCTCATGATGCCGATCATGACCGGCGAGGAGATGCTCGCCGCGCTGAAGCAGGTGCACGCCCTCGCGGCGATCCCGGTGACCATCGTCTCCGGCCACGACGGCCCGCCCGAGGGCACGGCCTACCTGAAGAAGCCCGTCGACTTCAGCGCGCTGCTCGGCGTGGTCCAGAAGACCTGCGGCTAGCCCCTCCGGTCGAGCGCGGCCAGAGCGTCGACCAGAGCGTCGACCGGAGCGCCGACCAGGGCGCCGACCTCGACCGGCGACGGCGACCGCGGGCTCATCGCCGCGAACGCGAGGAGCGCCACGACGGTCAGCAGGAGCGCGAGCGCGAACGCAGCGGCGAGGAACAGGATGCCGAGCGACGCGCGCTCGCTCCCGGCTTCGCCCGCGCCCTGGTCCGGGTCCTCGTCGCGCCGCTCCGGCTCATCCACGCTCCGCCCTCCGGCTGTGCTTACCGCCTCGCGCCGGACGGCGCAACGGACGCGGTGAGGACCTCCGTATTCGCCGCGCTCACCGGGCGCGGCGGCGTCCTCGGCGGACGCGCCCTTCCGGACATTGTCTGTCCGGAAGGGCCATCGCCGTCCGCCTCCAACGGCTGTAGGTTCGCCTCCTCGGAGGGCGTGAGAATGGCAGAAGGCCGCACCAGCGACGCTGCGGAGAAGAGCGGACAGGCGAGCTCCGATCGCCTGTGGATCCTTGTCAACACAAGTCTTCGTGAGCCTGCGCCAGAGCGCGTAAGTGGCCGCCCTCCCCGGGAAACCATGGTGATACGTGACGGCGATACCCTCCTCGTCAGCGTCGATGTCGGCCGGGGCCGCGGCAAGGCGCTCACGGTGCCATTCAACATGGTAGAGCTCGGTCGCCTGGAGGCGACGCTGGTGGTGCGGCTCGCGGCCACCTCCGCCCCGTGCGCCGCCTGCATCGACGAGAGCCTCGCCAGGGCGGCTCAGGAGCCCGGGGGGCTCGACACGGAGCGCGTCTTGCGCGCGGTGCGCGCCGCGATCGCCGGCTGCGCGCAGCGCGCGCACGGCGAGGCCGCCCGCGGCGCGGCCGGCGCCGGCGGGCCTCCGCCGGGGAGCTCGGGGCCGCGGCCGCTGGGCGCGCTCCGGCTGGCGCCGGTCAACGCGCCTCACGTGCCCGCGGGGGGCGCGCCGGGAAAGGACAGCGAGCTCGAACTCCTGCTGATCATCTGAGTCGGGACTTCGCTCTTCCCGGGAGGCGCGTGCGCGAGGCCAGCGGCCACGAGAGGGAGGCCGAGGGTCTGGTCCGACTGGCGCTCACCGAGTCGATCGCCGTACACGGCGTCATCCCGCGCGTGCTCCCGGCGCTCGCCGAGAGGCACCCGCGCGTCTCGCTCCACCTGCTGACCAGCTACGAGGTGGCCGATCTGGGCCACCGTGAGGCCGAGATCGCCGTGCGCTTCTTCCGGCCGAAGAGCGGCGATCTGGTGGCCGCGCGATTGGACCCGAGACTCGCCCGCGAGGTAGCCTGTCGGGAGGCGAGCTTCCGCGCCGGAAACCCATGGAAAAAGGGACAGAGTCATGCTGGACAGGATCTGGGATCGCCATCGCGCCGCCGGGCTCGACGCAGCGGCGGCCGCCGTCGCGGCGCCGTCCCCGGAAGGCCTTTGCTACCTCGCGATGCTGGCGTTCTCCGACGAGCGCTACGCGGACGCCGCGACCTTCGCCGCCCGCGCCGCGGCGGCCTCGCCGGGAGACACGCTGTTCCAGGCGGCCGCGGCGCACCTCGCGCGGGTCGCCCGGGAGGGGAAGCGCAATGTCTACGTGTCCGCGGAGGGGTTCGCCGCCTTCATCCGCGGCGGCGGCAACGTGCCGCTCTACCGGGAGACCAGCGCCGCGCTCGCCGGCCAGTACCCGGAGGCGCCGTTCGATCTGCTCGACATCGGCGCCGGCGATGGCCTGGCGCTCCTGCCCGCGCTGACGCCGGCGGTTCGGCGGGTCACCGTGGCGGAGCCGGCGGCGCCGCTGCTCGAGCGTTGCGCCGCAGCGCTCTCGGCGCGAGGGGTCGACTTCGAGGCCTTCGGCGGGCGACTCCAGGATCTCGCCGCTGACCCCGGCATGGCGCCGCGGCGCTGGGCGGTGGCGCAGGCGACCTTCTGCCTGCACGCGATCGCTCCGGCCGAGAGGCCAGCCCTTCTCCGCTGGGCGCGCGCGCATTGCGATCTGCTGCTCGTCGCCGAGTTCGACGCGCCGCGCATGGACGAGCCGCTCTCGCCGGACACCGCGCGGCACGTGCTCGCGCGCTACCGTGAAGGGCTGGCCGAGTACGCCGGGGCCGATCTCGACACGGTCGCGGAGGGCTTCCTGATGCCGGTGCTCTTCGGCTACGTGGACCGCGGCGCCACCCGCACCACGTTCGAGCACCCCATCGACGACTGGGCGGCGCTGCTGCACGAGGCCGGCTTCGAGCGCGTCGACCGCCGGCTGATCCATTGCTACTGGTGGGCGCCGGCCTGGATGCTGGCGGCGCGCTGAGGCGCCTCGCGGGGTTTCCGGTGCGCGAGCCAGCTCCGGCGCTGACGGGGCCTCTTGTGCCAGAACGGGCCAGCTGTTCGCCGGATGTCAGGGTTCGGGGGCGCCCCGCGCGCGGCGGCCAGGTCGCTGCGCGCGGTTCGCCTCGGAAACGCACGAGCCCGCGATCGGGGCCGGCGCGGCACGGCCGATGCTGGGCGGGGCGGCATGCAGCGAACCCTCCGAACCTGCGCTCCGCTCTTCGCCGTATCTCTGGCCGCGATCCTCGGTTGCGAGGCGTCCACCGATCCCAACATGCACCCGACCCCCGATACCGGGGACGAGGAGTGCAGCGACGCCGACAGGGCCATCTGCGTGATCGCCTCGGACAAGCAGCGCATCTCGAGCCCGGACGTCCCTCCGGCGGACAAGACCGCGCTCGTCTCGGGCAACTCCGCGTTCGCGCTCGACCTCTACCAGCAGCTCCGCCAGGAGCCCGGCAACGTCTTCTACTCGCCCTACAGCATCTCGACGGCGCTCGCGATGACGTGGGCCGGCGCGAAGGGCGAGACCGAGACGGCCATGGCCGAGACGCTGCGCTTCGACCTCGGGCAGGACAAGCTCCACCCGGCGTTCAACTGGATCGACCAGGAGCTCGAAAGCCGCGGTCAGGGCGCCCAGGGCGCCGACGGAGAGGGCTTTCGTCTCAATGTCGTGAACGCGCTCTGGGGGCAGATCGGCTACTCGTTCGAGGCGCCCTTCCTGGACACGCTCGGGCTGCACTACGGCGCTGGAATGCGCGTCGTGGACTTCCTGGGCCACCGGCAGGAATCGGTCGATCTCATCAACGGCTGGGTCAGCGACCAGACCGAGGGCAAGATCGAAAAGCTGGTGCCCGTCGACGCGATCACCCCCGAGACAGTGCTGGTCCTCACGAACGCCATCTACTTCAACGCCGCGTGGCGCACCCCGTTCGAGCCCACCGCGACGGAGGACGGCCCGTTCGAGACGGCCGACGGGACCGAGGTGACGGTGCCCCTGATGCGCGGCAACCTGGAGATGCCCTACGCCGAGGGCGACGGCTACCAGGCGGTCGCGATGCCCTACGACGGGGGCGAGCTCTCGATGCTGATCATCCTGCCGGCGAAGGGCACGCTCGACGCGTTCGAGGCGTCGCTCGACGCGGCGAAGGTCGACTCCATCGCCGGCGCGATGAGCGAGCACCTGGTCGACACCACGATGCCCAGGTTCAAGTTCGACTACGAGCTGAGCCTGAAGAAGACGCTGGAGGCGATGGGGATGGAGATCGCGTTCAAGTCCGGGGTCGCGGACTTCACCGGCATCAACTCCAAGGGACAGCCCTACATCCAGGACGTCATCCACAAGGCGTTCGTCGGCGTGAACGAGGCCGGCACCGAGGCGGCGGCCGCGACCGCGGTCATCGTCGGCGACGAGTCGGCGCCCCAGCCGGCGTCGCTCGCGCTCGTGAATCCCTTCCTGTTCCTCATCCGCGACAACGCGACGGGCAGCGTCCTGTTCGTCGGCCGCGTCGCCGACCCCAGCGCGAGCTGACTCAGGCCTCGCCACGCCGAGCAGGGCGCGCCGCAGCCGAGGGCCCTCGCGCCCGTCGAGGGTCCGCCTTCACGCCGAACGCGGCGAGGGTGAACACCGACATGATGGCGCCGAAGACATCGAGCCTCATGAAGACCGCGATCCCGACGTGCAGTCCGACCGTGGCTGCCACCCAGAGCCGCCGGGTGCGACGCGGCCAGATGAAGAACGGGTACCCGATCTCCACGAGCAGCACGAGCCACCCCGCGGCCACGGCGATCCAGGCGTGGTGGGCGAGCCACGAGAAATCGAACCGCCGGTACTCGGGCAGCATGAGCGATCGCCATATCGCGTCGCCGTCCCACCACGCTGCGCCGAGCGCCTTCTCCACGCCGCTCGAGAGGTAGACGAGACAAAGGTGCAGCTGTACCACCCGCAGCGCGAGGCGCGCCGCCGCGCTCGGCTCGGGCGGCGCTCGCCCGAGGGCACGATCGAGCGACAGCGCGGCGCCAGAAGGCATGAAGACGAGGTAAAACAGGAAGATGTTCGCGAACTGATCTGCTCCGTAGTTCGTCCTCTCCGCGGTCATCATCAACATGAAATGCACGAGCCACGTGCACGCCGCGGAGAGCCTCGTCCTCCAGCCGAGCAGGAGGCCAGCCAGCGACAGGACGTAGAGCACACCCATGCCAGCGATCACCGAGCTCTCACCGACCCCGAAGCGCGAGAGCGCGTTCACGAGGTGGCCGATCCGGGGGAAGCCGATCGCGCCGGACCCGTCGAGGAGCTCTCCTTGAACGATGCCCGAGCGCGAGTACAGCTCGGGAGCGATGGGCGCGATCAGCGCCGCCTGCGCCAAGAGGACCGACGCGAGCCCTATCCGGAGCGCCGCCAGGGGCCGCGCCGACGCGGGCGCGAACGCGAATCGCCCCATCGAGCCCCACAGGCGCGCAGCTGTCTCTCCAGCCTTCGGCAGGAGCGGGGTGCAGGTCCGCAGCCTCATGGCGTCGTCGCTCTGTCGTTCTCGCCGGCGGCGAGCCGCGCCTTCAAGTTGAACTTGGCCTGGTATTCGACATACCACCGCGGCTGTTTGCCCGCGCGATACTCCGCCATCGAGGGCAGGTCGTAGCTTTCGAGGCGGACGACAACGCTGTCCGCCTCTGGGTGCTTGGCGAACACCTTCGCTGCCCAGGACGCAACCAGGGAGCGCCTCACGGCGTGGTCCTGCTCATCCCAGAACATGCCGATGATATTCTTGACGCGGAGGTCCGCTTCGCGGCTCGCTCCTGTCTCCAGCGCCTCGGTCGTCAGCGCTCCCGCGCGATCCCTGACCTCGAAGGTGGCCCAGAGCAGGGGCCCGACGGTCGGAGCAAAGAAGGAATACGCGCTGCTGGCCCCGGAGAGCGCGCCATAATAGCCCACCGCACGTTCCGCCCAGCCCCCGTACGGCAAGCGCACATGCAGCACACCCAGCACGATCACCAGCCCGAGGTGGATCGCAGCGGCGGGAAGCACGAAGAGGACGTGCTTTTCTATGTTTCCTGTTTCCTCCATGGAGCTCACCCCCATGGATCCGTAGTGCGCGCGGCGTGCCATCCGCTTTCGCCACCCCCGTTTCCAATGCGTTGCCATCGGACCGCAGAGCAGGCCGCGGTCGGGCGGCGACGCTTGACGTGCGATGTCTCAGCGCAATCTCCCGTGATGGTCGACTCCGCGCTCGGCAACGCGAACCCGGCATTCCGTGATGACCGCGCCCAGCTCCGCGCCCATCACGGTGGAGCCCACACCTGTCCTAGCGCCAATAGGGCCGATAGTAGCCGGTAGCCGGCCGGTAGTAGCCCGCCGCCGGCCGGTAGTAGCCCGCTGCCGGCCGGTAGTAGCCCGCCGCCGGCCGGTAGTAGCCCGCTGCCGGCCGGTAGTAGCCCGCCGCCGGCCGGTAGTAGCCCGCCGCCGGCCGGTAGTAGCCAACAGCCGGCCGGAAGGCGTAGCGCTCGCTGTCGAGCGACGGTGGCGTTGAAGTCTCCTCGACGAGGTTCAGGTTGTCGATCGGCACCGTATTCGCCGCAGAAGCAAGCGCAGAGATCCCGCACACTCCTGCGATGACGGCGATGAGGCCAAGAATTTTCACATGCTTCATTTGTCGGCTCCTTCCCTCGTCGGTCGCGCGCGCGGGCGCGTCGTTTCGTGACATTGCGCCCACGGGCACGAGGGTGCGCCCACGACGATGCAGGGGACGGGCCGGGTTCGACCGGCGCGGCAGGTGGCAGGCCGCTGATCACAAACCACAGATCATCCCTGAAATGTGGGCTGGCCAGGTCAAGGCGCGCGACGCGTGAGCAGCGCGCTGCAGCGCTGAAGCATCGGCGGCATGACAGCCATTCATGGCCGTCAAGAACCTGCGCCAGCAGGGAGCATCCAGGATCTCGGGAGACCCTGTTCAGGAACCTGCGGAGGTCCTGGCGGGACGCCATGAACTTGGCGTGTGAACGGGCGCCGAGCCACCTCGCTCACCAGGGCAGCGGTCCCCCTTCGTTCATGAAGCTGCCCGTCGGCCCGTTCGCGTCGAGCCGCGCCAGCCGCACCGGCTCGCCCCCCGCCGAGGTACCCACCTGTCCGGTATCATGGAGTGTCTGCGCCCCATGCGAAGCGCCGGCACGTCAAGGGGCGGTTCGCAGGAAAGGAGCTGGAGCTGTGCCGCCATGGGCCATTGCTGCGGCGGCAATCCCGCGTGCACCGTGGCACATGATGCGCTCACATCACCGAAATCACGCGGAAGTATCGCGAATGCGTCTGGCCCGCCGCTTGCTGATTGTGCCAGCGCGACGAGATCGCTGCGCTTTGCACAGGCGCTGCGTCCCGCGTCTTGCTGTCAAGGAGAGGTGACCATGTCCATCCCGTTCAGCGCCTGCGCCCGCTGGATCGTCCTCGCTGCGACCGCGGCATCGATCGGACTCGCCGGTTGCGAGCGTGGTGCTGGCAACTCCAACCAGATCGGCTTCATCTCCGGCAATCCGACGGGTCCCCGCGGCGGCGATCCGGCGGGGGATGGCTCGGGCGACGCCAGCTCGGGCACGGGAGGAGGCGGCGGCCCGGACGCGGAGCCGGTGCCGCCGCGCGGCGGCGCCATCGCGGAGCGCGCTCTCCGCGACGCCGACATCGTCCAGGAGAAGGACGGCAGGCTCTACGCGATGTCGCGGTACTCGGGGCTCAGCGTGCTCGACGTCTCACGACGCGACGGGCTGCGCGTCCTCGGGACCCGCCGGATGTACGGCACACCCGTCGCGATGTACCTGCGCGACGGGGTCCTCTACGCCCTGTTCTCCGGGTGGACGCACCTCGTGCCCGACGCGCAGGGGGGCGCGTCCCACCGCGAGTCCACGAGCCGCGTCGAGGCGCTGGATGTCTCCGATCCAGCGGAGATCCAGCCCGTCGGCTCGTTCGATCTGCCGGGCAAGCTCACCGAGGCGCGCCTCGCCGGCGACGTGCTCCATGCCGTGACCTACGAGCACGGCTCCTGCTTCGGGTGCGCCGCCGCGCCGAACACCACCGTCACCTCCCTCGCCGTCGGCGACCCGGCGGACATCGCGGTCATCGATCAGCGGAGGCTCATCGAGAGCGCCCCTTCGGGCTACTGGGGATGGCCCAGCGTGAGCGTCAGCGACGATCGCGTGGTTGTCGCCAGCGCCGCGTGGAACGGCGGCGAGGAGGAAGGGCGCGCCACCCTCCAGGTCGTCGACATCTCCGACCCCGGCGGCGCCCTCGTCGAGGGCGCGCGCGTCGACGTGACCGGCCAGATCGAGAGCCCCTGGCAGGTGGATGAGCATGACGGCGTGCTCCGCTTCGTCAGCCTGCCCGGCCCCTGGCAGCCCGACGCGAAGCCTGGCATCCAGACCTTCTCCATCGTGTCCTCCCAGGAAATCGTGCCCCTCGGCGCGACCGTGCTCGACGTGCCCCCGGCCGCAGCGCTGCGCTCGGTCCGCTTCGACGGCGACCGCGCCTATGCGATCACGATGTCGAGCATGGCCCCCTTGCTCACCGTCGACCTCAGCGATCCGGCGAACCCCGCCCAGGTCGGCGGGATCGAGGAGCCCGGCTCGATCTTTCACGTCGAGCCGCGCGGAGATCGCCTGTTCGCCCTCGGGTTCGCCAACGACAGCGGCGAAGGATCTCTGTCCGTCTCGCTCTTCGACGTCTCCGATCTCGCGAACCCCACGAGGCTGGAGCGCGTTGCCTTCGGCGGCAAATGGGCGCGTGTCGCCGAGGAACGCGACCGCATCGATGAAGCGTTCGCGGTCTTCGACGGTCTCGGCACCCTCGCCGTGTCCTACGGCGAACGGAGCTTCGACACGTCGTCTCCCGGCTGTGATCCCGTCACGATCGGCGTCCAGCTCATCGATTTCACGCGCGACACCCTCTCGCAGCGCGGCTTCGCCGCCACGCGCGGACGGGCGCGGCGCGTCCTCGCCAGCGGGGAGCGGCTCATCGCCGTCTCCGACCTGGGCGTCGAGGCCTTCGGCATCGACGATCGCGGCGCCCCGGCCAAGGTCGCCGGTATCGCGCTCGCGCCGCTCGCCAACAGCGCTGTCGCGGTCGGCGACCTCGTGGTCCGCATCGGCGCAGACGTGAATACGGGGGGCGGCGCCTGGCTCGAGACCGCGTCGGCCGCGAGCCCGGGCCTCGCCGAGCCGATCGCCAGGCTCGACGGCGCGGCGCTGTACACGGAGGCCCCCGCCTGCCGGCGCCACCTCGGCAATGCCCGCCTCTTCGCGCACGGACAGCACGTCTACGTGCTCGCGCAGACAGGGAACGCCTCGTTCACGCGCCTCGCGATCGTCGATGTCGGGGACCCGGCCTCGCCGCGCGTGGTCGCCCAGCGCGATCTGCCCTTCAGCCCCGGCGCGCTGTACGCGAATCCTTCCGGCGCTCTCGTGTCCGCGGGCGACTCCGTGGTTCAGGCCGGCAGCACCCTCGTGATCCGTGGCGTCAGCGATGACGGCTACTACACTTTCGAGGAGGACCGGCCGCCTCACGAGGCGTGGCTCGATCTGCTCGACCTCTCCGACCCGCTGAACCCGCGGCACAGCTCGCTGGCGCTCCCGGACGGCGCTGGCCACACGGGCCTTCAGATCGACGGCACCACGGTGCTCGTCTCGCGCTGGACGCCGCTGCCCGACGATCCCTCCAGGGCGCGCTTCTATCTCGATCGCATCGACGTCGCGGACCTGTCCGCGCCGGTGGTGCGGGCGCCGGTCAACGTGCCCGGCTCGCTGCTCGCGTTCGACGGCGCGTCGAGCAGGCTGCTCACGACGGATTACGAGGCCGTCGAGACCCCGGTGGCGGGGAGGGAGGCGTGTGCTCACGCCTTCGCGTCGAACGCGGCGTTCACGCCGGCGGCCGCCGGCGATGACGCCGGTCCCGGCGTGTGCAGGGGCACGCGGAGGACGCTCAAGCTCCTCGATCTCGGCGACACGAGCGCGCGACTCCTGGACGAGAGTCCCGTGGACGACACGATGGCGGTCATGAAGGCGCTCGCCGGCGAGGGCCGGGCCTTCCTGTCGGTGGAGGACGCCGCCCACGGCGGAAGGCCCTCGATCCTCGTGGCCGGCGGGCTGCAGGAGGGCAGCTTGAACACCGCGACGCAAGAGGTCGCGGGCTTCGACCCTGGCGATGGCCCGCTGCTCCTCGCGGACGGAGCGCGCCTCCTCGTCGTCGACAACTACCTGTCCACGCTGTCCGTCCTCGACGCGACCGACCTCACCGCGCTTTCGTTCGAAAAGAAGAGCGAGCTCCCGGGGCACGTGTACCACGCGACGCTCTCCGGCGACCGCGCGCTCTGCTCCTGGGGCTACGGCCTCGAGGCCGTGGACGTCGGCCCTTGATCCACGTCGCGCGGCCCGCGGCCGAACCGCGCCCGCGCCCGCCACACGAGAATCCGCGTCCTCCCACCAAGCCGCGTCGACCAGCGCTGGTTTGCTTGAATGACCGTCCCAGTGGCATGTCTGGTGGGAAGCTGAAGTGCATCGCGAGGAGGCGAACGATCATGCGCAGGGAATTGGAGTGTCTCAGGCCCATGAATGGACTTGCACAGATGCGAACGTTGGCGATGGGTTGCATCGCCGCGAGCGTCCTCGGCCTCGCCGCGTGCGGCGACGAGGGGCAAACGAGCAGCAACGCTGGAGGCGCGGGCGGCCAAGGCGGTGTCGGAGGCGCCGGCGGCCAAGGCGGTGTCGGAGGCGCGGGCAGCCAAGGCGGTGCCGGAGGCGCGGGTGGCCAAGGCGGTGCCGGAGGCGCGGGCGGAGGGGGATCGAGCGCGTGTGAGCCCGGCGTTTCGGGGACGGCCACGCCCGTGACGATCCGCTTCCGAAACGCAGGAGCGACCGAGCTCCTGGTCGGCGACACCCAGTGCATCTCGACGTGGGTCGTGACCTCGGCGAGCGGCGCCGAGGCCCCGAGGAACCTGGCGAGGCCGCTGTGCGACGACGGGACCCCGATCTGCCCCGCAGATTGCCTCGACGCCGGCTATAAGCCGCTCCCGCCTCAAGGCGAGCTGACGTTCACCTGGAACGGCGTCATCTTCGAGAGCGTCGACGCAATGGAGGCGGGGTGCCCCGCGGCTCATGCGGGCGAGCTGTGCCCCGCGATGTGCGCGCGGCCCGTAGACGCCGCGCCGGGCAGCTATACGCTCAAGGCATACGCGTACGACGGTTCGACGCCGATTGAAGCGACGGTCACGTTCACCTACCCCGAGTTGGCCGAGGTCGAGGCGGTGTTCCCATAGATCGAACGGCTCGCCGCAGACGCCGCCGCGAGGTGATCTCTCAGCCTGCGGCAGGGGCGCGGTTCCGGGAGCATCCGGGTGGCTTAGAAATTCAGCCTGAAAGACCCGCAGCCCCCGCGATTACGGCAAGTCTCGATCCACTCGTTGCAGGCCCATGTGGCATCCACTGCCGTATGGCCCCACCAGATCGTGACCTTCCCGACGTACTCGGCACGATTGATGCACCACCATGTGGTTTCAAGCGCTTGCTGCGCGGTTCCAACCGCCTCCGCTGCCTCGGGGTCGATCGCGTCCGCTGACTCGGGGTCAGCCGCCTCCGCCTGGGTCTCCAGCTCGTCATCGCCTTCGCGGAAAGCGTCGCCGACGCAGCCACCGAGCACGGCTGCGGCACCGAGGAGCGTCACCGGGAGGACTCTCTTGCTGAACAAGCTCATCTTTCTATTCTCCTGATAGTGGTTGCGTGCCGAAACGCCTCGGAGGCCTCCGGCAAGGTGCGGGAGATGAAGCGCCTCCTCACGACAAGGAAGCCCAAGAACGCGCAGACGAAGCGCTCACCGTCCGTCCACGGCGAGCCCATGCGCACCGAGATTTTCCAGGATGCAGTCGCGCGCTTTGAGCAACTCCTCGGGAAAGCAGTTCCAGGGACGACGACGCCACTCGACGATCGGCGCTACGACCGGGTGCTCTACGTCCACATGGCGGCGCTCGCGACTGTGGAGGGGAGACCATTTACCGCCGAAACGCTGACCGGCAGCACGCTAGCCTAGGGCACCGATCACGTTGAGCGAGCGAGAAGTGAACCGCCAAGGCGCCATAAGACGCCAAGATCTTTGTGATTCTCTTGGCGTCCTTGGCGCCTTGGCGGTTCGAATTCTGCTCTCTTCTGGCGGTTTCAACCCGTTTGTCGCTCTCGGCGGTGGTGGCAGAGGGGCGGGAGCTGTGGGGCGGGCGGGTGCGGCTCAGCGCCGAACGCTGGCCAGCGTGTCTCGTCGACGAAGATGGCCGACACCATCGGATGACAATGCAGATTCAAATTGAGGCTGCCACCGAAGTTCCAGCAGAAGCAGCAGAGGCGACGCCTGGAGCCGGCATGGCCCCACGACCCAGCGCCGTGCCAGCATGCACCAGCCCCGTCGCCGCTCTTTCCTCGCGTGGACTCGAGGCGGCTGGTGGCCGCCGGCTCACGAAGGGCTTCCCTCCACGCCCTCCGGGGAGGGCCTCTCCACCGCCTCTTCCCCGCCTGCCACGCGCCCGCTCCCGCCGCCGTCGCTCTCCCGACGCCTGCCCGACTCACTCTCCTTCCTCGGTTTCCTCGGTCGGCCCGAGTTCGGCCGGCCCGCGGCGAACAGCGAGGGGAACCGCTCCTGCACGCGCGCGCTCCTCCGCCACAGCCACAGCGCCGCCGCCCGCACCTCGTCGTAGCGCCGGCAGAGCAGCGTCCAGACCCGCACGTACCGGCCGTAGGCCTCCCGCGCCTTGGGCGTCATCGCCGTCGAGCGCCGCTGGACCATCACCCCGGCCAGCTCCCGCGCGCGCGCCGCGTCGCCGGCCCGGTAGAGCTTCCGGTCGTCCTTCACTACGCCGGCGCGAAGCTCGTAGATCCGGGCGTATCCGAGCAGGTCGTTCGCGAGGTCGCGGTGCCCGGTGCCGGGCCGCAGGCGATCGAGCTCCGGCCTGATCGCCGGGTCGTCCGAGAGGTGGTACTCGCATAGCGCCTGCATGCGCCCCTCGATCTCCGTCGCCTCGCGGACGATCTCGACGGGCAGCCGCGCGTCCGTCGTCGTGAGCGCGCCGGCGGCGCGGGCCTCGGCCAGCGCATGGAGCGCGGCGAAACACACGAGCTCCAGCTCGTCGAGGAACGTCATGTCGAACTCCTCCCGGGGCAACAGCGCGAAGCGCGCGCGAACGTCGGGCGAGGACACGAATCCGGCGACGCCGAGGGCCGCATACGTGGCCGCCTCGACGTCCAGCCTCACGGTCACGAGGTCGGCCTCGGCGAGGCGGTCGAGCGCCGGGGCGAGCGCCTCGAGCGCCTTCTTGCCGATCGCAGGAGAGTAGATGGGCGAGGGATACGTCGGCTCTCCAGCTGGCGTGGCGGCCACGGAGCGCTTCTTCGACTTGATCACGGCAGGCATATCTCTCCTCCTGAAGTCTCCTCGAATCGAAAAGGGAGTCTGTCGGATGTGTTCGACCCGGGCCTTCGCCTCGCCACGCAAGCAGCGCGAGCGAACGATGGACCAGGGCCGCCGGGACCGAGCGCGCCGCGCGAAGGGGCTCCGTCGCCCGGCGTCCTTCCGTCCCGTCGAGGAGATCAATCGGGAGCTCGACCCCGATCGGGTCACGAAAATCGACCCGAGCCCGTCGTTTTCCTCGTCTCTCCGTCCGGCAGGCGGCCCTGCACGTCCGGAGATCCGTCGACACGAGAAAGAGACGCCGGCGAGACTCTCGGTGGGGGGCTCGGTCGACTGCGGTCAGGTCGCCGTGCGCTACAGGCGATCTTGACCGTTGTGGGGCAACGTTGACCGTTACCCCCGGCAGCCTCCGGCCAGAGCTCGACATCGCCCCGGAGCCTCTCGACAGGTGGTGTCCTAATTAGGACAGAGAGCCGTTCGGCGGCTTGACCGCCCGGAAGCACCCGGCTCAGAGCGACCGCGCGTCCGCCATCGTTGGCCTGTCCCTCCGCCGCCGGGAGCAGCACCACGGGCTCTGACGACCACGGGTCGAAGCGGACGATGGCGCTCCCGTCGTGAGCGCACGAGACGGTCGCTGCGCCGAAGGCGTGGGGCACCGGGCGCGCGCGTCGTGCCTGTGTTAGCTGCAGCGCATGAACGTCGCGCTCGAGCGGGTCGGCACCGACGACGTACGGCTGCAGCGATTGCTGCAGCTCTACCTCTACGAGTGGAGCGCGCGGGTGAGCGTGCCGATCGGTCCCGACGCGCTCTACACATACCCGAAGCTCGCGCCGCTAGACGCGCATCTCATCGTCAACGTCGACGCCGGGGTGCCTGTCGGCTTCGCGCTCACCTACCGCGACGATCGCGGCGCGCAGCACGTTGAGGAGATGTTCGTGATCGCCGGCGCGCGCCGCAGCGGCGTCGGACGGCGTGCCATGCACCAGCTCTTCGCCGCGCACCCGGGCCCCTGGACGCTCACGGTGCGGCACGAGAACCCGGAGGGCCTCGGGTTCTGGCGACGCACGACGGCCGAGTTCGAGAGCATCTCCGTCGACGAGCGCGAAGAGTGCGGCGCCGACGGCATCGTGCGCACACGCTTCTCGTTCACGATGCCCGCGCGGCTCTCGCGCTGACATCGTTCGGCTCCCGTCCACGCGCCCCGCCAAGGCGTCCGGGCGCCTCTAGGACGAGCCGCGTCACACGCTGCGCCGTCCCCATCGACCGCACGCAAAGCCCTTGTTTGATGCTGGATTCGCGATGTTGGCTATGACAGCCGCTGTCCCAGCTGCGCTGGAGCCCTGGAAAACAAGGGTTATACTCGCTTGCACAGGCAAAGCGCCCCGCCTCGGCTGGAACCCGAGACGGGGCTGCGGAACGCCGGATGGTGGCCCACCCGTCGCACGTCGCGCTGCGATCATGGGCACGCGTCCGGAGAGGTGCAAGCCCATGGCGAACGTGCTCCCGGCGGAGCGGCGGCTAGAGGTGTTGGCCGCGCTCGTGAACGGCACCACCATCAGATCGACGGAGCGCATGACGGGCGTCCATCGCGACACGATCGGCCGCTTCGCACAGGCCATCGGCGAGGGCTGCGCGCGGCTCCATGACCGCCTGGTGCGCGATCTGACCTCCCCGCTTGTAGACCTCGACGAGCAGCACAGCTGGTGCAAGGTCCGCCAGAAGCAACTCGACCCGGCGAAGCACAGCGCGGCCGAGATGGGCGAGCAGTGGACGTGGGCGGCCATCTGCCGCACCAGCAAGCTCATCATCGCGTGGCACGTCGGGAAGCGCGACCAGGAGAGCGCCGACGCTCTCGTCGAAGACGTGCGCGCGCGGCTCACGGTCATGCCGCAGGTCACCACCGACGGGCTCGGCCTCTACGCGCAGCCCATCGCTGCGAACTTCGGGCGCGCCGTGCCGTACGGGCAAATGATCAAGAACTTCACGGCGCGCCCGGGCAAGCCGGGGACGTCGGAGAAGTTCGCCGTCGAGTGCGGCGTGGACTTCATCAAGAAGCGCACGATCTACGGCACGCCGGACCACGAGAAGACCACGACCTACGCCATCGAGCGGAGCAACCTGACCACGCGGCAGTGGAACGCGCGGCTGCGGCGCCGGACGCTCGCCTTCAGCAAGAAGCTCACGCGGCACTGCGCCGCGGTCGCGCTGCACTACACGTACACGAACCTCTGCCACATCCCGCGGAACATGCGGATCACCCCGGCGATGGCCGCGGGCGTCACCGACCACGTGTGGACCCTGGAGGAGCTCATGGTCGCTACACTGGCCGAGCCCGCAGGGGAGAAGCCAGAGCCGCAGCCGCTCGCCATCCCCAAGCCGGAGGGCACCGCCAGGGCGCTCCCGGGCGGGCGCGGATGGCTCCGGGTGCTTCCGGGCGGGTCCGCTCCATCAGCGCCCTCTGCTCCGCAGCCGCCGCCTGTGGCGCCCGTCGCGGCGTCACCGAAACCGGAGCCTCCGCCACCGTCGGAGCCCCCGCCCGCGCCTCAGCCCCGGCGCGTGGTGCAGTTGTCGTCATTTGGCGAGGAATGATGATGCGGCACACCTGCAACCTATAAGATGCCTCTTCCCCGCTTAGTTCAACTGCTTTGGCGGTTTACTTGCGCTTGAAGACGCATCGCCGGCGATGTCAGATTTCTTTTCTCTGCGCAAGATCGAAAAGTAAACAATGGTGCCAATCATCTGCACAGCGCCAAGGAGCGCTGGCTGCCAAATGAGGCCGACCGCCACAAGGGAAACGATGACCACGACCCATGCAATCGAAAGTGAAAACGCGAGCCACTGGGCTCGTTTCATCACCACGATGCGGGCATCTGTCATCTTCTCAAGTTGCGTCATCTCTCGCTCTTCAAGCAGCATTTCCCGGTGCTGCAACGAGCGACGATGAGGACCTTCTTCTTCGAACGATTTAACGATGCGCTCAGCGAGGCCAGGAAGAACCTGATCGTATTCGCTGAGCATGCTTGGTGGCGGCAACGGACCATCGTAGAACGAAAGTTCCCGTTTGACCTTTTGAACCTGCGTTCTAACGACGCTCGTAACAAGTCGAGCCAATTCGGCGGGCGGGTCAATCCTGTCTAATGCTGGACCCTTGGACTCCGTCAGCGCGGATGAGTCATCACCGTTCGATGCTGGGACAGCTCTCTCGCTGTCACCATCACCTCTCACAGGCTCGAAGGATCCGTCACCCGTTTCCTCTGTCTCACTCATCGTGCGTCTATCGCGGTTTTCGCCCACGCGTCATCGCGTGCAGTACTGTGGCCAGATCGCCCAAAACTGCTTCCAGATCCCTGGACCATGCTTCCGCGTCTCGATCGCCTGGTACCCCGCGACGCCGAGTTGGAGGGGTCGGCCCGTCGTACCCTTCGAGGTCTAGAATACTAGACGCTCCGCTACGCCAAGAAATATGGTCGAGCTCGGATGTGAGCTTCTTATGTAGGTCGCCCCTGCGCCCGTGTCGCTGAGGCCCGCCAGCGGCTTCGGTTCGCAAGAACTCGTCCGCCATTCGCTCGAGATAGGCCCGTGCGTCCACAGTCAACACACTGTCCAAGTATTGCCGGACCCCTTCGGAAACTGCTGGGACACCTTCGTCTTCGGCGACTTTGATCGACGTTCGACTGGACGCATCGGTGTCTTTTTGTGGTATGTTGGGGATGTTTGACCGCTTGGATACGTCAGGGTCCTCCCGCGTGGACGAGGATATGGCCTCCCTCTTGCGCGGGTCAACCTTGTTCATCGGAATGCTCACCGTGCTGTGAACATGCGGGCGCGCGGCACTGTTCCCTCATTGGTGAGGCAAAATGTGGGCCGCTACTCGCAGAGCGAAGATCTGTCAGATGTGTAACGTGGCATACGCCTGCCTGGACGTTTGCGCCAATTCTACCGCTAGAAACCGAGCAATTTCCAGGAAAACTGCCGCTAGAGGCCGACGGGCAGGGTGCGTCCGCCCATCCCCACGCGCCGCTCTGGCACATGCGCCATGACGCCGATCTCGCCGTTCAGGGCGGGGCTACTCGTCGGGCCTGTTGTACAGCCGGGTCAGGGAGTCAAGTACCTGGATCGCTCCGAGCGCCCGCTGGACCACCTCGCGCTCGGCCCTGGTCTTCGCGTTCATGTGGAGGTCCAGAACGGCCGCCAGCATGCGCTCGCGGCTCCAGGGCCGCATCGGCAAGGGGTCGAGCGCCGGCGTCCAGTCGGCAGTGGCGGCCAGGTAACACTCGGTCAGGACGGGCCTGCTTACCGCCGCCACCTGCGGAGCTTCAGCGCCAAGGCTTCGCGAGCGATCCGAAGCCTGGACGCCGCGGTGGACGGGTTCATCCGGCGCCGCTTGGCGTACTGGACGAGCGACTCCGGGCTGTCGACCGAGAGCAACGCCTCCAGCTGCCAGGGCGGCAGGCTGGCCATCGCGTCGAGCACCTCGCGCGCGGCGACCTGTGCCTCCAGATCGGGCCCGACGAGATCGCGGAGCAGGCCAAGGGGCTGCTCGGTCAGGACGGCGCGGCGCGCCCACGCGCTGTTGACGTGGTGCATGGAGAGGTGCCTCGCGACCGAGTAGAGCCAGCCGCGGAGCGCCTTGCGCGGCTCGTCCCATGGCGCCGGGCGGTAGAGCCCGCGCTTGATCGAGCGCCACGCGCCCATGACGACGTTCTGGAAGACATCGGCCCGGTCGCGTGCAGGCACGCCGCTGGCGACGATGACTGCCATGATGGCCGAGCGCTCGGCGAGGATCGCCTCCATCGTCGGCTTCTTCCGGGGATGTCGTGCGGCAGGCGGGCGTCCGGCCCCCTTCCGCCGGGGCTTCATCCGCTCCTCCCGCAGTGCGCGCACTTGCTGGCATCGACGACGCCGGGCGAGAGGAGGCGCTCCACGGTCGTCTTCGCGACCCGTGCGGCGAGCAGCACCAGCGCGGGCGAGCCACGTTCGGCGCCACCGGCGACGCGGTACAGCGTCCGGGTGTTGACGCCTCCCATCGCGGCGCTGACGTCGCGCCACGTGCCCAGCCGGGCCTTGATGCCGCGCAACGCTGCGCGCAGCCGTCGGGTCTCGTCGGGGGTGAGGGAGAGGGAAGGGCTTCGTCGGAACGAGCGGCGCGCGGGCGCACGTTCGCCTTGCCCGATCTCGGGCGGGATCAGGTATAACTGCACTTGTTCGGCTCCGTGTAAGCGGATGTCGGACCATGCAGCCCGGGGTGGTGGTACACCCGCGGGCTGCGCCTACTTCCGGGGGAGCCTAACCGCTCATGCGGGGCACGGAATCAAACTAGGACAAGGGTCCTGAACTTAGGACACCACCTCTCGACAGCTTCCAAGCAGAGTTTCAACTCACCCGGGTGGCTCCCGCCGATCTCCGGCCAGAGCTCGACATCTCCCCGGAGCCTCTCGACAGCTTCCAAGCAGAGTTTCAACTCACCCGGGTGGCTCCCGCCGATCCCCGGCCAGAGCTCGACATCTCCCCGGAGCCTCTCGACAGCTTCCAAGCAGAGTTTCAACTCACCCGGGTGGCTCCCGGCAGGCTCCGCTCTGAAGTTCACCACCTGCCGGTCGGCCACGACGTGCCGCGCTCGCGAGCAGCGCTCTATCCTCGTGCAAGCCCGGGATCGAACCCGAAGCCCCTTCACGAGGACCCGATGAAGAGCCGCCCCCTCCTCCTCTTCCTGCTCGCCGCGGCGAAACTCGCCTCCGCGTGCGGCGGCGGCGACGACACCGGCAACGGCGGCAGCGGTAGCGGTGGCGCCGACACCGGCAACGGCGGCGGCGACGCCGGCAACGGGAACGGCGCGCTCCTGTTCGGCCCCTACAAGGACACGAGCGTCAACATGAACTGGAACACCAGCGTGATCTCCACGAAGGTGTCAGGGACCCGGACCGTGTTCGCCGACGACCTCAACGCCGCTGGCGGCAACGTCGTCAGCCTGGCCTTCGCCACCGGCGAGTGCGGCAACGAGAGCTGGGGCGGCATGCCCGGCGCGGCGATGGCCGCCGCCAACGTCCCGGTGCTCGAGGCCGCCGGCGTCGGCTACATCCTGTCGACCGGCGGCGCGGCGGGCTCGTTCACCTGCGGCTCCGACGCCGGCTTCGCGGCCTTCCTCGATCGCTGGGCCGGACCGCACCTCATCGGCGTCGACCTCGACATCGAGGCCAGCCAGTCGCCCCAGGTGATCGCGGCGCTGGTACAGCGCCTCGAGACCGCGCACGCCGCGTACCCGAACCTGCGCTTCAGCCTGACCCTGGCGACCCTCGCCAGCAACGAGGGCGCGTCGACGGCGCGCTCCCTCGGCAGCAACATCGGCTCGAGCCTCAACGTCCTCGGCGACACCGCCATGGCCGCGATCGCCGGCGTCTTCGGCTTCGACGGCAGCGCGGCGACCTGGCCCAGCTACGTCACCGTCAACCTGATGACCATGAACTACGGCTCGCCCGGTCCCGGCGTGTGCGTCGTGTCCGGCGGCCAGTGCGACATGGGGCAGTCGGCGATCCAGGCCGCGTACAACCTGCACGATCACTTCGGCGTGCCCTACGCCAACATCGAGCTCACCCCGATGATCGGCGGCAACGACGTCCAGGGCGAGCTTTACACGCTGACCGACGTCGATGAGACCGCCGCCTTCGCCAGGTCCCAGGGCCTCGCCGGCGTCCACTACTGGTCCTACGACCGCGACGCCGACTGCCCGATCGGCGCCGCCTCGCCGGTGTGCAACTCCCTCGGCAACGCCGGCACCCGCGGCTTCCTCGCCCGGTTCCTGGCCGCGGGGCTCTGACCACAGCGCGACCGCGCACGGCGGAGCGGCCGGTGTACGGGGTGAAGCGGCCCTGCGCCCCGGACGCCGCCCGGCCGGGGGCCAGAGCGCCCTCCCGGTCCCGAAAAACGGGTGATGGCGACGACGAGGTGCGGCCACACAGCCTCGACCATCACCTCGGAGGTCCCGGATGCAATGTAGGACATGGCAGGCGCTCTTCGCTCTCCCCGCGCTCGCGGCGTGCGCGGCGGTTCCAGACGAGCTGCCCCGCGCGCTCTCGGTGGAGGAGCCGCCCGTGGCCTCCGGCGCCGACGAGGCAGCCACCTGCAGCGCCCTCGCGCCCGCGGGGCCCTCCATGAGCCTCGCGCTGCCGGGCACCGACCTGCTCGATCCTCAGTGGGTCCTCGGGGCCAAGGACGCGCCGGTCTATCTCTATGCCTCGTCCGCGATACCGGCGGGGGGCCGGGTCGTCCAGCGCGTCACCCTGGATCCCTGGTCAGCGCAGCCGCCCGCCTTCAGCGAGCCGGCGCTGGCGCTGGACGCAAAACACCAGACCATCCCGGGCGAGGCCTTCGCGGTGGCACAGCTCTATCCGCTCGACGACGATGACAACTTCGAGTCCGTGGTCGTTTACCGAGAGCGCTACACGACCCCCTTCCCGGATCCCCTGCCGCCAGGCGGCTTTTTCAGGACCGCGCGCGCCTGGAGCGAGGGCAGCGAGCCCTTCTCTTCCTGGTCGCAGCACATCGGCACGCACTACGGCGAACGCATGGTGTCATTTCGTTCCTCAGGGGCGGAACAGCTCGCGATCACCGAGATCCACGAGCCCGGCCCGCGGTACACGATGGTGGCCGGCACCGTGTCGGAAGGGGTGGGCCACGCGATGTTCGGGCTGTACTTCGGGTGCGCAACAACACCCATCGCCGCCGATGCGACATGGTGGACGCGAGTGGATGAAGAGGATGCGGGATGGGTGCTGCACGACTGGCTCGTCGGCGCCGCGGTGGACGCGCCCACCGATTGGAGGCTCGGGTGGCATCCGTGCGACGTGAAGGACCCGGGCGTCGGACCGGCGACGACCATTTACCTGGGGCGGTACTCCGCGGACGGCATCCGCATCGGCCCTAACGGCAGCGCGATGGCCTCGAAGGAGGCGATCCACGAGGCCGCGCCGGTCGCGCGCCTCCGCATGGCCCCCCGCCCGGACGGCGCGTGGCTCGCCTGGACCCTCGCGCCGCTCGAGGACGCGCCGAGCGCGCTGCGCGTCGCGCGCATGACCCCTTCAGGGGAGGTCGCGCTGCCGCCCATCACCGTCCCCTCGTGCTCCACGCCCGTCGCGGAATCGCTGGCCGCCGAGCAGGTGGACGGAGACCTGGTGGTCGCGGTCGTCGAGACGAACACGCGCGGCAAGGACCGGATCGTGCTCCGCCGCCTCGACGCGGACGGCACGTTGACCTGGATGACCACCCTTTTTCCGGGAGGGAAGGTGGAAGGCAGCCTGTCGATGCTCGCGCAGCGCGGTCGCGGGCTCTTGATCGCGTGGGCGGAGCGGCCGTCGCGCTCGTCCGCCTCGCAGCTGCGCGCGGTGCGCCTCGGTTGCGCCGAGGGGTTCGCCGCCGCCACGCCCGTTTGCGAGACCGAGGACGTGATCCCTCAGTAACGCGGCACGCGGCGCGCGGCCGCCGGTCTCCGAAACTTGGCCCGCCTTCGCCCGGCGTGCGAACCCCGAGCCCGGAGACCTCTGCAAGGATGACCAGCCCTCGCTCCCACGCCGAGCTCGTCACGCTGCGCAAGCTCGCGCAGGACCTCGCCGCCCAGCGCAAGGAGCGCCTGTCGAGCGTGCACCTCCTCGCGGCCATCGCCCTCAGCGGAGGCCCCGCCGCGGATCTGCTCCGCGATCGGCGGCTCGACGACGAGGCCCTGCTCAAGGCAACCCGCTCGGTCGACGACGAGGGGCCCGACCCGATCGGCCGGGCGATGGGGGGCGCGCGCGACGTCGCGAAGCGAGCGACCGCGAAGGAGCCCGCGGCGCTCCACCTGCTGCTCGCGCTCCTGTCCGACCGCAGCTCGGCCGCGCACCGCGCGCTCACCCAGTCGGGGGTCGACCTCGGGCGGCTGCGGACCGCGGCGCTCCAGATCGCGCTCGGCGTGGTGCAGGCGCGGCGGACGCCCGCGCGGCTGCTCCAGGACGGCGGCGCGCCGGAGACGCCGCCCGCGCCGGGCGCGACGCCCACCGCGCGCCGCGCCCGCGGCGAGGCCGCCGATCCGGGGCGCACGCCGCGCTCGCCGCGCACGTCCCAGGAGCTGCGGCCCGCCAAGGGCGCCGGCGTCGCCGTCCCGGAGCTGCGGCCCGCCAGGGGCGCCGGCGTCGGGATCCCGGAGCTGCGGCCCGCCAGAGGCGCCGGCGCGCCGGAGTCACGGCCCGCCAAGAGCGCCGGCCCGGGCGTCACGGTGCCGCTCTTCCCGCCGACGCCGCTGTTCCCGCCGGGGCGCCCCCGCCCCGCCGCGGCCCCGGCCGACGCGCTGGCCTTCGCCGAGCCGATCGCCCTCACGCCCACCCCCTCCCCGGCGTCCTCGGCCTCCCCTGCCCCGGCTTCCGCCGCCTCGCCCGCGCCGGGGCGGCCGCTCCCGCCGCTCGCGCCGCCGACCGCCACGAGCGCCGCCGCGAGCGCCGCCCTCGCGGCGCGCTTCACCCTCGACCGCGCGCGCTTCCCGGCCCTCGCCTCGCTCGGGCACAACCTCTCGCTCGCGGCGGTGCAGGGGGAGCTCGAGCCGATCGTCGGCCGCGAGCACGAGATCGAGCAGGCGCTCGACGTCCTGGCCAAGCGCCACGCGAACAACCCCTGCCTCCTCGGCCCGGCGGGCGTCGGCAAGACCTCCGTCGCGCGCGGCGTGGCGCACCGGCTCGCGTTCGACGAGCGAGAGCCGCGCGTCGTGGTCGAGCTCGTGCCCTCGGAGCTCCTCGCCGGCACCGGCGCGCGCGGCGCGCTGAGCGAGCGCCTGTCCGCGCTCCGGTCCGAGGTCCGCGAGGCGGGCGGGCGGGTGATCCTGTTCATCGACGGCCTGTCGGAGCTCTTCGGCAGCGGCGCGCTCGACGAGGCGATGGCCGAGATCAAGCTCGCGCTCGCCCGCGGCGAGCTCACGCTGATCGGCACCGCCACGCCCGAGGAGTACAGGAAGAGCATCGAGGCCGACCCGGCGCTCGCGCGGCGCTTCACGATCGTCGAGATCGACGAGCCCGAGGAGGACGAGGCGTTCCTGCTGCTCCAGAGCGTCGCGGTCGGGCTCGGCGCGCACCACGGGCTCGTGTTCACCGACGAGGCGCTGGCCTCGGCCGTCGCCTGGTCCGTGCGCTACCTGCCCGGGCGCGCGCTGCCCGACAAGGCGCTCTCGATCCTCGACCTCGCGGGCGCGCGCACGCGGCGGCGCGCGTCGTCGGCGTCGTCGGCGTCACGCGCGTCGCGCGCGGCGCCCCGTGAGCCCGCGCAGCCGGCGCGGCAGGTGGGCCCCGCCGAGGTCGCCGAGGTGGTCTCCGAGCTCGCCGACCTGCCGGTCGAGCGGCTGCTCGAGACCGACCGCGAGCGGATGCTCTCGCTGGAGGCGCTGCTCGCCGAGAAGGTCGTCGGCCACGGCGAGGCGCTGGCGCGCATCGCGCGGGTGCTCCGCCGGAACGCGGCCGGCCTGCGCGCGCGCCGCCCGATCGGGTCGTTCCTGCTGCTGGGGCCGACCGGCGTGGGCAAGACGGAGACGGCGAAGGCCATCGCCGAGGCGCTGTTCCACTCGCCCGATGCGATGACGCGGCTGGACTTCTCCGAGTACGCGGAGTCGCACGCGGTCGCGCGCCTCGTCGGCGCGCCGCCCGGCTACGTCGGCCACGAGGCGGGCGGCCAGCTCACCGAGGCGGTGCGGCGGAGGCCGTACCAGGTGGTGCTGCTCGACGAGATCGAGAAGGCGCACCGCGACGTGCTCGAGGCGTTCCTCCAGGTCTTCGACGAGGGCCGCCTGACCGACGGCCGAGGCCGGCGGGTGGACTTCACGAACACGGTCCTCGTGATGACCTCGAACCTCGGCGCGGCGGAGGCCGGCGCGCTCCGGTCCGAGCGCTCCGTGGGCTTCGCCCGCACCTCCGCGACGGTGTCGCCCGAGCGCCTCGGGGAGGCGATGCTCGCCGCGACCCGCGCCGCGCTCCCGCCCGAGCTCTACAACCGCATCGACGAGGTCCTCTGCTTCGCGCCGCTCACCCGGGCGGACGTCGCCGAGATCACGCGGCGGCTGCTCGGCGGCCTGGAGAGCGAGCTCGAGGCGCGCGGCGTGGAGCTCGAGGTCGAGCCCGAGGCGATCGATGCGCTGCTCGACGCCGGGGGGTTCGACCCGGAGCTCGGCGCCCGGCCGATGAAGCGCACGATCGCGCGCCTCGTCGAGGCGCCGCTCGCGGAGCTCATCCTGCGCGGCCAGCTCGAGGAAGGGTCGGCGGCGCTCGTGGGCGTTGAGCAGGGCGAGGTCGTCGTGGACGCGATCGCGCGGGCCGGCGAGCGGCGCTACGCCGCGTGCTCCAGCTGAAGCCCGAGGGCCCTCGGATCGAAGTACGCCTTGAACCTCCTGATGGTGCCGGCCGGGTGCTCGATGACGCTCACGCCGTCGTACGAGAACTCCCCTCCATTGACCAGCTTTCCACGGCTCGTCCACTCGAGGATCGCGGCCTCGCCCGACTCGACGATGCACCGGAACTCCGACCGCACCTCGACGAAGGTCTGCCGGTAGCTGCGCCAGAAGTTGCGGGCGCCGTCGGGGCCGTGGAGCGGCCTCGAGATCGTCGAGTTGCTGAGCTCGGCGTCGGGCGCGAACAGCCGCGCCATGGGCTCGACGTCGCCGCTCTCCTCGATCCGACGCAGGGCTTCGATGAACTCGCTCGCCTTGGACATGGTGCCTCCTGCGGTGCTGGCGCGTGCAAGGGGCGGACCTAGGGCCGAGGCGCCCCCGCACGGACGCGCGCGGCGCCTGAGCCGCAAGGAGGCCAGGGCCGCGAGCATGAACCCGGGCCGAAATCAAGACCCAGGTCCCAGGTTCCTGCCCGTCCGGTCGGGCCACGCATCGCCGTCGTCCGCGGGCGCTCCCGCAACGCCAGAGTCCTCTGGCAGAGAGGGCCGCAAACGTCGCGGCAGATGGCCCCGCACGTCCGTGCTCCGGCGGTCCGAATCGGCGGGTGGAATGGTGTTTCACAAGCCGCGGCGCTTGGCCCTATACTTCAGCTCGTTCGCCCGTTGGCCACGCTCGGCCCCCGAGGGCGACGCGAGCGGAGAGGGCGGAACATGCCGTACGACGTATTCATCTCGTATAGCCGACCCGATCAGCCATGGGCGGCCAAGCTCGACGCCTCCCTTCAAAGAGCAGGGCTGGAGGTCTTCTTCGATCGCGCTCGCCTCGAGGCAGGCCGGCAGTGGGAGGACCAGCTCAAGCGGGCGATCCGCGAGACGCGCCATCTCGTCGTGCTGTGGTCGAGCAACGCGAAGCAGTCGGACTGGGTGACCCGGGAAGTCTCCAACTTCGACGCCCGGATCGGTGATGACGCGGCGAGCATGGCCCAGCATCGGCTCATCTTTCTCAACCTGGAGCGGGTCAGCTCGGCTTACTCCTCCCTCCAGGCCATCAACGATCTGGTCGACTCCTACAAGGCAGGGGCCGACGCGGTCGACACGAACCTGTGGAACCAGGTCGTCCGCAAGATCATCAGCGCGATCAGAGGCGATCTCGCCTCCGTTCCCATCCCCGTCGCGGTGCTGACCCTGACCGCCGAGGAGCTGAGGGGATTCGGCGCCAGCGAGCGAGAGAACCTCAATCGCGAGCTTGGAGTCTCCCCCGAGGCGCTCGCCGCCCGTTACGGCGAGAGCCGCGACGACTGGAGGCCCCTCGGGAACGACATCACGATCACGACATTGCTCGATCAGCACAAGGACGAGATCAATCGGCTCGTGCCCGGGAAGACGTTCCGCTGGGAGCGGGAGCCGGCGAGCTTCTGGACCGATGTCTCTGTGGTGAGAGGATACTCCCTCAGCTTCATGGCGGCGCCGCTGTCCTTGCTGGTGATCGACCCCGTCGCCCTCGCGAGCAGACACGTGTACCAGCGGCTCATGCACTTCCCGGACTGCTTCGAGAGCTCCAAGACCGCCATCCTGGTCATCCCCCCCTTTCGCGTCGATCCCAGCTACGGCAAGCTGCGCTCCTGGCTGCTCACGCACGCCTCCCCTTACTTCGATCCGTACTTCGACCCGATGATCCCGCCGAAAAAACGCCTGTCGGCGCACTGCGCGTTCGGCACCGGAGACACCGACGAGATGAAGCGGCTCCTCTTCGTGACCGTGGGACAGTTCGTCTCCGACGTGAGCCGCCATGACAAGCCCGAGTACCTTCAGGTCTAGGCTCCCGTGATCTACACGTTCTACTCGTACAAAGGCGGCGTCGGGCGGTCGATGGCCCTCGCCAACGTGGCGGCATGGCTCTGTGATCAGGGCCTGAGGGTCGTACTCATCGACTGGGACCTCGAGGCGCCCGGAATCGAGAGCTATTTCTACCAGTCCGAAGAGGACCTCGAGGACGTGCGCTCCACGCTCGGGCTCATCGACCTCCTGATGTCCTACAAGAGGATGTATGGGAGCCTGCACCTCCGCGCGGGCTCCGCTCCCGAGGAAGCCGGCGAGGGCGCGCCGAGCTCGAGGGAGCCAGACCGCCCCACGCGCGGAGACGAGCTCGACGCGGTGGTGAGCGCGCTCGACCGCGTCTTGCCCCCGCTGTCGCACTCGCTCTATCCGATCCGCTCGCCCGGACGAGGGAGCGACGGCGGGTCCCTCTCGCTGCTCCCGGCGGGGTGGCGCGCCGGGGCGCGGTTCAAGATGTACGCGGAGGCCGTCCAGCGCTTCGACTGGGCGGAGTTCTATGCCGCCTACCAGGGAGAGGCCTACTTCGAGTGGATGCGGCGCCAGCTCCTTCGCGAGGAGGTGGCGGACGTGGTCTTGATCGACAGCCGCACCGGCGTGACGGAGATGGGCGGTGTCTGCACGCGACAGCTGGCCGACGTCGTGGTCTGCCTCTGCGCGTCCAACACGCAGAACCTGGAGGGCGTCGCGAGGATGATCGCGTCCTTCAACAGGGATGCCGTAGTCGCGCGGCGGCGCCGGTCGCTCGAGGCGGTGCTGGTCCCGTCGCGCGTGGACAACTTCAACACCACACAGAAGAACATCTTCGAAGAGGAATTCCGGCGCCGGCTCGACAGTTATACTCCGCCCGCCTTCCGGACGCTGAAGACCAGCTTCTGGAACCTGCGCATTCCGTACATCTCCGACTACGCCTACCGTGAGCGCCTCGCCATCGGGGACCCGGACGCGGACAAGGACCTCGTGGAGGTCTACAAGAAGCTGACGGCGCACCTCGTGATGCTCGCGCCCGGCGGGAGCGCGCTGCGGCGCTGGTGCCGGGACGAGGTGTCCCGCGTCTTCGGCGCGGCGCTGCCCGAGGTGTTCATCGCGTACGAGGGCGCGGAGCAGCGCCCCCTGGCGGCGGAGGTGCGCGCTCGGCTGGAGCGCGCCCGGATCACCGTATGGCCCGATCCGGACGAGGCGCTCACGGCCGCTGTCAACTCAGAGAGAGAGACGCACGGCGCGCTCGACCAGTCGAAGGCCATGGTTCTCCTCATCACGCAGTCCGGCCTGGACTCCGGGTGGGTGAAGAGGACGTGGCGCGCGGCGCGCGAGCGCGGCGTGCGCGTGTTTCCGATCGTCGAGGACCCCGGGACGTGGGCCGCGCACCGCGCGCTACCGGCCTGGATGCGCGAGTCCCCCACGTGGGACCTCGCTGGGCGCTCGGAAGCGCTGTTGCGGCAGCTGATGGACCTGTCGCCCGTGCAGCGCGTGCCCTCCATGGCGCCGCGGCTGCCGCCGCGGTACGTGGAGCGCCCCGAGGAACTCCGGCGCATCAAGGAGAAGCTCCTGATCTCTGCGGACGGGTCGGGCGCCGGCTCCCCCGACATGCCTCCCTCCGTCGCCTTGTGGGGCCCCGCCGGGACAGGGAAGACCATCCTCGCGGCCGCCGTGTGTCATGACGACGACGTCATCGATCATTTCTCGGACGGGATCGTGTGGGTGCCGCTCGGCGCGAAGGCCGACTTCGCCGCCGCGCTGCGCAAGATCATCGCGGCGTTCACGGGCGATGTCAGCCCGCACCTCGCCGAGGAGGAGGCCGCGAGGCAGCTCGAGCGCCTGCTGGAGTCGAAGCGTTGCCTCCTCGTGCTGGAGGATGCCTATGAGCCCCAGCAGCTGCTCCCCTTTCTACGCGGCGCCAGGCGCTGCGTTCGGCTCATCACGTCGCGCGACCTCAACCCGCTCGTGGCCATCAACACGCCGTGGATCCCGATCGGCGCGCTCTCCGCCGAGCAGGCGACGACGCTGCTCACGCGCCAGCTCGATCGAGACGCTCCACCCGCTCCCGTGCGCCAGTTGAGCGAGATCGTCGGCGGCTCGCCGTTCGCGATCGATCTGGTCAACCAGGAGCTGCGCAAGCGGCTCGCGCAAGGCGAGCAGATCGAGCCTGCGCTCGCGGCGCTCGCCGAGGGGCTCCAGCGCGCCGGCAGCGCCATCATCGACCAGCCAGGGACGGCCGACACGAGGGCTTCCTTGCAGGTGAGCGTGGAGCTCACGTTGAGCCGCTTGAGCGCGGAGGATCGCGTGCGGCTGGAGTCGCTGGTGACCGCGCCCGCCTCGCACGCGATTTCACTCGCCGAGGCGTCGATAGACTGGGACATCGACGCGCTCGATGCCAACGAATGCGTCCAACGCCTCGCCGACTTGGCGCTGGTCGATTTCGACAAGTCTGCGGGCACCGTGCGGCTCTACCCCGCGGTGCGGCTGGCGCTCTTGAGCCACCCCAAGCGGAGCGGCGATGGCGGCGCGGCTGCTCGAACCAGCGAGCCCGCGCGCGTCACACTCCCCACGCAGTCTGGCCCGGCCGCGATGCCATCCCCGCCGGCGCCGCCGTCTCCGCCGGACCAGAGCGCGAGTACGACGCCCGCGGAACCATGGCGGAGATCGCGGCCGCGGGCGTCGTGGCTCCTCATTGCATCGGCTGCGAGCATGTTCCTCGTCGGCCTGGCCGGCCTTTATGCCATGAGAAGGCCACCTACCCAGGAGTCTTTTGTCAGTTCGAACCTCTCCAAAGCAACCTTACCTCCGCCTCCCGCGGGGTTCATGACGGACCCGCTGCGCCATGACAGCAAGCTCGCTCAAGCCTACCGTGAGTCTGGCCGGTGCTTCGCGGCGTCGGGAGAGCTCGAGAAGGCCGTCGAAGCCTACACGTCCGCCATCGAAGCAGACGCGAGCGACGCGACCTTCTACCTCGACCGCGGCGAGCTCTACGAGCGTCAGGGGAAAGCCATGCTTGCGATGGATGACTATGAAAAGGCCAGCGAGCTGGATCCCAAGTCCGCCGACGCGCGCATTCTGCTCGGCTCCGCCTTGCTCCGCAAGGGAGACCTCGCCGCGGCGCTCGCCGCATGGACGAACGCGTCGAGCATCGCGCCGAGCAACCCGGTGGTGTACTTGAACCGCGCGCAGGCGCTGGCGCTCCAGGGTAACAACGAAGAAGCGCTCGCCGCCTACTCCAAGGCCATCCAGCTTGAGCCAGAGCAAGCGGACGCCTATTTCGGCCGCGGTCGGCTCCATGAACAGGCCAAGCAGACAGCGCTCGCGATCGAGGATTTCAAGATGATCCTGACCTTGAGCAGCGCCGACCCCAACACGGCCAAGGCGGCGCAAGCTCGCCTCAAGGAACTCGGCGCATTGAAGGAACCGCCCGCTGCGATCGCCGCCAAGGTGAAGGTGTACCTGCACTTCGCCAGGAAGGACGACGCCGATATCGTGAAGGAAATCAGGAGCGCGCTCGCCGCGAAGCACTTCGAAGCCTCGAGCGGCGAGCACATCGCGCACCAGAGCCAGGGGGACATACGCTACTTCTTCAAGGCGGACTTGGCGAAGGCGGAGCTCGTCAAAGAGACGGTCGAGTCCAGCCTTGCGAAGAAGGGCATACCCACGCGGGTCGCGCTCCTGTACCGCGACGCAAACCGGTTTCCATCTGCCAAGCCAGGGCGGATAGAGGTCTGGCTTCCATCGCTGCAGCAACCGCCGCTGCCAGCATCGCTGCTAGCGCGGTCGACAAAAGCAGAATAGTCGTCCAGATCCATTGGCCGACGGCCAGGGCGAGCCCTGCCGTCGGGAGACAGGCCCCTCTGAAAGCTATCAATATATGAGCGACACCCCCCGAGCGGCCCTGAAGGATGCGTTCACCGAGCAACGAACATGGTCTGCCACGGCGAGCTACTTGAAGCGGGGGATCACGCTCTGGCGCAGCATAGCGCTCGGGCTCCTCGCGTCTGGCGCTCTTCTGCAGACCGCCGCGTCGCAGCTCGATCCGCCAGGGCTCCTCCCCTGGCTGGCCCAGCCGCTCCGCTGGATCGGCGCTGCGGCGCTCGCGTGTGTGCCGCTCATTCATACCGTCAAGCTCGGGGCCGAGCGGCTGCGCGACTGGACACGCGCCCGCGCCGTCGCAGAAGGGCTCAAGCACGAGATCTACCTGTATCGCACGGGGACCGAGCCGTACGACGGCGCCGACGCCGAGAGCAAGCTGCGCGCCCGGTCGAGCGAGCTGGCGGAGCAGATCCAGGATCTCCAGCAGTATGCCGCCATGGTGCAGGTTCCACCGGGCGACGATGACGGGGAGCGGCTCGACGCCGAGGCCTATTTCGAAGATCGGGTGGAGCAGGAGATCCGGCGCTACTACGAGCCTCAAGCCGCGCGCCTCAGCGCGCGGCTCCGCAGATCACGGCAGCTCGAGTTTATCCTCGGCCTGCTTTCGGCGGCCCTCGGCGCGGTGGCCGCGCTCCAGGAGCGCTCCCCCGCGGGCGCGTGGGTCGCCGCCGCGACCACGGTCGCGGCGGCGCTCTCGGCGCACGTGGCCGCTGCGCGCTACGAGCAGCTGGCGCTCAGCTACCGGGCGACGGCGGCGCGCCTCCGCAGGCTGCGCGGCGAATTTTTGGACGCCGTGGAGAGCAAGACGATCACTGACGCCATGACGGGCAGGCTCATCCGTGAATGCGAGCGCGCGATCGCGATCGAGACCGAACACTGGATCACCGAGACGCTGCGCGTTCGCCCCGCGGCCGGCGGCAGGACGGACCGCGCGGCGTGATCCCCGATCGAGCACGTGCCGCCGGAGCTCCTCGCCGGCACCAGCGCGCGGCGCGCTGAGCGCGCGCCCGTCAGTGCGCCGCAGGGCGCTCGTGCCGTCGCGTGACGACCGCGATGGCGACGGCGAGCAGCGCGGCGAGCAGGAACCCCCCGCCGAACGCGAGGCCGATGATCCAGGGCTGGATCGCCCTCCCCAGGCCGTCCGCGAAGCCCGTGGCGGCGGCGCGGCTCGCGCGCTCGATCGCGGCGCTCGAGCAGCCCGGGTCGCCGGCGGGGCACCCGGCGAGCTGCTCCATGAGCTCTGCTGTCCCCTCGCGCGCCGCAGCCCTCGCCGCGGCGCCTGTGCCCTGCTCGACGAGGGTGACGAGCGCCCGGTCGTGCTGGAGGGCCCCCTCGATCACGGCGCTGCTCACCGCCTCGCTCGTCTGCGCGATGACCGGCTCCAGGCCCTCGGCCTGCCGCCCGATCTCCGCCGCGCCGGCCCGGACCGCGTCGTGGACGATGGCCCCTACGAGCGGCCGCTCGCGCTCGCGCCCGCCCTCGGCCGGTCCTCCGGCGGGCCCGGCCCGGTCCTGCGCGCTGGGCTCGAGCGCCTCGAGCGTGCCGTGGGTCGCCTCCTTCGCCGCCTCGCGGACGCACCCCGGGGCGAGCACGAGGGCGGCGATCAGCGCCGCCGCGGCCGATCGACCGGAGCGCGCCGGCCCGCCCGCGCGCAGCGCGAGCAGCGCCGTCGCTCCGGGTCCGGGAGAGAGCGGGCATTGCACAGACGCGCCGTTCCTTCAGCAACCGTGCCCGCCACGCGTCCTGCGGAGCGCGCGGCGCCGCCCTCCCCGCGCCCGCGGCCGCTACGGCGGCCCCGCCTCGATCGCCCGCCGGTACCGCTCGCGCCTGTGCGGCTCGCGCAGGATCTCGTAGGCCTCGTCGAGCACCTCGATGACGAGCCGCACGTCGTCGAGCAGGTCCACGGTCGCGGCGGTGAGCAGGGTGGACGGCTCGAAGGCCTTCCTCAGCGCGAGGTACGCGCGGCGGATCTCGTAGTTCGTCGCGTCCCGCGGGATGCCGAGGATCGAGAAATAGTCCCCGTCCTCCACCAGCGCGAGCCGCGCCCGGACGCGCTGCCGGATCGCCTCCTCGTCGAGCGGATCTTCCACCGGCGGGGGCGGCGCCTCGGTGATCGACGGCGGGATGAGGACGTCGAGCACCTCCAGGCAGACGAGCGCGTAGAGCACGCTCGCGTTCTCGGGCTCCGCCGCGCTCACGAGCTCGCCGACGCTGCGGCCGCGCGCGGTGCGCACGAGCTCCTCCTCCTCGCGCCGCAGCGCGCACTCGCCGAGCAGGTTGCGCCGGACGCCGTCGTCGAGGCGCGCCCCCGGGCCGCCGAGGCGGCGCAGGGCGACCTCGGGGGCGATCACGCGGCGGATCGTCTCGACGAAGACCTCGGCGCCGGTGGCGCCGCCGAAGACGTTCGGCTCCGCCTTGAGGCGGCCCGGCGGCTCGGGCTCGAGGTCGCACGTCCCGGCCTCGACGAGCACGACGTGGCCGATGACCCACTCGGCGTGCGCGCGCAGCACCGGCCAGAGGTCGTCCTGGCCGAGGTGGCCGTGCGCGATGAGCGCCGCGCCGGCGTGCCGGCCCGAGGCGGGGAGCTTGCCCGCGAGCCGCGCGGCGACCTCGCGCTCGAGGTCGCCGCGCCCGACCAGGAAGGCGAGCAGCGTCTCCTCGGGGATGCTCGAGCCGGCGGTGACGAGATCGCCCTCGTGCAGGACGATGCGCCGCGCGCCCTCCTCGGTCGTGATCGCGAGGGCGCCGGAGGAGCGGCTGCCCACCGCGCGGGCCAGCGCGCGCGGCGCGTCGCCCGGGCCGAGCACCGTGGCCGAGGACGCCCCGCCGGAGCTCGGCGCCTCGTCGACCGGCTCGGGCGCCATGGCGCGGCCGAGCACGGCCGCGGTGACCGTGGCGGGCGCGGGAGGCACGAGCGGCAGCGCAGGCGGCGCGGGCCCACGCAGGGCCGCGCCGGAGATGGCCATGGACGGCGGAGCTGGCAGGGGCCCGCGGCCGAACGCGGACGTGCTCGGCGCGGCAGGCGGGCTCGGCGCGAGGAGGCCGCGCCCGAGCGAGCCGGCGCCCGCGCTCGCCGGGACGGGCCCGCCAGGAGGCGCCGGGGCGCGCCCCGCCGGGGCGGAGCGGGCCGGGGACGGCACGGGCGGCGGCTCGGGCTCGGCCCTCCCGACCGGCGACAGCAGCGCGGTCCTCACCTCGACCGAGGGAGGCGACACGAACGCGACGCCCGGAGACGGCGGCGGCGGAAAGCCAGGCGCGCGGGCGTCGCGGGCCTCGCGCGACCGGGGCGGCGGCTCGGTGACGCGCTGGCGCAGGCTCGGCTCGACGCGGCCCGACGGAGCGCGCGCCCAGTCGACGTCCTCGCCGCCGCGCGCAGGGCCGGCGCGGTCCCACGCGAGCTCCTCTCGCGGCGCGGGCGATGGCGAAGGCGACCGATCCCACGCGGGCTCGGGGCGCGGCGGCGGCGACGCGAAGGCGTGGGGCCGGCCCGCGTCGCGCGGGGTCGGCGGCGCGGCGTCGCGGCCGCCGCTCCGGCGCGCGGGACCGCCGAGATCGCGCTCCTCCCTGCCGTGCGGGTGCGCCTCCCTGTCGAGCGAGAGCGCCGCGAGCTCGGGGCCGGCGCGCTTCGTCGCGTGCGCCCCGTCGAACGCGGGCTCGGAGGCGCGGTCGTCCTCGTGCTCGTCGCCCGGCTCGGCGAGCTCGACGAGCGAGTCGCCGGGCCCTGTGTGCTCGGCGCGGGTGGCCGCCGGCTGCGGAGCGGGCGCGACGCCGTACGGGCCTTCGCTCGACCTCGGCTGCGAGGGCGACCCGGCGAGCGCCTGGGCGACGGCCGCGCTCGCGCCGGTCCGCGGCTCGTCCTCGTCCGGATCCAGGGGCTCGTCGAGGGCGGAGAGCAGCTCCGGCGACAGCATCAGGTCGACCTCCTCCTCGGCCGCCGGGATGCTCGACGGGTGCGCCTTCGCCGTGACCCGCTGCTCGGCGGCGACGAGGATCTCCTCGAGCTCCGGGCTGATCCGCGCCGGCAGGAGGCGCGGACCGACCTCGTCGCCGTCCTCCTCCGGGGGCGGCAGCACCGAGCCGACGTCGAGCGGGTCGAGATCGCTCGAGAAGTCGGGGTTCGACGGGACGTCGTGGTCGAGCGGCCCCGGCAGGCCGGCCTCGAGGTGCGCCTCGACGGCGTGCTCTCCGCGGAACCGCCCGGGCTCGGCGACCGCGCTCACGTGCGCGGCGAGCTCGGCGGTGTCGACCGGGCGCTCGAACACCTGCCCGAACAGCTGGGGATCGAGCTCCGCCGAGCGGACCGGATCCCCCACGAGGAGCACGGACGCGGCGACGCCGCCCGGCCGCAGGTAGAGGCGCTCGAGCGCCTCGATCGCGCCGGGCTCGTCGATGTCGACGATCACGACGCGCGGCGCGTCGCTCTCGAGGCGCGCGTCGAGCTCGGCGATCGGCGCCGCGATCACCTCGAAGCCCCGGCCCCGCAGCGCCGCGCCGATCGCCTCGCCGTCCGCCGACGCGTCGGCCAGCAGGATGGCGCCTTCGCGCGGGCGCGCCTGCACTGCTTCGTAGTCGTCGCGGGGCTCGGACACGGCGGTCATCTCGTGGCGGCGGCCCGGCAGAGCAGCGCCCAGGGGCCCGCATCGCCTGGACTCTCGACGGTCGTCGGCGGGCTGTCAAACGCGATCGCGGCCCGCTCGCGTTCCCGCTCGTGTTCCCGCCGCGCAGCGCAGCTCCCGCCACGACCGCCCCGCCGGCGCGGCGAGGTCTTTACCCCTGCCGCGCTGGGGGCGCCCGGCCGACATCACCTCCGCGACGCGAGCGCGAGCGCGCGGTCCACGCCGCCGCGCGTCGCCGCACGCGGGCGCGGCGGCGCCCCCGCTGCGGGCGCCGCGTGGTAGACGTCGACGCCATGGTGCTCGGCGCTTCCCACAACGAGATCGCCCTGACGGCCTTCCTGCTCATCGTCGTGCTGCTCGCCGCGAAGATCGGCCGCATCGGCGAGGCGATCGGCGGGCTGTTCGAGCGGGACGCGCCCGCGACGGACGGCGGCGCGCCCGGGGACGGCGCGGAACAGGCGGGACAGGCGGAACGGGCGGAACGGGCGGAACGGGCGGAACCGAGGGAAGAACGCCAGGAAAGCTGAGCGCGCCCCCTCACCGGCGGCCTCGCCCGCGCTTGCGTTCTGTTTTTTTGAAATTCATAGTTTCCGATGGTCGTGAACGAGCCGGCCTCGCCGCGATCACGGCGGCGCGCGGAGATCGCGGCGCGGATCCCGCGCGGGTACCGCCCGGCGCTCCACCTCGCGGCGCCCACGCTGCTCGGCGCGCTCGTGCTCGCGGCGGCGGTGCGCCTCCTCGACGCCGTCGATGCCGTCGAGCTCGTCGCGGTGCCTGCGACGCTGCTGCTCGGCCTCGCCTTCGAGTGGTGGGCGCACAGGTCGGTGCTGCACCGGCGGGCGCCGCTGCTCGGCGCGCTGTGCGAGCGGCACGAGCGCGAGCACCACCTCGCCTTCACCGCCGACGACATGGCGCTGCGGAGCGCCCGCGAGCTCTGGCTGGTGCTGACGCCGCCCGCCTCGGCGCTCCTGGTCCTCGCCTTGCTGCTGCCGCCCGCCGCGGCGGCGGGCGCGCTGCTCTCGCCGGACGCGGCGCTGCTCGGCCTCGCGACGGCGATGGCGTTCTTCGTCGGCTACGAGTGGCTGCACCTCGCGTATCACCTGCCGGCGGACAGCCCGGTGTACCGGATCCCGGGGCTCGCGCGGCTCCGCGAGCACCACCGCAGGCACCACGATCCCCGGCTCATGAAGCGCTGGAATTTCAACGTGACCGTGCCCGTGTTCGATCTCGTCCGCGGGACGCGCTGGTCGCCGCCGCGCAAGGGCGCGTAGCCGCGGCGCGGGGGCGCGCAGCCGCCACGCCAGGCGCGCCCCTGGCGTGGCGGCTGCGCGCCCCCCTCCGCCGCGCCGGAGCGCGCGGGGCGCGCCCGCCGGGGCGTCCGCCGCGGCCGTGTGCTAACGGGTCGCGCGTGCAGCCGCGGACCAGAGACGGCCTCGTCCTCCTGCTCGTCGGGGTCCTGCTCGGCGGCGGCGTCGCCTGGCTCCTCGGCCGCCGGCGGGAGAGCCCCCCCGCGGCGCCGCGCGCGCTCGACGCAGTGCCCGCCGGCGCGATGCTCGTCGCGACGCTCGATCTCCCGGCCCTGCGCGCCTCGCCCGCGTTCGCCTCGTTCCTGCGCGAGGAGCGCGAGATCCCGGGGCTCGGCAAGGTGCGCGACGTGTGCGGCTTCGACCCGGTGGCCGCCTTGACCGAGGTCGCGATCGCCATCCCGGCGGCGGGCGAGGGCGGCGAGTTCGGGCTGGTCGCGGCCGGCGCCGTGCAGGACGAGGCGCTGCTCGCGTGCGCCTCCAAGGTCATCGAGGCCCGCGGCGGGCGGCCGGTCGTCTCCGGGATCGGCAGCTTCCGCGCGGTGCAGGACTCGAGCGCCGAGGGCCACGGCGAGATCGCGGTGCGCCCCGGGGGGCCGATCCTGCTCGGCGGGGGCGCGTACCTGCGCGCCATGATCGACGCCGCCGAAGGCCGCGCCGGCAGCGTCGGCGCGAGCGGCGCGCACGACGACATCGCCCGCGCCGTGGGCGAGGGGGCGGCGCGCGTCACGGTGGTGCTCACGCCCGAGCAGCGCGCCGAGATCGGGCGCGAGCTCGCGCTGAGCGGCTCCAGCCGATCGCCCGCGGCGTCCCTTCTCTCCGGCGGCGCCAGCGTCGCGCTCGGCCCGGAGATCGCCGTCCACGCCGCCGTCCTCTGCGACGCGGAGGCCCCCTGCGCCGCGCTCGGCGCGGAGCTGCGCGCGGCGCGAGACGCGCGCGCGGCGGACCTCGCGACGCGGCTCGTCGGCTTCGGCGCCCTGCTCGAGCGCATCGCGATCGCGGCCGAGGGCAAGGCGCTCCACGCGCGCGTCAAGCTGTCGCCCGAGGAGGCCGGCGTCCTCGTCGATCGGCTCGCCTCGCTGCGCGGCCTCCGCCAGCCTGCGCTCGCGCCCAGGCGGCCGCCGGCGCAGGGAGACGCCGCCCCGCCGCCGCGCGGAGACGCCGCCCCGCCGCCGCACGGAGACGCCGCCCCGCCGCCGACCGATGAGGTTGTCACACCCCCGCGGCGAGCGAAGCCGGACGGCGGCGCGCCGTAGCGCGTGGACCCGCGCTGGCGAGCAGCGCGTAAACGCGCCGGGGAGAGCCGACCGCCGCGTCGCGCTGCCGCGGCGCGGCTCCGTCGATTCCGTGGTCTGCCTGACGAGCGCGCCGCTCCGCCGCCCAAAGCCGCGCGGCGTGCCCGATCGGGCCCCCACGGGCTGCCCCGAACTCCTGTAACCTGAGCGGTGCCTTCCGACGGGATCGGCGCTCCGGTCTTTCCCGCCGCGCAGGAGGCGGGTGGGGCACATCGCATGCAGGTCGTCCGGATCTCCGCCTTCGTGGTCGTCGGGACCCTCCTTCTGGTCGCCCTCTGGGCGCTCCGCCGGCGGCTCCACGCCCGCGAGCTCGAGCTCGCGCGGAAGGCGCAGGAGCTCGCGGCGAGCCGCGCCGCGGAGCAGCGGCTCTGCGAGGAGCTCGCCGAGGCGCGGCGGGCCGAGGAGGAGGCGCGCAGGGCGAGGGAGGAGGCCTTGACCGCGAGCCGGTCGAAGAGCGCGTTCCTCGCCAACATGAGCCACGAGCTCAGGACCCCGCTCAACTCGATCCTCGGCTTCGCGCAGCTCGTGGAGCGCGACCCCTCGCTCGCCGACCGGCACCGCGAGAACCTCGCGGTCATCTGCAAGAGCGGCGAGCACCTGCTCGGCCTCGTCAACGACATCCTCGAGATGGCGAAGATCGAGGCCGGCCGCATGACGCTCGTCGACGCCGAGTTCGACCTCCACGACACGCTCTCGGGGCTCTCGGAGATGTTCGCTGTCGAGGCCCAGAAGCGGGGCCTCACGCTCACGGTCGAGCGGGAGCAGGACGTGCCGCGGCACGTCCACGGCGACGAGGGGAAGCTGCGGCAGGTGCTGATCAACCTGCTCGGCAACGCGCTGAAGTTCACGCCGCGCGGGTCGGTCACGCTGCGCGCCTCGGCACGGCGCGCGACAGGCGCGCACGACGGCGCGGCGGCGGGGCGGGTGCGGGTGTCGTTCGAGGTGACGGACACCGGCCGGGGCATGGCCAAGGCGGAGCTCGCGGAGCTCTTCGAGGCGTTCGCGCAGACCACGACCGGGCGGCAGTCGCGCGAGGGCACGGGCCTCGGCCTGCACATCAGCCGGCGCATCGTGCGGATGATGGGGGGCGACATCCGGGTGGAGAGCCAGGTCGGCCGCGGGACGACGCTCCGCTTCGACGTGCGCCTGTCGCTGGCCGACGCGCCCGACGCGCGCGCCGGCGGCGCGGCGCGCGCTCCGGCGGCGCTCCGGGCCGTCGGGCTCTCGCCGGGCCAGCCGAGGTACCGCGTGCTCGTGGTCGACGACCGGTGGGACGTGCGCCACTGCCTGCTCAAGCTGCTCGACTCGGTCGGCGTCGAGGCGCGCAGCGCGACGAACGGGCTCGGCGCGGTGGCGCAGTGGGAGACGTGGGCGCCGCACCTCGTGCTGCTCGATCTCCGCATGCCGCTGCTCGACGGCTACGAGGCGGCGAGCCGCATCAAGGCGAGCGCGCGCGGGCACGAGACGGTCGTCGTGGCGATGACCGCGAGCGCCTTCGAGCAGAACCGGGCGCTCGCGGCGGAGGCGGGGTGCGACGACTTCGTGAGCAAGCCGTTCCGCGACGCGGACATCCTCGGCCTCCTGACGAAGCACCTCGGGGCCCGCTTCGAGTACGAGGAGCGCCCCGCCGAGCCCGGCGCCGCCCAGGGGGCGCCGGCCGTCGACCTCGCCCGGGCGGCGGCCGGGCTGCCCGCCGCGCTCCGCAAGGACCTCCGGCGGGCGGCGACGCGGCTCGACGCGAAGGCCGTCCAGGCGACGCTCGATCGGTTCCGGCCGGAGGACGCGGACCTCGCGGGGGCCGTGGCCGAGCTCGCGCGGGGGTATCGCTTCGACAGCATCTTGGCGCTATCGAGCGCCGACGAGGAGGAGCCGTCATGACGGACACCGACGCAAAGCCAGCCCCCCGCGGGGCGGCCCCGGGCGCGCGGCCGGAGCGCCCCGGGGAAGAGCCCGCGAGCATCCTGATCGTGGACGACATGCCGGCGAACCTGTCGCTCCTGACCTCGATGCTGACGGCGCAGGGCTACGAGGTGCGGGCGGCGATCAGCGGCGCGATGGCGCTGATGTCGGCGGCGGCGGCGCCTCCGGACCTCATCCTGCTCGACGTGAGCATGCCCCACATGGACGGCTACGAGGTGTGCCGCCGGCTCAAGGGGGATCCCGGGACGGCGGACATCCCGGTCATCTTCCTGAGCGCGATGACCGGCATCGGCGACAAGGTGATGGCGTTCGACGCGGGCGGCGTCGATTACGTCACGAAGCCGTTCGAGCTGCGCGAGGTGCTCGCCAGGGTGGGGACGCAGCTGCTCTTGCACCGGCAGCGCCGGGAGCTCGAGCGGCAGCGGAGGGAGCTCGAGGAGCGCTACGCGCAGGTGCGCCAGATGCAGGCGGCGCTGCGCGGCTACCTGTCCGACCGGGCGTGGGAGAGCATCGAGGAGAGCGTGTCGTCGAACCGGCCGAGCCCGCCGGCGCGCGAGGTGCTGACGGTGCTGGTCAGCGACATCGAGGAGTTCGTGCGGCTGTCGGAGAGCGAGGAGCCCGGGCCGCTGATCGCGGATCTCAGCCTCTACATGGCCACGGTGGCGCAGATCGTCTACGACCACGCGGGCGAGGTCGACAAGTACGTCGGCGACGGCATGCTCGCGTTCTTCCGGGGCGCGAGCGACGCGCTCGCGGCGGCGCAGCGGATCCAGCGGAGCATCGCGGCCTTCAACGAACATCAGCGCTCGCAGGGCCGGCCCGCCTTCCCGACGCGGCTCGGGCTCTCGACAGGGCCCGTCCTCCTGGCGATCATCGGGTCGAGCGGCAGGCGGGAGTTCACCATCATCGGCGATCGTGTGAACACCGCGTTTCGGATTCAGGCGCAGGCGAGGGCCGGCGGCCTGCTGATGGATGAGGCGACGTTCACCGCGGCCGGGAGCCCTGGAGAAGCGATGCCCGCGCTGGCGCGGATCCGGGGAAAGCAGGGAGAGGAGAGGCTCTATGCGATCTCGCCGGAGGCGATGTTGGCAGGAGCAGAGGGCAGCGGGGCGGACGGCGGTTGAGCGCTCACGCTCGCTCCCGGCCCGACAGGCTGGCTGTTCAAGGCTGCTCCCCCGCCTGATCGTGCTGCCCCGCACCGCCGGGGCCATTCGAGTTCCAGCGCCTGGATCGTGCTATCTGCCGAAAACGTTCGTTCTTGAACCACGCGATGACCTCGTGCAATAGTCGCCGCGGAGGATGGAAACGAACATGAATCTTCGAATTAGCGTTACTTTGCTTGGCCTGCTCGCGACCTTTGCGGCGGGCGCGGTTGCGTGCTCGGATGACGATGGTGGCACGACGTCGTCGTCGTCCTCGACCACCGGCGAGGGCGGCGGCGCCACCAGCGGCGGCGGCGCCGGCGAGGGCGGCGGCGCCACCAGCGGCGGCGGCGCCGGCGAGGGCGGCGGCGCCACCAGCGGCGGCGGCGCCGGCGAGGGCGGCGCCGGCGAGGGCGGCGGCCCGGCCTGTGCGGCGCTGCTCTGCGACGACTTCGAGTCGTACGAGGGCCAGGGCGCGAACGGCGAGAAGCTGGGCGCGTGGACGGTCTACACGGCCATGGCGGGCTCCACCGTGTCGGTCGACACGGAGAAGCATTACAGCGGCACCAAGTCCATCAAGGTGACCACGCCCGCGAGCTCGGGAGACAACAACTACAAGTCGGCCATGATCAAGTTCGCGGACGCCGACGCCCTGCCCACCGAGGCGAACGTCATCCATGGTCGCATGATGTTCTTCCTCGAGGCCGCGCCGACGGGGGATGTGCACTGGACCATCATCGACGGTTCAGGGACCATTCCTGGCAGCGATTTCGAGGGAATGCCCTACGCGGCACAGTATCGCTACGGCGGGCAGCACCCGACCGCGGCCGGCAGCCAGCTCATGGCGAACTACGATACGCCCGGGTACTGGAGCGACCCGAAGACGGGCCCGCAGTCGGACTGCTGGCACCACGCGGAGGAGACGACGGTGGTCCCGACCGGCGCGTGGACCTGCGTCGAGTTCAGCTTCGACGGGCCGAAGAACGAGATGCGCTTCTGGCTCAATGGCGCGGAGCTGGCCGATCTCAAGGTGTCCGGGACGGGCCAGGGCTGCGCCAACAACGAGACGAACTACACGTGGAAGGCGCCGGCGTTCGACAGCATCGGCCTCGGCTGGGAGTCCTATCAGGCGGATTCCGCCCGCTCGATGTGGATCGATGACGTCGTGATCGGCACCGCGCCCATCGGCTGCCCGCCCGCGCAGTGAGCGCGCGCCGCTGAGCTCGGCGACGCGCGGAACGGACTCCGCGCCTCGCCGGTCCCTTTCCGGGGGTCGGGCGCGCTGCCCGCGGCGCCGGCCGGCGCAGGCCGCGCGCCGGCGCACCTGACGAATGTCGGGTTCGCCGATTGATCGCTCGCCAGGACCGCTCTACGAGACGGCGGAGGTCCAACGCTTCACGAACCTGGAGGTCTCCGCTGTGATGAAACCGGCCTATCGTCTCTCGCTGCTCGCCTCGTTCGTCCTGGGCGCCACCGCTTGTGGCGGCGCGCCCGAGCCGGCCCCTGCGGTCCCCGACGTCCCCGCCCAGCCCGCGCAGCCTGCGCCGGAGGCGCCCGCGGCGCCCGAGGCCGCGGCGCCCGAGGCCAGCCCGCCGGCGGGCGCCGCGGCGCCGGAGGCTGCGCCGCCTGCGCCGCCGGTGAGCGTCTCCGTGCCCATCGAGGCACGGACCAAGTCGAAGCTCAAGGGCACCGCGACCTTCACCGAGGTCGAGGGCGGCGTGAAGGTCGCCGTCCAGGTCTCGGGCGCTCCCAAGGGCAAGGTCGCCGTCCACGTGCACGAGACCGGCGATTGCAGCGCGCCGGACGCGAAGAGCGCGGGCGCGCACTACAACCCCGAGAACCACCCGCACGGCATCCCCGACGGCGCGCCTCACCACCTCGGCGATCTCGGCAACATCGAGGTCAAGGCCGATGGGACCGGCACCCACGAGATCATCGCCAAGGGCGCGAATCTCAAGGAGGGCGCTCCGAACACCTTCCTCGGCCGCGCCATCATCGTCCACGAGAAGGCGGATGACGGCAGCCAGCCCGCCGGCAACGCCGGCGGTCGCATCGGCTGCGGCGTCATCTCGCAGGGCAAGTGACGCCCGCGCGACGCGGCCCGCCGCTCCGCGCTCACACCACGTCGACTCCACCTCACCGCCTGTCCTGAGAGGGCCTCTCTCCGAACGCCCGCAGCGCCCGCAGGGCGGGAGTCTCCGTCTCCGGTGTCACCGGGGCGGCGCGCTGACCGGAACGCCCTTTCTGCCCAGGGCCGGGCCCGGGCTCGGGAGGCCCCCGCTCGCGGGCCGCTCCTCGGGCCGCGTTCCGCTGGCCAGCAGCACGACGACGATCGCCGCCGCCACCGCCGCCAGGACGAAGCCCGCCCTGAAGGGCGAGCGCAGCCGCCGGAGCGTGTCCGCGAGCGTCGCCTCGTCGGCGTCCTCCCCGACGCGCGCCCTCTCCGGCGCTGGGCCGGACGCGCCGAGCCCGACATGGCCGGCCTCCGCCCGGGGCTGAGGCCGCGCCGAGCCGACCGCCACCTCGCCCCGCTCCGCAGGGCTGGTCTCCGACCGGACGCGCGAGCGGTCCGACACCGTGACGGCCTCGCTCCGCTCCGCCGGATCCGCCTCGGCAGGGGCGCGCAGGCGGTCCGAGACCGTCGCCGCCTCGCTCCGCTCCACCAGGTCGGTCTCCGGCCGGACGCGCGAGCGGTCCGACACCGTGACGGCCTCGCTTCGCTCCACCGGATCCGCCTCCTCGGGAGCCGCGGGGAACACGGGAGGAGGAGGCTCCGGGCGAAGCTCGATCGCCATGCCGCCGGTGGATGCGCCGGAGCCCATGGTGGTGGGGATCGAGCCGCGCTCCCCCGCGTCGACGCCGTCCACGCCGGGGCGCACCCCGGACAGCGAGTCGCGCACGCCCCCGCGCAGGATGCGCTGGATGCGGTCGACGAGCGGCTGCGCCGCGGGCGGCGCGAACGGGCGGAGCGCCAGCGTGAGCTCCGCCAGGTCGGGCCAGCGCCTGTCGCGATCCCGCTCGAGGCACCGCATGATGATCGGATCGATGTCCGGCGAGAGCCCGCGGCAGACCTTCGACGGCAGCTCCGGCACGAACTTGCCCCCGAGCACGAGCGACACCGTCTGGACGGAGCGCGCATGCATGGGATACCGGCCGGTGAGCAGCACGTAGAGGAGCGACCCGACCGCCCAGATGTCCGCGCGCGCGTCGACGTCGCGCTGCCCGCGCATCTGCTCGGGGGGCATGTAGTGGGGCGTCCCCAGCATCTGGCCCGTGCTGGTCCGCATCTCGGCGATGCCGAGGAGCGCCGCCTGCGACACCTTGGAGACGCCGAAGTCGAGCACCTTGATGCACGGCGTCCCCTCGCGCGTGTGCGTCAGGAAGAGGTTGGCCGGCTTCACGTCGCGGTGCACCAGCCCGAGCGCGTGCGCCTCCGCGAGCGCGTCGCACGCCTGGATGACGTAGAGCGTCGCCTCCTCCGCCGGCAGCGGGCCCCGCTGCTTGCGGACGACCCGGAGATCGCGGCCGTCGAGGAACTCCATCACCATGTACGGCAGCCCGTTCTCGAGCCGCCCGACGTCGTGCACCTTGACCGCGTGCTCGCTCCTGAGCCGCGACGCGATCCGCGCCTCCTGCAGGAAGCGCCCGCACATCTCCGGATCGGCCGCGGTGGCCGGCAGCAGCACCTTGATCGCCCGCAGCTCGTCGAGATCGACGTGGGTCGCGGCGACGACGGCGCCCATCGCGCCCTTGTCGAGCAGCCGGTCCACGCGGTACTTGCCGGCGATCAGGGTTCCGACCTCCAGCCCTTCGATCTCTTCCAGGCCGCGCATGTTCGAAACCTCCGACCGAGAGCGCCGCGCCGCGGCAGCCAGCATAGCGCAGCCGATCGTCGGCCGGACAGCCGTTGCCGAGGAAGCGACGCTCCTCTGCCCCTTTGCGCCCTTTGCGCCCTCCGCTGGCCGGCGCGACGCTCGCGTGCCCGCGCGGCGCGATGTCGCGGACGCCCTCACCGCGCGCCGCGCCGCTCGCGGGAGCGCACCACGGCGGCGCGGCCCGCCCTGGCTCAGCCCCCTTCCCGCGCCCCGCTCGGCCTCTTGATCGCGATCGTCCGCCGCGCGCCGCCCGACTCGAGCGTGAGCTCGAGGGTAGCGCCCTCCTGCGCGCTCGGCAGCGCATAACGCATCGCGTCAAAGCTGACGAGGGGCCGGCCGTTGATCGCGACCACCGTGTCGCCGACGCGGACGCCCGCGGCCGCGGCGGGGCCGCGGTCTTCCACGGCGACCACGACGGCGTCTCCGCTCGTCTTCAGCGCGCCTTCGAGCAGCGGGAAGAGGGGCGCCGCGGTCAGCCCGAGCGCGCTGACCGTCCTCCGGTAGCTCTGCACGGCCGCGTCGAAGCTCTCCTTGCGCATGCGGTAGCGCGCGACGGCCGCCACCGCGCCGCCGCGCTCCTGGAAGCGCGCGTCGACGCGCTCGGGGGTCGCGAACGCGCCGACCTGCTTCAGGTAGCGGCTCGCCTCGGCCTCCGCCATGCCGGCGCGGCGCGCGCCGCCGCCGCCGTGCGCCTGGATGAAGTCGTACGCCTGCGACCCCGCGAGCGCCGGCACGACGTTGCTCGCGAGCCGGGAGATCGCGTCGGCGCGCGCGACCGCGAGCGCCGCCTCTCGGCTGGCGCCCGAGCCCTCGCCGACCACGAAGATCGCGTCGCCCTCGGCGATGAACGGCCGGTCCATCCACGGAGGGCTCTCCTCGGCCGGCGGAGCCGCGCGCCACCCCGAGCTCGGCGCGGGCGCCGGGCCCGCCCCGGCGGCGGTGCGCGGGCGTCCCCGGCTCTGGTAGGCGAAGGCCACGGCGAGCACGAGCAGCGCTCCCGCCGCGAACGCCGCGAGCACCCCGCGCGAGCTGGAGCCACGGGCCGCCGAGACGGCCGCGGCCGGCGGAGACGCCCCCGCCGGCGCCGCTGCCCCTGCGGGCGCCCCCGCCGGCGCCGCTGCGCCTGCGGGCGCCCCTGCCCCCGCCGTCGTCACGTGCCCCCCCGCGGCAGAGCGCTTCGTCGCCGGCTCGGACGTCCCGGCGAGCGTGGGCGCCGGCTCCAGCGCGGCGCCGAGGCGCTTCAGCGCCGGCCGGAGCCACGGGAGCGCGAGCGGCGCGTTGCACCGCTTGCACGGCACGTACGGCTCCCGCTCCTCGCGGGCGGCCTGCGCGGCCTCCTTCACGTCGAGCAGCGTCTGCCGGGGCGCGTTGCACCGCTCGCAGGCGCCCTCGACGATCGCCGAGACCACCTCCGCTCGCAGCGGGGGGCTCTCGGAGGCGAGGTGCTCGAGCAGCACCACGGGACAGCCCTCGATCTGGATCGACGTCACCTCGCCGCCCAGCGCGCGGAGCGACAGCGCGAGCGCCCTCGCGCCCTCGGACGTCACCCCCGCCGCGCCCGCGAGATCGAGCACCAGCGGCCCCTCGATCCCGTCGAGCGCGCGCTTCCACCGCACGTGCGCGTCGAGCTTGCAGCGCACGCGGATGCGCGTCCCACGCTCGTCGACCGTCTTCTCGATCGCCTCGTGGGTCCCCGCGTCGAGCCGCGCGAGCTCGTCGAGCACGGCCCGCACGTCCTCCGGCAGATCGATCCCCGCGTGGATCGCCGCGAACGCGAAGTAGCTCTCGGCGTCGTCGTCGAACACCGCCGCAGCGCCGCAGCGCGGGCAGGGGCTCGCGGGCGGCTCGTGCGTCCTGACGAGGTGCGCGTCCCTGTCGCAGTCGAACAGCCGATCGAACGCGGCGCCGCAGCGCTCGCACCGGTACGGGCCGTAGAACGACGCGACGCGCCCGTCCCCGAAGAAGCGGCGGATCATGCTGATCTGGTTCACGAGCGGCTCGGTGCAGCGGCCGATGTAGATCTCGGACGCGCTCCGCGACACCTCGGCCAGCATCGCCATCCACTCGCGCACGCCGAACGACGTGACCCGCTGCACCCCGCCCAGATCGAAGAGCACGCGGCCGGAGATGCCGCGCGCGACAGCGAGGCCCTGGAGCTCCTCGGTCATCCGCCCCGACAGCGAGACGATGAGCAGGCTGCCCAGCCTCCGCTTGGTCACCGTGAGGGCCCGCGGCCCGTGCCCGTGCGCCCCCTCGGGCTCCGCGCCCTCCACGCCGGCGCCGGCGTCCGCGAGCGACAGCGCGGGCAGCCTCCTGGAGCGCGGCAGCGTGTCCAGATCCCCCGCGGAGTCGGGCCGCGACGCCGTGAAGAGCGGCGCGGAGAGCTTCGTGGCGACCGCGCCGGGGCGGCCGGTCTCGGCGGCCTGCGGCGCCCCGCCCGCGGCGTCGAGCGCGCCCGCGAAGGAGTCCTCGTTCTGGTTCGTCTCCTGCTTCTCGACGATGTGCGATTCGAGGTCCGCCCCCGAGGCGAGCGCGCCCCGCCACGCCTCCACGCGCTGGCCGAACAGCTCCGACATGAACGACGACAGGGCGAGGGCCGAGGTGGCGAGCCGCTCCTCCCGGGCGAACGCCTCGAGGTCGATCTGGAGATCCCTCGCGGTCGCGTACCGCTTCTCCCGATCCCGCTCCAGGCACTTGAGCAGGATGCGCTCCAGCCCCGGCGGGTAGTCGGCGCAGACCTCGCTCGGCGGCAGCACGGGGTCCTCCACGATCGCCCGCATCAGCTCGAACTCGGTGGCGCCGCGCCGGAACATCCGGCTCCCCGTCGACATCTCGTAGAGCAGGAGGCCGACCGAGTAGATGTCGCTCCGGCGATCGAGGTGCTCGCTCGTGCACTGCTCGGGCGACATGTACGGGACCTTGCCCTTGAGCGCGCCGTCGCGCGTCTCGTTGACCCGGTTCGCCGCCTTCGCGATCCCGAAGTCGAGGATCTTCACGGCCCCGTCGTAGGTGACGATCACGTTGTGCGGGGACACGTCGCGGTGGACGATGTCGAGCGGCTTGCCGTCGAAGCCGACCTTCTCGTGCGCGTAGTGGAGCCCCGCCGCGACGCCCGCCGCGATGGTGATCGCGTGCTCGATCGGCATCCGCCGGTTCGCCGACCGGAGCGACTTCCGGACGGTCCTGAGATCCTCGCCGTGGAGGTACTCCATCGCGATGACCGGCACGCCGTCGACGTCCTCGATGTCGTACATCTGGACGAGGTTGGGGTGGTCGAGGGTGGCGGCGATGCGCGCCTCGTCGAGGAACATCCGCACGAACTCGGGGCTGTCGACGAGGTGCGGGAGGATGCGCTTGACCACGCAGATCTTCCTCACGCCCGAGATGCCCGCGACCGAGGCCACCCAGATCTCGGCCATGCCGCCCATGCCGATCTTCTTGATCAGGCTGTACCTGCCGAGGGTGGTGGGGTGGCGCGAGCCGACGCTCATGGGGCCGGCGGCGTGGCGCTCGGTCATTCGACCGCCTCCATCGCTCGGGCCGGCGGCGTCACTTCTCCAGGAGCGCGGCGGGCGGTCATGGTGCTCATCGAGGGCCTTCGGCCTGGGATTTCGCGAAGCTCACGCTGCGGCGCTCACCGCGCGACTCGATCTGGAGGGTCATCGTACCACCGGCCGGCGCGCGAGCCCACGCGTCCGCCGCGGCCTTCCCGAAGATCTCGACCGAATGGACGGGGCGATCGTTGACCGAGAGTACGACGTCCCCTGGCTCCGCGCCGCGCTGCGAGCGCTCCGCCGCGACGACGACGAGCTCGCCGGAGGAGCGTACCCGCGCCTCGAGCTGCGGGAAGAAGCGCGCCACGGTGAGCCCCTGGAAGGTGGCCGTCTGGCGGTAGAGCGCCGCGGCCGCGTCGAAGCTCTGCCGGGACAGCCTGTACCGCGCGAAGGCGAGCACGCCGCCGCCTTCCCGCCGCACGACGGCGTCCACGCGCTCGGGCGTCGCGAACGCGCCGACCTGCGCGAGGAAGCGCCCGGCGATGCGCTCGACGACCTCCGCGCGCTGCGCCGCCCCGGCCTCGGCCGGCGGCTGCGCGACGAGGAGCTCGGCCGCGGGAGAGCCCGCGAGCTCCGCGGCGAGGCCGGACGTGAGGCGCTCGATCGCGCCGTTGCGCGCCGCCGCGAGCGCGCCCGACTCGCTGGCCGCGGGGCCGCCGCGGCCGACGACGAGCACGCTCTCGCCCTCGATGACGAACGGCCGCTCCACCCACGCGGGCGGGAGGTCGTCCATGACCGACCAGCCCGCCGCGCCGGGGCCGCTCGCGGGCGGCCCCGGCGCGCGCGCCTCGCCCGCGCGTGCTGCCAAGGCCGCAGGCGCTGACAAGGCCGCAGGCGCTGCCGAGGCCGCAGGCGCTGACAAGGCCGCGGGCGCCGCCGAGGCCGCGGGCGCCGCCGAGGCCGCGGGCCCTGCCGAGGCCGCTGGCGCCGCGGCGGGGCCGACGCCGCCGCGCCACGCCGCGAAGCCGGCGGCCACGAGCGCCACCCCGCCGAGCAGCCCGAGGAACGCCGCGTTGCCGCCCGCGCCGCGCTGCTGCGCCTGGGGCGCCACGGCCGGCTGCTGCGGGCTCGCCGCAGGCAAGGCGGGCGGCAGCGGGGCCGCGGGGGCGCGCGTCGCGTGGGCGCCGAGGACGTAGAGCAGCGAGCGGGAGCCGTCGAAGGCGAGCGGCGTGTTGCAGCGCTTGCAGGTGACGCTCGGGTCCTGGCCGCCGCGGAGCAGGGGGGCGTGCCGATCGACCTCGACGAGCACCGTCCGGATCGCGCTGCAGGACGCGCAGCGGCCCTCGACGACCGCGGACTCGATCCGCGCGAGCTCGGGCCACGAGGGGCCCGCCGTGCGCTCGGCGAGCAGCCGGGGACAGCCCTCGATGCGGATCGCCTCGACGGCGCCGTCGAGCTTGCGGATCGCCGACTCGAAGCGCGCCGCGCCGTCGGCGGTGACCGCGGGGACGCTGCTCAGGTCGAAGACGACCTGGCCCTCGAGGCCGTCGATGATGCGGCTCCAGCGGATCGTCGCGGTCAGCTTGCTGCCCACCTTGACGCGCGTGACGCGCCCCTCGACGGACTTCTCCACCACGTCGCCCACGGCGGGCTCGTCGGCCCGCTCGAGCTCGAGGAGGATCTCCCGCACCTCCGGCGGGATCGCGCCGGCGCCGTGCTGGGCGACGAACCCGAAATAGGTCTCCGCGTCGTCGTCGAAGGCGCCGGCGCCTTCGCAGCGGGGGCACACCGCGTCGGGCGGCTTGCCCTCGGCGAGCGAGGCCGCGTCGTGGGCGCAGTCGACGAGGCGCTCGAACTGGGCGCCGCACGCCTCGCAGCAGTACGGCGCATAGAACGAGACGACCCGCCCGTTGCCGGCGAACCGCCGGATCATGCTGAGCTGGTTGATCACCGGCTCGGAGCAGCGCGCGAGGTAGAGGGCGCGGAGGCGCGGCTGGGCCGCGTGGATCATCTGGAGCCACTCGCGGACGCCGAACGACGTGATCCGCTCGACGCCGGCGAGGTCGAGCAGGACCTTGCCCTCGAGCTCCCGCGCGAGCGCCGCCCCCTTGAACGCCTCGGTCATGCGCCCGGCGAGCCGGACGACGAGCACGTCGCCGATCGTGCGCCGATCGAACGCGAGGCTGTCGAGGCGGCCGGCGGCGCCGGCGGGCGGCACGCTCCGCGTCGGCGCGGCGCGGTGCGCCCAGGCGGCGGGCGGCGGCCGGTCCACGGTGGTGGGGCTGCGCCCCGACGAGACCGGCCCCGAGGCAGGCTCGGCGCTGTGCGGGCGCGACGCCCTGCGGCCGTTCGGCGGCACCCGGATGGTCGGCCGCGGCTCCTCGCCCTCGCGCCCCGGCGACAGCGGCGACGGCTTCGGCGTCGCGCTCGACGCCGACGCCGGCGCGTCGAAGGCGGTCTCGGACGTGAAGGTCGAGTCCGACGCGATCTCGAGCTCCTCGAACTCCGCCATCCCGCCGGCCGGCTGCGCGACGACCCGCGCCGCCACGGCCGGCGCCCGCTTCGCGGCGCGCGGCCTTCGCTCCCGCGGGCCCTCGCTCCTGGCGAGCGGCGTGGGCGCCTCGGAGAGGACGGTGAGGGTCATGGTCTGGTTGTGCAGGTCGCAGTGGCCGGTCGCGTACGGCGAGATCTCCCCGTACGAGTAGAACCCCGTCACCTGCGTGCCCTTCGGCAGCACGTCCGCCACCGCCTCGACCTCTTCCTCGGTCCTGTCGCCCAGCACGATCCGGCGCCCCACGCAGCTGATCGCGATCGCCAGCGCGCTGTCCCCGCCCGCCCTCCCCGCCTCGCTCGCCGCCCTCGCCGCCTGCTCCGCGCCCCCGATCAGCCGCTCGAAGTCCGCCTTCATCAGCTGCACCAGGTGCCCTCTCGGCACGTCCCCCGCGAACGTCAGCGACTGCGCGTCGTGGTCCACCGCCAGCACCGTCCGCACCAGCGCCTTCTCGTCCTGCGCCGTCGCGCGCAACGCCAGCGGGAACAGGAGCGCCGACGCCGGCAGCTCCGCCGCCTTGTCCCCGAGGTACTCCTTGTACAGCGAGAGCGCCGGGCGGCCGTCGACCTCGTAGAGCACGTTGCCCTCCGAGCGCGTCACCACGCGCTCCGGCCCGAACTTGTCCCAGCCCCCCTTCGACCCGTGCTGGATGACCACGTGCTCGCCGTACAGCCCCACGGCCGCCACGAGCCCGCTGCGCACCACGTCCCCCGCGCACACCCACGTCCGCTTGAACTGCGTCCCGTCCCCGGACAGGCCCCCGGTCACCACCACCGACTCCGGCAGCACCGCGTTCAGCCCGCGCACCAGCTGGCTGCCGTTCACCCCGAGCCCCTCCGACAGCACGAGCACCCCGCGCAGCCCCGGCCGCTCCAGCTTGCGCGCCAGCGCCTGCCCCGCGGCGAACGACCCCGACGCGCTCGCCACCTCCACCTGCGCCGTCGCCAACGTCGTCCGCTCGAACCGCGCCACCGCCACCGTCAGCGTCCCGTCGCGCACCGACGTGCCCGCGATCTCCCCCGCGCTCGAGCACCCCACCACGTGCGACCGCGGGTACGCCCGCCGCAGCTCGCGGATCGCCCCGGGGTCGTCGAGGAGCTCCGGCGCCCCGAACGCCAGGACCAGCGTCCGCTCGCTGTCGAGCACCGGCAGCACCCGCACGGACCACTTCTTGGTGTCCCGATCGTAGTGGAAGGTCTCGAGGATCATGGATCTCCTCGCTCTCAGGCTACAGCACGCGGGGGACGGCGGGCGTCGCGACGTGACGGCGGAGCTCGCTCACCCGCCTGGCTGCGTCCTGCCCTCGGCGCGGCCGGCAGGACACGGGCCTGGTTCGACGGCGACCGCCGCGACGCGCCTCCCACCCACGCTGGCGCCAGGGAGCGCGTCCGCCACGCGGCGCCGAGCGTCGGTCCGGGACGTGCGCCGACGCTTGCGATGAAATCATGGGTTGAGCGTCGAAGCCGCTCTGTCATCGACGATCATCCACGCAATGAAATTCGCGATTTGGATTGCCGACGCCTTTTCCGGATTCCATCATTGCGGCGCTGACTCGCTGTACCCCTCGACGCTGGACAGCGCCGAAGGCGAGCACCGACCCACGCGGGAAGACGCTAGCCCACGCCCCAACGGGCGGCTTCGGCTTCCAGCACCGAGAGGAGCACCAGGATGAAGCCAACGATCCTCTTGCTGACATTTGCCGCGGCGTTCCTGATTCATCGAGGCGCCCTGGCAGCAAATCGCTATGTCGACTGCGACATCGGCGACGACGGTGGAGAGGGCACCTCGGACGACCCATGGCAGACCCTTCAATTCGCCGTCGACAACATCAACAACGGCGACACGATCATCGTGCGCCCGGGGTTCTGTGAGGGGTGTCGCATCAGCGAGTCGGGGGCGCCAGGCGCAGGGAGAAAGACCCTGCGGGGCGAGCCCGGCGTCACGATCGATATGCCGGGGATCGAGAACGCACACGGCAGCAACATCGAAGTCGAGCTCTTCGACGCCACGGTGAGCCACTGGATCATCGAGGGCTTCGAGCTGGCGAACGCGCCTAGATCCGGCGTCGATCTACGCGGCACGAGCGACATCACCGTCAGGCTCTGCGACGTCCACGACAGCGGTCGGACGGGCATCTTCACCGCGTTCAGCGACGATGCGGTGATCGAGTACAACGAATCCGCCTTCAACGGCGAGCATGGGGTGTACACCAGCAACAGCGGGGATCGCCCCCAGATCCGCGGCAACCTGCTCCATCACAACGCGTCCGCCGGCGTTCACATGAACGGCGACAGGAATTTCACGCCGGGCGACGGGATCATCACCGGCGCGACCGTCGAGCAGAATGAGATCTGGGAGAACGGCACGCGCGGGGCCTCCGCGATCAATTGCGATGGGGTCAGCGACAGCATGTTCAGGAACAATCTCCTCTACGGGAACCACGCGAGCGGCATCTCGCTTTACGCGATAGACGGGGCGGAGGGCTCGAGCCGCAACCAGGTTTACAACAATACGATCGTGATGGCGGCAGACAGCCGCTGGGTGATCAACATCCCGAGCTCGGAGGGCGGCATCTCCAATCCGGTCGGCAACAAGATCAAGAACAACATCCTATTTACACCGCGGATCGACAGGGGTTCCATCCTGATCTACCAGCCCACCATCGACGGCTTCGAGAGCGACTACAACGTCGTCGTGAACCGATTCAGCACGGACGACGGCAACTCGATAATCAACCTGAGCACGTGGCGGAACCGCGGCCACGACAGGAACTCGCTGGTCGCCTCTCCGGCGAACCTCTTCGTCGATCCGAACGCGCCGTTCGACCCCGATTTCCACCTGAGGCCAGGCTCCTTGGCCATCGACAGGGGAACGGCGGTCCCTGTGTTCATCGATCTGGACTGGGTCGCTCGGCCCCAGGGGCCCCGCTGGGACATCGGCGCTTATGAGTTCATCATGTAGCGGCCAAGGAACGGCGCCCGGGTCGCCCTCGCGGGGCGCCGCACACAGCAGCGCCGGACGCCGTACCTCCGCGAGAGGCGGAGCTCGACCGGGGTGGCGGCCGCGGCGAGGGCGTGCTGGACGATCTGCGGCGCGGTCCCTCGGGTCGGCTACCGCACGCGGGCCACGACGAGCGTCACGTCGTCGTCGAGGGCGCGCTCGCCGCGGAACCTGGACACCGCCTCGACGATCGCGTCCCTCGCCTCCTCGGGCGGGCAGGCGGCCACGCTCTGGAAGAGCGATCGCAGCCGCTTCTCGCTGAACTGCTCGCTCGACTCGTTCTCGCACTCGGTCACGCCGTCGGTGAACCAGAGGAGCGCGTCGCCGCCCTCCAGGGCGACGGTGCTCGACGTGTACTCGGCCGAGCTCGCCGCCCCGAGCGGCTCGCCCTGCGCGGCGAGCTGCCGGATCGCGTTGTTCCTGACCAGGTAGGGGAACGGGTGCCCGGCGTTCGCGAGGGTCAGCGAGCCGGCTGCGGGGTCGAAGACGCACGCCGCGCAGGTCATCAGAAACTTCTGCTGCCCCGCCTCGAAGATCGAGCAGTTCATGACCCGGAGCAGCTGCGCCGGGCTGATCGCCTCGCGCGCGAACGTGCGCGCGACGTCGCAGGCGGCCTTCGCCGCCCCCGTGATGATCGCGGACGAGATGCCGTGCCCGGTCACGTCGCCGACGACGGTGAGCAGCCTGCCGTCCGGCAGATCGTGGAACGTCCACCAGTCGCCGCCGCACTCCGCCGCGGGCTGGAAGTGGCTGGCGAGCCGCAGCGAGGGCCGCTCGATGACGTCCTCGCTCGGCACGAGCATCTGCTGGACGGCGCGCGCGACCTCGAGCTGCTTCTTCAGCGACGCCTTCTCCGCCGTGTCGTAGAGCAGCTGCACCAGCCGGTCCCCGAGCGCGACCAGCTGCACGCGGACCTCGTTGATGGCCTCGTCCGAGCCGCTCGCGCCGGCGGCGTCCTGGGTCGCGCCGCCGGGCGCCGCGCCGCTCAGGGAGAAGAGCTCGCCGAGCTTCGACGCGAAGCGCCGCTTCGCCGTGGAGATCGTCGAGCCGACCTCGATCGGCCGCGACGGCTCGACCTGCGAGCTCGCGGCGTCGTGGAAGATCGTCAGCGCGTCCCCGATGGCCACGACGACGCTGCGCAGGCGGTCCCGCTCGGCCAGGAGCTGCCGGTGCAGCGCGCCCATCTCGTTCGTGGAGAGGTCGAGCGAGCGGGTGAGCAGGCTCCGATCGTCGGCGACGTGGCGGTAGTGCTCGCTGATGCGCGCGACCACCTTGTGCCAGGTCTCCTTGTCGGGCGGCTCGCCGAGGTCCTCGAGCCCGAGGCGCCTGAGCTGCCGCGCGAGGAGCGGATCGATCTCAGCCATGGCGCCCGCCTCGGCCGGCTCGCCGTCCTCTTGCGCCGCGCGCGGCGAGCGCGGGCGTCACCACCCGGTCCGCTCCAGCGTCTCGATCGCCGGCGTGGAGCGCTCGAAGAAGTGGAGGGACGCCGGGAGCGAGCGGAACTCGCGCGGGTTGACGTCGAGGTCCCAGAAGGAGGTGACCATGGTCGAGGCCATGGGCGAGACGTCGACGACCAGCACGGCGCCGGCCGCGTAGATCTTGAGCATGCCGAGCCCTGCGCCGCCGCGCGACGTGTCGAGCACGGGGGCGCTCGTCGAGTCGGCGCCGCGGGCGCTCAGGCCGCGGGTGATGCCCTCGAAGACGTGGTGTCGCCGGAGGCCGCCGAACGGATCGTGGGCCTGGAGGGCGAGGTACGCGCCGTCGGTGCCGAGGCGCAGGGTGGGGATCTCGTTCTCCTCGAGCACGAGGTCGCCCCGCCTGTCGTGCGCGTAGCGGGGGCGGCCGCGGCGGTCGACGGGCGCGTCGTACATCGCGTTCATGAGCAGCTCGTGCGCGAGGGCGGCGAGCCGCTCGGCGACCCGCGCGGGGGCGCCGGAGCGCTCGGCCCAGTGCGCGACCTCAGCGACGGTGCGGTCGCGGTCGTCGCTCGTGCGGGGGCGCCATTTCACGATGGTGGCGCCCCAGGAGAGCAGGTCGGAGAGCCGAGGCGGCAGGGCGAGCGGCTTGAGGATGCGGCGGACGGCGAGGGCGATCTCCCAGGGCCGCGGCATGGAGGCGAAGCTCGGCCAACCGACGATGCTGGAGAGGCGGGGCTCCTTCAGGGCGGCGTGGAGGATCGCGTCGGTGCTGCCCGAGGTCCACACGAGCAGGTGCATGCTGGGGTAGCGCTCGGCCGCCCACTCGAGCGCGAGGTCGAGATCGGCGGCGTCGCAGCCGAGCAGCAGGGGTCGCTCGGACAGCCGGGCGCGCAGCTCGGCGGGATCGCCGGCGACGGGGACGTCCTGCAGGCCGGAGGCCGCGGACATCACGCGGGCGATGCGCTGGCCGACGACGCGGTTCCGCTCGAGGACGGCGATCGTCGCTTTGGGAGGAGAGGCGCTCAAGGGCTCACCGCGGGTTATCCCCTGGCAGCGGCTGCGCCCAGGGTGTGGACACGGCCCATTACATCACAGCGCGCGTCCGAGAGGTGCCGTGAAGACGCCGGGCCGCCGCGTGGGCGTGGAGGCGCGGGGGACGCTCGCCCCCGCAGACGACCGCACATGCAGGGGCGTCGCCGCCGCCGAGCGCCGGATCCGGGCCCTGTACGGCATTCCTCCGTCAAGCCGCCGTGCCGGTTACCGGACGCACTGCGACCACGCCGTCTTGTTGTTGACGGTGTGCTGCTCCCAGTCGAGCGTCGTTGGATTGTACTCGAGCCAGACGCCATCGGTCCAGTTGTTCGACGTGACCCAGTGCCAGGGGAGCGACGATCAGCGCCAACGCCGAGCCGAGATGAGCGCTCCAGGGCCTGTTCATCATCGGATTCGATCTCATGGAAGGAGCTCCTTGGCAGAGGGGAAGTGAGTCGATTTCAAGCTCAGGACGACACTACGACCTCTATCTTTTTCGCCGGCGGTTTGTCAACACGGTTAACTTTCAGACAGCGCCTCTTTTCCGACATGAAGCATGAAGGAGGAGGTCCGGAATCATGAAGAAGCCCCCCGCGCTCGACCTCTCGGGGGTGCGGAGCAGAAGCGCATCCTCGACGAGGTGCAGGTGCTCTACGCGCAGAACGCGCCGGTGATCCCGCTCTTCAAGAACCCGTCCTGGGGCGAGTACAGCACGAAGCGCTTCACCGGCTTCCCCACCAAGGAGAACCCGTACGCCAAGCTGTCGCCGAACAACCCGCCGGAGTACCTGCTCGTCCTCACGGAGCTCAGGCCGAAGTGACGCGCCGCGGGCGGTTCACTCGGGAAAGCGATAGGTCTCGTACCTCTTGCCGCGCTCTCCCCACGTCGATGGATCGTTGGGATTGCCCATACCGCCCTCGCTGGGCTCGCCGAGGTCGAACGTGACGTTCTCCAGCACGAGCTGGTCCTCATCGAGGTAGGCGATGCCGATGGAGTCCCCGCCGCGCCCTCCGCCGCCGTAGCCTCCCCAGCCCCCGTAGCCGCCGTCGCCGCCGTCGCACGCGCGGCCGGAGCCGTCGGGCCAGTAGGCGCCGGCCGCCCCGAAGCCCGGGTTGCCGCCGACCTGCGGCGCGCCGCCCCTCCCGGCGCCCAGCGGATACACCGTGGCGACCTCGCTGTCGCGCACCGTCACCTTGGCGTGCAGCGCGAGGATCCCGATGCTCGGCGTGGCGTTGTCGCCCCCCTCCCCGCCCTTGCCGCCGCAACCGCCGCTGCCGCCCCCGCCGCCGGGCGGCCCTGCCAGGTTGGCCGCTCCGCAGATGGCGAGGCTCCCTCGGCGACCGCCGCCCCCGCCGCCCCCATGGCCTGGCTCCCCGGTGGCGCCGTCGCCCGCCTTTCCTCCGATCCAGCCGGCCTCGGTGATGCGACCCATGCCCTGACCCGGCGCTCCGTCGGCGCCCCGCGCGCCCGATTGCCCGTCCTGGCCGTCCTCGCAGCTGCCGCTCCCGTGATCGCCCCTGCCCCGGAGCCCCGAGTCACGGGGATTGTCGGGGTTCGGCATGGGCAAACCGTCGGCGCCGTCGCCGCCATCGGCGACACCTCCATCACCCCCCTTGCCGCCCATCGACACGGGGCCCTCGTCACAGGCGCTCACCACGGCAACCCCGCCGGCCACGATCTCCCCGGTGCAGCCGAACGCGCCGCCCTTGCCGTTCACGCCTCTCTGCGCCACGGGCGGGCCCGACCAATCCTTTCCGTGCTCCGTCTTGTAGCTGGACGACCCGAGGATCAGGCTCCCGAGGATCTCCACCTCGGTGCCCGACCGGACGAAGACGGCGACCTCCGACCCGGCCGATACCCTCATGCCGACGATGGTCGTCACCCCGTCTTCTGCCCCCGTGTCGCCGGGCCGCGCCGGCTCGATCGTGATCGGCACCGTGTCGTCGAGCGTCTGGATGACAGGATAACTCCCCTCGGCCAGGCGCTCCCACGTCCCGTCGAGGCAATTGAAGCTCCCGATGAGATCCACGCCGGAAGGCACCGTGACCGAGCCGACCATGTGCGTGCAGAAGAACACACGCCCCCGCCCGGTGCGCGCGATCTCGATGGCGCGCTGGAGGGTCAGCACCGGCTTGTCCTGTGAGCCGGGGTTCGCGTCGTCGCCGAACATCGAGTGGACGAACACGCCGCAGCCGTCCACCGCGCGATCGGCGGTGAGGTACTCGCGACAGAGCGACTCCGGCGGCTCGGGCGCGCACGACCCGCCGAAGCACGGCGCGGGGCCTTCCTCGTAGGGGCCAAGGTCGATCCCGCACCCCACCGCCAGGAGCGGCAGCAGGAGGGACAAGCGCTTCATGTCTGCAATCCTCATCGCTCTCTCTCGACGTGACGCCCTCGCGCGGGGGTCGTTCACCATCTCGGCAATCCTCATCGGTCTCTCCCTGCGTGGAGCCCCGGCGCGGGGGTCATTCATCGCGGTGGCCCCGGATCGACGGCAGGGAACACGACCCATGCGCCAGCGGTGCCCGGATCGCGGCGGCTCGGATCGCTCCCTGAGCCGCCGAAGCCGGCGTGTCCATTCCTGACGATCGTGCCTGCCTCGAAGCTCACCTTCGTGACGCCCACGGTGGCGACGCCGACCGAGGGCCCGCCGAGCCCGCCGCCGCCGTCACCGCCGCGCCCGCCGTTGCCGCCCTTGCCGCCGTTGCACGCGCGCCAGTCGTCCCATGGCGTGTAAAGCCCGCCAAGGCCCCCGTCATGGCCCATGCCGCCTGCCTGGCCTCTCCCACCGCCGCCGCCGTCGCCACCGTCGCCAGCCACGACCAGCGAGGCGAGGAGGGTGATCTCGGCGCCCTCCAGCGCGACGATCCCGAGGCTCGCTCCCCCAGGGCCTCCGCCTTTGCCCCCGCGTCCACCGCAGCCGCCGCCTCCTCCGGAGCCGCCGGCGGCGCCGCGCTGGGGTCCGGTGGGATGGCACTCGATCATGGCGAACCTCGATTTGCTGCCCCCGCCCCCGCCTCCGCCCCAGCCGATGCCTCCGCGGTCGCCGTCGGCCCCTCGAACGCCTACCCAGCCGCTGGTGTCAAGGACACCGGCGCCTGCCGCGTCGGCCCCGTGCTCGCCATCCTTACCGTGCGCGCCCCCTTGACCGTCCGTGCAGGACCGGCTGCCCGCACCTAGCCCCCCTCGGCCCGACTGCGAGGGGTCGTCGATCCAGTAGGGCTCGCCATGCTGGCCGTCTTCGCCGGAATGGAGCCCCCCATCGCCCCCTCGCCCGCCGATCGATTCCATACTGTCATCGCACGCTGTAACCGCCGCCACGGGGCGCTCTGCGCTGCACGCAGGCGCGCCGTGGTTGCCATAAACCCCTTCCTCTGCCGTGATGATCGGCCCGTCTTCCCCCGGCTCCCCGTCCATCCCCCCGGCCGCGTGGACCTCGCTCGCCACCAGCCGGACCTTCGCCCCCTGGCTCAGGATCATCCCGATCGACGACCGCCCATCGCTCGCCGAGCCCTCGCCGGCAACGACCCGGACCCCGTAGATCGTCGACGTCCGCCCCTCGGCGGCGAAGACCCGGACCGGGATCCCCTCCGGCCCCGGAGCGATGGTGGTCAGCTGATCGGGCCCTCCGAACGACCACCCGAACGACCCGTCCCCGTCCGCGCAGCGACGGCCGCCCCAGAGGTCCACGCCCGAGGGCAGCGCGACCGTCTCCTCGAACGTCTCGCCGCACGCGTACACGCGCCGGGTCGGCTCGTCCCCGTCGCGCCGTCCGCTCGCGGCGAGCACGATCGCGCGCTCCAGCGTCCTCACCGGCTGCTGCCGCGTGCCCGGGTGGCGGTCGTCGCCCTGCGCGCGCACGAACACCCCGCAGCCGTCCAGCACCGGCCCCGTCACCGGGTCGCCTTCGCACGGCGAGGCCGGGGGCGGCGGCGCGGGCGGCAGCGCCGAGGCGCCTTCATCGCACGTCTGCTCTTCCCAGCAATGGCTCCCGAGGTACATGCACCCCGAGACGGCGCTCGCGCCGCACGCGCATAGCGCGGCCACCGCAAGCGAAGCCGCTCCCCGCCATGCCGTCCGAGACCGCGTCATGTTCGCCTCCATGCCCTCACCACGCCCCGAGCGCCATCACGCCGATCTGGTGCGCCGTCGTCACCGGCACGACGCGGAGCGCGGTCGTCGCCGGCTTCGATCGCGGGAACGAGGAGTCGATGAAGAACGACGCCGCGGTCGCCGCGCCGACGACGGCCCCCGTCGCGACAAGGGCGGTCCCGAGGACGCCGGACCTGTCGCGCTGCTCGCGCAGGCGGTGGAGCTCGGGGCACGCGGAGGGCTGCGGCGATTCGCGGCACGCGTCCGAGGTCCACGCGGGATCGCGGTTGAGGCCGTCGATCCGCTCGCTGATGTCCCCGTCGAGCACGCTCGCCCGGAGCATGAAGACGGCCCCCGACGAGACGGCGGCCGTCGTGACGGCGATCCCCGCGATCCGCAGCGCCCCCGGCCACGACGCCCAGGGCCCCGGCGCCGGGGCCGCGGCCGGCGCGACCGGTCGGATGTCCTTCGCGCTCGGCTCGGGGGCGCGCGGGGGCGCCTCGACCACGGGCAAGAGCGTCAGCGCTGCGCCGACCGTCGCCCCCGCGGCGAGCTCGACCCGCTGCGAGAGCTCCCCGTGGCCCGACAGCCGCGCTCGGAGCGTGTACGTCCCCGGATCGACGAACAGCTCGAGGACCGTGGCCCCCGTGCCGATCGGCTCCCCGTCCAGGAGGACCTCGGCGTCGGGCGGGGCGGCAGCCACGTAGATCCTTCCGACGTGCTCCAGCGCCTTGTTGAACCCGCTCGTGAACCGGCGGACGAGCGCCTCCTTCAGGACGGCGTCGTGATCGAGGCTCTCCCCCAGGTGCTCGGCGGCCTCCCGGTGCTTGCCCTGCTCCAGCTCGGAGAGCCCGAGATACCCGAGCACCTCGGCCAGCTGCACCTCGGTCATCCCGGCGGCGTCGGGCGCCGCCAGGGCGGCTTCGAAGCGCGCCTCGGCGTCCGCCCACCGCCGCCCGCCGAAGGCGATCCGCGCCTGCTGGCGCAGCGCCGCGGCCGCCGGCGGCGAGCCCCCGGGCGGCGGCGCCGCGCGCGAGGGCGCCGTGGCGCTGATCAACGCCCCGAGAAGGCAACTCCTCAACAGGACCGACCACAAGCGCAAGCGCGTCATCCAGGCGACCTTATCAACGACGTCGCCAGTCCGGCAACGGTGCACGCCCGCGTGGCGCCGCGCTTTTGCACGACAATTTTGGCGTCGTCTCTGGAATGCAACCAACCGACGCGTCGACGTGTCGTCCCCTGGGGACACACCCCGGCGCACCGTTCTTCGTCGCGCCGGTCGATTCTGTCACCTGTTTTCGCGCCTGGATCATCTGGACGGGCATGGATGTGACCGCCTGGGCGAGCGCGGACGGCGCGGCGCCCTGTCAGCTTGGTTCCGATCGCTTCCGCCGTCTTGCGCGCGCCATGCGTGCCGGAGCGCCCGAGCGCGCGGCGTTGGGGCTCGCGTCGGCAGCGTTCGAGATCACGGCGGCGCCTGCGGGCCAGGACGGCGCTGTATCGGCGAGACCGGCGGGCGCGATAGGGCGACTGGAGGCCACGGCCGCGCTCGGATCGGCGGATCAGGGCAGCACCCCCACGGCACGCGCGATGTCCGCCGCGGGCGAGATACCGTTTCGGGCGCGCACCGGTGTGGAGCGATCGAGGATGGATCCGAGGCTCGAGCGGGCGCGCGCGATGCTCGATCTCGGGACCGCCGAAGGAAGGCTATCGGCGTGCCGTCTCCTGCACGAGCACCGCGAGCGCCGTGGTCGTGGAGAGCACGCGGCGCGGCGCGACGCGCTCCTCCGGGAAGCGCGCTGTGAGCGGCGCGGGCCGGTCGAGGCCGAGGCGCACGACTGATCGCATCGCAAGAGACAGAGCGGTAATCCCTCGCTGCCCTGGCGCGCGGCGTGGCTCCGCGGGCGCGCTCGTTCGATCGCCCGGCGCGGCCGCGCTCCGTCTCGTGGAGACCCCATCGGTGGAGACGATCCTCATTACGACGCTGCCCGGTAGGGACAGCGAACGACCGCCCGCGCGTGCGCATCGCGCCATCGTCACGCTGGACATCGACGCCATCACTCGGCACAAAGCGATCATCGACGGCGTGCTGCGGCGCTGGAGCGTGCCGAGCAAGGATCGCGCGGACGTCGCCCAGGAGGTCCTGCTCGGGGCGTGGCAGAGCATGCGTGCCGGGCGGTTCCAGCCGCGGCCGGAGGTGCCGATCGCCGTGGCCTTGAAGCGATGGCTCATCGGCATCACCTGGCGGCACGCTTCACACTACGTGACGCGCGCATGGCGGAGGTACGAGGTCCTGGTGCCGGACGCGTGCCGTCTCTTTCAAGACCACGCCCGCTCGCCGCTCGGGCAGATGGAGGCTCGGGAAGCGCTGCGCGAGCTCGGGCGCGTGCGTCCCAGGTTCCGAGCCGTCCTTGCCCTCAAGGCGCAGGGATATACGTGCAGAGAGATCGGCGCGGCGCTGGGGCACAACCCCAACACGGTTTGGAATCGAGTGCGCCTCGGGCGGCTGTGGCTCCGGCGGGCCAAGGCTCGCCAGGATGGCGCCAGCCTACGCACATCCCCCGAGCACGACCTGCACCGAGACAAGCACGGTCATTTCTGATCGAAGCGGCTCGAAGTGCGCGTCAACCGCGCGCACCTGAACGTCTGCTCCTCGCGCGATACCGCCCGGCACGGCGGGTCGTTCCGCTTCCATCCGCACCCCGGGCTGGTGTTCCATGGAACGGTCCCCCCACCGACGCGCGAGCTCGATCCCATGCCCCCTGCCGCCTCGCCCAACTTCGCGTTTCTCGACCACCATGACCCGCGCCTCGTCGTGCTCGGGACGCAGGCGGAGCGCTACTTCGCCGAGGACCCGAACACCTGCCTTGTGAAGCTGCGGCAGTTCGGCGAGATCCTCGCTCAGCGCGCCGCAGCGCGCCTCGGGCTCTACATGTCGCCCGAGGACAACCAGGCCGCGCTCATCGGCCGCCTCCGCGATCGGGGCGCGCTCGACGCGACGACACGGCAGCTCTTCCACGACCTGCGCGTCGCCGGAAACAAGGCGACCCACGAGCTCCGCGGCGACCACCACGAGGCGCTTCACCAGCTCAAGATGGCGCGCGAGCTCGCCGTCTGGTTCCAGCGCTCGTTCGGGAACAACAGGAAGTTCGACCCCGGGCCCTTCGTGCCGCCGCCGGATCCCGCGAAGGAAGACGCCGCGCTTGCCGCCGAGCTCGAGCGGCTGCGCGGAGAGCTGGCCAGGAGCAAGGTCGACATCGAGGCCGTCCGAGCCGCCGTCGAGGAGGAGGCAAGGAAGCGCCTCACGGCCGAGGAGCGCGCCCGGAAGGAGGCCGAGGACCGGGCTCTCTGGGAAGCCCTCGCCACCGAGGCCGAGCAGAAGCGGTCGAAGGACATCGAGGCCTTCGAGCGCCAGAAGGCGCAGCTCGCCGCGGAGCTCGCCGCCCTCCAGGCCCAGGCCGTGGCTGCGCCTGCCGCGGAGGTTCAAGCTTTTGTCAACCGCGCTGCGGAAGCGGCGCAGGCGATCCACCTCGACGAGGCCGCGACCCGCCGGCTCATCGACAAGCAGCTCCGCGACGCCGGATGGGAAGCAGACTCCGAGCAGCTTCACTACAGGCGGGGAACGAGGCCGCAGAAGGGAAAGAACCTCGCCATCGCCGAGTGGCCGACGGAGACCGGCCCGGTCGACTACGCGCTGTTCGTCGGGCTCGAGGCGTTCGCGGTCGTCGAGGCGAAGAAGATGAGCGTGGATGTCGCCAACGTGCTCAAGCAGCAGACGACTCGCTATAGCCGCGGCTTCAAGGTGGAGGGCGACGCCAGGTTCGCGGGTGGTCCGTGGGGTGGGGTGCACAAGGTGCCGTTCCTCTTCGCCACGAACGGGCGGGCGTATCTCAAGCAGCTCGAGACCAAGAGCGGCATCTGGTTCCGCGACGCGCGGCTGTCTACCGCCCTCCCACGCGCGCTCCAGGGCTGGTACACGCCCGAGGGGCTCGTCGCGCTCTTCAAGCAGGACATCGACGCCGCCCACGCCAAGCTGGGAAACGAGCCCACGGGCTACCTCGACCTGCGCGACTACCAGATCCGCGCCATCCGGGCGGTGGAGGCGGCGGTCGAGAGCGGGCAGCGGGCGTGCCTCGTGGCGATGGCCACGGGGACAGGGAAGACGCGCACCGCCATCGGGCTCGTCTACCGGCTGATCAAGGCCCAGCGGTTCCGGCGCGTGCTCTTCCTCGTCGACCGGAGCGCGCTCGGGGAGCAGACGGTGGACGCGCTCAAGGACGTGCGGCTCGAGAACCTCCAGACGTTCGCGGAGATCTACAACATCAAGGGTCTCGACGACGTGCGGCCCGACGCGGGCACCAAGCTGCATGTCGCGACCATCCAGGGCATGGTCAAGCGCCTCCTCGATCCGAAGGCGGAGGGCGACGTGCCGCCGGTCGACCAGTACGACTGCATCGTCGTCGACGAGTGTCATCGCGGGTACACGCTCGATCAGGAGATGAGCGACGTCGAGCTGAGCTTCCGCAGCCTCGACGACTACGTCTCCAGGTACCGGCGCGTCCTCGATCACTTCGACGCGGTGAAGATCGGCCTCACGGCGACGCCCGCCGCGCACACCAAGGAGATCTTCGGCACGCCGGTCTTCCTCTACTCGTACCGTGAGGCGGTGATCGACGGTTGCCTCGTCGACCACGAGCCGCCGGTGTCCATCGTCACCGACCTCGCGAGGAAGGGGATGATCTGGAAGAAGGGCGAGAAGATGCGGCGCATCGACCCGCGCACCGCCGCCGCGGAGCTCGTCGACGTCAAGGACGAGGTGAAGATCGACGTCGACGGCTTCAACAGCAAGGTCATCACCGAGAGCTTCAACGAGGTCGTGTGCGCCGAGCTCGCCAGGCACATCGACCCCACGCTCCCAGGGAAGACCCTTATCTTCTGCGTCAACGACGCTCACGCCGATCTGGTCGTCAGGTTCCTGGAGGCGGCGTTCCTCGCTCAATACGGCAGCGTCGACGAAGGGACGGTGGCCAAGATCACCGGCCACCCCAGCGTCGATCGCCCGCTCCAGCTCATCCGGCACTTCAAGAACGAGCGCCTCCCCAACGTGGTCGTCACCGTGGATCTGCTCACCACCGGCGTCGACGTCCCGAAGATCTGCAACATCGTCTTTCTGCGGCAGGTCAAGAGCCGCATTCTGTACGAGCAGATGCTCGGCCGGGCCACGCGCCTCTGCCCGCAGATCGAGAAGACGAGCTTTCGCATCTTCGACGCGGTGGCGCTGTACGAGAACTTCGAGCGGCTCACCTCGATGACATCGGTGGTGAACGACGTGAGCCTCTCGTTCCAGAAGCTCGTGGAGGAGCTCAGGACGGTGAAGGACGCCGAGGCGCGGACGGTGGTGCTCGAGCAGCTCATCGCCAAGCTCCAGCGCAAGCGGCAGGTGCTCAAGGGCGAGAGCCTCACCCGGTTCGAGGGCATCGCGGGGATGACGCCGGCCGAGGTCGCGCGCTTGCTCAAGGCGGGGACGCCGGATGCGGCGTCGGAGTTCTTCGCCCAGCACGGGTATCTCGTCTCGCTCCTGGACGACAAGCTCGGGGCCGGCCGGCCGATGATCGTTTCGGAGCACGTCGACCGGGTGATCGAGGTGGGGCACGGCTACGGCAAGGCGGCGCGGCCGGACGATTACCTGGACAGCTTCGCGGCCTACGTTCGCGACCAGATCAACACGCTCCCGGCGCTCGTCCTCGTCACGCAGCGCCCGCGCGACCTGACCCGCGAGCAGCTCCGGGAGCTCAAGCTCGCGCTCGATGGGGCGGGCTACACCGAGGCGGTGTTGCGGACCGCGTGGCGGAACAAGACCAACGCCGACATCGCCGCCTCCATCATGGGCTTCATCCGGCGCGCCGCGCTCGGCGACGCGCTGGTGCCCTACGGCGAGCGGGTGGACCGGGCGGTGGCGAAGATCGGCCAGAGCCGCGCGTGGACGCCCGTGCAGCGAAAGTGGCTCGAGCGCATCGGCAAGCAGATCAAGGCCGACGAGGTGGTGGACCGGGCGGCGCTCGATCGCGGGCAGTTCCAGGCCGACGGCGGCTTCCAGCGGATCGACAAGATCTTCGACGGGCAGCTCGAGCAGGTGCTGGGCGATCTGAAGGAGGCGATCTGGGCGAAGGCGGCCGGCTGACTATGGTAGGTAGAGCGCGCCGACCATGACGACCGCCGATATCGTCCGCAAGCTCTGGGATCTGTGCCACGTCCTGCGGGACGATGGCATCACCTACCACGAGTACCTCACCGAGCTGACGTACCTGCTCTTCCTCAAGATGGCGAAGGAGACGGGCACGGAGAAGGAGCTCCCCAAGGGGTATCGCTGGGACGACCTCTCGGCCAAGGGAGGGATCGAGCTGCTCAACTTCTACCGCGCCACGCTGCTCCACCTGGGCACCGAGGCGTCCGGGCGCGTTCAGGCGATCTTCGTCAACGCCAAGACGTCGATCAAGCAACCGAAGAACCTGGGAACGCTGGTCAAGGAGATCGAGCGGCTCGACTGGTACTCGGCGCGCGAGGAGGGCCTCGGCAACATGTACGAGGACTTGCTCGAGCGGAACGCGAGCGAGAAGAAGTCGGGCGCGGGGCAGTACTTCACGCCGCGGCCGCTCATCGACTGCATGGTACGGCTGGTCCAGCCCAAGGCGGGGGAGCTGGTGCAGGATCCAGCGGCGGGGACGGCGGGGTTTCTGATCGCGGCGGATCGGTTCATCAGGGCAGATGACAAGATGTATGAGCTGCCCCAGCGCGCGCAGGATTTTCAGAAGAAGAAGGCGTTCTACGGGATCGAGCTGGTGGAGGACGCGCACCGGCTGGCGCTGATGAACCTGATGCTGCACGGCATCGAGGGGAATCTGCTGCGCGGGGACACGCTCTCGCCCGACGGCGCGCGGCTGGCGCCGGCAGATGTGATTCTGACGAACCCGCCCTTCGGGACGAAGAAGGGGGGCGGGCTGCCGTCGCGGGAGGACTTCACGTATCCGACCTCGAACAAGCAGCTCGCGTTCCTGCAGCACATCTACCGAGGGCTGAAGCCGGGCGGGCGGGCCGCGGTGGTGCTGCCGGACAACGTGCTCTTCGAGGAGAACACCGGGGCGCAGATCCGGTCAGACTTGATGGACAAGTGCGATCTGCACACGATCCTGCGGCTGCCGACGGGGATCTTCTACGCGCAGGGGGTGAAGACGAACGTGCTGTTCTTCACGCGCGGGGAGGAGAAGAAGGACAAGGGGAACACCAGGGCGGTGTGGGTCTATGACCTGCGGGCCAACATGCCGTCGTTCGGGAAGAGGACGCCGCTCGGGCCGGAGCACTTCGCGGAGTTCGAGAAGGCGTTCGGGAGCGATCCTTACGGGAAGAGCCGGCGGAAGGATCAGGGGGAGGCGGGCCGGTTCAGAAGGTTCACGCGCGAGGAGATCAAGGCGCGGGGGGATAACCTCGATATAAGCTGGCTCAAGGACGAGAGCGTCCGTGGGGCGGATGACCTGCCGGAGCCGGAGGAGATCGCAGCGGAGATCCTGGAGAAGCTGCGGGTCGCGACGGAAGAGATGGCGGCATTGCAGGTGGAGCTGGGGGTGGAGGCGTGAGCGAGTTACCTGTCGGCTGGGCCTGGGCAACGCTGCAGACCCTCGCCGAGATAAAGGGCGGGGTCACAAAGGGGCAAAAGCGCCGACAGGAAGAGCGCCTTCAGTTCGTGCCATATCTTCGAGTCGCTAATGTCCAGCGAGGTTATATCGATCTCTCCGAAGTTGCCCAGATCGAGGCCACGGATCGAGAAATAGCAGAGCTGCGGCTACAAGCCGGCGACGTTCTATTCAATGAAGGCGGAGACCGCGACAAACTCGGACGCGGTTGGGTTTGGGAGGAACAGCTTCCGCTGTGCATTCACCAGAACCATGTATTTCGCGCACGTATCTTAGGCGACGTCGTTCTGCCCCGATTCTTGTCGATGTACAGCAACACATTTGGACAAGAATACTTCGTTGGTGAGGGGAAACAGACAACGAACCTCGCTTCTCTCAGCCTTACGAAGTTAAGCGCTCTACCCGTTCCGATCCCGCCGCGTTTCGAGCAGCGCCGCATCGTCGCCAAGCTCGAGGCGCTCACCGCCAAGAGTCGCCGCGCCAAGGAGGCGCTCGACGCCATCCCCGCGCTCCTCGAGCGCTTCCGCCAGTCCGTGCTCGCAGCCGCCTTCCGCGGCGATCTCACGGCAGACTGGCGGGAGAAGAACCCCGACGTGGAGCCGGCCGAGGAGCTGCTCAGGCGCATCCGCGCCGAGCGGCGGCGGCGGTGGGAGGAGGCGGAGCTCGCCAAGATGCGGGCGAAGGGGAAGGTGCCGGGGGACGATCGGTGGAAGGAGAAGTACGAGGAGCCGACGCCGGTGGATGCGAGCGAGCTGCCAGAGCTGCCGGAGGGGTGGTGCTGGGCTTCAATTGGAGAGCTTGCGGAGGTCGGCACAGGCACCACCCCGTCCCGATCGGTACCGTCCTACTACGGCGGTGGCATCCCATGGGTCACTAGCGGTGCCTTGAACGAGTGGTTGGTCGGAAGCACCGATGAAACTGTAACAGAAACGGCGCTAAGGGAAACGAGCTTGACCTTGTATCCACCCAATACGTTGCTTGTGGCAATGTATGGTGAGGGTAAGACCCGAGGCAAAGTGTCCGAGTTGACAATCGAGGCAGCAACGAACCAGGCTATCGCCGCCATTGTCATGAGAGACAGTGCAGGCTCGGCGAAATCTTACGTCAAGCTGGCGCTGCTTAAAAGTTATGAAGACATACGCCTTATCTCGTCAGGAGGGGTACAGCCCAACCTGAATCTGGACAAGGTGCGTGCGATTAAAGTCCCTTTGGCACCGCTGCGCGAGATGCAGGAGATTGTGAAGCAGGTTCAGTCGTGTATCGCAAGATACGAGGCAATCAAGCGTCATGCCGTCGATGTAAGTAGCGATCTTGCGTTGCTGGACCGCGCCATCCTCGCCAAAGCCTTCCGCGGCGAGCTCGTCCCCCAGGACCCGAACGACGAGCCCGCCTCCGTCCTCCTCGAGCGCCTCCGCGCCGAGCGCGAGCAGAATGGCAAGACCCCCAACGGCGCCGGCCGCCGCCGCGCCGCCGCATCCCCGCCCCCTGCCCCGTCCGACCCCACCGTCCCACGAACGAAATCCCCTGCAAGCCGCCGAAGCCAAGCTCCGGCGCGTTCTCGAGGGTAGCAAGCAGCTCCGGTGCCGCACCGCCAGCGGCCGTACTCCTGGCAGCGGGCGCAGTGAGAGGCATCTGGTAGCCTCGCCTGCCGAATGGACCCACCGTCACCGCCGCGACCGGGAGCGCTCAGCCTTCGCAATGGCCAGCAAGTAGCCCGCGCGCGGAATGCGGCCGACCGCACCTGAGCCGTACGCACTACCGCATGAACATAATCGCCATGTAGATAACCTGTTGACGTCGCCTTCCAGCGGGAGAACGGTGCGCGCATCCGGAAAGGGGAGGAGTGTGGATTTGATTGAGCATGACGGACGCCCCCATGCTTCTTGATGCGACGCACGTCGCCTTTGATCCGCCAACAGCAGACCGCCTGGTTCGGCTCGGTGCTACCAACGTCGTGCGCGCGTCAGACTGTCTTGTCATTGGACCGAGCCGTCGGGATGCCGCAGAACATAACCGGCTCCGCGAGACGTGGTTGTCCCTTTCTGAACCCCACTCCGATAGGGACGATCCTGGCGAAAAGTGGGATCGGCTCTACTCTCCGGATGTTCGCTGGGAGCTTCCCGTCGTCTTGTGGGTATCAGTGAGCCTCCACGAACGAGTGAACCTGTGGAGGGCCTGTAGCTGGTTGAGGCACATCGGGATCGCATGCAGTGACGTCATTGTCGCCGAGCTCGAGTTCGTGTACGGCACAAGGACGAGTCCTCCAGAGCCGCCGATCGTTCCGCGGTTCAACTGCTCCGCGTCGGTAGCCGACCATTTGGACGAGGCTCTTCTGGATCGTCTCGACGAGTCGCGCCCTTGGCCGGTGGAACGCTACGACCGTGCCGTTCGCCTCTGGGAGAGCTACGCCGATGAGGATCCCTTGGCCTTCGTCGAGAGCTGCATGGCTGGCGTCGAAGGGTTCCCGGAGCTTGCCCCCTTGTGGGAGCTTCTGTCATGCTTCTTTCCGAGAAGGACCACGGAAGGCGCCCTGCGCCTCAGCCGATTCGACGAGCTCATCCTGACCATCCTCTCGGCAGAGGATTACAAGACTGACGTGTCCGTGTTCTGCGACAGGTCGCAATCTGGACTGGACTTGCGAGGAATTCTCTCCTGTACAGGCGACCTGTTCCTGGAAGATCGTCTGTCCCAATGGGCGAGGCACGCTTCGAGCGCATTCGTGGAGCGCGCGCCTCGCCCGAATCCTGACGAGGTGATGAAGTCGTTCGTCTACCGCCTCACCGAACGTGGCATCCGACTCCGCGACGAGGGGCTCGAACAGCTCACGGATGCGCCAGGCCTGCCCGTCGCCGGGACCGAGGCGTATGCACCTTCATCCCCCTGGAGTTTGCTCGAAGACGGACGGCTCGCTCGGCTGTGAGGGGTAGCAGCGGCTCCGGCCAGCGCGGCCCGGATCGGCGCAGGCGCCAGCGGTGAACGGTGAACGCCGGCGAGCACGTGGCCGCGATCTTCACCGGCCCGACGCGGGACGCGATGATCATCGACATCTTCTGAGGGAGACGCCGGGAATCGGCCCCTGATCTGAATCTGGGGGCCGGCTGAACGAGAGACACAGCGGACGCCGTGTCCGATTCCTCGAAACGGTGTCGACGACCATCGAGGGCCTGATTCCGTTCGTTACCCGAGGGCCCTCACACGCAGCCCCGTGCCCGGACCGCCGGGAGGCACACGCGGGTCACACGCCGTGACGAATCCGAGGAGCCGCCCGGAATTCATGAGTGGGAGGACGCCGCTCGGCACCTGCGGGTCCCACCGCATGAGCCTGGCACGCCGCGCAAATCCAGCATGATTGCAACCACTCATGAGACCAACCCATGCCCTCAGTGACCCATGAAGCCCTGGTGGAGCTGTTCAAGAACCGGCCGACGCTGGCCGCCGAGATGCTGCACGACGCGCTCGGCCATCCGGTCCCGACCTTCACGGAGGCGCGCGTCGAGTCCTCCGATTTCACCGAGATCGTGCCCTCCGATCGCCGGGCAGACGTCGTCGTCGTGCTGCTGGTCGGCGAGCAGCAGCGGCCCGCGATGGCCATCGTGGTCGAGGTCCAGCTCGGGGTAGACCCGGACAAGCCCTACGTCTGGCCCGTGTACGTCACCCAGACGCGCGCCCGGCACCGCTGCCCAACCGGGCTGCTGGTCGTGACGATCGACGCGGCGATGGCGCGGTGGAGCGCGCGGCCGATCGACACGGGCCACCCTGGCTGGACGCTGACGCCGCTGGTGCTCGGGCCCCACGGCGTCCCGGTCGTCACCGACGCCGAGCAGGCAAAAGCGGCGCCCGAGGTGGCCGTGCTCTCGGCCATGGCGCACGGACAGAGCGAGGCGGCGGAGGCGATCGGCGAGGCATTCTTCGCGGCGGCGGCCGGGCTCGATGAGGAGCGCCGGGCCGTCTACGGGGACCTGGTGCTATCCTCGCTGAACGCAGCGGCGAGGCGGAGGTTGGAGGCGATGATGAAGAGCGGTTACCAGTTTCAGAGCGAATTCGCGCGCAGCTACGTGGCGAAGGGCCGGCAGGAAGGGATCCTTGAAGCCAAGGCGCACGACGTGCTCGCCGTCCTCGAGGCCCGCGGGCTCGAGGTCCCCGTCGAGGTGAGGGCCCACGTCCTCGCGAGCACCGACCTCGACGAGCTCGACCGCTGGATCCGTCGTGCCGTGATCATCAGCGACGCCCGGGACCTCCTCGCCACGACCGGCTCCTGAGGGCGCCCGGGCTCCAGGAGCGGGCAAGCGCGCTGCTCCTGTCGCCGGAAGGCGATGGCAGGTGGCCCGTGCGCCAGGCTGCTTCTACGCGTTCGCCTCCTTCAGCGCCGCCGGCAACGCCGGCAGCCTCGACCTCGGCCGATACCCGGCTTCCCGTACGATCGGCTCGGAATCGCCTCAATTCTCCGAACGAAAATACAGCGCTCTCGCCATGTCGTCCGAGTGAAGGCGCCGGGTGTCCAAGCCGGAGCTGAATCGGAGGGCCAGCTACGCAAGAGCCACACCGGACGCCATGTCCGAGGCAACGGTACGGCGTTGGCGACCGTCGAGGGCTTGAGTACGTCACCCAGACGCGCGCCCGGCACCGCTGCCCGACCCGGCTGCTGGTCGTGACGATCGACGCGAAGATGGCGCGCTGGAGTGCGCGGCCGATCGATACGGGTCATCCCGGATGGACGCTGACGCCGCTGGTGCTCGGGCCTCAGGGCGTCCCGGTCGTCACCGACGCCGAGCAGGCGAAAGCGGCGCCCGAGGTGGCCGTGCTCTCGGCCATGGCGCACGGACAGAGCGAGGCGGCGGAGGCGATCGGCGAGGCATTCTTCGCGGCGGCGGCCGGGCTCGATGAGGAGCGCCGGGCCGTCTACGGGGATCTGGTGCTATCCTCGCTGAACGCAGCGGCGAGGCGGAGGTTGGAGGCGATGATGAAGAGCGGTTACGAATTTCAGAGCGAGTTCGCGCGCAGCTACGTGGCAAAAGGCGTGGAGAAGGGCCGGGAGCAGGGGCGGCAGGAGGGAAGCCTCGAAGCCAAGGCGCAGGCCGTGCTCGCCTTCCTCGAGGCCCGCGGGCTGGAGGTCCCCGCCGAGGTGCGGGAACGCGTCCTCGCGAGCACCGACCTCGACGAGCTGGACCGCTGGATCCGCCGCGCCGCCGTGATCAGCGACGCCAGGGAGCTCCTCGCCACGACCGGCTCCTGAACCAACGCCCCGGGCCCCAGGAGCAGCCGAGCGCGCTGCGCCTGTCGCCAGACGGCGATGCAGGGTGCCCCTGCCCTCCCTACTTCTACGCGCTCGCTTCCCTGAGCGCCGGCGGCAACGCCGGCAGCCCCGGACGCGGCCGATACCCCGGCGTCTGGTACGACAGGATCGGGATCGTCTCGCTTTTCAGAACGAAAATACAACGCTCTCGCCATGTCTCCTGAGTAGAGGCGCCGGAAGTCGAACCCGAAGCTGAATCGGACGTCCAGCTGCGCAAACGCCGCAGCGGACGCCATGTCCGAAGCATCGGTACGGCGTTGGCGACCGTCGAGGGCTTGATTCCGCTCGTGCGCCCGAGCGCCCTCCCCTCTCGTTCAGCCCCGTGCCACGACCGTCGGCGCACACGCGGGTCACACGGCGTGACGACCTCACGGAGCTGCCCGGAATTCATGAGTGGGAGAGCGCTGCTCGGCTCCTGCGGGACCGACCACATGAGCCTGGTGCGCCACGCAAATCCAGCATGATTGCAACCACCCGTGAGACCACTCCATGCCCTCAGTGACCCATGAAGCTCTGGTGGAGCTGTTCAAGAACCGCCCGACGCTCGCCGCCGAGATGCTGCACGACGCGCTCGGCCATCCGGTCCCGACCTTCACGGAGGCGCGCGTCGAGTCCTCCGATTTCACCGAGATCGTGCCATCCGATCGCCGGGCGGACGTCGTCGTCGTGCTGCTGGTCGGCGAGCAGCAGCAGCCCGCGATGGCCATCGTGGTCGAGGTCCAGCTCGGCGTCGACCCGGACAAGCCCTACGTCTGGCCGGTGTACGTCACCCAGACGCGCGCCCGCCACCGCTGCCCGACCGGGCTGCTGGTCGTGACGATCGACGCGGCGATGGCGCGCTGGAGCGCGCGGCCGATCGACACCGGCCACCCTGGCTGGACGCTGACGCCGCTGGTGCTCGGGCCCCAGCGCGTCCCGGTCGTCACCGACGCCGGGCAGGCGAAGGCGGCGCCCGAGGTGGCCGTGCTCTCCGCGATGGCGCACGGACAGAGCGAGGCGGCGGTGGCGATCGGTGAGGCGTTCTTCGCGGCGGCACCCGGGCTCGATGAGGAGCGCCGGGCCGTCTACGGGGATCTGGTGCTATCCTCGCTGAACGCAGCGGCGAGGCGGAAGCTGGAGGCGATGATGAAGAGCGGTTACGAATTTCAGAGCGAGTTCGCGCGCAGCTACGTAGCGAAGGGCCGGCAGGAAGGCCGGAAGGAGGGAATCCTCGAAGCCAAGGCGCAGGCTGTGCTCGCCATCCTCGAGGCCCGCGGGCTGGAGGTCCCCGCCGAGGTGCGGGAACGCGTCCTCGCGAGCACCGACCTCGACGAGCTGGACCGCTGGATCCGCCGCGCCGCCGTGATCAGCGACGCCCGGGAGCTCCTCGCCACGACCGGCTCCTGAACCAACGCCCCGGGCCCCAGGAGCAGCCGAGCGCGCTGCTCCTGTCGCCGGACGGCGATGCAGGGTGTCCTCCGCACCCGCCGACTTCTCCGCGCTCGCCTCCCTGAGCATCGGCGGCAACGCCGGTACCCCCGATCGCGGTCGAATCTCCGGCTTGGGTTGCGACAGGCTCGGCGTCCCCTCGCCCTTCGAAACGACAAATCACGGAGCTCGCCGCATCTTCTGAGGGAGACGCCGGGAATCGGCCCCTGATCTGAATCTGCGGGCCGGCTGAACGAGAGACACAGCGGACGCCGTGTCCGATTCCTCGGAACGGTGTCGGCGACCATCGAGGGCCTGATTCCGTTCGTTACCCGAGGGCCCTCACACGCAGCCCCGTGCCCGGACCGCCGGGAGGCACACGCGGGTCACACGCCGTGACGAATCCGAGGAGCCGCCCGGAATTCATGAGTGGGAGGACGCCGCTCGGCCCCTGCGGGACCACCGCATGCGCCTGGCGCGCCACGCATATCCAGCATGATTGCAACCACTCATGAGACGCCCCGATGCCCTCAGTGACCCATGAAGCTCTGGTGGAGCTGTTCAAGAACCGCCCGACGCTCGCCGCCGAGATGCTGCACGACGCGCTCGGCCATCCGGTCCCGACCTTCACGGAGGCGCGCGTCGAGTCCTCCGATTTCACCGCGATCGTGCCCTCCGATCGCCGGGCGGATGTCGTCGTCGTGCTGCTGGTCGGCGAGCAGCAGCGGCCCGCGATGGCGATCGTCGTCGAGGTCCAGCTCAGGGTAGACCCGGACAAGCCCTACGTCTGGCCCGTGTACGTCACCCAGACGCGCCCGGCACCGCTGCCCGACCCGACTGCTGGTCGTGACGATCGACGCGGCGATGGCGCGGTGGTGCTCGCGGCCGATCGACACCGGCCACCCTGGCTGGACGCTGACGCCGCTGGTGCTCGGGCCCCAGGGCGTCCCGGTCGTCACCGACGCTGAGCAGGCGAAGGCGGCGCCCGAGGTCGCCGTGCTCTCGGCCATGGCGCACGGACAGACCGAGGCGGCCGAAGCCATCGGCGAGGCATTCTTCGCGGCGGCGGCCGGGCTCGATGAGGAGCGCCGGGCCGTCTACGGGGACCTGGTGCTATCCTCGCTGAACGCAGCGGCGAGGCGGAGGTTGGAGGCGATGATGAAGAGCGGTTACCAGTTTCAGAGCGAATTCGCGCGCAGCTACGTGGCGAAGGGCCGGCAGGAGGGAATCCTCGAAGCCAAGGCGCAGGCGGTGCTCGCCTTCCTCGAGGCCCGCGGGCTGGAGGTCCCCGCCGAGGTGCGGGAACGCGTCCTCGCGAGCACCGACATCGACGAGCTGGACCGCTGGATCCGCCGCGCCGCCGTGCTCAGCGACGCCCGGGAGCTCCTCGCCACGACCGACTCCTGAGAGCGCCTCGCGCCCCAGGAGCGGACAAGCGCGCTGCTTCTGTCCTGGCGGGCGATGGCAGGCCGGCCGGCCACCATCCTACTTCTCCGCCCTCGCCTCCTTCAGCGCCGGTGGCAGTAGCGGTAGCCACGGACGCGAGCGTGGCCCAGATCGGCGTGGGTGCCGGGCGGTGAACGGCGAACGCTGGCGATCATGGGGCCGCGGTCTTCACCGCTCGGACGCGGGACGCGATGATCACCGACAGGTGAGCGAGGATCCGTGAACCCCGAGCTCAGGGCGACTCCCCGTCATCGCCCGCCTCGCCGTCTCCCGACTCGCCCTCGTCCGACTCGCCATCTTCCGGCTCGGCCTCCTCCGACTCGCCGCCCTCCTCCCCCTCCTCTTCTCCTCCGCCGTAGGCGCCGCGGGAGGCGGGGAACGGCGCATAGTCCTTCATCTTGTCGGTGCCCGCGTACCAGTACTCCGCGGCGGCGCGCAGCCTCCGCTCGGCGTTCACGACGAGGGTGTACGCGGCGTCGCGGAGCTTGCGCGAGCGCACCGCCTCGAGAGAGAGCTTCTTGTCGGCGAGCATGCGCGCGAGCACCGGCGAGAGCTCGCGGAGGCGGTCCGCCGCGGCGCCCTCGCCGCGAGGCGCCTTCTGAACGGCCTCCGCGTGCTCGGCGCAGAGCAAGAGGAGATCGGAGGCGTCCTGGACCAGATCCGCGTCGCCGCTGCCCGCCCGGATCGCCATGAGCCGCTTTTGCCCTTCGGGGCTCTTCTTGAAGCGGAGATCGAAGAAGCGGAGCAGCGATTGCTTGATCTGGACGGCCTCGGCGGCCGGCTTCACGAAGGCCGCGGCGGCCCGCTCCTGGCGCTGCTGCGCCGCTTGCCAGCGCGATTGCACGACGCGCAGGAGCTCGATCTTCTCACGAAGCCCGCCGATCTCCTCGCGCGTGAGCGGGGGCTCGCCCTCGGCGAACGGCGTGCGCACGAGATCCGCCGCGTCGCGCTCGGCGGCGAGCTGAATGCGGCTCGACCAGATGACGCGTCGAGCGAGCTTGCCTGGAAAGAAGGAGGCGTTATCGCCGAGCGACTCGGCCTCCCGGAGCAGCTCGGCCTCTCGCTCGGCGCTCAGCGTGAACTCGGGCGCGCCGCCCGACGATCGGCGCGCGCCTCCGGCGTCGCTCGAAGCGCGCGAGCTCCGGGCGTTCTTGGTCCTGGATGAAGCGGCAGTGGGTGCGTTCGGTGCCATGGCGATGAGATGTCTCCTTGTCGAGGTCAGCGCCCCTCCGAGCAGAGGCGCGGTCGCTCAATGAGGAAATCGGCGGCGCCCAGGATTCGGGTCACAGGAGAGCACGATACCGACGCATTCGTCGCACGATCGCAAGGAGACAGAGGCGCCGCGCAAGCGGACACCGAGGCTGCGCAGCAGCGGTGCAGCAGCGGCAACGGCCATGCGCAGGCGTCGAGCCATGGTAACCCAGGGCAGCAACTGGGCGTGCAGAGGGGCGCTGGGGCTGCACTGGGGCTGCACAGGAACCACGCGATCGTACGATAGGACACATCAATGGGTGCGCAGGAGGGTCGCGAGGGCCGCGCAGGAGCCACAAAATCGTAAGATAGGACACCCCAATGGGTGCGCAGGAGGGTCGCGGGGGCTGCGCAGGAGGGCGCCGACGCCGCGCAGGAAGGTCGCCGGGCCTGCGCAGCAGGGCCGCCGGGGCTGCGCAGGAGAGCGCCGACGCCGCGCGGGAGGGTCGCCGGGCCTGCGCAACAGGGCCGCCGGGGCTGCGCAGCAGGGCGCCGAGGCTGCGCAGCAGGACTGCCGCTGCCGCGCGGGTGTACGAGCGGAGCCCTGGTAACACTTCTGACCGGGAGCTGCGGTGACACTTCCTTGAGCCACGGACCCCTGCTCCGGGAGGACTGGAAACAGGGACCGGATCCTCGTCGACGCGACACGCTCGCCGCACTTTCTCGGACCGCCTGGATCTATACACGAACCGCTCCCCGTGGTCGCGGTACACACGAGCCTCTCCTCACGATCCGGCGTGAGTTCGCGCAGGTCACCGCGCCCTGGCCAGCTTCAGCTCCTTGTTCTTGAGGGTGACCTGCGCGAGCAGGACCGGGCCGTAGTACAGCTCCCAGACGTCATCGGCGATCGGAGTCAGCCCCACGGGCTCGCCGGCGAGCAGTGTGGAGACGTTGGTCTGCGCGCCCCCGAACAGCATCCGTCCTTGCTCGTCCAGGCGTCGAACGGCCATCGTGTCCGGGTACTCCGGCGACGAGGGCTTGCTCGGCATCGAGCGGCGCGAGGGCGTGTAGCGCGAAGCCGGCGTCCTCTGGCCGAGCGCCTCGTGCGGACGCTGATCATTGTACTCGTGCCGAAACCGGTCGAAGACGCGCTGCTGCGCTGCCAAGTTGGCTTCTGGCGGCGATGTCGCCTCCGCCTTCAACGTCTTGTGCATTCGCTCGTGACGGCCGTTCTGCTGCGGCTTACCGGGCTCGATCCGCTCGGGATGAATGCCGAGCTTGATCCAGCTGACCGAGAGCGCCGAGAGCCCACCGATGCCAATCGTGGCGAACGGCGGGCCGTTATCGGAGCGGATGCGGTGCGGCAGCCCGAACTCGCGGAACGCGCGCTCGAAGTGCGGCCGCACCGAGGCCTCGTCCGGCTTCGCCACGCCCTCGCACTTGAGCAGGTACCGCGACGCCTGGTCCGTCAACGTCAGCGGGTGGCAGCGCGTCCTGTCGCCGAGCGCGAAGTGCCCTTTGAAATCGGCGCACCACGTGTCATTCGGCTGCTCGGCTGGAGCCAGCGGCGACGGCATCGCGGTCGTCGGCGTCACCACGCGGCGCCGACGGGGCCGGATCAGCCCGTGCTTCTTGAGCAACTCGCCGATGGTGCTCGTTGCTGGCAGCCCCTCGACGCCCAGGCTCTCCAGCCGCGCACGCAGCTTCTTCGGCCCCCACGTGGGGCGCTCCTTCCGCAGCTCGATCAGCGCGTCGATGAGCGCCGCTGGCGTCGCATGCGGGAACGAGCGCGCCACGGGCCGCCGCTCCTCCAGCCCGCTCGGTCCGGCCTGCTCGTAGCGCTCCACCCACTTGTACCCCGTCTTCCGGCTGATGCCGAACCGCCGGCACAGCTCCGCGAACGTCTCGTCCGACTCGTTGACCTGCGCGATGAACCGAAGTCTCTCGTCCACTGAACATGTCTCTTTCCAAGGCACCAGCGCTCCTCCGTCGCCAGTCCTCTACGACATGTGTCACCTAAGCTCCCGGTCCGTCCGGGTGCTACCCAGGCTCCCGGTCTGAACCGTTACCCAGGCCACCGGTCCGTACCGGGAGGGCGTCGAGGCGGCGCAGCAGAACCGCTAGGGCTGCACAGGAGGGCGCCGGCGCCGCGCAGCAGGCCTGCCGGAGCCGCACAGCCCCTCGATGCCCCGCGGATCACGAGGCGTGATGATCCCGAGGAGCTGCCCGGAATTCATGAGTGGGAGAACGCGGCTCGGCTCCTGCGGGCCCCACCGCATGCGCCTGGCGCGCCACGCAAATCCAGCATGATTGCAACCACTCGTGAGACCACTCCATGCCCTCAGTGACCCATGAAGCCCTGGTGGAGCTGTTCAAGAACCGCCCGACGCTCGCCGCCGAGATGCTGCACGACGCGCTCGGCCATCCGGTCCCGACCTTCACGGAGGCGCGCGTCGAGTCCTCCGACCTCACGGAGATCGTGCCCTCCGACCGCCGCGCGGACGTCGTCGTCGTGCTCCTGGTCGGCGAGCAGCAGCAGCCCGCGATGGCCATCGTGGTCGAGGTCCAGCTCGGGGTAGACCCGGACAAGCCCTACGTCTGGCCCGTGTACGTCACCCAGACGCGCGCCCGCCACCGCTGCCCAACCGGGCTGCTGGTCGTGACCATCAACGCAGAGATGGCGCGGTGGTGCTCGCGGCCGATCGACACCGGCCACCCTGGCTGGACGCTGACGCCGCTGGTGCTCGGGCCCCAGGGCGTCCCGGTCGTCACCGACGCCGAGCAAGCGAAGGCGGCGCCCGAGGTAGCCGTGCTCTCGGCGATGGCGCACGGGCAGGGCGAGGCGGCGGAGGCGATCGGCGTGGCCTTTTTTTCGGGGGCGGCGGAGGGGCTCGATGAGGAGCGCCGGGCCGTCTACGGGGACCTGGTGCTATCCTCGATGAACGCAGCGGCGAGGCGGAAGTTGGAGGCGATGATGAAGAGCGGTTACCAGTTTCAGAGCGAATTCGCGCGCAGCTACGTGGCGAAGGGGCGAGAGGAAGGGATGCGCGAGGGCACCCTGAAGACCAAGGCGCGCGACGTGCTCGTCTTCCTCGAGGCCCGCGGGCTCGAGGTCCCCGCCGAGGTGCGGGAACGCGTCCTCGCGAGCACCGACCTCGACGAGCTGGACCGCTGGATCCGCCGCGCCGCCGTGATCAGCGACGCCCGGGAGCTCCTCGCCACGACCGGCTCCTGAACCAACGCTTCGGGCCCCAGGAGCAGCCGAGCGCGCTGCCCCTGTCGCCAGACGGCGATGCAGGGTGTCCCCTGCACGCCCCTACTTCTCCGTGCTCGCTTCCTTGAGCGGCGGCGGCAGCGCCGGCAGCCCCGGACGCGGCCGATACCCCGGCTTGCGGTACGACAGGATCGGGATCGCCTCGTTCTTGTACGGCGCGCTCTCCCCCGGCTTCGGGCACTGATCTCGCACCCAGTACACGTCGAACGCCACGATCTCGTCCTCCGGCCGCCCGGTCCGCTCGTGGTACCTGAGCAGGTAGTCCTGGAGGCCCGGCTTGCGAAATGCCTTGTTCCGATCGAGCCGGATCCGGTTGAAATAGTCCTGGCGGATCTGGCCGAGCCCCAGCCCCCGCGCGTCGGAGAGGTTCAGATCCGGCGGGAGCCCCGTGAACGGGTCCACATGCCGGCCGTCGACCGTGATCGCGTCGACGCTGAGCGACCCGTCCTCCGTGATCGGGTTCGGCGCGAACATCCCCCACCCCTGCAGGATGCGCGGATACACGATCGTCGCCTGCACGAACTTCGGCTGAGTGTGCTTGAGGAACGCCGGCACGCTCTTGTTCTCGTTGATGGCCTGGCTCACCGCGCAGAGCCCGAGGTACGCGATCAGCGCCTCCCGCGCGATCGTCCTTCCGCGGGCGAAGCGCTCCGCGAGCGGCGACGGGCTCTCCACCCCGCCCGCGCCCCGACCGCGCGGCGCCCGATCCAGCCCGAGATACCGCGCGATCCCGTCGCGCCGCCTCGAGGCGACCCCGAGCAGCGCGCCCGGCGCGCCGAGGGCCAGCGCCCAGACGAACGGCCAGGCAAAGCGGCCTCCAGGGAGCGCCTGCACGATCTCGCGCAGCGCCGCCGCACCGCGGAACACCCGCCCATCCGCCGGGTCGCCCGCGTCGCGCACCTCGAAGAGCTCCGGCCGGGGCTCCCCTCCCCCGGCCGCCTCCGCGCCGCCCGCCGGGACAGCGCGCGCCTCCTCGAACCGGAGCAGCTCCAGCGCGTCGAGCCGGACAAGGAGCCGCATGAGCGCGAAGGCGAGCGGCGAATCGCCGTCATAAACGACGACCCGGGGCGCCGCGCGGCGGCGGTACCAGCGCGCGAGCGCGTCCCAGTGCTGCGCCGTCGGCAGCAGGAACGACCAGGCGATCATGAACCACGAGAACGGGCCGAGGCGCATCATCACCCCGAACGTCCCGTGCAGGGCCCACATCCCCCCCATCGCGAGCGCCCGCGTGAAGCGGCGGCCATAGGGCGAGAGGATCCACGTGATGAGCAGCGCCTCGAGCACCAGCACGCCCCAGGTGAGCCCCTTCGTCGCCCAGAAAGGGATGAGCTCCCGCGCGAGGACGGCGAGCCCGGTCACCATGCGATCGAGGTGCAAGACGTAGTGCACCGTCTCGCCGCGACGCCAGATCTGGCCCGACTTGTTGACGACGTTGAAATAATAGATGGTCGCCAGGTTCAGGATCGCGAGGAGCACGATCCCCGAGACGTACGGCCGCTCGGCCCACTCGGGGCGCCTCCTATCCGCGAGATCGGCGGCCGTCCGCTCCCGCCGCTCGCGGTACGAGCGAATCAGCGCGTCGACGGAGAAGCGCCTGCCGGTCGGCATGAACATGGCCCAGCAGGTGATGATGTTCACGACGACATAGCCGCCGTTCTCGATCATCACGATCCGGTTGTCCCTGCTCGCCACGAGCACGAACGACAGGATCGAGAACAGCCGCGTGTTCCATCCGACGAAGAAGCAGAGGAAGCAGAAGAGCGAGAGCGCGAACGCGACGTGGACCTCTGCCGTCGACGAGAACGCGTGATACAGGCTGAAGTTGTATCCGCTGCTCGGGTGGAAGAGGTGATAGTGGTTGGTGAGCACCCCGTCGTTGCTGTAGATCCAGCTCGCCTCGGCCCAGTGGCGCACGCAGTCGGCCGAGAGGAGGAAGCCGAGCACCAGCCTGAACAGGCCGAGCGTGCGCACGTCGATGGTGCAGTAACGCTCCTTGATCCATCGCCCCACCCGCCGGAGGCGCCCCTCGGCCGGGCGCCTCGGAGCCCCGCCCTCGGGCGCTCGCGGCGCGCCCTCACCGCGCGGCGCGCTCTCCGGCGGCTCGCCCTCGCCGGGCGGAACCTCCCCTGTCGGCGCGCCTTCGCCGGGCGGCGCGCCCGCGCCGCTTCCGAGCGCCGCGTCGGGCTCCGCGGCGCTCGGGTCCTCGTCAGGCCGGCCCATCCGAGCGCCTCAGTTCGGCTTGCCGTGGTGCCGGAGGACGCTCGGCGCGATGGGTAGGCCCCGCTCGCCCAGCTTTCCCGTGCCGCCCCGCGAGTGCGAGAACAGCTTGTCCCGCTCGAAGCTGCTCGGCGCGGGCTCGCCCGGCGCGGGGATCGGCGCCGAGACCCAGTACGCATCGAAGCCCGACAGCGACGCCTCGCGCCCTTTCCCGGACGCCTGGGGCCCGCCCTTCGCGAGGTAGTCGCGGAAGGCCCGCTGGTAATCGGACCACTCCGGCCGCCGGATGCGATCGAGGTAATCGGACCAGAGCTGGCCGAGCCGCGCCCCGGGGTGCCCCGCAGGCTGGAGCCGCGGCTCCCCCCCGGTCAGCGGATCGATCGGCTCCGACGCGCGCGTCTGACCGTCGATCACCATCAGCGCGTTGTCCCGCGGCGGCTCGGGCGCCATCACGTTCCACCTCGCCAGCATGCGCGGCCACGACGCCACGCCCGCGAGCACCGCCCCCTGCGGGACGGCCGCCGCGCCGGGCAGCGGGTTCTCCTTCGCCGTCTGCGCCAGCACCGCGGCGAGCACCACGAGCACCGCCGCCTCCCGCAGCGACCCCAGCGCGAGCCGCGCCGTCCGCACCGCCGGCGCAGGGACGTCCGGAGCGGGGCCCGCGTCGCCGCCGTCCGCGTCGCCCTCGTCGGGCAGCGGCATCCCGCACGCCTGCCGCCCGAGGAGCTCGCTGATGCGGTGCCTGCGGGCCGCGACCACGTCGTAGATCGCGTTCAGGAGGTGCGAGACGCCCGGCAGCTTGAGCGGCCAGGCGAGCCAGCCGAGCGGCAACGCCAGGAGCCCTTCGGTCACCGCGGCGCCCCGCGTGTACACGCGCCCCTTCCGGTCGATCGCGAGCGCCGTCCGCTCCACGAGCTCCGGCGTGACCTCCTTCGGCATCGGCACGCGCTCCTCGGCCCCCGTCTGGTTGCGGACGTAGAGCTCGTCGAGCGTGACATTGCCCTGGAACGTCAGGTGCTCGCGCAGATCGAGCCGCTTGACCAGGCGCGCCAGGAGGAGGCAGACGCCGCAATCGGCGTCGTACACGAGCGTGCGCGCGCGCCCCTCGCTCCAGGAGCGCTCGTACGCGTCCCAGAGCTCGCCGGGCACCACGAGCGGCGCCGCGGCGGCGAGCGCCCAGCCGAACAGCCCGAGATCGAAGAAGACCCCGAGGATCAGCCCGTGCAGGACCATCAGCGCGGCCGCGACCCCGCGCGTCCAGCGGAAGAGCGCCGGGACGAAGAGCAGCGCCGGGATCGCGAGCTGCATGGCCCACGTGCCGAACGTGAGCCCGCGCAGCGTGCCGAGCGGCAGGACGTCGCGGAGCCAGACGCCCGCGTCGCTCGCCAGGCGCTCGGCGTGGAGCGCATAGTAGAACGCCGTCCCGTCGCGCCACGCCTCGCCGCGCTGCTGGAGCGCCGTACAGAGGTAGATGAGGGCGAGCTGCAGCAGCACGGCCAGCGCGGCGAGCGACGTCGGCGACCACCCGGGCAGGCGCTCGGCCGCGATCTCGGCCTCCGAGGCCCTCGACCTGTCGTTCAGCTCCGTGTCGCGCTTCTCGTCCCGCAGGGCGAGCGAGGCGCGGAGGCTGTCGAGCGACAAGCGGCTCCCGCACGGCAGGAACGCCGTGAGCGCGAGGATCGCGATCGCCGCGTAGTTGCCGGCGTTCTCCAGCAGGACGTTCCTCGACGTCAGGCTCACCAGCACGAGCAGCGAGAGCACATGGAAGACGCGCGTCCGGTGGCCGATGAGGAACAGGGCGTAGACGACGAGCGCCAGCGAGAAGGCGAAATGGGCCTCGCCCTCCGTCGAGATGGCGTGGAACAGGCTGAAGACCTGCTGTTTGCCCCGGAGGTTGAAGAGGTGGTTGTGGTTCGGGAGGACGCCCTCGTTCGAGTAGAAGTCCCGCACCCATCGCCACCGCCCGAAGAGGTCGGCGATAAGGACCAGCCCGAAGGTGATGCGAAACAACCCGAGCGAACGGGCATCAAGGCGCAAGAAGTGATCGCGAAGTGATTTCACGGAGAGTCCTCGACACGGAATCCGTAATCCGATGCGTGCTCGAGCTCAGGGACGCTCGGCTTACGCAAGAGCAGGGAGCGCACCGTCCAGAGATCGCCGAAGACGCGGTAGCGCAGCGCGGTCTGGTCGAGGTAATCGACGCCCGCGGAGCCGCCCGTGCCGGTGCGCCGGCCGATCACCCGCTCGACCATCCGCGCGTGGCGCTGCCGCCAGATGAGCATGGCCTGCTCCATCTCCAGGATGCGGTCGAGCACCTCGCGCGGCCACGCGAGCCGGGGCAGCTCGCGGTAGCTCTCGATGAAGACGATCGCCGCGCGGACCGCCCGGCGCTTCTCGCGCGTGGCCGCGTCGGCCGCCGGGTCGTCCTCGGCGAGCAGGAACGCCTCGGCGGCCGCGCTCTCCGCCTCGTAGCGCGCGCGGAGCCGCTCGACGTCCGGCGGGGTGAGCGCCTTGTCGATCGCCATCCGGACGCGGCGCTCGTTCTCCTGGCGCATCGAGCGCGTGTAGCTGCGCAGGAAGCCCACGACGCCCTCCGGCTCGCTCGATCCGTCGATCGGCGTCCGCGAGAGCCACTCGTCCAGGAAGTGCTTGAGGCTCGGCCCGCTCGCGAGCCTCGCCTCCACGCGGCGCGTGGCCGCCGAGGGCGCGCCGTCCGCGGTCTTGAGCGCCTCCTTGTAGCTGCCCTCCCGGCCGAGCGGGATCCGGAGCGCGTCGTCGAGGCCCAGCAGGAGCTCGATCTCGCGCAGCTGCGCCGACTGGAAGCCGCTCGCGGGGATGAGGCGATCGCGGAAATCGAGATAATCGCGGGTCGTGAGCGTCTCCATGACCCGGAAGTGCTCGATCGCCTGCTCGAAGATGGTGACGACCCGCCGGAACGAGCGCGCCGCGGAGGCGAGCTTCTGATCGGGCACGGGGTTCTGGCGGAAGAGCTCGCGCGCCGAGGTGAGCTCCCGGAGGATGAGCTTGAACCAGAGCTCGTAGATCTGGTGGACGACGATGAACAGGGCCTCGTCGTTGCCGACCTTCTGCTCGTCGTCGTCGAATCCACCCTGGAGGGCGAGCAGCTCCTCGACGTGGATGTAATCCCAGTAATTCATGTCCTTGGTGATTCGAGGGGCGCCGCCGGCAGCGTTCGCGCGGCGTGTTCGCAGCAAGCGGTGCGCCCGCGCCGCGAGCGGCGCCGGGAGTCTACTTCCCGCCCCCCAGGAAACGGAAGGGCCTGGCACGGGTCGCACGGATTGCGCGCCTGCGCAAAAAGCAACGGGATGCGCCGCCGGGCGAGCGCGCGCGGGCGGCCTCCGCCGCGGGGCGCGCGCGGGCGGCCTCCGCCGCGGAGCGCGCGCGGCGCGCTCAGGGCGCGCTCGCGGCGCCGTGAGGCGGATCGGCCGGGGCGCGCCGCACGCCGTCGGGGCCCATGTCGACGGGCGGCGCGTAGCTCCTGAGCTCGGCCCGCTCGTGGCTCGCCCCGCCCGCGGCCTCGATCACCACCACGCCGACGTCCGGGCAGAACGTCGACACGTAGCGCGCGGGCCTGTCGCCGAGGCGCTCCTCCACGGTCCGCACGCACCCCGTGAACCGCCCCGCGGGCACCTCGATCGCCACGTCGACCGCGTCGATCCGCGCGCGGCCGCCGTGCTCGCCGGTCCACGTGGTGCCGGGCGCGATCGGCTCCTTGAGCACGAAGACGCCCGTGTCGCCGCGGATCACGCCCTCGCCGGTGAACTCGAAGCGCTTCACCCCCGAGGGGAACCGGAGCTCGCCGCGGCGCGCGTCCGCGCGGTGCACGCGCGCGACGAGGAGGCCCTGCTCGCCGTCCTCGCGCAGGGTCGCGTAGTGGTAGATGTGCCCGTCGACGAGCGGGAAGTAGCGCTCGGCCCGCGTGCCCGAGGCGGCGCCCCGCTGCCCGTCGGGCGCCGCGTTCCACGCCGCGGGCCGACCCGGGCCGGGGGCGCCCCCGCAGGCGATCAGCGCGAGCGCGAGCGCGACGAGCCAGCGCGCCGGGGGGCGGCCTGAGGGACGTCCGGGCTCGGCGTTCACCGCGCTGCCTCCTCGGTCGCCGCGGGCGTCACGGGGCCGCGTGGCCGTGGGACCAGTACCAGAGCGCGAGGAACGCGAGCAGCGCCATGGCCGCGACGAGCAGGATGACGGCGAGCGGGTCGGGGTCGATCCGGCGCAGCAGCGCCCGCGCCGCGCGGCGGATCTCGTCGCGCTCGGCCTCCTTCGCGAGCCGCCCCGCCTCCGCGCGGACCCGCGCGTAGTCGCCGCGCTCGAACGCCTGCTCGAGGCGCTCGATCTCGGGATCGCGAGGGCGCTCCGGCGCGTCGTTGCCGGGGGGCGGCGCCGCCTTCCCGTCGCGCCGCTTCCCGCGCTTCTTCGGTGGGCGCCGCGGCTCGGCGTCGGCCTGCGCGTCCGGCGGCGAGCTCGGATCCGGCTCGGGCCGTGCGTCGGTGTCGGCCTGCTCCGTGTCCGTCACGTACAGCTCTCGGTGGTGATGTAGCCCATGGCCGAACCCGCGGCAGAGCCCCGGGACGGCGCAGGCTACCTCAGGCCCGGCCGCGCGTGCCCGAAAAAGGCCCGAAAAGCCGCTGTCCGCCGGCGCTTGCCGCTGGCGCGCCGCCCGGGCGCCGGGCGCGCAGCGCGCCGGAGGGCGCCGGCCTACTCGAACGGCAGCCGGTCCCGCTGCCGGTCGACCTCGGCCGGATCCGGGCGGTCCCTCCACGGGACCATCGCCTCGCCCTCGCCGCTCACCACGCAGCGGAGCGCCTCGCAGGCGGCCCGGTAGTACGCCTTGCGGCCGCAGCCGACGGCCTTGAAATGACCGCCGAGCTGCTCCTCGATGCGGACGTCCTTGTCGGCGCAATCGAGGTCGGAGGTGGCGCGCGCCCGGACCATCGGCATCGCGTTCGAGGGCACGTTGGACACGCTGCACGCCGGCGAGAGCGCGCCGGTAAGGAGGACGGCAAGGGGGGCGAGGGCGGCGAGACGGGGCGGGCGCACGGCGAGAGCCTAGATCATAACGGGAGATCGCGCCGACTCATCTCTGCGCCGGCGGCGGCCATCCTCGTCCAGGCCGGGTGCGGTCTCCGTGCCGGCGGGACGCGTCGTCATCGCGGCCGAGCCCATCACACTCCGCGGCCGTGGTCGACCTGGCACGTGCGTAGACTGCCGCTCCAGCAGGCAGCTACGCTCGCCGGCTCATGAGCAAGGTCACCGCGCTCGGGATGGACACGATCACCGAGAAGTCGGGGCATCAGATGACCGGCATGGCGGTCAGCGTGTGCACCACGCCCGCAGCGCCGAGCCCGGTGCCTATCCCCTACCCGACCGCGGGCACGGTGTCCGAGGGGATCATCGACGCCCCGATGCGCACGAAGATCACCGGCGCGAAGATCCTGACCGTGGGTGGCTGCATGAAGGCGTGTCACGGCAACGAGCCCGGCACGCTGAAGGAGGTCGTCAGCTTCAACACGGGCGGGCCGTGCTTCCCGTGGCTCGGCGCGCCCAACGTGCTCATCGAGCTCGGCATGGCCGGCATCACCGGCAGCATGGGACAGATGAACAAGTCGATCACCGTCGGCGCGAGCGGCAGCGCCAGCGGCGCAGGGGGCGGAGGCGACGGGGGCGGCGGGGGCGGGGGCGGGGCAGGGGCACCGGGCGCGGGAGGGCCGCAGGGCCCGAGCAACGGCGGGAGTGGGGGCGGCGGAAGCAACCAGGGTGCGGGGCCGCCCAGCCCGCCGGCGGCGCCGGCCGCGGAGGGGCAGGCCGGAGCCGGCCACCCGGTCGACGTGATCACCGGAACCCTGTACACGCCCCCGCGCACGGATTTCCTGCTGCCCGGCTTCCTGCCGGTCGCCTGGACGCGCTTCTACCGGACGTCGTCCGTCCGCGATCGCGTCGGGCTGGGCCATGGCTGGTCACACGCGCTCGCCTGGCGGGCGGAGTTCCGCGACGGCGTGCTCACGCTCATCGACGAGACGCTGCGCCGCACGGCCATGCGCGAGCCCGACGCCGGCACGGAGCTGCTCCTGCCATTCGGACGGCGACTGTGGTGGCAGAGCGGCGCGCTCGTCGTCGACCTCGACGACGGGCTACTCCGCGTCCTTCGGCCCGCGGGCGAGGCCGGGCAGTACCGGCTCGCGGCGCTCCGGGATCGGTTCGGCAACGCCGCCGAGATCCGCTGGGACGACGGCGAGGTGGTCGGCATCGTCGACTCCGTCGGGCGCCGCGCGTGGCTCGATCGCCAAGGGCCTTACAAGGTCTGGTGGGTCGAGATCACGGGTGAGGACGGCGCCGTTCACCGCCGCCGGCTCGTGACGTACGAGCTCGATGAGGCCGGCGATCTCGTGCGGGTGATCGACGCCGGCGGCGCGGAGGTCTGCTACGCGTACGACGACGAGCACTACCTCGTACGCGAGCGCCAGCCCGACGGACTCACGTTCCACTTCCGCTACGCCGACGTGCTGGGCCAGCGGCGGTGCGTCGAGACGTGGGCGGACCTCGAGGGCGGAGACGTGCTCGTCGCGATCGGCGCGCCCGAAGCGTTCGCCGCGGAGCGGCCGCGAGGCCTCTACGCGATGCGGCTCAGCTATGGGCCCGGCCCGTTCGAGACCGCGGTCCAGGACGGCCTCGGCGCCCGCTTTCGCTACCGGGGCAACGCGCTCGGGCTCGTCGAGCGCTACGAGGATCCGCGAGGCGGGTGGAAGCAGCTCGTCTACAGCACCCTGGGGCAGGTCGTGCGCTCCGTGACACCGGACGGCGGCGAGCGCCGGGCGTACGACGCGGCGGGGCGCCTCGTCGGGTTCGAGGACGCGGAGGGCCGCTCGTTCTCGCTCCGGCGCCGCGACGGCGACGGCGCGATCACCGAGGTGCGTGATCCGGCCGGCGAGCGGTACGCGCTCGTCCCCGGGCCGCACGGCGAGGTGATCGAGCGGATCGATCCGCTCGGCGCGAGGACGTCGTACGCGTACGACGCGCGCGGTCAGGTCACCGCGATCACCGGTCCGGACGGCTCGGCGGAGCGCTTCGTCTACGACGCGCGCGGCAACCTGGCCGAGCGCACGTGGCCGAGCGGCGCGACCTTCCGTTACACGCACGATCTGCTCGGGCAGCTCGTGCGCGTGGAGACGCCGCGCGGCGCGGTTTACGAGCTCGAGTACGACAGCCGCGGCCTGCTGGTGCGGGTGAATGGGCCGGGGGGCGTCGTGGTCGAGCACGGGTACGACGACGCTGGCCGCCGCGTCGCCACGCGCCACCCGGGCGGCGGCCTCACGCGGCTCCGCTACGCCGGGGGGCTGCTCGTGGAGGAGATCAAGGCCGACGGCAGCCGCTTTCGTTATGGATACGACGCGCTTGCCCGGCTCGCGTGGATCGAGAACCCCGCCGGCGAGCGCCTCTCGATGAAGCGCGACGCCTGCGGCAACGTCGCCCGGAGCAAGACGTTCTCCGGCGTGCTCACGGAGTACGAGCATGACGTGCGCGGCCGCGTCGTGCGCGCGGAGGTGCCCGGCGCCGTGGTCCGGCGCTTCGTGTACGACCGCACGGGCGCGCCGGTCCACCGGGAGGACGGCGACGTCGTCACGACGTTCGCCTACGACCCGCGGGGCCTGGTCCGCCGAGCCACGCGCGGGGCGACCGATGTGCTGCTGGAGCGCAACGCGCTCGGGCGTGTCGTGCGCGAGGAGCAGCGGCTCGGCGGGTTCCGCTTCGTCGTGGAGCGGGCGTTCAACGCCAAGGGCCACACGGTGGGCCGACGTTACTCGACGGGCTGGGAGATCAAGCTCGATCGGGAGCATGGCAGCGGCGTCGCGTCGATGACGATCGAGTCGGCGGCGGGGGTCGAGCGCGTCCGTATCGAGGAGGACGGCCTGGGCCGCGAGACGGCGCGCGTGCGCGAGGGCGGCTATGCGATCCGCACCACGCGGGACGATAGCGGGCGGCCGGTGGTCATCACGGTCGAGGACGCCGCGGGCCGGCCGCTGCGCGAGCGTCGGTATGCCTGGAGCGCGGCCGGGCCGGTGACGGAGGTCGAGGATAGCGCACACGGCAGGCGCCGTTACGCGCTCGACGTCTACGGCCGCCCGCTGGCGGTCGCGGGGCTCGGGGTCGAGGAGCAGTTCACCTACGACGTGAACGGCACGCCGGTCACAGGGTCGGGCGTCGTCGTTGGGCCGGCAGGCCGCGTGCAGCGCACCGAGACCGCGGCCTTCACATGGGATGTGCTGGGCCGCCTGTCGGGGCGCGCTGCGCCGGATCGGCGCGGCATCTGGGCGTATACGTACGACGACCTGGATCAGCTCGCGCGCGCGGAGCGCGGCGACGGCTTCGTCGTCCAGTATCACTACGACGCCTTCGCTCGGCGGCTCGGCGAGCTTCGCAGCGATGGCACCAGCATCTGGTACGGTTGGGACGAGAACGCGCCGGTCGAGGAGATCGGCAGCGACGGCCGGTCGGTACGCCGCGTGTTTGCGGACGACGAGCACACGCCGCTCGCGGAGGCCGAGGCGGGCGGCGCTTTCCGCGGCGTCGTGACGGACGCGGCGTCGACGCCGTGGCTCATGGTGGATCCGACCGGCGCGCTCGCCTCGCTCGATCTCGGCGCGCTCGGCGCGGAGGGGCGCGCCGAGGGGAGGTTCACGGGGCTGCGCTTCGCCGGCCAGCGGCAGGACGAGCTCACGGGACTCTGCTACCAGCGCGCGCGCTGGTACGCGCCCGAGCTCGGGACGTTCACCACGGCGGACCCGCTCGGCCCCGACGCGTCGGCGTTCGAGGTGGCGTTCGTGCCCAACGTGACGGCGTGGATCGACCCGCTGGGGCTGGTGATCCTGCTGATGAGCGATGACTGGCAGTGCCGGCACGGCGCACAGTCACGCGCCGCGAAGACCGGCCAGCGCATCGTGCACTGGAGCGAGCTCGGACGAACGCCGAACGTGCTCGCGGGCGAGCCGCACGTCGATCTCTACGGGCATGGCAACCCGGGGCAGCTCGCCTATGCCCACGGTAACGCGTGGCAATACAACAACGAAGAGAAACAGTGGCAGTGGGCACCGAACTTCACTGGGCACGGGTGGTCAGGTCGGGATCTCGGCCAACTTATTCACGGCGCCGGGTTCAGGGGCAGCACAATTCATATGACGGTGTGCCATGGTGGAACTGAGCCTCCGGGGCAGCCGGGAGGATCGATCGCACAGCAGATCGCGAGCGCAACTGGTGCGACGACCATTGGCTGCGTTGGCGACAAAATGTATGATCATCCAACCCTGCCCGGTGTGACGATCGCGGGGAAGCTCGGCAGGATGACGCCTTTCGAGCCGTCATCGTAGCCTCATCGAATCGGCTGATTCGCTCAGGAGAGGCCCAATGCCCATCACGATGTGTGCCACCCTTGCCGAGCCCCACGCCCCGGGTACGGACCTCGTCTTTTGCGTTCCGCTCGCGCTCGCCTGGCGCAAGCTGCAGGATCGCTTCGGCCCGCTGCGCTTCGACCCGCAGACGTCTCTTGCCGACGCCATGAACCGCGTCCCTCTCGACGAGGTCGTCAACCCGGCGTGGTGCGTCACCGGGGCCGGCTTTGGCGCCGAGGGAGTCCTCGAGCAACTGCGCAGCGAGCTCCATGCCAAGTTCCCTGACGCCGATCCGCGCCTGCTGCCCAGCCGCGTGGCGCCTGACGAGCTGCTCGCTTACGGCTATCTCTCGCGCGACCTCCAGTTCCCGACGGTCTTCGCCATGCGGGATCGCTGGTTTCAGGGGCGGTATGTCCGCGCCTTCGGGATCGACGACGGCCCTCATCCCGACAACCCCGCCCGTCGCGCGCAGGTCATCGCACACGACTATGTGTCGTCGGACGAGTTCGTCATCGAGCTCTGCGCGGGCGAGACCGAGGATCGCATCGTCATCGCCCAGATCCCGCCCTGCAGTCGGCTCGGGGTGACGGTGGGGGCTGCGCTCGACCGGCTCGAGCGGCTGCGCCCTGAGGACCGCGCGCTCCAACCCGATGAAACGCTGTGGGTTCCACGGCTCGAGTTGGAGGTCTGCCGACGGTTCGACGAGCTCACCCATCGGCCTCTCTGCAATCGAGATCTTCAGGGCAGGAGCTTCGATGAAGTGCAGCAGCTGGTGAAGTTCAGGCTCGACGAGGTAGGCGCCAGCGTGACCGCGGAGGCGGTCATGCACGGGTATGGGGCGCCGGCGCGGAAGCGCTATTTCATCGTCGCAGGACCTTTCCTGCTGATGCTGATCCGCCGCTCCGCGCCCATCCCGTACCTCGCGCTCTGGGTCGAGACCACGGCGTGGATGCAGGAGCAGCCGGCGCCCGCGCCCCCGGCATTCCCCACGTTCGATCCATCGTCATGGCCTCACCTGCGTTGATCGCGGCCCGCTCCCTCCGCCCCGTCGCGCACGCTCTGCACACGCGCCGCAGAGCGGCGGTCACCCGCACAGGAGACGGGTCCAGATCGGCGTTTTCGGCGCGGAAGCGCACTCCGGTGCGCTGAGCACCGAAAACGCCGAGATGGGCCCGTATCCGAAGCGGGTGACCGCCGCTCTCAGAACTGGAAGTACACGAACGGCACCGCGGCCGCGCTCGCCGCCTCGTGGAGCCCGACGGCGACCAGGAACAGCAGCGCGCCCTGCACCGGCGCAGGCGCCGCGATGAAGGCGCCGCGGGCGCGCTCGTAGAGGCGCTCCGGCACGTAGTGGGACAGGAGCGCGACCCCGAGGAGCGCGACGAGCACGGGCGGGAGGTTCGGGTGGAAGGTCGTCAGCGTGCCGATCTGCCGCAGGATGAGCACGGCCTGCGAGAACGTCGGCACGCGGAAGAAGATCCACGCGAAGCAGACGTAGTGGAACGTCAGCAGCACGCACAGCGCGCGGAGGGGCACGCGGGAGAGCGGCGAGCTCGCGGTCGCGCCCCCGCGCTCGCCCTCGCCGGCCGGTCGCCGGCGCTGGACGGCGCGCTGGAAGGCGCGCGTCACGGCGAGGCCGAGGCCGTGGAGGAAGCCCCAGAAGACGAAGTTCCACGATGCCCCGTGCCAGAGGCCGCCGAGCAGCATCGTGATCATCAGGTTGCGGTACGTCGCCAGCTCGGAGCCGCGGTTGCCGCCGAGCGGGATGTACAGGTAGTCGCGGAGCCAGGTGGAGAGCGAGATGTGCCAGCGGCGCCAGAAATCGGCGAGGTTGTGCGCCTTGTACGGCGCGTCGAAGTTCTTCGGGAACCGCACGCCGAGCAGGAGCGCCGAGCCGATCGCGATGTCGGTGTAGCCCGAGAAATCGCAGTAGATCTGCGCGGCGTAGCCGTAGACGCCCGCGAGGACCTCCAGGGCCGAGTAGTTCTCCGGGCGCTCGAACACGCGGTCGACGAGGTTGAGCGCGAGCTGGTCGGAGAGGACGACCTTCTTCACGAGGCCGATCGCGACGAGGAACAGGCCCTCCCCGCCCTCCTCGAGGGTGAGGCTCGGGGCGCGCTCGAACTGCGGGAGCAGGTCCCGCGGGCGGACGATCGGCCCGGCGACGAGGTGCGGGAAGAAGGCGACGAAGAGCAGGTAGCGGAGGTAGCTCTTGTGGGGCGGCAGCTCGCCCCGGTACACGTCGATGACGTAGCTCATCGACTCGAACGTGAAGAACGAGATGCCGACCGGCGGCAGGAGCACCCGGAACGCGTGGCCCACGCTCGCCGGCTCGCCCGTGAGCAGGGCGCGGAGCGCCGCGGCGTTCTCGAGCGCGAAGTTCCAGTACTTGAAGAACCCCAGGAACCCGAGGTTCAGCGCCACGGTGGCGATGAGCATCGCGCGCCGCGCCCGGGGCCGCTCCTCGCGGGCGATCGCGCGGGCGAGCAGGAAGTCGACCGTGGACGAGGCGAAGATGAGCGGCAGGTAGCGCCAGTCCCAGGCCGCGTAGAACCCGTAGCTCACGAGCAGCAGGAACACGAGGCGCGGCCAGGCGCCGGCGTACCGCACGAGCGCCCACGATCCGACGAAGACGGCGGCGAAGAACTCGGCGTAACGGAGGGTATTGAAGAGCACGGCCGGTCGGAGCCCGGGTCAGGCTGCGGCGAGGGGCGCGGCGCGCGGCAGGGCCGAGCGCGTTGTCGAGGAGGAGCGGGCTACCCGGGCGGTGGGGGGCCGTCTACCACAGGGAGCGCGGCGCGGTCGCTCTCCTGGCGCGGCCCGATGGCGCCGCGCGGCCGCGTTCACAACGCGGGCCCTGCGGAACGGCGCGGAACGGCGCGGAACGGTACGCAACGGCGCGGAACGGCGCGGAACGGTACGCAACGGCGCGGAACGGTACGCAACGGCGCGGGACGGCGCCGGGAACGCGACCGTGCGGGGCCGCGTTTGAACGGCGCCATGGCGCTGCGCCATGTTGAACGGCGCCCCGCGTCGTGCCAAGGATGGATCTGATGCTGGGTCGCCTGATCCTCGGGGTTGTGAAGGGGCTCATCGTGGGGGGCCTGCTGGGCTTCGCGCTGGCGAAGCTCGGCTTCGCCGCGCCCATGGCGATCGTCGCCTACCTGGCCGCGGCGCTCGCCGGGGTCCTCGTGGGGCTGGTCGCGGGCAAGCCCATCTGGGCGAAGGACGCGAAGATCGAGGCGGGGATGAAGGCCTTCGTCGGGGCGCTGCTCGGCGCTGGCCTGATGTACGCCGCGCGCAGGTGGCTCACGGTGCCGGTGCCGGTGCCGCTCGGCGAGCTCGGGGGCGCGAACCTGTCGCTCGGCGAGGCCGCGGGGGGCACCGGGACGTTCGGCGGCCTGGCGATCACGTCGCTCGCCGCGATCGCCGCGCTGCTCGGCGGGTTCTACGAGGCCGACAACGACCCCTCGGACGAGGAGAAGCCGGGCGCGAAGCCGGCGGTGAAGGCGGCGGCCGGGGGCAACAACAAGCGCATCGCCGCCTCCGCCGCGGCGGACGAGCTCGACGACGACCTCGAGGTCGAGGCCGAGAAGAAGCGCACGAAGAAGTAGCCGGTGCCGTTCGCGCGGGCCCTCCTCTACGCGGCGTCGCTCGGCGCGCTCGCGCTGGTCGCGCGCTCGCTGCTCGTCGCGCCGGTGCCCATGGCGGTCGCGGGCGCGGCCATCGCCGGCTACCTCGCGCTCGTCCTGTGCGGGGTCTTCTTCCTCGGGCTCGGGATGTTCGTCGACGTGGTGAAGCGCGGCCCGCCCGGCGCGCGGGGCGTGGCGCTGACCTTCGACGACGGGCCGAGCCCGGAGCACACGCCGGCGGTCCTCGCGCTGCTCGACGAGGCGGGCGTGAAGGCGACGTTCTTCGTCATTGGCCGCAAGGCCGAGGCCCACCCGGAGCTCGTCCGCGAGATCGCCGCGCGGGGCCACGCCATCGGGCTGCACAGCCACGCGCACGACCGGCTCTTCTCGCTGCGCTCGGCCCGCCGGGTCGAGCAGGACCTCCGGCAGAACCTCGACGTCATCGAGCGGATCACCGGCGCCCGCCCCACCCTCTTCAGGCCGCCGGTCGGCCACACGAGCCCGCGCATCGCCCGCGTTGTGGACGCGCTCGACCTCGACGTCATCGGCTGGTCGGCGCGGGGGTTCGACGGGCTCGCCGGGGCAGACCCCGCCCGGGTGGCGGCGCGGATCATCCCGGGGCTCCGCGACGGGGCGATCGTGCTGCTCCACGACGCGGCCGAGCGCGACGACCACGCGCCCGCGGGGCCCCTGGCGCTCCCGCGCATCCTGGCGGCGATGGAGAGGCGCAACCTGGTCGGGGTCCGCGTCGACGCGTGGCTCGACGACGGCGCGCGGGACGACGGCGCGACGTAGCTCCGTGTGTCGGAAATTCGGGACGACGGCACGGCGTAGCTCCGTGTGTCAGAAATTCCGCCAGGATTTCTGAGACGTCGGGGCGGAGGCGGACGAAATGTCAATAATTTCAATATGTTCTGTCTGATTCGCGGCCGGGTCGCTCTCGGACGTGGCCCAACGCGGGCCCAACGGGCCGCATGCAGCCACCAGGGCGCCCGCTGCGGGCTGGCCGGCGTGGTCAACGACCGCGGTCGGCCCTCGGTGGTGCAGCGCGCGGGCGAGGGACGCGACGTCGCTCGGCGACGACGCGCCCGCCTCCGGTCCCCCAGACATGGGATCACTTCCACCTAAACGGCCGCCCCTGCCGTTCAGCTCGGGGATCGCCTCGTCCAGAGGCGCGAAATCCCCCAAGCCGAGCTCAGCAACCTTGCGCGCCGCACGCTTGTAGTGGTGAATCTGACGGCTCGACTTATGCCCGGTCCGATCGGAGATCCACGTCTCAGTTCGGCCGTTCGCGAGCTTGATCGTGATGAAGGTCGCGCGGGTGTCGTGCAAGCGTATATTCAGCCTTGACTGCGTGGTCTCGAACAACTCGGGCCGATCGATGCCAGCACGGCGCAGGTGATTTCGAAAGTTGTGCGCCCCACTGCGCCCCGGCAGGGGCCCGCTCGGCCCAATGAAGACACGCTCCTTCGGGGGACATATAGCCAAATAGGTCCGAAGCGCGCGCACGACGTCGGGTGAAAGTGCCCAGGCGCGTGGGTCATCTGTCTTGTTCTCGTCGAGCACCACGGCGCCACGCTCGAGATCGAGGTCGGACGGCTCCAGCCTTCCGGCCTCGTCTGCCCGCATTCCCTCGCGAATCAGGAAGCCATAATAGATCCGATAGGACAGCGGAATATCCACCGCGGCCATGAGGCGCCTATCCTCGTCGGGATAGAGGGAGCCTTTGGCCTTGTTGTCCTCCGCCTTGGGGATCCATCCACGCGGCAGCGGATTGCTGGCGATGATGCGCGCCGGATAGGTCGCGAGCGCGAGTATCCGATGAATGACCTTTGCGACTCCTTGGCGCGAGGAGTCCTCAAGATGTCCTGGCAGCATGGATATCGCGCGATCCGCATGATCGAGCGTCAAACGAGGGAGAGGAACGGGGCCGAGTACCCCTAGAACATGATTGAGCTTATGCCGGTATTGCTCCGGATGGCGAAGCGCTTTCACATGCAGTGGGTACTGCTCGGCGAGCCTTCCAGAAACAACCAGCTCGGCGAACTCAGCGAAGGTTGTTTCCCCGGACGCGCGAGCACGCGCTTCGCCCCTACAGAGCTGCTCGATGGCAAGCCGGACGTCGCGGAGCGCGCTGCCCTCGCGCGCAGCAGCCCGCTCCAGCAGCGGCAAGCCGAGAACGATCTGGCCGGCTGCGAGCAGGCGCCCGGCGAGGTCGGCCAGCACCTCCAAGCGCGCGTTGGCTTCCTGCTCGGTCCGGCACGTCGGCAAGCTGAACGTGGATCGACCGGCCTCGCCGAGGCTGAGGCGCGCGGTCCACGTCTTCCCGCGCAGCCGGACGGACCCGGAGCCGTTGGCGCGCTTGTCTCCTGCTGGACTGCCCGGGGCGCGGGCGGTCAGCTTCGGGCGATCCGTCGTGCTCGCCGAGCCCGGCGAGTCTGCGACGGGCGTCGCTGCTTCCGCCACCGGAGAGCGACGTCCGGCAGAGCGGCTCGAACGCAGACGTCGATCAGTCGACGCCGGTGCAGCGAGGGACGAGGCAGGGGACGACGCCGCGCGCTTGGCGCGCGCCCGTCCCTGGGGTACGTCGGTCATGGGTCGGTCTCCGGTGAACGCGGGGGTCGATCAAGGGCCCGTCCGGCGTTGGTAGCGCCGAGCGGGCCCGCTCTACTTCGGCGGCAGCCTAGCACGGCTTATTGCTGCGGGAGGAGCGCTCGCCCGGTCGGTGGGTGGGCATGGGACAGATTCGAGACCGGCAGAGGCCAGCACGGCGGCAACCCGCGTGCGCTCATCCTCCTCTGTCGTGCGACGCGAGGCCGGCTCACTGGCCAGCGCCCGCAGGTAGGCCACGAACGCCTCACGCTGGACCAAGCGCAACTTGCCGAGTTTCGTGATCAGCAGGGGAAAGCCCGGCGCGCGGATCGTGTCGAGGAAGACGCGCGCGGGGATGCCGGTCACCGACTCGACGTTCTTCTGCGAGAGCAGCTCCGGCGGCGGCGCCGTAATCGTCAGCCCATCCAGGGGGATCGCGAGCGTTGCGGTTGCCGTCGCCGTCCCTGTCTGGCCGATCGCCTTCGGGCTGGACCATCCGCCGGGGGAAAGCTCCGGGCTCTCTCTGTAGCTGGCGCGCACGCCGCTGCCGGCCTGACGAAGAGCAAGCGGTGCCGATACACGGGCGAGAGCCGCTCGTGTCATGCTGTACCTCCATCTGTGTTGGGTTCGTGCGCAACCGTGACCGACACCGCCGGAAGGTGCCCGAAAAGGTATCTCGGAGCCGACGGTATCTCACCGCGAGATACTCGCTGTACGCGCCTGAGAAAACACCGCGTCGTGTCGCGGGGTTAGGTGTTCTGGAAGGCGCCGAAGAGGGGTCGAAAGATGGGGGGAGCGAAGGGCGTTATTTGGTATCTCGGAGCGACCCGCCGGCACCGCCCGGGGAGGTCGCGCCGCGGCGTGCGCTGAGACCGGCTGCGATAGTGGGCGCGGCCGTGCCGTGGCGGTAGGGGCCATCGGCGGCATCGCGTCGTCGCCATCGCCGATCGGCACACGCTGCCCACGGAACTGCGTCAATTTCGTGCGGTGTCCGTCGTGGGGCGCTCCTCGTCGGCGACGAGCTCGGGCGGCCTCCAAGCGCCCGGCGCGCTCGGCGAGCACCTCCAGCCGCGGGTTGGTTTCGTCCTCGGTCCAGTACGCCGGCAGGCTGGCGGTCCAGGTGTTCCCGCGCAGCCGGACGGAGCCCACGCCGTTGGTGCGCATCAGTGTCGTTGGTTTGCTGGCAGCGCGAGCGTCTGGCTTCCGGCATTCCGCCAAGCTCGCCGGCTCGGCGAGGCCGCGTCGGGTGCAGCTGTCTCCCTGCACGACGACGGGCCCCCGCCGCAGCGGATCGAGCGCGCCCGCCGGTTCGGCGGACGACGGCGCGGGGAGGGACGCGGCAGGGAGCGAAGGCGAGCGCTTGGCACGCGCCCGCCTTCGCTGGGCCACATGAATCATGGGTCGTCTCCGGTTGCCTGGGGGTCCGATGACGGGCTCGCGCGGCATTTTCAACGCCGGACGAGCCCACCACGCGTCCGCCGCAGCCTGCCACCGCCTGCGCCGTGGGGAGGCGCGACCGCTCGGCCGGTGCGTGCGCACGGGATGGGCTCCAGGCCAGCAGCCGCCAGCACGGCGGCAACGCGCGTTTGCTCATCCCCGTCTGCGTCACGGCGCGACGCTGGGTCACCAGCCAGCGCCTGGAGGTAGGCGACGAACGCCTCGCGCGGGACCAGGCGCAGCTTGCCGAGCTTCGTGACCCGCAGGGGGAAACCCGGCGCGCGGATCGTGTCGAGGAAGACGCGTGCCGGGATCCCGGTGACCGACTCGACGTTCTTCTGCGAGAGCATCTCCGGCTGCGGCGCTGTGACCATGAGCCCGTCCAGCGGGATCGCGAGCGTCGCGGTGGCGGTGGCCGTGGGCGTGCTCCCCCTGGGGCCGTGCGATCCTCCGACGGGCGCCTTCAGGATCGTCCTCTCGATCGCGCGCATGCCGTTGTCAGCCTGACGATGAACAAGTTGTGCCGATACACGCGCGAGAGCCGCGGATGCCATTCCGTACCTCCGTCCGTTTAGGGTTCGGGAGCAACCGTGACCGACGCCGCCGGAAGGTGCCCGAAACGGTAGTTCTGCGCTCCCGGTAGTTCGACGCGAACTACCGGTGTACGCGCCCGGAAAGAACATCAAGCGATGTCGCGGGGTTAGGTGTTTTTGGAAGCGCCGCTGAGGGGCCGAAAAACGGGGAAAACGAAGGGCGCGATTTGGTAGTTCTGCGCGCCCCCTCAGCGACGCGCGCGGAGGTGACACCGAGGGGGGCCCCAAGGTAGGCACACCGCGCAGAACGCGACCCACGCGCACCGGGCGAGAGGGTTCGGCCGGTCCGCCGTCGCCTCCGAAGCCCAACCCCGGTAGACGTAGCCAACCCGCACCGTCACCGGCTGCGCGCCTTCGAGGGGGCGCCCGGAGGCGTCCTTGCCGTCCCACGAGAACGTCGTCTCGCTGTTCGGCTCGCAGGGGCAAGCGAATCGCTCCTCGAAGCGCCGGCCGACGAGCTCGACGACCAGGTCGATGCGCTCGAGCGAGGCGGGCACGTCGCGGCGGCTGGGCGGGATCGTTAGGGCATCAGGCCGAGCGCGAAGAGGGCGTCGGACCAGAGCGGCCAGAGCGTGCGGTACGGGTGGGTCGCCAGCACCACGCCGCCGCTCGGCAGGCGCCGGACGTAGAACCGGGCGTGGTCGACAAGGAACTCGAAGTGGGCGAGGGTGATCTCGACCTGCGAGAGGGCCGGGCTGTTGCCTGTCTCCGAGCCTTGTCCGTCGCTCTCCCTGCACTGGAGCGTCCGCTCGTGGATCTCGCGCGCACGCGGCTCTGCGGCGCGCCACGCGCCGTCGGGCGCCTCCGCCGCTGCTTCGAGCGCCTCGAGCAGGGCGGAGGGCGGCGTTTCCAGCGCCTTCAGGACGGCCTCACGGGAGAGCGAGCTCGAGCATCCGCTCACATGTCTCAACGCGACGCACGCGCCACGCGGCGCGGCTTCCACACGCGCGCGGAGCGCTTCCAGCGGCAGGCCCGCGGTGCGCGACACCCTGTCCTTGTCGTGGAGACAGATCCAGGAGAGGGCGAGATCGCGCGCGATGTCGCGGGCGTCCGCGTTGTACGTCGCGCACAGGGCGACCGGCGCGAGCCAGGTCCGTGCCGTCGTGCAGCCGCCGGTCGGGACGCGCCCGCTCGCGTCCGGCGCGCAGAGGCGGAGCAGGACGTCCTCGATGTCTTGCAGCGCCATGTGCCACGCGAGCACGGCCTCGGCCTGCACGGAGCGCGGGCCCCTCCCCAGGGCGAGGTCCATGTGCATGGGGGAAAAGTCCTCGATCTGGCGGGCGTGCATGTGGATGGGGCCCATCGGCTTGAGGCGCTCGCTCCTGTCGGTATAGCCGCGAAGGATGCAATGGACGAAGTGTTCCTGGCTCAACGACGCGACGAAGTAGGCTTCGGTGTCGGTGCGCCCGAAGTGCGCGCTGAGCATGGCAACCACCTCGTCCACGGAGGTCGTGTTGCATTCCGTGTCGCGGTCCATGATCGCGCGGATACTGTACTGTGGCTCCTTGATGAGGGCCGACAGCGCCGCGCCGAACGCATCGACCCTCTGTGCCTCGTCACACCAGGCGAAGAAAAACGGACCTTCTCTCATCGATCGATCATCCTCGTGAGGTAGCCTGCGTCAGGACATGAGGCCGAGCACGAAGAGCGCGTCGGACCAGAGCGGCCAGAGCGTGCGGTAGGGGTGCGTGGCCAGCACCACGCCGCCGCTCGGGAGACGGCGGACGTGGAAGGGGGCATGCTCTTCCAGGAAGCGGGAGTGCTCGCGCGTCGTGATGTCTACCCAGAACGCGGGTGGGACCTCCCCCGCGGCTTCATCGTCGAGCTGGCGGCGTAGCTCCAGGAGCTCGCGCGCCTTCGGCTCGGCCGCGCGCCACGCATCGTCGGGCACCGCCGCGGCCTCGAGCGCTTCGAGCAGCGTGGCCGGCGGCGCCGCGAGCGCCTTGAGCACGGTCTCGCGCGAGAGCGAGCCCGTGAGCTCGCTCGCACTTTTCATGGGCACGCGCGCGCCGCGCGGCGCGGCGTCCACCCGCGCGCGGAGCGCTTCCAGCGGCGTGCCCGAGATGCGGGAGACGCTCTCCTTGTCGTGGAGGCTCACCCACGAGAGGGCGAGGTCGCGTGCGAGCTCCGCGGCGTTCGCGTTGTAGGTCGCGCACATCTCGACCGGGGCGATCCAGTCCTCCTCGCCCGTGCAGGCGCCGGTCGGCACGCGCCCGCTCGCGTCCGGCGCGCAGAGGCGCAGCAGGAGGTCCTCGATGTCGCCCTGGACCAGATGGCAGGCGACCGCGGCCTCGGCCTCCACGGAGCGGGGGCCCCTGCTCACGGCGATCTCGTAGGGGTAGAAATCCCGCTTGCGTTCGCCCGCATCCAATCTGAGGGGGCCGTAAGGATGGCGACGCTCGCTTTCCTCCGGGTAGCACGCGAGGCTGAAAATCATGTCGCGCTCGGAATGGTTCAGCCTCATGCCGGACAGGATGTGAGCGCTCTTCAGACCGCCGAAGTGGGCGCGCACCATGGCGAGCACCTCGTCGATGGAGCGCGTTGCGCACGATATGTCCGCGCTCATCCCCAGGCTGGTGCGGGCTCCCGGGACGACCAGCGCGGACAGCGCCGTCGCTAGTGCATCGAGCCGTTCTAGTTCGTCACACCAAGCGAGAAATTGAGGCCCTGAGTAGCTCATAGCCGGATCACCATGATGGGGTTGTCGAAGCCCGCGAGGGTAACGATTTTACCAGCGTCCCAATCGAACAGGTAGCCGTCCTTGACGGTGAACTTCGTCGGGTTGAACTCCGCACCCTGCTCCATAATGAGCTCGATCCGGGCCACGTCTCCATCCAGCCCCTTGTCCTTCAGCGCCTTCATCGCGTTCAAGAGCTGTTTGCGCACCTTGAAAACGTCGATCTTTCCGCCCTTCGCCTCGCTCACGATCAGCTTGTGCCCCGTGGATATCGACACGAAGTCGGGCGCCAGCGCCTCGTCGCCACCGGGGCTTGATGTCCTCGGAATCCCGACCACGTCGCGCACGGCGTCATCGCCGACTCCGACGAGCGATCGGCCGTCGTCCACCAGGAACTTCGCCGCCTTCTTCTCGAAAATGTCCACCTTGAGCTTGGTGATCGCCCCGCGGAGGTTCTTGTACCCCCGGACGCGGTTGGTTTTCACGATCTTGGCGAACGCCTCCTCGATGTCCGCGATGTTCCCGGCCACCCGGATCGCGGACGGCCGCAGCCCGCTGCTGATCTTGACCGCGCGCCACATCGGCCCGACCGCGCCGAGCCCGAACCCCATCCCTGAGAAGATCCGCTCCTCGTCGCTCAGCTCCTCGCCCGACGGCAGGCACCACGCCTTCCCCGTCACCGCCTCGCACAGGTCGAGCGCCGGCCCCACCACCGGCACGAAGCCGACCCCGATGCGCGTCGTGGCGTGGACGAGCGTCTGCATCACCTCCGCGTACGCCTCGAAGCCCTCGGCGACCGTCGACATCGCCCCCGCGAACGCGCTGATCGTCTGGTAAAGCTCCGTCTGCTCCAGGTCGAGCCCGTCCCCCGTCCACAGGTTGAGGTTGTCCTTCATCTGGTCAGCGAGCGAGTCGAACCGTGGCTTGAGCACCGTGTCTACCTGCGCCCGCAGGTCGGCCGGCACCGGCGAATCCTCGAACCAATCCGACGCATCCATGAACTGCCGCACGAACCCGGTGATCCGGTTCTGCGCGTTCAGGAACGCGTTGGTCTCCGCCAGCGACACCCCCATCCGGTCGCGCAACGCGATCTCCAGCGCCGCGCTGTTGGCTCGCCACGCCCTCACGTTCGCCACGAAGTCTGCCCGAAAGACCACCACCCGGCCGCTCACGTCCGCCTCCAGCGCCGCGAGCACCGCGTCCGCGTACGCTTCGTAGGGGTCCCTCCCCTCGTCGAACGCCCCCTCCACCTCCGCGATGTCCGGCACCTCGACCCACGGCACCTCGCTCTCCCCGAGCGCGTACGCCTGCGGATCGTCCGGATCCCACCCTTCGGCGCGCGCGTCTTCCGTCGCCAGGTCCGCCACCTCGTCCGCCTGCGCGCCGAACTCGTCCATCAGCCGCGCGAGCTCGTCCTCGAGATCGCTGACGCTCCGCTTCAGGTCGTCGACGAGCTGCTCCATCGCTGCGCGCGTCTCCGGCGCGACCGCGTCCTTGTACCGGTCCAGGATCGCCTCGAGGTCGGTCCGCGAGATCTCATCCAGCGGCCGGCTGACCAGGTCCTTGAGCTCGGTGTCGAGCTGCTGGAGCAGGTCCATCTTCTCCGCCAGCAGGCCCACCGCCCGTGCGTTCGCCACGAGCGCCTCGCGCTCCTTGGCGATCTCGGCCAGCAGGATCTCGATGTCGCGCGCCAGCGCCGGGTTGATCTCCGCGAGGCTCAGGTCGAGCGTCGTGTCGCCGGAGAACGCCGTTCCGCTGCGCCGCACATTGAAGAGAGGCTTGTTCAGTCCGAGCGGCTCGGAGACGAGATGCACCACCTCGTGCGACTCGGTGCACCAGTCCTCGCCGGCGGAGTTCTTGACATGGAAGTCGAAGTCGTTCGCTCCCATCTGGAGCAGCACCGAGTCGAACTCCGTCTCCGCCCTGTTCGTCTGCGTTCCGTCGGGGAGATCCAGCAGCGCGCCGGGGACCTCGTACGTGGTCAGCGGCGTGTCGTTTACGCTGAAGAAGTTGTGTCCGACGAGGAACGCCCCTTCGCACGAGGAGCTGAGCTCCGTGCGCTCCCAGTCAAGCCTGTACGGCGTACCGGCCCACGCGAACGACGGCGCCAGCACCGCCAGCACCGTGACCAGCGCGACGAGCCTCTGGAACACCGCGGCGCTCCAGCCGCGCAGCGCAACGTCCTTGCAGCCTCTCATGTCCCCTCCGCGCCGCGCACGGCGGCGTCATACGCGATCGCGGCGCCCTTCACGTCCCCCGCGTCGAGCCTCGCCTGAGCCGCGTCGAGCTCCGCCGCGGCCATGCCCTTCTCCCGCAGCGCCGCGAGACCCGCCGCGATCTTCTGCGGCACCCCCGTCCTGAACTCGGCCTCCGCGGCGTCGAACCTTCCTCGAAGCTCCGCGCACCCGGCCTCGCGCCAGGACGACCCCGCCGCCTCGCAGAGCGGTCGCAGCTGCGCCAGCGCCAGGAGCTCCCCGCACCGCTCGGCCAAGAGCGGCAGCCCGAGCTTCTCGCTCACCGGCGGCGCCGCCGACAGCGCCGCGACCTGCGCGCGCGCACGCTGCTCGAAGGCATCCGACGCCTTGCGCGTCCGCGCCCCTGCGACGGCCTCGCGCGCCCCCTCGTCCATCTGCAGCACGCGGAGCGCCTGCCGGCGCAGCGCGATGCCGCCGAGCAGCGCCGCCGCGGTCGCGTCGCTGCGGGCGACGCGACCCTTCACATAACCCAGCATCGCATTCAGCGAGCGCAGCGCGCCCGACGTCATGTCGGGCAGCACCGCGCCGTGCGTCGCGAGCAGCTCCCTGTGCGGCGCCATTGCCTCGTCGAACGAGGCCGCAAAGACCTGGAGCGTCGCCGACCACCCCAGGATCTCCGCGGTGAGCTCGCCGGGCGAGCGGCTCGCCTCGCGCGCCGTCGCGAGCACCGCCTGCTCCACGCCGTCGAGGCCGTCGATGTCCGACCGCGACGCCTGCGCCGAGAGCGCCGCGTACGCCGCCGTCTCCGCCGCCTCGGTCGCGCGGTACGCGGCGAAGCGCGCCGCGACGCCCGCGTATTTCGATCGCAGCGGGGCGGCCTCGTCCCGGGCCTGGTCGAAGATCACCTGCACGGCCGCCATGGCCTGCCTGTCGGCCGCGAGCGCGGCGGCGAGCGGCTCCCTCTCGGCGCTGGCCTTGTCGAGCATCGCCGCCGTGAAGTTGCCGGCCGCGTCGACCGGCGCCTCGGCGAGCAGCACCCTCTGGCGGTCCCTCGCCTCGTCGAGCAGCCGCGCGAGCTTGCCCGCGAGCGTCGCCCGCAGGGACTCGGCGTTCCTCGCGTCGTCGCGCACGTACGCAATAGCCTCGTCGATGTGGCCGAACCAGACGCCGAGCGAGGTTTCGCTCGCGACGATCTCCTCCGGCGTCTTGTTGTTCGGCCAGGTGGCCCACACCTCGATGGGCAGAGCGCCATCCTTCTCGGCCTGGGCCCACGCGGCGCCGGGACCCTGATTCTCGCCCACGCAGTGCTCCTCGCCGCCCACCGAGGCTGCGCAGAAGCTCCCGAACGTGTCGTCCCCGAATTTCCACAAACACCCGGCCCCTGCCGCGCCGAGCGCCAGGGCGGCCACAGCGACCGCAAGGATCGTCCTCCGTCGCATCGGTCTGGATCTTTCGCCCATGCTCATTGCCTCCACCCCGCGATTTTTCTCGCTCGCGCACGCTCGCCCGCACGTCCTCCAGAAGCAAGCGTCCCCACCAAAGCGCTAGGACATTGCTCGGCCGTGGATCGCGCCCCGAGCGCCTGGTTGTCCGTCCTCGATGCGCGGACAGTCGCGGAACCGGAGAGGTGTGCTTGGGGGTGCGTGGCGCCACGGTCTGCGGACCGGCCGCGGGGTCGAGGCGGACGCCGCTGAGCTCGTGACCTTCGCCGGCGAGCTCCGCGAGCGAGGTCTCCGCGTCGTGCTCCCGGGGCGCCGCGCGGCTGTCCACGTCGCCACCAGCAGGCCCGCGGGCGCCCTCGTGGAGCTCCGAGTGTGTCACCGTCGGCGCCCTGTCACTACAGGGTTCGCCTGAAGTGTCGTGATCCTATTCAGGGAAACGACGCGTCTCGACCCGGGTGCCGTCCTCCCCCCGGATCTCTTCGCCAGACCAATCCCAGCTCACGCCGCCCTTCCCCGGCGGTCCCAGCTCGTAGGTCACGCCCTCCAGCGTAAGCTGGTCCTCGTCGAGGTAGGCGATGCCGATCGAGTCGCCGCCGCGCCCGGGGCCGCCGTAGCCGCCCTCACCCCCTCGGCCGCCATTGCCACCCTGACAGGACCACGTGCCGTCCCCCACGGCGCCGCCCGATGCTCCTCGACCGCCTTTGCCCCCTTGCTCGGGTGGCCCGCCGTCGCCGCCCGGCCCCGCGGCCAGCGTCTCGATCACGGTGTCGCGCACCGTCAGGTTGGCGTGGAGCGCGACGATCCCGATCGTCGGATGGCCGTTCTCACCCCCTCGACCGCCTCGTCCGCCGCAGCCACCGGCGCCGCCGGAGCCGCCGCCGGCGCCTCCTTTCGAGGCTACGCCGCACGCGGCGAGGCCGCCTCGACGGCCACCACCCCCGCCGCCGCCTTGCCCCGGCATGCCCCTATCGCCGTCGCCTGCCCAGTCGGCCTCCCATCCTGTCTCGGTGATACGCCCGATGCCCCGACCCGCGGCGCCGACGGCACCCCACATGCCGCTTTTTCCGGTGAAGCCGCTGCTGCAACCACCGTCTGCCCGGTTGCCAAGTCCTCCTTGCCCATCGTGGCCGGGGTCCGGCTTGTCTACGGGCTCGCCGTCCTCCCCATCTCCAGCGCCTTCGGCGAGCCCGTCGCCTCCCTTGCCACCGGCGCTCGGGATTCCGCCGTCGCACGGATTCATCACCGCTGGGCCGCCGGGGACGGTGTCTGCCGAGCACGCATCGCCGCCGTACAGACCATCCGGTCCGGCCGCTGCCTGATTTAGCCCGCCCCATTTCTCGCCATCGTGGCCTGCGTATCCGTAGTATGTGCGGATCTCGCTCCGGATGAGCTCCACGGCAGTGTTGGAGTGAACAAGCATCGTGATCGGGCCCCACGCTCTCAAAGCCATGTCGACGATCGTCGATACCCCGTCCGCGGCACCCCTATCGCCATCGCTCGCCGGTACAACGGTCAGGACGATATCTGGCTTATCCGAAATCTGAATCAGGGAGCGCGTGTCAGCCTGGCGCCTCCAGCTCACGCAGCCGAACCCGCCGATGAGATCCACGCCGGAAGGGAGCGTCACAGGCCCGAAGAACCCGTCGGCGCACGCGAAGACGCGCCCCCGGCCCGTACGCGCGAGCTCCACGCCGCGCTGTAGCGTGCGCACCGGCTTGTCTTTCGTGCCGGGGTTCGCATCGTCGCCGCTGCCCCAGACGCCGCCCACGAACACGCCGCATCCATCCTCCCACACATCGGCGGCGAGACGCTCGAGGCAGACCGACTCCGGCGGCGGCTCGCCTTGACACGGCGAGGTCCCGTCGCACGCCGCTCCGCCAGGCTCATTGGGGCCCGGCGCGGTGCCGCAGCCGGCTACCGCGAGCAGCAGCGCGGGGGACAGATGGATCGCTCTTGTGGTTCGCATTGTTCTGCCTCGATGTCGTGTCGTAGCGAAGGGGGACAATCAGTTGGGCCGCACGGGATTGGGCACGTCGAATTGACGGTAAGGCATGGAGTCGCCCGCCTGCCCCTGCCCCACAGCGTCATCAGGTGCTGCATTGCCTGCGAGACCGCCATCGCCAGGTCTTCCAAGCTGTATAGTGGCGTCCGGCCCGATGCCCACGTAGGCGCTGTGAGCAGCGACGCCGTAGGAGGATCCTCCGAGGCCGCCGCCGGCGTCGCCCCCGCGACCGCCGTCGCCACCAAAGCCGCCGGAGCACGCGCGCCACATCTGACTGCCGGGAGCGCCCAGTCCACCGTCGCCACCTGGTGAACCCCCGCCGCCTGGTTGGCCCGTACCGCCGACCCCGCCCTTGCCGCCGTTGCCCGTCATCACGCGAGTCGCCTCGAGCGTCACCGCGCTCCCCTGCAGCGCAACAACGCCGATGCTCGACCCGCCATAACCACCGCCTTTGCCGCCAAGGCCACCGCAGCCGCCGCCGCCGCCTGAACCGCCAGCCGCACCGCCCTGCGGGCGGCCAGCTGGACACGCCACCATCGGGCCGCGCGACCTGCTGCCGCCCCCGCCGCCACCTCCTTGACCGACCCCGCCCTTCTTCCCATCATCACCGCGGATTCCCATCCAGCCGTCTTCGGTGAGGTAGCCTGCGCCAACAGCACCGTCCGCGCGACCGGCGTCAAGGCCGACCATCCCGTTTGCGCCATCACTGCAACGCGCGCTCCCCGCGCCAGTGCCTCCAAGGCCGTTGCCTTCTGGATTCTCCGCGGGCATCGGCTGCCCCGGGGCGCCATCGCCCCCCGACTCGAGCCCACCGTCGCCCCCATAGCCTCCAGTGGACTCGATGCCATCGTCGCACACGGTCACGACTTCCAGCGCGCCCGTCGGGGAGCCCGCGGTGCAGGCGTCCACGCCGTGGTTCCCTACCACGCCGACGTTCGCGCGGAAGCTCGGCGCGTCTTTCCCCGGCTCCCCGTCCTTGCCGTCGCCCGCGACGATCACGCTTTGCCGCACGATCGCCCTGGCCCCCGTGCTCAAGATCACCGCGATCGACGACTTGCCATCGTCCGCGGACGCATCCGCCGCCTCGACACGCACGCCGAAGACCGTTGACGTCGCGTGCTCTTTGTCATCCGCGATCACCCTCAGCGGGATCCCCACCGGCGGAGCGATGATCGTCGGGTGATTCGGCCCGCCGAACGACCCGTCATACGACCAATCACCGCCGTCACACAGGCGCCCGCCCCAGAGGTCGACCCCCGAGGGAAGCGTGATCTTCTCCTCGAACGACCCGCCGCACGCGTACACGCGCCGGGTCGGCTCCTCGTCGTGGCTTCGCCCATGCGCGGCGAGCCCAATCGCGTGTTGCAGGGTCTTCACCGGAGCGTCCTTCGTTCCGGAGCTGTTGTCGTCGCCCTGCTCGCTGACGAACACCCCGCACTCGTCGAGCGCCATTGCCGTCGCTGGGTTGCCGTCACAGAGAGTCGGCTCAGGCGCAGGGGCGCACTCCATCACTTCCCAGCAATCGTCACGGTACGAAGTGCAAGCTAGCAGCGTGCTGCTCGCTCCCCACGCACAGACCACGACAGCAACGGCGGCGGCCACCGCTCTTCGGTCTGCCTGTGGCCGCATCCCCTCGGTACTCGGCATGGTCACCACACCCCCTCGATGCTCACGCCCGTCTCGTGCCCGGTCACGACGAGCGATATCTGGACCCGATCCTGAGCTGACGTGCGGCCCAGGAAGGAGAAGTCCGTGAAGAAGGACGCGGCGGTGGCCGCGCCGATCACACCGCCCGTGATGACCAGGGCCATGCCCACCCGGTCGGACAGGTTGCGCGCGTCGCGCAGGCGCCGCAGCTCGCCGCACGGCGAGCGCTCCGGCGCTTGCCAGCACATGGACGAGCTCGATCTCGGGTCGCTCTCGAGCTGGTCACGCCGCGCGCTCATGTCCTGATCGAGCTTGCTGGCGCTGATCATGAGGATGGCGCCTGCCGATACGGTGCCCGTCGCGAGCGAGATTCCCACGACGCGCAGCGTCCCCGGCCAGGAAGCCCACGGGCTGGGGGCCTGCGCGCGCGGAGGGGGCAAAGCGCGCACGGGAGTCGGCGTCGCGGTCGCGGTCCCCTTGGCGCCGCTCGCCTCCTTGGTGCCGCTCGCCGCCGCACACAGCAACGGCATCGTGAACTCGTGCTCCGCGCCTGCCACGGCGCGCAAGTAATGAAGAGCGTCCTTACAGCCCGGTGCACGGCCCCGCACCATGTGTTGGCCCGGCTCGAAGAACAGCGTGTAGGTCCGCGCGGTCCGGCCGATGCGCTTGCCGTCGACGAGCACCTCGGCGTCGGGCGGATCGACGCCGAGCACGAGCCGCGCGACGTGCGGCGCTGCGTTGCGCTGCCCTGCCTCGAATCGCTGCTGGAGCGCTTCTGGCAACGCTTCGCGCTGTTCTAGGCTCCTGGCCAGGTGCTCGGCCGCGTCGCGGTACTTGTGCAGCGCGAGCTCGCAAAGGCCGAGCTCGCCGGCGAGCTCCGCTCGCTCCACCTCGGTGCTGGTCGCCGCGTCCGCGGCCTCCAAAGCTGCCTTGTATTCAGCGGTTGCCTCGGCCCACTGCCCGGCCTTGCGCGCTTTCTGGCCACGGCGAACATGCTCCTTCACCGTCGATCGGTCGCTCGGTCCCGCCTTCGGATGAATATCGTCCGCGCTGGCCGAGTTCGGGAAGCCTGTTGCGGCCCCGAGCGCAAGAAAAATCGAGAGCGAATGCGCAATGCAACGCATGCCGCGACGGTACCGACGCTGGCTGCTAGGCGTCAACCGGCAGAAACCGCCACGTCTCGGCGGCTTCGGTGGGAATTGGCGGTCGGATGAGGGAATGCGTTCAACCATCCGTCAGACATGGCCAAGCGTAGCCTAAGCGACTACATGGCGGCACATTGTCCGACCAAAGTTGCTCCTCGACTCATTTCTCTGAACCTTTTGGGCCGCCTCGCGTGTGCTGCTTACCGTGGCCAAGCCAGCGACCGTCTCCCCCGGCTTCGAGCTCTTCCGGCGCCTGGCCAGGCGCCACGGTGTACCGGCGCGAAACGCCGAGGATATCGCCCAGGAAGCGCTGCTGCGGGGGCTCGACGCCGACCAACGGATCGAGCCGGGCGGCGACCCGGGGCCGTACCGCGTCACGATCGCCGTCAACCAGGCGCGCAATCACGTCCGGGACGCGCGCTGCCGCGGCGAGGTGCTCACGTCGTTCGATGAGCGCGAGATCCGAGATGAGCTCCCCACGCCGGAAGAGCTGCTCCGCAGACGGCAGCGGGAAAAGCTCACCCGGCAGCTGATCGACCAACTCGAGCCCAAGTACCGGGATCTCGTGATCAAGCACGACCTCGAGGAGATCCCGCTCGCCGAGATCGCCGCCGAGCAGGGGCTCCCGCTGGACACGGTGAAGACGCGACACCGGCGGGCCCACAAGGAGCTCGAGGTGCAGGGGGGACGGTGGCAGGCGCAGGAGCGCTCTGAGGGAAGGGACGGGAGCATCTGCGTGCCGCTTGCACTGGGCTTCGGCCGTCGTGCGTCGTGGGTGGCATCGCTGCGCCGGCTGGGCCTGACGATCGTCGTTCAGGCCGCCCTCGTCCTGCTGACCGGCGCGCTCGTCTCCACCGTGCCGCCCTTGCCCGACCTGGTAACGTGGATCAGGGCGGCGGCGGTCCGCGCCCCTGCCACCGCGCCCGCGGAGCAGGACGCCGTGGCGCCCCCCGCGCGAGATGGCGCCCAGAGCGCCGCGGGGCCCGCCAGCGGGGATGGGGCGCCCGACGCAGCGGCGCCCGCCGCGGCGACCGCGCACGAGATCTCGTCGCGCACGGAACACGGAAGCACGCACGGCGAGGCGATGGCGACCGGCACGCCTGCTCCCTCGAAGGCGACGACGAGAAGTCACCGGGCCGCGCCTCCGGCGAGCGCCGTTCGACCGACCGCCGGCGAGGTCGAGAGGAGCCTGGTCAACCAGGCGCGGAGGGCCATCGAGGCCAACGACGTCATGGCCGACGTCGAGGCTCGGCGGCTGCTCGATTCCCACGCGCGGCAGTTCCCGCGAGGGCGGCTCGCCGCAGAGCGCGAAGAGCTGCTCAGGCAGCTTCGCTGAATCGTCGGCTACCCATCAACAGCTAGGCAGGCGGGGATAGCGGTGCTGCTTTCGCGCAGCGCAACGCCGAGATCCGCCTTGCGTCGGACAACAACGCTCAGGTCCAGGAGGCGAAAGTTCATGGAAGACATGCTGGGGGCGATGTGGCTCGTGTCGCCGCTCGGGCTCGCGATGATCGCGTGCGTCGCGATCGGCTTCGCGGTCACCGCGCGCGAAGCGCTGGGACGCGAGCGCGGGCTTCGCGAGGCGCGCGAGCACGCGCACGATGACGAGGAGGCAGCCCTCACCGATGCGAAGGAGCAGGCTGCGGGCGAGCGAGATCGATACCGGCGCCTCCTGGACTGTCACGTCGACGCGGCGCTCGCCGAGCTGAGGGAGACCCGCACGCGCCCCGTCCCCTGGCCAGGAAGGGTCCTCGAGTCGTTCTGCGCGACGACGCCTTCGTGGAGGAGAAAGCTGGCCGAGAGCACGGGGTTGGAACCGAGGGAGGTGGAGCGGTTGCTGAGGAGCGACCTGCCGATGACGCCCGGCCTTGCCCGGCAGCTGGAGTCCTTCACCGGCACGCCTGCGCGGTACTGGGAGCGCCTGTGGCGGCTGCACGACGACCACCGAACGGACGCAGAGGAGACCGTGGTGATGCAGATCGGTGCGCCCAGCACCAAGCGTGAGACCTCGGCGCTTCCCGCGGAGTCGGTGGCGCCGAGCTCGACGCCACCGACTCCGCCGACGATACCTCCCCGCGCGCTCGACGTTCCTCCGCCCGTGGTGCCGTCTCCCGAGCTTGCGGCCAGGAGCCCGCGGGCGAAGCTCCCGCCGCCTCCGCTGCCGCGGCTTCGGTCGCCGCTCCCTGTCCGCACCGCCGCGGGGGCGGAGCTCGCCCAGCGTGCCGCCACGCTGACGAGCTTCCCGCTACAGCGTGACGAAGCGGGGACGAGCTCCGCCAACGCGTCCGACTGGGAGGACGCAGAGCGCTCTCCGCTGAACACGACACTTCCGGGCGTAGGGAGCCATGGATGAGTGCCGCCGCGCTTCGCAGCTACACGCCATCAGGAGCCTGCTGGCGAGGATGCCGCCGCTACGGGAACTGAGCAGCTACGGCTGACGTCTTCCTTTGGTAGCGGACGGGGAAGCCCGCGAACCGGTGCCGCATGAGGCGGACGCGCGGCATCACCCGCTTGCGGGCGATTGCCCGCGGAGGAGGGTAACGCCATGGATCGTCTGTCGAATGAAGACGAGCGCGCCGCTGCGCACGCGCGCTTGTTTTGCCCGGCGCAGGTTCGTGCCGTGCTGCGCTGGCTGGGGAGGCTGGGAGTCCCATGGTGCCATCGTACCGACGTCGCAGGCCAAGTCTGGCTCAATGCCTGGGAGAGCTGGCCCAGGTTCGATCCGAAGCGCGGCAGGCCGGAACGCTGGTTGAACGCGATCACCGTACACGTTGCTTCACACTATCACCAGCGTATGCAGCACCGCAGGGAGGAGCTCGTCGATTTGATCGATGTGACCGATCCAGCCCCGGATGCCGCTGCTACGATGGAATCCGACAGCATCAGGACGGGTACCATCGACGCGCTAAACGAGCTCGATCCGAAGCTGCGCGTTGTTCTCGTGGCACACGATCTGAACGGAGTCTCGATGGCCCAGATCGCCGAAGACGAAGGGCTACCTCTCTCTGTGATTTACAAGCGACGCGCCAAAGCGCTCGGCGCGCTGCGCGACATCATCGGACTTCGGGAAAACATGGAGGACTTCGCCCGGAGAGTGGGGCCGCAATGACCATCAAAGTCCTGGTTGTTCACTTCCGGCGCGACTTGGACGACCACGAGGCCGAACGAACACTCGACGCTCTCATGATGATCAAAGGGGTTAGCAGGGTGTCACCAATCGCAGCCGTTTACGAGGACGACCTAACCGGCAGCGGGTCAAGCGAGAGCTGCGCTACAAGCTGCTCGCGCTTCTGGACGACGAATAGAGGTAGCCGCTTGTAGAGCGTCAGTAAAAATGGTTCCCCGCACTATTGCTGAAGGAGAGGAGCAGGCTCGTCCAGTGCGAGCAAGGAACGTGTGAAGGTAGTAGCCCCCGACGAGCAGCAAGGCGTCGCGCTCTAGGTCAGCTCGCCGAGAGCGCGCCGAACGGATCCTCGTCGCGCGCGCCGGCCTCGGGCTACTCGAGGCGCCTACGCCCGAGTACCACCACCACGTAAACCGGGAGAAAGCATGCTGCTTCCGTCGACGACGGCAACGAGGGCTGCGCGGAACCGTTAGCCCGCAGCTTCCAGCGCCACCAGTACGTCGCTCGTTCGACGGCATTGCCGCGGTCGTGCGCGAGTGCTGCGGCAAGACCCGCATTTCGAGGCGCTGTTCCTCTTCTTCGACTGAGCAGCCGACGGCGTGAAGGCCCGGGTCTGTTGTTCGGGATGAGCGAACCGCCCTTGTCCTACCTCTCCGAAGCGCTACGCGGGTGCGCCGCCAGTTGCCCGTTCGCGCAGGTCGTCCAGGAATTCAGACCCCGGCTCCACCCCAGTGACCATCAGCCTGTCCCGCGCCCGGGTGCACGCCACGTACAGGAGTTGCCGCTCCGTATCGTAGATCTCCTGCAAGTCCCCGGCGTCGCCCACCGCCGCGATCCGCACGTGGGACGGGATGACATCATCGTCGCACGCCATTACCACGACGGCTCGAAATTCGAGCCCCTTCGCGAGGTGCATCGTCCCGACTGACACCTTACCGCTCGCGGTCTTCACGCCATCGTCGAGAACCCTCGCCGCCAGCCCTGCCTTGGCGATCGCCGCCTGGGCCCGTTCAATCTCCTTCTCCGAGCGGACGAACACCCCAATCTCGTGCGCGGGCCCCTCGGCGCAACGCTCCGCGATCCATTTTGCGACGACGTCGACCTCCTCCGTCTCTCGCGCGAAGGTCTCGATTTCGGGTGGTGGCCCGTTGAACACGGACACGGCGCTGCGCTTCTCGTCGTTCCCGTCGGCGTCGCTGACGGATGCACCGAGCAACCGATCGGCCTGCACGCGGATCTGGTGCGACGTTCGGTAGTTCACGCGGAGCGTTCGCGATCTACCGCGCACGTCGACGCCCAGGGTCTTCCACGAGAACGGCTGTTGGAAAATGCGTTGGCCGAGATCACCGGCGAAGAAGAGCGCGTTCGGCCGGCCGCTAGCGAGGGCGGCGAAGAAACGGACGTGGGCGACTCCGAGGTCCTGTGCCTCGTCGACGACCGCGTGATCGAAGAGGATCTTCTGCGTCTTCGCGACCGCGACCGAGAGCGCGTCGAACAAGCCCGCTTCGGTCACTAGGCCCCGCTCGAGAAGCTGCGCGCGCGTGCGCTCGAACACGCGCCACGCAGCCGCACGCTGCCCCTCGGGGACCCGCGTCTTGCGGCCGAGGCGCTGGACATCGCGGTACGCCTCCCACGTCGCAAGCTGCCACGCGTCGACGACGTGCTCCCATTCGGAGACAAGGAAGGGAATCGGTAGCTTCTCCTCGCCCACGAACCCGGCCGAAGAGATGACGAGCCTGCGAGCGCAGTCGCGATCTGCGATCGCGACCGGACCGATGTGCGCGCGGTGAAGACGCAGGCCGAGCGCGGGCAGCGAGATCACGTCGATGCGCTCGCCGAGGACCGGCTCGCTCCCGAGCAGACGGCGAAGCCGCTCGTGGAGCGCGTTCGCGAGCGCATCGGAGTACGTCGTCAAGAGCACCCGCGCGTCCGGGTTCGCGCGCGCGAGGTGTACCGCGCGGTGCAGGGCCACGATGGTCTTCCCCGTCCCCGCCGATCCCGACACCCGCGCAGGCCCGCCGTGATCTCGCTCCACTGTCTGACGCTGATCGGGGTGAAGAAAAATCGTCCACTTCTCCCACGGGAAGTCGAGCGCGCGCTGCAGCTCCTCGACGTTCGACATCACGCGGAAGCGGCGGAGCGCGTCGGGGTGCTCGAATGGATTCACGGCAGAGGCCGGCGAGGGCGCGGCGCGGGGCTTTCCACCCGTTGCGAGCTCGAGGAGCGCCTCCGCCGCCTCCGCAGGGAGATGGTCCGCCACGCCGAACAGCGTCGCCCCGGTCGCCGCCTTCACATCCGCGAGCCACTCCGCCGGTACGCCGTAGGACAGCAGATCCTCGTCGGCGACCGACGCGAAGAGGGGCCGCTTGCCCGTCTTGGGAGTGGCGATGGCCTCGTACGACGGAACGGGGATCTCGTCCGTTACCGCGTCGCGGATCTCGACGAGTTGTGCCGCGCCGGTGGTCGGATGGGTCTCGAGCTTCCTGCGCTCGGCCCACGCGTGCGCCTTGTCGCGGAGGTCCACGTAGCAGAGGAGCAAGGCTCCCGGCGTACGGTGCACGATCAGCCGGATGTCGGCATTCACGGAGACCGACCAGAAGTTCTTGTCCTTCGCCCGCTCAAGCTTGTAGAAATCTACCCCCGGATTCGACAGATCGAGGCGCATATCGAACGCGATCGCCTTTACCGCCTTCTGCTCGTCGGGGGTGAGGCGCGCGAGGCTATTCGTGAATGTGTCGGCGATTCGCAAATCCATGAATTACACCTTGAAGACCTTCATTACCTCGTCACCGAGGTGATTGATCACCTTCACCGCGATTCGCCCCTTCGCTGGCCGCTCGAATGGCCGCGACGTGTCGCTGTGGAGCGAGGCCCATGCCTCTTCGTCGATCTCGGCCTTGAGCGTCTTCTTGAGCGCATCGTACGGGTCGTCCGCGCCGAGGAAGTACGCATGCCGCACGAAGAAGCTCTCCTCGTTGTAGTCGGTGTCGAGGAGCCAGCAGGCGATGCCGTCGGCATTGCTGCTTACGACATCGCCAGTCTGCGGCTTGAACACGTCGACGCCGTTCACCTTTACGCGGAGCCTTCCGTCCTTTTCAGTCAGGAGCGTGATATCCGGCTCGCCGAAGACGACGAACAGGTTACCCTTGCCCGTCGTCTTGAGCTCCCCGGCCATGTGAAGGTCCGCGTTCATCCGTGCCTTAAGCACCGGCAGCCGGCCGAGCTTGGTGAACTCGGTGGTCCGCGCCTCATAGTTGAAGGCGCACGCGACGAGCACGTCGAAGCCGGCCTCGGCCGCCTCGCGCGCGGCGGCAACGAGGTCCGCCCGCTGCACCGTCCCGAACTCCGGTCCGATGAAGATGGCCGCTCGCCGCTCGCCGTCGCCTTCGAGGTACTTGCCCTCGGCGCAGACGAGGTCGCCGGGCCAGCGCACGAGCGACGTGAAGGTGATGCGATCCTCCTTGTGCGCCTGCTGCACCCCGGCCACGCGAAGATTCTCGAGGATCATGTCCGGAAATGATCGCTTCGCGCCGAACGGCGGCCCGCTCGGCTCCCTCTCCTTCATAGGGTCGATCAACTCGTCGTCCTCGGCCATGCCGAGCATGCGGTGCGGGCTTAGGCTCTCGACGGTGAACGGGCCGGGGACACGGAGCTTTTTCTTGTCTTCGTACGGCTTATCGTACAGGTACTCGAATTCGGCCTTCGCAGCGATCGACGCATCGATCTCCTTCTGCCGGGCGATGCGCGCCTGCCACCAATCGGCGTGGAGTTTTTTGACGACATCGCTCCACGAGGGCTCGGCGTCGCATGGGATCTCCCACTCCTGCCACTTCTTCTTGAGGGCGGCGTTCAGCTTCGTACGGAGCGCCTCCAGGATGGCCTGGTGCTTTTCCCAGACAACGTCGATCTCGGCGTTGTGGGCGATCGACTTCAGCGTGATGTGCGGGACGCGCTCGTAGACGAAGCCGTGCCGGATGTCGCCGTGGGCTGGCTGGCTGCTCGGCGCGGTGCGCGTGATCTCCGCCTGCTTGAGCTGGCCCTCGCGCGAGTCGGCGAGGAGGTAAAAGGGGTATTTCGCGCCCATGATGCGGGCACGCGCGAGGGCGAGGGCGACTCGGGAGGTGTCGATGGTAATCCAACGGCGGCCCCACTGCTCGGCGAGGTAGGCGGTGGTGCCGGAGCCGCAGGTCGGATCGAGGACCAGGTCACCGGGATCTGTAGTCATCAATAGACACCGTTGAACGACGAGGCGGGACGTCTGGACAACATACGTCTTGTCCGACGGTGCGGACGTGTCGTTCCAAACAGTGTTGAGTGGCGACACGGGGTAGTCGGCATACTTCAAAATGTATCGAAGAGTTTCACCGCTCGTGTACGGCTGAAGCCGTCCTGCTCTTGCCAGAAGGTTCATTCCCTCGATGGGGGTGCGCCAGCACCTTCCCGGTGGCGGCTCGTAAGTCTTGCCTTCGAAAGTAAAAGGATAGATCCCGGTTGCGAAGACGCCCGTGGGATACATACCGATGAGTTGGTAGACGTCGGAGCCGGGGGACAACAGCTTATGGTTGCAAACCTCCTCGGTCGACATGCGTCGTCGGATACCACTGGGCAGTTCTACGTAGTTCCAGTGCGTATCACCCTCCACGCTCCCCTCCTGAAAGAGCGTTCGATACTTCACCCGCTCCTTGTCGCGCGCATACCACAGTATGTAGTCGCAATTCCCTTCGAGTAGCCGGCCGCCCAAGGGCATCGTCTTCTTTCGGAAGGAAATCAGCTCGACATGGTTGCGAGGCCCGAAAACTTCATCAAGCACCAATGCAACCAGCCGAAGATTTTCGGTGCTCATCTGTACGAAGATGCTGCCAGTCTCCGCAAGAAGATCTCGTGCGACAGTAAGACGATCCCGCAGATACGACAGGTAGGTGTGAAGCCCATCGCGCCAAGTGTCCCGGAATGCTTTCACCTGCTCGGGCTCACGACTGATCTTCTCAGGGGCGTCAGCGGTCGTGCCCGCCTTGTCTCTCGTTGACCATTGAAAGTTCGAGTTAAATCCGATCCCGTACGGCGGGTCGAAATAGATGAACTGCACCTTTCCGCGTAGGCCCTCGCGCTCGGCGAGGCTCGCCATCACTTGGAGCGAGTCACCGAGGATCATTCGGTTCGACCAGTTTTGATCATGCTGGTAAAAGTCGGTCTTCTCGACGTTCTTCGGGAGACCGTTGAAGTCTGCGAAGAGATCCGCCTGGGCGCCGATCGCGAGTGACCTTTCCGCTCTCGTCTCGCGGAGCAGATCGTCGATCAGGACCTTCGGGTGTACCTTCTCCTGGATATATAAAGGTGGGGCGTGGACGACAAGGTCGCTCCAGTCCTGCTGGTCCTTGCCGCGCCAGACCAGCTGCGGATCGAGGTCCGTATTCCGTGCGTAGCGGAGTTCGAGCGGCTTCTGTTCGTCGGAGCGAACGACTGCTTGAAACTCGGCGGTGGGGATGTTCTTCCGCTTGTCCTTATGCTTGATCGATTCAATGATCGTTCGGCCGCTGATAGAGGACTTCTTCGCCATGGTGTCTAATTAGGGGCACATGTTGCAGGCCACGTGGCTGACCTCGTGGTGGTCGCCCGAGTTCAGCACATGCGTTGATGCGAATGCCCATTGCAAAACGTGGGGTCGCGTTGTGCCCTTTTGGCGACTAGGTTTCGAGGTATCCATCGCATCACGCAGCTTTTTTACTCGTCCGATGATGTTGGGCCGCAGGACATACACTATGAGCAACCCGCCGAGCTCCCGGCCTGTCGTGTACCGATCGAGCAGCTGCTCCAAACCTTTCGCGTGGTTCCTCGGTCCGCGATCTATCTTAGCTTCGCCGAGTTTTCTCCTGGCGGGCACGCAGTGGTCAAAATCGATCGTGATATCGACGTGTCCATTCGAGTGTGCCTCTTGTATCACGGTGAGGCCGGGGACGGAAAGCGCCGCCGAAAGGACGGCGGTCAGTCCGACCTCGTCGAGGGGTGCGAAGTGGGTCCGATTCGACTCAAGCTTCCGCAGCGCCACATCAAGTATAGCGTTGAATGCCTGCTCGACTTCAGTGTCACTCTCCGCGGTGAGGAGATCGAGGTACTCGGGCGCCTTACGCTCGATTCGCTTGAGAAGGTCAGCAGGAGTATTACCGTCCTTCTTCATGATCCGAATACCTCCGCTCGCACCCAGCAAATGGACAGCCGCGACACGTCTCTTTCCCACTCGGCTCGCGTGGTGCGCTTTTCCCTCCACCAGTACCGCATTCCGCTGAAGACGGCCGATGCTGGAACGTCCCGGTCGTGCTCGTCGCGTACTATCATTCGCAGAGGTCCGAGCGGCCGTGCCATCACGGCAAGAACCCCAAGCACATCTTCGGGGCTGCAATCCGCTTGGTCGCTTATCGCGTCGAGATCCGTCAAGAGGAGGCCACGTTGGGGGTTGCACGCTGCTCTCCAGAGCAGGCGGCCAGTGGCTACAAGCTCAGACCTCGTTGCGAAATGCCTCGCGAGGAACGACTCGACCAACTCGTCTCTCGCAGGATCACTCTGTGGCCGCGCCGCTCCGAACCCCACGAGCATCGCATTGAAGCTCTCGTCGATCTTAGCCTTGAAGTTGAATTCAATCTCGTAAACCTGGGCGAATTCGGCGAAGGCCCACCTACCATAGGAGCCGAGGTGATTCACCCCCGGCACCCAGTACGTTACCATCGTCGCCTTCTTCTCCTTCGCGTCCTCGCCTCGGTAGCCTTTGATCTCCACGACAAGATGGAGGAGATCGCCCGGGCCGCGACCGTCGTCTACGAGAAGAAGGAAGTCTGGCCTGTAGCGGCGGCTCTGGGAGCCGTATCGGTAGGGCACCTCGAAGCCCAATCCCTGGTTCTTTACATAGGCGAGCACCTTCGGATGAGCCTCGGCCACACGACAGAACTCCCCTTCCCATTCGCTGTCTAGGACAGCCCAGTTCACGTGAGAGCGATCGGCATGGGTCTGCCAGCGGAGGGGTCTCGAGGTATTGAAGCGGACGTGGGCCGTGCTGCCCGTCGGGTTGAAGGGGTCGAGGAGCGCCTTGACCGGGCGTTCGCCGATGAAGCGCTGAGTGATGGCGCGCGTGATGCGGCTGCACGCCATGTCCGCGAGCTCCTGGTACATAAGCTGCGCTGGGTAGGTTCCACCTTTGCAAACGAGATAGCCGTCGAGCCACTGCTTGGCGATCCGCTTGAGCTGCCCGAAGAGGTGGTACTTCGTCTCCTCGCCTGGGTCGCGAAAGCTCGTCTCGACGAGGCGGCGCGTGAGGTGGAAGAGGAGGCTCGACGGGCGCATGTCGCCAAGGTGAGCGAGGTTCATGTCTGCGACCTCGCCGATGATGCCCGCGTTTCGAGTGACCGAGGGGCCGACGAGGTCCGGCGTGAGCTCGAGGACCGAGTCGGCATCGAACGTCGCCTCGAGTCGCTCCTCCGGGAGCTCGACGCGGTAGCCCTCGACGCGCGGGAATCGGATCTCACAGGCGTCGCGCTCGGGCCGGACAGCCTTGACGACGACGGTCTCGCGCGGCGGCTGCGGAGGTGCGGGAACCGGCTTGGCAGTGAAGTCGAAGGGAATGCCGAAGACGTCGGCGTACTCGACGTCGAAAAGCCCTTCGGCGTTGAGGTCGTACGACTGGCGGCGGAGGGCGCGCCCTATGACCTGCTCGCAGAGAAGTTGCGTGCCGAACGCGCGGATGCCGAGGACGTGGGTGACCGTGTTCGCATCCCATCCTTCGGTAAGCATTGACACGGAAACGACGCAGCGGACCGTCGCGCCAAGTTGACCGGGCTTGCCGACCGTGTTCATGACCTCGCGGAGCAGCTCTTGGTCGCTGATGTCGTCGGCCGCACGCGCGCCGCCGGTCCGCTCGCTGATCTCGCGGCGGAAGCGCTCGATTTCGTCGGCGGCCATCCTGCGGAAGTCGTCGTCGAGGGCGTCACCGGCCTCGAGCTGTTCACTGTCGATGAGGAGGGTGTTCGGGCGCGGAAGGGGGTCACCCGTCGTTTTGTCGAAGTTCCGGAAGAGGTCTAGGCGGCCGTTCTCGAATGTGGTCGTGCCGTTCTCGTTCTTGCGACGGAAACCGGCGACGTAGTCGTAGATGAGCTTCGAAATGGCGGTGTTCTGGCAGACGATGATGAAGCAGGGCGGGACCTGGATGCCCCGCTCTTCCCAAAGCCGGAAGGTCTTCGCGTAGTGGCCGTAGAGTGCCTCGAGCGCTGTCTGGAGGCGCGTCGGGAGCTTCAGCGGGTCGAGCTCCTCGCCCTTACCGCGGCCCTTCTTGGGCATGTCCTTGCGAATGTGCTCCCAGAGGTTCCGGAACATTGGCATTTCGTTGCCGGGGATGTTCTCGGCGACGGGCACGCGTGGGAGCTTCACGATGCCGCACTCGATCGCGTCCATCAGGGAGAAGTCGCTGACGGTCCAGGGGAAGAGGGTTCCCTCGGCGTACCCGGAGCCGCGGAGGAAGAAGGGCGTCGCTGAAAGATCGATCACGCGCGCCAGGCCGAGCTTCCGCTCGACGGCCTCGAGCCCCGAGATCCAGACGCGCGCGGCCTCGTTGTTCTTTTCGGCCTCCTTCTTCTCGTCCCCCGAGAGTTCCTCGTCTTCCTCCTCGACCCTCTCGCGGTAGCAGTGGTGCGCCTCGTCGTTGATCGCGAGGACGTTCTTCATGCTCAAGAGCTCCGGCATCACGCGCTGGAGCATCTGGCCTTCGGTCTCGAGCGTGTCGGGCGGCTCGCCCGTGCGCCCCTGGACGAGGGCGCGCGCGCCGGCGGAGATCTGACTGCGCTGGCGCCGGCGGAAGGCGTGGAAATTGGTGATGACGATCTTGGCCTGCTTCACGTCGCCGAGGAGGTCGCTCGGGACGAGGTCGCGCGTCGCGTAGTAGTTGTCGGCGTCGTTCGGGAGCAGGACGCGCAGGCGGTCCTTGATGGTCAGCCCGGGCGTGCAGACGAGAAAGCCGCGGGTGAACTGCATGCTCCCCGGGCGGCGGACGGCGTTGATCGTCTGCCACGCGATGATCATGGCCATCACGGTCGTCTTGCCGGCGCCGGTCGCAAGCTTCAGGGCGACGCGTAACAGATGCGGGTTGGCATCGCGGTTCGCGGCCTTGATGCGCTTGAGAATGCCTTTCGCCGCCGTCATTTGCGGCGCCACCTCGGTCAGCCAGATGGCGGTCTCGATGGCTTCGAGCTGGCAAAAGAACGGGCGGGCGCCAGGGAAGTCATGGTGCCGCCAGTATTGCAAGAGCCGCGCCGTCTCCGGCGTGACACCCCAACTGCTCGGGCTCGGAAGCGAGCGCCACGTCTCGACAAGCGCGCGCACCTCGTTAATCATCGAGGTCGTCTCGTACTGCTGCTTCTGGCTCGAGAGTCCGCTGCCTTCGTCGAAGATGAACTGCTCCTGCTTCGCCTTCTGCTTCTTCGGTTTCGGGATTGGCGAGAGGAACGACGCGCGGCGGCGTGATTCGATGATTCGCTGGGTGGGCTGGCCGGTCTCGTCGAGCTCCCAGTGCCGCGTGGGGCAGGCGTACGGGGAGTTGAGGATCGGGCGCGAGAAGAAGGGGTTCGTCGGATCGGGGGGCTTGCTCGGAGCCATGTGGGTCGGAAAGGAGGCGCTGGGCGGCGGGCCATGCTACCCCAGGGGGGCTTCGGTACCAAGCCCATCTTCCGCCGCACTCGTTCCTTCGCCTAGGCGGCCACCGCTCACACTTCGGCTACTTCGTCCAGACCTCGCGGCCACCTACCTCGGCTGCCGCCGGCCCGAAGGTGCCGCCCGCGAACGCGAGGGCTTCGATGGAGGGCGGCGGACGTCAAGGTGGTTGTCGCGGCGGCTTACACTCACGTTGTGAGCACGTCCTCGCCTGAAATCTTGCTGAGCTCGTCGGGTTTGCGCGGCCCGAGGCGGACAGCGCCACCGGGCGTCCGATCGCTCGCCTAGCCCAACCAGCGCTCGGGATAGCACCGCCGCGCTTGCTCGTAGGCACGCTCGCCGGCCGCGAGCAGGGCGACGTCGCGCCCGTGGTGGCGGTCGTCAGGAATAATGACGAAGTGCAGCGCGCTGTGGCGTCCGGCCGGTGTTTGACCCTGCGGAATGCGTCTCGGAGAAAGCATTGTCGGTTCTAACCTCGGGGCGGCTGAGGGAGGCGCGTACCCCCAGCCGGTTCAGCGTGACGCGTCGAACCGCGCATGGGGCCACCGATGTCGGAGCGGAACACCCGGCCCTTGGGGTCGAGCTGACTGTCGACGCACGTGATGCTGAAAAGCGCGGCGGCGTACTCAGCCGACTCGTCGTCGTGTACCGACCAAACATGATATGCCGGCTGTAGATATCGATGCTGAGTATAGGAATAGAACCAACCGTGGACGGTGGTCTTGATCCAGTTGATGCCCCAACTCCACAGCTGCTTGGGGCCGGTTGCAATGTGCTCATCGGCCTGAGTGCGCACCGGCACCAGCCGGAGTTGCTTCAGGAGATTGCACGCTTCGACGAGCTGGTGGGGTGACGGCGCCTGCTGCTCGGTGTTGCGGAGCGGGTCCACGACGGTAAGCGCCGCGGCGAGAGAGGCGACCAGCACAGCTCTGTTGAGAATCAAGCTGGTTGATGCTCTCCCGCTCGGGCTGCCTGATGGCGATCGTGAAGGTGCACGGGCCTAGGTCACGGGCGTGAAGGTCGGCCCATCGCTGGCCTGAGCGTGCCGGGGTGCTCGGACGCGTCAAGGGTTCCGTCGCAGAGCTCGGCGGTTGCGCCGCCTTTGACGCCCCCTGCGCCCCCGGCGGACGCGTCGCGCGGGCGATGGGCGGACGGAGCCTCCGGCGGGGGCTCCGAGCACCAGATGGGCGATGGCCATCGGGTACGTGAGCGAGCCATCGTCCTGCTTGAGCGAAAAGTGGCCTCCCGCCATCATCGACGGGGAGCGTCAACAGGGGGGCAGCGGCACACTGGGAGGTGTTGGATAAACGGGGGCGCCACCTCGGCGTGGCCGCCCTGGCAGGTGAAATCGACCCGGGCCAGAAGGAGCCCGGCAGAATCATCGAAGACTGATCGTGCGGCTGCGACAAATCGCGCCAGACGAGCCCGCTCAGGGGTCTTCTGGGGGCTATGAAGTCCAACAGCGGCGGGCTCGACGGTCGGTCCAAGGTTGCTCATTCGTCCGGTGCCACCGGCAGCTCAAGCAGCCGACCGATCGCCTCGTGAACGACCCGGGCCGCCACCTCGTCCCCGAGGGCGACGGCGCGGCTCAGGGTGCCGGCGAGCGAAGCGACCACGGCCGCCCGAGGCGACGGCCCGGTCACGGCGAGCTCCCCAGGCCCGAGGCTTGACGCTTGGGCCCGGGTTGGGCCCACGCCTTCCGAGGGGCTGCGATCCGTCGTCACCCCCTCCCAAAATCCCGGGGCATCCGCCGGATCGCAACGGTTCGCCGCCGCGGAATCGTCCCGCCAGGATTTGCGATCCAGCATCGCCTGGAGCGCGGGCAGCCTGGAAAACCTCCGGAGCCCCCTCCACCGCTCCTCGTCCCGGTCAGTACGTGTACGCCATCGTGCCGCTGCACGACCCGGAGCCGTGGCAGCCGACCCGGAGGATGTACGTTCCGGTCGTCGGGAGCACGTACGATAGGTTGGAGCCGGTGCCGCCGCAGGCGTCGTCATTCTTTCGGAGCTGGTCGCCCGAAGGGCCGATGAGGCGAATGAGCGTGTCACCGGACTTGGAGGCGCCCGCCACGCCGCAGGTCCCGAACGTCAGGAGCATCCCGGCGTTGAGGTTCAGCGGCACGTCCTGCGTGTTCTTGGTGGCGTCTTTCGTGTTGCTCACGTTGAAGGCGACGGTGCCGTCCTGGCCCGGCACGGAGCCGCGCTCGCAAATGAAATGCCGATCGCTCGAGCAATCGACGTCGCTCCACTGGAACGTGCCCTGCGAGTTGTCCTCCACGCAGTCCTGGCTATTGTCGTTGTTCGGCTGGCCAGGCCTCCAGTTCACATAGACAGCAGGCTCGCCGGACGCCCAGGTGAACGTCCCCTCGACCCCTCTGTCGTTGTAGCCGATCCAGAAGGGGCTCGACGCCCGGCTGGTCTCCTCGGCGGTCAGGAAGGCTTGCTCCGCGGGGCTCGAAATCGTCACCAGGTCGTAGCCGTTTTGAACGCAGTAGGAGCGCGCCGCGCTCCAGCTCATGAGGTTCGTCACGAAGAGGTAATCGTGGCCCCCGAAGGTGACGGCCTCGGCCGCCTCGGCCACGTCCTCCCCCTCGTAAAGCTCCTGCCCTTCCCCCGCGACGCAGCCGAGGGCGGCGAGCGACGCGCCCGCGGCGAGCAGGGCGATCCCAAGACCACGGGTCATCACGATCGAATTGTTCACGTTCACGGTGCTCATGGATGGACTCCTCTCGGAGCCGGCTGTCCGCCGGCCAAGCGCTCTCGGTGGAGATGCTCGCGCCGCCTCCGGACTCCGGTGTCCCAGGGCCCGCCGCGGCGCTCACAGGATGTGACCTTGCACCTCGCGAGCGGCCTTCGCTATTTCAGGCCATATCAGCCGATTTCGCGCCCATCGGGGCCTCGTGGTCTCCACCGCGTCGACGCGGATCCGGAGCTTCCCCGAGCCCGACCGACGCTCGATCACCCTCCCGCATCCTCGCGCACGGCTCCTCCTCCGCGCTCTTCACGCGGCCTTTCGCCCCTGAAATAGGGTGATATATGCTGAAATGGCCCCGGGCGTACGGACGGTCGTAAGGTGCGTCCAGGCCTCGCTCTCCGATGGGGGGGCATCGCACACCAGGAGAAGAAACATGAGCGGAGTACGATTCGTACCGATGGATGCATGGACGAAGACAGAGGCGCACACGGAGGAGATCGACGGCGGCATGCTCATCGTGCTGACCGATCGCAACGGGACGATCGCAACCATCTACCAGCCGCCCTCGAAGGCCCCCCCCACCGGCTTTTCACGCGATCGGATCTACTACCAGATCTCGGGGGCCTGGCCGACGAGCGGCTCGCTCACCGTCACAGCCACGAAGGGCGGCACCCCGACCTCGAGCGCCGACGAATTCAAGGCCGCGGCGCCCGGAAAGTTCGAGCCCAAGGACAAGCCTGTTTCGTCGGGAACGAAGAGGTTCATGTACACGAATGCGGGGAGCGTGACCTGGGGCGTCGATCTGAGCGGCATCACGGAGACCCTCTCGGAAGCGAGGGGGAACGCCGTGTGGTGGAGCGACACGGACGGCCACATCCCCTTGGATTCGACCTGCGAGCTCACGCTGAACGACAACACACCCGGAAGCTCCGGCACGAGCTACTTCAAGGCGATGGACACCCTCGGATGACATCGCGCGAGCCGGAGGCCGATGGTGAGCCGCCGGCTCGCCGGAGCATTGCCGAACCGCGCCGCGACCCTGCAAAATTCGAGCGGGCTGCTCCACGATCCGCCGCGCACCGCGCGCACCTCGTCGCCCAGCGCCGTCTCCCGCACGAGCCGACCTCGCTCGATCCGCGGACCATCCCGCCGCCAGGCGTTCTCGCACCAGTCTCGCGTGTTTCCGCCGAGCCCGCGCGCGCCGTAGGGGCTCTCGTCCACCGGATCCTCGTACACGCTCACGATGGCCGGGTTCTTCTCCACGCTCTCGACGCACCGGAGGAACTGCGCGTCCACATGATGCCCCGCGGGGCACAGCCGTCCGTCTGCGCCCCTCGCCGCCTTCTCCCGCTCGAGCTCGTCGAGGAGCCGCCAGGCTCTCCCCGTCCGCGAGGCGAACCAGCGCGCATAGGCCGCCGCGCCGAACCAGTCGACGAGCGTCACCGGCGCGTCCGGCAGGAGCGGGCGCCCGAGGTGATCGTCGCCCAGGGTGAACTCCCCGCGGCCGCCGAGCGTGAAGACCATCCGCTCTTCCCCCATCCCGAGCTGAGCGCGCGGACAGGCCGCGATGGCGTCTCCCTCGCGGCCTTGGCGCACGAGATCATTCAAGAAGGCGCGGTACTCGTCGTTCGTCACGGCGAACCGCTTCAGGATGAACGCGTCGATCCAGATCCTCTGTCCGGGCAAGCTGTCCCCGGCCTTCGGATCACCACCCAACCATGCGACGCCCGCCGGGACGACCACCTCGTCCGCGTCGAGCTCGCCCTCCGCGGGCAGCACGATCGGGGAGGCGTCGTGCTCCCCCGGGGCGCGACCGTCCCAGTGCCCGGCACGCTCGACGAGCACCGGATAAAAGACCTCCGCGTGTCCCGGCGAGCGGACGCGCAACCGGTAGCTCCCGTGCGGCAGCGGTACGCGATCGAGCGGCGTACGGCCGAGCGAGCAAAAGGGCTCGGGGACGAGGCGCCTGCCCCGCTCGACATAACGCTCGCACACCACCTCGGCCCCGGGTGGATCCGTCGCCAGCGAGACCGCGCCTTCGCCGCGGAGGACGGCCGCGTACCGCCCTCGATCGTGCGCGCGGAGCAGGGCGAGACAGCGCGCGGCGTTCGCGTCGTCGTGCGCGCGCTCCGCCTCGAAGAGCCGATCGTGATAATGGTCCGCGAGCGCCGCGTGCGCCTCGTCGAGGTCCGGATCCACGCTGAGCGCGCCATGAACCGCTTCGACGAACGAGATCTCCGCGATCTCGGCCTCCACGGAGAGGGCTTTTGCCTCGTCCTCGCAGCGCCACCCCGGCTCCTTTTTCTCGATCGGATCGAAAGGACGAATGGCCCCGAGCAAGCCATCCGCCTCCGCCTGGCGCTCCGCCGAGAGGCCCCGCAACGAAAGGAGCGAAGGCTTCTTCGCCTCCGCGGCTGCGAGCGCGCGTTTCGCCTGCTCCCTGCGCCGCGCGCCGTCGAGCCACGCGACGAGGTCCTCCGCCAGCGCACCCGCGTCAGGGGAACGCGCCTCGATCACCCGCGCCATCGCGCGCTCGCAGGCCGCCACGAGCTCGACGGGCGGCGGCGGCCCCCCCGCGGCCGCCGCGATCACGGGGATCGGCGGGCCCGCGAGGATGGCGCGAAAGGACGCCCATCCCTCGGCCGCGTACGGGGGCCTGCCGGCGAGGAGGTGATACAAGATCGCTCCGAGCGCGTACACGTCGCTCCGCGGTCCATGCCGGTGACGCTCCCCGCGCGCTTGCTCTGGAGGCATGTACGCGGGCGTGCCGAGCACATCCCCCTCGCGCGTGAGCGACGGGTCGAGGGCGCGCTCGTCGTCGACCTCCGCCGCGCCACCGCCGTCCGGCGCCTCGACGTCGAGCACACGCCGCGCGAGCCCCCAGTCCATGACGAGGACCTCGCCGAGGTCCCCGACCATCACGTTCGAAGGCTTCAGATCCCGATGAAGGATGCCCCGGCCGTGCGCGTGCGCGACGGCCTGCGCCACGCGCGCGAGCGCATCGACCGCCCTGCGGAACGCCGCGGCGCCCTGGCGAAACCCCGCGGGCGTCTTGCCCTCGTGGAGCTCCGCGAGCACGACCTCGAACGTGCGGCCACGCACCTCCTGCATCGTGTACCAGAGCCGCCCATCCGGGAGCTCGCCGCGATCGTGGACGGCCACGATCCCAGGATGCGAGAGCCCCGCGGTGATCTCGGACTCCGCGAGGAAGCGCGAGCGCCTCCGCGGCTCGTCGGCGTGCTCGAACCGCTGGATCTTCATCGAGATCGTGCGCGAGAGGAGCTTGTCGCGGACGCGGCGCACCTCGCCGAACCCACCGGCAGCGATGCGACCGAGATCGTCGTACCGCTCGGGGAAAGCGACGGGCCGCGCCGGGTCCGGCGCAGCGTGCCCCTCGGGCAGGAGCAGGGAGAGGGTCGCGTCGCTCACCGGTCCAGGAGCTTAGCCGAGGGTCCTTTTTCCGGTCACCTCGGTGCTGTAGTGTCTCGGCACCTTGGGAATCCTGGAGGAGCTCGGGACGAACCGCCGCACGACGCTGGGGCCCCGCTACCTCATCGGAAGACACGCAGCCTGCGACCTGCGCCCGCAGGATCCGCGCGTCTCCGGGGAGCACGCCATCGTGCGCTGGATCGAGGGGCGCTGGGAGCTCAAGGATCTCGGCAGCAAGAACGGCACGTTCCTCGACGGTCGGCGGCTCGGGCCCGGCGAACGAACGCCGCTCGGCCCAGGCGCCGTCGTCACGCTCGGCGGAGAGGGCGTCGGGTTCGTCCTGGTGGACGCGACCGCGCCCGTGCCCGCTGCGCGCTGCGTGAGGACGGGCGAGATCCGATCGGCCGCCGATCACGTGCTCGTCCTGCCGAGCGAGGATCGGCCGCTCGTCACGGTCTTCGAGGACAGCGCGGGCCGCTGGGTCGCAGAGCGAGAGGAAGGGACGGCCGCCGTGGAAGACCATGCGCTCTTGGTCGTAGAAGGCGAGCCGTGGCAGCTCCTGCTCCCGACCGCGATCCGCGCGACGTGGGACGCGGGCGCCGGGCTCGTGCTCGAGGCGATCGGCCTCCGTTTCTCGGTGAGCCCCGACGAAGAGCACGTGGATGTATCGGTTCTTCACGACAGCGGGGTTCTCCCGCTCGCGCCGCGGGCATACCATTACGTGCTGCTCACGCTCGCGCGGGCGCGCGCCGAGCACCGCGCGGGCTCGCCGGAGGATCGAGGCTGGGTGGATCGCGACGTGCTCTGCGGCATGCTGGGCGTCGATCAATGGAAGCTCAATGTGGACGTGTGCCGCATCCGCAAGCAGCTCGCCGAGATGGGCATTCACGGCGCCGCGAGCATCGTCGCGCGGCGACCGGGCACCGCGCAGCTCCGAATCGGCGTCGACAGGCTCGAGATCATTGCGCGCAAGCCTTGAACCGGTGCGCGGGAGCTCGAAAATCCAAGCGCGATCGGAAAATCAAGCTCACTCCAAAGAGTGACGCTGGTTCACCATATGACAGGCGATCTCAGCAGAGCCTGCGGGCGCTGGCGAGCCGCAAGGCTCCGGCAGCGAGTCCACGCGAGCGGCGCCAAGGAACAGTCCCTGGCGGAATTCTGACACACCGGAATAGGTGAAGCCGACGCCGGGGTGTGGAGCGGGGCGAAGCCCCGAGGAGACAAAGTCAAGGCTGCCCGCGCGAAGCCCCCGCGAAGCGGCGCGGAAGTCCGGCCTTCGCCGGGACTTCCGGCGGGCGGCGCTAGACCATCTCCGTCGGGTGGCGCTACGCTCGGTCCGATGGCCGCGCCGGTGAGTCTGACGCTCTTTGCGCATATCGCCGGGAGACCGGAGGACGAGCTCGACCTCGCCGAGGCGGCGCTCCTGATCGACGACGCCGCGTACCCGGGCCTCGACATCCCGCACTACCTCGGCGTGCTCGACCGGCTCGGCGGCGAGGCGCGGCGCGCTGTCGATCGCCCCCTGCGCGCCGCGGAGGCGACGCCGGGCAGCGGCCCCATCGAGCAGCTGCTCCGCTGGTTCTACGGCGACCTCGGGTTCCACGGCAACTCCGGGGACTACTACGACCCGAAGAACAGCTACCTGCACGAGGTCCTGGATCGCCGGACGGGCATCCCCATCACGCTGGCCGTCGTCCTCCTCGAGGTGTGCTGGCGCGCGGGCCTCGAGGCCCAGGGCGTCTCGTTCCCGGGCCATTTCCTCGTGAGGACGCCGGTCCGCGGCGGCGTGCTGCTCATCGACCCGTTCGAGGGCCGCCTGCTCGGCCGGGACGACCTGCGCGCGCTGCACACCCGCGCCACGGGCGCCACGCGCGATCCGGAGCCGCGGCTGCTCGTGCCCGCCCAGAAGCGGCAGATCCTTGTGCGCATGCTGAACAACCTGCGGTCGATCTACTCGAGCCGCTCGGACGCGTCGCGGCTGCGCAGCGTTCTCGAGCGGATGCAGGTGCTCGCGCCGACCGACGAGCTCCGGAAGGAGCTCGATCAGCTCGGCGGCGAGCGGCCGTGGCCGTCCGCGGGGCGCGAGGTGAACTGACGCGGCCCGATCGCCGCTCGCGCGCCGCGCGCGATCGGATACGCTCGTCGGCATGGGTCAACCCGCCACGACCCCCCCGACCTTCGAGGAGCTCTACCAGAGCATCCGCGCCCTGCCCGAGCACCTGACGGGCGAGATCCTGGAGCCCGGCGTCCTCCGCACGATGTCGCGGCCCGGGAAGCGCCACCGCCGCGCGGCCAGGCTCTGCCTGCACGGCCTCGTCCCGTTCGACGCGAACGTCGGCGGCGTCGGCTGGTGGATCGAGCCCGAGACGGAGATCCGTTTCCCCGGCGGCCGGCTCGCCGTGCCTGACCTGTGCGGCTTCCGGGTCGAGCGGGTGCCCGAGCTGCCGGACGAGAACCCGCTGACGATCCTTCCCGACTGGTGCTGCGAGGTCCTGTCGCCGCGGACCGCCCGCGACGACGTGGCGGTGAAGCTGCCGCTCTACGCGCGCTCCGGCGTCGGCTGGAGCTGGATCGTGGACCCGATGCGCCGGCTGGTCGAGGTCTTCGAGACGGTCGGTGGGAGGCCGGCGCTCACGGCGACCGCGCAGGACGACGAGCGCGTCGTGCTACCGCCTTTCAACGGAGAGCTCGCGGTCGCCTCGTGGTGGATTCCGGGCGCCGTCGAGGAGTAGAGCGCTCCCGCCCAGGGCAGGGCGGGGGCTCGCCGCCAGACGGGGAAAGCGAGGGCCGCTGCCGATCGCTCCGGTCGTGTGGAATCGCACGTGGGATCGCGCGTTGCGCCCTCCCATCACCCATGCCTGTCGGCCGCCCCCGGCAGCAGCACCACGAACCGCGCCCCGCCTTCCGTGCCTCGCTCGACCCCGATCGTCCCGCCGGCCGCCTCCACGAGCCCCCGGCACACAGCGAGCCCGAGCCCCGTCCCCTCGCCGACCTCCTTGGTCGTGATGAACGGCTCGAACAGCGTCTCTCGGACCGCCTCCGCGATCCCCGGCCCGTTGTCCTCGACCTCGATCCGCGCGCCCCCGCCCGCGCCCCGCGACGCGCGCACCGCCACGCGCCCCCCGACGCGCGGCGCCGCGTCGGCCGCGTTCAGGAGCAGGTTCAGGAGCACCTGGACGAGCTGCCCGTGCGCGAGCGGCACGGCCGGCACGTCGGGCGCGACGTCCCGCTCGAGCTCGATCGCGCGGAACGCCTTCTGCGGCGTGACGAGCGAGACGACGTCGCCGATCGCCTCCGCGACCGACCCCGAGGAGAGGTGCCCTGCCTCTCCATCGTCGCTGGCCTCGGCCGCGCCCCGCGCCGCGGGCCGGGCGAAGTCGAGCAGGTCGCGCAGGATCTTGTGGATCCGCTCCGTCTCCCGCTTCATCCGCTCGACGAAGTCGCGCTCCTCGGCCGGCGTGAGGCCGCCGGCGAGCAGCAGATCCTGCAGGCCGAGGATCGCCGCGAGCGGGTTGCCGATCTCGTGCGCGAGCCCCGCCGCCAGGCGCCCCACGGACGCGAGCCGCTCCGAGCGGACCAGCCGCTCCTGCGCGCTCTTCAGGTCCGCCGCGTAGCGCTCGACCTCGGCGATCTTCGCCCGCAGCGACTCCTCGTCGGCGCGGAGGCGGCCCGTCATCAGCGCGAGGCTCGCGCCGAGCTCCGCCAGCTCCCGCGCGCCGGCCCGCGGCACTTCGAGGTCGCGCGCCCCGCCGGCCACGCGGCGCGCGGCCTCCGACACCGCGTCGATCGGCCGCACCACGAGGTGCGTCATGGAGATGTACGCGAACACGAGCAGCGCCAGCGCCACGATGCCCGTGTAGAGCGCCACGATCCGCACGAGCGGCGCGGCGGCCACCGTCGACGGGTCGGTCGGCACCAGCACGGCCACGGAGCCCGTCGACGCCGCGGGGGCCGGCTCCGCGAGGGACGCCGCCTCGCGCGCGGGCTCCGGGACGACCACCAGGAGCGCATCGCCGCGCGCCGTCCGCACCGTCTTCAGCACCTCCGTGCCGGCCTCCACCGAGGCGGGCAGCGCCGCCGCGATCTCCGGCTCCCCGGCGCGGCCCGAGAGCGCCCCGGCCGCGTCGTAGACGCCGATCGCCGACGCCCCGTCCGGGCCGAGCTGCGCCTCGAGCAGGAGCGAGAGCTCCGGGGCGGAGCGGGTCGTCCGCGCGGCGGCCACGTGCCCGGCGATGGCGCGGCCGATCGCGCGGGCGCTCGACGCGCGCGCGCCGCTCATCGTGGCCCGCGTGAGGCTGGCCACGGCGAAGAAGAGCGGCAGGAACGCCAGGAGGAGCAGCGCGCCGAGCGCGAACAAGAGCTGAAGCCGGATCCCGAGCCGCACGGTGTGGTCTGCCCCCTGTCGTACCGTCCTCGCCCAGCTCGGCGCCCGCTCATCCGTGGCATCGCGCCGGGCTCGGAGGAACGACCTCTCTGATAGCGGCATGCGCGCCCATGGCAAAGCTCGCGAGGCTCGCGAGGTTCGCAAGGCTCGCGAGGTTCGCAAGGCTCGCGAGGTTCCGACCGACGGCTGGGCCTGGCGTCCGCCGCGCTGGCCTGGTACCCGCCGCGCCGAGCTGGTACCCGCCACGCCGAGCTGGTGCCCGCCGCGGGAACCAGACGCGAACCACGTAAACAGCGAGAACCAACGTGAACCACGCTGGCTGTTACAACGGCGAACCTCTTACGCGCTTGATCGCTCGCCCAGAGTCGTGACATCATGGATGGTTCAATGGGGATAGTCTTATGAGCTTGCTCGAATCCTCCTCCGACGTGATCGACCCACACCATGTTCCTTTCCTCGCTGACTCCGCCGCCCGCGACGCGCGCCCGTCGACCGGCCGGCGCGACCGCTCGACCGAGCGCGCCGGGCTGGCTGCGGCGAGCGACGCCGATCACGGCCTGCTCCGCCTCGAGATCGAGCTCCTCCGCCGCGGCGCTCGGGACGCCCTGGAGCTGCGCCGGGAGCTCGCGGCGTTCTTCTTCGTCGTCATCGCCCTCTTCGGCGTCGCGCAGCTCGTCCGGGATCTCATCCGCGCCGATCTGCCGCCGCTGCTCCAGATGGGCTATTCGTGGGGTCTCCTGCTGCTGCTCCTCGTGCCGATCGGGTGGTTCGTCCGGCGGCAGCCGCTGCCGCTCGCGCGGCTCGGCGTGACGCTCTCGGGCGCGCGGCATAGCCTCCGCGAAGCGCTCGTCATCGCCGCCATGGCCTTCGCCGCGTGCCTCGCGCTCCGCGCGGGGCCGGCCCTGCGGGGCGAGCCGTGGCTCGACTGGGGCTCGGTCGCGGGGTATTCGCGCCTCGAGTTCGCGATCTTCCTCGCGAGTTATGGGCCGCACTGCCTGCTCCAGGAGTTCATCGCGCGCGGCGTGATCCAGACCTCGCTCGAGCGGCTCCTGCCCGACGCCGGGCGCCTCGCGCCCATCGTCGTCACCTCGGTGCTCTTCGGCGTGTTCCACCTGTATGTCTCGCTGGCCTTCGCGGTCATCACCTTCGCCGCGAGCGTCCTCTTCGGCCTCTTTTACGCGCGCCACCGCACCCTCGTCGGCGTCACCGCCGTCCATCTCACGGTCGGCCTCGCCAGCGTCGCCGCTGGCCTCAACTGACGCTCTCCGCGACAGGCAAGCACGTGCGCAGGTTCCTCCCAGGTGTACGTCCCCGGTAGAGCCATCCTCGATGCAAGAAGCGGGGAGTGGCCTGGTGAGGCACCATGTGGTGACCACGCCGAGATCGGGCGCACACCGTGGTCTCGATGGCCTTGCGCTTGCTATCGGCCCGCGCACGTGCTCGGCGTGCTCAGGGTCGCGGACCGGATCGGATCTCCCGCGCCGGCGTTTGCGCCCGCGCCCGAGCCGCAAGCGAGGCGAGTGTGAGGAGGTCTGCGGCTACAGGGGCTGCGCTGTGCGCGATCGCTGCAGTTCACCTCATGCCGGCCTGCCTGCACGCCGGGCATCGAGCCGGACCACGACCGCTGGTCCGCCGAGCCGGCGGCGTCGTCCCTGGGGCGCGCGGCGCAGCGGGCGAGCGGGGTTGAGTGGAAGACCGTTCGTATGAATGACTTCAGCCGCGACGAGATGGTGGATGTGCTCTGGGAGCATCCCGAGAAGAGCCTGGCGGCGATCTGGCTGATGGAGGGGACCCAGCTTGTCGCGCCGGGGCCGGTCATCCCCGGGCTCGGCCGCGGCTTTCACGTCGTCACCGCGCGGGACTACAACGCCGACGGCATGGCGGACGTGCTCTGGTACGCCACAGGAACGAACCAGGCGGCGGTCTGGTTGATGAACGGCACTCAGCTGCTCGCGCCGGGGCCGGTGTTTCTGGGGCCCTACGACGGCGGGTGACTGGGCACCGTCCCACGTCCTCTGTGCTGTGTCCGTGCCGGCGGCGCCGAGGCAGAGAGGAGGCGGAGGAGCGCCGAACACAGCCGAGGTTGGGGAACAATTTCGGGCACTTGCGTCCGCGCCCGGCCGTCCTCCGCGACGATCCCTCCGGAGCGCGCAGAAACGGTGGATACAGCGTGGCTGTCCAGGAGGCGCGGGGCGCGCACGAGATTCTTGTCGCCTCGCGTCAGCGCCATGATTTGTCATTGACAGCCGCGAATCGCTTTGCTCTTCATTTGAATGCTGCCCTTCTGAGCCGACCGGGACGTACATGACCGCCGCATGCTCCGCGACCGCCCTCTCGTACGCGTCCATCCGCGTTTCGGTCCAGCGTGGCGTCCGTCGGGACGGAGGCGGCCTTGGCGCGCGGGATTGAGCTGGATCGTTCGCGCTATCCGCTGGTCGTGATGCGGGCCGGCGAGCACTACACCCAGGACGAGTGGGACGTGCTGATGAGGGGCATGATCCAGCTCATCGTCTCGGGGCCGTTCGGCCTGATCAACGACACGCGCGGCAGCAGCATGCCGAACGCGGTGCAGCGGCGAGCCGTCGCGCAGATGTACGTCGACTACGAGAAGCAGGCGCGCGCGCACCTGCTCGCGTCCGGCATCGTGGGCGATTCCAGCCTGGTGAACGGCATCCTGACCGCGCTCAACTGGCTGAAGCCGCCGCCGCATCCCGTCAGGGTCTTCTCGTCGATGACCGACGCGGAGCGCTGGGTGCTCCAGCATTTCAACGTCGAGCTCCGCCGGCAGGCCCAGGCGCCGAGCGTCGAGCACAGGGTCGGCTGACCCGCGCGCCGGATCGCCGGCGCGCCGGTCGGGATCGACGCAAGCGGAGTTACAACACGGACGTCACCCTGACCGACGACCTCACCCCGGAGACGTTCCTCCGCAATCGGTCGGGTCGATGAGCGTCGCCGGGCTGTTGTGAGCGCAGCCGCGGCGATGCCTCGCCTGGTTGAACCACGCCTGCCAGGCCCATCATGAGGAGGCCGCAGGTCTGAGCACCATGCCGAGCGACTTCATCTTCTTCAGGTACGCGAGAGATCTCATCTCGGGGCAATTCAAAACAGCCTCCTGAAACACCAGCGGCGGACAGTAGTCATGAGCATCAATATAGTGGGCGATCAAGCTCGGAGCGACATACACACAATGATCCGCTGGAATGAACAGATTATTCGCTCCGACACGGATCGCCGTATCCTCGAACCAAAGCTCGGCGGATCCACCGGTGAACCGGCAATAGGAGCACCTGTGGAAACCCGCGAGCGCAACGGGCTGCCATGGGTTGGAAAGCAGACGCACGAGGGCTTCGAAGAACCGCTTCGATACCGAGCCTGTCGCGAACGGATGGCTCGGCTCGTGCCACCCGACCGCCAGCAAAATTTCCTGCCAACGATCGAAGTAATCACACGGGCTCAGATCTGGATAATAAGCCACGGCTCCTCCACGTTCAGCCGCCCCGAAGGGCGGCATGATGCGCTGTACGATGGTTCCGTTCGGGATATTGGCTCGAATGTGGAGCCAAGGCCATGCAGCACCTCGACCTGACGCCATGAGTCCCGGGAGGAGCGTGCCGCCGCGCTGCCGGCTCGCCTCGCATCTCCTCGCTCATCCACACGTCGAGCCGCGTACCCACCGTCAAGCCTCGTTGCCCCACCTCAGCGCGCGCGTCCGAGCCTGGCTCCTCGACCCCTCCTCAGACTGGCCACGACTGCAGGTCACACCTTCGCCCCCGCTCTCCCCCCTTTCCCCCACTGTTCGGCCTTCTCTCTCCGCCGGCAGAGAACTGGGCCCGGGGGATCGACCTCTGGTACCGGCATCCGAGCCGATGGCCAACCTGGTGCTCGCCGTGCTCACCGCCCGCCGTACCGCGCGCAACGCGGCGCCGCTCGCCTGCGCGCTGGCCCTCGGGGCGCTCGTGGTCCTCGACGCGGCCGCGCCGCTCCCGCCGCTCGCTGCCGCGACCGCGCTGGTCGTGCTGCTCGTGGCGCTCGTCCAGCGGGCGCGGCGGCGCGCCGCCGCCATCGAGGCGAGCGCCCTGCTCGACCTCGAGGTCGGCGCCCTGCTCCTCGTCGCCACGTTCGCCGCCGTCCTCCGCCTCGACGGCTCGCTCGACGGCGACGCCCAGGCCGCCCTCTACGTCGTCATCGCCCTCGTGAGCGCGTTCGCCCGCCCAGGGGCGTCGCTCCTCGTCGCGATCGCCGCCGCCGCCCTCGAGATCGCCGTCCGCTCGGCCGCGGCCCGGCGCGGCGCGCTGCCCTTGCTCGACGCCGCGCGCGCCGCCGCGCCGCACATCGGCTTCATGGCGGTCTTCTCGCTGCTGAACGCCACCATCCTCCGCGCGGAGCTCGGCCGCGTCAGGAAGGCCTCCCACACCCGCCTCCAGGCCGAGATCGAGCGGCTCCGCGACGACGCGCGCAGCTACCGCCTGCTCTCGGCCCCGGCCCAGGCGCGCGGCGCGGGCGCGTGCCAGAAGGGCGACGACGAGCGGCTCGCCCGCTCCGGCGTCGAGGAGATCCACCAGTCGGTGCTCTTCGCCCTGCGCCTCCTGCGCGAATCGCTCGACCTCTACACCGCCGTGCTCCTCTGGCAGAACGACGCCGGCACGCACCTGCGCATCAGCGAGCTCGCGAGCGACGCGCCGAACCTCTCCGAGGGCCCGTTCCTCTCCGGCGACGGCGTCTTCGGCGCGGCGATCACCCAGCGCGCGCCGGTCGTCCTCGGGGGCCTCAAGCCCGGCTACAAGCTCCCCTACTACGTCGGCCCCTCCCCGGTGCGCGCCGTGTGCGCGCTGCCGGTGTTCGAGCACGGCCAGCTCCGCGGCGTGCTCGTCGTCGATCGCGTCGAGGAGCGGCCGTTCTCGCCGCGCGAGCTCGAGCTCATCGACGAGGCGTGCCGCTACGCGGTGCGGGCCATCCAGAACGAGCGCGTCTTCGTCCAGCTCGAGCGCGCGAAGATCGAGCAGGGCAAGCTCTACCGCGCCGCCGAGGGGCTCGGCGCCGCCACGACCGAGGCCGGCGTCATCGAGGCCGGCGTCACGAGCGCCCGCGAGATCACGTCCGTCGATTTCGCGGCCGTCACGCTGTACGACGAGGCGCAGAAGGTCCACGAGATCCGCGCCGTCAGCGGCGACGGGGTCGCCGAGCTCACCGGGCAGCGCTTCCGCCACAACGCGGGGCTCGTCTCGATGGTGCTGCAGAACCGGCACCCGCTGCCGTACCGCGGCGAGTACGACGAGAAGCGGCAGGTCGTCTTCACCCGCCGCGTCACGCCGCCGTCGATGCCGTCGATCATCGTGCTCCCGCTCGTCGTGCACGACCGGCCGCTCGGCACGCTGGTGCTCGGCTCGCGGCGGCGCGCGGCCTTCACCGACTCGGTGCGCAGCACGCTCGAGGTGCTCGCCAGCCACATGGCCGTGTCGCTCTCGAACGCGCGCATGGTGCGGCGCCTCGAGGAGCTCGCGACGATGGACGGGCTCACCGGGCTGCTCAACAAGCGCGCGATGCTCGAGGTGGCGGACCAGAAGATCACGGCGGCGCGGCGGTTCTCGCGGCGGCTCTCGGTGCTCGTCACGGACATCGACCACTTCAAGAAGGTGAACGACACGTACGGCCACGACGTGGGCGACGTGATCATCAAGGGGCTCGGCGACGTCCTCCGGCGCGCGAAGCGGACGACCGACGCGGTCGCGCGCTTCGGCGGGGAGGAGTTCGTCGTGATCTGCGAGGAGACGGACGCGCGCGGCGCGATGCTGCTCGCGGAGCGCGTGCGCGAGGAGCTCGGCCGGACGACGTTCCACGCGGCCGGGAGCAACGGGCCGGTGCAGTGCCAGGTGACCTGCTCGATCGGGATCGCCACCTACCCCGAGGCGGGCAGCACGTGGGAGGAGCTCTTCAAGGCCGCAGACGAGTCGCTCTACGTGTCGAAGCGGTCGGGCCGGAACCGCTCCACGGCGTGGTCGCCGGCGGTGCGCTCGAACAGCGCGCATCCGCCCGCGGCGGAGGCGAGCGCTCCGGCGAAGCAGGCGGCGGAGGCGGCCGCCACGGCGAAGCAGGCGGCGGAGGCGGCCGCCACGGCGAGGCACGCGGCAGAGGCGGCCGCCGCGGCGAGGCACGCGGCGCCCGCGACGGCGCGGCCCGCGGCGGCCGCCGCGGCGGCCAGGGCTGCGGCGGCGAAGCCCGCGGCAGGGGCGCCCGCGCCGCAGCGCAGGCCGGCCGTGACGGGCGGCGGAGGCGGCGTCCCGGCGGCCCCGGGACAGGACGGCGCGCCGTCCGCCGGGAAGCGCGCCGCAGCCGCCGCGCAGGCGCCGGGGAAGGCGCCCGGCGAGGCCGAGCCCCGGAGCAAGCCGAGGCGCCCGCCGGACGTCGATCCCACGAGCAAGCCGAAGACGGCCGCCTGAGGTCTGCGCGCCGCTTGCGGCGCAGGCGCGGCGGGAACATAAGCCTCCTCGGCGAAGGCAAAAGCCAAGGAGGCGCGATGAGCTCGGACCCCGATCGAGACGACCCCAGGGAGGATCTCAAGCAGGGGCTGAGCCTGCTCTGGCGCGCGGCGCGCAAGACGGCCGTGGACCTGCGCAAGGACCTCGACAGCACGAACGTCGGCAAGGCGATCGACGACGCCGGGCGCGAGCTCGTCCGGGCCGCGACGAACGTGGTCGGCCGGATCGGCGCCGAGCTGAGCAAGGGCCCGGCGCAGGCGCCCCCGCGGGACGAGCGCCCCGAGGGCCGCGGGGAGGCCGAGGGGCCCGAGACGCGGCCCGCCGGGCCCACGCCGGAAGACCCGGGGTTCCGCATCGCGGTCGACGACCCGGAGGACAAGGACACGAAGCCACGCTAGCTGCGTGGCTTCGGCCAATGAGGGGCCGAGGGACCAGCGCCGCAGGCGAGCCTGCTACGATGTCTCGTCAGGGGGACATGTGGGCGAGGAACACGTCCAGCTCGCTGGTACCGTCGCTCTGGTACGACAATGGACCTCCGCCAAAATCCACGGAGCTGGCGCTCACCCCGTGCTGCCCAAGGAGGATCGTGTTGTCCGAGCTGTCCACTGCGACGGCGACGGCGGTCTGAAATGAGCCACCGGTATAAAGCACGCTGTCGACATACGTTCCGGTCGTATCCCACTGCGCGACAAAGACGTCACCCCACGATCCAGGGGTCAACGCCCCCCCGCCAAAGTTGACGCTGCTCCAGACGTTTCCGGCGAGCATCACGTCGTCGGAGCTGTTCGTCGCGAGGCCGTGATTCCACGTGTGCGCGTCGATGAAGCCCTTGGTCCAGATGTCCGTTCCGCTGCTGTCGAACTGCGTGACGAAGGTAGAGACGGACCCCCCGCTCGTGAGCGTGGGCGTGTTGCTGCCAAAGTCGACGGTTCCAAAATACTGGCCGGCCACGATGGGGTTCCCAGACGAGTCGACGACGACGTGCAGACCATACGAGTCGCCGTTGCCGAAGGATTTGCTCCAGAGCGCAGTGCCGCTGCTATCGAATTTCGCGACGAAGGCGTCGTTGCCAGTGCCCCCGGTGTTGCTGGTCAGCGTGCCGTTGCCGAAGTCCGCGGTCGTGATGAACGAGCCCGTGACCGCGATGCTGTCGTCGTTGAGATCGACGGCGACGCCCGAGCTGAAGATATGCGAGCTGGCGCCCGACTCCTCGAAGAACCTGGCAAAGACAGGGGTCCCCGAGCTGTCGAACTTCGCCAGGACCGAGCCGCCCCATGACAGGGTATTAGAGTCGCTGCCGATCGTGAGGTTGCCGTCGTATTCACCGACGAGGATGACATTGTCCGAGGAGTCGATCGTGAGCTCATCGCCGACCGCGACAGGCCCGCTGCCGTAGCTGTCGCTCCAGAGGTGGGTGCCAGACGAGTTGTATTTCGCGACGTACAGGCTGCCGCCCGTGCCGCTGCTGTTGGTCACCGTCCCGCCGCCGAAGTCGACGTCGTCCCACATCACTCCCGTGATGACCACGTTGCCCGAGCTGTCCGTGGCGACGCCGCGGACATCCGCAAAATCGAAGCTCTTGCTCCAGAGGTGGCTGCCCGCGCTGCTGAACGCTGCCACATAGCCAGCAGAGTAGCCCGCGCTGAAGAACGTGCTGCCGCCGAAGTCCGCCGAGCCGCCGTACCACCCGACCATGATGGAGTTGCCCGATCCGTCGACCGCGACCCGCTGAGGAATCATCCAGCTGTAAGGCTCGCGGAACGTGAGACTCCAGTCGTGGGTCAGGGCTTGACTGGACGACGCGACAGCCTCCGACGAGCCGTCGTCGCCCGCGCCGGAGGGCGCATGACAACCGGTGATCCCGACAAGCAAAGACAGACCGATAGCCCCGATGGGCAGCATGATCCCATGCATAAGAATGACCTCCTCCTGTTCCGGCGTGCTCGAACGCTGCCGCGATCGTCCGTTCAAACCCGCGGTAGCTGGCCGCACGCCACTTTGTTAACCAGAATAGTACCGTAGATCACTATTTTCCACGAAGTCAAGGTGGACGCATCGCTCCGGATGGAATTTTTGGTCACACCCCTGGCCAGCAGCGGCGTCCAGGTGGGCAGGCGGCACCGAAGCGAAGGAGCCAGCGCCCAGCGCCGGCGGTTTCACGCGCTGTCGTGGATGTTCCCGGCCTTGGAGCGGTGCGCGGATGAAGGGCGATGGCCTCGGCTTCGAGGAGAGCGCGCTCGAGCCCCTCCGACCGCGCCGGAAGCCTAGCTTGTGAGCGCTGACTTCAGTCGCACGTTCCGTCGACGAAGACGAGCACGTCGCGCGTCATCTTGGAGCCGTCCTTGTCGGTGACCTCGACCGAGAACTCCGCGTGTCCGCAGCCGCTCGGCGTGAACGTCGCGGTCTTGCCCGAGATCGCCACGGCTCCGTTCTCCGCGCTGGGCGACGCCTGGGTCGGACCGTCCGTGAAGCCGGCGAAGACATGCTACGATCGTCCTCGATGAGCGCCTCCAGTTCGTTCACTGCCCTCGATTGGGTCGCCGTCGTCGTCGTTGGCCTGCTGTCGCTGGCGCTGCTCACGTTCCCATTCACGATCGCGCCGTCGTTCGCCGGGATATTCGCCGAGTTCGGCGGAGCGCTCCCCGCGGTGACGCGCGTGGCGCTGACCCCGTGGGCCTCTCCGGCGTTGGGCATTTTGGTGGCCTCGCCCGCCGTGGTCGCGCTGGCGCTGCCTGCTGCCAGCACGCCCGCGCTCCGCCGCGCCATGGTGGTGCTCGCCTTCTTCCTTGGGGTGATCGCCCTCGCCGCGGCGATGTACGCGATGTACGCGCCGATCTTCGAGCTCGCCGGGAACATCAAGCCAGAATAGGCTCGAGGGTCACGCCGGTGCTCGGTCATGTACGGAAGAGCTCTTCACTCTCGAGTGTGGCAACGCCGGGTCACTGAATACGAAGGCTCGCCTGACTCGCGAGCTCTCCGTTTGCCACCGTCACCTGATAGTCGCCGGGCGGATACTCCTGGGTGATCAGGATCCTGCGAATGTTGCAGGCGTCGATGGGCGCGAGCTCGTCGATGCCGTTTCCGGTGATGCGCACGGTCGTCCAGCCTTCGACGAAATTGTCCCCGATGACGTAGATGGGATACCAGACGGCGCTGTCGAACTGGTCCGACGCAAAGCGCCGGATGCTTGGCGGGAGGCCCGGATCGGGCGCGGGCTCCGGCTCGGCGCAGGTGCCCCACAGCGGACAGTCGCCGAGGACCCGGTACGGATCGCGCCCGAGGATCTCCTGAACTCGCCATTCGGTCAGGAGCCGCGTGTACATGCTGCCACCGGGGTTCAGGTTGGGCGGCGGCGGCTCCACGGGCACAGCGTCGAAGCACCCCTCCCCCAGGGCGTGGTCGCGGCACAACGCGACGTCGATGTCGCCGGCAACGCTGAATTGAGAGAGCCACTCCGCGATCGGGAGGGGCCGCGACGGATCGATGGCGACGTCCAGGATCATGAGCTGCCCGCCGACCCGGACCACGGGCGCGACGTGGCCGGACCACGTCACGGTTCCGGACGGCTCGTTGGCTGTCTGGAAGACCAGCCGCTTGCGCGGCTTTGCCTTGACCCTGGCGAAGTAGGGCGTCGGATAGTCCCATTGGTGGAAGAAGTAGACCGCCGCCTCGGCCCGCTCCTCGCAGCCGTTGTCGGCCGCGAGCCAGGGGATCCGCCGCAGAAACCCGGGTTGCTCCGGCACGGTGAGCAGCCGGCTGTCGCGGATCGCGGCGAACCCGGAGCTCAGCTGCTCCTCGGTCCACGTGGGAACGCAGTCGGCCGCCAGGCTCCCGGGCGGGCCCTTGAGCTCATCGAACGAGCGCGGACCGTCGGGCAGCTGGCAGACCGCGCTCGCGCCGCCTCCGGGGGATCCTTCGTCACCCGGCGAGCCCGCGCCGGACGGCGGGGAGTCGACGGCGTCCTCCAGCAGCGCTCCCGTGTCGGAGCGCTCGATGTCGGGAGCCCGATCGGAAGAAGCGCCCTCGTCGCCTCCACAGGCCGAGGCGGCCAGGGCCGCCGACGCGACACACAACACCCTCGCAAGAGCAACATAGGACTGTCGCATGAATCTGATCTCCCTGCGTAAGATAGGATGCACCCCGAGAGGAGCCGTCACGCTCGGAGCATGTCGGGGACCGCGGGGTGCGGCGCACCATAGCACCGCTCGTGGTCCCCGCACGGCGGACACCGGCGATTCTCGAAGCTCGGCCGGCTCCTGCGCCGCCGTTCGACGCTTACCGGGAGTTGCAATTCGCAATCACGCCCTCCGCCGTCGCGTCGCCCGCGGTGGTGGGCGGTTACGAGCCGTCGGCTCTCCGTAAGCGCCCAGCCATCGCCATGGGCGCGACGCCTTGCGGCTCTCGTCGGGGTCGACGATGCTGGGCGCGGGGCAGCGTCAGCCCACGGCCCCGGCGAGCACGGGCGGGTACGACAGGGCCGGCGAGGAGCTCGCCCCCGGCACGAAGATTGAGGTCCGCGTCGTTCAGGACGCGTCAGCGCCGCTGGCGGCCGGAGCCGCGAGCGACGCTCGCGCCCACGCATGGCGTACTGCGTTGCGACGTACATCGGTGTACTGGGCACGAGCCGCAAGTGCAGCTCGTGCATCCACTGGTACAGCTCGCCCCCCGCCGCGCGGCTGGTTCGCCATTCGCCGGCGACCCGCCGATCCTGAACGCCGCGCTCGCCGGCCGCGCCATCCGCGGCGCGATCACCCCGAACATCGCCGCGGTGCTGCGCGGCGAGAAGGCTCCCGACGACGCGCTGGCCCGCGCGCTGGGCGCGATGGGGCTCCTCTGCGTCAGCGCGCGCGCCGGTAGTGCATCGCCACCGCGCCGCAGCGGAGCGGCTTGGCCGAGACCAGCTCGAGCCGCCGCGTGGCGGGCAGCCCGCTCTGGTACAGGGTCGGGCCGCGGCCGGCGAGCTTGGGGTGGACGAGGAACTTGTACTCGTCGATGAGATCCAGCCGATCCAGCTCGGTCGCGAGCTTGCCGCTGCCGAGGAGCACGCCGGCCGGGGTCGCGTCCTTGAGCTTCTGCACGCCCATGCGCAGATCGCCGGCGATGTGGTGGCTGTTGGTCCACGGGAAGTCCTTGCGCGTGGACGACACCACGTACTTCGGCTTGGTCTCCAGCTTGAGCGCCCACTCGTGCATCGCCGGAGGCGCCTCCTCGTCGCCGCGGGCGACCGCCGGCCAGTAGCTCTCCATCATCTCGTAGGTGACGCGGCCCCACAGCATCGCGCCGCTCTCGTCCATGAGGCGGGTGAAGAAGGCGTGCGTCTCGTCGTCGACGATCCCCTCCTGGTGGTCGACGCAGCCGTCCAGGGTGACGTTGATGCTGAAGGTCAGCAGTCCCATGCGGCGAGTCTCCCTCGGAACGAGGCATCGGTCAATGTTCCGGTATTGCAATGCGCACCGCGAGGCGCTCGGCTTTGTCATCCCGCAAGACGCTCGAGTCCGTGTCGTCGCAAAGCACAGGCCCAATGGTGGGACCGCGAGCGTCGTGATGGCTCGGTCTTGGGTCGAAAGAGCGTGGTCCGGGCGGCGCCGTGCGCTAAGGGGCGCATCGGCGTGCCGTGGGCACACGTGTCCGTCCGGGCGTTGGCCTGGCCCGGGAGGCGCGTCGCGAGACGCTATGCGGCGCCACCGGGCGCCTTGCGGCGCACAACGGTGCTCTTCCAGTATGGCGGCCCTCGGTTGGGAGAGCGTGGCTTGCGCGCCTCCGGACGACGCGCAGCCCTCTGTGCCAACGTCGGGTGAGACAAGCTACCCCTGGAAATCTGTGATGAGAGGGCGGAGAATGGACCTGACCCGTGCCGAAGCCTTCCCATCTCCGAGCGGTCGATCCTGCCCCCGCCCCAGCGGCGCAGGGCGCTGCTGCTCGCCCGAGTGGCGCCGCCGTCGAGAGCGTGCCGAAGCCGGGCAAGAGGCGGAAGTTCTCCGCGGCGGAGAAGCTGCGCATCGTTCGCGAGGCGGCCACGTGCACCCAGCGCGGGGACATCGAGGCGTTGCTGCGCCGCGAGGGCATCTACAGCTCCCTCCTGGCGGCGTGGCGCAAGCAGCTCGCCCTCCACGGCAGCGAGGCTCTCGCGGAGCGTAAGCCCGGCCGCAAGCCGAAGCAGGACGCGAAGGACCGGCGCATCGCCGAGCTCGAGGAGCGCTCGGCGGCTCGAGGAGAAGCTCGCGTTCGCCGAGAAGCTCATCGACCTCCAAAAGAAAGTCTCTGCCATTCTGGGCGTCAATCTCACGACCGGCGGAGAGCGCTGATGGACGTCATCGAGGAGCTCGATGACCCGCACATCCCCATCGCGCAGGCGTGTGCCGCGCTCGGCGTCAGCCGCGCCACGCTCTACCGGCAGACCCGGCCCGCGTCGCCTCCCGCGCCGCCCCGGCCCGCTTGATGTCGGTGGGATAGAATTGATGGCGTTCCGGACATGTGCAAATTGATCGGTGCGCAGCGAGCTTTGCACATGGAGAACTTGTCATATCGATTGGTCGGTGACTTTTAGGGCACTGTGCAAACAAATAGAAACAATACGATCAGCCATGGAAGAAAAAAGTTTCTGGCAACGCAATCAATCCGACAAGGCACAGAATCAGATAGCGCGCGAAGCGAAGAAGTTTGGCCTTGATAAAAAGGCGCTGAATATCGCATACAACGCGTGTAAAGATCTGGATGCTTTTGATCCGGCGTTGACGGATTATCTGGAGCCGCCGGAAGAAGATCTTGCTTATGCTACAGAGAAAAAAGCGCTGTTGCGTTTGCCGCTCAATGACCACGATCAAACTATTTCCATGTTACGCGACAAGGTTAGACAGATGGATCGTGTCAGCCTTGTTAATTCATTTGTCGCCAGTTTGAGTGCCGGCAGACCCGATTGGCGCTCGCCGCTTTCTTCTTATGCCTATCATTTGCATCACCCCGCGCATGATGCGCAAGAAAAGGCATTGGGCCACACAGGGAATTACGAATGCCAGATTTGCGGCCTTCTGCGAAATCCAAACAATGGACACGCAGGAGTCATCGAATATATACTAATTCGCTTTCGCGGCGGCGGCATTCACCATCCCTCGCCAGGCTATGCACTGGCAGATTTGATCTGGTCTCAGGAAGGCGAGAAAGTCAAACCAAGCGAAGCGGATTGGAAAATTTTATTGAAGATCTTCTCGGTCATCAGGGCATTGCCTGAGACGGCTCAATTGAAAGAATTGAATGAGAGCCTGTCAGGCCTTGTTAAAGGGAATAAGTCTGATCGCCAGGGCATACTTGAAACGCTGGGTTATTGCGGCATTCTAACCGCGCCCAACAGGCCGATTGTTTGCAACACCTGGTTTCGTCCACATGAAGATCTTCCTCCACATTTTTATAAGAAAGAATGGCGTTACCCGACTTGCTGGTGGACAGGTGAAGAAGGATTGAACGAGGAAGCAATTGCGTTCTGGTTTCCGGAATTGAGTCTAATGTGACAACTTTTTTCTCGGAAAGAAGAAATGAAGCTTGCGCGTAGGTAAAAGAAGCCGGATCGCAGCGCGAGGCAGTGTGGCGCAGCAAACCTAAGAGGTCGTCGTCGCGGGCCTCGACGACGCACGTTCCGTCGGCACCATGCGCATACACGAAGCGGGCGTCGATGTACCCGTCGGCCTCACGGTCGAGTCGGATCTCGCGTCGCCGGCCCTGCGGATCGTGGTCGATCAACCGCCGGTCGCGCCGCACGCCCGCGTGGTTGACCTCGATGAAGGTGATCCGCCCGGCGTCATCGCAGCCGCAGGTGTGATCCGTCGGGCAGACCCCGGCGGGGCACGGGCCGCCGCGGAAGCCCGATGCCATGCTCGCGCTGTTCGAGGCCGTCAGGGATCGAACCGGGGGCGAACCCCCTTCCTCCGAGCGGGGCGGCCGTCGCGGCGGAGGCGGCGATGAGCGTCCGTTCGTTGAACAGGCGCTTCAAGGAGCAGACGGGGACAACCCCGCTGCAATGGCTGCTGCGGGCTCGACACCGCGCACCAGGGCAATATGCCGTTCGTGCGGCGCTATGAATGTGCTCCTATGAGCCATCACGGCCCGCCGCGGGAGCGCGGGCTCGATCAAGGAGACGTCCATGAACGCGAAATCATTCGTCCGTAGTGCGCTCGCCGGTGCGTGTCTCATGTCCAGCGCCGTCGCGACGGCGCAGGACCTCCAGTTCTTCGGCACCGGCGGCACCGGGCTCGACATCGGCCACGGCGGCGGCAAGGTCTGGGCGGTCGGCATCACCGGCAAGGTCTACCGTTTCGACACCCCGCCCGGCGCGTGGACCGAGATCGGCGGCATCACCACCGGACTGCGCATCGACGTCGATAGCGGCGGCAACCCGTGGGTCGTGACGAGGGACCAGAAGCTCTTCACCTGGAACGGCGGCTGGTATCAGGTGTACGGCGACATCCGCGATGTCGGGCGCAGCGCCGTCGGCGACCACATGTGGGCGATCGGCGGCGGCGGCGACGGCCGCGGCAACTTCAACATCTACCGGTGGGAAGGGCAGGCGGGCTGGGTGCAGAAGCCCGGCGTGGCCGCGCGCATCGACGTCGATCCCGATGGCGTGCCGTGGGTCGTGAACGCGTACAACGCGATCTACCGCTGGAACGGGGCCGACTGGAACCAGATCCCGGGCGGCGCGACGGACATCGGCATCGGCGCGGAGCGCTCCGTCTGGGTCGTGGGCAACGACGGCACGCTCTTCTGGTGGAACAGCCGGGACTGGGATCGGCGAGGCGGCCGGCTCGCGCAGGTGAGCGTCGACGAGGGCGGCAATCCGTGGGGCGTCGATCCGGCGGGCAGCCTGCTTCGCGGCAAGCGCACGGACGTGATGCTCGTCCACGCGTACGATGGCGCAGAGCTCTACGCGGAGGACTACTTCCAAAACGGATCGCGATGGAGAGCGGTCTTCGTCGATTACGGGAGGGGCCGCCCCGCCGCACGCTGGATCTTCGGCGGCGACGGATCGCTGCGCAACGTCGCCGCGAACAAGTGCATCCACCTGAAGGGGGAGGGGGTGAGCGGCTGGACCTGGCTGCTCGATTGCAATGGCGCGCCCGAGTCCATCGGCTGGTTCTGGAGCGCCTCGGACCGCACGATTCGCAAAAGCTCGCATCCGGCCGGCTGCGTGTACAGGAACGCCTCGAGCAGCTTCGAGTTCGCCCTCACGTGCGAGCGCGAGATGCGCTACGCGATCACCATCGACGTGAGATAGGCGTGAGTCGTTGCGGGCGTGGGGGCCGTCGCCTCTGGCGAGCGCGACGGCGCGATCACAGAAGAGATCCTTCAAGGCCCAGCCTGGTGCGGTCGCGCACGCTTCTTCTACGACGGAGACGCCCTCCGCTGCCGGCTGCTCGGTGCGGCGCGCGAGGTCACGCGGGTGGCGTAGCCGCCGCGCGCTCGGCGCGGGCATTTGTGACGCGGCCGAGCACCCCGGCAGCTTCGGCCGTGGGATGGGCCGACCACCAGGGCCACGAGCGGGACCGCTCACCAGCGCGATGGACAGCAACCAGCCTGCACGATCGAGCAGTAACCATCGTGAGCGTCGACACGAGGCAACGGCGCTCGGGGCACGGCCAGCATTCACGCGTGCGGGTGGTCGATTCGAGGCGTCGTTGGAGCTGCCGCAGGAGCGTTATTACGTGCAAATCACCAATCGGGGGGAGGCCGCGGCATTATTTGATGATCTGGCCATTCGCCTGGTGGAATCGGCGCCTACATCGACGCCGCCCGACGGTGGGTCGCCCTCGAACGCGATGGTTGTCGGCGTGGGCCTCGTGGCGGCAGGTGCATTGGCGTTTGCGGTGCTGAGGTCGCGCTTCGAGAAGCGCGCGGCCGCCGTGAGCTCGCGGCGATGAGGTGTTGGCACAGGCATGTCCAGCGCTTCGACTCGACCGCTGGCGGATGTTCCCGAACCAGGAACGCCTGTTCAGGGGGAGCGTCGGAGGGGGATGGGGCAGCGTCAGGGGAGCGCGAGGCCGCAGAACAGGCCGCCTGCATTGCGGCCGCAGATGTCGGAGCTGCCGTCGCCATTGATGTCGGGGAAGCGGATCGTCGACCAGCGCGATGCGTTCGCGTTCCAGGCGTTCGAGTCGGTGTAGTTCAGGTCCCAGTCGCTTATGCCAGTGAATGCCGTTCCCGAGGACACCGCGCAGAGCACCTGATTCGCTCCCCGGCCGCACACGTCGGCTTTGCCGTCGCCATTGATGTCCGGGAAGCGGATTGTCGCCCAGTAATAGGGCTGCGAGCTCCAGTTACCGGCGTCCGCATAGGCATTGACCCAGATGGATGACGCGCCAAATGCGGTGCCCGTGGAGAGCGCGCAGCGAATCCCAGACTCTTCGCGCCCGCAGACGTCGGCGCTGCCATCGCCGTTGAGGTCGGGGAACTGGATTGTCCCATAATACTCGGGACCGTGGCTCCAGCCGTTGCTGTTGCTGAAGTCGGTCGTCCACCAGCTCGTCGCGGCAAACGCAGCGCCTGTCGATAGGCCACAGATGATTCCGTCACCGCCGCGCCCGCAGACGTCCGCCTTGCCGTCGCCGTTGAGGTCGGGGAAGCGGATGGTCTTCCAGTGTATGTCCGAGGTCCACCCCGCCTCGTCGCTGTAATCGTCTGACCAGAAAGACGACGCGCCAAATTCGGTGCCCGTGGAGAGCGCGCAGCGCATCCCAAGCTCATGGCGCCCACAGATGTCAGCCTTGCCATCGCCGTTGAGGTCGGGGAACTGGATTGTCCCATAATACTCGGGACCGTGGCTCCAGCCGTTGCTGTTGCTGAAATCGGTCGTCCACCAGCTCGTCGCGGCAAACGCAGCGCCTGTCGATAGGCCACAGATGATTCCGTCACCGCCGCGCCCGCAAACGTCCGCCTTGCCGTCGCCGTTGAGGTCGGGGAAGCGGATGGTCTTCCAATGTGCGTCTGGGGTCCAACCCGGGTCGGTGTAATCGTTTGACCAGTGGGAGAGCGCGTCAAATGCGGTGCCCGTGGAAAGCGCGCAGTGCATCCCGTCCACGTCGCGCCCGCAGACGTCGTCGCGATTGTCGCCGTTCACGTCGGCGTATTGAATGGACCCATAACGGGCCTCGCTGGCGCCCCACCCTTCGGCGTCGCTCAGGCTGCTACTCCAGTATTCGGCGTCTTTGAACGACGTGGCGGGGGTGACGAGCGCATACACGAGCTGGAGCGGCGGGACGACCTCGATCGGGTTGCCGCCTGTGACCGTATTCCAGCCGCAATGGCCGCCGCCTGTGAGGTGCACCGTGCGCCCACCTGCACCATACGTGGTATTGCCGCTCGGCATGAAGCCAGCCACGGTAAACTGGTCGGGGGCGACGACGAAGGGGACCCCTGTGAGATCGACGTTTCCGACGCCGGAGCTGCTCCCCTGGGCCAAGCAGTCGACAGCGGACCCATAGGGTACGGAAGTGAGGATTGCATCGCCGTGGTCCAAACTGCCGGTCGATGTGGAGAACGTCAGGTCGTTGGGATCCACCTGGAGCGTCGCCGGATCGATCCGCACCTTCGTGAAGCTCGTCCGCACGTCGGTCCCGGGAGAAGCCCCCCCGGCGGTATATTGCGAATAGTTCGCGTTCGTCGTGTTGACGAGCGAGAGGTAGGTCCTGGGCGTGCCCGCCATGTCATGGCAATATGCCGTCCAGGGCTTTTGAGGATCGCCGCCGACGTAGAGCGTGTAATCGCCGTCGGCGGCCGCCGGATCCGCTGCTCGGCGCTCCGCACAGCTCGAGAGCCACTGGTTCTCGCAGATGCCCGCAATGCAACTTCCATCGGCGCAATCAGCGTCCTGAAAGCACCTCTGACCCTGTGCGCAGCCGATGAAGCAGGCGGCACCGCAATCGATGTCCGACTCGCCAGGCGAGAGCTTCAGGTCCTTGCACGTCTCATCGACGCATCGATAGCCGTTGCTGGCGCCGGTCGCGCACTCCGCGTCAATGTTGCAATACGCGCCCAGCGCGCAGGCGTTGCAGCCGCCGCCGCAATCGGCCCCGCATTCACCGTTGTTCTTCGTGTTGTCCTCGCAGGGATCGGCCACGCAGAATCCAAGGCTGGAGCCGCTTCCCGGCAACGCTTTGCAGAAGCCGCTCTTGCAATCGCTCGGCGTCAAGCACGCCCGCCCAAGGGGGCACTTGTCACAGAGCGCTCCGCCGCAATCCGTGGCGGTCTCGTCCCCGTCGATGATCCCATCCTGGCAATGATCCGTATTCGAGCACTTCCCGGCCGCGCAGAAGCCGACCGCGCAATCGCTGTTCTTCGAGCACCCTTTGCCTTCCGCACAGCCATTGCATTGACCGCCGCCGCAATCGGCGTCGGTTTCGAGGGCGTCCTGCGCCGCGTTGGTGCACGTGGGCGTGCAGTAACCGAGCCCCAGTACGCTCCACTTGTCTTCATACAACGGAAATTCTTTTGTGAAGAGCTCGGGCGGATACCACGTCGCCCCAAGCGGGGTTCCGGATGTGCCAAGGAAGCTCGAGCCCGGGACCTGTCCGCGCGCTCCGACCTTGAGGCCGAGGCCGGCCGAAAGGCCGAGCTTCACTTCCCCTTCGGGCTTCCAGGTCGTCGCGGCGTTTTCGCAGGAAGTCGTATACGATGCTCGCCCGATGATCGACGCCCGGAGTCCCGCGTTCAATCCAATGGTGTCATAAATGAACGCATTGATGCGGGGAATGAGCCCGCACGTGGCGACAAGCGAGCCACCGGCGAGCACTTGAATGTTGAACCTGTTGCCTACTTTGACATCCGGCTTCGAGCTCGTGACGGCTCCCTTCTCATAGCGTGCCGAGTATTTGAACGTCAGCGATTGCTCTGTTTCGAGCACCGCGGTGATGTTCGCCTGCGCTTGGAGGCCGCACTCGAGGTCGAGCTGGAACGTCTCGGTGAAGACCACCGGCACGGGGCCGGCCGCGACCGTTTGTGTCATTGGCTTGGAGATGAAGATCGTCTTCGTCCAAGCCGTGCCCGGCTTGAGATCCGGATGGCCCAGGAAGAATTCTTTGGTGTGCGTTTCGACTTCGGCCCGGGTCGTGGGCGCTTCCTTGAAGAGGTTTTCCAGGTCGACCCCCGACTTGCCTCCGGCCGACTCGAGGGTAGCCTTGAACGCGAGGTCGATCTTCTCCGATGCGCGCAAGTAACTGTCGGCGTTGATCCACAAGGCAAACGGCTTGTCCCCTCCGATGGAGCCCAGCCCCGGAACGGTGAAGCCGACCTGCACTTTCGGGTTGAAGGCCAGCGTGCCGGTGACGATTGCGTTGCCCTTGATGCCTAGCTCCAGCGGCAACTTGCCCGAGGGGTTGAAGGTTTTCTTGTAGTCGAGGTCGAGAAAGTCTTGTGAAACCGACTTGCTGATTTCCTTGTCCAGCGGAACGCTGCCGTCGAAGCTCTTCGCTGTCACGGTTTGCCAAACGGTGTTCGACGCGCTCGCGATGGCCTTCGCCGCTCCGCCAATGGCGCCCCCGACGGCGCTGACGCCCTTCTTCGCGGCTTTGGCGAGCCAACCGAAGGCCGGATCGCCAGGCATTGCCGGAGGCAGCGACATGCCGTCCTCACCGACGTCGCCTGCCTCGAGGGGGAAGCTGTCGGTGAGAACTCCGGGGCTTTCGCTGGAAAAGTCGACATTGGCGTACAGATTCTCGGCGGCCCACTCCAGGTCGAGCTTGGTCAAGTCGACTGCCTGAGCTTTGGCGGGATCGAACGTCATCTGCACGTCGCCCTCGAAGAGCTCTTGAAGGACGGGGATTTCCGTCGTGACGACGATGTTCGCTCCCTGCTCGGCGACGCTCACGACGCGCCGAGCAAAGCCCAAGGGGTTTTTCCCTGCGCCTGCACCCGGCCCCGCGACGACGATGCGCCCGGGCTTCCAGGTGAGAACTTCCGGGTGCGTCGCTCTGGGGAAGACGAGCTCGGTGGCCGTGACGGTTACGTCGTCCGTTTGCGCCTTCGTCGCGGGTTCGACACCCGGCCGTGGGGTCAGGTTGTTGTAATCGGGGTCGAGCGAGGGCTGCCAGTTGGCGGCGATGGCGTCGAGGGCTTCTGTCGTGTCGCCTCCTGAGATGTTCGTTCCCGCCGGCAGCGTTTCGTCGGGCGGGGGGCCGATGGGCGGGGGCGCCGTATCGCTGCAACTGGCAGCGATGATGACACCGAGGCACAAGAGGGGCAGTGCGACCGTGTGTCTGGTTCTCATTGGCTCCTGTTACGAGTGAAGAGGTGAAGGCCCAAGGGGTGGGCACCCGTGGGGGGCCGGCGCACGACAAGTCCCGTGCCTGTCGCAGTCAGGCAGGAGTCGGCGTGATTGCTGCTTTACCGCCCAAGAGCTCCAGGAGAGGCATTCGGGGCTGCTCATCGACGAAAAATTCCGAATGACGCAAGCCCACCCGTAACATCTCCCGCATACGTAACGCAACCCCCACAATGCGCGTGGCGCGCGACATGGGCAAATCTCGCGTGCAGATTCATCGCTGGATGCGGACGTTGTCGATCAATGTCGGCGCGTATCGCGAGTGAGCGCCCGGACAGGTGTGGGGGTGCGCGCTGTACGTAGTGCTGTCCATGTACCGTACAGGTTACAGCTAGGGAATCGGTCCTACGAGCTCAGCCAGCGACGCTCGAGGTGTACCGCCTCGAGGGCGGGCGGTGGGTGCTGCTCGAGACCTACGAGGACCGACCCGCGCGATGAGGGGCGCGAGCTGCTCCACGCCGCCCCAGCGGCTCAGCGTCGAGACGACGCGTGACGCACGCGCGGTGCAGCGTCGCGAGCGCTCCCTGCGCGAGCGCGACCCGCACGAAGCTCGAGATCGCGTCGGGCGGATTCACCGCCTCTTCGACGGCGCCGGATCGAGCTCCGGATAGTGCCGGAAGATGCCGTCTTCGTTGAAGCGTATCCGCCGATCCGAGGCCAGGTAGGCCGCGATCCGCGGGCGCTCGGCCACGCGGTCGTGCAGGGCGACGAGCCCGGGGATCCTGGGCGCGAAGGCGGCCATGGCGTGCGGGAACGCGTAGCGGAGGCCCGCGATCACCTGGAACAACGAGAGATCCACGTAGGACATCGCGCCTCCCAGGACGTGACGGCCGCCGTGGCGCTCGAGGACGCGCTCGAAATAGCCGAGGAACTTGGGCATGCGCTCGGCGAGGAAGGCCTGGCTGCGGCGGAGGGCCTCGGGCTTCTGGTCCTCGTAATAGAGCTCGACAGAGATGGGGTGGTGCGTGTCGTGCACCTCGGCGACCAGATCGGTGATGGTGAGCTGGAGCTGATGGGCGCCGAGCCTGCTCGCCTCGTCGTCCGGCGCGAGGCCGAGGTAGAAGAGGATGTTGGCCACCTGGGCGATCACGAGATCGCCGGAGCGGAGAAACGGCGGCGCGAAGGGCTCGAGCGCGAGCGCGTGGCTCTTCATGAGCTTCTGCATGGCGGCGACGCCGCCGTGCTTCGCCGCGGGCAGGCGGGCGACATCGACATATCGACATAAGGAGCGCCGGCGTCCTCGAGCGCGAGGCGCACGAATTCGCCGCGGCCCTGAATGCCAGGCCAGTAGTACAGCTCGTACGTTGGCGCGTTCATGATGGATAGCTCGCGCCGGCACGGGCCGGGGTCAATGGGCGCGCCGCCGAGCGGTCCGCCGGGCCCCGCGCGGGCACGCGAGCCGGTGCGAGCGCTCAGGGTGTCGGCACGTCCCGCGCGTAGGTAAAAGAAGCCGTATCGCTGCGCGAGGAAGTGTAGTGCAGCAAACCTAGCCGTGGGCACACGTGTCCGTCCGGGCGTTGGTCTGGCCCGGGACGCGCGACGCGAGACGCTCTACGGCGTCACCGAGCGCCTTGTGGTGCACAACGGTGCTTTTCCAGTACGGTGGCCCGCGGCTCGTCCGGCATCTTCCTCTCCGAGGGGTTCGAGCGCACGCCGCTCGAACTTTCTGCTCCTGATGCAGAAGGTCTCCGGGGTTGCGGCCGGGGACGCCGAGCTTTTTTGTCGAAGAATTTTTGACCCGTTCGACCCACCGCTGCCCACCGGGAAGGACGCTGGCGACGTGGGGCCTCCGACGTCGTCCCGTGCGGGTTCGATGGCTTCTGGCGGTCGGGAAAAGGGGCGAGACATGATGGCTTATCGGCGGATGGTGGTGGCGGTGTCGGCGTGCGTGACCCTCGTGGCGGCGACCGCGTGTGCAGGAGGGACCAGCGACGCTGGTGACGCTGCCTCCGACGGCGCCGGGACGGCGAGCGGCTCCGGGACGGCGAGCGGCGGCTCCGGGACGGCGAGCGGCGGCGACTTCGGGCAAGACCCTTCTTTCGGCGAGATCGGGGGTAGCTCGGGCGGCAACCCGAGCTCGGGCGACGACGCCTGCGGCAGCGATCTCATCGCGATCGTCCGCGACTTCAAGGACACGCACCCTGATTTCGAGGCGGGCCGGTTCGGGAGCGACCGGGGCCTCGTGGAGGCTCAGCTCGGCGCGGACGGCAAGCCGGTGTATGCGGGCGACAGCGAGGGCACGCGGACCACGACCGGCAAGGAGGCCTTCGATCAGTGGTTCCGCGACGTGCCCGACGTGAACACCGCCGTCCAGATATCGATCCCGCTCGCCGACAACGGGAATGGCACGTCCACGTACGACAGCTCCGACTTCTTCCCGATCGACGACATGGGGTTTGGCAACGAGGACCGGAGCCACAACTACCACTTCACGCTCGAGCTCCGCACCAAGTTTGAATACGAGGGCGGCGAGGTGTTCACCTTCTCGGGCGACGACGACCTCTTCACCTTCATCAACGGCCACCTCGCGATCGATCTGGGCGGTGTTCACAGGCCGGAGAGCGCGACCATCGACCTCGACGCGCGCGCAGAGGAGTTCGGCATCACGCCGGGCAACAGCTACACGCTCGACTTCTTCTTCGCCGAGCGCCACACGACCGAGTCGAACTTCCGCATCGACACGTCGATCGGTTGCTTCACCCCGGTCGTCAACTGAGCTCGGTCAGCCTGGGCGCCCAGAGGAACTGCCGTACATTCCAGCCGGCCTCCGGCGCCCATGGCGGACGCAGGTCCGTCCCGCCGCTCGCCCGCCCGCGCGCCGAGGAGCGCTCGGCCGCCTCGTGCGCGGTCTTCTTTCCCTCGCGGCCCGCCGTCAGATCACGCCGAGCGCGATCATGGCGCGCGCGACCCGCAGGAACCCCGCGACGTTCGCGCCCACCACATAGTTGCCCGACACGCCGAGCTCCTCCGCCGTGTCGTAGCACGTGCGATGGATGTTCGTCATGATCTCGGCGAGCCGCTTTTCGGTGTGCTCGAACGACCACGAGTCGCGGCTCGCGTTCTGCTGCATCTCGAGCGCCGAGGTCGCCACGCCGCCGGCGTTCGCCGCCTTGCCGGGGCCGAACGCCACCCCGGACTCGAGGAAGACGCGCACGCCGTCGGGCGTGGTGGGCATGTTCGCGCCCTCGGCGACGGCGCGGCATCCGTTTTTCACCAGCGTCGCCGCGTCGCGCGCGTTCAGCTCGTTCTGCGTCGCGCAGGGGAGGGCGATCTGGCACGGCACCTCCCAGACATTGCCGCCCGGCACGAAGCGCGAGCGCCGGCCGCGCCGCGTCGCGTACTCGCTGATGCGAGCGCGTTCGACCTCCTTCACCTGCTTGAGCAGCGCGAGATCGATGCCGTCGGGGTCGTGCACGTAGCCGCTCGAGTCCGAGCACGCAACGACGTGGGCCCCGAGCTGCTCCAGCTTCTGGCTCGCGTAGAGCGCGACGTTGCCCGAGCCCGACACCACGCACGTCTTGTCCGTGAGCTTCTCGCCGCGCACCCGCAGCATGTCGGCGACGAAGTAGACGGCGCCATAGCCGGTCGCCTCCTTGCGCACCAGCGAGCCGCCCCACGCGAGGCCCTTGCCGGTGAGCACGCCCGACTCGTAGCGGTTCGTGAGGCGCTTGTACTGCCCGAACATGTACCCGAGCTCGCGCTCGCCCACGCCGATGTCGCCCGCCGGCACGTCGGTGTGCTCGCCGAGGTGGCGGTGGAGCTCGGTCATGAAGCTCTGGCAGAAGCGCATGATCTCGCCTTCGGACTTCCCCTTGGGGTCGAAGTCCGCGCCGCCCTTGCCGCCGCCGATCGGCATCCCGGTGAGCGCGTTCTTGAAGACCTGCTCGAAGCCGAGGAACTTGATGGTCCCGAGGTAGACCGTCGGGTGGAAGCGGAGGCCGCCCTTGTAGGGACCGAGCGCGCTGTTCACCTGCACACGGAAGCCGCGGTTCAGCTGCACCTCGCCGCGGTCGTCGACCCACGGCACGCGGAAGATCACCTGGCGCTCGGGCTCACAGATGCGCTCGATGATCTTGTGCCGCGTCAGCTCGGGATGCTTGGAGAGCACCGGGCCGAGGGACTCGAGGACCTCACGGACCGCCTGGTGGAACTCCGATTCGCCGGGGTTGCGGCGAACGATCTGCTCGAAGAGTGACTCAACTTTCTCGTCCAAATGCACCATGTCGAGGGGGGTATACACCGGCGCGGCGCGCGGTCCAGTCGTCGTCGCCATCGCCCCCGGTCGTTCGGAGTATGCAGCCCGCCCACCTGGGCAGTATCGGTGTTAAATTGTTAATGCAGTGTAATTTCAGGAGGGAGGCGGACAGCAACGGGACCTTCTGTCACCTGACGCGGGCGTGGCGGGTTCGCCCTTGACATCGCATGGCGTCGAGCATTGTTAAGAGCACTAGTGACCGAGCTTACGGCGCTCAGGCGAGATGAGGAAGGGGGCGGCGGCGGCCCAAGCCGCGGCGGCCTTCGAGCTCTGCTTCGGCGAAACCGCCCCGCACGGCCTCATCGCAAGATGCGCTAACGAGGCTGCGCTGCGAGGCGGAGGCTCCGCTGCCCGCTGCGCGAAGCCCTGAAGGCGACTCTTCCTGCTCGTCCCGTCGGTGACGTCCAGCAGGAGGTGGGCGGCAGCGCCAGACGGTATGTCCGTGATCGGGACGGTGAGCGTCGGCTCGCCAGACCAGGGTCACGTCGCCTGCGGCCGGTGCCGAGAGCAGCGATCGCCGGTGCGGATGGGACAAGCAAACGTGTTCCGCAAAGAAGATTCTCGGAGCCGTTCCTGACTCGTGCAGTCCGACGGTACGAGCTCATTGACAGAACGGGCCTTGCGCGATCCACGTCGCTTCGCGGTCTCTCGCCATCATGGCGGCGCCCCGACGTCATTCGGTATCCCAGTCGCAGCGCAAGAAATGTCGCTGCTGCCGGAAGATCAATACCGCGTGCCTGCCACGAATGCCGAGATGAAACGGCCGCCTGTCAGCCTCCGCGCGCTTGCGAAGTGCAAGCACTTGCTGTCCGGCCATGCGCCAGAAGGTCGGCTCCAGATAGGCTGGGGCTGGTTCGTCCTGCGCCGAGTAGGCGATCGCGACGAGCTCGCCCTCGCCGCTGTAGTTGACGATCAGTGTGACGCGCGTAGTCGAACAATGAACGCTGTACGTTGCCTGAGCGAGACGCGGCCAAGCCAGCACTCCGAAAGCGACGAGGAGCGCGCTGAGCAGCTGATTCACGGGTCGCGCGCCAGCAAGCTCCGTGCCGCAGCTCGATGACGCAATTCGCGCGCGCGGACGCCTCGCCGCGTGCGTGAGCAGCCACCGCCCGTGGCAAAGCAACCACGCATCCGCCACCTCGTCCCCGGGGGCGACGGCGCGGCTCAGGGTGCTGGCCAGCGAGGCGACCACGGCCGCCCGAGGCGACGGATCGGTCACGGCGAGCGCCTTAGGCCCTGGGCTTGACAATTGGACCCGGGTTGGGCCCACGCCTTTCGAGGGGCTGTGATCCGTCGTCACGCCCTCCCCAAATCCCCGGGGATGCGACGGTTCGTGACGGTTCGCCACCGCGGAACAGTCCCGCCAGAAACACCGGTCGATGACGAGCGGTCGCTGGAAACAGCGGTGATTTCCATGGTTTCCGCCTGTCTCCCCGCCGGGGGCAGCCCGGGCGTGGCCCAATGAGGCGTCTCATAGCCGCCGCGTCGGCGGGGCGCGAGGTCAGAATTGGGTGAAGAAGTTCCAGATGGCCGAGCTCGCGAAGCTCGGCGTCTGGTGGTCACCGGCAAACTCGCAGCGATGCACCGGGTATCCATCCCGGCACCCTTGATAGGCGACGCACGAGCTGGGGCCTACGGGGCTCGTCTCGGTGCTGCAGCCGTTCTTGCGCACGAAGACGTCGAGCGCCGCCCTTCCGGCCGAGACGGGGACGACGCTGTCGGACAGGCCGTGCGACATCCAGACGGCGACGGGCTGGGTGTTGGACTGGTTGCAGCCGCTGTAGAGGGCGCCGGACATCGGCGCGATGGCTCGGAAGACGTCGGGCATATCGCAGCCGATCGCGTTCGACATCATCCCCCCGAAGCTCCACCCGGTCGAGAAGACGCGGCTCGTGTCGACGCACAGGTCGGCTTTCAGGGAGTCGACCATGGCGCGGGCGAAGGCGATGTCGCGCCCGCCCGTGTTGGCCCAGCCGTTGTCGATGCCGTTCGGTGAGACGAAGATGGCGCTGCCGTTCGCCAGCGCCTTGAGCCCATAGTACCCGTTGTTCACGACGTCGTTGGCCGATCCGCCGCGCCAGTGCCAGCCGAACACCAGCCGATAGGCCCTGTTCGGGTCGTAGTTCGCCGGAATGTCGAGCACGTACTGGCGCGTGGTGCCGTTGACGTTGATGGTACGGTTACCGCTGGTGAGGGAGGTGGGACTGCCACAGCCGGTGCTGCGCGTGTCTCCGGAGCCGCCGGAGCCGCCGGTGCCGCCGGTGCCGCCGGTGCTGCCGGTTCCCGAGCCCACGGGCGTGAGTCGGAATTGCTGATTGGTGCCGCCGTTCGACGCCCATTGAATCACGGCGGTGCCGTCCCCGGTGCCGCGGCCGTAGACGTCCAGGGACTTGCCGCTGTGGCGCGCGGTGAGGCGCACAACGCCGCTGGCGACGTCCGTGAACGACCACTGCTGGTTTCTCCCGGTCCAGCAGGAGTATTGCTGGATGGCGGCGCCGTCGCTGGTGGAGGCGCCCGCGACGTCCATGCAACGGTTGCTGTTGACGTTGCGGATGCGATAGTAACCGCCGCCTGCCGATTCCATGCGGAACTGTTGCCGCGTCGAGCCGTTGCAGCTGGCGATCTGCATGGCCGCTGCATCAGCGGTGCTGCCTCCAGCCACCTGCACGCATTTTCCACTCTGGACGCCGACGATCGTGTAGACCGCGCTCGTATCGATCGTGATGGCGCCCTCGAGCGAGCCTGCCTCCTCGATCTCGGCGTCGTACGCCCCGTCGGGGCCGATGACGCACGACACGGCGAAGATGCCCGTCGCCACCGCAAGCAAGCTCTGCTTGGTTCCGAATCTCATCTTGTCCTCCTCGTCCTGTTAAGTAAGTGAAGCTGGAATCTTCTCACGGCGCAGCGCTGCCCTCGCTCAGGTCGAGGTCGCTCGCCGCGCGCTCAAGGCTCCCGCGCTGGCCATTGCCGCTGCGGACGAATATCGAGATGCGCGCAGAGTGGATAAGTTCGCTCTGCGTGCGCCATTTGACACGATAAGCGTGTCTATCTCCTGGATGCGCATGACGCGCCTATCCGGAGCGAAGCAAAAGCGTAACGACCGGCCGTGAGTGTGAGCGCTCACATGATCGATGTCAACTTGGATCGACCAGCCCGCCGCTCGGCTAGCGAGGTACTCGCTGCTGTGAGCATTCAGAATTTCACCCGGCGAGCGCGCTCGCGTGCTGAACCGTGGCACGCCATCCAGCTCGCCCCTGCTCCCGCGCTCGGCGTGGGCCCGGGCCACTCGGCACGACGCCCCGCGAGACACAGGATGAGCACCATGACGAAGGCCCGCAGCGGGCGCCGAGCCCGGCCGACAGCCACGTCAAGACAGCTCGCACGTGGCGCGAGCGTATGGCCTCGCGGGCGGCAGGACGGGGTCACGGCGGAGTCGCCGCGCTTCTTCTGGGAAGGGACGGCCGCGGGCTCGTCGCCGGGCCATTTCGGTTGACGCCGCCGTTGTGAACGCTCACAGTTGCTCTCGAACGACCCTTTCGCTTTGTGCAGGACAGGCCGTCGTGCGCGCAGGGCGCTCGTCCTCGGGATCGCGCCCGGCACGGCTCCGCTCCTGTGGACCAGGATGTGAACGCCTTGCCCGGTTGAGCACCGGAGCACCTCACGCTGGCGCCCATCGGCGCAGCAACTACGCACGAAACCGAGGACCGAGATGGCACGTGTGGGAAGCAGCCCGAGAGCACGATTCCTGGTGGCGCTCTTGTGGACTTCGGGGTGCAGCGACCCGGTGACGACAGCCGGCGGAGACGCAGGACCCGGTGACGAGCCCCTTGCGTGCTCCGCGGGCACCTGGGATCACGATGGCGATAGCGCGACGAGCTGCGTCGCATGGACAGGCTGCACCGCAGGCACCTTCGCGAGCGCCGAGGGCTCGCCTACGGCGGACCGGCGGTGCACGGCGTGCCCCGAGGACACCTTCAGCGACACGGTGAACGCGCCGAGCTGCAGGATGCACACGCCCTGCGCGCCCGGGACGAGGCAGACCGCGCCGCGGACGAGCTCCACGCCCGTGCAGTGTGACCCCTGCTCGCCGGGCACGTACTGCGCAGGCGGGACCGCCGCGCCTGTCGATTGCGCGGACGGCGCCTGGGACGACGACGCCGATCCCGCGACGACATGCGTCCCGTGGACCGACTGCGTGCCAGGGGAGCGCATCGACACGGCGGGGAGCAGCACCACGGACCGCAGCTGCCTCAAGTGCACGAACGGCGAGCACACGGCCTCGATGAATGCAAGCAGCTGCTCCCCGGGTGCCTGGGTGCTGAGCTACTTCGGGCCGCATCAGGACGTTCCGAGCGATTCGCTGCATCTCGCCTACAGCACCGACGGGCTCCACTGGTCGGCCCTCGCCGATGGCCAGCCTGCGTACCAGCTCACCGGGATGGGAACGAATCACATCCGAGATCCGTTCCTGTTCCGCAAGAACGATGGGACGTACGTCTATATCGCCACGGACTGGACGCTCTCGGTAAACGACGCGAACTACTGGAACCATCCGAGCTCCAAGATCTTCGTGGCGGACTCGACCGATCTCATCACCTTCACGAACCCCCGGTTGATCACGCTCACGAACCTTCCGGGCCCCGGGGCCACCCCGATGCACGCCTGGGCCCCGGAGGTCTACTACGACCCCGATCGCAAGCTCTATGCGATCATCTGGTCCGGAAACGACACCACGGGCGCGAACCGCATCTACGTCAGCTACACCGAGGACTTCGCCACCATCCTCAACCCGACACCCGACGTGCTCTTCGATCCGGGATACAGCGTCATCGACGCGACGATCACGCAATGGAATGACCGCAACTACCTCTTCTTCAAGGACGAGACGGACAGCAGCGGGGGCGCGCTCACCGGATCGGGCAAGGACATCCAGATCGCGCGCTCCTCGACGCTCGCGCTCGATCCGGCGACGTTCACGCGATGGAGCCCGGACTACATCACGCGCGGGTCGACCCAGAGCAGGAGGCGAGCGACGGAGGGCCCCTTTGTCATCAAGGATCCGCGGCAGAGTCGATGGTACCTGTTCGCCGACTACTACCTGAACGGCGGCGTGTTCGGGTGCTGGAGCACGACGGATCTCGACGCGGATCCGGGTTCCTGGACGGAGCTCCCGAGCGCGCAGTACAGCTTTCCGTCCGGCGTGCGCCACGCGAACGCGGTCCGGGTCACGCAGGCGGAGCTCGACGCGATCATCGCCCACTACTGAACATCCTACCGGATCCGCGGCACCTTCTCATGCGCGCACCGAAATCTCCCCACCCAGCGTGCACATCCCTCTCTGCGCCACGCGTCGTGCTCACGGCGGCAGCTTGCTCCTTCGCCGCATGGCTCGTGGTGGCCGGGTGCTCGGATGGGCCCTCGATCGATGCGCCGGGCGCGCCGACCAATGCATTGCGGATCACGACGGCGGGCACAGCGCTCAGCACCTCGGAGTCCGGCGGGCGGGTGACCGTGAGCGTGGCGCTCGACGCCGCGCCGAGCGAGCCTGTCATCGTGCCGGTCTCGAGCTCGGATGCGACCGAAGGCTCCGTCTCACCGGCGACCATCTCCTTCACGGCGGAGGACTGGAGCACCCCTCGAGAGATCACGGTCACGGGCGTGGACGATGCGGAGAGCGACGGGGATCGGATCTTCCGCGTCCGCTTCGGGCCCTCGGTCTCCGCAGACCCGGCATGCGACGGCCTCGTCGCGGAGTCCGCTGACATCACGAACACGGACGACGACGGTCCAAGGACGGCGGCGATCGTCGTCAGCGGCCCGTCGGGGATCCTCGCCGAGCGCGGCGCGCCCGTGACGTTCACCGTGCTCCTCGCATCGCAGCCGAGCGCGCCCGTGACGATCGCCCTCCGCGTCAGCGACACGACCGAGTCGACGCTGAGCCATGCGGGCGTGACGTTCACGGAGGCGAACTGGAACGCGGCGCAGACCGTGACCTTGAGCAGCGTCGATGACTGGGTGGCCGACGGAGCTCAGCCCGTACGCGTCGTCTTCGACGCACCGGTCAGCGAGGACCCCGCGTATGCGGCCCTCGCCGCCCCCGCTGCTCTCGAGCTCTCCAACCTCGACGACGACGTCGGAGGGGGGTACCAGCTTCGCACGACGCACACGGAGAGCGACGCCCCGCTCTACGTCGCGCACTCGTATTATCATGCGATGATCACCCACCTGGACGACAGGGCGAACAACCAGGTTCCTGCCGACTTCCAGTGGAGAGTGGTGCCCGGCCTCGCGAACCCGGAGGATCCGACGCTGGTGTCGTTCGAGTCCGTGGGTTTCGGCGGTCGCTACCTGCACGTCGACAGCGCGAATTCGACCCGGTACCCGCTGCAGGATGAGACGTCCAACCGGGCTGACGGGCTCTGGCAGACCCCACCCGAAGAGAGGAGTCACCTCCTGTGGATCGACGCGTTCACGGATACCACCACGTTCCGGAGGGACGCCACGTTCCGGATCGTGCCCGCGCTGAACGGGGATCCGACGATGGTCTCGCTGCAGTGGTACTCGGATGCAACGCGTCATCTCCGGCGCCTGAACTACCAGATCTATGCGCACGCGCTCGACGGCACGGCGGTCAAGAACGCGGAGGCGTCGTTCGCGCTCGAACCGCTCGGCTATTTGATCTCGCAGCGCGCTGATCCCCACATCAAGCGGCACACGGACGGTTACTACTACTTCACCGCGAGCGTGCCGACGTACGATCGCATCGAGATCAGGCGCGCGACAACGATACGAGGCCTGGCCAGCGCGACCCCGAAGGTCGTCTGGACGAAGCACGCGACCGGCCCGATGGCGGCGCACATCTGGGCGCCGGAGCTGCATTTCATCGACGGCAAGTGGTACATCTACTTCGCCGCCGGAAGCTCGACCGACATCTGGGCCATTCGCATGTATGCGCTCGAGAGCTCATCGGCCAACCCGATGGATGGCAGCTGGCTCGAGCGAGGGCAGATCGTGACGGACTCGGACACCTTCGCGCTCGACGCGACGACGTTCGAGCACGACGGCAAGCGCTATCTCGTGTGGGCGCAGGAGGACCCCGGCGTCGCGGGCGACAACAGCAGCCTGTTCATCGCGGCCATGGTGAACCCGTGGACGCTGGTCAGCCCCAACGTGCGGATCGCCAGACCCGAGCACGCCTGGGAGACGGCGGGGTTCGCGGTCAACGAAGGTGCTGCCGTGCTCGAGCGGAACGGGCGGGTCTTCATCAGCTACTCGGCGAGCGCGACGGACGCCCGCTACTGCCTCGGCCTGCTCACGGCGAGCGCGACGGACGACCTGCTGAGCGCCAGCTCGTGGAAAAAGAGCGAGAATCCAGTGTTCGCCAGCGCGAACGGGCTCTATGGCCCGGGCCACAACTCGTTCACGACGTCGGCGGATGGATCGATCGACCTGCTCGTGTACCACGCGCGGAACTACGAGAAGATCACGGGGGACCCGCTCTACGACCCGAACCGTCACACGCGCGTCCAGCGGCTCGAATGGAACGCAGACGGAACGCCGAACTTCGGCGTACCGCTCCTGAACGGCGCGAATACGATGGGCGATTGACTGCCTCGTGGAGGAATCGAGCGCGAGCGCCGCGGCGAGAGCCGCAGCTGGCCACGATCATGGCGATGGGCGGGCGGTCACGAGCGGTCGGCTCTCCGCGCGCGAGCTCGCCTCTCCGCGCGAGCTCGCCTCTCGCTGCGCGACACGTCCGATGTTCGCGCGGTGAGGCGAGGGGGGAGCAGGACCTCTCGCGCGACCCTGGCCCCCGTCAGCATTTCAAGGAGCAGCCGGACCGCTTCGCGTCCTATCGCGCCGACGTCCTGATCGACGGTCGCGACGGGATAGCGCAGGAGATCGGCCATCAGGATGTCGTCGAATCCGACGACGTCGATCTCGTCGGGCACGGAGAGACCGGCCGCGCGGATGCCCCGCAGGGTCCCGACAGTGCTCCAGAAATTCGCCGCGTAGACGGCCAGAGGTCCACGCAGCCGCTGGAGAAGCTCGACCATGCGCGTCTCGGCCGCTTCCGGGGTGGCCTCCTTCAACTCCTCGATGGCCGCCGCCGTGACGCCGCTCCGCGCCAACTCCGCCCGGAACCCGTCGAGACGATGTCGGTAGGTGGGGATGTCGAGCGGACCGCCGATGTAGACGAGCGACCGATCCCTGTGCCTGAGAAGGTGGCGGAGCGCCAGCGCCGAACCGGCGGCGTGATCGGTGCGCACGCACGCCACGTCGAGGCCCGGGACCGCCCGGTCGATCTGCACAAAGGGGAGTCCCTGCTCGTGTGCCGCGATGAGATCGCAATCCCCTCCGGAAACCGGGGACACGATGAGCCCATCCACCCGGGACTCGTGCACGAGCTGCAACGCGCGACGCTGGCGCCCCGCGTTACCGGCCAGGTGGCTCACCACGAGGGTGTAGCCGTGGAGCTCGGCCTCGCGCTCGGCGCCGACGGCTATCCCGGCCCAGAACGGGTTCGCCAGGTCCTCGACGGCGAGGGAGATCGCGTACGATTTTTGCTCCCGGAACGCCTGGGCCATGGCGTTGGTCCGGTAGCCCAGCTTCTGGGCCAGCGTCCAGACCCGCTCCACCGTGGCGGCGCTGATGCGGAATTTGGCGTGCTTGCCCGTCAGGACGTGAGACACCGTCGTCTGGGACAACCCCAGCTGTTCGGCGATGTCCTTCATACGGACCGGACGCAGGCCGGGCACGTGCGGCGGGTCGGGGTCGGGGGGATCGTTCAAGCGCGCGCTCCGTTTAGCTAATTCGGATTAGCTGTTGACGCTAGCACGCACACGCATAGTATTGAAGCGGAATACGCGGTCGGTGTTCGCGGTCCCCTGCGCGCGAGGGAGCCATGGCAGCGATCTGCGGATCCGCCAGATCGAACAATCGTTCAGCGGTGTCAAAGCGCTGGCGGGGGTCCAGGGGCATTCTGGCTCAAGCCCGCCTGCTCCAGGAGACAGCAATGGCACAGAGTGAACCGGTGATCTTGGGCTTCATGGGCAACCGGGGCTTCTTTCCGACGGAGTTCGCGAAGGAGGGTGCGAAAGCGACCCAGTCGGCCGTGGGCCACGTGCTCGGCGAGCGCGTGCGCTACGTCGATCTCGGCAACGTCGAGACCTACGCCGACGCGCGCGCGGCCGCGGGCGTCGCCCAGCAGTACCGCCGCGCTCCCGACGGCGGCGGGGCCATCGGCGTCGTCTGCTCGATGTACAATTTCTCCGATGAGAACGGGATCCGGGACTTTCTGCGGCTGGCCGACCTCGATGTGCCGGTTCTGCTGCACACCGAGCCAGACGTGCGCGGTTTGGGGCGCATGGGACAGAAGGGCCGGCGGGACGGGGCGTGCGGGCGCTTCTCGGCCGCCAACGCGCTCCGCCACATCGGCTACCCGTACACCCTCACGTCCAGGCATTGCGAAGCCGTGAGCTCGGCCGCCTTCGCGGACGATCTCCACGCCTTCTACGCGAGCTGCGTCCTGGCATCGAAGTTCCGCCGCCGGGGCCGCGGCGTGCGCCTCGGGCTGGTGGGCTCGGGGCCCGACGCGTTCCAGACGGTCACCAACGTCTCCACCGAGCTCTTGGGGCACATGGGCCTGAGCACGGTCGGCCTGGAGCTCATCGCGCTCGATCGACAGATGCGTCAGGTCTCGCCGCGCGAGCTGTCCACCCAGCTGGAAGCCGTCTCCGGCTACATGGCGGCGACTGACGTCCCGCGCGCCTCGCTGGAGGCGATCGCCCGGATGGGCGTCGTCTTCGATCGCTTCGTGAAGGAGAATGACCTCGACGGCATCGCGGTGCGCTGCTGGACGGAGATGCAGAAGTACCAGATCGGCGGAGAGGTGGGCGTGATGCCCTGCACCTGCATGAGCATGCTCTCGGACAAGCTCATCCCCGCCGCCTGCGAGACCGACGTCGCGGGCTGGATGGGGATGTACATGCTCCAGTGCGCTTCCGGGCTCGTGCCGCTGCTCGGCGACTGGAACAACATGTACGACGACGAGCGCGAGGAGGTGGATCTCTTCCACTGCGGCGTCTGGGCCAAGAGCGTGATGCGCCCCGGCGCCCGCATCACCCGCCAGGAGATCCTGGCCACCCAGGCCGACATCGGCGCGGAGAACACCTGGGGCGCGGTCGACGGCGAGCTCAAGGCGGGCACCTGCGCCTTTCTGAGACCTTGCACCAACGCGCGCGAAGGCAGCGTGTTCCTCTACGGCGGGGTGGGCCGTGTCAGCGAAGAAGGCGTCGACACGTTCGGCACGCGCGGCCGCATCCAGATCCCGCGCATTCAGGAGCTCTTTCGCTATTTGACGCAGCCCGAGCGGGCGGTGGAGCACCACACCGCCCTCGTGGTCGGGACGCAGAAGAACATCGAGCTGACGATGAAGGCGATTCGAGACGCGGTGCCCTACATCAATGCCCAGGCGGGCCTCGGCCGCGGCGGTCAGGCGCTGATCGATTTCTACGAGCACAGCCAGGTGGGCGAGCTCTGAGGCCGCGCCGCCCCGCGGCCCCTGCACGCCGCGCTCCAATCGCTCCGGTCCAGGGTGCTCGACACGAGGTACCCGAGCTGCGGCAGGTGATCCTCCAGCCGGCGAGGGCGCGGACGACGGCTCCGACGGGGCTCAGGACGGCGCCGGACAGGGCGGGGCCGGAGGACAGGGCGGGGCCGGGGGACAGGGCGGGGGTTTCTCGTCGCTATTCGATAACGCCTGTTTCCCTGCGTCGGACGACGGCGGCTGCCCCTCGGAAGAGGACGTCGTGGCCCAGCTCCCGAGAAATGGCTGCCTGATTCCATCGCTGTTGGTGAGCGGGCCGGAGATCGACCCGGCGACGAATCAGTGCTGCTATACGTTCTTGCCCCCGGGCGAGTGCGTCACGGTGGCCAATGGTACCGGGCGGCCGTTCCTCGTCGGCGCGCGCGCGCTCCATGCCGCCGCGACGCCCGGCGCCGCGTGGCGAGCCGCGCGCGCCGCGGACGAGACGACGCCCGATGTCCGCCGGCTCTCCGCCGAGGCGCGCGCTGAGCTCGCCCGCGCGTGGACGGGCGACGCGCTGCTGGAGCACGCCTCGGTCGCCTCGTTCGGGCGGTTCGCGCTCGAGCTGCTCGCGGTGGGGGCCCCGGCCGAGCTCGTGGAGGCCGCGCATCACGCCGCGCTCGACGAGATCCGCCACGCGCGCCTCTGCTTCGCGCTCGCCGGCGCGTACGGCGGCGCGCCCGTCGGTCCCTCGGCGTTCCCCTTCGGAGGCGCAGTCGCGGTGAGCGAGGACCTCGCCGCGGTCGCCGCGAGCGCCGCGCGCGAGGGCTGCGTCGGCGAGACGCTCGCCGCGGTGCTGGCGGCCGAGCAGCCCGGTCAGGCCCAGGATCCCGCGGTCCGCGCCGCGCTCGCCGTGATCGCCGCGGACGAGGCGCGCCACGCCGAGCTCGCGTGGCGCGCGGTCGCGTGGGCCGTCGCCACGGGCGGCGCCGGGGTGCGCGCCGCCGTGATCGACGCCTTCGCGGCGGCCGAGGAGGTTCTGGCCGGCTTCGCGGGCGGCGCCGTGGCGAGCCCCGAGCTCACGGCCCACGGGCGGCTCGGCGCGACGGAGAGCGCCGCCGTCCTCCGTCGCGCGCTCGACGAGGTCGTGCGTCCGGCCGCCGCGGCCCTGCTTGGCGCGTCCACCTCGCCGGGAAGCGCGGCCGCAGGCGCGTTCTCCGCCTCATTCGTCGCCGAGGTGGTCTAGAGCGACGAACGGGCTGAAACCACGAGAGAAAGCAAGAATTTCACAGGGAGGCGGGGAGACGGGGAGGCGGGAAGAGAGAGACGGCAAGAGCGAGAGATTCATTTTTTCTTCCTCCCCGCCTCCCTGTGAAATTCTCCGGATTTCAACGTGATCGGTATTCGAAGACATCATGGGAGGAACGTAGCGTCCGCAAGGTTGATCCTGCTGGTTCTCGCACCTGCCATCCGTGGCCGCTCCACCGGGCAGGTCGCAGGAGTTGCGCTGGGGAATCGAGCTCGGGACAGGTAGGGAGGGCAACAGGAGGTCCGCCGCCGTGAGGTGCTGTCGGCCGCGCGATCTCATGGGATGGCAAGAGGCCCAAGCTTGCTCACCCCTCCGGTACCACCGGCAGCCCGAGCAGCCTCCCTTTCGCTTCGTGAACGACCCGGGCCGCCGCCTCATCCCCCGAGGGCGGCTTCACGGAGGATCGGTCGCACCAGGGCGGCGTGCGGCGGCCGGCGCCGCCTCCACGGGGCTCGCGCTGACCGCCGCTGCGGCCTCCAGGGGCCTCGCGGAGGCCACAGCGGCGGTGAGCCCGTCGGCCTGCACCACACACGCCTGGATCGGCCGGCCGAGCGACGCGCGCCCCGCCACGGCCCCGCGTTGCGCGTCGAGGAACGTGATCCCGCCGCGCGCGTCGCACAGCGCGAAGCCGCCCGCGTAGGCGGCGCCGCCGAGGAAGTCGGCCTCGCCGGCGTGGGCCCAGGCGAGCGCGCCGGTGCGCGCGTCGAGGCCGACCGCGGCCCGGTAGTACGTCGCCACGTAGCGCTCCCCCTCGATGCCCGGCGGGCCGACCGGCCGGGGGCGGGCGTAGAGCCGCGCCCTGTCCTCGGCCGAGGCGGCCGGCGCGAGCACCTCGGTCCCGGCGGTCATCCAGACCGGCGCCCCGGGCAGCTCGCGCGCCGGCAGCCGCGCGATCGACGCGCGCCCGGCCGCGCCGAGCCCGATCGAGGCGTCGAACCGCGTCGCCGCCTCGCCGCCGAAGAAGACCGTCCCGCCGAGCAGGAAGGCGCGGCTCACCTCGGTGCGGAGCTGCGCCCGCGCCACCTCGCCGCCGGTCTGCAGGTCGAACACGGTGACGTAGCGCCCCTGCCAGGGCAGGAACGCGTAGCGCCCCACGACCGCGGGCACGCCGATGGCGGCGGAGTCCTCGATCTGGCGCAGCACGAGGCTCTCGCGGCTCACCGCGAGCACGACGCTCCTCGTGCCGGTGGTCGACACGAGGGACACCACGGTGGTCTCTCCGTCGTCGCCCGCGCCGCGGAGCCTGCCGCCGGCGCGCCGCTTCCAGAGCAGCTCCCCGGTGCGCGCGTCGAGGGCGAACAGCTCGCCCCGGCCGAGCCCGACGACGACGCCCCCCGCGACGGCCGGGCGCGCGTCGAGCCGGTGCACGAAGGTCCACGCCGGGCCGCCGTCGAGCGGAACCCCGACGAGCTGGCGCGCCCGCGCGCCCGCGACGACGCCGACCGCCACGTCGGCGCCGAGGGGGATGCGCCTGCCCGCGAACCGCTGCTGGAAGGCCGCGATGCCCGCGCCGCCGTCGTCCTTCCAGCGGGGGTCGAAGGCCTCGCCCTGGGTCTGCCCGCCGCCGCAGGCGACGGACAGGGCCGCGAGGGCAGCGCACACGGGGACGAGCAGCGCGCGGGCGCAGGCGGCGGCGCAGAGCGAGCGCGGGCGCGGGGCTCGGGCCGTGGCCGGAATCGCCCTGTTCGGATCCATGATCTCAGGCACCTGCGTCCACGTTCCGGCGATCCCCCGCATGCGGTGTGTTCCTGCGCCGGTCGTAGCGTGGCTTCGGCTCACCGAGCAAGCGAGGCGGGTTTCTGCGAGCAGCGCTGGCAGCTCACGCCGAGAAGGCGCCGTCGACCGTCAGGCTCACGCCGTTGATGTAGATCGACTCGGGCCGGGCCAGGTACGTGACGAACCGCGCGAGCTCGCCGGGGTCGGCGATGACGATCCGTCGCCGGGCCGGCGGCGCTCAGCCAGCCTCCGCGAGGAAGGCCGCGAGCTTCTCTGGGTTGCGGTGGGCATAAACCCCTCGGATCACGCCCTCGTCGACGCTCACGCTCACGGCGGCGATCAGCCGATCTTCGTCGTGGACCAGGAGCCCCGGGGAGCCGTTGAACCACCGCAGCACGAAGCGGTAGCGGCCATCGGGGTGCGCCGTGGCGCTCCAGACGCGGGCGAAGAAGGTGCTCACCGCGTCCGCGCCGCGGAGCACATGGGTCACCGTCTCGGCCTTGCCGCCCCCGTCCGCGTGGAGCTCCACGCCCTCCGCGAGCAGGCTGCGGAGCTCGTCGATCTGACCAGCGCGGGCGGCGTTCAGGAACGCTGTCAGGAGGCGCTGGTGCTCGGTGGACGACGCCGCGAACTTCGGCCGCGCGTCGCGGACCCGCGCGCGGGCACGGGAGGCGAGCTTCCGGCACGCCGCGCTCTCTTTGCCGAGCAGCGCGGAGATCTCGTCGAAGCTGTAGCCGAACACGTCGTGCAGCAGGAACGCGGCGCGCTCCTTCGGCGTCAACCGCTCGAGGGCGTGCATCAACGCGACCGAGACGGTCTCGTCGATCTGCGGCTCGTCGTCAGGGCTCCGCGTATCCTCCATCAACGGCTCCGGCAGCCATGTGCCCACGTACGTCTCTCTCCGGGAACGCGCCGATTGCAGCGTGTTCAACGCGATGCGGCTGCACACCGTGACGAGCCACGCACGCGCGTCGCGGATCTGGTCGATGTCTGTCTGGCTCCACTTCAGGAACGTCTCCTGCACGATGTCGAGCGCGTCGGCGCGCGTGCCGAGCATCCGGTAAGCGAGCCCCTCGAGGAGGGGGCGGTGGCTCTCGAAAAGACGCGTTCGGTGATCCATGACGGTTACTCGATGGCGTTGGACATCAGCACGGCGAAGCGCCAACCCTGCGCCGTCCGCCGGAAAACATGCGTGTACTTCTGCCGCGCGGCGAAGACGCCCGCGGTCCCGCCGCGCCGCACGGCCACCTCTTGCCGGCCCACCTCGACGGCCAGGTCGCCGCTCCGCTCGATCCGCTCCGGCGTCTTCCTGAACGACGCGAAGCTCGCGCTCCGGAAGAGCTCCGCTTCGCACGCGAGGAGCCGCTCGCGGCCGGAGACGACATCGTGCCCCGGGATCAGGAGCTGAATGTCGTCGGTGCAAAGCGCTGCATAGGCCTCCGCGTCGCCCCGCTGGATGGCAGCCGCCTGCGCAGCCCGCAGCCCGCCGATCTCCCGCCGATCGTCCTCGGTGAGCGGCCCGAGACACACCGGCTCTCCAGGAGAGGCGAAGAGATGATCGATCTCGGCCCGCGCGCACGCGATGCGACGCGACCGAGAGGCCTCGTCTCCGCTCATCCCATCCAGCGAGATCACGTCGACCTTCGTGACGCCGATGAAGGCCAGCATCGCCCGCAGCGTGCGGGTCTGAAGCTCGTCCTCGGCGGCCGGCGAGGCGACGCCGCCGCGCGTCGTCACGACGGACGCCGACTTGCCGGTGAGGAGGCCCACGCAGCGCCCTTCTATCTGTGCAAACGTACGGTCATTGCGGATGACGTGATCGAAGTAGGCCTTGAGGGTCGATGGCAGCGTGAGGTTGTACAGCGGGCTGCTGATCAGCACGTGATCGGCCGAGCTCAGCTCATCGATCAAGGCGTCGGACAGCACGAGGCCCTCGGGCGGCGGCCCCCCGGAAGGCGGCGGGGGCGCGAGGAACGCAGCGATGGTCACGGCGTCGAGGTGCGGCACCGGATACCGGGCGAGGTCGCGAACGATGACGCGGCCGCCCGGATTCGATTCTGTCCAGCGTACCTGGAAATAGTCCGCCACGCTCCGCGAGATCGACCCTTGCGTACGGGCGCTTGCATCGATTCTGAGCAGTCTCTTCATGTCCTCTCCGGGTGGGGTCCGCTCCCAGGACAAGGCAGCCCACCGGAATGTGACCGCCGGCGCAGCACGGACGCAGGCGCTCACGCCCGAGCGCTGCGGCGATGGACTGTCTGCAGAGCCGGGGCTGCATCCGCACGAGCGCCGAGGAGTGATATGCCGCTCGGGCCTACTCGCTCCGGCCCAGGTTCACGACGCGTGTGCCCGCGATGTGATCATGCACGCAGCGCCGATCCTTGCGAAAGATGAACAACACGTTGACGAGGCCGAGGACGCTGCCCGCGTACGGGATCTGAGCCACGACCGCCACCGGCAGGAGCCGTCGCAAGACGATCGTGCCGAAGGCCGCGGGCTTGCCGTCGCTGGCGTTGACGATCTGGATGTTCAGCGCCTTCTTACCGATGGTCTGCGCGCTGCGGGCGAGGAACGTGCCGTGCAGCACCAGGGTGATCGCGAACCCCGCCAGCGCCCACAACAACGACTGCGGAAACGGCGGCGCGGAGACCTTCGGAAAGTCGCGATAGACACCGGCGACATACTGCAGCGGCACGAAGATGATGAGGGCCAGAACCCCGTCGATCATCGCCGCCCAGAAGCGCGACATGCGCGACGCGCTGCCATCGTGGGCTCGCTCCGAGTCAGCCATCGGCTCGAGCGCGGTCGGCGGTTGATACGGGTTGGGAGCGGATTGGTCCATGGCTCATGCAACGCCGACCGCCGCCGCGCGTCAATCGGCGACCGGGGTTGCGCCCGCCACGGGTAACGAAGCGCAACCCCCGTCCCGCAGAACACGCCGACGCCGCTCGAATAGGCCGAGATCCGCAGGCCGCAGCTAGATGTCCGCCAGCAGAAGGCGCTCGGCGGCGTCAGCGTGCATTGCGCGGATGGCGTCCAGCCGCGCGCGCCATGCGGGGCTGCCTCGGAGTTGCTTCTCGACCTGCAGCGACAGCTCGGCGGCCGACAGCGCGGCCGCCAGTCCGCCATGCTGGATGAGCCAATCGATGAGGGAGGCGGCGAGCCCGGGATCCTTCAGCTTGCCGGTGGAGGGGATCCGACGCGCAGGCTGTTCGTCTACCAGGGCCAGATACTCCGACCATAGCTCCTTGGCGAACCTGACCTCGACAAGATCGACGTCGAGGATCTCCTTCAGCGAGGCGGCGGCCATGAGGCGCAGGCCTGCAGCCTTCTGAGCCAGGCCGAGCGCGATCCGGAACGCCCGTGGCCTGGGCGCGAGCCGCGCCAGTCGGACCAGGGCCCAGGTCCGATCGCCGCTCGCCGTTGCGACGAGCCGGGCCAGCGCCGCCTGCCAGTGGGGTAATCCGGCGTCGTCAGGGAGGCGGCTCAATGAGTCGACCGTCTGGACCAGGACGCGGCCGGAGGTGCGCGCCTCGGCGAGGAGCCTGGTCGCCAGACCAAGCCCTTCCGAGCACAGGTCATGCTGGGCGATGCAGACGCCCGCTGCCGTGGAAGCGAGACGCTCGTCGCCGCATTCGACCAGCACCTCGGCCAGGGCCACGAAGCCGCGAGCCACCGCGGGTCGCGCCTGCGACTCGTTCGGGAACAGGAGTCTCGACCCGGGGTTGAGCAGCTGCCACGTATCCGGCACCGTCGTGATGCCGTCGATCAGCACCTGTCGGACGTCGGCCTGGTCAACGAAGCGCAGCAACCCCGCCAGGATGTCCGGCCGGATGCTGGGGTGCAGGTCCTCGGACCGCCACGCCTCCAGCAGCAGGTCGCGGGCCTCCACGGTCGCAGAGGCTGAGACCCTGCCGGCGGCGTTCTTGCGGTTGACCACCGCGCAGTCCTTCGACAGCAAGAGCTCACGGTACGGCGCCAGATCGAGCGGACCGGGCATGCGCTCGGACAGCACGTTGAGGGCGCTCATCGCCGCGCGACCCACCACGCCGGATCTTCGCGCGCGCTCCAGGAACAGCCGCCGGAGCTCGGCGGTCGGCGGAGCGATCCGGGCGCACCGCGAAAGGATCGCGGCGGCGACCGGCCCGGCCGCTCCCGGCAGCAGCTCGAGCAGCAGCGGCGCGTCCTCGACGCGGCCGATGGCCCTGGCGCGCCTCGAGGGATCGAGGCTGGCGTCCCGTGCCACCCGCAGGAGATGCTGCGTGAAGCGCCTGCGCTGGGAGGGCGTCCACCGCCCGGGGGCCGATCGTGAGATCGCCGCCACCAGATCGGTCTTGTGCGGATCGGTGGTGTCGTCCCGATCGAGCAGCTCGTCGACCAGGGCAGTCTCCTTCAGGCTGATCTCCGGGACGTGCCCCATCACCTCGTCCAGCGGCCCGTTGCATGTGACGGGCTTGCGCGGAGGCCGCGGCGTCTTCGGTGCTCTTCCGAGGAGCAGGTCCAGGATGAGCCGCTCCGCCTCGGGCTCGTAGCGACCGACCGCCACCGGTCCCAGCATGGGTGTGGTGCCGTCGAGTCGCACGCCCTCGTAGGCCGCATGGAGCTGGGCGGCGAGACCTTCGGCGATGCGCAGCGGGCTCGGCAGATACTCCTCCATGGACGGCTTCTGGCCGGGCGCCGGCGCCTTGTCGGCGCGCCAGCGCACCCGGGGATCCAGGCGAATTTGAACCAGGAGCCCGAGCAGCTGCGCCGCGCGCGGGATGCTGTCCCGGAGGATCGCTTCGCCGATGGCCTTGTGCACGGCCCGCTCGGCCTGGGCCAGGGTGCTTGCGTTCGACTCGCGCGACTGCACGGTGGTGAGCAGGGCGTCCCTATACGTCTGCACGGGGATCTCCGAGACCTGACGATCGGACAGCTGGGCCAGCTCGACCATGACCAGGTGGCGGCTCGGGCCATGCCATGCCGGCTCCACCTCGGCGAGGACGGACGCGCAGGTCGCCGGGTCGGCGCCGCGGCGGAGCGAGCGCACCAGCGCGACCATCCGCGCCGCGCGCTCGCCCCGGTCCTTGGCCGCGCCGAGCGCCTCGTGCTCGGATCGCAGCTGGGCAAGGTCGAGGTGCTTCTCGATGGCCCGAAGCCGCTTGCGCCGGGTGTCCGGATCGACGGGAGGAATCAGGGCCGCCGCCGTGAGCCGCGTGACGCTCGCCGGTGGCATCGTGGCCAGCCGCGCCTCCATGCCAGGACGGGGCGACCATGCGGCCGCCGCGGCCTGTTCCAGCTCGGCGCCAAGGAGACGTTCGCGCTCGGTGAGGGGCAGGAAGCGGAAGAGCGGATCGGCGGAGGCGTCGAGGGGCTTGCACCGGTTCCGGAGCTCCAGCACATCCTCGGCCGGCAGCGTCGAGATCGGCGGCGATCCGGAGGGAAGCGGACCGCTCGCGAGAGAGACGGTCCAGTCGTTCCGGCGCAGGACCTCGAGCAGCTCGGCCGGGCAAGCCGTCGCCAGGGCGTGGATCGCCCTCGCATGCAAGGCATCCTGCCGCACGAGCAGCGCCAGGGCCTCCCTGGGATATCGGGCGCAGAACAGCGTGGCCTCGTCCGCCGTGATCTTGCGCCTCGTCGCCAGCGCCACGCGAAGGCCCCGCTCCGGCGCGCGCGTCACCAGCGCGCGCCACGCGGCCTCGTGCTCGGCCGCGTGACGTTCCAGCGTGTCGAGATCGCATGTCGCGAAGAGGCGTGTCGCGAGCCCCACATCGTGCCTGGCGATGACCAGGGGAATGACCGCCGTCGCATGGGCGACGAGACGGTGCCTCTGCAGGATCATGACCACCCCGCGGGCCTCGCGGCGATTCCCCTCGCGCAGCACCTGGAGCAGCGCTTCGTCCGACACCGGCACCCGGCGCGCCGAGGAGAGCGCTGCCCGACGCATCATGGGGTCGCGCAGCGCCCTCTCGATGCGCGCCACGTCCCGGCGATAGGTCGCCAAGTCCAGCGCCAGCCGCCGCTCGTCGCCGTCGCCCCCATCCAGCGCAGCCATGACCCGATCGGCCGTGGCCTGATCCCAGCCGCGGGCGAGCAGGGCAAGCGCCCGCCCCCGCCTCGCGAAGCTCAGGCTTCCGAGTCGACGGACCTCCGACAGCGGTTCCACCATGCGCCGAGTCTAGACGAACGCGACGACCACGTGGGCGGCGTCGCGGCTCCCGCTGACGCGAGTGCAGGCAACGCAGGCGCGGGCGACGTGGGTGCAGCGGGCCGAGGCACGTGGCCAGGGCACGGTTCAGGCGACGCGCCGCGGGCGGGGGTTTGGGCGTCACGGGAGAGCGCAACGACGAGCGAGGCGCGAACACGCCATGGTACCTCACAAGGGGGGTCTTCGGCGGAAGAAATAAAGCCGCGAGCCGGGCAATGAACTCCATTGCACACATGACGCGGTGAGTGCGTCCCCGCCGAGGTGTCTTCAGCAAGTACACGATGCGTCCATCGGGCAGGAGCTCGATTCGAGCGAGTGCGAAGGCCGGGCGGGTGCAGTACCGCACGAGCCTCTCGCGACCCTGATCGTCATCCGCTGCGATGATCTCTTCGTAATGTGATCGAACGGGAGTGGTCTGCCCCCGGGTTTGTCTGGCGGCGCCCTGGGGGGGTCCCCCGGTAACGTGGCCGCAATTGCGGCGGCGTGACGTCAACGGCGCCGCAGATCATGAGGAGCGGCGATCGGGCGTCCCACCACGCCCCGCCGCACGCCGGCGGGCGTCCCACCACGCCCCGCCGCACGCCGGCAGGCGTCCCCCCACGCCCCGCCGCACGCCGGCAGGCGTCCCACCACGCCCCGCCGCACGCCGGCGGGCGTCCCCCACGCCCCGCCGCACGCCATCATGAAGTAATGTCCCCGGACCGGAGAGGTCACGAGGGCGGTCACGAAGGCGGCGCCGGCGAGCGATGCCAGGACGGCTGCGTCGGTCGGGAACACGGTACGAAGGGGACGCGATCCCTCCAGGCGGTCCGGGCAACGACGAGGACCAGCGCCGCCAGGAGGGCGACGAGCTTGCCCGCCGTCGGCATCGCCAGCACGTCCCAGAGGGCCCTCGCCTTGCCGGACAGCGAGGTATCATGGTGACTTTCCATGACGCGCCACCGCGAGTTCACCGTGTGATACGTGATCGCGTTGAACACGAAGACCCGCCCCTCGAGCGCGCCGGGGCGCGGCCCCGCTGCTCCCGCGCCTGTTCGTCTGCTACGCTGCCGGGGAGAAAAAGAAGGATAGTTTACGATGAAACCGATGATGACCCACGTCGCGCTCCACGTAGGCAACCTCGACGCGACGATCGCCTTTTATCGCGAGTTCTGCGGGCTCAAGGTGGTTCACGAGCGCAGCGACGCCGGCACGCGGGTCGCCTGGCTCGCCGAGGAGGGGAAGGAGCGGACGTTCGTCCTCGTGATGATCGAGGGCGGCCAGCGCGCGCCGCAAGCGCCGGAGGACATGAGTCATTTCGGGTTTGCGCTCGAGAGCCGCGCCGCGGTCGACGAGATCGCGCGCCGCGGCGGAGCGCACCTCGTCTGGCCGCCCAAGGAGCTGCCCTATCCGGTGGCTTATTTCTGCGCGCTCAAGGACCCGGACGGCAACTACATCGAGTTCTCCTACGGCCAGCCGCTCGGGCCCGGCGCCGAGGCGCACGACGCGGCGTTGCTGGAGGCTTCGGGCTGAACCAACCAGGGGCGACCCCACGTCGACCCCTCCGGGGCCGATCTCTCAGTAGAGCGGGTGGAGCGGGATCAGCTCCGCGATCTCGTCGAGCTCCGGATCGCCGCCCGGGTTCGCCGCGATCACCTGCTCGCGCGCGGCGTGCAGCGCCTCGCTCGTGCCCGCCTTGAGCGCCTCGGCGTAGGCCACGATGGCCTTGCCCTTGACGAGCTGCTCCTTGCTCCCGGCGGCGAGCTCCGCGAGGGTCGCCTCGCGGCTCGCCTCTTTCGGCTCATGGGTGAGCGGCGTCTGCCAGCGCGCGCGCACGGTGAGGGTATCCTCGTCGTTGATCACGCCCGGATCGCACCCCCGCACGAGCTGGCTGAAGATCATCGCGTCGCCCGGCGCGAGGTGCTGCGGCTCGACCTCCTCGGGGTTCGTCGAGTACTCCTCGCCATAGAACTTCTCCATCTTGAAGTACCACGGCATGGTGAGCTCCACCTGGACGCCGCGGGCGGCCACCTCCATCACCTCCGCGAAGCGATCCCGGAACATGTGGAACGCCTCCTCCTCGTCATCGAGATAGACATAGGCGCCGCGCCCCTTGTCGGTCACGGCGTCCATGAGCACATCGTTGTAGCCGAGCGCCGGACCCGTCCCGACGCCCACGAGGTAGATCGCCTCCTGGTCGGCGTCCTCGGCGTGCAGCGCGATGAGCTCCTCGGAGGTGACTCCCACGTTGGCGCCGCCGTCGCTGACGAGGATCACCCGGTTGATCCGGCCTTCCTCGAAGTGCTCCTGGGCGAGCCGATACCCGACCCGGAGGCCGCTCTCGAGATCGGTGCCGCCGCTGGCGGAGAGCGCGTCGGCCGCCACGAGCAGCGCCGGGTCGTCCGGACCGTCCACCACGTGGCCGCTCAAGATCACCGAATTCTGGGTGTTCCAGGTGACCATGTTCACGACGTCGCCCTCGGATAGGCTCGCGGCGACGGCGCGCACCGTGGCCTTCTCGCGCGCCATCGGCTCACCGTCCATCGATCCGGAGGTGTCGAGGACGAACGTGACCGCGATGGGGCGGCGCGGGCTCGGCGGATCGTAGGAGCGAACGCCGATCTGAAGGGCGTAGCTCCCCGCCTCCTCACCGGGCTCGATCTGGGGCTCGACGCGGAGCTCGCCCTCGTCCGGCGGCGCGTAGTTGATGCGGTAGTAATTGAGGAACTCGTACGTGCGCACCTGCCACGGCTCCGGCGCGCGGCCCGAGCGGAGCAGCTCGCGCACGTGCACCGGCGAGCTCATCGAATTGGAGTCGTCGGCCGACAGGTACAGGACCACGGGCTGGCTCGAGTCGAGCCCCTCGCAGGTGAACGCCGGGGCCGCGCCGGCGTCCTCGTCCGACGGCGCCGGGGGCGGCTCGGCCTGGGCTCCATCGACGGCACCCGCACCGCCGCCGGAGCCGCTGCCGACGCCGGTGCTGCCGGAGCCGGTGCCGGCGCCGAAGCTGCCGGTGCCGCTGCTGCCGGTGCTGCCGGCGCCGGTGCTGCCGGTGCTGCTACCGGCGCCGTTGTCGAAGGGCGCGAAGGGCGGCTCCGGGGAGGAACCCTGGCTGCAGGCGACGAGCCCGGCGCCGCCAAGGAGGACCGCCGATACAGCGTAAAGACCGAGAGATAGGGACGCGGGAACGGTTCGCACTGGCACCCTCCTCCGCGATGCGACCGCACCGCGCTCGGGACGGCCCGCCCAGCAACATGGATGCCGCGCGCGCAATGCCATCCGGACGCCGCGCCGCACCCGAGCGCCGCTGGTCCGATCGCGCCGGATCGCGCGGGCGATACAGCTCAAACCGCGGCCATCTGCGCTCCCGCGGCAAATACCATGACAGCGTTGTCAGGTTCGCGTCTCAGTATGGCGCACGCTGGCATTGCTCGACCCACACGGACGCGACACATGCGCCGCCCGGAGGCCGCACGGCCGCCCAAGCAGAAGAGATGACCTCGTGCAATCCGGGCAGATGGGTCACTTCGTGCAGACTCTTTATTCGAAGCTGAACGCGCGCGCCACGAGCGCGTCGTGCGAGCGCTCGTCCCGAATGCGATCGCGCGCGACCAGGCTCCGCGCACTCGTACCTCGTGACGCGCGTGACGCGAACCACCATGGTGAAGCGGCCCGGGCGCGCCCGAGCTTCGAGCATGACCCGGAACGCATCGGCCCTCGTGTTATTCTCGCGCGCGTGGGGCAGCCTACCCGCGTCGCACCCGCGCTGATCCTGGTCGGGGTCTCCGCGTTTCTCATCCTCACCGCGCTCGCCGCGGTCGCGTATCCGGGCGGCACCTTCTGCGACGCGAACGCGCCCGGCTACGATTTCTGGGGCAACTTCTTCTGCGACCTCACGCAGCCCGTGACCCAGCGCGGGGTGGACAACACGCGCGCGCGCTCGCTCGCTCAGGCCTCGTTCGTCTGCTTTTCCCTCGCGCTCGTCCCGTTCTGGTGGGTTCACGGCGCCCTGCTCGGCGGCCGGCTCGGCGGCGCGGTTCGCGTGTTCGGACTGCTCTCCGCCGCCGGCACGAACCTGATCGCGTGGCTGCCGTCCGTGGTCTCGCCGCTGTTCCACGCAGTGTCGGTATTCGCCGCGACGATCCCCGGGCTGCTGGCGACGCTCCTGGGCGTGACCGGCGCGTTTGCACGGGGCAATGCGGGCGAGAGCCGCTCGTCACCGTTGCGCTTCTCGGCGTGGCTCGGTGCGCTTTCGCTCGCGTTCGGCAGCGCGGACGCCGCGTACTACGCGGTTGCGATCGCGGTGCCGGGCTGCCACGTCCTTTTGCCAGCGCTTCAGAAGCTCGCGGCGCTCTCGGTGATCGGGTGGATGGGCACGATTGCGCGCGCGGGTGCCGCGCGTGGGGCGCGCTAGCGCGTCGAACGGCGCCTGCGACCCGTGCTGTCCAGCCTTCGGTCACCGCTGGGCGTGAACCCGACCCCGTTCCTGGGTCTGCCCAAAGCGCCGCACGAGCTAGACGGACCTGGTCCGGCGGTTTCGGTTGACCAAGCTGGCCGCTCCAGAGCGACTTCGGCGGCGCTCGTCGGGGTGTTCTGGTCGCTGGCGTTGCGCGCGATGGTGCGTTCCGTGACGAGCGGGGCGCCGAGGCAGGTGCTCGAGGTCGCCGACATCGAGGCGCTCGCTTCGGCGTAGCTCGCGGCGCGGAGCTGGCGGCGAACGGTCGAGCTGGCGCTTTCAGCCGCGCGCGCCGGCGCCCGGTGATAGAACGACCGCCGTGAATCCGCATACGGACGCTGGCCCGGCGAGCAGCGACTACCTGGATCGCCTGATGCGCCGAGGGTCTTTCGAAGCCCTGTGGCCGCTCTTCGCCAAAGCCACGCGCCCCGCCAAGGAAATGACCGAGAGCTATTCGGCGCTCGAGCACCTGCGGCCCTTCATGTCCGGCGCGCCGTGCCGGGTCATCCACGTCGGCGACGGCGCCCACGCCCGCACCGGGGCGTTGTTCGCGCTGAAGACGGAGACGGAAAACGTCAGCGTCGATCCGGTGCTCAACGAGCCGCTGGTCGAGGCCTGGCGCACCCGATTCGGCATCCGCCGCTTCGCCTGGCAACGCGCCGACGTCTTCGCGGCCATCGAACGGCTCAACGCGTTGCCCGACATGCCCGTGCTCGTCACGTTCGTGCACGCCCACGTCCCCATCGACGATGTCCTCGCCCGGCTGCGCTGGAACGTCGCGTACACGCTCGCCTGCTGCCAGCCGGGTCATCAGCTGAGCCAGCAGCACGACGTGCTCGCGACCGGCGAGGACCCGTACGTGTTATCCAGCGGACGGCGCTTTCAGGTGCTCGCCCCGCGCGCGTGAGCGCGGGACGCCGCGGCCGGTGTGGCCCTGCGCGAGGTCGGCTCGCGCGCGCTCGCCCCGCGGTTTTCGCGGATCGAGACGCGCGAGGACCGGGACGCGCTCGCCTCGGCGATCGACGCGCGCCGGATCAACGTGATGGTGGTCGCGCCGCTGCGGGACATCGACGATCCGCGGCGCTTCCGGATGGGCGTGCACTGGCGGCACCGCGCGACGCCGGAGCGGCGCTTCATCATTTGAAGGCGGCGGCGCACCGTGGAAGCGCACGCCCATGGCGGTCTTCTCGAAAACGCCGTCGATTGCGAGCGTGTGGAAATGAACGTGAACGTTCAAGCTCGAGCCGAATCTCTGAGGGAACCCGACCGAGCCCGTCCGTGCGCCAGCGATGCTCGCGAGCCACGTGGTCATGCGGGCGATCTCCTCCGCGAAGATGCGCTCCATCTCCGCGAGGATGTCTGACCTTTTGGTCGCAAGCGCACGTAGCTCGAACGGAAGCGATATGACCCACTGCCTGACGGGCACGTTGGGCAAGATACGATCGACGAGCGTCGCCGCCTCGTTGCACATCCGGCGTGAGGCGCAGCTGGGGCAGAGACCGCGGTACTTGCACGAAAAGGCGACGAGCACATCGTGCCCGCAGGTGATGGGAAGTTGGGCGCGCCCCGTCCGACCTCGCGCTTGACATGCCGAAGGTCCTTGGCGAGGATCGGCGGACACGAGGAGGCGACGATGCGGATATCCATCGCCCAACGAGCGATGTTTGAGCGGGAGGTCGACGTGCAATCGACGCTGCGGGTGATCGCGCACCTCTGTGCATTTCACGCGAGCGCCATACGAGGCACCACCCCGCCGGGCCCGTTTTGGCCCCACGTGCGTGCCGGCATGGCGCGGGCACGGTCCCACGGTATCCGCGCCGAGTGGGCGGTGACGTCGTTCGTCGCGATGATGTTCGAGATAGGTCCGGACTTCGATACGCAGCCCGAGATCCGGGCCTTCCTCGAGGAGGGCAGCGGTTTGCCGGAGATGCGGCTCATGGAAGCCGTCGAGCGTGCCCCCGAGGAGAGCTGGACGGACGCCGAGGAAAACGCCGATCCCGGGGCCTGGGCCATCCCCGACGATTGGGCGGAGGACGACCCCGCGCCCGCCGCCTGGGCCGGGGTCTCCACCGATCGAATCGAGGATCCGTGACGATTTGCAAGAAGTGCGCTGGCAACATGCGCGGTGAGGGCACCCTGTGCTTTTACTGCCGGGGCCGGTCCGTGCCGCGGGTCCCGATGAAGAAGACCACGCAACGGGACAGGAGGCAGGCCAAAACCAAAGCCCAGACCATCGTGAAGACCGCTCGCAGCGACGACGCGCTCCCCAATCAACAGGCCGTCGCCGTCCAATCCTGCCAGACGTCCATCGTGCAAGAAGAGATGGAGAAGGCGCGCAAAGGCGGATACGTCTATAGGTCAGCGGTGGCGCAAGGGCTCGCTCGTTTCCCGATCGGGGAGACGGGCAACGTGTTGATCCTCGCCACCGAGCACGCAGCCGTTGGGCTCCAGTCGCAGGCCGTCGTCAACTTGAAGAAGGCTATGCCCGAGGAGGTGGCCGTGGCCCGCTTCGGCGACTCGTTCGACAAGGGTCTCTTGGCCGTGATGGAAGACAAGAACTTCGACTTCACCGAGCTGGACCGAGTGGGCGGGACACGCCTTCTCGATCAGTGCGAGGCTTGGGCCTACAAGATTCACACGCTCTTTCAGAGGCACCGCGAGGTCGTCATCCATTGCAACCACGGGCGCACACGGACGCCGATCGTGGCCATCGCCTATCTCTGGCTCTATAGCAACGCAGGGGAGACGATCAAAGCGCTGGCAAAGTCAGTGCGCGACAAGATCATGACAGAGCGGCCGAACTGTGGGCAGGTGTTGGGAGACGGCAGCAAGATGGTCAACGTCTTGGAGCACGGTGCGCTCACGCGAGAGAGGTGGAAGACACGGCAGGGGAAGAAGTGAGCCACCGCCGAATTGATAGTCGGAGAGCGACGCTTCCCCCGCGATCAGGCGAAAGCCGTCCGGCTTCACGAGCGCGCCCCAGTGGCGGGCCTTGGCGCAGATGGAGCAGTTGCACTTGCCGGTGCCCTGCGCGAGATCGGTGTCCGCCTCGAACCGGACATAACGCACGTTTCATGAGCACGGCCCACTCGACGTTGCGCGACGTTGCGATCTCGGCGGGTTCGGGACCGGCTGCGTCTCATCGTGGTAGACAAGGCAGGTCAGGTCGCGCCAGCGCGGGTCGCCGCGGAGCTTGATGAGTCCAGCGCGCAGGGGGAGAAGGTCGCGCACGGCCGTCACACGTCGCACGCGCCGTCTTGACGGACGAGCGCACCCGCGCATCCTGGCCGCCATGTCGCTACGCCGCGCGCCCGTCGCTCCGCTCGCCCTGCTCACCTCCCTCCTCGTCGCCACCCCCGCCGCGGCGGCCGTCGTGCCGGTCGGCACCGCCGACGAGCTCGTCGCCGCGATCGGCGCGGCCAAGGCCGGCGACGAGATCGTCCTCGCCTCGGGCACCTACGCCTTCGACGGCGTCTCCTGCGCGGCCGCGGGCACCGAGGCCGCGCCGATCGTCGTGCGCGCCGCCGAGCCGCTCGGCGCGATCGTCGAGCTGTCGGGCCTCGAAGGCTTCAAGGTCAGCGGCCCGAACTGGCACTTCGAGGACCTCGACATCCGCGGCGTCTGCGCCGACGACTCGGACTGCGAGCATGCCTTCCACGTGTTCGGCGCGGCCAGCCGCTTCGCCCTCCGCCGCTCGAAGGTGCGGGACTTCAACGCCCAGCTCAAGATCAACGCCGCGCAGGTGGACGGCGTCTGGACGGCCCCCGACGACGGGCTGATCGAGCGCTCGGAGCTGTTCGACACCCACCCGCGCAGGACCAGCACGCCCGTCACCAAGATCAACATCGACGGCGGCAAGCGCTGGAGCGTGCGCGACAGCTACCTGCACGACTTCCAGAAAGACGGCGGCGACACCGTCAGCTACGGCGCGTTCATGAAGAGCGGCGGCTCGAACGGGCTCTTCGAGCGCAACCTCGTCGTCTGCACCACCGCCGGCTCGCCGGACGGGGCGCGCATCGGGCTGTCGTTCGGCGGCGGCGGCACGGGGGCGCAGTACTGCGCCCCGGCCTACGACCCCGACGTGCCCTGCGAGGTCGAGCACACCGGCGGAACGATGCGGAACAACATCATCGCGAGCTGCTCGGACGTCGGGGTCTACTTGAACCGCGCGGCGGACACGCGGCTTCATTTCAACACGCTGATCGCGACGAGCGGGATCGACTTCCGCTTCGCGACGACCAGCGGCGTCGCGCGCGGCAACGTGCTCACGGGCAAGATCCGCGACCGCGACGGGGGCACGCATCAGGAGAGTGACAACCTGGCCGAGGTGGGACTCGCGACGTTCCAAACGTGGTACGAAGATCCAGGTCTCGGCGACCTGCACATCAAAGGGGATGTGGCGTCGCTCGTCGGCGAAGCGCCCGCCGAGGCCGCGGTGACCGACGACTACTGCGCGCGCGGGCGGCCGGGCAGCGGGAGCTTCACGCTCGGCGCGCTCGAACATTCGCTCGGCGACTGCGCGACGGTGCCTCCGCCGGGGCCCTCCGGCGACGGGGGCGCGGGCGGCGGCACCACCGGCTCGGGCGGGATGGGCAGCGGCGCCGCATCCGCGGGTGGGATGGGCAGCGGCGCCGCATCCGCGGGCGGGGGTGAGGCAGGCGGCGCAGGCGGCACCGGCGCAGGCAGCGGCACCGGCGCGGCCGGCGGGGGCGGCGACGCCTCCAGCGACGGCGAGGGCTGCGGCTGCCGCGTCGCGGGCGTCGGCGGAAACCACACCCTTGGCCTCCTGACGGCGGCCCTCGCCGCGTTCGCCCTCCGGCGACGACAGGCCTCCTCGCCGCGGAGCGACGCCCGTTAGGTGGAGGGGGGCGACTACGATCCACCCGGGCTCGCACGGCGGCGACCCCCCGCAGGCTTCCACCTGGTGATCCCGTCGATCCCGGGTCACGGGATCTTCACGAGCGATCCGGGTAACCTGTGCGGGAATGATCGACATGTCGAAGCTCGCGGCGCTGCGGATCGCGGGGGTGTTCGTGTTGGCCTCGCTCGGGGGCTGCTCGAGCGAGGCGAGGGATGACGCGAAAGCGCCTGCCCCGAAGTCGTTGGCCGTCGTGTTCACGCCGAAGGGAGGCACCTTCCAGGCGTCCGAGCCCGTGGAGCTCACGGTCGAGGACGAGCGCGCTGTGGTGCACTTCACGACAGACGGCTCGCTGCCCACCGCGAGCTCGCCGGTCTACGTCGAGCCGCTCGTGCTCACCGCGTCCACGCGGGTGCGCGCCCTCGCCGTCGTCCCGGACGCCGCGCCTTCCGGGGAAGGGGGCAACGGGGGAGAGGGCAGCGACGGGGCCGACCTCCTCGGGCCGATCGCGACCGAGGCGTATTTCAAGGTCGCCGCCGATAGCGCGGAGTTCAGCTCGGAGTTGCCGATCGTCGTGATCCACACCTTCGAGTCGAAGCAGCTCGACCCGCTCGGCACCGAGTTCGTCCCGGCCACGTTCATGCTGCTCGAGCCCAGCGCCGGGCAGACCAAGCTCCTCGGCCGCGCGAGCTTCGATGGTCGCATCGGCATCCACGTCCGCGGCGCGACGTCTCGCGAGTTTCCGAAGAAGCAATACGCCGTCGAATTTCGTGACGATGCTCTGGACACGGATCTCGACCGGGAGTTCCTGGGGATGCCGGCGGACTCCGACTGGGTGCTCAGCGATCCGGTGAGCTTCGACCGCTCGCTGATCCGCAACGCGCTCGCCTTCGAGATGAGCAACCGCATCGGCCGGTACGCGCCGCGCACGAGCTTCGTCGAGGTGTTCCTGGTCGACTCGGGGGCCGACGTGGCGAAGCAGAGCTTCCTCGGGTTCTACACGGCGATCGAGAAGATCAAGCGCGGTCAGGCGCGTGTCCCGGTGGCCAAGCTCTCGGCCGACGATCTCACGGAGCCGGACGTGACCGGCGGCTTCCTCTTGCGCATCGACAAGGGCGACGATCAATTCAAGGCCGCCGGCCAGGACCTCCAGTTCGTGTACCCCGATCCGGAGGAGATGCTGGCCCCCGCGCGAAAGCCGCAGCTCGACTACATTCGCCGTTACATCGACGACTTCGGTCAGGCCGTCGACGCGGATGACTTCACGCAGCCCAGCAGCGGCAAACACTACTCGAGCTTCATCGATCAAGACGCCTTCATCGACCACAACATCATCAACGCCCTGACGAAGAACGTCGATGCCCTGCGGATCAGCACGTATTTCTTCAAAGATCGACAGGGCCTCCTCTCGGCCGGTCCCGTGTGGGACTTCGACCGGAGCCTCGGAACGCTCCACGACGAACGCGCGGTCGAGCCGGAGGAGTGGAAGCTCGCGGGCTCCGACGGGACCGACTACTTCACGGAGGGCTGGTGGGGGTCGCTGTTCCGCGATCCAGCGTTCAAGGCGCGGTACAAGGCACGATTCTTGGCGCTGCTCCAGGGCGAGCTCGCGCCCGACAAGCTCGACGCCATGGTGGACGATCTGGTGCGCAAGGCGGGAGCTCCGGCCGTGGAGAGGAACTTCGCGCGCTGGCCGGACTCCCCGCCTCGCGATGGGTCCCACGACGCCGAGATCAGCCTGCTCAAGGACTTTCTCCGCAGGCGGGCCAGCTGGATCCGCGACCAGCTCATGACGTGGTGAGCACGTCGCCGCTCAGGCGATGCAGGCGACGCGCCGGCGTCAGCTCGGCTGTCCGGCTCACGCCGAGGCCGCTGTCCGTCCCAGCCGCAGCCTCCGCCGGGCGCCCGGATCCGCCTTGCGCCGCACGTGCCCCTGCCGCACGAGCCGACGGAACGCGCCCACCCGCGCGGCGCGGGAAGACGAGATGCCCGACCGGCGCGGCGCGGGCGAAGTGAGGCAGGCTGATGGCCTGCATCCACACCGACGACACCGGGGAAGCCGAGCGCTCCGGAGGTTAGAACCTGGCCTCTCGTCTCGACGCGATCACGGCTCTTCGAGCCGCGAGCGGACGACCTCGCCGTCGAGCGTGCTGCCGTCGGCCTCGATATAGAGGTGATCGCCCACGATCGTGACCGCCCATTTGCGCCGCAAACCCGTGTTCTCTGCGAGCGCGGCGACGAGGCGGTGGTCGACGGTGGAGAGCGAGATCGCGCCGGTGACCTTGCTCGCGCGCGAGGCGGCCTCACGCGCGCCGGACACGAGCTCGTCGCGCCGGCGTGCGTCCGAGAAGAGCGCGTGAACGGCCACGCCCGCGTTGTGCTGCACGACCCTCTTGAGCTTCTCGAACGGCGCCGCGCCGCACTCGATCCAGGTGAGGACGCGGCCCGCGGGATCGCGCGTCCAGAGGTCCGCCCCCTCGGCGTCGGCGAGCCCCGGGCCGAAGGCGAGGCCCTCCTCGTGAAAGAGGCAATACGCGAGCACCCGCAGCATGACGTGCTCGGCGCTCTCCGACGGGTGGCGGGCGACGATCACCCGCTCGCTCGCCTCCCGGCCGCGATCGACGTGCGAGAGGTCGATGCGGAAGTCCATTCGCGTCGAGGGAAGTGCCATCGATGCTCCCGCTAGCCTCGATGCGCCGCGCCGCTGTCGCCGGACGCGGCTTCGGGCAACACCGCTGCCTCTTCGTGTTGTTCCCGCCGTAGGCGGGCGTCGAGCACGAACGGGCCGAGGGGATCAGCGACGCGAGGAGCGCTCGGAGCCCCTGCCCCATCGACCAGCGCCCGGCGGCCACCGCCTCGGTCACGCCGAACACGTAGAACACGAACAAGAGGGCCCCGAGCTCTCACAGCGGCTCGATGCTCAGAAGATCGCCCGCCAGGTGATAAACGCGGTAGTGGGCGCCGTGCGTCGTGAGCTCCCACGCTTTCTGCGAGACGACGAAAGCGACTCCGCCGATCGCGTAGCGCCATTGGCTCGGCATGCCGCCGCGGCCGTCGATGTGCACCTTCTGGAGCGGCCCCTGGGCGACCAGCGCGGGGCTCTGGGCGTACGCCTTGCGCCTCGCGCTGACCTTCCAGAACGTCAACAGCGCACCGATACCGAGCAACCCGCCCAGCACGACGCCGCCCCCGCCAAGCGCGTAGAGCCCGTTCATGTCAATGTCGGAGATCGGCTTCGAGTAATCGTCGTGGAGGTAGAGCGCACCTCCGACCCCCCCGGCGGCGACGAGTAACCCGAGCAGGAGCAAGAACACCCCGCTGCCGATGCCGGAGCTCTTGCCGCGCTTGGTCTGCGCCGGATGAACGCGCCCTTGCCGGTTCATCTCGAGCTCTTCGAGCGTGAAGCCGTGGGCCGCTCCGAGGTCTCTGAGGTACGCCTGCCGCGGACCTGCGGGTGAGGTCATCATGCGAGCCTCGAGTGACCCAGGGCGACCAGGGCGTCAATGGGGGCTTCGAGCTCGGCGGGCTTCAGCGGCTGACCGCCGTAGGAGAGACAGAGCTCGCCGTTGTCGTAAGAGAGCCCGACCTGATTCATGGGCAGCTTGAGCAGGGCTGCCTTCACCGCCGAGCTCATGAGCGCACGAGAGAGGGCGGGCGAGTCGCTCCTGAGCGAGATCATGCGATCGAAGCTCGGGTCGCCCGTCGGCACCAGGTGGTACTGCGGGCCGCCCGCGCCGCGCGTGATCTGGAGCGAGAAGCGATGCGGCGCCGGATACAACGAGCGCGCATAGAAGGCCGTGGAGGTGGTTCTGGTATTGCCCACCATGCTCCAGGTGGAGATGACGCGGAGCGGCACGTTCTGCACGGCGCCGGTGAGCGACTTGACGCTGCGCTGTGACGTGAGCGCGTTGCCCTCGTTCTGCTGATCGAAGGTCAGCCCATACCTCGTCGCACAGTTCGGCCAGACCGCGTCCGTCGCGCGCGAGAGCTTGATCGCGGCCGCCACGATCGCGACCAGGACGAGGGCGCCCGCCCCGAGCCCCAACCATTGGAGAAATTCGTACGTGCTCATGTCGTGTTCGCTATCTCGGAAAGAGATTACTCGCCTTTGGAGAGGCGCGACAACGGGCCGCTCTCGCGCCGCGAAATTCCCTGCGGTGAGGATACTCGCCACCGATCATAAGACATGGCGAAACACGGGCCACCCACCCTTGGGCGTTTCGAATGAACGTGTCGCGACGATCAAGATTCAGCGAGGCGGGGACGGGTGGGTCGTGGTCGGGAGGAGCGTGCTTTCGAGAGGATAGCCCACGCGCAATGCCATTCCGACCTGTCAAGAATTTCCCGCCAACGACCGGCTGTTGACATAACGTACAAAAGTACGATCCACGGATCCGCCTACAAAAACCCAGACCGAGATCAGGGTCGGCTCAACTCGCACCGCAGGCTCGGCTCACCCGGCCGCGACGCGCAGCACGTCGGACCGGAGGTGGAGAAATGACGCGTGCACGTAGCGCACGAACGGCGCCTTCAGGCCGAAGAACTCCGCCAGATCGACCTCGGCCACGGCGCGGAACATCCCCTGATCCAGCACGGGAGCCTCCGTGCGGAGCGCGCCCCTCGCGAGGCTCCGGCAGATGGGCGACGCCGACGCGGGGTGGATGGCGACCACCAGCGTGGCGGCCCACGGGGCAGCGGCGAGCCGCGCGCCCATGGAGCTCGGATACCGATAGCGGAGCGCGAGCACGGCGCCCCGCAGCGCAGCCTCGAGAACAGGCGCCGCCTCCGCCGCGGACCGGGCTGGCGAGGTGGCCTTCGCCCCCGCGGGCGCGCCCTTCACCCCCGCAGGCGCGCCCGCTGGCCCGGGCGCGCCGCCGCACCCGCCGAGCGCCACGAGGCCGGCCCCCGCGGTGACCTGCGCGATGAACGCGCGCCGCCCCTCACTCGCCATGCGACGGCCCCTGGAACCTGCGCCGGCGCGCCTGCCCCACCAGCATCCGCGCCGGCGTGATGCGGCCCAGCGCCGCGGCGCTCTCCTCCGCCGTCGGCCGCACGGGGTGACCCGGCGGGAGCTCGGCGACCATGCTCTGCCACAGCGCGAGCGCCCGGTGCTGGTAGATCTGCGCCAGGCTCGATCGCGGCGAGAGGAAGCGCTGGCCGAGCACCATCGCCCTCTCGAGGAACGCGATCGCCTCGTCGTCGCGGCCGTCGTTCAGGAGGTGGAGCCCCTCGTTGTACCAGGGCATCGGATCCGCCGGATCCTCCTCGCGCATGCGCTGGTTCGCCTCGAGGTAGCGCGACAGCTTCTCTTCCATGACGCCGTCGTCCTTCAGGAAGCCATAATGCTGGATCTCCACGCCGGCCGGGCGGACGACGAGCTCGGGGTGCCGGTCGAGGCTCGGCTGCACCGTCTCGTGCACGGCGCGCCCGTACCGGATCCTCGCGTCGTTGCGGAACAGCCGCACGGCGATCGTCATGACGGGCGGGCCGTCCTTCTGATGATTGGCGATCTCGAACGAATAGGCATGGACGTCGAGGTCATCCATGAGCCGCACGACGCGCGGCAGATCCCAGTGCGCGAGCTCCTCGTCCGGGTCGAGGCTCAGGATCCAGGGCCGCGTGGCCATCTCCAGGCCCACGTTGCGCACCTCGGCCAGGTCCAGCCGGTCCGTCCGGTGGACGCGCACCCGGTCGGTGAACCTCCGCGCGATCTCGACGGTCGCGTCGTCGCTGCCGTTGTCGACGATGCAGATCTCATCGACGAACGGCTCGAGGAACGCGAGGAACCGCTCCAGCCGCTCCGCCTCGTTCCTCGCGATGATGCAGAGCGATACGCCGGACGCGGGCGCATACCTGCGCAGCGTCACCGTGTTGCTCGCGAGATCGGCCAGCTCGGGAGGCGCGCCCGGGCGCGGCGGCGTGTACGCGCCCGGCCGCCCGTGGAGCGCGAGCCGCGCCTGCCGCGACGCCTCGGTGTCGTAGCCGAGCCGCCGCACGCGGACGTCGGTGAAGCGCCCGCACCCGTCCGGCATCTCGGGGATGCCGCCGCCGGGCAGGCCGCCCTCGGCCCCGCGGGCGGCGCGCACGCCCGGCTCGCTCCGGTACATGCGGTACCCCGACATCGCCCCGAGCGCGCCGTCCGCCCGGAAGTACGTGCGCGTCGGCTCCCAGAACGTGTACCAGTGGAAGCCGAGCGCCTTGATGTGCGGATCGGCGAGCTGCATGAGCCGCTCGGCGCGCGCGCGGTCCATCTCGAACACCTCGTCGGCGTCGACCGCGAGGATCCAGTCCGGGGAGAGCTCCGCCGCCATCTGCAGGGCGCGGTCGCGATCGCGCCGTTCGTCCACCGCCGGCGGCAGCTCCGTCCGCTCGACCCTGGCCACGGCGGGGTGCGACCGCGCGATCGCCCCCGTCCCGTCCGTCGAGCCGTCGTCGAGCACGACGATCGCGTCGGCGAACCGCGCCGTCGCGTCGAGGCTCTCGCGCAGCGTCGCCTCCGCGTCCCGGACGCGGTACGCGGCCACGAGCCGCGTCTTCCCGGCGCGGCGGGCGCGCCACTTCTCGAAGAAGAGCTCCGCGCCCCCGAGGCCGCCCTGCGCGCCCGGGAACGCCTTGCTCAGCGTGGCGCTCCCCTCGTGGTGCACGTACACGTCGCTCGCGATCATGCACTCGAAGCCGCGCTCCTGCGCCCGCAAGGCGAGGTCGGCGCCCTCGTGGCCCACCGGGAAGAACCGCTCGTCGAGCCCGCCGATCTCGGCGTAGACCTCGCGGCGCATCATCAGGCAGAAGGTCGAGAGGGCGAACGACGGCGCCCACCGCCGGCGGAACGCCTCGCGGTGCTCGGCCGCGAGCTCGTTCAGCGCCTCCGGCTGGAACGGCGGCGGGTTCTGCACCTTCTGCGGGCCGCGCGCGCTGTTCGTCACGGGCCCGACGAGTCCGACGCGCCGCGCGCCGGGCACGGCCCGCGGCGCCTCCTCCATGCACTCCCGCAGCCCCTCCAGCCACCTCGGGGTCACCACGACATCGTTGTCGAGCAGCACCAGGTAGTCCCCGGCCGCGACCTCGAGTCCCCGGTTCGCGCCGCCGGCCAGGCCGAGGTTCTCGTCCAGGAAGATCGTCTTGGCGCCGTCCCCGAGCCGGCGCGCGACGTCGGTGAGGTAAGCGGGGGTGCCGTCCTCCGAGCCGTTGTCGACGAAGACCACCTCCGCGTCCGAGGGGAGCGTGCGGAGGAGGGCGTCCACACATCGCGCCGTGTACTGGAGGTTGTTCCACGTGACGACGATAACGGAATAAACAGGCGTCATCGGGCACCGGGCGGGGCCATGAGGCGAACCACGTTGGAGACGTACTGGCGATACGCCGCGTGCAGATAGAACGCCCCGACCCGGGGTGCCAGGACGATCTCGCACCGGAAGCTGCCCACGAGGTCCGCGCCCACGTCGTCGATGTCGTCGGGGAAGACCAGCCTCGGCCCGAGCAGAGGCACCGTGACGCCGCCCTGCGCGGGGGCGTAGATCAGCGTGAGAAAGACGCCGCGGAGCACCTCGGCGCGCTCGACCTCGATATCGACGGCGGGCACACGCGAGCTGCCGTGGACGACGTGGACGAGGGCGCCGCCCTCGACGGTGGGCGGGCCCGGCTCGGCGAGGACGACGCCCGCGCCGGAGGTCGCGGGCGTCTCCGCGGTGAGGCCGAAAGAGACGGATCGGACGAGCATGGGTTCACCGCCGGTCAGAATTCGATGGCCTTCTTCTCGACGAGATCGATGCCTATCACGTTCGACACGTAGTTCTCGAGGACGAGGTACACATAGACGCTCGGCCGGTAGCGGGGCACCGCCACGGCGCAGGGGAACGCGACGGTGACGTTGAGCCAGGCGCCCTGGTACCCCTCGGACGCGAGGCTGCCGCGGCCCGGCATCGGCAGCGCGGGCTCGGCGAGCTGGTTCGGACCGTCGCGCTCGCCGGCCGGGAACTCGATGAACGTGTTGCGCGCGAGCAGGGCGCCGCCGTCCGCCTGCTCGATGTCGTGGACGACGAGGACCATCGACTCCTCGACGTCACGGTAGCGGCTCGCGACGGCGTCCGGGAACAGGAACGAGGCCGAGACGTCGAGCTCCACCGTGCCCGCCGCGAAGGACACCCGCGAGATCGCGAGTCGGATGGCCTCCTTGCCGGCCGCGATCTCGGGCGAGCCCGCGTGGGGGGCGAAGCCAAAGGGTGTCCGGGGTTCGATCTCCATGGGGTCCTCTCGACGTGGGTGCGGCGCGGGGCGCGGGGCGCGGGGCGCGGGGCAGAACGACCAGCGCGCCCCGGCCCGCGAGGTTCAGCCAAAGTGGTTCCAGTTGCGGGAGGTCTGCGCCGGCGCATCGAGGCGCACGCGGCGGATGCGCGGGGCGCACACGGGGCAGAAGACGCCGTCGTCGCGGTTGTAGTGGCCGGCGTGGTAGATGGTGCAGAGCCGCCCGCCGAGCGCGGGCCACCAGTCGTACCGCTGGCCCGACGTGGTGGACGGGTCCGGCGTGAGGCCTGCGTTCGTGTTGCAGTGCGGGCCCTGCCCGCCGAACTGGTCGGTGTACCAGCGGGGGTTGGCGAGCTGCGTGGCGAGCGCCACGCCGGTCGCGCTGTACTGCGGCTCCTGCCGGACGGTCTGCCCGATGCCGTGCCCCATCTCGTGGACGAAGGTGCCGAGGACCGCCGTCTCGCTCCGGCCGGGGCCCGTGCACCCGACGACGCAGAAATTGCCCCAGCTGTAGCCGTTGATCGAGCTCTTCCAGATGAACGAGAACGTGAGGTTGTACGTGTTGCCCGGCGTGGCGAGGTGGGCCGTGAGGCCCGGCAGCGTGGTGAGGTTCCAGTTCACGCGGTTCGGCGACCCGGGCGTGACGGTGAAGTACGACCGCACGTCGGTGGCGCCGGCCGCCGGCCACGACGCCTGCGCCGTCCACATGAAGCTGTTGCCATTCAAGGGGTCGCGCCACACGTTGCGGAACGTGGTGACGCTCCCGACCGCGTTGTTCGCCGTGGGGAACGCGTGCCGCTGGAGCTGCGTGTAATAGCAGTTCGGCACCAGCAGGAAGGCCATGTGCAGCGGCTTGTCGGTCAGCGTGCCTCCCCCGGGGGGCGCGCCGCCGACGCGCAGGTTGAGCAGCGCGTTCGGGCCGCCGTTCATGAACGGCCAGTCGAAGGTCGGCGAGCTGACCGCCTGCTGCGACAGGCTCTGGAACTCGACGCGGGCCGAGTCCACGGTCGCGAGCGCCGGGAGGACCGCCCTGCGCTCCAGCTCGATGAAGTGCCGCGCGAACTCGCCCACGAACCGCGGATCGATGTTGTTGTACGTCGCGAGCGTCTGCGCGCCGGAGTACCAGACCGTATAATAGAGCTTGCGCCACGTCTGGAACTCGTCGGTGGCGAGGAACTGCGCCCGCTGCCCGTCGCGCGACGCCTTGACCGTGTACTTGTCGCCGCCGATGTGCGTGAACGTGAGCGTGTTGTCGAAGTGGTGCCCAGCGCCGACCGTCACCCCGGGGGCCGCGCCGTGCGCGAGCCGCGTGCGCTCGGTCAGCGACTGGAAGGCGAGGCTCTCGTTGCCCGGGTCGGGCTCGATCCACCAGTCCACGCGGTCGCCGGGCGCGACGTTGGGCACCTGGTTGGGCGTGACGCGCATCTGCCGCACGGGGCCGTTCACGCCCGTCGCGGCGGCAGGGAGGTTCACGTATTGCTTGATCGTCGGCATGCGAGAGCTCCAGGACGAATCAGCGGGGAGTCCGGTCCATCAGCCAACGCGGCGCGGGTCGAGCCTCGCTCCGCGGCCGCCCCCTCAGAACACCTCGATCTTGTCGACGCCCCAGTCCTTCGGGTTCTCGGGCGCGGGCGGGGGCTCCTCCATGACGATGACGATGAGCGGCGGCTGGACGAGCGGCGTGGGCGGGGTGTTCTTGCTGTTGTGGAGCATGAGATCGAGCGCGCGGGCGCAGCCTTTCCCCTCGACCTTGACGTCGAACGAGTAGCTGATGAACTCGGCCTTGTTCATGTTCACGCCGGAGGCGACGCCCCCGTTCGTGCCCGCCTCGTCGCCGCTGCTGCGCGCGAAATTGCTGTCCTGATGGCAGACGGGGTTGCCGTCGGCCTTGACGTTCTTCGCGGTGCTCGCCGCGTCGGACGACATGGCGATGTTGGGATAGGGGATGGGGACCGGCGGCGCGGGCGGCGCGGGGGTGAGGCACACGTCCGGGAAAGCGATGGTCATTCCATTGCTCGCGGCGTGGACGACCGTGCGTGAGTTGACTCCTACGGTGACAGGCATATCGCTCCTCCTTCACGCCCTCTTCGCTGCAGCCGAGACGAGGCACACGGCGGCGCGCGTCCCGTCGCCGGAGCCCGCGAAGAGCGCGGCGCGCGCCTCGGGGGACGCGCCGCGCTCGAACGATCGCACGCACGCGGCCGCGAGGCACCCGCCGGTCGCGGCGCCGACGTCGCCGTAGCCGTCGGCGGGGTGCCACAGCGCCCGGACGCCCCCGAGGAGCGCGGGCGCGCGGACGCGCGCGAGCCCCCACTCCTTGGCCCGGTAGCTCTCGCCGTTGAGATCGCAGAGGACCCACGCGGGCGGGCCGCCCGCGGCGCACGCGGCGGCGAGCGCCGCGGCGAGGGCCGCGCCCGAGGGGGGATCGCCGCTCTCGATGAGGTTGGGCTCCGCCCCGGCGCCCGAACCCTCGATCTCGGCCAGGATGGGGGCGCCGCGGGCCTCGGCGCGGCGGCGGTGCTCGACGAGCAGCGCGGCCGCGGCCTCGCCCGGGATGAACCCGTCGAGGTTGCGGCGGCTCTTGAGGCGGCGCGCGCGGTCGAGCGCCTCGAGCAGCCCCACGTCGACCTGCGAGTCGGCGCCGGCCACGATCCAGGGCGTGCCGGGGTCGGCCTCGACGGCGCGCGCCGCGTGGCCCAGGCCGAGGAGCATCGCCGCGTGCCCGTCGGGGGCGAGGAGGCCGCGGGTCACGGCGTCGATGCCGGCGGCGTCGGCGACCCGCTCCCGGAAGGCGTCGCGCAGCTCGTGGTGGTGCGCGGCGGGGCCGGGCGAGGGGCGCGCGAGGAAGAACGAGGCCTCCTCCAGGTCGGCGCGCGCGAGGTCGCCGGAGGTGGCGAGGTCCTGGAGCGCCAGCGCGAGCAAGCGGACCGGGAGGTCGAGCGCGCGGGGGAGATCGGTGTACGCCGCGACCACCGAGAAGGGCTCCTCCGGGCGGGGCGGGTCGGCGGGGAGGCAGGGGTAGCTCGGCCACTCGCGGAAGCGCGTGAGGCGGGCGCGGACCGCGGCCGTGGTGGACGCGGCGGTGTCGCCGAGCGCGGTGACCATGCCGGCGGCGGTGATGACGGCTCCGGTGCTCATGCGTGTGCGGGCTCCACCTCGATGCGGCGCACGCGGAAGAGATCGCGACCGACGGGCATGGCGCCGCGGTACACGAGCACGGCGCGGAGGTCGTCGGGCTCGAGGACCACGGTGTCGAGGACCAGCGGGAGCGGGCGGCGCTCGGCGTCGATCAGGACCACGGCGCGAGGCGCCGCGGGGGGCAGCGAGAAGCGCTGCGGGCCGAGGGGGCTCAGGTGCACGAGCTCGACCGGCTCGCCGCCGCGCAGGTGCGGCGTGGCCACGAGGCGCGGGTGCGCGCCCTGGTGGTAGCGCGGGTCGAAGGCGGCAGGCAGGAACGGCGACGGGGCGGGAGGCGGCGACCCGGCGGGAGGCGGCGCCGAGGGGTCGGGCGCCGTGGCGGCGTAGCGCAGGCGCGGCTGCCAGCTGCGCCCGATGAAGCCGAGGCCGACGGGCTCGGGGCGATCGTCCGGCGAGCGGAGCGGCTTCCTGGGATCTTCGAGGTTCGGCATGGCGAGCTGCGCGAGGTCGACGAGCGAGCGGCGGGCCCGGAACCCGCGTCCCACGGGGTTGCGCGGCTCGACCTCGTGGTCGGCGGGGGACTCGGCGGACTCGTCCCGCCCGCCGAACGCGCGCTCGTACACGAGCGGCATCCGCTCGAAGGGCGCGGGGGACGCGGGGCGCGCCCAGGTGCGGTCGCCGAACACGGCGAGGGTCGCGCGGATCGGGCCGACGCGCACGGAGACCTGGACCTCGGCGTCGCGGCGGCCGGGCGGGTACGCGTGGCCGAGGACCACGACGTCCGTGCCGACCTTGTGCGGCGCGAGGTCGCTCTCGTAGCGCACGCTCGAGAGGCCCGGCTCGCCGTGGAAGGCGTCGGCGTGCTGGAGCGGCACCTGCTCGGCCGCGGGCGCGAGGCGGCCGCCGGCGTGGATGGCGAGCGTCGCCTTGACGAGGACGACGAGCACCTCGGCGCCGGCGGCGTCGACGTGGACGATGCGCTCGGCGACGAAGGGGGTTCGGTTGCGGAGGTCCATGTTCAGGTGGGCGCGGGCGCGGCGTCGGGCACCGAGCGGAGGAACGAGGCGCCGAGGCCGTCGGCCGCGACCTTCGCGGGGCGGCGCTTGCGCGGGGGGATGAGCGGCTCCGACGAGGGGCGCGCGTCCGGGGCGAGGCGCTGCCGGCGCGGGCGCGCGGGGCGCCGGGCAGGGGCGGCGGCGGCCGCGGCGGGCCACGGCGAGGCGGCGGGCGACGATCCCAGGGCGTACGACGGCGCGATGCGCGGCTGGGCGAGGGCGTACGACGGCGCGACGGGCGGCGGCGAGGCGGCGGGCGCCGAGGCCGCGGCTGCGCCCGACACCCACGGAGATTGCGGCTCCGAGGCGGCGTGGGGCGCCGCGCCCGACACCCACGGCGAGGAGCGCTCCGGCGCGGACAGCGCGGGAGGGTGCGCGGACGGCGCCTGGGGAGCAGCGGGGACGGGCGCGGGCGGCGCCGGCGCGAACGGCAGCGCGCCGGACGCCGCCGCCGGCGATATGAACGGCAGCGCGCCGGACGCCGCCGGCGATACGAACGGCAGCACGCCGGACGCCGCCGGCGCGCGGACCGGCGCCGCCGGCGACGCCGCGGCGGGGGCGGCGAACGGCAGCGCCCACGCCGCCGCGCCATCGCGGGCGCCCGGGGGAGACGGGGCGGCGGGCGCGAACGGCAGCGCCCTGGAAGCTGCGCCCGCCGCCGCCGGCGCCACGAAGGGCAGGCCGCCGCGCCGCGGCTCCGCGGGCGGTGTCCCCGCTGGGGCGGGCATCTCCGCCGTGCCAGACCTCGCGAGGTGCGGTCCTCCCACGGAGGCCGCGGGCGACCGGAACGGCAAGGCGGGGCCCGGCTGTCCTTCGTCCGGATCGACCGCCACCGTCCCGGACAGCGGATGGTCCTTCGCCCCGCGCCCCGCCCGCTGCGGGCTCGCCGCCGCCGGCGCCTCCTCCGGATCGAGCGCCACCGTCCCCGCCAGCGGATGCTCCGCCGCGCGCCCCGCCCGCTGCGGGCTCGCCGCAGCCGCGGCTCGCGCCCGCTCCGGCGCCGCCTGCCCCCGCTCCGCGCGGACCGGCGGCGCTGCCGCGACGTCCCACGGCACCGCCTCGCCCGGGAGCGCGACCCTGGCCGTGACCCGGACGCTGGCGAGGGCCTCCTCGCCCGGCAGCAGCGCGCTGGCGCGCCACACGAGCGAGCAAAGCCAGCGATCGGCGTCGATCACGAGCATGTCGGCGACCAGCGGCAACGCCTGCGGCTGCGCCGCCCCCCCGAACGCGACCCGCGCCTCGGCGACGGGGCCCGGCAACCAGGCCTCGATGCGGTCGAGATCCGGGTGCATCCCCTCGAGCAGGATCCACTCGTTCCCCCGGAGGTACGGCGTCTGCTGATCGGCCGGCGCCGCCTGGAAGTACGCCCAGTCGAAGCCGTCCGGGACCACGGGCCACGGGGCCTGCACGCCGCGCGGATCGGCGTTGCCCAGCCGGCGCTGCCGCGCGGGCCAGTGCGCCGCGATCGGCCCGAAGCCGGCGGCGCGCGTCGGCTGCCGGGGATCGATGATGTTGGGCGCGCGGCCGGCCCGCGGATCGACGCCGGCCGGGTTGTCGGGGTCGGCCGCCCCGCCGAGGGCGCGCTCGTAGCCGAGCGGCATGGCGAGGAACGGCTGCGGGGCGCCGCGGCCGTTGCCGCCGCGGTCGCCGTAGACGTGCAGGGCCTTGTCGAGGAGGACGGCCGCGTCGAGGCCGAGGCGCAGGCGGACGGGGACGAGCGGCGCCGGGCTCCGCCCGCGGGCCCAGGCGTGGCCGCCGAGGAGGACGTCCGCGCGCGAAAGGAACGGGGCCATCTCCGCGGCCGCCGAGATGGCGGCGCGCGGGTCGGCCGCGGCGCGCGCCGCGCACACGTCCGCCGCGACGATCGGCGCGGGCGGGAGCGGCGACATGGCGCGCTTGTGCTCGAGCCGGAAGGTCGCCTTGACGACCACCGCGAGCATCACCCGCCCCCGGGAGCGGAACGGGCGCACCGCGGCCGCGGCGTGCCCGAGGGCGCGCGGCGCGGGCGGCGCCCTCACGGCGACGCCCCGAGCGCGGCCCTCTGCCGCTCGACCCGCGCGGTCACGTCGAACAGCGGGCGGCCGGGCGCGCGCGCCGCCCGCTCGAACGCAGCGCCCGCGCGGCGCCGCTGGCCGCCGAGCCGGAGCACGCGATCGAGCGCCCCCTCGTCCAGCGGGCGGCCGTCCACGTGGCGCACCCCCGACGCGAGGCGCCCGCGGTGCGCCGCCCAGAGCGCCCGCGCGTTCGCCCCGTGCGGCCACGACAGCTGCGTGTCCGGATCCATCTTCACGCTCGTGTCGCGCGGATCGTCGCTCGGCCCCGCGTCGAAGCCGGGCGCCGGGGCCCCGCGCAGCGCCCCCTCGATGGGCGCGCCGGTGATGCGCGAGAGCGCCTCGCCGGCGAGCCGCGCGAGCGGCGCGACGTCCAGCCGGTCGAGCACCCACGGCAGCAGCGCCGGATCGCCCAGCGCCCCCGCCGCGACGAGGCAGACCCGCCCGAGCCCGGGCGACCGCATCAGCGCCTCGATCCGGCGGCGGGCCTCGCCCGGCGGGCTCACGCGGGCGGCGCAGTCGGCCGCCTCCTCGGCGAACGCGCCGCTCCGCCCGGCGACGCTCCACAGCGCCTCGTCCGCGCCGCGCGCCCCGAGCAGCGCGCCGGCCCACGCCGACCAGAAGCGCTCGGCCTCGTCGTCCGAGCCCCACGCGCCGCGGAGCTCGCCTGCCAGATCGGCGCGGCCCAGCGCGCCGGCCGCGCGGAAGGCCAGCGCGCGGACCGCCGCGTCGCCGTCGCAGATCGCGTAGCCGAGGAGCTGCCCCGGATCGCGGCGGTGCGCGACGCACGCGGCCAGCGCCAGGCGGCGCAGCGCCGGCGGCTGCGCCCCCGACAGCATCGGCGCCACCATCGCGAACGCGTCGGCCGGCGACGCCCACGCGAGGGCGCCCGCGACGCCGGCGGCGGGCTCGTCCGCCTCCTCCGTCGCGTCGAGCACGGCCGCGAAGCCCGGGTAGTCGCGCGCCTCGACCGCCGCGATGGCCGCCGCGAAGAACGCGCCCGAATCCTTCGTCGAGAGGGCGGCCAGCGTGAGCTCCCAGCCGGGCTCCCCCGCGATCCGCAGCCCATCGAGGTGGGCCTCGACGCGCTCCTCGAGCTCCGCGAGATCGGCCAGCGTGTAGTGGTGCGACCTCACGGCCATCTCGCGGAGCTCCCAGAGGAACGACGCCATCTCCGCGTGATCCGCCACCACCTCGTGAACCATCCGCCTCGGCTCCGATCCTGCGCGACGCCGCTCAGTTGATGTCGACCCCGCTGCCCGACAGCTTGATGTTCGAGCCCGCCTTCACGCTCACGTCGCCGTCGCTCTTCACCTCGACCTTGGCGCCCTCCACCTTGACGGTGCCCGAGCCCTTCACGGTGATGTCCGACCCCTCGACCGTGATCTTGCCGGAGCTGTCGACGATGATCTTGCCGCTCCCGCACTCCAGCGTGAACTTCTCGCCGACCTTGACGGTCTTCTTCGCGCCGACGGACTCGGTCGCGTCCACGTCGATGTTCCGGGTCTCGGTGCCGCCGACCGACAGCGAGTCGTCGCTGCCGACGGTGGTGTTGCGCTTCGAGCCGACCTCCAGCGTCGCGCGATCACCCACCTTGACGGTCTCCTCGCCGCCCACCGTGAGCTCGCGCTTGCCGCCCACCGACTCGATGTCGTCCTTCCCGACGTCGGTCTTCCGGCTCTGCCCGATCTTCAGGCTCGCGTCCTCGCCGATGTCCACGCTCTCGCTCTGGACGACGCCGAGCGTGCGGTTCGCGCCGATCTTCTCGTTGTGATCCTTGCCGACCTCGGTGGTCTTGAAGGCGCCGATCGACTCCCACTGGCTGTTGTCGACGCGCTTCTTCCGGTCGTGGCCGACGGTCAGGCGCTCGTCGTGGCCGACGGACTGGGTCTTGTCGTTCTCGACCTCGATGTTCCAGTCCTTCTGCGCGTGCAGGTAGATCTCCTCCGCGCCTCTCCTGTCCTCGAACCTGAGCTCGTTCGAGCCGCCGCCGCCCGGCGAGGTGTCCGACTTGATGGTGCTCTTCGTCTTCTCGGCCGGCAGCGCGTAGGGCGGCACGTTCGCGCCGTGGTAGACGCGCCCGACGATCAGCGGGCGATCCGGGTCGCCCTCGAGGAAGTCGATGACGACCTCGTGGCCGACGCGCGGGATGTACATCGAGCCCCACGCGGCGCCCGCCCAGATCTGGCTCACCCGCATCCAGCACGAGCTCTGCTCGTTGCGGCGCCCCTTCCGGTCCCAGTGGAACTGCACCTTCACCCGGCCATAGATGTCCGTGTGGATCTCCTCGCCCGCCGGGCCCACGACGATCGCCGTCTGGATGCCGCGGGGCGTCGGCTTGGGCGTCTGCACGGGCGTGCGGTAGGGCACGTCGTCCGGGATGCACTGGAATCGATTGGAGTACCCGACGACGGTCTCCTGCGACTCCCCCCCTACCGCCCGCGAGCCGAAATGGTCGACGCGCGTGATCAGGTATCCGCGGTTGAAGCTCTCGCGGCCGTGGTCCTCGAGCGTGAAGGTGGCCCCGGGCATGAACCGGAGCACGCTCCCCTGCCCCTCCGCGGTGCGGCGCACGACCTGGAGCTGCTCGAGCCGGAGCTTCGCGAGCTGGGTGCCCTCCTCGGGCAGATCGTGCTCGGTGGCATACACGTACACCTCGAGATCGGTGTCCCGGTCGGCCTCCGCTTCCCCCTCGAGGCTCAGGCTGGGCTTCTGGAAGTTGTAGTCGCGGACGGTGACCTTGCCGGGCCGGACCTCCTCGGCCATCGAGAAGCGGGAGACGGCCTCGCGCGCGGCGAGCGCCCCGCCGGCGGCCCGGTACGGCACGACGCTCGGCCCGTCGATGGGCTCGTGGACGAACGGCGCGTCGCCGAAGACGAGCACGTGGTTGTCGGCCTTGTGCTCGAAGAAGCAGAACATGCCTGTCTCTTCCATCAGGCGGCTGATGAACGCCCAGTCGGTCTCGGCGTACTGCACGCTGTACTCCCGCCGATCGTGGGTCATCGCCGTCGCGACGCGGAAATCGTCCGAGGACAGGCCCGCCGCGCGGAGCACCTTGTCGATGATCTCCGGCGCCGTCGCCTCCTGGAAGATGCGGTAGTCGTGCCGGTGCTGCAGGCGCCACGCCCGCGGGACGACCGTCGCCAGGTACGTGGTGACCGCGCGCCCCTCCTCGTGCTGCTCGAAGCGCGCGACGATGCCGTGGATGTACCGAGTCGACGCGTCGGTCCGGATCGTGAGCAGGCACGTTTGCCCGACCAGCCCGTCGAACGCCAGCGCGGCGTCCGTCGACGCGAGGGTCACGCGGAAGTGGAACAGCCGCGATATGCCCTCATGCCCCTCGATCCGCGCGACGCGCCACGGATCGGTCGCGCCTTCCACAGCGAAATCAAACTCGATCGCACCGTCCGCCATCGGTCGCCTCGCCCTCGCACGTCCCGGAGCCCGAGCCGCCGAGCCTACCATCGCTCGCCGGCCGGGTGGGCACATTCACGCGCGCCGACGTCGTCGACATGCCCGCGCACATGGCGTCGACATGCCCGCGCACATGCCGGCGCTGCTTGACGCACGGTTGACGAACCGTTGACGCACGGCGAGGGCGGGCCTAGTCAGATCGGGCGCCGGGGAAGCAGCGGACAGCGGATCGCGCGGATTCATGGGCAACGTCTGGCAGGTCGTCGATGCGTACGGAGACGTCGGCTTCGTCCGCGCGGCCGGCGCGGTCCTGCCCGAGGGCGCGGAGCCGATCGAGCCGCACCTGGCCGCCCTCGAGGTGCCCGCGTGGTTCCCCTCGGAGGAGCCGGACCGCGAGCGCGTCGATCTCCTGAGCGAGCTGTGCGCCGCGGGCGCCGGCATCGTGTCGCTCGACGCGGCGCGCGAGCTCGACCTGCTCCGCGAGCGCGTCGCCGAGCTGCTCCGGACGGGGTGCATCCTCGCCTTCCGCGGCCCGCCGCCCCGCGCCCCCGAGGCGCGCAGGCCGCTCGAGGTGCCGCCGCCCGTGCAGCCGTCGCCGAAGGCGCCCGACATCGTCCACGCGCTGGTCGGCGTGATCCAGGTCGACTTCGCGGCGAACCACGCGGTGGAGCGGGACTCCCTCGGGAACTTCGCCTCCCCCGAGTGGCTGAGCACCCGGCAGGCAACGGAGCAATCGCCGGTCTGCTACGTCCGCGGCGCGCGTGTCCCGCTCGCCGTGGTGCTGCGCGTGCTCCGGCCGCCCACGGGGACCGAGTCCGTGCAGCTGCGCGGCCGCGCCATGGCCGGCGGCGTGACGCTCGAATGGACGTGCACGGTCAGCGTGTCGCCCGGGTCGGTCGACGTCTCCACGCCCTCGATGACGAGCAGCGCGCCGCTGCCGGACGTCGTCGCCTGCTACGATCCGCTGACGATCGCGTGGGAGGCGAACGCCGCCGGCACCGGCTGGGTCGGCGCGGGCACGACGGCGCACCTCGTCTACGCGGTGCTCGGCGCGCCGGCCGGCACGGTCCACTGGACGCTCGTGGACATCTCGTGCCGCGCGGCCCAGGGCGAGACGACCGAGGGGCGCGTCGTGTCCCGGAGCTTCGCGCCCTTCGCGACGCGGGCGCTCACGCGCAAGCGCGACGGCGTGGGCCTCACGTACTGGAACCCGAACACGACCACGTGCACGAACACGCGCCTGCTCCTCGCGAGCGCCGACGGCAGCGGGCAGTGCGGCTCGTGGGCCGAGTTCTTCATCGACATGCTCAAGGTCCACGGCATCACCAGCGCCGACAAGGTGGTGGTCGTCGTCACCGTGACGGCGTGGACCTCGGGATCCCAGGGGTTCCTCGTGAAGAACTGGCAGTGGAACGCGGCCACGCAGCCCGCCCCGTGGACCCACCGCATGTGGACCGACGTGGTCAACCTGCCGGGGATCCCCGGCCAGCGGAACCCCGAGCCCCCGCCCGCGTTCTTCAACCATTTCATCGTCGTGCACGGCGGCCAGCTCTACGACCCCTCGTATGGCGGCGGGCCGTTCGCCGACGCGGCCACGTGGGAGACCGGCGCGATCGACGGGCTCTTCGCGGCCGCGCTCGCCGGCTATCCGAAATCGTCGAACCCGCAGGCCCTCGTGCAGCTGTGGAACATGCGCACGAACGCCCGCATCTAGCGCACCGACCAGCTTGGAAACCAGGGGAATGAACCGCCAAGGCGCCAAGAACGCCAAGAAGACAATAAAATCTTGGCGTCCTTGGCGCCTTGGCGGTTCAATTTCTTGCTGTTTGCATGCGATCTCAACCCGTTTGTCGCGCTAGCGCAGCGCGGAGGTCGACCGGCATGCCCTCGCCCCGCTCGACCAGCGCCCCCTGGAGGCCGTGGCGCGGGCCTCCCGCGCCCGCGCTCCTCGTCTGCCTCGCCGCCGCCGCGTGTCGCCCCGCCCCCGGATCTGCGCCCATGAACGAAACGCCCCCTCCGCCCCTCGCGCTCTCTCCCGCCGCGCTGCCCGACGCCCCGCTCGCGGACACCCTGCGCCTCGTCGCGCTCGACGGGGCGCCGGTGCTGCTCGCATCGTCGACGCACAGCGCGGCGCCGCCGCACCGCACCGACGTCTGGGCCTTGCCGCTCGCGGGCCGCGGTCCGTCGGGCGCCGTCGCCACGATCCCGCAGCTCTTGCCCGCGCTGCCCCGCTGGGACGCCGCGGCGGCGGACGGCGGCGCGCTGTCGTTCGTGGTGGAGGTCGCGGGCGGCGCCGTGAACGCGCTGGTCCGGCTCGACGGCGCCTCCGGTGTCCGTACCTCGCTCACGGCGCACCGGCCGTTCGCGAGCTTCAGCGGGCCTCGGTTCGTGCGCGGCGCGGGCGCCGGCTCGCTCCCCGCGCCCTCCCCCGGCGCCCCGGGCGCCGTGTCCGCCGTCGTCGACAGCGCGACGGCGGTCGTGCTGGAGGCCGCGGCGGCCGGCGGCGCCTCGGTGGAGCACCCGCTCGGCGAGTGCATCGATGTCGTGGTCCTCGCCGGGTCGCCGGGCCCCACGGCGGTGTGCAAGCGCGTCGCCCCCGGCGCCTCGCGCGGCGGCGCGCTGCCCGGCACCGTGCGCGTCTCGGCCCGCGATGCGGCGTACGGCCCAGCCGGCGCCGAGGACGCGCCGTTCGGCGACCGCCGCGTCTTCGAGCTCGACGCCGACCGCGCGGGCGGCGGGCTCGTGATCGTCGCGACGTCCGCCTCCCATCTCCTCGTCGCGCACCGGCCGGCCCCGGGCGCCGCGTTCCGCGTGCTCCCCGTGGACGCCGGCGGCGCCGATCCAGCGACCTTCTCGGCGCCGTGCGTGCTGGTCACGGCGCGCACCGTGACGCTCGCGGTGCTCTCGAAGGCGCGCACGCCCGACGCGCGCGCGCTCGTGGCCACGTGGCCGCTGGACCCGCCGCCCTGACGGGCGCCGCCGTCGTGGCCCCCTCGCCCATGCGCCGTCGCGTCCTGTACATCGGCAACTTCGGCCCGTCGTTCTCGACCGAGAACCACGTCGGCGAGAGCCTGCGAGCGCTCGGCGTCGAGGTCGTCCAGGCCCAGGAGAACGCGTTCACCCTGGGCGAGCTCGACGGCATGGCGCGCGACGTCGATCTGCTGCTCTACACCCGCACATGGGGCCTGCGCGGCGACGCCCTGCGCTGGATCACGCAGCTGCCCATCCCGACGGCCTCGTACCACCTCGACCTGTACGCCGGCCTGTCGCGCGGCCGCGATCTCCGGCTCGACCCGTTCTGGCGCACGCAGCACGTGTTCACGCCCGACGGCGGGAGCGAGGCGTTCTTCCGGGCGCAGGGCGTGCGCCACCATTACCTCAAGCCCGGCGTGTACGGCGCCGAGTGTTATCTCGCGGAGGTCGACCCCGGCGTCGCGGCCGACGTCTGCTTCGTGGGCTCGTACGATTATCATCCGGAGTGGCCTTATCGGAGGCGCCTCGTGGATTTCCTGTCGGAGACGTACGGCCGCCGCTTCGTGAAGCACGGCTCACCGGAGAGCTGCGTGCGCGGCGACGCCCTCAACCGCCTGTACGCCTCCGCGAAGATCGTCGTGGGCGACAGCCTGTGTGTCGGCTTCGATCACCCGCATTACTGGTCCGATCGCATCTACGAGACGCTCGGCCGGGGAGGCTTCATGATCCACCCCTACATCTTCGGCCTGGAGGAGGAGTTCCGGGATCGCGAGCACGTGGTCTTCTATCCGTTCGGCGATTTCGCGGCCTTGCGGCGCCTCATCGATTATTATGTGAAGCACGACGACGAGCGCGAGGCGATCCGGCGGGCCGGGCACGCGCGCGTCAAGGCGAGCTTCACGTATGTGCACCGCATGCGCCAGATGCTCGGCATCCTCGGCGAGCACCACGCGGGGCTGAGGGGCTGGGTGTGACCCTGGCCTGGTGGAGGGCCCTCGCGGCGCCGGCCGGGCGGTATCAGGCTGAGATGCGGCTCATGACCAATCCCCTCATTTGACAGAGAATTGAACAGGGAGGCGGGGAGACGGGGAGATTGATGGGATTTTATTCCCCTTCTCCCCGCCTCCCCGCCTCCCTGTGAATCTTCCCGAACGATTCGACGGGATGCTTCCGATGCAGATCCACATCGTCACCAACATCGACAACGGCAAGGGGCTCGAGCGCGACTACCGTCTTCTCGGCAGCCTCCTGGAGAGCTGGGGTCACCGGGTCACCGGCGTTCATTTCCAGCGTGTCGACGACGCGGGCGGCGCGGGCGGCGCCGATCTCGTCATCTTCCTCGAGGTCTACGAGCCGCGCCTCGCCGAGGGCGCGCCGCGCCGCTGGCTGATCCCGAACGCCGAGTGGTGGCGGCCGGAGGCCCGGTCCGCGCTCGACGATTTCGAGCTCGTCCTGTGCAAGACCCGGGACGCGCTGTCGCACTTCGCCCCGCTCACGCCGCGGGCCCGCCGCCTCGGCTTCTTCTCGGAGGACCGCTGGGACCCGTCCGTGCCTCGGGCGCGGCGCTTCCTGCACGTCCCTGGCGGCTCCGACGCGAAGGGGACGGACTCCGTGCTTCTGGCCTGGGAGCGCCACCGCATCCCGTATCCGCTGACGGTCGTGTCCTCGCTCGGCTGGTCGCTCAGGCCGCGGAACGTCGAGTTCGCGGGGCGCGTCGACGAGCGGCGGCTTCGCTTTTACCAGAACGCGTCTCGGTTCCACCTCTGTCCGTCTCGTTACGAGGGCTGGGGTCACGCGCTCCATGAGGGCCTGTCGGTCGGCGCCGCGGTCCTCGTGCCCGACACCGAGGCGATGAGCGAGATCGACGGCTGTGCGCTGCGCATGCCGGCCGCGCCGCACGGCGCGCAGGGCCTTGTGCGCACGCACGCGGTGGCTCCCGAGGACGTCCGCGATGCGGTCGAGCGCTGCATGGCGTTCACGGAGGCGGATCTCCGGCGCATCCAGGAAGCGGCGCGCGACGCGTACCTGACCGAGCGCGAGCGGTGCCTCGCCAGCCTGTGGGAGGTGCTCGGCGAGCGGCCGGCGCTGAGGGGCGGCTCCGCGGCGGGCGCGGGCGGCAGCGGCGCGTCCGCGGGTGACGCGGCCGCCGGAGGCGGCGCTGCGGGTGATGCGGCCGGCGCGCCCGGCCCGGCTGCGGAGGCTCGCGCGACGAGCGCCGCCCCGCCGCGCATCGCCCTCGTGATCCCGTGCCAGGCGTCGGCCGCGCCCCTCCTGCGGCGCGCCGTGCTCGCGCTGCGCGCGCAGACCGCCGCCCCGTCGTCCTTCGAGGTCGTGGTGGTGTGCGACGGCGGCGACCCGGGCGGCGCGATCCGCGCCGCGGCGGAGCCGGGCTCTCACCCCTTCCGGGTCGAGATCGTCGACAGCCCGCGCCCGCGCGGGCAGTTCCCGCACTGCAGCCATGCCAGGAACGCGGGCTTCCGCGCCGCCCGGGCGCCGCTGATCTGGTTTCTGGACGCCGATGTCCTGCTCCCGCCCGAGGCGGTCGAGCACGCGCTCTCGGAGCACGACGCGGCGCTCGCGCGCGGCGTGCCGGCCGTGCTCACGCCGGCGCTGGCCCGCGTCGCCTTGCCGCCGGCCGCGTGGATCGAGCGCTCGGCCGCGTGGGCGGCCTCGGGCGCCGTCGAGGGGCTCGCCCCGCTCCTCGCGGCCACGCCGCTCGACGGCGGCGTGCCCGGCGCCCAGGGCGATCGGCTCCGCCCCGGTGCCCCGGGCTCCGAGTCGCTCTCCGACGTGCGCGACGGGCTGCCCATCGTCTGGCGAGGCCTCGTCGATGCGCTTGGCGGCTTCGACGAGTGGTTCATCGGCGGTGGCGCCGAGAAGGGAGCCTTCGTCGATCTGCTGGAGGGCGTGCGGCGCGCGGACCTCATCGAGATGCGCCTGCTCACGAGCGTCCGCGCCCTGCGCCAGCCGCAGAAGGCCGCCACGGAGGCGTTTCAGGTCCACGTCCATCGAGGGCGGGAAGAGCGCGAGCGCCGCGCCCGCGAGATCGGGCATGGCGCCCGGTGGTGGCGGGCGCGGCTCGCCGCGATCCGGGCGGCGCTGTCGCCGGCCGTCATGGCGGCTGCCCCGGACGCGCCGGCGGCGGAGCGCCTGCCGGACTGCTCGCCCGACGCGATCGAGGCGCGCGCGCGGCTCGTGCGCGGCGTGAGGGCGGTCGCCGCCCCCGCCTTGCGCGGCCTGTACGGCGGCGTCGTCGTGGTCGGCGAGGCGGCCGAGCTGCTCGCGCGCGACGTGGCGCAGGTGTGCGGCCTCGCGGCCCGCGCGACGACCGTCGCCGGGCTCGCCGCGCTGCCGGCGAACCGCGCCTGCGGGGTTATCCTCAGCGGCGTCCTCGCCGGCGCGACGGAGGAAGAGAGGGCGCGCGTGCTGGACCAGGCCCGCCGCATCGTGAAGGCGACGGGGCCGCTGCTCATCGCGGAGATCGCGGGCGGCTCGGTGGAGCGCGGCGCAGGGACGGCGGGCGGCGATGCGGCGCTGGCGGCCGCCGAGGTGCGCGTGCACCTCGAGCGCGTCGGCGTGTGAGCCTCCTGGCGCTGTCTTGGCACAATTCGCGCGATTTGCGTAAATTGTCCCATCCATGGCCCCTCGCCTGCCCAACGTCGCTCTCGACGAGATCGTCCTCTTCACGAGGGTCGTTCAGGGAGGCAGCTTCACGGCGGCGGCGACCGCCGTCGGGATGCCGAAGTCGAGCGTGAGCCGGAAGATCTCCGATCTCGAGTCGCGCGTCGGCGCGCGGCTGCTCCAGCGGACCACGCGGACCTTGAGCCTCACGGACGTCGGTCGCGTCTACTACGAGCACTGCGTTCGCATCGTCGCCGCGCTCGAGGAGGCAGAGCTCGCGGTCTCGCAGCTCCAGTCCACGCCCCGGGGGCTCTTGCGGGTGACGGCCCCGCTCGCCTTCTCCGTTCTCGGACCGATCTTCGCCGAATACCTGCGTCTTTTCCCCGATGTCCAGGTCGACCTGGTCTGCACCGATCGCAGGGTCGACGTCGTCGAGGAGCGCTTCGACCTCGCGCTCCGGGCCGCCACCACGCCGGACACGAGCCTCCTGCTCCGCCAGCGCCTCGTGTTGTCCACCACGCCGAGCGTGGCCGCGAGCGCGTGACAAGATTGTTCCAGCAATTGGAACAGTTCTTCCAGTTTTTGCACATTGTTCTATGAGCTTGGCGTGTCTATTCCTCCTCGTGTCAGGAGGACGCAGCCATGACCACCACGAACACGATGCAGACGCGGACGAGCGCCACCCGAGCAGCACGGTCCGAGCTCCGGCCCGTTCCAGATGGCGCAGCTCTGGGTGAATCCGCCGAAGGCGCACAAGATGTCGCCGCCTCGGTATCAAAGCATCACCAGCGATCGGATGGGCATCGTGACGCTCCCCGAGAATGCGGGCTCCGTCCGGGTCGTCGCAGGCGAATACCAGGGCGTGAAGGGGCCCGCGCAGACCTTCACGAAGATCGATGTCCTCGACGTCCGCCTGAATGCGCGAGGCAGGGTCGATTTCACCTTCCCGGCGCGCCATAACCTGGGCCTGCTCGTCATGAAAGGCGACATTGCGATCGACGGAACGCACGCTGCGGCGCACGACCTCGCGGTGTTCGAGAACGCCGGCGAGCGCCTGCTCATCGAGGCCGAATCGGAGGCCCACCTGCTCGTCCTGAGCGGCGAGCCGATCGACGAGCCCATCGTCCGGTACGGCCCGTTCGTCATGAACAGCGCGCAGGAGATCCAGCAGGCGTTCGTCGACTTCGCGAGCGGCAAGTTCGGCCACCTGGACGATTGAACGACCTCCATGCTCGGACGTCGAGCCACACAGACGCATCACCCAGGACGACAGAAGAGGAGACAGCCCATGACCAAGCCGTACGTTCGACTCGACAAGAACAACGCCGCCGTGTTGCTGGTCGATCATCAGGCGGGACTTTTGTCGCTCGTGCGCGACATCCAGCCGGACACGTTCAAGAACAACGTGCTCGCGCTCTCCGATCTCGCGAAGTACTTCAAGCTGCCGACGATCCTCACGACCAGCTTCGAGTCCGGCCCCAATGGCCCGCTCATGCCGGAGCTGAAAGAGCAGTTCCCGGACGCGCCGTACATCGCGCGCCCCGGCAACATCAACGCGTGGGACAACGAGGACTTCGTCAAAGCCGTCAAGGCCACGGGCAAGCAGCAGCTCATCATCGCGGGCGTCGTGACCGAGGTCTGCGTGGCCTTCCCCGCGCTGTCGGCGATCGAGGAGGGTTTTCAGGTCTTCGTCGTCACGGACGCGTCCGGGACCTTCAACGAGATCACCCGGCACTCCGCCTGGGATCGCATGTCGCAAGCCGGCGCGCAGCTCATGACGTGGTTCGGCGTCGCTTGCGAGCTGCACCGCGACTGGCGCAACGACATCGAGGGACTGGCGACGCTGTTCTCGAACCACATCCCCGACTACCGCAACCTCATCACCAGCTACAACGCGCTGACGAAGAAGTGAGGGCGAGCGTCCTGCCCGTCCACCCTGCTGCCGTCGCGATGGCCTCCTTCCAGCAAGCCAGGTCACCGAGCCCGACCGCCGCGTGCCGCGCCCAAGCCGATGTTCTCCAGCCGCATTCGGCGGCGTCGCCTCGACGCGGAGCGCGTTCCTGCTCGACGCGGACCGGACGCGCGTCTATCCATGCGCCATGGAACGCTCGCCGCGCGTGCTCCGGTGTGGACTCGCCCTGATCAGCTCGCTCGCCCTCGCCTGTGTGTCGGGTTGTGGGAGGGATGTCGAGCGCACCACGCCGGAGCACACGCCCGGCGCTGCTCAGGAAGGAAAGGCCATGTCGCTCTACGACTTCACCATGAAGACCATCGACGGACAGGACCGCTCCCTCGGTGATTACCGAGGCAAGGTGCTGCTCGTGGTGAACACCGCCTCGGAGTGCGGCTATACGCCGCAGTACGCGGGGCTCGAGGAGCTCCATGATCGGCTCAAGGATCGCGGCTTCGCCGTCCTCGGCTTCCCGTCGAACGATTTCGGCGCGCAGGAGCCGGGGACCGACGCCGAGATCGCCGCCTTCTGCTCCACGAAGTTCGGCGTCAGCTTTCCCATGTTCTCGAAGATCCCGGTCAAGGGGGGCGGCAAGCACCCCCTCTATGCCTTCCTCACGCAAGCCGCGCCTGCCGGCGAGGTGAAGTGGAACTTCACCAAGTTCCTGATCGGCAAGGACGGGTCGGTGATCGCGCGGTTCGAGTCGTCCGTGGCGCCGGACGACCCGAAGCTCACGCAGGCGATCGACAGCGCGCTCGGCGGGTGAGCAGGGCGGCGCCCGAGCCGCCGACCAGGCAAGACGGCCGTCAATTGCAGTCGAGGCACCTCCACTCGACCTGTCCAGACGCCGAGACCCCGAACCGCTGAGCGGTGTACTTCTCGATATCGATCAGGTACCCCGACGGCTGCGCGTTCCGCGTGCAGCACCCGCTGCAATCGGCGTCGGAGCACATGTCGTACACCTTGACGTCGATCTCCTCGCCATTCTTTCGAAGGCGCAGGGTCTTGAGCTTGTACCTCTCGAAGTCCTTCGAGTGCACCGCGGCGATGTTGTTCTCTCTCACCCAGCTCTCCGGCTGCTTTCCGTCGAGGGCCGCGAACTGGCCGGCCCACGTGCACCCGTTGTACTCGATGCACTCCTCGCTGCCGGGGTCGGGGTAAGACTCGAACTCCGTCAGGCTGGCCGTCTGCCACACCACGCCGGAGCCGCCGCTGCCGCCGCTGCCCGTTGTGCTGCCGCCGCCCGTCGTGCTGCCGCCGCCCGTCGTGCTGCCGCCGCCCGTCGTGCTGCCGCCGCCCGTCGTGCTGCCGCCGCCCGTCGTGCTGCCGCCGCCCGTGCCCGTGGTGCTGCCGCCGCTCGTCGTGCTGCCGCCCGTGCCCGTGGTGCTGCCGCCGCCGCCCGTGCCTGTGGTGCTGCCGCCGCTGCTCGTCGTGCTGCCGCCGCTGCCCGTCGTGCTGCCGCCGCCCGTGCCTGTAGTGCTGCCGCCGCTGGAGCAGCTGGTGTCGCGGAGCTCGACGCGGGACGGGGTGAACGAGGACACCGAATCGGTGGAAAAATTGAGCGTGAATGACGCGCCGCGGGCGATGGACACGTTCGATGTCCTCGAATAGGTGCATCGGGAGCCGGCTTGTGTGTGGGTCCAGCCCGGCTCGTGATGATCGCACGTGACACCGCCCGGCACGTCGAAGGCGACAGTCGGCTTCTTCAGCGCGCTCGCGCCCGTGTTCTTGATCTTGATGGTCCCCCAGTACTCCGGGGCTCCTTCGTACGCGTTCGTTGTGACCGCATACGAACAGGCTGCAAGATTCTGGTCCTGCTCGCCCATGTCTTCGGCCGTGGGGCCCGTGTCGGCCGAGCACGCTGCGAAGCAGAAGGCTGCTCCCGCAGACGCGGACGCGAACGCAAGCTGAGCTGCCCGCAGACCTCGGATTTGATTGATGCGCATAAGGCGATCCTTTCCTGCGTGCATCGGCGACAGGCCATGATGTAATGACATGTCCTCCCCCTCGACGCCGGACACGTGGATGGGTAGCACTGCCGCGTTGGGCTGTCGAGACGAGGATGCCGGGATTTGCGGCCAGGCGCCGCGTGGGCCCCAGGATACCCGCGAATGTGACTTTGCTCGTCATCCTCGTCGCGTCGTCGTATGGAGGGGCTCAACCTACGTTCTCTGCCATGCAGCCTGCGCCGCCAGCATCGGATCGCTCAATCGATCTGCCGCGGTTTACTTTATATGGCCTCGCTGCACTCGCATCGTTCACCCATCGCCGGTTGGCCCCCGACCTCCCGGGACACGCTGTGTATTCAGGGCTGAAGGCGCAGCCTGGCGGTGACGGGAAAGTGATCCGACGGATAGAGGCCGTCGCGGTGTTCGCGGATGATCTGGGCCATCAGCACCTCCGCGACCGGCGCCGGCTGAGCGAAGATGAAATCGATCTTCTCTCCGCCCTCGTCTCCGCTGAACGCGTGGAATGTGCCGACCGGCGCCTCGTCCGGGTATCCGGGTAGAGGACGCGAAACGTGTCCACGAATTTGCCTATTCTGAACGAAGCGCTCGCTCTCTTCAGCGATATCGGCTAGCTGGCGCGCGCTCTGCACAGTCGCCACAGAGTTTTCTTGCTCTTGCCGTCGACCTTCACCGTGGCTAGCGTGTCGGCTTCGTCAGCACACTCTTTGCGCTCGGCCGAGCCGAGCGATGAATGAGACCGGGGGCCCGGCAATGATCGAATCACCACGCCTGCAGATGATCGACGGTCGCTACATTCCGCAGCTCGGGCTCGGGGTGTATCAATCGGCGCCCGGCGCAGAGACCGAGGGCGCCGTCCTCGAAGCGTTGCGCCTCGGCTATCGCCACGTCGACACCGCCCAGTTCTATGGCAACGAGGCGGACGTCGGCAGCGCGGTGCGCAAGAGCGGCCTCGGTCGCGACGCGGTGTTCGTCACGACGAAGATCGCGAATTTCAACCAGGGGCGCGACACGACGCTGCGCTCGCTCGAGCGCTCGCTGAAGGAAGCTGCGTTCGACGCCTACGATCTCGTGTTGATTCACTTTCCCGTCACCGGCAAGCGCAGCGACACCTGGCGCGCGCTCGTCGACGCGCAGAAGCGAGGCCTCGCGAAATCGATCGGCGTCAGCAACTACACCGTGCGGCACCTCGATGAGCTCCTCGGCGAGAGCGCGGTGGTGCCAGCGATCAACCAGGTCGAGCTCAGCCCGTTCCTCGGGCAGGCCGAGCTGCGCGCGTTCTGCGCAAAGCACCGGATCCTCGTGCAGGCGTACAGCCCGCTCACGCAGGGCGTGAAGCTCGGGCACAAGGTCATCGTCTCCGCGGCGACGAAGGCCGGACGCACACCAGCGCAAGTCATGCTGCGCTGGGCCGTGCAGCACGGTTTGATCGTTCTGCCGAAGTCGGTCACGCCCGCGCGTATCGCCGAGAACGGCGCGATCTTCGACTTCGCGCTCGACGCCGACACGATGCGCACGCTCGACGGGCTCGATGTCGGCTTCCGCGCGAGCTGGGACCCGACGGACGTCCCCTGATCCACACCGTCAGAGAAAGGCGCTCAGCGGAGTGGCTTACCCCTGGCCAGCGCGGTGCCTGCGCGCCAGGTTACGGGCTGAGCTATGCAACGGGTTGCGGCCGCTCACGGGGACGGCTCTGATGAACAAAGTCACGTTCGCGAGGCACGCGAGCGGCGCGACACAGGCGCCGCTACCGTCCGAGCTCACCGAGTGGGCGACAAGCTCGGAATCTTCATGAGTCGCCTAGCAACAAGGCATCGGCGTTTCGACGACAACGCCGGTAGGCACGTAATCACCACAATTCAGCTGATGCTCACTCCACTCACACGTCCGACAAACCTCACGCATGCGCATCACTTTACACGAGCACCATTTCGGATACCAGCCACACCACACCCATCCAGCCTGGCAACCTAGACCTGGTCCGCCAGTGTACCCACAGTCACCGTAAGAATCGACTGACACGTAGCTTGCCGCATCGCCGCTCAGCTTGTCGGCCACACCCTGCTCCCCAGCGCAAGGCTCTTGACGTTCGGAGTCCGAGAGGGGCTCCTGCGGCAGCTCGGACGCCTGTTCTATCGACTGCACACCCTGAGCGCCGTAGATATCTTCTTGGGGTTCGCCGGACAGCTCTGTCTCCGGTTCGCCCGAGGCCACGCATCCAGCAGCAAGCAATGCGATAGCTCCGCAAACGCACTCATCAACGAAACTCGAATACATACTCTTCTCCCAAGCACTAGCTGCACCGCTTCAGCAGCTGCGCATCACGCCAGGAAGATGACCACGCGACGGCTCAGTCTCTTTCCTAGCAACGTTGCCGATCAACGTACTAAAAAGCGAACACACTCCACGTCAGCCGACAATTTCCTGCTCTGGCATCGAGATATCGCGGCGCTTGGCGCGGTCGAAAACCAACGTTCGCGAGAAGCAGCGCTGGGCGAGGGCACCGTCTAGCAGGTTCAGGGGCGGGGGTTTCCCGCAGGCATCCTGCGCGCCTCGGCACGCACGCATGCACGCCCCGCGGTGACGGTGCGGCGGAGCGACGGATGCGCACCAAACCATGCAGCCGACGAGCGGCGGGCTACTCCGCGGTCATCGGGCACCGTGGAAAGGGCCGCGCGACCATCTATGTCCCGCATGACCCGCCGTGTCAACACCACCTCGATTACAACCGATTACAGCACGCCGCTCCTCCTCTCCTCGCCGGCGGCCTCTCCCTCGGTGTCGCGCGAACGGCTCGGCGCAGCAGGATTCAGGCGCCTCAGCGCGCCAAACGAGCTTGACAGCCACTCTCGATAAGCGACCATCCTCCAGTCACTCTCAACCAGGAGGGAGCTCATGCCCCTGACACGCACCGTGAACAACACGCCCGGATCCACGTCATCCAAGGCCAGGTCGCCCAGCAAGACGCCGGCCGCAAAGACGAGGCGCCCAGCCGCAGAGACCCACGACCCCACCACCGACGAGGCGCTCCTCGCGCTCGACCCGGGCTACGCGTCCCCGCCCGATATCCCCCTGAGCGTCGCCGAGCGTGAGCTCACCTCCCTGACGCGCCTCGCGGGCGCTCAGCAGGCGCGCCTCTCGAAGATCGGTATCGCCGCCGACAAGGTGGCTCTCCTCGCGCGCTTCGCGCGGCGGCTCGGTGCGATCGAGAAGGCGTGGCAGAAGGCGCGCGGCGCCGTGAAGCTCACGTCCGCGCAACGGAGGCTCCGCGACGAGGCCGAGGCGCTCGATGCGAAGCTCGTGGCCGGCGGCCGGTGGGGATGCCGGAACGACGACGCCGCCCAGGCGGAGCTCTCGCGCATCGCCGAGGGCTCAGGCCTGGCGGACACCATCCAGGACCTGCGCGATCTCGTCGACTTCTGGGCCGACCACGAGGGCGCGCTCGGCGTGACCGATATCACGAGCAAGGATCTCGCGAGGGCCAGCGCGCTCGCCGACGCCCTCGAGGACGCCGCCGCCAACGAGGCCTCGGACGCGAGCGCCGCGCAGGCGCTCGAGCTCCGCAACCGCGCGTTCTGGGCCGCCGACGAGCTCGCCAGGGAGATCCGCGAAGGCGGTCGCTACGCCTTCCGCGATCAGCCCAAGCTCGCAGCGAAGTTCGTCTCTCGCTATCGGGCGAGCGTGAAGCGGCGCTCCTACCGGAAAACCAAGGCCAACGCGCCCGTCACCGTCCCGGAGCCGGCCCCGGAAGTGTAACCGGCCCCCGCGCAGCCCGATCCTCCCACGCCCGCGCCCGATCCTCCCACGCCCGCGCTCGATCCTCCCACGCCCGCGCCCGATCCTCCCACGCCCGCGCTCGATCCTCCCACGCCACGCCCACGCTCGATCCCCCCGCCCCGCGCCTGGTCCTCGAAGCGGGCGTGTTACAAGGCCGCGTGCACTTCACCATCTCGCACGAGCTCGACGCGCCCCTCGACGCCGTGGAGCTCGCCGTGCTCTCGCCGGACCTCGGGCCTCGGCTCGCCACGCGGGTCGCCTCGCTCGAGAGCGTCGTGACCGTCGAGCACGCGCTGCGCGACGGGGAGCTGCTCCGCGTCCTGCGCTTCCAGGCGAGCGCGCCGCTGCCGATCTTCCGGAGCTACCCCGTGGCGAAGGACGCCATGTCCTGGGAGGAGCGCTCGACGTACCGCCTCTCGGACCACGCCTCGACGTGGCAGGTCAGCCCGAAGGAGCAGTGGCGCAGCTACTTCCGCTCCGCGGGGACGTACCGGCTCGAGCGCCTGCCCCAGGGCCGCACCCGCCGCCGCGTCGATGGCGACATCCAGATCCGGCTGCACCTGCTCGGCCCGCTCGTCGAGCGCCTCGCCCTCGCCGAGGTCCAGCGGACGTACGACGCGGAAGCGGATACGCTCCGGGAGCTCCTCCGCGCATGAACAACCTACCCCGCCCCCAAAGCCCCGCCCGCTCCCCGCGCCCCGCCCGGCCGGGGCGGCTCGCCAGCATCATGCACCCGGCCAGCGCCGCTCGCCCAGCCGGCTCCGCTCGCCCCGCCAGCGCCGCCGCCGCGCTGCTCGGCCTGTGCGCGGGCCTCTGCGCGCTCGCCGGCGCGACCGCCGCGCGCGCCGCGCCGGCCGACGGCCCCTCGCAGCCGCTCCCCGATCCCGGCAAGCCCGTCGCCAGCAGCGACGACACCTCGGCCATCGCGGTGAACCCCGCGAACCTCTCCTTCCTCCCGGGCACCGAGCTCCGGTGGACCTGGGTCCACACGGGCTCCGCCTCGCCGCTGCCCGCGCGTGGCCACTCGATCGCGCTCGGCGTGCCGCTCTGGTACGTGTCGACCGGCCTGCGCTTCGACTTCCTCGACCCGCCCGACGCCGCGCCGGCGCCGTTCGACAGCCCGTCGCGCTGGGTCCGCTGGGGGCTCGCCCTCGACACCGGCCCCACCTTCGCCTTCGGCACGACGCTCGGCTGGGGCAGCTCCGACGCGCCCGCGCTCGACGGGTACTTCTCGCTCACGAGCGGCGTGACGCTCCGGCCCTCCACCTGGCTCTCGCTCTCGGCCGTCGCGCGCGACTGGAACCGCCCCGAGAACCGCCTCCGCGAGGCCATCGAGCGCAGCTACGACTTCGGCGTCGCCGTGCGGCCCGCGGGCGGCAGGCGCGCGCTCGAGATCGGGCTCGAGACCTCCTACGTCGAGAACAGCGACCCCGACGAGAGCGGCACCTGGACGCCCAGGGCGACCCTCGGCCTGCGCGTGCCCTACGTGGGCACGCTCCGGGGCGACGTGGCGCTGCGCGACCTCACGGCCGACGGCGGCCCGAAGATCGCCGCCATGGCCGGCCTCGACGTCAACGTCGACGAGCTGCAGGTCTCCGCCGGCGGCGTCTTCGGCAACGCCATCACGAAGAGCGGCACCGGCTTCTACGCCGGCGTCGCGCTCCGCAGCTTCTCCGAGCCGGGCGTCCGGCTGCCGGCCCGCGTCGTCCGCGTCCGCCTCGACTCGACCCCGGGCGTCCGCAGGCACACGCGGCTCCTCCAGCAGCTCTGGCGCCTCGCCGAGGACCCGGAGGTCTCCGGCGTCGCGCTCGTGCTCCGCGCGGAGCCCGCCAGCTCGCTCGCCCACGCCGAGGAGGTCTCCGACGCGATCCGCAACCTGAGGAGCCACGGCAAGAAGGTCCTCTGCCACCTCGAGGACGCCGGCGGGCGCTCGCTCCACGTGTGCTCGAGCGCCGACGCCATCGCCATGAACCCCGCGGGCGGGCTGCGCTTCGCCGGCATGTCGTCGAGCTACTTCTACTTCGGCGGCCTCCTGCAGAAGCTCGGCGTCCAGGCCGACATCGTCCGCATCGGCGCGCACAAGCTCGCCGCCGAGCAGTTCGCGCGCGAGACCAGCACCCGGGTCGGCAACGACGACCACCAGGCGCTGCTCGATCAGCTGAACGACGCCTTCCTCGCCGAGGTGAGCGCCGGGCGCCGCATCCCCGTCCCGGAGCTCGAGCGGCGGATCGCGCGCGGGCCGTTCCTCGCCCAGGAGGCGCGGCAGAGCGGCCTCGTCGACCAGCTCGCCTACGACGACGAGCTCGGCCGCGTCGTCGACGAGGTCATGGGGCGCGCCTCCCGCGTCGTCGACGACGACCCGGGCGACGAGGCGCCCGAGCGCTGGGGCCGCTCGCCCAAGGTCGCGCTCGTCTACCTCGACGGCGACATGATCGACGGCGAGAGCCGGTCGATCCCGTTCGTCGGCGTCAAGCTCGCCGGCTCGTACACGGTCGCGGGCGCGCTGCGCCGCGCGCGGGAAGACCGCAGCGTCCGCGCCGTCGTGCTCCGGGTCGAGACCGGCGGCGGCTCGACGCTCGCGGCGGACGTCATCCTGCGCGAGGCGATCCTCACGGCGCGCGTGAAGCCGCTCATCGTCTCGATGGGCTCGTCGGCCGCGAGCGGCGGCTATTATGCGTCCGTCGCCGGCGCCCCGATCTTCGCGAACCGCTCCTCGATCACCGGATCCATCGGCGTCTTCTACGGGAAGGTCGACGTCACGGGGCTCCTCCAGAAGCTCGGCGTCAGCATCGAGACGTTCCGCTCGTCGCCCCGCGCCGACGCCGAGTCGCTCTACAGGCCGTACACCGACGACGAGCGCGAGCAGCTCGGCGTCAAGGTGAAGCAGTTCTACGACCGGTTCGTCGCCCGCATCGTCGAGAACCGGCACATGAAGGCCGAGGAGGTCGACGCGCTCGGGCGCGGGCAGGTGTGGACCGGCGCCCAGGCCCTCGATCGCCGGCTCATCGATCGCCTCGGCGGGCTCCGGCAGGCGATCGCCGAGGCGCGCCGGCTCGGCCAGCTGCCCGACGACGCGCCCATCCAGTCGCTCCCCGAGGAGGACACGTCGCTCCTCGGCTACGCCCTCAGCCTGGTCGGCTTCTCCGCGCAGGCCCAGGGCGAGCTGGCGAGGGCGACCATCCCCCCCGTGATGCTCGACGCCGCGCGCGCCCTCTCGCCGTTCTTCGTGTTCGGCGCGGACAGGCCGCTCGCGCGCAGCGAGTTCGCCGGCGAGATCTCGTTCGGCGCCCCCGCCACGGCCCGGGAAGACGAGCCCGGAGGGTCCGCGCCGCCGGCGTTGCCCGCGTCGCCCGCGTCGAATGAACGCTGAGCCCATGGAGCAGCTCGAGCCCGCGTCGCGAAGGACCGCCGAGCCCGCGGAGCAGGCCGCGCCCGCCGCGCCGCCGCTGCTCCACGCCCGCGCGGCGCGCATCGCGGTGGACGACGTTGTCGCCGTCGACGCGCTCACCGCGGCGACGCGCGGCGATCGCGTGCTCTGCGCCGGCGACGCGGGCGCGCTCTTCGCGGCGCTCACGGGCGTCCCGTTCTCGTCCCTCCGCAGGCCGGCGCAGGCCGGCGCGGCGGACGACGCGAGCGGCGGGGCGCCCGGGGAGGCGCGCGTCGTCGCCGGGCGCCTCGAGGTCGCCGGGCGCGACGTCGCGCGCTCCGCGCACCGCGCGGCGAGCGGGGCGGCGCCGCTCGACCCGCCGCTGCCGCTCGCGTGGACCGCGGACGCCTACGTCGGCTGGGGCGCGCGCCTCGCGGGGGCCTCGCCGCGCGCGGCGGCCGAGATGGCGGCCCCCGCCCTGGCCCGGGTCGGCCTCGCGGCCTCGCGGAAGCGCGCGCTGAGCGCGCTCGCGCTGCCCGAGCGCCGCGCGCTCGTCCTCGCCCAGGCCATCGTGACCGCGCCCGCCGTGCTGATCGCCGAGGATCCGCTCGTCGGCCTCGACGGCGCCGCGGCCGCCTTCGTCCTGGCCGCGCTCGCGGGCGCCACCGAGGGCCGCGGCGCGCTGCTCACGGCCGCGCGGCTCGACGTCGAGGGCCCGCGGGGCGCGCTGGTCCGCGGCGCCACCGACGTCCTCGTGCTCGCCGGCGGCGAGCTCGCCTTCTCGGGCACGTTCGCGGAGATCGCCGCCGGGAGCCGCCTCTACGCCGTCACCGTCCGCACCAACGCGGAGCTCCTCCGCGAGGAGCTCGCCGCCCGGGGGATCGCGCTCCGGGGCGGGCCGGCGCGCTTCGCCGCCGCGCTGCCCGAGGGCGCGACCACCCGCGACGTCGTCCTCGCCGCGACGCGCTGCCGCGCCGCGATCGTCGAGCTCACCCCCCTCTTCTGACCTGCCGCCCGCCGTAGTACCGTGCGCGCGATGTCATCCGAACCCGCCGCGAACAAGCCGACCGCCGCTCAGGTCACCCCGGGCGGCCCGCCTCCCGGAGGTCGACTCGCCGTGCTCACCGCCTTCGCGGTAGGCGCCTCGTGGATCCCGGTCCCGGTGCTCCCCGCGCGGATGCTGCTGCGCATCCGCGGGGCCATCGTGCAGGACACGGTCGCCCGCCACGGCCTCAGCCTCACCACCGACGCGCGCGCGCTGCTCATCGAGCCCGGGTCGGAGCAGACCCCGCTCCGCAAGGCCGCGCAGCTCGTCACGAAGGAGGTCCTCCGGCGGCTCAACCCGGCCCTGGCCCTCGCGGCGGCCGCGCGCGGCCTGGAGGTCTACGCCCTCGGCCACCTCCTCGACCGCTACATCACGCGCTTCCGCCGGAGCACCGCCGTGCGCGTCCACGCCGAGGAGGCGCGCTGGGTCCGCGACGCCGTCGATCGCGCCGTGCGCCGCGCGCTGTCCCCCTCCCTCCAGGCGAGCTTCACCGTCCTGCCGAGCGGCACCGAGGACCTGCGCGACGAGTTCACGCGCTGGATCGACGCCTTCCTGCTCGCTGGCGCCTCGGTCCCGGAGTACATCGAGCGCCGCCTCGACGCGGCGTTCGACGAGATCGCCGCCGCCGGCATCCCCCATGACTGACACCGAGGACCGCACCGCCCCGAAGGGCGGCGCCGCGGGCCGCGCCGCGGCCGACGCCGCGCCGGAGCTCGATCCGCAGGCCGCGCGCGCCGCGCTCCGGCGCTGCCGCCGCATCATCGTCAAGATCGGCTCGAAGAGCCTCTCCGGCGACGCGTGGGACCGGCTCGCCGCCGAGGTGGCCGCGCTCCGCGGCCGCTCCGGCCGGAGCCTCGTCATCGTGTCGAGCGGCGCCATCGCGCTCGGCGTGGCGAAGCTCGGGCTGAAGTCGCGCCCGAAGGACATGGCCTGGCTCCAGGCCGCCGCCGCCGCCGGCCAGAGCGTGCTGATGCAGCGCTACGAGGAGGCCTTCGGCAAGGTCGGCCTGCTCGTCGCGCAGGTGCTCCTCACGCACGCCGACCTCGCGGACCGCACCCGCACCAACAACGCGAGGAACGCCCTCGCCGCGCTGCTCGAGGCGGGCGCCATCCCGATCATCAACGAGAACGACGCCGTCGCGGTCGAGGAGATCAAGTTCGGCGACAACGACCAGCTCGCGGCGATGGTGACCCCGCTCTGCGAGGCCGATCTCCTCATCCTGCTCTCGGACGTCGAGGGCCTGCTCGACGGCGACGGGCGCCGGGTGCCGTTCGTGCGCAGCGTCGCCCGCGAGGCGCGGCACCTCGCGGGCGCGTCGACGTCCGGCGTCGGCACCGGCGGCATGGCCAGCAAGGTCGAGGCCGCGCGGCGCGCGACGCTCGCGGGCTCGCACGTGGTCATCGGCGCCGCCCGCGAGGCGGGCATCATCACGCGCATCGTCTCGGGCGAGGACGTCGGCACCCTCTTCGCCGCCGTCCCGCAGCGGCTCAGCGCGCGCAAGCACTGGATCGCGTACACGCTGCGCCCGCGCGGCGCCATCCTCGTCGACCGGGGCGCCGCCGAGGCGATCGGCTCGAAGAACCGGAGCATCCTCGCCGTCGGCGTGCTCGGCGTGCGCGGCACCTTCCTCCCCGGCGACGCCGTGGCCGTCGTCGACCCGGACGGCGCCGAGATCGCGCGCGGGCTCGCGCGGATGTCCGCGAGCGACGCCGCGCGCACCGCGCGGAAGAAGCGCGAGGAGGCCGGCGACGACGACGTCGTCGTCCACCGCGACGACCTGGTGGTGCTCCCGAGCGAGTAGCCTTGCGGCCCACGGCCGGACGGCGCCCTGTAGGTGCGCCGGTCACCCGGCCCACCACGATGGCGCGCCGCGCGCGCTTCGCGGGAACCTTCGCGCCGCCCCGCTGTCGCTTGGGTTTACCGCATGTTACCGCGCGCGATTGCCCGTGATCGCCGGCCGCCGCCGACGGCCGGGGGTCCCTGCCGGTTCCTGGAGGTCGGGTGATGCGCATCGGGTTGTTCGTCGCGAACGGCTTGGTTCTCGCGGGGGTCGTCTGGACGATCGGGCTCGGGCCGAGCGTCCGGGCGTCGCAGCTCCTGCCGTCGCGCGCCGCGGCGGGGGCCGACGAGCTCGCGGCGCTCGAGGCCCGCTACGCCGAGGGCAGGACGCCGGCCAGCGTCACCGCGCTCGCCGCGGCCTACCTGGAGCGCGATCAGCCGGGGCTCGCCTCCTCGGCCCTCGACGCGGCGCCCGGCGAGGTGCGCGCGCTCCCGGAGGCGGCGCACCTCTCGGCGCGGGCGCTCGTCCGCCGAGGCCGCGTCCGGGACGCCCTCGCCGCGTCCGAGCAGGCGTCGGCGGCCTGCGCGGCCGGCGCCTGCCCCGCGTGGCTCGCGGCGAAGTCCGAGCACCAGCGCGCCTTCCTCGAGCAGCTCGTCGCCGCGGGCGTCGAGGATCCGCAGGTCGACGCCGCCGCCGCCCGCGCCGCGCTCGACGCCTACGCGCGCAGCGCGAGCCAGGTGCGCCTCGTCGCGGTGCGCTAACGCGGCGCGGAGAACATCGACGCACGCGCGAACGGAAGCGCAGGCGTAAATGTACAGAGCAACTACAAACGAGGCGGCGAGGCGGCAAGACGGCGAGACGTACGATGGGATCTGCGATCGTCGAGGCCGTATCCAAGCTTGGAAACCCTGTCGTTGTCGAATGACGGTCACCGACTTATGCCGTAGTCTTTGGCATTGCTCGGCGCGTTCGTACCGGGGGCGCTGTCCGAGAGAACAACCGGTTGCGCTTGGGAGGGTCTCCCTCAGGTGGAACAGCCGCAAGCTCGCACGCTGGGCGCCGTGGCGACCGCATGGACAGGGTTGTACCGGCGCGGCGCCGCCGTGGCGGCCGCGCTCGCCCTCACCGTCGCCGCGGGCTGCGCGCGGCCGATCACCAACGCGGGGCTGCCGATCCCCGCGGCGAAGCCGGGCATGGAGCAGCGCCCGTTCGAGCTGCGGCCGCCGTTCGAGCTGGCGACGAACGAGGACGCGATCGTCCGGATCGTCACCGACGTGACGTGCACGGGGACGCTCATCACCGAGGACCTGGTGCTCACCGCGCACCATTGCGTCGCGGCGCGGGACGACAACGGCAGGACGCTGCGCCGCGATCAGGACGCCGAGGCGATCTCGATCGAGCTCGGGGGCGACCACCTGCCGTGGGGCGACGTGAAGGTCCGCGCGGTGGTGTCGCCGGACTGCGGCTACACGTCGGGCGAGGGCGACATCGCCATCCTCGTGCTGTCGCGGCGCCTCATCGGGATCCCGACCCTCCCGCCGCGGATCGAGGCCGAGCCGACCTCGAAGGAGCAGGTGACGCCCTACGGCTTCGGCCGCTGCGCGCTCTCGCGCGATCCGATCCACCTCGCGCCGCGGCTGGGCGGCACGATCGACGCCGTGAACCCGGGGCAGTTCGTCGCGACCGCCTCGATCTGCCCCGGCGACTCGGGGGGGCCCGCGCGCAGCGATCGGGGGGGCGACGTCGTCGGCGTGATCTCGTCGAGCGTGATGGACGGCGACGAGCGCACGACCGGGACCTCGTATTTCAGCCGCCTCGACGTGTGGCCCGAGCTCTTCTCCGCCGCCCGCGAGATCGCGGCGGGCGCGAGCCCGAGCGAGCTGCCGCCGTACCGGGGGTGCCTGCGTTGACGGCGCCGCGGTGTCGTCGCGCTGCGCTTGCCCGCCGCCCGCGGCCGGAGCTGCGCTAGGCTGCGCCGCTGCATGCGGAAGCTGTTCAACGGGCTGCTCTGGATCCTCGGAACCCTGCTGTTGCTCGGCGTCGTGCTCCGCGCCCTCGTCCTCGACGTCTGGGTGGTGCCGAACGACCCGATGCTCGGCGCCTCGCTCGCGCCGAGCATCGCCCCGGGCGACGTGGTCGTCGTGCTGACGCGGGGCACGCCCGGCTTCGGCGAGCTGGTGCGGTGCCCGGATCCCGAGGCCCCCGGCAGCCACATCGTCGGCAGGATCGCGGGCTTGCCGGGCGACAAGGTCGACGTCGACCACACCGTCCTCCTCGTGAACGGGCAGCGCTACGACGCCGAGACGGCGTGCGCCGAGCCGAAGGTGAGCATCCCCGACCCGGCCACGGGCAACCCGGTGCAGCTCTCGTGCGACATGGTGATGATGGGCCCCGGCCTCCACGCCCGGGCGACGGGGCGCAGGCCCCCGCTCGAGCGCCGCCACCGCGTCGAGGTGCGGCCCGACACGGTCTTCCTGCTGAGCGACAACCGGAGCTACCACGACGACTCGCGCGACTTCGGGCTGCAGCCGCGCGCCGCGTGCAACCAGCGGATCGTCTTCCGGCTCTGGGGCGGCGCCGGCTGGAGCGACGACCGGCGCCGCTTCACCTTCGTGCGCTGAGCAGGGCCGGCCGTCGTCCCGCCAGCGTCACCTCGAGCTTGACCCCTCTGCTCATCGACGTCTAGAACCGTGTTTCTCTCCACCCGGGTCGGGGACCCCGCGCGAGCAGCGGCCCGGGTTCCCCGTCCTGGCTCGCTTCATCGGTCGGAGGTCCGCCACGGCGGCCTTCCACTGGCGCGGGTCGGAGAACCGCGATCCGCGGTCCTCCAATGCACCGAGGAGACGTTTGCACACCGAGCAGAACGAGATTGGCATCGTCTGTGGCCAGTGCGACCTGTGGAGCCCGATGGGCACCGCGCGTTGCCCTGAGTGCGCGAACGACTTGGCCCTGTTCACGCCGCGCCGGGCGAGCTCGACGACCACGCCGGCCCGGCGCTCCCCGACGCCCGCGGCCGGCAGCGCGGGCGCCCGGCTCGACCCGACGAGCGCGCGCGGTCAGGGCCGGGGCCCCAAGACCCCCTCGTCCAAGAGCGAATTCGCCGAACTCTCCCAGGAGGAGCTGATGGAGCAAGCCCGTAACTACGTCTGCCGTTCCTGCTCGAGCGGTGTCCCCTCGGGCCACAAGTTCTGTGGGAGGTGCGGAACGGCGGTCCCGCCCGAGATCCTCAACGCGCAGACGCTGTTCTTCGGGGACATGCAGAACCCGGCGAAGGCGAAGCTGATCCTCATCCGCGGCGAGGGCATGGACGGCCTCTCGTTCCACCTCAAGGCGGAGCAGCACATCGTCGGCCGCAACGGGCAGCTCGTCTTCCCGGACGACCCGTTCGTCTCGCCGAAGCACGCGAACTTCTTCTACCGCGACGGCAAGCTGGTGGTGCGCGACGAGGGCTCGCTGAACGGCGTGTACATCCGCGTGCGCGGCACGATCGACATCACGCCGGGCGACACGTTCCTCGCGGGCGAGCAGCTCTTCCGGCTCGATCCGACGCCGCGCGCCTCCGACGGCCAGGATCCGGACGGGACCTTCTTCTACTCCTCGCCGAAGCACCCGAGCCCGTTCCGCCTGACGCAGGTGCTCCAGGGCGGCGCGGTCGGCATGACCGTCTGCGCGCGCGGCACCTCGCTGCAGATCGGGCGCGAGGGCGGCGACCTGAACTTCCCCGTCGACCTGTACATGTCGGGCTCGCACTGCCGCCTCGAGGAGCACAACGGCAAGTTCACGCTGACCGATCTCAACAGCCGCAACGGCACCTACGTGCGCATCAAGAGCGAGCGCGAGCTCGCGCACGGCGACTACCTCTTCATCGGCCGCAAGCTCCTGCGCGTCGAGCTCAACACGAACTGACGCTGGCCCGCGGGCGCGGCGCCCTCGCCCATGACCACCGCGCGCTCTGCCCTCGACGTCTTCCGCGCCGGCCCTGTCGCGTCGGGCGCGACGCTGTGGCGCAGCCGCGGCCAGCTCCACGTGACCCTCGTCGCCAAGGCGAGCTTCGCGCTGGTGCCCGGCGGCGAGGCGCGACGGATCGAGCCGCTGGAGCTGGTGCGGAGCGAGGTCTACACGCGGGGCAACCCGATGAAGCCGCTGCTCGCGGCGAGCGATCTCGCGCCCTGGCTGGCGCGCGCCGAGGTGGTGCTCACCGGGCACGCGTGGGCGCCGGGCGGGGCGCCGGTCCGGCGGATGGCGGTGCGGCTCGCGATCCTGCGCGGGGACGCGGCGCTGGTGGACAAGCGCCTCGAGGTCGTGGGCGATCGGGCGGGCGGCGCCGCTGCGGGCGCGCAGCCCGAGCCGTTCGTGAAGATGCCGATCGAGTACCAGCGCACGTATGGCGGCCCCGGGGAGCCGGAGAACCCGCTCGGCGTCGGGGCCGGCGCCGGCGAGCGCGCGGGGGGCGGCGGCGCGCTGCCCAACCTGCTGCCGCCGGGCGGGGGGCGCGCGCCCATCGGCCTCGGGCCGATCCCGCCGATCGTGCCGAGCCGGACGCGGCTGCTCCGCGGGCTCGCGCGCGCCGAGCTGGAGGGGATCGCGTCGATCCCGGACGATTTCGACTGGTCGTACTTCCAGTCCGCGCCGGCGGATCAGCGGTTCGATCGGGTGCTCGGCGGCGAGGAGATCGTGCTGGAGGGCCTGAGCCAGCACCACGCGACGCTGGCGACGCGCCTGCCGGCGCTGCGGGCGCTCGCGACGATCCTCCTGCCGAACGGCGCGGCGCGGTGGCTGCCGCTCGTGGGCGACACGCTGATCGTGCAGCCCGACGCCGAGCGCTGCGCGGTGGTCTTCCGCGGGAGCTTCCAGGTGGCCTCGGAGGAGGTGCTCCCGGCGCTGCGCGCCGCGGTGGGCGTGGAGGTCGGGGACGAGCCGGTGCCGTGGCCGGACCTCAGCGAGGCGCCCGCGGGTGCGCCGAGCGCGATGGGCGCGGCCGCGGGGGAGAGCGCGAAGCGGACGGACTGGAGCTCCACGGTGCGGCTCGGCGAGGACGACGTCGTGGATGCGCCGGTGAGCGTCGCGGGCGTCGCGTCCGGGCGAGGGCCGGCGCGCGAGGGGGCGCACCCGCTCGAGGGCACGTTCCCGCTCGACGACACGCTGCCGCCGGCGGGGAGCGAGCGGAGGCCGCGCGAGGCGCGGGCAGCGTCGCTGCCCAGCGTGAGGGTCCGAGGCACGGGCCAGGACGACGCGGTGCACGCGCCGTTTCCGATCGCGCCACCCGGGGCACGCGGCGAGCGGGAGGGCGGCGAGCGCCCGAGCGCGCCGTGGGCGACGGGCGGCGCGGCGGCGGTCCCGGCGATCGCGTCGCCGCTGGAGGGCACGGTCGATCTGAGCGAGCCGGAGGCCACGCCTGCGCCCGCGCCAGCTGCACCTGCGCCCGCGCAAGACGCAGAGCCCGCACCCGCGAGGGTTGCCGCGCCTGCGCTCGCGCAGGCCGCCGACTCCGCACCCCCGCAGGCCGCCACGCCTGCACCCGCGCAGGCCGCAGACCCCGCACCCGCACCGATCGCCACGCCCGCGCCCGCACCGATCGCCGCGCCCTCGCGCGCGTCCGAGCCGCTGCCGCTGCCCGCGCCGGAGCGCGCTCCGCAGGTCGAACGTTCGCCCGAGCCGCGCGCGCCGGCCCCGGCGCCGCCCGCGCCGAAGCGAGAGCGGCCCGATCTCCTTGGCAGCCTGTACAAGCGCTTCCGCAAGGACTGAGCCGGAGCGAGGATGGAGGGACCAACCATGTCGGAGGGAGCCGTGGTTCGGGAGCGCGCCACGTCCGCGCGCGCCGAGGAATACCTGGGGCCGGCGCACGTGCTGGAGGCCCGCGGGCAGGCGGTGGTGGTCGAGCTGCCAGACGGGGGGAGCGCCGAAGCAACGATGGCGCTGGCGCTCCCCTATGCGCCCGCGGTGGGCGACGTGCTCCTCGTGATCGGCCGAGGCGCGCGCTTCTACGCCATCGGCGTCCTGCACGGGACGGGCAAGGTGACGCTGGAGCTCCAGGGCGACGTCGACGTCCGGGCCGCGGGCGGGGCGCTCAGGCTATCCGGGGACCGGGGCGTGGAGCTCCGGGGGCCGGAGGTGGACCTGCACGGCGACAAGGTGCGGGTGTTCGCGGGGTCGCTCGTGCAGAAGGCGGCGTCGCTCGTCCAGCGCGTGACGGACCTGTTCAGCCTGCACGCGCGCGAGAGCCACACGGTGGTGGACGGGTCCGCGACGACGAAGGCGAAGAGCGCGACGGTGCTGACCGAGGAGACGATGACGATCAACGGGAAGGAGATCCACCTGGGGTAGCTCGAGGGCATCGAGCCATCGAGTCACCGAAGGCCTCAAGGGCTGCAGCCACGGGTCTCATTAGTAGGGAGAACCCTTCGGCCCTTTCTTCCAATCGTAGTCGTTGCCGTGACGCTTGTTGGCCACGTCAATCACGTACGGCGTGACCGTGCCATCGGGCTCCTGGCGGTATTCGAACAGGATGCCCCCCGATCCGCCGGTGATGTGGCGGTGATACCTCATCCCTGCGCTGATGCCCTTGATGTGCTCATCTCGGAGGTAACCTTCCGCCAGGTTTTTCAGGACCAGATCATTGCTCGGGCTCTTGGGGATATCGGCTTCGCTGAGGCCTTCCGCGAATCGTACCGGGTTGATTGTCCAGGTGGCGCGATCGTGCCGGTTGAAGCGCGCGAGCCTGTCTTGCACCGCGTTCAGGCGTGCTTGAGCGTCATGCTCCTGTTGGCCAAGGTCGATGTGCAGCCCCTCGAGGTACGCCCTTGTGTTCGTCTGGAGAGGCTCCCAGAAGACGCCGTCCGAGCCTGCGAATGGTCTGAGATGTCCGAGCGTGTCCTTCGCCCAGCGGCTCAGAGCGTCGTCAGGAGACCTCGATGCAGCCGTGACAGCATTGATCAGTTGATTGCCCAGCGCGACTAGAGCATCATGCTCGATTTCTTCCGCGGTGGGAGCGGGCGGTGGCGGTGGTGGTGGCGGTGGCGGTGGTGGTGGCGGCGGCGGCGGCGGCGGCGGCGGCGGCTGTTGCTGCGGCGGCGGCTGTTGCTGCGGCGGCGGCTGTTGCTGCGGCGGCGGCTGTTGCTGCGGCGGCGGCTGTTGCTGCGGCGGCGGCGGCTGTTGCTGCGGCGGCGGCGGCTGTTGCTGCGGCGGCGGCGGTGGCTGCTGCGGCGGTGGCTGCTGCGGCGGTGGCTGCTGCGGCGGCGGCTGCTGCGGCGGCGGCGGCGGCTGATGCTGCTGCGGCGGCGGCGATTGCGGAGCCTGGGAGGCTCCCCCACCCCAGTACCATCGCGCCAATGCTCCTGCGACGCCGCCTACCACCATGCCTACGCCCACGCCGATGGGGCCGCCGACCATTGCCCCGGCGGCCGCCAGGACGGTCGCGGGGGTAGCCACGGTTGCCGCCGTCTGCGCCGAAGGGAGGTGAGCGGCGATCGAATTGACAATGCTGGGAGCGGTCCCTCTACCGGCCGTCGCTCCATGGAGCGGTATCGATGTACTGCCGGGGCTGTTTTTCTTTCTACGCTTCACCGCTCCCCCCCCGCGGTCCCCACGTCGCGCTCCGGTGCCACGCCCACCCCCTGCACCTCCGCCCCCCCCGGCAGCGTCACCCGCACCGCCGCCGCCATGCGCGCGCCCCCCTCGCCCGCGCACAGCGCCAGTCCCACCGCCTTGCCGTGGGTCCGCTCCCCCGCGATCGCCGCTCGCCCGTGCGCCTTCAGGCACCCCGCGAACAGCTCCGCCGCCGACGCCGTCCCGCGGTTCACCAGGATCGTCACCGGCACCCCATACGGCGCCCCCTGCCCCGACCGATAGACCGTCTCGTCCCCGTCGCCGTCCGTCACCACCGCCACGACGCTCCCCGCCGGCAGGAAATCGCCCGCCAGCTCCACGAACGCCCGCAGCTCTCCTCCAGGGTTGTCGCGCAGGTCGATCACGAGCTCGCGCATCCCCTCCGCCTCGAGCGCCCCCATCGCCCGGTACACCAGCGCCGGCACGTCCAGCGAGAACACCCGGATCCGGATCACCCCGACGCCGTCGCCCAGCAGCGCGTGCGCGACGTTCCCCGGGCCCGGGAGCACCTCCTCCGGCACCGCCGCGCACGTGTAGAACACGTTCACCGCGCTCGGCACCAGCACCGCGCCCACCGCGTTGTTCCCGGCGTTCCCCGTCGTCGGACAGGTGAGGTTGATCGCCGGCAGCCCCTCGATGATCACCTTGGAGTTGCCCGCCACGTACGCCCCGACATCCATGTAAAGCGGATGCGCCACCCCGGGCTCCATCCCGAAGGTCATCGGGATGGTCGTGCCGAGGTTCAGCGCGTTCATCATCGACACCTTCACCTTCACCGAGAAATTCACCGCCATCGCGTTGAGCGCGAAGTTCGGGTACGGAATCGGCACCACCACCGGCCCCACCGGCGTCAGGCACACGTCCGGAAACCCGATGCTCATCCCGGCGCCGTTGTTGCTCGCAGGCAGCATTCGTCCGCTCCTTCCCTCCGCGATTATCGCGGCGGACGCGGGGGCGTGTACGCCTCCGCCTCCAGCCGGTCGACGTCCGTCCGGCGCGCGCCGAGCAGCCTCGCGCCGGAGAAGCGCGCGCCCTTGTCGTGGAGAGCGTGCAGGTTGGCGCCGCCGAGATCGGCCTCGCTGAAGTCGGCCTCCTCGACCCGCGCGTGCGACAGGTTCGCGCGCTCGAGGCGCGCCGAGAGGAAGAGCGCGCCGCGGGCCTCGGCATGATCGAGCATGGCGTCCCGGAGATCCGCGGCGGCGAGGTTCGCGCCGGCGAGGTCTGCCCGGGTGAACGTGGCGTACCGGAGCATCGCCCGAGAGAGCTTCGCCCCGCGCAGCGAGGCGCCGCCGAAATAGGCGGCCTTCGCCATGACCCCGGGCAGGCTCGCGCCGTCCAGCGCGGCCTCGCGGAGCCTGGCCTGCGTCAGGATCGATCCCTCGAGATCGGCGCCGCGCAGGTTCGCCTTCGAGAAATCGCTGCCCATGAAATCGCAGTCGCGGAGGCTCATCCGCTCGAGGTTCGCCTCCATGAAGGCGCAGCGGTGCACCGTGAGGCCGGCGAAGGAGACGGCGCGCAGATCCACGCCGGTGAAATCGACGCGGTCGAAGATCGTCTTGCCGAGCACGGCGCCCTCCAGCGCGGCCTCGCGGAGGAGCGCCTGCTGGAGCACCGCGCGCGTCAGGTTCGCGCGCGTGAGCCGCGCCCTGTCGAGGATGCAGCGGACGAGGCGCGCGGCCGTGAGATCGGCGCCCTCGAGATCGGCCTCGATGAGGATCACCGACTCGAGATCGCGGCCCGAAAGGTCCACGCCGCGGAGGATCGAGCGCGAGAGGTCGCAGCCGAGGAGGCTCGCGCCCCGGAGATCCGCGCCGGTGAGATCGCAGTCCGAGAGGATCGAGCGCTCGAGGCGGGCGCCGCGCAGGCTCGCGCCGCGCAGGTCGGCGCCGCGCAGCGAGCAGAGGGAGAGATCCGCGCCCTCGAGGTCGAGGCCGGAGAGATCCGCGCCCGTGAGGTCGGCCCCGGCGAGGTCCTTGCCCGCGAGCTCGGGCCGGCCGAGCTTTGCCTCGTCGAGGACCACGCCGTGCATGCGCTTCGGGAAGCGGGCGCCGCGCAGGTCCGCCTTGACGAAGACCGCGCGATCGAGCTCCGCGCCGTCGAGGTCCGCGCCGCCGAGATCGGCCCCGACGAAGGCGCCGGCCTCGACGCGGGCGCGGACGAGGCGCGCGCCGCGGAGGTTCGCGCGGGTGAAGGACGCGCGCGCGACGCGGGCCTCCGTGAGATCCGCGCCCTCGAGGTTCGCGAGGTCGAGGCGCGAGCCCGAGAGGGTCGCGCCGGCGAGCCGGGCGCCGGACCAGTCCGAGCCCACCGCCTCGACCTCGACGATCGTCGCGCCGGAGAGATCGGCGCGGGCGAGGCGCTGGTAGGAGAGCTTCGCGCGGGTGAGCGTCGCGCCGGCGAGGCGCGCGCCCTCGAGGTTCGAGCCGAGCACGAGCGCGCCGTCCAGCGCGCAGCCCGCGAGGTCCGCGTCGCGCAGGTCGCACTCGACGAAGTGCGCGCCCGAGAGCGCGCTGCCCGCGAGCCGCGCGCCGCGCAGGCTGGTGCGGAGGAACTTGACGCGGGCGAGATCGAGGTTCGTGAGATCCCGGCCCGAGAGGTCGAGGCCGTCGAGGCGGGCGCCGTGGAGCGGCGCGCCGGCGCGGATGCGGTCGAGCAGCTCCTCGACGCTCTTCACGCGCCCTCCAGGCTGGAGCGCCGCAGGTTCGCCCCCTCGAAATCGCAGCCGGCGGCGCTCGCGCCCTCGAGGCGGGCGCCGTACAGGCTCGCCCCGGCGAAGGAGGCGCCGTCGAGGCGCGCCTTGCAGAGGTCCACGCCGAAGAGGTCGGCCTGCGCGAGGTCGGCGCGCTCCAGCGAGGCGCGGTAGAAGCGGCTCCCGCGCAGGACCGCGCACGCGAAGCGCGCGCCCCGGGCCGAGGCCCAGGAGAGGTGCGCCCGCGGGAGGGACGCATACCGGAGATCGGCGCCGTCGAGCTTCGCCCGGAGCAGCGCCGCGCCCTCGCCGCGCGCTTCCACGAGCGTCGCGCGCTCGAGATCGGCGTCGGTGAAGCTCGTGCGCGGCAGGGACGCGCCCGTGAGATCCGCGTCGGTCGCGGAGGATCCGGCGCACATGCACCCGACGAGCGCCGCGCCCCGCAAGGAGGCCCGATCGAGCTTCGCCCCCTGGAGGACGGCGCCGTCGAGGTGGAGCTCCTCCCCGTCGATCTCGCGGAGGTCGGCCCCGTCGAGCAGCGCGCCGCGCCCCCGCGCCCTCGCCAGGCGGGCGCGGGCGAGATCGGCGCGGGTGAAGATGGCCTGGTCGAGCGTCGCGCCGCGCAGATCGGCGCCCGCGGCGCGCGCGCCGGTGAGGTTCGCCTGGGAGAGGTCGGCGCCCGGGAGCGCGGCGCCCTCGAGGTTCGCCTCGAACAGCACGGCCCGCGAGAGATCCGCGTTCGAGAGGTCCGCCCCCGAGAGGTTCGCGCCCGAGAGGAGCGCGCCGGCGAGCTTCGCCCCGGAGAGGTCGCGGCCCGAGAGGTCCTGCCCGGAGAGATCGCGCCCCGAGAGGTCGGCGCCCGGGCCGGGCTCGGGCGGCGGCGCCGCGGCCTCGCCGGGGAGCCGGTAGCCGGGGACGATCTCGCGGAGGCGGGGATCGCGGAGCAGCGCGTCGAGGCGGTCGACGCCCTGGAGCGCCATCCCACGCGCGGCCGCGTCCCGCCGGAGCGTCTCGACGCGCGCGACGAGCGCGTCGAGCGCGCCGCCCATCGGGACGCGCGGCGTGCCCGCGGGCGTGGCCGGGAGGTACGCGGCCTGCCGCTGGGCCGGGAGCCGCGCGAGCGCCTGCGCGATGGTGCGCTCGAGGTCGACGCCCTCGGGGGTGCGCAGGGCCCGGAGCTTCGCGACGAGCTGCCGCACGCGGTCCTGCTCCGGCGCGTGGAGACCACCGAGCCGCTCGGCGAGGAGCTTCGATACCGGATCCTCCTCGTCTGCTCCGGCGCGCGGCGGCCGCGGCGCGCCGTCGCGGACGAGGTCGTAGGCGTCGCGCATCTCCGGCGGGAGATCCTCGAGGCCGCGCGGATCGCGGGCGAGCTGGGCGAGCTTCTCCCGGTACTCGTCGAGCGGGAGCGGCGCGGCGTCCAGCGGCTCGGCGGCGATCACGACGGCGCGCACGTCGGCGAGATCGTCCTCGGCCACCTCGGCGTGGCCGCGCCAGGTCAGGGTCACGAGGCCCGCGTCCGGCTCGACGAAGAGGGTGTCGAGGCTCATGCGGGCGTCCTGCACGCGGCCCTGGGCGTCCTCGACGACCGCGCGGATCCGGAGGCCCGGCAGGCGGAACGAGGCGGTCTGCGCGGCGGGGTGGAGGTTCAGGAGCGTGACCTCCTCGTCGCCGCGCAGGTGGCCGGCGAGGCGCTGATCCGGCGGGGCGGCCTGGAAATAGGCCCAGTCGAAGTCCTCGGCGTACCAGGGGGCGCGCGTCTTCCGGTACGAGGGGCCGTACTCCTTGCCCAGCATCCGGCGGTGCTCGGGCGAATCCGGGTGGATCGGCCCGAAGGGCGCGGGCACCCGGCGGCCCTCGCGCGGCGCCGGGACGAGCAGCGATTTCGACCAGCTCCCGACCGCGAGCCCCACGGGGTGCTCGCGCTGCGGCTCGCCGGGAGGCGGGTGGCAGGCGCCGCGGAGCAGGAGATCCGCGGCCGGCTTCCAGTCGGCGAAATCGCCGGGGTACGTGCATTCGCCATCGCGCTCGCCGTCGCCCCCCTCGAAGGTCTCGGCGGTCAGCGCCCCCTGCGCGAGCTGCCCTTCCAGCGGCGCGAGCGGCTCGCCCAGGCGGAGCGAGAAGCGGCCGCGGACGACGAGGACCACCTCGGGCTGCGGCGGCCTGCGCGAGCAGACCTTGGCGCCGAAGGGGAAGGGCGTGAGGTTTTTGGTCTGCATCAGAACAGGTTGATGACGCCGGACATCAGGTTGTACGCCCCGGTGCTCACCGACTCGGCCGACGAGACGCTCGAGCAGATGTTCTTCACGTTGGTGCGGAACTGGGAGAGCTCCTGCCGGTTGGTCAGGTTGAGCTCGGCCTTGGGGCCCATGTTGATCGAGACCCCCACCGTGAGAGAGACCTCGAGCATGGCCGCGATCGTCAGCTCGACCAGGCCGCCGATCGTGACCTCCTCGGTGGCGCCGACGGTGATCGACGCCGCATTGCCGATGGTGACGTCGCTCGTATTGCCGATGGTCACCGACTGGACCTCGCCGATGGTGGTATCCGACACGAGCGAGGCGGTCGTCGTGCTGGACACGGTGCTCGCCGTGGTCTCGTCGCTGATCGCGGTCGCGTTCGTGGTGCTGGAGATGGTCTGCGCGGTGGTCTCGTCGCTGATCGCGGTCGCCGTCGTCTTGCTCGCGATCTGGTCGGCCCAGGTCTCGTCGGAGATCAGCGGCACGGGGCAGGCCGCTGAGCCGGTGTACGACTCGATCCGCTGCGCCCAGGTGGAGCTCAGGCAGGTGGGGTTCGGCCGCTCGGCCGTGGGGGCCTCGGAGCCGGTGATGCTGGTTTGCTTGTTGCCGTAAAAGCGATCGAACGTGTCGCCGTGATAGGTGGTGTCGACGTCGCCCTTCTCGGTCTTCTCGGTGACCTTCCAGGTGCCGTTGTAGTTCTGGACCCATTCGATGGTGGTGGCGGCGGTCCAGAGATCGGTGGCGTCCTGGATATGGCCGCCGGAGACGTCCCAGCCGGCGGTGTCCTCCTGCCGGCCGAGGACGAGCATGCGGTAATTGCCCTTGATGACCTCGACCTTGTCGCCGCGCGTGGTGGTGATGCGGTTGCCGTCGGAGTGGTCGCGCCAGCCGCCCTTGGTGTGGAGCTTCGCGGTCTCGGCCTGCCGCTCGGCCTCGGGGATGAAATCGGGGCAGCCGTCGCGCTTGCGGGTGTCGTCGATGAACGAGGTGACCCGGGCGGCGAGGTCCTCGCCGGTCGCCCTCGGCGCGCCGGGGTTGGCGGCGAGGCTCGGGTCCTTGACCGCGCCGAGGCGGAGATACGAGCCCATCGCCTCGGCCTCGGACGCTGCATCGTTGAAGTTGGGGACCTCGATGAGGAGGTATTTCCCATTGATCCCCTCACCCTCGCGCGTACCCATGCGTGCCTCCGCGTCGGGTACAGTACCAGGCGAGCCGCGGAGGAGGCGTGACGATGAACCGAGAGCCGACGCAATCCCTGAGGTGCAGCGAGCCGTCCCTACCCGCCGCCGCCGCGCCGTGCGGTGAGCCCGCGGCCGCGACGGCGCACCGCGCGCCCAGCGCCGTGACGATGGCCACGGCGTCCGCCGCCGCGCGCATCCGCGAGGCCCCGGACGCAGAGCCCCCGTGCAGCGCGCCGATCGCGCGGGCGGCGTGCGCCGAGGGCCCGGCTGGGCCGGTGGAGGATCCCCCGCCAGCGCCGTCTCCGGACGACCGAGAGCTCCTGGAGGCGCCGGTGCGAGCGAGCGCCGGAGGGCCGCGCGAGGTGCCGCCGTTGCGCCCGGGGGCGAGCGCCGGAGGGCCGCGCGAGGCGCCACCGTCGCCGCTGCGGGCGAGCGCCGGAGGGCCGCGCGAAGCGCCGCCGTTGCGCCCGGGGGCGAGCGCCGGAGGGCCACGGGAAGCGCCGTCCCAGGGCGGCCCGGGGGCGCCCGATCACCTGCCGTTCCGCGGGCCCGGCGCAGCGGAATCGGTGCTGCGCCCGCCGCGCGCGGCGCCGATGGAAGCGCTTCAAGAGGCGAAGGCCGCGCTCCGGGACCGGGCACGGCAGGCGCCGATCCTGCGGCTCGACTCCAGCGATTTCTCCTGCGACCTCCTCCGGGTGCGCGGGGTGCACGGCAAAGAGGCCATCGGCCAGCTCTTCTCGTACGACATCGACGTCGTGTGCAGCGACGGCGCCGAGCTCTCGATCGAACAGGTGCTGGGGGCGGCGGCGTCGCTCGTGTTCGAGGTCGAGGGCGCGGACGAGCGGACCGTACACGGCATGATCGCCGAGGTGGAGGACCGGCACGAGGCGGAGACCGCCTTCCGCTCCTACCGGCTCCGGCTCGCGCCGCGGGCGTTCCGCGCGACGCTGGTGGAGCTCCAGCAGGTCTTCCTCGACATCAGCGTGCCAGAGCTCATCCAGCACAAGCTCGCGATGGTGGGGCTCGGGCCCGACGACGTGGTGATGCGCCTCTACCGCGATCACCCCGACCGGGAGATGATCGTCCAGTACAAGGAGACGGATCTGGCCTTCATCTCGCGGCTCGCCGAGCACCTCGGGATCTCGTTCTTCTTCGAGCACGAGTCGGGCCGCGACGTGATGGTGTTCACCGACGAGCCGACGGGCTTCCAGCCGCTGCCGGGGGGAGACGCGGTGGTGTTCCGGCCGCGGGGCGAGCGGCGCGACATGTTCGAGCTCAGGGAGCAGGCCAGGGCCTTCCCCGCGACGTACGTCATGCAGGAGTACAACTACCGGACGCCAAGGCTCGACATGACGGGGGCGCACGAGTCGCCGGCGGGCCTCGGGGGCGGCGTCGTCGAGTACGGCGCCCACCACAAGACGCCGGAGGAGGGCCAGCAGTTGGCGCGGATCCGCGCGGAGGAGCGGGCCTCGTCGAGCCGCTATTTCGAGTGCCAGAGCGACGAGCTCCGGCTCATCCCGGGGGCCGTCTTCGGGCTCGAGGGCCACCCGCGGCTCGACGGCGAGCGGTTCCTGGCCGTCGAGGTCGAGCACCGCGCGGTGCAGCCGGTGGCCATCGAGGGCGGGGCCGGCGGCGAGCAGGAGTACGTCAACCGCGCGCGCCTGGTGCGCGCCGCGCAGGCCTACCGCCCGCCGCGGACGGCGCCGCGGCCGAAGATCCACGGGGTGGTGACGGCGCTGGTGGAGCCGCTCCCGGACGGCGAGATCGGGGACGTCTCGCCGATCGACGAGCAGGGGCGCTACCGGGTGCGCTTCCACTTCGACGCGGGGGATCCCGCGTCGCGCGCGTTCCCCTCGCGGCTCGTGCGGATGATCCAGCCGCACGCCGGGCCGAACTACGGCATCCATTTCCCGCTCAAGCCCGGCATCGAGGTGCTGATGGTCTTCCTCGACGGCGACCCCGATCGGCCGATGATCGTGGGCGCCGCGCCCAACCCGATCACGCCGTCCCCGGTGACCCGGGAGGTGAACCTGATGCACCGGATCGAGACGTCGACCGGCATCCTCATCGAGATGCGGGACTGCCCGCCGCGCGGGTGACGCGGGCCCCCGCTATTTCTTGCGCCCCGCTCGGCCGCTCAGGCGGCTGATCGCGTCGCCCGCGGCCCAGGCGACGCGGGCCGCCGCGTTCAGGGAGCGGACCATCGCCTCGGGCACCTGCGCGATCAGCCGCTCCAGATCGACCGGGCCGTCGATCGACGGCAGGAGCTGCTCCATCAGGTCGGCGAACAGGTCGTACTTGCGCGACAGGTCGTCGAGCCGCGAGCGCATCGCGTCGGCCTCCGCGCCCTGCGCGTCGCCGAGCAGCGAGAGCGCGCGCCGCGCGAGGGCCCGCTTGTCCTGGACCACGCGGCGCAGGCGGCCGAGGTACGCGCCGACGATCACGTCGGGGTACTTGCCGCGCAGCGCGAACGAGTCGTGACGCGCGCCCGACTCCCGCCGGCGCTCGATGATCCCGGCCGCCTCGAGGCCGCGCAGGTTGGCGAAGATGTTGCTCTTGGAGCGGCCGAGCTCCTGGCTGAGCTCGTCCATCGAGCGCGGCTCGTCCGCCAGGTAGAGCGCCGCCACGACCTGTCCACCCAGCCGGGTGATGCCGGGGAACGACGCGGCGATCTCGGCGCCGACCCCCTCGAGCAGCGCCTGCCGCGCCGCCGCGACCCGCTCGTCCGAGGCGCTCCCGTCGCCCTCCTCACCCGTTGCGGGCGGCTGCGGCGGGTGCGCTGTCGGCGACGTCGGCCTCCGGGCGGTCATGATGGGTGACTCACATAACGATCTTTCGCGGGTGCGCCAAGCGGCCAGCGCGCCCACACCCCGCATGCCTGGCCTGATCGCCCCGGCGCGGGAAGCCCGCTCAGGAATCGTCGGCGCAGACGTCGACGGACCCGGCGCGCGGCTTGCTCTTGTAGATGTCGGCCGGGCAGCTGCCCCAGCGCGAGACCATCTCGCCCACCTCGATGGCCAGGCTGCTCGACCAGTCACGCGCGCCGTCGAAGCGGGCCCGGATGATCCCGTTCGGGTCGATGATCCACGTCTCCGGGTAGAGCTGCGTGCCGTACTGGTCCATCACGACCTTGGACTCCGGGTCGAAGAGGACCGGGAACGGCGGGTCTCCGTTCAAGGCCACCTTGAGCGCGTCGCGCACGTCGTCCGGCCCCTCGTCGGTCGAGACGGTGAGGACGACGATGTCGTTCCGCGACCGGGCGATCCGGCCGAGCTCCGCGAGCGCCGGCATCTCTTGCAGGCACGGAGCGCAGGTCTTGGTCCAGAAGTTCAGGAAGACCGTCTTGCCCCGGAAGGACGACAGCCGGACGGGCTTGCCGTTCATGTCCGGCAGCTCGAAGTCCGGCGCGAGCCGGTTCCGGCCGGCGTACGCGGGGCGCAGGGCGCAGATCGCCTCGCAGCCGGTGGTACGCTGGTCATTCTGCGCGGCGTGCACGAAGCCGTAGACGGCGACCGCAGCGACGAGGATGAAGGCGAGCTGCACGATGGTCGTCCACTTCACGGGGATTCGCATAGCGTAGCGCGGCGCAGGGCGAAAGCGGGCCGAAACGCCCCGCCCTCGCCGTTCGACGCCGTGCTTCACTCCGGGCCGGAGAGCAGCCGCTCGAGCCGCCGCTCGTCGACGCGGTACTTCATGATCTTCCGCCCATCGAGCTCGACCACGGGGACCTCCCAGTCGTACAGCGCTCGCTTCTCCGGGCCGGCCTCCCGGTCGAGGTCGACGACGGCGAGCTCGAACGGCAGCCGGGCGCGCACGCGCTCGAGCGCGGCGTGGGCCTCCTCGCAGAGGTGGCAGCGCTCGCGCGTGAAGAGGGTCAGCGTCTTCATCGTCACGTGGCACCCTCCGGGCCGGGCTGCCGCCCCGCTCACCCCGCCGCGAGCAGCGGCAGGCTCTGGCGGCGCGGCGGCTCCGGCCGCTTGATCTTCTCGAACGCGCGCTCGTAGTCCCGGAACGAGCCGCCCGCGTGCACCGCCTGCAGCACGGCGTGCCCCTCGGCCTCGCCGCCCGCGGCCAGCACCGCCTCGACCCACGCCCAGCGCGCGCTCGTGGCCCGCACGTCCGCGCGGCCCCGCAGCCCGCGGCGGAGCCGATCGAGCCGCTTGTTCACGACGTCGATCCCGGCGAAGCGCGCGCCGTGGAGCGGCGTGTTGCGCTTCGGGCAGAACGGCGCGATCCCGAGCGCGACCGGCACGATCCGGGAGAGCTCCGTGACGAAGGAGACGCACTCGTCGATGTCGGCGTCGGTCTCGCCGGGGACACCCACCATCAGGTACAGCTTGAGCCGATTCATCCCGTGCTGCCGCGCGAGCTCAGCGGCCCGCTGGAGGTGCCTGGGCCGGGCGCGCCGCTCGAGCGTCTCGCGGACCCGCTCGCTCGTGCCGTCCATCGCCGTCGTGAGCGTCTTGTAGCCCGCGAGCCGCAGCGCGCCGACGAACTCGTCGGTCAGCCGGTCCGGCCGGAGGCTGCTCAGCCCGACCTCGCAGCCCCGCTCGGCGAGCGTCCTGACCACCTCGACGATCTTCGGGTGATCGCTGACCGCGGCGCCGACGAGGCCGACGCGCCTCGCGTCCTCGGGGATGAGCTCGAGGAGGCGCTCCTTCGGGACGATGCGCATGCCGCCGTTGGTCGAGCGGCGCATCACGCAGTAGGTGCACCCGCGCGAGCAGCCACGCTCCGCCTCGATGAGGAACATGTTCGAGAGCTCGGTCTCCTCGGCCCGGATCGGCGACCAGGCGGGGAGGAGCGCGTTGTCGCACTGCGCGACCGGGGGCATCTCCGCGCCGTGGCGCGCGGGGACGAAGACGTGGGGGAGGGCCGCCAGCGCGTCGAGCGCCGCCTCCCGCGACGAGGCGTCCCGCAGCACGCGGAGCGCCTCCACGGCCAGGGTGTCGGCCTCGCCCATGATGATCGCGTCGGCGAACACCGCGAGCGGCAGCGGGTTCGAGAACGTGAGCGGACCGCCCGCGAGGACGAACGGATCGCGAAAGGCGCGCTTTTCCCGGAGCGCCGGTATCCCCGCCAGCTCGAGCAGGCGGACGACCCCGGCGAGCTCGAGCTCGTAGGCCACCGAGAGCGCGATGACCGGGAAATCGGAGAGGGGGCGGAGCCCCTCGTACGTGATCGGGGGGCCGTCCGCGCCCTGGCCCTCGTCGTCCGGCAGGAAGGCCCGCTCGCACGCCATCCCGGGCTCGGCCTGGATGGTCTTGTAGATCTGGAGGAAGCCGAGCGAGCTCATTCCGGCCCGGTACGGCGAGGGGTAAGACAGCGCGACGCGGAAGGGCGCCTGCTTGTCGATACGACCGATCTCGCCCGCCAGGCGGCGGCGGATCGTGGTCGTCATCGCGCTTCGAGACATCGTCCCAGCGTCGCTCAGGGGACGTCCAGGCGCAAGGATGGGAGGCCAGCTGACAGCCGTCCGGAGCGGGGATTTTTTCCAGCTCACGGTGCACCGTTCTTCCCTGGCGCGCGCGCGCGCGTGTCCGGCGGCGGCCCCCCGCCGCGGCGACCCAGGGCCGGGCGCGGCGGCTCGCCCGGGCGGGACCAGAGGACGCGCTCGCCGTCGGTCTCCCAGGTCAGGGCGCCGCCGCGGTCCGTGCGCGCGATCGCGACGCCGCTGGCCGAGAGGCGGGAGAGCACCTCCGGGCTCGGGTGCCCGAAGCGGTTGCGGACGCCGGAGGACACGGCGGCGATCGAGGGGTCGACGGCCGCGAGGAGCGCCGCGCCGGTCGACGTCCGGCTGCCGTGGTGCCCCACCTTGAGCAGATCGGCGCGGAGCGCGGCGCCGTAGCGCGCCACGAGCGCGTCCTCGGCCTCGTGCTCCGCGTCGCCCACGAGCAGCGCGGATCGAGCCCCGTAGGTGATGCGCACGACGAACGAGTTGTCGTTGGCGCCCCGGTCGGGGTGGAGCTCCGGGCACGGCGCGAGCACCTCGATCGTCGCCCCCGAGAGGACCCGCGGCCTGCCGCAGAGCGCGTCGGGCCGCACGATGGGCACGCCGCGCCGGCGCAGGTCCGACAGGAGCTTCCGGTAGACCGGGCCCGCGCCCTCGGCCTCGCCCTGGCCGGTGTCCCAGAGCTCGCCGACCTCGACGCCCTCCACCGTGGCCGGCAGGCCGCCGAAGTGATCGGGGTGCGGGTGCGAGAGGACGACCGCGTCGAGGCGCGCGCGGCGGCGCGACCGCAGCAGCGGCCGGAGCACGCGCGCGCCCGTGTCGACGGGGCTGCCCACGAAGCCGCCCGCGTCGACGAGCATCGCGCCGCCCTCGGGGAGGTCGATCAGGATGGCGTCGCCCTGCCCCACGTCGAGGACGTTGACGCGCAGCACGCCGCGCGGCGCGCCCGCGCGCGTGGCGGCGCCCTCGAGCAGCAGCCACGCGGCGGCGCCGGCGGCGAGCGCGGCGAGCCGGCGGCCGCGGCGCTCCGCGGCCCACGCGAGCGCGATCGCGGCGGCGAGCGCGGCCAGCTGGGCGGGCGACGGCTCGGGCAGGCGCAGCACCACGCCGGTCTCCGCCGAGGCGCGGGCCACGGCGCGGACCGCGAGCAGCGCGCCCGACCCGACGAGCGCGCACCCGCGCTCGACCGGCGGCGCCCACGAGAGCACGGCGTGCGCGAGGCAGAACGGGAGCGCCGCCAGCTCGCCGATCGGCGCAGCGACCACGTTCGCCGCCACGCCGAGCAGCGGGAACGTCTCCCCGTTCATGAGCAGCAGCGGCGTGCACCCGAACATGGCGGCGAGCGTCGTCGCCAGCGGCGCGAGGACCTTGCGCGCGAGCTCCCGCGGCGGCGACGCGCCCGGCCCGCCCTCGGCGCCGCCGTCGCCACGCTCCCGCTCGCCGGGGACGAGCAGCGCGGCGAGCGGCCGCTGCAGCCAGAGCAGCCCGGCCGTCGCGGCCGCGGACAGGCCGAACGAGAGATCCCACGCGACGAGCGGATCGACGGCGGCGGCGCCCGCCAGCGACAGGGCGAAGCAGCGGACGCCCACCGGGCGGAGGCCGAGGAGGCGGGCGCCCATCGCGCAGCTGAGCATCGCCGCGGCGCGCATCGCCGAGCCGCCGCCGCCGGCGAAGTCGGCGTAGAGCCACGCGGCGGGCACGCACAGCGCCGCGGTGATGCGGCCCGCGTCCCAGCGGGCGGCGATCGGCCCGACGCGGACGAGGATCGCGCGGAGCGCCGCGGCGAAGCCCGCCACCGCGAGCACGAGGTGCGTCCCCGAGACCGCGAGCAGGTGCGCGAGGCCGCTCTCGCGGAACGCCTCCTGGTCCTCGGGCGCGAGGTCGGTCTCGCCGAGCACGAGCGCGCGCCCGAGCGCCACCGCGTCGGGGTGGAACGTCGCCTCGATGCGCCCGCGCACGAAGGCCCGCGCGCGATCGACGGCCGCGGCGACAGAGCGCCCCTCCGACGTCCGCCGCGCCTCGACGATCGTCCCGCTCGCGACGATCCCGCTCCGCGCGATCGCGGCGGTCGCGTTCCGGAGCCCCTCGTTCCGGAACAGGTGGATCGGCGCGAGGTCCACGGTGACCTCGAGCCGGTCGCCCCGGGCGAGGTCCAGCGGCGCGCCGTAGAGGCGCGCCCGGAGCGGCCCCTGCAGCGCTCGCCCGCCGCACGTCCCGCCGGAGAGCTCCACGTCGATGCGCGAGGCCGGCGGCTCGTCGTCCACGCCGCGCGCCCCGGCGGAGCGCCGCTGCGCCGCCCCGACCACGACCGGCGAGCCGACGACGGCGCACGCCACCTCGCAGCGCGCCGGCGGCTGCAGCAGCGCGAGGGCGCCATCGTAGGCGGCGCCCGCACCGTCGAGCAGCGCGCGGGCGCGGAGGCCGCTCACGACGAGCGCCACCCCGGCGGCGGCGAGCGCGGCGCGGCCGGCCCGGCGGCGGAGCGCCGCCGCGGCGAGCGCGGCGCCGAGCGCCGTGGCCAGCGGAGAGAGGGCGAGCGGCGCGCCCGCGGCGAGCGCGAGGCCGAAGAGGAGGACGGGATCGATCACGGCCCCGCCGCCCCGCAACACCTGGGCCGCGCGCGTTCCCGCGGAATTTCACGGGGGAGCGGCCGCCGCGCCCCTGGCGCCGCCATGGCGGCGCGCGGCGTCGAACGCGTCGGCGCGCCGGACGATCCTGCAAGAGCTCTCCACTGTGTGGGGGGAGCAACGAGCCGAGTCGCTCATCGCGCCCGGCGCGCGTGCACGACCGCGGCTTCGCCTCTAGAATCGTTTGCTCCTTGCGGCACCCCGCGGCGCGCGCAGACATTGCAGTATCTGGAGGCTTTCGATGTCGTTTTGCTTGCCCAGAGTCACCTGGATTCTCGCCCTGGGACTCGCTGCGACAGCGTGCAGCTCGGCCCTGGAGGCGCCTCCTGACGAGATCGGGGAGGCGCTTGATGCCATTCAGGACGGATATCTCGACGACGGCGACAGGGCCGTCGTGGGCATCTACAACGACGAGATCGGCGCGATCTGCACCGGCAGCCTGATCGCCCCGAACGTGGTGCTGACGGCCCGTCATTGCGTGTCCGACATGGCCAATGAGCTCGACGGCCAGATCACCTGTCGATCCACGAAGTTCACGGACACGCACCTCGCGCGCCGGATCTTCGCGACGACCGACGCGGAGATCGGCAGGTACGCGCGTTTCTACGGCGGCAGCGAGGTCGTGCTGCTCCCCGGCGAGGGGACGGACGCGTTCTGCGGCAACGATCAGGCGATCCTGATCCTGGACGAGCCGATCCCGGAGAGCGAGGCCGTGCCGCTCGTGCCGCGCGTCGACGTGCCGCTCGTGGAGGGCGAGGAGTACTACGCGGTCGGCTTCGGGGCGACGAACGACGAGAGCACGGGCGCGGGCCTGCGGCGGCGCCGCGACAGGCTGTTCATCGACTGCGTGGCGGACGGCTGCCCGTCGTCCCTGGTGAAGGCGACGGAGTGGGTCGGGGACACCGGCATCTGCGAGGGAGACTCGGGCGGACCCAGCCTCGATCTGATGCACCGCGTGATCGGCGTGACGTCGCGCGGGGCCGCGGGCTGCGAGTATCCGATCTACGGCTATGTGTACCGCTGGGCGGAATGGATTAAAGAGACGACCGTGCGCGCCGCCCGTGCCGGAGGATACAAGGAGCCCCCCTGGGCGACCGGCTACCCCACCGATCCCGCGTATTCGGCGGAGGTCGGCGCGGCGTGCGAGCAGCCGGAGCAGTGCCCTGCGAACGCGTGCCTCGACGGCGCCTGCACGCGGCCCTGCAACGAGGCCGCGGCGTGCCCTGACGGCTACAGCTGCAACGGCGAGCCCGGCTTCTGCGCGAAGGTCCCCGAGCCGGCCGCAGGCGACGCGTCGAGCGGGTCCTGCAGCGTGAGCCCGCGGCCTGATCCGACGCAGCCGGTCCCCTGGGTGCTCGGGGCGGCGAGCCTGGGCGCCCTCGCGAGCCTGCGGCGGCGGCGCAGCAGGGAGCGGCTTGGCTGACGAGCGGCGCCCCTCCACGCGGAGCGCCGCCGGCGCGGCGCTCCTGCCGGGCGCCGCGGGGCCTGCGCTCCTGCCAGGCGCCGCGCGGGCCTCGCTCCTGCCGGGCGCGCCGGGCCGCGCGCTCTCGCGGCGGGCCGCGCTCGCCGGGCTCGCGGCGCTCGGGCTCGCGGCGTGCGGGCGCACCGCCCCGGCGCGCGCGGCGGGAGCGCGCGTCGTCTCGCTGTCGCCCAGCACCACGGAGGCGGTCTACGCGATCGGCGCCGGCGCCGCGCTCGTCGGCCGCTCCCGCTACTGCGACTACCCGCCCGAGGTGCTCCGCCTGCCGAGCGTCGGCGGCTACGCCGATCCGAGCATCGAGGCGATCATCGCGCTCTCGCCGACCCTCGTCGTCGGCGCCCGCGGCCCCGCGGGGCCCGCGCTCGACGAGTCGCTGCGCGCGCACGGGATCGCGACCTGCTTCCCCGACACCGAGTCGCTCGCGCAGATCGAGGACATGCTCGCGGAGCTCGGGCGGCGGCTCGACGCGGCGCCCGGCGCGGAGCAGGCGATCGGCCGGATCCGCGCCCGGCGCCGCGCGGTCGAGCAGGCCGCCGGCGCGAGAGGCGCCCCGCGCGTCCGCGCCGCCCTGCTGTACGACACCTCGCCCCTCTTCGTCGCGGGCCCCGGCAGCTTCCCCGATGAGCTCATCCGGCTGGCCGGCGGCGAGAACGTGATCACCCGCGGCGGCGCCTACCCGTCGATCAGCGTCGAGCAGCTGCTCGCGCTGGATCCCGATGTCCTGCTCGACGGCACGTCCAGCGGCGACGATATGCGGGGCGCCTCCAGCCTGGCGGCGCTCCGGGACGCGCCCGGCTGGAGATCCCTGCGCGCCGTGCGCGAGGGGCGCCTGCGCCCGCTGAACACCGAGGTCGTGCTGCGCCCGGGCCCGCGCATCGGCGACGGCCTCGCCGCCGTCGCGCGGGCGCTCCACGGCGACGCGCTGGCGCTCCCAGACGACGCGGTCGTCCCTCCCTCCCCCGGCGGCGCGGGCCTCGCGGCGCCCCTGCCCGGGACGGAGGCGCCATGACCCGCGTGCGCGCCGACGCCCTGCTCGTCGCCCGGAAGCTCGCCGGCTCGCGGACCGAGGCGCAGGCGCTGATCATGGCCGGCAAGGTCACCTCGGGGCCGCGCCGCATCGACAAGCCGGGCACGCTGCTCCCGGAGGACGCCGAGGTCCACGTCGCCTCCGGCCCCCGGTTCGTCTCGCGCGGCGGCGAGAAGCTCGAGCACGCGCTCGCGGCCTTCGCGGCGCACGGCCTCGACGTCGCCGGGAAGACGTGCGTCGACGTGGGCGCCTCGACCGGCGGCTTCACCGACTGCCTTCTCCAGCGCGGCGCGGCGCGGGTCTTCGCCGTCGACGTCGGCTACGGCCAGCTCGCCGCCAAGCTCCGCGCCGATGCGCGCGTCGAGGTGCGCGATCGGGTCAACGCCCGCGAGCTCCAGCGAGAGGACTTCGACGTCCCCATCGATCTCGTCGTCGTCGACGCGTCGTTCATCAGCATCTCCCGCCTCATCGACGCGATCGCCCGCCTGCTCCGCCCCTCGGGGGATCTCGTGGCGCTGATCAAGCCGCAGTTCGAGGCGGGCCGCGAGGCCGCCGCCCGCGGCCGCGGCGTCATCCGCGACGAGGCGACCCGCCTCGCGGCGATCGCCGAGGGGCGCCAGGCCATCGAGGCCGCGGGCTTCTCGGTCGTCGGCCAGGTCGACAGCGCGGTGCGCGGGCCGAAGGGCAACGTCGAGCACTTCGTCCATGCGCGCCGCACCGGCTAGCCGCCGTTGATCGGCCGCCGCGTTGGCCAGCCGCCATGTGCACCCCGTTGACCAGCCGCCGCATCGGCTAGCCGCCATGCGCGCCGCGTTGGCTGGCCACGGCGCGCGACGCCGCGCGCCACGACGCCGGGCTCGGTCGCCGGAATCCGTGGAAAGTCGAACACTTAAGATGCTCCACGCCGACCGCATCGCGGCCCGACGGTGCTGACGTGCCGCGTAGACAATGGTAGACGCGGTGAGTACACGCGCTCTGAGCCGCTCCGTGGGCGGCCATGGCCACCGCGGGCGATCCCCACGCGAGGCAGCCCGGCGACAGGGAGGACGACGACATGCTCGGACGACGGGGTTTGGTGAAGATGATCGCCGGGGCGCTCGCGCTCAGCGCGATGACGCTCGGTTGCGACAAGAAGAGCGAGGGTTCGGCCGGCAACGCGGCTGAGCAGGCCAAGGACGACGCCGAGTGGAAGGTCGGCGCTTACTTCAGCCTCTCGGGCGAGGAGACGGCGTTCGGCGTCGACTCGAAGGAGGCTATCGATCTCGCGATCGACGAGATCAACAAGGCCGGTGGGGTCAAGGGCAAGCCGATCCACGTCCTCTACGAGGACAACAAGTCGAAGCCCGACGAGGCGACCAACAAGGTCCTGCAGCTCATCGATCGGGATCACGTGCTGGCCCTCCTCGGCGAGGTCGCCTCGTCGCGATCGCGCGCCGGCGGCATCGTCGCCAACAAAAAGAAGGTGCCGATGATCACGCCGTCGTCCACGAATCCGGACGTGACGAAGGTCGGCCCGTTCGTCTTCCGCGCCTGCTTCACGGACGACGTGCAGGGCCAGATGGGCGCGCAGTTCATCGTGAACACGCTCGGCAAGAAGAAGGTGGGGCTCTTCTTCGCCTCCGACGACCTCTACTCGTCGGGCCTCGCCAAGGTCTTCCGCGACGAGGTGAAGCGCCTAGGCGGCGAGATCGTCATGGAGAAGAGCTTCCTCAAGAAGGAGACCAACTTCACGACGTACATCAACGAGCTCAAATCGGCGAACCCCGAGATGATCTACGCGCCGATCTATTACACGAGCATGGCCCCTGTCGCGCGGCAGGCCAAGGCCGCGGGCGTACCAGGGAGCATGTTCGTCGGCAGCGACGGGTGGGACGCGAACGAGCTCCTGCGCGACGCCGCCGAGGAGCTCGACGGCGCGTACTTCACGAACCACTACGCACCGGACGTCCCCTGGCCCAACTCGCAGGCCTTCGTGCAAAAGTACAAGGACCGGTACAACCGCACGCCGTCGAGCATCGCGGCCCAGGCCTACGACGCGGCCAGGCTGCTGGCCGACGCGATGGGCCGCGCGAAGGCGATGACGCCGGACGACATCCGGGCGGCCATCCAGGACACCAAGGGGTTCCAGGGCGCGACGGGCGTCATCACCATCGATGCCGAGCGCAACGCGGACAAGCCGGTCGTCATCGTCCGGATCAAGGACAAGCAGTTTACTTACTACGCGACGGTCAACGAGAAGGCTGCGAAGCAGTAGCGTTCGTCCCCGCGCGCCGGCTCGAATGTGGGGAGCGCGCGGAACGTGCGTTGAAGAGGTCTCCATGGAGAAGATCGTGAATGCCCTGATCACGGGGCTCGCCCAGGGGTCGATGATCGCGCTGGTCGCCCTCGGCTACACGATGGTTTACGGCATCCTCAAGCTCATCAACTTCGCTCATAGCGAGATCTTCATGATGGGCGCCTTCGCCGGGCTCTTCGGGATCGCGGCGTTCGGCGCCGACAGCGCGCCGCTGTTCGCGGGCGTTGCCGGCACCCTCTGCGCGATGGCCTTCGCGGGCGTCCTCGGGGTCCTCGTCGAGAAGGTGGCTTACGCGCCGCTGCGCTCGCGGGGGCGGGGCCTCGCGAACACCCGGATCACGCCGCTGGTCACGGCGCTCGGGATGAGCGTGCTCCTCCAGAACCTGGCGCAGCTCCTCTTCACCGCCCGCTACCGCGGCTATCCGCAGCTCCTGCCGATCGAGAACACACGGCAGGTGATCTTCGTCACCTCGATCCTCGTGATGCTCGGCCTGGAGCTGCTCGTGCGGCGCACCTGGACGGGCAAGGCGATGCGCGCGCTCAGCATGAACGTCGAGGCCGCCCGGCTGATGGGCGTCCGCACGAGCCGCATCATCTCGCTGACCTTCCTCACGGGCTCGATGCTCGCGGCGGTGGGCGCGGTGCTGTACTGCCTCGATCAGTCGCAGGTATACCCCACGATGGGCGTCGTGATCGGCAACCGCGCGTTCGTGGCGGCCGTCATCGGCGGCATCGGCAACATCACGGGCGCCATGCTCGGGGGCATGCTGATCGGGATCATCGGAGAGATGACGAAGCTCACGCCCTACTCCGGCTTGCAGGACGTCCTTGTGTTCGCGGTGCTGATCGGGGTGCTCCTCGTGAAGCCGACGGGGCTTCTCGGCACGACCGGGACCGAGAAGGTGTAAGGCCGCCCTGGCCAGCCGGCCCACGCGCCGCGCTTCCCTCCATCCTCCAGAACGAGCAGGCCACCCTGCCCGCCGGCCCACGCGCCGCGCGTCCTTGCGGTATGCTCGGCGCATGCGACGCCTCGCTCTCGTCGTACCGCTCTCGCTGCTCGCGGCGTGCGCCGCGACGCCCCCCGCCAACTGGGTCCGCGGCGGCGCGCTGCTCGACATCCCCCGCGCGCGCTGGGCGCTCGCCGACCTCACGATCGACGTCATGCCGGACGGCAAGATCCTCGTGAACGGCGAGCACCAGCTCAGCGTCGATCGCGGCGGGCGCGTGTTCGGCCTGGAGGCCGAGCCGGTGGCGCTGCTCGAGGCGGACGGCCGGGTCACCGGCCCGAACGACGATCCGCTGGGCCAGGTCGGCGTGCTGCACGCCTCGCTGCCGCGCCAGGCGAACGCCTGGATCACGGTCGCCGAGGGCGGCGCGGTGATCCGCTACGCCGAGGACGGCGAGCGGGAGCCGCTCGGCGCCTGGATGGGGTGCGAGGCGACGGCGCGGGCGCACCAGGCCTGCACGCTGATCACGCACGTCCTCGGGATGCGCATGGACAAGCTGGCGCGGCCGCGCGCGCCGGACGCGCTGCAGATGGGGCTCGGGAACGGCCTCGGGCTCGCGACGGGGTCGCTGTTTCCGTAGGTCGGGCGCCCCTACTTCAGCAGCCAGCCGAACAGCATGCGCTTCGTCGTGTCGCGAGAGATGGCCGCGAGCGAGTCGACGAGCGGGATCTCCTTCGGGCACACCTCGACGCAGTTCTGCGACTTGCCGCAATCGGTGATCCCACCCTCGCTCATCACCGACTCCAGGCGCTCGCCCTCGTGCATCGCCCCCGAAGGGTGCATGTTGTAGAGCCGCACCAGGTTGATGGCGAAGGCGCCGACGAACTTCGTCCCGTCGCTGTACTGCGGGCACGCCTCGACGCAGCAGCCGCACGTCATGCAGCGGGAGAGCGGATATCGCTCCTGCTGCCGCTCCGGCGACTCGCGCGGACCCGGGCCGAGCTCGTGCGTGCCGTCGATGTCAATCCACGCCCGCACGCGCTTCATGTCCTCGAACATCCGGCTCCGGTCGACGAGCAGGTCGCGCACGAGCGGGAACTTGGACATCGGCTCCAGCGTGATCACCTCGCCCTTCGGCGCGAGCTGGTCGATCAGCGCCGAGCAGGCCTGTCGGACTCGACCGTTGATCACCATCGTGCACGAGCCGCACACCTCCTCCAGACACACCGCCTCCCAGACGACAGGAGCCACCTCCTTGCCGTCCACGGTCCGCGGATCCTTCTGGATCTGCTGCAGCGCGCTGATCACGTTCATCTGCGGCAGGTAGGGGACCTTGAACTCCTCCCAGCGCCGCGACTCCGTCCGATCCGCGGTGTCCTGCCGCCGCACGCGCAGGTGCACAAGCCGGCCCTCGCCCTTCGGCTGCGCCGGCGCCGCCGCCCCGTTCGCCTCGTCTCCGCTCGCCTTGGCCATCCTACACGCTCTTCTGCGACAGCTTCCCTGTCGCTTGCGCGCTCGCCGCGCTCGCCGCGCCCGCCTGCTCGTATTTGCGCTCCCGCGGCGTCACGAGCGACGTGTCCACCGCGTCCGTCACGTGGATCGACTGGCCGGCGCACGCGTAGTCGAACTCGCGGACGAACCTCACCGCGCCCTTCTCCTCGTGGCGCGCCAGCGTGGTGCGCATCCACGCGGCGTCGTTCCGCGCCGGGAACTCCGGCTTGTAGTGCGCCCCGCGCGACTCGTCGCGGTTCCTCGCGCCCTGCGCGATGACCCGCGCGAGCACCAGCATGTTCTCGAGGTGGCGCACGAACTGCGCCCCCTGGTTCACCCGCGGGGCCGTGTCCGTGCACTTGATCCGCCCCGCCCGCTCCTCGAGCTCGCCGAGCTTCTCGAGCACCCGGTCGAGCGTGGCGTTGTCGCGCTCGATCGTGCAGTCGCGCAGCATCGTCTCGCCGAGCTCCTGGTGCAGCCGGTACGCGTTCTCCGGCTGCTTCGCGTCCTGGTTCTGCGTCAGGATGCGCTGGTAGCTCGCCTCGGCGCGCTTCTCGGCCTTGTCGAAGATCGAGCGCGGCAGGTCGAGCGCGCTCCGCTTGATGCTCCGCCGATAGGTCGCCACCGCCGGCCCGCACACCATGCCGGCGTAGATGCACGAGAGCAGCGAGTTGGCGCCGAGCCGGTTGGCCCCGTGGTACTGGTAGTCCACCTCGCCCACCGCGTAGAGGCCCGGGATGCTCGTCGCGTGGTTGCGCGGCGACCCGGCCTTGAGCGAGCCCCGCGCGTCCGCCTCGTAGTCGACCCACAGGCCGCCCATCGAATAATGGACCGCCGGGAAGACCTTCATCGGGTTCTTGTACGGGTCGGTGCCCGCGAACTTCTCGTAGATCTCGAGGATGCCCGCGAGCTTCGACCGGAGGAACTTCTCGTCCTTGTGGGTCAGGTCGAGGTAGACCTCGTTCTCGTTCCGGCCCGTCGCGGCGTTCCAGATGCCGCGCCCCTCGTGGAAGCACGTCTTGAAGATCGCGCGCGCGGCGATGTCACGGGGGACGAGGTTGCCGTAGCCGGGGTACATCCGCTCGAGGAGGTAGTCGCGCTCCTTCTCGGGGATGTCCCGCGGGCTCCGCGCGTCGGTCTTGTCCTTCGGCACCCAGACGCGGCCGCCCTCGCCGCGCGCGCTCTCCGAGATGAGCCGCAGCTTGTCGGCGCCCGGGATCGCCGTCGGGTGCACCTGGATGAACTCGCCGTTCGCGTACACCGCGCCCTGCTGGTAGACCGCCGACGCCGCCGTCCCCGTGCAGATGACGCTCAGCGTGGAGCGGCCGAAGACGATGCCGCAGCCGCCCGTCGCGAGCACGACCGCGTCGCCCGTGAAGGCGCGGATCTGCATCGATTTCAGGTCCTGCGCGACGCAGCCCACGCACGTGCCGGAGTCGTCGAGGATCGCCTCGAGGAAGTCCCAGAACTCGAACTTCCGGACCATCTTCTCGCCCGGGATCGCCACGCCGTGCTCGTCCGTCACGTCGGCGAGCTCGAACCGCCGCACCTGCTCGTCGAGCGCGTAGAGCAGCTGCTGCCCCGTCGTGGCGCCGGCGAACGCCGTGCGGTGGTAGAGCGTGCCGCCGAAGCGGCGGAAGTCGAGCAGACCCTCCGGCGTCCGGTTGAACGGCACGCCCATGCGATCGAGCATGTTCACGATGCCCGGCGCGGCCTCGGCCATCCCCTTGACGGGCGGCTGGTTCGCGAGGAAATCGCCGCCGTACGCCGTCTCCTCGAGGTGCACCTGGGGGCTGTCGCCCTCGCCCTTCGTGTTCACCGAGGCGTTGATGCCGCCCTGCGCGCACACCGAGTGCGAACGCTTCACCGGCACGAGGGAGATCAGGTCGACAGGGACCTTCGCCTCGCACAGCTTGATCACCGTCATCAGGCCGGCGAGCCCGCCCCCGACGACGATCACGCGCCGAACCTTCCCCCCCTCGCTCCTCGTCGTGCTCTTCGCGGCCATGTTCGATCCCGATGCTCCCGCGCCGCTCCCCGGAAGGGCGCGGCCGATACGATGGTCAGTGCGAGGCCGGCGCGCCCACGCCGGCGCCCACAGACGCGCGCGCGGGGACGGTGGAACCGGTCGAGGTCGACGCGATGTCCGCGCACGTGCGGCCCCCCTCGGCCGACGGGCCCGGCGTCCCGGGGAACGGCGCGCCGGTGGCGAAATAGATCACCGTGTTGGCGCCGAACAGGAAGACCACGAGGCCCACCGCGCCGAAGACCACCGCGGCCATCCGCTGCGCCCGGCGCGACACGGTGATCCCCCACGAGAAGCAGAAGCCCCAGAGGCCGTTGGCGAAGTGGAACACGCTCGCCGCGATGCCGAAGAGGTAGACGAGCGCGATCACCGGGACGCCGCCGACGGTCGACGCCATGTCGGCGCACAGCCGCGGGTAGAACTCCTCGGGCGCCATCCGGCCCAGCCACTTCTGCACCCAGTACGACCAGAGGTGGAAGCCGATGAACGCGAAGGCGAGCACCCCCGTGACCCGCTGCAGCGTGTACATCCAGTTGCGCGAGAACGTGTAGCTGCCGACGTTCGGCTTGCCCTCGAGCACCAGCTTGACCCCGTAGAGGGCGTGGAACGCGAGCGGCAGCACGACGAGCCCGATCTCGAGCACGGGCAGGTACGGCATGTGCGAGATCTCGGCGACGGCCGCGTCGAACCGCTCCTGCCCCTGGAGCGCCTTCGCGTTCGTCCAGAAATGGAAGAGCAGGAAACCGCCCACGGGGAGGGCGCCGGTGAGAGAATGCAGCTTGCGCAGGAGAAAGGACCGGCGGCTCTCGTGAAAGAGCGATCTCGCGGGGGTTGCCTCGGACACGCTGACCTCGATGGAAGGCGGGCGCGGCGGGTGTATGGGATGCCCCGGGTGACGTCAAGGTGAACGCAGTCAACAGTTCCCGCCGGTTTTCCGCTGCCTTTGGCGCGTCGAGCGGCGGCGCGGCATCTCGCCCGCGCCGCGGCGCCGCCGGGCAACGTCGGCCACGTCACGCCCGCGCGGCCGCGATCGCGGCAACGGCCCTGCTCGCGCTCGCCGCCGCGACCGCCGGCGCCGGCTGCGGCGCGCAGGACGGCGGAGCGCCGGTGAGCCCGGCGCTGGCCGGGTCGCCCGCGGCCCAGGCCGAGCTGCGCCCCCTCCTCTCGCGCTTCGCGAACGGCGCGCGCGCCGAGCGCATCGCGCTCGAGCCGGAGCTCCTCGCCTTCCGGGGGCGCCACGCCTCCGACGACCTCGCGCGCGTCGCGACCGTCCACCTCGCGTGGATCGCCCTGGAGCGCGGGGACCTGCGCCGCGCCGAGGCGCTCGCGGCCGAGGTCGAGGCGGCGGGGCGGAGCGCGGTCGGAGATCTCGCGCGCGTGATCCGCGGCGCGGCGCTCCGGCGATCCGGCAAGCCGAGGCCCGCCTTCGGGGTGCTGCGCCCGCTGGTGAGCAAGATGATCGACGCGTACGTGCGCGCGCTCCTCAACGAGGAGGTCACCGCCGCCGCGATGGAGGCGGGCGCGTGGACGCAGGCGATCGAGCTGATGAGCGTGTGGCTGCGCGAGGCCGACGACGACCGGCGCGCCGCCGTCCGGGCGCAGATCGGGGCGCAGCTGCGCGAGGTGCCGATCGATCACCTCGTCCGGGCGCTCCGCGCCGGGCGGGCGACCGGCGAGGTCGTGAGCCCGGAGGTCGACCTGCGCTCGCTGCTCGCCGAGCGGCTCGCGATCGTCGCCCGCGAGCGCCGCGACGTGGCGCTCGCGAAGGAGCTGCTCGATCGGGCCGACGCGGCGCTCGGCACCCAGCGCGACGCGATCTTCGAGCTCGCGGCCGGCGCGGGGGCCGCGCGCGTCGAGCCGCCCACGGTCGGCCTGCTGCTGTCGACGCGCACGGCCGCGTCGCGCCGCCGGGGCGTCGAGATCGCCGCCGGCGTGGCGCACGGGCTCGGGCTGCTCCGGCCGGGCGCGGACGCGCGGCTCGTGAGCCGCGACGACGGGGGCGAGGGCAGCGTGGACGAGGCGCTGAACAGCCTCACCGCCGAGGGCGCCGCGGTGCTCATCGCCGGCTCCGATCGGGAGCAGGCGACCGAGGCGGCGAAATTCGCGCGGACGCACGCGATCCCGGTGCTGCTCGTCCACCCGCCGGAGCCGGCGGCGCTGGACGGCGCGTTCGTCTTCGTCGTGGGCGAGGAGCCCGCGAGGAGCATCGAGGTGCTCGCCGCCGCGCTCGCGGAGCGGGGCGCGAAGCCGGTGGCGCTCGTGGGCGGCGACGCCGAGGTCCGGAAGGACGCGGGGGCCGCGCCGCCGGGCGCCGCCGGGGCCGCGACGGCGGGCGCTGCGGGCGCTGCGGGGGCCGCGCCGCCGGGCGCTGCGGGCGCTGCGGGGGCCGCGCTGCTGGCCGAGCATGGCATCGCGCTCGCGCTCCCCTGCGACGGGACCTTCGACACGCGCGCTCTCCGGCCCCCGGCCATCCGCGGGATGGTCCTCGCCGGCGACGCGCGCTGCGCGGACCAGGCGCTCCGCGCGGCTCCCCGCTCGGTGACGATCGCGCTCGCCTTCGAAACGGCCATCGCGCCGCCGCCGGGATCGCTCGTCGCGACGGCGGGGCTCTTCCCGCTCCTCGCGGCGCCCTCCGGCGCGCAGCCTCCGCCGGGCGCGGGCGATCCCAGGGCGACGCCTGCCTCGGGCGCGGCGGCGGCGCTCGCGGCGTGGCTCGCCACCCATCCGTCGCCGCCGAGCTTCTGGGCGGCGCTCGGGCGCGACGCCGGCGTGCTCGCCTGGGCCGGCGTGCAGCGGCTGCCGAAGACGGGCACCGAGGACCCGGCGGAGGTGAAGGCGCGGCGCCTCGCTGCGGCGAGCGCCATGAGCACCGCGACGGCGGAGCTCTGGACGACGGCGGCGGACGGCTTCGGCGGGCGGCGCGTGCTGCCGCGGGTGATCGGCTACCGCGAGAGCGGGAAAGCGCGATGAGCGGGGCGAAAGCGCGGTGAACGACGCGGTGAACGACGCGGTGAACGTGGCCGGCGCCCGGTCAGCGCAGGGCACGACGCGCGAGGCCGCGCGTGGAGACCGTGCCGGCGCGTCGCCCCGGGGCTGCTCCGGCCTGCCGGCGGGCGTAGCATGGCGCCGCATGATCCGCCGAGCCCTCTCCTGTGCCGCCGCCGCCGCGCTCCTGGCGATCGCCCCTGCCGCGCTCGCCGATCGGGTGGCGCTCCTACCGGCGCGAGGGGGCACCGACGAGGCCGCCCGGAGCGCCGCCCAGGCCGAGGTCGCGCGCGGGCTCGCCGCTCTCGGCCACACCACGGCGCCGGACGGCGCGGTCGCGGCCGCGCTCAAGGACGTCGCCGACGGCGTCGCCGACAGCGCGGACGAATTCCGCGCGGTGGGCGCGCGGACGGGCGCGGACTGGGTCCTGACCGGCACCGTCGATCCTGCGGTCACGACCACCCGGGTCGAGCTCACCGCGTACCTCGCCTCGACGGGCCGGGTCGAGTCGGTCGCCAGGGAGGTCGACCGGGATCGATCGGACCAGCAGACGCAGGAGATGCTGGCGGTCCTGCTCCGCCCGGAGGGCATCGGCGCCGGCGAGCTCCCCTGGGAGCGCGCCGCGCGCTCCGCTCCGGCGAGCGCGCCCCCGCCGCCGTCCGCGGGAGGGGCGATCGTGCTGCCCCCGGTGCCCGCGCCGCCGCCAGCGCCGCCCGCGAAGGAGGTGCTGATGGCGTATCCCCTCGGGCCGGAGCGCGTGTGGCCCGCGTACTCGGGCGGGCGCCGGGTCGCCGTGTCCGCGTCGCTCGGGCTGGCCGTCGCGGCGGCGCGCCTCCCGGGCGCGAGCGGCAGCGCGGCCTCGCTGGTCGGGGAGGCGCGCGTGGCCTATGCGCCCGGCGACCGCGGGCTCGAGCTGTTCGCCGGCGGCGGCGGCAACCTGGCCGGCCCCTTCGCCGGCTGGATCGAGGGCGGCGCGCGCCTGCTGCTGACGCCCAGCCTGACGCCGCACGACGGGGCGTGGCGCGCGTTCCCGCTCCACCTCGGCCCGTCGCTCCGCGCGGGCGCGTTCTTCAGGTCCGCCCCCGGCGCCGTGGGCCCCGATCTCACGACGTACCACGGCGATCTCGAGGTCCACCCGGTGCTCGGGGCGTCGCTCGACGTCGCGCTCGCGCTGAGCCCCTCGGTGCAGCTCGAGGCCCAGCTCGGCAACCTCCGGTGGGTTCCCACGGGGGACGGCTCCCTGTTGCTGGTCGGCGCGACGCTCGGCGCCGGGGCCCGGTTCTGACGCATGCGCATCGAGCTGCCGAGCCGCCGCAGCACCATCCGCCTGGCGCGGGCGCTCGCCGCGCGCCTCGCGGGCGGCGATCTGGTCGTCCTCGCCGGCGATCTCGGCGCCGGGAAGACGTTCTTCGCCCGCGCCCTCTGCCGGGCGCTCGGCGTCCCGCCGGCGCTCCCGATCACCAGCCCGACGTTCACGCTGGTCCACGAGCACGAGGGCCGGGTCCCGATCGCGCACGCCGACGCCTACCGCCTCGGGGGCGCGTCCTCCGCGGAGGGCGCGCGCGACGGCGCGGCCGCGGAGCTCGCCCAGCTCGGGCTGCGCGAGCGCCGCGCGGAGGGCGCGCTCGTCGTGGTGGAGTGGGGCGAGCCGTTCGTGGAGGCGCTCGGGGGCGACGCGCTCCTGATCCACCTCGCCGCCCCCGAGGACCCGGCCGCGCCCGGCCGCGCCGCCGAGATCAGGGCGACCGGCGCGCGGAGCGGCGAGGTGCTCGCGGCGCTGGAGGACGAGCTGCGGCGCGGCGCCGTCGGATCGCGGGGAGCCGGGCCGAGCGCTGCGTGAAGCGCGTCGAGCGGCCGGCGCCTGGCGAGGGCGAGCGGGGATCGCTGCGCCTTCGGGCGGGCTCGACCGGCGGCTCGATCCACGCGCCGGCGCGAAGCGCGCGTCGCAGCGCGGGCGAGCGGGCGCGCGGGGTCGTCGCGAGCCCGGCCCCGTGCGCGGCGGCGTTGCGTGGTACAAGAGCGCACCGTGAAGGAAGGCGCTGAGATCAGCCGCGGCCAGCTGCTCGACAGGGCGCTGGAGCCGGTCCTCGCGTTCCTCGACAACATCGGCAACATCGTCACGCTCACCTTCCAGACGATCGTCTGGCTCGTGCGCCCGCCGTTCCGCCCCGCCCAGTTCCTCGCGGCGATGGACTTCATGGGCGCGCAGTCGGTCTTCATCGTCGGCCTGACCGGCGTCTTCAGCGGCATGGTCGTCACGCTGCAGACGTCCTACGCGCTGCGCGCGTTCAGCGCCGAGGGCCGCGTCGGCGGCCTCGTCGCGGTCTCGCTGGCCCGCGAGCTCGCGCCGGTCTTCTCCGCGATCATGGTCACCGCCCGCGCCGGCAGCGCGATGGCCGCGGAGCTCGGCAACATGCGCGTCACCGAGCAGATCGACGCCATCGCGACGATGGGCGTGAGCCCCGTGCAATACCTGCTCTCGCCCCGGCTCTTCGCCGCGACGGTGATGCTGCCGCTGCTCTGCATCCTGTACACGAGCGTCGGCATGTGCGGCTCGTACCTCGTCGCCGTGCTCTGGCTCGGCGGCGACGAGGGCGCGTTCTTCCAGAGCATCCGCGACTTCGCCCTCCCCAAGGACATCTCCATGGGGCTCATCAAGGCGTGCGTCTTCGGCTTCATCGTCTCGTCGGTCTCGTGCCGCCACGGCTTCTACGCCTCGGGCGGCGCGCGCGGCGTCGGCGTCGCGACCACGCGCGCGGTCGTCGAGAGCTGCGTCACCGTGCTCGTCACGAACTACATCCTGACGCAGCTCCTGCTCGACATGTGAGCCGCGACGGCGCGCGGTTCGACGCGGCCGCTCGCGCCCTCGCGGCCGCTCGAGCCCTGGCTCGCGTGGTTCCCGCTCGGCGCGCAGACCATGACGGTCGGCGAGCGTGCCGGCGCTCGAGGCGCCCTCGCCGGGGCCCTGCCGCCCGTCCTCGCCGCTGCTCGAGGGGCACGACGCGCCCGGCATCCGCTCTGGATCACGTCGACTGAACCGCTGGCATGCGAGCTCAACTCGCCACCGGCACCCACACGTCCTCGGCTGGCACCTCTTCCGTCGAGCCGGGTTGCACCTTCCGGTGGAGCCCCCGGGCGACTAGCTACGCATGATGAGCACCTCGTCCCTCTCCAACCGCCGCTACATCCTGAAGGCGCGCCCCGAGGGCCCGCCGGACCGCAGCCATTTCGAGCTCCACGAGGCGCCGGTCCGGGAACCTGGCGACCGCGAAGTCCTCGTCCGCGCGCGCTACCTGTCCGTCGATCCGACGAACCGGATCTGGATGAGCGACATGAAGCAGTACATGCCGCCGGTGAACCAGGGCGAGGTGATGCGCGCGCTCGGCGTCGGCGTCGTCGAGCGCTCCCGTCACCCCGACTATGGCGCAGGAGACCTCGTCTCCGGCCTCCTCGGCTGGCAGGACTACAACGTCGCGGCTCCCGGCGACCTCGCCCTCACGCGCTTGCCCGCGCTGGACGTCCCGCTCGGCGCCTTCCTCTGCCCACTTCACGTGACCGGCGGCTTCACCGCGTACGTCGGCCTCTTCGATATCGCGCAGCCGAGGCCGGGCGAGACCATCGTCGTGTCCGCCGCCGCCGGCTCCGTGGGCTCCCTGGTCGGCCAGATGGGGAAGATCGCGGGCTGTCGCGTGGTGGGCATCGCCGGCAGCGACGCCGGGTGCCGCTATGTGACCGAGGAGCTCGGCTTCGACGCCTGCATCAATTACCGCACCGAGGATGTCGCGGCGGCGCTCGACCGCGCCTGTCCGGACGGCGTCGACATCGATTTCGAGAACGCAGGCGGCGACATCCTGGACGCCGTGCTCGACAAGATGAACCTCTTCGGAAGGGTCACGCTCTGCGGCCTCATCTCGACGTACAACGACAAGCAGCCCCGCCCGGGCCCCGTGCGCTTCCCGCTCATCCTGATGCAGCGGCTCCGGGTGCAAGGCTTCGTCATCACCGATCATCAAGCGCGCTTCCCCGAGGCCTTCGAGAAGATCCACGGCTGGATCAAGGAGGGCAGGATCACCTGGCGCGAGCGCGTGGTGGAGGGCCTCGAGAACGCCCCGGATGCGCTCGCGATGCTCTTCCAGCCGAACAAGATCGGAAAGCTGCTGATCAAGGTCTCCGACTAGTCAGCCAGGCCGGCGCACGCCCATGTCGACGAGGCGGTGCAGGACCTCATCCCTGAAGTACGGGAGCTCGGCGGCGTGGTCGATGAAGCAGAGGGCCAGGCCGCGGGCCCCGGCGAGCTCCCTCCCCGGGGCCGGTCAGCTCGGCGAGATCTCGAGCTCACCAGGAAGCTACCGCAGCACCCCCGGTGGATCCGGCTCCCGCAGCGCGATCAGCGCCGGCGAGAACTGCACCGGGTACCTCGCCGGCGCGCGCAGGAGCGCCACCGCGTCCGGCAGCAGCTGGCGCGCCGCCAGGGAGCGCTCGCGCCCGGCGCTCGCCGGCTCGGGCGACTCGAGCGCGCGTCCGCCGCGCATCGCCGCGCGCGCGAGCGGGGCGAGCCTCGCGACCCCGAGCGCGCGCGGCGCCAGCATCCGCTCGTGCGCGAGGTGGATCACGTCGAAGGCCGCGCGCCCCGCCTCGTCGAAGTAGCGCGCCACCATCTTCCGCCCCGCGATCACGTCGCCGCGATCGCTCGTGCCCTGCCGGAGCGCCCACGCGCCCGCCTCCTCGAGCGCCACGAGCTCGCAGCGCGCCGCCGGCAGCCCCTCGACGGCCTCCCCGAGCCCCGACGCGACCCAGCCGCCCGCGCGCGTGCCCACGCGCCTCGCCTCGAGCAGCAGCGCCTCCTCGTCGTCGCCCCCGAGGTCGACCATCCGATCGGCGTACCAGGGCCAGCTGCCCTCGAGCGGGGACGGCGGCGGCGCCAGCTCGCCGAGGTCGATCCCCGCCTCACCGCGGAACGGGACGCCGAGCGCCGTGGCCGCGAGCGCGCTCGTCGTCGCCACGGCGCCGCCCACGTGCGCCGCGCGGGCGAGCGCGAGCGCCTCGTCGGCGAACGGCACGCTCGCCGACGACCCGTCGACGATGTCGCCGCCGCCGGCCGCGATGTGGAGCCGCGCGGCCCGCGTCGCCGCGGCCGTGCCGCGGCGGAGCGCCGGCGCGAGCAGCGCGCCCACGAGCAGCGCCTCGACGAACGGCCCCTCCACCGAGGCGACGGGCGTTCCCGGGAAGGCGATCGTCCCGTCGGGCATCGCGTCGATGTCGACCGAGAGCGGCGCGCCGGCGAGCCGCTCCTCGAGCGCGTCGCTCAGGCCGCACGCCGCGCGCGCCGCGGAGACCGCCGCCGCGTCGAAGCGCGCGCCGTCCACCGCGAGCGCCTCGAGCGCCGCCTCGAAGCCGGCGACCACGAGGAAGCCCGTGTGGGCCGGCATCGCGGTGAAGGAGAGCTCGAAGCTCGCGCGCCGATCGGCGACCCCCGCGTGGACGAGGCGATCGGCGTCGAGCAGCGCGCGTCCGTCGCGGAGCAGCGGGCTCGCTCGCAGCAGGGCCGCCGGCATCCGCCCCGCTCAGAGCCGCTCGGCCAGCATCCGCGTGCCGGCGACCGTCGAGGCCTCGTCGAAGAGGAACGGCAGCATCACGGTGGGCAGGTCGATATCGCGGCGCAGCCGGGCCAGGCTCTCGCGCTGCACCGACTCGCGCATCGCCCGCCGCGCGCCGGCCACGAAGGCGCTCTCGACGGTGTCCGCGGCGCGCGCCGGCGCCTGGATGTCGAGGCGCGTCGGGTCGACCAGGAGGGCCCGATGCTCCTCGGGCGAGAACAGCGCCGGCAGCACGCCGTTGATGATCACCCGGTGGACGGGCAGGCCAAGGTCGCCCCGGACCTCCGCCACGAGCTCGACGGTCTCGGTCGCCGGCATCTCCTCCGGGAGCGTCACGACGACGACCCCGCTCCGCGCGGGATCCCTGAACATCGCCCACGCCGCCTCGGCGTCCCGGCGCAGGATGCCCGGCGGCGCCACGTCGAGGATCACCTTCGGCACCCGCAGCATGTCCACCCCGTGCCCCGTCGCGGGCGCGTCGAGCAGGACCACGTCGAAGCGGTTCGAGCCGTCCGGGAGCAGCTCCGTCGTGTGGAACCACGCCTTGCCGAGCATCGCCCACTCGAACAGCCCGGGCACCGCGCGGAAGAAGGTGCGCGTGTACTTGTTGTCGAAGACGAGATCGGCCGCGGCGCGCATCTTCAGGACCATCTCGCCGTACTCCCGGAGGGCCCTGTCCGGCGAGATGTTCACCGCCGACACGCGCTCGGCGACCTGGATGACCTCCGGGCCGATCGGCTTCGAGCCGAGGATGGCGGAGAGCCGCTCCTTCGTGTGGCACATCGCGACGAGGACGCGCTTGCCGCGGGCGGCGAAGGCGAGGGCGAGGGCGCCGGAGATCGTCGTCTTCCCGACGCCTCCCTTGCCGGTCACGAACAGGAAGCGCCGGCGCTCGAGCTCCGGCAGGTCATGGCCGAGCCCGCCCGCTTCTGAGGCTTGATGGACGCTGATCATTCCTCGCCAGCGGAGTTACGCGCAAGCTCAGGCGAAGGCAACCCGGATCAAGGAAACGGGCTCTGCTATGCAGAGCTCATGCGCATCACCGAGCGACACCTCGAACCGCTGAACCGACGCTTCCAGGGCGCGTCGCCCGTCGAGCTCCTCCGCTTCGTCCGCGAGTCCTTCGGCCCGCGCGCGGCCATCATGAGCAGCATGCAGCGCGCCGGGACCGCGCTCTGCCACATGGCCGACCGCGCCGGGCTCTCCTTCGACGTGGTCTTCGTCGACACCGGCGTGCTCCACGCCGAGACGCTCGCCACGCGCGACGAGCTCACGCGGACCCACCCGAACCTGCGCGTCGTCACGCTCTCGCCCGAGCGCACCTTCGCGCAGCAGACGCGCGACGAAGGGCTGCTCTACCTCTCGAAGGAGGGCCAGGAGCGCTGCTGCGACCTCCGCAAATCGGCCCCGCTCAGCGCCATCCGGGGCCGCTACGACGCGCTCGTCGCGGCGCTGCGGCGGGGCGAGGGCGGCGCCCGCGCCAAGGTCGCGCCGTTCGGCCTCGACCCCGCGAACAACACGCTCCGCGTCCACCCCTTCGCGTCGCTGACCGGCGAGGAGCTCGACGCGTACTTCGCCGCGCACGAGGACGCGCTCGAGAACCCGCTGCACGCGATGGGCTTCCGCACCATCGGCTGCTTCCCCTGCACGACCCCGGTCCTGCCCGACGAGCCCGAGCGCGCCGGGCGCTGGCGCCACCTGGCGAGCGTCGAGTACTGCGGGATCAACCCCGTGGACCGGGGAGACACCGACGGCGGCGTCGATCTCGACGACCGGTACGAGCGCCTGTTCGCCGCGTGACCGCCCGACGACCTGCGCGATCACGCCGACGCGGCGTGGCACCTCGACGCGGCGTGACGATCGCCTGCGAACACCGGTTCGCGGCAGCTCGATCTTGACTCAAACGGCATGCAGGGAGATTTGCCCCGCATGCCGGCGAGCTACTTCGACGTAGACGGCACCCTGGTCACGACGAACCTCGTGCACCCGACGGTGTTCTACATGCTGAACCAGCCGACGCCGATGCACAGCCTGGCGAAGCTCGGCCGCGCGATCGTGAAGGCGCCGTGGATGGCGATGGCGGAGCTCCAGGATCGGCGCCTCTTCAACGAGCTGCTCTTCAGCTCGTTCGAGGGCGTCTCCGAGGATCGCCTCGTGGCGCTCGCGGAGGAGGCGTTCGCGAAGGTGCTCAAGCCGGCGATCTACGCGAAGGCGCGGGACCTCGTGAAGTGCAGCCTCGACAAGGGGCACGACGTCGTCCTCGTCTCCGGCGCGCTGGATTTCCTGATGCAGCTGCTCGCCGATCACCTCGGCGCGACGGGCATCATCGCGAACCGCCTCGAGGTGAAGGATCGGTTCGCGACGGGCAAGCTCCTGCGCCCGGTGGTGGCCGGGCCCGAGAAGGCGCGGCTCATCCGCGAGCACGCCCACGCCCACGGGCACGACCTCGACGAGTGCTTCGCGTACTCGGACAGCTACTCGGACGTCCCGATGCTCTCGGTCGTCGGCTACCCGGCGGCGGTGAACCCGGACCGCAAGCTCAAGATGCTGGCGCAGGCGTACCACTGGCCGATCCTCCACCTCGCCGCATGACCCCTGCCTCCCCGCCGGCGGCGGGAGGCCACCACCAGCCCAACACGTCGCACCCCCTGCTCTGAAGGTCCCATGAGCCATCCTTGCGTCGTCACGCTAGACAGCCGCAGCGCCCCCCGGGTGCTCTTCTCAGGCGACCAGCTGGTCGAGGTCGACCTGCCCACCGGCACCCGGGTGCTCTACGCGAAGCCGCCCATCGAGCCGCTGAAGGACGTCGACGCCGCGATCCGCTACGCGATCAACCACCCGTACAACTCGGAGCCGCTCTACGCGAAGCTCCGCCCGGGGATGAAGGTCACGATCGCGGTGGACGACATCTCGCTGCCGCTGCCGCAGATGAAGCGCCCCGACATCCGCGAGCGGGTGCTCACGATCGTGCTCGACCTGCTCGCCGACTACGGCGTCGACGACGTGGAGATCATCATCGCCACGAGCGTCCACCGGCGGATGAAGGACTGGGAGGTCCGCCACATCGTCGGCGACCGGATCTTCAACGCCTACTGGCCGAAGAGGCTCTACAACCACGACGCCGAGAACGCCGCCAACATGAAGTACGTCGGCACGACCGACGTCGGCGAGGAGGTCGAGCTCAACAAGCGCGCGGTCGACAGCGACCTCGTGATCTACGTGAACCTCAACCTCGTGCCGATGGACGGCGGGCACAAGTCGGTCGCCGTCGGGCTGTGCGGGTACCGGAGCCTGCGCGCGCACCACAACCCGCGGGTGATGCGCGACTGCTACTCGTACATGGATCCGAAGAGCTCCGCGCTGCACACGAGCGTCGAGCGCATGGGCCGGCTGGCCAACAAGAAGCTCAACGTCTTCACGATCGAGACGACGATCAACAACCGCATGTTCGATCGCCCGCTCGAGTTCCTCGCGAAGAACGAGGACGACCTGAGCGCGGGCGAGAAGAGCGCGCTGCGCGCCCTCCGCTTCACGCTGTCCAAGGTGCCGCAGCCCGCGCGCCAGGCGATCTTCCAGCGCGTCCCCTCGCCGTTCGGGGTGACCGGGGTGTTCGCCGGCGAGACCGAGGCCGTCCACGAGCACACGCTGAAGCGCAGCTTCGACCAGTACCTCGTCCCGGTCACGGGCCAGGCCGACATCCTGATCACGGGCATCCCGTACATCAGCCCGTACAACGTGAACTCGTTCCTGAACCCGCTGCTCGTGCAGGTGATGGCGAACGGCTACCTGTTCAACCTCTACCGCGGCGCGCCGATGCTCAAGAAGGGGGGGACGATGATCATCCTCCACCCCTGCACCGACCTGTTCGACAACGAGCACCACGCCCCGTACATCGAGTTCGTGCACCGGCTCCTGCCGGAGACGCGGGACGCGATGGAGCTGCACAAGCGGTACGAGAAGAAGTTCTCCGAGAACCCCGCGTACATCGAGATGTACCGCTTCGGGCACGCGTACCACCCGACCCACCCGTTCTTCATGTGGTACTGGGGCGAGGCGGGGCGGCAGCACATCGGCCGGATGATCGTGGTCGGCGCCGACAACGAGTACATCCCGCAGCTGCTCGGCTGGGAGACGGCGCGCACGATGGACGAGGCGCTGCGGATGGCGAAGCAGTCGGCCCCGCCCGCGCCGGAGATCCTGGCCCTGCACACCCCGCCGATCTTCATGGCCGACGTGACGGCCTAGCGCCCCTGCGGGAGGGGCCACCGTGCGGCTGCACCTCATCGACGGCACCTACGAGCTCTTCCGCGCCCACTACTCCAAGCGGCCCGAGCACCGCGCGCCCGGCGGCTGGGACGCGAAGGCGACGGTGGGCGTCGTCGCCTCGCTCCTCGCGCTCCTGCACCACGCAGAAGAGGAGGTCACGCACCTCGCCGTCGCGTTCGACAACCCGATCCGCTCGTTCAGGAACGACCTGTTCGCCGGGTACAAGAGCGACGAGGGGATGGATCCCGCGCTGCGCCGGCAGTTCGATCCGGTCGAGGAGGCGGTGCGCGCGCTCGGGATCGTCGTCTGGTCGATGGACGCGTTCGAGGCGGACGACGCGCTCGCGACGGCGGCGGCGCGGTTCCGGGGCGCGGTGGAGCAGGTGCGCATCCTCAGCCCGGACAAGGACTTCGGGCAGTGCCTTGCCGGCGATCGGGTCGTGCAGGTCGACCGCCGGAAGGAGAAGGTCGTCGACGAGGCGGCGATGCGCGCCGCGCGGGGCGTGGCGCCGGCGAGCATCCCGGACTTCCTCGCGCTCACGGGGGACGACGCCGACGGCATCCCTGGCCTGGCGGGCATCGGCGAGCGGACGGCGGCCGCGCTGCTCGGCGCCTACGGGCACATCGAGCAGATCCCGGACGACCCGGCCGCGTGGTCGGTGGCGGTGCGCGGCGCGGACCGGATCGCGCGCGCGCTGGTCGAGCAGCGGGAGGACGCGCTGCTCTACCGGACGCTGGCGACGCTCCGGACCGACGTGCCGCTCGCGGAGGGCCTCGACGACCTGCGCTTCCGCGGCGTGCCGCGCGACCGCTTCGAGGCGTGGTGCGACGCGATGGACGTGCGCACGCTGAAGACGCGGCCGACGCGCTGGGCGCTGTAGAGCGGGGCTTTATAAGGGCTGTTTCCTCGCCGGCGCCCCGAGCTCGGCGAGCACGCGCTCGCGGACGAGCGGCAGCGGCGGCGAGCCGTGCGAGAGGAGCGCGTCGTGGAAGCGGCGCAGCGAGAACGCCGGGCCGAGGGCCGCCTTCGCCTCCTCGCGGAGCTTCAGGATCTGGAGCTTGCCGAGCGTGTAGGCGAAGTAGCCGGGGTCGAACGTCGCGCGCACCGCCTGCTCCCGCGCCGTCGCGCGGTCCTGGAAGCAGTCGTCGACGAAGCGGCGCTCGGCCTCGTCGAGGCTCATGCCCTCCGCGTGCACCCCGAGCGAGACGACCACCCGGCAGTTGCGCAGCAGCGCGTCCGCGAGCTGGCCGAGGCGATTCTGCAGGTCCTCCTTGCCGAACCCCTGCTCGATCATCATCTGCTCGACGTAGTGGGCCCAGCCCTCCACGAACGAGTAGCTCCCGAACATCTTCTGCGCGTCCGTCGGCGCCCGGCTCTCCCACAGGCCCTGGACGAAGTGCCCCGGGTAGACCTCGTGCACGGTCGTCGAGAGCAGCGTGCCCCGCGGCATCACGTACTCCTCCTGCTCCTTCCGGGGCCACGAGGGGTCCGGCTTCGTGATGTAGTAGAACGCCTCGAGCCCCTTCCGCTCGAACGGCCCCGGCGCGTCGAGGAAGGCGGCGTTCCAGCGCATGTAGGGCGGCGTCTCCTTCACGATCGCCCGCTCGTCGGACGGCAGGCTCACGATCTCCTTGTCGACGATGAACCTGCGCGCCGACTCCATCGTCCGCGTCGCCTCGGCGAGGAGCTGCTCCGCCTTCGGCCGGGAGGTCTTCACCTTCCTGGCGAGCTCCTGGTACGCCGCCTTGTTCGCCGCGAGGTCGTCCTCGCCCATCTTCTTGAACTCGGCGAGCGGTATCGAGAGCCCCTCCTGCGCGAGGAGGAGCTTCCGGTACCGCGCCTCCCCGAGCACATGGCTCGCGTCGCCCTTCGGCAGCTCGACCTTCGCGAGGTGCTCGGCGAGCCGCTCCGCCGCGTCGGCGAGCGCGGCGTTCGTCTTCTCGAAATCGGCCTGGAACGCGGGGTCGCCCACGCCCTTGAGCAGCTTGACGACGTCGCCGCGCAGGTACTCCGCGTAGCCGCGGAAGATCTTCACGGCGACCTCGATCACCGGCTTCGGCATCGGGCTCACGAGGTTCTCGAGGACGCGCGGCGCCTGGGCCAGCGCCGCCTTCTCGTGCTCGAGGAGGCACCGCGCGCGCTCGGGCAGCGGCGCGTACGCGCGATCGAGGTAGTGGTTCACGCCGAACAGATCGCCGTAGAACTGCGGCCGCCGGCGCCACTCCTCGAGGTCCCTCCCGCTGAAGATCTTGAGGTCGATCTGCTGGAGGAGCAGCGCGCGGTCGAGCGCCTCGTCCGGGGAGAGCGCCGCGGCGTCGACGGCGGCGAGCGCCGCGCGGTCGCGCTCGAGGCGCGCGAGCCGCCGCTCCATCGCCGCGGCACCGTAGTCGGCGACCTTGCCGTCCTGCTCGTGCAGCCCGCGCGAGCGCGCGAAGGCGGGCTCGTCCGCGACCCACTCGCGCAGGATCCGATCGCGCAGCGCGGTGAACGGCTCGCGCGGCGCCTCCGCCGGCCGCGCGGGCTCGGCGCTCGCCACGGCCCGAGGGGGCGCCGCGGCCCGAGGGGGCGCCGCGCCGAGAAAAGGAGTCGGCTCCGAGGCGCTCCCGCCGCAGGCGGCGAGCGCCGCGAGCGCCGCGAGCGCCGCGAGCGCCGCGAGCGCCGCGAGCCGGCGCCAGCGCGAGCGGACAGGTGCGGGTGCGGCCATGACGGGGCGAGCCTGTCAAACCGGCCCGCGCAGGTCAACGCCGCAGGTCAGTCGCGGAGCGCGCGATCGATGATCGTGTCCACGTGCGAGAGCGCGTGGTCGAGGTCGAAGCAGCGCGCGATTTCGTCCGGGGCGAGCAGCGCCCCGACGTCGGCGTCGGCGGCGAGGTTGTCGCGGAAGCGCCCCTCGCCCGCGATCGCGCGCATCGCGCAGCGCTGCACCAGCTCGTAGGCCGCCTGCCGCGGCCTGCCCTTCTGGACGAGCGCCAGGAGCACCGCTTCGCTGAAGAAGAGCTCGCCCGTGCTGTCGAGGTTCTGGCGCAGCCTCTCGGGGTAGACGACGAGCCCCTCGACGAGCCCGGCGGCGCGGTCGAGCATGAACCCGAGCGTCGAGGTCGCGTCGGGCGCGATCATCCGCTCGACCGACGAGTGCGAGATGTCGCGCTCGTGCCACAGCGGCACGTTCTCGAGCGCCGGGATCACGGCCGCGCGCACGACGCGCGCGAGGCCGCACAGGTTCTCGCTGAGGATGGGGTTGCGCTTGTGGGGCATCGCGCTCGATCCCTTCTGGCCCACGGTGAAGCGCTCCTCCGCCTCGCGGACCTCGGTGCGCTGCCAGTGCCGCACGTTGGTCGCGAGCCGCTCGATGCCCGCCGCGATGAGCGAGAGCGCGGTGAAGAGCTCGGCGTGGCGGTCGCGCGCGACGACCTGCGTCGAGACCGTCTCGGGGCGCAGGCCCAGGGCGGCGAGCGCGCGCTCCTCGATGCGCGGCGACAGGTGCGCGTACGTCCCGACCGCGCCGGCGATCTTCCCGACCGCGATCGCCTGGCGCGCCGCGAGCAGGCGCGCCCTGCCGCGCTTCATCTCCGCGAGGTGGCCGGCGAGCGCCAGGCCGAACGTGATCGGCTCGGCGGCGATGCCGTGGCTCCTGCCGATCATCGGGGTGCGCCGGTGCTCGTCCGCGCGCCGCGCGAGCGCGCCGCAGAGCTTGTCGAGCCGCGCCGAGAGCAGGTCCGTCGCGCGGACGAGCAGCAGCGCGAGGCTCGTGTCGAGCACGTCGCTCGAGGTCATCCCCCGGTGCAGCCACCGCGCGCCCTCGCCCGCGAGCTCCTCGACGTGCGTCAGGAAGGCGATGACGTCGTGCTTGACCGTGCGCTCGATCGCCTCGATCCGCGCGGGATCGAGCGTCAGCTGCTTCGCGCGGATCCCCTTCGCGATGCCGGCGGGCACGAGCCCTTCGGCCTCCATCGCCTCGCAAGCGGCGAGCTCCACCTCGAGCCAGGTCGAGAATCGGGTGGCGGGCGACCAGAGCTCTTCGAATTCAGCGGGAGTGTAGCGGGGGATCATGGGCGGGACGCTGCGAAGGTCTGGAGGGTGCGTCAAGGATGGAGTGGTCCAGGGAGGTCCGGGCGCGCGGGGGCCGGCTCGCGCTGCTCGCCTGCGCGCGCCACGCCGCGCCGCGCGCCCCGCGCCGTCGGGCGGGACGCTTGCGGACGCGCGGCGCGCGGCAAACGTTGGCGCGATGCCAACCCAAGCGCCGGCGCCTGCGCGCGCCGATCAGGGCAGGTCGTCCGCCCGCACGCCCCACGCGGCGGGCGACGCGCCGCCAGAGACGCTGCCCGCGGGGGCGAGCGAGGCGAGCCCCGTCAGCCAGGCGCCGCTCCCCCCGCGGGCCGAGCCTGGGCGCCGCGAGCCAGCGGGGCGCGCCGGCGGCGCGGCCGCCGCTGCCAGCGCGCCGGCTGTCGTGAACGAGCCGGCGCCCGCGAGCGAGGCCCGCGCGAGCGTGCGCGGGGCTCGCCGGGTGCAGCCGTACATCGTGGTGGTCGCGATGGACCTGTCCGAGCCGGGCGGGCGGGCGTGGCGCTTCGCCTTCGATCTGGCGGCGCTCCGCGGCGAGACGGAGATCCACGCGGTGGTCATCGGCCCGCGGCAGGTCGCCCCGGCAGTGCGCGACGTGACGACGCCGGGCGCGTCGTCGCCGCCGTCGCTCCGCGTGCTCCAGCACCGGTTCGCGGACGGCCAGGCCCGGCTGATGGCGATGCACTTCCGCACGGGCCGGCCGGACCGGGCCATCGTCGCGCTCGCCCGGGAGCTCAGCGCCGATCTCATCGTCGTGGCCACGCACCCGCAGTCGCCCCTGCAGCGGCTCTTCGGCGGCTCGACGGCCGATCGGATCGCGCGGAACGCGCCGTGCCCGGTCGTCGTCGTGCGCCCCAAGGAGGACGATGACGCCGACGCGGCCAACTACGACCCCAGGCTGCGCTGACGCGGAGGTGCGCGGGCTACCGCGCGCTCGATGGCCGCGCGTCGGCCTTCGCCGCCGGGTCGAGCCTGTCCGGCGCGCTGACGCCCTCGGCCTTGCCCCCTTCCCGCGTGTCCGCGTAGCCCCACGCGACGCCGGCCGCGTCGACGAGGAGGTTGTTCGCGTCGCCGATCGGCATCGGGTCCATCACGAGGACGTGCCCTCGCCGCGCGAGGTCGTCGAGGGCGGCCTGCGGCGGAGGCGTCAGCCGCTCGACGCGCACGCGATCCGGCATCCACTGGTGGTGGACGCGCGCGTGGCGGACCGCCTCGTCGATGGTCATCCCGTGATCGATCAGGTTGCGGAGGACCTGCGCGACGGTGTTCGGGATCGTGTCGCCCCCGGGAGATCCGAGGACGAGCGCGACCTTGTCGTCGCGGCTCACGAGGGTGGGCGTCATCGAGCTCGCCATGCGTTTGCCCGGCGCCACCGCGTTGATCCCCGTCTCGGAGAAGGCGCCCATCGCGTTGGCGAGCAGGATGCCCGTGCCGGGGATCACGATCCTCGCGCCGAAGCTCGCCGACAGGGTGGTCGTGCACGAGACCGCGTTGCCCTGCGCGTCGATCACCGAGAAGTGCGTCGTCTGCGGGGACTCCTGCGCGACGGCGCCCAGAGGCGCCGCGATGTCGCCCGCCGGCGTGGCCCGCTCCGGGTCGACGGGCGGCCTGCGGCGCATCAGGTAGGCCCCGTCGAGCAGCTGCGCGAGCAGCTGCGCCGTCTCGGGCGCGACGAAATCGGGGTCGGCGCTCACCTTGCGCCGATCGGCGTACGCCCGCTTCGCCGCCTCGACGAACAGGTGCAGCGACAGCCCCGAGTCGACGGGCGCCTCGTGCGCCTTGAGCCGCTCGAGCGTGAGCATCATCTCCGCGAGCGCCACGCCGCCCATCGAGGGGGGCGGCATCGTGTCGACGGTGAAGCCGCGGTACGAGAACCGGAGGGGCGCGCGCCACTTCGCCTGGTAGGCGCGCAGGTCGCTCTCGCTGATGTGGCCGCCGCGCTCGCGCATCGCGCCGGCGATCTGCCGGGCGATGGCGCCCTCGTAGAACGCGCGCGGCCCCTCCGCGGCGAGCGTCTCCAGGGTGCGGGCGAGATCGAGCTGCCGCACCAGCTCGCCCTGGGCGACCGGCGCCTTGCCCCGCCCCCAGATGGCGCTCGCGGCCCGATCGGCCTTCAGCCGCGGCCACGCCCAGCGCAGCGTCAGCGCCTGCCGCGCGCCGAGGCGGTGCCCCTTGCGCGCGAGGGAGATCGCCGGGGCCAGGAGCTCGGCGAACGGGCGGGTGCCGAACCGCTCGTGGGCCAGGGCGAGGCCGGCGACCGAGCCCGGGACGCCGGCGGACGCATAGCCGTGCGCCCCGGCGCGCACCATCGCCATGTTCGACGCGGTGGTCACCGACGCGGGCGCGGCCTCGCGGAAGTCGAGCGCCTGCGTCTCGCCGTTCGCGAGGCGGACCAGCATGAAGCCGCCGCCGCCGATGTTGCCTGCGCTCGGGTGGGTCACCGCCAGCGCGAACGCCACGGCGACCGCGGCGTCGACCGCGTTGCCGCCGCGCCGCAGCACGTCCGCGCCCGCGCGCGTCGCGTGCTCCTCGACCGAGGTCACGAGCCCGGCGTCGCCGCGCACCGCCCGCGGGCCGCCCGAGGCGAGCGCGATCGGCGGCACCGGCGGCGTCGGCTCCGGCGCCGCGGCGCCGGCCGTGGGCTCCGCCGCGGCGCTCGCGGCCTGCGGCGCGGCGCTCGCGCCGGCGACGGCCGGCGCGCCCGAGGCCGGCGCGCCCGAGGCCGCGGGCGCCGCCGGGCGCGGCGCGGGCGGCGTGCGGGCCTCGCAGCCTGCGAGCAGCGCGAGGGCGAGCGCCCAGCGCGGCATCGAACGACGGAGCAGGGTCATCAGGGTGCGCGCGAATCTACTACGGTGCCGGAGGGAGCCGGGCCGGGCCGCGCGGGGCGACCCGGCCTGGGGGATTCGTTCAGGACGCGAGGGGTCGCAGCCGGCGCGCGCCGGAGCCGCCTCCTGCACGCGCCGTCAGGAACGCCGGGCCGCGCTCAGGACCGCTTGCGGCGGCGCGCGGCGGCCACGCCCACGCCGGCGACGAGCGCCGCGAGCCCCGTGCCCGCGAACGGCGCGGAGGAGGACCCCGGCGCGGCGGCGCAGGAGACGCTGGCCTCGGCCTCCGCCTCGGCGTGGAATTCGACCTCGACGCCCTGCGAGAGCAGCCAGTTCTTGCACTCCTCCATGCTGCCGACAATGTCGACATACTGCCCGTTGCAGAACAGCGCGCCATCCGGCGTGGTGCACTGCACCTCGCACCCACCCCGGAGGTCGGACGTGCATTTGAAGTTGCAGTCGAAGTTCGCGTCGACCTTGCACTCCCCCTCGCAGCTCGCCTCGCACTTCGCCTCGCACGAGGCGCTCGGCGGCGTCGCCTCGCAGCTCACGCTGCACTCGCCCTCGCAGCTCGACGAGCACGACGCCTCGCAGTCCGCCCGCGCGCCGGCATCGCTGCCCGCTTTCGCCTCGCACCTCGCCTCGCAATTCCCCGTGCAGCTCGCCTTGCAGCTCCCCTTGCAGTCCAGGCTCCCCGGGTCGGCGGTGCACTCCCCTTCGCATGCCGCCTGGCACTGGCCCGTACACGACGCCTGCACGCCGCCAGTGCACCGCCCGGAGCACTCCGCCTCGAAACGGACGGGCTCGCAATAGCCTTCACAGCCGCCCTCCGTTCGAATCTCACACTCGCCGGCCGCCGCGAGCTGGAGGTTTCCACATGGATTGGGCTGGGCTGATGCGGAGGAAGCGATCAGCACAGGGATCGCAAAAGTAAACGCACTCACAAAAAGCTGAGCAATGGTCCGTCGCATGCCAATTCTCCTGGGTTCAGAGCGCGGGATCCGCGTGTGGTCTCCGCAGGTGTTGCAATCGGACGACCAGCGCCACCCTTTGAAGCATTTCCCAAGACAAAAGTCTCGCTGGTCGTGACCGCTCGGCCACAGCGTATCTCCGAGTTCACGGTCCCATGATGCACCACGCCACACGAAGGGCATGTCCGAGCAGGTGAGGATACCTGCGACGTGGTGATCAGCGGCTCACAGTGTCGGCGATTTGCCCTGTTCCGTAGCGCGCCACCACGCCCTTGCGGGCTCTGCCGGGCGTCGGCTGGCTAAGGAAGTCCCCGCCGACCGCCCAGAAGGCCCCTTGCCCGTCGGCCCAGACGGCGTGGAGATCGGCGTAGGGCTCCTCGGTGAACTCGTCGATCCAGGCCCCGTCGACGAGGCGCTGCTTGAGCCCTCCATACCCGACGATCGCGACCTCCCCCGGGCGGCCGCAGGCGACGCCGTTCACGTCGTTCGTGAGCGCTATCTCGAGCCTGCGCCACGAGGCGCCGTCCGAGCGGAGCACGTCTCTCCCGCCGACCGCGTATACCTCTTCACGGCTGCAGCCGGCGGCCGTGAACAGGGTGCCCTGCGCGATCGGCGGATCGGACTGCACTTCCCAGGTCGAGCCCGAGCGGTGCCAGATCACGCCGAACTCGCCCACGGCGTAGAGATCCTCGGAAGATTCGCCCCACACCTTGTAGAGCGCCCGGCCGGTCGCCGCCGGCAGCGGCTCTCGCGACCATGTGCTGCCGTCCCAGCGGAGGACGATGTCCTTCTCCGCGTCCGCGCCGCTGCCGGGCATGCCGCCGACCGCCCAGGCATCGTCGGGTGAGAACGCGATCACGCCCCACAGCGTCGCCTCCGTCCCCGTCTCGTGCTCGGTGAACGCCGCGCCGTCCCACCGCGCGGCGCGACCGCGCTCGCCGACCATCCAGACGTCCTGCGGACCGGAGCCGGCCACCCACCAGAAGGTCGTCTCCCCGCCCGCCGGGAGCTCGCGCCACCTCGCCCCGTCGTAGTGCAGCGCGAGCGCCTCCCGGCCCGTGTTGCCGAGCGGCCCCCCGACGGCGAACACGTCGTCGGGCGCCGTCCCCCAGATCGAGAGGACCGCGCGGTCGAGATCGCCCTCGTCGAGCAGCACGCGCCACGCCGGCGGCTCCTGCGCGGGCGGCCTCGCAGGATCGCCGGGGCATCCGGCGAGGACGACCGCGCCGAGCGCCGCCAGAGCCATGGAGTGAAAGCAGGTGCGCATGGGAGTGAAGACCCGCCTGGAGAGGTCGTGCCGGCGCGACGCCACGGGGGGGCTCAGTTGCAGAACACGTCGGTCTGCTTCGGATAGTAATAGACGAAGATGTTGCAGTGCTCGTTCTTCTCGACGATCGGCCCGAACGTGTAGCAGCAATCGAGCGACTCTTCGGCGGTCCCGTTCTTGGACAGGTCGTACTCGTCGAGGCCCTTGCACCCGACGGACGGGTCCGGCTGCTGCCACTCGAAGGTGCATCCGTACCAGACGCCGCCGTTCGTCGCGAGCTCCCTGTCGAGCTCCGGCGAGATGAGCATCGGCGGGTCGTCCCACGCGTTCGATGTGTAGAAGCGATCCGAGGCCGGAGGCGTGCCGATGGTCTTGCCGTCCCATGCATACATATCGAATTGCGTGCCTCGGCTGTGGAAATGGCCGTTGGCGCCGATGATCCTCACGGGAGAGGGGCTGTTGATCTGGCACGAGCCCTCGAACGTGGGCGTCGGGTTCGACTGACAGACACGGATGGACTGCTTGCTCGCGAAGACGGTGCCCATCTCGGCCTTGACCTCGGCGTCGGGCAGCGCCCAGAAGTTCACCCGGACGCGGCCGACCGCCTCGGGGGTCTTCTGCGACGTCGCGTTCACGTAATGCGTCTGCAGCATCAGCCACTCGTCGGGCGCGAGGACGTTCGCGACGCCCTCGGGGAACTCCCAGTCGACCTGGCCGTTCTGCTGCGAGTTCGCGATGAGCGGCCAGTCGGCCCAGTTGGGGCTCTTGAAGCACTCCCCGACCCCGTTCTGGTTCTTCTGGATGCGCCCGCCCTCCGGCCCCAGCCCCTTCACGGTCTTCACGCGGAAGATGTTCATGTGGTGCGAGCCGTCGCGCTGCGCGATCTGCACGCGGTGGAGGTTCACGGGCGCGGTCGGGTCCATCCCGTTCGACGCGGCGAGCTCGCTGACCTTGAAGAAGTAGCAGTCCTGCTGCTCGACCCCCGCCGGCACCTCGGTCTCCTCGGTCTGCATCTGGAAGCCCTGGCCGACCGGCGGCACGTCGAGCAGCGACTCGTCGACCGGCGGGGGCGTCACGCCCCCTCCCCCGCCCCCGTCAACGCAGGCCACGATCCCCACCACGACAGGAAGCAAACCAAGCGTCAGGCGTCGAACAGCCATAGTCCCTCCAGGCAATCGCGTAGCGATGAGAAGAGATATACACGGCTGCGCAATTTCAGGGCGTTCGTGTCACGCGGCGGGCAGGGTTCCGTCGGGCGCCGGGGCGCCGTGGCCGAGCGCTGGCCGGTGCTGCTAGGATGTGGGAGAGGTTCAACCATGGCGGCGCCCAAGAAATGCGGTCCACACACCGAGCTCGCCTCGAACGAGGCGACACGCATCACCCGGTGCGGGTGTGGCACCGTCCACGTGACACTCATCGGCCCTGGCGTGACGTTTCGCATGCCAGCGGACGCGTTCCGGGGCGTCGCCTCCGGGCTCAAGGCAGCGGCCGAGCGGCTTGACGACGACCCCCGTTTCGGCACGACCTCCATCAATTAGCTTGCGCGCCCGCAGCGGAGCGGCCTACCAGTGGCGTCGCCGCTGAGATCTCTCTCCTCGGATGGCCGATGGTCGAAAGAGGGCGCCTCTCGTGTACGACGACGACGCGGAGCACTGGGTCGGCAAGACGTTCGCCGGGACGTGGTGGATCGAGCGCGTGCTCGGCACCGGCGGCATGGGGAGCGTGCTGCTCGGGCGCGCGGCGGACGGCTCTCAGGTCGCGCTCAAGGTGCTGCACCCGGAGCTCAACGCGATCGCGGAGGTGCGGAAGCGCTTCCTGCGCGAGGGGTTCATCGGCAACACGCTCGGCGGGGCGGACGCGGTGCCCGGCGTGGTGCGCGTGCTCGGCTCCGGCGAGACGCAGGAGGGCCTCGCCTACCTGACGATGGAGGCGCTCCAGGGCGAGACGCTCTTCGATCGGATGGCGCGCACCGGGACGATGCCGGCCGGCGAGGTGCTCGCGCTCGCCGACCAGGTGCTCGAGACGCTCTCGATCGCGCACGCGCGCGGCGTCGTGCACCGCGATCTCAAGCCCGAGAACATCCACCTCGGCAACGACGGGCGCGTGCGCATGCTCGACTTCGGCATCGCGCGCGTCGTCGACGGGCTCACCGGCCTGCCCGAGAAGACCGCGACCAAGACGGGCATGATCATGGGCACGGCGACGTACATGGCGCCGGAGCAAGCGACGGGGCTCATCCACGACATCGACGGGCGCACCGACCTCTTCGGGCTCGGGGCGACGATGTTCCGGCTGCTCTCGGGCCGATCGGTGCACGGCGAGGTGACGGAGGCCATGGAGGTCATCGCCGCCGCGACCGAGGCCGCGCCGCCGCTCGCCTCGGTCGCGCCCGGGATCTCGCCCTCCGTCGCCGCCGTGGTCGATCGCTCGCTGGCGTTCATCAAGTTCCATCGCTACCCGAACGCCGAGACCATGCGCGCGGACGTCCGCGCTGTACGCGCAGGCGCGCTGCCTCCCTATGCGCAGGCCGTGATCGAGGGGCGGATCCGCGCCGGCCAGCCGAGCTCTCAGCCGGCGCCTCCGCTGCATGCCGGCGGCTCGCCGAGCGCGCGCCCGCAGCCGACCGTGGTGGAGCCGGCCGCGGCCCCTCGCCATTCGCACTCGATGAGCCGGCCGGAGCGAACGCTCGACGACAACCCGTCAGCGCCGTCGCGCGCTGGCGCGTCGCTCTCGCAGCTGTCGACGGGGAAGCTGCTCCTGCTCGTCGGCGGCGCCTCGCTCGTCACGGGCGTCATCGTGGCCGTGATCGTCGTCCTGCTGGTGTTCAGCCGCTGACGGGCCGCGAGCGCGCCGCCAGGGGCGCGCTCGTCAGGTGTGAGGGGATCGTCGGTGGAAGGCGCCGGCGGGGCCGCTGGGCCCCGCCGCGGTCACTCGCGCTCGTCGAGCGGCGTGTAGTCGACGGCGTTCTCGCCGGTGTAGATCTGCCGCGGACGGCCGATCTTGCCGGTCGGGTCGTCGTTCATCTCCTTCCAGTGGGCGATCCAGCCGGGGAGGCGCCCGAGCGCGAACATGACGGTGAACATGTTCGTGGGGAAGCCGAGCGCGCGGTAGATGATGCCGCTGTAGAAGTCGACGTTCGGATAGAGCCTCCGCTCGACGAAGTACGGATCCTTCAGCGCGGTCTCCTCGAGGCGCTGCGCGATGTCGAGCAGCGGATCCTTGATGCCGAGCTTCGCCAGGATCTTGTCGGCGGCCGCCTTGATGAGGACGGCGCGCGGATCGTAGTTCTTGTACACGCGGTGGCCGAAGCCCATCAGGCGGAAGTTCGAGGTCTTGTCCTTCGCGAGCTTGACGAACTTCGAGACGTCGCCGCCGTCCGCGCGGATCGCCTCGAGCATCGTCACGACCTCCTGGTTCGCGCCGCCGTGGAGCGGGCCCCAGAGCGCGCAGATGCCAGCGGCGACCGAGGCGAAGAGGTTCGCCTTCGAGCTCCCGACGAGGCGCACCGTCGACGTCGAGCAGTTCTGCTCGTGATCGGCGTGCAGGATCAGGAGCAGGTTCAGCACCTTCACGATGTCCTCGTCGATCTCGTACGGCTCCGCCGGGACCGAGAACATCATGTTCAGGAAGTTCGCACAGTACGAGAGCGAGTTGTGCGGGTAGACGAACGGCTGGCCGATCGACTTCTTGTACGAGAACGCCGCGATCGTGCGCACCTTGGAGAGCAGCCTCGCGATGGTGATGTCGAGGTGCTCGGTGTTCTTCACGTCGATCGCTTCCGGGTAGTAGCTCGACAGGGAGAGCACCATCGCGGACAGGATCGCCATGGGGTGCGCCGTCGACGGGTAGCCGTCGAAGAAGCGCTTCATGTCCTCGTGGATCAGCGAGTGCCGGGTGAGCAGCGTGGAGAACCGGGACAGCTCGCTCTTGCTCGGCAGCTTGCCGTAGATCAGGAGGTACGAGGTCTCCACGAAGGTCGACTTCTCGCCGAGCTGCTCGATCGGGATGCCGCGGTAGCGGAGGACGCCCTTCTCCCCATCGAGGAACGTGATGGAGCTCGTGGTCGAGGCCGTATTGACGAAGGCCGGGTCGATGCAAACGTACCCGGTCTTCGAACGAAGGGACGCGACGTCGATCGCCTTCTCCCCTTCGGTGCCCGTGATCACAGGCAACTCGATCGTCTGCTCCCCACCGTTCTTCTTCAGCGTTAACTTCGCGGTCTCCTGCACGCCTCCTCCTTCCGCCGCAGCGCGGCGTAAGCTATCACGGGCCGAGGGAAGAATGCTTCCCCGAGAAAATGAGGTGATGCATTTGAGCGAGCCGGTCGTGCGGGGGGAGCTGGCCCACCACCCGGAGGCGCCTCGGTTTGCGGCCGAGGTGCGGCGAGTCCACGGGCGTTACGCCGACGAGGTTGTCGCTCGCTACCGGCTCTGCCCGTTCATGCGCGACGCCGCAACCGGATTCGGACGCTTTTACGTCCTGCTCGATCGCGAGCCCGCCCTGGAGACGGCGCTGGCGGTCATGGAGGAGGCCGACTCCGCGGTGGTGCACCTGGTTTTCCCGTGCATCCATACCCCGTCGCCCCAGTTCGAGCGCTTCGCGTCGCGCCTGGGTGAACAGCTGCGGCGGCGCTTGAGCCCCGCGCCGGTGCTGGCCGCGTTCCACCCCGAGATGGCAGGGGATGAGACGAACTCGCACCGGCTCGTCGGTCTCCTCCGACACGCGCCAGATCCGTTTGTACAAACGATTCCAGAGGGGCTGAACCATACTGGGACCGTCCTCGCAGGGGCAGGCGTCGAGCCTGCGGTCGACCCCGCCGAGGACAATTACCGGCGCCTTGAAGGGGCAGGGATCGCCGCAGTCAAGATGAGGCTCGCGGAGATCATGGCTGATCGGGACTCGAGTTATGCGCCCTTCCTCGCGCAGCTCGGGCTCACCCGCCCCGGCCCGCGCTTCAGCCCGCTCCCAACACGGTAGCGCACGGGCGAAGAGCGCAAATGAAACACCTGCGAAACGCGCGCGAAACACGTGTTGCGCGTGGTGACGGCCCTCGGCTCAATCCGCAGGCGAGCGGCGCGGCGCCGGGTCCGACCCGCCGGAGCCGGCGCCGGCCTTGGCCTCGCGCTGCGCCATCAACGGCATCAGGTACGGGAAGCCGGCCGCCATCGTATCGAGGTGGGGATCGATCTGGGCGGCCAGCCAGAAGAGGAGCACGCAGGCGCGCTCGACATAGAACCAGTCCTCCGGGTACTCGAACGACCGCATCAGCTCCTGGAGCTCACCGCGCTCCAGCTCGGGGTCCGCGAGCCGCTCCAGCTGCTCGGGGCGGGCGCGCATCAGCGCCGCCGGCGTGCGATCCCGGATCTTGAGCAGCTTCGCGAAGTAGGTCTTCACCGTCCTCTCGAGGAGCGCGTCGTTGCCGCCGGGCGCGACGAAGCCCATCTTCCGGAAGCCGCGCACGACCGCCGCGTCGTCCTGCGCGAAGATGCCCTTCAGGATGTCGAGCAGCCCGTCGATGAGCTCGTCCCGGGCCTCGCAGCTCGCGCCGAAGTCGAGGACGACGAGCCGAAAGCCGCCGCCCTCCTCCGCGCGCCGCGCGGCGACAAGGAAGTTCCCCGGGTGCGGATCGGCGTGGAAGAAGCGATCCGCGAAGAGCATCTTGTAGAAGGCCTGCACGAGCCTGAGCGCCACGTCCGAGGGCTCGATGCCCGCGCTCCGGAGCGCGTCGAGGCGGGTGATCTTGATTCCTTCCATGAAGGTCATCGTGAGCACGTCGCGCGTCGTGAGCTCGTGGATGACCTCCGGGAACGCGATGCCCGCGTCCCCCTCGAAGTTCTGCGCCATCCGCTCCATGCACGCGGCCTCGTGCAGGTAGTCGGTCTCCCGGCGGAGCAGATCGACCAGCGACTCGTGCACCCGCTCGATGTGCCCCACCGGCACGAACCGCTTGTAGACGAGGAGCGCGAGGCGCAGGACGCGCAGGTCGACGGCGATGATCCCGCGGATGCCGGGGTAGAGGAACTTGACCGCGACCTTGCGGCCGTCGCGGAGGCGCGCGACGTGGACCTGCCCGAGCGACGCGGCCGCGAGCGGCGCGCGCTCGATCGACGCGAACAGCTCGCCCGCGGAGCGGCCGAAGCTCGCGCGCAGCGCGGCCTCGAGAGCGCTGAACGGGTGCGGCGGCACCTGGTCCTGGAGCTGCTCGAGCTCCTTGCCGTAAGCACGAGGCAAGAAGCCGCCCATGATGGACAGCACCTGGCCGAGCTTGATGAAGACGCCCCGCAGCTGGAGCATGGCGCGCAGCAGGCGCCGGGCGTTGTTCTGGTCGACGCGGGCGCGGCGCGCGACGAGCCAGCGAGGCGGCTCACCCGCGGGCGAGCCGCGCCCGAGGCGCCTCGTGAACACCCGCGCGAGCCCCAGCTGAATGAGGTAGCTCGTCAGGATGACCGAGAACGCGAGCAGCGCGCGGAAGAGTCGGACAGCGAGCGTCATGTGCGGCAAAGCAGCCGCACCATGCTACCGCAGGGGCCGCGCGGGGCCAGCGATGCTCGCCCTCGCCCTCCGGCGATGGGTGAATCCGGGCGAGGGGGCCGCCGCGGGCCTCCGCCGCGCAGCGCAGCCCTCCGGCGAGCCGGGCAGGCTCAGGAGAGCGAGTCCTTGATCGCCTTGATGGGGCGGGCGCGGACCGACTTGCTGGCCGGCTTGGCCGCGAACGTCATCGGCTGCTTCGTGAAGGGGTTGATCCCCTCGCGCGCCTTGGTCGCGGGCTTCTTGACGACGCGGAACTTCGCGAAGCCGGGCATCGTGAAGATGCCGTTCTTCTTGAGCTCCTTGTACGCGATGTCGGTCAGCGACTCGAGGATCGCCTTGACCTGCTTGCGCGAGATCTCGTTCTCGTTGGCCTCGACCACCGCGTTGATCAGCGCGCTCTTGCTGAGCGACGTGCTCTTCTTCCCATCCGCCTTCTTGGCCGCCATGTTCATTCCTCCTGAGGTTTGTGCCCTCTTGCGGGCCAAAGGAACCACAACGGCCGCCGCAGATCCAGTGTCGAATCGTCGATCGGAGCTACAAAAGAAGGGGTTTCATGCCCCGGGGGGCGCGCCGCTCCGCCGGAGGGACGGCCGGGGGGCCCTGGCGCGGGCCGCCAAATCCGCGGGAAAACAGCTCAAATCGACCCGTCTTCGGGCCTCGCGCGCCCGCCGCGAGGGAGGTCGCATGCCGGGCGCTCGACGTAGGAGATCACCCGAACCCCTTCCGTTGAAGGCGATCCCGGTCGCCCGGCCGGCCCTAGCGGCGGCTCGCCGCCGAGCCCGCGCCCCACTTCCTCTTGGCGGAGAGGCCGAGGATCGTCAGCGACTGGGGCGCCTGCGCGAACTCGATGACGTCGCCGAAGCCGACGCTGACCGAGTGGATCGGGCCGTCGAAGAAGAGCTTCGCGTCGTGCGTCTTGCTGCGCACGACGAGCGAGGCGCCCGGCTGGATCAGGGCGTGACGGAGGCGGTACTCCTCGCCGTGGGGGGTGTAGGGCTCGCGGACGACGAGCTGGAGCCGCTTCGACGTGAGCGGCAGGACGCGCCCGCCCGCGGAGCGCTGCGCGGCCGTTGACCCGGCCGCAGGACCGATCCAGAAGCCGCTCGACTTCTGCTCCTCCTCGGCCCGGCCGAGCCGGAGCACGTAACGCGACGTGGCCGCGGGGGAGACGTGGCAGAAGAGCGCGTCGTTCAGGACGCGCGCCGTGGCGAGCTTGTCGTTCACCGTGACCTGCATGCGGGTGAGCACGGTGCTGCGGAGCGAGCCGCTCAGCGCCCCCGCGATCGCGTCCGCCGCGTCGCGGCTCGTCGCGCCGCAGAAGAAGCCGACGGAGTGCCCAGGCGCGCTGTTGATGCCGAGGATCGGCACGTCGCCGACGTTGTGGGACGCGCTGAGGAGCGTCCCGTCGCCGCCGACCGTGATCACGAGGTCGAGCTCGCTCGCGTCGAAGGACTGCGCCGCGCTGGCGACGACATCGATCTGGACCCCGAGGTCGTCGAGCGCCGCCTCGACCTCGCGCACGGTCTGCTCGTGCGCCTCGTGCGACGCCTTGAGGCGCGCGACGGCGGAGTCGCCGGCCTCGATGAGCCGCGTGATGCGCGGGTCCTTCCGCTCCTCGCGGTAAATCTTCCAGGCGGAGCGCTTCACGACGAGCGCGACGCGGGGCGGACGCCGTGGCGCGGGGGATCGTTCCGCCATCAGAGCTCCGCGAGGCGCCGGAGCGCCACCTCCGTCTTCGCGTCCTCGATCACGCCGCGCCGGGTGAGCTCGAGCGCCTCGTCGAGCGGGACCGCCGCGATGGCCGCGAACCGCTCGAGGGGGGAGCCGTCCTCGAGCGGCGTCCCCTGGCGAGCCGGGTCGACCTCGACATGAAAGAAGAAATGCCGCTCGCCCACCATGCCCGGCGCCGGGAACGTCGACGGGCCGAGCGGGCGGAGGTCCGACGGAGGCACGTCGAAGCCGACCTCCTCGAGCAGCTCGCGCGCGGCGGAGCGCTGCAGGCCCTCCGGGCTGCGCTCGTCGAGCTCGACGAGCCCGGCGGGCAGCTCCCAGATCGCGCCGAGCGTCGGCGCCTCCGGGATGGGCCACGCCTCGGGCGGGCGGGTCGCGGCCGGAGGCCGGAGCGCCGAGCGGAGGAAGACGCGACGGCGCCCGTCCGCGCCGCGGTAGTGCGGGGCGATCACCACCGCGTCGAGGCGCGCGCGATCGACGCTGTCGTAGGTGAACGGGTCGCTCAGCGACCCGTCCGGGAACTCGACGCGGAACACCTGGCGTCGCACGTTGAGGAAACCAGGGCCGTCCAGCGAGGGGATCGTCCGGACCAGCTTGAGCGCGAGCTTCGGGAAGGGAGGTAGCCGCATGCGTGGAGGCGCAAAGCATAGCGCCAAACGGCCGCGGATCGCGATGTGCCTCGTCCCCGCGCTCGCCGCGCGCTCGGGGCGGCCTCGGGCTCAGCGGAGCACGAGGACCCAGACGTCGTAGAGCGCGTGGGTCCAGACGGCCGGCGCGAAGCCGCGGAAGACGTAGATCGCCGTGAGAACGAGCCCGCACACCATGCGGAACACGAAGGAGGGGAGGTTCCAGGGGTCGCCCAGCGACCCGACATAGTGCCAGCCGGAGAAGACGGCGGCGGCCACGACCGCCCAGCCGGCCATCAGCACCACCCCCTGGACCCCCCTGCCGAAGAAGAACTTGATCCCGAGCGCGCCCAGCCCGTAGAGGCCGGCGCGGAAGGCGATCTCCTCGTAGAAGCCCGCGCCGAGCGACATCACGACCCCGGTGAAGATGTCGTTCGACGCGGCGGGCGGGCCGAGCCGGAGGGAGCCGACCACATAGGCGCCGGCGAAGCGCATCAGGATGGCGTAGAGCGCGCCCTCGACGGCGAGCAGCGCGAAGCGCCTCGTCTGGAGGGCGTGGCCGCGGCCGAGGATGGAAAGGACGAGGACGAACGCGGCGCCGACGGCGACGGTGAGGCCCGCGTAGAGCGGGAGGCTGTGCTTGGCCAGCGCGCGGAGCTCGGCGGTGACCGGATCCGCCGCGTTGCGGATGGGGAGGAAGGCGACGCCGAGGTGATACAGGACGAAGATCGGCATCGTCAGCGCGAGATCGGTCAGCGCATCGCTCTTCGCGGTGGGCTTGCCGCCGGCAGGGGCCGCCCCCGGCCGGGCGAGCTCCGGTCCGGCGCCGAGCATCAGGACGGCCTCAGGCGGTACACGATCACCAGCACCTCCGCCGACCACATGACGACGTTCAGCACGAAGGGCGTGTCCCGGAGGATCTCCTGGGTGGGGCTCTCCGACCTCGCGCTGCCGGCCACGAGCTGGAGAAACCGGATCCCGCCGAAGAGCGGGTGGATCGCCGTGAGCCAGAGGTACGGGTTCTGGAAGAACCGCTGCGTGTCGTGGTCGAGCGTGTACGCCAGGTAGGTGGCGAAGGTGGCGAGGCCCGTCACGGCGAGCGCCGCGGTCAGGGCGGAAGCCGAGTAGCCGTCGAGCGCCGCGCGCTGCTTCGAGGCGTTGACCGAGGCGAGCTCGTGGCGGCGCTTGCCGAAGCCGAGGAAGAGCGCGAGCAGCGCGGTGCAGGCGATCATGAAGCCGGAGAGCGGCGTCCTCGTCGCGAAGCCGCCCGCGAGCACGCGCAGCACGAAGAAGATCGCGATGCAGCCGACGTCGAGGTAGGCGATCTTCTTGAGCCGGAACGAGTAGGCGACGTTGAGGACGTAGTAGCTGGCGGCGACGACCGCGAAGAGCGGCGGGCCGAGCAGGCTCGCGCCGAGCGCGATGACCGCAAGGCCGACCGCCATGGCCTTGGCGACCGGGATCGGCACGCGGCCCGAGGCGATCGGCCGGAAGCGCTTGACCGGGTGGACCCGATCGGCCTCGACGTCGACGATGTCGTTCAGGATGTAGACGGCGCCGGCGAGCAGGCAGAAGATCGCGAAGGCCCCGACCGCGCTCATGATGATCGAGGGGTGGGTCAGGTGCTTGGCGAACACCACGGGGGCGAGGACGAAGAGGTTCTTCACCCACTGGTGGGGCCGCATCGCGCGGATCATCCCGCGCACACGCCAGAGCAGCGTCCCCCTGGGCGAGTCGGGCAACAGGGGCGGCTGCGCTATCAAGCCGCCCGAGGGGGGCCCGCTCTCCGGCGGGCGGGAGCTCGGCACGGCGGCGCTCCGCGGCGGCGCCGACGGAGGCTTGCCGGCGGGGACGGAGCTCATCGACGCGGGCGAGCCGCCCTGCTCGGCAGGCGCCGGCGCGCCCGCATCGGGGCGAGCCTCGGCGCCGGGCGCCTCCTGATCAGGCAAGCCTGCGGCACTGTTGCGAAAAAAGGGCCCCGAGGCGGTCACGGCGCGCGGAGCATACTCGGGCGCCCTGGTCCCGGCCATTCCGCGGCAAGTTAAAAGCACAGCGGGCGCTGGCGCCCGAAGCCGACGAAACCGACGAAACCGACGACACCGAGCGCCGGCGGCATCGCCGAAGCCCCTCAGACCACGAACCGGGAAGAACGTGGCGCAGCGCACCCGGTCCGGCGACCTCGCGGTGAGGTCGCGAATCTGGCTTCGCACCCGCTAGCCCGGCTCGTGGAACGCAAAATGCGCATCCCCGCAGGCGCGCCGTGACCTCGTGCTACCATCGCCCCCGATGACATCAGCGCTCTCGGTCGCGCGTGAAGCTTCGCCTCTTCTCCTGAAGCTTCGCTCTGCCGTGGAGCAGGCCCTCGAAGGGAAGCCAGAGGCGGTCGAGCTGGCGCTCATCGCGCTGCTCGCCCGGGGCCATGTCCTCATCGAGGACGTCCCCGGCGTCGGCAAGACGACGCTGGCCCGAGCGCTGGCCAAGGCCGTGGGGGGCGAGCTCCGTCGCGTTCAGTTCACCAGCGATCTCCTGCCGAGCGACGTCCTCGGGGTCAGCGTCTTCGACCAGCGGCTCGGGCAGTTCGTCTTCCGGCAGGGGCCGATCTTCGCGAACGTGCTGCTCGCCGACGAGATCAACCGGGCGAGCCCCCGGACGCAGTCGGCGCTGCTCGAGGCGATGAACGAGGGGCAGGTGTCCATCGAGGGGACGGCGACGCCGCTGCCGTACCCCTTCTTCGTGCTCGCGACCCAGAACCCGCAGGATTTCGCCGGCACGTTCCCGCTGCCGGAGTCGCAGCTCGACCGGTTCATGGTGCGGATCCGGATCGGGTACCCGCCGCCGCAGGTGGAGATGCGGCTGCTCCTCCAGGGCGGCGAGCCCGACCGGGCGCGGAACGTGCCGCAGATCATCGACCCGGCCCAGCTCGTCGCCCTGCAGCGCGAGGTCGATCGCGTCGAGCTCGACTCGTCGCTCGCGACCTACCTGCAGGCGGTGCTCACGGCCACGCGGTCGAGCCCGACCCTCTCGCTGGGCGCATCGCCGCGCGCCGGCATGAACCTGGCGCGCGCGGCCCGGGGGCGCGCGGTCCTTCACGGGCGCTCGTACTGTATCGCGGACGACATCCACAACCTTGCGGTGGCCGTGCTGGCGCACCGGGTCCGGCTCTCGGCCCACGCGGAGGGCTACATGCCGACCCGCGACGAGTGCGAGGCGGCGGTGCGCGACCTCGTGGCGCGGGTGCCGGTCCCCCTCTGAGGGGTGGGCGATGGGCGCAGAGGACAGGGAGCGGGGATCTCTCAGCGGCAGCTCCCGCGGCGCCGAGCGCGCCGGCGCAGCGGCGAGGAGCGCCGCCCGGCCGAGCAAGCCGAGGCGCGACAGGCCGCTGGTCGAGCAGCGCCCGCTGCTGCCCCAGCGCGGGGACAGGGCGTCGTTGTGGACGAGGGTCCTGCTCTTCCTGAGGCCGCCCCGGAAGCTCAAGTTCACCCGGGAAGGAAAGTACTACCTCGGGATCACGCTGGGCGTCGGCTTCGCGGCGATCAACACGGGCAACAACCTCCTCTACCTGCTGCTCGGGATGCTGCTGTCGCTGATCGTCGTCTCCGGCGTGATGAGCGACCTGTCGCTGCAGCACCTCACGGTGACCCGGCGGCTCCCGGCCCGCGCCCAGGTGGGCCGGGCTCACCTCGTCGAGATCGAGGTCTACAACCACAAGAAGCGCGTGCCGTCGTACGCGATCGAGGTCGAGGATCTGCGCGCCGGCCAGCCGGCCGACAAGCGCTGCTTCTTCCTGAAGATCAGCCCCTCCAGCGCGCAGGTGGCCGCGTACCGGCGGACGCCGGCGAGGCGCGGCCGCGACCGGCACACCGGATTCCGCATCGCGACCCGCTTTCCCTTCGGGCTGTTCGAGAAATCGAGAGAGGTCGAGGCCGAGGGCGACCTCATCATCTACCCCGCGGTCGATCCGGTCCGGCTCCCCGTCGAGGACGCGGGCCGGCGCGAGGGCGGCGCGAGCCTCAGCGGGCGCGGGGGCGGCGACGAGACCTTCGGCCTCCGGCCGATGCGCGAGGGGGACGATCCGCGCGACATCTACTGGAAGAAGAGCACGATGCGCGATCAGCTGGTGCTGCGCGAGCGCACCCGCGAGACGCGGCCGGACGTGCAGATCGTCGTCGACACGGTGCGCCCCGCCGGGGAGGGCGACGCGTTCGCGCCGACCTTCGAGCGCAGGATCCGCGAGGCGGCGTCGCGCGCCGTCGCCCACATCAAGCGCGGCGACGCCGTGGTCGTCGCGACGACGCTGGGCGAGCGGGTGCGCGGCGACCGCAACATCGGCTCCGACGCGATCCTCCGCTTCCTGGCGCTGCTCGATGCGGTCGACGACGGTCGGGCGCCCGAGCGCGGCGCCCGCGCGCCGCTGCGCCAGGGATCGAGCCCGAGCAGCGGTGAGCGCCGCGCCGGCGCGCCGAGGAGCGCGTCGTGAGGTTCGGGATGGTGCACCGGGTCATGACCGACGCGCTCGCGGCGCTCGGCGTGATCGCCCTCGTCGCGAGCGGGCAGTTCAACCGCTACGTGAGCTGGGCGATCCTCATCTGCCTCGGGCTCGCGCTCGTCGTGCGCGAGTCGTGGCAGCGGCACCCGGCGCTCCGCCACCTCGACACGGGCATCCTGCTGGCCGTCATCGCCGTCCAGGTGGTCCGCATCGTCGCCACCGACGCGAGCGTGCTCGACGTGCTCGTGGAGTTCGCCGCCGCGCTGCAGATCATCCGGCTCGCGACGCGCAAAGGGGCGGCGCACGACCAGCAGGTCATCGTGCTCGCGCTGCTGCACCTCATCGCCGGGACCGTCCTCGGCGGCGGCATCGGCTACGGGCTGTGCTTCCTGGGGGTGCTCGTCGTCGCGCCGGGCGCGCTCGTGCTCAGCCACCTGCGGCGCGAGGTCGAGGGCAACTACCGGCAGGGGGCGCGCGACCGGACGGGGCTGCCCGTGGACGTGCCGCGCATCCTGCGCTCGAGGCGGGTCGTCGGGCGCTCGTTCCTGGCCGTCACCTGCCTGCTCTCGGTCCCGATCTTCGCCTTCACGGCGCTCCTGTTCGTGATCTTCCCGCGCGTCGGGCTCTCGCTGCTCCTGCTCAACCGCGGCCACACCGGGCGGATGATCGGCTTCTCCGGCAAGGTCGACCTCGGCGCGGTCGGCGTGCTGCGCAGCGACCCCAAGCTGGCGATGCGGGTCGAGATCCCCGAGCTCCCGGACCCGCCGCCCCCGCGCCTCACCATGCACCTGCGCGGCACCGCGCTCGACGCGTACGACGGCCGCACCTGGACCCAGAGCGAGACGTTCAAGCGCCCCTCGGAGAGCGACGGGGGGCTCGTGCCGCTCGAGCGGTACCCGGACCCGGCGGTCGACCCGGTGATGCGCATCGATCTCGAGCCGATCGATCCGCCGGTGATCTTCCTCCCGCCGAACGCGACGGGGCTCCGGCTCAAGCACCGCGGGCAGCTCGGGATCGACGCAGGCACGATGGCCCACCGCGGGCCGGAGGGGGAGCTCAGGTACCAGCCCACGGACGATCGCGGGCTGGTCTACGACGTCTTCCTGTCGCGGAAGCGGGCGCCGACCTTCCAGCGCCTCCCGGGCGCCGAGCGGCGGCGCTACCTGGCGCTCCCGAGGGATCTGCCGTCGCGCGTCGTCGATCTCGCGCACCGGTGGACGCAAGGCGTGGATCGCCCTGCCGATCGGGCGCGGACGATCCAGGAGCACCTGCGCACGGAGTACCGGTACGACCTTGCGTCGCCGTCGGGCGCGGACCCGCAGCCGCTCGATCATTTCCTGTTCGAGTCGAAGCGCGGGCACTGCGAGTTCTACTCGACGGCGATGGCCATCCTGCTGCGCGCGGTGGACGTCCCGACGCGCAACGTGACCGGCTTCGTCGGCGGCACCTACAACCGCTTCGGCCGGTTCTATGCGGTGCGCCAGGGCGACGCCCACTCGTGGGTCGAGGTGTACCTCGACGGCGAGGGGTGGATGACGTTCGACCCGACGCCGCCGGCCGACGCGGCGCCGAAGAGCGAGCTGGTCGGGGCCTGGGCGTACCTCCGCGATTTCATCGAGGCGTCGAGCCAGCGCTGGGACAGGCACGTCGTCGGCTACGACCTGAACCAGCAGGTGGGCCTGCTCCAGACGCTGACGTCGCGCTACCGGAGGAGGTCCGGATCGAGCGGCGACCTCGCGCTGGCGCGCCCGCCGATCCTCGCCGTCGCCGCCGTCGCGCTCGCGCTGGGCGGCGGCGTGCTCTACTGGCGCTTCCGCCGCACGCGCCGCGGGCGCGAGGAGCGCCGCGCGGACGCCGGGCGCACGCCGAGCGCGATCCTGGCGACGGCGCTCTACGAGAGCCTGGAGGCCGCCATGCTCGTCCAGGGCGTGCCGCGCCCGCCCAGCCTGCCGCCGCTGCGCCACGCCGAGGCGCTGGAGCTCGCGGAGCACCCGCTGGCGCGCGAGATCCTGACGCTCACGCAGGTCTACCTGCGCGCCCGCTTCGGCGGGGCGACGCTCACGGAGGACGACAGCCGCGACTTCGAGCGGCGGGTCAAGGCGCTGCGCGGGGCGGACCGGCGGGCGCGCGCCGCGGGCGAGAGCGGGCTCGCCGCGTCGCACTGAGCGCGGCCGAGGAGACGAGCGGCGCGCCCGGAGCCGCGGCGCGCGGGCCACGCGGGTCGCGCCGCGCGCGCTGCGCCAGCCGCGCGGACCGCATCAACGGCGGCGCAAAGGTCGCTTCGCGATGAACGCCTGACGGATGCCGGCGACGGCGCGGCGGCTCGGGCCGCCGGAGATGAACGGATCCTGGGGCGCGAGCTCGCCCAGCCGGTCGACGAACGACTGCGCCACGACGCGCTCGCCGAGCAGGCTGACGACGTCCGACTGGCTTCGCATCGTGGACGCGAGGACGGCCGCCGTCGACGTGTCCGGCACCGCGGCGATCGAGAGCGACTCCAGCACGCGCCGGAGCGGCACGATCGACTGCGCCGTCGCCAGCTTGCGATCCGAGGCGCCGAGCGGCTGCGGGGCGTACTCGAGCCAGATGCCGGCGACGTTCAGGTGGCTGAGCAGCTTCTTCGACCAGCGCGGATCGAGCTCCACGTGGAGCGGCCGGACGTCGGCCAGCGTGGAGAGGGCGAACTCGCCGGGCTCGCCCGCGAGCGCGAAGTCGCGCAGGAGCGGCGCGAGCTTGCGCTCGTCGGCGAGCAGGCTCGCGGCGACGTGGCCGCGATCGAGCAGCGGGATCGGGACCACGAGGACGTCCGGCCGCTCGCCGCGCGTGATCCGCGCCGCCCACACCCGCCACGTGATCGCCGGGGATCGCACGAGGATCGCGGACCCGGGATCGAGGCGCCCGTACGCCTCGTCCGTCCAGACCTCGGCGGCGGTCTGCTCGCTCCGATCGGCGGCGAAGCCTGCCTCCTCGCTCGTCAGCGCGACCAGCGTCAGCTGGAAGACGACGAGCAGCGCCGCGCCGCTCCGCGAGAACGGCACGCGCGTGTGGAGCAGCGCCCGCACCGCGGCGTGCGCCCCGAGCGCCGAGCCGACGGCGATCGCCGCGACAGCGAGCGAGCGCAGGGGGGTGAGCGGATCCGCGGAGAGCACGCCGGCGGCCCGCGCGGGCAGGAGGGTGTCGAGCGCGAGCAGGACGAGGAAGGGCGCGACGAGCCACCGCGCGCGCGGGCGCAGGAGCGAGAGCGAGAGCCCGGCCGCGGCGATGAGCAGGGAGACGACGCCGATCTCGCGGCTCCACGCGGCGAGCGCCGTGGTGCGGGCGCTCGCGACGTCGAGGGCGGCGAGGCTGCCGGCCGTGAGCGCGCGGCCGATGTCGGCCCAGGCGCGCGGCGCGATCGGCCTGAGCGCGAGCGGCGCGAGCAGGAGCGCGGCCGTGAGCGCCCCCGCGCCGGCGGCGGCGCCCAGCAAGCGCCGGGGCGGGCCGCCGGCCGAGGTCTCGGCGGGGCGACCGCCCGCGCGCTGGGCGCCGCCGCGCGCGAGGAACATCGCGTACGACGCCGCGAGAGCGGCGAGGCCGGCGGGGGGGCTCTCGGCGAACGTGGCCCCGAGGAGCGCGCCGAGCGCGATCCACGCGCGCCCGGCGTGCCGCGCCTGCTCGGCGCACGTCGACGCGAGCGCGAGCGTCACGAGCGCGCAGCAGGTGGCGATCATGGCGCCGCCGCCGACCGTCGCCTCGCGCTGCCAGGTCGGCGACAGGGCCGCCGTGAGGACGGCGATCGCGGAGAGCACCGAGGCGAGCCGCGGGCTCACGGCGCCGCCGGGCGCGTCCGGCGCGGCGGGCGTGGATCCCGCGCCGGCGGGGGTCGGCTCGGCTGCGCCGCCGCGGAGCTTGCGCCAGAGCGAGAGCCCCGGGAGGGGCGCAGGCCGCGCGGACTCCAGGAGGAGGCGGCGGACCATCCCGTAGAGCAGGCGCGACGCGAGCGCGAGCGCGAGCGCCGATCCGAGGGCGGTACGGAAGGTGCGGGAGCCCAGCGGGAGCAGGCTCAGCGCCTGCGAGAGCGCCGTCGACAGGCCGCCGCCCACGCCGACCGCGACGAGGCCGAGGTCCCGGACGGCCGTGAGATCTTCCCGCCATTGCCCGGAAGAGGCGGCGCGGGAGAGCGACAGCCCGAAGGGCAGCGCGGCCGACAGCAAGGCGAGCGACCGATCGAGCCAGCAGCGTTTCTCTCCGGAGCCCACCGAGCGGCCATGCCAGATCGGCCGCGGCCGGGCCAAGTTCCGGCGCACCCCGGCGCCGTCGCCTCGCAGGCGGCGCGCGCGCGGCGCCGATCCGCGGGCGCAGGGCGCGGAGGATACGGAGAGGCGGTGAGCGGCGACCTGGGCTAGAGTCGCCCCTCCCACGGAAAATCGGAGGTCGGCTCGTGTCCCGTTTCATCGATGAGCTCAAGAGGACGCACCGCTGCGGCGATCTGCGCGAGGCGGACATCGGCAAGGAGGTCGTGCTGTTCGGCTGGGTCGCGCGGCGCCGCGATCACGGCGGCTGCATCTTCATCGACCTCCGCGACCGCACCGGCGTGACGCAGATCGTCTTCGATCGCAGCTACCTCGGAGCGATCAGGAAGCACGGCCTGAACGCGGAGGAGAAGGACCTCGTCGACGCGCACGCCGCCGCCGAGAAGGCCCGGTCCGAGTGGGTCGTCGGCGTCCGGGGCGTCGTGGTCAGCCGCGAAGGCAACGTGAACGACAAGATCGACACGGGGGCCATCGAGGTCTGGGTCGCCGAGGCGACGATCTTCAACAGGGCGGAGACGCCGCCGTTCGAGATCGCGGACGAGATCGAGACGCGCGAGGAGATCCGCCTGCAGCACCGCTACCTCGACCTGCGCCGCGCCCCGCTCCAGCGGGCGCTGCGGATGCGCCACGAGATCAACCGGGCGACGCGGAATTACCTGTCGGACAAGGGCTGCCTCGAGCTCGAGACGCCCTTCCTCGTGAAGTACACGCCGGGCGGGGCGCGCAACTTCCTCGTCCCGTCGCGGATCTCGGCCGGCAAGTTCTACGCGCTCGCCGAGAGCCCGCAGCTCTACAAGCAGCTCTTCATGGTCGCGGGCTTCGACCGCTACTTCCAGATCGTGAAGTGCTTCCGGGACGAGGACCTGCGCATCGACCGGCAGCCGGAGTTCACCCAGATCGACGTCGAGCTGTCGTTCGTGAACCAGGACGACGTCTTCGGGCTGATGGAGGGGCTCGTCTTCGCGGTGTTCAAGGCCGCCCTCGGCAAGGACCTCGCCGAGCTCTACCCGACGGGCCGCTTCCCGCGCATGCCGTACGCCGAGTCGATGCGCCGCTTCGGCAACGACAAGCCCGACCTCCGCTTCGGGATCGAGCACACCGACCTCACGGACCTCATCATCGAGCACAACGGCGGCGGGGTGCCGTTCTGGGTCGAGCTCGCCGAGAAGTTCAAGTCGGGCAAGCTGCGGCGCGACCTGCCGGCCGAGATCGTGAAGGGGCTCGTGATCCCGGCGAGCGCCAACCTGTCCCGCCAGCAGACCGAGGACCTCGAGAAGGGGCTCCGCGACGTGAAGGGCTTCCGCGGCCTCGCGCGCGCCAAGCTCGCCGAGGACGGCTCGTGGACGCAGTCGCCGCTCACGAAGTCGATCACGCCGGAGCTCCGGCAGAAGCTGAACGAGGCGCTCGGCGCCAAGCCGGGCGACGTCCTCTGCTTCCAGTTCGGCAAGGAAGCCGTGGTGCACACCGTGATGGCGAAGCTCCGCATCGACGTCGCGAAGAAGATGGGGCTCATCCCGGAGTACGGGCATGGCGACCAGTGGAGGTTCCTCTGGGTGACGAACCCACCTCTGTTCGAGTTCGACGAGGACACGGGGCGCTGGGCCGCCGCGCACCACGCGTTCACGCGGCCGATCGACGAGCACGTCCCGCTCCTCGAGAGCGATCCGGCGCGCGTGGAGTGTTACCGTTACGATCTCGTGCTGAACGGGTTCGAGATCGGCGGCGGCTCGATCCGGCTGCACGATCCCGAGGTGCAGGCGCGCGTCTTCAAGACGCTGGGCATCGACGAGAGCGACGCGCGCGACAAGTTCGGGTTCCTCCTGGACGCGCTCCGCAGCGGGGCGCCCCCGCACGGCGGCATCGCGCTCGGCATGGACCGGCTCGCGATGCTGCTCAGCGGCGCGCCGACGCTCAGGGACGTCATCCCGTTCCCGAAGACCAACCAGGGCACGGATCAGATGACGGGCGCGCCCGTGCTCGTCGACGCCGCGCAGCTCGCCGAGCTTCACGTGAAGACGGCGGTCGCGGCCGCGGAGACCCGGCAGGGCGGGACGGGCACCGGCAGCGCCGGCGCCTGACGCCAGCCCCCGGAGGACACGCGCGCGATCGGATGCACCTCCGGCGGCGGCGGTGATGGTGGTGCGGCGGCGCGGCGGGCCTCTCGCCGCGCGCGCGGCGGAGACCGCGACCGCGCTCGCTGTGCCCTGCCTCGCCGCGCGTGGCCTTTCGCGTTGGCCTTTATGTTTGCAGGCCGCGCACTTCTGGTAGGGTAGGGCCTGTATCCTTCGCCATGGCCTCCCCGGCGCGCGTCCTCGTTGTCGATGACAGCCCGACCATCCTGAAGGTCGTCAGCGCCATCCTCGCTCGCAACGGGTTCGACCCGACCGTGGCGCGCGACGGGCTCGCGGGGATCGAGCTGGTCAAGAAGGGGCCGAAGTACGACCTCGTCCTCCTCGATTTCGTGATGCCGAGGATGAACGGCTACGCCTTCTGCCGGGAGCTCCGCTCGAACCCGTCGCACCGCAACGTGCCCGTGGTCCTGATGAGCGCCAAGGGCGACAAGCTCAGGGGGCAGTTCGTCCAGCAGACCGGCGCCGTCGACGCGATCACGAAGCCGTTCGACGCGCGCGCGCTGGTCGCGGTGATCGAGGGCGCGCTCTCGAAGGCGGCGGAGGGGCGCGCGCGGCCCGTGCCCGAGGGCGCGAAGATGCCCGACGAGGACACGATCGCCGAGAGCGTGCGGCCGAGCCTCCTCGCCAGGAACATGCGCCAGCGCACCGGCGCGGAGTTCGCGCAGCAGCTGTCGACGGTGATGACGCCGGCGATCATGAGCCTCTCGCCCGAGGCGCGGACCAACGAGGCCGCGGTGATGCAGGCGGTCGCCCGCGTGATGACGAGCGAGGTCGTCTCCAAGCTGACCCTGACGCTCCGCGACCTCGACGATACGCCCGCGGACGCGAAGGAGGTGATGAGCGGCGACGTCTCCGCGATCCCGCTCGCCGAGATCCTCCAGCTGCTCCAGATGCAGCGGCAGACGGGCGTGCTCCGGGTGACCACGAACCGCGCGTCGGTCACGATCTCGCTCCGCCAGGGGCTCATCGATCTGGTGCAGGCGCGCAACTCGTCGGACGAGTTCAAGCTGGGGCGCTACTTCATCGAGCGCGGGCTCCTGACGCGGGAGCGGCTCGAGGCGCTGCTCCGCGCGAAGCGGCCGCACGCCCTGCTCGGCCAGGTGCTCGTGGAGGCCGGCGTCGCGACGAACGACGACCTCATCGCCGTGCTGGAGCGACAGTCGAGCGAGCTCATCTACGAGGTGCTGCGCTGGCCCTACGGGCGCTTCTCGTTCACGCGCGAGCCGTTCCGCCCCGAGGTCGAGCAGGCGCACCTCGGCCTCCCGGTGTCCGCGCTCGTGCTCGAGGGGTTCCGGCGCGTCGACGAGTGGCGGCTCATGGAGGGGACGATCAACTTCGACCAGGTCGTGGTCGTCGACCAGGTCGCGCTCGACGGCGTGGGCTCCGGCAAGCTGACGCGCATCGAGCAGCTCGTGCTCGGCGCGGTCAACGGCTCGCGCACGGTGAACGAGGTGATCAAGGAGAGCGCGGTCGGCTCGTTCGACGCGATCAAGACGATCTACCAGTTCCTCCAGTCGCGGGTGCTGAGGACCAGGGCGGCCTGAGCGCCACGGCCGCGAGGGCCGCGCGGTCCCGCGTGAGGCCGCGCGAGCTCGCGGCGGCGCGACGACCCCCCACGCGCTGCTCGTCGCAGCGGCGCGCTCGAGCGCGGCCCGCGTCACCCGCGGGTCGTCTGTTTGTGTTCGCGTGTTCGCGTGTTCGCGTGTTCGCGTGTTCGCGTGTTCGCGTGTTCGCGTGTTCGCGTGTTCGCGTGTTCGCGTGTTCGCGTGTTCGCGGTGCTCAGGCCGCCGCATGGGCGTAGCGCTGAGCGTTCTCGCGGCGGAGAGGGCGGGATTCGAACCCGCGGATCAGTTTCCCGATCGCACGCTTAGCAAGCGTGTGCCTTCAGCCACTCGGCCACCTCTCCTGGTACCCAGGATGGTCCGCCCGCCCCGTGCTCAGCGCAGGAGCAGCGCGGACCTCGATGCATGAAGATAGAAAGAACGCTGGCTCGTCCGACGCGCGGCGCGGCGGCGAGGGAGCGGCAACATACCAAAGAGGTTGCCGCCGTGCACAAAAGATCGTGCAGGGGGATGCCGGTAGCGACGGATCCCGAGGGGGCGGGACGGACGGCCGGGGAAGCCGGCTGCCAGGCTCGTCCTTGGGCGCTCGGATCCGCCGATCACCGTCGAACGGACGAGGAGCGCGGAAGGCGCCGGGCCAGCTCCGGTCGCCAGGGGCGCGCGCCCGTCATGACGGCACCACGTAGGCCAGGGCGAGCAACACGGCGCCGAGCGCCGCGCAGACCCCCCACGCGCGGGCCGCGCTGCGGGCCAGGAAGGCGAAGCACATCGCCGCGAGCCAGAGCGGAACCACGAGCGAGAAGCCGAGCGCGGACCGCGTGCTCTCGGCGAGCGGCGCGAATCGCGCGAGACACACGCTCGCCAGGACGGCGAGCGGCAGGGTCCCGACGAGCGCCGCGAGCACGCGCAGCGCGGCGTCGAGCCGGGCGAGGCGGCGGCTAGCCATGGCGCGCTCCGAGGAGCGAGAGCGCGGCGATGGCCGGCGGGCACAGCAGGGCGAGGCCCCAGACGGCGCGCGGCCAGACCGGCGCGAGCAGGACGAACGCGCTCGCGGCGCAGAGGAGCGCCGCGAAGGGGACGAGGAGCGCCGCCGCGCCGGCCTCGGCTCGGCCCCAGAGCCACACCGAGAGCGAGAAGATGACGATGGCGAGGACCATCGCGAGTCACCCTGTCCCGTCGCGCGGAGCGCCGCGCGAATCTATCGCACCTTCGCCACGCCGTGCAGGTACCCCGGCGTCGTCAGGCCGAGCTTCGGGCCCCCTCGGCCGTGAGCTCGATCAGCGTGCTCGCGGTGGAGTCGTCCTTCTCATCGATGGCGAAGACCCGGCCGTCGACCTCGAAGAAGGAGACGTTCGCGGGCGAGGGGACCAGCTCCCCGACCGGCGCCGCCTCGTTCGCCGCGGTATCCCACCGCCACCAGTGCCACGCCGGCTGACCCGTGATCTCAAACGTCTTGGTCTCCTCGCCGATGGTGGCGAGGCCCTCCTCGAACACCCGGAGAAAGAGGCTGTCGCCGCCCGCGGGGATGGGATCGCCCGCGATCGCGCCGCCCGTCAGCTCGCTCAGGCGCAAGGCGAAGTCCGGGTCGAAGGCGTCCGCGTCCTTCAGGATGCGCAGCGCGCAGGGCTCGGTCTCCAGCCGGTCGAGGTGATAAGCCGCCCCCGCGAGGGCCGAGCTCACGAGGGGAGGCATCGCCGGGACCAGCTCGATCGACCGCGGCAGCAGGACGGTCGACGCGCGGGCGAGCGGGCGCTCGAAGCGCGAGAGGCCCACGTGGCGCCGAGCCCACCCGTGGCCGAGCCTGGGGGTCGGAGCGCTGAGGTCGGGGAACCGAGCTGACGGCCATGCCCGACAGCTTCGGTAACTCAAATGAAAAATAGAAATCAATTTAATTTATGCGCAGAATAGTGCACCGATTGAGTATTTCAGTCGCGCTTTAGGTTTGAAGGGCCGGCGGGCCGCGGATCTCGGTGGTCGCGTGCCACAAGCGATTCGACACCTGGGCGCGAGTGCCTGCGGCGGGAATGATCGTGGAGCTCGGCGGCCGCCACGGCAGCGTGGTGTGGTTCCTGCCGCCGCTCGTCACCACACCAGCTCGGATCGACGAGGTGGCGAGGAGCTTCGGTCAGGCGCTGGCGGCGGCTTCTCTGTAGTTGCCGTGCGGAGGGAGGGAGCTCGGGGGCACGGAGGTGCCGTGTTCAGGAGCCGGTCGTGACGAGCAGCTCCCTGGCGCCGCTGACGACGACGGCGCGTCGGATCCAGCGGTCCAGCTCGTCGAGATCGGTGCTCGCGAAGACGCGCTCTCGCACCTCGGCGGGGACCTTCAACCCGCGGGCCTCGAGCACGGCGAGCACGTCGTGCGCCTTGGTCCTCAGAGTGCCCTCCGCATCCCTTCTTCTCGCCCCTTCGCCACGTAGCTGCGCGCGAATTCGCTCTGAAACTGGTATCCGCTCTTCATCATCGCCTCCAACTTCCGCCTCGCCGCTGCGTTCAGCGAGAGCGGCTGTATTCGTACGGATCGAGCGGCGCCTGGACCTGGGCCGCGCTCCCTTCGCGATACTCGACGCAGAGCGTCCGCGGCGTGACCCATGGCTCCGACAGCTCGCGGTGAAGCCGGCGGAAGCCGAGGGACACGCGCGCAGGCGGCTCGTTGCGGAGCGATGCCATCACGCGCATCGGAGCCGGCCGTCAGGTGGGTCCGGAATACGCAGCCACGAACACCGACTCGACCCGATGGGAACGCCCGAGCTCGTCCGGCACCCCTCTGACGCGTCGCGGCGAACGCCTGGTAGCGGGATCTGCCGGAGGTTGCTCGTGCGTGCTCGCGGGGTGGCAGCTGGTTCGACCGGCGGGCGCACTCAGGGGAGCCAACGCTCCAGCGTCGCGGCCGGCTTGACGCACGCCTCGATGGCAAAAATGGGTTATCAAGCGGCCGGGTGTACCTGTAACGTCGAGGACCTCAAGGGACGAGATGAGGCAGGGCATGGGCAGACCCACGGACGACGAACGATTTCTCTCGTTGGTCCCGGTAGACGGCTCGACGATCAGCAACAGGAGTCTCCGCGAGCACCTCGGCTGGCCCGATGAGAAATATGAGCGCGTCCGCGACCAGCTCGTCGAAAGAGGCCTCGTCGTTCGGGGACCGGGGCCCGGGGGCACCGTCCGGCGCGCGGACACTCAGCAGGCCAGCGAGGACGACGAGCAGGACGACGCAGAAACTCACGCCGCCCTGTCGCGCCAAGAGAAGAAATTTCTCTCGCTGATTCCCGAGGACGGCTCGACGATCAACAACAGGGTCTTGCGGGAGCAGCTCGGCTGGAACGATGAAAAGTACGCGCAGGTCCGCGACCAGCTCGTCGAAAGAGGCCTCGTCGTTCGGGGACCGGGGCCCGGGGGCACCGTCCGGCGCGCGGACACTCAGCAGGCCAGCGAGGACGACGAGCAGGACGACGCAGAAACTCACGCCGCCCTGTCGCGCCAAGAGAAGAAATTTCTCTCGCTGATTCCCGAGGACGGCTCGACGATCAACAACAGGGTCTTGCGGGAGCAGCTCGGCTGGAACGATGAAAAGTACGAGCAGGTCCGCGACCAACTCGTCGAAAGAGGCCTCGTCGTTCGGGGCCCCGGGCCCGGAGGCACCGTCCGGCGCGCGGACACCGAGCAGACCAGCGAGGACGACGAGCAGGACGACGCAGAAACTCACGCCGCCCTGTCGCGGCAAGCGAAGAAGCTTCTCTCGCTGATTCCCGAGGACGGCTCGACGATCAACAACAGGGTCTTGCGGGAGCAGCTCGGCTGGAACGATGAAAAGTACGAGCAGGTCCGCGACCAGCTCGTCGAAAGAGGCCTCGTCGTTCGGGGCCCCGGGCCCGGAGGCACCGTCCGGCGCGCAGACACCGAGCAGACCAGCGAGGACGACGATCAGGACGACGCAGAAATTCACGCCGCCCTGTCGCGGCAAGCGAAGAAGTTTCTCTCGCTGATTCCCGAGGACGGCTCGACGATCAACAACAGGGTCTTGCGGGAGCAGCTCGGCTGGAACGATGAAAAGTACGAGCAGGTCCGCGACCAACTCGTCGAAAGAGGCCTCGTCGTTCGGGGCCCCGGGCCCGGAGGCACCGTCCGGCGCGCGGACACCGAGCAGACCAGCGAGGACGACGAGCAGGACGCAGAAAGCAACGCTGCCCTGTCGCGGCAAGAGAACATGCCTTCAGGGAGGGGTAGAGGTACGGGCATCTACCGAGCGGAAGGCGCGAAGCCACCCCCCATCTCCGCTGCGACGCCGAAGCCACCCCCCGTCTCCGCTGTAACGCCGAAGCCACCCCCCGTCTCCGCTGCAACGCCGAAGCCACCCCCCGTCTCCGCTGCAACGCCGAAGCCACCCCCCGTCTCCGCTGCGACGCCGAAGCCCCGTGTCGAGCACGACACCAGGCACCGACCCGATGAGCGCGCCGCCCCGAAGAGACCGATCAAGATTTTCATCGCTTACGTGCAGAGCGACGAGCTACTGAAAAAGGATCTTCTCGAGCACCTGCGTCCGCTGGAAAAGAGCAAGCTCATCGAGATCTGGCATGATCACATGATCACCCCGGGAGAGGACTGGAAGGGCGTCCTCCATCAGAGGCTTCAAGAGGCGGACATTATCATCTTCCTCATTAGTCCTATTTTCATCAATTCGGACTACTGCAATGGCGACGAGATGGAGACGGCGCTCGCGCGGCACAAGAGCGGAGAGGCCGTGGTTGTCCCGGTTATTCTGCGCCCATGCCTTTGGCAGCTGGACAGGGTGCTGGGCAGGCTCCGCGCGCTGCCCAAAGATGACATGCCGGTCACGAAATGGTCCGATCGAGACGATGCGTTCGCGAACATCGCCCACGGCATATATGACACCGTGCAAAAGCTCCTGCTGAAACTTTGATATCTTAGGAGCAGCTAACAAATCCAATCGGCGTGTAGTCGAGGCAGCTCAGGCATACCGCAAGCTGAAGGGACGCGCGGCGAATATCGGCATGTCGCTCGTAGCGCACAGCCGAGCGCTCGAAGCGTGCGTGCCGCGGCGTGCCCTGGCCACGAGCCGTGGCTAGCGAGATGGCGCGCAGGGCTCGGTCAATGTAGAAGTCATCATCGTTTGGGGACGCTTTACTCGCCGCCGCTCCGCCGCACGAGCGCGCCGCGCGCCGCGCGCAGCCCCTCGGGCAAGCTCGCGTAGCGCGGGATCGCGTACCGCTCGCACACGACATCCACGTTGCCCTTGCGCCAGAACCCTTCCGGACAGACGACATGCATCTTCCCGGAGCGCCCGAACAGGCCGAGCTCCAGCAAGCTGATCGGCGCCTTCGAGCCCGGCGCGAAGTACATCAAGACGACGTCCGCCTCCTCGAGCCCGCGGAGCTCCCATAACACCTGCTCCACGAAGCTCGGGTTCTCGAGGCTCTGCGCCCAGCCCGGCTCCCACCGCTCCCGTCTCGGGTTGAGGATCACCACCTCGAGATCCGCGAGCTCCTCTGCGACGCGCGCCTGCCACAGCTCGGCCTGGCCGTTGTCGATGGATCCGGCGAGGAACAGCTTCGGACCCGCCAATCCATCGAACGGCCGCGGCGCCAGCACCTCGATCATGGGGAACACCTCGCTGATGAGCACACGTGAACGACGATCGCCATGCGGGCCGCTCCCCTCCCCCGCCCCGTAACCCGTAACCCGTAACCCGTAAACGATCAGCCCGCGCCGCCGTGCCCGTGCCCGCAGCCTCGCTTCGGCTCGGGCTCGCCCTTCGCCTGCGGCGCAGGCACCGGGCCGCACGTGCAGTCGAGGCACCCGTGCTCCGCGCAGCTCCCGCACATCGCGGTCACCTGCTTGCGGAGGGCCTCGCGGGCGCGGAAGAGGCGCACCGCCGCGTTGTTCGCGGTGATCGACGCCTCCTCGGCGAACGCCTGCACCGAGAGGCCGTCGACCTCCACGCGCTGGATCGCGGCGGCGTACTCGGGCTTCAGCGTGCCGGCCAGCGCGCGGACGCACTGGCAGACCGCGCGGTGCTCCACCTCGGGCTGGGCCGCCTCGTCGAGCTCGGCGGCCAGCGCGGCCATCGCCCGCTCCGACGCGCCCTTTCGCCGGAAATGGTCAACCACGGCGTTCCGGAGGGTCCGATAGAACCACGCCGTGGCCGACTCCTCGTCGCGCAAGCTGTCGATGCGCCCTATGCCCCGCACGAAGGCGTCCTGCAGGATGTCCTCGGCGATGGCGCGATTGCCCACCTTCCGTTCCAGGAAGCGCAGGAACTCCTGGTGGCTCTCGACGAGAGCCGCGACCGCCCCCGCCGCCCGCGCGTCCTCGGGGCCTCCCCTCGCCTGCTCCGCGCCCTCCGGGCGTCGCTCTGGCTCGCGCTCGCTCATGACGCACCAGGCTACCCACGAGGTCCGCCCTCCGCCACCGCGCCACGGCACAAAGCGATGGCCGGCGTGACCGGTCGGGTCAGAATGTCCTCCTCTTCACCGTCTTCACCGGGAGGCTTGAATGACGCTTCAGAGGGTGCTCGTCCTGGCCAGCGTGGCGCTCCTGCCGGCCTGCTCAGGGGCAGACGCCGATGCCCCGCTGTCGTCCGCGCCGCGCTGTAGTGCATCGCCGGAGTGCGCCGCCACGCCCGACACGCCGCTGTGCGACCAGGCGCTCGGCGCGTGCGTCGAGCTGCCGCCTGGATCTCCGATCGGCGTGAAGGATGGCAGTCCGTCCTCGGTCGCGCTCGTGTCCGTCTTCGAGCCGAACCGGCAGCGCGAGCCGACCGACCTCGCCTTCAACCCGGAGCGGCCCGAGGAGCTCTGGGTCGTCAACCGCAAGGACGACAGCATGATCATCATCACGAAGCCCGGCGCGCCGGACGGCTCGTGGGTCCGCCTCCGCGACCCCGCCGCGGCGCACTTCATGGACCAGCCGCCCGCGATCGCCTTCGGCCACCCAGGCACGTTCGGGGTCTGCGGCGACAACGACAACGGCGGCAACTACTTCATGGGCCCGTCGCTCTTCTCCTCGGATCTCTCGATCTTCGCCACGGAGACGCCCGACGGCCTCGGGTCGCACCTCGACATGCTCCACTCGAGCTCCTTCTGCAAGGGCATCGCGCACGAGCAGGCCAACGTCTACTGGGTCTTCAACGGCAACGACAAGGCGCTCGACCGGTACGACTTCGCCCACGATCACGGCCCCGGTCACGACGACCACTCCGACGGCGAGATCTACCGCTATGCCGCCGGCGAGGTGCTCGGGGTCGAGGCCACGCCGAGCCATCTCTTCTACAGCGCCAGGGAAGAGCGCCTCTATGTCGCCGACACAGGCCACAAGCGGCTGCTCAAGCTGGATCCGACGAGCGGCGTGCCCGGCGCGAGCTTCGACGGGCAAGAGCCGGTCAAGGTGCGCAGGCACATGGACGGCGCCACCCTCATCGAGTTCGTCCCCCCGGGGACGCTCGAGGCCCCGAGCGGCCTCGAGGTCCACGAGGGCCTCGTCTACGTCACCGATCACGCGACGAGCCGGATCTATGCGTTCGACACGGCGGGGCAGGTGGTCCGCACCCTGGACACGGGCCTGCCCGCGGGCTCGCTCGCAGGGATCGCCTTCGGGCCGGACGGCAAGCTCTACCTCGTCGACACGCTGACGAGCCGGGTCTACCGCGTCGATCCGATCCTCTGAGGCGGCCGCGCGGCTCCCCCTACGCCCCTCTTCAACTACTCTCCGCCCGCCGGCGCGCTCGCCTCCGGCCCGCCGAGCAGCGCGTCCAGCTCGGCCTCGCCCCTGTCCTCCGCCGCCCTGCGCCGGCGGCGGATCCACTCGGCCGCGTCGTCGAAGAGCGAGTAGGCCACCGGCACCGCGAGCAGCGTGAGGACCAGGGAGAGCGACTGGCCGCCGAGCACGATGGCGCCCGTCGTCCGGTTCTGGCCCGAGCCGACCCCGTGCGAGAGCACGAGCGGGATCATGCCGGCCACGAAGGCGATCGTCGTCATGAGGATCGGGCGGAGCCGGTCCTTGTTCGCCTGCAGGATCGCCTGGAGCCGCGGCATCCCCTCCGCGCGCAGGTGGTTCGTGTGATCGATCTGGAGGATCGCGTTCTTCTTCACCACGCCGAAGAGGACGAGCAGCCCGAGCCCCGAGAAGAGGTTCAGCGACTGGCCGAAGAGCTTGAGCGAGAGCAGCGCGAACGGCACCGTGAGCGGCAGCGAGAGCAGGATCGTGATCGGGTGGAGCCACGACTCGAACTGCGCCGCGAGGATGAGGTACATGAACACGAACGCGAGCCCGATGACGACGACGAAGCTCGCCGCCGTGCTCGCCGTGTTCTTGGAGCTGCCCACCGGCTGCGCGGAGTAGCCCGCCGGCATCCGCTGCTCGGCGATGATCCTGTCGAGCGCCGCCTGCACCGCCGTGTCGCCGACGCCGGGGGCGGCGTTCGCGCTGATCGTGATCTGCCGGCGCCGGCCGAGGCGGCCGATCGACGAGGGGCCGCTGTCGGGCTCCATCGCGACCACGCTGTGGAGCGGGACGGCGCCGTGCTTGGACGACGGCACCGTGAGGAACGCGAGGCTCTCGGCGTCGGCGCGGTGCTTCGCGTCGGCGCGCACGCGGACGTCGTACTGCTCGCCCGCCTCCGAGTACGTCGACACCTTGAGCCCGCCGACGAAGAGCTGGAGCGCGCCGGCCACGTCGGCCACCTGGACGCCGAGATCCGCGGCGCGATCGCGATCGATGGTCGCGCGGAGCTCGGGCTTGCCCACGACGAGGCTGTTGTCGACGTCCACGGCGCCGGGGACCTTCCGCAGCTCCTCGGTGATGCGCGCCGCGTACTCGCCCAGCCGGTCGAGATCCGGCCCCTGGATCGCCACCTGGATCCTCGCCGACGACTGGCCGCCGGACGAGATCGCCTGCACCTCGCCGGCCGTGACGCGCAGCTCCTTCGGCAGCTTCGCGAGGATCTCCTCGCGCACCCGCTGCATGACGGCGAGCTGCCCGAGCGCGCGCTGCTCCGGGTCGACGAGCATCACGTAGACCTTGGCGACGTTCGCGGCCTGCTGCTCGCCCTCCCCCACGGTCAGGAGCGTCCGGGTGACGCCCGGGAGCCGGCGCACGTCGCCCGCGATCCGCTCGGCGATGAGGCGGGTCGAGGTGAGGCTCGTCCCCTCGGGCGCGCGCAGGTTGATCTCGAACTGCGCCTGGTCGTCCTCCGGGAGGAAGCCGGCGGGCAGCGTCTTCGCGATGGGCGCGCACGAGCCGAGCGCGACCGCCGACGCGACGACGATCACCCAGCGGCGCTTCATCACCCACGAGAGCGCGGCCATGTAGGCGCGCTCGATCGGCCGGTAGAAGACGTCGACGGCGCGCTCGAGGACCGGCGGCTTCGCGGGGGCGCCGTCGTGCGCGTCACGCGCGTCACGCCCGCCGCGCGCGTGCCCCGAGAGCCACCGCGCGGCGAGCGAGGGCGTGAGCGAGAAGCTGACGATCAGCGAGACCCCGATCGCGAACGCCATCGTGAGGCCGAAGCTCTTGAGGAAGCGCCCCACGATCCCCGGCATGAACGCGACCGGGATGAAGACCGCCATGAGCGACAGCGTGGTCGCGAGCACCGCGAGGCCGATCTCCTTCGTCGCGAGCACGGCGGCCGGGAACGGCTTCATGCCCTTCTCGTCGATGTACCGGACGATGTTCTCGAGCACGACGATGGCGTCGTCGATGACGATGCCCACGGCGAGCGCGAGCGCGAGCAGCGTGAGGAAATTCAGCGTGAACCCGGCGATCCACATCACGGCGAACGTGCCGACGACCGAGATCGGGATCGCGAGCGCCGCGATGAGCGTGCTGCGGGCGTTGCCGAGGAAGAGGAGCACCACCGCCGCGGCGAGGAGGGCGCCGAGGACGAGGTGCTCCTTCACGGCGGCGATGCCCGTGCGGATCACGCGCGAGCCGTCGCGCACGACCTCGATCTTCGTCCCCTCGGGCAGCGAGCGCTGCACCTCGTCGAGGCGCGCCTTCACGGCGTCGACGACGGCGACGGTGTTCTGGCCCGACTGCTTGACCACCGACAGGAGCACGGTGCGCCGCTCGTCGAGCTGGGCCCACGTCTTCTCCTCCGCGCGGCCGTCCTCGACGCGGGCGACGTCCGCGAGGCGCACGGCGTGGCCGTCCTGCTCCCGGAGGACGATGCGGCCGAGGGCCTCGGGCGACTCGACGCGCCCCATCACGCGGAGCGTGAGGTCCTCGGGGCCGGTCTCGACGCTGCCGCCCGGCGTCATCAGGTTCTGCGCCGCGATCGCCCGCTGCACGTCGGCCGCGGTGATCCCCTGCGCCCGCAGGGCGATCGGATCGAGCCAGACGTTGATCTGCCGGCTCTGCGCGCCGATCAGGCTGACCTGCCCGACGCCGGAGATGCCCTCGATCTGCCGGCGCACCCGCTTGTCGGCGATCTCGCTGAGCTCGCGGATCGGCTGATCGGACGCGACGGAGACGAGCAGCACCGGGGCCGCGCCAAGGTCGATCCTGCTCACGATCGGCGGATCGATGCCCTTGGGCAGGCTGGGCAGGACGACGCTGATCTTGTCGCGCACTTCCTGGGCCGCGACGTCGGCGTCCTTCTCCAGCTCGAAGCCGACCACGACCTGGCTCACGCCCTGGGTCGACGTCGAGCGCAGGTCCTCGATGCCGCTGATGGTGTTCACCGCGCCCTCGATCCGGTCGGAGATCTCGGCCTCGACCTCCTCGGGCGCCGCGCCGTCGAGGCGCGTCGTGACGACGACGTACGGGACGTCGATGTCGGGGAACTGGTCGAGGCCGAGCCGGGTGTAGCCGGCGACGCCGAGGACCACGATGACGAGCATGAGGACCGACGCGAAGACGGGCCTCTTGACGCAGACGCGAGCGAGCCACTGCATGACGACCTCACTCCACGGCTTGGCCGTTCTGGAGCGCCTCGGACGGGTTGATGACGATCGCTTCCCCTGCGCGGACGCCGCGGAGGACGGCCACGGCGTCGCCCTTCTCCACGCCGGTCTGCACGACGCGCTCCTCGAGCCTGTGGTCGACGACGGCGAACAGGTGCGCGCGCCCCTCCCGCGGGACAATGGCGGATCTCGGCACCACCGGGCTCGGCGCTTCGGCCGTGGCGAGCGCGACGGACGCGAACATGCCCGGCCGCAGCGCGCCGTCGGGGTCCTGCACCTCGGCCTCGGCGACGAGGTCGCGCGTGGTCTCGCGGACCGCGGCGCCTACCCAGCGCACCGTGCCCGCGAACGACCGCCCCGGGTACGCCGGCACGGTGAACGTCAGCGCGCCGCCGGTCTTGACGGCCGCGAGGCTCGCCTCCGGCACGGTGAACCGGAGGCGCGGCGCGCCCTTCGAGACGAGCGCGACGACGCGGGAGTCCTGGCGGACGTACTCGCCGACGTCGACGAAGCGCTCGGCGACCACCCCGTCGAACGGCGCGCGGATCTGGCCGTCGCCGACGCTCTGCGCGGCGGCGCGGGCGCGGGCGGATGCGGCCGCGACCGAGAGCGGGGCGCTCCGGCACTGGTCGGCGATCCGGTCGTGCTCGACGCCGGAGATAGCGCCGCTCTCGAGCAGCGCCCTGTAGCGGTCGCACTCGCGCTTCGCCGTCTCTTCCTGGGCGCGGGTCAGCGCGGCGTTCGCCTGCGCCTCCGCGGCGGAGAGCGCCGCGGCGCGGACGTCGAGGCGCGCGAGCAGGTCGCCCTTCTTCACCTCGGCGCCGCGCTCGACGAACGTCTCCACCACGCGGCCGACCGCGTTGGCGGCGAGCTCGGTCTCCCGATCGCCGCGCAGCGTGCCGGTGAGCGCGATGCTGCGCGGCATGGGCTGCTCGCGCACCTCCGCGGTCTCGACGCGGGCCCTGGGCCCGTTCGTCTCGGCGGCGGTGGAGGCGCTGGCCCTGGTCCCGCAGCCCGCCGCTGCGGCGGCGAGCGCGAGGAGCAGGAGGAGGCTTCGGGCGCGGCCTTTCGTCGTTGTGTGGCTCAAGGATCCCTCGGGGCAGCGTCGGTCGCGGAGCGGCCTGGTGCGGGCGGAGCGCGGCCTCGGCGGAGCACGGCGGCGCACGCGGCGGCGCACGCGCCGGTGCGCTGCGCCGTCCGCTCGTTCCCCCGTCGCCCAGCCTCCGGCCCCACCGCCCGGGGGCGCCGGCGCCCAGGCGACCGCAACCGACAGTTGCGATGGGTATAACACGGTCGGAGCCGACCGCAACCACTGGTTGCGATGATCGCAACGAATGGGTGCGATAGCCGGCCACCCGTGAAATTGGGCTGGCGTGTGCCGCGCGGCGGAACTTCAATGACGGCTGATGCAGGCGACGACGGCGAAGCGCACGGCGAGGCGAGGCTCCGCGAAGACGCGCGCGCTCGTGCGCGGCGAGCCTGTCGTGCGCGGCATCCTCGCCGCCACGCTGGAGGAGCTCGCCAGCGCGGGGTACCGCGCGCTCCGGATCGAGGACGTGGCGACGCGCGCGGGGGTCAACAAGACCACCGTCTACCGGCGCTGGCCGACGAAGGAGGATCTCGTGCGGGCCGCGCTCCTGTCGATCACGGACGAGAAGATCATCCCGCCGAACACGGGCTCGCTCCGCGGGGACCTTGTCGCGCTCGGGCGCGCGATCATCGAGATCCAGACGTCGCCGGTGGGGCAGAGCCTCTTCCACGTATGCCTGTCCGAGGGCCCCGACTCGGAGCTCATCACCATCGCCCGCTCGCTGCGCGCGGTCCAGGAGGCAGGGCTGCGGGCCATCATCGAGGCCGCGGTCGCGCGCGGCGAGCTCGCGCCGAGCGCGGATCCGCTGCTGCCGTGCGGGCTGCTCGCGGCCTATCTCCAGCACCGGATACTCGCGGACCGCACGGTCGTGGACGAGGCCCAGCTCGCTCACGTCGTCGATGTGATCCTCCTGGGCGTGCTGCGCCCCGACAGGCGGAAGCAGGCCTGAGCCGCGGCGGCGCGGGGCGGCGCCCGCGGGTGAGGTGTCCGGCGCGCATGCCGACGACAAACGTTATTTTGTTGCAAATGCAATTCTATTGCGTCATGTGAGCTCACGCCAGGCCGGGGCCCGGCCGATCGCGCCGCGGTCGCGGATGCACCTCGTTCACCCGACGCCCCACGCGCGACGGGCGCACCCGCCCGCGCTGGAGCGCCCCGGCGCTGGCGAGAGAGGATCTCGACGTGACGCAAAAGCTCCCTGTGACCGTGCTGTCCGGCTTCCTGGGCGCCGGCAAGACCACGCTGCTCAACCACGTCCTCGCGAATCGCGATTCGATGCGCGTCGCGGTGATCGTCAACGACATGAGCGAGGTCAACGTCGACGCCGCGCTCGTGCGGGGCGGCGCTGCCGCGCTGCGCCGCGTGGAGGAGCGGCTCGTCGAGATGTCGAACGGCTGCATCTGCTGCACGCTGCGGGAGGATCTCCTGGTCGAGGTGGCCCGCCTGGCGGCGGAGGGGCGCTTCGACTACCTGCTGATCGAGTCGACGGGCATCTCGGAGCCGCTCCCTGTCGCCGAGACGTTCACCTTCGACGATCCGGCGACGGGCAAGCGCCTCTCGGAGGTCGCCCGGCTCGACACGCTGGTCACCGTCGTCGACGCGCAGCGGTTCCTCGCCGACTGGACGAGCGCCGACGATCTCCGCGCGCGCGAGGCCGCGCTGGACGGCGACGACGAGCGCACGGTCGCGGATCTGCTCGTCGAGCAGGTCGAGTTCGCGAACGTGCTCGTGCTCAACAAGACGGATCTCGTGAGCGATGACGAGGTCGAGCGGCTCACGGCGATGCTGCTGCACCTGAACCCCGGCGCCCGGATCGTCAGGGCTTGCCGCGGCCGTGTCGATCCTCGCGAGATCCTGGGCACCGGGCGCTTCGATTTCGAGGAGGCGGCGCGCTCGCCCGGCTGGATGCGGGAGCTGCGCGGGGAGCACGTCCCCGAGACCGAGGCGTACGGGATCGAGAGCTTCGTCTACCGCGCGGAGCGCCCGATGCACCCGGAGCGGCTCTGGGCCTTCCTCCACGGGGCGGCCGCCTGGGATGGAGTGCTCCGCTCGAAGGGGTTCTTCTGGCTGGCGACGCGCATGGACGTCACAGGCGCCTGGTCGCAGGCGGGCGGCGCCGCCTCGTTCGAGGCGGCCGGGCTCTGGTACGCCGCCTTGCCGGAGGAGGAGCGGCAGGAGGACGACCGGCCGTGCGCCGCATGGCATCCGGTCTGGGGGGACCGGCGGCAGGAGATCGTCTTCATCGGCGTCGACATGGCTCGAGAGGAGCTGACGCGCGGGCTCGACGCCTGCTTGCTCACGCCGGACGAGATGGCCGCGGGGCCGTCCGCGTGGAGGCGGTTCGAGGATCCCTTCCCGGCGTGGGAGGACGCGAGTGAATCGAGTGAACAGGAGAGCGAGGCCGGGCCGGCGCAGCTCCTGTCCTGAGGCGCTCCGTGCAGGCTGGCTGACTCAACCTCGGCGACGCGGTCATGCAGCGCACCCACGCTGGCTGCATGACCGTGAGCGCTGGAGTCGCGTTTACTTGCCGCCTCCCTTCGAGATCTTCCCTTCGGTGAAGACAACGTGTTTGCGGGCGATGGGATCGTACTTCTTCATCTGCATCTTCTCCGTCATCGTCCGCTTGTTCTTCGTCGTGTAGTAGCAGTGGCCCGTCCCTGCAGACGAGACGAGCTTGATGATATCGCGCACGAGGTGCCCTCCTTGCCAATCGGCGTCAGGTCGCGCTCCGCGGCAGCGGCGCCGGATCGGCATGACCTGCTGGATGCAACACCATTACTTCGGTCCTACCGTTGATGCAAATAGATTGCATAAACGGCGTGATTCATGACATCTCGTCCATGAGTCTTCGTCGCGGCAGCGCTTCGGTTGCACCGGGCTCCCCGGAGCGAAGCGCCCCTGCGAACACGGTCACCCGCCTTCACGTCGAGTCGGCATTCCCTCCAGAGATCGCCGCTGCGCGGCGTTCAGCCGGATCCCCGGCCGCCGGAGCCGGAGCTGGGCCTCCGCCTCGCTCACGCTCGCGGCGAGCCCCCGGTTCAACAGCAGGGCTGCCGCGATCGTCGCCGAGCGACCATGGCCGGACGCGCAATGCACGTAGATCGCTTCCTTGCCGTGCAGTCGATGGATGAGCTCACGCAGCGCGCCCGCTTCGGGGCCTGTGCCGTCGAGCACCGGCACGCACAGGTAACCTGGATGGCGGCGCATCACGGCGGCAGCGGGAAACTCCGCCGTCATGTCGACGATCACCCGCACGCCCTCCGGTAGCTCCTGGCCGCAGGGGCGCCGACCGACCCAGAGCCCCGGCACGACCTCGTTCGCGCAGTCCTCGCGCCCGAGCAGGCGCTCGCCGTGCCATATCCACCACGTGAGCAAGAAGTACGGCGCGAACAGCAGCCAGGCCCACCACGCGAGCGTGCCGTCGACCCGCTTTCCTAGCAGGGCGGGCTTGCGCGCCAGGTAGGCAGCGCCGACGAGGGCGAAGCTCAGCGCCGGCCAGAGGAGAGCGAGCCCGGCGCCGCCGGCCACGACGGCGAGCCACAGGAGCGACGCGCTCAGCGCGATGAACAAGGAGCCGTAGCGCATCGAGCGGCCCGATCGTACGGCCCGGGCTCAGCCGGCGCGAGCCTGCCGCATCACGGTCGCGAGGACGCGCTGCGCCACGCGGCGCATCATGGAGCGGAGTGTGGCTTTACAGAGCGCGCGAAGGGTGAATCATGCGGTCGACGCTGCGCGACTGCGGGATGGCCTTCAACACGGCACCCACGGTGCCCCGAGGCGTTCCCGCGGAGGCAGCGACGAGAGAAGTGTTGACGCGATTCCAGGATTGCATCGAGAGTGCGTGGGCGGACGCGCAAGGCGGCGCGGCCCTGGCATCGCGATCGACAGGACGACCCTGTAGGGAGGAGCGGACATGAAGCTGTTTCGGTTTGCGAGCGGCGGCGGCCCTCGGCTCGGGCTCGAGGACGAGCGGGGAGCGCGCCACGACCTCACGGCGGCATCCCCGGAGGCGTTCGCGTCCGTCGCCTCGTGGCTCGCCTTGCCGGATCCCCTCGGCGCGGTGCGCGACGCGCGCGCGCGCGCCGCGGCCCACCCCCTCCCGCCCGACGTCCCGCTGCTCGCCCCGATCGACGGGCAGGAGGTCTGGGCGGCGGGCGTCACCTACGAGCGCTCGCGCGCCGCGCGCAAAGAGGAGAGCGCCGGCGGCGGCGACTTCTACGACCTCGTGTACGAGGCCGATCGCCCCGAGCTGTTCTTCAAGGCGACGCCCCGCCTGGTCGTCGGCCCGGGCGCGCCGGTCCGCATCCGGCGCGACTCGAGCTGGAACGTGCCCGAGCCGGAGCTCTCGCTCGTCGTGTCCACGGCGGGCCGCATCGTCGGCTACACGGCCGGCAACGACGTCTCGTCGCGGTCCATCGAGGGCGACAATCCCCTCTACCTGCCGCAAGCGAAGGTCTACGATGGCTGCTGCGCGCTCGGCCCCGCCATCGCGCTCGCGGACGAGCCCGGGCTCGACCTGCGCGCGCTCTCCATCGAGCTCGCGATCCGGCGCAGGGGCGAGGCGGTGTTCTCGGGGAAGACCTCGACCGCGAGCATGCGGCGCTCGCCGGAGGAGCTCGTCGCCTACCTCACGCGCGAGCTGAGCTTCCCCGCGGGCGTCGTCCTCATGACCGGGACCGGCATCGTCCCGCCAGACTCGTTCACCCTGGAGCCCGGCGACCTCGTGGAGATCACGATCCACGGCGTCGGCACGCTGGCGAACCCCGTATCTGCACATTGACAAGGCGCCCCATGGAATTTCTCGCCCACAACGCCGCGACCGGGGAAAAACTCGGCGCCTACCGTGACGCCACCGCCGACGAGATCGACGCCGCCGCCCGCGCCGCCGGCGCCGCGGCGCCGGCCTTCGCCGGCCTCGCGCCGGAGCTGCGCGCCCGGCTCCTGGAGACCGCCGCCGACGAGCTCATGGCGCTCGGCGACCCCCTGATCCAGACCGCGCACAGGGAAACCGGGCTGCCCGTCGCCCGCCTCGAAGGCGAACGCGGCCGCACCACCGGCCAGCTACGCCTCTTCGCCGCCGTCGTGCGCGAGGGCTCCTGGGTCGATGCCCGGATCGATCCCGCGCTGCCCGACCGCAGGCCGCTCCCGCGCCCCGACCTGCGCCGCATGCTGCGACCGCTCGGTCCGGTCGCCGTCTTCGGCGCGAGCAATTTCCCCCTTGCGTTCTCCGTTGCCGGCGGCGACACCGCCTCCGCCCTCGCCGCGGGCAACCCGGTCGTGGTCAAGGCCCACCCGGCGCATCCCGGTACCTCCGAGCTCGCGGCCTCGGCCCTGCGCTCCGCCGTGCAGAAGGCGGGCCTGCCCGCGGGCGTGTTCGGCATGGTGCACGGCGCCTCGCCCGAGGTCTCGCTCGCGCTCGTGCGCCACGAGGCCATCCAGGCGGTGGGCTTCACCGGGTCCACCCGCGCCGGCCGCGCCCTCTGTGACGCCGCCGCGGCCCGCCCGCGGCCCATCCCCGTCTTTGCCGAGATGAGCAGCATCAACCCGCTCGTCGTGCTGCCCGGCGCGCTGCGCGAGCGCCGCGACGCGATCGCCGAAGGGCTGATCAACTCGTGCACGCTCGGCGTCGGCCAGTTCTGCACCAAGCCCGGCCTTGTCCTCGGGCTGGCCTCCCCCGAATGGGACGCGTTCGCGCGGTCGGTCGCCGACCGGGCCCGCACCATCACGCCGGGTGTGATGCTGCACGCCGGTATCCAGGCGTCGTTCGACCGCTCCGTGCGGGAGCTGAGAGGCGTGGAGTGGCTGACCGACACCGGCGCGCGCGTCGCTCGGGTGTCCGCCGCCGACTTCGCGCGGGAGCCGCACCTCGCGCACGAGATCTTCGGGCCGTACACGCTGCTCGTCACCGCTTCGGACCGCGGAGAGCTGCTTCGGCTCCTCGACGGGCTCGAAGGCCAGCTCACCGCCACGCTTCACGGGACCGCCGACGATCTCGCCGCCGCCCAGGACCTCGTCGACGTCCTCGGCCGCGTCGCGGGCCGCCTCGTCTTCGATGGCTACCCGACGGGCGTGGAGGTGTCGCACGCCATGCACCACGGCGGGCCGTATCCAGCGAGCAGCGACGTGCGCTTCACGTCGGTTGGAACCGCGGCCATCCTCCGCTTCGCGCGCCCCGTTTGCTACCAGTCGTGTCCGCCCGCGCTGCTCCCGCCGGAGCTGCGCGACGAGAACCCGCTCGGGATATCGCGTCTCGTCGACGGCCGAGCCACCCGCGACCCCATCGCACCCCGCGCATGAGCCACGATCCGGTTTTCGAGTCCGGCAGCGAGGCGATCTACACCCTGCGCACGACCGCGCCCGGACCGTCGGGGCGCCTCCCGCTCGGGGCCGAGCAGCTGCGCGCCATGTCGAGCGGCGAGCTGTTCGGCTGGACGCAGAATGCCGGGATGGGGTGGGATCCTGCGCGCCTGAACGGGAAGCAGTTCCTCGTGCTCAGCACGCAGGGGGGGATCCGCGCGCCCGACGGCACGCCGATCGCGCTCGGGTACCACACGGGGCACTGGGAGGTGGGGCTGCTCATGGAGGAGGCAGCCCGCACGTTCACGGCCGGCGGGGCCATCCCGTTCGCCGGCTATGTCAGCGACCCGTGCGACGGGCGGACCAATGGCACCGTCGGCATGCTCGACAGCCTCGCTTACCGCAACGACGCCGCCATCGTCTTTCGACGACTGATACGTTCGCTGCCCACCCGCCGAGGCGTGCTCGGCGTCGCCACCTGCGACAAGGGCCTGCCGGCCATGTTGATGGCGCTCGCCGGCACCCTCGACCTCCCTGCGGTGCTCGTGCCGGGAGGCGTCACGCTCCTCGCGGAGGAGGCCGAGGACACCGCCAAGGTCCAGACGCTCGCAGCGCGTTACGCGCGCGGGGAGGTGAGCCTCGATTACGCCGCCGAGATGGGCTGCCGCGCCTGCGGTTCCCCCGGCGGCGGCTGCCAGTTCATGGGCACGGCCGCGACGAGCCAGGTGGTGGCGGAGGCGCTCGGCCTCGCCCTCCCGCACGGCGCGCTCAGCCCGTCGGGCGCCGAGATCTGGCGCGACCTCGCCCGCCGCTCCGCGCACGCGCTCATGGCCCTCGATCGACGTGGCGTGACCACGCGGGACATCGTCACCGACGACTCGGTCCACAACGCCATGGTGCTGCATGCCGCCGTCGGCGGGTCGACCAACCTGGTCCTCCATGTGCCGGCGATCGCCCACGCGGCCGGGCTCCGGCGCCCCACGGTGGACGACTGGGCGCGCGTCAACGCCCTCGTTCCGCGGCTCGTGGACGTGCTGCCCAACGGGCCGAAACACCACGCCACGGTTCAGGTCTTCCTCGCGGGAGGCGTCCCGGAGGTCATGCTCCACCTGCGCGAGCTCGGCCTGCTGCGGCTCGGCGCGCGCACCGTCAGCGGCCGGACCCTGGGCGAGAACCTCGAGTGGTGGGAGCGCAGCGAGCGGCGCCGGCGGCTGCGCGACAAGCTACGGCAGCTGGACGGCATCGACCCGGACGACGTGATCATGTCCGCCGGAAAGGCGCGCGAGCGCGGCCTCACCAGCACGGTGACCTTCCTGCGCGGCAACCTCGCGCCGGAGGGAGCGCTCGTGAAGAGCACCGCGATCGCCCCCCAGGTGATCGGACCGGACGGCGTTTATCTGCACGAAGGGCCTGCGCGCGTGTTCGGCAGCGAGGACGCGGCGATCGAGGCGATCAAGGCGGGCGCCGTGCAGCCGGGCGACGTGATGGTGCTGATCGGCATCGGTCCCGGTATCGGGATGCCGGAGACGTACCAGATCACCTCTGCCCTCAAGCACGTGAAGGAGGGGCACCGTATCGCCCTGGTCACGGACGGTCGTTTCTCCGGCGTCTCCACCGGGGCGTGCGTCGGCCACGTCAGCCCGGAGGCGTGGGCGGGCGGCCCCATCGGCCGCGTGCGCGACGGCGACCGCGTGAGGCTGCAGATCGACACGCGCAGGCTGGAGGGGACGGTCGACGTCGTGGGCGTGGAGGACGGCGGTCTTGCCGCCCGTCCGCCCAATCCAGCCCTTCAACCGGACGGCCGAGTGAACCCGGATACGCGGTTGTGGGCTGCGCTTCAGGATGCCAGCGGCGGCAGCTGGGGTGGTTGCGTCTATGATGCGGAGCGCATCATCGGGCTCCTCGGTCGCGCCATCGCCGCGGAGCGGAGCTCCTCTGGCACATAGGCTTTTGATGTAGTGTCATTTTTCCAGGAGGAAGGCGCATCGTGCGAGGTTTCATCATCCAGCCAACGTGTGCAGCGTGGCTGTACGATGTGAACGGTCACAACGAGGAGCTTGACTTCCGGATCGCGTTTCGATTTCCTAAGCCTCGAAACCAGAAGATCTCTCGTGGTAGGCCCCACGAGCGTCGCCGATCGCGTCATTGAATTTTGAGGGTGCTCGCGGGATCCGCGTGGTGCCCCGGGAATGACGCGCGACACCGTCGCTCGCCAAACGCGAATCGTTTGTACCCCAGTGCTTTTGCCGTGAGCGACGCGGCGGCACGCAGACATTGCCCTCGTGGTCCGTGAGGGCGAGAACGTGACGACGTGGGATGGGCCGTAGAGCTCTCGATTCGACCACGTCTCTTTGCTCGAAAGGTAGCGGCACGATGTCGATTGGCCAGTTGAAGTCACGTGGATCGGCGCGGCGCGCAATGGCGGTGTTGAGCTGCGCGCTCGGGCTCTTGGGTCTGTCTGGTCTGCCTGCTTGCAAAGACAAGCCCGACAGCGCTCCGGCTGCAGGGGGCTCCGCCAGCGCCGCGGCCAGCGCCGCGGTTGCGCAGGCGCCGAGCGGGCAAGGGCCCAAGGTCGTGCCAGGGCCCGGCTATAACCCCGAGTGCTTCGCGCCGTGGAAGCAGGACACCAAGTATCTGCAGTGGACGGCGCGAAAGCCGCCGTTCCGCCTCGCGCTCGTCAACGGCTACGTCGGCAACGCCTGGCGCATCCAGATGGTCAAGACGGCCAAGGCCTTCGCCAAGGATCCGGCCATCGCGCCGCTGATCAAGGAGTTCAAGGTCGTGTCGACCGGCACCGACGTCGCGGCCCAGCTCGGCGCGATCGAGGACTTCATCAACCAGGGCTTCGACGGCATCGTCACGCTCGCCGTCAGCCCCGACGGCTTCGATCGCGTGATCCGGCTCGCCGACAAGAAGGACGTCATCCTGGTCCCGTTCGACAACGTGCTCGACACGGACAAGGTGATGCAGGTCAACGAGGACCAGCTGGCGATGGGGCGCCAGTGGGGCGAGTTCCTCGACAAGCAGCTCGGCGGGAAGGGCAAGGTGCTCGAGGTCCGCGGCCTGCAGGGCAACTCCGTCGATCGCGACCGCCACGTCGGCTTCCGCCAGGTCATGGAAGCGCCGGGGAAGAGCTACACCATCGTGGAGGTGGTGGGCAGCTGGGACGACGGCAAGGCGCAGAAGGCGGTGGCCGACGCGCTGGCCGTGCACCGCCAGTTCGACGCGCTCTTCGCGCAGGGCGGCTCGACGGGCGCCGTCCGCGCGCTGCTCGACGCCGGACACAAGCCGATCCCGGTCGCCACGGAGGCCGAGAACGGCGTGCGCAAGCTGATCGCGAAGCACCACGAACAGGGCATGAAGGGCCTGTCGCTCGGCCAGTCGCCGGGGCTCGCGGCCATCGCGATGAAGGCGGCGCTCGAGGGCCTGCAGGGCAAGGTGATGCCGCAGATGATCTCCGTGCCGATCCCCGCCGCCGATCACACGACGCTGAAGGACGGCGAGAGCTTCTTCTCCCAGCTCTCCGACAACTTCTTCACGCCCAACGAGTTCCCGCCCTGCGGGGTCAACATCTCGGGCGTGAAGATCATGAACGAGTCGGAATCCGACGTGAAGTAGACGTCAAAGACACGTCAAAGACACGTCAAATAGACATGAAGTCGCGCCCCGCGGGCGCCCCAGCAAATAGACATGAAGTCGCGCCCCGCGGGCGCCCCAGCATCATGATCGAACCGGTGAGCCCTCCGCTTCTCGAGCTCCGGGCCGTCTCCAAGCACTACGGCGGGGTCACCGCCCTGAGCGGCGTCGACTTCGCCTGCGAGCCGGGGAAGGTGCACGCGATCCTCGGCGAGAACGGCGCGGGCAAGAGCACCCTCATCAAGATCATCGGCGGCGTGGTCAAGCCGAGCGCCGGGGAGCTCTTGCTCCGCGGCAAGCCGGTCCGGTTCGACCACCCGATCGAGGCGAACGCCGCCGGGATCGTCTGCGTCTTTCAGGAGCTGTCCCTGATGCCGACGCTGACGGTGGCCGAGAACATCGGCATCACCATGCCGACGGGCCGCCTGGGGCTCTTCGATCGCAAGGCGCAGGTCCGCAGGGCCGAGGAGCTCCTGGCGCGCGTCGGCTGCGAGGGCGTGAACCCGAACGCCTGGGTGAGCGACCTGCCGCTCTCGCGCCGCCAGATGGTCGAGATCGCGAAGGCGCTCGGCAAGGACCCGCGGCTGCTGATCCTGGACGAGGCCACCTCCGCGCTGACCCACAGCGACGTCAAGAAGGTCTACGAGCTCCTGGCCGAGCTCAAGGCGCAGGGCGTCGGCATGCTCTACATCTCGCACCGCATGCACGAGATCAAGGAGCTCGCGGACGTGATGTCGGTCTTCCGCAACGGTCGGCACATCGAGACCTTCGCCAAGGGCCAGCGCAGCGACGACCAGATCGTGGAGCTCATGATCGGCCGTGACATGGGTCACGTCTTCCCGCCGAAGCCGGCGGCGCGCAGCTTCCCGGCGACGCTGCTCGAGGTGAGCGGCCTGAGCTGGGAGCGGCAGCTCGAGGACGTGTCGTTCAAGCTCGGCAAGGGCGAGATCCTCGGCATCGGCGGGCTCGACGGCCAGGGCCAGCGCGAGCTGTTGCTCGGCTTGTTCGGTGTGCTCAGGGATGTGCGCGGCGAGATCAAGATCGACGGCAAGCCGGTCAAGCTGACGAGCCCGCGAAAGGCCAAGGACCGCGCGCACGGCATCGCCCTCGTGCCTGAAGACAGGAAGACCGAAGGCCTGATGTTGCCGATGGCCATCGCCACGAACCTGTCGCTGGCGTCGCTCGACAAGTTCACGCGCGGCGTGGTGATCGACCGCCGGCGCGAGGCCGCGCGCATCGACGAGGTGGTGCGCCGCATCCAGATCAAGATCGGCTCGCTCGACCACCCGGTGTCGTCGCTGTCCGGGGGCAACCAGCAGAAGGTCGTGCTGGCCAAGTGGCTGATGACGGAGCCGCGGCTGCTGATGCTCAACGATCCCACCCGCGGCATCGACGTCGGCACGAAGCAGGAGATCTACCAGCTGCTCCGCGAGCTGGCGGACGCCGGCACGTCCATCCTCTTCTACACCACGGACTACGACGAGCTGATCGGCTGCTGTGACCGCGTGCTCGTCCTTTACCAGAACCGTGTGCAGGGCGAGCTCGTGGGGCCCGACATCACCGAAAAGAACATCCTGGACCTGGCCCTCGGTCTGCGCGGCGGGCCTGAGCGCGCGAGGCGCGAAGACGAACGCGCGCCATCGGAGGCACGATGAACGACTGGAAGCTCCGCCTGCGCCAGAACCAGGGCCTGCTCGTGGCCGTCGGTCTGTGCATCGTGTTCTACGGGCTCTACTCGGCGTCTCATCCCAAGGGCTTCAGCGCGCCGCTGGTGGGGCAGAACGCCAACGAGTCGTTCGTGCTGGTGGCGGCGGCCATGGCCCAGACGATCCCCGTGCTGACCGGCGGCCTGGATCTGTCCGTGGGCGCGGTGATCACGCTCGTCAACTGCGTGGCCTCGCACGTCCTCGCCGGCAGCGCGCTCACGATGTTCCTGGGCATCCTGCTGTGCCTGGCCGTGGGCATGGCGGCGGGCCTGCTCAACGGTTGCCTCGTGGTCTATGGCCGCCTGCAACCGATCATCGCCACCCTGGCCTCGGGCACGATCTTCCTCGGCGTCGCGCTGTTCCTGAGACCGACGCCCGGCGGCCAGGTCGACGGCGATCTGGCGTTCGCGGCCACCTTCGATCTCAACGAGCTGCTGCAGGTCGCGGGCGCCGCCCCCCTCGACGGCGCGCTGGGCTTCGTCGGCAAGATCCCGTCGCCCGCGGTCTGGATGGCGCTGCTCGCGCTGCTCTGGACCTACTACCGCCGCACCCGCTACGGCCTCGGCGCTTACGCCGTCGGCGCGTCGCAGGAGGCAGCGTACATGTCGGGCGTCCGCATCAAGCGCGTCAAGCTGGCCGCGTACACGCTGTCGGGGTTCTTCGCCAGCGTCGGCGGCCTCTACCTCGCGCTGCAGACGACGTCGGGCAACGCCGACATCCCGCAAGCCGGCTCGTACACGCTGAACTCCATCGCCAGCGTCGTGATCGGGGGCACCTCGCTGTACGGAGGGATCGGCGGCGCCATAGGATCGCTCTTCGGCGCGCTGGTGCTCCGCTCCGTCGCCTTCAACTTCCGCGTCTTCGACGAGGGCTCGGCGCTTGGCCTCCTCGCCAACCCGCTCTACCAGCCGCTGTTCGAGGGCCTCATCCTGCTCGCGGCCGTCTGCCTCGGCGCGCTCTGGGTCATCCGCGTCAAGAACCGGCTGCAGGTCTTCAGGTGAGCTCGATGCAACAGCCCCTCTCCCTCAAGAGCCGTCTCGGCGAGATCGACAAGCCGACCTGGTACGCGCTGCTGTCGATCGGCGTCGTCCTCGTGAGCGGCTCGATCGGCACGCTGGTCACCCAGGGCACGCTGAGCTTCCTGAGCCCGTACTACATCCTGCAACAGCTGCAGATCGCGGCCTTCCTGGGCGTGGCCGCCACGGGCATGATGTACGTGATCCTGCTCGGTCACATCGATCTCTCGCTGCCGTGGGTGCTCACCTCGAGCGCCATGCTGGCCGCAGGGATAGGCGGCTGGGCCGCGTTGCCCTGCGGCCTGGCCGTCGGCGCCGCCGCGGGTCTGGTGAACGGGCTCGGCGTCGCCTATCTGCGCGTGCCCTCGATGATCTTCACGCTGGGCACGAACACGGTGCTTCAGGGGCTGATGGTGCTCTACACCGGCGGCTTCGCGCCGCGCAGCGAGGCGCCGGCGTGGATGGAGGTCCTGGCCGTGGGCAGGACGCTCTCCATCCCGAACTCGCTGTTCGTCTGGATCCTGGTCGGCGGCGTCGCCACCTTCGTGCTGAAGAAGACCGCGCTCGGTCGCTACATCTATGCCGTGGGCAACCAGGAGCAGGCCGTCTACCTCTCGGGCGTCCGAACGCACTTCGTGCTGATCGGCGCCTTCGTGATGTGCGGCGTGTGCTCCGCCATGACCGGTATGCTGCTGGCGGGTTTTTCGCACAAGGCCTACCAGGCCATGGGCAACGACTACCTCATGCCGGCCATCGCCGCGGTGGTGATCGGCGGAACCAACATCATGGGCGGGCGCGGGACGTACCTCGGTACCGTCCTCGGCACCATCCTGATCGTGCTGCTCCAGAGCATGCTCAGCGTGCTGCAGATGCCCGAGGCCGGCCGCCAGATCATCTACGGCGCCGTGATCATCGCCATGCTGCTCGTCTACGGCCGACAACATCAGGAGGGACGATGACCCGTTCCAGGACGCCTTGGGGCGCCCCGCTCTAACAGCGGTTTCCGCCCCCCTCTGCACCCTGCCGAGCAGAGCGACGGTCTCCCGCACAGGAGACGGGCCCAGATCGGCGTTTTCGGCGCGGAAGCGAACGAAGGTGCGCTGAGCACCGAAAACGTCGAGGTGGGCCCGTATCCGAAGCGGGTGACCGTCGCTCTAGCCGCGGGTGTTCAGGTAGACGGCGTACAGCGAGGTCGTGCCGCAGATGAACAGGCGGTTGCGCTTGGCGCCGCCGAAGCAGACGTTGGACACCGTCTCGGGGATCAGCACCTTGCCGAGGAGCGCGCCGTCGCTCGCGTGGCAGTGCACGCCGTCGCCGGCCGACAGCCACAGGTTGCCGTGCACGTCGACGCGGAAGCCGTCGTACACGCCGACCGGGCAGGTCGCGAACACCTCGCCGCCGGTCAGCGTGCCCTTCGCGTCGACGCGGAACTTGCGCACGTGGCGCGGGCCGCCCTTCACGTGCGTCACGCCGGTGTCGGCGATGTACAGCAGCGACTCGTCCGGCGAGAAGGCGAGGCCGTTGGGCTGCACGAAGTCGTCCGCGACGACCGTGAGTGCACCGGAGACCGGGTCGAGGCGATAGACGCGCTGCGCGCCCTGCTCGCTCGGCGACGCGTCGCCTTCGTAGTCGCTGTCGATGCCGTAGCTCGGGTCGCTGAACCAGACGCTGCCGTCGGACTTCACGACAACGTCGTTCGGCGAGTTCAGCCGCTTGCCCGCGAAGTGCGACGCGAGCACCGTGCGCGAGCCGTCGTGCTCGGTGCGCGAGATGCAGCGGCCGCGGTGCTCGCAGGACACGAGGCGGCCCTGCAGGTCGACCGTGTGGCCGTTGGCGTTCATCGCGGGCTGCCGGAACACCGAGACCGAGCCGTCGGTCTCGTCCCAGCGCATCATGCGGTCGTTCGGGATGTCCGACCAGACGAGGTAGCGCCCCGCTGGGAACCACGCCGGCCCCTCCGCCCAGCGGCAGCCGGTGTACAGCTTGTCGACGTGCACGTGCGGGAGCGCGAGCTTGCGGAAGCGCGCGTCGACCACCTCGAAGCTCGGGGTCAGCTCGATGACCATCGGGTTCTCCTACTAGAGCGGGGAGCAGGTCCGAGGGATACAGTACCCGCAGTGGTTGAACCAGCCGCGTGCGTCCGTCGGAGTGATCGCTCCGATCGCGTGCCCCATCGACTTGTAGACGGCTGAGGGCGTTCGAGGTGCATCCGCTCGGATCGACTCTTTGATCTTGGAACCACAATTCTCGACCGGTGAAAAGTCCGGGGAGTAGGGCGGCAGGTACATCAACTTCGCGCCAGCGCCTTCGATCGCTTCGCGAACGCCCCGCGTGCGGTGTGACCCGAGGTTGTCCGCGATGACGACCTGGCCTGGCCTCAGCGCGGGCACGAGCTGCCCCTCGACGTACGCGCGGAAGGCTACGCCGTCCATCGTGCCCTCGAACGCGAAGGGAGCGACGACACGATCGAAGGCCAGCCCGATCGTGAGCGTGATCGTGGGGTCGGTGTTGATCGGCACCGCACCGTGGGCACGGACTCCCCGTTGCGCCCATGCGTGCCTCCGCGTCATGCCCAGATTGGTCCCAAATTCGTCAATAAAAATCAGCTTTTGTGGATCGAGTCGAGCGAGCTTCTTCGCGAAGGCCCGGCGAGCCGCTCTCACATCCTCCGTGTCGCGCTCGGCTGCGTGGAGCGCTTTTTTTTCCGGGTGATGTTCAGCCGCCGCAACGCCCGGCCGACGGTATGGCGGCTGGCTACGATGTGATCACGGCGCGCGAGCTGGTCAGCCAAATCGTCCAGGGTCGCATCGGAGGACGTCGCCACGAGCGACCTCAGGTCATCCAGGGCTTGCCCGTCGATCTTCGGTCGCGGCCCGTTGGCGCGAGGGCGCGGCGCAACGCTGCCGGTCGTCCGGTAGAGCGTGAGATAGGACTGCACGGTTTTCGGTGCGACTTCGAACTGCTCGGCCAGGTCGCGTACCGATCCTTCCCCGTTCTCGTACGCCTTGACGATGCGCTCTCGAAGGTCGAGTCCGCAGGGTCGCATCCTTGCTGCCCTCCCGCCACGGGGATGCAAGCCGCGTGCACCTCGGACCTGCACCCCGCTCTAGAGCGACAAACGGGTTGAAACCACGAGAAAAAGCAGGAACTTCACAGGGAGGCGGGGAGGCGGGGAGCGAGAGACGGCAAGAGGGAGAAATTTATTTCTTCTTCCTCCCCATCTCTTGCCTCCCTGTGAAAATTCTCCGGGTTTCAACGTGATCGATGTTCTAGCCGTTCCGGACTTGCCGCATCACCGTCGCGAGGATGAGCTGCGTCACGCGGCGCATGAAGCCGTAGTCGAGCGTCTCGGGGGTGTCCGTCGGGCGGTGGTAGTTCGGGTTGCGGAACTCGGCCGTGTCGGTCCAGAGCATGGCGGGGATCTTCGCCTTCCAGAACGGCGAGTGATCGCTCCGGTGGAGCACGGGGAGCCAGTCTTCGAGGCCGAGGTAGACCTTGAGGCCCACGACCGGCAGCTCGGGCACCATCACCTCTGCCTGCTTCGCGGCGAGCTCCACGAGGTGGTTCGAGCGCTGGTTCGTGAGCAGCCCGATGAAGTCGCCGACGTCCGGCGCGCCGGGGACCGGGACCGGCATCCGCTGGGATCCCGGCTCGTGGCTCGCGTAGCCGACCATCTCGAGCACGTGCACGGCGGCGATCGGCCCTCCGCCCTGCGAGCGATGGCGCGCCACGAACTCGACGCTGCCGAGCAGCCCGTCCTCCTCGCCGTTCCAGGCCACGAAGCCCACCGGCGGGGCCGGCTCGAAGCGCGAGAGCGCCCTGGCGCAGGCGAGCATCGCGGCGATCCCGCTCGCGTTGTCGTCGGCGCCGGGCGTGTCGGGCACGCTGTCGTAGTGCGCCCCGACGAGGATCATCGGGCGATCGACCGCGGCCCGAGGCGTCGCGACCACGTTCCCGAGCTCGCCCTCGATCTCGACGGCGTAGCCCCGCTCCTCCAGCGCCGCGGCGACGTACTGCGCCGCGCGGCGGTTCTCCGCGCGCTGGCGGAACATGTGCCGCGGCCTCGCGAGCGCGACGACCGCGTCGAGCAGCTCCGCCTCGCTGACCGACGCGAGCGCGTCGATCAGGCTGCCGTGACCGCCCATGGCCTTCGTGCGTCTCAGCTCCATCGCGGGGACTCCTCCTGCTACCGGCGGAGTGTAGCCGAGCCCCACCCCTCCCCTCACCCCTCCCCTCACCCCGAGGCTCGGCCGCGGCCAAACGACCGCATGGGTCACCCGAGCGGGTGCACTTCGTACCTCGGAACGCTGATGATCCCCTCGTCGCTCACGAGGCCGCACAGCGCCGGGTCGAGCAGGACGTCGGCCACGCAGCGCTGCTCCGACCCGAGGGCCATCAGGCCGCCGATCAGCCGCACCCCGTGGCTGTAGTCGACGTAGGTGTCCTCGTGCGGCAGCCGCCGCCGGAGCGACGTGTCCAGCGGCTGCCACGGCTTGCCGTCCGCCTTGTAGAAGCCGAAGATCGCCAGCCGGCGCGCGTGGTGGTGCAGCCGGTTGGTCACCACGACGTCCTTCTTGTGTCCCGCGAGCAGCTCGCCGAGCTCGCCGACCCGGCGCTGCTCGATGGCCAGGTGGTGCTCACGAAAGCGCTCCACCTTGGTGCCGTCCCGGGGATCGAACGGGATGGCCGTCTGCTTTCGCGAGGCGGCATAGACGTCCTTCACGAGCTTCTTCGTCGGCAGCACGCAGCCGCACGCATCCGCGACGCGCTGGGCGGTGACGCCGGTGAGCGGCATGCGCAGGAAATCGGTGTCCGGGCCGATCGCCAGGTAGTCGGCGCACACGTACACGACGCCCCGCTTTCCGTCGGGCGCCTCGACCGTCACGCGATGGAAGCGGCGCAGGAAGCTGGGCACGTTCCCCCGCAGCACCTCCTGGAGGAAGAGCTCCTCCCGCGCCGCGAGCGACAGGCCCCGGACCTGCTCGTAGAACCTCGTGCCGGTGAGCGCGCCCGGATCACGCGGCGGCAGCCAGTCGAGGCCCGTCCCGTCGAACACGGGCGCCAGCCGCGCGGACCCGGGCTGCGCCTGGCTCGACGCGAAGAACGCCACGGCGCCCCCGGCGTCGTTCGCCCGAGCCGCCGCGACCGGCTCGGGGGTGGCGGTCACCGTGAACCGGAAGCCGCTCTCCGCGAACGTGTAGCTGCGGGCGCCTGCCGCGTCGTGGCCCGGCGTCGCCATCGCCGCCGACCCGCCCGCCGCTCCCTGGAGCTCCGCCTGCGGCCCTGCGGCGCGCGCCGCGCCTCCCGCGGCCGCCCCCTGGCCGACGACGCCCAGGAGCGCTCGGCCCAGCGCGCGCGGCAGCTCGAGCGCGCAGGGCGGGCGCGGCAGCGCGCGCTGCATGGCGTCGCGCGTCTCGGGCCCGACCGCGCCGGTCACGGGCAACCCCATCTCCTGCTGGAAGATCCGCGTGGCCGCCTCGGTCTCCGCGCCGAAGTCGCCGTCCGCGCCGAACCGCGGCAGGAGCCCGGCGCGCCACATCGACAGGTGCTGTTGCCAGGCCTTCACCTCGGGCCCCTTGGCGCCGCGCGCGAGCCCGCCGCCCGGCGGCGCGGCGCCGTAGTCGAGGCCCGGGATCCGGCCCGCGTGCGTCCAGCCGCGGTCCAGCGCCGGGAACACGCCGACGCCATGCGCGGTGTCGCGCGCCTCGATGGTGCGGCCGTCGCCCAGGCTCATGGCCACGTGGGCGTGCTCGGGGCGCCCGCCCGTGAACGGGTCCGCCGAGAAGCGGAACAGGAGGGCGCCGCGGGTCGCGATCGCCGTGTCCACCGGCATGAGCAGCCGCGCCGCCTTCACGTGGCGCGCCTGCATCCAGGAGCCGTCAGGCATCGTGGGCTCGACGGCGAGCTGGGCGCAGCCCCACTCGATGAGCTCGGAGCAATCGAACGCGGAGGGGTTGGGATCGGTCAGGCGCACCTCGTGCCCGAAGATGTATCTGTCGTCCGCCTGCGAGAGCAGCTTCTGGCAGAGCGCGTCGGCCGTGGGCAGCGGCTCGGACGTCACGGACCCGGCCTCGAGCCGGGCGAGGCGCCGCAGATCGCTCACCGTTCCATTGAACAGGTTGGCGTCCACCGTGTTGGTCCGGATGCCCGGCATCACGGCCTTGGCGGTGATCTGCCAGAACGACCACGCAGACCAGGGGTCCCAGGACCTGAGCGGCTTCCTGTGCGCCCAGTCCGCCCATTCCTTCGGGTTGGCCGGCGGCCTCGCCCGCACCGAGTCGAGGCCGTAGGTATAGTTCGCGATCCAGAGCGGGCAGTCGACGAACTCGGAGCTGCCGCCGAGGTGATCGTGCCAGAAGTTGTGGCGGGTATAGAGGATGACCGAGCGGCCCGGGTAGCGCGACTTCACCTCCTGGACGAAGCGACGGGTCCACACCTGAAGAACCAGGGTGTCCTGCGACGTCCAGACATGGCCGCTATTGCCCGCATGCTGCGTCTCCTCGAGGTCGAGCACGATGTCGAGCTCCCCGGGCTCGAGGTCGCCGACCGCGCTGCATAGCTTCTGCGCCTGCGCGGCGGCGTCGAGGCGCGGCAACGCATAGTGGTAGTACCCCCGGAGGAGCCCGCAGCGCGCGGCCTCGGCCCGGTTGATTGCGAACTTCCTGTCGACCCCCTCCGTCCCGTACGTCGCCCGGATGAAGACGAAATCGAGCCGTGAGGCGAACGCGTCCCACTGGATATTTCCCTGGTGCACCGAGACATCAGCACCGCTCAACATAGGCTCCCACCTCCCCCGCACGCGCGGAGCGCGGCGTCGTGTCCGAGAGCCGTGCTCCGCGTGCGCGCCCTTACGCTCATGTCGCGCCGCCCGGGCGACGTGATCCCCGGGGTAGCTCAATTGCTATCGCAGGGCAGCGCGTCCGTCGAGCCAGGTCGACGCCGCGGAACATCCGTCCGTGCGGTCATGGTGGCTGTGGCGACGGTGAAGGCGGCACGATGGCCGAATCGGCTGGTCACATGTCGTTGGTGTGCACGAGCTACCGGCGCGGCGAAGGCGGGCAACGCGATAGCGCGCTTCAAAGGAAGGAGTCCTGCAATACCTGCTGCTTAAAGGTCATGCATTGCGGACCGGGCATTGCGATCGGCACGGGTCCCAACGAGCTGTCAGGGAATGTGACGAGCCGCTGCGAGCCCGCCCTCCACGGCGTCACCCCTCGCCCGCCGTGTCGACCGCCGCCGCGAGCACGAGCGCGGCTCTGCAGCTGCCGCCCCTCCTGCGCTGGCAGCGCCCTGGCCTGCTGGCGAAGCGGCCGAGCAGCGCGGCCCGATCCAGGCCCGCGCCCGGCCCTCAGGGCCCCTGCTCGCCGTCGCTCCCCCCGCCGAACCAGCGCTGGAGCGTCCGCCGATCGACGCCGAGCAGGGCCGCCGCCCGCTGCTTCTTGCCGCCCACGCGCCGCAGGACGACCTGCGCGTACTCGCGCTGGAGCTCGTCGAGCGTCATCAGCCGATCCGCCGCGGTGTCGAGGAAATCCGGCGCGCCTCGCCGCGCGCGCACGCCCTCGGGGAGGTCGTCCGGGGAGATCCGCGCGCCGTCGCAGAGCGCCACCGCCCGCTCGATCGCGTTCTCCAGCTCGCGGACGTTGCCGGGCCAGTCGTGCGCGAGCAGGCGCTTCACCGCCGCGCCCGAGAACCCGGCGATCGGCTTGCCCGCGTGCGCGGCCGCCCGGGCCAGGAAGTGCTCGGCCAGCGGCAGGATGTCGTCCGTGCGGTGCTTGAGCGACGGGATCGCGATCTCGATCACCGCGAGCCGGTAGAAGAGGTCCTCGCGGAAGCTGCGCTCGGCGACCGCCGCGCGCAGGTCGCGGTTCGTCGCCGCGATGACGCGCACGTCGACGGGCTCCGACGACGCCGCGCCGACCGGGCGGACCTCCCGCTCCTGGAGCGCCCGCAGGAGCTTCGCCTGGAGCGGGAGCGCGAGCTCGCCCACCTCGTCGAGGAACAACGTCCCTCCGTCGGCCTCCTGGAACATCCCGGGCCGGTCGCTGCGCGCGTCCGTGTAGGCGCCCTTGCGCACCCCGAAGAGCTCCGCCTCGATGAGCGACTCCGGGATCGCCGCGCAGTTGACCGCCACGAACTTCCTCCCGCGACGCCGGCTCTCGCCGTGGAGCGCGCGCGCCACGAGCTCCTTGCCGCTCCCGCTCGGGCCGCTCACGAGGACCGTCGCGCGGCTGTCGGTCACGCGCCGCACGAGCGCGATCACCTCCTCGATCGCCCGGCTGCGCCCGACCATCCCCGCGATCGAGAACCGCTGCGCGACCTCCGAGCGGAGGTCGGTCAGCTCGACCGTCATCGCCCGCTGCCCGAGCGCCCGCTCCATGCGGAGCGCCATGTCCGCGGGCTGGAACGGCTTCGGCAGGTAGTCGAACGCGCCGGCGCGCATGGCGCGGACCGCGGTGTCGATCGAGCCGAACGCGGTCATGGCGATGATCGCCGTCCGGGGATCGAAGCGCGCGATCCGCTCGATGAGCTCGATCCCGTCCATCTCGGGCATGCGCACGTCGGTCACGACGAGGTCGAACTCCCGCTCTTCGAGCAGCGGGAGCGCGAGCAGCGGCGCGGTCAGCGTCGCCGGCTCATGGCCCATGTCGCGGGCGATGTCGGCCACGAGCTTCACCATCTCGAGCTCATCGTCGACGATGAGCACCTTCGCGCGGGCGCTCACGCTCGAGCCTCCGCGCGCGCGGGCAGCGGCGCGGACACGGCGCGCGGCAGGGTGACGCGGAAGCAGGCGCCGCCGTGGTCCGTCGGGGCGAGCTCGACCGAGCCGCCCGCCTCGCGCACGATCCCCTCGACGATCGCCAGCCCGAGGCCGGTGCCGCCGCGATCGCCCTTCGACGTGAAGAACGCCTCGAAGACGTGCTCGGCGACCTCGCGAGGGACCCCGGGCCCGCGGTCCTCGACCTCGAGGGCCGCCTTGCGGGCGTCGACGGTCTGGAGCCGCACCGTGATCTCGCCCCCGCGAGGCTGCGCCTGCGCCGCATTCAGGCACAGGTTGAACGCCACCTGGAACAGGTGGTCCGCGTCGAGCACCACGTGCAGCGGCGCCCCGTCGTGCTCGATCCGGGTCGCGACGCCGCGCTGCCGGCACTCCGGCCCGAGGAACGCGAGCACCTCGCGCGCGACCTGGGCCACGTCGCTCCCGCGACCGAGGAGCCTCGGCGGCCGGGCGACCGAGAGCAGCCGCGCCACCACGCGGGAGATGCGCTCGGATTGCGTCGCGATCGTCTCCAGCTCGCCGCGGGCCGGCTCGGGCCACCCGGGCTGATCGGCGAGGCGGCGGGCGCGCGCCAGGATGACGCTGAGCGGGCTGCCGATCTCGTGGCCGATCGAGGCGACCACCTGCCCGACGGCCGACAGCGCGTGCGCCTGCTGCAGCTTCCGCTCGGCGGCGGCGCGGGCGGCCTGCTCCTGCTCCAGGCGGGCGCGCGCCTCGGTGAGCGAGGCCGTCATCGCGTTGAACGCCCGCGCGAGCCGCCGGAGCTCCTCGGCGCCCGCCTCGGGCACCGTCACCTCGAGCTCCCCGCGCGCCACCCGCTCGACGCCCGCCACGATCGCGCCCGCCGGGCGCCCGACCGTGGCCCGGCTCGCGAACGCGGCGATCAACGCCACGGCGCCGAGCAGCGCGGCGCCGGCGAGCGCCAGGCCCCGGTTCGAGCTCCGCGCGAAGGCGTCCAGGTAGCGGAGCTCCCGGACGACGACGGCGACGACCGACAGACCCCGCTGCGAGAACGTGACCGTGCGGACGAGCGCCCGCCCTCCGCCGAGCATCCGCTCCTCCTCGATCTCCTCGCCCGTCGCGAGCGCCCTGCGCGCGAGCGCCGCGAGCTCGGCCGACTCGCCGGCGATGGGATCCGTCACGAGGATCGGGCCCCCGCGCTCGTCGAACGCCGCGATCCCGAGGATGCGCTCGGCCTGCGCGAGCCGCTCGATGCGCTGCTTGAGCAGCTCGACCTGGCCGCGCTCGACGGCCCCGCCGATCGCCGCCTCGACCAGGCTCGCGTGGTGGCGCAGCTCGGCCGATGCCTGCCGGCGGAGGAACTGGTGCCGCGTCGTGTGGATCACCGCCCCGTAGAGCGCTACGGCCAGGACGATCGGCACGAGGAGCATGAGCCAGAGCTGGAGCGTCAGCCCCATCGCGCTCCGTCTCTCGTGGCTTTGCGCGTTCATGCGATCCATTGTCCCAGAGGCGACACGATGTCGCATCTCATCGGGCCTCGCAGGCGCCCTCGCGGCAGAGCTGGTCGGACCGGCAGTCGCGCGTGTCCCGGCACCGGGGCACGCATCGACCCTCGATGCACCGGTCCCCCGGGCTGCATAACGAGCTCGAGACGCACTCGACGCCGCGGGAGTTGATGCAGTACGCGAGCCCCTCGACGGGGCGCTGACACTCGCTGTCGTCGGCGCAGGGCGCGCCGCGTGGCTCCGGAGCGCAGCCCGCCGCCGCAGAACCGGCCATGGCGGCGAGCGCGGCGAGCAGGGGGAGCGGGGCGGCGTCCGTCCTTTTCTTCATGCATGGGCGGGCAGCAACTCCCGAGCCAGCTGGGCACGGATGCTGCTCCAGCACGGGCACGCGGCTCTCGGGCGCGAGAGCCCCGGCGCGCGACGGCCGCCAGAAGGGGCCTCCGTGCTCCGTCAACGCGTGCTGGCGACGATTGCTGGCGGGCTGCGGGGCGCACCGACGCTCGCGTGCACGCCCGCTCTGGAAGGCGACGGTGATTCCGGAACTCCTCATCAAGCGAACTCTCCCGGTAATCCTCGGCGGGATGATCATGACGGCTGCGTACCAGCAGGCCTCCGGGATCTCGTACCTCGTGGAAGAAGCGTGGCTGTCCGGACTTCCGCAGCCGCGGCCGCAACCGCGGCCGCAGCCGCGGCCTCTCCTGGACGACGGCGATCATACGACCAGCGCGACAGCCATCCTGGCGCGGAACCCGTTCGACTCGGTGACAGGGCCCCTCACGCCGAAGCCCGCCAGCCAGCAGGAGGACGAGGCCTCCGCCGTGGGCGCCGATCCTCTGTTGGATCCGATCTGTGAGGGCGCGCGCGTCCTCTTGATCGCCGCCTCGGAGGATCCCTCCTGGTCCTTCGCCACGATCGCGGCCGGGCGAGGGGAGCCGCTCCTGCGCCGTGAGGGCGACGTCATCGAGGGCCGCTCCGTCGTCGCGATCGGCTGGGATCGCGTCTGGCTCGCCGAGCCGGGGGCGCGGTGTCAGGTCCGCATCGGCGACAACCGGGGCGCGCCGCGCGCGCCCCCCGCGCCGCCGCCCGCGGCGCCGCGGCCGAAGCGCGGCGCGCTCCCGCCGGAGATCGCGTCGAAGATCCGGAAGGTGAGCGACCGCGAGTTCGTGGTCGACCGGACGGCGATCGAGCTGGTTCTGGAGAAGCAGGGGGAGCTCATGCGCTCCGCGCGGATCGTGCCAGCGCGGGAGGGGGAACGCGTGATCGGCGTCCGCCTCACCCGCGTCGCGCCCAACTCGCTGCTGACCGCGGTCGGCCTGCGCAAGGGGGACACGATCCGCTCGATCAACGGCTTCGACATGACCGACCCCCAGAGCGCGCTTCAAGCCTACGCCCGGCTGCGCTCGGCGAACAACCTCGCGATTTCCCTCCAGCGGGGGGGAAAGGACATGACGATCGATCTCCGGATCCAGTGAGCGCGCCCTTGCAGGTCCATGACCTCGACCTGGTCCGACGCGGACGACCCCTCCATGCCGGCGCCGCCTGCTCGCGATCGAGCGGTTTCTCGAGCGCGAGCCGAGGCTGCGGGACGAGGTCCGCTCCCTCCAGCTCGCCGTGCCCACGCGGGAGATGGCCGGCGCGTACACGGACTTTCGGCGGCTCGTGCACGAGAGGGTCGGACGCGGCGTCGTCCGAAGGCGCCCGCGCTTTCCAAGAAGAGCGCGGCGGAGCGGCGCGTGATAAGCCCGGCCATGGATCAGCACCCCAGCCGTGAGCCGCCGCTCGAGGAGCCGCCCGGGGGGGCCATCCCGGTGGCCCTGCAGGACCGCATCGCAGCCGCGTTCGGCATCGAACCTGAGGGTCGCGAGGCCATCGTCCGGAGCATGCTGGAGCGGAGCGCCAGGGGGGCAGCGGGCTACTGGCTCCAGCTCTTCCTCGCCATGGGCATCGCCTCGCTCGGGCTCGTCCTCGGCAGCGGGGCGGTCGTCATCGGCGCGATGCTGATCTCGCCGCTCATGGGGCCCATCGTCGAGCTCGGGATGGGCCTCGCGATCGGCTCGCCTTTCCTGGCGCTGCGCTCCTTCGCCCGCGTCACCTCCAGCGTCATCGCCGTGGTGACCAGCGCCGCGCTCCTGACCTTGGTGCTGCCGTTCTACGAGGTGACGGCGGAGATCGCGGCGCGCACCTCGCCGACCGTGCTCGACCTGCTCATCGCGATCTTCTGCGCGATCTCGGCCGCCTACACCACGGTGAGACCCGGCTCGGACACGACCTCGACGGCCGCAGGGACCGCCATCGGCATCGCGCTGGTGCCCCCGTTGTGCGTGATCGGGTACGGGATCGGCACGCGGATGAAGAACATCGCGAGCGGCGCCGCGCTGCTCTTCACGGCGAACCTCTGCGCGATCCTCCTGTTCGCCATCCTCTGCTTCCTGCTCCTCGGCTACGGCGCTGTCAGCACCGCGAAGCTCGAGCACGCGGAGCTCGCGAAGCAGAAGCCGGGGGCCATCCGCCGTGCGGCGCGCGCGTTCCAGGTCTTCTTCGAGCTCCGCCACGGGTGGATCTTCCGCGTCCTGATGCCGCTCGCGCTCCTCGGCGCCGTGTACTTCCCGCTCCGGGAGGCGCTCGCGCGGGTGTCGTGGCAGGTGCGTGTCCGCACGGCGATCCAGCGCATGCTGGACGCGCTGCCGCAGAGCACGGTGCGGTCGAGCGTCACCGTCGACCATGGTAGCGTCGCCGTGCGCCTGGTGACGCTCGGGCGAGCGGGCGATGCGGAGAAGCTCGAGCACGACCTGCGCGACAGGATCACCGCCGTCGCGGGCATGACGCCCAAGGTCGACGTGATCGCCGTCCCCGACGCCAGCGCGCTGGAGGAGGTGGCGGCGTCGGTCAGGGCGCCGCCCGCCCCCATCGACATGGTGCGCAGGGGGCCCGATCTCGTGCAGCTGCGAGAGGAGCTCACCGCGTCGCTCGCGGGATCGTGGCCCCACGCGGCCGGGCCGCTCGTCACGTGGCGGCTCCGGTTCCCGGAGAACGAGCCGGTCCTGCTGGAAGCCGTCCATGTCGGGCCAGAGCTCGGCGCCGCGGCGGCTGACCTGCTCGGGCGCGCGATCTCGCGGGATCTCGGCGCGGAGATCGCGGTGCACGATCGCGCCATCTCGCCCGAGCTCATCGCGGCCGAGCCGGCAGGCGGACGCTCCTGGATCGAGGAAGCGCGGTCCGCGCTCGCCTGGGTGGAGGACATCGAAGAGCTGTACGGATGCGTCGAGGTGCCCCAGAAGGTCCCCCAGAGTCCGAGGGAAAAGCCGAACGAGGAGAACGAGGAGATCGAAGCGACGCTCGAGGCGCTCCGGTCCCTGCCGGCGCTCCGCACCGATCGGGTGCACGTCCGTGAGGGCGCGCGGTGGCGGGCGGTCGTCTCGACGTCTCCGTGCGCACCGCCGGAGCCCGCGCCGGCCGATGCCGGCGCCCCGATGGACCCCCGAGCTCCAGCGGACGCCGCCGCGGTCGCTCGCTGAGGCCAGTCGCGCGAGGGATCCGCTCACGGCGATCATCGCGGATTGGGCCGGTGCCGGTGCCCTGCCGCGGACTGGCCGGGCGCCCTGCTGCAGCTTGGCCGGGGGCCCTGTTGCGGCTGGGTCTCTGATCCTGCTCTGGATCGGTGGAGCGCAATTCGAGGTGCAGTGTGGATTGTGAGCTGGCCGCGGCGCCGTATCGCGCTCGTGGCGAAGCTCGTGCGGGGCGTGACGGCGCGTGAGGCGGCTGTTTACCGGCGCCTCGCGACCTCCGTCGCGCGGAGCTTCTCGCCCGAGCTGCTCGGAGCGCAGCGTCTCGGGCGTCGGCGCTGGCTCCTCTACCTCGAACAGATCGTGCCGGCGCACCGCTGGCCCTGGACCGACAGCGCGCCCACCGCCCAGGTGCTCGAGCGGCTACCTCGTCGCGCGCGGCCTCGCCCCCGTGCTCACCCGGCCCCTGCGCGATGCCTACTGGTTCGCGGCGGCCTCCAACGTGCTCGCGGGCGCGCTCGGGCACCAGCTCTCGATGGCGAGCCGACCCGGGGCCTCCCCCAAGGCCCGCGCGGCCGCGACCCGGAACGCGACGGACTGGCTGCGCGTCATCCGCCGGGCGGACGCCTGCTGGCGCTGACATGCGCGCGGTCGTCAAAGAGCAGCGAGATGCCGCGGTCCGCGCGAGCTCGCACGGCGGGCAAACCGTGCAGACGTCGTTCGGTGAACTGGTGGCTCCCCCGGAGAGGCATCAAAGAGAAGATGTGAGGATGGAGAGCGCGGCGCGCTGTGAAAAGCGGGAGACGCGGGACATCGCTCCCTCATCCCCGCGCCCGGACGAGCGGCGTGAGGCACTTCTCGACAGCCGAGCGGGCGTTAAGCTTCCTTCATGAAGCTCGGCGCACGGCTCACCACCCACGCATTCTCGGCCGGCGCCGCCGGGATCAGCTTCATCGTCCAGCCGCTCCCGGGTTCGGACCAGCTGTTCGTCATTCCGATCCAGTACCTGCTCGCGGCGTCGCTCGCGAAGGAGCGAGGCACGTCCCTCTCGAAGCCGGCGTGGTCCCAGGTCCACCAGCTCATCTGGGGCGGCGGCGCCCTTCGTCTCATGATCGGCTTGACCCTGGGGCTGATCCCGCTGGCCGGCGCGGTGACGAACGCGATCACGGCGCTCGTTACGACCGAGTACCTCGGGCACTACGTGGACAGGGCCCTCGACAACCCGGACAAGCCGCCTCCTGACCTGTCGATCCAGGATATCCTGGACTCCATCACGTCCCTCTTCACCACGCGAGCGCGGTAGGCAAGCGGTCCCTGGGTCGAGCTCACCTGCGGCTCTTGGAGCCGAAAGGTGAGCTCCCCCAGACGGCCCTGCGCAAGGTGTTCGGTCGATGAGCCAGCCCGGCCGCATCAAGGCCCGCGCGAAGACGGGATACGCGCCCGCCGCGCGAGCTCGCCCGGGAGCGCGACGAGCAGCACGCCGACGGTGATCGTCGCGACGTCGGACCAGTCCGCCCTGAACCCGCCGAGCGTGATGAGCATCGTGGTCGCCGCGGCCGGCGCGTGCTGGGCCTTGAGCAGCTCCTGCGAGAGCAACGTCAGGGCCACGGCGAGGACGGACGCCCACGCGCGGCGCCACAGCAGGTGTCCGGAGCCCATCACGGACGGCTCGGCCGCGGCGCCGAGCACGGCCACGGCCGCGGCGGCAGCCACGATACCGAGCAGGTGGCCGACGAGCGTGTTGTAGAGCCGCGCGCCCGGGCTCCGCGGCGTGGTCACATGAACGAACACGGTCGGCCCGAGGCTCGGGAATAGCCACGGCTTGCCCATCACGAGCCCGACGGCCGCAGGGAGCGCCATGAGCGCCGCCCCGGCGAGCGGAGCCCAGACGGCCTCCGGTAACCTGGCGAGGCGAGCGCGCGCGGCGTGGAGCCTGGGTCTGGGTGCGGTGCGGTTCATCATCGGCCAGCGCTCGCCCGCGCCTTGGTCCGGGATCATCCCTCCTGCCGTCAGAGCGGGACGCCCAGGATCTGCGGCGCATGCGCGCCCACCTGCGTCAGGAGCCACGCCTGCTGACGATGGGTGTTCTCCTCGATCCTGTCGCAGCTCGCCATGAGCGCGCGATCGAGCAGCATCATGGCCGTCTTCTTCACGGCGACGAGCGTGATGTGCAGGTCGGCCGCGAGCACGTACAGCTCGTGCAGCCCCCGGAGCTGCCCGAGGTGGCCTTCCCTTGCCCGGTTCAGGCGGATCTTCTCCGGCAAGGAGCCGAGCTCGTTCGCGTCGCCGGCCGGCGGGGCCGGGTTGTACGGCCGCGCCGCCGGCTCCAGCCACGAAAGCGACTGCCGCGAGATCTCCTGGAGCCGCGAGAGCCCCATCGACAGCTCGCCTTCGTTCAGCGCGTGCTCGGACGCGGCGTCACACGCCACGATGAACCGCTCGTGGGCCAGCCGGAGCAGGCCGAGGTAGTCGGCCAGGCGCTGTCGCTCGGGCGCGTCGCCGGAAGGGCGCGTGATCGCCGACGCGATCGCCGAGGCCGCGGCGCCAGCCCGCTCGACGACCCGCTCCGCCACGCCGGCGACCTTCGCGACCGCGGTGCGGGCGGCGCTCACCTTCTGCAGTTTGGCCGCAGCGAACTTCACGGCCGGCTGCTTGCTCACCGGGTCCCAGGTCGTCATCGTCAGCTCGTTCGCGGCCCGCGGCCGCCCGTCCGGCTCCGCCCCGTCGGTCCCCTCCTCGTCCCAGTACCCGTAGTGAAACGGGATGAACACGTGCCCCGGGAGGATATCCCCGAGCCTCGCCGCCCCGCGCACCCGGCCACGGCGGGTGATGACGTCGACCATCTCGCCCTCGCTCACGTCCATGCGCGCGGCGTCCTCGGCGCTCATCTGCACGAACACGTCCGGGGCCGCCGCCTGCAGCGCCGGGGACCGGCCGGTCTTCGTCCTCGTGTGGAAATGGTAGATGAGCCGCCCGGTCGTCAACCAGAACGGATACTCGTCGTCGGGCGACTCCGGCGGAGCAAACCAGTCAGCAGCCTTGAGGATCGCGCGGCCCGCCGGGTCGTTGGCCGCGTACTGCTCGCGCGTGACCGCCGCGCCGGTCTCGATGTCGTGCCCATAGCTCCCGCACTCGTCGACGCCGGTCGGGAAGCGCAGATCCGTGTACTGCCGCTCGGTCCCGTCCGGGTGCTCGTCGTTCACCGGCCACTGGATGCCGGAGCCGCCAGTGAGCTTGGCATACGTCAGGCCGGAGTAGTCGCAGTTCTGCCCCTTGGTGCACGCGCGCCACGCGTCGAACGCGCCCTCGGGCGTGTCCCACTTGATGAGCGGTTGACCGTCCCTGTCCGTGAAGCCCATGCGCCGGGCGAAATCGATGAAGATATCCATGTCCGGCCGCGCCTCGCCCGGCGGGTCGACGGCCTTGTACGAGATGTGCACCGTCCGATCGGTGTTCGTGAACGTGCCGGTCTTCTCCCCCCACATCGCGCTCGGCAGCACCAGGTCCGCGAACCGCGTTGTCTCGGTCGGAAAGACGTCCTGAACGACGACGAAGAGATCCTCCTTCGCCAGCGTCTTGCGGATGCGGGGCAGGTTGGGCATCGAGACCGCCGGGTTCGTGGCGATGATCCAGAGCATCCGGATCGACCCCTGCTCGGCCAGCCGGAACAGCTGGGTGCAATGGGTGTGGGGCGCGAAGGTGGGGATCACGTCCGGCTCGACGTTCCACACGCGCGCGAGGTCGGCCACGTGCGCCGGGTTCTCCATGTTGCGGAACGCGGTGAACTCGCCGTCTGCGCCGGTCTCGCGGGTGTTCTGGGCGGTCGGCTGGCCGTTCGACTGGATCACGCCGCAGCCGGGTTTGCCGATCATGCCGCGGATCAGGACGAGGTTGTTGACCTGGCACGCCGCGGCCGTGGCCTCGTGCGCCTGGTAGATGCCCTGGAGCGCGGTGGCCAAGAGCCGCTCGCTCGTCCCGAGCAGGTGCGCCGCGGCGTTCAGCTGATCCACGGGGACGCCGGTGATCTCGGCCACGCGCCGGGGCGGGTACGCCGCGACCTTCTCCCGCAGCGCCGCGAACCCGACCGTGTGCGCGTCGACGAACGCCTGGTCCACATGCCCGTGCTGGATGATCAGGTGCATGAGCCCGTTCAGCAGCGCCACGTTCGTGCCGACGCGCAGGGCCAAGTGGACGTCGGCCTCCCGGGCGGTGTCGGTCGTCCGCGGGTCGATGACGACGAGCCTGGGCGGGTTCGGACCCCGGCGGCGGTCGAGGATGTGCATCCACGACACCGCCTGTGTCGCCGCGATGTTGTGGCCGACGTGCAGGATGCAATCGGCGACGTCGAAGTCCCGGTAGCTCGACGGCTGCCCGTCGCGGCCGAACGTCTCGCGGAGGGAGCTGCCAGCCGTGGCGGTGCACAGCCGCGTGTTCCCATCGATGTGGTTCGTGCGGAGCCCGGCTTGGGCGATGACGCTGAGCGTGTAATAGTCCTCGAGAAACAGCTGTCCGCTGTTGTAAATGGCGACCGCGCCGGGCGTGTACCGGGCGACCACGTCCTTGCACCGGCGGGTCAGGAGCTCCATCGCCTCGTCCCACGTGGCCTCGCGGAACGTGTTGCCCGGCTTCTTGCCGGTGCGGATCAGCGGCCGGGTCAGCCGGTCGGGGCTGTTGTTGGCGACCCAGCCGTTCAATCCCTTCGGGCCCAGCCGGCCGCGGTTGACGACGTCCTCTGCCCGGCCACGGACGCCGACGATCCTGTTCCCCTTGACGCCGATATCGAGCCCGCATCCATTCGTGCACAGCACGCAGCAGGACTGGACCCACCGCTCCGGCTCCTCGTCCGTCTGCGCGTCGACCCGTGCCGGCCACTGGTGCTCGCCGAAGTACGGCGTCCGCTCGCCCCACGGGCTCGTCACGCTGTTGCGTGTCTGGTGCATGCTTCGACTCCTTCCGCGTCGTCCTGCGTTACGCAGCGATCATCAGACCCATTCCCCTGCGAACAGCGGCGTTGCCCGGCGATTGCCGCAATCCATCCGGAGGTCCTTGCTCCGGCGGGCCCTGCCTTGCGGAGCATGGATGTCCGGGAGCTGCTTCTGCCCGATCACGATCAGCCGGTAGAGGTCCTTGTCGTCCGGCCGCGGCACGGCAAAGAGCCGCTGGACGTCGTCCATTCCCTCGACGTCACCGAGCTCCCGCTCGACCTTCGGCCGATAGAGGAATTCGGCCGATAGAGGAAGTAGATCTCGCCGCGCTCGAGCACCTCCGTCACGTCCCCACCTCCTTCGGCTCGGTCCCGGCGGAGCAAGCACTGAGCGTGCCGCCTGCGGCCGGGGGACCCAGCTCAAGGGTCACCGCCGCCCGACCAGGTAGGCGGCGAGCGGTGAGGTGCCTTGAAGGCGAGCGCCGCCCGGCTCAGCGCCGGAGCGCCGCCGCCGCCCGCCCCGAGACGGCGGTTCCGCTCACGACGACGGCCGACCCCAGCTCGAGGAGGGCGACGAACGTGAGCACCATGGGATAGATGCCGACCAGCGCGAGGATGCCGAGCACGACCGCGGCGGCGCCGACGAGCGACTGCAGGCCGGCGGCGGCGATCGACGCCTGACGAGCGACGTAGGCGAGGTGCTGGTGCGCGCCGTGAGTGTCGAGCGCGCCGAGGTCCGCCGTCGCGCCGCCGCCGAGCAGCAGCGCGCCGCCGAAGACGATCACCGCGATCGAGGTCAGCGTCATGGGGGCGAGGCCGAGGAGCGCGAGGATGCCGAGCACGACGCCGGCCGCGCCGCAGACGAGCTCCGCGCCCAGACCGCCTCCGAGCTTGCCGCGCGTGTCCCACTCGACGGGCGGCGTGGCGCGGGTCAGCGCGCCGAAGCGCGAGGCGATCGCGCCGCCGTGCGCGATCAGCGCGGCGCCGAAGACGATCGTGGCGATCGAGGTGAGCTCTCCCGGGATGATCCCCGTCAGCCCGATGATGGCGAGGACGATCGTCGCCGCGCCGCACAGCACCTCGGCGAGCGAGCCACCGAGCACGACCTTTGGCGCCGCCTTCTCCTGCTCTGGTATGCGCCGCGCGCCTGACAGCGGCGGTATCTGGCGCTCCGGCTGTGCAAACCGTTCACGTTCCTCGGGTCCTGGTGTCGGCATCTGCATGATTCTCCCGTCCTGTGGTGAGGCTTCGTCGCGCTCACGCGCGCTCGGACCTGCACGTGCTGCGCCGGCCTCACGTGAGGAGGCGCCGCCAGGGGGCGCTGCGCTGGGCCGCTGCGCGCCGCGCGGAGGCCCCGGCGATGGCCGCTGCGCACAGCGCTACGGCGCCGAGCGACCAGCGATGGATGTCGAACCAGAGCTCCGGGATCGAGGCCTTGGCGCGCCGGTCGAACGGGCCGCGTGCTCCGAAGTTCCACGGCACGGGTGCCCACAGGTTGTCGAGGCGATTCGGGTCCAGGGGCTCATCGGTCTGCTGTCGCGTGTACCCGACCTTCGCGAGCCAATGATCGAGCAGCCCCGGGATCACGCCCAGCGTCTGGGCGGGCGCGGCGGCTCCTGCACCGGAGGCTCAGCCGAGCAGGATCGGTGTTTCGTCTGCGCGCGCGGGCCTCGTGGTCGCCTCCAGATAGGCCTTTCCAATGTCGGCCTCGTCCACGAACCCGACGATCGCGCCCTCGCCGTCGACGACCGGGAGCTCGCGGACGCCGTGCGCCACCATCGCCTCGATCGCCGTCCGCAGATCGTCGGCGACCGTCACGGCCACCGGCGGTTGCATCGCGTCGGCCGCCACGGTCATCCGCTCGAGGTCGTGCTCCACCGCGACGATGCGGAGCGATTCGCCGGTGATCATGCCGACCATCTTGCGCGCCGTATCGAGCACCGGGAAGACCTCCTGCCAGCTCGCGTCGGCGGCTTGCCGGAGCATCTCGCGGGCAGGCGTCCCCGGCGCGAACGTCACCAGCGTGCGCTCCTCGATCATGATCTGCCGTACACGGATGGTCTTGAGCACGTCGAGCGTCGGCACCGGGTGCGCGGGAGACTCGCGCTGGGTCGGGAGCTGCGCGTGGTAGAGCGAGTGCTTCCGCAGCGCGACGAAGGCGACGCCCTCGGCGAGCATCAGGGGGACCAGGAGGTCGTAGCTGCCGGCGAGCTCGCAGACCATCACGAGGGAGCTCACCGGCACGTGCGCGACGCCGCCGTAGAAGGTGCCCATGCCCACGAGCGCGAAGGCGCCCGGATCGATGCGCGGATCGTTGAAGAGCAGCGCCGCCGCGCGCCCGAACGCGCCGCCGAAGAGCCCGCCGATGACGAGCGATGGCGCGAAGTCGCCGGCGCACCCGCCGCTGCCGAGCGTGAGCGACGAGGCGACGATCTTGGCGGCGCAGAGCAGGAGCATGAGCTCCACGCCGCGCCAGTCCGGGTGGAGCCACGGCGCGCCGGTGATCGCGACCTGGACCGCGCCGTAGCCGCCGCCGAGCAGCCCGAGCCCTTGCCCGGGGCTCTCGATCCTGTGGCCGACGAACCAGAGGACGGGCACGCAGAAGAGCCCCAGCGCGAGCCCGCCGAGCCCTGGGCGCGCCCAGGGGGGGACCGGCAAGCGCGCCGCGAGCGCCTTCACGCCGCCGAGGCACTTCAGGAAGCCGATCGCGACGAAGGCCAAGAGCAGCGCGAGCAGCGCATAGAGCGGGAGGTGCGACGGGATGAACGCATACTTGGGCGCGTGCGCGAAGAGCGTCGATTCGCCGAAGAACGAGATGAAGACCGAGTAGGAGACGACGCTGGCGAGCAGCGCCGGGATCAGCGCCTCCGCCTCGAAGTCGTCGCGGTAGAGCACCTCGACGGCGAGCAGCGCGGCGCCGAGCGGCGTGCGGAAGATGGCGGACATCCCGGCCGCGACCCCCGCCAGCATCAGGATGCGATGCTCGCGCCGGCCGACCGCGAGCCCACGCCCCACGAGCGAGCCGAGCGCTCCTCCGATCTGCATCGTCGGCCCCTCGCGACCGCCGGCGCCGCCCGAGCCGAGCGTGAGGATCGACGCGATCGCCTTGACCCACGCGACCCGCTTGCGCATCCGGCCGCCGTGGTGGTGGAAGGCCTCGATCATCGCGTCTCCGCCGCCGCCCGCGGCCTCGGGGGCGACGCGCCAGGTGAGGATGCCCCCGGCCAGCGCTCCGAGCGCCGGGATCACCAGCAGCAACCAGAGCCGGACGCTCCGGTGCTCGGAGCCGTCGCCGCTGAAGATCGCCTCGCCGTGGGCTCGAAGCCGCGCGTAGCCGGCGAGGCGGCCGAGGAGCAGCTCCTCGAGGAGCTCGAGGGCGCCGAAGAAGAGCACGGCGACCAGGCCCGCGATGGCCCCGACGAGCACGGCATGCAGGATCGTGCGCCCGACGAGCCGGAGATCGAGCGGCGCGATTTCCGAGATGAGCGCGGAGAACGGGCGCAACCGTCGCATCACGCCGGTGCGATTTGCTGGGACTGGTTCCGGCATGGCGATGGTCATGGTCGCGTCCGGGCGCGGGCGCAACGAGGCTGAGGCAGTCCGGTGCACGCTGAGCACACCGCCCTGACGGACGCGTCACATCGTCCTGTCCGGGCTTGAGCACCTAACATTACTCTGCTGACGTCGCTCGTTTCTCGCTTGAGCGGCGCGAAATGTGCGACAGAATACAGCATGGGCAAGCTGTTGGTGCCGGACGAACTCTGGGGACGAGTCGAACCTCTATTGCCGAAAACGGAGCCGAAGCCGCAGGGCGGCCGGCCGCGTACGCCTGATCGGATCGCCCTGACGGGGATCTTGTTTGTGCTCAAGACAGGGATCCCTTGGGAATATCTCCCGCAAGAGCTCGGCTGCAGCGGAATGACGTGCTGGCGCAGATTGCGCGATTGGCAGCAGGTTAGGTGCTCTTACCTCAACCCTCCTGGCGTTGTACGAGCCGTAACTTCCACCGTCCGATAAGGCGCGTGGCGGTAGTCAAACTTCAGTGGAACGGCCGTGAAGCACAAGAAGCCCAGCCACGACGCCCGGCGATCATCTCGTACCGCGCAGGACGACCTCGCCTCATCCTTTGCGAGATTCAGCAGGCTCGTCCCCGAGGGCGGCGGCGACGAGTGCTGGTATGGGTTGGGAGCGGTGAACGATCGCGGCTACGGCGTCTTCCGGCTCGGCCGCCGCATCGTCATGGCCCATCGGCACATGTTCGAGATCGATCACGGCCGCCCTCCCGCCGGGATGGTCCTGCACTCGTGCGGCAAGAAGTCGTGCGTCAACCCGCAGCACTTGTGCGGGGGTAAGAAGCCCAAGCCGCACGACGCGGACGCATCGCGGCTCGAACAGCTCGATCGCGCTGCTCTTCTCCCGGCCTCGCCGCTGCGCGGCACCTCCGGGGTAAACAACCCGCGGGCTCAGCTCAACGAGGAGCAGGTCCGGAAGATCTGCACGCTGCTCGACCAGGGCGTGAGCCCGAGGATCATCGCCTTCGACTTCGGCGTGGACGCGAAGAGCATCCGGAACATCGACCAGGGCAAGACCTGGCGACATCTTCCAGAAGTAGCGCGGCGCGTGGACATGCCGCGGAGGCGGCGTCGCCGAGCATGGCGGCGGTACGGTCGCTGACGCTCGGGCATGTACCCCCACTCCGGGGGCGAAGGACAATGCCGTCCACCAGCGCGCCCAGGTTAGAAAAACAGGCCGCACCCATCTCCTCGGCTGATCCGTGCTGCACTGGCATCGACGAAGCGGGCGGACTTTGCGTACTCGTCGAGGCGACGTTCTCGGCGCGGCGAGCTTCACGGAGCACCGTCCCGTGGACTACCTCGACCAGCTCCCGACGGGCGGCGTGCTCGTCGTCATCGGCTCGAGCGCCCGCCTTGAGGTGTCTTGCGTGAGCGGGTGCGAACTACGCGTCGGGCTCCATGTCGGCAGCCAGCGCCGGCAGCCAGCGGCTGGACCTCGGGCGTGCCAGGTCGCGGTGGACGTGGCGGACTTGTCCCTCCCTGTCTGCGCGGCTACCCAGGCCGGCGTGCAACACGCGGAGCACTTCCTGTCACGCCTCGATCGTCTGCCGCGCAACGAGGTGGATCTCGCGCTCGAACTCTACCGCGACCCCGAGCTGCTCCGCACTGTGCTCGACGCCACCACGCTGCCGGAGCGCGTGGAGCGGGTGGCGATCTCGCTCGACGATCCCGTGCAGGGCCCGTTCCTGGTCGTCACGCGCAGCGGCCACTTCGTCACGTGCCTCGGTAGGGGCATGCGGGCCGGGGATCTCCCCATCGTGAAGCGCGGCGAGCTCGACGCGATCTCCCGGAAGGTCGCCCGGCTCCGGGAGAGGATGGACCTCGCGAAGCAGCTCGGCGGCGAGCGAGGGCACGCGCGCCTGCTGCGGCGACTCCTCGTCGCGTCCGACTCGGTAAGCCGGGAGGACTTCCTCGCCGTCGCGGCCTGGGAGCCGCTCCTCGGCCCGGTGTTCCTCGACCTCTACCTGGCCATGGGGCGGGAGCTCTCACTGCAGGGGCCCATGCTCCGGACGCGTCGCAGCCGCCGGGCCCAGGACGAGGAGGTCCTTCACGCGTACTGGAACCTCCTGCACGCCGCGGGGCACATGGCCCTCCTGGGCGCGATCACCGCCGACCGGGAGCAGTACGTGTCGCTCACCGACCAGTACAAGGGAGCGCGGGCCGCGTTCAGCTATCCCCTCACCGGGACGGGCGTCGTCACGTTCATCCTCAAGGGCGCGTGGGCGGCGGCGCGCCTCGGCAAGCTCATGCTGCCCGACTACAAGCGGGCACTCACGGAGGACGTGAGCTTCTTCGAGCTGCTCGACACGCTGTTCGCGCTCCTCGCGATCGGGACCCGGGCGAAGAACACCCGCGCCGAGATCGTGAAGGCGCTCCACGCGGCACCCAGCACCGCCCGTACGCCGCAGGCCAAGCGGATCCGGGAGGCGATGGGCCGCCAGGTGCAGCTCTGCTGCGAGATCACCGCCCAGCTCCTTGAAGCGCCCCCCGAGGAGCTCGAGGCGGTGGTCCGTCGCATCGGCGAGAGCTACTTCGATCCGGGTGCCGAGCGGCTGGACGATCCGATCCGGGAAGAGCTCGTCCGTACGCTGCCGTTGATGTCCTGGACCGATGGGATCACGGACGGGAAGAAGCTGCTGGTATCGCTGCACCTCATCGCAGCCACGGCTCGTGGCACGCCGGAGCAGTTCTACGTGCCGGGCGAGCTCGCTGAGGCGCTCCACCAGCCGTGGACACCGGCCAACACGTGGCTGGTGCTCGATCCGCTGCTGAAGGCGGAGCAGGCAGGGCGCAAGCCCGGCGCACACGTGGCGTCGATCGGGCGGCAAGATCCCTGCCCTTGCGGCAGCGGACGGAAGTTCAAGAGGTGCTGCGGGAAGTAGTTACCGCGTGTGGCATGCGTTTCAGTCACCACCGCGTGGCTCTGCGTGGCCTTCGCCGTCGATGTCGAGCTTTGAGACGTGACGCGCGAGAGCGACCGGCAGCTCCCCATAAAGGTGGGGGAACAAGTCCCCGCCGCGGGAGGGCTCCCAGCGAAGGCCGGCGCCGAGATCATCGGGGTCGACCGCAACAAGCACGAGATCGCGCTGGCCGGCGAAGTGGCGGCGCAGGGTCTCGGCGAGCTGGGCGCCCGTGGAGAAATGGATGAAGCCGTCCCGGAGGTCGACCGCCGAGCCACGGTAGGCGCCCGCCGCGACGGCATCGCGCCAGTCGGCCGCGGGGCAGACCTTGTAGATGAGGTGGCTGTCGTCGGTGGGCATCGATCGGGCCTCGGCAGAACAGTCCGGGTCTCGACAGAACAGTCTCAGGCAAGGCGCTGGCGGAGACCACCCTCGGGCTCGTCAGAGCGCGCCGTGCTCGCGCTCGGCCGTGGCGACGGCCTCCTTCCAGCGGCCCAAGTCGCCGAGCTGGACCACCGCGTCCATGCCCACGTTCTCCAGCAGCATCCGGAGGATCAGCAGCCGGGTCTTCTCGTTTCCAAAGAGCTTGCCCCTGGAGATCTCAAGCTCGACCCCGAGCAACCGGTCGGCACGGGCGGTGAACTCCTCGGGCGTCCAGGATCGACCCTGGCGGCGGATGTCCCAGGCGATTGGCGCAGCCGCGTCGGGCGTCTCATCCATGGACATTCTCGTAGCAGTGCCCGCGAAGAGCGCACCGTGTCCGTGGCGTCGATGGCACCGTGGCAGCCGGACAGCTCGGCATGCAGGCTCTCGCGAGGAGGTGCACGATGGCCACGCGAACCACAAAGAAGCTAGCCGCGACAAGGAGCACCGCGAAGGAGTCCACGGCGAGCCAGCTCATGGTGGCCACCCGGCGCAGACCGGCGCGAGCGACCAGGCCGAAGGTCAGCACTGCGCGTCTCAAGGAGCTCATCAAGGAGGCTACCGTCGACGCATACAACGAGACTGAGCAGCGCGTCGGTTTTCTCGCGATGATCCAGGAGCACCTCGGGGTCCCCTTCGAGACGGACGTGCTCGGCGTGCCGGTTCAGGTCACTGGCATCGACTTCAACGACGCGGACGAGATCGTCGCCATCTGCAAGCGCGGCGAGCTGGTGCAGCGCATCCCGGTGGTGGATCTGCCGCTGCCGAAGTCTCCCCCGGAGGGGTTCGAGTGGATCGAGGCGTATCGCTTCCAGCGCGGCGGCAAATGACCAGAGCGCGGTGGTCGAACTCCCAACCGGGGAGCAACCGTGCTGCGCTTCATCGCGGCGGGCGGCGTCACACGGCTGCCGGCTGGTTGGCGGCAGAGGGCGGGCACGGTAGACCGCGCCCATGATGTTCAACATCCATCGCCCCCTGACCAACACGCACGGCGAGCTCGACGAGGATGTTGCGGGGGAGTTCGAGGCCGAACTCATGCAACGCTTTGCCGACTCGCCCGAGGCGACACCGATCCTGGAGCGCACCGGCGATCTGGGCTGGGCAGGCTCGGTGCTGGAATACGGCAGGATCTATGAGGGCGTCACCGTCACGACGATGGGCAAACGGGAGCTCTCACGCGTCCTGCTCGACGTCTTCCCCCGCAAGGTCTCGTGCGAGCCGTCATCGGCGCCGGAGATCATCGAGGAGCTCCGCTCGTTCTGGTCGTTCGTTCGTCGCGAGTTCGGCCTGCTGAACGCGGATGAATGCCTCGCCATCCTCGACGAGGAGATGAGCCGGATCATGGAGCGCGAGCTCGCCGACCCCAGGAACTTCGGCATGGCCAAGTCGTTCATGATGGGCGGGATGGCGGCGGGCTTCGACATGACCACGGAGGAGGGCATGGGCGCGTTCGTGCGCGCCTACAACACCAGCCTGCCTGCCGTCGCGCGTGGGCCGGCTCCAGCGCCCGGACGGCTGCGCCCGCCGACGCAGGCGGAGAGGAACAAGAAGAAAGCCCAGCGGAAGGCGCAGCAGGCCAGCCGCCGGAAGAGCCGCTGAACGCGCAGCCGATCGGGCGGCTCGCCGAAGGGGTCGAGCAGAGCGGCCGATGCCGCTCGAGAAGGTGTGGCGGAGGTTGACGTCGGCGCCGGAACGGGAGTCGCTTCATCGCATGGCGACCCTGCGCCGCATCGTATTCACCTGTTACTGAGGACGTCGATGGCCATTATGAAGAAGCCGCGCTTCACCGAGACGCAAGGGCGCTACCTGGCCTTCCTCCACGCCTACACGGCCGTCCACGCGCACGCGCCCTCCGAGGAGTGGTTAGCTCTCCGCAATCCGCGAGCGGGTTGACTCCGTGTGCTCACCGCCTGCGGGATGGTGCCAGCGGGGACCGAGGGCAGGCGACGTTCGGCATCCTGCCACAGGCTTCAGCGCGGCCGGGAGATCACGCCGAACGAGAACAAGGCCGTCCGGCGCGCCGCCGTGCACGTTCGCGGCGCCGAAGAGTGCGGTGTCCCAGCGAAAGAGCGGCCCTCCTTCACGAAGGAGCTCCGATCGGCCCCGATCGAACAACTTTTCCTTTGATTCCATGCAGATACGTAGCTCGACCCGGGGCCCAAGCTTGGCCTGCACCCCTGAAACTGTCACGAGGCAATGGCAAACCCAACAGCCGATCCCCGAGAGCACCATACGGCCGGCGAGCAGAAGAGCGGCTTCACGGTCCATCAGGAGCGGGTACTCCAACCGACTAGAAACGACGCCATTCCTATGAGTTACGAGGATCGTGCCGACACACGCGAAGAGCTCGAAGGGTTGACCGCCGAGATCAGGATCGGGGGCGTCTGGGTGGAACTGTTCGAGATCACCGACCCGACGTGCCGTGCTTCTGCCGGCGCGGGCGGTGAGCCTTTCGTACGGCGCGGTGAAGAACTCCTTCAACGGCAACTGGATTGTCCTTCCATGAGGAATAGGACCGCGACGCTCGGGCGCTCTTGTAGCTGAGCTCCCGGCCGACGTGCGCCGACTGAGCCGGTCGGATCTTGCCGCGGTGGTTCACGATCCGCGCCTCGGTGCTCGTAGAGGCCGGGCGCTTCGTGCGGGTCGAAAGCGGCGCTGCTCGCGTCCCGCTGCCCTCAAGCACCACGCATGAGCAACAAGTGCCCTGCGTGCGGGGTCGACAGAGAACGAGCAGTATGTCGACTTCGGGCCCGCCTACAATGAAGCCGAAGCGCAGCACGCCGAGGCGCAACACGTCGAAGCCCATCACGCCGAAGCGCAGGACGGAGACCTTCTCCACGAAGGCGGCGCTCCTCGAGAAGCTCATCCCGATGTGCGCCGACGAGTACGAGAAGCTGTTCGGCCATCCCTGGAGCCAGCATCCGCTCCGCTGGTACGAGGCGATCCTCGGGTGCTCGCAGATCGAGACCGACGCCTGGCGCGTGATGAACACGCTCGGCAAGGCGGCATCGGCAGCCCTGGATTTCTTCGAGAGCCGCGGGCTCGACCCGGACCGCCGCGACCACGGCATCTACTACGCGCACGAGCTGCACAAGCTGCTGAAGCGGCATCGTCGGCTCCTCGGAAGGCTCAAGGAGAAGGTGGGCGAGTACCCCCGCCCCATCGACAGGCGGCAGGCGCTCGTCAAGAGCGTGAACATCCCCGGGTCGAACGCCTTCGCGGGGTTTCTCTACGGCCGGAAGCTCAACGATCGAGAGCTCGCGATCATCAACCTGCTGATGCACAAGGGAGAAGGCCTCTCGTTCACGTCGGGCATGACGATCGGCGACGCGATCGATCGAGAGCGGCGCCGGATGGGCCTCGCGAACAAGCGCGCGTCCAAGCCGACGAAGAAGTGGATGAGAGAAGTTCCCGAGGACTGACACGCAGAGCCGCGCGGCCCTGAGGTCGCACGGCTCCGCCGTCGGTGCAGGAGCGTCTCGGAGTTCGGCACGATGCCCTCCAGCGCACCGTGCCGTGGAGGGATCTCCGGCGGGGGCTTACGTCTTTGCCCATGAACGATGCAGCAAGGGACTTCTCCCTGACGGCCGAGGAGCGCCGCTCGTTGCTCATCCTGATCGAAAAGATGGGTGAGCGCGCCGTCCTGGCCGAGCTGAGCGTGTCGCGCCAAGCGCTGGGCCGGGCGCTCGCCGGCCTCAGCGTCGCAGCTACCTGACGCACGTGGAACGGATGCTCCGCGACGCCACGGCTCGCCTCGAGAGCGCCTCGTGGCGCTTTCTCCGCCCCAATGGCGAGCGGTACATCGGGAACCTCGACACCACGGCGGACGCCGATGCGTGGCTGGTCGACTGGCTGCATGCCTTCTACGCGCCGGCGAAGGCGTTCCACGGGAAGTCGTACGGCGTGAGCGCGGCCAAGGCGGCTCGCGTCGCATTCGTCGGTGTAGCCCTCCGGGAGACGATCCCCGAGCTCTGGCTCGGTTGGGTAGAGGGTTACGCGCCGAAAGGCACCCTCGAGCCCGAGCTCCCGCGGTTCTATGGGCTCATCGACCCGCCCAAGCTGCCCGGCGTGCCCGATCCGGTCGTCGCTCTCGATGGCCTCGCGTGGTCCAGGGCCGCGCCAAACGAGGACCACCCGGAGATTCGCGTGGCGCTCGAGCGCGTGCCGCTCTCACTGATCGGTTCGGCATCCGACGTCGAGTGCGTGATCGATGCGCTCGTTGCAGCTCTCGGAGGGTGAGCGGCGCTTCTGCCCCGCGAAGGCCGTTCCGGAGGCACCAGCCGGCCGCCCGCGACCGCAACGCCGGGCGCGAAGAACGGCACCCTTATGCACCCCCCGCCTTCGCCAGGTTCACGAACTCGTCGCAGTGGTCGTAGAGCAGCGACAGCGACCCGTTCAAGTCGGCGAACGTCTGCTGCGCCGTCCTCGCCCGTCCTCCTCGTCGAAGCGGCGGTGCTGGAGCACCGTCTGTGGGGACCCCTGGTAGAGAGCGGTGGGTTGGGAGGACGCGGCCTCGGTCCAGCGACGTGCGGAGCGGTAGGCATCAGGGCCGGCCGGTTGCGCTCGACGAGGATGAGACCCGTGGAGAGGGCGCCGTCTTGACACCTGGCGAGCGCGAGGAACGCTCCTCCCGGAGCCGCGGAACAAGCGGCGGTCGACAATGCGCGACCGAGCCACACGGGTTGCTCTTCCCCCGCGTTTGGCGGAGCGTTACAACTTCCGTCTCGTACGCGACCCGCATGCCGACCCCCGAGACCGAACCCATGTCGATCCTCGTCGCCGCGAGCATCCCCGACGACAGCCGTGCCGTGCAGCTCACCGTGGCGTGGGCTGGCGAGGGAATCTGCGCGCCCCCGCGGCTCGGCTGGTGGCGGACCGATCTCGTGGCCGTGGAGGGCGGCGGCGATCTCCTCGAGCGCCTGCTGCCGCGCACGCACGCCTGGGCCTCGCTAGAGTCGGTCCTCAAGGCCGAGGCCAAGTACCCCGGTCCTGGCGAAAAGGGGCTGGCGGTCACGCTGGCCTGAGGTGCGGAAGGACCCACCTTGGAGACGCTCCAGTCACCCTTGGTGAGAGCGGGGCGCGGCACCGTCGGCGGTAATCGAGCGCGAAGGAGCGGATGATGGGCGAGGACAAGCGTGAGTTCTACAAGAAGTGGTCGCTCCCCGAGTGCCGCGACTACCCGCAGGAACCTCCTGCCGCCCATCAGGCCAAGGCGTTGGGTGAGCTGGGCAAGTGGTACGCGAAGCAGGGGAAGAGCGCAGGCGCCGGCATCCTGGTGCTCCCGACGGGCGGCGGAAAGACGTTCACCGCTGTCCGGTTCCTGGCTGAAGGTCCGCTCTCGGACGGGTACAAGGTCCTGTGGCTCGCCCATACGCATCACCTCCTCGAGCAAGCGTTTCACTGCTTCCGTCCCGGGAGGATCGGGGCCATCCGCGAGCCTCGCTGCGATCTCCGGCTCCGCGTCGTCTCGGGCACCGAAGGCCATTTCCCCCCGCGGTACATCGAGCCCACCGACGACGTCGTGATCGGCACGCTCCAGACGATCGCCATCGCAGTCCGCGACGGGCTGCCCAACATGAAAGAATTCCTCAAGGCCGCCGGTAAGAAGCTCTTCGTCGTGTTCGATGAGGCGCACCACGCGCCTGCTCCGAGCTACCGGAAGCTCCTCCAGGGACTGCAGGCGCAGGGCGCGCCCGTCCTCGGCCTCACCGCAACCCCGATATACAGCGACGAGAGCAAGCAAGGCTGGCTGAAGAAGCTCTTCCCCAGCGGGATCATCGCCCAATCCCGCGCCAATGAGCTGATGGCTGCAGGCGTCCTCGCCCGTCCCCATGCGGTTCCGATGAAGACCAGATTCACGCCGCGCTTCGACGCCCGCGACTACCAGAAGTGGCTCGGGACCTTCAAGGACATCCCTGAGCAACTGGTCGACGAGCTCGCAAACAGCAAGGAGCGCAATGCCTTCATCGCCCAGACGTATGCCGACAACCGGGAGAAGTTCGGAAAGACTATTATCTTCACCGACCGTTGGTACCAGTGCGAGGCCATCGCTGAAGCCCTCCGCAAGCACGGGGTCAAGGCCGGCTCGGTGTACTCGCACGTCGACGCCAGCGTACCGGCCGCGCAGCGGCAGAAGCGTGATGCCAACGAGAACGCCAAGGTGCTCGCTCGCTTCCGCAACGACGAGCTCGACGTCCTGATCAACGTCCGCATGCTGACAGAGGGCACCGACATTCCCGACGCCCAGACGGTCTTCATCACACGGCAGACGACGAGCCGTATTCTGCTCACCCAGATGGTTGGACGAGCGCTGCGCGGTCCGAAGTTCGGCGGAACCACGGATGCGTACATCGTCTCGTTCGAGGACGACTGGCGCCAGCAGATTCAGTGGGCGGGCTTCGACCTGAGCGACGGCAGCGCCGGGCCCGGCGAAACCGGGAAGCGGCAGGCTCGCCCGCCGCTCCAGCTCATCTCGATCGAGCTCGTGCAGAGGTTAGCTCGCCAGATGGCCGGTGGCAGCAACGTGGCGTCGGTGCCGTTCCAGTCGCACCTCCCCGTGGGCTGGTATCGAACGATGTTCGACGCTCGGCTGCCCGAGAGCGACGCCGTTGAGCCGGCGGATCTGCTGGTCATGGTCTACGAGGACGAGCGCGCGGGCTTCGAGAAGCTCATCGACTATCTCCTCGCGGAGGTGCCCGAAGCTCTCGCCGACGAGAGCGCCACGCTCGAAGCGCATGAGGCGCGTGTACGAGGCTGGCGTGAGAAGTTCCTCGGGAAAGCCGGCCGCAGCGCCACGGACCTGGAAGTCGAGATCCTTCAGCTCGCTCGCCATATCGCCCAGCGCGGCGCGGCTCCGCAGTTCTTCGCGTTCGAGGTGCGTGCGGACCACGATCTGGATGCGATCGCGGCGCGGCACATCAAGAATCGCATCGACGTGGTTGGAGCCAACGACGAGCTCCGGCGGGAGTTCGCCAGGGAGGATCGGTTCTGGCGGACGCTGTTCTACCGCTACGAGCAGTTCCGCAACTTCTATGATGGCTGCTTTCAACGCATCATCGCTGGCCCGGCTGGTCCGGCGCCGGATCCCAGCGAGACGAAGAAGGCGCCGCCGCCCAACGAGGTCGACGAGGTGACGAAGGCGGAAGTCCTGGCGCGTGACGGGCATGCCTGCCTGGCCTGCGGGACGACACGAAACCTGAATGCCGACCACGTCGTCGCAGTCTACGTCGGCGGCTCGAACGAGGTAGGCAACCTCCAGACGCTCTGCCGGCAGTGCAACATCCTCAAGGCCAAACAGCGCATCAGCTTCCGGGTCGCGCGGACATCCCTCGTACAGCCGGCCGCGGCACTGCCAGACACCCGAGCGCCTGCGTCGGCGGACGCCGCGAACGCGGAAGCCTGGGGGCGGTTCCTCCGCCGATCGATCAACTTCTTCTACCAGTGCGCAGCGGTTGGTGACGTCGCCATCGGGCAGAAGGGCGACGGCTACTACAACTGGACCGTGACGCTGTGGAGCGACAACCCGCAGTCCTGGCTGAAACCGCACATGGCGGGGCTCTTGGAGCGGATCCAGGCCGTGCGCGAGGCAGGCGGGAAGCCGCGGGTAGCGAGCCTGCGGATCGTGGCGCCGGGGCAGAAGGATCTGATGGTGAAGGACAAGGGATGACCCATGGCTGACGACGGAGCCAAGATCCTCGACGAGCTCTCCCCGAAGGACCGGCGGTGGGCCCTGCCCATACTGCGAACGATCGCGGCGCTCGGAGGGGCCGGCCGGCGCAAGGAGGTCGTCGAGCGCATTCACGCCGAGCACCGCGCGCTCCTTCCCGAGGCGACCTGGACGTGGATCCTCAAGAGCCACCGGATCGAGTGGACCCGCATGGCTCTGCGAGACGAAGAGTTGCTGACGAGCGGTGGCCACGGGATCTGGAAGCTCACCGACCGCGGGCGTCGAGCGCTCGCCGAATGCGAGGACGACAGCGTGGACCTGAGTGGGGAACGTCCGCCCGGATCCGCGGAAGGCGGAGAGCGAGCTCCAGAGGTGGAGCCGGCCAGGGTGCCCGGCGAAACGGTCCTCCGGACCAGCGTCAGCGGTTTCGAGCTACCTGCCCTCGAGGCGCTGGCCGCCGGCGCTGACGATCACGGCAAGATCGAGGCATTCATCGAGAAGCAGTACGGAAAGAAGCTCACGCCGGGTGATCGCCGACTTGGTTTCAACGGCAAGGTGCTCTGGCAGTACACCGCGTCGTGGGCCCTCTCCTACCTGAAGAAGCGCGGGCAAGCGCAGAACCCGAGCCGGGGCCAGTGGGCCATCACCGAGGCGGGACGCCAGCGGCTGGAGGAGGAGAAGAAGCACTTCTCCCTCCCGAAGTACCAGACCTCACGCACCAGCGTGCCGATCGGCGGAGGCTCCGTGGCGGGCGCGGACGGCGTCGAGACGTCCGACGATGAGGCGGCCGCGCGGGCCGAGCAGATGCAGCAGTTCGATACGGCACTCAAGGACGTCGTCTCCCCCGAGATCCTGCGCAAGCTGCACCACGTCCTGCGCGTGGATCTCGGAGCCGCCCCGAGCCGGGCGGTGCCGCGAAACATCATCTTCAGCGGACCGCCGGGCACGGGGAAGACTTGGCTCGCGGAGGCCGTAGCCCGCGCGCTGACGGGCGAGGAGGGGCCCTCCGAGGAGGGGCGGATTCGTCTGGTCCAGTTCCACCCGAGCTACGGCTACGAGGACTTCATCTGGGGGATCCGGCCGGTCCTGAGCGACAAACGCACGGGGTTCAAGGAGCACCGCGGGCCGTTCCTGGAGATCTGCGAGGACGCGAACGAGGAGCAGGATCGCTTCTTCGTGCTCGTCATCGACGAGATCAATCGCGGCGATCCCGCGCGGATCTTCGGCGAGCTGCTCTACGCCCTCGAGTACAGGAACCGCTCGGTCGCGCTCGCTAGCGGAGGCACGCTCGTCGTGCCACCGAACCTGGTGGTGATCGGCACCATGAACAGCGTGGACCGCTCGGTCGCGCTCGTCGACTATGCGCTTCGCCGTCGGTTCGCGTTTCTGCGCGTCGATCCCGATCCCGAGCTGGTAGCCGACGTGCACCCGACGCCGGCGGGTCGAGCAGCAGCTCGCGCGTTGGGGGCGCTCAACAAGCAGATCTGCGCCGTCGCGGACCCCGATCACCAGCTCGGGCACAGCTACTTCCTCTCGGCTGGCCGTCTGCTCGCCGGGCGAGCGGATCTAGCACTGATCTGGGAGATGGAGCTCGAGCCCCAGCTCACCGAGCTGTTTCATGGCCAGGCCGATCGCGTGAAGGACCTTTACAAGGTCTGGGTTCAGCACGTGGACGAGACCCTCGCCGAAGAGGCCGAAGAGCAAGAGGAGGCCGCGGCGTCGTGAAGGAGGTGCGGGAGGGGGTGGCCGTCGACCTTGACCTGGCGCCGGGCGACGTCGCCTATCTGCGACCGCTCCTCGGTCTCGCCTCAAGCTTCGAGCGGCAGGGCAGTGGGGCCTTTCGCACGCTCATCCGCCGCGTCGCCGGCCTGTGGGCCCTGCCTTCTGGAGAGACGCTGGTCGTGCAGCCCGAGAAGGGAAACGGCGCTGACGTGTTCGCCTGGATGTGCGCGGTGGATCCGCGCTTCCGACCGGTGAAGTGGCGAGGGACCGCGCCCGAGGGTGCCGACGGACAGCACGGCGTGGCGTCGATCGCGGTGCGTGCTTTCGCACAGATCCTCGAGGAGGACCTCTCGCGCGCTGGGCCGCGCCGCGACTACCAGCGGCGAGAGGCCGACGCGAGCGTGCTTCGCGGCACCATCCGCTGGGCGGAGTTGGCCCGCCGGACGTCGCCTGTCCCGGTGCCGTGCCGCTACTGGGAGCGCACTATCGACACGCCGCTCAATCGCCTATTTGCCGCGGCAGTTCATGCAGCGTCCGCGCACGACAGCCTCCGCGAGGCCGGTGGCATGCCCCTCGATCGACTCCATGGCATCTTCGGGCACATCCCGCGCCTGCCACCGGCCTGGATCCTCGACAGTACGCGCCCGCTGCCCCGACTGGAGGCCGACTTCGAGGCCGCGCGGAGCCTTGCCATCACCATCCTGGAAGCGTTCGGCATTTCCCACGGCGGCGCGCAGCGGGCGCTGGCATTCCACGTGGATCTGGAGCGGCTGTTCGAGATGACCATCGAGGCCGCAGCGCGAACGCAAGCGTGGGACGGCAAGGTGGCGATTCAGTGTCAGCCGCCGTACGAGGCCGACGTTGCGGGCGAGGAGAGCCGCATTGACGTGCTGGTGCGCGCTCGTGGAGAGGCCCTCGTGATCGACGCCAAGTACAGTAAGGCGTTCTCCAAGAGCCACTTGTACCAGGTGCTGGCCTACATGAAGATGCTCGGCGCACGGCGCGGTGCGCTGGTGTACCCGAAGGGGGCGGAGCTGCGTGGCGAGAGGTTCTGGTCCGCGCCCGGGGGGCCAGAGTGGGAGGTGCGCCTCCACGAGGTGGATCTCGTCGCGGTGGCGAGCAATGGTCGACGGGAGCTCGAGCGCCTCGGGGAGGCGCTGAAGGCTGGCATGGGCCGAACGCCCGAAGAGGCTACGGCGTGAGCCACTCGAGGAGGCTGGTCAGAAGGGGCGGGAGCAACCGGGAGCCATAGGCGCTGGCGTTCGACGAGCTGCCCAAGTCCGAGGCGGCGCCGGTGCATGCCGCGTGCGGGGTACGCTTCGTCGAACCCCGGCATGGCGAGATCGAGACGGTTCACCGCGGGGGCGCACCTCGCCTGGCGAAGTGCGCGTAGTAGCGCTGGTACATGTCATGCCACCTCGCGTACTCGGCCGGGGACCCGCGAAGCCGCTCTTTCCAGGCCGCATCGACCACTGACCGGACCTCGCTGAAACCCAGGCCGTAGCGCTGGAAGATCGACTCGGCCATGGCGGGGGCCAGGGCCAGCTCCGCGCAGAGCGCGGCATACTGCGCGAGCGGCAGGATCGTCTCCAGCGGCTCTGGGAGGGGCACCATACCGCCCTCCCCGGCCGTGCTCGACGGCTTGGAAGGCGGCGATGCCTTGGAGGTCTGGGAGGCTGCTCCGGTCACAGGGGCCGGCGAGGACGCGGTTTGCGTCAGCAGCTCACGGGGGATCGCGACGTGCAGCGACGTCTCCCGGAGGTCTGCTGCCGCGTGAGGAGCGGGCCTCGATGCCGCCAGAGCGCCGGCACGCCTCGTGGGGTCTGCTGCCGCGAAGGGGCTCACCGGGAGCAGGGGCCCCGTGCCCTGCAGCGCCGCCGGGGTCAGGGCCGACGCCACAGGACCAACGATCGCCTCGCAGGACGGCACGGCGGGCGCAGATGACGCGGCGGTAGATGCTGGCGAGCGCTCGACATTGCCAGCCTCCCGCGCTCGGGCGAGGAGCATCTCCAGCCGACGCGCGTGATGCGCCTGGAGCCGCTCGAAGTCTTTCGCCAGCGCCGCGTCACGCTCCAGCGCTGCTTGCCACCGCCGATCCAGCGCGGCGCGCAGCTCCTCATCGACCAGGCCGTGGCGTCGCAGCACCCGTTCACGTTGCTCCGGCAGCGCATCGAGCTCCGCGCAGAGTGCAGCGTACTCGGCCAGGCCCAGCCCGGGCTCGCCGAGCGGTACCGCCGCAGAATGTTCGTCTGCAGGCCCCTTCGCCGATCCCCGCGCCTCGGCTACCCTCGACGGTCGCAGCACCCGAGGGGCGATCCGGAGCGGCCCCAGCTTCCCGGGCTTCGCGTGCAGCTCCTCGAGGAGTTCACCGACCTTCGCGTTCTCTGCGGCGCGCCGCGCCCATCGGCGGCGGAGCCGCGCGACGTCGTTCATGCCCAGGTCGTTCTCCTCCAGCAGCTCGAACGGGGCCGGGTGCGCCCCGAAGGCAGCAAGGAAGCTCGCCCAGGCGGTCGGTTCCTCCGCGAGCGGTTCGACCTGCCGATCCAGCCAGTCCTCCGCCTGCGCCAGTTCCTGCTCGTACGCCGCGAGCAGCTCCAGCTCCGCGGTCAGCCGCTGCTTCCAGGCAAGATCGGCCCGCGCAAACGTACGCGGCTTCAGCCCCTCGACCGTGAGCACGTCCGCGAGAGGGAACCCCTCCGCCATCGCCGCCCTGACGGCCGCATACTGCGCCAGCGAGATCCCTTCGCTCGCTTCCAGCGCCCCCGCTGCAGGCTTCGTGGCTGCCGCCATCCTCTTGGTCCCTAGTCGCCGACCAGCACCGTCCCGGCGGCGATCACGTTCCCATTCGGGGCATCGGCCGGGTCGTTGCAGGTCAGCGCCAGATCCCCGAGGTGCGCGGCGGGCTTGTTGTTGATGAGCACCGTCTTGCTGCCCGTATGCACCCTGGCCTGGTTTGACGGAGGACGCTGGAAGGTGCCCCCTGCGGGCGCATGCGCGGGCGTGTTCGTCGCGGTGCTGCCCTGGATCGCTGCTGGCTTGCCCTCGACGAGAACGTCTGCGCTCAGATCGCCGGACAGGTTCCCGCTGAACGGCATCGGCGTCGGCGTGGGCACAGGCCCTCCCGGCGACGGGACCATCAGCACATGCGTGTCGATGCCGACGATCCTGTCGCCTTGCTTCGCCGCTGGCTTTCCTGGCCTGGGGGATCGTGATCGCATGTTCCTCCGTGCTCTCCTGTGCTGGTTACCGGGGCGATGTACCGCGCGTGTCTCCTGCTCGAGTGGACTCGATCGGACCGACGGCACTCCGGCAGCTGTCTGCGTCCTTCAGGACAGGTGAAGGCGCCATGCGTCGTCGTGCTGCTCGGGCCATCAGGCGATGTTGCTTCTGTCGGGCGCGCGGGTGTCGATCGGCGTCAGCCGCTCCCCTCGTCACCCGGCTTCGGTGCGGCGACCCCGAGGGGTGGATCCAGGGGCTTGCCCGTCTGCGGGTCGAACCGCTGGAGCCGCTTTCCCTCCGGTGCGCTCTGCCCGGCGGCCCGCGCCTGGCCGGGCTGGAACGGCATGTCGGGTCGCGGAACGAACTCCGCGATGTCGGCCGTGCCCTGGGGGATGCCCGCCCGTTCCGGTGGGCTCGGCGGGCCGCCCCGCCGGAGGGGCGCTGGCGGGCCTGGCGGCGTGGCGACCACCTCGGAGCGGGGCGGAGGCGGCGCCGGAGGCCGGCTGCCGTCGCTGGCGGGCCGGGCGTGCGCATTGGCGGCCCAGGGCGAGACCTCGTTGCGTTCGGTTGGCAAGCGCGGCGAGACGAACGCCGGCCCCTGAGGGGGCGCGAGCGCCGGCGGCGCTGCAGGCGGCGGCCGGGCGTGCGCCGGCGCGGCGTCCTCCGCCGCCGGGCGCTGCGCCGGCCCGATCGACGCCAGGGAGGGGCGCTTCGCCTCGAGGCTGCGCCGGGTCCTCGCGAAGGCCGAGCTGAAGCGGAGCGCCTGGATGCCCTGGTTGCGCTTCGCCGAGAGCGCGAGCTCTGCCGTGTGCTCGGCGTCGGCCCGCTCCCAGTCTGCCGGCGCGACGCCGAGGCGCGCGAGCACCTCGTAGAGATCCGCGCCGCGGAAATAGACCACATGGGCCAGGACCTCGGCATACCGCTCAAGCCGCATAGACCTCTCTTCCCTCCCGATCACGGCCGCTCTCCGTCATCACCGTTCTTCCTCGCCGGTCGACGGCGGCGGGACGGGTCTTTGCAGGCGGCGGAGGTCCTTGCATGACCTCCCCCGATGCTGGCACATCGTCGTGAAGATCTCCACGGCCTTCTCGACGTCCTTTTGCGTCCCGGTGCCTGTTTCATACATTCTCGCGAGCTGCTCGCAGCTCCGTATCCAACCGGATCCGCGCAGGTCTATGCGGCAACCCATCTTCGTGACCTCGAAGACCTTCCTGTCGATCTCGGGCCCGCTACCCTGCTTCATGAGGCGGTCTGCCGTGCGCCAACATCCGTCGTAGTCGCCGTGTTGGCAGGCGGCCAGGTCGAAGAAGCGCGCCTTCTCAGGATCCCCGGGAACGCCGTCGGCGGATTCGAACCGAGTAGCAAGGGCCGCGCACCGCTTAAAATCTCGACCGTCGACACACGCATGATACGTGAGCTCCGCGGCGGCCGATGGCCCTTGCGGGTCGTAGTTGTGCGGGCCGACGCAGGTGACGGCGAAAGAGCACCTCTCCGCTCGCCCAGCGCGGCACTCGGCCTGGGAGAACTTGCACCATGGAACCCCGGTCTCTTTCCTGATGCTGCTCCGCTCCTCTGGCGTCTTGTTCGTCCAGGAGTAGAAGAGCGCGGGCTCGCAGGCGCGCATCTCGCCTGCACGGCACATCGCGAGGAGCTTTTCCGCAAGGGCTCTCGCTCGGGGCTCGTCCTCGTGCCGCTGGGCTACTTCCAGCAGCGTCGAGCACGCGGCGACGTGGGACGCCGCGCAGGCGTCCTCTGCGGTTTTCCGTGCGCTCTTGCCCACAGTGTCTCGCCAGATGCTCAACTCCTCCGGATGACGGAGCACATCCAGCGCGAGCGCCAGGCAGCCCTCTTTCTCACCATGGTCGCAAGCTAGCTGATGTTGGGAGGCCATCGCGAGCTCCGGCCGCACCTTGTCCGGCCAGTCGTGCGAATGGTAGTACTCCACGGCGAGCTCCATGCACGCCTTCGTGTTCTTGCCGCGGCACGCCTTGTCGTAGAGGCCCTCCGCGCGCGCCGCGTCCTCCACCACACCAAAGCCGTGGAGGAACAGCCAGCCGGCAGTGCGGCAACCCTCCATATCCCCCTGCTCGCAGCGCAGAAGGGCGGGCGCTGGGTCCTCTGCTTTCGGCGAGGAGAAGCGCTCGTCCGGAGCCTTCCCTGGCCCGGGCGGGGCGGAGCTCGGCGCCGACCGCCGCGGCACGACGATCGGACGCATCTCAGCTTTTCCGGATGGCGTGCTCGAAGCGCCGCAGCTGACGAGCAGGACCGAGAGGGCCGCCATGGCCAGAGCCGAGTGTTCATGAAAGCGCTTGCGCATCGTCATCTCCCTTGAGCGGGGGCGCTCCGTCCAGGAACATCGAAGGCGTGAGCGCGTCGATCTGCTCCTCGACCCCTTCACCGAAGCTCGGGTGCACAAAGACTTTATTCCACGCCGTCTCCTTGAGCTTTGTCTCGAGCGGCGGAGGCCACGCACCGCCAGGTTCTGCTTTCCCTGAGCCTCCGGACATGTACTTCCATCGACACTGAAACCTTGTCTTTCCGGCGTACTCCGGGTGCTGCTGCCCGCTGTTCGTGATCGCCACGGCGGGGAAGTAGTGCTTGTACAATATCAGGCTCTTTGCCTTACCGAACTCCTCTTTCTTGGATGCAACCTCAGACATGAACATGCTCAACGTCATCTCGCGCCCGCCATGCGCCCACATGGAACGTGCGAGCACCCCGCACGGGATGAAGAAGATCACCCATGGCTGCAGGTTCGTGAATCCTGGGGTGTTCCGGAGCCCCCAGAGCATCTGCGCGATCGTGTAGTTCTGCTCGGGGGAGCTGCCGTACATGCGGGCGAGCCGGCTCACGTAGAGCACGTCGTTTGGCGTCATCACCGCCTTGCTGGGCCGCAGCGTCAGCACAATGCGAAACAGGCCGATCGGGCGTGCCTTCTTGATGAACGCGGCCATCTCGCCGAGGTCCTCGGGAGGAGGCGGCGTGACGCCCATGCCGCAGAAGCCGAGCATCTGCCCAGGGCCGACCTTGTTCTGCGCGCTTCCGTCGACGATGCCGACCTGCATGAACTCGACGAGCGCTCCCCGCCCCGGGCTCTCCCGGTTCTCCCCCTTGATCTTCGCCCAGAAATTGGCACCGTTGCCGGTGTCCATGAGCTGCACGAGCGGCTTGTCCTTGTGCACCCGGAGGACGTAGTGGATGTGCGAGCCGTCGAGTTGCTTCTTGAGATCGATGACGACGGCGCTCGTCTTGGTGTCGAGCGCCAGCGCCTTCTGGTGCTCCCATTCGGCGAGGCCTTTGTTCAGCTTCTCTTGCATCTGAGCGCGCTTTTGCTCCGCGAGCGCCGGCTGGCGGTTCTTCTCGAGGAATTGAATTTCCTTGAGGAGCCCGGGGTCTTCCTTCGGCTTCGCGAGGTCCAGCTCTTGCTGGTAATCAGGGGCGATTCTGCCCTTCTGCGAGTAGGGGCTCTCGACCTCCTGCGCTCCGGGCGTCTTGCGCGCTGCGAAATGTTTCAGGAGGACCTTTTCACGAATGCATTCGTCCTCGTACCTGCTCAGGTAGAGCGTGACCTTCTGGGCTCCGGCGTCGGGATCGAACACGAAGATGGTCCCTGGCGCGAGCGGCGGCGACAGCTGCCTGGCGCGCTCGATCTTGAGCAGGTCCTCGTACGTCACGGGTGCGGACGACGCTCCTGCATCAGGGGCCGTGTTCACCTTGTCCGCGGCAACGGGCTGGAGCGTGTACCAGCGCCCGCCCTGCGGAGGAGGCTCATCGCCGGGCGCCGCCGGCTTTCCCGAGAAGATGGCGAAGCCACCGGTGCCGAACTGGGCCGCATAGCCGACGCTGTCCAGGTGCTCGATGCGAAAACCTCGCGTTAGCGCCCCATACGTCGCGAGGTGCTGGCAGGCGACGACGATGGGCACGGCGGGATCGGTGTTTTCCTGCTCCCTCCAGCGGGGGCCCACCGGGTCCGCGAGCAGCTTGCCGTCCTTCATCGGGCCCACGACCGGCGGCTTGCCCTCGGGCGGCGCCGGGTCATCGAAGGGCCCGCTCGAGGCGTCATCGGGAGGTGTGGGCTTGTCCGGATCGATCAGATCGTCCGGAATGGGTTCCGGGTTCTGCCAGGAAGCGACATTGTGGCATCCGTAGATATACTTCTGGTTCTTCGTGGGCCGTGCCAGCTTGCTCCGATACCGCCTCTGGATCCGGCTGAAGATGTACGACTCCCAGTTCTCCGACACCGGGAACGGAGACGCGTTCTTCTTCGTCCCCATGTTGTAACAGCCGCCGGGGCCGCCGTACGTGGCGCCGAAGAGGATCTCCGTGACCGCCTGGGCCCACTGCTCCTCCTTCGGATCAGCGCACCAGTTCATGAGCGGCCCTGCCTGCGTGAGCCACACCTGATCCATTGGAAAGGCGTGGATTCGCTGGTCGATCCACGCGAGCACATCACCGATGGTCTCCGGCCGGTAGATCGCGTCCTCCGGCACCTCGTGGCACACCGGTCGTACCCCGTCGTCGCCGAACACGGAGCCGTCGGGCGCCCCCGCGGCCATGTCGTTGATCGCGACCGTCAGCCGCGGCGGCTCGTCGCCGTAGGGGTACGCCTCGGAGAGCTTCGTCAGGAAATCCCCAGCCGGCGCCTGCGCCTGCCCACCACCGCCCTGGTTCCCGTCCGCCATCTCGATGCTCCTCAGCTGCCGTGTACTCGCGCCAGCTCGCTTGCCGTCTGCGCGTCGAGCTCCCCTGCTTCCCCGAGCTCGTGGTCCTTCTGGAACCACGCGAGCGCCGCCCGGAACCCCTTGTCCGCCGGGTGGTTCTCCTTGATCGCCCCCTCATAGTACCCGAGGTTCTTCAGCCGTCGCAGCGCCCCCTCCACCGTCGTCGCCTCGGGCAGCGCCGCGACGCGCACGGTCCACTTCTTCCGCGGGCCCGTCGGGTACTTCCCCGGCCACATCGTGATCTCGACGAGCTGCGCCGTCTCCGGGATCTCCACCGCGATCGCCCCGTCCACGTCGGTCTCGCCCTCGAACAGCCGGCCCTCGGCGACGAGCTGGTAGCGTTTGCCTCCGTACGGCTCGAGCTCCTCGTCCGTGAGCTGCACGTTGAACGGCTTCGTCTTCTCCTCGTCCTCGTCGCCGCCGGGCGGCGGTTCGTCGCGCGAGCAGTTCAGCTTCACCAGCTTGCCCCACAGCGCGGCGTCCTCGTCGAGCTCCAGCGCCGCGTCGGTGGAGAGCATGCGGATCTTCTTGGCGGCGAGCTCCGCCTCTTCCCCGAGCGACAGGGTTGGTCCCTTGCCCGCCAGCGAGAGCGCCTGCGTGCCGGCGATCTCCACCTTGCCGGCCATGATCCGGATCCCCTCCGGGCTGATCTCGAGGGAGCTCTCGCCCGCGGAGAGGGTGAGGCTCCCCTGCGTGATGAGGCGCAGCGACCTGGAGCCGCCGATCACCAGCGAGCCGGAGACATTGATCTGAGCCGCGCCCGCGTCGTCGCCCGTGCCGACGTCGATGCTGTACTCGCCCGTAACGCGGAGGATGGACGGCCCCTCGACGGTGAGGACCGAGCCGCCGAGGAGGTTGGTCTTGTCGATCCCGTCGACGCGCAGCGCGCGGTTGCCGAGGACGTGCTCCTCGCTCTCGCCGAAGACGCGGACGCTCCTCCGGCCCTCGACCTCGAGGTCGTCGTCGCGGCGAACCTTCGTGAGCCGATCGCCCGTGTCGAGCGCGTCGCGGCTGGCCACCGTGACAAAGCGGTCGCCTCCGACACCGACCCGCTCATCGGTCCCGACGCGGACGTCGAGCTCGCGCTCGGCGCGCAGGTGGACGAGCTCGCTGCCCTTCCGATCCTCGAAGCTCAGCTCGTTGTGACCGCCGCCGTTCGGGCTGCTCCGCGTCTTCACGCCGCTCCGGGTCCTGGCATCCGGGAGCTGGAACGGCGCGCGGTTCACCGCGTTGGCGACACAGCCGGTGACGATCGGGCGGTCGACATCGGCCGAGCGCTGGAACTGCTGACCGAGACGATGTTCCACGCCTGGCATCGCGTGCGCGACGGCACCATGACCCGAGAGGCGTTCCAGAAGCTCATCCCACCCCTACGCGAGCACGTGGGCGCACGACTGCGGGAAGGCGCGTCCTGCCCAGCCTGGCCCGTCGCCGCACGATGCAGCGAGATCCTGCTGTTGGAGCCTGCGCTCTGGACTTTTGCGTCCGTCGAAGGGGTCGAGCTGACGAACAACGCCGCCGAGCAGCGCGTGCGTCACGGCGTGATGTGGCGAAAAACCAGCTTCGGCACGGACAGCCCAAACGGCAGCCGCTTCGTGGAGCGCATCCTGACCGTGGTGACCACCCTGAGAATGCAAGGACGCAACGTGCTCGACTACGTCACCACCGCCTGTGAAGCCGCCCTCTCTGGGCACGCCCCGCCGTCCTTGCTGCCCAGCACCAGTTGAAACCGCTGCCGGACTTCGCATCGGAGATCCAGACGGCGAACGCTTACCGACGCCATTCCTATGAGTTACGAGGATCGTGCCGACACACGCGACGAGCGCGAAGGGTTGGCCGCCGAGATCAGGATCGGGGGCGTGTGGGTGGAGCTGTTCGAGATCACCGATCTTCCTTCATCACGGAGTGCTTCAAGGGCGGCGCCTCGGCTCCGACGGTGCAGCAGCTCGCCGGCCACCTGCACCTCTCGGTCACCCAGCGCTACGCGCACACCAACGACAACCTGAAGAAGGACGCGGTGCAGGTCTTCACCCGGCGGTCGGCGTAGCCTCGGCGTCGCCGTGTGAATGGCGTGTGAATGGACCCGCGAGGCTCACCAGGGAGCGCCCACGCTCCCCAACGAAATCCTCAATGGTTTCAGCGGAGGAGAAGGGATTCGAACCCCTGGTTGAGTTGCCCCAACGGCGGTTTTCAAAACCGCTGCCTTCGACCGCTCGGCCACTCCTCCAAACATCCAGAACGACTCGTTTTTCTGCCTCTTCTACCGCCCCCTGTCAACGCCGCCCTGAGACCAGCACCCCTACCCTGCCCTGCTCCGGGCAGCCCCCTGCGCCCTCCAGTCCCGGCCCCGCCACTTCCGCCCCCACCGGCATCCCCCGCAGCCCCACCGCCCTTCGACCCCTGCCCCTTACTTCTCCCTCTCCGCCGCCTGCACCCCCGCCACCGCCCCCGCGGCCTGCACCCCCGCCCCGCCCTTCATCACCTCCGCCAGCCACTTGCCAGCGCCCGCGCACGTCCCCGCCGCGCTGACCTCCCCTCCCCCACCTCCCCCGCGCCTCGCGTACGGCCCCGCGACGATCGCCACGTCGCTCCCTCGCGCCGTCCACGCGATCGGCCCGAGCGCCTCCCGCCGCCGGCACACCTTCCCGAAGCGCCGCTCGATCAGCTTCCCCGCCTCTGCCGCGTCGGCCGCGCTGTCGAACCGCAGCCGCCACGCGAGCGCGAACTCTCTCCGCGACGGGTCCTCCGGATCATCCCGCCGCACCACCGCGAACCGATCCCCGCCCCACCCCGCCGCCGCGCCGATCGCGGCATCGCGGTGCGCATACGCCGCGAACGCGATGCGCAGCGCCTGCTCGCCCATCACGTCGTCGAAGACGACGCGGAACCCCGGGCCCAGCGCCGCGGCCGTCGGGACCGCCACCGCGACGGCGGGCTCCCGCGCGGCGAGCTTCTCCGGATGGAGCAGCTGCTCGGTGGTCTCCGGCAGCGCGCGCCAGACCGCATCCACCGAAGCCCACCCGCCGTCGCGGCGCAGCGCCTGCACGAACGCGAAGCCGTCCGTGTACGGCGCGCCCAGCGACTCCTGCAGCACGAGCGGCGTGTCGCCCACGGACGACAGCGCCGTCGACATCGCCACGAGCCTCCGGAGCATCGCCTCGTCGACCTGGAAGGCCGAGCCGACCAGCACGTCGAACATCGCGCTCATCGCCTCGCCCTCGACGAGCGCGTGCGTGGCCGCCAGCCGATCGCTGTCGCCGAGCTTGAAATCGAGCAGGCTCCCCAGCGAGAAGCTCTGGTCCTGGAGCGCGTGAACGAGCTCGTGCGCCAGCGTCTCCTCCGCCTCGGCCTCGCTGAGATCGTCGACGAGGTACATCGTCGCGTCCTCCGGCTCGTAGAAGCCCGCGATGCGGCCCTCGAGCAGGCGGTACATCCCGGCGGTGAAGTCGTAATCGGCCGGGATGAGCTCGAGGGCCGCGAGCACCTCGCGCTGGTGATCGAGCACGCCCTCGGGGATCTCTCGCTCCACGTGCGCGCGGACCCGCTCCAGGATCTGCCCGCGCGCGAGCACGCGGCTCCGCACATCGCGGCGCACCGGCAGGCCGCGCGCCTTCGCCACGCGCGCGAGCACGCGCGCGATCTCGCCGTCGGTCAGGCGAGCCGCGTCCTCGTCGAGCTCGCCCGCATCCACCGGGCCTGCGCCCCCGGCCAGTCCAGGCGCGGCTGACGCCACAGGGCGCGCCGCAGCCGAGGCCTGCGCTCGCGGCGGCGCCGCAGGCGCGGCCGCCGGCGCGCACCCGACCAGCGCAGCCGCCCCGACCACCCCGACCACCCCGACCGGCCCCGCCGCCGCAAGCCCCGCCACCGCCGCGAACGCCGCGCCGCGCCAGCGGCCGCGCTTCGACGTCACGCCCATCGCGAACGCCGCGCCCATCCCACACCGCCCCTGACCCGCCGCGGCAGCGTCCTCGACGCGCCGGGTCACGACGGCTCCCTGGCGGGCGCGCGAAGCGCGCCGATCGCCTCGGCATACCGCGCGACGCGCTCGTCGAACGGCAGATCCTCGCCCCGCGCCACCACACCGAACACCGCCGAGCCCGCGACGAGCGCCCGCGCCCCGGCGGCGATGACCTGCCCGGCGGTCGACGGGGCGACGCCGCCGTCGACCTCGAGCGCGATGTCCAGGCCTGCCTGGTCGATCGTCTGGCGCAGGCTCCGCAACTTCGTGAGCGCCTCCGGGATGAACCGCTGGCCGCCGAACCCGGGGTTGACGCTCATCACCAGCACCAGGTCGATATCCGCCATCACATGCCGGATCGACTCCTCCGGCGTGTGGGGGTTCAGCACGACGCCCGGGCTCGCGCCTGCGTCCCTGATCTGCTGGAGCGTCCGGTGCAGGTGAGGCGACACCTCGACGTGGACCGAGATGCGATCGGCGCCGGCGGCCGCGAACTCCGCGACGTAGCGCTCGGGCTCGACGATCATCAGGTGGACATCGAGGGGAAGACGCGTCGCGGCGCGAACCGCGCGAACGACGAGCGGCCCGATCGTGATGTTTGGCACAAACCGGCCATCCATCACGTCAACGTGGATCCAGTCGGCGCCAGCGGCCTCGGCGGCCCGTACTTCCTCCGCGAGACGACCGAAGTCAGCCGACAGGATCGACGGAGCGACGATGATTTTCTCGTGACGCACAGGGTAGCGCTAGCAGGCGTGACGCGCGGCGGCTAGCCGAGCATCCCACGAGCGCGCTTACGGGGAGGCCGGCGCGGCTGCTAGGCTGCGCAGGTCTTCGCGAAGCGTTCGTGTCGTGCGCGCGGACGCTGCAGATCGAAGGCTGGGGATCCGAACCGCTCGAGTGAGGTGATGCATGGAGACACGGCCGCTGACGAAGCCCGACTACGACCGGATCGTGGGCGAGATCGATCGGTGGTGGGCAGGCCCAACCAGCGCGCTCGCGCACCCGATCTTCTTCTACGAGCTCGGCAGGCTCGCGCGGGTCGTCGAGGATCGCGGGCTGCTCGTCGGCTTCCTGCTCGGGTTCAGGTGCCCGGACGCGGCGGTCGGGTACGTGCACCTCGTCGGCATTCACCCGGACTATCGCCGCCGCGGCGTCGGCAGGATGCTCTACGCGGCGTTCGAGGAGGACTGCCGCCGCGAGGGCTGCCGGCAGCTCAAGGCGATCACGACGCTGGGCAACGAGGGCTCGGTGCGCTTCCACGCCGCGGTCGGCTGGTCGGCGGCCGAGGTCGAGGACTACGCCGGGCCTGGGCGTCCGCGGATCGTGTTCACCAAGGACCTCTAGTGCGGCCTCTGGTGCAGATCGCGCGGAGCACGCTCGTGTTGCGGCGTCCGCTCTCGACGGGGTACATCTGCTCGGGACCGCGAGGTGGAGTGATGCGAGAAGGCGGGCATGTTCGCGACGTGGTGGTAGGCGGTGTCGGGTCAGCCGGCAGGACGGTCGCCGCGGGCGCCCTCGGTGCATCCACGTGAGCCATCACCCTTCGCTGATCACGCAGCTGCGCGAGATCGGGCTGTTCGGAGGCCTGGGCGATCACGTCCTCCAGGGCCTCGCCGACACCCTGGAGCTGCTCGATCTGGAGCCGGGCGCCGTCGCCTTTCGCGAGGGCGACAGCGGCCGCGAGATGTTCGTGCTGCTCTCGGGGGAGATGGAAGTGCTCAAGCGGTCGAAGCGCGACGTCGAGGCGCGCGTCGCGGTCCTCGGGCCGAACGACTGGTTCGGCGAGATGTCGATCCTCGACGTGATGCCTCGCTCGGCGACCGTCCGGGCGATCGCCCCGTCGCGCTTGCTGCGCGTCACCGCGCACGATCTCGACGCCCTCTACCGGCGCGATCTCAAGTCGTACACGCTGCTGGTGCTGAACATCGCGCGCGAGATGTCGCGCCGCCTTCGCGTGGCGGACAGCCTGCTCGCCGAGCTGGTAGCGAACATGCTCGACGAGTACGCGCGGCCGCGGCGACCCGCGATCTGAGCCGGCGCCGCCGCGTCAGTCGGCGCCGAGCGCTCTGCCCGCGGGCGCCGGGCCCACCGGTCGCCTCATCCGCCGTCTGGACCGATCGCTCCACCGCCCCCGGCGTCGCCGCCCGCGCCCCCGGCGTCGCCGCCCGCGCCCCCTGCGCCGCCTGCACCACCGCTGCCGGCGCCGCCTTCGCCGCCCGCACCACCGTCGTCGGCTTTGCCCCCCGCGCCGCCCGCACCACCGCCGGCAGGGTTGGCCGGTTCGCCCCCCGTGCTGGTTGTATCGGTGCTGGTACCGGCCCCAGTCGAAGCGGCGCTGCTCGAACCGGGCGCGTCTGGCAGGAGGCCACCGCCGCCCGTGCCGTCGTTTTCGCCGGGATCGCCGGCGGCGACGCTCCCTCCTGCGCCGGTCGCGCCCACGTCGCCGCAATCCCCGCACCCGATGCCCCCCTCAGCGGGAGGCTCCGGTTGTGGATTGAACACACAGCCCGCGAGGACGACCCCGAAAACAAGGACGACAAGCTGGCGCATAAGCTCCCTCCTCATAGCACCCTGCGCATCTCCCTGCCCGCTTGTGCGGCGCCCTCGTCCGCGGGAATGCTGCGTCGAGCGCGATCCGTCGGCTGCTTCTCGCTCGCTCTTACCGCCGGGTCGACGCCGCCGTCAGGCCCGGGCCGCGTGCTCCTTCAGCCGCATTCCACCCCTCCAGCGCCTCCAGCGCCCCCCACACCGCAGGGCTCGCCGCCCGCGCCGCCCGCGCCGCCCGTGCCGCCCTGACCGCCCGTGCCGCCCTGACCGCCCGTGCCGCCCTGACCGCCCGTGCCGCCCTGACCGCCCGCGCCGCCCTGGCCGCCCGCGCCGCCCTGACCGCCCGCGCCGCCCGCCGTGCCCCCATCGCCACCGCCGCCCGCGCCCGTGGTCTCCCCGCTGCCAGCGCTGGCCGCTACCGCTGTGTTGCCGGCGCCGGTGCCACCGGAACCTGAGGTGCCGACCCCCGCACCGGTCGACGACGACCCCGAGGGATAGGGATCCCTGTCATCGAGCGGCGGTTCAGGCTGCGGGTTGAACGAGCATCCAACCGCGAGGAGCAGGGTGAGGAACAGCAGGCTTCGCATGGCGGGTACGCCGAGTATGGCAATCAACATGCCACGTGAAAATGGCCGAAAAGCACTTCGATCGGTCCGCCGTCGACGCGGTGCTCAGGCACACTCTGGCACGCCGCTCGGGCGGTTGGATCCGGCACTTCCCTCCGCGCCACGACCTGCACAGGCCGCCCGCTGCGGGTCCCCCTGGTGTCCACGGCGGCAGCTCGCGGTATCGTGCGGCGTGATTTCGGAAGACCTGGGGAACATCGCATCGCGGCTCGACGAGGTGCGGCGCCGGATAGCGAGCGCCGCCGCGCGTGCAGGGCGCGGGCCAGAGGAGGTCCGGCTCATCGCCGTGTCCAAGGGGAAGCCCGCGGAGGCCATCCGCGCCGCCTACGCCGCCGGGCAGCGCGATTTCGGCGAGAACTACGCGCAGGAGCTCGTCGAGAAGGCCGAGGCGCTCGCCGATCTCGACGGGCTCGTGTGGCACGCCATCGGCCAGCTCCAGAGGAACAAGGCGAAGCTCGTCGCGCGCGTCGCGCACGTCGTGCAGTCGGTCGACCGGGAGGAGCTCGCCGTGGAGCTCGATCGGCGCGCGGCGGCGCTCAACCGCACCCTCGACGTCCTGATCGAGGTGAACGTCGGCGGCGAAGCCTCGAAGGGCGGCTGCGCCCCCGGCGACTTCGCGCCGCTCCTCGCCGCGATCGCCCGGTGTGCGCACCTCCGGCCGATCGGCCTCATGACCATCGCGCCGTTCCTCGAGGACCCGAACGACGTCGCGCCGTTCTTCGCGCAGCTGCGCGCCCTGCGCGACGCGCACGGCGGCCGGGCCGTGCTGCCCGAGCTCTCGATGGGCATGTCGCACGATTTCGAGCCAGCCATCGCGGAAGGCGCGACGTGGGTCCGCGTCGGCACCGCCATCTTCGGGGCCCGCGGATGACGGCGACGTCCGCCGCGTCGCGCCTCGGCGCGGCCCTCCCTGGCGGTGGCGTCGCGCGCGGCGCCACGTTGGCTACGTGCGCGCTGCTCGCGCTCGGGTGCGGGTTGGCTACGTGCGCGCTGCTCGCGCTCGGGTGCGGGCCGGGCGCGATGCCCGCGTCGGTGCGCCACCCGCTCGTCGGCAGCGCCGCGCCGGAGTTCCACGCGGAGTCCACAGCGGCGGTCACCGTCGGCGTACCCGGCACGCGCAGGACGCGGGTCACCGTGATCGACTTCTGGGCGTCCTGGTGCGCGTCGTGCAGCCGGACCATGCCGGCGCTCGACCGGCTCTGGCGCGACCGCAAGGCGGACGGGGTGGCCGTGATCGGCGTGAACGTCGACGACTCGGAGGCCGCCGCGGAGGCCGCCGCGTACGAGCTCGGCGCGACGTTCCCCATCGTCGCGGATCTCGATCAGCGGCTCTCCGGGACCTACGGCGTCGCGCAGGTCCCCCTCACGTTCGTGGTCGACGGCGCGGGCACCGTGCGCTGGGTCGGGCACGATCCGGCGAGCGCGCGCCGCGCCGTCGAGGTCCTCCTCTCGGAGCGCCCCGCGGGCGCACGGTCGGTCTTCGAATGAGCGCGCCCCGGGGCGGCGGCGGCGCGCGACGGCGGCCCGCGGGCGACGAGCCGACGCTCTTCGACGCCGCCCGGCAGCGGGAGCCGGAGCTCAGGGCCGCGGTGCCCCTCGCCGAGCGCATGCGCCCGCGCTCGCTCGAGGACATGATCGGCCAGGGCCACCTCCTCGGCGAGGGCAAGCTGCTCGCGCGCGCGATCGCGGCCGACCGGATCCCCTCCATGATCCTGTGGGGCCCGCCGGGCGCCGGAAAGACCACGCTGGCGCGCGTCGTCGCGCACACGACGAACGCCCGCTTCGTCCCCTTCAACGCCGTGCTGGGCGGCGTGCCGGAGCTCCGCGAGATCCTCGCCCAGGCGCGCACCGCGCGCTCCTACGAGGGCAAGCGGACGATCCTGTTCGTCGACGAGATCCACCGCTTCAACAAGGCCCAGCAGGACGCCTTCCTCCCGCACGTCGAGGACGGGACGATCACGCTGATCGGGGCGACCACCGAGAACCCCTCGTTCGCGGTCAACGCGCCGCTGCTCTCCCGGTGCAAGGTCTTCCGGCTCCAGGGCCTCGGCGCTTCGGAGCTCGTCGAGCTCCTGCGCCGCGCCCTCGAGTCGCCCGCCGGGCTCGCCGGCGCGATCGCCGCCGACGACGACGCGCTCTCGGCGATCGCGGCGCTCGCGCAGGGCGACGCGCGCAGGGCGCTCACCACGCTGGAGATCGCCGCGGACGAGGCGGGGCGCGCGGGCGCCCCCACGATCACGCGCGAGCTCATCGCCGGCGCGAGCGAGCACAAGACGCTGCTCTACGACAAGGCCGGTGAGGAGCACTACAACGTCATCAGCGCCTTCATCAAGTCGATGCGCGGCTCCGATCCCGACGCCGCCATCTACTGGCTGATGCGCATGATCGAGGCCGGCGACGACCCGCTCTTCCTGCTGCGCCGGATGATGATCTTCGCCTCCGAGGACATCGGCAACGCCGACCCGCGCGCGCTGGAGATCGCCGTCGCCGCGGACGCCGCGTTCCGGCGCATGGGGATGCCCGAGGGGCTCTATCCGATCACGCAGGCGGCGCTCTACCTCGCCACGGCCCCGAAATCGAACGCCTGCAAGACCGCCTGGCACGCGGCGCAGGCCGCCGTGCGCGAGCACGGCGCGCTCCCGGTCCCGCTCACGCTGCGCAACGCGGTCACGCGGCTGATGCGCGACGAGGGCTACGGCGAAGGCTACCGCTACGCGCACGACGAGCCGGGCGGCGTCGCGCGGGGCGAGGCCTACCTCCCCGAGCCGCTCGCGGGCAGCCGGTTCTACGAGCCGACCGATCGCGGCTACGAGCGGACCATCGGCGAGCGCCTCCGCCGGATCCGCGGCGAGGGGGAGGGCGAGGGCGGCTGAGGCGCGGCGCCGGCCGAGCCGTCACGCGTCGTCGTCGTCGCCGCCCGCGCCGGCGAGCGCCTGCTGGAGCTCGCTCAGCGCGTGCTGATCTCCCTTGCTGCGCGCGACCCCGATGCCGTCGGCCAGCCAGGCGCGCCCCTCGTCGAGGCGGCCTGCCTTCACCAGCATCGTCCCGCACATGAGGTACATCGGCACGTACGCCGGATCCATCGCCCGGAGCGCGCCGAACGTGGCGAGCGCGTCGTCGTGGCGGCCCTGGCCCGCGTACTCCAGCGCGAGCGCGTACCAGTGAAACGGATCCTTCGACCCATCCCGGGTCATCTTCTCGAGCATCAGCAGCCGCTTGCTCACGTCGCCTCCACAACCCCGATGAACGGCAGGTTCCGATAGCGCTCGGCCCAGTCGAGCCCGTAGCCGACCACGAATTTGTCCTCGATCGTGAAGCCCAGGTAGTCGATCGGCACCTCGACCCGCGCGCGCGCCGGCTTGTGCAGGAGCGCGCAGACCTTGACGCTGTTCGGCATCCTCGTGCGGAAGAGCTGGAGCAGGTGCGAGATCGTGAGGCCCGTATCCACGATGTCCTCGATGAGGAGGATGTCCTCGCCCTCGATCGGGCGGGTGAGGTCCTGCGTGATCTGGACGACGCCGGTCGAGGCCGTGCCCTCGCCGTAGCTGCGCACGCCGAGGAACTCGATGCGCACCGGCAGGTCGATGTGGCGCGCGATGTCGGCGGTGAACACGAAGCTCCCCTTGAGCACGGAGACGAGCACGAGCCGGCGCTCCGCGTACTCCCGGGTGATCTGCGCGCCGAGGTCGCGCACGCGAGCGCCGATCTGCTCGGCGGACAGGAGCGTCCGGACATTCGTCATGCCGCCCGCTAACATCGCGGCGCCCGCGCCACCAGCGCCCAGGCGGGCCCTCGGTCGCCGCGCGCTGCGATCCCGTGTCGTGCGGCGGACGTCGCGCGGTCGCTCTGCTGCTGCCCGGGTCGAAACTGGGTTAATCTCTGCGCCTCCCGCGATGCCGCTCCCTTCTCTGCCCGACGCGCCCCCGCACCTCACCTCGCGCACGCCCCTGGCCGTCCGCTTCTGCGAGACGGATCTCATGGGCATCGTCCACCACGCGAACTACGTCATCTACCTGGAGGCCGGCCGCATCGACTGGCTGAAGCGCCGCGGCCTCTCCTACGAGGAGATGGTGCGGCGCGACCTTCACCTCGCCGTCGCGGAGCTGCGGATCAAGTACCGCCAGGCCGCGCGGTTCGGCGACGACCTCGTGGTCGAGACGACCTGCCGCGAGGTCCAGCGGGTCACCGCGCGCTTCAGCTACCGGATCCTCCGGGGCGAGGACGTGATCTGCGACGGCGACATCCTCCTCGCGTGCCTGGGCTCGAACCTGACGCTGACGCGGATCCCGGACGACATCGTCCAGCTCCTGGCGAGCCCCGAGACGACGGCCGATCGCTAGGGCAGGGGACGCCGTCCTCGCTTCCGCCGCCCCGCTTCAGCCGCCGTCCGCCGCCCCGGCCTCGGCCCCGCTGCGCACGATGCGCGCCGGCATCTCGACCGTCTGAGGCGGCTCGATGCGCTCGCCGAGGAACGTGCGCCACTGGACGACGTAGCGCCCGCGCAGGGGCCCGATCACGTAGCGCTCGCTCGCCTGCGGCACGGCGACCGCGGGGATGCCGTCGACGAGCAGGTAGAGCAGCGCGTCGGTCTGGTTGACCGCGACGAACCCCTCGCCGGGCGCGCCCGGGTCGACGCTCCCGGGCAGCTGGAGCGGCTCTTCTCGGATGGCCGCGAGCTCGTCGCGCGTCAGGAAGACGCCGCCCTCCGCCGACGGGAGCCCGGCGGCGGCGTACGCGGCGCTCGGGGGCGGCATGAGCATGTCGGTCGAGATCAGGTCCGTTCGCCGGGCGACCGACGTGACCTCGAACGCGACGCCGCCGCCGCCTTGCCAGGCATAACTCGCGTAGAGCGGCACCTCGCCGGCCACGCACTCGGGCGACTTCGGGTCCACGCCGAGGATCTCCAGCAGCGCCCGGCAGAGCAGCGGCCCCCCGTCGCCGGCCTCGGGGACCCTGCCGAGCTCGACGTACAGCGCGCCGAGGCTCCCGTGCACCTCGACCTTGCGGACGTCGATCTCGAGCCGCTTGCCGTCGCCGACCGGACGCGCCGGGCCCGTCGACAGCGGCGTCACGTCGACGCGCCGCTCGCCGAGGAGCGTGCGGAGCGCCCCCGGCGGCACGACCCGGTACTGGGTCAGGGACGGCCAGAGCAGCACCTCGCCGTACACGTCGTGGCGCGCGCGGAGCTCGGAGCCCGCGGGCAACGGGAGCGCGCGGGACGTGAACTGGACCCGCATCCGGCCCGTCTCCGCGAGCTCGACCTTCCACGTCAGCTCGGTGAGCTTCTGCGCCGCGTGGATCCCGGAGGTCGCCACCTCGGGCGCCTTGGGGGGCTGCGGCACGTCGCGGAAGCGGAAGGCCGCCTCGAGCAGGATGCCGGGGAGCTCGCGGGGCGAGAGCGCGTCGTCCGGCAGGGGGGTGGCGGGCGAGAGCGGCAGCGGCGACTGCGGGCTCGCCTCGGACATGATGAGCCGACCGTAGTCGTCGGCGATGATCTTCGCGGTCGCCTCGGCGGCGGAGGCGTCGAGCAGGTCCGGCGTCTCGTTCGCGAGCGGCGCGGGGAGGATCCTCGCGTTCGGGCTCGCGCCGGCCTCCACGGGATCGACGGGCGGGTGGCGCGACGGCTCGCACCCGCCGGCGGCGAGCAGCAGGAAAGCCGCGGCGGCGCGCGCGGCGATCACGGCTCCAGCTCGAACGTGTGGATGACGCGCACGCGCGCGTCGAGCGGCGGCGGGTCGGGCGCGCACTGCGTGTCCAGGAAGACCGCGGTGCAGCGGGGATGGCAGCCCAGGAGCAGGTTGCAGTTGGCCGCCTCGTTGTCGAACACCGCGATGACCCGCCCGAGCCGCGAGAGCTGCGGCGCCACGCTCCGCTTGAACTCGGTGTCGGGCATCTCGAACCTCGGCTTCACGACGAGCTCCGTGCCGATGACCCCGATGGGGAAGCCGAGATCGCGCAGGCTCGCGAACGAGCCGAGCGCCATCTTCGGCAGGTCGCGGCCGGTGAGGTACACGAGGGTCGCCCCCGCCGCGTGGCAGTCGCGCGCGTACTGGCTCGCGCCCGGCACCTCGACGTCGTGCCGGATGTGCGGATCGTTGAAGAAGCGGGCCCTCCAGAAATCGAACGCGTGCAGGTGGAGCGCCTCGTCGTCGACGCCGAGCTGCCGCAGGTTGTCCTGGAACCCGTACACGATGCCGTCGGGCGACGCGCGCTCGAGGAGGGCGGCGGCGTGCGGGTGCTTGCGGCGCCACTCCTCCGCCAGCTCATGGAGGATCGCGACCACCCGCGGCCGGTTATCCATGAGGGTGCCGTCCAGATCGAAGACGATCACGGGGGGCCCCTCGGACCGATCGGCCGCGCGCTCGACGATGGATTTCAGGAGCCGCGTCCGCTCGAGCGGGACGAGGCGCTTCTCGTGAAACAGCGTGCTCAAGGTCGTCGCGCCGCGGAAACGCGCACCGTCCGCGCGGCTCCTCGGGCCGGAACCCTAGCGCGAACTCGCCCTCCCCAGAAGCGGCGGCGCCATCCCCTCGCCGAGCGCTGCGATCCTGCGTAGATGTGCAGAAACATCCTACATTGTTGGCCTATTCATGCAGCTCTTCGTAGGATTTTTCCAATCGGGACCCCTCGAGGCTCCGAAGGAAGGCCCATGCAGAACCGCATCAAGACCGCTCTGGCCCTGGGGATGGCGATGACCGCCGTGGTGGGCTGCTCGAAGACCCCTCGCGATCGTCTGCAGGGGCGCTGGTATGGCGATGCCATCGAGAACGCCCCTGTGGATCAGCTCACCAAGGCGACCGGATGGGTGAAGGGAACGGCGCTCGAGTTCAACGGCAGCAAGGTGACGGTGACCGTGCCCGCGGAGACGCCGCGCAGCGGCACCTTCAAGGTGACGAAGGCGGACGGCGATCAGGTGACCGTCGCTTTCCTCCGCCCCGAGGGCGGGCTCGATGAGGCGGCGTTCCGCTTCGCCACGGATCAGACGCTGCGCTGGGAAATCGGCGACGGCCGCGCCATCGTGCTGACGAAGGCGAAGAACTGAGCTCGTCCGGCGCCGCGGGCGCCCGGCCGGCTATCGCCGTACCCGCTCCCTCCGCACCCGCGTGAGCCACCGCGCCTCGCCGCGATCGCCGTCCCGCGCGAGCAGCACCACGACGTCCTCCGAGAGCGGCCCGGTGAGCCGCCGCCGCGCTTCCTCGATGGAGCGCACCTCGACGCCGTTCACGGACAGGAGCCGATCGCCGGGCTCGATGCCGGCCTCCTCGGCCTCGCTCGCCGGGGGCACCGACACCACGGTCACGGTCCTTCGCTCCTCGCCGAGCGTCACCGCCAGGCTCCCCGCGCCCTTCGGGTCTCGCCGCGCGCCGTCCCCCGGCAGCGCGATCCTCACGCGCTCGGTCGTCCTGCCGGCCCGGACCTGCACCGGCTGCGACTCGGCGCGCCCGAGATCCGCGCTGTACGCCTCGATGACCGCCGTGCCCTCGGGCAGCCCGCCGAGCTGGAACCGCCCGTCGCGGTCGGTGGTCACGACGCCCGGCGGCAGCGGGCCGAGCGGCAGGTACGTCGGCACGCGGTCGCGCGCCACGCGGGCCCCTGCGACAGCGTCCCCGCGCTGATCGACGACCTGGCCGGCGACCTCTCCCGCCTCGGACAGGTCGATGCGCCCGAGGTCCGTCGGGCGATCGGGATCGCCGGCGATCGTCACCCGCAGCGTCGCCGGCGCGTACCCGTCGCGGCTCACCGTCACGCGGAACTGGCCCGGCGCGAGGTCGGTGAGCGTGAAGTCGCCCTCCGCGTCGCTCGTGGCGCGGCGCGGCCCGGTCGTCGAGAACAGCGTGATCCGCGCGCCCTCGAGCCGCTCGCGCCCGCCGCGCCCGGTCACGGCGCCGGTCGCCTTGAGGGCGGCGCCCATCTCGAGCCGCAGCTCCTTCGGCGCGGCGTCGACCTGCTCGACGCGCGGGGACTTGCCGGAGCGCACGAGGCTTACCCGGAGCGGCAAGCCGGCGGCGTCGGGCAGCAGCGCGTCGCCGTCGTCGTCCGTGAACAGCGTCTTGCGGAGCGGAACGGCCACGTCGAGCGAGAGCACGCGCACCTCCGCGCGATCGAGCGGGTAGCCGCGATCGTCGGTGACGTGGATGGCCACCGCCTCGCGCGCCTTCGGGAGGACGACCTCGATCTCCTTGCGATCGCGCTCCGGGACCTCGACGACGAGCCGCGCCACGACGTCGCCGGGCGACTCGGCCCGGGAGACGGAGACGAGCACCTCGTCGGGGACCGCGGCGAAGGCGAACGTGCCGTCGTCCGCGGAGTACGTCACCCGCTCGAGCGAGCCCGCGGTCGCGGCCAGCTCGACGCGCGCGCCGGCGACCGGCTTGCGATCCTGCTCGAGGACGCGGCCCTCGAGCAGGCCGCCCTGGCGCATCACCACGCGCACGCGGGCCTCGCCGCCCGGCTGCAGCGTCACGATCTCGCTGGGCGTCTCGACGTACTCCGGGTGCCGGACGATGGCGTGGACGCGCCCGGGGGTGACGGGCTCGGCCCGGAACGTGCCGTCGGCGCGCGTGACCCACGGCTCGCCCGAGCGCACCGAGGCGGCCGGCAGGACCGCGTCGCCATGCGGCAGGTCCGGGATGGGGCCCGGCATGACCCCGAGCTCGCCCGCGGGGATCAGCGGCGCCGGGCCGGGCAGGGCGCGCTCGAAGTGCTCGTCCCTGAACTCGGACATCGCGGTGGTCTCGTCGATGGGCATCCCCTCGGCGTCGGCGCCCACGATCTCGATCGTCGCGCCCGGGACCGGGTAGCCGCGATCGTCGACCACCTCGCCCACGAGCGCGCCGCCGCGGAGCAGGGGGATGCGCACCTCGGTGGCGCCCGCGTCGACCTGCACGGCGTTCCTCGGCACGAAGCCGGCCGCCAGGGCCGAGGCGCTCGCGTACCCCGGCGCGATGGGCCCGAGCGTCACGGACCCGTCGTCGCCCGTGCGGCCGTGCAGCGGGAACGCCGACAGGCCCTGCTCGACGAGCACGACGTTCGCGGCCTTCACGGGCGGCGCGCCCTCGCCGTCGCCGTCGGTCACGAGGAGCCGCACGTGACGGCCGGGCCCGAGGACGAGCTTCACCTCCTTGCCCTCGCCGCGCCTCACGGGCACGGCCAGCGCGGTCGCGCTCACGGCGGCGCCGCGCCGGGCCTTGAGGTCGTACACCCCGTCGCGGAGCCCGGCGATCCGCGCGGCGCCCGTCGCGTCGGTGGTCGTGCTGCGCGCCGGCCACAGCCCGGTGCCGGCGGCGAGCACGGTCGCGCCGTCGGCCGGCTGCCCCTCCGCGTCCACCACGCGGACCGTGAGGGCGCCGAGCCGATCCAGGCGGAGCCTGAGCGGCGCCGGCCCGGGCACGATGCCCGTCCGCACGGTGTCCTCGAAGCCGAGCGCCGACGCGCGGACGACGTAGGGCGCTGCCCCGAGCCGATCGAACCGCGCGCGGCCGCCTTCGGCGGTGGTCGCCACGAAGGGGAGGGGATCGGCGGTCGCGACCGTCACCTCGGCGCCGTCGATCGGGCGCTCGGCCTCGTCGACGACCAGCACGTCCAGCACCTTCGCGGGCCGCAGCACGAGGTCGAGGGCGCGGGGGCCTGGCTCGAGCGCGACGCGGGTCGAGGCGCGGGCCCGCTCCGCGCCGTACGCCATGATCCAGGCCTCTCCGGACGGCAGCCCGGCGAAGCGAGCCTCGCCCGAGGGATCGGTCTTCAGCTCGCCCGCGAAGTAGGCGCGGTCCTCGCGCATGGCGAAGACGCGCACGGCGGCGTCCTTCAGCGGCCGCCCCTGCTCGTCGCGCACGGTGACGGTGAGCTCTGCCGCGCGCCCTTCCACCCACGCGGGCACCGGCGGCGCCGGGATCGGCGCCCGCGGCAGGAACCGCGGCCCCAGATCGCGCAGCGTGGTCGCGGCGAGGAAGCAGACCAGCGCGGCGATCGCGGCCAGGACGGCATCGAGCCGCGACCGGCGCCCGGCCCGGTCGGCTTCCGCGGCGGGTTGCTTGTCCTGTTCCGCTGCGGGCTGCTTGTCCTGCTCGGCCACGGCCTGGATTTCTACTCTGGATCCGTGAAAACGCCGAACGTCCCGCCGCCGTTCCCGCGGCCGCGCCCGGATCCCGCGGCGCCGCGCCGGCGTCCCGAGATCAGGCCGGGCGGCCGCGGTGCAGCTCGATCACGGCCTGGATCTCCTCCTCGGACAGGATGTGATCCGTCGCCTTGGCCTTCGCCAGGATGGCGTCGACGAGCTCCTTCGAGGGCTCGATCTTCCGCTGCCGGAGCCAGTAGTTCACGTTGGAGGCCCCGGACATGTAGCCCACGCAGATCTCCTGCTTTCGCCCGAACATGCCGGCGGGGACGCCGGAGTAGATCCGGTCGGCCATCCAGGAGTCGCCCTTCGACTCGGCCTTGATGATGGCCGCCGCGTGCACGCCGGTCGCCGTCCGGAAGGCGTCCCGTCCGACCAGGGGATAATTGATGGGCACCTCCCAGCCGACCGCCTGCGCGGCCGTCGTGCAGTACTCGAGGAGGTGGGTGAGGTCCTGGTGCTCGAGGAGGCCGAGGAGCTTCATGTTGAGCAGGATGAGCTCCATCGCGGCGTTGCCGACCCGCTCGCCGATCCCGAGCGCGGTGCCGTGCACCCGGTCCGCGCCGAACTGGAGCGCCCAGATCGCGTTCTCGAGCGCGAGGCCGCGATCGTTGTGGCCGTGCCAGTCGATGCCGACCGACGCCCCGGCCCCCGCGACGATGGCCCGCGTGAAGTTGATGAGGTTGCGAACCCCGTCCGGCGTCGCGTGCCCGACGGTATCGCACAGGCACAGCCGGGACGCGCCGTGATCGATGGCGACCTTGAAGAGCGTCGCCAGCACCTCGGGGCGCGAGCGCGTCGTGTCCTCCGTGACGTAGGCGACGGGGAGCCCGGCCTTCACGCCCGCGTCGATCGCCGCGGCGCTCCGCTGCGCGATGAGGTCGACGTCCCACGCCTCCGCGAGCTGGCGGATCGGGCTCGATCCGATGAAGGCGTAGATCTCCACGGGGATCCCTGCGCGCTGGGAGATCTCGATCATCGGCGTGATGTCCGAGACGACCGTGCGGCCTGCGCAGGCGATGCGGAGCGGCAGGTTGTTGTCGGCCACCTCCCTGCACATCCGGAGCACGTCCTCGAACGCCCGTTGCGAGCTGCCGGGCAGGCCGACGTCGGCGATCTGGATACCGATCTTGGCCATCAGGTGGAGCAGCTTGAGCTTGCTCTCGATGTTCGGATCGGCGACCGAGGGGTTCTGCAGGCCGTCGCGCAGGGTCTCGTCGAAGAAGCCGATGTTCTCCGGGATGACCCGCCCGACGCGATCCACCTCGTTCCAGTCGTAGATCAGCTCGGTCGGGCGGATACCGGAGGCAGCGATCGCCATGCACCAGTATAGTGCGCCGCGCTCGACGCCGGGCCTGAAGCGAAGCTTTTCCGGGGCGCTCGTCGATGACGCACGGCGCAGGTGAGGGCGGTCGATCGGTCGCGCGCTGCGGTGCGCTGGCCCTGCGCGCCCGGCAAGCCTAAGCTTGCGCCCACGACGATGTGGCAATCCCTACCTGAGTTCGGGACCGGCGTCCTTTACGCCATTCTGGTCACCGCGGCGTATACCTTCGCCGTCGGGCTCGCGTCAGCGCGCGGGCGGCCGCGGCTGCTCCAGGCCGCGCGGCTCGGCGCGTACGGCACGATCGCGCTGGTCGGCCTCGCGGTGCTCGTGCTGGCGTACGCCTTCGTCAGCCACGATTTCCGGATCGCCTACGTCGCGCAGTACAGCGACCGGTCCATGAGCACGCCGTACCTCATCGCCGCGCTCTGGGGCGGGCAGGACGGCTCGCTGCTCTGGTGGATGTTCCTGACCGCGCTCTTCTCGGGGGGCTGCGTCGTCTGGCTGCAGCGCCGGTATCTGGAGCTCCAGCCCTACGTCATCGCGACGCTGATGAGCGTCCTGATCTTCTTCGCGGCGCTGATGATCTTCGCGGTGAACCCGTTCCGGACGAGCGTGGCGGGCGCCCCGCTCGACGGCAACGGGCTGAACTTCCAGCTGCGCAACTTCTACATGATCATCCACCCGCCGAGCCTCTACATCGGCTTCACGAGCGCGGCGGTCCCGTTCGCGTTCGCGATCGCCGCGCTCGCCACGGGCCGGCTCGACAGCGAGTGGATCGTGGCGACGCGCAAGTGGATGCTCTTCTCCTGGCTGTTCCTCTCCATCGGCAACGTGCTCGGGATGCTGTGGGCTTACGAGGAGCTCGGCTGGGGCGGCCCGTGGGCCTGGGATCCGGTCGAGAACGCCGCGTTCCTCCCGTGGCTCACCGCGAGCGCCTACGTCCACTCGACGATGATCCAGGAGCGCCGCGGCATGCTGAAGGTGTGGAACGTCTCGCTCATCTGCGGGACGTTCTTCCTCACCATCTTCGGCACCTGGCTCACGCGCTCCGGCCTCATCGCGAGCGTCCACTCGTTCGCCCAGTCCGGCATCGGCATCTGGTTCGTCGGCTTCATGGCCGTGATCCTGGCCACGTGCACCGCGCTCATCGTCTACCGCCTGCCGCGGCTGCGCAGCGACGGGCAGTTCGAGTCGATGCTGTCGCGCGAGGCCGCGTTCCTCTTCAACAACTGGGGCCTCTTCAGCATCATGATCTTCATCGCGGTCGCGACGGTGTGGCCGCGCATCAGCGAGTGGCTGCTCGACCAGAAGTCGACGCTCGGGCCGACCTTCTACAACATGTGGCTGCCCCCGGTCGCGCTCGTGGTCTTCCTGCTCATGGGCGTCGCGCCGCTGCTCGGGTGGCGCAAGACGTCGCCGGAGCTCTTCCGGAAGAGCTTCCGCTGGCCGGTGCTGGTCACGGTCGTCACGGCGGCGCTTCACCTGACGCTCGGGAAGAGGGTGGGCTTCGCCCCGTTCGTCGCCGTGGACCCGATCTACCCCGGCCCGCTCGGCGACGCGCTGGCGAAGCTCGCGTCGACCTACCCGTTCTTCACGGTCGCCATCGCGTCGTTCAACGTCTCCGTGGTCGTGCAGGAGTTCGCCCGCGGCATCGCGGCGCGGCAGAAGCGGGCGAAAGAGCCGCTCTTCACCTCCTTCTACAACCTGATCGCCAGATCGCGGCGCCGCTACGGCGGCTACATCGTGCACGTCGGCATCGCGGTGATGTTCCTCGGCTTCGCCGGCCGCGCGTGGGGCGTCGACAAGGAGATCAGCCTCCACCCGGGCGAGTCCGTGCAGGTCGAGGAGTACCACCTCACCTACGCGGGTCCGCGCATGGAGGTCGACAGCGAGAAGCGTATGGTCTTCGCCGACCTCGACGTCGAGCGCCACGGCACACCGGTCGGCCGGATCAGCCCGGCGAAGTTCATCTACAAGGCGTCCCCGGAGGCGCCGTCGACCGAGGTCGCGCGGCACATCACCGTCAAGAACGACCTCTACGTGATCATCGGGATGGCGAACCCCCAGACGAAGGTCGCTTCGTTCCAGATTCACGTGAACAACCTGATCTCGTTCATGTGGTTCGGCGCGGGCATCCTCATCCTGGGGGCCCTCGTCGCGATGTGGCCTGACATCACGCTCGAGGAGGCCGGCGCGTTCGGTTATGTGCGGGCGGCGGGGTCCGTCACCGCGTCCGTCGTGTTCGCCTTCCTGCTCGCCGGCGGCCCGTCGCAGGCCTACGGGCGCCCCGCCCGGGAGGGGCTCGGGCGGCCCGTCTTGGTCGCGCCGGCCGCGGCGGACGGCGACGTCCGCGCCCCGGGCACCGGCGCTGCGGTTGATCCCGGGCGGACGCCCGCGATCGGTGCCATGCTCCCGACCGCTGCCGAACCGAGGCAGCCGGCGTTCGAATGAGCCGCACACGAAGACTCATCCAAGGCATCACCCTCCTCGTCGCGGGCGCCCTCGCCCTCGTCGTCTTGCTGCGCTCGCCGGAGTTCGCCCACAGCCAGCAGCTCGGCGAGGGGATGCAGCGCTCGGGCGTCGTCGGCATCGCGAACGACATCGAGCGCAAGCTCTTCTGGAGCCTGATCTGCACGTGCGGCTGCCCGCGGGAGACCCTCGGGACGTGCACGTGCGGCACCGCGCACGAGCGCCGCGACCAGCTCCGGGCGGCGCTCGCGTCGGGGCTGTCGATCGAGGCCATCCAGGCCGCCTACGCCGAGCGCTACGGGGCGGAGGCGCTGGCCGTGCCGCCGAACAAGGGGAGCCAGCGGCTGCTCTACCTGCTCCCGCTCGGCGCCATCGTGGTCGGCGCGGGCATCGTCGTCGCGACGCTGCGCCGATGGAAGCGGCGCAGCGACGAGGCGGGCGCCGCCGGCCAGCAGCCGTCCCCGAAGGGCGTTGTCCCCGGCGCCCGTGACGATTACGACGACAAGCTCGACGCGGAGCTCAAGAGCCTGGACCGCGAAGACCGCGAATGAGCGCCGAACAGCCCGCCAAAAGCGCCACCTCGGCCACGGCCGACGAGACCGTGACCCGGGGTACTGACTCGCCGCTGGAGCGGCAGATCGTGCACTACGCCCGCTTCGGGGCGCCGCTCGTGGCGCTCGTCGGCGCCGGCGTCGCGGGGCTCGTCGCCGGGCCGCCCGCGGCGATCCTCGTGCTCGCGGGCGGCGCGCTCGTCGCCGTCATCGCCATCTTCTGGGCGAGCCTCCGCGTGCTGATCGGGGAGACCCCGCTGAGCGGCGCCGACGCGTACGCGATCGGCGCGCCGCGCGCGGAGGAGGAGCAGAAGCAGGCTGTCCTGCGCGCGCTCAAGGACCTCGAGTTCGAGCGGAGCGTCGGGAAGATCAGCGACGAGGACTACGCCGAGCTCGTCGCGAAGTACCGCGCCGAGGCGAAGCGGCTCCTCCGCCTGCTGGACGCCGACGCGCAGCCGCGGCGCGAGCAGGTCGCGGCGCTCGTCACGAGGCACCTCCGGCGCGCCGGGCTCCAGGACGACGGCGCGCCCAAGGAGCCGGACGAGGCCGCGGCGACGGCGGAGCCCGCGGCGACGGCGGAGCCCGCGGCGACGCAGGGCGTGGCGTGCGGGGAGTGCGGCACGCTGAACGACGAAGACGCGGTGTTTTGCAAGAAGTGCGGGACGAAGCGCGCGCTCGCCGCGCCTCAGGACGACCCGGCTGCGACGGACGACGCCGCGGCCAGCGTCGATGAGGATGAGAACGACCGCAGGAGGGCCTCGTGATGCGCTGGACCGGGTGTACCGCGCTCGCCGCGATCGCCTCGCTGAGCATCACCGCCGCGCAGGCGGTGCAGGCGCAGCCGGCGGCGTCGGCGCAGCCCACGGCGGACAAGGCCGCTCCAGCGCAGCCCGCAGCGGGGGCGGCGGACGCAGGCGCGCCCGACGCTGCGAGCGAGCTCCCGCCGGGGCATCCCGAGGTGGGGCAGGGGCTGCCTTCGGGCCATCCGCCGGTGGGGAAGCCTCCCGCGGCGGATGCGGCCTCCCGGCGCGCCTCGGAGAAGCTGACGGGCCTGTTCGATGCGCCCGATGACACCGTCCAGGAAGACACGGGGCTCCCGCCCGGCGTCCTCGTGCTCACCGTGCAGGACGCGGACGGGAACCCTGTCCCTCGCATCTCCGTCGACATCGACATCTTGCAGAGCTCGGTGGCGAAGGGCGACTCGCGCGAGCGCATCAGCCGCGAGACGGACGACGCGGGCGCGGTCCGGCTCGAGAACCTCGCGATCGCCGGCGGCACGAGCTACGGCATCTCGGTCACGCGCGACGGCGGCACGTTCTCGATCCCGCATTTCGGGCTCAGCGCCGAGGCCGGAAAGCGGGCCGTGCTCCACATCTACGACGCCACGCCGAACGTGAGCGGCCTGATGGTCGGGACGCAGGGCATCGTCTACCTCCAGCTCAAGCAAGACGCGATCTCGGTGGAGCAGCTGTTCCAGGTCTTCAACCTCGGCCGCGTCGCCTGGCTGCCCAACGAGACGTTCGCGCTCCCGCGCGACTACAAGGCCTTCAACAAGACCGAAGGCATGGGCGAGGAGATGCGCTTCGACGAGGTCAAGGGCACCGGCGTGGCGCTGCGCGGCACCGTGAGCCCTGGCCGGCACGAAGGGCAGTTCCGCTGGCAGGTCCCGCTCCACGACGAAGAGCGCCAGACGATCCGCATCGAGCTGCCGCCGCGCATCGCCCAGATGCGGGTGATGGCCGAGGCGTCGAAATCGATGACGCTGACCGTCGCCGGCTTCCCCGCGGCCCAGCGCACCCAGAACCGCGACGGGAAGAAGATCCTGATCACCGAGATGGCGGGCACCCGCACGGAGGGCGGGATGAAGGTCATCGAGATCACGCTCGGCGGTCTGCCGACGCCGGGCGTGGGCCGGTGGATCGCGCTGGTGCTGGCCGGCGCGGCCGTGATCGGCGGGGCCGCGCTGAACCTGGTCCGGCGGCGCGACCAGGACCGCGGGCCCGACGACGAGGAGCGGCGGGAGCTGCTCGAGGCGCGGAACGCGCTGCTCGACGAGTTCGTCGAGCTCGAGCGCGCGCGGAAGCGGGGCGACGTCGGCCCGAAGACGTACGATCGCGTCCGTGCGGCGCTCCTCGACGCGCTCGCGCGCATCGTGGCCATGATCGAGGCCAGGCCGGCGCGCGGGAAGGCCGCCGGCGCGCGCGAGGCGGCCGGCGCGCTCAAGGCCGACGCCGCTGGATCGCCGCGCTCCTGAGGGGTGAGGGCAGCACCGGACGTCGGGCGGATGCCGGGGTGGAAGGCCGGCCTCGCCGCGGGCGCGGCCCTCCTGATCGGCGCCGTCGTCGCGCTCGCGCTCCATCGCGCGGAGCCGCCGGCGCGCTGCGCGCCGGGGATGGTCGCGCTCGGCCCGCGGTGCTGCGGCGAAGGCCAGCGCCTCGATGACGCCCGCCGCTGCGCAGGCACGCCGAGGCGATGCGGCGCCGGCCTCACGGTGACCGCCGCTGGCTGCGTCGCGCCGGGCGCGGCCGTCCGCATCGCCGCCGGGACGCTGCGCCTCGGACCAAGCGACTGGGAGGCGCAGGGCATCGTCGACCCGCGCGCGGTGTTCGTCCCGGCGTTCTCGCTCGACGCGTTCGAGATCACCGAGCAGCGCTACGCCGCTTGCGTCGAGGCCGGCGCGTGCGCCCCGCTCCCGCTGCGCGGCGAGCCCGGGGTCCCCGTCACGGGCGTCACCCTGGCCGAGTCGGCTCGGTATTGCGCCTTCGCGGGCGGGGCGCTCCCCTCGCGTGATCAGCTCGCCTTCGCCGCGGCGGGCGACGCGGGCCGGCGGTACCCGTGGGGAGACACCGGCGCGGTCTGCCGGCGGGCCGCCTTCGGCCTGCGAGCGGGCCCGTGCGGCTGGGGCGCGACGGGCCCCGAGCTCGCCGGCTCGCGCCCCGACGGCGCCGCCGTGCACGCGGGCGGCCGGGTGTTCGATCTGGCCGGCAATGTTGCCGAGTGGGCCGCCCCTGATCCGCTCGAGGGCGAGTTCTCGGGAATTCACGGCGGATCATGGACGGATGGGGCCGCGACGGCGCTCCGCACCTGGAATCGTCGCCTTGTCCCGATATCCGTCCGAGCGCCGGATCTCGGCTTCCGGTGTGTCTATCCACCGTAGCGCGCGCGAGCGCGCCCCGCGCGGCGGCGGGCGGGTGGGAGAGGGGATGGGGTGGGGAATGGGGTGGGGGAGGGGGACAAGACCCATGGCGTGGGGGGGACAAAACCGCCCCTTTCCGACCGCAAAACAATCCGGAAACGCGCTCCGGCGGCGCCGGATGGAGTTAGAGTCCCGAGTCCCAATGGCTGTCGCGCTTCTCTCGATCGGGACCGAGCTCACCCGCGGCGAGATCATCAACACCAACGAGGCCTGGCTCGCTGCCGAGCTCACCGCAGCGGGCTTCACGGTCAGCGAGTCCAGCACCGTCGACGATGACGTCGATCGCATCGTCGCCGCGGTCCGCCAGCTCGCGAGCGCGCACCGGCTGGTGATCGCCACCGGCGGCCTCGGCCCCACGACCGACGACCTCACCGCGAAGGCCGCGGCGCGCGCGATGGGCAGCGACCTCGTGCGCGACGACAGCACGCTGCTCGCCATTCGCCGGCGCGTCGAGAGCCGGGGCAAGACGATGAACGCGGGCCACGAGAAGCAGGCCGAGGTCCCCGCCGGGTCGGAGATCCTGCCGAACTCGTCCGGCAGCGCGCCCGGCTTCGGCATCCACCTTGGCGATTCGACGGTGTTCTTCCTCCCGGGTGTGCCGCGGGAGATGAAGAGCATGTTCGCCGAGCAGGTGCTGCCGCGCGTGCGGCCGGCTGCGCCGAACAACACCTTTCAGGTCCGCCTCCGCACCTACGGCCTCCCCGAGTCCACGCTGGGCGAGCTCCTGAAGGGCGTGGAGGAGGCCTATCCCGGCATCACGCTCGGCTACCGCGTGCACTACCCGGAGGTCGACGTGAAGGTCCACGCCCGCGCCGCCACGCAGTCGATGGCGCACGAGCTGGCCTTGAGGGCGACGGCCGATGTCCGTGAGCGGCTCGGCACCGCCGTGTACGGGGAAGGGGGCGACGCCTTCCCGGAGATGGTCGGGCGTTCCGTGCGCGCCCGTGGCTGGAGGCTCGCCGTGTCGGAGTCGTGCACCGGCGGCCTGATCTCCCACCTGCTCACCAGCTATCCGGCGAGCGACTACCTGGTTGGCGCCGCGGTCACCTACGCGAACAGCGCCAAGACGCGGCTGCTCGGCGTCGCGGAGGACACCCTGCGCGGCCACGGCGCGGTGTCGGCCGAGGTCGCCGCCGAGATGGCGCAGGGCGTCCGCCGCCTCTGCGAGGTCGACGTCGCCATCTCCGTGACGGGCATCGCCGGCCCGACGGGCGGCACGGCGAGCAAGCCGGTGGGCCTCTGCTACTGGGCTGTGTCGCACCCCGGCGGCCTCGTCGTGCGCGACCGCGTGTTCTCGGGGGATCGCGAGGAGGTCCAGCTCGGCGCCGCCTACGCCGTCCTGGACCTCCTCCGCCGCATCGCCGGCAATCTCCCTGAGCGCTGACGCAGGCCGAGCGCTGACGCAGGCCGAGCGCTGACGCAGGCCGAGCGCTGACGCAGGCCGAGCGCTGACGCGGGCTGGCGAGCGTCAGTTCGGCGCCGCGCGCGTGAAGGTGAGCCCTCCGGCCCCGCGCTCGATCCGCACCGTGTCTCCCTGCTTGAACTCGCCCCCGAGGATCCGCTTCGCGAGCTCGTCCTCGATGCTCCGCTGGATGGCGCGCTTCAGCGGCCTCGCGCCGTACTGCGGATCCCACCCCTGCTCGATGAGGTAGCCCTTCGCCTCCGACGAGATGGTGAACAGCAGCCCGCGTCGATCCAGGCGCTTTCGCAGCAGATCGAGCTGGATATCGACGATCTGCTCCATCTGCTCGCGCGCCAGCCGCCGGAACACGATGAGATCGTCGAGGCGATTCAAGAACTCCGGGCGGAAGTGCTTCCGCACCTCCTCGATCACGGCCCTCCTCACGAGCTCGGCCTTCTCTTCCGCCGGCAGGTTCGCTCGCTCCTCGATCGCCGCGGCCGCCGGCGTCCCGAGGTTCGACGTCAGGATGATGATCGTGTTCTTGAAATCGACCGTGTGCCCCTGACCGTCGGTCAGGCGTCCATCGTCGAGCACCTGGAGGAGCGTGTTCCAGATGTCCGGGTGGGCCTTCTCGATCTCGTCGAACAGCACCACGCTGTACGGCCGCCGGCGCACCGGCTCCGTGAGCTGGCCGCCCTCCTCGTAGCCGACGTACCCGGGCGGCGCGCCGATCAGGCGGGCCACCGCGTGGCGCTCCCCGTACTCGCTCATATCGAGCCGCACCATGGCCTTCTCGTCGTCGAAGAGGATCTCGGCGAGCGCGCGCGCGAGCTCGGTCTTGCCGACGCCGGTCGGCCCGAGGAACAGGAACGATCCGATCGGCCTGCGCTCGTCGCCGAGCCCGGCCCTCGAGCGCCGGATGGCGTTCGACACCGCGCGGAGCGCGTCCTCCTGCCCGACGACGCGCCGGCGCAGCTCCTCCTCGAGGCGCAGCAGCTTCTGCATCTCGCTCTCGAGCATCTTGGAGACGGGGATCCCGGTCCATTTCGAGACGACCGCGGCGATGTCCTCGTCGGTGACCTCCTCCTTCAGGTAGCTCTGCTTCGACTGCACCTGGGAGAGCGTGGCGCGGATCGACTCGAGCTTCTTCTCGATCTCCGGGATCTTGCCGTAATGGATCTCCGCGGCGCGACCGAGGTCGCCGGCGCGCTTCAGCCGCTCCTCCTCGAGCCGGAGCTCCTCGATCTGCGGCTTGAGCCGGCGCAGCTCGGAGATGAGCTCCTTCTCGCGCATCCACTGCGCCCGCATCGCGTCGCGCTGCCCCTGGAGGTCGGCGATCTCGCGCCGCACCTCGTCGAGGCGGACCTTGCTCGCCTTGTCGCTCTCGCGCTTGAGCGCCTGCTCTTCCATCTGCAGCTTGAGCAGATCGCGCTCAACCTGATCGATCGGCGTGGGCAGGCTGTCGATCTCCATGCGGATCTTCGACGCCGCCTCGTCGACCAGATCGATCGCCTTGTCGGGCAAGAACCGCTCGGTGATGTACCGGTTCGACAGGACGGCGGCCCCGACGAGCGCCGCGTCCTGGATGCGGATCCCGTGGTGGACCTCGTACTTCTCCTTAAGGCCTCGCAGGATGGCGATCGTGTCCTCGACGCTCGGCTGCGTGACGAGCACCTGCTGGAACCGCCGCTCCAGCGCCGCGTCCTTCTCGATCCGCTTGCGGTACTCGTCGAGGGTGGTCGCGCCGATGCACCGGAGCTCGCCGCGCGCGAGCGCCGGCTTCAGCATGTTGGCCGCGTCCATGGCGCCCTCGGCCGCGCCGGCGCCCACCAGCGTGTGGAGCTCGTCGATGAACAGGATGATGCGGCCGTTCGAGCCCTCGATCTCCTTGAGCACGGCCTTCAGCCGGTCCTCGAACTCCCCGCGGAACTTCGAGCCTGCGACCATGGCGGCGAGATCGAGCGCCGCGATGGTCTTGTCCTTGAGCGACTCCGGCACATCGCCCGCGACGATGCGCTGCGCGATGCCCTCGACGATCGCCGTCTTGCCGACGCCGGGCTCGCCGATGAGCACCGGATTGTTCTTGGTGCGCCGCGAGAGCACCTGGATGACGCGCCGGATCTCCTCGTCTCGGCCGATCACCGGATCGATCTTGCCCTGTCGAGCGAGCTTCGTGAGATCCCGTGTGTACTTCTCGAGCGCCTGGAACTTCCCTTCCGGGTCCCGGTCCGTCACGCGCTGATTGCCGCGCACGGCCGCGAGCGACGAGAGGAGCTTGTCGTACGAGAGCCCCGCTCGCTCGAAGATCGATTGGATCTCCTTGTCGGCCTTGATGCCGGCGAGCAGGACGTGCTCTGTCGAGATGTACTCGTCCTTGAGCGCCTTCGCCTCGTCCTCGGCCTTCTGCAGGACCGTGAGCGCGCGCCTCGACAGGTTCGGCTCGGCGCCGCCGCTGACGCGAGGATAGGTGTCGATCTTCGCGTCGAGGAGGCGCAGCACGCCTGCAGGATCGGCGCCCGCCTTCTGCACCAGAGGCGCGCCGACGCCGCCGTCCTGGCTGACGATCGCCCGCACAAGGTGCTCGGGATAGAGCTCGGGGTTTCCCCGACGGCTGCCGAAATCGACAGCGTCTCGTATGGCCTCTTGGGCCTTCGTCGTCATTCGCTCGATTTTCATGGCCCCTCGAAGCTAAGGCGGGTGACCCGCCTAGCAAGGGGACGGTCAGGCAAGCGGCTTGCCAAAAATGCTGAAGCGCGCTGAAGCGCGCTGAAGGCCGCTGAGGGGACGCCGAAGAGGCGCTGAAGGGAAGCCGAGCGAGCGGGGCAGGTGAGCGATGCAGCGGCAGCGCCGTGTCAACCCCCGACCGTGCGCCTCGAACGGGGGGCTCGACGCCCCGCACGCCACCGCACGCCCGGGCGCGGAGCCGGGGTGCCGCGCCCCCGGGCGCAGGAGCCGCGCCGGGCGCGCAGGAGCCGCGCGCCGGCGACGGGGCGACGCGGGCTCAGATATCGAGGTTCTTCACGTTGAGCGCGTTCTGCTCGATGAAGTTGCGCCGCGGCTCGACCTGATCCCCCATCAGGATCGTGAAGAGCTCGTCCGTCTTCACCGCATCGTCGATGCGGACCTGGAGGAGAGTCCGAGCGTCCGGGTTCATCGTCGTCTCCCAGAGCTCGTCGGCGTTCATCTCGCCAAGGCCCTTGTAACGGCTGATCGAGATGCCCTTCTTGCCGCGGTCCTCGATGTAGTCGACGAGCGACTCTCCGTTCTCGATGGTCTCCTCGCCGCTCGAGGTGCGCGCCCGGTACGGGGGCGCGCCGATGGACCGGAGGTCCTGCTCGATCGACCAGGCTTCCTGGTACTCCGGCGAGTTCACCAGATCCCAGTCGATGACGCTCTTTCGCGCGCTCGCGCCCGGGCGCGGCACGACCTCGATCCGGCTCGTCCCGTGCTCCGTGTCCCGGGGCGTCGACAGCGTGAGCGGGAACAGGTCAGGATAGCGCTGCTTCAGGTAGGCGCGGAGCTCGTCGGCGGCCGCGGCGACCTTCTTGGTCTCGCGCAGGTCGTCGCGCCCGAGCCCGCTGGACCGCAGCAGCGCCGCCACGATCCGCGCGTCACAGCGCTTGTCGATGTTGGAGAGCACGGCGCGGAACCGCTTCAGCCGCTGCGCCAGCCGGTAGAGCGGCTGGCCCGCGATGCCCGTCTGGGCGCCGCTGGCGACGATCTCGAGCCCGTCCACGGCGTTGCCCACGAGGAACTCGTCCAGGGCGCCCTGGTCCTTCAGGTACAGGTCCCGCTTGCCCTTGCGCACGCGGTAGAGCGGCGGCTGCGCGATGAACAGGTACCCCTTCTCCATGATCTCCGGCATCTGCCGGAAGAAGAAGGTCAGCAGCAGCGTGCGGATGTGGGAGCCGTCGACGTCGGCGTCCGTCATCAGGATGATCTTCTGGTAGCGGAGCTTGTCGATCTCGAAGCCGCCGGCGTCGTTGATCCCGCAGCCGAGGGCGGTGATCAGCGTGCCGACCTCGGCGGAGCTCAGCATGCGGTCGAGCCGCGCGCGCTCGACGTTCAGGATCTTCCCCTTCAGCGGCAGGATCGCCTGGAAGTGCCGGTCGCGCCCCATCTTGGCGCTGCCGCCGGCGCTCTCGCCCTCGACGATGTAGATCTCGCTCTTCTCCGGGTCCTTGGACTGGCAGTCGGCGAGCTTGCCCGAGAGCGAGGTCACGTCGAGCGAGCCCTTGCGGATCACCTCGCGCGCCTTGCGGGCCGCCTCGCGCGCCTTCGCCGCGACGACCGCCTTCTCGATGATCTTCTTCGCGCTCTGGGGGTTCTCTTCGAAGTACTGCCCGAGCTTGTCGCTGACGGCGGCCTCGACGATGCCCTTGACCTCGCTCGACACGAGCTTGGATTTCGTCTGCGAGTCGAACGACGGGTCCGGGTGCTTGATGCTGAGCACGCACGTCAGGCCCTCACGCGCGTCCTCGCCCTGCAGGCCCTGCTTCAGCTCCTTGAAGAGGTTGTGCGCGCTCCCGTAGTTGTTGATCGTCTTCGTGAGCGCGGCGCGGAGCCCTGTGAGGTGGGTGCCGCCATCCCTGTTGTGGACGTTGTTCGTGTAACAGAAGATGGCTTCCGTATAGGAGCCGTTCCACTGCAGCGCGACCTCCACGCCCACCGGCGGAGTCGCGGCGCTGCCGCGGCCGTTCGCGCCGTCGCCTGCGGCGCCGACCTCGTGCTGCGACACGAAGCTGATCACGTCGTCGTGAATCGGCTCCTTGGTCTTGTTGAGCAGCGACACGAACTCGGAGATGCCCCCCTTGTACTCGTAGATCTCCGCTCTCCCGTCGGGGCGCTGGTCGTGGAGGTGGATGACGAGCCCGGCGTTCAGGAACGCGAGCTCGCGCAGGCGGCTCGCGAGGATGTCGAAGCTGAACTCGACCGTGCTGAAGACGACCGGATCGGGCTTGAAGGTGAGCTTCGTCCCCGTCTTGTCCGTCACGCCGATCCCCTTGAGCGGCGCCTTCGGCACGCCCCGGGCGTACTCCTGAAACCAGAGCTTTCCTTCGCGCTTGATCTCGAGCTTCAGCCACTCGGAGACGGCGTTCACGGCGCTCACGCCGACGCCGTGCAGGCCTGCAGAGACCTTGTAGCTGGAGTTGTCGAACTTGCCGCCGGCGTGGAGGACGGTCATGACGACCTCTGCCGCGCTCACGCCCTTGGCGTGCATTCCGACCGGGATCCCGCGGCCGTTGTCCTCGATCGACACCGAGCCGTCGAAGTGGACGGTGACCCTGATCTCCGTGCAGGCGCCGGCGAGGTGCTCGTCGACCGCGTTGTCGACGGCCTCCCAGACCAGGTGGTGGAGCCCCGATCCGTCGTGCACATCGCCGATGTACATGCCGGGTCGCTTTCGCACCGCTTCAAGGCCTTCGAGCGCCGTGATGCTGTGGGCGTCATACGACGCCTTGGTGAGGTCGGTCGGCTGGCTCAGGGTGGGTTCCGTCATCTCGGTCCTGGTGGCGCGCCCGCCGCCTCTCACCGGGGGCGCAGAGCGGCGGAGGCCGCTCGGATTGCCGGAGTTCTTGCAGTGGAGGGGCCGGCTCGATGGCAGCTCGTCTGGTGAGACCCGGGCGCCGCGGCCGCGGCGCCGGATCGATTCCGGGGCCATGAGCGTTCACGCGCGGACCGCTCGTCGATGCCCCGTAAAGACTGCGGAAATGTAGCCGAAATCAGGGGCTCGGGCAAGCGTTTCGCCGGGTCCGGAAGGCTCGTAACACCGTATTTTCGGTGCCCGTCGCGGGCGCGTCCGGAGCATCCCAACTCGCGCGCTCCGGGGCAGGGATCAACGCGTTTGACGGCGGTCGCGGCGCCGTCGGCCGGCGTTCGACACGCGCGCCGCGCGCCGCGGCGTCCGGCAGCCGGCGCGCCCGCGACGAACGTCAGCCGACAGCGCCGCTTTCGACGTGGAAATCGCGCCGCTCCGAGGAAGGTACGCCCGGCGTGACGATGAGCTCGCGCCGCGTGGTCGTCAGGAATACCTGTCCGCGCGCCATTCCGAGGAACATGAACAGCGCCGCGGTCCGGTCGGGATCGAGCTCGCTCGACACGTCGTCGAGCAAAAGGATGGGCTCTACGCCCCGGACGGAAGCGATGGCAGCGGTCTCTGCTGCTTTGAGCGCGAGCGTGAGGGCCCTGTGCTGGCCCTGGGAGGCGATCACGCGGGCGGGGTGGCCGTCGAGCTCGAGCAGCAGGTCGTCTCGGTGGGGGCCGTAGCCCGCGCTCGGCCGGTGCGCGTCGCGGCGCCGCTGCTCGCGCAGCGCCTCGCGCGCCTGCTCGGCGTCGCCGCTGCCGCCCGGCGTGTACCGCGCGGCCAGGGTCAGGTCGGGCGCGGCGATGCGGGCGAAGGCGTGCGTGAGCTCCGGCGCCAGCGCCTGGACGGCGGCCTCGCGGGCGCGGGTCAGCGCCGCGCCATGGAGGGCGCACAGCGCCTCGAACGCGTCCAGCTCGGCGCTCGCCTGGGCCTGCGCGCCCCCGCCGCGGTGGAGCAGCTCGTGGCGCGCGCGGAGCGCCTGCGCGTAGCGGGCCCGGTGGTCGGCGCTCTGCGGGTCCATGAAGAGCGCCAGGCGATCGAGCAGCGTGCGCCGCGCGCTCGCGGGCCCGGTGGACAGCGCGAGCTCCTCCGCGTGGAAGGCGACGACCGGCGACCGCGTCGCGAAGCTCGCCAGGCTCGGGGGCCGGTTGCCGTCGATCCGCACGACGCACCGCTTGTTCTCCACGGCGGCGGTCTGCTCGCGCGAGAGCGGCTGCAGCGCGTCCCGGCGCTCGACGAAGCGCGCCCGCGCGCTCGCGATGGGGGCGCCGTGGCGGACCAGCTCGGCCAGCCGGTGGGTGCGGAAGCTCCTCGAGGTCGCGGCGAAGTAGATCGCCTCGAGCAGGCTCGTCTTGCCCTGCCCGTTGTTGCCGGCGATCACGTTGATGCGCGGCGCGGGCTCGACGTCGACGCGGCCGAGGTTCCGGAACTCGCGGACGTGGAGCCGCTCGAGGAGGAGGCTCGGGGAGGGCCCCTCGGGCCCGTCGGAGGGCGCGCTCAAATCCGCATCGGCATGATGACGGCGACGTAGCTCTGCTGGTTCGACTCGCTGCCGGGCCGGATCACGGCGGGGTCGAGCTCGCCGGAGATGCCGAGGATGACCTCCTCGTCGTCGATCGAGGCGAGCACGTCGAGGAAGTACTTCGCGTTGAAGCCGATGGTGACCTCGGGGCCGCTGTAGTCGACGGCCACCTCGTCGAAGCCGGCGCCGGTGTCGGGGCTCTCGCTGGTGATCCGGAGCGTCCCCGGCGCGATCGACAGCTTGACGCCGCCGGTGCGGTCGTTGGCGGCGAGCGCGATGGCGCGGAGGGCCTCGGCGAACGCGACGCGGGGGGCGCGGACCGAGCGCTCGGTGACCGACGGGATGACCTGCTGGTAGGGCGGGAACTGCGCGTCGACGAGCTTCACCGAGAACTGCATCCCGGCGATGTTGAAGAAGGCGTTCGGCCCGCTCTGGGTGATGGCGACCATCGGGGTCTCCTTCTCGGCGCGCGCCTCCTCGGCGAGGCGGCGGAGCTCCGTGATGGCCTTGAGCGGGATGAGCATGGTGGCCGTCGCGGAGCTGCCCGACACGGTCGCCTCCATCTTGGAGAGGCGATGGCCGTCGGTGGTCACCATCCTGACGCGATCGCCGGCCCACTCGAACAGGGCGCTGTTCACGTGGGCGCGGGTCTCGTCGGTGGAGATCGAGAAGTGGGTCCGGGTGATCAGGAGCGCGAGCTGCTCGACGGGGAGCTCCAGCGAGGGCGCGTCCACCGCCGGGGCGGGCAGCTGCGGGAACTCCGAGCCGGGGAGCCCGGGCAGCGTGTAGCGCCGGGGCGATCCCACGGCCTTGAGCGACGTGTGCGCGCCCTCGGTGGTGGTGATCTGGATCGGGCCATCGGGCATGGCCTTCACGCGCTCCAGCAGGTCCCTGGCCGGGACGGCGACGGTGCCGCCGGTCTTGATGTCGGCGTGGGTCTGGCCGGTGACGCCGAGGTACAGGTCGGTCGCGGCGACGCGGACCGCGTTGCCCTCGGCGGCGAGCAGGACGTTGGCGAGCGCGGGCATCGCGCTCTTCTTGTCCGCCACGCCTTGGCAGCGCGCGACGAGGCGAAGCAGATCTTTCTTGGGGATCACAAGGTCCATAGCCGACTCCGGAGCTGCTCCCTTTAGCAGGGTTATCGCCCGGGGGTGCGCTGGAAATGAGCGCTCGCGTGACCTTGCGCAACGCCTCTTCTTTCCATGAAATAGATAGATAAAGACATCGTCTTCGTCGTAGGCGCTGTGGAGGGCGGGGATAACTCAGAATGTTCAACGAATCCGATGAGTTAGAGGCGGCCCCCCTGGGGTAAATGGACCGTCCTCAGGGGTAGGTGGACAGGGGAGAGCTGGCGGATGGCCGATCTCCCCCGTTTTTCCCCCAGGGTTGTCGGCGGGGTTATCCCCAAGGATCCCCCAGGGGGCGTGCGGGGTGATGTGGATCCGGGCGCCGCCTGCGCGCTCTTCCCCGATGCGCTGTGCAGTTCCGAGCAGCACCTGGATGGAGTATTTCAAATTGTACGGACTTGAGTTCGGTGCGGTGCATCCACTGCGGTAGCCACCACGATCTCGCGGTGGTCGTGTGTCCGGCGACCGGGCTGGTCGTCGCTCCGAGCGATCCGCCGCCCTCCCGCCCGGGCGCTCGCGCTGGCGTGGCTCCGTTGCCGGCGATCCGTCGGCCATCCGCGCATCCTTCGTCGAGGGTGGCGCCGCCGTTGCTGAGGTGGCCGGCGGGCGTGGCGCCGAGCTCATCGGTGCGTGGGGCGCTGACGCCGGGTGCGGAGCAGCGGGCTTTCGCGTCACGCGCTCCGTCGTCTGCCATGGCGGGCTCGCGGACGCCGGCGTGGCCCGGGAGCCGCGGCGTGAGCCCGACCTCTTCCGGGCGCTCGCTGCTCGGCCACGTGATCGGCGACAAGTACGCGGTCACCGCCATCATCGGGGAGGGCGGCATGGGCGCTGTGTACGAGGCGGAGCACCTCCAGATCGGGCGGCTGGTCGCTGTCAAGGTGATGCATCCGCGGGACACCCAGAAGCGCGAGGCCATCTCGAGGCTGGAGCACGAGGCGCGGGTCGCCGGGCGGATCGGTCATCCCAACATCTGTGAAGTGTACGATATGGGGTGGCTCCCTGACGGCAGCCCCTACCTCGTGATGGAGCGTCTCCACGGGGAGACGCTGGCGCAGCGGATCGAGCGCTGTGGTGTCGTTCCGCCGAACGAGCTCGTCGACATCATGCTTCAGGTGCTCTCGGCGCTGGTGACGGCGCATGATCGCGGGGTCGTCCACCGTGATCTGAAGCCGGAGAACATCTTCCTCTCGGAGCGCGCTGGCATGTTGCCGGTGGCCAAGCTGCTCGATTTCGGCATCTCCCAGGCCTCGGGCATGGATGGGGTGATGACGGATCTGACCCGCACCGGCATGGTGGTGGGCACGCCGTATTACATGGCGCCCGAGCAGGCACGGGGGGATGTGGAGCTTGACCGCCGGCTCGATCTGTGGGCTGCGGGCGTGATCCTGTACGAGGCGCTGACAGGCCAGCGTCCGTTCGTCGCCCGCAACCACAATGCGTTGCTCGTCCAGATCCTCACGCTGTGGCACCGCCCGATGACGGAGCTCGATCCGACGATTCCGCCCGGCCTCTCGCGCCTCGTGGATCGCGCCCTGGCGAAGGCGCGGGATGAACGATTCCAGAGCGCGCGGGAGTTCCTGGAAGGGCTGCGGCGGTTCAAGAACCAGGTCCCGGTGTCACAGAAGCGCCGGCTGGAGCGTGCTGTCGTTCAGGATGTCATCGATGAACGGTCCGGCGGGAGCGCTGTGCACAGACCGAGCGGGCCGGTTGCGGAGACGGACGACGGGCAGTCTCGAGACGATGAGTCGGAAGATCGACCGACGATCCCGTCGTTGAGCCCGCTCGAAGCGGAAGCGGAGCTCTCCGACGATTCCGAGGCGACTGTCGTTGATCCGCCGGCGTTCCCGGAGGACATCACCACGGTCGTTCCGGGCGAAGGTCGCGCTCGAGGCGGCGACAAGAGCTGACGGGAACGCGAGCGCAGGAGCGAGGTGAGCGCTGTGATGACGATCGAGCGCGTGGTGGCCCGTGGCGTCGTGAAGACCTACGGCCCGACGGCGGCGTTGCGTGGGGTGAACGCGACGATCGAGGCAGCGCGATTGACGCTCATCGAGGGGGCGAACGGGTCGGGCAAGTCGACGCTGCTGGGGATCCTCGGGACCGTGATCCGTCCCACGTCGGGCGCGGTGAGCTACGAGCCGCTCGGCGACGATGCCGGGATGGCGCGCGGGACCATCGGCTGGCTGTCCCACGAGTCGCTGGCGTACCCGGACCTCTCCGGTCGGCAGAACGTCGAGCTGGCGGCCGGCTTCCACGGGCTCGACGCGCACGAGGCCTGGCGTCATGCGGAGGAGCGCTTCGAGCTCGGGAGCTTCGCGCTGAGGCCGCTTCGCACGTGTTCGCGCGGCCAGCGACAACGGATCGCGCTCGCGAGAGCCCTGGTGCACCAGCCTTCGCTGGTGCTGCTCGATGAGCCGACCACGGGCCTCGACCGGGCAGGGGTGGCGCGGTTGCTCGCGGTCGTGGACGCGGAGGTGGCGCGAGGCGCCGCGGTGGTCGTGGTGTCTCACGAGCCGGAGGTCTTCCGGGAGCGTGCGGCCGCCCGTCTGGTGCTGGAGCGGGGTCGCGTCGTCACCGGCGCTTCCTGAACCAGGTGCTCGGGTCCGGTAGCTCGGCCTGATCGCTCACGACCTCGGGGCTTCTCACCCCTTGAACGTGACGACGTCTCGCTACGACAGCGCGAGACGCGCCAGGGCGACCCGCGCCGCGGCGAGCGACGCCGGCGCGGTTGGAGCGGCGCGCGGCATCACGACAGCGCCGGAAGCGATGCCGAGCGCGGCGAGCTCCCCCGCGTTCGTGCCGGTGGACGCATCAGGCACTGTCGGCGGGTTGAGCACGATCACGGCTGGCGGAAGACCAGGGGCGAGCGCGCGGAGGGCGAGCGTGCAGCAAGCGATCTCGTGAAGGATGCCCAGCCGGTCGAGGCCGACCAGCACGACGGCATCGGGGGAGAGCGCGCGCACGAGATCCGCGTTCGTCAGGCCTGGTCCGAGCGGAGAGAGGAGCGCGCCGGCGCTCTCCACGATCGCGAGGCGAGCGGACTGCCTGTCGACCCACGCGGTGGCGACGTCCAGCGAGATGGCGCGTCCGCAACGGCGCGCTGCCAGGTGAGGGGAGATCGGTTCGGCGAAGCGGTACGGTGCTGGCTCGGGCTGGACCGAGCTGACGAGCGCCAGCTGCTCGGCGTCAGTCGTCGTGGTGCCGTCGATGCCCGATTCGATGGGCTTCAAGCCGCAGACCTTGTCGCCGCGAGCTGCCAGCGCTGCGACCAGCGCGACCGACACGTGCGTCTTGCCCACCCCGGTCCCGGTTCCGACCACCACGACCCGGATCCGTCCTGTTTCACGTGAAACAGGATGTCCGCTCATCGCATCGCCTCCCGGAATCCTGCGAGCGCGCGCTCGACGTCCGCCTCGGAGAGCGACGCGTTCGCCACGATACGGAGCCGCGACGTACCCGCCGGCACCGTCGGCGGCCGGATCGCCTGGACGAGGACGCCCTCGCTCGCGAGGCGCCGGGACATCTCCACCGCGGCCCCCGGCGACTTCAGAAGCCAGGGGAGGATCGGGCTCGAGGAGCCAGGAAGCAGCTCGGCTCCCAGCGCCAGCAGACCGGAGCGAAGCCGGCGGGTGACCATCGCCAGACGCGCCCGAGCCGGGTCGTCCGCGGCGGCGCGGCGGACCCGCTCCACCGCAGCGAGCGCAAGCACGGGGCTGATGCCGGTCGAGTAAACGAAGCTCCTGGCGCGGTTCCACAGGTAGGTTCGCAACGTCGAGGAGCCCGCGACGAAGGCGCCGTGAAGCCCGAGCGACTTGCCGAGCGTGCCGATGAGCACGTCGGGGCGAACCCCGGCCTCGGCGCAGAGGCCAGCCCCGCGCGGCCCGAAGACACCGAGGGCGTGCGCCTCGTCCACGATCAACGCGGCATCGTGCCGATCGCAGAGCTCGCGGAGGCGGCGGAGGTCGGGGGCGTCGCCATCCATGCTGAAGAGCGATTCGGTCACCACCCACCGGCGGCGCGCGCCCCCGGCCCGCACGAGGGCGCTCTCCACCGCCTCCACGTCGACATGGCCCACCACCTCGACCGTCGCCCCCGAAAGACGACACCCGTCGATGAGCGACGCGTGGTTCAGCGCGTCCGACACGACGACATCTCCCGGCCTGGCCAGCGCAGCGACTGTGCCGACGTTCGCCGCATACCCCGAGGAGAACAGCAGCGCCGCTTCCACGCGCAGCCATGCGGCGATCTCCCGCTCGGCCATCAGGTGGGCCTCGTGGGTCCCGCTGACCAGCCGGGACGCCCCCGCGCCGCTCGCGGCTCCGACCTCGGAAGGCAAGGCGAGCCCGGCGTAGCCGAGGTAGTCGTTCGAGCACAGGACCAGCAGCCGGGCGGAAGCCGGGGCAGCAGGAGGCGTGCGCAGCAAGCCCGCGCGCTCCATCTCGGAGAGCTCGTCCTGAAGATGGCGAAGAGCGTTCGCGCCTCCAGGCGTCGGGGCGAGGGCCTGGAAAGCTTCATCCATGGGTGCAGGCATGCCATCTCCAGTCAGCGGCAGGGGCGCTCAGCGGGACCCCGCCAGGTACGGCCGCTCCAGCTCAGCGCGTGCTGTCGTTCGCTCCGCTGGACGAGGGCGACTCGGGACCGGCGCCGAGGACCGCGTCGACCCGCTGCAGGATACGGCCAAAGGCATCCCGCGCGCGCCCCGCGATCACCGACGCCCGGGTCCGCTCCTGCTCGAGATCGTGCGCGAGCGCGATGGCGGCGAGCAACATGGCCTGGGGGGTCACGGCACGGCCGGCGGGCACAACGGCAGCGAGCTTCTGGTCGACGACCGCGGCGAGCCGCTGGAGCTCTTCGTCGCTCGCGGACGTCACCACGCGGTAGGTCTGACCTCCTACCCGTAGCTGCACTGTGCGTCGCGCCATTGCCCCCGGACGCTACCATGAACGCTCGCAGGCGCGCAGGGCGGGCTGCGCGCCGAGAACGGAGCCGCTCACCCGCGACGGATGCGACGCACGCGACACACGCGACACCCCGAACACGAGCTCCGGCGACCTCACGCAAGGCAGAAGCCCCGTGCAGCAGAATTCAGGCGCGCTACCCGCCAGCGCCCTGTAGCATCGCTCCATCATGGCCACCGCGGGCCGCCCAGCTGCCTTGGTTGCCGCGCTGTTCGGAGCCGTTCTCCTCCACGGCACAGCCCGCGCCGAGCCCCAGGCGAGCGCCGGCGTCACCGTCGGCGTTGCCGGCGTCGGCCTCGATCGGCAGCTGTGGGACGCGACGGTCTTCCACCTCGGGCTGCGCGGGGATGTCCTGTTCGGCCGCGCTGCCAACGACGACTTCGGCGTCGGTCCCTACGCCGAGGTGCTCACCCACGCGTTCGACGAGATCCAGACCGGCGCGGGCGTCTCCGTGCTCGCGCCCATCCACGACGCGTTCCCTCTGGTCCTCTCCACCGGCGCCTACGCCCGGTGGAGCGACGACGCCCGCGGCGTGGAGCCAGGGATCGCCGCCGCCATCTTCTGGGGTGGACGCAGCTACAACTTCCACTCGCGCTACGGGATGAGCACAGGGCTGCTCGCCCAGGGGCGGTTCGGGCTCGGCGGCTCGAAGGAGACCGCGGTCGTCCTCGCGGCGCAGCTCGATCTCGCGCTGCTCGCCCTTCCGTTCGTCTACCTCTTCGAGGCTGCGAAAGGGCCGTCGCCCGAAGCAGCCCCCGTGCACCGCGCCAGACCGGCGCGGTGACGGCGGCTCGGGCCGGGGCCTGCGGGGAGCGCTCTACAGGCCGAAGCTCGCGATGTGCTCGGCGCAGGTCCGACCGAGGTCACGACAGTCCTGTGGGCCCCGGGCGCCAGGGCAGGAGCCCTCGAGCTCCTTGGCGTCCTCGCACTCCTCGTCCGCGGAGCTGGAGCAGCACTTCGGCTCCGACGTGTCGACGCACCGGCTGCAGCCGAAGCAGACCCGGACGGGGTAGGTCCACTCCGTGGTCTCGACCTCCTGGCCGCCCAGCGTCCTGCCGCGCAGCACCACCGTCGCCCACACCTGGATATCGCGCCGGAGCTGCGCGGCCTGCCTGCGCAAGGTGTCCATCGTGGCGCCGTCGATCAGGAGGACCTCGGTGCAGTTGTAGCCGGGGTCGCCGGACGAGCCCGGGTCGACCGTGCCGGTGATCGGAACGACGTAGCCCGGCGTCACGTCGTTGCCCTCGATGTCGGCGACGCGGACCTCGGCCTCGTAGAGCTGGACGCGGGACGTCTCCGTCCGGAGGACGTCGGGGTCGCCGCGCTCCACGATCTGGTTGCCCACCAGGAGCAGCGCGCTGTGGCTGCCCGCATACGCCGAGTCCACCGCGTCCTCGCTCCAGAACGGTTCACTGGGGCCGCAGCTCACGCTGCAGTCCCCCGTCTCTGCCATCCGCATGCGGATGAACAGGCTGCTCTCGTTGTCGGCGCATGCAGACCCGAGCAGGCCACCCGACGTCGCGAGCAGCGCGAGCGCGCACAACCTCCTCGCGAGGCCGGGCGTTGCGTTCACGGACCCTTCTCCTTCATCAGTCATGTCCAACGCCTCCACCGCGGAAATGAACATCAGCAGCGAACAACGAGCGCCGCGGATGCAAGTCGACCTGCCGGATCGTACTGCGCGAGCCGACCCACGGCCGGGGCGAAAAGAGTAGCGGGTCAGGCCGCCGACCGGCAAATTCGCGATGGCCGTCGCCGTCCGAAGAGCGACGTCACCGGGCCTCGCGGGGACCACGCGTGAGCTCCAGATACGCTACGATGCCGCCGGCCAGATGAGCAAACCCGAGGAGAGCGGCGCCGTCGGCGAGTGGAGTCGCCTCGCGATCACCGAGCGCGCCGAAGGCGTCCGCATCTCGGTCCAGGTGCGCCCGAAGTCGTCGCGCTCGGCCATCGTCGGGGTGCGCGAGGGCGCGCTCGACGTGTCGTTGACCGCGCCGCCCGTGGAGGGCGCCGCCAACGCGGAGCTCGTCAAGCTGCTCTCGCGCGCGCTCGACGTGCGCCGGAGCGATGTCCAGATCGCCCTCGGCGCGAGCGGCAGGAGCAAGGTCGTCGCCGTCCGCGGGCTCAAGGAAGCCGAGGCGCGAAAGCGGCTCGCCGAGGCGAAGCGATGAAGGAAAACGTCGTCCGGTTCGAGAAGTGGGAAGGTCTTGGCAACGACTTCATCCTGGTCGAGGCGGTCCCGATGACCGCCGAGGCGGCGCGGCGCCTCTGCGACAGGCGGTTCGGCATCGGCGCCGACGGCGTGCTCGTGATCGAGCGCGACCCGCCACGCATGCAGGTCTGGAACGCCGACGGGAGCCGCCCCGAGATGTGCGGCAACGGGATCCGCTGCGTCGCGGCCTACCTCGTCTCCCGCGGGACCCCCCAGAAGGCGGTCACCATCGCGACCGACGCCGGCGACAAGCGGTGCGAGGTCACACGGGCGGGCGATCGCTTCGACGTGCTCGTCGGCATGGGCCGGGCCCGCATGGGCGAGACGCTCGTCGTCACAGCGCTCGGCGCGGAGCACCGGTTCGCCTGCGTCGACGTCGGCAACCCGCACGCGGTGACGTTCGACCCCTACACGGAGGACGCGATCGACGAGCTCGGGCCGATCGTCGCGACCACGCCGGCCGAGGGCATCAACGTCGAGTTCTGCCGCGTTCGACCGGCCGACCCCGGCGAGGCCGCGCGCATCGACGTGACCGTCTGGGAGCGCGGGGTGGGCCGCACGCTGGCGTGCGGCACCGGCGCCTGCGCCGTGGCGGCCGCGGCGTGCGCGCAGGGCCGCGCCCCGTACGGAGCACCTCTCCGCGTGGCGCTGCCGGGCGGCTCGCTGCGCATCACCGTCGCCCCCGGATCCCTGGAGCTGCTCATGCAAGGCCCGGCGCGCCGGGCGTTCTCGGGCGAGGTGGTGATCGCGTGACCGCCTCGCCCGAGGGGGTCTGGGGTCCTGGCCGGGCGCCGGCCCGCGAGTTCTCGCTCAAGGTGCTCGCCGTCATCGCCGACGAGGCGACCCGCACGCTGTTCTCGCGGGTCATCACGTCCGATGAGCTGATGCTCGCCGGCGATCTCGCCGAGGGGATCGTCCTCGCCGAGACCGCCGCGCCCGACGTCGCCTTCATCGATGTCGGGCTCGGGGACGGGGCCGGCCTCGCCATGGTCCACCACCTGAAAGCCCTCGCGTCCGAGGCCACCGTCTTCGCGCTGGCGACGAGGGCGGAGCTGGAGGCGGGCGCCCATGCGGTCGCCCTCGGCGGCGCCGGGCTCTTCCTGCTGCCGCTCGGCGGGGACGAGGTGCTGAACGCGGTCGGCTCGGTGCGCCTGCGCTTCGCCGAGCGGGCCCTCCGGGTGCAGCTCGAGCAGGAAGCCGCGCGCAGCGCGCGCGCTGCCGGGTGGATCGCCCGCGTGGCCGAGCTCGCCGATGCGCGCGACCGCAACGCGGCGGCCCAGCAGGTCGCCGAGGTGTTCGTCGAGGCGACGGGCGCGGCGGCGGCCGCCGTCTACCTGGCCGCCGGGGAGCGCTCCAGCGAGCTGGTCCGCGCCGCGGCGATGGGGCCGCTCGACCGCGCGCCCGCCTACGGGACCGAGACCGACATCCTCGATTTCGCCCGGCGCGAGCAGCTCATCGTCGTCCCGCTGGCGCTCCGCAGGCTCGCCGCGGGGCACCTCCTTCTCCAGAAGGAGCCCGGCCGCAGCTCCGCGTTCCCTTCGGTCAGGCGCCCGGACAGCGCGGCCTCGACCCCGCGGCGCGCCCCGCTCCTCGACGGCCTCGTCAAGCTGCTCGCCACGCAGGCGACGACGGCGCTCGCCCTCCTCGGCGAACACGAGCGCTCGGCGGGCGGCGCCGCGATGAAGGATCCGGCGTCGAGCGCCTACTCGTTCGCCTACTACGTCGACGTCGCCGGCCGGGAGATCGACAAGGCCAGGCGGTACGGCCGCCGGTTCACGATCGCGACCATCGTGATCGAGCCGGATGCGGCGGCCGCGCCGGAGCGCCCGGGCGACCTCGCCTTCTGGAGGACCACGCCGGCGCCCCCCGCGAACACGCACAACCCGGGTCAGGTCGTCGAGCACCTGCTCCGCGCCGTGCGCGACACCGACATCCTGGCCCGCGTCGACGAGAACGAGTTCCACCTGCTCATGCCCGAGACGGCCGCGCTCGAGGCGCACGCCTGCCATCGACGGATGCTCTCCCACGTCGCCGAGAGCGAGAAGCGGGCCGGGTACCTGCCGAAGGGCCTGCTCGTCGGGGTCGCCACCTTCCCCCATGACGGCCAGAGCCTCGCTCAGCTGCTCCGCATCGCCCGGCGGCGCGCCGACGCCACCAAGTCCTCGATCGTCCACCGCGTCCCTCAGGACCGGCGGAGCATCGGCGAGATCGTCAGCCTCCTCGTCCGGGAGTCCTCCGCGCCCGGCGGCGCTTCCGCGATCTCGGCGCCCCGCGCGCTCGATCTGTCGGTCGCCGACACGATCCTGCTCGCGACGTCGGTCGTCAGGAACGCGCTCCGCGGGGGCGCCGTGTTCCTGCTGGTCGCCCACCACGACGGGCTGAGCCTGGGCGCGCAGGTCAAGGCGCAGCTGGCCTCGCCGCGCGACGACGTGGTGGTGCACACCGTCGACCTCCGCGCCTCGCCGGGGTGCGACGACATCGAGGCGCTCTGTGTCCTCGCGGAGCACGGCGCGTACGCCCTGGTAGGGCGCAATCAGGGGGGGTTCGTGAAGGGGTTCCACGCCGCCGATCCGCTGCTCGCGGACTTCCTCGCCGAGCGGCTCGGCCGCGCGGCCGGGCTGCGGGTCTTCGGCTGACTCGGAGGGCGCCGATCCAGTGTCTCGCAGGGTGCTGTTGGTTGATTCGGACGTGGACGCGCTCGGCGCGCTCGCGTCGGCGCTCAGGGCGCGTGGTCTCACCGTGACCAACGCGAACGGCGCGTTCGAAGCCGTGGAGCAGGCGTTCAAGCGCCGGCCCGACGTCGTGCTCGCCGCCAGGGCGCTCGACGAGGACAACGCGCTCGCGGACGCGTTCGCCGCCGTCCCCGACCTCGCCGATACCCCGATCCTCTTCCTCGTCGACGGCGCCGAGGGCGATCCGGGCTTCGACGAGGTCCTGCGCGGCGACGTCGATCACATCGTCTCGCGGATCACCGAGGCGTCGCCCCGCGGCTCCAAGCCGACGGTGCCGCAGGAGATCCGCGGCGACCTCCAGCAGGTCCCGCTCGTCGACCTGCTCCAGCTGCTCGCGATGAACCGCCGGAGCGGCACCCTCGGCATCACGACGCCGACGGGGGCAGGGGAGCTGCGGCTCCTGGCCGGGGAGGTGATCGATGCCGTCTACCGCCGCCTCGAAGGGGAGAAGGCGCTTTACCGGCTGCTCGGCGAGCGGGACGGGCACTTCGCGTTCTCACCCGGCGAACCGGCGAGCGTGCGCCGCATCACGGTGCCGACTTCGCGTCTCCTGATGGAAGCGCTCCGCCAGGTCGACGAGGTCCAGCGCCGGCGATCCGAGCTCGCGCCGGCCGGTGAGGCCTTCCTGGTGACCGAGCCCGCGAGCGACGAGCTCGACCTGCCCCCGCTCCCGGACCACGAGACGTTCAGCGTCGACGCGACCTTCGGCGACGGCGCCGCGGCGGACCGAGGGAGCGCCGCGCCCCTGGCGAGCGCCATGTCCTCGCTGCCCGACTTCACCGCCTCGCCGATGCCGGCCAGCGACGTGAAGGGCAACCGCGGCGGGTCGATGCCGCCGCCGCCCACGCTCCGCGCCGCGGAGCCGGCCGCGTTCCGGCTCGAGGCGCTGCGCACCCCGACGACCTCACCGCCGGCGCCCCTCGGGGAGCCGGCGGAGCGCGCGGCCGTGGCCGAGAAGCTGATGGCGCTGCTCCAGATGCCGCACAACCTCGACGAGCTGCTCGACGAGATCAGCGGGCCGGATCTCCTGATCCTCGAGGTCCTGATGGAGCTCACCGCCTCCGGGAAGGTCCGCCGCATCTCGCTCGCCGACCTCACGACGCCGTTCGCGCCGTCGGAGCACCTGCCGGTCCTCCGGTCGCTGGTGACCCGCCTGGCCCGGCCCGGCTTCGCGCCGCCGCCCCACCTCGTCATCGCCGCGAGCACGCGCCGCATGGCGACGCTGTCCCATGCGGTCCGCCGCATCGGAGACGCCATCGTCCCCGCCGAGCCTCCGCCGCAGGCGGCGATCCCGAGGCCGCTCGGCGTGATCCGGCTCGGCGACGGGGTCGAGCTCGCCCTGGTCGGCCTCCCCATCGAGGAGAGCTTCGCGCCGGCCTGGCCGCTCGCCCTGCACGGCGCGGCCGCGGTCGTCCGGCTCGGCGACGGCGGCGAGGACGCGCTGGCGGCGCACTGCGAGGCCCTGGAGCTCCTGCTGCTCGACGCAGAGGCCATGATGGGGCCGCTCGATCTCGCCTCGCCGGGACAGATCACGCTGCTCGTCCGCGCCGCGCTCGAGGCCGCCGCGGGCGTGTAACCGGCCGACGAAGACGTCGCTTCAGAACGGATCTTCCGTGTTTTTCGCCTCGGAAACCGGCGTTTGACGCGGCGGCGCTCGGCGTGCGAGGGCAGGTTTCTGCTATCGTCGCACACGCCTCGCTTCAGCAGTCCGGCGAGGAGAGGAGCGCAATCGTGCTTATCGGCGTCCCGAAGGAGATCAAGACACGTGAGTACCGCGTCGGAATGACGCCCGCGGGAGTCCGGGCCCTGGTCGGGCACGGGCACAAGGTCCTCGTGGAGTCCGGCGCCGGCGAAGGCAGCGGGATCTCCGACGAAGCCTACGGACGCGCGGGCGCCCTCATCGCGAGGTCGGCAGCGGAAGCGTGGAGCGCCGACATGGTCGTGAAGGTGAAGGAGCCGCTCCCCGCCGAGTACGGCCACTTTCGCCAGGGTCTCCTCCTCTATACCTACCTGCACCTGGCCGCCGAGCCGGATCTCACCCGGGAGCTCGCCAGGCGCGGCGTGACCGGCATCGCGTACGAGACCATCCAGCTCGAGGACGGCTCGCTGCCGCTGCTGCGGCCCATGAGCGAGGTGGCCGGCAGGATGGCCGTTCAGGTCGGCGCCTCGTGCCTGGAGAAAGAGCGGGGCGGCAAGGGCGTGCTCCTCGGCGGCGTGCCGGGGACGCGGCGCGGCCGCGTGGCGATCCTCGGCGGCGGCGTGGTCGGCCGGAACGCAGCGACCATCGCGGTCGGGATGGGGGCGCAGGTCACCGTGCTCGACGTCCGCGCCGAGACGATGAGCTACCTCGAAGACGTGTTCGGGGGCGCGATCGAGACGCTCTACTCCAACGCCGAGAACATCGAGATGATGTGCGAGCGCGCCGATCTCGTGGTCGGCGCGGTGCTCGTGCCCGGCGCCAAGGCGCCCCAGCTCGTGACCGAGGAGCACATCCGCCGCATGGAGAGAGGGACGGTCGTCGTCGACGTCGCCGTGGATCAGGGCGGGTGCATCGCGACCTGCCGCCCGACGACCCACGACAACCCGACCTACGAGGTGCACGGGGTCGTCCACTACTGCGTCTCCAACATGCCGGGCGCGGTCTCGCACACGAGCACCTGGGCGCTCACGAACACGACGATCGGCTACGCGGTGGCGATCGCCAACCAGGGCATCGTCGCCGCGGCCAAGGCCGACAGGTCCGTCGCCCTCGGCATCAACACCCACGGCGGCCACGTGACCTACGGCCCCGTCGCGGCGGCCCACCGGCTGGAGTACGTGCCGGTCGAACGCGCGCTCGGCTGACCGGGAGCGCGACCTCGTGGCAACCAAAAAAAGGAAGAAAATCGCGATCATCGGCGGTGACGGCATCGGCCCGTCCGTCATCGCCGAGGCGAAGCTCCTGCTCGAGCTCTACCAGGAGCGGGCAGGGCTGCCGATCGACCTCTGGGAGCTCGATCTCGGCGCCGACCGGTACCTGCGCGACGGGACGACCTTCCCGAACCAGATCCAGATCGCCATCCAGCGCGAGTGCTCGGCGGTGCTGCTCGGCGCCCTGGGTGATCCCCGCGTACCCAACCTGGAGCACGCGCGCGACATCCTCTTCGGCATGCGCTTCGGCTACGACCTCTACGCCAATGTGAGGCCCGTCCGCGCGCTGTCGGACCGGCTGGTGCCGCTCAAAGGCCGCACGGCGAAGGACATCGACTTCGTTGTGTTCCGCGAGAACACCGAGGGGATCTACGTCGGGATGGGCGGGCAGTTCAAACGAGGCACCCCCGACGAGGTCGCGATCAACGAGGATGTGAATACGAGGAAGGGCGTCGAGCGGATCATCCGCGCGGCGTTCGACTACGCGCGCGCGAACGGCCGGACGCGGGTCACGATGGCGGACAAGTCCAACGCGATGCGGCACGCGCACGAGCTCTGGCTGCGCGTCTTCCACGAGGTGCGCGCCCAGTATCCGGAGATCCAGTCGAACCACGTCTACGTGGACGCTCTCTGCCTGTACGTCATCCAGGATCCCTCGCAATTCCAGGTGATCGTGACGAACAACCTGTTCGGCGACATCGTGACCGATCTCGGCGCGGCGCTGCAGGGGGGGCTCGGCATGGCGGCGAGCGCGAACGTGCACGCGTCCGATCCGGCGCGGGTCGCGCTGTTCGAGCCGGTGCACGGGTCGGCGCCGCCGCTCGCCGGCAAGGACATCGCGAACCCGTTCGCGGCGATGCTCACCGCGGGGCTGCTGCTCGCTCACCTCGGGTGGCCCGAGGAAGAGCGCCGCATCGAGCGCTGGGTCTCCCAGGCGCTCGACCAGGGGATGTGCACGGTCGATGTGGGCGGGACGCTCGGTACGCGCGCCGCCGGCGCGTGGGTCCGGGAGCAGATCGCCGCCGAGCTGGGGCCGCCGTGAGGTGACCCGGGGGCGCCGTCGCGCGGCCGGGAGCCACGGGCGCGGGGGCTCGATCGCCGAGAAGTTCGGGTGTCCGATCCTCCTGTGATACGGGACCGCCAATGGGCGTAGGATCGACGGCAGTGGAGCACGCGGGGCCGCGCAGCAATGCAGCGAGCGAGGCTCGGCACGAGCGGCTGGGCGGAGCGCGCGCCGAGTTCGTGGCGAACCTGGGTCGCCGTGTGGCGGAGCTGCGCGAGATGGTCCGGCGGATCGAGGCGGAGGGCGATGCGCCGCGGCTCGTCGAGGAGCTGAAGCGGCGCCTGCACTCGCTCGGCGCGGGGGCGCGCCTCCTGCGCTTCGTGCGCGTCGCCGAGCGGCTCGCCGAAGGGGAGTCGCAGCTCGCCGCCGCGAACGGCGCGCGGCTCGGCGGCGAGGCCGCGGCGGCCCTGCGGAAGCTGCTCGAGGAGCTGCCCGCCCTGGCCTGGGGGCAGTCGGCCATGGGTGAGCAGGCGCCGCCCCGCGCGAGCGCCGCGCCGCGCGAGCAGGCGCCTGCGCCGCCCCGCGCGCGCGCCGCCGCGGATCAGCCGAGCGCACGCAGCGCCGGCGCGCGGCCGGAAGCCGCGGGCGCGGGCGCGGCCAAGGGCCAGGCCACGACGTGGATCGCGGGCTTGAGCAACGGCCGCGCGCTCGCCGCCGAGCCGCTCTCGCTCGAGGAGGAAGAGGAAGCGCGCGCTTCCTCGACGCGCGGCGTGGAGCAGGCGGCCCCCGCCGAGGCGCCGGAGGCCGCGCCGGCCGCGTCGATCGACGCGCCGATCACGGTCCTCGTCGTGGGCGCCGCGCCGCTCGCCCAGGCGCTCGAGCCGGCGAGCGCCGACGTCGGGCCGTCGTTCGAGGTCGAGCGGACCGACGACGTGGAGACGGCGATCGATCTCGCGCGGGCCTTCGCCCCGGATCTGGTCCTGCTCGACGCGGACATGCCGGGCGCGCGCGGGCTGGCGGAGGCGCTGGCCGCCGATCCGCTGACCGACCTGGTCCCCGTCGTCGCCGTCGGCCGCTTCGCGCGGCCGGAGGACGCGGCCCCCTACCTGGCGCTCGGCGCCGCGCGCGCGCTGCCGAAGCCCGTGTCGCCGGACGCGCTCCGGCGCGCCGCCGCGGAGGCGGCGGTGGCCTGCGTGCGCGCTGAATCCGCGCGCGCCGTGCGCGGGCCGTTCGGGGCCGTCAGCCTCGACGAGCTCGGGGCGCGCCTCGCCGAGGAGCTCCGCCGCGGCCTCTGCGACGCCGCCGAGCCGAGGAGCCGCGGGGCGAACGTGGATCTGGGCGACGGCGCCGAGGTCCTCGCGGCGCTCTGGGGCGCGGTGGCGCGCATCCGCGATCTCGTGACGATCCGGTCGCAGGGCGGCGTGCGGTTCTCGCCGGACGGGCCGGAGGGCGCGCTGCCGCTCGCCCCGTGGATGATCGCGCCGAGCGCGCCCGACGGTGAGCGCTCGCGGCTGCACAGCGAGATCCGCGCGAGGTCGCCGGCGCGCACGATCAGCGCGTCGAGCGCGGCGCCGGGCGACGCGGCGCTCGACGCGATCGACATCGTGGTGGCGGACGACGATCCGGCGGTGACGTGGTTCCTCGCCGGCGTGCTCCGGGCCGCGGGCGCGAACGTGCACGAGGCGCACGACGGCGCGCGGGCGCTCGACCTCGCGTACCAGACGACGCCGGACCTCGTCGTGAGCGACGTGCTGATGCCGCGGCTCGACGGCTTCGCCCTCTGCCGCGCGCTCAAGCGCGACGTCGCGCTGCGCGACGTGCCGGTCATCCTGCTCTCCTGGAAGGAGGACCTGCTCCAGCGGCTCCGCGAGCTAGGCGCCCAGGCCGACGGCTACCTCCGCAAGGAGGAGAGCGCCGCGGCCTTCGTGCAGCGGGTGCACGAGGTCCTGCGGGGCAGGCGGCGCGTCGCGGAGCGCATCGCGACGGGCGGCGAGGTCCGCGGGCGGCTCGACGGCATGACGGCGCGGACGCTGCTGTCGCTCTCGTGCGCGCGCCGGCCCGACGCGCTCGTGTCGGTCCGGGACGCCGCGTTCCTGTACGAGGTGCTGCTCAAGGACGGCCGCCCCGCCGGCGCGACGCGGACGGCGCAGGACGGGACGTTCCACCGCGGCCCGTCCGTGCTCGCGGCGCTCCTCGGCGTCGGCTCCGGCCGCTTCGTGGTGGCGCCTCTGCCGGAGAGCGAGCTCGCGGCGCTGCCGCGCCCCGGGTTCGAGGGGACGCTCGCGGAGCAGCTCCTGCCCGCGATCGCCGCGGCCCGGGCCGCCCAGCGGCTGTTCCACGGGCCGCCGCTGATGCAGGTCGAGCGCGTCGTCCTCGACCTGGAGGGGATGGGGGCGACCGCCGACGCGACGCCCGAGCCGGCGCGCTCGCTCCTGAGGGCGCTCGCCCGGGGGACGTCGCCGCGGTCGGTCATCACCTCGGGGGAGTTCGCCGCGGGCCTCGTCGAGGACGTGCTGAACGACGTCGCGGCCCGCGGCGGCGTGCGCCGGGTGATCGACCGCGAGGGAGAGGACCTGCTCGCCCCCGCCGTGGCCTACGAGGAGGAGACGCTCCGCGGCGTGCGGCGCCTGCCGGAGCGGGCCGCCCCGGTCGCGGAGCTGCCGCCGGAGCTCGCCGGCGACGCCGCCGCCGCGTCGTCGCGCGCCTCCGTCGAGCTCACCGACGATCAGCTCACGGTGGTGCCCGGCTCGGTGGCGCCGCGATCGGCCATGCCGGCGCGCGGCCCGGCGGCGCCGAGCTCGGCGGTGTCGGTGCCCGGCCCGGCGGCGTCGTCGGCGCCGGAGTCGTCGGCGTCCGTCTCCGTGCTGTCCGTGGACGCCGAGGACGAGGACACGGCGTTCGCGAGCGTGCGCAACGAAGACGCGAGGGCGCTCGCCGGCGCGCTGGTCAAGCCCCGCGTTCCGAGCGATCTCGCCGAGCTGCGAGGCGGCGCGAGCAGCGCGCGCCCGGCGTGGACCTCCCAGATCGAGGCCGCCGTGCTGGCGGGCGTGACGCCGGCCGTGCCCGGCGTGGCCCCGGCGCCCCGCAGGACGGAGGCCACGCTGCCCGCGCTCGAGTACCCGAAGCCCGAGCGGCTGCTGACGCTGGGCTCGCTCCCGCCGCCGCCCGTCGTCGAGGCGCCGGCGCCTGCGGCGCTCCAGGTCCCCGCGGCGCCGCCCGCCGCGCGGCTCGCGGCCCCCGCGCCCGCGCCCGCGATCGACGAGTCGCCCACGCCTCGCCGCGTGCGCCGCCCGTCGGCCTACGTGCCGACGCCGCAGCCGCCCGCCCGCGACAACCGCGCGACGATGTGGGTCCTCTTCGCGGTGGCGGCGTTCGTCTTCGCGGTGGCCGCGCGGCTGTCGCGGGATCACGAGCTGCAGAGCGCCCCGCCGCCCCCCGAGCAGCCGGGCCCGGCGGCCGCGGAGCCCGCGGCCGCTGCCCCGCCTGGCGCTGCCGCGCCGGCCGCGGCCGGCTCGTCGGGCGCCGTCGTGGCGGCGGCGGTCGCCGCCGCGCCGGCCCCGGCTGTCGCCGGGCCGATCGGCGAGACGACGTCGAACCCCGTGCTCCCCGAGGATCTGCCGCTGACCGCCGGGCACAAGGTGCCCGAGGGGCAAGGCATGCTCGAGGTGATCGCCGGCGTGGGCGACACGCTCTTCGTGGACGGGCGGAAGGTCGGCACCGGCAGCGTCAAGCTGCCGCTGGCGCCCAAGGACGGCGTCTACGAGATCCGGGCGAAGCTCCGGGACGAGGAGCGCGTGCGCTTCGCGGTCGTGAAGGCCGGCCGCCTCACCCGGCTCCGCGTCGCGCCGCCGTGGCGGCGCTGAGCGCCGCGCGGCGCGGGCTGCGTGCCGCGCCGCCGTGGCGGCGCCGAGCGCCGCGGCGCCGCGCTACGCCGGCGGATTCTCGACGGCGGGGGCGGACTTGACCTTCTTCGGCCCCTGCGTGCTCTTCTTGAAGAACCGCCCCGGCCAGTCCTTCGGCAGCCTCCGCTCTTCCGCCCGCTGGATCAGCAGGCCGTAGCGCGTGCGCCGCGCGGCGTTGATGTCGTCCACGAACCGGACGATCTCGCGCACGCGTTGATCGGCGGTGGCCGCGGCGGCGCGCTGCCGCTCCTCGACCGCGGCGTCGCCGCGGGCGATGTCCCCTTCGAGCCGAGCGCCGAGCGCCTGGAGGGCGGGCTCGCCCTCGGTCTTGAGCGACGCCGGCCACGCGCGCACGACCTCGATCTCGCTCTCCAGCCCGAGGCGCACGATCTCGTGGCGCGCCTTCTTGAAGTAGCGCTTGCGCTGCGGCGCGTCCCGGTCGCGGAAGGTCCGGAGCAGCTCGTTGTCGAGCTCGTCGACGGTGTCGTCGAGCATGTCGTCCTCGGCGTCGATGCCCGCCTGCGCGACGATCTCGGCGCGCCATGCGCTCCGCTGTCCGGTGTTCACCTGGGTCCAGCGCTCCACGAGCGCGCCGGCCTCCGACGCGAGGTCGCTCGCGTTCCTGTCCTTGAGCAGCCGCGCTTCCTCGTAGACCAGGACGCTCCAGATGAGATCGAGGGAGTCGTCGTAATGGATGGTGTTGATGGCCATGGTTCCCCTCTCGTTGTTCCTTCGAGCCTTCGAGCGCCGCCGGTGAAGGGCCGACGAGCGTCGAGGATCGTGGAGGCTAAGGGGGCGCAAGCGGGCTCGTCAACCGAGCGCGGCAGCGTCGGGGGCGATGTCGGCGGCCGAGCAAGCTTCCGACGCGGCGTCGGGAGCGATGCCGGCGGCTGCGAGCGTTTCTGACGGGGCGGCGGGGGCGGTGTCGGCGGCTGCGTGGGCACCCGACGGAGCGTCGGAAGCGATGCTGGCGGCTGCGAGGGCACCCGACGGAGCGTCGGAAGCGATGTTGGCGGCTGCGCGGGCTTCCGGGTTCTCACGGACCTCGATGCGATACCCCCGAGATCGCGACAGCCGTGGACGACGATGGTTATCGTGAGACCCAGCGCTAGAACCGCCCACGACGCCATCCATGCTACTTTCCAGTACGCACCGACGGTCCGATGACACCGGCCGCCCAGGGCTCCCGCTCGTGGTAGAGCACGCCCCGTGCGCGCCCGCGTGATCCGACCCCGCCATCCCTCCGCCGCGCTCGCGCTCGCCTCCGCCGCGGCCGCGCTCCTCTCCGGTTGCACCGGGTGCGAGACGTCGACCCGCGATCTGCCTTCGGACGCCCCGGCCGCGGCGTCCGCGAGCCCGGAGGCGACGCCTCCGCCGCCGGCGCGCGACGCCGTGCACCTCATCGACGAGCTGCCGAGCTGCGATCTCGAGCACCGAGGGCTCCTGTTCGATACCGGCGCGGGCACGCTCATCGGCCGCTTCGCGTGGCAAGGGACCGTGCCCACCGGCATCCGGGCGATCGAGCACAATGGATCCACCTGGGCGCGGATCTCGCAGCGGCAGATCAAGCTCACGTTCGTCCTGCCGTCCGCGAGCCCCATCTTCGTGTCCGCCCGGGCCGTCGGGCTCACCTCCAGGTACGCCACCGTCTCCCTGGACGACCAGCTGCTCGGAACGCTCCGCCTCCAGCGCGACCAGATCCGCATCGCCTCGACCCCGACCACCACGCTCCCCGCCGACCCCGGCCTGCACACCCTCACGCTCCAGTTCTCCGGCCGGCTCCGCGAGGGGGAGTCGTTCGCCGACGTCGACTGGGTGCGCGTGGGCATCCCGGACGAGGACCCGGCCACGTACGGCCCCCCGACCCTGCGCGACGTCGTCTCGCCCGCCGCCGCGCTGTCGGGCGTCCCCCACCGGTCCATCGCGCTGCGCGCGCCGGGCGCGGTCCGCTGCGCCTTTCGCCCCTCCACGGTGACCCGCCTCCACACCTCCATCGGCGTGCTGGGCGCGGGAGACGGCGACGCCGAGATCCGCGTCCTCCGCGACGGCCAGGAGCCCCTCGTGATCCATCGCGTCCACGTCGAGGGCGGCGACAAGGCGACCTGGACCGACGTCGAGCTGCCGCTCGCGCCCTTCGCCGGGTCCCTCATCTCCCTCGAGCTCCGCGCCGCCGCCGCGGCCCGCGGCGGGCGCATCCTCTTCGGCGACCCCGTCCTCGCCGGATCGCCGGAGCCGCCTCCGTCCGTGCCCCCGGCGCGCGCCGTCGTGATCGTCGCCCTGAACGGGGTCGAGCGGCCCGATCTGCCCCCCTGGAGCGGTCGTCCGGCGCCGCACCTCGCCACGCTCTCGGAGCTCGCGAGGTCCGCGACGACGTTCGATCACCACCGCGGGCCGAGCACGGTCGTGTCCGCCGTGGCCGCGTCGCTGCTCACCGGCCTTCCGCCGCCGGCCCATACCGTCGCCGACGCCGGGGCCCGCCTCCCCGCCCGCGTCACCACCATCGGCGCCATCGCGAGCGACAGCAGCATCCGCACCGGGTTCTTCACCGGCGTCCCCACCACGTTCCGAGCGTTCGGCTTCGGACCCGGCTGGTCCCGGGTCCTCGAGCACCCCCCGACGAGCGGCGAGCCGGCCACCACCCCGATCGACGCCGCCGCCGCCTGGATCAACGAGACCGTCCGCCAGGACGCTTCCAACCGCCTCCTCGCGTTCGTCCACGCGCGCGGCGGACATCCGCCCTGGGAGGTCAGCCCGAAGGAGCTGAACGCCCTCAAGCCCGCCGAGTACGCCGGCCCCGTCGAGCCGCGCCGCGCCGCCCAGGTGCTGGCCAGGCTGAGGGGCCGGCGCCGCGACGTGCTCAGCCCCGAGGATCGCGACCGGATCCGCGACCTCTTCTCCATCGCCCTCGCCGGCCAGGACCGCGCCCTCGGCAACCTCATCGGGACCCTCAAATCCGCCGGCCTGTGGGACGAGACCCTCTTCATCGTGACCGGCGATCTGGCCAGCGGGCGCTCCGACGCCGTGCTCTACGGCGAGGGCATGGACCTCCAGGAGCCCGTCCTGACGCTCCCGCTTTATGTCCACTTTCCCGGCGATCTGTACGCCGGCCAGCGCGTCGTCGCCCCGACCGAGATCATCGACGTCGCGCGCACGGCGGTCGCCGCCCTCGGCCTCTCGTTCGCCCGCAAACCGCTCGGCAAGGATCTGGCGGCGGTCGCCTCCGGCCTCGAGGGCGTCGAGCGCGGCCCCCAGATCGCCGCCCTCGGCGATCGTTACTCCACCCGCTGGGGCAACCTCGTGCTTTCGGGTCGCCTCGGCGTTCCCCCCTTTCTCTGCGACCTCGACGTGGACCCGACCTGCGCCTTCAACCGTCGCGAGGTGATGCCCCTCGCCACCGTGTCGCTCTTCCGGCGCACCGTGACGTTCGACCTGTCCGTGCGCGCGCCCGCGGCGCAACGGGAGCCGGCCACGATCGACGCGGAGACGGCGGCCGTGCTCAACGTATGGGGCGCGAACTGAGGCCCGCGCGAGCGCCCTGCGCCCGCGCGCGCGAGCCGACGAAAGCCCGCTGACGGCGCCCGGCGGCGCGCCGGCGCCCTGCGCGGGCGGAGGCGTCCGCGACATCGCGCAGGCCGCGCGCGATCACGCTCCAGCGGCGCCACGATGCCTCGCTGCGGGGCAGCACGCCCCGCGTCGCGCGCGCCGCGAGGCCCCCGCGCGGTTGGCCGATCGACGTACGCCCGCGCCCGCGCGTGCGCGTCGTGCGCTCGCTTCGCGCGCTTCTCTCGCCTGGCATGCTTCGCGCAGACCCGCAGACCGCACAGGCCAAGCGCCTCGACGGCGCTTCATCTTTCCGTGAGAGGAGTCCCCGCATGAAGGCGACCGACCTATTGAAGGAGCAGCACCAGGAAGTCGAAGAGCTCTTCGAGCGCATGTCGCAGGCTGGCAGCGACGAGATCAGCGCGCTCCGCGACGAGCTCGTGGCGACCCTCGTGAGCCACACGGCCATCGAGGAGGAGCTCTTCTACCCCGAGAGCCGGGAGGCGCTCGGCGCCTCCCCCCTGATCGCGACCTCGTACGAGGAGCACGCGCTCGTCGACATCATGTTGCAGAAATTGCTCAGCACCGAGCCGGGTGACGAAACCTTTCACGCCAGGCTCGGCGTGCTGAAGGAGCTCGTGCAGCACCACGTCGAGGAGGAGGAGAAGCAGCTCTTCCCCCAGGTCGAGAGCGCCATGGGCGCCGCGCGCCTCGAGGAGCTCGGCAGCCGCCTGGAGGCGCGCTTCGGCCAGGTGCGCAAGAGCGACGTGGAGGCGCTCCTCGCTCGGAACGTCGCGAAGAGCATGCCCGCCGCCACCGGCCGCCGCGCGCGCGCGGCGAAGCCGTCGGCGCGCAAGGCGGCGGCCAAGCGTCCACCCGCGAAGCGCGCGTCGACGCAGCGCGCCGAGCCGGCGCGGGGCGCGCAGAAGGGGCGCCGCACCACCGCGACCGGACGGAAGAAGACAGCGGCGACGGCGCCCGCGAAGACCGGGCGAGCCGCGCCCGCGCGCAAGGCGAGCCGACCGGCGAAGACCAGCCGCACAGGCCGCAAGGGCGGTCGCACGAGCAGCGCCTCCGCGCGCTGAGCGTCGCAAGTTAACCAGCGCACATCGACGTACGTTGCGGCCGATCAGCGGCGCGAGGTCCGGCCGGAGGGGACGGCGGGCCTCGCGCCGCCGTCGAGATCGAACAGCGGAAGCGTGCCGCCGGCCTTCGGGGCAGCGGCCCTCGGAGCAGCGGCCTCCGCCGCGAGCTCCTGCAGCAGGGCGGGGTCGTCGTGCGCGACCGAGTTGACGCGCGGCGAGACGGCGCGGGCCGCGAGGGCGCCGCGAGGCGCCGGCCGGAGCAGCGCCTCGGCCCGATCCGCGTCCGCGCCTTCGTCGAGGCCGAGCCAGAGGTCCACGTCCCCGGGGCCCAGCAGGACCGGCATGCGGTCGTGGATCGGCGCGACGTCGGCGTTCGCCTCGGTGGTCAGGATCGTGAACCGGACGTCGGGCTCGCCCGTGCCGGGGTCCTTCGCCGGCTGGTACAGCCCCGCCAGGCGGAGCAGCCCGCCCTCGGCAGGGTGGAACCAGGTGGGCCGCCGCGCGCCCTTGGGCCCGGTCCACTCGTAGAAGCCGTCCGCCGGCACCACGCAGCGGCGCGCCGCGAACGCCTCGCGGAACGTCGGCTTCGCCCGCGCGCTCTCGGCGCGCGCGTTGGCCAGGAGCGAAGGCCCGGCGCCGCCCCTGGCGAAACGCGCCACGAAGCCCCAGGTCGCCGCCACCAGCGCGCGCCGGCCGTCCCGCGCGCGCAGCACCGGGTGGACGGTCGCAGGTGCGATGTTGAAACGAGGCCGAAACCTCGCCGCCATCTCTGGATCAGCGGCAATCGACCGAGCCGTGCGGCCCGCGCCCGAGGACGGCTCGAGCATTGCCAGGAGGGTCGCAAAGTCCGGCACGGCGAGGGTGAAGCGCGCGCACATAGGACTAGATTAGCGGCTTCGGGGCGCCTACAAGGGCGCTCCGGACGTTGGAGGAGGCCGCATGGTCGACAGCTTTGGCACCAAGAGCACGCTGACGGTTCAAGCCGAAACATACACCTACTACAAGCTCACCTCGCTGGCGCAAGGCGGCGCGTCGATCGACAAGCTCCCCTTCTCGCTCCGCATCCTCCTGGAGAACCTCCTCCGCCACGAGGACGGGCGCGTCGTGCGCAAGGACCACGTGGAGGCCGTCCTCAACTGGGACCCGAAGGCCCGCCCCTCGCAGGAGATCGCGTTCCACCCCGCGCGCGTGCTGCTCCAGGACTTCACCGGCGTGCCCGCCGTGGTCGATCTCGCCGCCATGCGCGAGGCGCTCGCGAAGCTCGGCGGCGACTCGCTCAAGATCAACCCGCTCCAGCCCGTCGATCTCGTGATCGACCACTCGGTCCAGGTCGACCGGTTTGCGTCCTCGACGGCCGTGAAGGTGAACGCGGCGCTCGAGTTCGAGCGCAACGTGGAGCGCTATGCGTTCCTCCGCTGGGGAGCGCAGGCGTTCACGAACTTCCGCGTGGTGCCGCCCGACCAGGGCATCTGCCACCAGATCAACCTGGAGTACCTCGCGGGCGCCGTCATGCGGCAGGGCTCGCTGGTCTATCCGGACACGCTCGTCGGCACCGACTCGCACACCACGATGATCAACGGGCTCGGGGTCGTCGGCTGGGGCGTCGGCGGCATCGAGGCCGAGGCGGCGATGCTCGGCCAGCCGCTCTCGATGCTCATCCCCGAGGTCGTGGGCTTCAAGCTCCACGGCAGCCTGCCCGAGGGCGCGACCGCGACCGATCTCGTCCTCACGGTGACGCAGATGCTGCGGCAGAAGAAGGTGGTCGGGAAATTCGTGGAGTTCTACGGCCCCGGCCTGAGCGCGCTCTCGCTCCCGGACCGCGCCACGATCGCCAACATGGCGCCCGAGTACGGCGCCACGATCGGCTTCTTCCCCGTCGACGACGAGACGATCGCGTACCTGCGCTTCACCGGCCGGCCCGCGCAGCTCGTCGCGCTCGTCGAGGCCTACTACAAGGAGCAGGGGCTGTTCCGCACGGACAGCACCCCGGACCCCGTCTTCAGCGACACCCTCTCGCTCGACCTCGGCGACGTGGTGCCGTCGATCGCCGGCCCGAAGCGGCCGCAGGACCGCCTCCCGCTGCGCGACGCGAAGCGCGCCTTCCGCGCCTCGCTCCAGGGCATGCTCGAGAAGGAGTTCGCCGCCGCCGACGCGCCCGCGGTCAAGGCGTTCCTCGAGGAGGAGGCCGGCCACGCCGCCGCGCGCGTCCCCGCGCTCGAGAAGGTGATGCGCCCGGCGGAGATCACCGAGGGCGACACGCGCTACACGCTGCGCCACGGCTCGGTCGTGATCGCCGCCATCACGTCCTGCACCAACACGTCGAACCCGGCGGTCATGCTGGGCGCGGGCCTGCTCGCGAAGAAGGCCGTCGAGCGCGGGCTCACGGTGAAGCCGTGGGTGAAGACGTCGCTCGCCCCGGGGTCGAAGGTCGTCACCGACTACCTGCGCCAGGCGGGGCTCCTGCCGTACCTCGAGGCGCTCGGCTTCCACCTGGTCGGCTACGGCTGCACGACCTGCATCGGCAACTCCGGGCCGCTGCCGGACGTGATCGGCGACACGATCCGCAACAACGATCTCGTCGTGGCGAGCGTCCTCTCGGGCAACCGCAACTTCGAGGGCCGCATCAACCAGCACGTGCGGATGAACTTCCTCGCCTCTCCGCCGCTCGTCGTCGCGTACGCGCTGCGCGGCGACGTCGACGCCGACCTCTTCAAGGAGCCGGTCGGCACGGATCGCAACGGCGAGCCGGTGTACCTCAAGGACATCTGGCCGAGCTCGGCCGAGGTCAGCGAGGCGATCCGGACGGCCGTGCGGCCCGAGCAGTTCCAGGTGCAGTACGAGAACGTCTTCGCGGGCGACGAGGAGTGGCAGAAGCTCTCGGTCCCGGGCGGCCAGACGTTCGTGTGGGACGAGGGCTCGACCTACGTGCGCAGGCCGCCGTTCTTCGAGGGGCTGTCGAAGGAGCCGGCGCCGCTCACCGACATCCGGGCCGCGCGCGTGCTCGCACTGCTCGGCGACTCGGTGACGACCGACCACATCTCCCCGGCCGGCAACATCGCCAAGAACAGCCCCGCCGCGAAGTACCTGGTCGAGCACGGCGTCGCGCCCGTCGACTTCAACTCGTACGGCGCCCGCCGCGGCAACCACGAGGTGATGATGCGCGGCACGTTCGCGAACATCCGCCTCAAGAACGCCCTTCGCCCCGGCGAGGAAGGCGGGATCACGGTGCACCTGCCCGACGGCGAGAAGACCACGATCTACGACGCGGCCATGCAGTACAAGGCCGAGGGCGTGCCGCTGCTCGTGATCGCCGGCGCCGAGTACGGCACCGGGTCGTCGCGCGACTGGGCGGCCAAGGGGACCAAGCTGCTCGGCGTGCGCGCGGTCATCGCGAAGAGCTTCGAGCGCATCCACCGGTCGAACCTGGTCGGCATGGGCGTGCTCCCGCTCGAGTTCGCGCCGGGCGAGGACGCGTCCACCCTCGGCCTCACGGGGCGCGAGGTGTTCGAGATCGGCGGCATCTCGGAGGACCTCACGCCGGGCAAGAAGCTCAACGTCGTCGTGACCGGGGAAGGCGGGGCGAAGAAGACCTTCACCGTCACCGCGCGCATCGATACGCCGAACGAGGTCGACTACTACCAGCACGGCGGCATCCTCCAGTTCGTGCTGCGCAGCCTGGGCGCCAGCGCCTAGCGCCACCCTGCGCGCCGCTCCCCGCCGAGCGTCTGGCGGGGAGCGCGGGAGGGGGCCCATCCCGGGAGCGGCGCGTCGCGGCTGCTGACGCGCGTGCGGGCTTCGGCTAAACCCTGGGGTATGCTCGATCCTCGCTACGTCGCGGAGCACCTCGATGAGGTGCGCGCGGCGCTCGCCCTCCGCTCGCCCGCCGCCGCCGCCAGCCTCGGAGACGACTTCGCCTCCACGGTGAGCGCGAGGCGGTCCAACATCCAGGAGCTCGAGCGGTGGCAGGCGGAGCGCAACGCGGCGAACGACGCGATGGCGCGCCTCGACAAGAAATCGCCCGAGTTCGCGCAGAAGCGCGACGAGCTGAAGGCCCTGTCGACGCGGATCAAGGAGGCCGAGCAGGTCGTCTCCGAGCTCGAGAAGCGGATGACCGAGCTGCTCTCCGTCGTGCCCAACCTGCCGGACCCGTCGGTGCCCGTGGGCGCGGGGGAGGAGGGCAACGTGGTCGTCCGGGCGTGGGGCGAGAAGCCGAGCTTCTCGTTCGCGCCGAAGTCGCACTGGGACATCGGCACGGCCCTCGGCCTCCTCGACTTCGAGCGCGCGGCGAAGCTCTCGGGGGCGCGCTTCACCGTGCTGATGGGCGCCGCCGCCCGCCTCGAGCGGGCGCTCATCTCGTTCATGCTCGACCTGCACACGCGCGAGCAGGGCTACCTCGAGGTGCTGCCGCCCTTCCTCGTCAAGGACACGGCGCTGTTCGGCACGGGCAACCTGCCCAAGTTCGCCGAGGACCTGTTCAAGACGCAGAAGAGCGACCCGGACAGGGCGTACGACCTGTACCTCATCCCGACGGCCGAGGTCCCGGTCACGAACCTCCACGCCGACGAGATCCTGGACGGCGCGTCGCTCCCGATCGCCTACGCGGCCTACACGCCGTGCTTCCGCAGCGAGGCGGGCAGCCACGGGCGCGACGTCCGCGGGCTCATCCGGCAGCACCAGTTCGACAAGGTCGAGCTCGTGCGGTTCTCGGCGCCGGAGGACTCCGCCCGCCAGCACGAGCTGCTCACCTCGCACGCGGAGGAGGTCCTGAAGCGGCTCGGCCTGCACTACCGGGTGTCGGCGCTCTGCACCGGCGATCTCGGCTTCGGCTCGCAGAAGACGTACGATCTCGAGGTGTGGCTGCCCGGCCAGGGGGTGTACCGCGAGATCTCGAGCTGCTCGAACTTCGGCGACTTCCAGGCGCGCCGCGCCCAGATCCGCTACCGGCCGGAGCCGAAGGCGAAGCCGCGGCTCGTCCACACGATGAACGGCTCGGCGCTCGCGGTGGGGCGGACGGTCATCGCGATCCTCGAGCAGTACCAGCAGGCGGACGGCACGGTGGTCGTGCCGGAGCCGCTCCGTGCGTTCATGGGCTGCGAGGTCCTCCGCGGCAGGTAACAGCGATGGCAGCGGACGAGGAAGCCAAGCGTGAGCTTCCGGAAGCGAAGAGCGCGCACAACGGGGGGGACGGCGAGCGGCGCTCGCAGGTCCCGGACTCGCGGGGCGCGCGCGGCGGGGGGGACGGCGAGCGGCGTTCGCAGGTCGGGGACGGCGAGCGGCGCTCGCAGGTCCACGCGCCGCCGACCATCGCGGAGACGTCGATGGCGCTCGCGCGCCGGCGGCTGCTCGACCTCTGCAAGCGGCACAAGGACGAGCTCATCGACGACTGGATCGAGAACGTGCTGGCGCTGCCGCCGGAGCGGGGCCGGTACACCGATCGGCCCGTGGGCGAGGTCACGGAGAACGTGCGCTCCTGGCTCGCCGCGTTCACCAGGATCCTCGAGGACGGCAGCGAGACGCTGCTCGACGAGTTCATCACGCACCTGGTCGAGCAGCGCTACGCGACCGGGTACTCCATCAGCGCTCCGCTGATCGCCGCGTCCGAGTTCCGCACCGCGGTCGCGGGCGTCCTCGACACGACGCACGACGACGCCGAGGCCGGCGGCTCGTCCTCGATCGACGTGCTCCGCGCCGTCGACGCGCTGCTGCTCCAGTTCGAGCACCGCTTCGCCGAGGCGTACGCCCAGCGCTCGCTGTTCGCCTCCGAGGAGCGCTACCGAGAGATCGTCGAGCTCTCGTCCGACGTCCTCGCGACGATCGACCAGGAGGGCATGCTGACGCGGCTGAACGTGCGGTTCGAGGCGCTCTTCGGGCACTCGCGGCAGGCGTGGATCGGCCGGCCGATCACCGCGCTCGCGGTCGCGGCGGACGTGCCGGCCCTGCGCACGCTCGTGCTGTCCGCGTCGCGGGCCGAGGCGCCGCGGGAGGCCACCATCCGCTGCGGGACGCGCGCCGGCCTGACCAAGGTGATGACGGTCCGGATCACGCGGCTCTACGGCGAGGACGCCTCGCTCGCGCTCATGCGCGACGTCACCGAGGAGGTCGCGCGCCGCGCGCAGATCCTCCACAGCGAGAAGCTCTCCTCGATCGGCCAGGTCGCGGCGAGCGTCGCGCACGAGCTCAACAACCCCATGGCGTGGGTGATGGCGAACCTCGAGCAGATCCGGAGCGGGGCGCACAAGCTCGTCTCGGCGGCGCGCCCGGTCGCCTCGGGCTCGTACGAGGATCTGCTGCGCGCCATCGACCTCATCGATCGCTCGTGCCACGAGGCGCTCGCCGGCGTCGAGCGGATGCGGGACATCGTGACGGACCTCAACCTCTTCTCGAGCAGCAGCGAGCGCAAGCCCGAGCGGGTCGATCTCGTCGACGTGATCGAGCTCGCGCTGCGCATGACGGGCCCGCAGCTCAGCCAGCTCTGCCGCATCGAGCGCAGCTACGGCGAGATGCCGCCGTTCGTCGGCTATCCGGGCAAGCTCTCGCAGGTGTTCGTGAACCTGTTCATCAACGCGGCGCAGGCGATGCCGAACCGCTCCCGCGACGAGAACATGGTGCGCGTGACGACGCGCTTCGACGCCGGCGTCCACCACGTCGAGGTGGAGGACAACGCGCGCGGGATGGCCCCGGAGGTCGTCGAGCGGATCTTCGACCCGTTCTTCACGACGAAGGAAGAGAGCGCGCGCCCGGGCATCGGGCTCTGGGTGTCGCGCAACATCGTCGAGGAGCAGCACGGCACGATGACGGTGTCGAGCACGCCCGGCGTCGGGACCGTCTTCACGATCCGCCTGACCGGCCTCAACCCCACGGATCTGCCCGCGCCGCGGCCGCCGCCGGAGCCGCCGCGCGCGTCGTCGCGCGGGACGATCCTGTTCATCGACGACGAGCCGATGCTGCTCAACGCCTTCGCGCGCGCGTTCGAGGAGCGGCACGAGGTGCTCGTGGCGAAGAGCGGCCACGAGGCGCTCGACCTCCTGCGGGACCGCGGCGGCCGGATCGACGCGATCGTCTGCGATCTGCTGATGCCGCAGATGAGCGGGATGGCCCTGTACGACGAGATCGGCGAGCGGTTCCCGCAGCTCTTGCCGAAGATGGCCTTCATGTCCGGCGGGGCCTTCACGCCGAGCGCGCGGGAGTTCGTGGAGCGGGTGGACAACCCGAAGATCGCGAAGCCGATCTCGCTCGACGATCTGGAGCGGGTCATCGGCGATCTTCTCAGCGGCGGGTCGAAGCGGGCGCACTAGGCTGGAGGAGCGGGGGGCTCGATGGTGGTCGCGAAGGTGAGGACGATCCGGGAGCGGGCGAACCACGCGCGTTACCGGCCGGGGCAGCGGGGCGGCTTCTACGAGAGCTTCTTCCAGCGCGCGAACCACCCGACGCGGCCGCTCGCCTTCTGGATCCGGTACACGCTGTTCAGCCCGGCCGGGCGGCCCGAGGCCGCGGAGGGTGAGCTCTGGGCGGTCTACTTCGACGGCGAGTCGGGGCGCCACGTGGTCGCCAAGCGCGAGGTCCCGTTCGTCGGGCGCTGCTCGTTCGCCCGCGACAGCCTGGCGGTCGCCATCGACGGCGCCCGGCTGAGCCTCGGCAGGCTCACCGGCGCGGCGGGCGAGGGGGAGGACGCCATCACCTGGGACCTCGCCTACGAGGGCGGCGGGGAGCCCCTCCTGCTGCTCCCGGAGGCCCTCTACGGCGCCCCGCTGCCGAAGGCGAAGGCGCTGGTCGGCGCGCCGATGGCCGTCTACAGCGGCCTCCTCCGCGTCGCCGGGCGCGGGGTCGACGTCTCGGGGTGGGTGGGCAGCCAGAACCACAACTGGGGGACGAAGCACACGGACCTGTACGCCTGGGGGCAGGTCGCCGGGTTCGACAGCCACCCGGACAGCTTCCTCGAGGTCGCCACGGCCCGGCTGAAGGTCGGGCCGTTCTGGACGCCGAACATGACGCCGCTGGTCCTCCGGCACCGCGGCGAGGAGATCGCGCTCAGCTCGCTCGTCCAGTCGGTCCGCGCCGACGCCTCGTTCGACTACTTCACCTGGCGTTTCCGGACGGAGACCGATCGGCTGAGCGTCGAGGGGCAGATCTCCGCGTCGGCCGGCGATTTCGTGGGCCTGGCCTACAGGAACCCTCCTGGCGGCGTGAAGCATTGCCTGAACACCAAGATCGGGGCCTGCACCGTCACCCTGCGGCGGAAGAGCCTGGGCCGCGAGGTCGGGATCGAGACCCTGACGACGGCGCGGCGCGCGGCGTTCGAGATCCTCACGGACGACCGGGGCCATGGCGTGACGATCCGCGCCTGATCGACGCTGGACGCACCGTCCGCGGCGGTCGGCGCGGGCGGCCGGGCCGGCGCGGAGGCGCGGGGCGCCGCCGCTCCGCCGAGCGATGCGCTGCGCGCCCGGCGCCAGGTCGGCTAAAGAAGGTGCGGTACGTCACCGCACGAAAGGCGGACGCCATGAGTCTCAAGCACCCCCGGACCATCCTCGTTGCACTGGACAGCTCCCCCAAGGCATCGCTCGTCCTCGCGGAGGGCGTCGATCTCGCGCAGAAGCTCGGCGGCAAGCTCGTGCTCGTGCGCGGGATCGGGCTGCACCACAGCCTGCCCGCGGAGGCGTTGAACGAGTCGCCGACCCGCGTCCCCGAGATCCTGGAGCGGAGCGACCGCGAGGAGCTCTTGGAGCTCGCGCGCGACGTGCCGCCCGAGCTCCTCGCGAAGGTCGTGATCCACGTCGGCGTCGCCTGGGAGGTCATCTGCCGGACGGCCGACGAGGAGAACGCGGATCTCATCGTCATCGGGTCGCACGGCTACTCGGGCATCGACAAGGTGCTCGGCACGACGGCAGCGAAGGTCGTGAACCACACGAACCGGTCGGTGCTCGTGGTGCGCGACAAGCCGTCGGACTGACAGCGGCTCGCCTGCCTCAGCGGAGCCGGGCGATGAGCTCGTCGCTCAGCGTGGGCTGATCGATCTTGCCCAGCCAGATCCGCCAGGTGGCCTTCATGAAATCGACGCCTGCCACGGTCGCCGTCCCGCCGCCGGCGACCGTGACGGTGGTCGCCTTCGCGCGCGGGTCGTACGCGATGGTGACCTCCGCTCCCGCCTTGAGGTCTCCCGCGAACGCCGCCACGAACCTCTCGATCTTCGGTGTGTCCGTGTATCGGTTCAACGCATAGGCGTCCCGCAGCGCCTTGACGATGCTCGCGCGGTCGACGTCGCGGAGCATCGTCCAGACGAACTTCTTCCCCGTGTCCATGTCGATGACGGCGTCCTTGGACCGGGTGGCAGGGAGCTGCTCCATGTAATGGCTGATCCGATAGACATCGACGTGGAGCACGCCGATGGTCCTCACGCGGACGCCCGTGCCGGTGAGCGTGTAGCCCGGCAAAGCAAGGAGGCTCCCGACAGCGAGGAAGACCGCCGCGAACGCGGCGAGAAGAGCTGGAGATTGGCTTCGCGCGAGCTGCATTGGATCGACCTCCTCCGGCATCGCCGCTCCGTGCGGCGCATCGTGTCCGGGCGCCGCGCGCCGGCGATCGCCCGTCGACGGTCGTGAGTGAGCAAGACCTGAACCGCCGACAGAGGGACGTCAGGAGTCGCGGATCTCGCGAGATCTCGAGATGGGCCCTGGAGTCAGGCAGGGACGACCCATGGATGTGTGCTCGGAGGGGGCTCCGGGCGCGGAGCGGCGGCCCTTCGCCGGTGCGAGGGCCGGCGGCGGTGGCGCCGACTCCGGCTCTCCCGGAGATCTTTTTTCGGCCCGGTCCGTAGAAGCCGCGCGCTGCGGAGCCGGGGAGATCGCGGCGGAGGGACGCGGTCCCCCCGTGGGCCGCGCCATGGCTTGCGGCGGAAGGAGCTTCTCGATGCGGACGATGCTCGCTGGATTGCTGATGGGATGGGCGGCGCTGGGCTGCACGGCCAGCGCGGCGGTGCCTCCGGGCACGAGCGCCGCGGCGGTGGCGGCCGCGCCGGGCGCGGCGGCGCCAGGGGAGGCGGCGAAGCCGGTCGCCGTGGCCGCGGCCCCGGCGGAGCCGGCCGGGCCCTCCGCGGCGGCGGCCGAGGCGCCGTCGTCCCGGCCGGAGCCGGCGCCCGCGGGGAACCAGGGCGTCTGGATCGGCGCCGCGGGCGCGAGCGCCTTCGCGCTGCCGGGGACGCGCGAGACGCAGCTCGGCGTGTGGATCGATGTCCCGGCGGCGCGCGCGGCCCGCGGGCAGCCGCGCGCGCCGGCGGCGGTCGTGCTGCTCGTGGACGCCTCCGGCTCGATGCAGGGCCCCAAGATGGAGAACGCGCGCGCGGCGGCGCAGGCGTTCGTCGACGGGCTCCCCGACGGCGACCTCGTCTCGGTCGCGTCGTTCGCCGACGCCGCGCAGGCGCGCGTCTCGCCGACGGTGCTGGGCCGGTCGACGCGGCCCGCGGTGGCGCGCGCCATCGCCGCGCTCGGCCCCGACGGCAACACCAACCTCTTCGCCGGCCTCCAGCTCGCGGAGCAGCACGCGCTCGCGGCGCCGCCGACGCACGCCGTCCGGCGCGTGGTGCTCATCTCGGACGGCCAGGCGAACATCGGGCCTTCCTCTCCCGACATCCTCGGAGCGCTCGCCCAGCGCGGCGCCGCGCACGGGGTGCAGATCACGTCGATCGGGGTGGGGGCCGACTACGACGAGCGCACGCTCAACGCGCTCGCCATCGGCTCCAGCGGCCGGCTGCACCACCTCACCGAGGCGCGGGAGATGTCCTCCGTCCTCGAGCGCGAGCTCGCCCTGCTCCAGACGACGGCGGCGACGGGCGCGTTCGTCGAGATCGTCCCGGCGCCGGGCGTGGAGCTGCTCGACGTCCCCAACGAGCGCACGGAGCGCTCCGGGGACGCGCTCCGGGTGCTGCTCGGCACGATGTTCGGCGGGCAGCACCGCGAGATGCTCGTGCGGGCGCGGGTCACCGCGCCGGCGGCCGGCTCCCACCCGCTGGCGAGCGTGCGGCTCCACTTCCGCGACGCCGCGAGCGGCAACCTCCCGCGCGTGCAGGAGGTGGTCGCCCGCTACGACGTGACGAGCGATCCGGCCCTCGTCGCCGCGCACCAGAGCGACAGGACCCAGACGATCGCCGCGGTGATGGAGGCGGGCATGATGCAGCTCGACGCGGCCCAGGAGGTGAGCGCGGGCAACTTCGGCGCGGCCGAGGCGAAGCTCGCGGCGGCGGAGGACCGGCTCCGGCAGCAGGCGGCGCGCGCCCGGTCGGACAGGGAGAAGGAGCGCACCGTCCAGGCGGCCTCGGCGGTAGCGAGCGCGCGGAAGACCGCGCGCGCGGCCGCGGCGGCTCCGCCCTCGCCCGCGGCGCGGCGCATGGATGCGCTCGAGATGAACAGCGCCTCCCCGGTCTGGTCGGGCCGCTGACCCGGCGCGGCGTCCTTCATGAGAGGGCAGGTGCGGTGTCCTTCATGGGACCGAAGATGGGATGTCCATCGTGGGATGGCAGGTGCGGTGTCCATCATGAGCGGGCAGATGCGATGTCCGTCATGAGACGACCAAACGCGATGTCCATCATGGACGGGTTGACCGGCTCTGCACGACCGGCGGATCCTCGTCATGGTTGATCCATGATTCAACATTGACGATACGATCCATCATGGATCGGGAGCTGCTCCTCGCGTGGCCCTCGACAGGGGTCGGGGCCCGCGCGACATTGTTCCGGGCCCTCCGGCACGTCGCCTCCCCGGGGCCCGCTCCTCGCCATGAACCCGAACGCCTTCCCGGAGTCGCGCGCCGCCGCCGTGCGCGGGCTCTGGTCGCTCGACCCGGCCGTCACCTTCCTGAACCACGGCTCGTACGGCGCCTGCCCGCGCGCGGTGCTCGAGGCGCAGCAGCGCTACCGCGAGCAGCTCGAGCGCGAGCCGGTCCGGTTCTTCCTTCGCGAGCTCGGGCCGCTGCTCGACGCAGCCCGAGGCGCGCTCGCCTCCTTCGTCGGCGCCGATCTCGACGACCTCGTGTTCGTCCCCAACGCGACCGTCGGGGTCAACACGGTGTTGCGGTCGCTCTCGCTGCGACCCGACGACGAGCTCTGCATCACCGATCACGGGTACAACGCCTGCAACAACGCGGCCGAGGCGGCCGCGGCCCGCGCTGGTGCGCGCGTCGTGGTCGCGCCGGTGCCGTTCCCCATCGAGGCGCCCGAGCAGGTGGTCGAGGCGGTGCTCGCGCGCGTGGGGCCGCGGACGCGGCTCGTCCTCGTCGACCACGTGACGAGCCCGACGGGGCTCGTGTTCCCGGTCGCCTCGCTGATCGCCGCGCTCGCGGAGCGCGGCGTCGACGTCCTGGTCGACGGCGCGCACGCGCCCGGCATGGTGCCGCTCGATCTCCGCGCCCTCGGGGCGGCCTATTACACCGGCAACTGCCACAAATGGCTCTGTTCGCCGAAGGGCGCGGCGTTCCTCCACGTGCGGCGGGACAAGCAGGGCGCGGTCCGCCCTCTCTCCATCAGCCACGGCGCCACCTCGCCGCGCACCGACAGGTCGCGCTTCCTGCTCGAGTTCGACTGGACCGGCACGGCCGACCCCAGCGCGGCGCTCTGCGTCGCGGACGCGCTCCGCGCCATGGGCGCGCTCGTGCCCGGCGGCTGGCCCGCGCTCCAGGCGCACAACCGGGCGACGGCGCTCGCCGCGCGCGACCTCCTGTGCGAGGCGCTCGGCTGCATGCCGCCGAGCCCCGACGCGATGATCGGCGCGCTCGCGACGGTGCCGCTCCCCGACGCGCCGTCGTCCGGGCTGCGCCTCGATCCGCTCCAGGACGCGCTGCTCGAGCGGTGGGGGATCGAGGCGCCGGTGTTCGCCTGGCCCGCGTCGCCCCGGCGGCACCTCCGGATCTCGGCCCAGATCTACAACGACAGGCCGCAGTACGAGCGCCTCGCGGCCGCCCTCGCCGCGCTGCTGTAGCGGCGCGCGGGGAGGGCCCGGCCCCGCGCCGCGGCTCCGCGGCGGGGGCCGCGCGGCGCTCCCCTCTGCCTCCGGGTCGCCCCGCGCCCGTGTCGCTGCGGGGTGGCGCTGGCGCTGCGGGACGGCGGTCGCGCCGCCGGAGGCGTCTCCAGCGCTCGCCGGAGCCGACCGCGCGCGCCCGCCGAGGCGATAGGATGCGCGCTCCAAGGAGACACGATGCCACGTCGAATCCTGGTCTTGTCCTCGCTTTCCTGGCTGGCGGCGACCCTCGCGGTCGCGCCCTCCGCTGCGCAGCCCGCGACGCCTCGCCCGACAGCTAGCCCTGCGCCCTCCGCGCCGGCGGGAACGCCTCCGGCACCTGGTGCACGGCAGCCGCCCGCGACGCCGGCGCCGGGCACGCCGCAGCTGCCCGCGACGCCGCCGTCGCCCGCGACGCCGGCGCCGGGCACGCCGCAGCTGCCCGCGACATCGGCACCCGGCACACCGCAGCCCCCGGCCTCAGGCACCCCGCAGGCGCCCGCGACGCCGTTGCCCGGCGGGCCGCCGCAGCCGCCGCAGCCGCCGGCGCTCGGCGCGCCCGAAGCGGGCGCACCGCGGCCAGACGCCTCGCCGGTCGCGCCGCAAGAGGCGCAAACCGCGCCGGGAGCCGCCGGGCCGCCCCCGGACTCGGCGCCGCCTGACCGGAAGCCGGGCGGGGCGGAGGCGGGCCGCAACGGCAGCACACCGGCGCCCTGGGCGCTGTCCCTCTCGGACATCGAGCTCGGGCCGCCGCCCGCGCGCGTGTCGGGCAGCAGGACAATCGACGAGGGGACCGTCCCGCGGAGCCAGCGTGGCGCGATCGGCCTGGAGACCTCCTCGTTCACCGGCGGCGACAGCGCGGTCTCCGGGCTCTCCGTCGCCCTCTTCGCCCGCATGCCGTTCGCCCAGCACACGTTCCTCGATGTCCGACTCCCGTTCGGGCTCGCGATCGCCGAGCGCACCGACGCCGTGCTCGGCAACGTGACGCTCGGCGCCCATCACGTCGCCCACGTCGGCCGGACGCTCTGGCTCACGGTAGGCGGCGACGTCGGGCTGGCGACGCTCTCGGGCCAGACCCACCACCACGCCAGCTACGAGCCCGTCAGCGCCAGCCGGGCGTACTGGGATCTCCACGAGTACTTCCCGAGCATCCTCCCCATCCACGCGCGCCTCGGCGCCGAGGCCCACGTCGGCTCCCTGGTGATCGGGCGCTTCCAGCTCGAGCCGGTGCTCTACATCCCGCTCGGCCGCAACAAGGAGTACGAGGTCGCGATCCAGCACGCCGCCGAGCTCCAGATCGGCCACGGGATCGGCGGCGGCGTGCGCGTGCAAGGGATGGCGCTGCCCACGTTCGACAACGTGAGCATCCGGCACGCCGTCGCCCGCAATCTCTACGTCCTGGCCATCGAGCCTTTCCTCGCGATCGAGCGCAACCTCGCGTTCCTCCGAACGGGCCTGCTGCTGCCCTTCGACGAGGAGCTCGGCCCGCCGCTCGACCACACATGGGGCTTCCACTTCACCGCGGGCGTCCGCGTCGACTGAGGCCCGCGGCCGGGGCGCCCGGCGGCGGGCTCGCTGGCGACAAACCGCGCCTGCCCGGCGGCCGAGCCCGCAGCGCACGCACCTGCACCCCCGCTCTAAGCGCCTCGCGCGCGGCTCGCTTCGCCGATCGCGTACGTGATGTGGCCCTCCAGCTCGCCCGCGGGCAGCTGCTCGGACTCCACGACGACGAGGCGTGCCCCCGCGTCCTCCGCGAGCAACTCGAAGGTCTTCGGCGCACGATCGTGCAAGTGGCTCGGCAAGACGATGGCCAGCGGGCGGAGGCGGACAGCCACCCCCCACGCCGAGCCCGCATCGCAGGAGCGGACGAGGAAACGAGCCCGCGCTGCAACCCTCCGGCAACGAGCCAGGAAATGGGGGCTGCAGTCGAGCGCCAGCACCATGGGTATCCGGATCAACTGACTGCTACTGGGGGGCTCCGACATAGGAAGATGCTACTCCAGCGAAGCGCGATTGCGCGTCCTCTTATCCCGCATAACCGATACAGAGCCTTCCCGAAATAGAAAACAACAAGCTCGCCAGCTCATGTAAGCAGTCACGCGTGATTTTGGTGTATTGGGTAACGTTCTGTGAGCACAGGATATTTGAAATGAACGCTGCGAGAGGGGGAGGCGCCAGCACGCGAGAGCCCCGCGGGACCGCGCGCAACATCGCCGAGAGTTCGGCCCTCCTTGCGCTGCAACAGGGGCGCGTGATGCCCTGACCGATCGCGCGTTGATGAAATGATGCACCATGGACGGAGAGGGTCTCGGCGCACACCCGTGAAAGCAACATGGCGATCGGGTGTCGGGAATGCCCGGACGGATGAAGTCTCCGCACACGTGGTAGACGCCGCTCGGGACGTAGGTTGTAAAGGCAACGCCCACGAGAGCGTCGCACAAGATGGCTCGTGTTCACCCCTGACGCTGCCCCGATCGCCGCAGCGGCTCCACGCCTCCAGCCCGTCGAGGTCGGTACGCCGCAAAGGGGTTGGCGAGCACACGTCATGGAGATCGCGTGTCGTCGCCGCGCGGCAGGCGAGCCGCGCCAGCGCCGCCATCGGCCGGAGCCGCTGCCCGGTCGCCGCGGCCCTCCCTCGCCGCGACGACCCTGAACCGGTTACGTTCCTCACAGAAGCTCGGGGGCGCCACCTACCCAGCCCCCTTCGAAATGTTTCCGCCAGGTTACGGCGAGCGCCGACGATGGAGGCGACCGCCGGCGGCGCGATGGCCCCGCCGGCAGAGGACCGGACCCTCTCCGAGGCCGGCGGCTGCAGGGAAAGAGCACCGGGGAGAGGTCGAGAGAGGTGGCGGTGTCGAGCTGGCACCTGCAATAAGGTTCCAACTATATCATCTCGTGGCCCGGATAGAAGAGAACAGCGTCGGGGTTGTGATCGCAAAGGCGTCGGCCGCCGCGGTGGGTGACGACCTCGCATCCAAGGTCGGAGTCGGCGCTGTAGCCAAGCTGTATTTTTACAGCAAAGCCTTGCGAAGGGGGGTTATCCTTCTCGGCGGTCGGATAGCCGACCTGATCGGGCGATAGCGTGGCTCACCCGTCAGGGACGCGGCGCGCGCGCCAGCAAGCGGGTGGTGCTCTGATCCCGAGAGAGCTCAGACGAGGTCGGGAGGTTAGGAAGAACACTTGCCTACCCCCCGGACAATGGGGGTTTCAGGAGGACACGACCCGCCAGCTCCGGTGATGTTTCGAGGAGTCGACACCTGACGCGCCGCCGCAGCGCGAGGGTCATGCGGCTGTCGACGCGTGGCCCCGGGGCTCGTCCCCGGAGCGCCGGCTCGGGGGCGCCGAGCGGACCGGGCCGGCGACGTGGCCGGGGTGCGCGCGCTCGCGCACGGGCGGCGGCGCGAACCGACCGCTCGCCGGCAGGACGCTGGGTCGCACATGGTATATGCCGGCCCCATGGCGCAGGTGCATGGCGGCAGGCTCGTCTCGAAGGCCCTCGCGAGACACGGGGTGACGCACCTCTTCACCCTGTGCGGCGGGCACATCCAGGCGATCTACGACGGGTGCCTGGATGACGGCATCCGGGTGGTCGACGTGCGACACGAGCAGACCGCCGGACACGCCGCCGACGGGTACGCGCGGGTGACCGGGAGGCCGGGGGTGTGCGCCGTCACCGCGGGGCCCGGCGTGACCGACGTGGTGACGGCGGTCGCCAACGCCCAGCGCGCGGGCGTCCCGATGGTCGTCCTCGGGGGCGCCGGTCCGCGCGCGCTCGCCGACATGGGCTCGCTGCAGGACATGAACCACGTCGAGCTGATGCGCCCCATCTCGAAGTGGAGCGTCTCCGTCCCCTCGACCGATCGCATCCAGGAGTACGTGGACTCGGCCTTCCGCATCGCCCAGGCGAACGTGCCAGGCCCGGTCTTCCTCGAGATGCCGCTCGACCTGCTGATGAGCTACGCCGGCGACGACGCGCCCGCCACCGCGCCCGCGGCCCCGCCTCGCCCCGGGGGCGACCCGGCCGCCGTCGCGCGGGCCGCGGCCCTGCTGAGGGACGCCGAGCGGCCCATGTTCATCGTCGGGAGCCAGCTCCGGTGGTCGCCGCGGCGCGACGCGCTGCGCCGCTTCGCCGACGCGGTGAAGGCGCCCTTCTACCTGAACGGCATGGCCCGCGGCGCGCTGCCGCACGCGCACCCGGGGCTCATGAGCCGCTCGCGCCGCTTCGCGCTCTCGCAGACCGACCTCTGCGTGGTGCTCGGGACCCCCTTCGACTTCCGCCTCGAGTACGGCCGCGCCGTCAGCCCGGCGGCCAAGGTCGTCCAGATCGATCTCGACGGGAGCGAGCTCGGCAAGAACCGCCGCGTCGACGTCGGGATCGACGGGGACAGCGGCGTCGTGCTGGAGCAGCTGCTCGCGGAGGTGCCCGACAAGACGGCCGCGGCGTGGCTCTCGGCCGTGCGCGAGGCCGAGGAGCGATCGCGCGCGAAGATGCTGGCGGAGATCGCGAGCGACGGCGACCCGCCGAACCCGCTACGCGTCTGCGCGGAGATCGGCAGGCGCCTCGGCAAGGACGACATCGTCATCGGCGACGGAGGGGACTTCGTGGCCACGGCGGCGAACGTGCTGAAGCTCGAGTGGCCGCAGCTCTGGATGGACCCCGGCCCGCTCGGGACGCTCGGGGTGGGGCCGGGCTACGCGATGGCGGCCAAGCTGGCGCGGCCAGAGGCCAACGTGGTCCTCGTGTACGGCGACGGATCGTTCGGCTTCCACGCGCTCGAGTTCGAGGCGATGGTGCGCCAGGGCATCCCCGTCGTGAGCGTGATCGGGAACGACGCGGCCTGGACGCAGATCCGCCGGGGGCAGGTGGAGCTCTACGGCGAGGGCCGCGCGCCGGCGACGTCGCTCGACTTCACCCGGTACGACCGCGTGGTCGAGGCGCTCGGCGGCTTCGGGGCCTGCGTGGAGCGCGTCGAGGAGCTCGGGCCCGCGCTGGACGAGGCGTTCCGGTGCGGCAGGCCCGCTTGCGTCAACGTGAAGATCGCGAAGAGCGACTTCCGCAAGGGCGCCATCAGCGTCTGATCCACGTGGAGCTACGGTTCATCTCCCCCGACCTGCAGAGCCTCGACGAGCTCGACTCGGAGGTGCTCGCGTGCGCCCCGTTCAGCGACGCGCGGCCGGCCCACGGCGTGGCCGGCCTCTGCGACTGGCGGCTCGGCGGCCGGATCTCCGAGCTGAGGCGGCAGGGCCTGATCACGGGCGAGCTCGGCGAGGTCGTCATGATCCCGTGCAAGCCGCGCATGGCGTTCGACAAGCTCGTCCTGTTCGGCGCCGGCGAGCGCGGCGCGTTCGACGAGGCGATCTTCCGCGAGATCGTGCGCCGGATGCTGGCCACGATGGGCGGGCTCTGCACGCGCGCCGCCGTGGTGGAGCTCCCGGGACGGCACGACGGGCTCATCCCCGCCGAGCAGGCGGCCGACGCGCTGCTCGACTGCGCGGGCAGGGAGCGCGGCGACAACGTGTGGACGCTGGTGGAGCGCGCCGAGGGCAGGCAGCAGATCACCCAGCACATGATCGAGCAGCGCCGCCGGGTGCGGCGGGCGCTCTAGCCGCGCGGCGCGCGGCGCGCGGCGCGCGGCGTGGGAGGCGTCAGGCGGGCTCCTTCGGCAGGTCGACGGTGAAGGTCGCCCCCTCGCCCGGCCGGCTGTCGACCTGGATCGTCGCCCCGAGCGCGTCGGCGATCTGCCGCACGATCCACAGCCCCATGCCGAAGCCGCTGTAGTTCTCGCTGGAGACGGCGCGCTCGAAGCGCTCGAAGATGCGGGCCTGCTGCTCCGGGGCGATGCCGATGCCGCGATCCCGCACCGTCAGGCGGGCGCGGTCCGCGAGGTCCTCCAGCGCGACGTCGATGGGCTTGCCGGCGCCGTATTTGACGGCGTTCGAGAGGAGGTTCGTGACGATCTGATCGAGCCGGAGGCGATCCCACCGGCCGACGATCGAGGCGGGGGCCGACAGGTTGACGGGGCAGCCGGCGGCGCAGAGCTCCTCGCGGAACCGCTCCAGCGCCTCGTTCACCGTGGCCGCGAGATCGACGTCCTCGAGCTCGATCTGCAGGCGGCCCGCGGAGATGCGCGAGATGTCGAGCAGGTTCGTGATGAGCCGGGCGAGCCGCTCGACCTGGCGCTTGATCATCTCGAGCCGCGGCGTGGCGCGCTCGGCGGTGAGGCCGCCGCGCTTGCCGGCGCGCAGGAGGCCGTCGACCTGCAGCTGCATGGGCGTGAGGGGCGTGCGTAGCTCGTGCGAGGCGATCGTGAGGAAATCGTCGCGCGCGCGCACCGCGAGCTGCGCCTCCCGGTAGAGCCGGGCGTTGTCGACGGCCAGCGCCGCGCGCCGCGCGAGATCCTGCGCGAGGTCGAGATCGACGGCGTCGTAGCGCCGGTGCGTCGAGGCGAACGAGAGCGTGCCCAGCGTGCGGCCGCGCGCCGTCAGCGGGACCGTGAGGTGCGAGGCGAGCGAGAGCGAGCGCAGCGCCTCGTAGTGCGCCTGATCGAACGAGATCGCGCGGACGAAGGAGTCGGTCACCTTGGGGATGAGCTCCGGCTGCGCCGTGCGCAGGACCCTGCCGATCCCTCGCCCGGCAGAGTCGGCCGTGATCCTGCCGAGCAGCTCGGTCGCCATCGCCATTGACGGATCCGCGTGGGCGGTCACCTGCCGATCGATCGCGCCGGACTCGTCCCGCAGCAGGAGCACGCAGATCGACGCGAAGTCGGGGAGCGCGACGCGGACCACGCGCCGCAGCGTCTCCTCGAAATCGAGCGACTCGCCGAGGATCTGCCCGGCGGAGACGAGGATGCGCTGCGCCTCGTGGACGCGGCGGCGCTCCGTCACGTCGCGGGTGACCTTCGCGAAGCCGCGCAGCTGCCCGGCCTCGTCGAAGAGCACGCTGATCACCTCGTTCGCCCAGTAGCGGGTGCCGTCCTTGCGGACGCGGTAACCCTCCTGGATCGAGCGGCCGGCCTCCACGGTGGACTCGAGCTCCGCGGCGGGCCTGCCGAGCTCGACGTCCTCCGGCGGGAAGAGGACCGAGCAGTGGCAGCCGATGATCTCGTCGGCGCGGTAGCCGTTGATGCGCTCGGCGCCCGGGTTCCAGCTGGCGATGCGGCCCGCGGGGTCGAGCATGAAGATGGCGTAGTCCTGGACGCCCTCGACGATGAGGCGGAACCGCTCCTCGCTCTGCTTGAGGCGCCGGTCGGCGCGCGCCTCCGCCGCCTCCATCTCCCGGCGCAGGAGGAGCTCGCGCATCCTGCGGTTCTCGTCCTCGTAATGCTTCCTGCGCAGCTGGGCGCGCAGGCGCGCCTTCAGCACCGTGAGCTCGCCCGTCTTCGTCACGAAATCGTCGGCGCCGGCCGAGAGGGCGTCGAGGATCGCCTTGTGGTCGTCGCGGCCGGTGAGCATCAGCAGCGGGATCGGCCGCCACGAGGCGTTCGCCTTGATGCGGAGGCACGTGGCCGGGCCCGACAGACCCGGCATCACCATGTCGAGCAGAATGCCGTCGACGCGCGCCACCGTGAGCCGCGCGAGCGCCTCCTCCCCCGAGTGGGCGAGCACCGGCAAGTAGCCTTCGTCGCGCATCGCCGCCGCGACCTGGTTCAGGTACGTGGGGCTGTCGTCCACGATGAGGATGCGATGGGATGGCGTGTCCGCTGGGCGGTTCACGGGAGCCTCCGGGGCGGGCTCCTGTGAGCGAGGGGAGTCGCCAGGATGGGGCGCGTGGGGCTGGTTGAACCGGCGCAACACCCGTCGATCACCCCCCGTGGCGCCTCCACCCTCATTGGCCACCCATACAGGTTGGCATGCGTTCTCCCCCGGTCGACGCGAAAAGGCTACCTGGCCCGATGCACTTTGCGTACAGCATCCTTTTTCTACCAGCCGCCAGGCGCTCGCAACGTTGCTTCCCCCACCGCGAACCGGAATCCCCGGGGAAGCGCACACGATGCGCTCTGTGGGCTTCGAGCGTCCGGCGCCGGCAGAGGGGCCTTCCCGCGCTACAAACCAGGGAAATGACGCTTGACAAGCGGCGTGACGATCCGAGTTGCGCCTGACTCGAGCGACTCGAGATCCGCGCTTGGCGAGTCGCGGCCTCACGGCGGCGCACCTGCGTCGAGGAGGGCGTGAGCGCGCGGCGAGGAGCGGAGCTCATCACGACGCTGGCTCCTCGGCGGAGCCAGGCCTGGGCGGCGCGGAAGGTCGGAGACGCGCGAATCCGTCAGCCCTCGTCGATGAGCTCGATCATCGTGGCCCGGGCGGGCCCGCCCGCGGGAATCCAGCGGCAGAGCTCGTCGACGCCGACGTCATCGACCACCCGGCGGAGCTCCGCGCGCGCTGCGGCGGGCTCGCCGAGCGCGGTGAGCGCGTGCGCGCGGGTGATGCGGTAGCGCTGGCGCACCTCGGTCGGCTCTTCCCGCTCGCCGTCGCGGAGGCCGATCAGGGAGAGCGCGCCCTCGACGTCGCCGGTGCGCACGAGCACCGCGGCGCGCGCTCCCCGCACGAGCGGCCGCACCGACGCCGGCGCGCGCTCCTCGTCCAGGTCCGGGAGGAGCTGCCGGGCGGACTCGATGTCGCCGGCGCAGAGCTGCCATTGGGCGAGGTTGCTCATGACGAGCGCCCGAACCTGCGGAGGTATCCAGTCGCGAGGCACGTCGCGCAGCGAGGCGGCCGCCGCCTTGTAGCTCCCCTCCCAGGCGAGCGACTGGCCGACGGCCTGGGCTGCGAAGGCGTAGACGAGCCGCGGATCGCCGTGCTCGGTCGGCGGCATCGAGGCGCGCTCCGCGGGGCGCGCGGCCGGCCGCCCAGTCCGCGGGGGCCGAGGCGCCCCGGGCGCCTGGCGCCAGGATCGACCGGGCCCCGCGGCGAAGCGCCGCCGGACGACGCCGCCGAGGAGGACCAGCAGCGCGATCGCGGCGGCGGCCGCGCAGGCGGCGCCGAGCGAGAGCGACGCATCACGCCACCGCGCGAGCGCGCCCCACGCCAGCAGCGGCGCCGCGGCGCCGGCCGCCGCGAGCAGGATGAGCCGCCGCGTCATCGGCGGGCTCCGGCGCCCATCGGCGCGGGTTCGGCTGTGCCCTTCGCTGCCATCGGTCCTCTTCTTCAGCTTCAGCGCTCCCTGAGCAGTCTTCGGGGATCCGCGCTCGCCGCGCCCTTCTGCGTGTCGGCGATCGCCTGGTGGAAGCGCTCGAGCCGCTGGTCCGCCGCGTGGAACACGGTCCCCTCCGGGTACCTTCCGTCCGCGTCGGCGACGCCCGCGGGGACGCCGGTGATGATCTCGATGCCCTCCTCGACGGAGCTCACCTCGAACACGTGGAAGCGGCCGGCCTCGATCGCCGTCACGACGTCGCCCCGCAGCATGAGCGCGTCGCGGTTCGCGCTCGGGATCAGCACGCCCTGCTCGCCCGTCAGGCCCTTGGCGGCGCACAGATCGAAGAAGGCCTCGATCTTCTCGTTGATGCCGCCCACGGGCTGGATGCTCCCCTGCTGATCGATGCTGCCCGTCACGGCGAGCTCCTGCCGGATCGGGACGCCGGAGAGCGCGGACAGGAGCGCGTACAGCTCGCTCGACGAGGCGCTGTCGCCCTCGATGGGCTCGTAGGTCTGCTCGAAGACGAGCGAGGCGCCGAACGAGAGCGGGCGGTGCTGGGCGAACCGGGCCGCGAGGAAGCCCGTGAGGACGAGCACGCCCTTGCTGTGGAGCGGGCCGGACATCTCGACCTCGCGCGCGATGTTCACCGGGCCCTCGCGGCCCGGGTAGACGACCGCCGTCACCCGGCAGGGGCGGCCGAACGTCTGCGGGCCGTCGGACAGGACCGAGATGGCGTTGACCTGCCCGACGCGCCGGCCGGTCACGTCGATGCGGATCGTCCCGTCCGAGAGCAGCTCGTGCACGTGGTCGCGGAAATGGCTCCCGCGGCGCCGCGCCGCCTCGAGCGCCTCGTTGACCTCGGGGCCGTCGACCACCTTGCGGCCGCGGCGCTGGGCCCGGTAGCCGGCCTCGGTCGCGACCTCGGCGATGAGCCCGATCTGCGCGCTCACCTTGGTCTGGCTCTCCGCGAGGCGGCCGCCGTGGAAGAGGAGCGCGGTCACGCCGTCGGCCGTGATCGGCGGGAGGCCGCGATCGTGCGCGAAGCCGGCGAGGAACGCGGGGTACGTGAGGAGCGCCTGATCGAGCGAGATCGTCGTCTCGAAGCGCGCCTGCACCTTGAAGAGCTGCGAGAACTCCGGATCGGCGTCGTGCAGGTCCTGGTAGAGCTGCGGGTTCGTGACGAGGACGACCTTCACGTCGATGGGGATCGGCGGGAAGAGCAGCTCCTCCGCGGTGCCGCGGAAGTACGACGGGTTGTGCTCCGGCACGATGAACTTGCCCGCGAGGAGGCAGGCCTTGAGCTGCTCGTAGAGCGCCTCGTTCTTGAGGAGCGCGCCCGCGGGCAGGATGAGGAAGCCGCCGGCCGCCTCGTGGAGGGCGCCCGCGACGGCGAAGCCGGGCTCCGGCGGGAAGCCGGAGTCGGGCGGCGCATGGGTGCGGCCGAACAGGGCGGTCAGCGTGGGGTAGGGGACATCGACGACCGGGGCGCCGGAGTCGGGCGTGTGCTGCGTGAGGAGCGTCGGGACGACCACGCCGCGCGGGAGGGTGGCGCCGCCCTCCTCGCCGCGCGCCTCGTCGACGAGCAGGCGGAACTCCTTCGACACGACCGTCTCGACGTCCGCGAGGAACGCGCTGATGTCATTGCGCCCCTCGAAGCGCGCGCGCACGGGCTGGAAGCAGGCCTTCACCCCGTCGCTGAGCAGCTGCTTCACGACGCCGCGCAGCTCGACGTCGGCCTCGTCCTGCACGGTGGCGAGCCGCATCTCGAACTCCTCGATGGAGCCGGCGATGGCGAGCAGGGCCTCGCCGTCCGGCGCGTTGGCGGCGTCCTCGATCGAGGTGATCTGCACCTCGTCCTCGCCGCGCACGAGGTCGAGGCCGAGCTCGCGCGCCGCGGACTTGAGCTGCTCCTCGAGCCGCCGCTCCTCCGCGTTCACCCGGCGCTGGATCTTGCCGCGCGCCTGCTTGAAGCGCTCTCCCTCGGTCGCGCCGCGCAGGGCGTCGACGAGCTTCTCGTGGAGCTCCTCCATCGCCTCGACGAAGGGGCGCCCCTCGCCCGGCGGCAGCGACAGGACCGTCGGCTCGCTCGGGCGGTGCGGGTTCGGCAGGAGGAGGATGTCGTCGGGCGTGGGGCGGCTCGCCGCGATGCGCTTCGCGACGGCGCGCGCGCAGAACGTGCGACCCGTGCCGGGCGCGCCGACGACGACGACGTGGAAGCGGGGCTGGCGGATGTCGAGGCCGAAGGCGAGCGCGGCGAGGGCGCGCTCCTGCGAGCCGATGCCCGCCGAGAGCGGCGCGACCTCCTCCGTCGTGGAGAAGCGGAAGCTCTGCGGCTCTACGATCTTGCGGCACTCGCTGGGGGGCAGCTTCCGGGAGACCATGGCGGCGCACCATAGCGCCTTTCGCCGGTCGTTGGCGTGGAGCCCGCCCGGCGAGGCGCCCGCGCGCGGATCGAGGGCCGCGGGAGCGCCTCGCCCGCCGCCGGGGCGCGCCGCGCGTCACGTGGGGCCGCGCTAGCGCCGCAGGACCAGCACGGGGCACGGCGCCCGGGCGAGCACGTCGCGGATGATGCCGCCATGGTGATCGGCGAGCTGCCCGTGCCAGACCAGCACTACGAGGTCGCTCGCCAGCTGCCAGGCGAGGCGCGCGATCTCCGCCGCCGGCTCGCCCTTGCCGAGGAAGAACCGCGTGGCGACGCCGTGGGGGCAGTGCCCGATCGCGCTCAGGAACCGGGCCAGGAACTCCTCGGTGAACGCGGGCCACTCGTGCTGGGGCTGGTCGACGTAGAGGGGCGCCACCATCGCGCCCGGCTCGAATGGCACAGGCGTCGAGACGGGCGGCCCCTCGTCCGCGGCCTCCCGCGGCGAGGCGCAGCCGACCAGCACGATGTCGAGCTCGGCGCCGAGCTTGCGGGCGACCTCCCCGACGGGCCTGATCGCGCTGGCCGTGCTGGGGGTCCCGTCGAGCGGCAGCAGGATGCGCTGTAGCCGCGGCGGAGAGGGCTCCTCACGGATGACGAGGACGCCGAGCGCGGCGGACTCCAGCGCGCGCGCCGCGAGCTGGCCGACGCCGAAGTGCGGGTCCATGGGCTCGTCCGCGTGCGAGGCCACGATCACGAGCGCGGTCCCGCAGCTCGCCACGGCTGAAGCGAGCGCGCCGGCCGGATCGTCGCTCGCCTCGACGTCCAGCACCATGCCCTGCAGCGCCTCCGGGGCGATCCCGAAGTGGGCCGGCACCTCGCACGCGTCGATCGGCTCCGTGGAGAGGCACAGCCCGCGCAAGGGGGCCTCGAGCCCGTGGGCGATGAGCCGCCCGAGCGCGACGGCGCCGAGGTGGGCGCGGCGGCCGTGGAGCGCGACGACCACGCTCCTGCGCTGCAGGCCGCTCTGCGGCGGGCGCTCGTCGGCCTCCTTGAACGCCTCGTGGGGTGGCTCGGCCAGGGGCGCCGGCCCAGACGGCGCCTCGAGCCCGACCGGAGACCCATCGCGTACGGCGCTCAGCATGGCGTGACCTCCTCCCATGGCGTGACGCGGCCGCCCAGCCGCCGCGTCGCATAGCGGTGGCCCGGCTCCGCCAGCACGGCGCAGGCGGGCGCGCCCGCGTCGAGCAGGCAGATCGGCAGCGGCGCGCTCCCCTCCAGCGCGACCTCGACCGCCCCGTCCTCCACGTGGATCTCGAGGGCGCGGCCCCGCCAGGCGATCGGGATCTTGACGTGCCGCCAGCCCGGCAGGAGGTGCGGCTCGATCCCGATCGCCTCGTCCTCGTCGGGGCACGGCGGCGCGTGGGGGAGCGCCTCCGAGAGCGCGCTCCGCGGCACGCGCGTGACGCCGGCGACGCCGAACGCGACGGCTTGCCAGAGGCCGCCCATGGCGGCGATGTGCACGCCCCCCGCGGCGTTGCCCATCGTGTTGCCGAGGTCGATGTCGGCGGTCTGCTCGAAGTAGCGCTCGGCGTGGGCGTGGAGATCGAGCCGGGCGGCGACGAGCGCGTGGGCGCTGGGGCTGAGCGAGCTGCCGTGGGCGGTGCGCGGCTCGTAGTAGAGGAAGTTGTCGCGCCGGGCGCCCGCGGGCACCGCGCTCCAGAGCATCGCGATGAGCTGCACGACGTCCGCTTGCTTCACCACCTGGCAGGCCTGCGTCCGCTCGCGCCCGAGCAGGACGTCGATCGGCGCGCTGCGCACGGCGTAGTCGGCGATGGAGAACGGCGCGAGGCCGAAGTAGCCCGCGAACTGCTCGATCAGGCCGGTCTGCGGGTCGATCCCGAGGAGCAGGCGGTCCGCGACGTCGCGCCAGTGGTCGGGCTCGTCGGGCCGGAGGTCGAGCCGCGCGAGCACGTCCGCGCGGGCGACGTTGCGCCGGACGAGCGCGGCGGCGACGCGGAGGTTGTGCCGCGCCATCCAGTTCGTGAACGCGTTGTCGTCCACGGTCTCGTGGTACTCGTCTGGCCCGATCACCCGCCGGATGTGGGCGTGGCCATCCGGCGCGAGCTCGGCGCGGCTGGCCCAGAAGCGCGCCGTCTCGATCAGGATCTCGGCCCCCTCGCCGCGCTGGAAGTCGAGATCGCCGGTCGCGCGGACGTACGCGTGCACCGCGTACGCGATGTCGGCGCTGATGTGGTGCTCCTGCTCGCCGGAGAGCACCCGGACCACCTCGCCGAACGGCGTGACGACGAGCGCCGGCGTCGTCTCGTCGCCCGTGTCCGTCGACTCCCACGCGTAGAGCGCGCCCTCGTAGCCGAGCGCCTTCGCCTTGCGGCGCGCGCTGGCGAGGGTGCGGTGCCTGTAGAGGAGCAGCGCGCGGGCGGCCTCGGGGTAGCAGTGCGTGTAGAACGGGACGAGGAAGGTCTCGGTATCCCAGAAGGCGTGGCCGCGGTACGCCTCCCCGCTGAGCCCGCGCGCGCCGATCGAGCTGCGCGGGTCGTCCGGGTTCGCGGCGCCGATGAGGTGGTACAGGGCGAACCGGAGCGCTCGCTCGATCCTGGGGGCGCCGTCGATCTCGACGTCGGCGTGGCGCCATCGCTCCGCCCACGCCTGCGTGTGCTCGCCGAGCACGTCGGCCATGGCGCGGCGCGACAGCTCGTCCTGGAGCGCCTGGCCCGCCTCGTGCGGCGTGGGCGTGTCGCGCGACGTGTGCAGCGTCGCCGTCCGAAAGAGGCGGCGCCGCTCGGCGACGCGGACGCCGACGTCGCAGCGCTCGGCGATGGATCGCGCGCCCGTGGTGCGCTCGCAGCGCGCGCCCGCGAGGGCCTCGAGCGGGGGTGAGCTCTCCGCGGCCTGCTCCGGGAGCTCGCGCAGGTGCGAGGTCATCGCGGTCACGAGCCCGCCGTGCGTGTGCCCGACGAGCAGCAGGCTCTTCGCGCCCGCGTCCGCCACGAAGCCGGCCCAGTGCGCCGCGCCGCTCGCGCTCTTCACGTCGCCGCTCAGGATCGCGTCGACGCGGATCGTCCCGGTGAAGTTGAGGGGGGCGATGCTGAGCGCTTCCATGAGGACGTGGCGGTTCGCGAGCGACGCCGCGTGGAGCGTGTGCAGGTGCGTGAGGTGGCCTCCCTCGCCGCGCCGCAGGCACTCGCGCAGCAGCACGCCCCGCCGCATGTCGAGGGTGCGGCGGTGGTGCAGCACGCCGCTCGTCTCCGCGGAGAACGACTCGCCCTCGATGGCGACGCTCAGCCGGCCCCAGTCGGGGGCGATGACGAGCTCCGGCACGCGGCTCACGTCGGCCGAGGGCTCGAAGGCGCCGGCGATGAACGTCGCCGGCCGCGACACGCTCGAGCCCTCCGGCAGCGACGCGCGCGAGCCGAGGTAGCCGTTGGCGATCGCGAGCAGCGACTCGATCTCGTGCTCGCGCGCGACGTCGAACCCTGGCTCCTCGATGAGCCACGCGGCGTCCCGGGGCGCCGCGAGCGAGCCGAGCTCGCCCTCGAGATCCCGCTGGAGCGCGAGGATCTCGTGGAGCCGCTGCGCGCTAGCCGTCGCGTGGACGGCGCCCGCGAGCTCCGGCGCGCCGCAGAGGCCGCGCGCCGCGGAGGCCGCCGCGCCGTCGCGTGATTCGCGTGATTCGTGTGATTCGTGTGATTCGTGTGATTCCGGCGAGATCGCGAGCCGATCGTGCGGCTCGATGCGGAGGGGCGCGATCACCTGAGCGAGCAGCGCGGCGACGGCGGAGCGCCCGTCCGGCTCCGCGCGGGCGGCGAGCGCGACCGCGGCGCCGCGGCGATCGAAGCCGTGGAGCTCGGCGCCCTCGAGCGCGCCGAGGAAGAGCCGCCTGCGGTTCTCGGCGCGCACGCCGCGAGCGAGCCGCCGCGCGAGGTGGGGCATGGCCTCGTCGGCGAAGAGCGCCACGCGCACCCCCATCGCGAGCAACGCGTCGAGCAGCGCCGCGGCGCCGTCGACCGCCTCCCCGAGGAGGCCCGCGTCGAGCGCGATGAAGCGGAAGCGGTGGTGCAGCTCGGCCGGCAGCTTGATCGCGGCCGCCGGCGCGTTCGCGACGGCGGGGCTGCCCGATCCGCCTCGCGCGAGGACGGCTGGCTCGGTGGCGCTGTCTTCTACAAGCAGCGACGACATCCTCGGCTTCTCCTGGGGGGCCAGGGGACGCGAGGAGCGTGCCGCCGCGCCTGTGCGAGCCGGGATCGGGGGGCCGCGGCGCCGGTGCGCTAGCGTTGCACGGCGCCGGCCAGGCGCTCGAGCACGACGAGGAGCCGGTCGACGTCGAAGGGCTTTGCCAGCACACCGGCCACGGCGCCGCGAATGTTGGGCTCGTTCACGCCGGAGAGCAGGAGGACGGGCACCTCGACGCCCGCGGCGGCGAGCGCGGCGAGGAACTCCTCGCCGGTCATCTCGGGCATCACGTAGTCGAGCAGGACCGCCCGCGGCCGCGCGCCGCGGGCGAGGCGATCGAGCGCCTCCAGCGGCCGCGTGAAGCCCTGAACGCGGTAGCCCTCGTCGGAGAGCAGGTCGAGCAGCGACTCGACGAGCGCGGGGTCGTCATCGACGACGAAGATCTCCGCGGGCGCGCGCGGCGAGGGCGAGTTGGCGGCAGGGCCGGGAGCGGGGACCGGCGAGCTCATCGTATTTCCCTGGATCGCTGGCCATTCCGGCGCATGAGGCGCGCGAAGGATACCAGACGGTTGCCGCGACCGCATGCGCAGGCCGCTCTGGGCGCATCGTTGCACCTTCCATCACGTCCACCGTTGCGCATTCCACGTCGCGCGGATCTCCGTCGAGCTCCGAAACTCGCTCAGGACGGAGTTTTCCTCATCAATTGGGCTTGCCGCCGCGCCGCTCCTTGCAGATCGTTGAGTACCTGATACCCCTGTAAGGTTCCTCCCAGGACGACCCGAGCAGCTTGACTTGAACTGCTCACGGGTATCGAATTGTGGTCTGAAGGACACTCCAATCCCCCTGTGGTCATCATGGCGGAAACCCCTGCTAGCAAGCTGCACATCTATCTGATCGACGATCACCCGGTCGTTCGCGAAGGCTTCGCTCGAGCGCTCTCGGACGAGCCCGACATGGTCGTCGTGGGCCAGGCCGGGACGGCGGCCGACGCCCTGCGCGAGACGGCGAGCTGCAAGCCGGACGTCGTGCTCGTCGATCTCAACATCCCCGACCGGGACGGCATCGAGCTCCTCGGGGCGCTGAGAGCGCAGCTGCCGCAGGCGAAGCTCCTCGTGTTGAGCGGCTATGACGACGAGTTCCGCGTCGCCGAGGCGCTCCGCGCGGGCGCGCAGGGGTATCTCGTGAAGACCTCGAAGCTCGAGGAGGTCATCGAGGGCATCCGCCGGATCGCGACCGGGGGAGCGCCGCTCTCCTCGAGCATCGCGGGGGCCGTGGTGCGCGCGATGCGCAAGCCGGCGAGCGAGGGCTCCGGTGGTCTCGACGCGCTGACGCCGCGCGAGCGCCAGGTCCTGCGGCTGCTCGCGGCCGGCGTGTCGACGCGCGAGACGGCCGCGCGGCTGACGATCAGCCCGAAGACGGTGGAGACCCACCGCGTGCGCATCTACGCGAAGCTCGGGTGCAAGAGCGCGGTCGAGCTGACCCGCATCGCGGTCCGCACCGGGCTCATCGAGGCGTAACCACCCGCGGCCGCGCGGGGCGCTGCCCGCTCGCTCCGCGGGTGGGGCGCTACGGCTTCCGCTCCTTTCTCGGTTTCTTCGGCGGTACTTCCTTCTCGGTGGCCCTCGGGGCCTGGCTCGCGCGTGATCGCTCCTTCGCCTCCTCGAGCAGGCGATCGATCCGCACGCCGTCGATGGTGAGCCCGTCGATCGCGCAGCCGACGATCTCGACCTCGCGGAGGTCCGACCCCTCGAAGCGAGCGCGGCGCAGGCTCGCGTCGGACCAGCGGGTCGCGGCGGCGTCGGCGTCGTTGATGCGCGCGCCGGCGAGCGAGACGTCGTCGAGCGAGGCGCCGGCGAGGGTCGCGTTGTGCAGGCGCGCGTCGCGCAGGTCGACGTCGTCGAGCTCGGCCTCCGCGAGCGAGACGTTGTGCAGGCGCGCGTCGCGCAGGTCGACATCGTCGAGCTCGGCCCCGGCGAGCGAGACGTTGTGCAGGCGCGCGTTGCGCAGGTCGACATCGTCGAAGCTGGCCCCGGCGAGCGCTGCGCCGTGAAACCGCTCGGGCTTCGTCGGCTGGATGCCCTCGTCTTCCGTGGCGTCCGCGCTCGGCGGCGCGATGGGGGGCTTCTTGGCCATGGGTCCATGCTAGCGCTAGGCGCAGGCCGCGCGCTCGCGCGGTCCGGAGAGCCATGAACGCACACGACGGCTTCGTGCCCCACCACGCCCTCGTCTCCGCCCCCTCCGCGGCGCCTGCCCGCTGGATGCTCGTGCTGCACGGCATCTTCGGCTCGGGCGCCAACTGGCGCACCTTCATCCGACGCCTCGCCGAGGCCCAATCCGCCGGGGGCGCGCCAGGCGCAGCCGCCCGGCCGTGGGGCTTCATCCTCGTCGACCTGCGGGCCCACGGCATGTCGCAGAGCCCGCCTGCGCCCCACACGATCGCGGCGGCCGCGGAGGATCTGCTCCGGCTGGGCGACCGCCTCGGCCTCGATATCCGCGGCGTGATGGGCCATTCGTTCGGCGGCAAGGTGGCGCTCGCCTACCTCGAGCGCCGGCCGACGGGGATCGAGCGCGGCTTCCTCCTCGACGCCGATCCGAGCGCGAGGCCCGCCGGCGAGAGCGGATCGGAGAGCCCCGGCGTGCTCGAGATGCTCCGCGCGATCCCGCAGCCGATCCCGTCGCGCGAGGCGTTCCTCGAGGCGGTGCACGCCGCCGGGTTCAGCCGCGGCATCGCGGACTGGCTGGCGATGAACGTCCGCCGCGAGGGCGACGGCTTTCGCATCCGGCTCGACCTCGACATCCTGGACGCGCTGCTCGCCGACTATTTCGCCCGCGATCTGTGGCACGTCCTGGAGGACCCGCCGGCGCCGGCCGGCCCGGGCGTGGAGCAGCGGCGCATCCACGTCGTGCTCGGCGGCAAGTCCAAGTCGATCTCGCCGGCCTCGCGCGGCCGCTTCGAGGCGCTCGCGGCGCGCGCGCCCTGGGTCTCGGTCCACGTCCTCCCGCGCGCCGGCCACTGGCTCCACGTCGACGATCCGGAGGGCCTCTTCGACGTGATCCGGGCGGCCTTGTGATCGGGCGCCGTGGACCCCGCGCGTGCCCCTGGACCAGGCTTCCCGCCCGGCTCTTCATCCGCTATCGCCCGGAGGACCTATGCGCATCGCGTCCTGGAACGTGAACTCCATCCGCACGCGGCTCGAGCAGCTCACGAGCTGGCTGGTCCGCGCCGCGCCCGACGTCGTTTGCATGCAGGAGACGAAGGTCGAGGACGGCAGCTTCCCCGAGGCCGCGCTCTCCGAGGTGGGCTATCGCTCGGTCGTCTTCGGCCAGAAGTCCTACAACGGGGTCGCGATCGCCGCGCGCTTCGGCCTCTCGGTCGACGACGTGAAGAAGGGCCTCGACGGCGATGAGCAGGACGTCGCCCGGCGGATGCTGGCGGCGACGATCGAGGGGATCCGGGTCATCAACGTCTACGTGCCCAACGGCCAGGCGGTGGGCACGCCGGCCTTCGCCTACAAGCTCGCGTGGCTGGGGCGGCTGCGGAGCGAGCTCGAGGCCCGCTACCGCCCGGATCAGCAGATCGTGATCTGCGGCGATTTCAACGTCGCGCCCGAGGCGATCGACGTCGCCGAGCCGAAGAAGTGGGAGGGTCAGGTGCTCTTCCATCCGGACGAGCGGGCCGCGCTGGGCCGCCTGACGGAGTGGGGGCTCGTGGACGCGTTCCGCGCCTGCCACCCCGCCAAGGAGGCGTACAGCTGGTGGGATTACCGGATGGGCGCGTTCAGGCGCAACAAGGGCCTCCGCATCGATCTCGCGCTGGTGACGCGCCCGCTCGCGGCGCGGTGCACCGATGTGTGGATCGACACGCGCCCGCGGGAGCTCCAGCGCCCGTCCGATCACGCGCCGGTCGTGGTGGAGCTCGCGGACGACGCCGCGCCGCCCGGGGCTGCGCCGGCGGCCTGAGCGCGGGCGGACGTCAGCGGGGCGCGGCCGTGCCGGGCGCGTTCGCGGCCGCCGGCGCGGCCGTGGCGCGCGCTCCGTCGGCCGCCGCCGGCGCCGCCGTGGAAGGCACGCCGTAGATGTCCGTGTCCGTCGCCGCGGGCGCCGCGGAGGCGAGCGGCTGCTTCGCTTCCTCGGCGGCGCACGCGGGGCGGGCCAGCGACTCCTCGATGCAGGCGCCGCGCATCGACGGGGGGCACATCACGCGGATGTGGAAATGGTCGTTGTGCAGGTCGGCGTCCCTCGGGCTCATCATCGCGGCCGCGGCCCGGGCCCGGAGGTCTGCGGGGACGCGCTTCTTCGCGGCGTGCGCGAGCAGCCGCGCCCGCAGCGCGTTGGTCACGAAGAGGTATTTCACGCCCGCCTGCCGATCCTCGAGCAGCGCCTGGACGAGCGCCCAGTTGCGCGCGTCGTCGAACCGCGCGCCCGGGAGGCCGATGGCGTTGCCCTCGTCGTCGAACGCCACGAACCGGTCCGTGCGGAGGTTCTTGCCCTTCGAGTTGACGACGTAGAAACCGACGTCGGCGTCGCGCCCCGTCTGGTGGGAGTTGTGCCCGTCGAGCGCGCCGCCCGTCCTGGCCGAGAGGTCCCCGACGAGCAGCGCGGAGTCGCCGTGCTTCTTGGCCACCTGGAAGGCGGCGCGCCGCAGGGTCTTCACGAGCACGGGCAGCCCCCATGTCCTGGCGCCCTCGCGCGTCTTGAGGTGCCTCGACGATCGGAGCCGCACGGCGCCGGTCAGCCGCCCGCGGTTGGGAGCGCCCTTCGACAGCGGCTTCCGCTCGTCGGCGCCGGCGTCGGTGCCGCCGCGCGCCGCGCGGGAGGCGTCATCGCGTTTCGCCGCGCGCTTCTTGCCGGCGCGCTCCTGGGCCTTCTCCTTCGATCGGGCGCTGCGCGCCGCCCGCGACTCGCCTTCGCCGCCGACCGAGCTCCGCCGCGCGGCGCGGCGCTCATTCTGCCGGCTCTTGCCCGGCTGCTGCTCGGCCGCGGCCGGCTGCGCGCCCGCGGCGGGGGCGCCCTGGGCCGGCGCGGCGAGCGAGAGGGCGAGGAGGAACGCGGCGATGGGGCCTCGCGACGCGAGGCCGCGCCGAGAGAGCGGGCGGAGCAGCGACATGGCGGAGCGGACCCTACCTTGCGGCGCCGCGGACAGAGAACTTCTTTCGCAGCCGCGCGGGGCCAGGTGCGGTCGTGCCGGGACCAGGAGAGCAGGAGGCAGCCGCCCCCGGCCCGGCGCCGCCGTGTCGGCCCAGGCGCGCCCGGGGAGCGCGCGCCGCTGGCGGGCCGCGGCCGCGCGGCGGGTGCTGGTACACGACGGTGCGCCTCACGGGGGAGGAGCCCGGATGTACCCGGCGCGCGCGTCCGCCCTGGCTCGGCGGCGGGGGCGGCCTAAAAATTGCGCATCATGTTGCTACAACGCCTTGACATATCGCCGCCGGTGCGGTTAGAAGCGTTCCGCGAGCCCCGCCGAGGGGCGCGCAGGAGCGCCCGTAGCTCAGCTGGATAGAGCGTCGGACTTCGAATCCGAAAGTCGCCTGTTCGAATCAGGCCGGGCGTACCGGGCTCAACGGGCGACTCAAGCGTTCCGGCGAGATCCCGGGAGCCGTTCCAGGTTCAGTCGGTTTGACAATTCACTCGGGCCATTAGCTCAATTGGTAGAGCAGTGGACTCTTAATCCATTGGCTGAAGGTTCAAGTCCTTCATGGCCCACCCGAGATGATTGAGGAAGCCAGCCCGAGGGGCTGGCTGGGACAGCCGGTACAACGGCTGGCTCAGGTGGTTGAGAGCCCGGCGCCCGTGGGTCGTCGGGCTTTTGGCGTTCTGGGCTGCTCTTTCGCCGGCCCGCCCGCTTCGGCACACGAGCGGCGCGGTGTCAGGGGCGCTGCTTGCCGATCTGCGGAGGCAGCTCGTGGCGAAGCTGCCGACAGGCACGAGAGCGTCCTCTGAGCCTCCCATGCGGAAGCGGGACGCCTCCGGGGTTCGTCCCTCGAGCGCAGACCGCCGTCGCTCGCCCCGCTGAGCCGTGCCCGACCTTTCTCGCGTTCGGACCCACGCCGATCGGGCGACCCGGCGGGTCCACCGTCGCGGCTCGTCCGAGGCGAGGCGCCCGGCTCTCACCATCGGGGGGAAAGACTACCCGATGCCCCTCTCTGCCGACTTCGGTATGCCGACCACCGCTTCGCCGAGGCCGAGAAGAAGCTCGCCTTAGCGACTTGGCGGTTCCCTTCCCCGGCCGGCTTCCCGCAGCAGTGCTGGCCAGGCGCGTGCGGGGATACCGAGCCGGGGTGAGGCCGTGCGCCGCGCGCCTCAGCTCCTCTTGACGGCGAAGCCGGCGAACGCCTGCATCACGGGCATCAGCTCCAGCCGGTTCACGTTGACGTGCTCCGGGAGCATCGCGCACCATACGACGGACTCGGCGATGTCCTCGGCCGAGAGCGGCTTCACGCCGCGGTACACGGCGGCGGCCTTCTCCTGGTCTCCCTTGAAGCGCACCACCGAGAACTCCGTCTCCGCCATGCCAGGCTCGATGTCGGTGACGCGCACCCGACTGCCGAGGATGTCGGAGCGCAGGTTCAGCGAGAACTGGGCGACGAACGCCTTGCACGCGCCGTAGACGTTGCTCCCGGGGTACGGCGTCTCCGCGGCGACCGAGCCGATGTTGATGATGTGCCCGCGGTCGCGCGCCACCATGCCGGGCAGCAGCGCCCGGGTGCAGTAAAGTAAGCCTTTGACGTTGGTGTCGATCATCTCCTCCCAGTCGTCCAGATTCGCCTGGTGCGCAGGCGACAGCCCGAGCGCGCCACCTGCGTTGTTGACCAGCACGGTCACCTCGGAGAACTCGGGCGGGAGCTCGGCGATGGCCTTGTCGACCGCGCCGCGGTCGCGGACGTCCAGCCGGATCAGGTGGATCGCCGGCGCGCGCGCGCCAGCCTGGCCGGCGATGCGGCTGTCCGAGAGCTCCGCCGCGAGCGCCTCCAGGCGCTCGTAGCGGCGGGCGGCGAGGACGAGGCGCGCGCCCAGGCCGGCGAAGCGTCGGGCGATGGCGGCGCCGAAGCCGGAGGAGGCACCGGTGATGAAGACGATGGGAGGCTGAGCCGTCGTGGTGGCACTCATTGCGATGTCCTGGGCGGAGCTATATCAGCTGTGCGCGCGCCGAGCGACCTCCGGCGCCTTCGGGCCGCGCGCCCGGGCCGCCGGACATCCTCCTGGAACAGCGCGGTCGCGCGGCCGTGGATGTGCTCGTCTCTCCGCCACCCGCCGATGCACATCCCACCTCGGCACGTCGCTTGCTGAAATTACCACGATGCGGCCGAGAGGCTGTGGCACCGGCCAGCCCGGACGCGACTCCCTACGGGGGCAGCGGGGCCGCCGTGAAGCAGAGAGGCGATCGAGGTGGCGATATGAAGCACGTTGACATGGGACGGCGGATCGGCGGCCGGCTAGGGCTCACGCTCGGTCTTCTCGCGAGCATGGCGCTCGCGGGCTGTGGCGGTCCGAGCGAGCAGACCATTCAGGGCACGCGGCTCGCGCCCGGCGCCGATGCGCACATCACCGCGGACATCGACTCCGACGCCGCGACCACACGGCTGCTGGTGGACGTCGTTCACCTCTCGCCGCCCGAGCGGATCGAGGCCGGCAGCAGCCACTTCGTCGTCTGGCAGCGCCCGAGCCCCGAGTCCCCGTGGAAACGGGTCGGAGTGCTCGACTACAATGCTGACAGCCGAAGAGGCAAGCTGGCCCAGATGAGCGTACCGCATGCCAACTTCGATCTGCTCATCACCGTCGAGAAGCAGAGCAGCCCCCGCTCCCCATCGTCTGCCGTCATCATCGGGCCGACATCGGTCGGGTAGCCGGCAGCCCTGGCCCCCAGCCTCGACGGCCTTACATCAAGCCTGCGCGCTCCTCCAGCGACGGTCGCGCCCGCGCGGCCGCCGCGTCGACAGGGCTCTACCTTCACGACTTCACGATAGGAGGGCGCCTGGCGCGACCTGCACATCGCTGGAAGGATCGGCGCCGCATGAGGGAAGAGTCGAGGCTCGCCATCTATGGCGCCATCGGCGCCAACGTGGCGATCGCAGCGGTCAAGTTCATCGCCGCCGCCGTGACCGGCAGCTCGGCGATGCTCTCCGAGGGGGTGCACTCTCTCGTCGACACCGCAGACGGGCTCCTCCTCCTGCTCGGCAAGCGCCGGAGCGCCCGCCCGGCCGACGCCGATCATCCGTTCGGCCACGGCAAGGAGCTTTACTTCTGGACGCTGATCGTCGCCCTCATGATCTTCGCCGCGGGCGGCGGTATCTCGATCTACGAAGGGATCTTGCACATCTTGCGCCCGCGCCCGATCGAGGATCCGACGTGGAACTACGTCGTCCTCGGCGCAGCGGCCATCTTCGAGGGAACGTCGCTCGCCATCTCGGTCCACGAGTTCAAGAAGAAGGCCGGACAGGGCTACCTCGCGGCGATGCGATCCAGCAAGGACCCGACGACGTTCACCATCGTCCTGGAGGATTCCGCGGCGCTCGCCGGGCTCGCCATCGCCTTCCTCGGCGTCTGGCTCGGGCACCGCCTGAAAAACCCCTACCTCGACGGCGCGGCGTCGATCGGCATCGGCCTCGTGCTCGCGGCGGTCGCGATCTTCCTCGCACAGCAAAGCCGTGGGCTCCTCGTGGGCGAGAGCGCGGACAGGGATCTCCTTGCCGCGATCCGCGCGCTCGCCAAGGCGGAGCCTGGCGTGGCGGAGGTGGGGCGACCGATGACGATGCACCTCGGTCCGCACGACGTCCTGGCCGTGCTGTACATCGAGTTCGACCCCGCGCTCACGGCCTCCGGGGTGGCGGAGGCGATCGAGCGGATCGAGGCGCGGACACGGAGCCAGCGACCCGAGGTGAAGCACATCTATGTCGAGGCCAGGTCGTTCCAGAGGCGCGCAGGGCCATGACGCGCCCATGGAGAGGCCGCTCGCAGCCTCCAGTGCGAGTTCCGGCGTCACCACCCCATGCGCCGGCGTTTGCGGCGTGAGCTCACCGCCACCGCCGCGACACCGCCCAGGGCGAGCACGGCCGCTGCGACGACGGCGACGCGCCAGGCCGCGTGCTCTGCCTCGCTCTCGGCGCCGCGGAGCCTCGCCCTCGCCGCGACGAGGTCGCCCGCGAGCCGCTGCTTGCTGTGCTCGATCTGCTCGGCCGGGCCCGCGGGCACCGCGGAAGCTGCGCCGGCGCCGACGTGACCTCGTTCGCTGAGGGGACGGGCGACCCTCTCCTCGTCGAATAGGATTGCAGCGGATGGTTCCATGTCTCCCGCGCTGCAACCGCCGTTCCTCGCCAGCGCATCGCACAGCAGCGCTAGGTCGCCCCCGCCTGCCGCGCCTGCTTCCGATGCTGGAGGGCGATCCAGAGCCCGGCGGCGTTGTTGACCACCAGCGCGGCGTTCAGGGCGGTGAACACCCAGTTCTTCACGAGCAGGCTGTAGATGAGGTTTCCGGCCGTCCCGGCGATCGCGGCGATGAAGAAGACCAGGGTGTACTTCTCCGATTTATCCTTCTCGCCCTTCCACTCCCTGTAGGTCTGTGACCCGAAGGTCACGAGGAGCAACAGGGAGCTTATCCAGCCCACGACATGCTTCATCGGGGGTTCCCGTGATCGGTTACCAGGTGAGCCGTGATCGGCGACGCTCGCGAGCTCGACCCTGGGCGGCGTGCGACATCCGTGCCGCCCCGCCGCGCTGCGTGCCTCCGGCGCGCCTTCGGGCGGGCGCGGCGCGCGCGGGCGCAGACAATGCATCCCGGGGCGCGCCGGGCGCGTGCTCACGCCGGCAGGGAGAGCCCGTATGCAACAACAGCCATCCATCGGTCCATCACCCACCGATCGCAGCGCGCAGGACCTCGCCGCCGACGCGGTCCACGAGGCGAAGAGGCTCCTCGGCGCGGAGCTCGCGCTCGCCAGGCGCGATCTCCGCCGGTCGGCCGCGGCCCTCTCGCGCTCGGCGATCGCGTTCGGCGTCGCGGGCGTCGCGGGGCTCGCCGGCATCGACGCGCTGATGGTGTCGCTGGCTGTGGGGCAACGCCGCAATCACCCGGCGCGCTCGACCGCCGTGGGGCTCGGGCTGCTCGCGCTCGCGGCCGCCGCGGCGCTCGTGGGGCGGCGGGTGCTGCCCGGCAGCCCGCTGCCGATCGCCGCGCGCATCGCATCGGACCTCGAGGACGTCGCCCAGCGCGTGGTGGGGTGAGCCGCCTCGTGAGGCGAGCGTCGCCCCGGCTCAGCGCCGGAGCGCCGCGGCCGCGCGGCCGGAGACGGCCGATCCGCTCGTGACGATCGCCGACCCCAGCGCGAGCAGGGCGACGAGCGTGAGCACCATGGGATAGATGCCGACGAGCGCGAGGATGCCGAGCACGACCGTTCCGGCGCCGACGAGCGACTGCAAGCCGGCGGCGGCCATCGCCGCCTGACGAGCGACGTGGGCGAGGTGCATGTGCGCGCCGCGCGCGTCGAGCGCGCCGAGGTCCGCCGTCGCGCCGCCGCTGAGCAGCAGCGTGCCGCCAAAGACGATCACCGCGACCGACGTCAGCGTCCCGGGGGCGAGCCCGAGGAGCGCGAGGATGCCGAGCACGATGCCCGCCGCGCCGCCGACGAGCTCCGCGCCCATGCCGCCGCCGAGCTCGGCGCGCGTGTCCCACTCGACGGGGGCCGTGGTCCGTGTCAAGGCGCCGAAGCGCGAGGCGATCGCGCCGCCGTGCGCGATCAGCGCGGCGCCGAAGACGATCGTGGCGATCGAGGTGAGCTCTCCCGGAATGATCCCGGTCAGTCCAAGGATGGCGAGGACGATCGCCCCCGCGCCGCACACCACCTCGGCGAGCGAGCCGCCGAGCACGATCCGCGGCGCCTCCCTCTCCTCCTCTGGCCTGCGCCGCGCGCCCGATATCGGCGCGATCGAGCTCTCCTGCTGTGTAAACCGTTCACGTTCCTCGGGTCCTAGCGTCTGCATGATTCCCCCATCCTGTGGCGTGGCCGCGCCGCGGCTACGCGCCTCTGGCTTGCATGTTCTGCGCCCCGCTGCGGCGATCCGGGTCCACGGGCTCATCGGTCCGCTGCCGCACGTCGAACGGGCCGAAGCGCTGCTCGATCGCCGCGGCCGATGACAGCGAGGCGTCGCGCCACCAGGTTCCACCGCGGTCCTCGGGCAGCGCAAACCTCGTGCACTGTCGGAAGGAGCAGCGGCGAACGCCAGGGGAACGAGCAGGCGAGAGGCGCCGGCCGGCGGCCCGAACAGCCGTGCGGGAGCGCCCGTGAACGAACGCTTGTCCGAGGTACATGCCCAGCGTCAGGAGGAGATTAGGAGCATGCTGCATCTCGAGCTCAGCGAGCGCGAAGCGGATGACACAAGGACGGCCCTCTCGACCCGGCTCGTGGGGATGCGGGACGAGCTGGTCCACACCGACGATCGAGCCTACCGGGCGGACCTGAAGGCGACGATCGAGCGGCTCGAGGTGGTGCTCGGCCGCCTCGAAGCGATCGTGGCGGCGGCGGCGCCGTAGCTGGTCATGCCCGTGCTCGTCGACGCGCCGGGGCGGCCGGCGGCACGGTTCGTGGTTCACCGGGGGCATGGCAGAGCCCGCGGCGCAGCAGGGGGATGAACGCGGCGAAGAGCCCCTCTCGACGGTACGGATCGCCCTGATCGCGTCCGTCGCCGCGCTGGGAGGCTTCCTGTTCGGGTTCGACACCGCCGTGATCAACGGCGCTGTCGGCGCGCTGGAGAGGGTATTTACAGCGCACCCGGGGGCCGTGGGCCTGTCCGTGTCCTCGGCGCTGCTCGGCGCGGCTGCCGGCGCGGTGCTCGCGGGCAGGCTGGCCGACCGTTACGGCCGGACGCGGACGATGATTGCGACCTCCCTGCTGTTCGTCGTCAGCGCGGCGGGCTCGGGGGCGGCGATCTCGCCCTGGGACTTCAGCGCGTGGAGGGTGCTCGGCGGCATCGCCGTCGGCGCGGCCAGCGTCGTCGCTCCCGCCTACATCGCGGAGATCGCGCCGGCCCACCTGCGCGGCCGCCTCGGATCGCTCCAGCAGCTCGCGATCGTGCTCGGCATCTTCGTCGCCCTGCTCGGCGATTACGCCATCGCGACGTCCGCGGGCTCGGCGACGAGCCCGTTCTGGCTCGGGGCACAGGCCTGGCGATGGATGTTCTGGAGCGCCGTCCCACCGGCGGTCCTCTACGGGCTCGGCGCGCTGCTGATCCCCGAGTCCCCGCGCCACCTCGTGGCGAAGGGGCGTGTGGACGAGGCGCTCGTCGTGCTCCGTGGCCTCCTCGGCGCGTCCGCCCAGGCGAAGCTCGTCGAGATCCAGAGGACGCTCTCGTCCGAGCGCCGGCCCAGGCTCGCGGATCTGCGGGGGCGCGCTGGGCTGCTCCGCATCGTCTGGATCGGCATCGGCCTCTCGGCGTTCCAGCAGCTCGTGGGCATCAACGTCATCTTCTATTACTCGAGCGTCCTCTGGCAGGCGGTCGGGTTCTCCGAGCGAAGCTCGCTTGTCATCACGGTCATCACCGGCGTCACGAACATCGTGACCACCCTCGTCGCCATCGCGACCGTCGACCGCGTCGGGCGCAGGCCGCTGCTCATCGCGGGATCCATCGGCATGACGCTGACGCTCGGCGCCATGGCGGCCGTGTTCGGCGCCGCGGGCCAGGACGCCGCGGGCAACCCCGTCCTGACGGGCGCCGCCGGCCCCGCCGCGCTGCTCGCCGCCAACCTGTATGTCTTCTGCTTCGGGGCGTCCTGGGGCCCGGTGACCTGGGTGCTGCTCGGCGAGATGTTCGAGAACCGCATCCGCGCCCTCGCCCTCTCGATCGCGGCCGCCGCGCAATGGCTGGCGAACTTCCTCGTGAGCGCGACCTTCCCCGCGCTCAAGGCGGCCGGCCTGGGCATCGCCTACGGGCTCTACACCGCCGCCGCGGCGGCCTCGCTGGTGTTCGTCGTCGCCTTCATCCCCGAGACGAAGGGCAAGGAGCTCGAGGAGATGTGATGTGCGCCCGCCTGGCGAGAGGAGATGTGTGTCAGCGCGGCGCGGCTGCCTCGAGAACATCAGCGGGCGGCGAGCGACCCCGTGGCATCTGTGAAGGAGAGGCAAAAGGCCGTCGCGATCTCTCCTGATGGCTGTCTCGAGCGGCACGGCAGCGCGTCAGGTCCGCGCTTCGTCGCTACGCCAGCGGCAGCGTGAACTGGAAGGTCGTCTTCCCGGGCGCGCTCTCCGCCCAGATCCGCCCCCCGTGGGCCTCGACGATCCCCCGCACGATGTAGAGCCCGAGGCCCAGCCCGGCGGCGCCTCCTGCCTTCGCCTCGCGCGTCCGGTAATAGCGGGTGAAGAGCCTCGGCACCTCGTCCGGCGCGATGCCCTTCCCCTCGTTCTCGACCGCCACGGACACCTCGCCGCTCCGCCGTTCCACGGCGATCCTGATCGGCGTCTCGGGCGCGCCGTACTTGGCCGCGTTGGACAGCAGGTTGGTGAGCACCTGCTCCAGGCGCCCGGGATCGGCCAGGAGCGGCGGGACCCCGTCCAGCACCTCGACGTCGACCCGATGCCCCCTCGTCGCGTCGGCCGTCCGCTCCACCGTCGCGCGGATGAGCGCCGGCAGATCCACCTCGACATGCCTGAGATCCAGCCGATGCGATTCGAGGCGGGAGACGTCGAGCAGATCGTCGATCATCCGGTTGAGCTGCATCGCGCTGGCCCGGATGTGCTGCGCCCTGTCGCTGGACTGCGGCTCCGTCGCGAGCCGAGAGGCCTTGAGGAGGATCGTGGTGATCGGCTGACGCAGATCATGAGCGATGATGCTGGTCCACTCCTCGCGCATGCGCGCGAGCTCCTTCAACGCGCTGATGTCCTCGCCGGCGACGATGGCGCCCGTGATCTTCCCCGCGCTGTCGTGGATCGGCGCGGCGGCGATGAGGAAGGTTCCGGACGAGCCGTCCGCCTTGGTCACGAGGAGCTCTTCGCCGAGGATCGTCTCGCCGCGCATCGCCCGGCTCGACGGCAGCTCGTCCAGCAGGAGGGCGGTGCCGTCCGGGCGCCGCACGCGACCGACGCACTGCTCCCGCTCCTCCGCGCCCCCGGTGAGATCTCGCGCGTGCGGGTTGGCGATCAGGCGCTCTGCGCCGCTCCGATCGACGAGCAGGAGCGGGACGGGCGCGCTGTCGAAGACGGTTCGCAGCGTCCTCCGCTCGGCGTCCAGCTGCGCGAGCAGGCGCTCCCGCTCCTCCTCGGCCTGCTTGCGCGCCGTCACGTCCTCCACCTGGGCGATGTAGTGGATGGGCTCGCCCTTCTCGTCACGCACCACGGACGAATGGAGGACGACGTGGATGGTCGTGCCGTTCTTGTGGATGTACCGCTTGGCGAGCTGATAACGCGGGATCTCACCGCGGCGCAGCCGCTCGACCAGGCCCACGTCGGTGTCCACGTCGTCGGGGTGGGTGATGTCCTGGAAGCGGAGCTGCGAGAGCTCGTCGGCCGCGTAGCCCACGATCTCGCAGTAGACGTGGTTGACGCGGACGAATCCCCCGCCGAGCCCGACGATGGCCATGCCGATGGGCGCGTTCTCGAAGGTGAGCCGGAAGTCCTCCTCGCTCTCGCGGAGCGACTGCTCCATCTGCCTGCGCTCGGTGATGTCCCGCCCCTCGGGGATGAGCATCACGACCCTGCCACGGTCGTCGGTGATGGGCCGGATGGAGAAATCGATGAAGCGCCGCCCGGTCGCTCCGTTCACGTAGATCTCGTCTCGCACGAGCCGGCCCGCCGCGGCCTCGGCGACGGCGGCGCGGACGTGCTCCCGGTACTCGGGGCTCCACCCCGTCAGCTCCCAGAACGGACGGCCGATCGTCTCTGCCTCCGTGGCCCTGCAGAACTCGAGAGCGGTGCGGTTGTTCTCCAGGACGATGCCCTCCGGCGAGAGCAGGCCGATGAACTGGAGGGCCCCGTCGAAGATCGCCCGAAAGCGCTCCTCTCTCTCCCGGAGCGCCCTCGCCAGGTGACTCGCGCGCCGTAGCTCCCGGGCCATGCGGTCCGAGGTCCGTGCGCTCCCCTCGCGCGCGAGGGCGCTGTCCAGGCCGATCGCGAAGAGCGCGGCGAGCGCGCCGAGATCGACGTCGGCGCAAGGGGGAGGGTGGGGCAGGCAAAACGAGAGGACGCCGAGGCAGCGATCGCGGACGTGGAGGGGCATCGAGACCGCGCTCCGTGTGTCGGTCCGCGCGCAGAGCTCTCGCGTCATGGACGGACCCGGATCGAGCGAGCGCGCATCGCTCATCACCTGAACCCGACCCGAGCTCGCCGCCCATTCATCGAGCAGCGGCGCGCCCCGCGCCACCCGCGCGAGGCAGAGACCGATGTCGGCGGGCACGTGGCGGTGGGAATGCAGGCCGAGCTCGCCGGTGTCCTCGGAGGTCAGAAGCAGGTAGGCAGCGCGAGCGCCGAGCTCCATCGCCTGGTCGAGCAGGAGCGCAGCGAGCTCGTCGAGATCGGCCGCGCGCGCCATGCGGGGCGCCGCGCGCGCCATGAGCTCGCCCGGCGCCGGGTAAACCTCGCGGCGAGCGCATGGGCTGAGAGAGGCCGCGCAGGCGACCTCCTCGTCGCTGCCGATCGACGCCTCGATCTCTTCTGCCGATAACGTGGCCCCCACCGGAATTGACCGATTGTTGCACGAGAGGCGCGCCGCCTGAAGGGTCGCCACGGTCAGGTCCCTCGGCATGACTTCCTCGGATACCGACTGTTCCTGTTCGCCAGGGCTGGGCTCGCCGGCGCGCGCCCTCCCTGAGCGGCGCCGCCTCACGGCATCCCGAGCAGCCCGCTCCCCTGGTAGACGACGAGCGCCGCGACGTACGCCGCCGCGTAGGTGTAAGCGAGGACGAACGCCGGCCAGCGCCACGACTTCGTCTCGCGCCGGATCGCCGCCACGGTGCTCATGCACTGGCACGCCAGGACGAAGAACGCGAGCAGCGCGAGCCCGGTGCGCGACGAGTACGCGAGCGTCCCGTCCGGGCGCCTCGCCTCGCGGATCTGCTCGGCGAGCGGCGCGGGCTCGTCGTCGGCGTCCTCGACGCCGAAGATGACCCCCATCGTCCCGACCATGACCTCGCGCGCGCCGAACGAGCCGATGAGGCCGACGTTGATGCGCCAGTCGAACCCGAGCGGCGCGGTCACCGGCTCGAGCGCGCGCCCCACGCTGCCGGCGATGCTCGACTCGAGCGACGTCGCCGCGCTCTCGGCCGCGGCGGCCGGGGGCCCCTCGGGCGCGGCGCCCGGCATGGGGACCTTCAAGAGCACCCACAGCACGGCCGAGACGGCCAGGATCACGGTCCCGACGTCGCGCGTGAACCGCCACGCCGCCTGGCCCGCCTTGCGGACCACGAGCCGCGGCTCGGGGCTGCGGTACGCCGGCATCTCGAGCACCATCGGGAGCGAGCGCCCGCGGGTCGCCGTGCGCCGCAGCAAGAGCGAGGCGACGAGCCCGGAGAAGATGCCGGAGACGTAGAGCGCGACGAAGAGCAGCGCCTGCACCCAGGCGCCGTGGGCGGCAAAGAAGGTCGTCAGGAGGAGCGCGTAGGTCGGGATCCGCGCCGAGCAGGCCATGAGCGGCAGGACGAGGATCGCCGTGAGCCGCTCGCGCGGGTCGCGCAGGATGCGCGTGGCGTGCACGGCGGGCACCGCGCACGCGTGCCCCATCAGCAGCGGGAGGAACGCCCGGCCGCTGAGCCCCATCAGCTGGAGCAGGCGGTCGACGAGGAAGGCGCCGCGCGCGAGGTACCCGCTCGCCTCGAGCAGCTCCATGGCGATCGTGAGGATCACGATCTGCGGCATGAAGGCGAGCACCGTCCCCGCCCCGCCGAGCAGGCCGTCGACGACGAACGAGGCGGCGAGCCCCCCGCCGAGGGCGCGGGACACGAGGCTGCCGAGCTCGCCGATCGCCGCGTCGAGCGCCTCGGTGACCGGGGTGGCCACGAGGAACACGGCGGCGAAGAGGAGCGCCATGAGCCCGAGGAACAGCACCGGGCCGGCCGCCGGGTGGAGCAGCACGGCGTCCGCGCGCGCGGTGAACGTCCTCCGTCGCTCCGCGGCGGCGTCGCGGCGCGGCGGCTCGACGTACACGGCGCGCGCGACCTCGTCCGGATCCCACGCCGCGGCGCCGGGGGGCTCCACGGCGCCCGACGCGATCGCGTCGAGCCGCGCGGCCGCCGCGTCGAGCACCACGCCCCGCGCGGCCGGGTCCCTCGCGCTCACGAGCAGCACGGGCAGGCCGATGGCGCGCTCGAGGGCGCCGACGTCGAGCCCGCGCCCCTCGCCCTCGAGCACGTCGCGCTGCGTGGCGACGACGAGCGGGGCGAGCCCGCGCCGCACGAGCTCGCGCGTGAGCCGCAGGCCGAGCGCGAGCTGCGTGGCGTCCACCACCTGGACGACGAGGCGCGGCCGCTCGCCCTCGCCCGTGCGGTCGAGGAAGCGGCGCGCGACGCCCTCGTCCGTCGCCGGATCGACGACGGCCTCGATCGAGTAAAGCCCGGGGAGATCCGCGATCGTCGCGACGGCCCCGCCCGCGAGGCGGACGTCGGCCGTGAGGATGTCGACGGTGATGCCCGGGAAGTTGCCGACGTGCGCGCTGCCGCCTGTCAGCCGGTTGAACAGCGACGATTTGCCGGAGTTCGGTCGCCCGAGCAGCGCGATGAGCGGCCGCTCTGCCGACGTCGGGAGGCGCTCCGTGCCTGCATGGCAGGCGGTCATCCGCCCCGCCTCTGCGAGGGCAGGGGCGCCACCAGGATCGAGCGCGCGAGCGTCGCGTTGATCGCGAGCTCCCCGCCCGACCCGGTGCGCACGTGGAGCGGCCCGCCGAACGCCGCGCGCCGGATCGACGTGAGCGTCTGGCCGGGGCCGAGCCCCATCGCCCCGAGCCACGCGGCGAGCTCGGCGTCGAGGCCGACCTCGACCACGATCACGCGCTCACCGGCGCGCACCTCCGAGAGCGGACCCGCAGGAGCTGCGGCGCCGGCGTGCGCCGGAGCATCCGCGCCGGCCACGCTGCCGGACGAGGCCACATCGGGGAAGGTCACGTCAAATTGGGGAGGAACGCTGGAAACCATGGGTCCTGCCAGATTTTGAAAATCAATTTCAAATCTGCACCCATTGTGAACGGGTTCGGCCGGGATGTCGAGCGTCTCTCGACCCGCTGCCGTGGCGACTGGCCGCTCTGGCGCGGCGGCGACGCCTGTTCTCCTGTTCCTGCCCAGGTGGCCAACCCTTCCGCGTCCTGGAGATGGCCGCGCCGCTCCTCGCTCCGGGGCCCGGCGCACCCTCGATCCGCTCTCGGGAGAGCGGTCGCCGCGCGCCGGCCGAGGCCGCGGAGCGGAGCGCGCGAAGCGTTCGGGTCGGGCGAGCCATCCGATTCACCGGGCAGCGGCGGAGCCTCGGCCAGAGCGACGGCGGCCCGCGGATTGTCCTCCAAGGGTCCCTTCTACCATGGGCGCGCGCATGGGCGCGCGACGCGAGCGCATGGGCGCGCGACGCGAGCGCCTCGCGGTCCTCCATCGCAGACCCGCCGCTGCTCGGGGTGTAACGGACCCCGACGGCTGCGTCTCCGAAGGTGAGCGGCCCGTGGGTCGCCGCAAGGAAGACGCCATGAAAGAGACCATGCTCCAGGTGGACGGGATGAGCTGCCCGTCCTGCGTCCGCCACATCGACAGTGCGCTTCGCGAGCTCGGCGGCGTGGCCAAGGTGGACGTGCGCCTGCGCGAGGGCACCGTCGTGGTGCAGCACGATCCGGTGAGCGCGCCCGTTGCCGCCCTCGTCGAGGCCGTGCGCGGCGCCGGCTACGACGTGCGCCCGCGCGCCGCCTGAACGCGGCGCCCGCGGCGCGTGATCCCGTGACAGCGCGTCGCGCCATGAGATCTCCCATGCCGCGCTCGACGCTGCAGTGAAATATTTACCGGTTAATTCAAGCGGGGGCCAGCCCGCGCATGGGGCCATCTCCGCGAGCTCCGAAGCGCGCTCTCCCCCTCGGGCGTCGCGGCCCCGCGGCGCCCGTCGAGGCGCTGGACAATGAACCGATTAAGTGGTTTCCTGTCCGCGCTTCCCGCGTGCCTCGGGCCATGTCGCAGGAGTCGTTTGTGGGCCCCGGTCCGCGGTTTCTTGGTTTCTTCATTCTCGTGGGCCCGCGGACGGAATAGGTCCTCTCCTCGCCGTGGGTTCCTCCCAGGCCTGGCCATGCAGGGCGTCCTTGGCGCGCTGCCCGCGCCGCTGCGCGGGGTGCAGGATCTGCTCGACCTGCAGAACGAGAAGGATTCACCGTGCGGTCACGCAGGGTCGAAGCCGGACGTCGCCGGGTGCAATCAGGGGAGAGGCAGAAGGAGATCACGATGCGCGTTCTTCACGGGTCGGTGGCTGGTTGGACCGGAGCAGCCCTCATGGCGCTGGGCCTCTCCGCGGGATGCGGAGACGACCCGGGCGACCAGCAGGGCGCGGGGCAGGAGACGACCGGAGCGGGCGGCGGCGCATCGGGCGCGGGCGGGGGGGCCACCGGAGCCACGTCCGGCGCAGGCGGCGCCACGTCCGGCGCGGGCGGCGCCACGTCCGGCGCCGGCGGCGCCACCTCGGGCAGCGGCGCCACGTCCGGCGCCGGCGGCGCCAGCTCGAGCAGCGGCGACACGTCCGGCGCCGGCGGCGCCGCCTCGGGCGCGGGCGCCGGCGGGGGGGACCAGGAGTCGACGGGGTTCTCGGTGCGCGGCCGCTTCCTTTACGACCGCTGCGGAGAGAAGGTGCTGCTCCGGGGCATCAACGAGATGGTCGTGTGGCTGTCGTCGGGGCCCGACGGCCTGCCGGAGTTCGCGGAGATCGCGAAGACCGGCGCCAACGCGGTGCGGATCGTCTGGCTCGCCACGGAGTCCGCGGCGGGCCTCGAACAGGCCATCACGAACGCGCTCGCGCAGAAGCTCATTCCGATCGTCGAGCTCCACGACGCCACGGGGAAATGGGATCTCCTGCCGAGCCTCGTCGACTACTGGACGAGAGCGGATGTCGTCGCCGTGATCAAGAAGCACGAGCAGAATCTACTCGTCAACATCGGCAACGAGGTCGGGGACCAGGTGGACGACGCGGCGTGGGAGGCGGGCTACAAGCAGGCCATCACCCGGATGCGCGGCGCCGGCATCACGGTCCCGCTCGTGATCGACGCCTCCAAGTGGGGGCAGAACATCGACCAGCTGCAGGCCGTCGGCCCCGCGCTCGTCAAGCACGACCCGAACATCCTGCTCAGCGTCCACATGTGGTGGACGGACGGCAGCGCGGCCACGATCACGAAAGAGCTGCAGGAGTCCGTGGCGCTGAACCTGCCTTTGATGGTCGGCGAGTTCGCGCAGCACGCCGTGTACGAGTGCGGCAAGCACCCGTTCGATTACAAGGCGCTCCTGGCCAGGAGCGTCGAGCTCGAGGTGGGGTGGCTCGCCTGGTCGTGGGGCGCCGTCAAGAACAGCGACTGTCAGAGCGACGGGCCGTTCGACATGACGACCAACGGGACCTTCGCGGGGCTCACCGGCTGGGGTCGCGAGGTCGCGGTGACCGACCCGAACAGCATCCAGAACACCTCGGTGCGCCCGCGCTCGATCGAGACCGGATCGTGCCGGTAGCGGCGTGACGACGCTCCCGGACCCGGGCGCCCGTGTTCGGCACGGCTTCGTCAGCGGACGGGGTGAAGGAACGACCGCACCACCTCGCGCGCTTCGCGGATGGCGTCGGTGCGCGAGAAGGTGACCCACGGCGCCGTTGCCACGTACTTCTTCCACTTGTGACGGCTGCTGCGGCCAGACCCCCAATCCTCGGCCGTGAAGAAAGCGTCGAGCGCGCTGAGGCTCATCTCGCGGCTGGCGAAGGCGCTCTCGACGCAACGCTTGGTGGCCACGGGATCGAGCGTGCAGTGCCGAGCCAAGAGCACCAGATCGATGAGCGTCTTCGGGTGCCAGCGACCACGCGGACCGAGCTCCACCAGCGAGTGAACCTTCCAGGCGAACATCACCTCGGGTGCGACGGCCGGCAGCGTGAAGCCCTCCAGCTCGAAAGGGCGCGGAGCGACGCCGAGCACCTCGCCCCAACCGAAGTCGACCTGTAGCCTTCGTTCGCCGCGTGAAAGCTCGAGCCGCAGGCCAGGCCAGGGCGTTTCGAGCCAGATGCCCCACGCTTTGACGCAGAGGTCAGCGACGACGCCTTCAGCCGGCAGCTCGCTCGAGCCCAGGAGCTGATTCACGACGCGCGTGGCGCGGCCGAGGCTCCAGTCGCCCATGAGAACGAAGTCGAGATCCGCCGCGACGCGCCCGGGGACCCAGCTCGCCGTGAGCTGGCTGCCTCGCAGCACGGCGTCGGCACCGAATTCGGTGCGCGGCATGAGCTCGAGCCACGAACGGATCAGGCTCAAGCCATCCACCCCGTGTCCACATCGAGCGCCGAATCATAGACGGTGTACTCACGCGTACGGTTGCGCAGAGGCAGACCGAGCCGCGCTGCGAGCGCCAGCACCTGATCGAAGCGCGCGTCGGCTGAAGCCTGCCCCAGGCCCCACGAGCGCAGCGTGACGAAGCGGAGCTCGACGCCGTCCGCGCGCGGCGCGCCGCGCGACAGGTAGGCCCCCAGCTCGGCGAATGCGCGCGAAACCTCGGCCTCGCTATCAGGCGAAGGCAGCACGACCTTGGCGTGGTGCTCGAAATAGTTGGTACGCGGCGCCCGCGCGGCCACATCGTCCGTGAGCGGCAGATCGCGGTGCGGGCCGACGGCCTCCACCTTGGTGCGGATGACCTCGAAGCCGGCTTGCGCGAGATCGCGTGCCAGCTGATGTACGGCCAGCAGGACCTCCTGCAGCGAGCCGCGGTGGTGTGCTCCCGTCATCGGCTGACGCGGCGTCCGGCCGCGCGGCAGCGAGATAAGCAGCGCCCTCACCCCGAGCGCGTCGCAGGTCTTGGCGAACGCGGCTTCGTCGCAGGCGGCGACGGTCACGTGAGACTCGAACACGCCTTCGAAGCCCGTGCCACGCAGCTCGGCGGCGAGCTCGAGAAAAGGCAAGAGTCGCATATTGACGACATATTTCGAGCTCCGGAGCTCGGCCAACGTGCGCTCGAAGCCGTCCGGGATCCACACAGGGTCCCAGCCGTAGCCCTGCTCGCCGCGCGGCCCCTTCGCGACGCTCCCGGAGTTTTCACCTGCGAAGAGCTTCACGCTGCGGCCGTCCTCCGTGTACGCCACCACCACGCGGGTCACGCCGCGCAGCCCACCGAAGCGAGCGCTGAAAGCGGCGGGCCCGAGCTCTTGCAGCAGCTGCTTCACCTGCGCCCCCGCGAAGGCCTCGCTCGACTCCAGGTACATGCCCGTATTCTCGAGGAAGCAAGGTGTCTCGAGCTGCCTGAAGGCGTCGAGCACGCGCGCCGTGGCGATCTCTTCGAGCTTCTCGGAGTCGCCTTTGGCGAGCGTGATGCGCGCGCGTTCGACGTGCAGCCCCGACAGCAGGCGCTTGGCCTCGTCGTGCCGCCAGCCGTTACCGGTGACGAAGGTGACCGTCTTCATGGCTTCCAGTTCCAGACCGCTTCATGCCCTGAATTCTCGGGGAGGAGCGCGCCGTCGATCTTGTCGCTGCGCACGTATTTCGCCATGCCGACCACGCGCCCGGCGCGCTCGACCCGCCAAACAGCGCCTTCCGGCGGCTCGATGGCGCCGTGGCCGCCTCTGCCCAACCGTTCGAGCATGGCCGAGATGCCGAGCGCGCCACCTCGATGCAAGAGCGCCGGACGCGGAAATGCGCCTTGCAACCGAGCGTCGAGCTCGTCGAACGTCCATTGTCGACCCTCATGAAAGGCGTCGAAGACCACGAATGGCTCGTGGCGGAGCTCGTAACGGGTCGAATGCGCAAGCGCGAGCCATTCGCCGACGAGCCACCCGCCGGGGTGGAGCAGCTCGCGAAACGAGGTCGCACGCCGCTCGACCCAGGCCGCGAACATCTGGCGCCCGGGGTTCTCGGAGCGCGCGGCGAGCGTGCCTTCGCGGCCCAGCGCCAGCACGGCGTCGCCGAGGCGCGCGACCGCGACGCAGGAGCCGTCGAGCTTCTCTTGCACGAGCACCTCTTCTCCGGGGCGCGGCGCGACCAGACAGCGCTCGGCAAGCTCGCGCGGAGCGGTGCGGTCGGACGAGCCAGTGCGAGAGCCGGGCAGGTGCGGAATCTTGAAGTAAGCCTTCCGACCGAGCGGGCGCTCAAGCTCGACCACGGCTCACTCCGCGCGTCGTCCCTCCCGCGATGATGTGCGCGAGGCGCAGCGGCTCGGGGATGGCGCCGTGCAACGTGGTCCGTGCGATGAGCTCGCGCCCCTCCTCGAGCGACAAGCCGGCGCGGTGCACCCACAGGCCAGCGCAAGGCTCGATCGGTCCGGCTCGCTCGAGCACGCTCCGCTTCTCAGGCGCGCTCTTCACCTGTTCGAGCGCTTCGAGGAATTTCTGCATCTTCGGCCGCTTGCGCATCACGACCATCACCGGAACCCCGAGCTCCTCCGCCAGGGCGTTGATGTCGACGACATTGAACCCCGCCACCGTGATGCCCTGCATCAGCACGCCGCGCACGTGGACCAGCTCGTTCTCTTTCACGAGCTCTGCCATCACCGCGGTGGCGTCGCTGCCATCTTGCTCGACGTGCCCGCGCACCACGATGTCGAGCCGCGTCCCCGAACAAACCGTCCCCACGAGCGCTACCTTCCCACCCATCCCCCGCTCGAACGGCGCATCGTCGAACCCAATCACATTTGAAATTCGTCGGCTGCGCATGACTCGGCGTTGAAGCGCTTACTTTAACCAAACGGCGTCACGGTCGACAGCCTGCGAAGGAGAGCCCGCTCGAAGTCATTCCGATGTGTTGGTAATTTTCCTCCAGCGCACTTCAGCGATCGGCGAGCGGCAAGGTAAACGAGAAGGTGCTCCCGTCGCCGACCCGGCTCTCCACCCAGATTCGCCCACCGTGCGCCTGGACGATCCCCCGCGCGATCGCCAGACCGAGGCCCGTGCCGCGCTGCCTGTTGTTCGGGCGCGTCCAGTACGGGTCGAAGATGCGTGGGAGGTGTTCGGCCGCGATTCCGACACCGGAGTCCCGGACGTGGATCCCCACCTCGCCGTCGAGCGCCTCGGCACGCACGCCGATCTCCCCGCCGTCGGGCGTGAACTTGTGGGCATTCCCGAGCAGGTTGGAGAGGACCTGGACGACCCGGTCGCGATCGGCGAGCACCCGCGGCAGATCCGTCGGAACCTCCACGTGCACCGACAACGAGCGGCTGGTCGCGCCGAAGCGCACCGTCTCGGTCGCATCCGCCACGAGGTCGGAGACCTCGTGCGGGGCGGGCAGGATCGACAATCGGCGAGCGTCGATGCTCGCCACGTCGAGCAGGTCGGCGATGAGGCGGTTGCTGTGGAGCGCTGCGCGCTCGATCGTCCTTACGCCGTCCCGCCACGTCTCCTCGTCGACGCGGGACGCCAGCTCCCGCTTCAGCAGGGCCGCCCGGAGCATGATCGTGCTGAGGGGGTTGCGGAGATCGTGGGCCACGATGCCGAGCATCTGCTCGCGCTGCCGGACGGCATCCTGTGCCTCGGCGCGGGCGCGCATCTCCGACTCGAAGAGGCAATTGCGCTCGACCGCCTGAGCGCACTGATCCGCCATCGTGGCGACCAGCTGGCGCATCGCCGGATCGAGGCGGCACGGCCCCTCGATGACGAATACCAGGCCGCCGAGATCCCGACCGTGGATCCGGAGCGGCAGCGCCACGAGGCGTGGCGAGGCCATCGCGGACAGGGTGGGGCTCGGGGCGAAGCGCGTGGCGCCCCCCTCGGCCTCGTCGGGGTCCGGCAGGATGACCAGCTCGCCGCGGTACAGGGCCAGGATGATCGGCTGCTCCGGATCGGACGGGATCGCCGGGAAGGGCGACGTCCCGTCGCCGCCGGTCGAGGCCACGAGGCGCAGCCCTCGTGGGTCGTCCGTTCGCAGGTACGCCCGCGCGCCCTGGGCCCGCAGGATCGCGCCGATCGCGCCGATCGCGACGCAGGCGGACTCTCCGGCGGTGCTCGTGCGGGCGAGCGCGGCCGTGACGGCCTGCAGGTGGGCGAGCTGCTCGCGCGCCTCCTCTGCCTGGATCCGGCCCGCCTTTTCGACCTCGCGGCGGTGACTTTCCCACGACGCCTGCAGCTCGCGCTCGATGGTGTAGGCGATGTGCGCCACCAGCGCGAGCCGCTCGGGGCTGCCGGTCGCGACGGACGTGCTGACGTCGATCGCGCCGATGATCGCACCGTCGGGCGCGTGGATCGGCGCGCCGGTGCACGTGCAGTCGTCGAATGCGCTCGCGAAGTGCTCCGGCCCGACGATCGCGACCGGGCGATCGGCGGCAATGGCGGTGCCGGCGCCGTTGGTCCCCATCGCCCGCTCCGACCAGTCGAATCCGGGCAGGAGGCCGAATGTCTCCATCATCGAACGAGACGCGCCGACCGAGTAAAGGACGATGCCGTCCCCGTCGACGACGTAGACGACCGGCTCCGACGCCCGCAGGAGCGCGGCGGCCCAGTGCAGGTGAGGGGTGGCGGCCCGGACCAGGTCGGCGCTCCGTTCCAGCCTCCTCGTGAGCTCGTCGTCGTTGATCCGCCGGAAGGGCGGACGAACGGGGTCGACCGCCGCCGCCCAACTGCGCTCCCATGAGTCGAGTACGAGACGGCGCAGCGGGTCGGCGAGATCCAGCTCGCGGACGAAGTCGTTCCACTTGCGGAACCGTTCTTTCGCGACCGTGGCGCCCGGCGTTCCAGCATCCCCCATGGACACCAACGTTGTAACACGAGAGCTGCGCCAAGGCACGAGCCTGCTGACCCGGCAACTCGCGGTTCACGTCACCCTGCTGCGGGGCGTGCTCGGTGTCGTGCGGCTGCTTGGCCGCATGGTTGTGTTCTCTCGCATGGCTACCGGGGCGCGGGCCCTGTACGTCAGAAAAGATGTTCAGCCCGGCCGCCCGGCCTGTGGAGCTCAGGAAATCGTGACCAGGGCGAGGTCGGAGAATTCGCCTGAGACCGGCGTATTCGGAGCTTCTGGGGAGACTCAGCCGCCGCAGGCGAGGGGGATCGTCAATCTCCACATGTCGTTGAGCAGCACTGGCGCGAACTCCGCGGTCGCTCCCCCGAAGATGTAGAGCTCGTAGGCCGTGGCGGTTCTCCGAGTGAAGTAGAACTGGCCGAACCTCGGCGCCGGCGCGGGTCCCGTCATCGCGGTGTCCACGCGGGTCCAGGTCCCGGTGTGGAGATCGAAGTACCAGACATCGGACAGCGTGGTACCGTCGAACTGGCTGCCCCCGAACAGCCAGATGCGGTCGTTGTGCTCATCCGGTCGCGACCTGCTTCCAACCGTTCTTGTAGCGGACCAGGTTGTGCTGGAGGCCGTCAGGGCGGTTGATGAAGGCCGGCAGCGTCGACGACGAGCCCGAGAACGCGTACGCGACGGTCTTGTGTTTCCCCTTCTTTCGCACGGCGACCGCCTCCGTGGAGCGGTTGGCGCGCCCGAGCTCGGCCGCGCTCTGCGCGATCTGCGTCCACCCGTGCACCGGATCGAACCGGAACGTGTCCTGGTGCGTGAGGTCGAGCCCGCGCCGGAAAGGACCTCTCCCGCCAGAGACGATCAGCGCGTCCTCCTCGGCGACGCACCACATCATCGACTCGGCCCTGGCGGACGGCCCGCCCGGGTGCTGGCCGAGGTCGTACCAGGTCGACGTGTCGACGTCGAAGGCGCTGAAATCGGCCACGGGCTCGTCATTCGGGTAGGTCCCGTTCAACCCACCGAAGATGTAGAAGATGCCCTGGTGATAGGCGCTCGCGCCGTCCCAGATGGCGTCGGGGATGGCGCCGCCCTGCGGAATCTCGGTCCAGTAGGGCAAATTCGACTGAGCGGCGCTCGGGCGGATACCGGCGAACGAGAGCACGAGTGAGAAAGAAGCGATGAGCACGATCCGAAGCTGAACCCTGCATCTCATCCGAGCGACCTCCTTGATCCAGGAAACGGCGGGCGCGCGCCCGGCGCATCGCGAGCGTACAGGAGAAATATTTCGTCGATGCATGGATAAGTTGCTGATACAGCGTCACTTTTCCGGGAGGTAGGCGGATCGCGCAAGGTTCTCCATGTTAACCAGCGCGTGCAGCGTGGCTGTACGGTGGGACGGTGATCCCGCGACTCCCTCAGCCGCGCGCGACGCGGCGGCGCAGGGTGCCCCGTGGGGCCGCACCGGAACCGCCCTCGGCGGCGAAACAGGCGAAAGCTATGAAATGGCTACGTTTTTCGGCGGCCGCTCGTCATCGACCGGTGTTTCTGGCGGGATTTCTGACACGCGGCGCTATTCCCCCGGCACCGGCGGGAAGTAGACCTGCTTGGGACCGATGGCGTGCCCGGCGGGGATGGGGGCGCCGAGCTCCTCGAGGCGGAAGACCTCCGGTGGGAGCCGGAGCGACTCCCGCAGCCGATCCATCGTGGCCGGGACGAACGGGTAGAGCATGATCATCAGGGTCTTGAGCACGTAGAACGAGGAGAAGAGGGCGTCTCGCCGGCCCTCCTCCGGGCGCCGATCGTCGTGGGGCTTGAACTGCGCGAAGAGGCTGTTGATGACGCGCGCGTAGTTCTCGATCTCGAAGAGCAGCGTCGGGTAGTCGGCGCGATCCATCGCGCGCACGTAGCGCTGGACGATGCGCAGGGTGTCCGAGGCGACCTTGTCGAGCAGCGCGCCGTGGGGCACGCGCCCGTCGAATTTCGAGTGCGCCGCGGAGATCGGCCGCTCGAACGCCGCGTTGAGCGGCCCGGCGAGGAACCGGTTGCGCTCGTCGAGCTTGGCGAGATCGAAGTTCGACGGCTTCTCCGCGAGGCCGAGCAGCGCCAGGTAATAACGGATCTGGTCCGCTGAATACCCCTTCTCGTCGAGGAGCTGATCGGCGGTGAAGAAGTTTCCGCGCGACTTGCTCATCTTGTCGCCCCCGACGAGCAGGTGGAAGCACCCGAGGACGTCGGTGAGCTGCAGCTCGCCGGGCGCCGGCAGCCGGCGCGGATCGGGCTGCGTACCGAGCCACATCGCGCCCTGCATGAGCACGTAGAAGAAGACGTTGTCCTGGCCGAGGAACTGGTAGATCCTGGCCTCCGGATCGCACCAGAAGTCCACGTACCGGGCCGGATCGACGCCCCGCCGGGCGAGCGCGACCTGCGAGAAGGCGATGGGCGCGATCAGCGAGTCGGGCCAGACATAGAGCGTCTTGCCGCAGAGCTCCGGATCGAGATCCACCGGCAAGGAGAGCCCCCAGGCGACGTCGCGGGTGATGGCGCGGTGAGCCCAGTCCTCGACGGGCTCGCTGGGGACGCCATGGCGCGAAAGGGCGGCGCGCGCCTCCTCCATCTCCGGCTTGCTGCCGAGCTGCAGCAGGACCTCGCGATCCTGCGTGAACTTCGCCTTGTGCTTCGGCAGCGACGCCTTGATCTCCTTGTACGCCGGGGCGAGGTCGGCCTCGAAGCGGAGCGAAGGCATCACGGTGTTCAGCACGTCCGCGAGCACCGCCGGGCGCCACGCGCCCTGCTTGCCCTGGATCCAGCCCCGGAGCGTCTCGGACACGGCCCACATGTCGAGCCACCAGTGCGCGGTGTCGCGCATCACCGGCGTGGCGTCGCTGAGCGCGCTGCGCGGACTGCCGAGCTGTGAGGGCGAGTGCTGGTGACCGCAGCGATCGCACTCGTCGCTGTACGCGTCTCCGTTGTCGCACTTCGGGTTGGGGCAGCGCCCGCGCACGAGGCGGTCGGGGAGGAAGCACTGGAGCTCCGGATCGAACCACTGGCTGCTCGTGCGCTTCTCCAGCAGGCCGTTCCCGTGCAGGCGCCGGAGGAAGCGGTGCGCGAGCTCCTGCTGGATCGGGAGGCACTCCGGCCGCGAGGTCCCCGAGTAGACGTCGAGATCGATGTCATACCGCCGGAGGCTCGCGTGCTGCTTCTCGTGGATGCCGTCGATGAACTCTCGTATCGACACGCCGGCCTGCCGCGCCGCGATCTGGCTGGCGGAGCCGTGATCGTCGGTGCCGCAGACGAAGAGGACGTTCTCGCGGCCGATCAAAAGGCCCAGCCACCGCGCGTGGATGTCCGCAGGGACGTGCGCGCCCGCGAGGTGCCCAAGGTGCAACATCCCGTTGGCGTAGGGCATGCCTGCGGTGACGACCGCCCGCCTGGGCCTGCGAACCTGGCGAAGGACCGATGCGACGTCGGTCGGGGCGCCGAGATAAGATGCCATCGAAGCTCGCTATACCCCAGCGGGCCCATCAGCACAACGCTCGCGCCCCAAGCTTCCTTCCTCGAGTCATGAGCGGTGAAGCCGCGCCCGCAGAGGGCTCGGGCCCTGCCTGAGCTCCGAGGTGGCCTGCTCCCGAAGCCTCCCCTCGAATAGTCCGGGAGAATTCACAGGGAGGCAAGGAGGCGGGGAGAAGGGAAATAGAATTTCATGAATCTCCCCGTCTCCTCGCCTCCCTGTTCAATTCTTCTCTAAAAATGCCGACGAAATGAAGGATCTATCAGGTCCTGCTCGATACCCGTCTTCCGTGTCGCGGTTCCCCTCCTTGCCGGCTCGAACGGACGTCATGAGGTTGCGTGTCCACCGGTGTCGGCGATCCAGGATGCCCTCAGGAGGGAAACAGGGAGTCTGTTGAAGACTTCCACGTTCGCGGAGATCAGGTCCCCCCCGGAACACGCGCAGATCGCGGCGCGTGTCGCGCGGGCACCGGGCTCCGGCGGTCGCTCGCTGGTCCGGGACCACCCGCCCATCGGCGCAGCCAGCGAAGGCGACAGCCCCCCACGGGTGGGCATCGGCGTGACGAGGCCCGGCCGGGTGGGCCTCCAGGCCATGCCCGCGTGACACCGGGACGCGCCGCGGACGCCGCCAGGCCGCCGCGCGACTGCCGGCGGGCCTCTCCGGCGTCGCCCTGCATCAGCCCCGGCGGGGCCGATCCGTCGCGCCCGGAACCCGCTTCTCGACTAGACTCGCCGTCGATGGCCGACCTAGCCAGGCAAGCCGCCCCGGACCAGGCACGGCAGCAGGTACCCCCGGAGAGGCCGACCCGACGCTGTCCCGTGTGCGGCGTCCGGTACCCGCTCGACTTCCTCGTCTGCCCCATCGACGCGACGGCCCTGGAGCTCCAGGGCGTCACAGCGACCGACCCCATGGTCGGCGAGCTGCTCGCGGGGAGCTTCTGCATCACCGGCGTGATCGGCGCGGGCGGCATGGGCCGCGTCTACGTCGCCGAGCACATCCGCCTGCCGAAGCGCTTCGCCGTCAAGGTGCCGCACGAGCACTTCGCCAGCCACCGGGAGGCGATGGCGCGCTTCGAGCGCGAGGCGCAGACGATCGCGCGCGTCGGCAACGAGCACGTCATCGACGTCGTCGATGTCGTCCGCCTCAAGGACGGGCGCCCGTGCATGGTGACCGAGCTGCTCAAGGGCGAGGACCTCGGCGGCCTCCTCGACCAGGTCGGCAAGCTGCCGCTCCCCACCGCCATCACGATCTCGCGCCAGGTCTGCCGCGGCCTGGCCGCGGCCCACGCGACCGGCGTCGTCCACCGCGACCTCAAGCCGTCGAACCTGTTCCTCGTCCGGCGCGAAGGGGGCAGCGTCCACGTGAAGATCCTCGATTTCGGGGTCGCCAAGGTGCTCGACGGCGCCGACCTCACGCGCACCGGCTCGGTGGTCGGCACGCCCCAGTACATGGCGCCGGAGCAGGCGCGCGGCTCGGCCGACGTCGACTCGCGCGCGGACATCTACGCGGTCGGCGCCGTGCTGTACCGCATGCTGACCGGCGAGCGGCCCTTCCCCGAGGAGGAGCCGACGCGGACCATGCTCCGCCTGCTCACCGAGGATCCCCGGCGCCCGCGCGACATCGACAAGACCATCCCCGAGGGGCTCGAGGCGCTGATCCAGCGCGCCATGGCCCGGGCGCGCGAGGACCGGCCGCCGTCCGCCCAGGAGCTCGATCGCCTGCTCGCGGACTTCGATCTGCAGGATCCGCTCGCGCCTTCCCGCGCGCTCGGCGCGGGCGTCGCGGTGACCGAGGGCGCCCCGAACGACGAGCGGGCCACGGTCGTCATCCCGAACGCCCAGGGCCAGAGCGCGGACGACGTGACGCGCAAGGCGCGGCGCGCTCGCCCCGTCGCGTCGCTGCTGTCCATCGCCGTGAGCCTCGCCGCGGGCGCGGCCGTCTTCACCAGCGGCGCGATGGTCCTCCGCAGGGTCTACGGCATCACCGAGCGGCGGGCGCTCAGCCAGAGCGAGGTCCTCCTCGCCGCGGGCGCCGCGGGAGCGCTGGCCTTCATCGCCTTCGTCGCCACCGTCCGGGTCCTCGTCGGCCGCTGGCGGAGCGCGCCGGCCATGGAGCGCCTCGGCAACGGCCTCCTGGGCGCGCTCGTGTGGCTGTTCGTCTCGTGCGGCGTCCTCGCGCTCGGCGCCGCCGCCTACAACGCGTTCGCGCTGCCGATCCCCACCCTCGGCCTCGACCCGGCCGAGTGGCTCGGCTGGGTCGACGTCGGCGTGATCGCCCTGCCGGCCCTGATCGCGCTCGTCGCGCTCACCGTGGCGCTGCGGCGCGTGACCCGCGTGTCGTAGCGGCGCGGGCGGGCCAGCAAATTCTGCTCATCCCGAGAGCCAGCCATCATTTTCGCATGCATTCGATAGCTTGTAAATAGGTGGCTACGTCGGCGAGATCCGCGTGCCCGCGAAGCACCCCACGAGGAGGCGAGATCATGTCCGCACGATTCAGGCCCGAGGTGTATGCCGTCGATTTCGGTACCTCCAACTCGCTGCTCTCGGCGGCCAGCGCGGAGGCGACCTGCCCGCCCATCCCGCTCGACGCCGCGGCGGCCGATCCGACCGTCCTCCGGAGCCTCCTGTTCTTCGGGCAGGAGCGGTTCTCCTGCGGCGCGGCGGCGATCAGCGATTTCGTCGCGAACGGCATGCAGGGCCGCTTCATCCGCTCGATCAAGAAATACCTCCCCGATCGCAGCTTCTCCGGCACGCAGATCGGGCACCGGGTCGTGACCATCGAGGACCTGATCGGCCGCTTCCTCCGGGAGATGCGCGAGCAGGCGAACCGCCACTTCGACGCCGACGTCGCGCGGGTCGTGCTGGGCAGGCCGGCGAAGTTCTCGGCCGAGCCGGCCGACGATCGCCTCGCCGAGGAGCGCCTCGAGCGGGCGGCGCGCATCGCGGGCTTCCGCGAGGTCTCGTTCTGCCCCGAGCCGGTCGCCGCCGCGCACGACTTCCACCTGGAGCTCGACCGCGGGGCCGTCGTCCTCGTCGCCGATTTCGGCGGCGGGACGTCCGATTACACGATCGTCCGGATGCGGCCGGAGGGGTTCTCGCCGTCCGACGTGCTGTCGCTCGGCGGCGTCTCGGTCGCGGGGGACGCGCTCGACGGCAGCCTCATGCGCCACAAGGTCGCCCGCCACTTCGGCGCGGAGGTCACCTACCGCGTCCCGTTCGGCTCGAACCAGCTGACCATGCCGCGATCCATCGCCGAGAAGCTCTGCTCACCGGCCGACATGACGGTGCTCCAGCACCGCGATGTCCTCGCCTTCCTCCGCGACGTGAAGGCGTGGTCCCTCGGGCCGGAGGATCGGCAGCGCATGGACCACCTGCTCTGCCTCGTGGAGGACTCGCTGGCCTTCCGGCTCTTCGAGGAGATCGAGCGCAGCAAGTGCGCGCTGTCCGGCGAGGCGGCGGCGGAGTTCCGCTTCGATTACCCGTCGATGCACATCCGCGAGCGCATCACCCGGGAGGAGTTCGAGGCCGGGAGCGAGCGGCAGATCGACGCCGTCCTCGGCGCGCTCGACCGGACGGTGGCGGACGCGGGCCTGTCGTTCGACGGCATCGACGTCGTGTGCTGCACGGGCGGGACCGCCAGGGTGCCGGCGCTCCGGCGCGGCATCGAGCGGCGCTTCGGCGAGGGCAAGGTGAGGCAGCTGCGGAGCTTCCACTCCGTCGTCCAGGGGCTGGCCGAGCGCGCGCGCAGCATCGCCGCCGCGTCCTGCTGAGCGGGCGCCGGCCCCGCCGATCGGCACGGCAGCGCCCGCGGGCGGCGGGGCAGCGTCCGCGGTCGACGCGGCCTCGCCGTCGAGCCAGCGGGGATCGCCCTCGACGACCCACGGGTACGCCTCGTGGAGCGCGTGTTCCATCAGGCCGCCGTAGCTGTGGCCGGCTCCCACGGCGTGGACGACGCGCGTTGTGACGCCGCCGCGCTCGAGCACCTCCCGCGTCCTGCGCGCCTGCGCCGCGCAGTCGGCCCGCCCGCACGCGAGGAGCACCCGCGCCCCGCCGCCGCCGCGAAAGCGCCGGGCGGCGCCGGGCGTCCACTCGTCGAAGCTGCCGTATCCACCCTCGATCAGCGCCGCCCGCGCGAAGCGGGCGGGATGCCCGGGCAGGAGCAGCGCGCCCATGATCGCCCCCTGCGAGTACCCCGCATAGATCGGGTCGCGGAGATCCACCCGATCCCCGAAGCGCGCCGACAGCGCCGAGACCGCCGCGGCGACCTCGCGGCTCAGCGCGTGATGGTCCGGGTAGTAGAAGATCCGCCCGGCGTCCGGCGCCCGGACGTCGATCGGCTTGCCGCGCGGGCAGAGCACGAAGCCGGCCCCCCTCACGATCCCGCGCCAGATGTCGCAGTGCCATTCGGGCCGATCGCCCGCGCCGTGCGCGACGACGAGCAGCGGCCGCGGCCCCTTGCCTCGCGGCGTCACGACCACCGCGGGGCCGAAGTCCGGGACCTCGAGCGCGATGAGCTCGGGCTCGTCCGCGGGCGGCGAAGGCTCCGGCGCAGGCGGAGGCGCGCTCTCCGGCCAGCGCCCGCGCCCCTGCTCCTGCCGGGCGGCGGGCGGATCGCTGTGGCCGACACGGCCGAGAGGCGCGGCGAGCGGCGCGCGCGCACACCCTTCGGCGCCGATCGCGAGTGCGATCCCGAGGAGGAGCGCCCGCCGGGGGCCCGGGGCGGTCAGCGCGTGTCGACGTGCCGCACGTGCCGCACGTGCCGCACGCATCGCGCGTGCCTCACGGTTCGCGCATGTCGTACGGGCCGCACGTGTTGCGCTCATCGCACAGCGGAGGGTGAACACCCTCAGCACGGGAATCAAGAACCGGAGGACACGCCACTCCCGGAGACCCTCGAGCGCCCGGGAGATCGCGGCGGCTCTCCGCGGATCGACGCCGGGCTCGGCCGCCCGCTCGCCAGCGCCATGCGGGCTCGACGGGGACGGCGTCGGGCGTGACGTCAGGCGGCGACGAGGACGATGCGGCTCACCTCGGGCGGCGCTCCGACGCGGGCGGGCGGCCCGGCGGTGCCAAAGCCGCGGTTGATGTAGAGATGCGAACCGCCACGCTGGTAGAGCCCGGCGACGTAGCCGTGGGGGAGCACCAGATCGGCGGGCCGCACGAGGAGGTTGATCTGGCCTCCGTGGGTGTGGCCGCTGAGCTGCAGGGCCACCTCTCCGGCCGCGTCCGGGAAGAACACGGGGTTGTGGCAGAGCAGCACGCGCGGCAGATCGCGGGGCACGTCCGCGAGCGCCCGGCCGAGGTCCGGACCGCCGCCGGGGACCCGCCCTCGCGCCCACACATCGTCGACGCCGAGCAGCGCGAAGGCGCCGCCGGGCCCGCCCACGACGCACCCGCGGTTGCTCAGCACCCGGGCGCCGCCGCGCTCCAGCGCGCCCAGCGCCGCGTCGATGCCGGCGAAGTGGTCGTGGTTGCCCGGGATCGCCGCGACGCCATGCCGGGCGAGCGGGCCGAGCCTCCGCGTGAGGCGCCCGAGGTGCTCGGCGTACCTCGGATCGAAATCGACGAGATCACCCGTCATCACGACGAGATCGCCGCGGGCCTTGCGCACGAGATCCTCGGCGGCGCGCATCTCCGGCTCGCTGACGAACAGCCCGAGGTGGATGTCGGACAGCTGCACGATGGCGAACCCGTCCAGGCTCCGCGGCAGGCCCGGTATCGGGATGGCGACCTCTTCGAGGGTGTAGTCGTGCCGCCCGAGCAGCGCGCCATACACCGCGCTGCCGCCGCCGATGAGGAAAGCGGAGCCAGCGGCCCCGGTCGCGAGGAAGTCGCGGCGGGCGAGCGTCGGCCGCTCGACCGGCGGCGGGAGCGGCAGGGCCGCGGGGCCGCCGTCCTCCTGCGCCCCTCGCTCCGTGGGGTCGGGCGCCGCGTGGGCAGGGCCGCTGGTCCGGCCTTCCGCGCGTGCGGCCGCCGTCGCGCGCCGGAGCGCGGCGCGCCCGAGCCGCGCGATCAGCCGGCCGAGGTCCACGACGGCGAGCAGGACCGCGGAGAGCAAGACGCCCAGCGAGAGCGTGCTGCCGGCGAGCCCCATCCCGCGGAGCACCCCGTCGGGCAGCGCGCCGCGCCCGAGCCGCGCGGCCGTCATGCCGACAATCCCGGCGGCCAGCGCGCACGCGAGCGCGCGCCGGCCGCTTACTCCCAGGCCGAGCAGCCTGGAGGCGCGCCGGTGCACGTACAGGCCCTGGACGCTGAGGACGAGGACGATGATCAGCCAGAACACGACGAAACGCATGGGAAGCTCTGCGCGAAAGGGGGGCGGAAGCCTAACCGATCGGCGGCGGTCGGCCAGAAAGCGCCCTCCGTGACGGCCCGATGACGGCAACGCGCCGCGACGGGTGCCGCGACACGCGGACGTCGCGTGCGATCTCCCTCGCTGTCACGTCGTGAGCGCCTAACCGGGAAGAAGGTCCACACGCAGCCCGCAGGCGAGCGGCGCACTCGGCCCCTCGACCTCCGACGCTCCATGGCGCCGCGCGTCGCCTCCTCGCGTGACGCCAGGCGCAGCGCTCCGAGCAGCCCTGGTGTGTGGTATCGCCCGGAGAATCGGAGTTTGTCGCCGCTGACAACCTTGGAAATAGAACTGAAACCCTTCTATCCGTCTGCCGTGTCACATCCGGGCCCAGCCGCGCTCGCAACTGCGGAGTCGTGGTGGTTGCGCGTTGCGTTGAGCGGAGCGCGCGCGCCCCCGCCGGTGCGTTCTCCCCTCGAAGAACCGCCGCAGCCGCGTCCTGCCCGCGCGCGGGCAGGACGCGGGCAGGACGCGCGTCGAGAGGTGTCGATCGTTGTAGCGTCCGTGGAAAAATACCTACATGGCGTACTACGACGTAGCCGCGCTGGCGCGGGAGAGCCGTCGTTTGTCCTTGCCCGAGAGAGGCCATTGGTCTAAATTCGGCCCGCTATTTGACGCGTTGAATTGGCCTGGTTTCTTCATTGAAGTACTGAGAGGCTTAATATGCTGAGAAGGAATGCGCATCGGCTGGGGTTGGCAACGTCGGTTGCGGTCATCCTCGCGCTCACGGCGTGCGGGGACGGCGGGGGCGGTGACACCAGCGGGACGGGCGGGGGCAGCAGCGGCGGGGGCGCGGGCACCCCGGCGAGCAGCGGCGTGGGCGCGGGCACCCCGACGAGCAGCGGCAACGTCGACCCGACGACGACGAGCAGCGGCAACGTCGACCCGACGACGACGAGCAGCGGCAACGTCGACCCGACGACGACGAGCAGCGGCACCGTCGACCCGACGACCAGCGCGGCTTCGGGCGGCGGCAACTGCTCCCCTGCGGTCGACATCACGGCGCCGAGCGGCAACCCGTTCGCGGGCGGGCACCTGTTCGTGGACCCCGGTTACGTCAAGAAGGTCGACTCGTCGATCGCGCAGGTGACCGATGCGGCCCTGAAGGCGAAGATGGAGAAGGTCAAGCAGATCCAGACGGCGTTCTGGCTCGACAGGATCGAGGCGATCAAGGAGCTCCCGGCCTACCTCGACGCGGCGCTCAAGCTCCAGAACGAGCTCTGCGAGCCGGTCACTGCGCTCATCGTCATCTACGACCTTCCGAACCGCGATTGCTTCGCCGAGGCGTCGAACGGCGAGCTCCACCTCGATCAAAACGGCACCCAGCGGTACCGGGAAGAGTACATCGCTCCGATCAAGCAGATCCTCGCCGCTCACTCGGGTCAGCGCATCGCCGCGGTCATCGAGCCCGACTCGCTCCCCAACATCGCGACGAACCTGGGCGGGAAGCGATGCGACGAGACGACGGCGCAGTCCTACCGGGACAACGTCGCGCACACGCTCAAGGAGCTCAACATGCCGCACGTGTACCAGTACATCGACGCGGCGCACTCGGGCTGGCTCGGCTGGCCTGACAACCAGAAGAAGGGCGCCCAGATCTTCGCCGAGGTCATCAAGGCCGCCGGCAGCCCGGCCAACGTCCGTGGCTTCGCGACCAACGTCGCGAACTACACGCAGCTCAGCTACAGCGCGGAGAGCTACGATCAGCAGGACAATCCCTGCTTCGGCGAGTTCGACTACGTCAATGCCATGGCCTCGGCGCTCTCGGCCGAGGGCCTCAGCGACAAGCACTTCATCATCGACACGAGCCGCAACGGCGTCGGCAACATCCGGGCGGACTGGGGCTACTGGTGCAACAACAAGGGCGCGGGCATGGGCGAACGGCCCAAGGCCAACCCGGGCGGCGCGACCAACCTCGACGCCTTCGTGTGGGTCAAGCCGCCGGGTGACTCCGACGGTGTGGGCCAGGAGGGTCAGCCGCGCTACGACCTGTTCTGCGGCAAGGAAGACGCGGACACGCGCGCGCCGCAGGCGGGGCAGTGGTTCCACGAGTACTTCGTGGAGTGCGTGAAGAACGCCAAGCCGGCGCTTTGACGGGCGGGTCGACCTGCTTCAAGCTGTGACGAGCGCGCTCGGCTGAGCGCGCGGCCGGCGGCCGGGGCAGGCGAGGAGCGTGAGAAAAAGGGGTCTACCTTCCCGCGGACGACGCGGGCCCGCTGGAGGGTAGACCCCTTGGGAAAACGCTCCTCGCCTGCCCCGGCCGCCGCGCCGCTTTCAGGGACATCACCAGAGCAAGGGCGCGCGGCTTCTGGCGGGCGCACGCACCCACCCACCCACGCTGCGACCGCACCGCACCGGACCGCGGTGGGCCGTGGCATGGTGATGCGCGGTGCACGACTCCATCACGCTCGAACAGCTGCGAACGTTCATCGCGGTCGCCGACGAGGGCAGCTTCTCGGCCGCGGCCAGGAAGCTCCGGCGTGTCCAGTCGGCCGTGAGCCACGCGATGGCCAACCTGGAGAGCCAGCTCGGGGTCGCCCTCTGGGATCGGTCGACGAGGATCCCGGCGCTGACGGAGCAGGGCCGCGTCCTGCTCGCTGCCGCGCGGCGGGTGTGCGCCGACGCGGACGCGCTCAGCAGCACGGCGCAGCGGCTCGCCGGCGGCCTCGACCCGCTCGTCTCGCTGTGCGTCGATGCCGTCTTTCCGCTGTCCGCGCTCGTCGATCTCTGCGTCGAGTTCGCGCGCGCCTACCCCACCGTGGAGCTCGTCGTCCACACCGAGACCATGGCCGCCGTCGCCGATCGCGTCCTCGACGGCACATGCCAGCTCGGGGTCGTGGGGCCGGCGGCGACGGCCCAGGGGCTCGAGCGCCAGCACCTCACCTCGGTGCGCATGGTCGCCGTCGTCGGCGAGACACACCCGCTCGCCGCCGCAGGGCCGCGCGGCGCGCGCGTCGCGACCGAGCAGCTGCGCGAGCACGTGCAGATCGTGCTGAGCGAGCGCGGCGGAGCGCGCTCGCCGGAGCAGGCCGTCCTGTCCCCGCGCACCTGGCGCGTCGTGGATCTCCAGACCAAGCGAGAGCTCCTGTGCGCGGGGCTCGGCTGGGGGAACCTGCCAGAGCACATGATCCGCGACGACCTCAACGCAGGGCGCCTGGTCCGGATCTGGCCGGCGGCGTGGGGGGACGACGAGCACGTCCTGCCGCTCGCCGTGGTCCACAGGCCGGGCCTCGTGCAGGGGCCCGCGGGGCAGTGGGTGCTGAAGCGCCTCGTCGAGCTCTGCCGCCAGCACGTGGGGGGCCCGGGAGCGCCGCGGTGAGCTGACGTCGGGCGGGGTCGAGCAGGGAGGCGCGGCGAGCGCGCGCCCCGCGCCCCTCCACGCGCGCGCTCGCACGGGGCTCCCGGAGCCGGCGCGGGCCTCAGAGCGAGAGCCGCGACAGCAGATCGTTCACGCGGAGCGCGGCCGCGACGCTCCCGGCGTCGTGCGCGTAGTCCATGGCCGCGAACAGGTGGGTCTGCTCGAGGTCGAGCCGCTCCGGAGAGCGCTCGAGGAGCGCCATGTAGTGCTCGAAGAAGCGGCGCTGATCCATCTGCGTGCGCTTCAGCACGGCGTGGCGCACCGTCGCGTGCAGCGCGAAGCGGCCCGCGAACGGCTCCTGCACCAGCCGGAAGCGGCGCAGCGAGGCCAGCGCGTCGCCGGCGCGCCGCCCGGCCCGCGCGAGCTCGGCGAGGGAGCCCTCGTCGATGTGGTCGCCGTTCGAGTGCGCCAGCGCCGCGAGCATCCGCCGCGCCGGCGGCGAGAGCCCGCGGAAAGCCCACGCGACGAGCAGGCCGACCTCGGGGAGGTCGTCCTCGTGATCGAGGACCCGCACCCGGTCGACGCCGCCCGCCACGAGCCACCGGCGGAGCTCGGCGACGTCGGCCGCGCCGCTGCCGACGATCGCGTCGGCGAGCTCCAGGGAGACCGGGTTCCAGCGGAGCAGGCGGGTCAGCGAGGCGACCGCAGGGAAGGGGCTCCGCCCCGAGGTCACGAGCGGCGCGATGACCGGAAAGATGGAGACGCCGGCGACGAGGCAGCGCCGCGCCGTGATGACCCAGGTCACCGCCTCGTCGCGGAGGTCGTCGAGCATCTCGGCGACGGCGCGGTCGTGCTCGTGGTTGTCGAGCACGATCAGCATCTCCCCGAGCGCCCGCAGGCGGCTCCGCAGCGCAGGCAGCGACGGCGACGGCCCTGCCCCGAAGCGGAGCGACAGCATGCCGCGCAGCGTGCGCGCGTCCCAGGCGCCGACCCGGAACCAGTGGATCCCGCCGGGGAGCTCGCGCGCGAGCTTGTGCCCGAGCGCGCACGCGAGCGTCGACTTGCCGCTGCCGCCGGTGCCGACGAGCGCGACGCGGGTCGGGCGCGAGGCGCGAACCGTCGCCAGGAGCGTCGCGAGCTCGCGGCGACGGCCGCGCAGCGAGGAGGGGCGGGGAGGGAACACGAGCGGCGATGCGGTCATCCCCGCGCGAGCGTACCAAAAAGCGCGCGAGGCGCCGGCGCCCGTCGCGGCGGTCGCGGCGGTTCACCCGGGCGGTCGCGGCTCGAGCATGAACTGCTCTATCGCGCGGGAAATCGGCTCGGGCGACATCGAGGTGAGGCGGAGCCGGCGGGGCTCCTGCCCCTCCCGGATCAGGAACAGCGCCGGCACGCCCCGGACCTGGAGAGCCGCCGCCTCGGCCCGCGCGGCCTCGAGCTGCTGCGCGACCTCCGGGCTGTCGCGCTGCGCCATCGCCTGCTCTGCGTCCACGCCCGGCACCTCGGAGGCGACGCGCAACAGGAGCTCGTCCGTGATCACCGGGCGCTCGCGCGCCTGGAGCCGGAAGAAGCGGTCGACGAAATCAAAGAGCCGATCCTGCATCCCGACCGCGGCGGCCATGCGCGCGGCCTGCACGGAGCTCGAACCGAGGAACGCGAGATTCCGGAATACGAGCTTCACCTGCTTCGTCCTCACATGCCGTTCGAGGATCGCCGGCAAGATCTCGAGCCCGTAATCCCGGCAATGCGAGCAACGCAGATCGGAGAACTCGACGAGCGTGATCGGCGCGCTCGGCTCCCCGAGGACGATGCCGTCCTGGGGAATGCCGGAATAGAGGTCAATCCCACCGGTGAGCGCGCCGGTGGGCTCCTGCACCGTCGCCTCGCCGGGGTCGTGGCACGCCGAGATCCCGAGCAGGAGCGCGGCGAGCAGGGCGCCGCGCCGCGCCACGGAGCCAGCGCGCGAGTTGCGTGAATGAGCGAGTGCGTATCGTTCGAACAGCTCAGGATTCATTCTCGAGCATGCGGCACGAACCGTACCCCGATGGCCGCGTGTGAGAGATGCTTTCACGAGGATCTCGGTAAACCGTGCTGGGTGAGGACCTCCAGGCGAGGAAGGACTCCTCTCCAGGGCGCCGCGCGCCGCGCGGCGCGAGGCGCGACACCGGCAAGCGCCGGGACCGCCGGAAGGGGTCAGGACATGGAGGTCCTCTCTCGGCGTTCCTCCCGCCGCGGCGTCGCGCGGCGGTGCGCCCGGCGCGGGCCGGCGCGACGCCGCGCCGGGGCGCTTGCCTGCACCCGGTCCCATCCGCAATGCTGTTGCGGAACCTGCGTGTCCTCGGAATGCCCTCAGCTCAGCGCCGCCCTCCTGGGCCGCGACCGTGAACGGGGCGACGCCTTCGCCCCGCGCGGCGCCGCGAAGCGAGCGGGCGCGCCCCCAGATGGATCCGCGCCGTCCGCCGACGGCGTGGCGCGGCAGCTCCGCGAGCAGGCGCAGGGCGCGCTCGGCGAGGTCCTCCGCGGCTTTCAGGCGGCGGATCCGCAGGGCGGCGGCGTCGCGTGCGCCGGCTCCGCCGAGGGGCGGCGGCGCCTCCGCGCCGGCCTCGTGTCCGCGTTGATGCGGCTCATCTTCCTCCTCTACGCCGAGGCGCGCGGCCTGCTCGCCGGCGTGGAAGGCGGCGGCGCGCCGCTCGCCCGGCTCTGCGAGGAGCTCGAGGAAGAACGGCGACGGCGGGGAGGCGACCTCGAGCGCCGCCACGGCGCGTGGGCGAGGATCGCGGCGCTCTTCCGCGCGCTCCGTGATCGCGGCCCCGGGGGCGCGCGCGGCGGCCTCTGCGATCCGGACGCCCATCCCTTCCTGGAGGGGAGACCGTGGCTCAGCGACGGCGCGCTCCACCGGGTGCTCTCGGCGCTCCTCGTGCACGACGGCGCGCCGTTGCGCTACGGCGAGCTCGAGGTCGAGCACCTCGGCACGCTTTACGAGGGCCTCCTCGCGCTCGACCTCGAGATCGCCGAGGGCGAGTCGATGGCGCTCTTGCCGTCGCACGTCGTCGTGGATCTGGAGGCGCTCCTCGTCCTCCCCGGCCGTGACCGACTCGCGCGGCTCGAGGAGGTGGCGGACCTGAAGCTCGGCGCGCGGCTGGCCGCGCGCGTCGCCGCGGCCGGCAGCGTGGCCGAGCTGTCGCAGGCGCTCGCGCGCCGCGCGTCCCCGCGGCAGCCGGACCGGCTCGCGCGGGGCGCGCTCTATCTCCAGCCGGGGCAGCTCCGGCGGCGCGCGGGCTCGTACTACACGCCGCGGGAGATCACGTCGCATGTCGTCGAGCGCACGCTGTCGCCGCTGCTCGACAGGGACGGCCGGCCGGCGGCGCCCGCGGAGGTCCTCGCGCTCGCCGTGTGTGATCCCGCGATGGGGTCGGGCGCGTTCCTGGTGGAGGCATGCCGCCAGCTCGCCGCGCGCCTCGTCGATGCATGGCAGCGCGCCGGCGCGGCGCCGCCCCTCGCCCCCGGCGAGCCGCCGCTCCCTCGCGCCATGGCGCTCGTGGCGGAGCGCTGTCTGCACGGCGTCGACCTCGACCCGCTCGCGGTCGACCTCGCCAGGCTATCGCTGTGGCTCGTCGTGCAGGACGCGCGCCTCCCGCTGAGCTTCCTCGACGGCAAGCTCCGCTGCGGCGATAGCCTCATCGGCGCCGAGCGCGCGGAGGTCGGCGGCTTCCCGTCCGCCGCGAGGCTGCCCCGCGGCCCCGGGGAGCGGCAAACGCGGCGGGCCCTGCTGCGGCAGGCTCCTGCGCCCCCGCGGCCGGAGGGCGCGCCGCCGGAGGGCGCGCGGCCGGAGGGCGCGCCGCTGGAGCGCGCACCGCCGGAGCGCGCACCGCCGGAGCGCGCACCGCTGGAGCGCGCACCGCCGGAGGGCGCCGAAGGAGCGCCCCGCGACGGGTCCGGGGGCGCCGAGGGAGCGGATCAGGCGGCGCTCGACGCCTGGATGGCCCTGTGGTTCTGGCCGCCGGCGGGCGAGCTCGCGGCCCTGGCGCCGGCGCCGGCCACGTTCGCGCGTTACATGGCCGCCGCGCGCGAGCCGGCCGATCCGCGGGCGGCGCTGGCGCGGCGTATCGCCGAGGAGCGCCGGTTCCTGCACTGGGAGCTCGCGTTCCCCGGCGTCTTCGATCGCTCCGAGCCGGGCTTCGACGCCGTGATCGGCAATCCGCCCTGGGTCGCGTACGTCGGCCGCGCGGCGCAGCCGATCGCGCCCGAGGTCTTCCACCTCCACCTCCGGAGGAGCCCGGCGTTCCACGGCTACCGCTCGCTGCACGGCCTGTTCGTGCACCGGGCCGCGGCGCTGCTGCGGCCGGGCGGACGGCTCGGCCTCGTCATCCCGACGTCGGTGTCGGATCTCGATGGATACGGCCCGACGCGGCGCGCGCACGACGCGCTCTGCGCCGTGGACTCGGATCTTCCGAGCTTCGGCAGCGACGCCTTCGACGGCGTGTTCCAGCCGTGCATGGGCCTCCTCTCGACCCGCCTCGCCCCCGCCGCCGCGCGGGCGGCGGAGGCCGCCTCGTGGCCGCTCGCGCGTTCGGATCTCGACGTCGTGTCCCGCCGGCTCCTCGAGCGGCTCGGCGCGCTGCCCCCGCTGCCGGCGGCCCTGTTCGGCGAGCGCGGGTTTCAGACGACGGCCGAGGACGCCGAGCGCATCCGGCGCGCGGACGCCCCGGAGCCGCCGTACACCTGCCCCATCCGGGAGGGCGCCGACGTGGGCGAGCTGATCGCGCGCGCGCCGCGCCACCACGTCGATCGCGCCGGCGTGAAGGGCCGCTTCCGGAAGGACGAGGACTGGAAGGCGGTGCGGCTGCTCATCCGCCAGACCGCCCGCTATCCGATCGCCGCGCTGAGCGACGGCCTCCCGTTCCGCAACTCGATCCTGGCCGGCTTCTCCGACGCCACCTGGAGCGAGTTCGCGCTGCTCTGTTACCTCAACTCCTCTCCCGTCCGCTGGTGGCATTACACGCGTCACCGGGACGCGCGCGAGGGCATGCCGCAGGTGAAGATTGCGCACCTGCGTGCGATCCCTGCGCCCCTGCCGGCGGGAGCCGCCCTGATCGCGGCGCTCGACGCGCTCGGACGGGAGCTCGGCCCGGCGAACGCGGGCCTGCCGGACGACGCCCGGCGCCGCCTGGACGGGATGGTGGCGGACATGCTGGAGATGACCGAGGAGGAGCGGGGCTGTGTCGTGCGCTGGGCGGCGGCGACCCCCCTCCCGCGGCCGGACGGCTGAGCGGCGGCCGAGGCGCGCGGAGGAGCGCTCCCTCGTCGGTCCTCGTCGGTCCTCGTCGGTCCTCGTCAGTCCTCGTCAGTAACCGCCGTCGAAGCCGGGCGCGTCCTTCAGGTTGAACAGCACGCTGCGGAGATCGTCCAGATCGAACGGCTTCTCGAAGACGGCCGAGGCGCCCAGGCTGCGCGCGGTCGCATGGAGGTGCGGGTGGCCGAACGCCGTGATCAGGATGACCGGCGGCCGCCGCCTCACCTCGGCGAGGCCCTCCAGGATCTCCATCCCTGAGAAGCAGGGCATCTGGATATCGCTGACGATCGCGTCGATCGGCTTCGGGGGCTCGTTCCCACCGAGGCAGGGCGCCACCTTGTCGAGCAGCTCGAGGCCGTTTCGCGCCTCGGACACCTCGAACCCGTCGCTGCGGAGCGCCATGGCGATCGTGGACCGGAAGTCCTCGTCGTCTTCAGCCAGGACGATATGCTGACCTTTGCCGAACAAACCGCAAGGCGGGACCAAGGGCTTATCGCCAATCCAGCTTTCCGTCAGGTTCATGGCAACTTCTCCTTTTCTGGCCCGCCAAACGCTGCGTCATTGGACCGTCTACCGCGGTCCTCGGAGCTCAGCCCCGCAGGATTTGCAGCGCCCGTGCCATGCTGTCCTGTCTTGCGGTGGAGCGGTCTCGACGGGCTCGACCCCGCTCCTTGGCGGGGCGCTGTTCGAGGCGTAGGCGGCGCCGGCAGGGGCTCCCTCCGGGGTGGCAGGGGCAATTTGCCGCGCCAGGGGCAGAACACGCCCATGCGGGGGTGTGGGGATGTCCAGGGGCGTCGAGGGACGTCCCGTCCTGAGGAGGGACGTCCCGTCCTGAGTACGAGGCGGCCCCGCTGCCAGGGGTGAGGAGAGCTACGGCGGAGGGGAGGGGGGAGGCGAGGAGGGGCTGGGCCAGCGTCGGCGGCTCTCCAGGCTGGTCGCTTGGAGCGGGCGCTGGCCCGGGGGCGCTCGCGCCTACGTCTCAGCGGCCGCAGCCGCGGTGATGGTCGCGATCGTTGCGGTTGTCCTCGCAGTCGAGGTCGTCGCGGTGGGGGGCGCAGAGATAGCCGTTGTTGTACTTGTCGAGCATCTCGGACAGCGGCTTGCCGGTCACCCACGGCGCGTTCCTGCTGCAATTGTCCTTCACGTTGCTGCCGAGCTTGTACTTCTTGAGCCAGGCGTCGGCCTTGGCGATGGTGTCCTCGATGCAGCTCGACCGGTTGCCGATACCGACGTTGAGCTTGGCGACGATGAGGTGCTTCGCGATGATGTAAGTGACGTCACCCTTGGTGGGGCGGCTGATGATGTCGAGGAGCTGGGACTTCGTATAGGTCTTGCCGCCGATGGTCAGCTTCGTGATCTTCCAGGCGCTCTCGTGGTTCTTCCAGTAGCCGGGGGAGCCGGTGCCGGGGGACGAACACTTGCAGACGCCGCAGTCGGCCGCGCAGCTCGAGCAGTTCTCGACGCCCGCCTTGCAGACTCCATCGCCGCAGACGGGCGGGCAGGCGCCGCAGTCGGCCGCGCAGCTCGAGCAGGTCTCACCGGCCTCGCAGACGCCGCTGCCGCAGACCGGCGGGCAGACGCCGACGTCGCTCGGGCACTCGAGGCAGTTCTCGCCGGGCTCGATGACGCCGTTGCCGCAGACCGCGGGGCAAGCGCCGCAGTCGCCGGTGCAGTTCGAGCAGTCCTCGCCGTTCTCGCAGACGTTGTTGCCGCAGACCGCGGGGCAGGCGCCGCAGTCGTCCGAGCAGGTGCCGCAGTCCTCGCCGGCCTCGCAGGTGCCGTTGCCGCAGACCGGCGGGCAGGCGCCGCAGTCGTCCGAGCAGGTGCCGCAGCTCTCGCTGGCGTCGCAGGTGCCGTCGCCGCAGACAGGCGCGCAGACGTCGCAGTCGGCGCTGCAGCTCCCGCAGTCCTCGCCGATCTCGCAGGTGCCGTTGCCGCAGACCGGCGGGCAGGTGCCGCAGTCGAGAGCGCAGCTGGAACAGCTCTCGTCGCCGCCGCAGACGCCGTTGCCGCAGGAGAGCTGGTAGCCGAAGTCCGCGTCGAGCAGGTCCTGGGCCCAGCCGAGCGAGACAACGCCCACGTTGTCGAGCCCGCCGTCGGGGTCGGCCGTCGGCTCCTGTCCGGCGAGCGGACCGCTCGCCATGAAGTTGTCGGGCGTGATGACCACCGAGTAGGTGCCCGCCGGGAGCGTGTCGAAGAGGTAAAAGCCGGGCTGGCCGGTGTAGGGGCTCGTGCCGGTGACGGTGAAGTCGATCAGCTGGGCCCCCTGGAACAGCTCGACACGGACGCCGTTGACGCCGAGCTCGCCGGTCTCCGGCTCGTAGAGCCCGTCGGCGTCGCTGTCGAGCCACACGGTGTCGCCGATCGACGAGTACGTCACGTAGCCGAAGTCGGCGTTGGCCACGTTCTCACCCGCGTCGAGGGACACGCCGAGCGGCTCGTCGTCGCTGGTCAGGATATGGCCGAGCGGGAGCGTCGCGTCGTCGACGTCGACGACGTAACAGCCCGCGTCGAGCTCGGTGAAGCGGTAGACGCCGTTCGCGCCGGTCACGGCCGTCTGGAGCAGGGCGCCGTCGGCGACGCCGTCGCAGTTCGCGTCGCCGAAGAGGTCGACGACGACGCCGGAGATGCCGAGCTCGGAGGCGTCCTCGATGCCGTCCGCGTTCGCGTCGAACCACACCTTGTCGCCGATCGAGCCCTTCGGCGCCGTGTAACAGACCTCGAGGAGAGGCCGGTAAGACTCATCGGTGTGGGCGCTGCCCTTGTACGACGTCTTCCCGCTGGCGCCCTCCTCGAGGAGGATCCCGTGGCTCGGCGCCGTCCCGTTCACCCAGTCCTGCACGATCCCGGTGAGATCGACCGAGCTCCACCCGGTGACGTTGGGCACGAACGAGGTGAACGCGGCGGGGTCCATGCCGCCGAAGTTGTTCCACGTGACGAGCTCCTCGCTCCAGGGGGCGAGCACCTGGTGGACGTACACGGTCTGCGCGGTGCTCGTGTACGTCTGGGCGTAGAACGTGGCCGACGTGACGAGAGAGCCGGCGGGGATGGGGCTGAGATCGAAGCGGAACAGGGCGCGCTTCTCTCCGACCGAGCTGGAGTACCCGGTGTTGACCTCGAACGGGGACGGGACGTGGTAGCTCGGGGCGAGGCTCCAGATCTCGGCGTTGTAGACGTCGCCCAGGACACCCCGCTTGATCACGGTGCACGTGGGAGACGGAGCGGTCGTGTTGGCGAGGCTGGTGGCGGTGATGAACAGCGTGGCGAGCGCGGCAGAAGATGCGATTACGAACTGCTTCATTGGTAGCTCCTCGAGGTCCTCACGGGTGAACCATTGCTGGAGCGTCATCCGGACAGCAGGCACCATGACACACGGGTCAGGCGAGGTCGGTTTCGCGGGCTCCGGTCGGAATGAGCCCCCGCGGGCTGATCAGGATCGGATCAAGTACGCGGGTGCTTGTGCTTCGATCGGAGAGCGGATGCGCAAGGTAACAGGGTGTAAGTTAGCAACTCAGAGGTCGAGATGTCCAGATCTTTTTGGCGGCAGGTGCGAGAAAAGTATCGAGTTGCAAGGTGACAATTTTGGGTCGCGCAGTGACGCTTTTGGGCTGCTTACGGTTCACGGAGACGAGCGCAGTCTGGCGCATCGAGCTCGATGGCCAGATCACTCGCCAGCTCGACGGGTCGGTGCGCAGCTCGCGGTTCGCTGGGGGCGCGCTGGGCGCTCGGCGGCGTGAGGCGATGCTTGGCACGACTGCGGAAAGTTGCCCCGGAGCGGCAGAAAACCGCCAAGCCGCCAAGGACGCCAAGGGGAGAGGGGAAGGGCGCCGTCCGGGCATCCCGCATCCCCCCCCGATTCCCCGGTTTTCTTGGCGCCCTTGGCGGCTTGGCGGTTCCCTTCCCCGGTCGACCTCCCGCAGTGGGGTTAGCAGCCCTCTCCGACCCTCCGCAGGGGTCGAGGGACGAACAGGATCGGATCAGGTACGCGGGAGTTCCTGACGAGATTTGATGCAGAATGCGCACGGGACCATTTTTCAAGATAACGAGTCTTCGCTTCGCCTGTCTAGATCCTTTTTCGAGGGTGTGAGCTTTTTTGTGTGGCTCTGGGTCCTCGCGTGCGGGTCGGCCCGGGCGTTGCGTGTCGGGCCGCACGGCGCCGCGGGCGGCGCTTCGAGCCTGCGGCTGACGCCCGCGCGCGGGCGCTGCTACGGTTCGCCTGTGCGACGCCCGCTGCTCGCCTCGTCGGCCCTGCTCCACGCGCCTCGCCTTGCGTCGCTCGCATCGCTCGCGTCGCTCGCGTCGCTCGCGTTCATTTTCCTCGCCGTCGCCATCCCCCGCGCGGGCGCCGCGCAGGACCTGCCGACGCTGAGCGGGGCCTGGACCGCGAGCGCCCTCGCTGAACAGTGGTCGGTCTCCGCCTGGGGGCAGGCGTGCGGGCCCAGGCCTCGCCCGCAGGGCGCCCCGGGCGGCGCCGTGCAGATCCAGCAGCACGGCTCGGAGCTCTCGATCTCGGGCGCCGGACGGTCGTGGAGCACCGCCGAGTGCTGGGAGCAGATGCCCGGGCTCGCGCGGAGCAAGCACTCGGCGTCCGGCAACGCGCGCTCCTGGCAGACCCGCTGCACGACGCCGGCCAGCGATCCCCGCCGCGCCGTGGTCACCACCACGACCCAGGCGACCGACGCCAGCATCAACATGGTGGAGACAGGGCAGTACCAGTTCATCATCCAGGACACGACCTGCAGCGCGTCCGTCACGAGGACGCGGACCTACACGCTCGTCCGGCGCGAGGGCGAAGCGCCCCCCGCGGCGAGCACCCCGCCGCCGGCGGCGAGCGCTCCGCCGCCGGTCGTGAGCGCTCCGTCCGCGGCGCCCGCCGCAGCCGAGAAGAAGCCCGCGGCCTCGCGCTCCTGCGACGCCCCCGGCGAGCCGGCGCGCCTCGAGGTCACGCCGTCGCGCAAGCTCATGCGGCCGGGCGAGCGCTTCCAGTTCCGCGCGCTCGTCATGGATGCGGCGGGGTGCGCGCTCCCGACGAGGCCCACGTGGTCGATCGCGCCGGGGCCGCTCGCGTCCGCCGCGACGGTCGACGCGACAGGCGCCCTCTCGCTCGGCGCCGGCGCGGGCGAGGGGGCGCTCGGCCTCGTCGCGTCCGTCGCCGGTAAGGGGGTGACCGTCGCGATCGAGGTGACGAGCCCGGATCGTTACGACGCGCTCCTCGCGGCGAGCGGGCTCAACGAGGCCGGCGAGAGCGAGCAGGCCGCCGTCGTCGTGATCGCGGCCGGCACCATCGGCGGGCGCACGACCTCGGGCGAGGACCTGGGACGACAGCGCAAGAACCTGTTCGTGGCCATCGTGGGCGGGGTCGCGGCCTGCCTCGGCTTTGCCGGGTTGATCCTGCTCCGCCGAGGCCGCCGGCGGGCAGGCGAAGTGGAAGGCCCGGCCTCCACCGCCGGCGCCGGCGAGCGCGACAGCGCAGGCGCCGAGGGCGCGCCGGCGCCCTCGGGGGCCTCGCCCGCGGGCGCCGCAGGGTCAGCCACGGCGCCGCTCCGGCCGGCGCCGCGGGTTCGTGGAAAGATCTGCCCAACCTGCGGCGACCGCTATCCGAGCGAGGCGATGTTCTGCGGGAAAGACGGCACGCAGCTGCTGCTGCTCAATTGATCGCGCCACACTGCGCGCGCCGCGCGCGGACGTGGGCGCGCGCTGCGTCATCGCGCGGCGCTGCGCCGGCGGCGATCATAAAAGAGGTCGCCGCCTTGATCGGCCTCGCGCCATCCCGCTATTCTGCGTCGACCGACCGGGCCGCGTGATTGTGCGCGTGTGTGGTCGTTGAACCCATGCCCGCATGCCGGAACGGGAAGGGCGACAGTCGCATGAAGATTACGTGTGAGTCGTGCCAGGCCAAGTACACGATTGCCGACGAGAAAGTCGTCGGCAAGACGGTCAAGATCAAATGCAAGAAGTGCAACCACTCCATGGTGGTCCACGGCGCGAATGAGGCTGCCCCGGCCGCACCGCAGGACGCGACCGTGGAGCAGCAGGGCGCCCTGTCGGATGACGCCGACGCGAAGCTCGTGGCCGACGTGGGCGGCGCGCCCGCGGCGGCGCCCGACACGTGGACCGTCAACGTCGCCGAGGGCGACGAGCGGACCATGACGACCGCCGAGCTCGTGGCCGAGTACGCGCGCGGAGGCCTGAGCAACGACACGTACGTGTGGAAGGACGGGATGGGCGACTGGCTGCCGATCGCCAGCGTCCCGGAGCTCAAGGAGCGCTTCTCCTCGCAGGAAGACGCGGCGCCCGCGCCCGCAGCCGCCGCGGCGGCGCCCGCTGCCGCGGCGTCCGCGATCGCGACGCCCATGCCCGCTGCCGCGGCCGCCCCTGCTGCAGCTGCGCCGGCGGCGGCAGCGGCGCCGCCCGCAGCGGTCTCTGCGCCGGCCGTCGCTCCGGCGCCTGCGGCTGCAGCTGCGCCGGTCCCCACGGCTCCGGCGGCTGCTGGGCTCAGGTTCGGGCCCGAGGGGACCGTGGTCATGAAGGACTCGCGGCGCGCCCTGAACCAAGCGGGGGCCGCGACCCCGGCGCCTGCAGCCGTCGCATCGGCGAAGGCGCCGGAAGCCGCGGCGCCGGCGAGCCCAGCGGCCGCGGCGCCGGCCCCGGCCGGCGCACCGGCGCCGGCGGTCGCGCGTCGCGCGGCCCGGGGGGCCGCGGTCGACGTCTTCAGCGCCGCGGAGCGCGCCGAGGACCCCGCCGCGTCCTCCCCGCCGCCGGGCCTCGATCGCCAGGTGGGCGAGCGCAACGAGAACTCGGTCCTCTTCTCGCTCTCGGCGCTCACCGCGACCGAGAACGCGGCGGCGGCCAAGCAGAACGACGAAGACGAGCTCCCGTCGGGCCGGCGTCCCTCGAACCGCCCCTCGAAGAACAACGGTCGAGCCGGCTATGACGACCTGCTGAACCTCGGCGGCGGTCCCATCGCCTCCGCGCCGATGCTCGCGCCGCCGCCGTTGCTGGCGCCGGTGACGGACTCGCGGCCGCCTCCCTCGATGTCGCTTCCGTCCAAGGCGTCGGTGCCGCCCGCGTCGCTCTCGTCGCTCTCGCCGCTCACGGCGCCGGACGCCTCGACCAGGAAGGGCCGCACGGGTCTGATCGCGGCCGCGGTCGCCGCGGTCGTGCTGATCGGCGGCGTCGCCTTCTTCTTCATGCAGTCGCCGACGCCGGAGGCGTCGACGGCCACGCCGGAGCAGGCGAACACGGCCCCCGCCGAGGTGCCGAGCCCTGCGGAGACGGCGCCGGCGCCGGCGCCGACGCCTGCCGAGACCGCTGCGGCCGCAACGCCGTCCACGGCGGAGACGGCGGCGCCGTCCGCGGAGCCCACCCCCAGCGCCGAGGCCCCGAGCGCCGCGACGCCTGCTGCCGCGACGCCCGCCGCGGCGACGCCCCCTGCGGCGGGGAAGCCGGCGTCCGCGCCCGCCGCCGCGGCGGAGAAGCCGGCGTCGAAGCCGGAGCCGGCGGCGTCCAGTGGCGCCGAGTTCAACCGTGGCGCCGCGAGCTCGGCGCTCGGCGCGGCCGCTGGCTCTGCCAAGAGCTGCAAGAAGGCCGGCGGACCGACCGGGACCGGCAGGGTCAAGGTCACCTTCGCGCCGAGCGGCAGCGTCACGTCGGCCGAAGTCCAGGGGGCGCCGTTCGCCGGGACCAGCGTCGGCGGCTGCGTCGCCAGGCTGTTCCGCAGCGCGCGGGTGCCTGCCTTCGGCGGGGGCTCGGTCACCGTCAGCAAGTCCTTCACCATCAACTGATCGCGGCCCGAGCGCGGGCGCGCCCGTGAGAGGGCGGAGCGCGTTGCTCGAGCAGCTCCGGCTGCGCTTCGGCGAGCTGCCGCAGCCGATCGAGGCGCGCCTCCGCGCCGCCGGCGCCGCGCAGATCGAAGGCTGGACCGAGCGCGGGCTCACCGCGCCCACGCTCGACGACGCCCTGGCCGAGCGCTGACGCGGCGGTGATCGTCTACCCCCGGCGCCGCCGGCGGAGCAGACCCGCCAGCGCGAGCCCCGCGAGCCAGCCGGCGCTCCCATCCCGGCCCCGCGGGCTGGCCGCGCACGCGCCGAGCATGCCGCTGCCGGCCGCGTAGAAAGACTCCGGCTCCACGGCGAGCTCGGTCGGCGGCGCGCCCGGGGCGTCGCCGTTGCCGTCCGTCGGATCGTCGCTGACCGGCGCGCCGAACGCGCCCGCCGCGGCGATCTTCGCCTGGTTCTTGATGAGGTCCGGCGCGTCCGCGTCGACCGTCACCTCGAAGCGCACCGTGACGCTGCCGTCGACAGGGATGCTCCCGCCTCGCGCGCTGTCCGCCCCGTCCCCGAGCCAGAACGTGATGGTCCGCGTCGCGGGATCGTACTGCCCGAGGTCGTCGCCGGGCGCGTCCGTCTGGGGACCGGCGTTCGGCCCGTCGACGATCGACAGCGATCCAGGGACGAACGTCACCCCGGCAGGCAGCGCGTCCGTCAGCACCGCGCCCACGGCCTCGTCGTTGCCCGTGTTCGTCGCCGTGATGCGGTATTCGACGGCGTCCCCGCGGTAGGTCGGCAGCCCGCCGAGATCCGTGGCCACCTTGCTCGATTTGCTGAAATCAGGGCCATAGTTGGAGATCGACGTCACCCACCCCGCGAGGAAATAGAGCTCGTCCTTGCTCGTGGCGACGAGCGTGGCCCGATCGTCCCCCGGCTTGAGCTTCGCGCTGACATCCACGATGTCGATGTCGACCCCCGACATGCTCTGAGGCGTGCCCGGGATCCTCGGGAGATCGCCCTCCACCGACACCGGCTTTCCGAGCGCCGAACGGGTGCTGTTGAAGAAGTTGTCGGCGGGGTTCAGCTCGTCGCTCAGCGCCTCGGCCAGATCGGGCTTGCCCGGGTTCTTGGGATTGAAGAACACGCTGTCGCCGGTGTTCGAGTTGTCGCCCTCGAACGCGACGATGCCCAGCTTCGCCACGAAGCCGGCGTCGGGCACCTTGAAGCCCGAGAGCTCGACCTGCTGCCATCCCACGTCGGAGACCCGGTCGAGCCCGTCGAACAGCGCGAGGTTGCGCATCGGCGATCTCGGCGCCTCGTAAAACACCACCATCCACCACGCCACGAAGGCCACGTCGTCGTCGCTGTCCCTCACGTCGACGACGTCCACGCCGCCCACCCGGTAAGCCCCGGCGCCGCTCTCCTTCACGATCGAGGTGATGTCGGCGACCGACTGGTAGTTGTGCGACTCGTTGGGTTTCCCCTGGTTGATCACCGTCTCGACCGAGTCGATGGCGGTCACCGTGCCGTCGTAGCCGCCCGCGTGGTGGAGCTCCACCTCCGTATCGGCGCCGGCGGTGTTGCGCGCGGCCCAGTACAGGAACGCGTGCGTCACCGCCGCCCCCTCGGGCAGCGCCAGCACCGCGGTCGTGCGCGCCATCTCCGGGGTGATATCGAGGTTCGCCTCCGCCTTGCCGTCAGAAGGCGAGTCGGACCTCCAGAAGAGATCGGGCCCCGACTCGACGGTCGACTGGCCGCAGGCGCCCATCGTGCCCTCCGTGGGCCTCGGCGTCGCGGAGCGGCACTCCTGCCCGAGCGAGCTCCCGATGAGGGCGAAGTCGCCCTGCTGATCGACCTGTACGCGCAGCTTGGGTTCGGCCGTCGCGCTGGCGGTCGTGAGCCCGATCAGCGTGAGGGACGCGAGCCCCGTGATGCTCAACTGCTTTCTCATCGATCCTCTCCGGTCTCGGCCTGCGGCGTGTACGCGGCCTTCTTGATGATGTTGAACTGGACTCGTCGGTTCCGCTGCCTCCCGGCTTCCGTCGCGTTGTCGTCGATGGGCTGCTCCCGGCCGTAGCCCTGTGCCGTCAGCCGCGTCGAGTCGATGCCGCGGCGGACCAGCGCCGCCATGACGGAGTTGGCGCGGTTCTGCGACAGGATCCTGTTGTGCTCCACGGTGCCGCGGTTGTCGGTGTGGCCCTGGATCTCGATGAGCACGATCTCCGGGTGCTCCTTCAGCACCTCGGCGACCTCGTCGAGCAACGGATCGCTCACCGGCTTGATGGTGGCCTTGTCCGTGTCGAACTGCACCTGCTGGAGGATCACCACGTGCTTCTCGGTGACGCGCACCGCCTTCGGGCAGCCGTTCTTCTCCGGGTCCGGATCCGCGAAGCCCTTCTCCCTCGGGCAGGCGTCGACGTCGTCGCGGAACGTGTCGCCGTCGGTGTCGCGCGGGCAGCCGTTCTTCGCCGGATCCTTCGAGCGGAACCCCTTGACGTCGGGGCAGGCGTCCTCGGCGTCGGCCACGCCGTCGTCGTCCCGGTCCGGCGGGCAGCCGTTCTTCTTCGGGTCGTCGCTGCGCACGCCGGCGACGTCGGGGCAGGCGTCCTCGGCGTCGGCGATGCCGTCGGCGTCGCGGTCCGGCGGCGGCGGCGGGCAGCCGTTCTTCTTCGGGTCGTCGCTGCGCACGCCGGCGACGTCGGGGCAGGCGTCCTCGGCGTCGACGATGTCGTCGGCGTCGCGGTCCGGCGGCGGCGGGCAGCCGTTCTTCTTCGGGTCGCCGCTGCGCACGCCCGGCACGCTCGGGCACGCGTCCTCGGGGTCGCCGATGCCGTCCCTGTCCCGATCGGCCGGCTGCTCGGGCGTGAAGGCGGCCATCGCGACGGCGCGCACGTCCGGCGTCCCGATGCCCGAGGTGATCCCCGGCCCGACGCCGATGCCCGCCTCCATGAAGGGCAGGAATCGATACCTCGCGTCGAGGAGGAGCTCCGCGTTGGTCGAGCGACTGCTGATGTCCTCGAGCACCATCGCGGCGCTGAGCTCCGGCCCCACCTGGAGCCGGCCGTCCAGCGCGAGGAACCCGACGCCGCCGCCCAGCGAGAGCATCGTCCCCTGCGCCACGCCGCCGAACGACTGGGAGCGCCGGACCTCGGTGCCCAGCGCGGTCGACCAGACGAGCCGATCCATGCGGCCGCCGGCCGCGACGTACGGCATCGCCCGGACGCTCCCGTCGCTCACGAACGAGTCGTCCGCGCCGGTCGGCAACCAGAGGTAGGCGCCGACGGCGAGCTGGAACGGGTCATGGTACGTTCCATGGAGCTGCAAGCGCGCGCCGAGCCGCACGTCGCCGAGCGCCGCGCCGCTCGGCGACGGGAACTGCTGGCCGCCGCCGCTCGGGCTGTCCCCGGACTGCAGCGCGGTGAGCGGCGCATCGAGGTCGACGCTCAGCTTGTTCCAGAGCGGGAGCGACGCGCCCAGGTGGAACGTGAGCTGATCGCTGACGACCGCGCCGATCTCGGCGCCGTCGCGCTCGCGCCGCAGGACCAGCGGGTTGCTCGCGTAATCGGCGAGCAGCATCACATGCGGTGTGAGGTGCCCTGCCACGAACGGCGACGGCACGCTGAACATGCGGTCCCCGGCCGGCGCCGGCACGAAGCGGCTCAGGGCCATGCCTCCGGGGTTGACCGGCGCGTCCTGCCCGTACGCAGGCGCGGGAAGGAGAGGGGCGACGACGAGGGCGGCCAGCGCGGCGGCGAGCGAGCGGAGAGGCCAAAGTCTCATGAGGTGGCACCCTGCATCGGCGGGTTTCGCATGACGATATAAGACGCTGTCGCGGACGAGTATACAGGTCGGCAAGTGCGGAGTCTTGAGCAACGAGCGACGTCGTCGGCATGTTCGTAGGACTTGCGCGCACCTCCCCGGACCATTCCCCGACCATTCCGCGCCACCCCAGCGCATTCCCCGATCCGCTGAACGAACGAGAGGCGATCGCGCGCGCGGGCGGCGCGCGCTCCATCCGCAGAGACGCCGCCGCGAGCGGGCGTGCCGAGCGCGCGGAGTCGACCTCGTCGAAGAGCGGATATCCCGCGCTGCGCGCCGGACGACTGGCAGAGAGGGACCGTCGAGTCGCACAGAGGGCCGGGAGAACCCCTCTCGTCGCGGCGGCCCCGGCGCGATGCGGTCCGACTCCAGGGTCGGTCGCTCCAGCCGCCCTCGCGAACGGCCAGCGCGACGGCGCGACCGCTCCGGCGCCCCGTCGCGCTGGCGCGAGGCGGGCGCGCGGGCCGGCAGCGCGGATCGCCGGCGATGCGGCGGCGCGCCGCGCCCCTCGCCCGGCGCGCCCGTCGTGGCGCCTGTCCGCCGCGCAGCCAGCGCGCTCGGCGCGCGCCGCTCACCGGGCTCGTGGCGCGCCGGGCGCTCGAACCGACGCGGCCTTCGACGGCGAGCCTCGAGCGGCGCGGGGTCCGATCCGGACGGAGGACCTGCCGGACGGCACAGGGGGGCGCTCGGGCGCCTGCGCTCTGGACGCCGAGCGGCTATGGTTGGCGGGACATCGCGATGAGCACCCTCCTCAAGCGTGCGCTCGACCAGGCGGCGGTCTGGCATCGAGCCCAGAAGCGCAAGTATCCGAACGCCGACGTCCCCTACATCAGCCACCTCGCCGGCGTGGCGGTCCTGCTCGCGCGCCACGGCTTCGACGAGGAGGTCGTCGCGGCCGGCGCGCTGCACGACGCCATGGAGGACCAGGGCGTCACGTTCGACGAGCTGAGCCAGCGCTTCGGCGATCGCGTCGCCACGCTCGTCCGCCACGTGACCGAGCAGGACAGGGCGCTGCCGTGGGAAGACCGCAAGCGGCTCTATCTCGAGGCGTTCCCGAAGAAGCCCTGGGAAGCGCAGGCGATCACGCTGGCTGACAAGATAGACAACTTCCAGTCGATCATCGTCTGCGCGCGTGAGCACGGCGATCCGTGGTCGATGTTCAAGCGCGGCAGGGACATGCAGATCGCGAGGTTCGAAGAGCTGCGCGCGATGTGCCGCGGCCTGCGGCCGCACCCGCTGCTCGACGAGTACGGGGCCGTGCTCGACGAGCTCCTGTCGACGGGCTGAGCGCCGGATCCGCCGGGGGCTCGGCGACGCGCTCCGGGGCCTCGGGCTCGGCGGCGAGCGGCGCTCCGCCCGCGGCCAGGAGATCGTGGAGACCGAGGCCTCGGAGGCACGGTGTGTCTCGAACGTGCACGACGTGACGGCGACGCGCGCCGGACCCCGGAGAGGCCCTCTCGGGGCTGCGCGCTCGGCGAGAGCAAGCGTGAAGGGGCCAGTGCTCCCGTGAGCCACCCTGCCCCGCTCTGTGCCGGATCGGGCTCACTCGCGCCGTCCGCTCCCTTCTTGTGAGCACGACGAGCACCCCTCCTTACCCGTCCCGGGCGAGCGACAACCACCCTGATCCTGGCCGGCGCTGCGTTCCGGAGCGGCCGGGGCGCGCGCGTCGACAGCCGCTCACCGGCACATGCGATGCACCGGGTGAGGGGAGCTCCTCCAAGGAGGCACCGATGAAGCTTCTATCTCCCCGCCACCATGGATACGTCGATTACGCGATCGTCGTCCTGCTCGCGCTCGCGCCGCTCGCGCTCCGCCTCGATCCGGTGCCCACGGCGGTCTGCTACGTCGCCGCCGTGGCGCACCTCGTCGTGACGCTCCTGTCCGATCAGCCGCTCGGCGCCGCCAGGATGATCCCGTTTTCGGTGCACGGCGCGCTGGAGACCTCCCTCGCCGCCGCGCTCCTCGCGTCCCCCTGGCTGTTCGGGTTCTCCGCAGAGCTCCCGGCGCGGACCTTCTTCGTGGTCACCGGGCTCGCGCTCGTGCTCGTCGCCCTCGGCACGAGGTACTCGACCGGCGCCGCCTCCCGGCAGGCGCCGTACGACCGCTACGACCGCTGAGCCGCGCGGGCGGCGCTCAGCAGGCGGAGACGGCCGCCTGCGCCTCCCGCATCACCTCGGGCCAGGCCGGATCCGCGCGCGACACCTCCAGGGCGATCGCCAGCGGATCCTCGCCGGCCGCGATGGCGAGGCGCGCGGCAGCGGAGCCGGTGAGCAGATCGAAGGCCGGGATCGTGTCGACGTACTCGTACCGCTCGGTGCGGAAGCGGAACTGCTCGGGCTGCTGCCTGCAGGCGAACGCGATGAGCGCGACGTACGTCGCGACCGGGCGGAAGGCGCGCGGATCGGTGACGTGGATCTGGACGCCGCCGCAGGTCTTGCCCGCGTGCTTCTGGAAGGTGGGCCGGAAGGTGAGCGGCCGCGCGACGAAGCCCGGCAGCGCCGTGGACGCGAGGCGCGCGGCGAGATCGCGGCCGTCGAGCCAGGGGGCGCCCACGATCTCGAACGGGCGCGTCGTGCCGCGGCCCTCCGACAGGTTCGTCCCCTCCAGCAGACAGCCGCCCGGGTAGACGAGCGCGGTGTCCGCCGTCGGCATGTTGGGCGACGGCAGGACGAACGGGCGATCCCACCCGGACGCGAGCGCCTCCCGGCGATGACCCTCGACCGCCACGACCTGCAGCCCGCAGGCGACGTCGCCGAGCGGGATGCCCTCGCGCCGCGCGAAGAGCGCGACCAGCTCGCCCACCGTGAGCGCGTGGCGGATGGGCACCGGCTCCAGGCCGACGAACGACAGGAACCCCGGCGCCTGCGTCGCGCCCTCGACGCTCTCCGCCGCGCCCCCGAGGGGGTTCGGCCGGTCGAGCAGCACGACGTGCACGCCCGCCGCGTGGGCCGCTCGCAGCGCGAGGAGCGCCGTCCAGACGAACGTGTAGTACCGCGCGCCGACGTCGGCGAGATCGATGAGGAGCACGTCGATCTGCGCGAGATGCGCCGCGGAAGGCGAGAGATCCTCGAAGCTTTCGCCGTACAGGCTGACGATGCCCGCGCCGGAGCGCGCGTCGACGCTGCTCATCACCGTCGCCATGTCCTGCGCCTCGCCGCCGTAGCCGTGCTCCGGGCCGAAGAAGAGGCACGGGCGCAGGCGGAGGCGCTCGAGGACGAAGGCGATGTGGGTCAGCTCGCGATCGACGCTCGCCGGGTGCGCAAGGACCCCCAGGCGAGTCGAACGGAGGCGCTGGAGCTGCGGAAGATCCGGGAGGCGGTCCAGTCCGACGTGCACCTCGCTGTGCTACCAAGGCCAGCGCGGGCCGTCCATGTGTCCGCGTTGGATTCTGTGTGACGCGCGCGCGGCGACGGGCGGCGTCACTCCTCGGGGGCGCTGTCCGCCGGCGCGCCGGGGTCCATCGGCGCGGCGTCGTCCGCCGAGCCTCCGTCGGAAGGCCCCGCCGGCCAGGCCTCCTGCCCGTCGTCGCGCAGGTGGATGCGCTCGAGGTAGAGCCCGTCCGGCGGCGCCGTGATCCCTGCGTCGCGCCGGTCCAGCGACGAGAGCGCGCGCGCGATCGCGCCGGGCGCGAGGTGGCCGCGCGCCACGTCCATCAAGGTGCCGACCAGGATGCGCACCATGTTGTGCAGGAATGCGTTCCCCTCGACGTCGATCCGCACGACGCGCGGGTCCGCGGGATCGAGCGACAGCTCGACGCCGTACAGCGTCCGCACCGTGGTCGTCCGCTCGTCCGCGCTCGTCCGGAACGCGGCGAAGTCGTGGGTGCCCTTCGCGGCGAGCGCCTCGGCGCGCGCCCGCTCGATCGCCTCGTCCGTGATGCCCTCGACCCGCCAGGCGCGACGGCTGAGGAACGGGTCGCGGACCAGATCCCGGAGGACCAGGTAGCGGTAGCGCTTGCGGAGGCTCTCGAAGCGCGGAGAGAACCCGAGGCGCACCACGGCCGCGCGCCGGATCACGATCTCTTCCGGGAGGTGGCGCGCGGTCGCGAGGACCCAGCCGCGCGGCGGCAGCGGCGCCGCCGTGTCGAAGGCGACCCGCTGGTCGCGCGCGTGGACGCCCGCGTCGGTGCGGCTCGCGCCGCGGATCTCGCGGATGCCGGGGTCGATGACGCGCAGCGCGCCGAGCAGCTCTCCCGAGACCGTGCGCTGGTCGCGCTGGCGGGCGAAGCCCGCGAACGGGCGCCCGTCGTAGGCGACCGAGAGCAGGATCCCCCGGCTCGAAGCGGCGCTCCTCGCCACGGCGCGATCGACGCGCGCGGCCTAGCCGCCGCTCCCCCCGGCGCCGCCCGCGCCGCCCGCGCCGCCCGCGCCGCCGGCAGCACCCGCGCCGCCGGCAGCACCCGTGCCGCCGCTTCCCCCGTCGCCGTCCGAGCCGCCGTCGCCGCCCGTGCTGGCCGAGGAGGTCCGCGACGCATACCCCTTGACACACTCCAGGTTGACGAGGCCCTCCGCGTTCTTGCAGCACTCCTCAGGGGCCGCCAGCTGGCCATTCACCACGCAGGACGGGAGCTGATAGCAACCGTCCGGATCGGTCTCGATTCCCTTGTCGGCGTCGAGGTTGTTGTCACAGAGCGCCGTGGTCCCTTCATCGACGTGGCACGCGGCGCTCTGCAGGACGAGCGGCGCGAGCGCGAGGAGGAGCAAGCTGGCCATCCGGGGGGGGAGCGTTCGCATCGGCTGCTTCCTATTGCTTGATGGTGAAGTTGATCGGAACGTTCACCACGACGCATCCGCTCTGCGGCGGAGGCAATGATTTGCCGCGGAAACGTCCCAGGACGCAAGACGCAATCTCGCCCGACCCCACCGTGTCGTTGAGGATCGAGGCGCTGCACACCGCGCCGTTGGAGGCGACCTGCACGCTCACCGTCAGCTTGCCGGAGACCTCCGAGGTGCGCAGCGCGCGGTTATAACAACCCTGCGCCGAGCGAGCGAGCCCCAGGACGGCGGAGTCGAGCGCGGGCGAGGTCGCGCCGTCGCCGCACTTGCCGGAGCAAGGCGACTTGCCGGTGGTGGCCGGGCCCTGCCCCGACGTGACCTTGCCGGCGTCCACGCCGGCGTCCTCGACCTCCTCGACGGGCGGCGGCGGCGGGGGCGCGAACAGCGGCGGAGGCTCCGCGGGCCTCGTGTCCGCGGGGACAGCGGCGGTCGGCGCGGCGGGCGGCGTGGCCGGCTCCGGGCGCAGCTTCCAGTAGAGCAGGCCCGCCATGAGCGCAGCAAGGACGACCATTCCCGCGATGTAAGGCCCAGGGCCGCCGGATTTTCCCGGGATCTGCTGGGATGACGGAGGCATCGATGCGGACACGTTGAGAAGTCCTCCCGGAGAGACGCGCGAGGTCCGGCCGCTTCGGCGGGACCGTCGTGCGCCGGAGCCGAGACGCGGGCGCGTCCGGCGGGGCGAGTCTACAAGGGCGGGCAGGGAAGCGCGCCAGGAAACTGGATGCGCCCCGGATGAACACGACAGCGCTGCGCGGCGCGGAGGGCTGCCCGCGCGTGGCTGCGCGCAGGCGGCTCAGCACGCGTGGCTGGCGCGCGCAGGCGGCTCAGCGCGTGTAGAACGACACCGCGGTGTCACCGTAGGCGCGGCTCGCGGCGCAGGTGAGCCCGGCGATCTCCGGGGAGGGATCGCGGCGCGCGTGCTCGAGGACGAGGCGCCCTTCCGGGGCGAGCAAGCCGAGCGGGCCGGCGAGGCGCGCGGCCGCGGCGGCGGCCCTGGCCAGGACGGCGTAGGGTGGATCGAGCAGGGCGAGGTCGAAGGGGCCCTCGTCGCGGAGCAGATCGAGCGCGCGCTCGACAGGGAGCGGGACGACCCGCGCCGCCTCGTCGAGGCCGAGCGCGGCGAGGTTCTCGCGGAGCACGGCGAGCGCGGGGCGGCCGCTCTCGACGAAGACCGCGCGCCGCGCGCCGCGCGAGAGCGCCTCGATGCCGAGCGCGCCGGTGCCGGCGTACAGGTCGCAGACGACCGCGCCGGTGACGTCGCCGAGCGAGGAGAAGAGCGCCTCGCGCACGCGGTCCGCCGTCGGCCGCGTGCCCTCGCCGCGCGGCGCGGCGAGCCTCCGGCCGCCGAGCCGGCCGGCGATCACCCGCACGGTCGGCCCCCCGTCATCGCGGCCAGCGAGGCAGAGCTCACCAGCGGTACGTCACGTCGACGCCGCCGCCGCCGAGGCCGACGCTGGGCTGCACGCTCCAGCCCGTGCGCTCCGCGGGCTGGCCGTCGCTCGTCACGAGCAGGTACGCGCCGACACCCGCGGACGCCACCGCCAGCGGGTAGAAGACGTACTGGAGCGCCATGAACGTGTCGGCCCTCTCGCAGAGCTCGATGCCCTTGCGGGCCGTCTTCGCGTCGGCGGTGAAGTCGTCCTGGATGGCCCTGCGGTTCTCGAGCGCGCAGACGTCATCGACGTTCTCCGTGAACAGCCCTCGATAGGCCATGTACCGCGCGTCGTTCTGGATGCTCGCGACCTGGACGGAGCTGATGACGGCGACGGAGCCGAACACCGCCCCGGCGCCGAGGCCGATGAACCCGCCCATGCGCTTCCAGTTGGTCCGCGTCGATTCGGCCGGCATCTGGCTGAGCGCGACGTCCGTCGTGGCGACGGGCAGGACCACGACCGACGCCTGGGAGTCGAGGAAGCCGGCCGACTTGACGCGCACGTCGTGCGGCCCGGCCGTGACGGTGAAGGTCGCCTCGCCGTTGTGCACGTTGCCGGCGGGCTTCCCGTCGATGAAGACGCTCGCCTGCGCGGCGCCCGTCCTCACGCGGAGAGCCCCGCTCGGCGGCCCGCCGGTCAGCGTCGCGATCGCCTGCGCGGCGATCTTGCGGAGCGGCTCGTCGTTGGCCTCGGTGAGGTTCGCGCTGTACTTCACCGGCACGCTCGATTCGGGCTTGCCGCGGGTCCAGAGGTGCAGCTCGCCCTCGACCTCGGTGTCGCTCTTGCGGAGCATGCCCCAGATGTAGCGGTCGCTCTTGATCTGGTCGGCGATGCGGGCCTGGCAGCCCGCGTCGGGACGATCGTCGCACTGGAGGGAGAGCGTCAGGACCTCGAGCGAGAAATCCTCCTCGCTGACCGACCACCCCGGGGCCTCCTTGATGGCGGAGCGGAGCGCCTGGGTCAGCGCGCCGGCCTGGTCGTAGGCGTCGTCGGTCCGGAGGACGACGACGGTGATCGGTAGGGCGGTGGGCGACGGCTCCGCGGCGCGGGCGGCGTTGCTGCAGGCGAGGAGGGCCACCACGGCAGCGAGACCGGTCCTCTGTGGGCGCGTCATCATGTGGTCCTGGGCTCCACGCGCCCAAGTTACCCGTCCGGCGGCCAGGAACGCAATCCGTGAGCCGGCGAGGCGGCGCGGCGGGGCGATCGCGATGTCGGCGCGGCGAGGCGGCGAGGCGAGGCGGCGCGATCGCGATGACGGCGCGGCGAGGCGGCGGCGAGGCGGCGGCGAGCCGGCGAGCCGGCGAGCCCACGCTGCGCGCGCGGCGTTTTTCGTTTCGCCCACGATTGCTCCGTGTCAGAGCGTCCCAGGCGCCGGCCCGCCTCGCAGCGCGGGCGCCGCGCGCTCCTCTGCCTGGTCCATGAAGGTCCCCCGACACATCTTCCGCGAGTACGACATCCGCGGCGCCGCCGAGCGCGACCTCACGAGCGAGCTCGCGCGCGAGCTCGGCGCCGCGTTCGCCCTGCTCCTCGGCCGCGAGCTCGCCGCGGGGGCGCCTCCTCGCCGGGCCCGGCCGACGGTGGCGGTCTGCCGGGACGGCCGCTTCTCGAGCGACCGGCTGTTCTCCGCCCTCACGGACGGCCTGCTCGCGGGCGGCGCCGACGTGATCTCGGCGGGGGTCGGGCCGACACCGCTGCTCTACTTCGCGGCGCACCACCTCCACGCCGACGGCGCGATCATGATCACGGCGAGCCACAACCCGGCGCCGGACAACGGGTTCAAGCTCATGCGCGGCAAGGCCTCGTTCTTCGGCAAGGACATCCAGGCGCTCGCCGACCTCATCGAGGAGGGGGGCGCCGATGGCCGGAGCGCCGCGGCGGCGCGGGGCGCGCTCACCGAGGTCGATCTCGCGGAGGACTACATCGCGGCGGTGCGCGCCGCGTCCCGCCTGTCCGGCACCGACGTCCGCTTCGTGATCGACGCCGGCAACGGCGCGGCCGGCCCGCTCGGCGTCCGGACGCTCGCGGCGCTCGGCTTCGCGCCGGACGCGCTCTTCTGCGACATCGACGGCCTCTTCCCGAACCACCACCCGGACCCGACCGTGCCCGAGAACCTCGAGGCGCTCCGCGCCCGCGTGCTCGCGACCGGCGCCGCGCTCGGCGTCGCGTGGGACGGCGACGGCGATCGGATCGGCGTGGTCGACGAGCGCGGCGAGGTGCTCTGGGGGGACAAGCTGCTGCTCCTGTTCGCGCGCTCGCTCCTCGCGGAGCGCCCCGGCTCGGCCGTGCTCGGGGAGGTGAAGTGCTCCGAGACGCTCTACGCCGACATCGCCGCGCGCGGCGGGCGCCCCATCCTCTGGAAGACGGGCCACTCGCTCATCAAGACCAAGATGAAAGAGGAGGGCGCCCTGCTCGCCGGCGAGATGAGCGGGCACATGTTCTTCGCCGATCGGTGGTTCGGGTTCGACGACGCGATCTACGCGACGGTCCGCCTGCTCGAGATCGTCGCCCGGGCGCGGCGGCCCGTCGGCGAGCTGCTCGCCGACGTGCCGGAGACCTTCGCCACCCCCGAGATCCGCGTCGACTGCCCCGACGCCGTGAAGTTCGAGGTCGTCCGCCGCGTGACCGAGCACTTCCGCCGCGCCCGTCCGGTCGTGGACATCGACGGCGCGCGCATCGACTTCGGCGGCGGGGCCTGGGGCCTCTGCCGCGCCTCCAACACCGGCCCGATCCTGGTGCTGCGGTTCGAGGGGCGGTCCGTCGCGGACCGCGACGCGGCCCGCGCCGAGGTCGAGGCCGTCGTCACCGCCGCCGTCCGCGACGCCGTCGCCGCCGCCCCGCTCCCGTGACCATGTCCTCCGAAGGCGAGCAGCAGAGCGAGGCCTGGACGATCCGGCGCGTGATCACCTGGGCCACGGGCGACCTGAAGAAGCGCGGCGCGTCCTCGGCGCGCCTCGACGCCGAGCTCCTGCTCGGCAAGGTGCTGGGCATCGATCGCGTCGGGCTGCTCATCGACGCCGAGCGGCCGCTCGACCGGGCCGAGCTCGCCGCCTACCGCGAGCTGCACCAGCGCCGCCGCGCCGGCGAGCCGGTTGCCTATCTCCTCGGTGTGCGGGAGTTCTACGGCCGCCCGTTCCGCGTCGATCCGCGCGTGCTCATCCCCCGCCCCGACACCGAGATCCTCGTCGAGGTGGGCCTCGCCCGGACGAGGCACCTCGCCCTCTCCGCGCGCGTGCTCGACCTGTGCACCGGGTCCGGCTGCGTCGCCATCAGCCTGGCGTGCGAGCGGCCGACCAGCCGCGTCCTCGGCATCGACATCTCGGACGGCGCGCTCGCCGTGGCCCGCGAGAACGCGCTCCGCCTCGGCGCGGTCAACGCGGGGTTCCTGCGCTCGGATCTCCTCGACGGCGCGCCTTCCGGCGTTCGCTACGACCTGATCACCGCGAACCCACCGTACATTCCGGACGAGGACGTCGCCGCGCTGCAGATCGACATCCGCGGCTACGAGCCCCACCTCGCGCTCGCGGGGGGCCCGGACGGCCTCGTCTTCACGCGCCGCATCTTCGCGGGCGCGCCGGCCTTGCTCGCCGCCGGCGGGGTGCTGGCCGTGGAGGTCGAGGCCGGCAAGGCGGGCGCGGTGGCCGAGCTCTTCACCGCGGCGGGGTTCGGCGACGTCGCGAAGCACCTCGACTACGGCGGGCACGAGCGCGTGGTCTCCGGCGTCCTGCCCTGATCGCCCGCCGCCCGGGGGGCGGGTGGCCGCCGCGGCCGCGCGGCGCGCGCCTCCGCGAGGGCCGCGCAGCGCCCGTGCCCTCCGCGAGGATGGGGCTGGCGCGCTGTATGCACAGCGACGCACGGCGAGGGTGGCGTGGCGCAGTCGGTGGCGGGGGCTCGGTGGTGACCCGCGCGCCGCCGGCTGCCTGCGCCGCCCCCGAGCGCGTTCACGCTGCGAGGCGAAGAGGTGTCCCATGAGGCAGGTGGATCCCAGGCCGGAGAGCTCGACGGCAGATCTCGTGAAGGAGGCGATCGCCGAGGCCAGGGAGCTGATGCAGGTCGAGGTCGCGCTGGCGCGCGACGAGATGAACGAGGAGATCTCGCGGGCGAAGGCGTCGTGCGTCGCGCTCGGCGCCGCGGCGGCCGCGGCGCTCCTCGGGGTCGCGCTGGTGCTCGTCGCGATCGCGCTGGCGATCGCGCCGGAGCCGCTGCCGGCGCTGCTGATCGGGCTCGCGTTCATCGCGCTGGCGATCGTGGTGGGCGTGGTCGGCTACCAGCGCGTGCCGAGGAGGCCGCTCGAGAGGACCCGGGGCCGCCTCGGGGCGGACGTCCGGCTGGTCCGGGAGCTCGTATGAAGGGGCTGAACGGTCAACGCGCCGACTTCGAGCGCAGGGCGGACGAGCTGCGCGACCGGCTGATGCACACGATCGAGGCGCTCGATCGGCGGCGCCACGCGCTCGTCGACGTGCGGTCGCGGGTGCGCCGGCACGGCCCCGAGGTGCTCGCCGGCGGGCTCCTGCTCGCGATCGCGGGCGGCGCGGCGGCGATCGTGTTGATCAAGAAGGCCCGCGCGCGCAACGAGCGGCCGGGCGGCGAGCGCCTCCGCGCGCTCGTGCGCTTCTGGCGGCACCCGGAGCGGGTGGCGCCGCGCGGCAAGCCGAGCGTGTCCCGCGAGATCGGCCGGAGGATCCTGGTGGGCATGGCGTCCTACATGGCGATGCAGCTCATCCGGCGCGGCGTCCGGCGCACGCTGGCGCTCCCGGAGGGGGACGCGCAGGCGCGGCGGAGCCCGCTCGCGCTCGGCGCCGCGGCGTCGAGGACCAGGCCGCCGTCCGGTCAGGGCCCGGTGTAGAGGGCGGTGCGCCACCCCAGGTAGAACCCTGGCTGGCGGACCGACGTGCTCCACGTGTAGTCGGCGTAGAGCCACGGGCCCATCGCCACCTTCCAGAGCCGGATCCCCTCGTAGAACACGCCGCCTCCGATGCGGGCCGGCAGGGCGCCGTCGATGACCTCGGCGCCGTCGGCGTCGGAGGTCGTGTACGCGACGCCCGTGCCGGCGTCGAAGGCGACGCCGACGTCCCTCCACCGATCCGCGAGCGAGAAGAGCGGGAAGACCTCGGTGTGGAGCATGAACCCGCCGGCGAGGGAGGCGTGGTCGGCCGCGCTCAGGCCGTGTCCGCCGAAGGCCGCGCCGAACGTGAGCCAGTCCGCGAGCGCACCGCCGATCCAGACATAGCCTCCGGCGCCGATCCCGACGCCGGTCTCGGTGTAATGACGCTGGAATCCGATCTTCTGGACGTCGTTCTGGAAGCCGGCGGCGCTCCCGAGCGCCAGGCCTCCGGCGATGCCCGCGGCGAGCCCGCCGCGCCGCACGGCGGATCTGGGCGCGAACAGCGGGTCGGCGGCGGGCGTCTCTCCGGACGCCGCCGGCTGCGCCGCGGCGGCCGCGGGGAGCAGGCTGAGGCCAAGGAGCGCCGGCAGCGCGAACGCGCGCGCGCGTCGGAGGTGGCGGAGGTGGGGACACGTCGCCATGGGCTCCCTTTCCTATACGATGACGGCGAGGGCGGCATCGCAATCCGGCGGCGCGCTTCGCTGGTGCGCCTCGTTTCATCCAGGGGTCGCGAGTTTACGTGAAGCCCGGCGGTTGCCCCCAAGGGGCACCGCCGGCCTGCGCCTCTCTCCCGAACGATCGCCGCTCGGCCGCCTTCTCGCGTCGAGTGTCGGCTACGCGCTGATCCAGGTGGCCTCGTAAGGAGGAGGCGATCGCGGGGGCGAAGTGCTTCCGTCAGGTCGCGGGGGATGGACGCTGCGATGTGCTGCCGCTGATGGATGGGCCGCCACCCTCCTGAGCGCGCCAGCTGCGAACGCTACACTGATACAAGAATTGTTCGATGTGACGGCTGTCTGAAGCCTCCGGTTTGAGTTTCAACTCTCCGGGGAGGCTCTCGACAGGTGATGTCCGGAACCACATCGGCGCCATCCGCATTCCAGACACTCGCCCGGCGCATCCCGGACACCCGCATCTACTGAAGCGAATCTGAGTCGACGTGGGCGCGATCTCCATGGCGGGAGTGCCACGTCGCTCGCCCCGGCGCTTCAGGGGGCCTGACAGAACCTGTTGAGGCTGTCGACGATGGGGTCTTCCTGCCTGATCGCTTTCTCGATCGCGGCCTGGGCGCGGTTGCTCTTCTCCGCATCGTTCGCGTCGGCCGCCGAGGCGAGGTCGCGCGCCGCCTTGGCGAGGTCCTTGGCCATGGCCTGATACTCGCCCGAGAACTTTTGTAGTTCGGCGGTGGTCAGCTTCACCTGCGCCGCGTCGGCCGCCACCTTGTCCATCGCATCGGCCATCATCTTCAGCTCGCTCGACCCGCCCTGGTCGGTGCCGGCCTTGGTACCTTTCTCGATGCTCTGAACGCCATTGTTGGCAACCGCGATGAGCGCATTGCACTCCGATACTTTGGCACGGCGAAGAGCGGCGGGGTCGGGCGCCACGCACACGCACGGCTCCCAGCGGGCGCCATCGGCGGCGCACGCCTGCGCGCCCTGTTGGACGCCAGGGCAGACGCACGTCTGCGTGGACCCCGGAACGCATGCCTTCTCCTCGCCCTTGCAGGCGGTCAGCGTGAGGAGAATGGCGGCGGTTGCGAAAGCGGCGAGCGGGCTGGGGCGCGTCATCGCCGCATGATGCCGCGCGCAAGCGCTCGGCGGCAAGGTCCGTCCACGACCTCGATCCTTTCCCGGGGTCGCCGTCCTCGCGCAGGTAGACGTCCACCTCGCCGCGCTCGGCGACGGGCTCCACGCTCACCACGTCGCCGTAAGGGCGTTTGCCGGCGAGACCAATCGTCAGTGAATGTCCACTCTGGAATACTGCGCTCGGTGACCGATCAGCTGCTGCCGAAACAACATGGTTCGTCAGATAAAGTATCGCTGGAGATTTCCGGCGATTACACCTCCGATAGAAAGGAGGAAGCCAGATGGAAGCACTAGCAGCAGCGTTCTTGCTGGGCATCGTCACCGCGTTGGCGTACCTGCGGCACGTCCCACCCGCCCCCCGCTCGTAGCATCGATAGAACCCAGGCATCGTTCGATGCGGCATACCCTGAAGCTGCACGTCGAGCATGGGGATAATACCATGCCAGTCCCACCCAACGCGCCCGGAGACAGCAGCAGTACGGCCGCTGTCTCCGGGCGCCAATCCTAGTGACAGCCGTCAAACAGGCTGTAATCACGCATGCTGGCTATGACAGCGGCTGTCCTAGCCGACTCACTGAGACCGAGCGGACGATCTCTCAAGTGGTACACTAAGGGCCTTAACGAAAGAGCCCGTCTGTAGCTGGTCACTACGGACGGGCTGCAACACACCCTGTGGAGGCCCACAGAGCGCGCGTCGCAGCCGCATCATGGGCCGACCCGGTGTTGACGCTCAGGCTGTCCGATGGTCCGCCGAGCAGGCTGCTTGATGGCCATCGGACAGCCTGAGCGTCAACAGCCGGGCGCGTCGCGGCGCCCCTGCCTCCGGCTCAGGAGAGGGCGCGCGTGCCTCGCCGCCGGCGCGCGTCGAACCCGGCCGCGCCCGCCGTGCGCTACTCGTTCTCGCACTCCTTGACATGAAACGATGCGGAGACGAGCAACGCCGGATGGCCGTCGAGGACCCGCTGGAGCTCGCAGTCGGCCGCAGAGAACTCCACTTCGTGCGGATCGCCGCCGACCGTCGCCACGACGTCGCAAAACCCGGCATAGCGCTGATATTTCAGCTCTGCGATGACGTTCGGAGATGGCTCCCCATTGTCCCTCACCTTGCTGACGAGCAACGCGATCGTCTTGAGAGGCGGATCGCCGTCGCGGGCGCGGTCCAGAGTCATCGACAACCCGCCATCTTTGGTATTACACGCGGTTGACCACCGCTCTCCCGTCTTCACGAACCGTTGGCCATCGTCGCCGGTGTCCAGGACCAGGGTTTCGTCGTCGAGGAGGACGGACGCTTTCCCTGCGATGTCCGGGTAGTTCTCGCATGCCATCGCAGGCAGCGATAGCATGACCAGGAGCGTGCGCCGCATGCTCGACATGCATGGCCTCATAGTCCGCATGGCTGCCCTAGGTCTCGGGAAAGGAGCACACGACGTGAGGCTCACGTCGCTCCAGGGTGCCGATGACGGCCGGAACGTTGGGGGAGCAGGCGCCCGGCGCCGCCTCCACGAGCGAGGCCCGCACGGCGCTGAGCGGGAGGGACGAGCGGATGCCCGCACAGGGAGTCTCCCCGAGCCCGGCGGAGAGCGCCGCACCCACGCGGTCGTTGCACGCGCCGTCCCCATACAAGAGGAGCTCGGCGATGCACGTGCCTCCCGCCGGCGGACCACATTCACACGGAGCGCAGGCGCGGTGGTCGATCAGCTCCTCGAAGAACTCGTGGCGGGTATATCCATCCCAGCACGTGCCGTCGCTGCTGGCCTGCATGCAGGCGGTGAACCCCGGCGGCTCGTGGGCGGTGTCGCCGGCGCACACCCGCACGAACCTCGCAGCGACCAGCGGCGGCTCGGGTGTCTCCGACGGCGCGCACGGCGAGAGCGCCGGCGGATCGTAGACGATCGACGCGAGCTCCTCGGGCGCGACGGGCGATGGCAGTGCGGCGCACGTCCCATCCCATCCGTCGCCGGCATCGACGCTCACCGAGCTTCCGCCGCCGGGGCAGTCCAGCGAGTCCACGGTCAGCCTGGAGGGCAGCTCGCACGCGGCCGGGCCGCACGCGCATCCGTCGCACGTATCCAGTGGTTCTTCGGGCATCCAGCCCTCCCATCGGGGCGGTTGTTCGTCGGCGCAAGGCGGTGCCTCGTCCTTCGGCCCCACCCACATCCACAGCACGGGGTACGAGTCGGGCGGCGGGGTCATCAACGGCACAAACGATTCGTCCTCACACGCAAGCAGCGGTATCGCGGAGAGAGCCAGCCACATCAGCCGTCGCATCGGTCGATCCTCCGTGCGAGCTTCACGAGACGCACCGATGATGGCCTGCAGGGGGCGTGGCTGGCGCTCACCATCGAAACCGTATCTCTGCGCCATGGGTTGCCACCCGGATCTGCGTGTCGCTCGGCAGCCACACGTACACGAGGGTGCCCACGCCGGCCGTCGCCCCGACGACCAGCGCGCTGGTCCCGAGAACGCGCATCAGCTTCGCGGTGGCGGCAGCATCAACGAACTCCTTGTAGTCAGGCTGAGATGCCGTGCCATCTGTCGGCCCCCTGTAAGCCCGATCCCAGGCAGCCGTCGCCTCCTGCTTATACCCCTGCGCGCTCTGCAGGCACACGGCGCCCGTGACCAGCAACCCGACGGAGGCCATCGTGCCTGTGACGACCATTCGGAGATCCGGCCCGGGCCGGGCTGCCCCCTGCGGCGGCTCCTTCGTCGCCGTAGGCCCAGGAGCCTTAGGCGCAGGCGCCCGCTGCGGCGTCTGCGCCTGCGCGCGATCCACCGGCGCCGGCTTGTCGAGCGTGAGCGGCACCGGCTTCGACTCGCCTGCCTCCACCTTCACGCTCGTGCGCGCGACCTGACCATCCTCGCCGACGGCCGTCACCTCGTGCTGGCCGGGCGGCACGTAGACGCGGCTGCTGCCATGCTTCACCCCGCGGCCGTTCACGAGCATGCCCACGACGCCGGGCGCCGGCACGAGGACCATCTCGCCCACGCGCAATCGGGCACGGGCGAGGTCGGCGTGACGTCGCTCGTACAGGCTGCGCTCCTGCTTCGTGCGGGGGGCCGGCATCTGGTCGACGCACTGCGACAGCTCCACCATGGCCTCCGCCCAGTGGCCCATCCGCGCGTCGAGCTGCCCCATGGTGCACATCGCGACGTTCGACCGCTCGATCTCGTAGACCTCGGCCCACAGCTCCCGGGCCCGCGCGATATCGAGGCGAGCCACCGCCGCCTCGGCCTCGCGGATGAGCTCCTTGACGGGCCGGGAGCGCTCGGGAGGCGCCACCGCGCGCGCGGTGGCGCTCGTGAACAGCACGAGGAACAGCGCTGTTCCCAACGGAAAACAGGCTGCTGGCCGAGGACTGCGCATATGCACCACGCTGGTCTCCCGATGGCACCCGCCGCACGCGACAGCATGCGGCGGCGCGAAGCCCCTCTTAACATCGCCCGTGCGTGCGTGGCCAGACGTTTCCGGATCGCTGGAGGTTCCAGGGACATCGAGATTTGCATTGCATCTCGGGGGACGAAATTCTCATCGGGCGCGCATCGACGGCGGTCCCGTGAGGGCATCACCGCTGGTTCCGGACCGGCGAGGTGCGACTCGCGTCACTCCAGGCTGGCGATGTCGATCCTCCACGAGAGGTTCACAGGGCACCTCGATGATCGCCCGCAGCGGCGCGGCCGGCGCTCACCATCGCACGCGAACCCCCACGCCTTGCGTTCCCGCCCCGAACTGCGTGTCGTTCGGCAACCAGACGTATAAGAGTGTGCCGACGCCCGCCGTCGCGCCCGCGAGCATCGCGCCGGTCCCGAGGACCCTCATCAGCTTCGCGCTGGCAGGGTCGTCGATGATCGTCCCGGAGTCAGGCGGAGGCGTCGCGCCCGCGATCCTCGGCTTGCCTTCGTGAACCTCGGCGGCCTTCGCCTCCTGCTCAAGCCGCTGCGCGCTCCGCGTGCACACGGCGCTCGCGGCCAAGAGCCCCGCGGAGCTCAGCGCGCCCATCACGATAGTCCCGAGATCCGGCCCGGGACGGGTCACCCCCTGCGGCGGCCCTTTCGGCGCCGCCGGCCGCGGAGCCCGAGGCTCCGGCGCACCCTCCGGCGCCTTCGCGCGGTCCTCCAAGGCCGGCGCCGGCTTTGCAGGCTCGTCGAACGTGAGCGGCACCGGCTTCGACTCGCCTGCCCCCACCTTCACGGTCGCGCGCGCGTCCTGCCCATCTCTCCCGACGGCCGTCACCTCGTGCTGGCCGGGCGGCACGTGGACGCGGCTGCTGCCGTGCTTCACCCCGCCGCCGTTCACGAGCATGCCCACGACACCAGGCGCCGGCACGAGGACCACCTCGCCCACCCGCGCCTGGGCACGGGCGAGATCGGCGTGACGCCGCTCATACAGGCTGCGCTCCTCCTCCGTGCGCGGGGCCGGCATCTCGTCGACACATTGCGACAGCTCCACCACGGCCTCCGCCAAGCGGCCCATCCGGGCGTCGAGCTGGCCCATGGCGCATACCGCGAGGTTCGACCGGTCGATCTCGTGGACCACGGCCCACAGCGCCCGGGCCCGCGCGATATCGAGGCGAGCCACCGCCGCCTCGGCCTCGCGGATGAGCTCCTTGACGGGCCGGGAGCGCTCGGGAGGCGCCGCCGCGCGCGCGGTGGCGGTCGTGAACAGCAAGAGGAACAGCGCTGTTCCCGACGGAAAACAGGTTGCTGGTCGAGGACCGCGCATGCACCACCCTGGTCTACCGACGGCGCTCGCCGCACGCGACAGCACGCGACGCCGCAGCGTCCCTCTTCACTAACATCGCACCTGTGTCCATGGCTAGACGTTTCCGGATCGTCGGAGGCCTCGAGGGACATCGAGATTGGCATTACGTGTCGGGGGCGGAAATTCTCATCCAATGCGCATCTATGGCGGTCCTGTCCGGGCATCACCGCTTGTTCCGGACCGGCGAGCTCGTATACGCTGGGACGCGACGGGAGGGAGCGCCCAGGAGGGGGCCGGTAAGGATGGGGGCCCACGAGCTCTCGCGCGCGGCGATGTTCGTCGAGCGACCTGCTGAAAGCCGCTCCAGACGTCGAAAGGCATGGAAAAGGCCGTGAGAAAACAGCTTGGTATCACATTGTTGATCTGCGCTCTTTCTCTTCATGGGTCAGGCTGCGTTGCGCCGTGCCCGGTGGTAAAGGAGCCAGGCTGTGACACGACGGATCCAGACCACGAATGTCGCGATATCTGCGTGGGCGAAGTGCGGGTGGACGACCCTGAGGAGGGCGAAGATGCGCGGGAACCTGATAGCCCGGAAAGTGACGCTCAGGAGGGAGGTCAACCTTCCGACGAGGCCGCGGACGCAAACAAGGGATGAAAAGCAGACGAGCGCGGCTCAGCGAACGTCGCCGGCCGAAGCCTGGTCACCCCGCGGCAAGTCCGCGCTCGACGGCGAGCTTTGCCCCGACATCGCGCCCCGAACCCATGCCAGGAGCTCTGGATACGTATGATATTTCCTGATTCGCGCCACCTCCTCGCCATCCTTGAGGAGGACCAGCATCGGGAAGGTCGTGATATCGAACCTCTCGATCAGCTCCCGGTGCCGATCGGCGGTCACCCTCCCGACCCGGATCTCGCCTCGATGATGGCGCGCGAGCTTCTCCAGCTCGGGCGCCATCATTTTGCAAGGTCCGCACCAGTGGGTCATGAAGTCCACCAGAACAAGCCCGCGGCTGGTTTCAGCGTCGAAGTTCGACTGTGTGAGGATGGAGACGTGATGTTCCTCCCTCGCATTGCGGGGGCCTGCGCCTGTCAGGCCACGAACACACTCCAGCAGACCCTCGAAGTAGTACCTCCTTAAATAGATCGCCGGCAAGAGCTCCTCCGGCCTCCCGCTCTGCAGGAGACCGTAATATTTCCCGTCCGCGGACTGCTTCTGCGGGTTCCCCATCAGGAGCTTGAATGCCTGCATCCTGGACAGAACCTCGCGATTGCCGTCAGCGCAACGGTCGCGCGGATTGCCGGGAATATTGGAGGGGGATTGCGCGTAAACTTCGCCCTCGAGCAGGTCCAGCCGGTGCAGCTCCTCTTCGAGCCGCATCTCGTCCACCACCACGGGGCTCGCCGCGGGAGCGGGCTGCCCGTGCCGAGATCGCGCGCCACCAGCGCCGCAGCCTGCCGCCGCCAGGAACAAGAGCGCGAATGCCGCTTCTTTCATGGCGCTCAACCTACGCCTGGCCTTGCTCGGAGACCACAGGGATCCGGTAGCTGTCGCAATTGCTCGGCGGGAGTCCGCATGAAGGCGGGGAGGTGATTGACCCTTTCGTCCCGCCTTCATGATCGAACATGATCGAATACGACCACCACCACGACTAAGAGCGCCTAACAAAAGCCCGTCGGGATATAGTTGAGGCAGATCAGGCATACGGCGAGCAGGAGGAACGCTCGGTGAATGTCGGCACGGCGCTCATACCGCACGGTCAAGCGCCGGAAGCGCCGGAGCCAAGCGATCGTCCGTTCGACGACCCAGCGGTAACGGCCGAGTTTCTCCGACGACTCGATGCCCTTGCGAGCGATGCGGGGCACGATGTGGCGCAGATGACAAGCCAACCGCAGGGCCGGGTCGTCGTAGGCCTTATCGGCATGCAGTTTCTTGGGGCGGCGCCGCGGTCGGCCGCAAGGACGCGCGATCGGCGGCACCGCGTCCACCATAGGAGTGAACATCCTCGAGTCATGGACGTTCGCCGGCGTCATCTCGACGGCGAGCGGGATACCATTCTGATCGACCAGAAGGTGATATTTCGTGCCCGGCCGGCCGCGATCCGTGGGGTTCGGGCCAGTTTTTTCACCCCCCTTTTTGCCGGAACCAGCGAGGCATCCAGCGCAGCACGCTCCCAGTTGATCCTATCGGCTTCGCCGAGCTCATCGAGCAAGACCTCGTGGAGCCGATCCCAGACGCCAGCCTGCTGCCAGTCGCGCAACCTGCGCCAGCACGTCATGCCGCTGCAGCCGAGCTCTTGCGGGAGATACTCCCAAGGGATCCCGGTCTTGAGCACGAACAAGATACCGGTCAGCGCGATCCGATCAGGCGTACGCGGCCGGCCCCCCTGCGGCTTCGGCTCCGTTTTCGGCAATAGAGGTACGATTCGTTCCCAGAGTTCGTCCGGCACCAACAGCTTGCCCACGCTGTATTCTGCCGCACCATCGGCTTCCCTCAAGCAAGCGGGGTGAACGGGCTTTTGTTAGGTGCTCTAAGACCAGGAGTACGACTACGGCCACGGCCGCGCCGGGCTGAGGTGGGGACGGGGCGAAGAGCGAGGTGACGGGGCGCGGCGCTCGCCGCATCGAGCGCCGCGCCCGGGCGTTCGCGCTATAGTCCGGCCGTGACGCACGAAGCTTCCCTGGAGCGGGCGCCGGCGGGCGGGATCGTCCTCCGGTGGCTCGTCGGGCTGCGCTGGGCGGTGTTCGCGCTGCTCGCGGCGACCCTGGCCGTCGACGAGGCGCTGTTCGGCTACCACGTCCGGTACGCCATCGCCGTGCCCATCCTGGCGCTGGCCGCCGGGCTCAACCTCGCCCTCGACCGTCGGGTGCGCTCGGAGCGGGGCGCGCAGACGGCCCTCGTCGCCGGCGTCGTGGCGCTCGATCTCGTCGCGATCGCCGGGGTCCTCGCCGCGTCGGGCGGCGCGGGCAACCCGTTCAGCGCCCTCTTCTTCGTGCACGTCGCCCTCGCCGCGGCGCTCCTGCCGCCGCGGACGACCTTCGCGCTGGCCGCGCTCGCGGCCTGCCTCTTCGCGGCGCTCTTCGCGCTCCCCGCCGGCGCGTGTTGCCCGAGCCACCCGGAGCACGGCGCGTTCTCCACCCACCTCTACGGGATGCTCCTCGCCTTCGTGCTGAGCGCGGCGCTCGTCGCCCACGTCCTCCTGAAGATCCGCCGCGCGCTCGACGAGAGCGCGGCCGAGAACGCGGCGCTGCGCCGGCGCGCGGAGGAGGCGTCCCGCTTCCAGGCGCTCGGCGCGCTCGCGGCCGGCACCGCCCACGAGCTCGGCACCCCGCTCGGCACGATCGCGGTGCTCGCCGGGGAGAGCCTCGGCGACCCCGGATCGAGCGACGCCGCGCAGCGCCGCGCCCGGACGATCGCGGAGCAGGTCGAGCGCTGCCGCGTGGTGATCGCGCGCATGCGGGCGGACGTCCGGGCGAGCGACCTGCGCGCCGGGGTCGACGTCGGCGAGGCGGCCCGGCGCGGCGTCGAGGCCTGGCAGGCGGCGCACCCCGGCGTCGCGGTCGAGGTGCGCGCCGATCTCGCGCCGCGCCGCACGGTGCCGCTCGACGCGGCCGACGTCGAGGCGGCCCTGTTCGCGCTGCTCGACAACGCGCTCGAGGCGCTCGGGCCGAGCCCCGCGGCCGCGGAGCCGATCGTGGTCACCGTCGGGGACGAGGGCGGCGCGCCGGTGATCAGCGTCGAGGACGGCGGCGCGGGCGTCGCGCCCGGCCTGGAAGGGCGGCTCGGCGAGCCGTTCGTGACGACCAAGGCGCCCGGCGAGGGCATGGGCCTCGGGCTCTACCTCGTGCGGACGCTCATCGAGCAGGTCGGCGGCTGCCTCACCGTGTCGCCGAGGCAGGGGCCTGACGAGCGCGGCACGCGCGTCGCCCTGCGCCTCGCGCCGGTGGACTCGTGAGCTCCGAGGCCGCCGGCGAGCCGACGCTGCTCATCGTCGACGACGACGCGACCTTCCGGACCGCGCTCGGGCAGGCGCTCGGCAAGAGCGGGTTCGCGGTGTCCCTCGCCGCCAGCGCCGAGGAGGCCGCGGCGATGGCCCGAGGGCACGTGTTCGAGTACGCGCTCGTGGACGTCCGGATGCCGGGGCAGAGCGGGATCGACCTCGTGGGGACGCTGCGGAGCATGGATGACGGCATCCGTATCGTGGTGTTCACCGGATACGGCACCATCGCGAACGCGGTGGCGGCGATCCGGGCCGGGGCGGTCGATTACCTGACCAAGCCGGTGGACGCCGCCCAGTGCGCGCGGTCGCTGCTCGGCGTCGCCCCGAGCGCGCGCGGCGAGGACGACGAGGACCTGCCGTCGCTCGATCGGGTGGAGTGGGAGTACCTCCAGCGCGTGCTCGCGGACTGCGAGGGGAACATCTCGGAGGCGGCGCGCAAGCTCAGGATGCACCGCCGCTCGCTCCAGCGGAAGCTCTCGCGCCTGCCGCCGAGGTCGTGAGGGCGTGGCGGGGAGGATCGACGAGAGGCGGTGCCGCTCGGTCGAGCGGGCCCTATGATGGAGAGGCCATGCCCTACAATCCCATCGAGTCCTACGGCGTCATCGGCGACATGCACTCCGTCGCGCTGGTCGGCATGGATGGATCCATCGACTGGTGCTGCCTCCCTCATTTCGACTCCCCGAGCGTGTTCGCGGCCATCCTGGACGACGAGCGCGGCGGCCGCTTCGCGCTCTCCGCGGCGGACGGCACGCCGCGCAACAAGCAGATGTACATGCCCGACACCAACGTCCTGCTCACGCGCTTCCTCGGCGCGGACGGCGTCGGCGAGGTCTGCGATTTCATGCCGATCCACCGGGACACGTACGGCGCCTACCGCCGCGGGATGCACCAGATCGTCCGCGTCGCGCGGGCCGTCCGCGGCGCGGTGCGCTTCCGGCTCGCCTGCCGCCCCGCGATCGACTTCGCCCGCCGCCCCCACCGCCTGATCCTCGACGACCCGCGCGGCGCCATCTTCGACTCCGATGGCCTCGACCTGGCGCTCATCAGCCCGGTCCCCCTGTCGAGCGACGGCGCCGGCGGCGTCACCGCCGACTTCGTGCTCCAGCCGGGCGAGTCGGCCACGTTCTCGCTGCGCCAGGTCGAGGACTGGACGGAGAGCGCCGATCTGCTCGCCAGGCCGATCGACGGCGAGGACGCCCTCCGGCGCACGGTCGCCTTCTGGCGGTCGTGGCTCGCCCGCTCGCGCTACAAGGGGCGCTGGCGCGAGATGGTCGACCGCTCGGCGCTCGTCCTCAAGCTGCTCACGTTCGAGCCGACCGGCGCGATCGTCGCCGCGGCGACGACCAGCCTGCCCGAGGAGATCGGCGGCGTCCGCAACTGGGACTATCGCTACGTCTGGGTGCGCGACGCCGCGTTCACGCTCTACGGCTTCCTCCGGCTCGGTTACACCGAGGAGGCCGCGCGCTTCATGGAATGGCTGAGCGCCCGCGTCTCCGAGGAGGACGGCCCCACCGGGCCGCTGCAGCTCATGTACGGCATCGACGGACGCCACGAGCTGCCCGAGGTCGCGCTCACCCACCTCGACGGCTACCGCGGGTCGCGGCCGGTCCGCGTCGGCAACGGGGCGACGACGCAGCTCCAGCTCGACATCTACGGCGAGCTCATCGACTCGGTATATCTCTTCGACAAATACGGATCTCCCATCTCTTATGATTTCTGGCGCGAGCTCCGGCGCATGGCAACCTGGGTGTGTCAGAGCTGGGAGCAGGCGGACGAGAGCATCTGGGAGGTGCGCGGCGGCAAGCAGCAGTTCGTCTACTCGAAGCTCCAGTGCTGGGTCGCGCTCGACCGGGCGCTGCGGCTCAGCGACAAGCGCTCTCTGCCGCTCGACCGGCAGCGCGTCGCGCGCGCGCGCGACGACATCTACGAGACGATCATGGCGCGCGGCTGGGACGCGCAGCGGAGGACGTTCGTGCAGGCCTTCGGCTCGAGCGCGCTCGACGCGAGCAACCTGCTCATGCCGCTCATGCGCTTCATCTCCCCCACCGATCCGCGGATCCTCGGCACGCTCGACCGCACGCTGGAGGAGCTCGCGAGCGACACGCTCGTCCACCGCTACGAGCTCGGCAAGGGCGCGGGCGACGGCCTGACCGGCAAGGAGGGCACGTTCAGCATCTGCACCTTCTGGCTCGTCGAGGCCCTCGCGCGCGCTGGCCGCCTCGACGACGCGCGCTTCATCTTCGAGAAGATGCTGACGTACGCCAACCACCTCGGGCTCTACTCCGAGCAGATCGGGCCGAGCGGAGAGCTGCTCGGCAACTTCCCCCAGGCGTTCACCCACCTCGGCCTGGTCAGCGCGGCGTTCTACCTGGATCGCGCGCTCGGTCAGGGCGGCTGAAGGTCGGATCTGGGTCCTCGCGCGCTCCCCGCCGGCGAGCGGCGGGGCGTTGCGTATGCGCGAGCGGTGGAGGGGAGAGGGCGGCTACCGGCCGCCCGGGAACTCCAACCCCGGGCGGCCGGCGCGCGCGAGCCTGGTCAAAGGAGGGGGCTGGCGCGGCGCCGAGGGATCCTGCGACGTGGAGTCCCTGGCGCCGGCCAGCGTGACGGGGATCAGATCACCAGAAGCCGCCGAAGCCGCCGCAGCCGCAGCCGCCGAACCCGCCGATCGGAATGATGGACGTCGTGCAGTTCGTGAACGACGAGACGAGAGCGCCGCCGCCGAAGCCGCAGCCGAGGCCGCCGAAGCCGCCCCAGCCGCCGAAGCCGCCCCAGCCGCCGAAGCCGCCCCAGCCGCCGAAGCCGCCGCCGAAGCAGCGCTCGCCCTCACGCTGCCCGGTCTCCTGCCCGACCACGCCCACCTGCCCCAGGCCGGCCTGGCCGATCTGCGCCTGGCCCGCCTGGCCGATCTGCGCCTGGCCGATCTGAGCTTGCGAGAGCTCGGACGCCTGGCCGAGCTGCGCCGGGCCTTGCTGCGCGTATCCGCCCTTGGTCGGGTAGCCGCCCTTGCTCGGGAGGCCCTTGCTCGGAAACTCGCCCTTGCTGGGAAGGAGCCCGCCCTTGCTGGGGAGCATCGGAACGCCCTTCGAGGGCAGACCCTTGCTGGGGGGCAGACCGAGCTTGCTGGGCCCCATCTGGCCGACCTGAGCCTGAGCCTGCGACTGGGTCGCGTACCCACCGCGCTCGTCCGCCTCCAGCGCGCTGTTCGCGGAGTCGACGCTCTCGTCATCCATATCGAAGTCGTCGTCCGCGCCGACCGCGCACCCGGCACCGAGCGCCAGCATCATCGCGAAACCCATCGTCTTGTGCATCGAGATCATTGGTCCTCCCCGGTGTTCCTGATGAGCCTTGCGGCCCCCGAACACCTTGGTGCACCCCAGAGCAGGCTGTGTGCCTCGCTCTTCTGTGCAGAGGCTGCCGCTTCGCACAGCATGGATTCGCGGGATGGCGCCCGCGAATCAGGCGCTCCTCGCATCTGCGCTCCCCTGGGATTTCTCCGCGATTCAATCGCGGTGGATCCGGGCGAGCGCGGCGCTCGCTGGAGCGGCGTCGCGATGATGATGGATAGGATAGAAGGCGCCCCGCCGCGCGCCGCGCGGGAAGAAGAAATGCGAGCGCGGCGCCCCCGCGCGGTGGCCGTGGCGAGCGGAGGTGTCCTCAAAACAGGGTGAACCTCCCTCCGGATCCAGAAAAGAGCGGGCTCACGACGCGTCGACATCACGGGACGTCAACGGACGTGATCGAACCCAAACGGACGTGATCGGACGTGATCGGACGCAGGCGGATGGGATCGGACACAAACGAACGTGATCGGGCGAGCTCGATGGCGCCGTCCAGGCGAGACATGCGCCCTGCGCCCTGCCTGCTCAGCGCCTCGCGTCCCGACACGTTTGTGCATCTCTCCGCCCGTGACAGCGGAATTGTCGCTTCCGGTCGGAATCGACCGCGCCGGAGCGCGACGCGACGCGACGCGGCGAGCGGGCGACGAGACCGCCCGCGTCGCAACAAGCCACTCCCGCGGCGCCGCTTTCCTGCTCCGGCGGCGGACGGAGTCGAATCGGCTGTTATTCCCACTTGCGCAGGACGTTCTGTAAATGGTCCAGTGGAGGATGTCGGTGACGGGGAGGGCGCATCTGATTGTGTAGTTTGCCCCACGGCTCTCGACGACTCGGTGGCGGGTTGTCTCATGTCGTCCGGGACGCTGGCTCTCCAGCGTGCTCGGCGTTGGCCGAACGGCGGTGGTGGAGCGCCGGATCGAGCTGCCTTGGCCAAGATTTGCAGGATCGGCGCGCGTCGGTCGCGGCGCTGTAGCAGAGCAGAAACATGGTCCAGCGTCGCATCGCGGCCGTCGCCGCCTATCTGCCGGAGCGCGTCGTCACGAACCAGGAGCTCATCACCAGCTATGGTCTCCCTCACGCTGCGGACTGGCTGCACGAGGCGACGGGGGTCGCGGAGCGGCGCTTCGCCGGCGCGACGGAGACCACGCTTTCCATGGCCGCGGCGGTGCTGCGGGAGCTCATCGAGGTGGGGCGGCTCCGCGATCCCTTCGTCGATGTCTTCATCATGACGGGCGACGACGGCGGGGGAGGGGACGCCGGCGGGGCGGCCTTCGCCGCGTGCATGGCCGGCCTCGTGCCCGCGCTGGCGATCGATCTCACGCCCGCTCAGGGCGGTTTTGCGGCGGCCGTCGAGCTGGCGAATCGGCACCTCGACAGGGGGTGTCGTCGCGTGCTCATCGTGGCGAGCGACGTGCGGTCGCGGCGCCTGCGCGAGGGGCAGCCATGGGGCAACCACCAGATCACGGAGATCCTGGGAGACGGCGCCACGGGCGTGCTGCTCGAGCGGGTCGACGGCCTCGGGGCCGAGGTCCCCCCGCGCTGCGCCGAGCCGCCCTCGTCTCGCGGCTCCCAGCCGTTCCTCTCCGCGGCTCACGCGAACCGCGGATAGACCTCCTCCTCGAAGAGCGTCTTCACCTGCTCCCCGGGGGCCTCTGCCACGAACTCCTCGTAATCCTCCCGCACGGGCACCCTGTATCCACCCCTCCACGGCGCGACCGAGTTGAGCCACGCCGTGTGGAGGGTCAGCCCCGGCCGGAACGCCGGATGTCCCAGCTTGCAGAGCGGCCCGCGCGCCAGGTTCGTCGCGTCGAAGATCCAGACCTCCGCGCGGCACGGCGTCGCGACGATCGCCACGACGTACCCGTCCGTGTCGGCCCCGCTGCCGCCGCGCCGCGGGACGAACTGCAGCGAGCTGAGCCAGCACCCCACCGCGCGCCGCGGGAACTCGTAGCGATCCTCGATCCGCATCGCGCGGTGGTTGAACCGGAACAGGCTGTCGGGGTGGCCGCCCTCCGCGCGCATCCGGCGGAGCGCCGGGAGGGGGAGCGACCTGTGCGGGTGCGCCGCGTAGAGCCGGTCGATGAACTCGGTCGACAGCTCATCCCATATCCCGCCGCCGCGCCAGTAGACGTTCTCGAGGCGATCGGGCGGCATCCACGACGCGCCCGTCTCCCGGTACGCATAGAGGCCGACGCCGAGCGCCCGCGCGGCGTCGGCGAACACCGCCTGGTCCACGACGCGCTCGGCCGCCGCGTCGAGGGTATACCGGCCGATCCGGTTCACGTCCGCCTGCCCGAGCGGGAACAGGCCGCGCAGGCGCGGCGGCGCCGGCGTCTTGTCGGCGGCGTGCCGATCGCAGGGCCGGAGCCACTCGCCGTGATCCGTGGCGCAGTTGTGCGCCGCGTGCACGGTGATGCGGTCCCCCGCGTCCTCGTAGTCGACGAGGAAATGGAGAGTCTCCAGCGGGACGACGACCCGCTTCACCACGACCGGCCCGCCGCCCGGCCGCAGCGCGTCCCGCCGGACCAGGTAGAACGTCGTGCTCGGCTCGTGGGGCATCGTGAGGAGCGACCGGACGAGGCGCTCGACCCCGGGGCTCTCCTTGGAGCCCCGGAACGCCACGCTCTCCAGGCCGATCCTGAGCGCCGTGTCCGCGAGCACGACCCAGCGCCGCGTCAGGCCGATCTGGTGCACGCTCTGCTCGATGCGCACCGGCGCGCCGCCCGGCAGGACCAGCGCGTGCCGCTCGGGCTCGTTGTGGCCGTCCCATCGCAGGAGATGCACGAAGTCGCCCGCCGGCTCGTCGAGCGCCACGCCGCCGAAGCGCGCCGCCTGCCGCGCGAGGAGGTCGCCCGGCCCAGCCGGCGCGCTCGGGCGGAGGCGCGCGGGCAGGAGCTCGATCGCCCGCTTGGCGAACGCCTCGATCCGATCCGCCCTCGGGCGGACGAGCTGCTGCTCGATCATCGACGCGGCCGCCGCGGCGAGCCGATCCCAGGAGCGCGGGAGCGCGCCGAGCTCGTCGAGCCGCGGCAGCGACGCGACGAACAGGTGGAGGAGCGAGCGGCCGTAGTTGACGGTGAGGAGCTCGCCCCGCTCCGCGTCGAAGCATGGGTGCGCGCTCGAGAGCGTCATCGGAAAGGGGTGATCGACGGGCGCGGCCGGGTACCACGTGCTGTTGCGCCCGACCGGCGTGACGAGCTCCAGCGTGGCCGGGTCGATCTCGTAGGGCCTGCCCGTGTCGCTCGTGACGAGCAGGCGCGCCGGCGCGCGCGGCGCGTGCATGGGCACGAACGCGGTGTTGAGGTGGTTCCGCAGGCCGAGGTGCGGCGAGAAGCGGAGCAGCCCTGCGTCGCGGAAGCCGAGCGCCTCGAAGCGCGTGCCGGCGCGCGAGGCGGCGTCCGCGTGATAACAGGGCGTGCGCGCGATCCTCGAGGTCAGCCGGACCGCGCCGCCGCGGCCGAAGTCGAGCCGGTAGATCATCCCATTGCCATTGAGGATCGGCGCGCCGTCCGCTCTCGGCAGGTCGCCGTCCACCGAGCCGACGGGCCCGATCGCGAACACGTGGCCCGTGAGGTCCCTCGGCACGCCGCCGGCGTGGGGGGACTCCAGGACCGCGAGCTCGACCTTCGTCAGCTCTTCCGTGCTCGCTGCCATCAATGCATCGGGGACGCGCTGGCGCATGACGACCTCGGTCACACCAAGCTACGCCAATCCGCGCGCCGCGTGGGCGCCGCGCTGCGCCGCGCGCCTCCGAATGCGCTCCCCTCGCCGTGAGTCCCGCCTGGGACGGACGCGCGCCGGCGCCCTCGCAGCGTCGCGCGCCGCTCTGCATTGCGTGGCGGGGCCGCGCGGCTGCCCTGGTCTTCCGCGCATTGGCGCTGTCCCGGCGGCTTGCGAAGGTGCTTGTCGGCCCCATCTGTACCTGCGGATCAGGAGGCACATGTTCGACCAGGGGCTGACAGTCCTGCGGATCCGTGGAATCCCGATACGGCTGCACATCACATTGCTGATTTTCCTGCCGTACGTGGCCTATCTGGCGTCGTCGCAGTTCTCGGTGATCGCGTCGTCGCTCGGGATTCCGCGCGAGGAGATGCGCCTGCCGCCGCTCGCCTGGGGGGCGATCCTGGCTGTCGGGCTGTTCGTGGCGGTGCTCGTGCACGAGCTGGCGCACTCGTTCGTCGCGCTCAAGAACGGGATCCGGGTGCGCGCGATCACGCTGATGATGCTGGGCGGCGTCTCGCAGATGGAGCGCGACGATCCCGAGCACGAGGCGTGGATGGCGTTCGCCGGCCCGCTCATGAGCTTCGGTATCGCGCTCGCCAGCTACGTCGCGTATCGGCTGCTCCCGGCGCCGGCGGAGGTCGGCGCCGCGCTCGTGGCCTTCGCGATCACGAACGCGCTGCTCGGCGCGTTCAACCTGCTGCCGGCCTTCCCGATGGACGGCGGCCGGGTGCTGCGCGGGCTGCTCCAGCGCCGCCTCGGGCGGGCCCGCGCGACGCGCATCGCGACGGCGATCGGCAAGGTGATGGCGGTGGCCTTCGGGCTCTTCGGCTTGCTCTCGTGGAACCTGATCCTGGTGCTCATCGCGATGTTCGTCTACATGGGGGCGTCGGCCGAGCAGGCGCGCTCCAGCACGAACGAGCTGCTCCGCGGCATCCCGATCGCGCGGCTCATGACCGATCGGCTCGGCGAGGCGTATGCGGACGAGAGCCCTCGCGCGGTGGCCGAGCGGCTCCTGCGCAACAACCTGGTCGGCGCGCGGGTCATCGACGATCCCCGGGACGGCGCGGGGCGCCGCGAGATCGGCGTCGTCACGGTCTGGGATCTCGCGCGCCAGCTGCAGGGCGGCGCCGCGCCGGCGACGGTCGGCGCGGTGATGCCCGTGGATGTGCCGAGGGCGCACGCGGACGACGACGCGTCCCGCTCGTTCGACGCGCTGGCGAGCGGCGAGGCGAGCGTGATCGCGGTGCTCGACGAGGGCGAGCGCGTGATCGGCCTGGTGACGTCGGCGGAGATCCAGCGCGCGCTCGCGCTCGCCGGCGCGCTCCGCGCGGCCCGGTGAGCGCCGCGCCGGCGGAGATCCGGAGATCTCGAGTCGCGCCGCGCTGGCACTCGCGTTGCTGAGTTGCGCCCCGAGGAGCAATGACGTGAAGCAGAGCAACAACGTGACTCCGCCCGTGCGAGGGCGGTCCAGATCTCTCGGTGTGACGAGGGCCCCGCTCGCGGCGGCTGCGCTCGTGGTCGGCGCCTCGCTGCTCATGGGGTGTATGGGCACGGTCGGGACCGAGGGGGGGTTCGTCGTGTCCGGCGTTCCGGCGGTGCGCGCCGAGATCGTCCCGGTGGAGATCGCCGCGTATCCGCGCGTCTTCTTCCGCGGGACGTACGCGTACCTGGTCGACGGCCGCTGGTATTACCCGACGAACCGGGGCTGGGTCATCTTCGAGGAGGAGCCCACGGAGCTCCAGCACTACAGGCAGACGTACCGGACGTCGCCGCGGTACGTGCCGGAGCGCGAGCTGAGCTATCCGCGCGAGCGGGGGCGCCGTTACTACACACCGCGTTGACAGCGGGGCAGCAGCGAAAGGACGGGTACGAGGATGAATCAGGAGAAGAGCGTCTTTCCCCTCTGCGGCCTCGCGTTATCGAGCTTCCTGGCCCTGGGGTGCATCGTCGACGTGGAGCCCAGCTCCCAGCGCCGGCCGCGGCCCGTGCAGGCCGTCGGCAGCCTGACGATGGAGTGGACCGTGGCGAGCCGGATGGATTCGCGGGCGTGCTTCCAGCACAGCCGCGGAGGCGCGGATTTCGAGCTGATCGTTTACCGGGGCAGCCGCGAGGTGGCGAGAGACTACGCGCGCTGCGACGACTTCAGCATCACCGTGGATCTCCCGCCCGATGAGTACACGGCCACGGCGACGCTCGTGGAGCGTGGCAACGACCGCCCCGTCACCACGACGCTGCAGGTGGAGGCCATCCATATCGTGCGCGGCGCGACGCTCAACCTCGACGTCGATTTCCCGCCGAGCTCGTTCCTGCGATAGCAGGTCGCTCGATTGGATGTGGACGACGAGGCGTCAGCCCGAGCGCGGGATCGTGAGCCGCACCCGCGTCTCGCCGCGCGGCCCGTCCTCGATGGCGATACCGTAGTTCGTGTGGGCGGCGATCGCGTGCGCCGCGATGAGCGGCAGGGCCGGCGGGCGGCCCTGCGCGACCGCCTCGAAGTCGCGGCTCAGCACGACGCTCCGCGCCGCGGCCGGGAGCGGCGGCCCGGCGTCGTCGAAGGTGATCTCGACCCCGCTCGGGCCCTCGGAGAGGGACACGAGCACCTCGCTGCCCGGCGGCGACGCGCTGATGGCGTGATCGAGCAGCGCGTGCAGCAGCACCGTCAGCGCGCCCTGCGGCACCACCTCCTGCGTGCTCTCCGGCGCCTCGACCACCACGCGCACGTCGTGGCGGGCCGCGCGCGCGAGATCGTCCTTCACGACGTCGCGCAGCACGTCGGCGACGTCGCAGTGGCGCGGGAACTCGTGGAGCGGACATGCGCCCAACCTGGCGAGATCACTGACGATTTCTGACGCCGCGGTCACGTGGCGCCCCACCGACGAGGCCGTCTCGCCCGCGTCGCCGCCGTGGGTCCGGAGCGGCGCGATGTCGCGGCCGATCGCCGACAGGATGCCGCGCAGCTGCGTGCCGAGCACGCGCACCGCGGCGACGAGCACCGCGAGGCTGTCGCCGCTCGGCGGCAGGTGCGACACCGGCTCGCTGCCGCCGAGCCGCGAGATGACGCTGGGCAGCGACCCGCGCTCCCGCTCGCCCTCGGCCCGCGAGAAGACCGCGGCGAGCTCGCGCGCGTAGGCCTCGCCCTGGGCCTGCGCGGCGGCGAGCTCCTTCCTGAGGCTCTCGACCTCGAGGCGCTGGAGATCGACCTCGGCGGGCAGCGTCAGCGTCTGCATCTGGCCGTCGAGCTCGAGCCGGCCGCCGTAGCGCAGCGCCATGCGCGACAGCCACACCCGCTCGGTCTCGAAGTTCACGGGCGTCTCCGGGCCGAGGTTGACCCGGACGCTGACCTCGGCGCCGACGCGGTGGATGCTCACGTCGGGCGCCCCGGTCAGGCTCGAGGGGTCGCCGCCCTGCGCGATGAGCACCTGGAGCATCCGCCGGAGCTCGGTCTCGTCGCCGAACACGGTGGTCCCTTCGCCCATCTCGATCTGCACGCGCGCCTCGGGCGCGACCTCCCAGAGGAGCGCGGTCAGGTCGACGCGGCCGCGCCGCCCGCGCGGCAGGGGGCGGCCGTGGAGCGACGCGAGCATGCTCACCGCCTCGTCGAGCCGGTTGAGCGTACTCTCGACGCCGCCCGAGCTGTCGTCCGGCGACGGCGTCGGCGGCGGCGCGCTCTCGGTCGCGATCATCCCCACGCCCTGGCGGAGCTTCTGGGCGGCGCTCCGCGCCTCCTGTGCCAGCAGCCACGTCAGCTCGGGTCGGGTCAATCTGTCGCTGGTCACCCTGTTTTTCCCTCTATCCGCGACGCTCGGCGGAATCGCGCGCCATGATGCCAGACGTGGCGGTGCCCTGCTACGCTCATTGCCGCTCACCTCGTTCGATGCGGACTCACACTTCCTCCTTCTTGACGCCTTCCTCCTTGACGCGTCTCGCTCTCCTCTGCGGAGCGGTCGCCGCGGCGGCGCTCTCCGGCGCCGCCTGCGCCTCGAGCGCCCCGAGCCCCTTCCCGTCGGCCGGGGCGGGCGGCGACGGCGGCGCCGGCGGCGAGGGCGGCGCCGGCGGCGAGCAGGCTCCAGCGGACCCGACGCTGGGCGGCCCGTGCGTCGACGACGATCAGTGCGAGGACGGATTTCCCTGCACCTTCGACGCGTGCGACACCGCCCTCGGGCGGTGCCGCTTCACGCCGGACGACAGCGCCTGCCAGAACGACGTCTACTGCGACGGCGTCGAGCGCTGCAACCCGCGGCTCGGCTGCGTGCCCGGCGCGCCGGTCGCGTGCGACGATCAGAGCACCTGCACGATCGACGCGTGCGACGAGGCGACCAAGACGTGCTCGAGCGCGCCGCGCGACGCCGATCTCGACGGCGATCCCGACGAGCACTGCGGCGGGGGCGACTGCGACGACGCCGATTCCACGGTGTCGTCGATGCAGCCCGAGGTCTGCGGCAACGATCGGGACGACGACTGCGACGGGCGCGTCGACGAGAGCGGCTGTGTGTCTCCGGAGCACGACACGTGCCTGGACGCGCTGGAGATCTCCGCGCCGGGCTCGTACGCGATGACGACGGCGGGCGCGGGCTTCCACTACGCGAGCTCGTGCGGCCTGCCCCGCCCTGCGAGCACGCACGACGTCGTGGCCGCGGTGATCTTGCCGCCGGGGCCGCCGGTCGACGTGGAGGTGACCGCGCGGACGGAGGCCCCCGATGGGGAGACGGAGGCCACCGACGTCGCCGTGACGCTCGCCGGCCAGTGCGGCGACGCCGCGACCGAGCTCGCGTGCGGGGGGCCCCACGAGGCGGCGGACGGCGGCAAGCTCGCGAAGCTCCGGGCCCGCGGCCTCGGCGATCCGGAGCGGGCGACGGCGCTGCCGCTCTACGTGACGACGAAGGTGGGCGCGCCGGTCATCGTCGACGTGGCGTTCCTGCCGCCGGCGCCGGCGCCGGAGAACGAGACGTGCGGCACGGCGGCGCCCCTCTCGCCGGGCGCGCCGGCGCTGGCGACGATCGTCGACGCCGCCCTGGATCTCGGGACCGCGTGCGAGACCGGGCTCGGGGAGCTCGTGTACACGTTCGAGCTCGCCGAGCCCCGGGACGTCGACCTCTACGCGATCTCGACCGACGGCGACGGCGATCCCTCGCTCTCGCTGCGGAGCGCCGCGTGCGCGCTGCCGGAGGACGAGCTCGCCTGCCAGACGGCGGCGGCGCCGCACCTCTTCCGGCGCGCGCTGCCGGCCGGGGTGTACGCCGTCGCGGTCTCCGCGACGGCGCCGACCTCGGTGCTCGTCACGCTGGAGCTCTCGCCGCCGACCGAGCCTCCGCCGGACGAGGGGTGCGAAGGGGCGGCCGAGCTCGCGCCGAACCGGACGGTCTCCGTGTCGCTGCTCGGCCACCAGGACGACGTGGATCTCGGCTGCGGCCCCGCGGCCGTCGACGCCGTGTACGCGCTCGAGCTGCCGGTCGCGTCCGACGTGCTGCTCGTCGAGAAGCTGTCGGCCGGCGACTCCGGCGCGATCGCCCTGTCCGCGCCGGCGTGCGGCGGCGAAGGCGATCGGCTCGCGTGCGCCGAGGGCGAGGTCACGCCGCTCCGGAGCGCGCGGCGCAACGTCGCGCCGGGGTCGTACCGGGTCGTGGCCGAGGCGCAGCTCGGCCAGCCCGTGAGCGTGACGGCGTTCGTCCGGCCGGCGGCGCCGCCGACGCTGGTGCCCTTCTCCGACGCGTGCGAGGGGGCGCTGGAGATCCCGGAGAGCGGCGGCTTCTTCCAGGGCAACACGGCCAACGCCGCCGCGGACTTCGACGCCGGCTGCGACCGCGCGGGCACGCAGAAGGGCGGCGCCCGGGACCAGCTCCTCCGGCTCACGCTCACCGCGCGCAGGCGGGTCGTGCTCGACATGGCCGGCTCGAGCTACGAGACGTTGCTCTCGGTCCGCCGCGGCCCGGGCTGCCCCGGCGTCGAAATGCCGCGATCCTGCACGATCGGTACGGATCCCCAGCGGAGCTTCCTCGATCTCGTGCTCGATCCTGGCGTTTATTACCTCCAGGTCGACGGCCACGCGCTCGCGCACGGCCTGTGGTTCCTGGACGTGCGGGTCGTCGACCCCGGGGACGGCGCCGGCCCCTGACCGGCGACTCTTTACAAGCGCCCCCCGTCCCTTGCTAACGTCGCCCCGATGTTCGGCCGCATCTCTGCGATAGCCCTCAACACCTACCGGGAATCGCTTCGGGCGCGCATCCTCATCGGCCTCGCGGGCGTCGCCTTCGCGGTCGCGTTCTACTCGATCATCGTCGGCGCCTACACGCTCCGCAACGGGGCGCGGGTCGTGAGCGACCTCGGCGTCGCGTCGATCTCGCTCTTCAGCATCGCGGTCGCGGTCATCATCGGCGCGACGTCGCTGTACCGCGAGCTCGAGCAGAAGACGATCTTCCCGATCCTGGCCCGCCCGGTGCGCCGCGGCGAGCACCTCGTCGGCAAGTACCTCGGCACGCTGCTCACGCTCGGGGTGTTCATCCTGGCCGACGCCGGGCTCGTGCTGCAGATCAGCGCCGTGCTGGCCGGCCGCTCGCTGGCCCTCGTGGCGGGCGCCGGGGCCGCCTCGCTCGCGGCGCTCGGGCTCGTGGCGTGGCGCTCGCCGCCGGCGCGCACGTACGGGTTCATCCCCTGGGCGGCGGTCTTCCTCGTGCTCGGCGTGCTCTTCTCGGACGGCGCGCCGACGGAGCGCCGCGTCGTGCTCGCGGGCAGCGCGCTCGCGTTCCTCGAGGTCGGCATCGTCGCCGCGGTGGCGACGCTGTTCTCGTCGTTCTCGACGCCGTTCCTGTCGTCGCTGCTCACGCTGGGCGTCTTCCTCATCGGGCGCAACGCCGACTCGCTCGCCCGGCTGCCGGTGAAGTACTTCGGCCCCCAGATCAGCGCCGCGGCGCGCGCCTTCTCCAAGGTGGTCCCGAACCTTCAGATCTACGTGCCGCCGCGCCCGTTGCTCGCGGGCGAGGTCGCCGACGCGAACCTCCTCGTGTACCTGGGCTGGGCGGCGATCACGTGCGCCGGGTGGGCGCTCATCCTCCTGCTGGTGGCGGCGTTCGTCTTCAAGAGACGCGACTTTCTGTGAGGCTCTCGGTCGTGCTCGGCGTGCTGCGCGGCCTGGCGGTCGCCGGCTTCCTCGTCGGCGCGGCGTCGCTGCGGGTGGTGGCCGCGGGCGAGCGGGAGATCGCGGAGAGCACGGACGCCCTGCGCGCCGGCGACGCGCACGCGGCGGCGCTCCACGCGCGGCGGGCGGCGGGCTGGTACGCCCCCGGGGCGCCGCACGTCCGCGTGGCGTACGAGCGGCTGATCGCGCTCGCGACGGCCGCGGAGGGCCTCGGTCGGGCCGACACGGCGCTCTTCGCGTGGCGCGCGGTGCGCACGGCCGCCCTGGAGACGCGGTGGCTCACGACGCCGCACGCGGAGGACCTGGAGCTGGCCAACGCGGCCATCGCCCGCCTCTCGGCGGCCGCGCCGCGCCCGCCGGGCACCCGGACCGAGCCCGCCGTGACGGTCGAGCGGCAGCACCTCGCGGCGCTCGCGCGCGACGAGGCGCCGCGGGTCGGCTGGGTGGTCGCCCTCGTCGGGGCGTTCGCGGCGTGGGTCGCGGGCGCCGTCTGGGTGGCGCGGCGCGGGGTCACGGTGACGGGGCAGTGGGTGTGGCCGCGGGCGGCGCCGGGGCTCGCGGTGTGCGCGGCGGGCGTCGCGGTGTGGCTCCTGGCGATCTGGCAGGCGTGAGGCGCGCTGGCGGGCGCATTCCGCGCCGAGCTCGCGTATCGCGGTGCCAGAGGTGGACCAGAGGTGGAATAGACCGCGAGGCGAAATGGGGCGGTGGGGCGGAATGGGGCGGGCCAGCAGCAGTGGCGGTCGGGAGAGCCACAGGCGGGAATCCGCCGGACACGACATCTGCTGATCGGGTGCGCGGGGCATTGCAATGCGACGCGCGCGACACATCGATCTCGGGGGAGCAGCTCTTGCAGCGCTCCGTTCCGAGGAGGAAACGAAGTTCATGAAGAATCAGATCAAGACGATCCTGTTGCTCGGCGTCATGTCGGCAATCCTGGTGTCCATCGGCGGGGCGCTGGGGCCCGGGTACCTCGTCTTGTTCGGCGTGCTCGCGCTGGCGATGAACCTGGGTGCGTATTTCATGTCCGACCGCATCGTGCTCGCGGTGCACCGGGCCGCCGAGGTCTCGCCCTTCGAGGCCCCGGGGCTGCACCGGATGGTGGAGGAGCTCTCGAGTCGGGCGGGGATCCCGAAGCCCCGCGTCTATGTCATCCCGGACGCGCAGCCGAACGCCTTCGCCACGGGGCGCAACCCGGAGCACGGGGTCGTGGCGGTGACCGAGGGCATCATGCAGCTCCTGAGCGAGCGTGAGCTGCGCGGCGTGCTGGCGCACGAGATCGCGCACATCAAGAACCGCGATATCCTGGTATCGACGATCGCGGCGGCGTTCGCCTCGGGCATCACGTGGGTGGCCCATGCCGTGAGCTTCGCCGGGATATTCGGCGGATCGTCGGACGACGAGGGGGACGGCGCGAGCCCGCTCGGCGGGCTGGCCCTCGCGATCGTGGCGCCGATCGCGGCGACGCTCGTGCAGCTCGGCATCTCGCGGTCGCGCGAGTACATGGCGGACGAGCTCGGCGCCAGGCTGTCCGGGGACCCGGAGGCGCTCGCCAGCGCGCTGTCCAAGCTGGAGCACGGTGTGGCGCTCGTGCCCCCCGAGGCGGCGCGCCCGGCGACGGCCAGCCTCTTCATCGTCAACCCGCTCGCCGGGGCCGGCTCGGTGCTGAAGTGGTTCTCGACGCACCCGACGACCGAGGAGCGCGTGAGCCGGCTGCTCTCGATGGCGTCGAGCGGCCGGACGGCGCGGGGTTTTTCGAGCGTGATGGCCTGACGGCGGGCGGCGCTCTCCACGACGCGCAGATCCAGGTCGCCGCGCGCCTCCAGCCTGGAGGCGCCGCCGCTGACCGAGAAGATCCAGGTCTCCGACGAGGTGCCGACGATCACCCGCCCGGAGGCGAGCGCCTCGAGCGTGTAGATCTCGTCCTCGCTCTCCTCCTTGCTGAAGTCGTGCACGAGGACCGGCTTGCCGTGCGGGAGGTCTACCCACCAGAGCTTGGCGTCGCCGTCGGTCGCCACGAGGGCGGCGCTCCGATCCGCGGTCACCAGGCCCGTCGACGAGGGGGAGCTCGCCTTCACCGCGGTCTCGATGAGCTCCCCGTCCTTCAGCACGGCGAAGACGAAGGAGCGCCGGGCTTCCTTCTTCCACCCGATGTACACGCCGGCGGGGCGGTAGCGCTCGAGCTCCCGCGCGCCCGCTCCGAAACGCGCGCGCACGTCCTTCGGGACGTCCTCCTCGTCCTCCGGCAGCGGGCGCTGCTTGCCCAGGTAGCGCACGCCGACGCGGCCCGGGGCGGGCTCGACGGCGTACTCCTCGGGCGCCTTCCTCGGGCCTGACTCCGGCGCCTCGTCGTCGTCATCGTCCTCCTCGGACGGCGTGTACACGGCGACCTCGGGGAACGCGTCGGGGCTCGTGGCGAGCCGCTCGACCAGCGCGTCGAGGCCGAGCAGCTCGTAGGTGTCGCCGACGTGATCCATGAAGGCCCGGCCCTCGGCGATCCGGACCTCGCCCACGGAGGCCTTCACGCGGCCCACGCGGCGCAGCTTGCTCCCGTCGAAGCCGACGATGGTCAGCCCGTCCTCGGAGTCCTCGCCCTCGTAGCTCTTGACGAGGAGCAGCCGGCCGCCGAGGGCGGGGGTCAGGCCGTAGCCGTCCACGTCCCAGCGCTGCTCGAGGACGGCGCCCTCTCCCTCGCGGCGGTAGACGTCGATCGAGCTCGCGAGCACGAGCACCCGGCCCTCCGGGCCGTAGGCGACGTCGGAGAGGGGCTCGTCGTGCTGGATGAGGCGCCGCACGGAGCCATCCGCGAACACGACCTCCCATACGGCCTCCGAATCCTCCCCGATCAGCGCCGCGCCGCCGTCGTCGCGCGCGGCGAGGTGAGCGCCGGTCGTGGTGGCAAGCGGATCGCCCTGAGCGGTGCGGAGCTCGCCGTTCTCGATCCACGCGGGGACAGGCGGCTTTCGCTTCGGCTTGGCGACGCCGAAGACGAGGCCGTTCGGCGCGATCAGCACCTCGCCGCTCCGCCCGAAGAGCCTCTGTTGCTCGTCGGAGGGCCCGGGTGCCTTGTAGCCCGGCACGAGCTCCAGCCGGAGCCCGCCAGAGATGACCCTGGGCTTGTCGTCGTCGCTGGCGTCCGCCTCGTCCGCGTCGTGGTCGTCGCCTGCCGCGCGCTCCGACGAGCGCTCCTCTTCGGGGGCCGCGGCGCGCGCCGCCTCGCGCGCGGCTTCGACCGCCGGATCCACCGCGCACGCAGCCGCGAAGCGCGCGCCTCCGCCGAAGCGGGGCAGCTCGACGGGCCACCTCGGGCCCGCCGGGGGCTCGGGTCGTTGCTCGGCGGACCAGGCGTCCCAGTCGCTGTCGCTCTCGATCGCCTCGGCCAGGGAGGCCACCTCGATCGGGTGCGCGCCGTGCACCGCGGCGAGGGCCTGCTGGACCGCGCGCGCCATGTCGGCGACGCACGCCTTGCTCCACCCCGCCGGCCGCACCCGCGCGAGCGCCCAGCGATCGGCCCACTGGAAGGGCTCGCAGTGCTCCACCGCGCGCGCGTCGAGCGCCCGCTCCTACGCCTCGCCGACGGCGCGCCGCGCGGCCGCGTCCGGGGGCGCCACGAAGCAGAGCTCATAGGAGAACAGGTCCCCTTCGAGGTCGAACCAGTCGCTCGGCGCTGCCCCGAAGAACGCGAACGGATAGGGCGGACATCCCGGCATGGGGCGAACGGTACTGCAGGGGAAAGGCGAGGCGAAACGATTTGAGGAGGTCAAGGGCGAATAGCCACGCTCGCTTCCGGTACCAGAAGATGGTTGACGTGATCCCCCTCCTGGGAGCCGGTTCAACGACGTACCCACGCGCCGCATCATGCAGATCCTGCGCGCGCCACGCGCGGCGTCGCGCTCGCGATCCGGCTCGCTTCCGCGCGTCGCCCGTTCAGCGTATCGTTTGGGCGTGGTTGCGCGTTGGACGCTCCTCGACGACGAACCCTTCGTCGACATTGACGAGGACGAGTGGACGCGCCCGAAGGCGGGTGATGGCTGGGGTGCTCGGCGAAATCGACGTTCTTCCGTGGACACGGTTCTGGATCCCGCGCGACACGGCGCCTGTGCTCGACGGCCGCGGGTGCCTGGCCGATCCTGAGGGGCTGTACGGGAGCGACATCAACCCGCAGGCACGGACGCTGGAGCAGCTCGAGGACCAGCCGTGCGTCGCGTTGCTCGGGGAGCCGGGGAGCGGGAAGTCGCATGCGGTTCGCGCATACGTGGCTGGCGTTCGTGGGAGTCGCTCCGCGACGTTGCTCGACGTCGACTGTCGGTGGAACCCCGACCTTAACGAGCAGATCTTCGCTACGGACGCGTTTAAGCAGTGGCTGGCCGGTCGAGCGCCGCTCACGCTCGTTGTCGACAGCCTGGACGAGCACCCGCGGGGGGCGCATGAGGTCGCGTCGCAGCTCATCGACCGGATCCGGCGCGGGCCGGTCGACTCCTTGCGGCTACGGATCGCGTGCCGCACGGCGGAATGGCCCGTCGTGCTCGACGAGCAGCTCCCACTCCTGTGGAAGCCGAACGGAGAGGAACCGCAGGCGACCTTCCATTCCCTGGCGCCGCTGCGGAAGAGCGATATCGCGCTGGCTGCCGGGAAGGACGCGGCCGGGTTCCTCGCCGAGGTCGCGCGGGTGGACGTCGGCTCGCTGGCGAGCAAGCCGGTAACGCTGGGGTTCCTGCTGAAGGAGTACCGGCGTTGCGGGAAGCTACCGCGCACGCGATTGGACCTGTATGAGGAGGGGTGCAGGATCCTCTGCGAGGAGTCGAGCCGATCGCGCCACGGAGCACGCCGTACCGGGAAGCTGCGCGGCTCGGAGCGTCTGGCGATCGCTTCCCGGATCGCGGCAGTCCGTGTGCTCGGACGTCGCGCCATCGTGTACACGGGCATGGATCTGGGAACGGTGCCGCCGGAGGCGGTCACGCTCGAAGACCTCGCCGGCGCCACCGAGCCGAGCTCGTCCGGACAGGTGACGGTCGACACCGATGCACTCGAAGAGGTGCTCAATGTCAGCGGCCTCTTCGCGCCGCGTGGCAGCGGGCAGATCGGGTGGGCTCACCAGACATATGCCGAGTTCCTGGCAGCCCGGTTCTTGCATCAGCGAGGGCTATCGACGGCGCACGTCGCGCGAGAGGTTTCGAACTGTGGCATGGGCCGCGTGATCCCGGCGCTGCGCGAGACAGTGGCGTGGCTGGCGAGCATGAATAGGGAGTTCTTCCAGCACATGCTCGTCGCGGACCCCGAACCGCTGCTCGGGAGCGACTCCGCGATGGAGGGGAACGCGGAGCGCGAGGCGTTGGTTGGAGCTCTGCTGGAGAAGATCGACCGGCGAGAGGTGTCGGCAATGCCCATCCTTCACCGGAGTGAGCTTCTGGCGCGCCTCAGCCACCCTGGGCTCGCCGATCAATTGCGTCCCTATATTATTGGGCGTGACCGCTACATCATGGCCCGGCGCGTGGCGCTGGACTTGATGGATGCATGCGCGGTGGTGGCGCTCCAAGACGTGGTGGCGGATGTGGTGCTCGATGGCAGCGATGACGACGAGATCCGTCCGTCGGCCGCGCGCACGCTTGGGCGCATCGGATCGCGGGAAACCAAACGACGGCTGTTGCCGCTTCTTCGCGGCGACTGTGACAAGGATCCGGAACGCGAGCTGAAGGGATATGCGTTGCTGGCTCTCTGGCCTGACGACATCACCGCCTCCGAGTTGTTTGATAGTTTGACGTTGTTGAAAAATCGGGTTCACGGCGGATCTTACGCGCTGTTCCTGAATAAACTGACCAAAACGTTGCCTCCAGCAGCTCTGCCGGAGGCCCTCCGTTGGACCATCCGGTTGCCCGCACGCCGTGACGTATCGTTGGCATCTGGCAGGTTGCTCGATAAGATTCTGCGGATGGCCTGGGACCGAGTCGAAGATGCCGAGGTGCGAGCGCTGCTCGCCCAGGCAGTGATTCGGCGTTTGGCGGTGCATGACGGCATCTTCGAGGGGCGCGGTCACCGCGGCGAGGAGACCCCCGATCCAGCGCGAGACGATGGCCGGCGACGCCTGCTCGCAACCGCGATGGTTGCCTTGTTGCCCTGGGGGCCGCATGACGCATCCTCGCTTATCAATCACGGACTTGTTCTCGCTCAAGACGTGCCCTGGGCCATCGAGCAGCTTCGCGCCGGGGCGACGCCGACAGAACGTGAGCATTGGGCGGCTGTCTTGAGCGAAGTAGCATGCCGGAGTTGGACTTTTGAGGTCGCAGACCCCATCCTCGGAGCATTGGATGAGCTGGGCGAGCTTCGCCAGGCAATGCCATGGCTCATCAAGGACGTTGAGCTCGGTTCAGCCGAGTCCCGGCGGATGCGACGCGAATATCGTCGGGCCCGTAAATTGCGTGGTTACTTGCGGGTAAAGCGGCGAATGCCCCGAAGATTTTCGCGCATGCACAAGCGGATCGAGGTTCGCTTGCGGCAGTTCAGAGAGGGCGATTTCGATGCTGGCTGGAGACTGCACTTATTGCTTGCGATAGACCCTGAAGGCAAGTCCCATGGCGACTTGCACGAAGAAGATCTTACCACTTTCCCCGGCTGGCAATGCGCCGACGAGGAGACTCGGGCTCGCATCCTTGACGTCGGTCGCGAGTACCTTTTGCGTGTCAACGACCACTCCGACGAATGGCTCGGTAAAGAGGTTTTGCATCACCCTGCTGCTGCTGGCTATAGGTACATCCACCTGCTCGACGCCGTCGATCCCGCGTGGCTCGACGAGCATGCAGCCGCCGTCTGGGCAAATTGGAGTGCGATTTCTGTAGCCTTTGTACTCGACGCTGACGCACAAAGCCAACGGGTCGTATCTCGCGCATATCGCGCCGAGCCTGCGCGTGTGCGGGATGTGCTGCGCATTCTGCTCGACGAGGACCATCGCAAGCACGGCCACCCCTACCGGCTTCACCAGATGGCAGCGTGCTGGGATGCGGATCTCGGGCGTTTCTTGCTTGAGTATGCACGGCGGCCCGATCTGAAGCCTCGATTCCTCGGCGAACTCCTGGATGAGCTGATGCGGCATGGGGTCGAGGGGGCAACGGATGCGGCGGTGTCGATCCTGGACGGTCCGGTTCCTGAGGGGGGGCCTGGACGGCTTCGCTCCCACGCGGCAGCCCATGCGCTGTTGGCCTTTAGCCCCGAGGTCGGCTGGCCGGTCGTTCATCCTCTGATTGAGGTGGATCCCGATTTCGGTAACGAGGTGTTTCTCACGTTCGTTGACGAGGTTGAGTTCCGGCGTGCGAGCACATGGGGTGAGGGCCTATCGATCGCGGATGCCGTGGCGATCTATGTCTGGATCGAGCGCCACTTTCCGAGCGACAACGATCCGCAAGATCCACAGGGGGAGATTCATGAAATCACTCCGCGTCATAGAGTGGCCGAGCTGCGAAATACGCTCCTCAGCGAGCTGAGATCGCGAGGCTCCATCGAGGCCGTGGTGGCGATCGAGCAACTCCAGAAGACCTTCCCCGACCGCGACTTCACCTGGGCCATTCACGGTGCAAAGGAAGCCGCTGCTCAGGGAACCTGGACCCCCCGCGCTCCGCGTGAGATCATCGATCTCCGCCCCGCCTCCTGCACGCCCATGCCCGACCATCCGCCCCCTGCCGCCGCGCCCAGCTTCTCGTTCCCGCCCCCCCTCGTCGAAGCGTACAGGCAGAACAAGCTCGCCGTGCTCTTCGGCTCGGGCCTGTCCATGGCCCGCGACGTCATGGGTAAGTTCCCGCGGTGGAACGAGCTGCCCGAGCGGCTCTTCGACCAGGCGCAGAATCATGGGGTGCTCGAGCCGCAGCAGCTTGACGGATTGCGCACGTTCTGGAAGGGCGGCCATCTCTCGCTGGAGGGCATGCTCCGCGTGCTCGACGCCCCCAAGGACGCACTCCGTGGTGCGCGCCGGTATCAGGCGGCGCTCAACGCCGTCTTCCGCCCGCCGAACGCGACGCCCGGCGATGTCCACCGCGCGCTCGTCGAGTTGGGTCTCGGCGTCCTCGTGACCACGAACTACGACCAGCTCCTCGAAAAGGCGGAGCCGGCGCGGCAGCCTTATACGTGGAAGAAGTCTGACGGTGTGCTCTCCGATATCAAAGAGGGGCGCAAGGTTTTGTACAAAATCCACGGCACCGCCGACGACGAGGATACCGTCGTGATGACTCGGAGCGAGTACGACGCAGCGGCCCGGGACGAGCCCTACCAGCGCACGATGAGCTACTTGCTCCAAACCTACACGTTCCTGCTCGTTGGCTATGGCATCAACGATCCACTCGACCTGGATCTCATCTTCGAGCTCAACATGCGCGCTTTCGGATCGGCGACCAGCCTGCACTATGCGCTCATGAAAGACCCGCGCGATCGGGATCGCTGGCAGCGCGAGCTCAACGTTCAGGTCGTGCCTTACCAGAACCACGACGACCTCCCTGCCATCCTCCGCGCGCTCCGAGCGACCAAGCAGTGACCTCGACCTGAACCGTCCTCGCCCGATGAACTCGGCGGCGTTGGCCACGGCCGAGCGTCGTGCAACCGGGCCCGAACGCGTCGCTGCCGACTGGGGCATGCCGCGATGGCGTGATAGGCCCATCTGCCTCGCCGCGCCCGGGTCCGGTCTCTCGGAAACAGCCAGCTGCCTCGCCGCAACCGGATCCGGTTTCCCGGAAGCAGCCAGCTGCCTAGCCGTCACCGGATCCGGTTTCCCGGAAGCAGCACAACGCCCTGCCTAGGCGTCGTCCGAAGCGTCGCGCCGGCGCCGCCGAGGATCCGGCGCCGGGGACGGCAGCACCAGGGGAGCCGCGTGCGGTCGAGCTAGCAGGGACGTCGATCCAAGCCGTGCGCCGCGGCCCCAACCGCGAGGCTACGCCCGTGGCGAGCTCAGCGAGGCCCGCTAGGGGCGCAACAGGAGTCGAGAAGGGAAAACAGGCTCCGCTACGACGCCGCGCGCGGCGCCTCGCCGAGGAGCTCCAGCCTGGCCAGGCTCCCGCACGTCTCCGACAGGGCGCGCATCAGCCGCAGCCGGTTGTCCCGCACGGCCGCGTCGTCGGTCATCACGAACACGTCGATGAAGTACTGGTGCAAGAGGGGGGCGAAGTCCGCCACCGCCCTGAACGCGGTGTCGTACGAGCCGCTCCGGACGTCCGACGCGATCTGCTCGCGCAGCTTGAGGTACCCCGCGAAGAGCGCCGTCTCGCTCGGGTGCACGTCCTGTCCGAACGGCGCCACCGGCTCGCCGGCAGGCGCCTTGTCGGCGATGTTCGTGGCCCGCTTGAAGACCTCGCCCACCCGCGCCCGCACCTCCGGGCTCAGCGCGTCGATCGCGCGCACGCGGGCCCGGAGATCGAGCGGGCGATCCGCGGCGACGCGCAGGCACGCGAGGACCGCGTCCTGCGGGAGCCGGTCGGAGAGCAGGCCCCGCAGCCGCTCGGAGAAGAACTCGCCGAGGCGGGTCGCGAGCTCCTCGCGCGAGACGTTGAGCTCCACCCCGGCGTAGCCGTCGTAGGCGGCGCCGAACGCGGCGCCGAGGCGCAGGTCGAGATCGCGATCCAGGAGCGTGCGCAGCACGCCGAGGCACGCGCGGCGCAGCCCGTACGGGTCGGCGGTGCTCGTGGGGACGAGCCCGATCGCGAAGCAGCCGACCAGCGTGTCGAGCCGATCGGCCATCGCGACCAGCGCGCCGGCGTTCGTCGGCGCCGTCGCGTCCGCGGCGCCCTTGGGCAGGTAGTGATCGCGGACGACATCGGCCACCTCCGGGCTGACCCCCTGGGCGAGCGCGTACGCCCGCCCCATCTCGCCCTGGAGCTCGGGGAACTCGCCCACCATCAGCGCGACGAGATCGCACTTCGCGAGGTGCGCCCCCGAGGCCGCCGCCACCAGCGTCTGCTCGGGCAGCATCAGGAGCAGGCCGAGCTCGCGGGCGAGCCGCTCGACGCGCTCGGCCTTCGCCAGCACGCTGCCGAGCCGCTTCTGGAACACGATCCCGCCGAGCTTCTCGCGGCGGCTCGCGAGCGGGATCTTGACGTCCTCCCGGTAGAAGAACTGCGCGTCCGACAGGCGCGAGCGCATCGTGTTGTCGTTGCCGCGCTTGATCTTCTCGGGCGCCTCCGCGGTGTTCACGACCGCCAGGTACCTCGGGAGCAGCGCCCCCGTCCTCGCGTCGCGGACGCCGAAGTAGCGCTGGTGGCCGCGCGCGACCTCGAGGATCACCCGCTCCGGCAGCTCGAGGAACCGCTCCTCGAAGCTGCCGACGATGACGTGCGGCTCCTCCACGAGGGAGAGGTTCTCGCTGATCAGGAAGTCGTCCTCGATCAGCGCGCCGCCCGCGTCCCGCGCCGCGGCGAGCAGGCGCTCGCGCATGAGCTGCGCGCGCGCCTCGGGGTCGACGAGCACGTGCGCCGCGCGCATCGCCTCGACGTAGTCCTTCGCGGCGCCGATCGCGATCTCGCCCGGCGCGAGGAAGCGGTGGCCGCGGCTCGTGCGCCCGCTGCGGATGCCGGCGATCTCGACCGGGATGACCTCGCCGCCGGAGAGCGCGACCAGCCACTGGATGGGGCGGCCGAACGCGAAATCTCCCTGCCCCCAGCGCATCGACTTGCGGAAGGGGATGGCCGCGACGAGCGACGCCAGGACCTCCGGGAGCAGCTCGGCCGCGGGCTTGCCGGCCTCGCGGCGGGTGCCCGCGAGGTACTCGCCCTTCGGCCCCTCGACGCGGCGCAGATCCGCGATGGTACAGCCGAGCTTCTGCGCGAACGCCTCGGCCGCCTTCGTGGGCGCGCCGTCCTTGAAGGCCGCCTTGACCGGCGGGCCGGTGACCTCCTCCTCGAGGTCCGGCTGGCGCGCCGCGAGCCCGGAGACGAGCAGCGCGAGCCGGCGCGGGGTGCCGAGCGCGCGCACCGCGCCGTGGCGGAGCCTGAGCTCCGCGAGGCGCTTCGTTGCGAGATCCGGGAGCGCGCGGAGCGCGGCCTCGACAAACGACGAGGGGAGCTCCTCGACGCCGATTTCGAGCAGGAGATCGCTCGCTTCGTTGGACATGGGACCGCGGACGCTACCCCAGAACCGCTCGTTCGGCGAGGTGGTCGAGCGACCGATCCGCGCTGTTCGCGCCGGCCGTGCCGTCCGCGTCGCCCGCCACGTCACGCGGTGGCACGGCGCGCACCACGGGCACGCGCCACGGGCGACGTGACGTGCGCGCGGCTCAGCGCGCCTGCGCCGCGCTCCGGAGCGCGCGCGAGAGCACCTTCCTGAAGGCGCTGGCCTCGCCTCCATCCGGCTTGCTCTTGCGCCCGTAACGGGTCGCGGCGCCGACCCGGGCGACGCACTGGGCTGCGCGCATGTACCGCCGCGCCGCCTTCGCGACCGCCCGATCGCCCGGAGCAGACGCCGACGCGACGGCCGCGCCGAGCTCGTTCAGGGCCTCATCGAGCGGCGCGCAGCCCTCGGGCGTGGGGGGCAGCTCGAGGGGGGGCGGGGCGTGGCAGCAGCGGGCGCGCAGGGTCGCGACGGTCGCCATGTCGTGCCAGCCGAGCACGGCCCATTCCTTCGTGGCGTCCGAGACGCCCTTGGGCCCAGCTGCCTGGGCGAGGTGGTTCTTGAGCGCCGCGACGCCCTTCATCGGGTCGGTCTCGGCGCAGACGAACGACAGCTGGCCCGCGATGGCGGCGTCGACGCTCTTGCCGGGAAAGAGCGGCATCGCGCATGCGGCGAAGTCCGCCGTGGCCGCAGGATCCGGCGCTGTGCTCGCGGTGCCTGCGTCCGCCGGCGCCGCCGTGCCTGTCTGTTCCGCGCCCGCGTTACCGGGCGCCGGGGCGCTCGGCTCTGCGGGGGCGGCGCATGCGGCGGGCGCAGCGCCCGCAGACGGCGGCGCGGGGAGGGACGGCGGCGCGGCGTCGCGGTGGCGAAGCCAGAACCAGGCTCCCGCCGCGGCGCCCGCGATGGCCACGACCCCCAGGGCCAGCGTGACCCACCGGCGCGCCGGGGACGGCGTCTCGCGGCTCGCTCGGGGCGCTGGCGCCGGCGCCCGGAGCGGCGGCGCGACGAGCCCGGACGCGCCGCCGCGCGCGGCGACGCCGCCGGGCGCCATCGGGAAGGGGTGCGACGGCTCGTGTGCGTCGTCTTCGCCCAGCCAGGGGAGATCGACGGCCGGGACGTGGGGCGTCGGCGCGCCGGGCCCGGACGCGCTGAAGCGCACGGCGACGCCGCCGGGCGCCATCGGGAAGGGGTGCGACGGCTCGTGTGTGTCGTGCTCGCCCAGCCAGGGGAGATCGACGGCCGGGACGTGGGGCGTCGGCGCGCCGGGCCCGGGCGCGCCGAGGCGCGCGGCGACGCTGCCGGGGGCCATCGGGAAGGGGTGCGACGGCTCGTGCGTGTGTTGCTCGCCCAGCCAGGGGAGGTCGTCGACCGTTCGTGGGCTCGCCGGGGCATCCGCGTCGAAGAGAGGCACCGCGGTGGGGGAGAAGGGCGGCAGCGCGGTCGCTGCGGGCGCGACGGGCGGCTGCGCCGTCGCTGGGGGCGCGACGGGCGGCAGCGCGGTCGCTGGGGGCGCGACGGGCGGCAGCGCGGTCGCTGCGGGCGCGACGGGCGGCAGCGCGGTCGCTGCGGGCGCGACGGGCGGCAGCGCGGTCGCTGCGGGCGCGACGGGCGGCTGCGCCGTCGCTGCGCCGGCGAGCCGCGGCGATGCGGCAGGCAACGCGGTCTGCGCCTTCGAGGCACGGTCTGGCGCCTCCGGAGGCGGGGTGGTCGGCACGCCGATCGTCGACCGGAGCCCCAGGCTCGCGAGCCCGTGGAGGGGCAACGGCGTCCGGCGGGCCGAGGCGCTCGCGATGGGCGGCGGCTGCGAGCTCGAGTGGCCATGCGGCGGCGCGCTCTTGCGGGCCGGCTGCGAGCCTGTGCCCTCGCGCGGCGGCGCGCTCTTGCGGGGCGGCTGCGAGCCTGTGCCCTCGCGCGGCGGCGCGCTCTTGCGGGGCGGCTGCGAGCTCGACGTCCCCCGCACCCCGCTGCTCGACGGGCGCGGCGCCGGAATGGTCCTCGCCGGCGCCGCGAGCGCGTGCTCATCGAGCGGCGGCAGCTCCTCCAGGCCGTCGCCCGGCCGCGCCGCCTCCAGCGCGCGACGGAGCGCCGCGACCTCGGTGATCCGCTGCTCCGCGCGGCGCGCGAGCGCCTGGTCCAGCACGCGCCACAGCGCGTCGCCCGCCGCGCCGGGCGGCGTTACCCGCGGCGCGGCGCCGGCGCCTTGCTTGCGGCGGAGCTCCTGGTCGCTCTCGGCAGGGAACGGGAGCGCTCCCGAGAGCGCCGTGTACAGGGTGACCGCGAGCGCCCACGTGTCGTCCCGGCGCGACGGCCCCTCGCCCGCGGCCCGCTCCGGCGAGCGGTAACCCACGAAGGCGGGCGTGGCGAGCGGATCCGAGAGCCACCCCGTCGACGTGCACGGCTCGCCCTCCATGACCACGCACGCGGCCGACAGGCGGCCGTGCACCGTCCCGCGCGCGTGCAGGCTCTCGACGCGCTTCGCCAGGCGGACGACCCAGCCGACCGCGTCCCTGTCCGGCAATGGACCGGCGCGTGCGATCCTCGCAGCGAGCGTCTCCATACGAGCGCCGCAGCGTAGTGCGGCGAACCGCCGCTGACCACATTGTGGCTCTCTCGCGGCACGCCGGATCGCGGATCGCCCGCGTCTGGCCCCGGAGCGCCGCGGTCAGCCGCCGATCACGTCGGCCATCGTGTATCGGCCGGGCGGCTTCCCGTGCAGGTGCCACGCCGCGCGCAGCGCCCCGCGCGCGAAGAGGTCACGGCTGGTCGCGCGGTGCGTGAGCTCGAGGCGCTCGCCGGGGCCGAGCAGGTGGACCGTGTGGTCGCCGATGACGTCGCCGCCGCGCACGGCGAAGATTCCGAGCTCGTTCGCCTTGCGCGGGCCGACGTTGCCTTCGCGGCCGTGCACGTCGGCGAGCGTCGCGGCCGGCTCGCGGGCCGCGCGTACGGCGTCGGCGAGCCGCACGGCCGTGCCGCTCGGCGCGTCCACCTTGGCGCGGTGGTGCACCTCCACGATCTCGACGTCGTAGCCGGGCCCGAGCCGCCGCGCCGCGCTCGCCGCGATCTCCGCGAGCACGTGGATGCCGATGCTCGTGTTCGGCGACCAGAGGACCGGGACGTGCTGCGCCGTCTCGTCGAGCAGCCGCTCGCACGTGCCGTCGAGGCGCGTCGTGCCGCTGACGACGGCGACCTTGGCCCGCATGGCGAGGTGCAGGAGGCGGGGGAGCGCCTCGGGCCGCGAGAAGTCGATGACCACGTCCGCGCCGAGCAGCCCGGCGCTGGTGTCGTCGCTCATCGCGACGCCGAGGTTGCCTGTCCCCGCGAGCTCGCCTACGTCACGGCCGATGCGGGAGGAGCCGCGCGACACGATCGCGCCCACGACCTGGGCCCGCTCGTTCGCCGCGAGCCGGACGATGGCCTGCCCCATCTTGCCGCTCGCGCCGTGGATCGCGACCTTCAGCAGCCGGGCGTCGTCGCCCTGGGGGGCCCCCACGAGCGCGCTCATCGGCACGCCTCGATGATCTCCGTTCGATTTCACGACGCCTCGCGCCTCGCCTCGAGCCGCCTCATCGCCTCGGCGATCTGCTGCCGGGTCGCCTCTCCGGCCGGCACGAGGGGCAGCCGGACGGCGGCGCTCATGCGGCCCAGGGCGGCGAGCGCGGCCTTCGCGGGGGCGGGGTTCGGCTCGACGAAGAGGAGCCCGTGCAGCTCGAGGAGCGCGAGGTGGGCCGCGCGCGCGCCCGCGAGGTCGCCGGCCAAAAACCGCCGGGTCACCGCGCTGGTCTCGCGCGGCAGCACGTTCGACGTGACGCTGATGACGCCCTGCGCGCCGAGCGCCATCATCGCGAGCGTCAGCGCGTCGTCGCCGCTCAGGATCGCGAGCCGGTCGCCGAGTCGCCGCACGAGCTCCTGGCAGCGGAACACGTTGCCCGAGGCGTCCTTGATGGCGACGACGTTCGGCGCGGCGGCGCAGATGCGCTCGGTCGTCTCGGCGGAGAGGTCCACCACCGTCCGCCCCGGGATGTTGTAGAGCACGATCGGCGCCGGGACGGCCCTGGCCACGGCCAGCGTGTGCTCGCGGAGCCCGTCCTGCGAGGGCTTGCTGTAGTACGGCATCACGATCATCACGCCCGCCGCGCCGGCGGCGAGCGCGGCGCGCGAGGCCTCGATCGTCTTCTTCGTGGAGAACGAGCCCGTCCCTGCGATCACCGGCACGCGGCCGCGCGCCGCCTCGACGACGCGCCGGATGACCGCGGTCGTCTCGGCTTCGCTGAGGGTCGGCGACTCGCCCGTGGTCCCGCACGGCACGAGCCCGCTGACGCCGCCCGCGATCTGCGCCTCGACGAGCGCGTCGAGCGCGTCGAAGTCGACGGCTTCGCCATCGGGCGTGAATGGCGTGACGAGGGCGGTGAACGTTCCCGACAAGGGGAGCTGCGACATCAGACGACCATGATCGCCACCCCGGGTGCGCGTCAACAGGAGAGGACAGGTTCGCCGCGGACTCCCCGCTCTCCGCTGGTTCCTGCGCGGGGCGATGCCGAACGGACGCGGCCTTGTGGGCGGGCTGGCGGGAGCCCGCGGGGCCTGTACGGCGCGGGCTGGCGGGGAGCCCGCGGGGCTCGCGGGGAGCGGGCCGGACGCTCCAGGGCAGGTCCGCGTCTGCTATCGTCCCCGGTGTAGCGCCCCGCTCCTTCGGGGGATTTGCCCGAGCGCGTCAGGTCCCTGAGAGGCACCGACCATGGATCTCGCCCAGTACATCAAGAGCATCTCCAGCGCGGCCAATACCATCCTGGAGGGGATGGCGGTCACGTTCTCCCATCTGTTCCGGGAGCCCATCACCGTCCAGTACCCCGACAAGACGGACCGCCCCGTCAGCGAGATGCTCCCCCCGCGGTACCGCGGCTTCCTGGAGGTGCAGATGGACATCTGCACCGGCTGCAAGCGCTGCGAGCGCGCGTGCCCCATCGAGTGCATCGCCATCGATCTGGAGAAGGACCCGGCGACGAAGAAGCAGGCGATGAGCCGCTTCGACATCGACATGGGCAAGTGCATGTACTGCGGCCTGTGCGTCGAGGCGTGCAAGACGGAGTCGACCGGCGCGATCCGCCACACCCGCGAGTTCGAGGGGGCGGCGCCGACGCTCGACCACCTCACGTTCCGCTTCATCCCGGAGGGCCTCGTGCCGCTCTACAAGGCGCCGAAGGACCTCGGCGAGGTGCCCGTCGGCGAGTACGGGCCGCACGCCCGGGAGGCCCGCGAGCGCGCCATGCGCGACAACCCGGCCGCGCTGGAGGAGCTGCGCGCCATCTGGCGCAAGGAGCGCGACAAGCAGCAAGGCGACGAGGGCGAGAAGCCCGCGGGCGGGGGGCCGGAGGGGGTAGGAGCGGGGTAGGAGCGAGGGCGCGCGGGCGAGCAAGAGGGGCGCAGAACGGCGCAGGAGCGCGCCGCGAGCGACGCGCAGGGGTCACCCTTGATGGGCGGTCGGCCGCGGTCTAACGTCGCGGCCCTCCCCCCATGCCCTCCCTGAGCGCACTCGTCTTCCTCGGGCTTGCCGCGCTGACGCTCGGCTCGGCCGGGCTCGTGGCGTTCTCCAGGAACATCATCCACTCCGCGCTGGCCTTGCTCGGCACGTTCCTCGGCATCGCCGGGCTGTACGTCACGCTCTCGGCCGACTTCATCGCGGCGACGCAGGTGCTCGTCTATGTCGGCGGCACGCTCGTGCTCATCCTCTTCGCCGTGATGCTCACGAGCCGCATCGCGGAGATGAAGATCTCGAACCCGCGCGGCGGGCCGGCCGTGGCGTTCGGTCTGGTCACGGCGGTGCTGCTCCTGCTCGGCAGGGTGGCGACCCAGACCCCTTGGCCCGCCGAGGCCAGGCCGGCGATGCCGTCCACCGCCAAGCTCGGGCACGCGTTCCTCGGAGAGTACCTGCTCCCGTTCGAGCTCGGCTCGGTCGTGCTGCTCGCCGCGATGATCGGCGCGGTCGTGCTCGCGCGTCGAGCCGTCAGGCGCTCCTGGGAGAGGGAGTAGGCGATGGAGGTCGGTCTCATCCATTACCTCAGCGTCGCCGCGGTGCTCTTCGGGCTCGGGCTGTTCACCGTCATGACGCGGAAGAACGCGGTGGGCATCCTCCTCGGCGTCGAGCTCATCCTCAACGCCGCCGCGCTCAACTTCATCGCGTTCGACCACTTCGTCGCCGGCGGCGTGGCTGGCCAGGTGTTCACGGTCTTCATCATCGTCCTCGCGGCGAGCGAGGCGGCGATCGCGCTGGCCATCGTGCTTCAGGTCTACCGCAATCACCGGAGCATCATGGCCGACCAGCTGACCTCCCTGAAGAACTGACGCGAGAGCGGTCATCCGTGCGGAAGCGCGCGGTCGGCATGACGCGCGTGCCGCGCGGGATGGGCGCGACGTTCGGACCGGCGGCCGCCGCGTCGCGCGCGCCCGCGCCCCACGCCGACGCCGATGCCGATCATCGACCGCCGACCGCCGGGCGATGCGCTCGACGTTCCCGCGCTCTTCCTCTTCACGTGGAGCTCAATCCCAGTGACAAGCAGGAAAAACCTGACCTTGCTAAGCCCCAGCGGGCGACCCACGTTCGAAGCCATGCAGAACCTATCCAAGACGGAGCTGGTGGGGTTCGTGGAGCTCGAGGTCGGTTCGCTTGCTGTGCAGGTGCCGATCCGCGCCGCAGCCGCGGCGACAGAGCTACCGCTCGCATCCTTCGAGGCTGAAGGGGACAATTGCGCCATCCTCGTGCGAGGCGACACGTCCTCGAAGGCGGTCGAGGTCGCGCTGCGAAACGCGGCGCAGGAGGCGGTCAAGCACCTCTCGAAGAAGCTGCTCAACTAGAGCGGAGCGATGGTCCCGCCGGCCCGGCGCAGGGCTGCGGGCCATCGTCCCCGCGATGTTCCGTGATGTTCCGCGATGTACGGTGCCCCGGGGCACCGGCGGAGCGGCGTGGACAGGTCTCTGCTGGCCGCCCGGCGCTCAGCGCGAGCGGGGCGGCGCTCCGGCCGGCGCTGGAGCCTCGCGTCGCGGGGGAGCCCGCTGCGCGCCGGGGTGAATTTCTCGACGCGCGTCGTGCTACGCTGCGCCGCGAAATCGCCCGTGAAGCTCATCATCCAAATCCCTTGCTTGAACGAGCGCGACACGCTCGCCCAGACATTCGCGGACCTGCCGCGGTCGATCGACGGCGTGGACGAGATCGAGGTCCTCATCATTGACGACGGCAGCACGGACGGGACGAGCTCGCTCGCCGAGCAGCTCGGGATCCACCACATCGTCCGCTTCGCCAAGAATCGAGGCCTCGCCGCCGGGTTCATGGCCGGCATCGACGCGTGCCTGCGGCTCGGCGCCGACATCATCGTGAACACCGACGCGGACAACCAGTATCGCGGCGCGGAGATCCCGAAGCTCGTCGCGCCCATCCTCGACGGCCGGGCCGACCTGGTGATCGGCGATCGGCAGACAGATAGGATCGAGCACTTCTCGCCGCTCAAGAAGGTCCTGCAGCGGTGGGGCTCGCGGCTCATCCGGCGCCTGTCCGCCACGGAGGTGGCCGACTCACCGAGCGGCTTCCGCGCGGTGAGCCGGAAGGCGGCGCTGCAGCTCTTCGTGCACAACCGCTTTACCTACACGCTGGAGACCGTGATCCAGGCAGGCCGCCGCGGCCTCGCCGTCGCGAACGTGAAGATCACGACCAACCCGAAGACGCGCGAGTCGCGGCTCTTTCGTTCGATCCCCGACTACCTGCGCCGCGCCGGTCCCGTCATGTTCCGGGCTTATGCGATGTACCGCCCTGTGCAGCTCGTGGGCTGGGTCGCGACGGTGCTGCTCGTGTTCGGCTTCGCGCTCGGCGTCCGGTTCCTCTACTTCTACCTGCGGAATCCGGACTACAGCGGTTATATCCAGTCGCTCATCGTCGGCACGGGCGCCGTCGTGATGGCGTGCATCCTGGTGGCCGTGGCGTTGCTCGCGGAGCTCATCGCGACGAACCGCCGCCTCGTCGAGGAAGTGCTGATGCGCGTGCGCCGGATCGAGACCGAGCTCGCGGAGCGGGAGCCGACCCTCAGGCTGGAGGGGATCCGGTCCACGGGCGCGAAGCCGTGGCACAACCAGCAGATGCAGCCGGCGCGAGCGAGCGCGAGGTGAAGAGCCCGGTCCCCTGGACCGGGCTGCTGGTCGAACAGCGCTCGTAGCCCCGGGCCGGGAGCTCAGCCGTCCGGGTCCTCCAGATCGCCGTCCTCCGGGGGAGCCACAGCGTCGGTCGGCTCCGGCTCCGGCTCCGGCTCCGACTCCGGCTCCGACTTGGGCGGCGCGCTCGCGGCCGAGGGCTCGGGCGGCGGCTCCGCCCGGGAGGTGTCGCGCTTCTGCCGCAGGTAGACCGTGTAGCTCTTGAAGCGCTCCGCCGTGAAGAACACGCCGTCCAGCTTCACGTTCCGGCTGCCCCGCGCGGCGTTCTTGCCGACCACCACCGCCTCCGCGGCGTCGAGGAGCGCGGCCTGCGCGTTCGTGTCCTTGGGCCACGCCCGCGCGGGCTTGGGCTCCTGGCCCCGGGGCGGCTGGAGCTTGGGGAGGATGTGGAGCGCCTCGACCGGGTAGAGCCCGTCCGTGTAGCCCCGCGCGCCGAGCGTGAGCACCTGATACGGCAGCTCGTCGGCCGGCGGCGGCTCCTTCGGCATGGTCACGAGCTGGAGGCTGCCGAAGCGGCGTTTCTCGGTCGCGTAGCGGTGCACGAGCTCGTTGAACAGCACGGCGGCCTGGAGCGTGTCCGGCGGGCGCTGGTTCGGCGGGTACAGGATGTGGGTGACGCCGACGCTCCGGTAATGCGCGTAGAGCTCGGCCGGCCCTCGCACGGGCTCGTAGAAGATGAGCGATTGCCAGGCCTGGATATCGAAGATGATCTCGCGCTCGATACCGAGCGTCGTGCGGTAGTTGCGCGCGAGGATGCGCGCGTCGGGCGGGGTAGCCTGGTTGATCGCGCGGTGATCCGCGCGAAACTTGAACCGCTGCGCGTCGGTCCATCGCTTCTCGTACGTGGAGCGGATCAGCGAGAGCGCGCTCTCCAGCCGGCGGGGGCCGGAGTAGAAGGGCACATCGCCGCTCCACACGATCTGGAACACCACGAGCGGCACGAGGCCGAGCCGCGCGACGGTCCCGAGCTGCCATGTGCGGACGAGCAGCGCCGCGGCGGCGGCGATCGGCACCGCGAGCATGCCCTGCAGGTACCGGTCCGCGGTGTACGTGTTGCTCCACATCCAGACGCCGGCGAACGTCGCCCAGGCCGCGAGCGCCGGCCTGCGACGACCGCGGATGACCAGCAGCATCGGCAAGAGCAGCGTGAAGAGCGAGCCCATCGAGGGGACGTAGCGAGTGAACGAGTAGTGCGGGGAGAACGAGAACGTGAAGAAGTTGCCGGCCGCGATGAGCTGCCGCTCGAGCCCCTTCCCCTTGGGCAGGTAAGGCGCGTTGGGGTACGCCTTCTCCATGAACTCCGCGGAGCGCGCGTGCTGCGGGTACGACCGCGTGAACACGCGCTGGGCCAGCGGATAAACGGGGTTGTTATGGTAGATGGTGTTCTTGATGAAGTGCGGCGCGGCCGTGCCGAGCGCCACGCCCGACGCGATGAGCCCCGCCACGAGGACGCGGCGCGCCGAGAGCAGCGGCCGCCTGCGCTTCTTCAGGGCGCGGGAGGCCGCGCGCGCGAGCAGGTACGCGGCGCGCGGCACGACGACCGCCGCCGCCATGGCCAGGTGATAGACCGCCTGGTACTTCACCAGCATCGCGCCCCCGAGCGACGCGCCGAGCAGGACGGCATACCGCCTGTCGAAGCGCTCCGCGAAGCGCATGGACGCGAGCAGGACCGGCGCCGCGAAGAAGCCCAGGAAATGGTCCGCCGAACCGCCGGGGTTCTGGTCCTGGACGAACAGCGACGGGAACAGGAAGAAAGCCGCCCAGAGGCCAGGGACGCGTTCGCCCTGGAGCAGGTACCGCGCCAGCGCCGCGACGCCGACCACCTTCCCCAGGACGAACACGAACTCCAGGTGGAGCGCCATCATCCACCGTTGCTCCACGAGCATCCCGGGGACGCTGAAACCCCACGCGTAGAGCATGCTCCCGAAGTGGGGGAACGAGCGGTTCACGTCGCCGTAGAACGGCACGATGCGGCCGGCGCGCGCATAGTCCTGCCCGATCGGCAGGTGGTACCAGGTCGCGTCGAAGCTGATGGAATCCGGGGTCAGCGACAACAGGTAGAGGAGCACGAGGCACATGGCGCCGACGCCCGTGGCCGTGAGCCACAGCCAGCGCATCGCCCCTTTCGGCGTCGTCGAGGCGTCGAGATCGTGCTTCAGCCGCGATAGCCAGCGTGGCAGCTCGAGGAGGCCGCCCGCGAAGAGGGCCGCCGGCATCACGAGCCCGTACCAGGGGCGGATCCAGCCGACCACGCCCGCGAGGTACATGCCGAAGACGAAGGCGATGCTGCCGAGCGTCATGCCGAACAGGCCCTCTTCGACCGGCGGCAAGTGCGCGAGGCGGAGCACCCGACGCAACAGCACGAGGCCGATGCCGAGGCTGGAGAGCAGGAACAGCAGCGAATAGCCCCAGAGCGGCGCGAGCCGCCACAGGAGCCAGTGCTGGACCGGAATGTGCGTGTGGACCACGAGCGCGTAGCCGACGAGGCCCGTGAGGCATGCGACGGCCGCGAACACGTTGCGCAGCAGCCTTTCCCGGGGCGAGCCGGAGGTCAGGGCGGCACAGAAGCGGGCCGGGGGGGAGTCGGAGTTCAGGGCAGCACGCAGGCGGGCCAGCATGAGAGGGGGCGCATCCTAGCGAGGCGCGGCGCGTCGGCAAAGCAGCCGCGCGATGAGCAAGCCGCCCACGTCCACGGCGAGCGAGGTGGCGCGCGAGATGAGCGCGGCGCCCAGGGCCGCGGCGGGTCCGACGGCGGGGGCGAGGCCCACGGAGATCAGCGCCTCGCGCACGCCGATGCCGCCCGGCGTGGCCATCGCGAGGAAACCGGCGACGGGCGCCAGCACGAACAGGCCAGAGCCGCCGAGCGCCGCGCCCGGCGTCGCGCCGACGGCGAGCGCGGCGCACGCGCCGTGCGCGGCCCAGGTCAGCGAGTACACCGCGTGCACGAGCGGCAATCGCACCGGCATGAGCGGCCCGCGCCCCTCGGGCGCGAGGAGCTTGCGGACGCGCTCGGGCGCGCGGGCACGATCCACGGTCATGAGCGCGACGAGGACCGCGCCCAGGGCGAGGAGCACGGGCAGCCTCCATCGACCGATGAGCGCGTTCGCGCCCGCAAACTGCTCGCCGCCCGCCGCGAGCAGGCCGAACCCCACCATGGCGCCGACCGCGATGAAGCTGGTGAACTCGATCGCGAAGGACGACCCCACCTCCGCGCTGGTCGCCCCGATGCGCGGCGCGCCCAGCATGCGGAACAGCGGCACGCCGACCTTGCCGGGGATGTACCGTGCCGCCTGCGACTCGACGTGCAGCGCGATCGCCGGCCAGCGAGGGATGGGCCGGCCGGTCAGCTCTTCCAGGATGAAGGCCCAGGCGAGCCCCAGCACGACGAGGCCGAGCGCGAGGGGCAGCACCGAGAGCGCCACGAACGCGGGACGGATGTCGATCGGCGCGCCGCTCTCCCACCTGCGAGCGAGGTCCCGCGCGGCGAGCCCGATGAACAGGGCAGCGGCGACGACCATGACCGGGCGCAGCGCCGCGCGCACCCTGGCGAGCGGGCCTCCGATCCGCTGCGGCGGGCCGGGCGCGGGCTCGGGCGGATCCGCCGAGATCCTCGGGGGAGCGGGCGGGGCGCCGGTGGGCGGGGTGCTGGGGAGATCGGCGAGCGACGCGGATCCGTCCTTCATGCGGCCCAGCGCTTCGCCACGCAGAAGACCGACAGGCCGAAGCTCGGCCGGTAGCCGCGCGCGATGAGGTCGACCTCGGCACCGAGGACGGCTTCGAGCGCGGAGGAAGCGAGGCCCGACTTCGGCGAGGGCTGCTTCATGCTGGTCTTGCGAGGGCGCAGCTTGCGCGCGGCGCTCCAGACGGCGCGCGAGCCGACCGCGGCAGGGAAGAGGAGCTGGTTGAAGTAGGCGCAAGCTTCCACGTGGAGCTCGGCCGGCAGCGCGGCGCGGAAGCTGCCAGCCGTGTACCGGCGGAAATGCTGCAATGCGCGGTCGTGGTCGCTGAACAGCCACGGATACGCGGGCACCGTGGCGACGAAGATCCCGCCAGGGCTCAGGTGATCATGGATCCACCGGAGAGCGGCGCGGTCGTCCTCGATGTGCTCGATGACATCGAGGGCGCAGATCACGTCATAGCGTCGGTCGAGCTGGAACGGGATGGATGTGCCGTAGAGCGTCCTCGCCGCGCCGGCCTTCGCGATGGCCTCCTGTCCGAGAGGGCTCACCTCGTTGGCGTCGACGGCCCCGAACTCCGCGAGAACGCTCAGGTTCTGGCCGACCCCGGCGCCGACCTCCAGCAGCTCGAGCGGCCGCCGTTCCGGGCCGAACTCGCGCACCAGATGGGCCAGCAGCCGGGCCCTCCCCTTCCTCAACCAGTCGCCGGATTCTTCAGAGTATTGCTGGTATGCAGTCGTTTCCACGCTTCACTCTGCATGCGGGGCCGGATCGCCCTGGGGCGATCCGGCCGGAGGCGGCGACTCTGCTGGTGAGGTCGGTTCCGCCTCGGCCGGCTCCGGGGGGGTCGGGATCTCGATCGTCAGGTCGTCCACCTTGGCCGGCTCTTTCCGCGGCTTCTTCGGTGGCGGCGGCGGCGGCGGGCGCCGCTTCCGCGGCGGCGTCGTCGCGGCGGCCCTGGCCGACGGCTGCGCGGACGTGGCCGTGGCCGTGGCCGTTTCCACGGCCGGCGCCGTGACGGTCGGCTGGGGCGTGGGCTCCTGCGGCGGCGCGGGCTCTGCCGTGACGGCGGGCGGCGGCGGGGCCTCGCTCTCGGCCGCCGGCGTGCTCTGCGGCAGGCGCTGCGAGCGGACGACCATCTGCCACGCGACGACGCCGGCGAGGGCCACCAGCGCGAGGGCCGCCAGGCGGGCGCGTCGGCGCCGACGTGAGCCGGGGTCGAACTCCGGAAGCACGCTCTCGCGCGCCTCGTGCGCCACCCCGCTCACGCTGGACCCCTTCATCCATTGGTCCGGCGACTGACCGGAGGGCAACGCGCGAGGCCGAGGGGCGAGCGGCGGATCGAGCGGGGGCGGCTCGCGCAGCGAGGCGGGGGGCGCGGCAGCCGCGCCCGCCCCGGCGACCGCTCGCCTGACGTTGTCGCGGAGCCTCTCCGACGACGGGTCCTGGCTCGGCGGCGCCTCGCGCTCCGGGACGATCGCGCGCGGATCGGCCTGTTGTGGCGAGAGCACGTGTGGCGTTTGCGAGGAGAGCGGCGGCTCGGCCGTGGCGCCTGGCGCGACGGGTACGCCGCTCTGCGGCGCGGCCATCGCGGGCTCGGCCGGCGCCTGGGCCGCGGGCTCGGCCGGCGTTGCGTCTGCGCGCGGAGCGAGCGCTGCGGATGCGGCCGGCGCTGTCCAGCGCTCGTCCACGTCGGTGTCGATCGCGTCCTCTTCGAACTCGTCGATGTCGACGTCGACGAGCGAGGACGCGCTGTCGGCGGCCTTCCGGAACGTGTCGCTGGGCACCAGCGCCGGTGCAGGCGCGCCCGGCGGGGCGCCGGCGCCGTCTGTCGTCGCGGACGATACGCTGCTCGGCTGCGCGGAGACCGGCGTCCCGGCAGCGACCGGCGTCCCGGCAGCGACCGGCGTCTCGGCAGCGACCGGTGTTTCGGCAGCGACCGGCGTCTCGGCAGCGACCGGTGTCCCGGCAGCGACCGGCGTCCCGGCAGCGACCGGTGTCCCGGCAGCGACCGGTGTTTCGGCAGCGACCGGTGTTTCGGCAGCGACCGGCGGCTTCTGCGCTGCGCTGTCGCCGTGCTGCGGCGGCGCCGGAGGTCGATCGCCGGGCCGAGCCGAGAGCGGCGGCCGCTGGCTCAGCGGCGGCCGTTCGCCGAGCTCGGGCGAGCTCGGTGATTGCTCGCCGATCTGCGCCAGCGACGGCGTCTGAGGCCGCGCCGTGGGTCGAGGCGGCGCCGGAGGTCGCTCGGTGGCCCGCGGCGGTGCGAGAGGCCGCTCGCCGAACCGAGACGACAGCGGCGGGCGCTCGCTGAGCGGAGGCCGCTCGGTGAGCCGCGGCGGCGCCTGCGGCCGCTCGCTCGGCGCCGCGGGGATCCTCGCGCTCGGCCTGGCCGACGACGGAGCGGCCGCCATGTCCGCCGGCGGCTCGCCCGATCCTCGCTCGGGCGATCGCGGCGAGGCGGCGCCCGTGGGGTCGGCCACCCGGGGGAGCGGCGGCGCCTTCGGGATCACCGAGCCTGTCGCCGGCCGCGGCGGGGCCGCCGGCGGGCGCGTGGGCGAGGCCCGGGGCGGCAGCGGCGGCGGCGGCTGCGGCGATCGGATGCTGCTCGGGGCCTCGGTCGACAGGTCGGCGACGCGGGCGAGCGACTCCGCGAGATCGCGCGCGCTGCTGAAGCGCCGCGACGGGTCGCGGTCGCAGGCGCGCGCGAACCACCCGTCGAAGCTCGGCGGCAGCTCCGGGTTCACCCTCGACGGGACCGGGATCTCGCCGAGCGAGATCTTGATCAGCAGGTCGCCCACCCCCTCGCTGTCGAACGGGAGCTCGCCCGTCACGCACTGGTAAGCGATCACGCCGAGCGCCCAGAGATCCGCGCGGTAGTCGACCTCCCGGAGCCCCTTCACCTGCTCCGGGCTCATGTAGTGCGGCGTGCCCATGAGCGTGCCGACGCTGGTGCGCTGGGCGACCCGCTTCCCCTGCCCCTTCACCTTGGCGATGCCGAAGTCGAGGATCTTGACGATCTCGTCGTCCTCGTTCGCGCAGAGGAAAAAATTCTCCGGCTTGAGGTCGCGGTGCACGATGCCGGCCCCGTGCGCGCGGGTGAGCGCGCGCGCGACCTGCGTCACGATCTTCGACGTCTCCTGGAGCGAGAGGCGGCGCCGGCGCGCGAGCCGATCGAAGAGGTCCTCGCCCTCGAGCAGCTCCATCACGATGAACGGCTGCTCCCCGTCGATGCCGTGATCGATGATCTGCACGACGTGCGCGCTGCGCAGCTGCGCGGCGGCCGTCGCCTCGCGGCGGAACCGCTCACGCGCGTCCTCCTGCTTCGCGAGCTCCAGATCGATGAGCTTGACCGCGACATGGGTGCCGAGCGCCAGGTGCTCGGCGACCCACACCGCGGCCTGCGCGCCCTGCCCCACGGGTCGGATGAGGCGGTAGCGCTCGCTCAGCACCTGACCAGCTGCAATAGACACGGCGGCAAAAGCCTACGTCGAGGACAACATCCGTGTCGAGTTCATGCGTACCACCTCAGATGCCCTGCGGAACGGTTTCCTTTATCAGCTCGCGCCATTCGTCGTGGGTGAGCTCTGGATAAATGTAGTCGCCCTCGAAATTTGTATGGTGCAGGAGCAACCGGGCGACATCGACGATGGCCCGCGCGACGTCGCCGCCCTGCGCAACGCCCGCCAGGGCGTCGGTCGCTTCACGCACGGCGGCGTGCTGCTTCAGCGCCACCTGGACCTCCTCGGCGAGCCCGCGCGCCTGGAAATGCGGGAAGATGGCGGTCTCTTCGTAGCGCATGTGCCGCTCCATCGGCCCGCGCAGGAACGCGAGCAGGCTCGCGCGCTCGGCGCTCGCCTCGCCCGCGGAGCGCTGCGCCAGCTCGATCAGCTTCTTCGCCGTGGCGCGAGCGAGCTCCTCCTCCTGGAAGAGCTCGCTCACCATCCGGTCCAGTTCCATGAGGTGCGGGCCGTCGTAGTCCAGATTCCGTGGAGGGTCGAGCGGGGCGCGGCGCGATCCCGCGGCGGAGCAGGTCGGCTCCGTCGTGCGCGCGTCAGTCGTGCGCGCGGGCGCGGACGATCGCGGCGAGCCGGCCGACGACGCCGTTCGCGACCATGGCGAGCACCTGCTTCTCCAGCGCCTGTCGCTCGCTCGGCCTGCCGCCGAACGAGATGTGCGAGCGGGCGGTGGGGCCGCCGACGACGCGGCCGACGACGGTGCAGCTCACGCGGTGGACGTCGCCCCGCGTGGCCGAGGTGAACTCGACGACACGCGCGCTCAGCACGACCGATTTCGCCTTGCCGAAGTCCGCCTTCTTCGCGGCGCTGGAGAGCATGCCCCGCAGCGCTCGAGCCCGCTGGGCCTGGCCCTCGCCCGCGGGCACGTCGACGCTCTTCCATTCGATCTTGGTGTCGCGGGCGAAGGTCGATGCTGGCGAGGCCGTGAGCGTGGTCAGGGCCATCACCGCCGAGAGCAGCCATCGTGAAGCGCGGTGCATGCGCGCAGGGTAGGGGGGCGCGGGCTCGCCGGCCAAGTTCGCGCGCGGGTGCGGCGCGCGCGGCGCGGCCGCACCCGCGCTCGCGCCGCGCTCGCGCCGCGATCGGGCCCGCGCTATGCCGTGGCGGGGAAGCGAGGTTCGATGGAGCGCAGCTCGCCGGGGGGAGATCGACGGGATCGACGAGGACGAGATCGACGCGCGCGCGCCCGCGCGCTCCGCGGGGGCGGGTGGCTCGCCGCGCTGCTCGCGATCGCCGCCGCGCCCGCGGCGGGCAACGCCCAGTCGCCGCGTCCGGGAGGCGCGACGGCGGGCGCGAGCGCACCCGCGGCGGGCAGCGCGCCGGCGCCGCGAGCCGGGGGCGCGAAGGCGGGCGCGGGCGCGCCGGCGGCGGGCAGCGCGCCGGCGTCCGGGAAGCGCGCGCCCATCGTGCTGTCGCCGCGGTGGACCGCCGCGACGCCCGACGAGATGCTCGGCGCGGCGCTGACCCGGGCGCGGCGGGGCGGCGACGACGCGTTCGCCGGGCTCGTGATCGCGGCCGCGCTCGCGGACCGCGCCGCGCAGGGCCGCGCACGGGAAGGCCTCGCGCAGATCGGGGCGTCCTCGTCTCCGCTCGCCGATGAGGCGCGCTGGCTCGCCGCCTCGCTCGCCCCGGAGCCGCCGGCGGCGACGTGGCCGGGCGCGCGCGCCGTCTCGTACGACGCGCCCCCGGACCCGTCCGGGCTCGTCAAGGCGTTCGCCGTCCTCGGCCCGTTCCAGGACAACTCGGGCGGCGGGCTCGCGCTCCGCGAGGGGCCCGAGGCCGAAGGCCAGCGCTTCTCGGACATGAGCGCCCGCTACGCCTGGGGGGTGTACGACGTCGCGTGGCGCAGGGTGCTGCCCGCCGCGTCGACGGCGCGCGGCGTGCCGCTCGATCTTTACATCCACCCGCGCACCGAGACCTGCACGTACCTCGCCTCGCGCGTGACCGTCCCGGCCGCGCTCGATCGCAAGCCGATGCTCGCCCACGTCGCCGCGACCGGCGCCGTGCGGCTCCTGTGGGACGGCGTCGACGTCGCCGCGAGCGACGCGGCGCATGAGCGCCTCGTGCTCGACCGCATCGCCGCGCGCATCGAGGCGCCCGCCGGCGATCACCTGCTCGCCCTCAAGGTGTGCACCGGGGCCATCGCCGACGAGGGGCGCGTCCGCGTGCGCTTCACCGGCGAGGACCGCCGGCCCGTGGCGCTCGCGACCTCGTCGGACCTCACGCCGCTCAAGCCGCCGCCGGCCCCGCCTCCGGGCGCGCGCGCCGCGACCGCCGTCGCGACGGCGCTCGACAGGGCGCTCGACGCGGGCGCGTCGCAGTCGGTCGATCAGACCCTCACGGCCGTCGTGGCGCGCACGCTCGGCGGCGCTGACGACCAGCGGTCGCCCCGCGCGCCCGGGCTGCTCGACCGCGTGACGCGGTCGCCCGGGATCTCCGCCGACGCGCTCGCGCTGGCGGGCTGGGTGTCGCCGTTCGGCGCGAACCGCAGCGGCTGGCTCGAGGCCGCACGCGCGCGCGGCCTCGCCGAGAAGGACCGCGCCACCGCGGCGTTCGCGCAGCGCCGGCTGGTCGCCGCCCACCTCGCCTCGGAGCGGGTCGACTGGGCCGCGGCCGCGCTGCGCGAGGAGCCGCTGCGCTCGGCGCGCGATCCCGAGGCGCGCGTCCTCAGGGCGCTCGTCAAGAAGAAGCTCGCGACGGCGGGGCTCGCGCGGGCCGGGCTCGAGGAGCTGCTCGCGGTCGAGCGCGAGCGGAAGGACCGGACGCCGGTCGTCGTCTGGCAGGAGATCGCGGCCGCGGCCCGGCTGGACCCGGCGCTCGAGCTGCGGGCCGCGCGCCGGCTCGCCGAGATCGCGCCCGAGTCGCGGGGCGCGCCCTACGTGCTCGCGTTCGAGCCCGACGGCGGCGCCGCGCTGGAGGTGGCGGCCGCCGGGGCGCTCGCGCAGCAGACGTCGGCCGAGGACGTCATCCGGATCGGCCGCGCGCTCCACGACGCGGGCCGCGTCGCGTGGGCGCGCGAGGTGCTGTCGTACGCGACGCAGGTAGCGCCGAACCAGCCCGCCGCGTTCCAGGCGCTCGCCGCGGTGCGGGAGGGCGGCGCGGGCGCGCGGCCGACGGCCGCCGCGGCGCGCGTGGCCACGTCCGCGCTCGCGCGGGCGCGCGACCTCACGCCCGGCGATCCGTACCTCAAGGCCGAGCTCGCGCTCCGCCTCGGCGAGGGCTCGGCCGGCGCGCCGGGCCGGCAGCGCATGCGTGACGAGCAGCACATCGTCGCGCCCGGCGTCTTCCTCGCACGCGGGCGGCAGACCCCGGCGAAGAAGGGGGAGGTGGCCGACCGGCAGCTCCACTGGGTGCGCGTCGTGACGTACCACCCGGACAAGCGCGTCTCGCAGCTCATGCACTACGCGCGCGAGATCGTCATCGAGCCGCGCACCGATCAGGATCTCTACGAGCGCGACATCCCGGCCGAGGGGGAGGACACGGAGCTCCTGTTCGCGCGGGTCCACCGCAAGGACGGCACGGTGGCGCAGCCGGACGAGCAGGGCGCGGGCGGGCAGAAGCCGTTCGTGCGCTGGCCCGAGCTCAAGGCGGGGGACGTGGTCGAGGTCGCGGTGCGCTCGTGGACCCGGGGCCCCGTCGGCCGCCGGGGCGACGCGCCGTTCTACTTCATCGACTACGTCGGCTCGACCGACACGCGGCCGATCCTCTACAACGAGGTCGTCGTCGACTCGCCGGCGAGCGATCCTCTGGCGATCGACGTGCTGAACGGCAAGGCCGAGCGGGTGCTCAGGTCCGAGAAGGACGGCCGCCAGGTGACGCGGTACATCTGGGACGACCCGCCCGAGGTGCCCGAGGAGCCGCTCGCCCCGCACCTCGCGGAGGTGCTGCCGGTCGTCGTGGGCTCGACGTTCCACGGCTGGCACGACTTCCGGGAGTGGTACCGGGGCGCGGTCGCCGGCTTCATGGAGCCCGACGATCAGGTCCGCCGGCTCGCCGCGGAGCTCACCAAGGGCAAGGTCACGCGCGAGGCAAAGCTGCGGGCGCTCTTCGACTTCGTGGCGGACGACATCCGGTACGTGAACTTCGTGTCGGGCGAGTGGTGGCTGCCGAACCGCCCGCAGGAGCTCCTCGCGCGGCGCCAGGGCGACTGCGACGACAAGGCGATGCTGCTCATCACGCTGCTCAAGTCGATCGGCATCGAGGCGACGGAGGTGCTGGTGCAGACGCGCTACACGGGCCAGCCCTCGCTGCTCCGGAGCGAGGTGGCCGCGATCCCGGTGTTCGATCACGGCATCGCCTACCTCCCGGGCGCGGGCGGCGCGCCGGGCCTGTGGCTCGACGCGACGAGCCCGCAGAGCCGCCTGGGGCCGCTGCCGGCGATGGACGCGCGCACGCTGGCGCTGTTCGTCGACGAGGGGCCGCCGAAGATCGTGGAGACGCCGGCGAGCTCGCCCGCCGATCACGGCGTCGACGCCGCGTGGACGATCGCGCTGCTCCCCTCCGGCGCGGGCGAGCTCGCGGCGAAGGAGCGGCACATCGGCGACGCGGCGTTCGAGCTCCGGTCGAACCTGGCGGAGGCCGACGCGCGCGCGCAGTGGGTCGAGCAGTACCTCGCGTACGGCTGGTTCCCGACGGTCGACGTGAAGCCCAAGGTGGCGTTCCAGGCCGATCTCCCGCACGGGGCGGCGACGCTCGAGTACGAGGCGCGCTCCGAGGGGCTCGCCCGCCGCGAGGGCGCGGAGCTCGCCGTGCCGCTCTCGGGGGCGTCCACGATGACGTCGCAGCTCGCGCCGCTCGTGAAGCGCACGCTGCCGGTCGTGTTGCCGCCGAGCTTCGCGCCGCGGCACCACAACCGGACGATCACGATCACCGCCCCGCCCGGGTACGCGTTCGCCGAGCTCCCGCCGGGCGGCGACGAGAACGGCGGCGCGTTCGGGCGGGCGACGATCTCCTTCGCGAGGGTGCCCGGCAAGAACGCCGTGGTGGTGAAGGAGCGCGTGATCCTCGATCAGTCGACCATCCCGGTGGCGCAGTACGCCGCCTGGCGCGGCTGGCTGCAGCGGGTCGACGGGCTCCTGCACCGGATGGTGCGGCTCGCGCCGGTCGCGCCCGCGACCAAGCAAGCGCGCAGCGCGCTGGGCACGCAGGCGGGCGGCGGCGCCGGTGCGGCGCCGCAGGCGCGCGGCGCGATCCGCTGACGAGCAGCTTCGCCCCTCGCACCGGCGGCGCGACAGGCTCTCACTCGCCCGCTCGCGACGGCGATCCCGCGCGCCGCGTCCACCCGCCGGCCACGCGCGCCATCTCGGTTGGTACCGTTCTGGCTAGCCGTGCCCTGGCGTACCCGCGCACATACCCGAACGCGCTGCCCAGGGGAGGGACTCGCCATGTCGCTCGAAGAGTACCGACGCCCGCGAATGATCGTTCTTAGCCCCCGCTCGACCGCTTACGACGCCGTGAGGGCGATGATGGACAACCACGTCGGCGCGATCCTGGTCCACGACGGCCAGCGCCTCGCCGGCATCGTCACCGACCGCGATATCGCGCTGGAGATCGTGGCAGGCGACCTCGACGCGCGCAGCACGACGCTGCGCGACATCATGTCGGACGAGATCGCGACGCTCGAGCTCGACGCGTCGATCGACGACGCCGTGCGCATCATGCGCGATCATGCGTGTCGGCGGGTGCCGGTGACCGAGCAAGGGCGGCCCGTCGGCCTCGTGACCCTCGACGATCTGCTCGCCGATGGGGCCATCGACGCGGAGGCCGCCGGCTCCGTCGTGAAGGCGCAGCTCGAGGTGGCCGCCCGGTTCAAGCCGGAAGGCGCGCTGCACCCCGAGGGGACCGCGCGCCCGGAGCGCTCGCACGGCCGCGTGCGCGCCCTCACCCGGCGCAAGGCGCGCGCCGACAGCGCGTATGGCCGGCTGATCCACGCCGTCGAGCGCCACAGCGGCCTCCAGCAGCGCGACCGCGCGGAGCTCGCGCTGCAGATCGTCCTCGGCTGCCTCTGCCGCAGGGTGACGCCCCAGGAGGCGCGGCACCTCGTCGCGCAGCTGCCCTCGAAGCTCCACCCGTCGCTCGAGCCGTTCCTCGACGGGCCGGACAAGCGCATCACGACGGCGACCATCGAGGCCGACGTCGCGCGCGAGCTGCGCATGGACCGCGAGGCCGCCGGCTTCGTGCTGCAGGCGATCTGCGAGGCCGTCGCGGACAGCGTGTCCGCGGGGGAGATCGAGGGGTTCCGCGGTCAGCTCCCGCTCGACATGAAGGACCTGTTCCCGCCGACCCCGCTGCGCCGGGCCGTCTGAGCCGGGATCGGCGCGGCGCGACGAGGCCGCGCGCCGCGCTCCACCTACGGTTGCGGCCTACGGTTGCGGCCAGACCACGCCGCGGGCGCGCAGATCGGCGACCGTGTCCGCGAGGGTCTCGAGCGGGTCGCGCGGCGTCCAGCCGAGCTCGCGCCGGGCCTTCGTCGCGTCGAGGTACCAGAAGTGCTGGCCCATTTCGGCCGACACCGGATCGACCGGCAGATCGAACGGCAGCCGCTTCCGCGCCTGCTCGATGAGGTGCGCGCCCGCCTTCGCGAGCGCGATGCTCCGCGGCAGCCGCAGGGCGGGGGCCGGGACGCCCGAGATGCGCGCGAGGCGGCGGAAGAAGACCTCCAGGCTCATGTTGGCGGCGCCGAGCAGGTAGCGCTCGCCCGGGCGTCCCTTGTCCATCGCCAGCGCCATGCCCTGGGCCGCGTCGCGGGCGTCGACGAAGGAGAGGCCGCCCGCGGGGGTGAAGGGGAGCCGGCGCTCGAGGAAGCTCACGATGTCCCCGGTCGAGGCGCCGTGGACGTCGCCCGGGCCGAGCAGGATGCTCGGGTTGACGGCGACGACCTCGAAGCCGGGCCCGCTGCGATCGAACGCCGCGCGCTCGGCGTACAGCTTCGAGCGGTAGTAGGGCCAGCCGGCGATGAGGTCGATCGGCGTCGCCGCCGTCTCGTCGCGGACGTCGTTCGGGTCCTTGCTGACCGCGACGACGCCGCTCGTGCTCGCGATCACCGCCCGCTTCACCCCCGCGTCGCGGCAGGCGTCGAGGGTGATCTTGGTCCCCTCGACGTGCGTCCTGTAGAGCGCCTCGGCGTCCTCGCGGCGCCGCGAGACGCGCCCGGCGCAGTGGAAGACCCCGTCGCAGCCCTCGGCGGCGCCGCGCACCGACGCCGCGTCGAGGATGTCTCCGCGGCGAAGCGCCACGCCGTGCGCGGTGAGCGCGGGCGCCTCTGCCCGGCAGAGCGCCACCACGTCATGGCCACCCCCACGGAGCGCCGTGACGAGGTGCGATCCCAGGAAACCGGTCGCGCCGGTGACGAGATAGCGGCTCATGCGAGGTCGAAAACCTTCTGGAAGGTCTGCAGGAGGGAGATGTCGTTCGATTTCACGAGGCCCGTCATGAACTCCATCGGGCTCGGTGTGTAGGCCTCGCGGACGATCTTGGTGAATATCTCGGGCGTGGTCTTGAGGACACAGTCCGCTTGCTGGCTCGGCTTACCGATCCGCGCCTCGCAGCTGGCCGCGTCGATCCGCAGCGTCCACTTCGCCTCGTCCTCCGTGCCGAGCGTCACGTAGTAGGTGATCGGCTGGTTGACCCGCCCCGCCACGTATCTCGACTCGAGCTCGCGGAACAGGACCGTGAGCGGGTGCTCCTTGGTGGTGGTGGCGGCCTGATCGATGCTCTCGACCCGGCTCAGATCGAGGGCGCCGCCCTCCTTGAGCTTGATGACGGCGAGCTGCGTGAGCTCCGCGACCTTGCGGCAGGCCACCGCGTACTTCATCCCGGCGGTGAGCCGCCGGAGGTCGCCGATGGCGAGCGGCGGCCCGATGCGCGCGACGAGGTCGCGGCGGATCGGGACGGTGCGCCCCTTGGGGAGCGCCTCGAAGGTGCCGCCCAGGTAGAGGGGCAGGATGTCGACGTTGTGCGTGAGCGCGAGGTGCCCGATCGCCGGCTTGAACTCGAGGATGCCGCCGTCGGGGCTGCGCGTGCCCTCCGGGAAGAGCAGCACGGTCCGCCCGCGGTCCAGGATCTCGCCGGTCTGGCGCAGCGCCGTGCGGAGGCCGCCCTTGCGGTCGAAGGGCGCGAGGTTCGTGAGGTTCTCGAAGTAGGCGCGCCGCCAGCGGTTGCCCTCGAAGAAGTAGTCCTGCGCGGCCAGCGAGACGAGGCCGTCCCCGTAGCTGCCCAGCGCGAACTTCACGAGGCCCATGTCGAGGTGGCTCGCGTGGTTCGAGACGACGATCGTGTTGCGGTTGTGCGGGATGAACGCGCGCCCGTAGACCTTCGGGCGCATGACGTTCCCGTAGAAGCCGGACTGGACCTTGTTCATCCAGTGCTTGGCGAAGTCGGCCACCGGGCGGGGGATGTGGATCGGCTCGTCGCCCACGCCGTGCGCCTTCGGCTCAGCGATCGCCGCGCCGGCGTCTTGCGCGACGGCCGCTGCGCCCGCGCCGGCCGCGGCGGCCTCGGCGGCGAGGCGCGTGACGATCGCCTTCACCTCGGAGCGCTTCACCTGACCGGCCGCGGTGCGGGGCAGGTCGGCCTCGTCGAGGTGGACGGCCATGGGGTGGCACGGCTTGGGCAGCGCCTGGATCGCCGTCCGGAGCGCGTCGAGCGCGCGCTCGTGCTGCGTGGCCCGCGCGAGCGCCGGGTCGCCCTCGCCGTCCTTCGCGCCGGGCGCCTTAGGGACGGCGAGGCAGGCGACCTGCTCGCCGCCGCGGCCGTTGTCGATCCCGACGATGGCGAGCTCCTTGACGTGCTCGACCTTGCCGAGCATTCGCTCGATGTCGGCCGGGTACAGGTTCTCGCCCTTCGCCGCGCTGATGACCTCGCTCTGCCGGCCGACGAGGACGAGCCGCCCTTGCTTGTCGAGCTTGCCGAGATCGCCCGTGCGGAGCCACCCGTCCGCGTCGAGGGCCGCCTGGGTCGCGTCCGGGTCGTCGGCGTAGCCCTTCATGACGTTGGGGCCGCGCGCCAGCACCTCGCCGACGCCGTTCGCGTCCGGGTTCGCGATCTTGATCTTCACCCCGGGGATCGGCTTGCCGACGTTCCCCGGGCTCGCCGCCGGCGAGGGCCTGGTGACGGTCAGGAGCGGCGCCGCCTCGGTCAGGCCGTAGCCTTCGGCGAGCGGCAGGCCGAGCCCCTTGAACACGGCGGCCGTGTCCCTGGGGAGCGCCGCGCCGCCCGAGATGAGGAAGCGGACGTTGCCGCCGAGCGCCTCGTGGACGCTGCCGAAGAAGAGGCGCCCCGCGTTCAGGCCCAGGCGCTTGCCGAGCATGCGGTTCAGCTCCATGGCCCAGCTGAACGCGGTGGCCGCGGCGGGCCCTTGCTCCTTCACCCTGGCGACGATCTGGCGCTCCAGCATCTGCCAGAGCGCGGGCACGCCGACCATCGCCGTGACGCGCGCCTTCTTCAGCCCGTCGCTCACCCGATCGGCCGAGACGTCGTCGAGGTAGATGATCCGCGCGCCCTGCGACAGCGGCAGGAGCAGGCCGCAGGTGACCTCGAAGGTCTGGTGGAGCGGCAGCACGCTGAGCACGCGGTCGCTCGCCTTGAGCGGGAACAGCGGCGCCAGCGAGGCCAGCAGCGCCGTGAAGTTGCCGTGCGTGAGCAGCACGCCCTTCGGCTCCCCGGTCGTGCCGCTCGTGTAGACGACGCTCGCGACGTCCTGGCTGCCCACGCGCACGTCCGGGGGCGCGAGCCCGTCGCCGGACGCCGGGCCCAGGTCGGGCACGTGGCCCTCGGCGAACCCGACCATGTCGAAGGCGACCAGGTTCGGCAGCGCCGCGCGGACGTCGGCGCCGAGCTTCTCCGCCACGCCGCTGTCCCAGAGGACGACCTTCGCCGTCGACGAGCGGAGGACGTCCGCGAACGGCTCCGCGTCGAGCCCGGGATCGATCGGGACGGCGACGGCGCCTGCGCGGAGGATGCCGAAGTAGGCGACGGGCCACGCCGGCTGGTTCGCGCCGGAGAGCGCCACGCGATCGCCGCGGCGGACGCCGAGCGCGGCGAGGCGCGCGGCGGTCATGCAGGCCGCGTCGCGGAGCTCGCGGTAGCTCGTGCGCGAGAGCCCGTCCTGCTCGAACCGCTGCACCGAGAGCGCGTGATCGAAGCGCTCGGCGACCTCGTCGAGCAGGTCGACCAGGCTGTCGTAGGGCCGGAGCGGCTTGATCTCCCGGCGGAGCATGTCCTCCATGAGCGGGAAGGCCCACTTCTCCAGGCCGGGGAGGTGCACGTTCCAGATGTAGTCGCGCCAGTCGATCTTCTCGGGCGCCCAGACGAAGCGCGCCCGCTCCTCGGGGGGCATGCGGGCCATCGCCGCGCGCGTGTTGGCGCAGGAGTAGACCCAGTCGCCCTCCGCGACGAACGGCATGAAGACCTCGAGGAGCGTGGCCGTCTTCTGCTCGGTCCTGGCGGCGTTCTCCAGCGCGGCCGCCGCCGGCTTGAGGAGGGCCGCGGCGGGGCCGACGCTCGCCGTCTTGAGCAGGCCGCCCAGGCCGCGGAGCGCGCCCTCGATGGCCCGCGCGCCGTGCGCGCCGTACTGCTGCCGGGTCAGCCCGCGCGGCTCGAAGCGGGACGACACGATGTCGAAGAGCGCGGTCTTCTTCCCCTCGAACACCTGCCGCCGCTTGTACAGCCCGGCGAGCTCCAGGTAGCGCGTCACGCGGCAGCCGTTCGTGTCGGTCGATCCGTACTGGTACACGGCGGGCGCGCGGCCCTCGATGAGCTCGCAGAGCGAGGCGATCATGCCGCTCGCGGTCATGTCGACCGGGATGAGGTCGAGCCGCACGTCGTGGTCGCCCGGGAACTGCACCTGCCCCTTCGAGGCGAGGTAGAGGTACGGCGCCGAGGTGTTGATCCCCTCGTTCCAGCCGGTGAACGGGAACTCGACGGCGGTCTCGACGACGGCGGGGCGGACGATGGTGAAGGGCAGCCCGGAGCCCGCGAGGACCTGCTCGCCGATGCTCTTCGTGTAGGTGTAGATGTTGGTCCACCCCCAGAAGAGCGCGCGCTCCTTGCCGGCCTCGATGAGCCGGTCCTTGATGAACTTGCGCTTCACCCTGGCGAGCTCGTTCTCGAGCGCGCTGCCCCGGCACGGCTCGCTGCGCGCGGCCAGGTTGGCCTTGGCCTCGTCGAGGAAGGCGCTCTGCCGGAAGGCGTCCTCGCACCGCTGGCGCGCCTGCTGCACGAGGTCGAGGCACTCGCTGATCTCGCGCTGCGGATCCCAGTGCGACCGATCGAGCGTCCGCTTCGGGCAGGCGGCGCCGAACCACGTCTCGCCCGCGGCGCGGGGGAAGGGGATCTCGGCCGGGTGGTTCTCCTCGATGAGCCCGGAGCGGTAGCCTGCGACGAAGCAGGTGCTCGTGTGCATCACCTTGGCCCCGAGGGTCCGCGCGAGCTCGACGAGGTTGCTGATGCCGAACGCGTTGACCTCGAGCGCCTCGTCGAGCGGGGGGTTGAAGTCGACGACGCCGGCCACGTTCACGACCGCGGCGATGTTGCCCGTGAGCTCCCCCACGCGGTCGCCCAGCCCGAGCAGCGGCAGGCCGACGTTGCCGTTCATGGGCGTGATCTTCTGCCGCAGGTACTCCTCGAAGGCGGGCCCGGGGTACTGCTCGCGGATCGGGTCGAAGACCGGCGAGGTCACGATCTGCGACCAGAAGCGCTCCTCCGGCGACTGGTTCTCCTTGGCCCGGACGAGCAGGTAGATGTGGGCGATCTCCGGGAACCTCGCGAGCAGCATGGCCAGCCAGACCTTGCCGAGGAAGCCGGTCCCTCCGACCACCACGAGCCGCTTGCCCGAGAGCACGTGCGACGGCACCAGCGGCGGGGCCGCCGCGGTTTGCTCGCCCTTGGCCGCACCCGGCGACCCCGGCATTGCCTCTCCGGCGCCGGCCCCGTTCGTAACACCCATATGGCTCATCGAGACTCCAGGAAGGCCGCTCAATTCGCGCCTGGGCAGGAACGCGTCAAGGGTGAGGTGCCGCGAACCGGGGTTCGCGCCGCCCCGGCACGCGGTTTGCTCGATTTGCTCGCGGAATCGGGGTCGTCGCAGCGGACGGACGAGGCGGCCCGGGCGTAGTCCTCATGCAGGGGGGGCGCATGGGGGCGCGCGGGCGCGCGCGGATGGCGGGGGCCGTGGCAGATCCGGCGGGCTCGGGGCAATGCCTTGCCGGCGGCGGGGAAGCGCCCCAAGCAGTGCGGCCCATGATCTTCGGCGCGCACGAGTCCGTGGCTGGCGGCCTTCACCGCGCGATCGCGCTGGCGGGGGAGGACCGCTGCGAGGCGGTGCAGATCTTCACCAAGGTCTCGGGCCAGTGGCGGGAGCCGGCGCTGAGCGCGGAGCAGATCGCCGCGTTCCGCGCCGCGCGCGCGGCCTGGGCCGGCGCGGGCGCGGGCCGAACACTCGCCCACGCGAGCTACCTCATCAACCTGTGCGCCGATGACGCCACGATCCTCGAGCGCTCGCGGGAAGCGCTGTTCCGGGAGCTCGCGCGGTGCGACGCGCTCGGGATCGATTTCGTGGTGTTCCATCCGGGCGCGCACCGCAGCCTCGGCGAGGAGGCCGGCCTCGACCGCATCGGCGAGAGCCTGTCGATCGTGCTCTCTCGCGGGAAGGGGCTCCGTGCGCAGCTGTGCATCGAGAACACGGCCGGGCAGGGGTCGACGCTCGGCCACCGCGTCGATCAGATCGCCGCGATGATCGAGCGCGCCGGGCCGGAGGGGTCGCGGCTCGGGGTCTGCGTCGACACGCAGCACGCCTTCGCGGCGGGGCACGACCTCCGGAGCGAGGCCGGCTACGAGCGGTTCTGGAGCGACTTCGGCCGGCTGCTCGGGCTGGATCGGCTGCGGTGCATGCACGTGAACGACTCGAAGGCGGGGCTCGGCCAGCGGGTCGATCGGCACGAGCGCGTCGGCGACGGGGAGATGGGGCTCGCGCCGTTCTGGCGCCTCGCGAACGACGCGCGGCTCGCGCGCGTCCCGGCGGTGATCGAGCTGCCGCCGCTCGCGAAGGAGCGGCGCGGCTACCTGGAGGAGATCGCGCGGCTGCGCGCCCTCGAGGGCGCGGCGGAGCCGGTCACCCTGCCCGGTGCGGCACCCGGACCCCCTTCTCCTCCGCGACGTGGATCGCCGTCTCGTAGCCCGCGTCGGCGTGCCGGATGATCCCCATCCCCGGATCGATGGTGAGCACCCGCTCGAGCCGCTGCCGAGCGGCCTCGGTGCCGTCGGCGACGATCACCATCCCGGCGTGCAGCGAGTTGCCGATCCCGACGCCGCCGCCGTGGTGGAAGCTCACCCACGACGCGCCGCCCGCCGTGTTCGCGAGCGCGTTGAGGATCGCCCAGTCGGCGATCGCGTCGGAGCCGTCCTTCATCGCCTCCGTCTCCCGGAACGGCGACGCGACCGACCCGCAGTCGAGGTGGTCGCGCCCGATCACGATCGGCGCCTTCACCCGGCCGGCCCGGACGAGCTCGTTGAAGGCGAGCCCGACCTTCGCGCGATCGCCGTAGCCGAGCCAGCAGATCCGCGACGGGAGCCCCTGGAACGCGATCTTCTGCTCCGCGAGCTCGATCCAGCGGCGGAGATCGGCGTCGCCCGGGACCGCCTCGAGCACCGCGCGGTCGGTGGCGAGGATGTCCTCGGGATCGCCCGAGAGCGCGACCCACCGGAACGGGCCCTTGCCCTGGCAGAACAGCTCGCGCACGTACGCCGGCACGAAGCCGGGGATCGCGAACGCGCCCTCGGCGCCCGCCTCCATCGCGCAGGTGCGGATGTTGTTGCCGTAGTCGAAGACCTCGGCCCCGCGCCGCTGCATCGCGAGCATCGCCTCGACCTCCCTGCGCATCCCCGCCTTCGCGCGCGCGACGTACTCCCCGGGATCGCGGGCGCGGAGCGCCGCCGCCTGCTCGAGCGTGAGCCCCGGCGGGACGTAGCCGACGAGCGGATCGTGCGCCGCGGTCTGCTCGGTGACGAGGTCGGGCGTGACGCCGCGGCGCACGAGCTCCGGGTAGACGTCGGCGGCGTTGCCGCAGAGGGCGATCGAGCGCGGCGCCCCGCGCTGGACGCTCTCGAGGACGGCGTCGAGGGCGCGGTCGAGATCGTCGATGCGCTCGTCGACGTAGCGGGTGCGGAGCCGCTTCTCGATGCGCGCCGGGTCGATCTCGACGCCGAGGCAGGCCATGCCCGCCATGGTCGCGGCGAGCGGCTGCGCGCCGCCCATGCCGCCGAGCCCCGCGGTGAGCACCCAGCGCCCGCCGCCCGGGGCGCGCGCCGCGTGCGCCTTCCGCGCGGCGACGAACGTCTCGTAGGTGCCCTGCACGATGCCCTGCGAGCCGATGTAGATCCACGAGCCCGCGGTCATCTGCCCGTACATGGTCAGGCCGAGCGCCTCGAGCCGGCGGAACTCGTCCCACGTCGCCCACCGGCCCACGAGGTTCGAGTTCGCGAGGAGCACGCGGGGCGCGTCCGGGTGCGTGCGGAAGCGGCCCACCGCCTTGCCCGACTGCACGAGGAGCGTCTCGTCGTCCGCGAGCTCCCGGAGCTCGCGGACGATCACGTCGAACGCCTCCCACGATCGCGCCGCCTTCCCGGTGCCGCCGTAGACCACGAGATCGTCGGGGCGCTCCGCGACCTCCGGATCGAGGTTGTTGTGGAGCATCCGGAGCGCGGCCTCCTGGATCCACCCCTTGCAGCTCCGCTCGCTTCCCCGCGGCGCGCGCACCACCCGGGCCCCCTGCTCTCCGGTCGTCATGCTGTCGTGTACTCCACCCGGTCCGGATCGACCAGAAGGCGCGGCGCACGCCGCCGCGCGACGGGAGCCTGCTCGCTCCTCTCCGGGGCAGCCGGCTTCGTCCGAACCGGAGTATGCTTGCTCGGGGCGCGCGCAGCGCCCGTGTGTCCGGGAGAATCCATGATCTCGACGATCCGTTCGGCCCTCGCGCGTTGTCCGGTCCGGGCCCTCCAGCTCGCAGCCCTGGCGCTCACCCTCGCGACCACGGGGTGCGACAAGGTCGGGTGCTTCGACTACACCGAGATCGAGTGGACCGAGAACGGGCGGGCATGCCCCTCCCAGGAAGAGGCGCTCGCGTATTTCGGAAGCGACTCGTGCGGCGGCGAGGTCGAGTCGGTCGACAGCGAGGCCGAGTACGACGACGGTTACTGCTGTTACGACATCACCAAGCGCGACGAGTACGGGGGCACCTGCACCTCGCCCGGCGCGCGCACCTTTCCGTCGCCGCCCGCCCCGCCTCCGCCGAACTGAGCCGGCGCTCCGGACACCCCCCGCGCCCGCGCATCGCGGGCCTCGCGCCTGGCGCCGCCTCCGCCCTGGTTCCTCGATCTAGAGCTCGTCCAGCGCGTTCCTGTCGAGCTCCTGGAGCGCCGCGAGGTCCCGCGCCGCGAGCTCCTCCACGTCGCCGGGAGCCTCGCGCGGGTAGGCCAGCGTGAGCTCGCCGTGGTGGACGTAAAGGTGCTGGCTGTCGATGCACCCGTGCGCGCCTCCGGCCGCGTGGAGCGCCGCGATGGCCTCGCCGAGGCGCGCGCGCTGGGCCCTGGTCAGCGCGCGCGCCTCGTCGGCGAGCGCGCGGCCCTGGGGCAGCGCCACCCAGACCTCGCCGCTGGCGAGATCGACCCGGAGGACGGACGTCAAGGCCGCGTGGCCGGCGCGCGCGAAGGCCCGGGCCCGGGCGAGGGTCGCGTCGTCGAGCTGCAGCACGAGGACGTCGCGATCGAGCCAGGCGTCGTGCCAGCGCCCCTCCGTGTCCCGGCCGTCGCCGACCTCCAGGGTCGCCGCGAGCCGGGCCGCTGTGGCGGGCGGCGCGTCGCTCGATCGGGGCCGGCCGCTCGCCCGCGCCCGCCGCGGCCGCGGGCGCTCTGGCCAGGCCATCGCGGTGATCGCGCGCCGCGCCTCGAACGCGTCGGCCGGCCGCGCTGCGGGGTCCTCCGCGAGCAGCGCCGCCACGGCTGCGTCGTGGGCCGCCGTGAGGTCCGGATGGACCTCGCTCGGCGCGGGATCGAGCCGCCCGCGCACGGCGGGGGCGGGCGGCTCTCCGGTGAGCAGCTCGGCGAGCACCGCGCCGACGCCGTACAGATCGCTCGCCAGCGTCGCCGGCCGGCCCATGCGCTGCTCGGGCGACATGTACGCGAACGTCCCGATCGCGCCCGCCGTGGCGGTGGAGGAGAGATCCCCGAGGTGCGCCGCGCCGAAATCCGCGAGGTGAGCCGTCCCGATCTCGTCGAAGAGCACGTTGCTCGGCTTCACGTCGCGGTGGAGGATGCCGAGGCGGTGCGCCTCGCCGAGCGCGGACAGGAGCGCGCCCGCGATCTCGACGGCGCGCGCGGGCGTGACCGGATCCCCCCGCAGCCGCTCGATCAGGGACCCGCCCGTCATCCAGGCGAGCACCATCGCCGGCCCTTCGGGGTGGTACGCGCGGAGCGCGACGACGTTCGGGTGCCGGAGCTGGGCGAGGGCGCGCGCCTCGCGCTCGAACCGGAGGAGCGCGTCGCGGCCCGCTCCGAACGCCGCGCCCGCGAAGATCTTCACGGCGACGCGCTCCGCCGTGATCCGGTCGCGCGCCTCCACCACGCGCGCGTGGGGCGTGGCCGTGACCTCGCGCAGGGTCTCGTAGCGCCCGAAGAGGAGCGGCCCGACGGGCGTGGGGCCCGCAGGAGGAGGTCCCGCGGCGGCGCTGCCGGGAGCGGCGCCTCGCGACGAGAGCGCCTCCTGGCCTGACGGATCGAGCCGGGCGAGCTCCTCGCGAACGGTCCGCGCGGCGTCCTCGAGCCCGAGCTCGCTCAGGCAGCGGCCGAGCAGCGGCAGCGCGCGGGCCCGCTCGGCGGCGGCGAGCGGCAGCTGCTGCAGCGCCCGCACGGCGGCCTCGGTGCGGCCGTGGCGCGCGAGCAGCTCGCCCAGCGCGAGCCACGCCGCCGCGTCGCCCGGGCGGCGGCGGAGCGCGGCCTCGAGCACCCGCGCGCCGTCGGCGGGGCGGCCGGCGAGCTCGAAGCTCTCGGCGGCGCGGCACGCGTCGTGGGCCGCGGTGAACGCCTCCGCGGCCGCCGCGTGAGCGCCGAGCGCCGCGAACAGCGCGCCCGCGTGGCGCGAGAACCCGCGCGCCGCGAGGTCGGCGGCGGCGCGCAGCGCGGCGTCCCGGGGCGACGTGGCGGCGATCCGCTCGAGCGCCTCGCGCGCGAGCGCCTCGTCGCCGCCGAGCGCGGCCATCAGCGCGGCGCGGGCCGGGTCCCCGGCTGCCAGCGCCTCCCGGGCCGCGCCGGCGAAGTCGCAGACGCGCTCGAGCAGCTCGGAGGCGCCCGCGTGATCTCCGGCCGCCGCGAGGAGCGCGGTGCCGCTGTCGCGCTGCCCGATCGCGGCGAGCTCGGCCGCGCGACGTCGCAGATCCTCGTACGCCACGCCGATGTCGGTCGGAGCGCCGTCAGCGCGCGGCGATGCGCGCTCGGCCGTTCACGGAGAGGTCGAAGCGCACCTCGCCGAGGTCGATCCCCGAGGTGTTGAACGGCACCTGCCGCGTCCGGTGCACGGCGAGCGTCGCGTCGGCCGGCAGAGGCCCGAGCGTCGAGGGATCCAGCAAGGAGCCCGGGATCACGCCCCGCCCGGTGTCCTTGAACGCGCACCGCACGGTCGCGCCGTGCGCCGAGGTCACGTCGACGTAGATGATGTCCCGCGCCCGGCCGGCCTCGCTGCCCTCGTCCGTGCGCCACTGCACGAGCGCGCCGACCCCTGCGTCGAGATCGACGCCGTCGGCCAGCTCGGCGTCGCCGATGCGCACCTCCTCGGGACCCGCGGGGGCATCGGCCTCGAACGCGAACCGGTCGAGCTGCCCCGAGCCGGAGCTCTCGAACACGTACCGCGCCGGCGCGGGCAGATCGCTGGTGGCGTCGCGCGACGTGTAGAACACGCCGAAGACCAGGGCGCCCACGTCCGGGAACGCGCGGGCGGCGAGCGGCATCTCGGTGCTCTCGGTCTTCATCGTCACGTCGCCCGCGTCGAGGAGCTCGATGGGGCTGAGCGAGCTGAAGCTGCTCGCCTCGTCGTCGGCGGCGGGCGAGAGGACCATGCAGCTGCCGGCGGAGGGGAGGACGAACGGCTTCCCGACGGCCCCCTCGGCGAGCTCCGGATCCATCGCGGACGAGAGCCGCATGAACTTCGCCAGCACGTTCGTGACCGCCCCCGCCCCCTCGGTGCCCGCGCTCGGCGGCGCGGCCTCGTCGAGCTCACCGGGGGTGGCGGTCAAGGCGGCGTCCCGGCTCAGGTTGATCGCGCGCTCGACGCGCACGACCCCCTGGGTGACCACCCCGTTGATCTCCGTCGCGTCGCCCGCGACAGGCGCCGAACAGCCGACGAGAGCCGCACCGGCGAGCAGGCATGAGGTGGCGAGGGCGCCGTGGGGACGCATAGATCCGAGTCTAAAACGGGTCCTCCGGCCGGGCAAGCGCCTGCGCTCGCCACCGAAAATGACAGGGAATCCGGCTCATTACGATTTGCCGCGCTTTGCCGCCGGTTTGCCGCGCTCCGTCACGCTCCGTTACGCTCCGTTACGCTCCGTTACGTCCCGGTACGTCCGGGGACGCTCTGACGCCGCGCTGCGTCGAGCTCGCCGACGTTGCAACGTGGCTGCGTTGGTTTCGGCCGCGTCAGAAGGTGACCGTGAGGCCGCCGCCCGGGGCGACGGTGCCCTGATCGATCGCGACCGGCTCGCCGGCGATCTCGCCCTCCGCGTGGTGATAGGTCGCGGTGCCCTCGAGCGCGACGTGCACATGGCGGAAGCCCGCGCGGAAGCCCAGCACGAACCCGAGCTGGAGATGCTGGCCCGACGCGTCGACGAGCGATCCTCGGAGCGCCGCTCCGGCGGGCAGCCGCACCTGGCCGCCGAGGAGCTCGAAGCCGAGCCGGGGACCGAACCAGAGCGCGTAGAGATCCGCGTCCGACCGGAAGCCGAGCAGGAGAGGGACGTCGAGCCCTGCGCCGTGGACGTCGATCCCTTCGGCGCTGGGGCCCAGCCCGCCCGCGAAGAGCGCCGAGGCGCCGAGGCCGATCGACAGGGCCGCGTCGCCGAGCGGGAACGCGTGGCGCCCGTCGAGCCGGATGGCTCGCCCCGTGTACGTCAGCCCCGCTTCGTTCTCGCCCTCGATCCCGACGCGGGCGCTGGCCCAGGGCGCGACGCCCGGCGATACGGTGATCGCGGAGAGCTTTCGCCGCGCGGCGCCCTCCGCCGTCGCCGGGTCGGCAACGCTCGCCCCTGCGTCCGCCGCTCCGGCGACGACCATGTCACCCGACAGGCCGCCGCCGAGGCGCACGGCGCCCGGACGGAGGACGTGGGCCGGGTGGAGCAGCGGACCGCTGCCATGGCAGCCCGCGCAGGCACCCGCGAGAACCACGGCGGCCCAGCGCCGGATCACGGTGTGACCCGGGCGCCGCATCGAACCGACGGTGCCGGCGGAGGCATGGAAGGCGCGGCCGGAGAGGCGACGCGAGGGGACGCGACGAGGCGCGCTACTTGCGGAAGCGCGAGGGGTAATCGTTGGCGGCGGCCCGCTTCTTCAGCTCCCCATCGTCGGGGTGCAGCCTGACGGCGCGCGCGATGAGGACTTCCTCGGTCTCCACGATCTGCGGGTTGGGCAAGCAGCACTCGACCGGGCATACGGCCTGGCACGCTTCGTGATCATAGAAGCCGACGCATTCGGTGCAGAGCTCCGGATCGATCACGTAGATCTCGTCGCCCTCGCTGATGGCTTCGTTCGGGCATTCGGGCTCGCAGGCGCCGCAGTTGATGCAGTCTTCGGTGATGTAAGTCGCCATGGCCTTCGCTTCGTTCTCCGGGGTCACCCCGGTCCGCTCGTTTGTAGAGGCCTGACCGCAGGGTGTCAATTCGGGCGGAAGCGGGCGCCGGTTCCGGCACGGTGTCGTGGGCGTCGCGGGCCTGCGCTTGCGCGCGGGCGCCCCTGCCGGTACTAAGCGGCCTCCTCGATGCTCCGCCTCACCGAGCCCGCCCTCCTGCTCGTCGTCCTTGGCGCATCCTCGCTGCTCGCAGGATGTGGTCCCCAGATCGGCGATCCGTGCACCTCGTCGCTCGATTGCTTGCAGGCAGAGCAGCAGCTCCTCTGCGATGGGACGCAGCCTGGCGGCTACTGCACGGTCTTCAACTGCGAGCCGGACGGCTGCTCCGGGAGCAGCGTCTGTGTCGCGTTCAACCCGGTGATCGATCCGGCGTGCAGCGAGCTCGAGAACGTCCGCTGGCCGCGCTTCGAGCGCACGTTCTGCATGGCCACCTGCGATGAGGACGACGACTGCCGCAGCGGCTACTCGTGCGTCGCGCTGGGCAACATCCAGGAGGCCGCGGGGATAGCGCCGGGCGAGCGCAACGCCGCGATCGTCGACGCCAGGCCGGACGGCTCGAGGGCTTGCCTGCCGAACCCGCCGTCTGCGTCGAGCGAGCCGCCGGGCGGCGCCGAGAGCGAGCCTGGGGTGTGCAAGGCCGCTCCTGAGCAACCGGGCGAGTGGACCCCCTACACGCCGGATGCCTCGGGCGCAGGAGGCGCCGGCGGCGCTGGAGGGTCGGGTGGCGCGGGAGGCGCCGGCGGCTCGGAGGGCGAAGGCGGCTCGGGCGGCGAAGGTGGTGGCTCGGGCGGCGCTGGCGGCTCGGGCGGCGCTGGCGGCTCGGGCGGCGCTGGCGGCTCGGGCGGCGGCTGAGCGCCGCTCGGTGCGGTCCGGCTTTGCGCATCGACCGTGCTAGCGTTGGCCGCGTGTTCGGACCGGCCCCCGCGAAAAGGACGCTCGAGGCTGCGCTGCGCGACGTCGCTTCGCAGAAGCCCGCCGTGCGCGCGGAGGCCGTGAACGACCTCGTCCCGTATGCCGCGACGGCGCGGGAGCAGGTCGTGCGCGCGATCGAGGGCGCGCTCCGCGTCGATGAGCACGCGGCGGTCCGCGCGGCGGCGGCCATCGCCCTCGCCGACACGAAGGCCGTCGAGGCGCTCCCGGCCCTGCTCCTCGCCGTCGAGGACGTGGATCCCTACGTCCGGCAGATGGCGATCACGGCGCTCGGTGAGCTCGGCGACATGCGGGCCACGGGCCGGCTCCGGCGCGCCCTCTCGGACGAGCGGCCCGAGGTGCGGTTCCAGGCGGTGATCGCGTTCCCGCGCGTCTGCGCCCAGCAGACCGACGCGATCGAGGCCGTCATGCAGGCCACCCACGACGACGACCCGCTCGTCTGCCACATCGCGCTGCGGATGTTCGAGGAGCTGGGGGAGTCCATCGGCGAGCTGCCTCCGTCGGGCATGGAGCGGGCCCGCGCGCTGCTCGGCCACGCGTCCCCGCTCGTCCGGGCGGCGGCGGCGGTCGTCACCGCGCGCTTCGGCGATCCGGTGGGCCACCCCGTGCTCGCCGAGATCGTGGGAGGAAAGCTCGACGGGGTCGATCGCGAGGACGAGGCCGCGGCCATCGAGCTCTGCGGCGAGCTCGGCCTCGCCGCTTCCCGGAGCGCCCTGGAGCGGCGCGCGTTCGGGCTCAGGCTCGGCTTCGGCCGCGATCCGCTGCGCTGGCACGCGCGCGTCGCGCTCGCGCGGATGGGCCACGAGCGGGCCATCCGCGACATCCTCACCGAGCTCGGCGCGTGGGACCGCCACAAGCGCACGCTCGCCGTCGCGGCCGCCGGTCGCGCCCGCCTCTCGGCCGCCCGCGCCGCGATCGCGGCGATGCGGGGAGACGAGCGCAAGGCCGATCAGGGGGCCGTCGAGGAGGCGCTCGCCGCCATCGCTTCCGAGGTGGATGCATGAACGATGAAGCCCAGTTCAGCGAGGCGGACCTCGCCCCGAGCCCCGAAGAGCGCGCCGCGTCGCGCCGCTCCCTCATCGATCGCGTGGCCGCGAGCGTGGCCGCGCTCGCCGCGGGGGCCTGGGTCGGCGGCATCGTGGCGCTGGGCGCCTGCGCTGCCCCGTTCGTCTTCCGGCTCGCCCCGGCCCCCTTCTCCGGCGACGCGATGAGCGCGGCGTTCGCGCGCTTCGATCAATTCGCGCTCGGCGCCGCGGTGATCCTCCTCGGCGCGGAGGTCGCGCGCACCTGGGCCGCGTACCGCCACGGCGCCGGCCGCGCGGCGCGCGTGCGCCGGGTCGTCGCCATGGTGCTGGCCGGGTGCGCCGCGTACGTCGGCCTGGCGCTCACCCCCCGCATCGCGGCGCTCCACCGCGAGGGCGTCCGCCGCGGCGAGGGGGAGCTCGGCATGGAGCTCGAGCGCGTCCATCGCCGCGCCGAGCTCGTGAGCAAGTCGGAGGTGTTCCTCGGCGCGAGCCTCGTCCTGCTGCACGTCTTCACGCTCGGCGCGCGCCGCCCCGAGCAGGACGACGACGAGGACGCGGCCGCCCCGCTGCCGCCCGGCCCGCGGTGAGGACGCCGCGCATCGCGCCCACGACACCGGAGGGATCCGATGCCGCGTGACAACAAGCTCTATAGCGGCTTCGTCAACCACGACTACATCCTCACCTTCTCGATCGCCGACGAGGCGAGCCGGTCGCGCCTCGTCGCGCTCTGCGCCGGACCGTGGCAGGGCGACGAGGTCACGCCCGACACGTGGGAAGTGTCCAACACGCTGAGCCCCGATCAGATGGAGCGCGCCATCCTCGATCTGATGGGCGACGCGGACCGCGCCGCTTACTACTACCTCTCGGACAGCAAGCGGATGTTCCGCGTCCTGCTCGGCTGAGCTCGGGCGTGAGCGATGTGAGCCGCTTCGCTCCAGGCGCGCCGCGGGGGCGGCAGGGGCGTCCCCGCGGGCCGAAGGGGCCGCGAGCGCGGTCATTTCGCGGTATGGTCCGGTCATGAGCGAGCTGGAAGCCACGCCGCCCGGCGCCTCCGCGAGGTCCGCCGCCGACGCCCCTCCACCTCACGCGCCCACGTCCCGACCGGGGGAGGGGGCCGACGAGGGCTTGCTCAGCGTCCTCCGGGACGACGGATCCCTGGATCCCGCGACCGACCCTTGCCTGAGCGACGCGCTGCTGCTGCGCGCGTACCGCGAGATCAAGCGGCTCAGGCTGCTCGACGCGCGCATGCTCCTGCTCCAGCGGCAGGGGCGGGTCGGCTTCTACGGCGCGTGCACCGGCCAGGAGGCGACGCCGATCGCCACGGCGCTCGCGGTCGAGCCCGCGGACTGGATCTTCCCCGCGCTGCGCGAGAGCGTGATGATGCTGGTGCGCGGCTTCCCGCTCCGCACCTATGTGGCCCAGGTGTTCGGCAACTCGGGCGACCTCCTCCAGGGGCGCCAGATGCCGTCGCACATGAGCGGGCGGCAGGTGAACCAGGTGTCCTGGTCGAGCTGCATCGGCCCGCAGCTCCCGCAGGCGGTCGGCGCCGCGTGGGCCGCGAAGCTGCGGCGCGACAGCACCGTGGTCGTGGGGTTCATGGGCGACGGCGCGACGAGCGAGCCCGATTTCCACAGCGCGATGAACTTCGCGGCGGTCGTCAAGGCGCCGTGCGTCATGATCTGCCAGAACAACCACTGGGCCATCAGCGTGCCGACGGACCGGCAGACGGCCTCGAGGACCATCGCCATCAAGGGGCGCGCCTACGGCGTCCCGTCGGTGCGGGTCGACGGCAATGACGTCGTCGCCGTCTACCGCGCCGTCTCCGAGGCGGTCGCGCGGGCTCGTGGCGGCGGCGGCCCCAGCTTCATCGAGGCGCTCACCTACCGCGTCGGCGCGCACTCCTCGAGCGACGACCCGAGCCGCTACCGGTCGCAGGAGGAGGTCGATCGCTGGACGCAGCGCGACCCGCTGCTGCGCCTCGGGCGCCACCTCGCCGGCCGCGGGCTCCTCGACGACGCCGCGGAGTCCTCCCTCGAGGCGGAGCTCAACGCCGAGATCGCCGCCGCCGTCGCCGAGGTCGAGGCGATGGGCCCGCCTGCCCGAGAGACGCTGTTCGACGACGTCTACGCGGAGCTGCCCTGGCACCTGCGCGACCAGCGCGCAGAGCTCCTGCGCTCCCCGAAAGCGCCGGCGCACGGCGGCGGGCGCTGACCTCGGGGAGGGATTTCCCCTCGCTGCGAGGTCGTGTAAGCCCCGGGCCACCCAGGGACGGCTCGCGGTCGCGGGCGCGGCCTCAGGGCTGTCGGCGAGGGGCTTGCCTGATGAACCCCGGCGCCCCTAGTTCCAGTCTTCGAAGCGCACAAAAGGACAAGGATGAAGACCTACGACGCAATCGTGATCGGAGCCGGCCCCGGCGGTTACCCCTGCGCCATCCGGCTCGCTCAGCTCAAGCAGAAGGTGCTCTGCATCGAGAAGGAGAACGTCGGCGGCGTCTGCCTCAACTGGGGGTGTATCCCCTCCAAGGCGTTGATCTCCGCCGCCCACCTCTACGAGAAGTCGCAGGCCGGCGCCGCGATGGGCATCAAGGTCAGCGGCGTCGAGCTCGACGCCAACAAGATGCAGGACTGGAAGGAAGGCATCGTCAAGAAGCTCACGGGCGGCGTCGGGTCGCTGCTCAAGGGCAACGGCGCCGACGTGGTGAACGGCACCGCCACGGTCGTGGGGCCGAAGCGCGTGGACGTGACGCGGGCGGACGGCTCGGTGGAGCAGTTCGAGGCGACCAAGGCGATCGTGATCGCGACGGGCTCGACGACCATCGAGATCCCGACGTTCAAGTTCGACGGCGACACGATCATCGGCGCGAAGGAGGCGGTCAGCCTGCGCCGCGTCCCGAAGCGGCTGATGGTGATCGGCGGCGGCGTCATCGGCCTCGAGCTCGGCATGGTCTACCAGGCGTTCGGCGCCGAGCTCATCGTCGTCGAGGCGCTGCCGGAGCTGCTCACGGGCGTCGACCCCGACTGCACCAAGATCGTCGAGCGCAAGATCCTGAAGCGCGGCGGCACGATCCACAAGAACGCCAAGGCGCTCGGGTACGAGAAGCAGAAGGACGGCTCGGTCGGGGTGAAGATCCAGTCCGACGGCAAGGAGCAGACGATCGTCGTCGACACCGTGCTCGTCGCGGTCGGCATGCGGCCGAGCAGCAAGGGGCTCGGCCTCGAGAAGGTCGGCGTGACGGTCGATCAGCGCGGGTTCGTCCCCACGGACAAGTTCTGCCGCACCAACGTGCCGTCGATCTACGCCATCGGCGACGTCAGCGGGCCGCCCCTGCTCGCGCACAAGGCGACGAAGGAGGGCGAGATCGCCGCCGAGGTCATCGCGGGGCACAAGGCCGAGAAGGACTGGGTCGCGATCCCGGGCGCGATCTTCACCGATCCGGAGATCGCCACGGTGGGGCTCACCGAGGCCGAGGCGAAGGCGAAGGGCCTCGAGGTCAGCATCGGCAAGTTCCCGTTCTCGGTGCTCGGCAAGGCCATGGCCATGAACGAGACCGAGGGCTTCGTGAAGATCGTCGCCGACAAGAAGACGAAGCAGGTGCTCGGCGTCCACATCGTCGGGCCGGAGGCCAGCACCATGATCAGCGAGGCGTCCCTCTCGCTCGAGATGGCGGCCTTCCTCGAGGATCTCTCGCTCACGATCCACCCCCACCCGACCCTCGGCGAGTCGCTGATGGAAGCCGCCGCCCACGCCATGGGCGCGGCGATCCACATCGCCAATCGCTGACCCGCCCGCTCTCGAGCATCACCAGCCTGCGCCGTCGACGAGACCATCGAGTCGACGGCGCGGGCCACCGCACTCATCAGTCGCGCATGAAATGACACGTGTACCCGCTGGGGTACTTCTCCAGGTACTTCTGGTGGTACTCCTCGGCGCGCGTGAACGGCCCGGCCTCCACGATCTCGGTGACGAGCGGGGCGCGCCACTTGCCGCTCTTGTCGACGCGCGCCTTCACCTCCTCGGCGATGCGGCGCTGCTCGGGCGTCGTGACGAAGATCGCCGAGCGGTACTGCGTCCCGACGTCGTTGCCCTGGCGGTTCTGCGTCGTCGGATCGTGCATGCGGAAGAACCACTTCTCGAGCAGCTCGGCATACGACAGCTTCGCGGGATCGAAGACGATGCGCACCGACTCGGCGTGGCCCGTCGCTCCGGTCTTCACGTCTTCATAGGTCGGCGCCTTCGTCCGGCCGCCGGCATAACCGACCTCCGTCTCGAGGACACCGGGGATCTGCCGGAGGAGCTCTTCCATCCCCCAGAAGCAGCCGCCCGCCAGGACGGCCGTCTCCAGCGTCGTCTGGCACCCAGGCGCCTCCCCCGGCGCCGGCACGGCGCAGGCGTTCGCGCTCGCTTGCTCCCGACGCGCGCCGTCGCGGCCCTCGAACAGCGCCCGATAGGCGCCGTAACCCTCCGCCTCGAGGCGAGCCAGCGGGATGAACCGGAGGGACGCGGAGTTGATGCAATAGCGCAGCCCGTCGGGCGCGGGCCCGTCCTCGAAGACGTGCCCGAGGTGCGAGTTGCCTGCCTTGGAGCGCACCTCCGTTCGGACCATCCCGTGGCCCCTGTCCGAGCGCTCCACGACGCGCTCCGGCTCGACGGGGCGCGTGAAGCTCGGCCAGCCGGTGCCCGAGTCGAACTTGTCGAGCGACGTGAAGAGCGGCTCGCCGCTCGCGACATCCACGTAGAGGCCCGCCTCGTGGTTGTCCCAGAAGGCGTTGCGGAACGGCGGCTCGGTCGCGTCGCGCTGGGTCACCTCGTATGCGAGCGGCGTGAGCTGCTTGCGCAGCTCCTCATCCGACGGTTTGCGATAGCTTCTGTCCGACATCGTCACAGCCTCCTTGGACCCCAAAATCACCTTGCTCGCCTTCCCTGCATCGCCAGCGCGAAAGCACGCGAACACGGCGGCGCACGCAATCAGGACGAGCGCGAAGAGAAGACCAGCAGCGCGGAGCCGTTTCATCATCCACCTGGCCTGTCGAGGGTAGCGCACCTAACCCTCCTACGCCCCGCGGCGCCGCTGGTTTCGCCCGGCGAGCGCGGCCCGCGCGGCGCCGGCCCCGGCGCTACGGGCCGCCGCTCTCGAGTGAGGCGTCGCTCTCGCCGGCGCCCCGCTCGAAGCACTCGGCGGGGATCTCGCGCGCGCGGCGGACGAGGCGGGTCGCTCCGATGAACGCCGACGTGACCGGATCGTAATAGCCGCTCGCCCCGTGCAGGCCCGGGACCGCGCGCTGGTAGTGGCGCGCGACCCGCTCCATGAGCGCCTCGCGGACGTACTTGCCCACCATCGACGCCATCGCGACGCACAGATCCGAGGCGTCGCTGTCGCGGACGAACGCGATCTCGCCGAGGCCGGGGAAGCGGTAGGCGCTGCGGGCGCGGCCCTCCTCGAGCACGGCGTGCATCCTCCCCGCGAGCGGGCCGAACACGGAGCCGTACTTGCCGAAGCCGCCGACCTTGCCGCACACCGCGAAGACCTCCGCGCCGGCGAGGCCGCGGAGCTCCAGGACGAGGCGCTCCATCGCGTGGAGATCGAGCACGAACCTGTTCTTCCCGGCGCGCGCCCCGTCGTTCATCCGCTTCGCGCAGAGCAGCACCGAGCGCACGGCGACGACCTCGACCCCCTTCTCCGAGAGCTTGTCGAGGTCCTTGCCGATCGCGCCGAGCAGCGCGTCGGACGCGGTGAACGCCTCGCCCTCCGCCGACCAGCACTGCTCCTCGACGTGGCCCGGGCAGAGCGCGCGGAGCGCGGGGCGATCGTCGAGCGCGACGGCGTGGAGCAGCTCGTCCACCGACGACGCGCCGCTGGCCGTCCCCGCGCGGCCGCAGCCGCGCGCGACCAGCGCGCGAGCCCAGGCCTCGCCGAGCGAGACATCCCCGTGCGCCACGAGCTGCTTCGAGTCGCCGAGCCGCTGGGCGAGGGCGCCGCGAGGGGCGCGGCCGGCGACCTGCCAGCCCGCCTCCGTGACGCGCGCGAGGACCGCCGTCACCACCATCGGACCGAGCCGCGGGCCCAGCCCGTTCTCATCGACGCCGATGCGGTAACGGACGGAGGGCTCGGCGGACGTCATGCCGGCCCCTCTGCCACACCATCGCGCCCGCGTCACCGCGCGGATCTCCGCCAGGCCGCCCGCCGTCCCGCTCGGGATCACTTGCCGGCTCGGTCGCAAAATTCTCAAACTTTCTCGAGCTCATGCGCGATCCACGCGCGCTGCGCGCTCCTTTTCCCCGGCTCTCGCCGGGAGCGCCGCTATAGTCGACGCCTCATGCGCATCCTCCCCGTGCCCTGCCTCAGCGACAATTACGCGTACCTCGTGGCCGCGGACGGGCGGCGCGAGGCGATCGTCATCGATCCCTCGGAGGCCCAGCCGATCATCGCGGCGCTCGAGCGCGAGAAGCTCAGTCTGGTCGCCATCGTCAACACGCACCACCACCACGATCACGTCGGCGGCAACGAGGCGCTCCGCGAGCGTTACGGCGACCTCCCGGTCTATGCGCACTCGAGCGACGTCGGGCGCGTTCCCGCGCAGACGGAGCGGGTCGAGGAGGGCACGCCGGTCCAGGTCGCCGGCCTCACGCTCCAGCCGTTGCACGTCCCCGGCCACACGCTCGGCGCCGTCTCGTATTGCGTCGAGGACGTTGTGTTCACCGGAGACACGCTCTTCATCGCCGGATGTGGCCGCATGTTCGAGGGGACGCCGGAGGTGATGCACGCCTCGCTCTCCAAGCTCGCCGCGCTTCCGGCGCAGACGCGCGTCTTCTGCGGTCATGAGTACACCGTGAACAACCTCCGTTTCGCCGAGGCGGTCGAGCCCGAGAACGAGGCTGTCCGCAAGAAGCTCGCTGCCGCCCGTGCGGCACGGGAGCGCGGCGAGCCCACGGTCGGGAGCACGATGGCCGACGAGCTCGCGACGAACCCGTTCCTGCGCTGTGGTGAGCCGAGTTTGAGGGCGCGCTTCCCGGGCGCCACGCCGTCCGACGTGTTCGCCGCCGTGCGTCGCGCGAAGGACGATTACCGCTGACTTTCGGCGTCGCGCGCGGCCGTATTCCGCTCGCGCCCGCCGTCCGATTTCTATACGACTAGGCCTATGGACTCCCGCGCTCCCATCTTCGGGTTCAACGACGCGCGCGACGAGATCGTGCGCACCGTGGTCGACCGGGTCGTCGGCTCCACGAGGGATCCGCTGCTCGCCATGAACGAGGCGGCGTATCAGGAGGCGAAGCGGCTCGAGGGGTCCCGGAAGCCGCAGGACGTCCGCGAGCTCGCCGAGTGGCAGCGGCTCGCCCGCTCGCTCGGCCGCATGCACGACGCCGAGCGCCGCCGCCGCCTGCGGGAGCTCTCGGAGGAGTACGCGTGGGACATCGCGGGGAACTTCGACCGGCGCGTCTACCAGCTGTCGTCGCGGCTCCTGCCGCCGGTCGTCAGCGCCCTGATCGCGCCGCGCAAGCTCATGACGGTGGTCCGCGACCCGCTCAAGCTCGTCAGCCTCGAGCTCCTGGCCGACCGGGTGCTCGTGGAGGGGCCGCTCGCGAAGCTCCGCTCGCTCGTGCAGCGTGGCACGGCCGTCTACGTCCCGACCCACCTGTCGAACATGGACTCGATCGTGTTCGGCTACGCCCTCGAGCGCGCCGGCCTGCCGCCCGCCACGTACGGCGCCGGCAAGAACCTGTTCACGAACCCGGTCCTCTCGTTCTTCATGCACAACCTCGGCGCCTACCGCGTCGACCGGCGCATCCGGCACAACCTCTACAAGGACGTGCTGAAGACGTACTCCGGCGTGCTCCTGGAGCGCGGCTACCACTCGCTGTTCTTCCCGGGCGGCACGCGGTCCCGCTCGGGCGGCGTGGAGCGGAAGCTCAAGCTGGGCCTGGTCGGCAGCGCCTTCGAGGCCTACACGCGGACGCTGCAGAGCGGCCGCGAGCGCCGCGTCTTCTTCGTCCCGGCCACGATCAACTACCTCATCACGCTCGAGGCCGAGACGCTGATCGCCGATTTCCTCTCCGAGGCCGGCAAGGGCCGCTTCATCATCGAGGACGACGAGTCGAGCCGCATCGGCCGGATCGCCTCGTTCCTGCGCAAGCTCCTCGCGATGAACGCCGCGGTGGTCATCCGCTTCTCCGAGCCGCTCGATCCGTTCGGCAACCGGGTCGACGAGCTGGGCCGCTCGTTCGACGCCCGCGGTCGCGAGGTCGATCCGGCGAGCTACGTGAAGGATCAGGGCGGCAGGGCGGTCATCGACGCGGCGCGCGACGCCCAGTACGCGCGCGAGCTCGGCGAGGAGATCTGCCGGGCGTACGCGCGCGACACGGTCGTGATGGCGACGCACGTCGTCGCGGCGGCGAGCTTCGCCCGGCTCCGCAGCCAGGCGCCCGCCGCGGATCTCTTCACGGTGCTCCGGCAGCGCGACGTGCTCACGGTGCCGCGCGACGACCTCGCGGCCGACGTGGTGGCCCTCTGCGATCGGCTGCGCGCGCTCGAGCAGCGGGGGTGCATCGTGCTGGGCGAGGACGTCCGGCTCGGCTCGGGTGGGGACATCGTCGAGCGCGCGCTGCGCGCCTTCGCGGGTTACCACTCGTCGCCGGTGCTCGACTCGCGGCCCGACGGCATCGCGCTCTGCGACACCAACCTGCTCTTTTACTACCAGAACCGCCTCGCCGCCCACGGGGTGGCGTGGGACGTGATTGCGCCGCCCGGCGTCCCTTCCGGCCTGCAGGTCCAGCCGCCGCTCCCGCCGCTCGAGCCCGCCTCGCCGCCGCCGCCGCTGGATGAGCCGCGGGGCTCGGCCTCGCCCGTTTCGTCGTCCTCGCCGGCCTCGTCCCGCGCGGGCGAGGCGGACGCGCGCGTGGGCTCGATGAACGGCGCCGGGGGTGGCCAGTGAGCGCCCCGGGGAGCGCGCTTCCGGCGCCTTCGGTGGGGGTCATCGGCGGCGGTTTCTGGGGCGTGGCGCTGGCGCTCGCCGCGAGCCGCACCGGCGCGGAGGTCCTCCTGTACTCCCGCCGCGAGCACCCGCAGATCAAAGGCGGCCCGCGGATCGTGCGGGACCACGCGGAGGTCGCCCGGGCGCGGCTGCTCGTGATCGCGGTGCCGTCGAACGCGGCGCGGACGGCGCTGCGCGCGCTCGGCGATCACATGGACGGCTCGCACCTCGTGATCCACGGCGTGCGCGGCCTCGAGGGTGAGGCGCTGAAGACCGTCTCGGACCTGGTGCGCGAGGAGACCCCGGCGCGCCGGGTGGGTGCCCTGGGCGGCCCGGTGCAGGAAGACGAGCTCCGGGAGGGTCGTCCCTCGGCGATGGTGTGCGGCTCGCGCTTCCCGGAGGTCCACGCCGCGGTGACGGCGGCGTTCCAGTCGGAGGCGCTCCACGTCTACACGACGCCGGATCTCCAGGGCCTGGAGTGGGCGTCGGCGCTTGTCGGCTGCCTCGCCGTCGGCGTCGGCTTCGCCGAGCAGGCGGGCGCGGGGCCGGGGTTGCTCGCCGCGCTGATCTCGAGGGCGGTCGACAGCGCGGCCCGCGTCGCCGCCGCGGCGGGCGCGGAGGAGCGGACGATGCTGGGGCTCGGCGGCTACGGCGACCTGCTCGCCTCGATCCGGCTCGAGGGCCGCCCCGAGGTGGTGCTCGGCAAGGCGCTCGCGCGCGGGCGGACGCTCGACGAGGCGGTCGCGGAGGCCAGGCTGCGGGTGGAGGCGATCCCGCTGATCCCGCGCGTCGTGGCGTTCGCGAAGGCGCGGAAGGTGGATGCGGGGGTGTTCGAGGCGCTCGAGGCGACCCTGAAGGGCGGCGCGCCGAGGGCGGTGCTCGACCGGATGTTCGCGGCGTGAGGCGTGGCGACGGCAGCGCGCTCACTCGTTCGCGAGCGCGAGGACGGCCTGCGCCACGCCGGTGACGACCTTTGCCGCGCGCGCATAGTCGAGCGTATCCGGCGTGTCCTTGTCGGTGTGGTAACGCCGGTTGCGCAGAAACGCCGTGTCCGTGATCATGACCGCTGGATAACCCGCTTCCCAGTAGCTCCGGTGGTCGGACCAGTCCACGCCCTGAACGAGCGCCGGAGCGCTCAGGGAATAGGCGGGTAGATCGGTCGCGCCGCGCATCGCCCCCTTGACGGTGCGAACGAGCGAGAACCCTTCCAGGTTGCCGACCACGGCCACGAAGTTCCCCTTCGTGGGATAGAGCATGGCGAGCGGCGCCAGCGGGAATGCCTGACTGTCCTCCTCGTCGGTGAAATACCCGATCATCTCCAGGCTGATCATCGCCCGGACCTTCACGCCTGCTGCTTGCATTGCATTGGCATGATGGGCGCTTCCCATGTGCTCAGACCGGAAATAGGGCGGCTCCTCCAGCGTGAACGCCACGAGCTCGACCTCGCCCCGGAGGGGCGTCCGGCCGAGCATCCGCCCGAGCTCGAGCAGCCCTGCCACGCCGCTCGCGTTGTCGTCGGCGCCGGGCAAGTCGTCCGCCGCGTCGTAGTGGGCGCCGACCACGACGCGCGCCGGCGAGTCCGGGCCGAACCGGGCGAGCACGTTGCGGTACGTCCGCCCCTCGACATCGTAGAGCTGCTCGGTCACGCGTCCTCCGGCGGCGCTGAGCTCGTCGCGGAGGTACGCCGCGGCGCGGTCCAGCTGCTCGATTTGCCGGTAGCCCCGCGGGCGGAACTCCTCCACGAGCCTCCGGACGTCGCGCTCCATGCGAGCGGGGTCCGCGAAGAGCGCCGGAGCGGGCGGCGGGAGCGTCGCCACGAGGGGCTGGCTGATGCAGACTGCGACGGCCGCGAGGCCGGAGAGGAGCAGCGCCGCGGCTGCCGCGGCCCACCGGCCGTAGCGGGGGCGAAGCCTCGTGATCGCGCGAGCGTCTTCCGTGGTCGTCGCTGCGCCCGTGCTCATCGCGAGGGGAGGACATCTGGGGGAGGCGCCCTGTTCCTGGCGCGGGCAGGAATCGACGGGCGATCCTCCGAGACGGCCGACCGCGACAAGCACGCCGCGGCCGTCTCCGGGGCGCAGCGTCGCTGGGGGCGCCGCCGCGGGCGAGCTCGCCGGGGCCAGCGGGCGCCGGGGCCAGCGGGCGCCGGGGCCAGCGGGCGCCGGGGCCAGCGGGCGCCGGGCGATCTCGGCGCCGGCCCGCGCGTCGCGGCCGGCCGCGACGTCAGCCGCCGTCTCGCTGGCTCGCGTCGATCGCCGCCGGCGCGGCCGGCAGCTCGACGCTGTCGCAGCAGCGGAATCCCGTGGAGTAGTCGTGATAGGCCGGCTCGTGGGCGATGGTGGTGAAGTAGCAGCCGGGGCCGAGCTCGCTTGTCGTGCTGAAGAAGCCGCCCATGAACACGCCGTTTCCCTCGTGCCACGGCTGATCGCGGCGCTCGACGCCTTCGGTGCTCATCCGCATCACGAGCTCGCGATCGACCATGTCGCCGACCCACTCGTGCAGGTTCCCGACCATGTCGTGGACGCCGAGCTCGCTGGCGCAGCCGGCGTGTTCGCCGCTCCTCGCCAGGAAGCCGGGTTTCTGGTCGAGGTCGGGGCTGTTGAAGTGTCGTTCGTAGCTCCACCCGCCCGGCGGGTGCTCGCCGAAGACCTCCCGCAGGAGGTGGGGTTTGCCGGTGTTGCACCGCCCGCGCTCGCCGCGTGGGCCGTAGGGGTAGCGGTGGGCGCCGTTGCCGCGGCAGGCGCGCTGCCATTCCCGCCGCGTGCAGAGGCGCTTGCCGGCGGCGACGCAGGCGGCCTTGGCCTCGACGCGGCTGATGTACGCCTGCGGAAAGGCGCCGGCCGCGCTTCGGGCGAGGTAGCGGACGCCCGGCTCGGGGCGCTTGAAGTGCGGGTGGACGGCGAGCTCCCCGCCGGCGTCGACGACCAGGTGCGCCTCGTAGCGATCGATGCAGAAGCCGCCGACGAGGGCCATGTCGGCGGGGCAGGGGCCGGGCGGCGGGGCGGGGGGGGCGGGCGGCGGGACGCCGGTCGAGCCGAGCGGGGGCGCTTCCGCGGGGGCGACGCCCGGGCTGACCGCGGTCGGCGTGGCATCGGGCGCTGCGCCGCCCGAGATGGCCGCGCCGGCGTGCGCGCTGCCGGCGGATGCCGGCGTTATGAGCGCGGGAGCCGCGGCGGGAGCCGTCCCCTCGGCGGCGTCCGTCATGGGGGGGGCGCCGGGGGCGTCCGCCTTCTTCGCCGAGCTGGCGCCGCCGTCGTTCGGAACGGAGCACGCGGTGAGCCCTACCAGCGCGGCGAGCAAGGCGGAGCCTGCGGGACGTGACGGGCGGTGTCGGGGCGGCGAGGATCTCTTCGACAGGCGAGCCCGGAGGCGATCGCGGGGCGGCGCAGACGGCACGAGGCGGAGTGTACACGCGTCCCGCGCGGCGGCGTGAGATTGCGGTGCGCCCTTCCATCTTGCCCGCCCGCGTGGTCGCGTCGCTCTCGTGGGCTCGCGTCGTCGTAACTGAGATCACGCTGAGGGGAGGAGCGAAGCGTCGAAGTCAAGGCGCCTGTCGCGCTCGATCGGCGGAGCGGTGATGTCGTCTCGACGCAACGGCCCGCGAGAGGCGCTGAGGCTTTTCGCACTACGATGGCGCGCATGAGAATGCGCACATCGCTCCGCTGGCTCGCCGGTGTCGGCATCCTGGTCGTATCCGGCCGTGGGCTGGTGCTCGGCCTCGACGACCTCGAGGACGCCGCACCGGCGGACGCCACGACGGCGACGGGACAGGCGGAGGCTCCACGCGCGTGCCCGAGCACGCGATCGCGTGCTACTCCGGCCCCCCTGGGACGAAGGGCGTCGGGATCTGCGAGGCCGGGACGCGGGCGTGCAAGCAAGACGGCTCCGGGTACGAGGCGTGCCACAAGGAGATCTGGTGGTCGCAGGCTCCTTCTGCGGCTCGATCGACCGCGAAGACCGGTGGTGGGACCTTCTCGGTCGCTCGATCAGAACCCGCGAGCGCTAACACCACTGCGGGAAGTTGCCCCGGATCGGCAGAAAAACCGCCATGGAGCCAAGGTTGCCAAGGGAGAAGAAGAAGTGCCGTCCCGGCATTTCCCCCCTCCCATTCCCCTGGTTTCTTGGCGTCATGGCGGTTTGCATCCCCCTCAGACTTCCAGCAGTAGTGCTAAATCGCCTACTGATTGCACGGATTCACCACGGAATCGCAGCTCTCGTTGCAATCTGCGCAGGTGCATGCGTAAACGGCGTCAATCATCTCTTCCGTCGGTGTGCCAACGTGGTCTGTGTTGCAGCCGCTGAAGCACTGGGGCTGCGGATCGTTTCTCATGCACCCCAGCGCACACAGTTGCCAGAGCTGACATGAAATGTCGTCGCCGCAGGCATCCAGGCAGCCGTTTTGGTTCGCGCAACTCAGGCACGCCACGGCGCTGCCCCCTTCGCTACCCTGGCACTCGTTCAGGCAGTCGGTGAGCTCCTGATCCGCGGGGCCCGCTTCGAGCGACTCGAGCTGCTCGCACGTCGCGCCGACCACGCACCGAGCGCTGCACTCCGCTGCTGGATCTGCGCAGTCGAACGGAAGGGCGTCACACACGGGCAAGCCGCATTCGTCTGCCTTGTCGCAGGCCTGATCGCACACGGTGGCGCCGCCGTCGCTGCCGCCTCCGCCGTCCCCGCCAGCTCCGCTCGACGTCGCGGCCGTCGTCGAGCTGGTGCTCGCCCCTGTCGTGCTGCTCGTCGTTCCCGCGCTGCCGCTCGCTCCGCTTCCCCCGTCCCCGCCAGGGTTCTCCGTCGTCTCGCCCGAGCACGCTGCGAACGCGGCGCCCGCCGCGAGACAGAATACGAACACCAAAGAAGAAGTTCTGCTCCGCATCGCCGTTCTCCTTGGGCACGCCGCGGGTGTTCCACGTTATTGCCCCAACGGCGCGGGATCGTTCGCCTGCTTCATTCCCCCGGCAAGGTTTTTCGCCGAGGAACCCATGCCCGGGCGCGCGCATCCCCGCGACCAGCTTCCGGTGACGCCGTCGCCACCCGAAGGCGGCCCCGTCGTCGCCCTCCTCGCCCCGGCTGCGCCCGGCGCGCCCCCGGCACGCCACGCCGTGCTCGACGATCCCTCGCCGCCGCCTTCCCTCACGGCCCCGGCGACAGCGCCCCGAGCTCCGCGCCTTTGCGCTCCACGCCGAGCAGATCCCGCGCGGGCACCTCGCGCGCATCGCCCTGCCCGAGCAGCATCTTCGACGAGCGCTTCGGCCTGAAATCCGGCCGGCTCGGGTTCAGCTTCCACCAGCCCCCCTCGAGGATCACCCACGGCTCCTCGCTCGCGCGCACCACCTCCGCGGCGAGCCGCGCGCGCGTGATGCCCGTGATCGCCCGCGTCTCCGGCAGCGCCGCCGCCAGGCGCTTCAGGCCGTCCGGCATCCCGCCGTAGCTCACCTGGGTCACCACGTTGTTGTCCGCGTCGAACCGGTAGATGCCCGTGCTCAGCACCTCGATCGACGACGCGGCGTCGTTGACGAAGATGTTGTTCCGCAGCCGGCAGCCCCAGCTCCCGTTGCCGCACTGGAGCGCGGCCCGGCCGCTCGCGTTCATGATCACGGTGTTGTTGCGGATGAGGTTGTTGCGGCAGCCCCACAGCGGGAGCGCCTCCGGGCCGCTCACCTGCTCCGGAGCGCGCGGACCGGGCTCCACGTAGGCCCGGTCGAACGGGTTCGCGTTGTCCCACTGCGCGATCCCGTGGGCGAGGTTGCCGTAAACGAGGTTGTTCTGGATCAGCGAATCCGACAGCCCGGCGAGGTTGATCGCCCCACCGCCGATGCGACCGTTGCCGTTCATCACGTTCTGCTCGATGATGAAGTTGACGCCGCGGCCGTCCGGAAACCCGTACTCGCCGAACCTGTCTGTCGCGAGCTTCATCAGCCCCGCGGCCCAGGCGCGGGTCGGCTCCATCGGCGGATAGCTCCGGAACGAGGGGTGCCTCATCACCTCCTCGAGCGACGCCTCCGGATCGAGGTTCGCCTGGAACCCGCCCGCGTTGTTGCCGAAGAACACGTTGCGACGAACCACGTAGTTGTCCGAGCCGTCGGACGCATAAGCGCCGTGCTCGCGCCCGGAGAGGGCGAACAGGTTGTCCTGCAGGAGGACCGTGTGGCTGTCGGTGGAGTGGAACCCCCACGTGTGATGGTGATGAGAGAAATTGCCGACGACGGCGATGTGGTGCGCGAGCCTGCCGGTCTCGCCGAACGCGCCGTCCACCATGATGCCCGCGCGCGGCGTGCCCGCACGCGGCGCGCCCGGCTCGCTGCTCCCGGCGATGTTGAAGCCCTCGATCACGACGTGGTGCGCTGCCTTCAGGTAAATCATCCAGCGCGGGTCGGCGGCGCACCCCCGGTTGATCACGACCTCGCCCGGGCTCCCCATCGCCTTGAAATGGATGTACCGCTCCTGGCCGGCGCTCGGCTTGTCGCCAATCGAGAACCCCACGTACGTCCCGGGCAACACGGCGATGAGATCGCCGCCGCGCGCCGCGTCCGCCGCCTCCTGGAGCGTCGCGAACGCGCGCGTGACAGGGAGCTCCCGTGGCTCGCCCGCAGCGCCGCGCGCGTTCAGATCGAGCGCGGCCACGCGGATCGTGGCGGGGGCCGGCGCGCCGACGACGAGGACGCGCTCGTGCCGCGCCTGCACTTTCATCGTCTGGCGCACCCACTCGTCGGAGTCCCGCGTGGTCACGAACGGCTCGACGGCCGCGGGCGCCGGCGGCTCTGGCGCCTCGGGGGTCTTCGCCGGCGCGGGCGGCTTCTTCGCCAGCGCCGGCGGGGGCGCCGCGTCCTCGGGCGGCGGCCCCGGGACCTGGATCGTGCCGCTGCACGCGAGCGCGGCGACCGCGACGAGCCCGCCGCCGATGCGCGCGCAGCCACGGGCCAGCTGGATGACGCTTGTCGATCCTCTCATCTGGACGCTCCGGGGAAGGCCGCCCCTCCGAGGTGCGCCGCGCGTGCGGCGCTTGGCTCTCGTTGCCCCGGCTTACCCCAAAGCGCGCGCCTCGGCCAGGGCCCGCGCGCGCCTCGGCCCGCGCCGCGCGCCGCGCGCCGAGCGAGGTGCGACATCGCCTTCCAGCGGCGGCGGTCATGCAGCCGACACGTGCCCGTTTGCTTCCGTCGCTGCCCTTCCTTTGGTACGAAGAGCTCATGAAAGCGCTGCCCTCGCTCGTGAGCGTCGCTCTTGCCGGCGCCACCCTCCTCACGCTCGCGCCCGAAGCGCAGGCGAACATCAAGAATCCGAACGATCACCCCCGCTACTTCGCCGAGCTCGAGCCGCACGGGGACTTCGTCTTCATGCACCGCGACTACGGCCTGAGGCGGTACGGGCCCGGGCGCTACAACGGCTTCGGCGACCCCGAGTTCGGCCTCGGCTTCAGGGCGAGCATCGAGCTCGCCGACCCGGCGTTCATCCCGAAGCTCAACAACACTGTCGCCATCTCGTTCGGGCTGGATCTCACCAACTGCAGGTACTGCCGCCGTGACTTCACCATCTGGAGTCCGGTCACCATGCAGTGGAACTTCTTCTTCACCGATCAGTGGAGCGCGTTCGCCGATCTCGGCGCTGTCGTCCGCACCGACGGGTTCTACAACGACGTGTGGCTCGACTTCGTCACCATGGTCGGCGGCCGCTACCACTTCAACGACAACATGTCGCTCACGATGCGGATCGGGTATCCCTTCTTCAGCGTCGGCGTCTCGTTCTTCGTCGGCTGAGCCGCTCCCCGCTGGCTCTGGCCCTCTGGCGGGCTGAGCCGTCTCGGGCGCTGCCCTCCTGTCGCGCTCTCCCGGCGCGTCCGGGGCCGGCGGGAGCGCGCGGCCTCCGCCGTGGGCGGCCTCTCGCCGGGGCGGGCGTACGGCGCGGACATCGGGCACGTGCGGACAGGGCCCGCCCTGGTTAGACTAGCCGGAGATGGTCGGCTGGTATTTCGTAGGCATCCTCGGTCTCGCCCTGCTGATGGTGGTCCACGAGGGAGGGCACTTCCTCGCCGCGCGCGCTTACGGCATGCGCGTCTTGAAGTTCTCGATCGGCTTCGGCCCCACCTTCTTCAAGGTCGTCCCGAAGGACGGGTACTACTGGTTCACGACCGCCGCGGACAAGGTCCGCGTGCGGCTCTTTCGCCACGACCCGGTGAAGCACGGCCCCACCGTGTTCCAGGTCGCGATGATCCCCTTCCTGGCGTACGTGCAGATCGCGGGGATGAACCCCCTCGAGGAGGTCGATCCCGAGGACAAGGGCAGCTACGCGAACGCGAGCCTGATGGGCCGGATCGCCGCGATCTTCGCCGGTCCGCTCGCCAATTACCTGTTCGCCTCGGTCCTCTTCTTCGCGAGCCTGATGGTGGGCGGCAAGCCCCACCGCCTGACCGACATCGGCGTGGTCGCCGGGATGCCGGCGGCGGCCAGCCTGAAGGACGGCGACCGCATCGTCGAGATCGACGGGACCCCGGTCCACGACTGGGAGAAGATGGCGGAGATCATCTCCAAGAGCCCCGGCCGTCCGCTCGACCTCGTGGTGGAGCGCGCGGGCGAGCGCGTCGAGGCCAAGGTCACGCCCGCGAACGAGAGCGGCTCGGGCAAGATCGGCGTGATCCCCGTCGGGCCGGTCCAGCGGGTGCCGGTGACCGCGGGCGAGGCCGCGCTGCTCGCGCTGAAGATGCCGCCGAAGGTCGTGCAGGACCTGGTCGTCGGGCTCGGCCAGGTCCTCACGGGCAAGATCGAGGGCGAGCTCGGGGGCCCGGCGCGGATGATCGGGGAGACCGCGCAGGCGGCCAAGCGCGGCTTGCCGCACGGGCTCGAATTCCTCGGCGTGCTCTCGGCCTACCTCGGCGCGTTCAACCTGATCCCGTTCCCCGCTCTGGACGGCGGCCGCCTGATGTTCCTGTTTTACGAGGCGGCCACGCGGCGCCGGCCGAACGCGCGCGTCGAGGCGCACATCCACCTGGTCGGCGTGTTCATGCTGCTCGGGCTGATGCTCTACGTCACCGCGAACGACTTCGGCCTCGGGTCGAAGTAGCTTTCCCTGCGTGGCGACGAGGCCGCCCGCGCGGGTTCCGGCGCCCGACGAGCGCCTCGCCCGCGCGGTGATGCGGCTCCTGCTGCGCTGCCTGCCCCTGTTCTTGTTCTGGCCGTGCGCGCGGCCGGCGTCCGCGCTGGCCGCGGCGCCGGGCGCGTGGTCCGACGAGGAAGACGAGGCCGTCTTCGACGTCCCCGCGCCCCCGACGCTCCCCGGGCTCACGCTGCGCGATCCGACCTTCACCTTCGAGTACACGGCGGCCGTGATCGAGCCCGACGCGGCGAGCCGGGCGGGCGGCAAGCTCGCCTTCGCCTGGTACTCGCACGGTGAGATGGAGGTGCCGCTCGTCCCGCGCAAGTGGTTCGTCGGCGCGGTGCATGACAGCGCCGCGGCGAGCGTCCCGGGGGTCGAGCGGTCGATCCTGCTCGGGAGCCCCGAGCTGTACGGGCGCGGCGTCTGGTCGAGCGTGCGCGGGCTCGCCTCCGGCGGGGGCTTCGGCCTCGTGCTCCCGGTCCCGCGCGACGTCTCGCGCGACCAGGCCGAGGTGCTCCGGACGGCGCGCGTGGTGCGGCCGTGGGACGAGACGCGCTTCCGGGAGCTCACGCTCACGTTCCGCCCCTGGTTCGACATGCGGCACATCACCGGGCCGTTCATCTTCCAGCTCAGGCAGGGCCTCGACTGGTCGCTGCTCGTGCGCGGCCCGCGGTCCGGGGAGCGCCGCACCGACATCACGGCGCACACGGCGTTCTACTTCGGCTACCGGATCGCGAGGCCGGTCGGGGTGGGTCTGGAGCTGTGGGAGGTCTACCAGCTGACCCAGGACGTGCTGGACGACCGGCGCGCGACGTTCGCGGTCTCGCCGAGCGTCCGCTTCATCCTGTCGAACGTGCAGCCGGCGCTGAGCGTGCTCTTGCCGGTCACGACCCCGCTGCGCGGCGACGTCGCATCGTATTATGCCGCGCGGTTCAGCGTCGGGTTCACCTTCCCGACAGGCGCTCGACGGGCTCCCCCGTGAGCGCGGCGGGCGCGCTCGCCGGGCGCGCTTCAGCCGAAGGCGCGGGCTCGGCTTCGAGTGTGCGTGCATCCAGCGCGGGCGCTCGGTACCCTGGCCGCGTGGTCAACGCAGGATGGCTCCGGCGCGGTCTGGTTCTCGCGGCGCTACTCGGCCCGGCCGGCTGCTCGACCCAGCTCGTGAGCCTGAACGAGGGGCCCCGCGAGTACGTCGCGACGGACTACGAGAACGTGCTGCGCAGCTGGACGCGCACGGAGCACCTGTTTGCGCTCTCCGAGCTCGACAACTTCCTCACCGCCACCGCGACCTTCGAGTCGTGGGACTTCCGCTGGGCCTACGTGGTCCGCTACGCGCAGGACTACCGGCTCACGATCGAGCAGCGGCAGAAGCTGCTCGAGAAGACGCTCGAGGAGACGCGCCAGCGCCATCAGTTCTTCGTCGCGATCTTCGGGGGGGAGCGCAAGTACAACGACCTCTCGACGCCGAACAGCGCGTGGATCGTGCGGCTGATCGACGACACCGGGAACGAGACGGCGCCCGAGGAGATCGTCGCGATCACCAAGCCGAACGCGCTCGAGCGGACCTACTTCCCGTACAACACGGTGTGGCGCCAGGCGTTCCGCATCCGCTTCCCGCGCGCGACCGCGGACGGGAAGCCGACGATCTCGCCGAGCGCGAGGTGGTTCGGGCTCCGCTTCGCCGGGGCGCAGGGCAACAGCGAGCTCGTCTGGCAGGTCAACGAGGAAGCGGAGCCCATCGATCCTGCCGAGCTGGAGCAGGAGGCCGCGCGGCCGCTGCGGCCGAGGCGCGGCCAGCTGTAGCTCCGCCCGCCGGGCATCCCGCCAGGGCTCGCTGACGCGCGGAGCCAGCCGGGCCCCGCGCGGCGCTGGCTCCGCGCGCCGCCTCAGCCGCGCTGAGCGTTCATCGAGACCGCCTGCGCCAGGATGGAGAGCAGCTCGGGCGTGCTCTCGAACAGCTCGCGCAGCGTGGGGTGGTCGGCGAGGAGCACGAGCGCGCCGCCCCCGGCGGCGCGAGCGATCGACGGCGCCGGCTGGCCTCCGAGCAGCTCCGAGGCGAACAGGAGCTCGCCGGGCCTCGCGGTGCCTGCGATCGCCTGCGATCGCTCCGCGACCAGCTCCAGCGCGCCGGCGCCGATGATCACGAGCCCGGGGATGGGGTTGCCGGCGTGGATGAAGTGCTCGCCGGGCGCCAGGCCGCGCAGCTGGAGCCGGCCGAGGACGCGGCGCAGCAGCGGTTCTTCGAGCTCGCCCAGCGGCCCCATCGTGGCGCCTGCGAGCGACTGGATGCGGTCTGCGACGGTGCGCAGCTCGTCGAGCACCCAGGGGCAGCTGCGGAGCGCGTGATCGATGGTCGCCTGGCCCCAGATCGCCACCCGCGCGCCGTCCGCGCCGGCGACGACGCGCAGGGGGATGCCTTCCGCGAGCGTCCCTCGAGACGGCACGAGCGTCCTCGTCGCGGCGCGCTCGGCGGGGATATCGACGATGTTCGCGCACACGGCGGCGTCCCCGCGCAGCACCAGCGCCGCCCCGTCGACGGCGAGCTCCTCGTCGGACGAGAGGTCTTCCACGCGCGCTGCGAGCGCGAGCTCGTCGTGCATCTCCTCGGGCAGGTCCGCGAACGCCTCGATCTGCTCCAGGTCGCGGCCGGTGAGGGCCGCGGCGTCAGCGGCTGGCGCGGCGCTGGCCGCGCCGGGCCGCGGCAGATCCGGCGCGATCTCCGGTGCGAGGTCGCGGGCCGCGAGCGCCTCCGCCTCCGGTGGCGCGCTGGGCGGCGCGTCGAGCGCCATCGCGGTGAGGTCGGCGCTCTCGCCTGCGGCCGACCGCCGCCGCTCGTCCGAGGGCACATCGAGGAGCGGCGCCTCGGCGAGATCGGGGAGGGCCTCGTCCGAGGCCGGCGCGCGGGCGTCGGCGGCGGACGCAGGCCGCGGCGCGGCGTCGGGCGCCTGGGCCGGGGGCTCCTCGACGAGCGCGAGGTCCGCGTCGTCGAGCAGCTCTTCCACGGGCTCCGGCGCGGGCTCGCCCGGGGCTTCATCGAGCGCGCGCGGGCGCGGCGCCTGGACCTCGGCGCCGTGGGGCGCGGGCTCGCCGCGGGACGGGGTGGCCTTCGTCTGCAGGTCGTCGTCCTGCTCCGCTGCCTGCGGCGAAGGCGGAGGGGTGGCGAGCCGGCTCGACATCGGCGCTTCGAGGTCGCTGTCGGAGAGCTCGATGACGACCGTCCCCTCGATCGTCGACTCCGCGGGCGACGCGTCTGCGCTCGCAGGGGGCTCGATCTGTGCGCCGTCGCTCGCGGAATTTGCGGTGCCCTTCGCGGGGATGCTGTCGGCCGAGGCCCCGAGGTGTCCCGGGGGTTCGTTTCCGGTGGGCGTCGCCGGGCGGGGGCGCGCCGCCGCAGGCGCCGGGGGCGCGGGAGGTCGCGCGGAGATCGGCTTCCGCTTGAGCGTCAGATCGAGCGGCGCGGCCGAGGTGATGACCTCGTCTTCGTCTTCGTCGCCCGGCTGTGGCGTCGAGGGATGCCTGCGGGCCACGAGGTACGTGTCGCCGTTCGACGTGATGATCTCCTGGGGAGGCCGCGGCGGCGCGGCTGGCTCCGCGTCCTCGGACCACGGGTCGAGGATCGGCTCGCGCGGCCTGCGTTTGGAGCTGATCGCTCCCTGTGCGGGCGCGGCCGTGCCTGTGCGGGCCGCCGTGGGCGTCGGGGCCTCGGCCTCGACGACGATCTCGCCGATGTCGTCGCTGGGCGCGTGCTCGTCGGCGGGAGCTGGAGGGCTCGGGGCCTGGTGCGACGCCGAAGTCTGGAGCGAAGCCGCTGCGACCAGAGGCGCGGCGGATACCGGCAACGATGGCGCGGCGGGCTGCGCGGGCGGCGGGACGGACGCCGGCGATGGCGCGGCGAGCGGCGGCGCGGCAGGTGATGGAGGCGGCGCGGCGGCCCCCGAGGGTGCATCGGGAGGCGCAGCAGGCGGCGCGGCCGGGATCGACGAGGCCAGCGGCGGCGCCGCGGGGGGCGGAAGCGCGCCGGGCGGCGGTGTCGCGGAGGTCAGCGTGGGCGGCGGCGCCGTCGGGGGAGGCAGCGCCTGCGGGTGTGGCGGCGTGCTGATCGACGGCTGCGGCGGCGCGAAAGACGGCGGCGACACCGGCGGGGGGAGCACCTGCGGGGGCGCAAGCACGCCGGCCGACGGCGCCGCGTGTGTCGGCACGGCGGGCGGAGGCGGAGGTTGCGGGCGCGGAGGTTGAAAAGACGGCGGATGCGGTGCTGGCGCAGGCTGCGGGCGCGGGGGCGCCAGAGGCGGCGGGTGCGACGCGGGTGGAGACCCCAACGTGGGCGGATGCGGCGCTGGTGGAGACCCCAACGTGGGCGGATGCGGCGCTGGTGGAGACCCCAACGTGGGCGGATGCGACGCGGGTGGAGGCCCGAACGACGGCGGGTGCGGCGCTGGCGGAAGTCCGAGGGACGCCGGATGCGGCGCTGGCGGAGGTCTGAACGACGGCGGGCGCGATGCGGGCGCGGCGCCTCTTGCCATCGGCGGCTGCGGCTCCGCGATGAGGCTCGGCAGCGGAGCAGGTAGAGGTACCGCCGGCAGCGCCGACGGGGGTCGCGGTGCCGCGGGCGGTGGCTCGCTCATGGAGCGTGTCCCGGCGGGGCGCGGGGGCTGCAGGGGGCTCATCGCGGGGTCGGATCGGCCGCGCTCCGGCGATGGAGGTAGGGCAGACTGCAGCTCCTGCGGCGTGGGCACGGAGGCGGCGCGAGGAGGGATCGAGGACGGCCGCCGCGATGCTCCCCGCGGTACGGCCGGCGGTGGTATCGGGGCGGGCGGTCGCGCGCTCGGCGTCTTCGCCGGCGCTGTCACCTGAAGCGGGTCCGTGGTGAGCTGCTGCCGGAACGACGGAACCCCCGGCGCGGGAGGAAGCGGCGGAATGGCGTTCGCCATGGGGGCGGGCAGCGGAGCCGCCGGCGGTGGCTGACTCCGGTACATCGCGCCGGTCTGGACGCTGGGCGCAGCCGCCGGCGGTGCGGAGGGCGCGGCCGACGGCGCCAGCGGTTGCGCGTGCGGTGGGTCGAGCCGCTGCGGGTACGCGGCGGGCGGCGGCTGCGAGCGCGACACGGGCGGCGCCACCGGCGCGAAGGGCGGCGGCTGCGAGCGCGACACGGGCGGAGCCGCCGGCGCGAAGGGCGGCGGCTGTGAGGGCGACACGGGCGGCGCCACCGGCGCGAAGGGCGGCGGCTGCGAGCGCGACACGCCAGGCGGCGCCGCCGGCGCAAAGGGCGGCGGCGGCGGCTGAACGGGCGGCGCAGCCTGCGGGAAGGCACCGCCGGGAGACTGCTGCGTCGGCCGCTGCGCCATCGGCGGCGTGGGGGGCGACGTGCTGCCTTGCGCATGGCCGGGCGGCGCGGGGGAGAACGGCGCGATCGGTCGTGCTCCGGCGCCCTGCCCGCCCTCTGCACCCGGGCGGAGCGGCGGCGACGGCGGGGACGATCCCGTCAGTCGCTCTGCTTCGGCCGCCAGCTCCGGCTGCGAGAGCGGTTCGAACATGTCGATCTCGATCGAGGGCATCGAGGCGCGCAGCTCCTGGGTGAGCGACATGCGGCGGCGCCAGGTCTGCTCGTCCGACGGCGGCGCCTCGTCAGAGGACGGAGGCGGCGCGTCGCCTTCGCTGTCGATGGTCTCCAGGAGATCGGGATCGCTCGGCTGCCCGACCTCCGAGGCCATGACCTCCTCGAGCGCCGTCACGCACAGCCCGAGCTCCGAGGCGCGGAACGGCTGCCCGGCCGCCCCGGCGGCGTCGGCCGCGCGTCGCAGCCACACGATAGCGTCGCGCCGCTCGCCGCGCGCCCACAGCGCGCTTGCCGTGGAGATCCCCCACACGACATCTTCATCGTCATTCGGGTGAGGTTCGGGGAGGGCGACCACGCGGTTCGCCATGAGCAACACCACCTATCACAGGCCCCACTGCGGCCGTTTACCCCATGGTACCGAGCGAGCCGACGTCCCGGATCGGGCGTCGCGCGAGCCCCGCGGCGCGGAAAGCCGCGCCGCCCAGGAGCTTAGCCGCGCTCGCTACGGCACGTACAAATTACGGTACGGATGTCGCTTTTAGCGCTCGCCTCGCCATCGTCGCCCATCAGACGCACCGTCAGGTGCCCGTCAGAACCCGGTGCTGGCACACATGCGGGTGCGTCCGCGGCCTGTGCAATGACGGCGGGTCAGGTGGAGCGCCGTCCACCGATGCGCCGCGGCCGGCAGCCCAGGACCGCCGCGCGACGGCACATCTCCTCGACACCATCCCGCGATGCGGCCTCTCCGGGCATGCGTCTCGCGAGCCAGCCGATGAGCGTCAGCCCCGCTGCGCGGGCGTCTGCGGGCATCGTCCCGTCGTTCAGGAGGCTCGCGATCTGGGCGATCAGACGCGTGCGCGTTTCCTCGGGCGCCATCCTGGGTGCTCCATGAAGCATTCGAACGGGAAAGTCAAAAGAACCGCCATGCCGGCGCGCAGCCCCGTCGACGGGCACCTCGACGCTGTGTGCTCCTCGACATCCCGTCTGTCCCGCTTGCCTGGGTCGGCGGCGTGCCAACTCCCTCTGTGCAGTGGCGTCAAGATAAATCACATAGGGTCAAATCGGCGCGATCAGCACCTCGCGATCCTTCGCGCCGTTCGCGGGCCCGACGAGCCCGCGCTTCTCCATCGCCTCGACCAGCTTGGCCGCGCGGTTGTAGCCGACGCCGAGCTTGCGCTGCAGCCACGAGGTCGAGCAGCGCCGGGTGTCGGCCACGATGCGAACCGCGGCGTCGTACATCGGATCGGCCTCCGCGTCGGACGTGTCGGGCTCCTCACCCTCCTCGTCTCGGGGCCGGAGGATCGCCTCGTCGTAGACGGGCTCGCCCTGGAGCCGGAGGAAGTCGGTGATCCGCTGGACCTCCTCCTCCGAGCAGAACGGGCACTGGACGCGGCGCGTATCGTTCGAGCCGTTCATCTTGATCAGCATGTCGCCGCGGCCGAGCAGGTGCTCCGCGCCCTGCTCGTCGAGGATCGTCCGGCTGTCCACCTTCTGGGCGACGCGGAAGGCGATGCGCGTCGGGAAGTTCGCCTTGATCATGCCGGTGATCACGTCGACGCTCGGCCGCTGCGTCGCGAGGATCACGTGCATGCCGGCGGCGCGCGCCTTCTGCGCGAGGCGGGCCACGCTCGCCTCCACGTCCTTGCCCTGCTGCATCATGAGGTCGGCGAACTCGTCGACCACGATCACGATGAACGGGATCTTCTCCGGCAGCGCCGCGTCCGATCCGTCCTTCGCCGCGTCGATCTCCACCTCGAGCCCGTCGGCGCCGACGGCGCTCACCTTGGCCGGGGGCTTCGGCGGGCGCGCCTCGCCGCGCTGCACGCGCTCGACCCAGGCGTTGTAGGTCGTGATGTTCTTCGTCCCCGCGTTCGCGAAGAGCTGGTACCGGCGCTCCATCTCGTCGACCGCCCACTTGAGCGCGTTCGCCGCCTGCTTCATGTCCGTCACGACCGGCAGGAGCAGGTGCGGGATGCGGTCGAAGGGCGCGAGCTCGACGACCTTGGGATCGATCATCAGCAGCCTGAGCTCCTCCGGCGTCTTGCGGAAGAGCAGGCTCACCAGCATCACGTTGAGGCCCACGCTCTTGCCCGCGCCGGTCGCGCCCGCGACGATGACGTGCGGCATCGACGCGAGGTCGGCGAAGTACGGCGTCCCGATGATGTCGCGGCCGAGCACGCACGGCAGCGGCGCCTTCATCTCGACGAAGCGGCGATCCTCGACGAGCTCGCGCAGGTTGACGGGCAGGCGGTGCTCGTTCGGGATCTCGAAGCCGATCCGGTTCTTGCCGGGGATGGGGGCGACGATGCGGACCTTGCGCGAGAGGCCGAGCGCGAGGTCGTCCGCGAGGCCTGCGACCTTCGACACCTTGGTGCCGGCGGCGGGAGAGACCTCGAACGTCGTGACGGTCGGCCCCGGGTGGATCTCCTCGACCTTCCCGCTGACGCCGTAGTCGGCGAGCGTCTTCTCGAGGAGCTGCGCGGTCGCCTTCAGCTGATCCGCGTCGAGCTGCAGGCGCCCGCCCGCGGCCGCCTCGAGCATGTCCGTCAGCGGCAGGCGGAAGCCCGCCCCGGCCGCCGGGACGACCTTCACCACGGCCGGCTTCTCGCTGACGAGCTCGCGGCTCGTATCGACGATCGTCGGGTCGCGCGGCGCGACCCCGCGAGCCCGCTCCGGGCCGATGGCGGGCGAGGGCTCGCGATGAGCCATCGCGGCGTCCGGCGCGCGCGCGGGCAGCTCGCGATGAGCCATCGCGGCGTCCGGCGCGCGCGCGGGCAGCTCGCGGTGGGCCATCGCGGCGTGCGGCTCGCGCGCGGGCAGCTCGCGATGAGCCGCCGCGGCGTGCGGCTCGCGCGCGGGCAGCTCGCGATGAGCCGCCGCGGCGTGCGGCTCGCGCGCAGGCAGCTCGCGCGCCGGTGGCTCGCGCCGCTGGCGCACGGGCAGGATGGGCGACGGCGTCGGTACGTCGACCTCGTCCGGTTCTCCGAGAGCGGTCACCATCTCGTCGTCGCCCGGGTCGAGCGCCGCGAGCGCCACCGGCTCGTCCTCGTCGAGGTCGCCCTGCTCCTCGTCGAAATTGCCCTGCTCCTCGTCGAGGTCGCCCTGCTCCTCGTCGATGTGCGCCTCGCCTCCGAACGGCGGCTCTTCGCTGTCCTCCTGGGCGGCGGCGCCGCGCGGCGCCGCGGGAGACGCTGCGCGACGCCGCGTCGCTCGGCGCTGCGTTCCCTCGCGCGGCTCGGCGGCGCGCTGCGCCCGGCCGCGCTGCTCGGCGCCGTGCGACACCGCCTCGCGCGGCTCGTCGTCCCGCTGCGCTGCCTCGCTGGGCTCGGCGCCGTGGGTCACCACCTCGTGCGTCTCACCGCCGTGGATCACCAGCTCGTGCGGCTCGGCGCCGTGGGTCACCACCTCGTGCGCCTCACCGCCATGGATCTCCACCTCGCGCGGCTCGGCGTCGCGCGGCTCTGCGCCCCGCTGCGCCGCTTCACGCGGCTCCTTCGCCTGCGCCTTCCGCCCGCGCCGCGGCTTCGCCGGGGCGGCCGGCTCCTCGGGGGACGCGTCGAACGGCGCGCTCTTCCAGAGATCGAGCGCCGGCGCCTCGACGGGCGCCGGCTCGACGGGCGTCGCCCTGGCGGCGGGATCGGAGGGCCGCTCGTCGGTGTCGTCGGCCAGCGCGGCGATGATCGCGTCCGGGCTCGAGTTGCGCGCGATGATCGGCGGCGCGTTCTGCGTCTTGGCCTCGGTCTGCCGCTCCAGGTCGCGCGCCGCGGCCCACGCCCCGAAGAGCGCGCGCGCCCAGCCGGCGACGCGCGCGGCGATGGCGATCGCGAGCTGCTCGGCCCGGTGCGCGAGCTCGATGAACGAGAACGTCGCGCGGCCCATCAGGATGAGCGCGACGATGGTGAGCCCGATGATGTAGGACCCGATGTTCGAGAAGAGCGCGCGCAGCACCTCCCCGAACAGCTCGCCCACGGCCCCGCCGAGCGGCATCGCGCCGAACGCGACCGCGCTCGGGAACGCGACGTGCGCGAGCGCCGCGAGCACGATGACCACCACGATGTCGCCGCTCAGCCGGAACAGGCTGGCGATCGAGCGCTTCGCCCCCAGGAGCGGCATCGCGAGCAGCGCGAGCTCGAGCGGGACGAACCACGCGACGACGCCGATCGCCTCGATCGACGTCCCCGCGAGCGCAGCGCCCACGGGGCCCACCCAGTCGTCGCCGGACACCTCCGGCCGCAGCGGATCCCCGCGAAAGGACGCGAGCGCCAGCGCGCTGTACAGGGCGGAGACCAGCAGAACCAGCGCCGCCGCATCCCGGGCGTAGCTATGGCCTGGCGGCACAGCAGGACCCGCGATCCCTGCTGGGCTGGTCCGCGCGGCGCCGCGCGCCCCGGACCGCAGGGGCTCGCCAAGGCCGGCGGCGGGCTGGGCGCGGCGAGGAGCGAACAAGGGGACGTGCATACCTACCTGTACCTACTTTGCTCACATATGCGCACTGCGCTCGGGGGGCAAGAAGTATGGGAGGACTGCAAGAAGTGGAAGAGACCGGAAGAGGCGGGGCGGACAAGGAAGGGGCGAGGCGGCGTGGGCGCTGCCCTGCGCGCGCGGCTTGGCTCGCCCGGGAAGGCGAAACGCAGCCGCTTTCGGGCAGCGTGGGCGAGGGGGAGGGCGCCGGGAGGGCGGGGGATCGCCGGCCGCCTGCGCGCTGGAGTTCTGGCCAGATTTCGCGCAGACTTTGAAAAGGCTCCTCTCTATCCCGGCCTTGAAATTCTTTCAAACAGAGCGCTGCGGGCGGTACCATCCCGACCCTCCTGGGACGTGCATGGAAACTGTCGAACGAGCAGGGCGGCGCGTCGGCGCTGCGGGCCTTCTTTTGCTGTGCCTCGCGACCGCCGGCGCAGGGCTCGCGACGAGCGGGTGCCGCGTCAACGAGAACGACATCCACCGGTGGGAGAGCACGGCGCACGGCCCGGACAAGCTCAGGGCGGTGCTGTTTCACGATAAGTACGACAGCTCGCTCCGCGTCGAGGCGGCCACCTCGCTCATCCGCATGAAGCCGCGGCAGGGCCGGCGCGTGGGCATCGGCATCATGGTCGAGACCCTCGCGACCCTGGCGCCGGAGGCCCGGCAAACCATCGTGGCGGCGCTCGTTCCGTCGATCATCGCCGAGCTGAGGAAGCCGCCGCCCGTCGCGCAGCCAGGGCAGCCGCTGCCGCAGGACACGTCGTTCCCTTACAAGGACGCGGCGTACGCCATGCTCACGTCGGATCGGACCGTGATCATCGCGGACGAGGGGCTGAAGGAGGGGCTCAAGGCCGCCCTCATCGACTGGGCGATGGCGGACTTCGAGCACCGGCTCGAGGACCGCTCGCAGGCCTACGGGATGGAGCAGCTCCTGCGCTTCATCGGCCCCGCCGCGGTGGCCGGCCTGCCGAAGCTGATGACCCGCGAGGCGAAGCGGCTCGACCAGCTGGCGTCGCTCGTGGCCGAGTACGGCGACCCGCCGACGAAGGAGGCCGCCTCGGCGAACCTGGTCGCCATCGCCAGGTTCGTCACCTCCGGCGAGTGGACCGCCGTCAAGAAGCCCGAGCTCCAGGCGGCGAACGCCGCGTCGAAGCTCGCGCCGACCGAGAAGCAGTTCGAGGCGCAGCTCGCGCAGTACCAGGAGGAGGAGCTGTTCCGGGTCTTCGGGTCGATGAAGAAGCTCGGCGGCCGGCCGTCGGTGGACTTCCTCCTCGGGTTCGCGGCGGACAAGGAGCAGCCGGAGAAGCGCCGCCAGGCCGCCCTCGCCGCGCTCGAAGGCCGGCTCGATCGCAACAACCCGAGCGACATCCAGCGCATCCTCGAGATCGCGACCGCGGACGCGCCCGACGCGGTGCTCGACCAGGCCTTCCGCCGCGTCGGCGAGATGCCGCGCGAGCTCGTCGTCGAGAAGCTCTACGGCCTCTTCAAGACCGACAAGTGGAAGATCCGCCGCGCCGCCGCCGCGACCATCCTGAAGATGTCGACGGTGAAGCACATCGACGAGTTCATGAGCAGGCTCCCCGACGGCAAGGACAGCAAGGGGTTCGCCATGCCGGAGGCGCTCACGTACGGCGCGGCGCTCGGCGACCTGAAGGAGGGCTCGCCCGTCGAGGCGCTGAAGAAGCACTTCGCCGCGGGCCCGGCGGCGGCGCGGACGAGCGCGATCGCCTACTACTTCACGTTCGGCACGGCGGCCGATCTCCCGGCGGTCAAGCCGCTCGAGGGCGACTCCACGCGCGTGCCGGTCTGCGAGGCCGACCCGGACTGCAAGTGGGCGTGCGAGGTGCAGAAAGAGGGATCGACCGAGCGTGAGCTCAGGGACGTGAAGACCGTCGGCGAGTTCGTTCAGTACTGCATCGAGCCGGCCATGCAGGACAGGAAGCCGGAGCTCGAGAAGGGCGAGAAGAAGTGACGCGCTTCTTCGTCCGCCGCGCGCGTCACGCGCGGCCCAGAGCCGTCAGTTGCTTGCAGGGAAGAGGCCGGGAGGAGGCTTCCCAGCGCAATTCATCCTCCATTATCGTTGGGTAGAGATGAGCGCGGATCCGAACAAGAAAAGCGCACGGACGTTCCAGTGTCGCGATGTCCTTTGGGAGACGTTCGAGCAGATGGCGCGCGAGCTCGAGTGCTCCATCGACTACCTCATCAACGAGTCGATGAAGCAGTACGCGCGGCAGCGAAGCTACAGCCCGCGCACGCCGTTCCCGCCGCCCGCCAGGGGCGACGCGGTGCCCCCCTCCGGGCACATGGCGGTCCCGCACGCTCATCAGGCCAGCGCGCCACCTCCCCTCGCGACGTCCCAGCCGCCCGGGCTGGCGATGTCCGGCTCGGCGCCGCCCCTGGGAGGCTTGCAGCAGCAGCCTGCAGCCGGGATGCCCTACGGCGCCTCGGCGCCTGCGTATGGCGCGCCGTCGCCGCAGTACGGCGTGGCGCCCGTCGGGCCAGGGCCGACGCCGGTCCCGGCGATCACGCCGCCTCCTCCGCCTCCGGGGCAGGTCCGCCCGGGCGCGCCGCCGCCGCCCCCGCCGCCCCCCGGCAGCAGCAGCGCGGGCGGCAAGCGGCCCAGCCTGCCCGTGCCGCCGCCCATTCCGGGTCGCGTCGGCGGCCCGCCGCCTCCACCGACCAGCGTGACGCGCCTCGGCGCGCCGCCGCCGCTCCCGTCGCAGGTCACGAACCCCGGCGGGCGCCAGAGCCTCCCCGGCGCCTCGGCGAGCCGCTCGGGGCCGCCGCCGCCGCCGCTGAGCAACGCCGGCGGTTATGCCTCGCCGATGGGGCCGCCGGTGGCGCCGCCCCTCGCGCCCCCGCTGTCGCCGCCGCCGTATGTCGCTCCGCCGCAGGCCTCCAGCAGCGTGCCGGGGCCGCCGCCGATGGCCATGGGGATGCCGAGTCAGGTCCCCATCGGCCCGACGCTCGCCGCGTTCTACGCGGGGCAGCGGTTCGTGGTGAACAAGGATCGGTTCATCATCGGGCGCGGCAAGCAGTCGAGCGACCTGACGATCAAGGACCCGAACGTGTCGCGCCAGCACGCCATGGTCGAGTTCCTGAACGGCCAGTACTACATGGTCGACATGGGCTCGACGAACGGCGTCGAGTACAACGGCCAGCGCATCGCCCGGAAGGCCATCGTCGAGGGCGATCTCTTCCGGATCTGCGATCACGAAGTGCGCTTCTCCTACCGCTGAACCCGCCGGCCGCGGGCGCGCAGGCGGGAGTTTGGCTGGAGCGCAGGCGAAGGCTTAGGATCTCGCCGCAGGATGACGAAGCGTGGAGGCGCCGAGGCCGGCTCGCAGGAACGGCGGCGCGGCGCGCTGCGACGAGCGCGCCGCGGCGCGCTGCGCGGCGGCGCCGCGGCGCTCGCCCTCGGCGTGGCGATCTGGGGCGGAGCGGTCCTCGCTTCGCAGCTGCCGCCGTGGGTCGCCGCGGGCGACGCCCCGCTGCCGGCGTGGGTCAGGAGCGCGCGCGTGCTCAAGCGCGACCAGCCGCTGTTCGACGCCCCCGGCGAGGGCGCGCGCCGGCGCGGCTCTGTCGATCGCAACGTGCAGCTGCCCCTCTTTGCGGCCAGGCGCGCCGGCGGATGCCTCGGGCGCTGGCTCGAGGTGGGCGCCGCGGCCTGGGTCTGCGACGACGCCGTCGAGCTGTCCGCCGCGGGCCCGATCAGCCCGCTGGTGCGGACGTGGCGCGAGATGCCCGATGGGCTCCCTTACCGCTACTACTTCGTCGGCCCCGACGGGACCTTCGGCTACCGGCGGGCCGAGGCGGCCGACATCGACGCGCCGGACGCGCAGCTCGAGCCCGGCTTCGCGGTGGCGATCGTCGAGGAGCGGAGCGAGGGAGGCGCCCGGTACGGCCGCACGAACAGCGGCTTCTGGTTGCCGATGCGCGATCTCGTTCCGGTGCGCGCGTTCGCGTTCCACGGGGTGGACGTCGCGCCGGGCGCCGCGCAGATCGCGGCCGCGTGGGTCGTGTCGGAGCGGGCTCCGCTCTACACGCGGACGGGGGCGGGCTTCACGCGGACCGAGGAGAGCAAGGTGCGGTTCGAGGTCGTCCCCTACCTGGAGGAGGCGCAGGGCGCCTCGGGGAAGCTCGCGCGCATCGCGGAGGGCGACGTCGCGGCGTGGATCTCGACCCGCGATCTCCGGCGCCCCTCGGTGGCGCCGCCGCCCGAGGTCGACGTCGAGGCGGGTGAGCGCTGGATCGACGTCGAGCGCTCGACGCAGACGCTCGTGGCCTACGAAGGGCCTCGCCCCGTGTTCGCGACGCTCGTCTCGACCGGCAAGGGCGCGCCCGGGTCGCAGCGCGCCACGCCCGCCGGCACCTTCCGGATCTGGGCCAAGCTGCTCACCTCGGACATGGACAACCTCGAGGACGAGGCCGCCGAGCGGTACTACCGGATGGAGGACGTCCCCTACGTCCAGTACTTCTCGAAGGGGATCGGGCTTCACGGCGCGTTCTGGCATCGCTCGTTCGGCCAGGTGCGGAGCCACGGCTGCGTGAACCTGGCCCCGCTCGATGCGCAGCGGCTGTTCTGGTGGACGTCGCCCCGGCTCCCCGCCGGCTGGACGGCCGTCCTCCCCACGGCGCACGAGCCGGGCACCGTCGTGCGCGTGAGGTAGCGGCAGGCGCGAGGCCCGTCAGGGTGGCGGGGAGGGGGGGAGGGGGCGGGAGGGAGCAGCGGAGCCGGGCGCGGTAGGCGCGGCGAGCGCTGGCTCAGGGGGCGATCTTGCCCTGGAGGAAGAACGCGATGACCCAGGAGAGGAGCACGAGCGACTCGATGAGCGCCAGGCCGAGGATCATCGGGGTCTGGATCCGGGCAGCGGCGCCCGGGTTCCGGGAGATGCCCTCCAGGGCGGCGGCTGCCGCGCGCCCCTGGCCCATGGTGCCGCCGAGGGCAGCGATGCCGATCGCGAATCCGGCAGCGACGGCGAGCCACGAGTTCGCGTCGTACTTGTTCGACGCCGCGCCATCCTGCGCCAGCGCCATAGCGGGAACCAGTACCAGCGCAGTGCCGACAACGGCGGACAGCGACAGCTTGCTCTTCAGCGACATCCGAATCTGCTCCTTTCAAGCCACACAGCCCGCGGGGCTGCATGCGAAACATCTGCTTGGGTCGGGGGCCGCGGGGCGGTCCCCCATCGAGATCCGGGGATCGCTCCAGGGACCTCTGCTACTGCTCGGCAGGGGCCGCGCTTCCGCGATCCACCACCGCTGTGGGGCAACCCATCGACAGCGGGGCCCCTCTAATCCGATTTTCGAGGGCTGGCTAGCCTTCTCTTCACCTCCAGCGCCATTCTCCGCGGCGCCGGTGGGCGGCTGACCAGGCGGCCAGGCGAAGCGGTCAGTGGTGGTCTGCCTTCTCGGTCGCGAGCCCGATGTAGATGCAGCTCAGCAGGCAAAACACCAGCGTCTGCACGACGATGACGATGATCGCCAGGAACATCAGGGGCACCGGGACGAACAGCGCGACGAGCCCCAGGAAGATGCTCGCCACGAGGTGATCGACGCCGATGTTGAGCATGAGGCGGATCGAGAGCGTGACCGGGCGGACGCAGGTGGAGATGACCTCGATGGGGAAGATGAGCGGCGCCAGGTACCACTTCGGCCCGGCGAGGTGAGCGAGGTAGCTCCAGCCGTTCTCCTTCAGCCCGTAGTAATTGAACAGGACGAACACCACGACCGCGCACCCGATCGTGATGTTCAGGTTCGAGGTCGGCGGGTTCACCCCCGGGATGAGCGCCGACGCGTTCGAGAAGAAGATGAACGCGGCCGAGCCCCCGATCAGCGGGAAGTACCGCTTCGCGTTCGCGGGCCCCATCACGTCCCGGGCCATGCCGTAGAAGTAGCCGAAGAACGCCTCGAAGAACGTGCGCAGCGTGAGCTTGTCCTCCGGGATCACGGACTCGTTCAGGCGCCGGTACTGGCCGCGGACCTCGCTGGCGAGGAGCACGAACAGCACCATGATCAGAAGGCTCATGAAGATCGGCTCGGTCCCGCGGTAGTCCACGGTGTGGTGACCGATGAACGTCTTGCCGATGTTGCGAGCGTTCTCCCGGAGTCCGGGGAGCTGCGCCAGGAGGTACGTGAGGAACCCTGTGTGCTCAGGCATGGCTTTCGTCGTCGATGCGCCGCGCCGGCAGCCGCGCGGCTGTGCCGGCACGGCCGCGAGCGCTGGCGCGCCTTGTGGGAGTTCGCCCTCGATCGAGGGGCCTCGCCTCTACCACAACTCGTTTACGGTGGGCACCCTGGAGCGCTCCAAGTCGCCTCACGCCGCGCGGGTCGCTCCCGGAGGCCGGTTCCGGCCGGAGCTCAGCCGTGAGCGCCCGGCGGGCTTCCGTCCGCCGGGGGCTTCGGTCCGAACAGCGTCCCCAGGGTGATGCCGACGACGAGCGAGGCGTAGCCGACCATCAAGGCGACGCCCGAGACCACGTCGCTCTTCAGGAGGAGCCACACGCCGCCCATCAGGCCGAGCAGCTTGATCATCGCGATCAGCGTCCACGACACCGTGTGGCCCCGGCGCGAGAGGAACGCGTCGACGATGCGCGCGAAGACGTACAGGTTCACCGTCGCGATGGCGCCTCCGATGCACACGCCGAGCGCCGCGCGCGCGCCGTACGCGAGCAGCGCGGCCACGGACAGGACCGCGGCCGTGCCGGCGACCCAGCGGAGCACAGACCGCATCGTGGCGTCCCCGACGCCGGGCCGCTCCTCCGCGTCGGGCTCCTCGTGCGGCGGGTCGCTACCGGGCGCCCCGGGCCTTCGCTCAGCGCTCATCGTTCCCCTTCGCGTCCTGCAGCCCGTCGGGATCGCGGACGCCGTCGCTCGAGTCTCTCCGGCGCTCGTCGTCCGGCGCGCGCTCGTCCCGCCGTGCCTTCCGGTCGTCGAACCTCGGCGCAGGGTTCCCCTGCTCGCGCTCCTCGCGCTCGGCCACGGCCTGCATTTCCTTCCACGCCCGGAAGACCGCCTTGCCGGCGGCGCCGAGCCCGAAGAAGAACCAGAGCACCGAGAGGTACGGATCGGTCCCGAGCTTCCCGTCGAGCCAGCGGCCGATGAACAGGCCGACCAGCATGCACAGCACCACCTCGAGACCGACGGTCCCGTAGCTTCCGACGGCCTTCCAGTCCTGCTTCATCAGGGGATCCGATCACCGGGCAGTACGTGGGTGCCTCCGGTCGCGATTACAAGCGGTCCCGGACGGGGTCAACCGCCGTCCGGGGCCGCTCGATCGGCACCCACCGCGCACCGCCTGTCGTCCTACCGTCGCGCGACCAGCGCCTCGAGCGAGGAGCGCATCTCCCGCGCGGCCTTGCCGCGGTGGCTCACGAGGTTCTTCTCGGCCTCGCCGAGCTCGGCCATCGTCCGTCCGTAATCCTCCACGACGAACAGCGGATCATAGCCGAAGCCGCCCGCGCCCCTGGGCTGCCTGCCGATCCGCCCCTCGCAGCGCCCTTCGGTCACGATGGGCCGCGCCTCGGACCGCGGATCGAGCAGCACCATCACGCAGCGGAAGCGCGCTCGGCGCCGGTCGTCCGTGACGTCCGCGAGCGCCGCGAGCAGGGCCTCGTTGTTCTCCGCGTCGGTCGCGCCCTCCCTCGCGAAGCGGGCGGACAGGACGCCCGGCCGCCCGTCGAGCGCGTCCACCTCGAGCCCCGAGTCCTCGGCGAGCGTCACCATCGCCGACCGGAGCGCCCCGGCGCGCACCTTGAGGAGCGCGTTGTCGAGGAACGTCGCGCCGTCCTCGACCACCGGCGGCGCGCCCGGCAGCACCTCCGCCAGCGAGAGCACCTCGATCGGGAGGTCGGAGAGCAGCGAGCGCAGCTCCACGAGCTTTCCTCGGTTCGAGGTCGCGGCGAGCAGGCGCAGCGGCTCTCGGCTCACGCGACCCTCCAGCGATCCGTCTGGAAGAGCGCGGAGAAATCGACGCCGGCGCTCGACAGCGCCCGGTGCTGCGCGCTCGCGAGCGACGCCACGCCCGCGAGCGCGAGGTCGGTCATGCGATCGAGCTCCGCCCGGGGGATGGCCTCGTCCTCGGCCGTCGCCTGGACCTCGACGATCGAGCCGACCGCCGTCGCCACGACGTTCATGTCGACGCGCGCCGAGCTGTCCTCGGTGTAGACGAGGTCGAGCGCGAGCCCGCCCGGGAGGTGGCCCACGCTGATCGCCGCCACCTGATCGCGGAGCACCGGCGCATCGAGCGATCCGGCCGCGCGCATCCGATCGAGCGCCAGCGCGAGCGCCACGAACCCGGCGGTGATCGACGCGGTCCGCGTGCCCCCGTCCGCCTCGAGGACGTCGCAGTCGATCGCGATCGTCTGCTCGCCGAGCTCCTTGAGATCGATCGCCGCCCGGAGCGCGCGGCCGATGAGCCGCTGGATCTCCTGCGTGCGCCCGCTCGGGGCCTTGCCCCGCCCGTCGCGCGGCTCCCTGCGGGCTGGGCTCGATCGCGGGTGCATCTGGTACTCGGCCGTGAGCCAGCCCGCGCCCTTGCCCATCATCCAGGCGGGCACGGTGGGCTCGACCGACGCCGTGCAGAGCACGACCGTCCTCCCGGCGCGGTAGAGGACGGATCCCTCTGCGTTGCGGTGGAACCCGAGGATCATCTCCACGGGGCGGTGGACATCGAGGGCGCGGCCGTCAGGGCGATTCACGGGGCCGCCTTAGCACACTTCGCGCGTCGCGCGGGCTCGCCTCGCGGCGGCGCGCTGCGGGCCCGGGCCGCTACATCCCGAACCAGGGGCCCGGGTCGATCACCTCGGCGCCGCGCCTCAGCTCGAAGTAGAGCTTCGCGCCGCCCGGTCCGCTCGCGACCGTGCCCACCCGCGCCCCGCCCGCGAGCTGATCGCCGGCGCGCACGTCCGCGGCGCCGAGGTTCGCGTACACCGAGTAGAGCCGCTCGCCGTGATCGACGATCACGGTGAGCCCGTAGTCCGCGTACGTGTCGGCGAAGGCCACCCGCCCCGCGGCCACGCTGCGGACCGGCGCGCCGTCGAGCGCGGTGAGCTCGACGCCGGGGCCGCCGGCGCCGCGGCGCGACACCTTGCGCACCTCCGCGCGGCCGGCGATCGGGAAGGGGAGCCGCCCCATGAGCGAGCGGAAGCCGGCGCGGCGATCGAGCTCGGCGGGCCCGGTGTCCGCGCCGTAGATCGCGAGGTAGTCGGGGCGCACGCTCGTCTCGAACGCGCGCGAGAACGCGGCGCGGCGCTCTTCCTCCTGGGCCAGCGCGACCCGGGCGCGGTTCATCGCCTCGCGGTGCACCTCGAGCGGCGCCCGCTCCGCTCCGAGGTGCGTGAGCCGGTCCGCGAGCTCGGCGCTGCGCCGGGTCAGCTCCGCCTCGCGGGCGAGGTCGCGCTCGAGGGCGAGCCGGGTGCGCTCCACGCGGGCGGCGTGGTCCACCAGCGCGTCGAACCCGCCGCCCACCGGGAGGAAGCCGGCGCGGACGTGGCGGTAGTACGCGCGCCCGCGCGCGATCATCCGGCGGCGGGTGAGCTCCAGCGCGGGGCCGATCGCGTCGAGCTCCGCGCGCAGCGCCTTCTCCTCGGCGTCGAGCTTCGCGAGCAGGCGATCGAGATCGTTCTCGGCCAGCGCGGAGCCCGGGCGCGCCGCCGGGGCCCTGGCCGCCCAGGCGGACGTGGGCGCCGGGGCGCCCGGCACCTCGGCGCCGCTCGTGGCGGCGCCGGTGAGGAGCGCCAGCGCGAGCGGCGCGAGCCGGGCGCGGCGCCTCACACGGCCACCATCTTGCGCAGCGTGAGCAGCGCGGTCGTGGCGCCGAGCGCGGCCCCGAGGGTGATCATCCCGCACGCGACCTCCCACGGCAGGAACGACGGCGAGACGCCGAGCAGGTTGGCGAGCTCGTGATCGAAGCGGCCGCGCACCATCATGAACAGGGCGCCCAGCACGAGCAGCGCGCCGACCGCGCCCGCGGCGCCCTGCGTGGCGCCCTCGACGATGAACGGCCGGCGCACGAAGCCGTCGGTCGCGCCGACCAGCTTCAGCACCTCGACCTCCATCTTCCGGCGATGCAAGAGCAGGCGCATCGTCGAGCCGATGACGCTCACGACGGCGCAGAGGACGATCGCGGCGAGGCACGCGCTCGCGGCGACGCCGCCGCTGAGGAGGGACGACAGCCGCTCCGTCCAGCGCTGGTACGTCTCCACCGTGTCCACGGCCGGCAGGGCGCGCAGCTTCACCGTCATCGAGGCGAGCGCCTCGTCGGACACCTCCTCGGTGAAGCCGACCTCGAGCGACGCGGGGAACGCGCTCGGCGGGAGCGCGGCGAGGGCCTTGTCGCCGTCGTCGTGCACCACCTCGCGGCGCGCCTCGGCGCTCGTCACGAGCCGCACCTTCTTCACGCCCTCGGTGCCCTCGAGCGCGCGGGTGAGCTCCGCGGTCTGCGCCTCGGTCGCGTTGTCGCGCAGGTAGACCGTGGCGCGGCCGGCGCGCGACCAGCGATCGCGCACCGCCATGAGGTTCGTGACCACGAGGAGGGCCGACGCGAGGCAGACGAACGCGACCGCGAGCGAGAAGATCGACAGCGCCTGCAGCCGCCAATCGCTCCTCCCTGCCCGCCAGGTGCGAAGCCATCTCCGCCGATCGTCACGCTCGCTGGTCTGCATCCGGTTCCCTCTATCCGTCTCGTGAGGCGGAGTCCTCGGCGCTACGCCGCGCCGCGCACGCCGCTATCCATCTCGTCCTCGTCGCCGTCCGCGAGCTCGCCGCCGGACCCGAGGCCGTGCGGTACGTCGGTCGCCTTCCCGTCGTCGAGCACGACCACGCGCCGGGGGCGCACGTCGAGCAGCGTCCGATCGTGCGTCGCGAACAGGACGGTCGTGCCGGTCTCGTGGATGTCCTCGAACAGCCCGAGCAGATCGATCGCGAGCTGCGGGTCGAGGTTGCCCGTCGGCTCGTCCGCGAGGATCAGCGTCGGCTCCCCGACGATCGCCCGCGCGATCGAGACGCGCTGCTGCTCGCCGCCGCTCAGCACCTGCGCTCGGTCGCCGCCGCGCCCCGCCAGGCCGACGCGCTCGAGCGCCTCGCCGACCCGGGTCCGGAGCAGGCGCGACGGGAGGCCGAGCACCTCCAGCGTGATGGCCACGTTGTCGAACACGGTCCAGCTCGGGACCAGCTTGAAATCCTGGAAGACGAAGCCGATGTTGCGCCGGAGCGCGGGGATCGACGCGTCGGTCAGGCGCGCGATGTCCCGGCCGAGGAAGAGGATCCGGCCATCGTCGACGCGCTCGGTGCGGTGCACGAGGCGGAGGAGCGTGCTCTTGCCCGAGCCGCTCGGGCCCGTGATGAACACGAACTCGCCGCGCTCGATCGAGAGCGACATCCCGCGCAGCACCGGCTGATCGGCGCGGTACGACTTGTAGACGTCCTCGAAGACGAGGATCGGCCGGCGCGCGGCGGACGCGTCGTAGCGGTGGCCGGGCCGGAGCGCCGGACGAAATGAGCCTTGCAGAGGGGGCGCCGCCATCGGAGCCTTCACCTATCAGCCTGCTCGCACACGGAAAACTTTTCGGCCGACGCTCGGGCGAGCGCCCTCTGCGGGTCGCCTTTTTCGGCCTCCCGCTGGCGGCGTTGCTGCTCCACGGCGACGGTCACGACATCGCCCTCGCCGCGATCAGCCGCGCCGACGCGGTGGGGCTCCGCCGGGCCCGCCGGCTCTTCGGCTCGCGCCTCCTGCTGCGTCCCGACGTCGAGCGCCCGGAGCTCGCGTCGCGCGTCGAGGCGCTCGCGCCCGATCTCCTGGTGAGCTGGTTCTGGACCACGCGCCTGCCGATGTCGCTCGTGAGGGCGGCGCGGCTCGGCGGGATCGGCGTGCACCCCTCGCTGCTCCCCCGTCATCGCGGGCCGGACCCAACGTACTGGGCGATCGCCTCGGGGGACGCCGAGAGCGGCGTCACGGCGCACCGGATCGAGGCGGAGTACGACACCGGCGACATCCTGGAACAGGAGAGGCTCCGCATCGATCCGGGGTGGACCGCGTGGCAGCTCGCCCGGGCGCTCGACCGGCCGAGCCTCCGGGTTCTGCGGCGCACGGTCGCCCGGTTCGCGCGCGGCGAGGAGGTGGCGGGCCTCGCCCAGGATCCGGCGCTCGCGACGCAGGCGCCTGCGCCGGACGACGAGGCGTGCGCCATCTGCTGGTCCTGGCCGACGGAGCGCGTCCTCCTGCACGTCCGCGCCCTCGCGCCGGCCCCGGGAGCGTGGACCGAGATCGAGGGCGCCTGCGTCATCGTCCTGCGGGCCGCGCCGGCGGCGAGCTTCCCCGAAGCGCTCGCGCCCGGCGAGGCGGTGGTCGAGGGCGGGGCGGTCCTGGTGCGGACCGGCGACACGGCCGTCGCGCTGCTGGAGGGGGAGATCGACGGAGAGCCGGCGTCGGTGGGTGAGCTCGCGGCCCTCGTGGCGTCGGGGGCGTCGCGCGGGTGACCGTCGGCAGGGGGCGCTTGGCGGCCGGCCGCGTCGCCGGCGGGGTCGCCTGGCCGGCTCGCGGCCATCGAATCCTGAACCGATGCGCGCGCGACCGCGTAGGATGCGCCCTTCGGAGGATTCATGTCGGAACCCGCGCAGCTTGCGAAAAGCGCCCGCGAACTGCTCGCCGCGGCGCTCAATGCGCTCCAGTCGAACGGGGGGGTGTCGCCTGAGATCGAGGCGCTCGCCGAGCCGATAGCGCAGGCGATGGGCATCATGCACCGCATCGAGCGCTCCGGGGGTCAGGCCCTCGACGGCAGCGAGATCGCGCTCGGCCATGTGCGCGACGTCCTGAACCGCCTGCAGAGGATCACCGCGGCCGATCCGGTGGTGGACGTGCTGATGGAGCACGTCGCCTCCTCGCTGAGCAAGGTCAACGCGCTGAGCAGGGCGCAGGCCGCCGGCGCCTCCGCGCAGGCGCGTGCGCCCGTAGCGGCGGCCGCGCCGGCGCCCGTCGTGGCGGTGGCTGCGCCAGCACCTGTAGCGCCAGCGCCTGTAGCGGTGGCCGCGCCAGCGCCGTTCGCGCCTGTGCCCGTCGCTGCGCCGCCCGCGCCTGCGCCTGCGGCGGTGGCCGCGCCCGCGCCGTTCGCGCCTGCGGCGGTGGCCGCGCCCGCGCCGTTCGCGCCTGCGCCTGCGGCCGCGCCCGCGCCGTTCGCACCTGCGCCTGCGGCGGTGGCCGCGCCCGCGCAGGTCGCTCCTGTGCCCGCGGTGGCCGTGTCTCCGCCCCTCCAGCACACGCTCCCCTCGCCGCAGCAGCCGCGGCGTGCGCCGGCGCCCGCCTCGCCCGCTTACCCCGCCGCCTCGCACCCGGCCGCGGATCCACGCGGCGCTCCGCCGCCCCAGGCCATGCCGCAGCCCGTCGACCACCGCGCGCACGCGGCGGTCGTCGATGTCGAGCTCGGCGCTCTGACACCGTCGAATTTTTACAAGGGACTGGCAGGCAACGACGTCATCGAGCACGGGGGCATCTTCGTCGCGACCTACAAGATCCCGCCGACGGGCTCCGTCGTGACCCTGCGTGTCCGCCTGCCGGGCAACTACGAGTTCACCGCGCAGGCCGCGGTCCGGTGGACGCGCGAGGCAGGCGGCTCGAGGGACTCGGCCGAGCCAGGCTTCGGCGCCCGGATCACGCAGATCTCGGCGGAGGGCCGGCAGCTCGTGTCCCGGTTCACGCGGAACAGGGAGCCGCTCTTCTACGACGACCTCTGAGGTCGCCGCGCCGCCTCGATCTTGGTGAACTCTTCTCCCGTGCGCGCCGGCTCGAGAGCGACCCCGCCGCTCCACCGCGCAGCGTCCGTCCTCTCTGCCGTCGCCCTCGCGGCGCTGCTGCTCCTCGCGCCGCGGCCGGCCCGGGCGACGGGCGACCCCGATCTCGCCTTCTGGACGTTCGAGACCGCCCACTTCCGCGTGCACTACCCGCAGGGCCTCGAGCCCATCGCGGCGCGCATCGCCTCGCTCGCCGAGACGATCTACGGGCGCGTCGAGGATGCGCTCGGCTACGCCCCGCAGGGCCGCACGGAGATCCTGATCACCGACGACTCCGAGATGGCGAACGGGTCGGCCGGCACGCTCCCCTACAACTCGATCCACCTCCTCGCATCCGGTCCGGACGACCTGTCGACGCTCGGCGACTACGACGACTGGTACCTCGATCTCCTCACGCACGAGTTCACGCACATCGCGCACATCGATAACACGTCGGGGATCCCGGCGATCCTGAACGCGATCGTGGGCAAGACGTTCTCGCCGAACCAGGTGCAGCCGCGGTGGATCATCGAGGGGCTCGCCGTGGTGAGCGAGAGCCACCACTCGAGTGGTGGCCGGATGCGCTCGAGCATGTTCGACATGTACCTGCGCGCCGACGTGCTCGAGGACAACATCGCGGGGCTCGATCAGATCTCGAGCTCCGCGTACCGCTGGCCGCAGGGGAACCTCTGGTATCTCTACGGATCGAGGTTCCTGGGCTGGATCATCGACGTCTACGGGCCCAACACGATGCGCGCCGTCTCCGCCGACTACGGGGCGTCGCTCCTCCCGTGGGGGATCAACCGCGCCATCCGCCGCGTGACCGGCAGGACCTACGTCGAGCTGTACGAGGGCTGGAAGGACCACCTCCGCCGGCTCTACCGAGAGCAGATGGCGGCCGTCGAGGCGCGCGGGCTCCGCGAGGGCGCGCGGCTCACCCACCACGGGCGCAACGTGCTCTACCCGCGGTTCGTCCCGCCCGCCGCGCGCCGGACCGCTGCAGACGAGATCGTCTACTTCCGCGACGACGGCAGGGAGCGCCCCGGTATCTACCGCGTCCCTCTCGCCGCGCCCGCGCCCGGGAGCGAGCGCCACGAAGCGCTGGTCGCGCGCACCAACGCGCCCTCGCGACCGGCGTTCACGCCGGCAGGTGACCTGATCTTCACGGCGCTCCTGCCGTGGCGCAACCACTACTACCGAAACGATCTGGTCTCGCTCCCGCGCGGCGAGGCGGCGCCCGACGGCGACGAGCCCTGGCGGCGCCGGTTGACGCACGGCCTCCGATCCGCGGCCCCGGACGTGAGCCCGACCGGAGATCTCGTCGCCTTCTCCCTCAACAGCAAGGGCACCCGCTACCTGGAGATCGCGCGGCTCTCCAGGGATGGCGCCCTGTCCGAGCGGCGCGATCTCGTCCCGAGCGCCCGCTTCGAGCAGGCCTACTCCCCGTCGTTCTCGCCCGACGGCAAGCGCCTCGCGTACAGCGTCTGGACCGCCGGCGGCTATCGCGACATCCGCGTGGTGGACGTCGCCACCGGCGGCTTCCGACAGGTGACCCGCGATCGCGCCATCGACATGAACCCCGTCTGGTCGCCCGACGGCGAGACGCTCTATTTCACCTCCGATCGCACCGGCATCCACAACGTCTACGCCTACGGCGTCTCGTCCGGCGCGTTGCGCCAGGTCACGAACGTGAGACTCGGGGCCTTGCACCCGGCGATCAGCCCCGATGGCAAGACGCTTGTCTATGTCGGATATACCTCTCGGGGCCACGACCTCTTCGCCATGCCGCTCGATCCGGCGCGCTTCCTCCCGGCGCCGCCGCCCCCGGGCGATCGCCCCGATCCCGCCGCCGAGCCTTCGGCGGCGCGGCTCGAGCGCGTCCCTTACAACCCGCTTCCCACGCTCGCGCCGCGCGCGATCACGCTCGACTACGCGCCCGGGAGCTATGGCTCGAACGCGCTCACGGTGAGCGTGACCGGCACCGACATCGTCGGTCGCCACACGATCTTCGGCGAGCTCACCGTGCAGCCGGACGCGCCGGCCCCGAACGTCCTGCTCGGGTACAACTACGGCCGCCTGCCCGTCGACCTCGGCGTCCGCGCGTACCACAACATCTCGCCGCGCGGCGGCTACCGCCTCAACGGCCGAAACGTCGTCTACGACGAGCGAACGATCGGGATCTCCTCCGGCATCAGCTATCCGATCCGCGGCGAGTTCTCGCGGCATACGCTGAGCGCGTCGTTCGGCAGCGCCGCGTTCAAGGGGCAGCTCCCCATCGGCGACAAGCTCGACCCGTACGCGCCCCGGACCATCCTCCCGCCGCGGGGCACCCTGAACCTCGCGCACCTCGGCTACGCATTCTCGAACGCCGAGGGCTCGCTCGACGCCGCCGGCGCGTCGCGCGGGGTGTCGCTGAGCGCTGGGCTCGATTACGCCGGCCCGGAGACGGGCAGCAGCTATACGACCTACGCGTTCTCGACGGGCCTCACCGCCTACGTCGCCATGCCCTGGTCAGGCGATCACACCCTCGCGTTTCGCGTCGCCGGGGCGGTGTCTGGCGGCAACTTCCCCCGGGGCGCCAGCTATGGCGTGGGCGGGTACGATCTCGAGAACCTCACCCTCGTCGACACATTGCTCACCGGGGTCACGAATAGCTCGTTCACGCTCCGTGGCTACGCGCCGGGCGCGATGTTCGGCCGCTCCTACTTCTCGCAGACGTTCGAGTACCGCGTGCCCGTCCTGCAACCCGACCGCGGCCTCGTGACGCTGCCGATCTACCTGCGCCGCGTCGACGCGAGCCTCTTCCTCGACCACGGCGGCGCATTCAACCGCTTCGACATGGACGACCTCGCCCTCTTCACGCGGAAGAGCCTGCTCTACTCGCCCCAGCTGCACGCCTCGGTCGGCGGCGAGCTGTGGCTGAGCTTGAGCATCGGGTACGTCCTCTCCTCGCAGCTGCGCTTCGGGTACGCCTACGGCCTGAGCGATCCCGCGATCCCTGGCGGTCAGTTTTACTTCGTCGCGACGAACTCGTTCTGAGCGCCGCGCGCCTGCTGGAAATTTTGCCCGCGCCGACCCCTTCGCCCAGGGTGCTCGGCATGCGCCGCATCCTCCTCGCCTTGAGCCTCTTGCCCCTCGCCGGCTGCGGCATCGCCCCGAGCACGTCCCAGCGCCTCACCGAAGCGGCGCTCGAGATGAACACGGCCGCCCGGTTCGGCCGCATGGATGTCGCGCTCGAGCGCGTCGGCTCGAGCGCGCGCCAGGATTTCATGAATCGTCACGCCGGGTGGGGCACGCGCCTCCGGGTCGTCGACGTGGAGTTCGGCGGCTTCGAGATGACCCAGCGCGAGGAAGCCGAGGTCTACCTCGACGTCCTCTGGCTGCGGAACGACGAGGCCACGGTCCGCAGCACCCGGGTGGCGCAGCGCTGGCGCGACGAGCGGGGCCATTGGGAGCTCATCGGCGAGGAGCGAAGGGAGGGCGACACCGGGCTCCTCGGCGAGCCCCCGGCCAAGGAGCCCCAGCCCACGCAGAATGGGGCTGGCGATTCGGCGAGCGGGACCGACATGGGCCGGCAGCCCGGCCTGAGCCTTCACACGCGCGTGATTCGCGACGAGTGAACGCCGCCGTTGACGAGGTGTGCGGCCGCGCGCCGAGGGCGCGCCGGGCCGAGCACAACGCCGGCGTGCGACGACGGTGAGCGACGGGATCGCAACAGCGCGGCGATGCGACGGGTGGCGCGTGGTGCGCGGTCGATCGACCGCGCCTCGCACCACGTCAAGCAGCCGGCGAAGGGCTCGCAGGAGCGGCGCTCTTGGGAGCGCGGGGCTTCTTGGCCTTGCCAGCGACCTCCGCCGGGGCCTTCGCCAGCTTGCTGCGCTTGGCGCGCTCCTTCTTGGCAGCCTGCGCCTTGCGGCGCCTCATCTTCATCGACTGGCGGCGATCGCGCTTGCCCATCTGCTTCAATCTCCTCACGGTCGGGGGCGCGGCATCATGACGACAGCTCGCCAGGCGAGCCCCATCCTGCACCGGTGGATGGCCTACCGCGGGGCCCCTCAAAGGGAGCGGGACTCTGCCCAAGAGCGAATGGAAGCGCAAGGGGCAATGCGCGCGGAGATGCAGTTCTCGTGCTAGACGAGTGTGCAGTGCATCGCGCCGTCGTGAGGCGTTAACCTCGGCCTCCCCGCGCGGTCACGTCAGAGGCGCGTGGTCACATCAGCGGCGCGCGCTCGTTCTGAAGGATCCGGAGGATCCGCGCCGCCTGAGCCGCACCTGGCAGGGCTCAGCCGCCGACCGCGCCGTCCAGCGCGACTTCGCGGCCGCGCACCTCGAGGCGGTACCGGGAGTTCACGGTCTCTATGTAGAAGACCTCGCGCCCGGCGAGGCGCAACACGCGCTTGACCGGCGTCGTGACATATTCATGCATTCCGTCGGAGAACTCGATGACGATGACCGAGCCTTTCCGTGGTGCACGGACGAGCCGGCCAACGACTGCGCGTGATCCCCGGCCGAGCTTGCGGAGCACAACCTGCACAACAGAGATGCTAGCACGCGGATCTCGGCCGAGCACAAGCTGCACAAGCAGCACCTCTCGCAACTAGGTCCCACCCTGGCCCAGGGTGTCCGGCTGCATCGGAGCCGTCCGGACCTTCGCGCCGCGGACGGCGAGCCGGCGGGAAGGGTCGCCCCCCGGCGGAAAGTTTCCATGAATCGATCGCCGCCGCGGCCTGTACGTTGAGCCTGCACACCTGCCGCAACCAGGCAGGCACACAGGTCCATGACGCACCGTCATCGCCGGATCCTGGTGAGGGCGGAAATCACGACGAACGATTTCGGCCTTACGGAGGCCTCGTGAAGGCTGCGCGGTGGTCCTGCTGACGGGCCGACAATGCGCAGCCGTCGTCGGCCGAGGGGACCTCGCCGGGGGCACGGCGCCGCGTTCAGGTGCATCTGCGCAGCGCGGCGCCGATCGGCCTGGCGCGCTGCGGCTCGTCGACCCCGCGTCAGCGGCGGAGTGCTGTCGCGCCCGTCCGGTTGTTCGGATCGCGCACGCCGGGCGCGCCCTTGTCGGCGAAGTAGGTGCGGAGCATGTCGCAGGCGACGTTCGTCGCCTTCACCCGCCATTTCGCGCCGTTGGCGACCATCACGGAGATGGCGACCTCGGGCTTGCGGCTCGGCGCGAACCCGACGAACCAGGTGTAGAAGGGCCCCTCGGGCGTCGGTTTCGTGAGCGTCCCCGTCTTGCCCGCGACGCGGATATCCGGGAGGTAGGGGCGGCCGTTGCGATCATGGAACGAACGGTAGCTCGTGCCGTTATCCACCGTCGCCTCCATCATCGCGGTCACCGCGTTGGCCGTGCTCTCGTCCATCACCCGCTTGAGCACCTGGCGCTCGCTCGGGCCCTGGTAGATGTCGCCGATCTCGTCCTTGACGCTCGACACGACGTGGAGCCGGATCATCTCGCCGCCATTGGCGATCGTGGTCGCCAGGTTCGCCCCCTGGAACGGCGACAGCGTCGTGTTCCAGAAGCCCGCCGCGGTCCGCGCGAAGCCGAGATCGTCTTCCGGGAGCGAGATCGTGCTCGTCGCGACCTTCACGTCGAACGGCGTGTCCTGACCCCAGCCGAGCTTCTCGGCCACGGCGCCGAGCTTCTCGTGGTCGAGGTTCTTCGCGGCGAGCCGCGCGAACACCGTGTTGATGCTCCGGCCCATCGCCTGCGCGAGCGTCGCGCAGTACTTGTCGCGGCGCTTGTTGTCGACCATGTCCGCCGGCCGGATCGAGTGCTCGCCGCCCGAATAACACTGCTTGGTGTTCGGGCTCAGGCCCGCCTCGACGAGGGCGGTGCCGGTCACGACCTTGAAGACGCTCGCCGACGGCGCGGTGGCCTCTGCGGCGACGTCGTGCATCGCCCCCTCGTTCACGTAGCTCGCCCAGACCAGCACCTTCCCGGTGCGGATATCGGTCATGACGACCGCGCCCTCCGGGACCTGGCCTGCCCGCAGGAAGCCGAGCGCCGCCCGCTGGTACAGCGGGTCGACGGTCAGCTCCGCGACGCGGTCGCCGTGCGCCGGCGCCGTGGGCGGGGTCCTCCGGTCGTCGATGCGCGTCAGATCGAGGTCCGTGAGCGGCGGCGGCGTCACGGTCCGCGTGATCGTCGGGCCCCCGGCGGTCGTCTTCTTGGCGAGCAGCCCCCCGAGCTGGACGTCGTGCTCGCGCAGCATGGGGAGGGTCACAGCCACGAGCCCCACGGCTGCACCGACGGCGATCCACTGACGCATGTCGCGCATGGCCCGACGGGTACCCCGCCGCGCTGCCCTGGGCCAAAATTGAGGCGCGCGACCTTGTCGGCGAGGCGCCCGCGCTGGAGCGCCCGCGGCGCGGATCGTTGGAGGCCAAAAGGATGAGGGGCGCGGCCGGGACGCCGGCCGCGGTGGGGCGGGGGCGCGTCAGAACGACATGCTGAGCCGGGCGCCGAGCTCGTGCAGCGCGTGCGCGTCCGGATCGGCGGGGGTCACCGTATTGCCGGGCACCCGGAGGAGGTTCTCGCTGGAGCCGCTGCCGGGCGTCAGGTAGGCGCTGTAATTCACGCCGAGCCGTATGTTTTTCGTGTACCAGTAGTTCGCGGCGAGGCCGATCTGCATGACGTTGAGGTCGGTGCCCGGCCCCCCGTCGGCGCCCGGCGTCTTCTCGTCGTACGCACCCCCGCGCGACGCGCCGTCGTACGTCGCGTTGATCCCCGCGAGGAGCGCCGCCACCTCGAGCCCCGACTTCGGCTTCTCGAGCTCCTTCGACAGATCGACCTTCGTGGGGCGCGGGGAGAACCCTGGATCGCCGCTGACGAAGGCGTGGCCGACCGGCCACGCCGAGAGCTGCACGTACCAGCCGAGCCCCTTCACCTGCCCGAGCCGTTCGGTGTTGGTCAGCTGAAAGCCCTCCACGGCCTCGCGCGTGTCGTTCGCGACGTAGTACGCCTCGGCCCGGAGCTCGACCATCTCGATGGGCAGCCGGAGCTCGCCGCCGATCGCGGCCTGCGAGGCCGACGGGATGACGTGGATGGGGCGCTTCAGCGAGTCCGTGTAGCCGGCGCCCCAGAGCGTATAGCCCTGCGCCGTCCTGATGGACGCATAGTCGTAGCCCACGTACCTGTGGTCGCGGTCGCCGTAGCGCGCGCTGACGCCGATCTGCGCCTTCGCGAGCAACCCCTTCTTGTCGCTCGCGAACGGGCGCGCGACCACGCGGCCGATGAAATCGAACTCGCTGTCGACGCCCGGCCGGTTCTGCCCGTCGCCGCCGACCATGCTGACGCCGTAGACGACCATCCTGTCGGCGACGTCGCCCCAGATCGTCAGGCCGATGTCCTTGCCCTCGGGGTAGGCGAAGCTCCGGGTCGCGATGTTGCGCTCCATGAACGTCGTGCTGTTGTCGCTCGTCTGGTTATCCATCGAGAAGAACGCCTGGTGCTGCCCGAACAGGAAATTGAGCGCGGGCATGACCGAGTAGTTGATCCAGGCGTCGGCGAGCACGGCGTTCGCGGTGGTGCTCTCGACGGGCGCGAAGCGCGCGGTCTCGGCGGTCGGCGCTTGCCCGGCTGCGGCGGCCGCGTTCTCGCTCCGGCCGTTGGCGTTCGCGAGCCCCTGGCCGCCGAAGTCGACGTCGACATCGAAGGAAAACCTCTTCAGGAACTCGCCGGCCACCTCGAGCCGCGCGCGGCGGATGAAGAAGCGCGGCTTGAGCGCGCTCCCACCGCTCGCTGCCGACACGTCCGACACGCCGGCGCCGAAGCTGCTGGCGAAGTCGAAGTTCAGCCTCCCCTTCGGGTAGAGCCGGAAGTTGTCGTTCGCGTCCCGGAGGAAGAAGCCGCCGTGCCAGCCGGCGAGCGGCCGCTGCTCTTCTCTCACGATGGCGGCACCGGCGGTCGGCGCGAACACCTGCGCAGGCGGAGGAGGCGGCGGCGCGGCCGTCGGTGCGGCTCCAGGGGGCGGGGGCGGCGGCAGCTCCTCGGCGGGCGGCGCCGCGTCGGGCGTCGGAGCGGCAGCGGGCGTCGGAGCGGCAGCGGGCGTCGGAGCGGCAGCGGCAGCGGGCGGAACCGCGCCGGCAGGGGCCGCCGGGGCAGCGGCTGGAGGCGGCGGTGGGGCAGGTTGCCCTGGGCCCGGAGGTCCAGGCTGTGCTAGCGCCGAAAGGCCCGACAGCGTAACAGTCATGCCCAGCAGCGCCGATGTAGCTAACCTCATGCAGTTCTCCCTGTGTGCGGCTCGCCCGCTCGCCGGATCTCGCATGCACTGCGACGCGAAATTATGACCAGGACGTTACGATTCTGTGTAGGCCATACGGCGAGCGAGCGCGACGTTCGAGCGGGATGTGAGCCGCGTCAAGGTCCCGCTCATGGAGTGGTGGCGGCACATGCCGGCGACGGAGCGCCGGGGCAGAGGCGGGGAAGGATCACGGGATGACGACCAGCGTGCGGATCACGGCGGATGTCGAGGTGCTCGACAGCACCACCTTGGTGGCCCTCGCCGGGCCGGGGAACGAGCATCTCAAGCTCATCGCGCGCACTCTTGGCATCGAGTCGGGCGTTCGAGGCAACACGATCCGGCTCGCCGGGGACGCCGACAAGGTCGCGCTCGCCGAGCGGTGCCTGGCAGAGGCCGCGCAGATGTTGAGGAGCGGCGTGGTCCTCGATCCCCAGGACTACGTGCGCGGAGTGCAGGCGCTCCGGGACGACCCGGGGATGACCTTGCGGGAGCTGTTCGAGGACGTCGTGCTCATCTCGGCGCGCCGCCGGCCCATCTCGGCGAAGGGGCTGGCGCAGAAGCGCTACATCCAGGCGATCCGATCGCACGACATGACGTTCGGCATCGGGCCGGCGGGGACGGGCAAGACCTACCTCGCGATGGCCATGGCGGTGCACGCGCTGCTCGAGCGCCGCGTGAAGCGGATCATCCTGACCCGTCCTGCCGTCGAGGCGGGAGAGCGGCTCGGCTTCCTCCCCGGCGATCTCGCCGAGAAGGTGAATCCTTACCTGCGCCCGCTCTACGACGCGCTCCATGACATGATGGATGCGGACAAGGCGCAAGGCCTCGTGACGCGCGGTCAGATCGAGGTCGCGCCGCTGGCCTTCATGCGCGGCCGCACGCTCAACGATTGCTTCGTCATCCTCGACGAGGCGCAGAACGCGACGAGCGACCAGATGCGCATGTTCCTCACCCGCCTCGGCTACGCCTCCCGCGCCGTGGTGACGGGCGACGTCACGCAGGTCGATCTCCCGCACGGCGCGCGCAGCGGCCTCGCGGAGGCGCGCGAGCTGCTCGCGGGGATCGACGGGATTGCGATCTGCTCGTTCACCGAGGTCGACGTCGTGCGCCACCCGCTCGTGCAGCGGATCATCGTGGCGTACGAGCAACGGGACGCCGAGGTGGCACGCCAGCGCGAGGAGCGGCGGGCGGAGGCGGGTCGCGGCGGCGCGCGCGGCGGCGCCGCGGGAGAGGCCGGGGCTGCGCCGCAGGAGCCGCAGGGCCGCGCGCCGGCAGGCGAGCCGGGAGGAGCCGGCGCGGCGAGCTGACGCGCGACGCAGCCGGGCGAGGCGCCGGCGTCGGCGTCTCGCCAGGCTGCGCTGATCATTTCTTCTTCAGCTCGATGGGGGACTCGCGCACCAGGAGGGCATCGGGCCCGGTCACCCGGATCCTGCCGTGGATGGCGTTCTCCTTCAGCTCGCCGACCAGGACGCCGGTCATCGCGTTCGGCGCGCGCGGATCGTCGGGGAAGACCGATGCGCGGACCATGCCGTCCTCGACCTTTCCCACGAGCGTCGCGTCGCCGAGCGCTCCCTTCGCGGTGCCCTTCAGCTCACCGCTCGGCTCGATGGTCAGCGTCACCGTCCCAGGGCCGGTGACCTGCTTCCCGTCGTCCTTCTGGCGCGCGGCGTCCTTGACCTTCGGGGGCATCACGACGCTGCCTTTCTTGGCGTCGTAGCGCCCTTCCCAGGTCCCTTGCCATGCGGGCGTGCCCTTCGGCTCGCCCGCGTCTCCCGGCGCGCTTGCGCTCGGGGGCTCTGCTGCGGCCGAGCTGGCCGCGGGCGGCGCGAGCCCCGCGCTCGGCTGGGGCGGCGGGGGCGCGGGCCGCTCCGGCTCGCTCGGGCGAGGCGGGTTCTCCTCGCATGCCGCGAGGACGACGGCGAAGGACAGGAAGAGCGCGGAGGCAACGCCGCGCGCGCGGCGAGCTCGTGTTCCGGTGGCGTTCACGTGGACGCTTTTATTACGAGCCGGGCTGGCCGTCGCGTCGATTTGACGTGCCCGCGCCGCGCCCCGGATCGGCGCGCGGCGCCTCCGGATCAGGAGGCCCTGCGGAGCGCGAGGGTCCGGTGCCGGTCGCTCGTCACTTGAGCGCATTCGGGGGAAATCCGGAGCGAGCGCAGCATCTCACGCACCTCGTCGAGCGAGAGCGCCGCGCGCAGCGAGCCCGGCCTGCTCGACATGGCGGCGCGCGAGTTCGAGCCTCGCCGCGGAGAGATCGATCGCCTCGATCCGCGCGGCGGGGCGCGCCTGCAAAGCGCGATGGGCAACAGGCACGTCCCTGCGCCGACGTCGAGGGCGGTTGCGAGACCGGGGTTGTGGGAGAGGAGCGCATCGCAGAGCGCCGTGTTCGCGGCGGCGTGGTCCATGCTGTCGTAGGCCCGCGCGTCCTCGTCGGTATCCATGGCCTCTGGCTCGAGCACGCGCACCAGCGACATGCGCGCATCCTTCTCCGCGGCCGAAGCGCGTGTCAACCGATTGTCGGCGGCTGGTCAATCTCGGCCGCCGGTCGGACGGAGGTCGAGCGGGGGCGGGGTGGATCCTGGGCGTCGTAGATATGGACAGGAAGGCGTTTGAAGAAGTCGAGGCGGAGCCGGCCGGCTCCCCGCCGTCGTCCTCCCATTGGAGCAGGCGCCAATGTCGTAGAGGACGTGCCCCCACGGTGGACGCGCGGACTCGCGCTCGCGAGCGTGGGGCCGAAGGCTGAGCTCTCTCGGAAGGGCACGATCGGAGAGGCCGAAGACGATGATGAGCGCGCCTCCGCGCTCTGCTATGTAACGAGGTGTCTTGCGGGATGAGCCTGAGCCGCGCGCACACGCCGGTCCGCCGGGCACGACGGCCTTCAAGCGCCTACCCAGCGGGAGCGGCGGGCGGCGGCCGCGCGCGTGATGTCGAGAGCGGCCCGAGCGGGCCTACGGCGGCGGGACCGGCGCCGAGTCGTCATTTCGAAGAGCTCGGCGGGTTGGCGCGCGATCGGGCGGTCAGCGTGGGTCCGCGCAATCCCGGGCGTGATGAGCGGATGTCGTGTCGAGAGCTCGACCCGGACTCCCGCCCCGCCGGCGCTCATAGCGAAGCGTCCGTGCTGCGCCCCACCCGCCGAGCGGGGCATCCTATCTCGCCTCCGCATAGGTCAGTCGTGCGCCCGGGGCGTGCAATGTAGCCGCGCGCCGGCCGCCTGTGGTCGCCAGGCGGTCGCACCCTGCGTGAGGCGCTTCAATGATTGGGGGTGGCGAGGCTCGCGCCGGGTCGCTGCGCCTCGCGGATGTGCGCGCGCCCGCATTGCCGCCCGTGACGGGCGCGGCCCGAGGCGCGGGGTTGCTCGGTTCTCGGACGGTGCTTACCTGACCAGACCCGAGCACCCGAGACACGCAATGCCGCGGTGCATCGTCAAGGGGGCCGAGCGAGGATTGGCGCGGCCCAGGGGCCGTCCTGCGCGGGGGAGGGGTCTCGGCCATCAATCGACGCTGGCGGGCTTCATCGCTCGGCGCCTGTCGAGCAAAGCAGCCCAGCCGTTCGGGGCCGTCCCGTCCAATGAGCTCTCCGATTGAGCCCGCCCGCAGCGCCTATTGAAAGAAAAGACGGCCCTCTATCCTCAATTCGCTTGACCAGGCAAGTGGCAACGGCATAGTCGTATCCAACCGCCGAGCTGGATTCGGCGACGAGGGAGAGCACATGGCAACGGACGCCTTTTCACAGCAGATTGTAAACCTCGTGCGGAAAATGCCGGACGAGGCGATCCTCGCGCTCGTCAAGAATCAGCTGGGCGCCGTGACAGGGGAAGCGCCGTTGGTTCCTCCTGCGGCCCCGCGCCGCAGCCGCGCGCGCGCCCGCGCTGCTGGAGCGGTCCAGTCCAAAACGTCTTCCGTCGCGGCCAAGCGCGGCGCCGCGCCGAAGCGTCGGCCTGGTCGCCCGCGCAAGTCGCCGGCCGCCTCGGCGGAGCGTCAGGAGACGCTGGATGCCGTCGAGCGCGTCGTCAAAGCGAGCTCTGGCGTCAGCGCGAGCGAGGTGGCGAAGCAGGCGGGTATCCCGCAGACCCGCGCCGCCGCCGCGCTGAAGGAGCTGAAGCTGGAGAAGCGGATTTTCCAAGGTGGCGACCGTCGCTTCGCCCGCTATGCAGGCGACGCGAAGACCGCCGAGCAGGCGAGCGCGAACGCGCGCAAGACCGCGGCTGGGCCTGCGCCCGTGAAGAAGCCGAGCGCCAAGGGCCGCAAGCGCGTCGCTCCGGCTGCTGCTCCTCCGAAGTAGAAGTAGGTCTGAGGACCACCGCGCACGTCAGCAACAGATAGGGATGCAAGCTGTGCTGACGCGCCGCGTTTGGAATGACTATCCCGTTCGAGACGGAGCTCAGGGCGGGCTCCAGGTGAGCCCGCCATCATCGGAGGCCGCGACGTACCAGCCGCGGCGCGATGTCCCGGTGACGTCCGCTTGGAGGAGCATCAAGAGTCGATTTCCGAACGAGAGGAGGGTTCCGAGCTCGATACGGCCGCGCTCGCCCGCGCCTTCGCCGATGACCCTGGGGACGTCGTAGATCTTGCCCACTTCCGGCGATTGCGCGATATAGAGCCCCCATCGCGCTGCCGCGCGGGAGGTCAGCACTGCGGTGACGGCTTCGCGTGTGGGCGCCAGGGCGACAGACCGTTCATGCGGCTCCAGCCAGGGTCGAAAGGGCGGTTTCTCGGCGATGACGCAGGTGCCTTGGAGGGTGCACGTCGCGAGCGTGAGCTCTCCGGTTGTGGGCGTCATGACTTCGACCATGATCCGGTCGGCTGCGCAGCCGACCGACGCTCCGGGCGGGGCTTTCGCCGGGAGCTTCAGCACGGCTGTCTGGGCAGCGGAGACGGCGACCACGGCGGTCTTGTCGGGCGGCTGAGGAACGAGCTGGATCGACCAGCCGGCGAAGTCGCATGCTGGTGTCGTGGAGAGCGCGGCGATAGCCGCTGGGCTCATCGCGAGTCCCTCGACGCTCTTCGGTGCGTCGAGCGGCTTCCCCGGCGCGGGGACGGGCCGCACGAGGAGGTTGCGCCCGCGCACCGACAGGAGCGTCGGTGGGCGGCCATAAGGCACGGGCAGCGCTTGTTCCTGCGTGGGGAGCGGGACGGGAGGCACCGGCTCGGCGCCCGCCGGCCCCGCATAGACGAGGGTCGCGTGCCGAGGCTTGGGCTCCACGAGCAGCGCGGCGCTCTCGGCGGAGAGCACCGCGGGCACAGCGTTGACCAGCGGCCGCGCTCCGCGGCTCAGCGCGGGAAGCGTGACCGGTGAAGGTGCCGAGAGGTCGGTCGCCTCGAACGGAGCGAAGAAGAGACTCGGCGGGTCCGGCGCGGACGGCGTCCCTCGATTCCCGCGTGTCTCCGCCGGGAGAGCCGGGCCGCGCGGACCGGTCGTGAGCACCGTGGCGCCGTCTCCGCCGACCGACCAGGTCGACCACCCCTCGCGGACGCGCCGCAGAGATCGCCAGGTCCGGCCTGCGTTCTCGGTCACGAGCGCGATCGCCTCGTTCTCGACCTCTCCTGTCACCACGGCTCGCCTCTCATCGAGCACGAACGCCCGGCGCCATCGGGTCGACGACGGCGCGAGCGCCGAATCGATGCCACGCGCCTGGCCAATGGCGGTGGTGAGCTCATCCGAGGACGCCGCGCCCGGGGGCGGCGGGACGGTGATGGGCGCTGCCTTTTCCTTCTTCCCGCAGCCGAGCGCCAGGAGGGCCGTCAGGGCGGCAAGGGCGGTCGCAGCGGCACGGCGCCGCGTGGGCGCGCTCACTAGGGAGTCGAGCATCGGCAATCTCTCCGCTGGTGGCGCCCTGGCTTGCTGCGCGGCGGCCCTGGCCTCTCCACGACGCGCTCGCTCGCTCGCGCTGCGCCCGAGCCATCTTGTCGGAGCGCCCGTCGCGTCACGGAAAGATGCGCGCGCGGCGATCGCCCGGTCTCCCCGCTGGGTCGCCCCGAGCTCCGCGTTCGATTCACGTCTGCCCCATAGCGGGGTGCAGGTTCGCGCGGTACAGGCTCATCCGCGTCGTTCGGCTCGCTGCGGCGTACCTTCGTACGCCTCACTCGCCTGCCTACCGGCTGAGCCCGTATCACACGAACCTGCACGCCGCTATCGTGCCGGCCGCACGCCGCGCGGCCAGCACTAGTCGGCCTGCTCCGGATCCATGCAGCACCGGAAGCCAGTCGAGTAGTCGTGGTAGCCGAAGGAGTGGGCGGTCGTGGCATATTTGCAGCCCTCGCCGTTGCGCGTCGTGTCCATGAAATAGCCGCCCCGGAAGGTGCCGCTCGGATCATCGACCCACTCGTGGAGGTTGCCTACCATGTCGAACACGCCGTAGGCGTTGGTGCATCCCGCGCGCTCGCCCGTCGGGAGCAGCGCCTGGGACAGCTGGTTGATGAGCGGGTTGTTCATCGCCGTCGTCCAGCGCTCCTCGGGCTTGATGTCGAGCAGCGCGGCGATCTCGGCGACGGGGTGGACCCGTCGCTCGTCATCGTTGCACACGCCCTGCTGGCGGAGCGCGCCGTAGGGGAACGTCGTGTCGTCCGGCCCTCGGCAGGCGGTCACCCACTCCTCCGAGGTGCACAGGCGCTTGCCCGATGCCGCGCACGCCAGCTTGGCCTGCCGCCCGCTGATGTAGCCTTGGGGGATGACCCCCTGCCAGGACACGGCGCGGACGCTGCGCTCGTTCCCGTCAATCGGATCGTAGGGCGACCAGGGGCGCTCACCGCTGGGCGTCACCTCGACCAGAGTGCCCTCCCAGCGGTCGACGCACACGCGATCGTCGACGAGGGCCATCTCCGCGGGGCAGCGCGCGCTGGCCGTCGAGGAGGACATCGAGATGGCGCCGATCTCGGACTCCATCCCCGAGGCGAGCGTCGCGCTGTCCTTGACGGCAGCGAGCGCGCTCTCCTTGGCCTTGATGCGCCGTTCCGTCGGGACGGCGGCGGTCCCCTCGAGCGAGGCGCGCACCATCAGGCGCGGCGTGATCTGCTCCGCTGTCGTCGACCCGGGAGCACAGCCGGCCGCCGCGACGAGCACGCCGAGCAGCGCTCCACCGAGGAATGGACGCGCCCCCGGCGATCGCGGAACGGAGGCTGCCAGGCGCGGGCGGGAGGAGTCCTTGGCCACGGAGGAGCCGAGGATCCCTTCCCGCGATCTTTTTTGCAACCGAATACCGCGCTCGGGGGCTCCCCGAACCGGCCTACATGAGAGGCTGCGCGCGCCGAGGCGCTAAGGTGGGTATGAGCTGGTGAGAGGCCCAGAGGTCATCTGGTGTGCGTCGAATGCCAGAGGAAAAGGACGGCGAGAGCAGAGCGCGCACGGTGGGCGCGCAGGCCGTGCACCCGCGGCGGCTGCCGGGTCAGTAGAAGGCCATGATCTCCTCGTAGCATGCGTCGTAAGCGTCCTGGCAGGAGACATCGGGGTTGTCGTTCATGCACGCGACGAGCTCGTCCGCTGCATCTCGGTTGAGGGGGTTCATCTGAGCCGCGCACTTGGCGGGGTCGAACGTGCCGGCGTCGCAGAACTCGGAGATGGTGTCGCAGATCTCGTCGGCCTGGTGCGGGCACGCGTTGGCGTACGTGCGGTTCATGCACGCCTGAACGGGATCCACATCGCACGCCCGCTCCACGCCGATGTCGCTCAGGCAGTCCACGAGGTCCGCGGCGTGACCCGGGGAGAAGACGGCGAAGCCGTGCTTGCAGAGCCCGTAGCCGATCGGGTCCTCGTCGCGGTTCGCGCCGCACTGGCTCGTCGCCCCCTGCGCAGGCGAGATGTTGAGCTCGTCGCATGCCGCGACCGTGAGGTCGCCGTCCGACGCTTCGATGCAGGCGTCGCTGCCGCCGGTCCCGCCCTGGCCGCCGTCGCCGCCGTCGCCGCCGTCGCCGCCGGTGCCGCCGTCGCCGCCCTGGCCGCCGGTGCCGCCGTCGCCGCCGCTGCCCGTGGACCCGTGGGTGACGCCGGGGCCGACCGTCTGGTCCACCTCGTTGTCGGTGTCCGCCGTGGTCACGACGCAGCCGGTGTAGATGGCGGGCAAGATGAAGGTAAGCGCGAGGAAAGAATGGCGATGGCGAGCAAGCATGGTCACGTTGCCTCCTACAATGTCAGGGAAGAGTTCCACAGCCTGGTGCGTTCGACTGAACGTGGGGCTCCCCTATTCCCCTCGCAATCCTGCTCTTCGGCCTGGTCCAGCCGTCCGACGCCGACGTTCCGGGGGTGCACCTCCGCCGTCGACGGCTCAGACCGCCGTCGACAGCTTGTTTCAGATGCATTTCGTCAGTGTCAAGAACAGATTTCAGCCTCGTGGTCGCCCGCCCGCCTGCCCGAGCACCAGGCCCGGCGTGCCCGGAGCCCCCCGACGTCCGTTCAGGAAGATCTGAAAAGCTGCTCAGCCCACGGGGACGCGCGAAACAAACTGAAAGGGAGCGGAAGGATCGCGCTTGCGTACCGCGCCTCCCGCTGGTAATCACCGCGCTCCGTTTTCCCGGGCGATCGGGTGTCCTCCCGGTCTCCCAGTAGAAGAGCCGTAACGGCGCTTCGATCCCAGCTCCGCCCCTTCGGCCGCCGTGGGAACCCCCCCGGTGACGCGAAGGGGGCCCACGTCGATGGACGTCGGGCTGGGACCGGAAGCGTACGACGGTGCAACCGGTTCGCAGTGAACCGAAACCCGGTACGGAGTCACTCCGCCCGCCGGTGTCGCGAGGTGTCTCGAATGGTAAGCAAAGCCAGTGCGATGTTTTCGCGGATCGCCCCGCGCAAGGCTCGCATGATCGCCGATCTCGTTCGAGGTCGCGACGCGGACGAGGCGATCCAGCTGCTCTCGTTCACGCAGAAGAGCGGAGCCCCCGTCCTGCGGAAGATCATCGAGAGCGCGGTCGCGAACGCCCAGCAGGCGGGCGCTGACATCGACGCGCTCTTCATCAGCAAGGCCACCGTCGACAAGGGGCCGAACAAGTTCAACCGCCGCTGGCGGCCGCGCGCGATGGGCCGTGCGACCCGGATCACCAAGGGCGTGTCGCACATCGTCATCGAAGTCGACGAGAGAAAGTAAGTAGAGGACCTGCCGCTATGGGACAAAAGACCCATCCGTATGGCTTCCGCGTCGGTGTCATCAAGACGTGGAGCAGCAAGTGGTACGAGGACGGCGCTGCGTATCAGAAGTGGCTCCACCAGGACATCCGCATCAAGCGCGCGATCAAGCAGTACCTCTACAACGCCAACATCGCCGGCGTGGAGATCGAGCGCGCCGCCAACCGCGCGAAGGTGATCGTCTTCACCGCCCGCCCCGGCATGGTGATCGGCAAGGGCGGCAAGGGCATCGAGACGCTGAAGAGCGGGAACGTCGGCACCGCGTCCAAGGGCGAGACGCTCTTCCCGGGCGTGTCGTCGTTCACCGACAACGAGGTGTTCATCGACGTGCAGGAGGTCCGGAAGGCCGAGACCAACGCGCAGCTCGTCGCCGAGAACATCGCGACGCAGCTCGAGCGCCGGATCGCGTTCCGCCGGGCGATGAAGAAGGCGGTGTCCACCGCGATGAAGTTCGGCGCGAAGGGCATCCGCGTGCGCTGCGCCGGCAGGCTCGGTGGCAGCGAGATGAGCCGCGTCGAGACCTACCGTGAGGGCCGGGTGCCGCTGCACACGCTTCGGGCCGACATCGAGTTCGGCCTGGCCGAGGCGAAGACCAAGGTCGGCATCATCGGCGTGAAGGTCTGGATGTTCAAGGGCGAGGTCCTGCAGCGTAAGGCGCGCCGGATCCAGTAGAGGGATTGCAGAATGCTGTCTCCGAAGCGAACCAAGTTCCGCAAGATGCAGAAGGGGAACAACCGCGGCCTCGCCATGACGGGCAGCGATGTCTCCTTCGGCGACTTTGCGCTCCAGTGCGTCGAGCCTGCCCGCGTGACCTCGCGGCAGATCGAGGCGGCTCGTATGGCGATCCAGCGGCACGTGAAGCGCGCGGGCAAGCTCTGGATCCGCATCTTCCCGGACCGTCCGGTGACGAAGAAGCCGCTCGAGGTCCGCATGGGTGGGGGCAAGGGCGCGCCCGAGGAGTGGTGCGCGCTCGTGCAGCCGGGCCGCGTGATGTACGAGATCAGCGGCGTGAGCGAGGAGACTGCGAAGGAGGCGTTCCGCCTCGCGTCGCACAAGCTCCCGATGCAGTGCAAGTTCCTCGCCCGCGGGCTGACGTGAGGTAGGCGATGAAGGCGAAGGATTTGCGTGAACGCACCACCGAGCACCTGCGCGAGCTCGAGAAGTCTCTGGCGGCGGGCCTGTTCGAGGCGCGGTTCAAGAATTTCACGAACCGGCTGAACGACACGGCGACGATCCGCAAGGCGAAGCGGGATCTCGCGCGGGTGAAGACGATCCTCACGCAGCGTGCGCGTGCCGAGGAGAAGGCGTAGCCATGGCGAAGAAGAAGGCAGAGATCCAGCAGCCGGCCGCTGCGGCGCCCGAGCTGGCAGCCGCGGCGCCTGCGCAGGCCGAGACCGAGGCGAAGGCGCACGGCTTCCGGCGCAAGCTGGTCGGCAAGGTGACCAGCGACAAGATGAACAAGACGGTCACCGTCGAGGTCATCCGGAACGCGCTCGACCCTGTGTACAAGAAGTACGTCCGTCAGCGGGAGCGCTACAAGGCGCACGACGAGACGAACCAGTACAAGGTGGGCGATCGCGTCGAGATCACGGAGCACAGGCCGATCTCCCGCGACAAGCGGTGGCTCGTGACCAAGCTCGTTGCCCGCCCGGTGGAGGAGTAGCGCCATGATCCAGGTGTCGACGCATCTCGAGGTCGCGGACAACTCCGGCGCCCGAATCGTGAAGTGCATCAAGGTGCTCGGCGGCTCGCGCCGCAAGTACGCCGCCCTCGGCGACGTCATCGTCGTCTCGATCAAGGAGGCGTTGCCGGGCACCAAGGTGAAGAAGGGCGAGACGGCGCGCGCCGTCGTCGTCCGCACCGCCCGGGAGTACCAGCGCTCGGACGGCAGCTACATCAAGTTCGACGGGAACAGCGCGGTCCTCATCAACAAGGAGAAGGAGCCGATCGGTACCCGTATCTTCGGGCCGGTCGCTCGTGAGCTCCGCGCGAAGAAGTTCATGAAGATCATCTCTCTCGCTCCGGAGGTCCTCTGATGAAGCGCCTCAGGGTCGGTGACCTCGTGCAGGTCATCAGCGGCAAGGAGGAGGGGAAGCAGGGCCGGATCACCAAGATCCTCGCTGACGAGGATCGCGTGGTCGTGGAAGGCCTGAACACGGTGACCCGCCACCAGCGGCCCACGCCGCGCAACCAGGAGGGTGGGAAGATCACCAAGGAGGCGCCGATGCACGCCTCGAAGGTCATGCCGGTCGATCCGGCGACGGGCAAGCCGACGCGCGTGAAGATCCGCGTCGGTGAGGACGGCAAGAAGACGCGCGTCGGCAAGAGCGGCAGCGCGATCGGTGTGGGCTAGCCATGGCGGACAAGAAGGACAAGGACAAGGCGGCCAAGGACGCCGGCAAGGGCAAGGACAAGCCCAAGTCGCAGCAGGCCAAGCCGCAGGCGCCCGCCAAGAGCAAGGAAGCCAAGGGCGCGAAGGCCAAGGGCGCCGAGGCCGAGGCCTCCGGGCCGGCCGAGGAGCGCCCGCGCGACCCGAACTACGCGCCGCGGCTCCGCACGCACTACAGGAAGAGCGTGACGGCCGCGCTCGCGAAGAAGTTCGGCTACAAGAACCCGATGATGGTGCCCCGCCTGCAGAAGGTGGTCATCAACATGGGGCTCGGCGCCGCGGTGCAGAACCCGAAGATCATCGACTCCGCCGTCGAGGACATGCGGGCGATCTCCGGCCAGAAGCCGGTGGTGACCCGGGCCCGGAAGTCGATCGCGACCTTCAAGCTGCGCGAGAACCTGCCCATCGGGGTGATGGTGACCCTGCGTGCCGAGCGGATGTGGGAGTTCGTGGATCGCCTGATCGCGTTCTCTCTCCCGCGTGTTCGCGACTTCAAGGGCGTGAGCCCGAAGGGGTTCGACGGCAAGGGCAACTTCACGATGGGCCTGCGCGAGCAGATCATCTTCCCCGAGATCGACTACGACAAGATCGATGTCGTGAAGGGGCTCAACATCTCGTTCGTGACGACGGCGAAGACGGACGAAGAAGGACGCGCGCTCCTGACCGAGCTTGGCATCCCGTTCCGGCATTGAGGGATTATCGATGGCCCGTGCAAAAGAGTTTGCGAAGCTGAACCGTCCGCCGAAGTTTTCTACGCGGCACAAGAACCGTTGCAAGGTGTGCGGGCGCGCGCGCGCTTACTACCGCGACTTCGAGCTCTGCCGCGTCTGCCTTCGGTTGTTCGCGCTCCGTGGTGAGCTCCCTGGTGTGATCAAGGCCAGCTGGTGATTCTATGATGACCGATCCCATCGCCGACATGCTGACCCGCATTCGCAACGCGGCGCTCGCGCGGCACGACCGGACCGAGGTCCCCGCGAGCCGCATCAAGGCCGCGGTCGCGGAGATCCTCAAGTCCGAGGGCTTCATCGCCGACGTGCGCGAGACCGAGGGCGAGGGTCCCAAGAAGCTCACGATCGTGCTCAAGTACGGGCGCGATCGACAGAGCGCGATCGACGGCGTGCGCCGCGTCTCCCGCCCCGGGCGCCGCGTGTACGTGCGTCACGACAGGATCCCGCGCGTGTTCAGCGGTCTCGGGATCTCCATCCTGAGCACGTCCCGCGGGCTCATGAGCGACAGGGATGCGCGCCGCCTCAAGATGGGTGGCGAGCTGATCTGCGAGGTGTGGTGATGGAAGCTCAGGCGAACGCAGCCCAGCCCGCGAACGGTGATAGCCGGCTCGCTCCGAAGACGTCGCGCGTCGGCAAGCGCCCGATCGACCTGCCGAAGGGGGTCACCGCGACCGTCAACGGCCGGAAGATCGACGTCAAGGGCCCGAAGGGCCAGCTCTCCCGCGCGATCACCGACAAGGTGGACATCAAGCTCGAGGGCAGCAAGCTGCACGTGAGCTCGGTGGCGCCGGGGCGCGACGGGTCGCGCCTCCAGGGCCTCACGCGGGCGCTCGTGGCCGCGATGGTGAAGGGCGTCGCCGAGGGCTACGAGCGGACGCTCGAGCTCAAGGGGACCGGCTATCGCGTCGAGCTCAAGGGCACGACGCTGAACTTCGCCCTCGGCTTCTCCCACCCGGTGACGTTCCCGGTGCCGACGGGGCTCACGGCGACGATCCCGGCGGACTCGAAGGGCACCGTCCTCGTCCTGGCGGGCGCGGACAAGGAGCTCATCGGGCAGACGGCCGCGACGATCCGTGGCTTCAGGCCGCCGGAGCCGTACGGCGGCAAGGGCGTCCGTTACCGCGGCGAGCGCGTGCGGGAGAAGGCTGGCAAGGCCGGCAAGGGCGGCAAGAAGTAAAGGCGAGCGGCGGCGGCGACGCCGCTGCACCGAGGGACGAGACGGTCATGGGCATGAAAATCGTCGGTCGGGAGCGCCGGAAGCTCCGCATCCGCAAGAAGGTCGAGGGGACGCCGGAGCGCCCGCGCCTCAGCGTCTTCCGCAGCTCGAAGCACATTTACGCGCAGGTCATCGACGACGTGAGCGGCAAGACCCTCGCCCACGCTTCGACGCTGTCGAAGGACCTCAAGGGCTCCCTCGACGAGGACAACAAGGTCGAGGCGGCGAAGAAGGTCGGGGCGCTGATCGCGAGGATCTGCAAGGAGAGGCAGATCGACAAGGTCGTCTTCGACCGCAACGGCTATCTGTATCATGGGCGCGTCAGCGCCCTCGCCCAGGCGGCGCGCGAGGCAGGTCTCGATTTCTGACTCCCACAGCCGCTGCCCTGATGGTGAGGGCGGCGGGCGCGGTCAACTGCCGCGGCGGAGAACGTGATAGAGGACGGTTATGGCGTTCGATCATGTCGACGAAGAGAAGCTGAAAGAGCGAGTCATCCACATCAACCGCGTCGCCAAGGTCGTCAAGGGCGGCCGGCGCTTCAGCTTCTCGGCGCTGGTCGTGGTGGGCGACGAAGCGGGGCACGTGGGCATCGGCCTGGGCAAGGCCAACGAGGTGCCGGAGGCCATCCGCAAGGGGAACGATCAGGCTCGCAAGAACCTGTTCCGCATTCCCCTGGACGGCGTGACCATCCCGCACGACTCGTTCGGCCACGTCGGGGCGGGCAAGGTCCTGCTGAAGCCGGCCAGCCCCGGGACGGGCGTCATCGCCGGCGGCGCGGTGCGCGCCGTCGTCGAGTCGGCGGGGATCCACGACGTGCTGTCGAAGTCGCTCGGCACGAGCAACCCGCACAACGTCGTGCACGCGACCGTCGCGGCGCTCCGTGGGCTCAAGAGCCCGGAGAGCGTCGCCGGCAAGCGGTCGATGCAGCTCGACTCGCTCGACTACCAGCGCCGCGGTAGCACGAACACCGCGGGTCGACGGCGCGCGAGCGTGGCGCCGCCCCCCGGGAAGCCGGGCGGCGGCGGTGGTGCACCGAGCGGCGGCGGTGAAGGAGGCTCGCAGTGAAGCTCCGGGTACGTCAGAAGGCCAGCAACATCGGCCAGGTCGAGCACACCCGCAAGATCATCAAGGGGCTCGGCCTGCGTGGGCCGGGGTCCGTGGTGGTCGTCGCGAACACGCCCTCGTTCCGTGGCATGGTGAAGAAGGTCCTCCACCTCGTCGAGGTCGAGGAGGTCGCCGACGGAGCGACCTCGTCGAAGGCCTGAGAAGCGAGATCGTCATTCCAGCGGAGTCGCCGCGTACGGAAGTGTGAAACATGGACATTCTTTCTAAGCTCCAAGCCCCTGAAGGCGCCGTAACCAAGAGGCTCCGCGTTGGCCGTGGCGTGGGCTCGGGCGTCGGCAAGACGTCTGGCCGCGGACAAAAAGGGCAGAAGGCGCGGGCCGGCGGCAACATCAACAAGAAGCACTTTCAGGGCGGGCAGACGCCGATCCAGCGTCGCCTCCCGAAGCGTGGCTTCCGCAACCCGCTCGCGGACATCGTCGTCAACGTCAACGTCGGCGACCTCGAGGCGTTCGATGATGGCGCCCAGGTCGATCTGATCGCGCTCCACGAGCGCCGCCTCGTGCAGGGGCGGTTCGACGTGCTGAAGATCCTCGGCGACGGTGAGCTCACGAAGAAGCTCACGGTGACGGCGCACCGCTTCTCCAAGGGTGCGGTCGAGAAGATCGAGAAGGCGGGGGGCAAGGCGGTCGTGCTCGCGGCGCCTGCACCCCAGGGCAACTCGACGGACTCCTCGTCCTCGTAGTCAGCGCGCACGCGCACCCACCAAGCCGGAGTCCAGGATCGCCTATGGCCAGCCTCGCGGGAATCACCAACTTCCACAAGATCCCCGAGCTCCGGCGACGCGTGATCTTCACCCTGGTGATGCTCGCGGTCTACCGGGTTGGCGTCTTCGTGACGACGCCGGGCGTCGACCGGAACGCGATGCGGCAGTACGTCGCGAAGCAATCCGGCGGCCTCCTGAGCTTCTTCAACATGTTCTCGGGCGGCGCGCTGGAGAACCTGTCGATCTTCGCGCTCGGGATCATGCCGTACATCTCGGCCTCGATCATCATGCAGCTCATGGGCATGGTCTACAAGCCCATCGACGAGCTGCGGAAAGAGGGCGAGCAGGGGCGTCGGCGGATCGATCAGTACACGCGGTACGGCACGGTCGCGCTCTCGCTGTTCCAGGCCTTCTCGATCGCGAAGATGCTCGAGGGCCTGTCGAGCAGCGAGACCGGGGCCGGGATCGTGAACCACCCCGGCATCGGCTTCCAGCTGATGACGGTCATCACGCTGACGACCGGGACCGCGTTCCTGATGTGGATCGGCGAGCAGATCACGGAGCGCGGCGTCTCGAACGGCGTCTCGCTCCTGATCTTCGCGAGCATCGTCACGCGCATCCCGGAGGAGATCGGCAACTACTTCGCCCAGAACGCCGGCGATCTCCAGCCCCTGACGATGGCGGCGATCGTCGCGTTCATCGTGTTCGTCATCGCCATCATCGCCTTCTTCGAGAACGGCAGGCGTCAGATCCCGATCGTGTACTCGCGGCGCCAGGTCGGTCGTCGCGTCTACGGCGGGCAGACGGCGCACCTGCCGCTGAAGGTGAACACGTCCGGCACCATCCCCCCCATCTTCGCGTCGTCGCTGCTGATGTTCCCGCAGACGCTCGCGAACATGAACGTCCCGGGGGCCGAGCAGATTCAGGCGATCATCAACCGGGGGGACTGGGTCTTCAACACCGGCTACGCGCTGCTCATCATCTTCTTCTGCTTCTTCTACACGAACGTCACGTTCCAGCCGGTGGACGTCGCGGAGAACCTGAAGAAGCAACAGGCAAATATCCCCGGGATCAGGCCAGGCAAGCAGACGGCGGACTACATTCACCGCGTGATCCAGCGGATCACCGTGGGCGGCGCGCTCTATGTCGCCGCGGTGTGCGTGGTGCCCTCGATCGTCGGCAACCTGCTGCGTGTTCCCTTCGGCTTCGGAGGCACGTCGCTCATGATCGTCGTCGGCGTCGCGCTCGACACCGTGAACCAGCTGGAGGCGCACCTGATCACGCGGAGCTACGAGGGGCTGACGGGCCCCGGTGCCACCCGCATCCGGGGCCGCAGGCTCCCGGAAGCGTGATGGAGGGCAAATGATCTTGGTTCTGGTGGGGCCTCCTGGAGCTGGGAAGGGTACGCAGGCGAAGCTGCTGTGCGCACGCTTCGGCATCCCGCAAATCTCGACCGGCGACATGCTGCGCGAGGCGAAGCGGTCGGGGACCTTGGAGAAGCGCTATCTGGACATCATGGACTCTGGCGGACTCCTGCCGGATGAGGCCGTCATCGGCCTCATCGCGCGCAGGACGGTCGAGCCCGACTGCAGCAATGGCTTCCTGCTGGACGGATTTCCCAGGACTGTGCCTCAGGCGGACGCGCTCGACGAGCTCCTGGCCAACCAGGACGGCAGGCGGATTGATGCGGTGATCCAGCTGGACGTGGCGCGTCCCCTGCTTGAGGAACGGCTGATCCACCGCCGAACTGACAAACGCAGTGGACAGATACATCATCTCGTCTATAATCCGCCGCCCCCCGGTGCGGAGCTAGAGCATCGGGCCGATGATCGGCCCGAGGCTGTTGCAAAGCGTCTCGACGCCTACGAGGCGATGACGGCCGCCCTTCTTCCGTTCTACGAGGAGAAGAAGCTGCTGCATCGCGTCGATGGAGTCGGGAAGCCTGAGGAAGTGACGCACAGGGTGCTGTCGGCCATTGGCCGGCCGGGCTCGGGTGGAGAATGAGGCGTAAGAATCAGACCAGACCGCCGAAAGAACCGAAGGGCGACAAGCTCGAGTTCGACGGCGTGGTTCAAGAGGCCCTGCCGAACGCCATGTTTCGCGTGAAGGCGGACAACGGCCTCGGCGTCCTCGCGACCATCAGCGGCCGGATGCGGCAGTACTACATCAAGATCCTGCCGGGCGACCGCGTGACCGTCGAGGTCTCGCCGTATGACCCGAGCCGAGGCCGGATCACGTACCGGCATAAGTAACGTAGTTTTTTGAGGAATCTGGAGGCTCCCCGTGAAGGTGCGCCCGAGCGTCAAGAAGATCTGCGACAAGTGCAAGGTGGTCCGGCGGCGTGGTGTCGTTCGAATCATCTGCGAGAACCCCCGCCACAAGCAGCGCCAGGGGAACTAGCTCTTTCGGCGGAAGCCCGCCCTCGTTTCGGTTTGGAGTAACCATGGCTCGTATCGCTGGTGTCGATCTCCCGCGTCGGAAGCATGTCGCCTACGCCCTGCCGTACCTGTTCGGTATCGGGCGGACTCTCGCCTTGCAAATCTGCGAGAAGACCAACATTCCGCAGAACAAGCGGGTCGAGGAGCTCAGCGACGCTGAGGTGAAGGCGATCCGCGACCTCCTGGACGCCGAGTACAAGGTCGAGGGCGACCTGCGGCGCGAGGTGCAGCTCAACATCAAGCGGCTCATGGACCTCGGCTGCTACCGGGGGCTCCGCCACCGGCGCGGGCTCCCGGCGAACGGCCAGAGGACGCATACGAACGCGCGCACCCGGAAGGGACCGCGCAAGGGCATGTTGCAGCGGCGTCCTGCCGCGACCAAGTGACGAGCGGGGATTAGGACGCCATGGCGCAAGCGAAGACGGCTGCCAGTACCACGAAGGCCAAGCAGAAGAAGAAGGTCAAGAAGAATGTCTCCGCGGGCATCGCGCACATTCAGTCGACCTTCAACAACACGGTCGTGACGATCACGGACATCAACGGCAACGCGATCGCGTGGTCGTCCGCTGGCGCTCGCGGCTTCAAGGGATCGCGCAAGTCGACGCCGTTCGCCGCGCAGCTCGCGGCGGAAGAGGCGGCGCGCCGGGCGCAGGAGCACGGGATGCGCTCGGTCGCCGTGTTCGTGAAGGGGCCGGGGGCCGGGCGTGAGAGCGCGCTCCGTGCGCTCCAGACCGCTGGCTTCAAGGTGACGCTGATCCGCGACGTCACGCCGATCCCCCACAACGGTTGCCGGCCGCCCAAGCGGCGCAGGGTTTGAGGTAATTCACGATGGCTCGCTACATTGGTCCGGTCTGCAAGCTCTGCCGCCGCGAGGGGATGAAGCTCTACCTCAAGGGCGAGCGGTGCTACTCCGAGAAGTGCGCGTACACGCGGCGCCCGTATCCCCCCGGCCAGCACGGTCAGGGGCGCATCAAGCTGAGCGAGTACGCGGTGCGCCTGCGCGAGAAGCAAAAGGTGCGTCGCATCTACGGCGTGCTCGAGCGGCAGTTCAGCGGGTATTTCCAGGAGGCCAACCGGCGCAAGGGCCGGACGGGCGAGGAGATGCTCGGGCTGCTGGAGCGGCGGCTCGACAACGTGGTGCACCGGATGGGCTTCGGCTCGTCCCGCGCCGAGGCGCGCCAGCTCGTCCGGCACGGGCACGTGCACGTGAACGGCAAGCGGCTCGACATCCCGAGCTACGTCGTTCGGGCGGGTGACCGGGTCGAGCTCACCGAGGGGGCGCGCAAATTCAAGAGCGTCCTCGCCTCCGTCGGCGGCGCGGACAAGCGCCCGGTCGCGAGCTGGATCGACGTGGATCGCGCGGCGTTCACCGGCGCGATCAAGGGCGCGCCGATCCGCGAGGATCTCAACGAGCCGGAGATCCGCGAGCAGCTCGTCGTCGAGTACTACTCGCGCTGATCGCGCGAGTGCGGCGCGGAGGAGGGCGGCGTCGCGAGCGCACCTTGCAGGGTGCGCTCGCTCGCTGCGGGCTCCCCTCGGCGCCGCCGTCCCGCGCTCGCGCGCGGGGGCATGGAGCCTAGGATGCGGGCAGGAGGCGGCGCCGATCGGCCGAGTGCGGCCACGGCGTGAGACCTCCGCGCAAACCTCATGAAGGAAGGAGATCGCCATGACGATGAACAACCCGAACCTCACGATGATCGCCCGTAACTGGCGCGACCTGATCCGGCCGAAGGGCATCTCGATCGACGCGGAGAGCGGGACCCAGTTCTACGCCAAGTTCACGTGTGAGCCCCTGGAGCGCGGCTTCGGGATCACGATCGGCAACTCGCTGCGCCGCGTGCTGCTCTCCTCCCTCCAGGGGGCGGCCGCGACGGCCATCCGCATCGAGGGTGCGCTGCACGAGTTCACCACCGTGCCGGACGTGGTCGAGGACGTCAGCGACATCATCCTCAACGTGAAGGAGGTCGTCTTCAAGGCGGCCACCCCGAAGACGTACTCGGTGCGGATCGATCGCGAGGGGCCCGGGCCCGTGTACGCGCGCGACATCCAGCTGGTCGATGGCCTGTCGGTGCTCAACCCCGACCACCTCATCGCCGTGCTCGACAAGAAGGGCCCGCTCTCGATGGAGCTCACGGTCAACGTGGGCCGCGGCTACGTGCCCGCCGAGCGCAACAAGACGCCGACCATGCCGATCGGGACGATCCCGATCGACGCGCTGTTCTCGCCGATCCGCAAGGTGAACTACACCGTGCAGAACGCCCGCGTCGGGCAGGTGACCGACTACGACAAGCTCACGCTCGAGGTCTGGACCAACGGGTCCGTCTCGCCGGCGGACGCGGTCGCCTTCGCCGCGAAGATCCTCAAGGAGCAGCTCTCCATCTGGGTCAACTTCGAGGAGAGCGAGGAGACGAGCTACCAGGCGGTGATGAGCGACGACGAGCCGCTCAACGAGAACCTGTTCCGCTCCGTCGAGGAGCTCGAGCTGAGTGTCCGCTCCGCGAACTGCTTGCAGAACGCGAACATCACGCTCATCGGCGAGCTCGTGCAGCGGACCGAGCAGGACATGCTCAAGACCAAGAACTTCGGTCGCAAGTCGCTGAAGGAAATCAAAGAGATCCTCGCGAACATGGGGCTCTCGCTCGGGATGAAGATCGACAACTGGCCGCAGCTCCTCGAGCGCTGGAAGGCGCAGCAGGCGCAGGCGTGAGTCGGTACTGAGGGAACGTCATGCGTCACAAGAAAGCGGGCAGGCAGTTTGGTCGGGATACCTCCAGCCGCAGGGCGATGCTTCGCAACCTGACGGCGAACCTGATCACCCACGAGCGGATCGAGACGACCGACGCCAAGGCGAAGGAGCTGCGGCGCGTGGCCGAGCGGCTCATCACCAAGGCGACGCGGCTCGGCAAGGTCGCGTACACCGCGCACGGGGAGCTCAGCCCCGGCGACAGAGCGCGCCGTCTCCACGCCGAGCGGCTGGTGGGCAGCTACATCCCTCGCTGGGGGGTCGCGACCGACGGCAAGAAGGTCGACATCATCGCGAAGGTGATGATCGATCTCTCGAAGCGCTTCGAGGGGCGGCCGGGCGGCTACACGCGGATCATCAAGCTCGGTCCGCGCCGCGGTGACTGCGCGCAGATGAGCCTCATCGAGTTCGTCGACGCGCCGCCGGTCGCGGACGCGCCTGCGCAGGCCGCCGAGCCGGTCGCCGCGGCGGAGCCGGCCACCCCGGCGACGACCGCCGGCTGAGCCGGAACCAGGCCGGCGCAGCGCGGCGCCGGCGCAGTCGCAGACAGCACGCCGGGAGAGCGCTCAGCTCGCCCGGCGTTTCTGCGTTGTGAGCCCGGCCGGCGCTGCTCGGGGACCGACCGCTGCGTGGGCCTGGTGCTCGCGACGGCTCAGCGGTCGTGCGCGCCGGCTTCAGGGGCGTCGTCGCTCCGCGATTCCGCCTCCTCGATAGGCTGTGCTGGCAGGTCGGGGTCCGCCTTCGAAATGGCGGTCGGGGCCGGCTCGGGAGGCGTCTGGGGCTGCGGAAGAGCGGCGCTGTCCTGCCCTCGGGGCGGCGCCGAGGCTGGCGATGCGCTCGGCCGCGAAGGGGGTGGCGCCGAAGCTGGCGATGCGCTCGGCTGCGAAGGGGGCGGCGCCGAGGCTGGCGATGCGCTCGGCTGCGAAGGGGGCGGCGCCGAAGCTGGCGATGCGCTCGGCTGCGAAGGGGGCGGCGCCGAGGCTGGCGATGCGCTCGGCTGCGAAGGGGGCGGCGCCGAGGCAGGAGACGCCGGCGGGGGCGCAGGAACGGTGCCGGCTTGCGCTCGAGCGGGCGATGGAGCGCTCCGCCGCCGGGCGATGAAGAACATCGAGAGCACCGCGGCCAGACCTACGGCTCCCGCGGCGATGTGGCGGTTCGTCTGGCTCTTCCGCTCCGCGACCTTGTCCCCGAGGGAGGTGAGCGCAGCCCTGGCGCCGGCGTGGGAAGGGTCGAGCTCGATCGCGCGCTCCAGCACGAACTTGTCCGGCGTGCCGCGCTCGATGAGGAGCTCGCCCTCGAGGTAGGCGATCTCCGCTTCGATCTTCTTCGCGCGCTCGCCTGGCGCGTCGAGGCGCAGCGCCTTGCGCAGCATGGCGAGCGCGTCGTCGCGCCGGTCGGCAGGCAGCGATTTCGCCCGCTCCACGTAGGCGTCGACCATCTCCTTGCGGCGCTCGAAGAGCGGCGCGCGGGCGAGCACCTTGTCGAACGCGTCGGTCGCCTCGGCGGGCTTGCCCGCGCTCGCCGCGGCGACGCCCTCGTCCATCAGCTTGTACACCTCCGCGAGGCGCGCGCGATCGTACGTCCCGAAGAGCTCGCGCGCGACACGGTCCCACGACCACTCGCGCGGCGGCTTCGCGCCGGTGAGGTCCAGGTAGGCGTCGCGGAGTTGCCAGATGCCGGGCTCGCCGATCGCGGAGATCGCCTCCCGCGCGGCGTCGCGCAGCCGCGCGCGGTCGCTGTTGCAGAAGCTCAGGATCACGCGCATGGCGTCCACGTCCCGGACGCGGCCGTAGGCGCGGAGGACGTCGGCCAGGATCTGCGTGTCATTCGACGCGATCGCCTCGCCGGGGATCGCCCGGCCGAGCAGGTCGAGCTGCTTGTTGGCCCACCGCTGGACGATCTTGGCGTCGTGCTGGCGCGCCTCGATCAGCGCGGGGACCGCCTTGTCGCGCAGCTTGGCCACCTGTCGCTGGAGATCGATGCGGAGCAGCTCGCCGAAATAGGCGTGCAGCGCGATGAGCTCGCGGACCGCAGGCGTCGTGCCTGCAGCGACGAGCATCCGCTCCATCGCGAGCAGCTTGACGACGTCGCGCCACGCGCTGTCCCGCGGCCGCGCCACGGCCAGCATGAAATCCAGCCAGTCCCCCTCGTCCTTCTCGTCGTCAGCGCCCTTCTTGGCGCTCGGGTCGGCCTTGATGTCCTTCTTCGCGCTCTTCGCGTCGCCGGCGTCCTTCTTTGCGCCCTGGTCGGCCTTCGCGTCCTTCTTCGCGTCCTTCGCGTCACCGGCGCCCTTCTTTGCGTCGCCAGCGCCCTTCTTTGCGTCGCCAGCGCCCTTCTTCGCGCCCTTGTCGGCCTTCGCGTCTGCGGTCTTCTTCCGGTTGCCGTCGCGCTCGCCCTCCCCCTTCATGGCCTTGCGGCCTTCTCTGCGCGCGTCCGCGAGCACGCGAGGCGCCGCGCTCCGATCGAGCGAGCCGCGGATGTCCTGAACGCGCAGCCGCACCGCGTCGACGATGCCAGGGATCGGCTCATCGAGGGCCGCGCGGGCGTCCTCCCGCGAGCGCGCGTCCTCCGACGTGATCTGGTCGAGTATCCGGTCGAGCTCGCGGACCGCGGCGATGTCTGGCTCCGGGCGGGCGATCGGGGCGAGGCGCGGGAGCTCAGGGAGCGCGGAGGAGGCCGGCGCGGAAGTGCCGGCGTCGCGCTCGCCGGCGGCGCGCGCCGGAGGCGTCGCGAGCGGCGCCGCTGCGAGCAGGCCAATCAGGACGAGCCACGCGCACGCCGGCGTGCGTCGCCGCGCCCATCGCGCGCCTGCGCCCCTCGGATCCGTCGTGTGCCGTGCCAAGCGCCTCAATCCGTGATGCGAAAGTCGAAGAAATCGCCGGAGAAGCCCCGCCACCGGACGTCGACGCGCTCGACCCGCGCGGCGCTCGGGCCGCGGTTCGCCCAGGCGATGAGCTCCTTCAGCTCGTCCTCCTCCCCCTCGGCGAGGACCTCGACGCTGCCGTCGGAGCGGTTTTTCACCCAGCCGGTGAGGCCGAGCCGCTTGGCCTCGCGCTGCGTGGAGGCACGAAAGAAGACGCCCTGGACGCGACCGCGGACGAACAGCTGAACCTGTTTGAGCCCCATGGAACCAGCTTGACTTAGCCGCGCGTTCCGGGGGAGGCAACTTCAGGTAACACCTGGGAGCCACCGGCAGTTCGCCCGCGTCGTTCTTCGTACGGACGGCGCGGGCGACCTGTATCCGTGCCGCGCCCCACGACGCGCGCGCATCGTCCGTGCCCCCCGCCGCGCATTGACAGAGCAGACGCGCTTGATAGAGTCGCCGCCCGATCGGCAAGCACAGCCCGCCGATCGAGCGACATGAACGTGAGGGGCGCCGGTTGCGAGGCGAGCCCTCTTCCCTCTGGCGACCCGCCGACATCGACGACATGCTCGGCCCCGCCTCGGGTCCGACCCGCTAGTCCCCCCCAACAAAAAACCAACGACCGACGGCCTCCACGCCCTTGACAGGGCACGCGCCGTCGCATCCTGGAGCTTTCCGACTCATGCACCTCAGGGAACTGAAGCAGAAACCGATGGCCGAGCTCGTCCAGATGGCGAAGGGGCTCAACATCGAGGGCGCTGCCGGGCTGCGCAAGCAGGAGGTCATCTTCGCTCTCCTGCAGGCCCACGCGGCGCAGGACCAGCCGGTCTACGGCGAGGGCGTGCTCGAATGCCTGCCCGACGGCTTCGGCTTCCTCCGGGCGCCGGACTACAACTACCTGCCGGGTCCGGACGACATCTACGTCTCGCCGTCCCAGATCCGGCGCTTCAACCTCCGCACCGGCGACAGCGTGAGCGGCTCCATCCGGCCGCCCAAGGAGCGCGAGGCGTACTTCGCGCTGCTCAAGGTCGACAAGATCAACGGCGAGCCCCCCGAGGTCGCCCGCGACAAGATCCTGTTCGACAACCTCACGCCCCTCTACCCGCAGCAGAAGTTCAACATCGAGAACGGGACGAAGAGCTTCTCGACCCGCATCATCGACATGCTCTGCCCCATCGGGAAGGGGCAGCGCTGCCTCATCGTCTCGCCGCCCCGCGCGGGCAAGACGGTGCTGCTCCAGCAGATCGCCAACGCGATCTCCGCGAACCACCCGGACACGACGCTGATCGTGCTGCTCATCGACGAGCGCCCGGAGGAGGTGACCGACATGCAGCGCACCGTGAAGGGCGAGGTGATCAGCTCGACCTTCGACGAGCCCCCGACGCGGCACGTGCAGGTCGCCGAGATGGTGATCGAGAAGGCGAAGCGCCTCGTCGAGCACAAGCACGACGTCGTGATCTTGCTGGACTCGATCACCCGCCTGGCGCGCGCGTACAACACGGTCGTCCCGCCGAGCGGCAAGATCCTCTCCGGCGGCGTCGACTCGAACGCGCTGCACAAGCCGAAGCGGTTCTTCGGCGCCGCGCGCAACGTCGAGGAGGGCGGCTCGCTGACGATCGTCGCCACCGCGCTCGTCGACACGGGCTCGCGCATGGACGAGGTCATCTTCGAGGAGTTCAAGGGCACGGGTAACAGCGAGATCCACCTGGATCGCAAGCTGATGGAGAAGCGGATCTTCCCCTGCCTCGACATCAACAAGAGCGCGACCCGCAAAGAAGAGCTGCTGCTGCCGGAGTGGATCCTCCAGCGCGTGTGGCTGCTCCGCCAGCTGCTGCACCCCCTCAACGTCATCGACTCGATGGAATTCCTCCTGGACAAGGTGAGCCGCACCGAGACCAATCAGGAATTCCTCGAGAGCATGAACCAGTAGCGGCGCGTCCTAGGGGCGTTCCCGGCGGTCGTCGGGAGCGCTCTCTACCTATCGCGCGAACGGCCCGCGCAGGGGCCCGCGCGCGCGCGCTCCTCCGGGCGAAGTCGTGTTAGCGTCTTCTGGTGACCGCGAAGGCGGAACAACGCACGAAGGCGCTGCAGGCTCGCAACCAGGAGCTCGAGGCGCGCCTCGCCCACGCCGACAAGACGGTGCGGGCGCTCCGGGATGTCGGGCTGGCCCTCGGCAGCACCCTGGATCTCGACCAGCTCCTCGCGCTGATCCTGAACAAGATCACCGAGCTGCTCGACGCGGACCGAGCCACCCTCTACCTGCTCGACGAGCAGCGGCAGCGGCTTTTGTCGCGCATCGTCATCGGCGAGGAGGCGCGCGCGATCGAGCTGCCCGTCGGCGCGGGGATCGCGGGCCATGTCGCCAAGATGGGGCGCACCGTCCGCGTCAAGGACGCCTACCGGGATCGCCGGTTCCAGCGCGACTGGGACGAGGTCACGGGGTACCGCACCCGCTCGATCCTCGCCGCGCCGATGAAGAACCACGTCGGCCGGACCATCGGGGTCATCCAGGTCCTGAACAAGCACGGGGAAGGGGAGTTCTCGGTCCACGACGAGGAGCTCCTGAGCGCGCTGGCGACGCAGGCGGCCGTCTCGATCGACAACTCGCGGCTGTTCCTCTCGGTGATCCAGAAGAACACGCAGCTCGTGGAGACCAAGGAGCAGCTCGAGCACCGCGTGAGCGACCTCAAGCTGCTCTTCGATCTCGAGAGCGCGATGGGCCGCGCGACCACGATGGAGGACCTCGCGCGCGCGGTCATCACGGAGGCCGGCAGGGCGTGCGAGGCGCGGGCGGGGGGGATGCTCGTCGACGAGATCGAGGGCGGGCTGTTCCTCTACTTCTTCGATCTCACGGCGTTCGACGGGGGCAGCGCGCCGCCCCGCGCGCCCGCCCTCGAAGAGGAGCCGGAGGGCGTCGTGAGCGGGGCCCCGCCGAGGCCGGCGGTGAAGCGCATCGCGATGCGCCGCGGCGAAGGGGTGGTCGGGCGCGCCATGGTGAACAACGAGGCGGTGTGCTTCTCGCGCGAGGGCGGGGGCCGGGATCCGGACGACACGCTCGTGTCGCCGCGGCTCGCCCAGCTCGTCGGCGCGGAGCTCAGGACGGCGATCGCCGTGCCGCTCGAGGGCGAGGACGCGGTGCCGATCGGCTCCATGGCCCTCTACAACTCCAGGAACCCCCACGGCTTCTCGAAGGACGATCGCGCGCTGCTGCGGCTCGTGTCGGCGAACGCGTCGACCGCGCTGCGCCTGTTCCGGTCGCGCCTCGAGCGGGAGCAGAGCGAGCGGCTCACCACGATCGGGCGCCTGCTCTCGGGCGTGATGCACGACATGCGCACGCCGCTCACGGTGATCAGCGGTTACGTCCAGCTCATGGCCGGCGCTCCCGACGCGGCGACGAGGGAGGACCACGCGCGGCTGATCCTCAAGCAGTTCGACGTCATCAGCGCGATGCAGCGCGAGGTGCTGGAGTTCGCGCGCGGCGAGCGGAGCATCCTCGTGCGCAAGGTGTACTTGATCAAGTTCTTCGGCGACATCGAGAAGCAGCTGGAGCACGAGCTCGCCGGGACCGGCGTCTCGCTCTCCCTGGAGCTCGAGGACCGAGGGACCGCGCGGTTCGACGAGGCGAAGATGACGCGGCTCCTGCACAACCTGGTCCGCAACGCGGTCGAGGCGATGCGGCCAGGCGGGGGCACGGTGACGATCCGCGCCTACCGCGACGGGGGCGACCTCGCGATCTGCGTCGCGGACACCGGGAAGGGGATCCCCAAGGAGATCCAGGGCCGCCTCTTCCAGTCGTTCGTCACCTCCGGCAAGCGCGGCGGCACCGGCCTCGGGCTCGCGATCGTGAAGAAGATCGTCGACGAGCACGCCGGGACGATCACGGTCGCGTCGTCCGACAAGGGCGCGAGGTTCACCATCCGCCTGCCCCAGGAGAGCGCGCCGTCGCGGTCTCCCGGGACCGCAGGGGGGCAGCCCCAGCTGGTGTCGACGGACGGCAGCCCGGCGACCAAGGCGGGCGCGAGCGTCGCGCCGGTCGTCCACGAGGGCATCCCCCGCCGCAGGCCGGCGGGCTCAGCTCCCTCCGTCACCCCCGTGAACGAGCGGGGTCGACGCTCGTCCAGCAACGGCTCGGGCGCCTGACGCGCTCCCGCCGCTTGCGCGAGGCGCACCGGATGGAGAGACTCGAACGGTGTCCCAGCTCCGCCTGAAGCTCCTCGAGCCGCACCGGACGTCGCTCGAGAAGTGCGTCTACTGCCCCAAGCTCTCCCGCGCCGCCTGCCCCGTGTCGAACGTCGAGGCGAACGAGACGGTGACGCCCTGGGGGAAGATGTCGATGGCGTACTTCGCCGCGCGCGGTGACGTGCCGCTCGACGCAGGCCACGCGGAGCCCGCCTGGGCGTGCTCCGCGTGCTTCGGGTGCCGCGAGCGCTGCGATCACAAGAACGAGGTGGCCACCGTGCTGACGGACGCGCGCGCGGAGCTCTTCGCGCGCGATCTCGCGCCGGAGGGGGCCAGGCGCGTGGCGGAGCGCTTCGCGGCGCGCGAGGCGGGCCGCGCCGGTGAGCTCGACGCGCGCTCTCGATCGGCCGCGGCCGCGCCCGACGCGGTCCACGTGCTGCTCGGCTGCGGCTACGAACGTCACGCGCCGGACGTCGCCCGCGACGCGCTCGACGCGACCGAAGCGCTGGCGGACGCCCCGACCCGCCCGGTGCGCGCCTGCTGCGGGTTGCCGCTCCTGTACGCCGGCGATCGCCCGGGCTTCGAGGCCGCCGCGCGGCGGCTCGCCGCGGAGGTCGCGACCGGGGGGCGCTTCGTCGCCGTCGATCCCGGGTGCGCGCGCGCCGTGCGCGTCGAGTACCCGCGCGTGGGGGTGAGCGTGAAGGCCCCGGAGCTGTTCGTCGATCTCGCGCGCTCGTCGCTCGACAGGCTGCAGCGATCGGCGTCGGAGCGGCGGGTGCGCTACCACGATCCCTGCCAGCTCGGGCGCGGCCTCGATCGCTACGACGCGCCCCGGGAGATCCTCGCCCGCATCACGGGGCGCCCGCCGGAGGAGTTCATCCACCGCCGCGAGCACGCCGATTGCAGCGGCGGCGGTGGCCTCCTGCCCGCCACGCGTCCCGCGTCGTCCGCCGCCATCGCCGACGCCAGGATCGCGGAGCACCGCGCGCTCGGCGGCGGGCTGCTCGTGACGCACTGCGCGCAGAGCCTCCGGCGGTTCAGGACGCAGGGCGAGCCGGCGGAGGACCTCGCGAGCCTCGTCGCCTGGGCCGTCGCGCCGCGATGAGCGCGCCGCCGCCGGCCGCGGACGAGGCGCGCGGCGGCGCCGCGGGGCCGGAGGAGCGCGCGCCCCAGAAGCGGCGCACGGTCGCGGGGAGGCTGCTCGCGAGCTACCTCGTGGTGCTCGCCGCCTTCGCGCTGACCGTCGGCTGGAGCGTCCAGGCGCTGCGGGCAGCCTCGCGCGACGCCCAGCTGCTGCGCGCCGGGTACGTCCCGCTGCTGCTCCGCATCGGCGAGGTCCTGGCCGAGCAGAACGTCTTCAACGCCCAGCTCAACCACATCACCGCCGCGAAGAACCCGGGGGACGTGCGCGAGTGGATTGAGACCGCGAGGCGGACCCGTCCGCTCGCGTTCTCGATCGTCAAGGACGCCGCCCGGGCGCTCGCCGGCGCCGATGAGAAGGCGACCGGCGGGGACGCCCGCGTCGGGCAGGCGGCCGCGTCGTCCGGCGTCCGCCGGTTCAGCGACGAGGTCGCGGACGAGGTGGCGGCGATCGAGCGGCTCGTCGGCGCCAGCCCGGAGCGGTTCGCCCAGCTCTTCCAGGCGCTCGCCGTCGGCGATCGCGACCTCGCCGAGCGCACGCGCGACGAGCTGGTCAAGCGAGAGGTCGAGGGCGCCCAGCGGCTGCGGGCGATCAGGAGCCGCGTCGAGGAGCAGATGGAGAGCCTCACCGACGAGGCGGAGCTGCGCGAGCAGCGCTCGATGCACCTGCTCCTCGGGCTGGGCGTGCTGACGCTCCTCGTCGGCGTGATGATGTCGCTGTACGCGCGGCGCGTGCTCGCCCCGCTGACCGCGGTCACCGAGCGGGCCAACGCCGTCGCGCGCGGCGACCTCACCCCGAAGCAGGCGCTCGCGACGAACGACGAGATCGGCGAGCTCGCGACGACGTTCGAGGACATGGTCGCCGCGATCCGCCGCGCGCGCGCCGAGCTCGTGAACGCCGAGCGGCTGGCGGCGATCGGGAAGATGGCCGCGCACGTCACGCACGAGATCAGGAACCCGCTGTCGTCGATCGGGCTGAACCTGGAGCTGCTCGAGGAGGAGGTGGCGCGCGCCTCCGCCGCGGACACCCCTGACGCGGCGCTCAGGCCGGTGATGAAGGAGTCGGCGCAGCTCGTCACCGCCATCCGGGCCGAGGTGGACCGCCTGTCTCGCATCGCGGAGCAGTACCTCAGCGTCGCCCGCCGCCCCCGCCCGCGCCTCGAGCCGGAGCGGGTGGACGACCTGGTGCAGGAGCTGGTGGCGTTCGTGAGGCCCGAGCTCGACCGCGCCGGCGTCGCGGTTCGCGTCGAGGTGGAGGAGGCGGGGCCCGAGATCCTCCTCGACGAGTCGCAGATCCGTCAGGCGCTCCTGAATTTGCTCCGCAACGCGCGCGAGGCGATGCCGAAGGGCGGCGAGATCGTCGTGAGCGTCAGCTTCTCGAGCGGCGCCGCGACCATCGCGGTCGACGACACGGGCCCCGGCGTGCCGGAGGAGCTGCGGGCGTCGATCTTCGACCCCTTCTTCACGACGAAGCAGCGCGGTACGGGGCTCGGGCTCGCGGTCACGCGGGACATCATCGAGGCGCACGGCGGCACGATCTCGTGCGAGCCGCGCGAGGCGGGGGGAACGCGGTTCCGGATCGCGCTGCCCGCCGGGCGCTCGCCGGCCCAGGGCCGCGCCGCGGACGCGGCCCTGTGAGCCGCGCCGGCCGCGGCGCGCTCGCGCGCTGGAGAGCGGCACGTCCGACGCGGAGCCGCTGCGCGCGGCCTATTTCGGCACGTCCAGGTACTCGAGGGCATACCCCATGAGGAGGAAGCCCACGACGGCGAACAGGATCGCCGCGAGCACATAGACGATGGTTCGAAGCGTCCGCGCCGGCGGCGGCGCCGGAGGCCGCTGCTCGATCGGCTCTGGCGCACCGGCGATGGGCCCCAGGCTCGCCGAGTCCATGCTTGGCCGCACGGGTTTGTAGACGAGCGTCGGACCCTGGCCGGTCGTCGACCCGCCCGAGCTGTCCTCGGAGAAATCCGGGAGCGTCCGCGGCGTCACGGGGTGGGACACGAGCGGGGGCACGAGCTCTCGGGCCGCGTTGTTGAGCACCATGGTGCCGTTCGGGCCGGTCCATTGGACGGGCGTCACCGCCGCCTGCCCGCCCGGCGCGCGCCCGCCGGGCATGTACGGCGGGAGCTGGCCCTCGTTCTGCGTGAGCGGCGGCTCCCCGACAGGGCGGGCCGGCCGCTCAGGCTCGCCGTGCGGGCGCACCACGGTCTCGACCCGCGGTTGCGCCCCCGGGTCGGTCGCCGTGCGGATCAAGATGGGGTCGAGCGGCGGCACCGGGAGCTTGACCGCGCCGGAGGACGGGGGCTTGTAGCTCGGGTGCGCCGGCGGGATGGGCGAGCTGCGCGCATGGCCGGAGGCGCTGCTTGCCGGCAGCGTGGAGATGGGTGAGCCGCTGACCGGATGGCTGGAGCTCCTCGCCGGCCGCAGCTCCCGCCAGGCGGTGAGCCCCTCGAGCGCGCTCTGGAAGCGGTCCGCGGGCTCCCGCGCCAGCCCCTTCGCGAGGAACGCCTCGAGCCGCGGGTCGACGGGCCCGTCCATCGCCTCGGCCAGCGTCCGCGCGTCGGTCTTCTGCTTCATCTCGACCATGATGAGCAGGTTGCGCGCCTGGTAAGGCAGCTGGCCGCTCATCGACTGGTAGATCATCGTGGCGCAGGCGTAGATGTCCGCGCGGTGGTCGACCGTCTTCGCCTTGCCGATCTGCTCGGGCGGCATGAACGAGAACGTGCCCAGGCTCTGGCCCATCTCGGTCAGGGTCTCCGCTCCCATCTCCTTCGGCAGCTTGGAGATGCCGAAGTCGAGGATCTTGACCCGCCTCGACCCGTCGGGGCGCGCCTCGATGTACACGTTCGACGGCTTCAGATCGCGGTGGATGATCCCGGCGCGGTGCGCGTCGGCGAGCCCCATCCAGACCTGCTCGATGATCGGGTGAAGCTCCTCGAAATCGATCGGTCCCGTCCGCTTCAGCCGATCGATCAGCGACTCGCCCTCGAGCAGCTCGAACACGAGGACGATGCCGTGCTCGGGGTCCTCCTCGACGTCGAGGATCTCGGTGACGTGATCGCTGTTGATGGATCCGGCGGCGCGCGCCTCGCGCCGGAACCGCTCGGCCGCGGACGACTTGGCCTTCGATTCGGCGCGCAGGAGCTTGACCGCCACCTGGCGACCGGTGCGGATGTTCTCCGCGGCGAACACCTCGCCCATGCCGCCGCGGCCGAGCTGGCGGATGATGCGATACCGGTTCGCAACGACGGTTCCAGCTTCGAGCTCCAAGCGCGCCCTCGCCACAGAGTATCCTCCGCGCGGATGCGGCGGATCAAATTCTCCGGCGCGAACGCGGTGATCCGACCGTAAGCCGCGGGATGCCGGTCGTGGGCCGCCGTCGCTCTTCCCAGGGCCGAGCGCGGCGAAAGAGCCGCAGGATCGAGCTCTTCCGTGGGTTCTCCTCCCCTTCGCCGAGGAGCAGGCGCTGCGCCGTCACGCGCGGCGTCCTCGCGTCGGTCGCAGGGGCACGGCCGCGCCCCTGCGCCGCCGCGGGGCTCACTCCTCTTCTTGCTGGCGGAGCTTCGCCATGACGCTCAGGTCCTCGAGCGTCGAGGTATCGCCGGTCAGCTCTCGACCAGCGGCGACATCCTTCAGGAGCCGGCGCATGATCTTGCCGCTGCGGGTCTTCGGCAGGGCGTCCGCGAAGCGGATGGCGTCGGGGCGCGCGAATTTGCCGATCTCCTTGGCGACGTGCTCGGCGAGCTTTGCCTGGAGCTCCGGCCCGGCCTTCACCCCCGGCCGGAGCGAGACGAACACCACGAGCGCCTGTCCCTTGAGGTCGTCCGGGCGACCGACCGCGGCCGCCTCTGCGACGGAGGGGTGAGACACGAGCGCGCTCTCGATCTCGGCCGTCCCGATGCGGTGGCCGGCCACGTTCAGCACGTCGTCGATGCGGCCGACGACCCAGAAGTAGCCGTCCTCGTCGCGGCGCGCGCCGTCGCCGGTGAAGTAGCAGCCCTCGACGTCGCTGAAGTATGTCTTGCGGAAGCGCTCGTCGTCGCCCCACACCGTGCGCAGCATCGACGGCCACGCCTGCTTCAGGACGAGCAGCCCGCCCTCGCCCGCCGCGACGGGCTTGCCGTCCTTCGTCACGACCTCGGGCAGGACGCCGAACATCGGCAGCCCGGTCGACCCCGGCTTCGAGAACGACGCGCCGGGCAGCGTGGTCATCATGATCGAGCCCGTCTCCGTCTGCCACCAGGTGTCCACGATCGGGCAGCGGCCGCCGCCGATGGTCCGGTGGTACCAGATCCACGCCTCGGGGTTGATCGGCTCGCCGACCGAGCCGAGGAGCCTGAGGCTCGACAGATCGCTCTTCGCGGGCCACTCGTCGCCCTGCCGCATGAAGGCGCGGATGGCCGTGGGGGCGGTGTAGAGGATGGTGACCCCGTGCTTCTCGATCAGCCGCCAGAAGCGGCCCCAGTCGGGGAAGTTCGGGGCGCCTTCGTACATGAGGCACGTCGCGCCGTTCGAGAGCGGGCCGTACACGATGTAGCTGTGGCCCGTCACCCAGCCGACGTCGGCGGTGCACCAGTAGACGTCGTCGTCGCGCAGATCGAAGACGTACTTCGTCGTGACGTGCGCGCCGACCAGGTAGCCGGCGGTCGTGTGGAGCACCCCCTTGGGCTTCCCGGTCGAGCCGCTCGTGTAGAGGATGAAGAGCGGGTGCTCGGCGTCGACGACCGTCGGCTCGCAGGCCGGGGCGGCCCCGGCGAGCAGGTCGTGCCAGAAGACGTCGCGGCCCTCCGTCATCTGCACCTCGCAGCGCTCCTTGCCGATGTGCTGGTACACGACGACGCGCGTCGCGCTCTTCGCCTCCGGCTGCGCGAGCGCCTTGTCGACGGTCGCCTTCAGCGGCACGACCTGCCCGCGCCGGTACGCGCCGTCCTGCGTGATGACGAGCTTGGCCTGGCTGTCGTGGATGCGGTCGCGGAGCGCGTCCGCGGCGAAGCCGCCGAACACGACGGTGTGCACCGCGCCGAGGCGCGCGCAGGCGAGCATCGCCACGGCCACCTCGGGGACCATGCCCATGTAGATCGCGACCCGGTCCCCCTTCTCGATGCCCAGCCGCTTGAGCGCGTCGGCGAGCAGCAGCGTCTCGCGGTGGAGCTGGGCGTAGGTCAACGTGCGCGTGGCGCCGTGCTCACCTTCCCAGATGATGGCGGCCTTGTTCTTGGTGGCCGTCGTCAGGTGTCGATCGAGGCAGCTCTCCGTGACGTTGAGGGTGGCGCCGAGGAACCACTTGGCGTGCGGCAAGGACCAGTCGCTGGTCGTGGTCCACGGCGTGCGGAACACGAGGTCGCTCGTCTCCCGGCGCCAGAACGCGTCCGGCTGCTCGATGCTCTCGCGGTAGAGCGCCTCGTAGGTCGCCTGCGCGCCGACGCGCGCGCGACGCGCGAACTCGGCCGGCGGCTCGAACCGGCGCGTCTCCTTGAGCAACGACGTGATGGCATCCTGCGACATGGTCACCCCTTGAGGGGACGGCGGCAGCCGATCCCCGGCTGACGTTGAAGTGGACGGCGTGAGCCGATCCCCGGGCTCATGCTCTCCGCTGGAGAGCGCGGCGAACCCTCGACGACTCGCCGCGAGGGCGTGCGAGGATACATCCGTCAAGCGTCAGAACAAGGATGGAACGAGCGGCCGGGATCGGCGGAGGCCGATCACCAGAACGCATAGCCGGCGTGCAAGCTGCCTCCCAGCTGTAGCAGCACGGCCGAGTAGAGCGTGACGTCGTCGTGGTCGGGGTTCTTGTAGCTGATGCCGCGCGACGACTGGAAGTAGCTGTCGAGCGAGAACCCGAGGAGCACGCCCCCGAGGTCCAGCTCGACGCCCACCTCGGAGAACACGAACGCGTTCACCCCGGCGGCCTTCTGGCACAGGCCATTGCAGATGTCTCCGTCCTGCGTCTTGATGCTGTCGAACTTCACGGAGTCGTAGGTGAGACCGCCCCCGATCGAGCCCACGAACCGCCAGGTCTGCCCGGGGGTCATCAGGCGGACGTTCAGCCCGAGGCGCGTCGAGCCGAGCGTGTAACTGGCGTTCGGGTAAGCGGGGTCGTCCGAGCCGGTCGCGATGTTCGCGTACTGGAGCATCACGTCGAACGCCGCGGGGGTGTTCACGCGGTATCCCACCCGGATCGAGCCAGCCCCGCCGCTGTTCGCCTCCGGCGCCGGGAAGGCGCGCGGGTGGCCGAGCGGCCAGAGCAACGACGCGGCGCCGATCACATAGTAGCCCTGCGGCGGGAGCGACAGGGGCACCGGCTTCGGCGGAGGGGGCAGGGGCGGCGTGAACGGCTGGGCCGCCGGGGTCGCGGGGGCTCTGTCCGGGACCAGCGCGAGCTTCACCTTCTTGTCGCGCTCGCCGCTCACCACGGTGACGCTCTCGTCAGCGCTCGCGTGCCCCTCGGCGCGCGCGCCGATGCGGTGCACCCCCGGCCCGAGCTCCACGACCCGCGTCCCCGAGGACGAGGGGGGCTGCTCCTCGCCGTCGATGATCAGCGTGGCGGTCTGTGGGCTGAGCTCGATCGTGAGACGGGCGAGGAGCGCGCGCATCTCCTCGATGGCGCTGCGCGCCGTCTTCTCGTCGCCCTCATCCATCGTGTCGCGGTGCTGCGCGAGCGCGCGCTCGAGCGCCGCGATGGCCCTCGGGTAGTTGAAGAGGGCCTTCTCGGCGAGCGCGATGTTGAACAGCGGGCTGGCCTTCGGCTTCTCCTTGTAGGCCGCCTCGAACTCGACGACCGCGGCCCGGTAGTTCCTGTCCTGGAACAGCTTGATGCCGTTCTCCATGTGCTGCCGGTACGGCTCGACCTGCGCGAGCGCCGGCGAGAGCTGCACGGCCAGGCCGAGCGTCGCCGCGCAGAGCGCCAGCGTGAGTCGTCCGTGTGAGCTGCCCAAACCCGCCTCAGTCGACCTTGAGCTGCAAACCCGCCGCGACCCCCGCCGGCTTCGACGTGGCAACCGCCGGGGTGGCCTGCGCCGGACCGGCGGCCTTCGCCCCGGCGCCCGGGCCCCTCGGGCGCGCCGCGAACGGGAGCGCCGTCGCCTTCTTCGGGCTCGGCTCGGCCTTGGGCGCCGGGGCGGGCGCGACGGGCGCCGCGGTTGCGGCCTCGGCCGGAGGCGGCGACGGTGTCACGGCCGCCGGCAGCGGGTGGAGCAGGACATCGATCGGAGAGTTGGCGTCCTGGAGCGTCACCTCTTTGTCCACAGGCGTGTAGCCGGAGGCCTCGATCCGCACGCGCTTCGTCTCGCCCGTGCGGCCGCGCAGCGTGCGATCGGCCAGCGCCACGCCGTCGACGGTGAAGAGGGCGCCTTCGGCGTTCGTCCGGAGCTCGACGGAGACCTGGGTGGGCAGCGCCGGCGCGGCGGCCACCGTGCCCGCCTCCGGCGAGCGGCGCGCGTGGAGGACCGCGCCGGCGAGCCCGCCCATCAGCGCGACCAGCGCCACCGCGGCGAACGCGAGCCGCCGCGGGCCGCGCGCGCCCGTGGGCCCGCTGCTCGACCAGCCCACCTTCGAGCCGCTCCCGTGCACCTCGAGCGTCGGATCCAGCCCGATGCTCGGATCCCCCGGCGCCTGCTTCGCCGGCGTCTGCCCGAGGGCGCCAGGAGCGCTCGTCGTGTGCGCTCCGAGCTCGTCGCTCGAGCTGCGCCGCGACGCGAGGAGCCCGCCGGCGCCGGCGACCAGGGCGTCCAGGAAATCTCGCGCGGACGAGAACCTCGCGTCCCTGTCCCGCGTGAGCGCTTTGGCGATCACGCGCGCGATCGGCTCGGGGACGGCCGGGTTGCTCATCCGCACGTCGAGGGCGTCCTTCATGCAGATGTTGACGATCACCTGCTCGTACGAGCCGCCGCTGTGCGGCGGGTGCCCCGTGAGGCACTCGTAGAGGATCGCGCCGGCGGCCCAGAGATCGGTCCTGCCGTCCACGTCGGGCATCGCCTGCGCCTGCTCCGGCGACATGTAGAACGGCGTTCCGAGCACCGTGCCCTGCCGGGTCAACGTGTGGGCCGGAGCGCCGTCGGCGCGGCGCATCTTCGAGATGCCGAAGTCCAGGATCTTGGCGAAGTTCGGGTCGTCGTCGCGGTCGACCAGGAAGACGTTGTCCGGCTTGAGGTCGCGGTGGACGATGCCCGCCTCGTGGGCGCGGTGGAGGCCGCGGAGGAGCTGCGCGGTCACGTGGAGCGCCTCGCCGAGGTCGAGCCTGCCGCAGCGCCGGATGCGGTGGCCCAGGTCCTCGCCCCGGAGCAGCTCCATGACGAGGAAGGGGGTGTCGTCGGCGAAGCCGGCGTCGAAGATCTCGACGATGTGCGCGCTCTCGACGGCGCTGGCCGCCTGCGCCTCGCGGTGGAACCGTGCCACCGCATCCTTGTTTTGCGCGAGATCGCCGTCGACGAACTTCATCGCGACGCGCTTCCCGATGGCGGTATTCACCGCCTCGTAGACCGTGCCCATCCCGCCGCGCCCGATCGTCCGTACGATTTCGTACTTCTGAACCCGCTTTCCGACGAGCGCCCCCTCGACCGGCTGGGTCGCTGCGGCGGTGGTGTCGGTGCTGCTAGGCATGGCGGTTCGACGTGGGGGAAGCGGACGAAGCCCGTGAAGCCCTTTGGACGAACCGCATCAAAGAAAGCTGCGCCCCGTCCCCGCGCGGCAGCTTATCACCTCCTCACGCCGGGGTGCACCTTCGCCGGCAGGGCCCCAGGGGTGCGTCCGACGAGGATTCTCCGTCGTACCTCAGCCACCCTCCTCCGCCTCAGCGCGGCATGGGAGGTGCGTCCGCGCTCGGCGCCTCACCGAGGCGCGGATCGAGCCCCCCCTCCTTGTCGAGGGCCGAGAGGTCGCTGAATCCGCCGATGCTGGCTCCATTGATGAAGATCTGAGGGACCGTCCGCTGCCCGGAGGCCTTGACCAGCCAGGCGCGGAGGTCGTCGCGGTTCTCCACGTTGATCTCCGTGAAGCGCGCCTGCTTCTGCGTCAGCAGGCGCTTCGCCATGGCGCAGTAAGGACAGTAGTCGGTGACGTAGATGGTGACTTCGGCTGCTTGCATGGGCATCTCGTCCTCTTTCCTTTCCCGGTCAGGCCAAAGATGCAAGCGCACAGGGCTCCACCTTGCGGTAGGCTGCGCGCATGGCCGAGAAAGAGGGGACGATTCACCTCGATCGCTATACCGGCGACGCGAAGCAGGTCGTCGCCGGCGCACAGCAGATCGCGGACGAGCGCCAGCACGCCGAGGTCACGCCGCTGCACCTGCTCATGAGGTTGCTGGAGCGCGACCGGGGCGTGTCCGAGGTCTTTCGGCGGGCGGGCGCCGACCCGAACGAGGTGCTCCAGCTCGCCGAGAACGCCCTGAAGAAGCTGTCCAGGGCGGGCAGCAGCGGTGTTGCGTACGTGAGCCCTCGCCTGCTCGATCTGCTCGGGCGCGCCGAGCGGGAGGCGACCCGGGACAAGTCGCAGAACGTGGGCATCGAGCACCTGTTGCACGCGCTCGCCCAGGAGATCCGCGGGCCTGCCGGGGAGATCCTCTCTTCGTTCGGCGTCGGTCCGGGCGCGTTCCGGCCGCACCTCGGGGCGCTGGAGGCGGCCTCGCGGGAGCCCTCGCCCGCGCCGGCCAACGCGGCCGAGCCGGGTCAGCCCGCGCCCTACACGCGGGACCTCGTCGCCGACGCGCGCGAAGGGCGGTTCGACCCGGTCATCGGCCGTGACGTCGAGGCGCGCCGCTTGCTGCAGATCCTCGAGCGGCGGTTCAAGAACCACCCCCTCATCGTCGGCGAGCCCGGCGTGGGCAAGACCGCGCTCATCCGGGGCCTGGCCGACCGGATCGCGCACGGCGACGTGCCCACGAACCTCGCGGGCGCCCACCTCTACGAGCTCGACACCGGCGCGCTCGTCGCCGGGGCGAAGCTCCGCGGGGAGATCGAGCAGCGCCTCAAGGTCCTTGTCGATCGGCTGCGCGGCGAGCAGGACGCGGAGAGCATCCTCGTCGTCGAGGATCTCGACGCGCTCTTCGGCCAGGGGGTGCAGGGCGCCGGCGTGGGCGAGCTCCTGAAGCCGCTCCTGTCGCGCGGGGAGATCCGGATCATCGCCACGACGACGCCCGAGGGCGTGCGCAAGATCAACGAGCGCGATCCCGGGATCATCCGGCGGTTCTCGACGATCACGCTGGAGGCGCCGAGCATCGATCAGGCGACGGAGATCCTGCGCGGGATCGCCACGAAGTACGAGGCCCACCACCGCGTCCGGGTGGGGGAGAGCGCCATCACCTCGGCGGTCGCGCTGGCCAAGCGGTACATCTCGGACCGCGCGCTCCCCGACACGGCGGTGGACCTGCTCGACGAGACGTCTGCCCGCAAGCGGGTGGAGGTCGATGGCGTGCCGGCCGAGCTCGACACGCTGACCCGGCGTGTCGACGCGCTCCGCGCCCAGATCGCCGCGCTCGCGGACGACGACGACAAGCTCAGCGTGCAGACCCGCACGCGCCTGGAGGCGGAGCTCGCGGAGATCGAGCCGAAGGCGTCGTCGATGCGCAGCCGCAACGCGTCGCGCCGCGGCGTCATCGCGGCGTGCCAGTCCATCCGCCGGGAGCTCGTCGCCGCGACGGAGGCCTTGAAGGCCGCCCAGCGCGACAAGGCGTTCGCCAAGATCGGCGAGCTCGAGCACGTCACGCTCCCGGAGATCAGGCGGCGGCTCCAGGCCGCGGAGGAGGCCGCGCAGCGGGAGGGGGTCGCGCCGACCTCGAACGTCGTCGCCGAGTCGGACGTGGCGGCGACGCTCAACGACTGGACCGGCATCCCGGTGGCCAAGATGCTCGAGGGCGAGGCCGAGAAGCTCCTCAAGATGGAGGCGCGGCTCGCGCAGCGGGTGGTGGGTCAGGACGAGGCGGTGCGCGCGATCGCGAAGGCGGTGCGCCGCGGGCGCGTCGGCCTGCGCGATCCCGGCAAGCCGATCGGCTCGTTCCTGTTCCTCGGGCCGAGCGGCGTCGGCAAGACGGAGCTCGCGAAGGCGCTCGCCGAGTTCCTGTTCGACGACGAGCAGGCGCTGACGCGCATGGACATGAGCGAGTTCATGGAGCGCCACATGGCCCAGCGCCTGATCGGCGCGCCCCCGGGCTACGCGGACAGCGAGCAGGGCGGCTTCCTCACCGAGGCCGCCAGGCGCCGGCCGTACAGCGTGCTCCTGTTCGACGAGGTCGAGAAGGCCCACGCGGACGTGTTCAACCTGCTGCTCCAGATCCTCGACGACGGCCGGCTCACCGACGGACGCGGGCGGCTCGCCGACTTCTCGAACACGGTCGTCATCATGACCTCGAACATCGGGTCGAAGCGCGTGCTCGAGACCGACGCCAAGCTCTGGACCACGGAGGACGGGCGCGAGGCGATCCGCGACGTCCTGCTCGAGGAGCTGCGCGGCTTCTTCCGCCCCGAGTTCCTGAACCGGGTCGACGACATCGTCGTCTTCAAGGCGCTCAGCAAGGAGGACCTCCGGGGCATCGTCGACATCCAGCTCCGTCGGCTGGAGCAGCTGCTCACGGACAAGGACATCCGCCTCGCCCTCACGGACGCCGCGAAGGTCCGGCTCGTCGAGCTCGGCTACGAGCCGAGCCTCGGCGCTCGCCCGCTGAAGCGGGCGATCCTGCGCGAGCTCCAGAACCCGCTCGCCGAGACCATCCTCGCCGGCCGGTACCAGCCCGGCCAGACGATGCAGGTCGACGTGGTCGACGAGAAGTTCGTCTTCACCAAGGCGTGAGCGCGAAACAGGCGCTGGGCGAGCGGCGAGCGCGACATGCACCGCGACCGGGCGCGCGGCCCGGGCTGCGCTCTGCCCGGGGCTTTCCAGGGCCCTGCCGCCCGAGGAGGCCGCGGGCGTCGCTCCAGGCGAAGAACCTGGGCGACGCCGCTGCGAACCACTTGCCAAGCCGGAGAAGGTCCGTATACTGCCGCTCCCTCGCTCACCGGGTCCTCCGATCGAGGGCCATTTGCGTGGCGTATGGCGAGGGATCGCGGTCCCCAGGTTGAGGAAGACGCACCATGTACGCGGTCATCAAGACGGGCGGCAAGCAGTATCGGGTCGCCGAAGGTCAGAAGCTCCGGGTTGAGAAGCTTGTCGGCAATGCCGGAGACAAGGTCACCTTCAGCGAGGTGCTCCTCGTCGGCGGTGACTCTCCCAAGATTGGCAAGCCCCTCGTGAGCGGCGCCTCTGTCGCTGCCGAGATCACCGGGCAGGACCGCGGCAAGAAGATCGTGGTCTTCAAGTTCAGGCGCCGGAAGAACTACCGCCGCAAGAACGGCCATCGCCAGCCGTACACCGAGCTCAAGATCACCGGCATCACCGCCTAGCAGGAGAAGTAGAGATGGCTCACAAAAAAGGCGGCGGCTCCTCCAGGAACGGCCGTGACTCGAACTCGCAGCGCCGTGGGGTGAAGGTGTACGCCGGGGCGCCCGTGCGCGCTGGCAACATCCTGGTCCGGCAGGTCGGCTCCTCGATCCACGCCGGCCACAACGTCGGCACCGGCCGCGACTTCACGCTCTTCGCCCTCGTCGACGGTGTCGTCACGTACGAGTGGAAGTCCAACACCAAGAAGCAGGTGTCGGTCTACCCGGCTTCCTGAGCCTTCCTCACCGGGAGGGCGCCCTGATCCGCCCCATCCCGTCCCGCCTGCTGCGCTCCACGCGCTCCCGAGCTACTCAAGCGCGGTGACGACCTACAAGCTCCTAGCCCTCGACGTCGACGGGACCCTCGTCCGTCGTGATGGGTCCATCCACGACGAGGACCTCCGCGCCATCCAGCGGCTCCAGGACGCCGGCGTCCCGGTCTCGATCGCGACCGGGCGCCTGTACTCGGGGACGCGCGAGGTCGCGCGGCGGATCGGCGTGCTCGGCCCCATCGCGTGCGTCGACGGCAGCCACATCGTGCACACCGAGGGCGACGCGCACCTGTACTCGCGTACGATCTCCGGCGCCGAGGCGTCCCTCCTGCGCTCGATCACCGAGCGGCATGCGACGGCGTCGTTCCTCTTCGCGCAGGACAGCATCGTCCACGACGCGACGGGCGCGCCGCACGTCCACTATGTCCGGGGCTGGTCGCCCGCCATCGCCGAGGTCGAGCGCGTCTCGTCGCACCCGTACTGGGAGCACGAGCATGGCCTGCTCGCGCTGGTGGCGCTCGGGACCGAGCTCCAGGTCACGGCGGCCGTCGAGGAGGTCCGATCCGAGCTCGGCGAAGCGACCTTCGTCGTCTCGTTCCCCCTCATGCGGGACGACCAGACGAGCCTCTTCGCGATGATGGTCCGGGCCGCTGGGCCCACGAAGGGGACGGCGATCGCGTGGCTCGCGGAGCACCACAGCTGCGCGCTGTCGGACGTGGTCGTCGTCGGCGACTGGCTCAACGACGTGCCGATGTTCGAGGTGGCGGGGCGATCGTTCGCCATGGCGCAGGCGCCCGAGCAGGTGAAGCAGGCGGCGACGGACCGCCTGAAGGCCGACGGCCTGGTGGGCGGCGGCATCGCCGAAGCCATCCGCCGCGCCTTCGGTCACTGAACGCCGGCGGACGGCGCGCACCGGGCAGCGGGGGAGCGCCGCTCAGCGCTCCCCCACGCCTTGCTGCGCGTCAGGCCTTGCGCTGCGCCGGCTGGGCCGCCGCGGCGAGCTGCTGCTGCTGCTGCTGCAGGTACTGAGCGACGGCGCGCGACCGCTCGATGGCGAACTGCTTGACCTCCTTGTTCGGAGAGCCCGCGAGGGCGTTCAGCAGCTTGGTCACCTTCTCGAGCTGGCGCGACTGGAACAGCGCCTCGAAGTAGTTGTTCGCCAGGCGCACGTCGCGGCTCATCTTCGCCTCGTGCGGCTGGAGCAGGCGGACCACCGCCTCGAGGTCGTTCTTCTGCCCGTAGAGCGCCGACAGGCAAAGCAGCGCCAGCGGGTTGTCCGGGTTCTGCGCGACCGCCTTCTTGGCGTACTCGACCGCCTTGTCCCGCGTCTCCTCGTTGGCCGCGTAGAAGCCCTGGATCGCGATGTACGGAGCGGCCGTCTTCTTGTCGGCCGAGAACTTCTCGATCGCGGCGACCGCGCTCGCCTCGTCGCCGCGCTGCTTCTCGTACTGGAAGAGGTAGGCCCACGCGTCGATACAGTCCACGTCGATCGAGAGCGCCTTCTCGATGAACTCGCGCTCCTTCGCGTCGTCCTTCTTCGCCTGGTAGAGCTTCGCGAGGTGCAGCGAGGGGTAGGGGTTGTCCTTGAGCAGGTTCTGCGCGCCCTTCAGCGTCCCCTCGGCCTTGTCGTGCTTGTCCTGCGAGAGCTGCGCGATGCCGAGCGCGAGCCAGTCGTCGCCCGTGCCGCCCTTCGCGACCACCTTCGAGAGCACCTGCTCGGCGCGCGCCAGCCGGTTGTGCTTGAGGAGCTCCTGCGCGTAGATGCGCCCGCGGTTCAGGTCGTCAGGCTGCTCGGTCCAGTGCTTCTCGAGCCCCGCGAGCAGGTCCTCCAGGCCGATCGCGATCGGGCGACCCTGATCGTCCTGCACCTGCACCGCCGGCCCGTTGAAGCCGAGGAGCTGCCACATCTGCTCGAGGGTCACCGCCGCGGGACCCTGCTCGAGCAGGCCCTTCAGCTCGTCCGTCGGCTTGTTCATCGGGATGACGATGAGCGCGTTCCCCGGCACACCGTTCGGAAACGCGCTCACGGGCGCGACGATCGCCGCCCCTCCGGTGATGTTGAGCCCACCCGCCTGCTGCTGTCCGTTGGTCGTCATCGTCGATGCTCCGAGATCTCTCCCCCACGCGCGCCGAGGCGCAGGCATCACCCAGCCTCGCCCCGGTACCCTGCGCGCTGTAATGATGGGGGCAGTAGTTCGTGTAGAAGGGGCGCGAACGCTAGCAGGGAGGGCCCAGCCGGGCAACGGGGGAGCTCGGAGCGCGCGCGGCCTCATCGCGGCCATCGCGTTCGGGTCAGACGCGCTTCCGCCGCTTCCGCCGCTTCCGCCGCTTCTGCCGCTTCCACCGCTTCCACCCGTGAATCCGCGCGTCGCGACCGTGAACCTCGCCGCGGTCCCCGCGCTCGAAGCCGGCTGCGCCGCTGCGGTTCGCGTCGCCGTCGCCGCCTCGCGGTCGCTCGTGTGATCCCTGTCGTGCTCGCTGTCGCTATCGCCGTCTCGGACGCCCATCTCGCTCGCCCTCTCCCTCGCCGCGCGCCGTCCTAGTCGAGTCGTGGGCCGGCGGCGAGGGGGGCCTCGAGCGCGCGCGCCGATCCAGCGCGCGCCGCCGCGCCGCCGCGCAGCCGCTCCGCGAGGTGCGTGCGGCGCTCCTCGCGGCGGGTCTCCGCCAGCGCCAGCGACACGGCCCGCGGATCCGCGACGAGCACCACGAGCCGCTTGCCGCGCGTCACCGCCGTGTAGATGAGGTTGCGCGACAGCATCACGAAATGCTGGGTGAGGATCGGCACGATCACCGCCGGATACTCGCTCCCCTGGCTCTTGTGGATGCTCGTCGCGTAGGCGAGCGTCAGCTCGTCGATCTCCGCTTCCTCGTAGCTGACCTCGCGATCGTCGAAGCGCACCTGGAGCTTCCGCTCCTCGGTGTTCACGTCCGTGATGAAGCCGACGTCGCCGTTGTACACCTCACGGTCGTAGTCGTTGCGGAGCTGCATCACCTTGTCGCCGAGCCGCAACGTCCTCGCGCCGCGCGTGACGCTCGGGCCCTCGGGGTTCAGCGCCGCCTGCAGCCGTGCGTTCAGCGTGATCGCCCCCGCCTCGCCCTTGTGCATCGGCGTCAGGACCTGGACGTCGCGCCGTGGATCCAGCCCGAACCCCTTGCCGATGCGCTCCGTCACGAGGTGGAGGATCAGATCCGCCGCCGCCTCGGCCTCGATCCGCTCGATCACGTAGAACTCGCCGCCGGGCCCGCGCGCGCCCTCCGGCGGCTCGCCGTCGTGGATCCGGTGCGCGTTCCGGACGATGAGGCTGCCCTCGGCCTGGCGGAAGATCTGCGTGAGCCGCGCCGTGGGCACCTCGCCGGAGGCGATCACGTCCCGCAGCACCGCGCCCGGCCCCACCGACGGGAGCTGATCGACGTCGCCCACCAGCACGAGGCGCGCGGCGTCGGACGTCGCCTGCAGGAGCGCGTCGGCGAGCGCCAGGTCGAGCATCGACGCCTCGTCGACCACGATGGCCCCCGCCTCGATCGGCCGGCCCCGCTGGCGGCCGAACTTGCGCTGCTTGGGATCGAACTCCAGCAGGCGGTGGAGCGTGACGGCCTCGCGCCCCGTCGCCTCGCTCATCCGCTTCGCGGCGCGGCCCGTGGGCGCGGCGAGCCGCACCGGGAGCCGGGCGCGGTCGAAGAGCGCCAGGATGGCCCGGACGATGGTCGTCTTGCCCACGCCCGGGCCGCCCGTGATGACCAGCACCTTGTTCCGCGCCGCCTGCGCCACGGCGTCCCGCTGGGCAGGCGCCAGCGAGACCTGCGTCTTCGCCTCGAACGCGGCGATCGCCGCGTCGACGCCCTCCACGAGGCGCGCCTCGGGCGCCGCGCCGTCCTCGTCGTCGCCCAGCAAGGAGCGCATCCGGCGCGCGAGCCGCACCTCGGCCTCGTGGAGGTCCTTCGGGTAGACGGCGACCTCGCCGGTCTCGAGCGTCTCGACCCGCACATGGCCGCTCGCCACGAGCGCGTCGATCGCGCTGTCGACCTCGGCCGCGTCGCGCTCGAGCATCGCCGCGGCGAGCTCCGCGAGCTCCGGCCGCGCCGCCAGCGTGTGGCCGCGCGTCGACAGATCGACCAGCGTCTGCAGCACGCCCGCCTGCGCCCGCTCCGGCGAGTCGGCCCGGACGCCGATCGAGCGCGCGATCCGGTCGGCGGTCTTGAAGCCGATGCCCCACACGTCGAGCGCGAGCCGGTACGGGGAGCGGGAGACGATGTCGATCGCGTGGGGGCCGAATCGCTTGTAGATGCGGCTCGCCAGCGCCGGGGAGGCGCCGTGCGCCTGGAGGAAGATCATGATGGCCCCGATCGCCCGCTGCGCCGCCCACGCCTTCGCGACGGCCTGCGCCCGCCGCTGGCCGAGCCCGGGGACCTCGGCGAGCCGCTCGGGCGACCGGTCGAGGATCTCCAGCGTCTCGGTACCGAACGCCTCCACGATCCGCTTCGCGTACGCCGGGCCGATGCCCTGCACCATGCCGGACCCGAGGTAGCGCTCGAGCCCATCGAGCGTTGCGGGGGCGATCGGCAGCAGGGTCTCGACCTTGAGCTGCTCGCCGTGCTTCGGATCGCGCTCGTAGCGCCCCGTCGCGCGCACGCGCGTGCCCGGCCCGACCTGCGGGAACACGCCGACCCAGACCTCCGGCGGGGCGCCGGGGGTGACCTCCACCCGCAGCACCCGGAAGCCGCTCGACTCGCTCTCGTACGTGACGCGGACGACCTCTCCCTCGACCGTCGCCGCCCCGTTGCCCGCCGCCTCCCGGGCCGAGAAGAGCTTCTGCTGGCCCCCGCCGCCCGGCTGCCGCTCGCCGGTCCCGCCCGTGCGGCCGTCGTGGTGCGGCGCGTTGTCCGGCGCCGGCGCCGGCGCGGCTGCCCCCCGGGCCGCCTGATCGGGGCGGCCGCTCCGCTGGGACGGTTGCACGAGGGCAGCATGTAGCCGCCGGCGCGGCGGCGGCAACGTCCTCGTGCGCCGCTGCAAAACATCGCGCAACGCCGCATGGCGCCCCGTCACCTGGGCTCACGCTGAACGCGCGTCGCGTGGAGCGCGCCGCGCGCGCGGCCGCGGTTGGCGTCGCTCCCTCGTGTCAGTATAGTGGCCCGCGATGGGGCGCAGCAGCTTGGTTTCCGTCCTCTGCGCCCTCCTCCTCGCGGGCTGCGCCGGGAGGGCGCCGGAGGCGGCGCGGTCCAAGGATGGCCTGCTGCGCGTGGCTTCCGGGGTGTCCTCGGAGCAGGGCGGCGCCTCGCCCGCGCCCGGGATGGTGGCGGAGGAGGCCGCGCTCGCGGACGCCCACGATGTCGACGACGACGACGGTGAGGTCGACGACGGCCTGGAGCTGCCGGCGGAGCCGGGCACCGGGGCGCGGGCGCACTCGCCGCTCTCGGCGATGACCGAGGCCGAGATCGAGGAGCTTTTCTCGAAGGACCCCGCGGCGCTCGGGCCGATGTCGCTGGGCGCGACCAACGCGGGCGCGCTGTTCAACGGCGTCCGGATGCCCGAGAGCGATCGGTGGGAGCTCGTCGATCCGGCCCACGCCTGGGGGACGCGCGAGACGATCGACGCGCTCGACCGGGCGATCGCCGAGGTGCACCGGCAGTTCCCGGGGAGCCCGAAGCTCTACATCGGGCACATCAGCGCCCGGGAGGGCGGCCGCCTCTCGCCGCACAAGAGCCACCAGGCCGGGCGCGACGTCGACATCAGCTATTTCCTCGACGCCCGGCACCGCTGGTACCAGCGGGCCACGGCGGCGAACCTCGATCGGGATCGCACCTGGGCCTTCGTCCGGGCGCTCATCATCGAGACCGACGTGGAGCTCATCCTCATCGACAGCAGCGTGCAGCGGCTGCTCAAGGAGCACGCGCTGAAGATCGGGGAGGACAAGGACTGGCTCGACGAGGTCTTCCAGCTCGGGTCGAGGAAGCCGCGCCCGCTCATCCGCCACGCTCGCGGCCACGCGAACCACATCCACGTCCGGTTCTACAACCCGATCGCGCAGGAGTCGGCCGCGCGCGCGTATCCGCTGCTCGTGAAGCGCGGGGCGATCAAGCCCACGTCGCAGTACGTGCGCCACACCGCGAAGAAGGGGCAGACCCTGGGCTCGCTGGCCCGGCAGTACGGCACCACCGTGGAGGCGATCAAGCGGGCCAACGGCCTTCGATCCACGGCGATCCAGGCGAAGCGCGTCTACAACATCCCGCGGCCGTCCAGCGGCCCCGCCGCGCCCCCGAAGCAGGTCGTCGTGCCGCCGCGGCGGCTGCCCCCGTCGAAGGCGGCCGACGCGCCTCCGCCGCCGGCGCGCCACGGCGAGCCCGGGCCCGCGCTGGACGGCTGAGGGGCGGGAGGCGCGCCCTGTGGCTCGCCCGCGGCCCCGGGGAGCCGCGGGGGGCCGTGGGCGCGGCCTCAGTGCTTCACGTCGACGACGAGCCGCGCCGGCTTGGTCAGCTCGAGGACGCGGTACCGGTTCGGCGACGAGACCCCGAGCACCCAGGTCACCTCGGCCTCGAAGTCGCACGTCCGCTCGATCTCGCGCGCCACGCCGAGCGCGAGCTTCCGCTCGCGGAACGGGACCGTGGCGTTCCCCGCGTCGTTGTGCGCCGCCGCGGGGGTCATCCGCACCGCGAGCCATCCGTCGCCCGCGATCTCCGTCGCCTCGCCCGAGCCGCACTGGCGCACCGGCTTGTCGATGTAATCGATGTGGTAGCCCGGCACCGCGTCCCCCTCGAACTCGAACACGACGCGGTCGTAGTGCTCGTGCCGGGCCGCCCGCACGTCGCGCAGGACCGCGACCTTCGCGCCGGCGCGCGGCTTGTCGGTGGCGCCCGCGGTGCCCTCGAACGCGTCGGTGCTCGTGGGATCGGCCTCCTTTGGGGGCCGCGGCGTGGGAGGCTCGTCGTCGACTGCCGGCTCGGCGGAGGCGCGCGTGTCGATCGGCGTGACGTTTGGCATGGGCTGGGCAGGCTCGCTGCCGGCGCCGTTGCGGCAGCCCGCGGCGAGCGACACGGTGGCGGCTGCGAGCAGCAGGGCGGCGGTCCTCATGAGGTCCCTTCCATGGTGCCGCGGCCTCCGCGCGTCCACCGAGACGCCGACGCGCACCGCGACGCGGCGGCGCTCGCGCGGGCAGGGCGAGAAGCGCCGTCCCGGCATGTTTCCCTCCCATTTCCCTGGTTTTTGGGCGCCCTTGGCGCGTCATGGCGGTCCGCTTCCCCCTCCGGCTTCCCGCAGCAGCGCTAGCTCCGCCGAGGCGGTCTCGTCCTCCGGCCGCACGACGAGCGCGGCCGGCCTGTAGCCGGGCATGGTCAGCTGGAGCCGGTGCTCGTCCCTGCTCCCGGCGCCCTGAAGCACGAGCCGGCACGGCGTCGCCAGACAGACCTCCGTCCCGCGGTCGGAGACGCGGGCGCCGGGCGGGGCGCTCTCGATCCTCACGATCCTGAACTCGGCCGCCGCGCCCGGCTCCGTGCCCGCCGATGCCTCGACGGGCACGGCGACGGGCATGGGGGCGGCCTGGACGGCGGCAGGGGGGCTCGTGGCGTCCGGCCCGCGCCAGCCGAGCGCCAGCACCAGGCCCCCGCCGACGATCGCCGCCACGAGCGCGACCAGGTAGAGGGATACGGTCGCGTGACGGGGCGGGGCGACGGAGCCGCTGAAGGTCGCGGGAGCCTGCGGCGGAGAGAGCGAGTCGAGCTGCGCCGAGCGAAGCGACACGAGCGGCTCGCTGGGAGAGGGCGAGAAGGCCGAGATGCGGAGCTCCGAGATCGACGACGCGGAGGGCAGCGCGCCCCGGGGTTGCGCCGGGGACACGCGGTCCGGGACCGAGGCCCGCGAGACGTGCGAGACGTGCGAGACGTGCGAGACGTGCGAGACGTGCGAGACGTGCGAGACGTGCGAGACGTGCGAGACGTGCGAGACGTCGAACGGCTCGCCCGCCGCGCTCTTCAGCGCGGTGAGGCACTCCCTCATCGACTGGAAGCGCCTGTCAGGGCTCTTCTCGAGACACCGCATCACGATGGCCGTCATCGCCGGCGACACGAGCGGGCCCTGAGCGTGATCGGCGAGCGGCGGCGGCGGCTCGCTGACGTGCGCCATGAGCGTCGCCGAGGCCACCTTCCTGTCGAACGGCGCCCTGCCGCAGAGCATCTCGTAGAGCAGGACGCCGAGCGCATAGATGTCCGCGCGCGGCGAGAGATCGTGGCCCATCGCCTGCTCCGGAGCGGTGTACTTGGGAGAGCCGATGAACAGGCCCCTCTGCGTCAGCTCGTCCAGCTGTCGCCCCGAGACGTCCTTGACCAGGCCGAAGTCGAGCACCTTGACGAAGTCCTTCTCGTCCTCCCGGTCGACGAGGAGCACATTGCCCGGCTTGAGATCCCGGTGCACGAGGCCGAGGCCGTGCGCCTCGGCGAGCGCGCGGCAGATCTGCCGCGCGATCCGGCCCGCGCGCGCCTCCGGGAGCGCGCCCTCGTCGTGGAGCACGCGGTGGAGCGTGCGCCCGGCGATATACTCCATGGCGATAAAGTAGATCCCGCGCGGATCGTCCCGGCCGTAATCGAAGACCGTGACGGAGTTCGGGTGGGTGAGCCTCGCCGCGGTCGCGGCCTCGCGCGAAAAGCGTCGAAAGAACTCCGGATCTTGCTCGCGGCGCTCATCGGGGACGAGCAGCTTGAGGGCGCAAACCCGGCCCAGCGCGAACTGCTCTGCCCTGTAGACCCTGCCCATCCCCCCTCGCGCGATGAGCGAGATGATCCGGTATCGATCGGCGATCGCAGCGCCGATGAGGGGGTCTTGACCGTTGCTCCTGGCCGCACCCATGGTCTTTACTATATGCGCGATGACGGGCGCACCGCCACCGCGACTCGTGTGTTCTGGCCGACTGCGCGGCTCCGGATCAACGATGCGGCCTGGATCGCACGGCGGTGGAGCGCGAGCGAAGCGGCGAGTTGCCGGCACGTTTTCCTGACGGCCTCGTCCCATGGGTCCGCCGCGTTACCCGGCGAGCGCCGAACCATTGCGATCCGGTTTCGCGCGGCCCGCGCCCGCGCGCTGTCCAGGGCGGGGCGCCTCTCCTCCGGCGCGCCCGTCACAGCGCGGCGACATCGATGTCGACCTCGCGCGGCTCCTCGGTGGCGCCGCTGCGCGTGGCCTCGGCGCCCAGGATCGCGCCCACGGTGAGGGTCAGGGTCACCTCTCCTCTCGTGAGGGGCGTGGCGACGTACTTCCAGCGCAGCCGCACGCTGCCGCCTCTCTCCCCCTCTGCCGAGAGCGCCTCCACGGCGCGCCGCTCGATCTCCGGCGCCGTGAGCGCGGTGCGGAGCCGGTGGCCCGTCGAGGCGATGGCGGGCCAGCGGATGAGGGCGCGGTTGAAGGTCCCATCGAGCGTGTGGGTCACGACCGCGCGGTGCCCCTGGACCCGGACGCCGTTCACGGCCCGGAACACGAACGTCTTGTAACGATGGACCTCCGGGGCGGAAGCCGCCGTTCCGTCCTGATCCTCTCGCAGCGTCCTCCGCTGCACCACGGCCCCGATCTCGTCGTTCGGTATGCCCCAGCTGTTCAGGCGCGCCAGCGCGTTCCGCCGGAGGAGCGCCTCGTCGGGCGAGATCCGCGGCCCGTTCGGCGTCTTTCGAAGGACGAGCACATGGCCGTTCGACGGGTCCTTCTCGTAGGTCCAGTCCGCCGACTCGTGCTCCGTCCGGCGCCCCAGCTCGCCGAGCGGCGTGAACTGCTGATCGGCCCCGATGAGCGAGCGCTGGATGAGCGCGTCATCGAATGAACGCAGCGTCAGCCGGCCGCCGGGAGCCTCGCGGCGGGCGCCGTGGCGAGCTCCCGCGCGTCGAACGTGAACCCCTCGAGCGCCTGCGGGGCCGCGGCGATCTCGCCGTCGTCGCCGCCCCCTTCGGTCGCTACCTCCGGCGCCCCGCAGGCGATGAGGGTCGTCGAGAGCGCGGCCCAGAAACCGATCGTTCGCGTCGTCATCGCCATGTCTCCTGTCGTTCGAATCCTTCGGGCAACACGCGGCGTTCGTCGTTCATCCGCCGGGCAGCACGCGCCCGTTCGAGGGGTCGCAGCCGGCGATGTAGTAGGTAGATGGTCGAGCCGGTCTTCGGTCCGGTGTTCTTCCGGTCGCGCCACCCGCCATACTCGTACATGAGCTCCCGCGACGCGAACGACGAGCCGAACACGATGGAGACGGGGCAGTCGTCGTCGTTGCTGAACTGGCTGTCGTCGTAGGCCTCGTCGATCCAGTTCTCTCCCACCCCGTTGGAGATGGAGCTGATCGCGTAGTCGCCCACGTAGTCCTTCACGTGATTGCCGCACGACGAGTCGCCGTGGAACGCGTTCCACATCGTCATGGTGCTGTCCGAGGTCGTGATCTGCTGCTCCCATAGCGAGACCATGCGGAGGAGGTTGAACGTGCTCGCGAAGGCGGCGGCGGTGCTCGTGTGCACCGCGTGCGACAGGCTGGTGTCGTCCTCGCACTCCCCCGTGTGTCCGAAGTTCGCGACCCCGTAGACGTGCGTCTCGTGCTGCGCGCGCGCCGACGACGGCATCGCAAGGAGGCACCCGAGCACCGGAACCCCTGCGAGGACATGGAACGATCGCCTGTTGCTCATGCGCTCGACTCCTTCGTTGTCTCGATCGGTGGAGGTTCGCCGCGACCCGCCGCCCGGCGCGCTCCACGGGCGCGCCGCCGGTGGACCTCGGGCGTGGACCGGCGCCGGGCAGCGCCGACGGGCGCGGGCGTCAGCGCGCCGCGCTCCGTTCAGCGCGATCGCGCGTCGTTGACGTCGACAACGGCGTCGACCTCGACGACGTCGCCAACGCACCCAGCGTCATTCGCAGCTTCCGTGCCATCGCCTGGCGTCCTTCAACGGGGGCGTCGCGCCACCCGGGACTTCAGCGATCTCCTGGGATGCGCGGGGATCGTGCCCGCGCGTGCGCCGTCGGCCGCCCTGCGGTTCCGCTCGAGGTGGCGGCGCGATCCCGCGGGGTGATGGCGCGGGCCACCACCAAACCACCTCGAGGCGCCGGGCGGCGGTCCAGAAACTGGAACCCCCGGACGCGCGGATGCTCCGCTGAAAATCGCGGCGCGGCTCCGGAACCTGGGGCGGGCGGCGCTGTCGATCCCTGGCGTGGACGCGGTGCTCCGCGGCGCACGCAGAGAGCGGTGAAGCTCGCCGCGCGTGCGCCGGGGCGCGCCGAGAGAGGCGGGCCCTCGAGGGCTCGCTCCATTCAGACCGCTCGCCGCGCGGACATGCGCGCGAGCGCGAGCAGGGAAAGGGCTGTTCTCCGATGGACACGTTCAAGATGGCTCCGGGCATCGCACCCTCGAATCCGTTCCTCAGCAACCTGCCCTTCAGCCCGTATCCGGCCATCGAGGCCGACGTGCCCGCGGACGCGCCGGAGGGCTCCTATACATACGCGCTCGTCAAGAGCGCGCCGGACGTCCCCGCCGACGAGTGCGAGACCGACGCGCTGTCGCTCGAGGTGATCATCCGGTGGGGGAACACCCCGCTTCATGTGGCGCACCTGACGCCGCCGCGCGCCTTTCATGTCGGCGAGGCGGAGGGCCCCGGGGGCGTGTGCGACTTCTTCCTGCCTGCGGAGCGCCTCGGCGCGGCGCGGGCGCCGCTCGTGCTCGTCGGCGAGGGCGGGGAGGTGAGCGCCGTCATCCCGCCGGGCGCGTCGGGATCCATCGAGTTCGGCAGCTGCAGGATGACGATCGCGCAGGCGATCGCCACCGGCCGCGCGGCGCCGTGCGCGGAGCTCGACGGGGCGCGGCGGATCGCGCTGCCGCCCGGCGCTCGCGCGAGGCTCGAGCTCGGTGATTTCGGGTTCGAGGTGGCGGTGGGCAGGGCGGGCCGCCGCGTCGCGGGCAAGGCCGGCATGGACCGCCGCAACCTGCCGTTCACCGCGCTCTCGACGCTGCTCCACGTCGGCCTGCTCGGGGCCATGGCCGCGTTCATGCCCCCGCTCGCCATGGCCGACGACGGCGGCGTGAGCGCGGAGCAGGCCTACCTCATGGCGCAGGCGATCGGGGCGATCGCCGAGAAGGAGCTGCCCGAGGCGAAGGACGTCACCGACGCGAGCGGCCAGACCGAGCGCGAGGGCGGCTCCGGCGCGGCCGCGATGGGCGAGTCGGGCAAGGCCGGGAGCGAGACGAGCCGGAAGACGGGCGGGCGCTTCGAGATCCAGGGGCCGAAGGACAACCGCGACGTGCGGATCTCGCGGGCCCAGGCGCTCGACGACGCGGCGCGCTTCGGCATGATCGGCGTGCTCCAGGCGGGGTCCGGCGGCGATCCCAACGCGCTCTCGGCGCCCTGGGGCGGCGCCGACACGCTCGGCAACGGCGAAAGGAGCGTGATCGCCCACATGTGGGGTGAGACGATCGACGAGTCGGGCGGCGTGGGCGGGCTCGGGCTGACGGGCGTCGGCGAGGGCGGCGACGGGCGCTTCACGGGCATCGGGATCGGGTCCATCGGCACCATCAATCACGGGAGCGGCGTCGGCGACGGGCAGGGCTTCGGCCCTGGCGGCGGCGCGTCGCGCTTCGCCAACGGCCCTGGCCACAGGGTGAGCGCGCCGCGCATGCGGGTCGGCTCGCCATCGGTGTCGGGCCGTATCCCGCCGGAGGTCATCCAGCGCATCGTGCGCCAGAACTTCGGCCGCTTCCGGCTCTGCTACGAGAACGGGCTGCGCAACAGCCCGAACCTCACCGGGCGCGTGTCGGTCGGCTTCGTGATCGGCCGCGACGGGGCGGTGTCGAGCGTCCACAACGGCGGCTCCGATCTGCCGGACGCCGGCGTGGTCTCCTGCGTGGTGCGCTCGTTCTACGGGCTGTCGTTCCCGCCGCCGGACGCAGGCATCGTGACCGTGACCTATCCCCTCCTCTTCAGCCCCTCTGGCGGCTGATCCGGCGCTTCAGCCAGGTCCCTATCTCTGCCGCGGCCAGGCGGGCGACGACGTGAACCGCCATGACGCCAAGGGCGCCAAGAAACCAGGGGAGCAGGAGAGGCAAATGGGCCTGCCCAGGGCTGCGCCCGCGCCCCGCTGCTACCCTCGCCGCCGATGGCCGCCACGACGATCCCCCCGCTCTCGCGCCGGCGCGCGCTGCTCGGCCTCGCCGCGCTCGCCGCGCCCTCGTGCCGGCGAGGCACCTCACCGCCGGCGCCGGACGAGGCGGCCCCCTCGGCCTGGAAGGATCTCCGGTTCGAGCCCGCCCCCGAGGGCGAAGGCCCGCAGCGCGCGCTGCTCCTCGCGCCCGAGGCCGCGCCGGCGCCGCCGCTCCTCGTCGCGCTGCACGGGCGCGGCGAGGCGGTGCGAGGCCTCGAGGTCGGCGCGCGCGGGTGGCGCGACGACTACGGCCTCGACGCGGCCCTCCGGCGGCTCCGCTCGCCGCCGCTCGCGCCGGACGATCTCGGGCAGATGGTGACGCCCGAGCGGCTCGCGCAGCTCAACGCCTCGCTGAAGGAGCACCCCTACCGCGGGCTGTGCATCACCACGCCGTTCACGCCCGACCTCCGCGACCGCTCCGTCGAGGGGGCCGCGGGCTTCGGCCGCTTCCTCGTCGAGCGCCTCCTGCCGCGGGCGCGCGCCGAGGGCGGCTGCCAGGCGGCGCGCGAGGCCACCGGCATCGACGGCGTGAGCCTCGGCGGCCGCCTCGCGCTGCTCGTCGGCCTGTCGTTCCCCGACGTCTTCGGCGCGGTCGGCGCCCTGCAGCCCGCGGTGCGGGCGGGCGAGGCGGAGATGTTCTCCGCGCTCGCGCGCCGGGCCATGGAGCGCCGCGCGGTCGCGCTCCGGCTCGTGTCGAGCGAGGCCGACCCCTTCTTGCCCGCCATCCAGGCGCTCAGCGATCGGCTGCGGCAAGACGGCGTGACCCACACCCTGCTCGTCGTTCCCGGCCCGCACGACTACGCCTGGAATCGGGGGCCGGGCGGCGTTGAAATGGTGCTCTGGCACGAGCGGATCCAGCGCGGTTTGCCGCCGCCGTGATCGCGGCGGCCCGGCCGTCACATGCCCCTGACCCAGGCCGCCGAACCGTGTTACTCCCTCGGCATCGACGTGGCCGACCCCACACGCACCGCCCGCGCCGACGGCGCGACCGACCCGCCCACCGTGCGCGAGTGGCTCAAGCCGCTCGAGAGCGCCGGTCTGCGCCGCCACACGAGCGCGAAGCGCGTCGGCGGCAAGGCGGCCTCGCTCGGGCGCCTGCTCCGCGACGGCTTCCCGGTGCCGCGCGGGTGGGTGCTCGACGCGCGGTACTTCACGGAGCTCGTCGACCGGCAGCTGCCGCCGGGGCACGACCTCGCCACGCTGATCCGGCTCTCGGGCACGAGGGCGGGCGTCGACCGGGCGGCGCGCGCGCGCGACCGCATCCTGAGCGAGCCGCTGCCCGAAGCGCTCTCGACCGCGCTGCAGGCGCTCTGGCAGGCCGTCGAGCAGGAGGCGCCGTGGGGCCTCGCGGTGCGGTCCAGCGCCACGTGCGAGGACAGCGAGGAGACGTCGATGGCCGGTCTCGCGACGTCCGTGCTCGGCGTGCGCGGCGAGGCCGGGCTCGACGCCGCGATCCGGCAGGTCTGGGCGAGCGCCTTCCTGCCGCGCGCGCTCGCGTACCTCGCGCACGCCGGCGTCCGCGACGTCGCGATGGGCGTCGTGCTGCAGGTGATGGTGCGCGCCGAGGCCGCGGGCGTGCTGTTCACCGCGCCCCCGCCGGGGCTCGAGGGCGAGCACTGGCACGCCGGCGAGCGGCTCGTGAACGCGACGCTCGGGCTCGGCGCGCCGGTCGTCGACGGCGCCGCGGCGGCCGACACGATCCGGCTCGCGCGCGACGGCGGCAGGGTCGTCGCGTCGGCGGTGGCGCAGAAGCGGCGCGCGCTCGTCGTGGGCGCGGCCGGGCTCGAGGAGGTCACGGTGCCCGAGCCGAGCGCCGAGCAGCCGGCGCTCGGCGAGGCCGCGCTGCGGCAGCTCGCCGAGCTCGCCGAGCGGCTCGAGCAGGGCGGCAAGGGCCCGTTCGACGTGGAGTTCGCGGTCGAGGTGGTCGAGGTGGGCCCGCCCGGCGCGGCGCTCGCGGTCGGCGGGGGAGCGCCGTCCGACCCGCCGGAGGCCGCCGCCGCGGCGGGCGCGTCCGCCCCGGTGGCGCCGGAGCGCGGCGAAGACGCGCGCTCCTCGGTGGCGTCGGAAGCCGGCGAAGGCGCGCCCTCCTCGGTGGCGCGGCGCGTGTGGCTGCTCCAGGTGCGCCCGGTGAGCGGCGGCGGCTTCCCCGAGGGCGGCGACGCCGACACGATCTGGTCGCGCGCCAACGTGGGCGAGGCGCTCCCCGGCGCGGCGACGCCGCTCACCTGGTCGGTGGCGCGGGCGTTCTCCGACCGGGGCTTCCGCGAGGCGTTCGCCGCGCTCGGCTGCCGCGTGCCGCGGGGCGCGCGCCTCGTGGCCAACGTGCACGGGCGCTTCTACCTCAACCTCACCGCCTTCATGCGGATCGCGGCGCAGGTCCCGGGGCTCTCGCCGCGCGCGCTGCTCGGCATGAGCGGCGGGGCGAGCGAGGCGCTCATCGCGCGGCTCGCCGAGCAGAGCGAGGGCGTCTCGCGGCGCGGCTTCTATGCGCGGCTGCCGCTCACGGGGCCGCGGCTCCTCCTCCGGCAGGCGCGGCTCGAGCGCGAGGTGGCGGCCTACGAGGGCGAGGCGCTCTGGGCGCAGCGCGCCCTCTCCGAGCTCGACATGACGCTCCTGCCGGACGACGCCATCGGCACCACGCTCCGGAGCGTCTTCCTGCTGCTCGAGCGGACCGGCACGCGGATGCTGCACTGCGCGTCGGCGTCGCTCGCGAGCCACCTCGCGCTGTGCAAGGCGCTCGAGCGCATCGCGGGCCGCCGCGCCTCCGCGCGCTCCGCCTCCGGGGAGGCGCACCTCGACGCGCCTGCCGGGCGCGCCGAGACGAACGTCGAGCACCTGGCGCAGGTGCTCGCGGGCGGCGTGCGCGAGCTCGACAGCGCGGGGCCGGGCATCGCGCTCGCGCGGGTCGCCGAGCTCGTCATGCAGGATCGGACGGCGCGCGAGCGGCTCCTCGCCGGCGGGGTCCTGTGGCCGCGCGACCTGCCCGAGGGGCCGGCGCGCGACGCGTACGCGCGGTTCCTCGACGCCTACGGCGATCGCGCGGTGCGCGAGGCGGAGCTCGCGACGCCGCGCTGGCGGGAGGACCCGTCGCCGGTCGTCGCGATGCTCACGGCGTCGCTGCGCGGGGCGCCGGGCGATCCGGAGCGCGCGCTGGCGCGCGCCCGGGCGCTCGCCGATCGGGAGATGGCGATGCTCGAGACGCGCGTGCCGCGGCTGGAGCTCGCGCTCCTGCGCACGCTCGTCGGCCGCGCGCAGCGCTACGTGCGCCTGCGGGAGCGCATGCGCACGTGGGTGACGCGCGTCCTCGGCATGCTGCGCAGGGTCGCGCTCGACATCGACCGGCGCCTCCGGCGCCTCGACCCCTCGCTGGAGCCCGGGAGCGTCTTCTTCTGCACCTACGAGGAGCTCGCGACGGCGCTCTCCAGCGGCCGCGCCGACGTGGGCCACCTCGTCCGGCTGCGGCGCGCCGAGCACCTGCGCGACGCCGCGCGCCCCGATCCGCCGGCCACCTTCATCGGCCGGCCGCCGCCGGTCGTGCTGCCGCCCGCGTCCGGGGAGCGCCTGCTCGGGCTGCCGGCGAGCCCTGGGGTCGTCGAGGGGCGGGCCCGCGTGCTCGATCCGGGCGCCTCGGCGCTCGACGCGGTGGCGCCGGGGGAGGTGCTGGTCGCGCGCACGACCGACGTCGGCCTCTCGCCCCTGTTCCTGGTGGCCGCCGCGGTCGTGACCGAGCTCGGCGGCCCCATGTCGCACGCCTCGATCGTCGCGCGGGAGTACGGCATCCCTGCGGTGGTGAACGTCCCCGGCGTGACGCTGGCGATCAAGACGGGCGATCGGCTCCGCATCGACGGCGATCGCGGCGTGGTCGAGCGCCTGGACGAGCGCGCCTCGCCGTCGTCGCCGGGCGTCGTCGCCGGGGAGGCTCCTGGCGGCGGCGCTGCCCCGCGCGTGGCGCCGCCGGGATGACGGCCGCGCGCTTCCGCGTCGGGCCCTCGGACGGCCCCACGGTGGCCGACGTCCTCGAGCGCGCGGGCGGCGCGTCGCGGGGCCTCGCGGGCGCGGCGGCGGAGGGGCGCGCGTTCCTGAACGGCCGGCGCGCGCGGCCCGGCGACGCGGTGGCCCTCGGCGACGAGCTCGCCGTGTGGCCGGCGCGGCGCGACGCGCCGGGGGCGCCGCCGGTGGAGGTGCTGGCGCGCTGGGGGGAGCTCCTCGTCGCGTCGAAGCCTGCGGCGCTGCCGACGGAGCCGGAGCGCCGGGGCACGCGGTCGCTGGTCACGGAGGTCGCGGAGCTGCTCGGGCTGCGCGACCTGCCTCACGCGGCCTCGCGGCTCGACGTCGGCGTGAGCGGCGCGGTGCTGTGCGCGACAGGCGCGCGGGGCCGGCGGCACCTGGCCGCGATGCGCGAGGCGGGGCGCATCGCGCGGGTGTACGTCGGCGTCGCTGGCGGGCGCGTCGAGGGGTCGGGCACGTGGGATGCGCCCATCGGCGCCGCGCGGTCGCGGGGCGGGCGCAGCTTGCCCGCGGTGGGCGGCGCCGGGGCGAGGGACGCGGCGACGCGTTACCGCGCTGTCGCCTCGGCGGGCGGCGGCGCGTCGCCGGCCACGCTGCTGCGCCTGGATCCGGTGACGGGCCGCACGCACCAGCTCCGGGTGCACGCGGCGCACGCGGGGGCGCCGCTCCTCGGCGATCGCGACCATGGGGGGGCCCGGTCGGTGACCACGGCGAGGGGCCGGGTGATCCCGCTCTCGCGCGTCGCGCTGCACGCCTTGCGCGTCACGGTGCCGGACGAGCGCGGCGAGCTCTGCGCGGCGGTCTCGCCGGTGCCGGACGAGCTCCGCGAGCTCTGGGTGGCGCTCGACGGCGGCGGCTCGGCGTGGGAAGAGGTGCTCTCCGCGACGCTCGAGGCGGCCCTGCCGCTCGGGCCTCCTTCCGGTACCAGATGACCTCGCCTCGCCCTCTCACCCGCGCCGCCCTGGGGCTCCTCGCCGGCCTTGCGCTCGCCGCCGCCGGCGTGGTCGCCGTGGCCGAGCCGGAAGCTCCGCCGTCCCGCGCGGGGTATGCGCCGGACCCTGCCCCGCGGCCCAGCGCGAAGCAGTGGGTCTTCGACGTGCAGTACGCGAAGGGGAGGGGCTCGATCGTGCGGGTGCGGCCGGTGGCGCTCGACCGTCCTCTGGCGACGGCGCGTGTGATGGGCCGGTTCGCGATCGAGCTGTACGTTGGTCAGGAGCTGCTCGATCGGGTCCGCTTCAACGTGCCGCTGACGGGGGACGCGCCGGAGCGGCCGCCGGGCGCGCTGCTCCGCCGTCCGACGTTCGACAGCGGCGTGACGGCGCGGCTGCGCGTGCAGATGGCGGACAACCCGCGCGCGAGCTGGGCCAAGCTGGTGGATCGGAAGACGGGCGCGGAGGAGCGCTTCTTCTGGCCGCCGGAGCCGGACGGTCGGCTGGTGTCGCTGAGCGCGCAGGGCGGGGGGGCGATCGACGGGGGCGCGCCGGGGGATGCGGGGAAGCTGCCCGTGGACGCTGGAGGACCGGCGGACGCGGGCTGGCCGGACGCTGGCCCCGATGGGGGCTCTCCGCCGGTGGACGCGGGGTGGCCGGATGCGGGCTTTCCGCCGGTGGACGCGGGGTGGCCGGATGCGGGCTGGCCGCCGGTGGACGCGGGGCGGCCTCCGGATGCCGGGTTGCCGCCGGATCCGTTCAGGCCGCGGCGGAAGTAGCGCGCCCTGCCTGAGCTGCGGTACCTTGGCGGGCATGCAGGACCGCTCGCTCGCTGTCGTCGCATCGCTCGCCCTCGCTGTCGTCTTCTCCGCGGCGCCGGTCGCCGCCCAGCCGCCTGCGGGCAAGGAGAAGCCGCAGGCGGCCGCGCCCGAGCCGGCGGCGGCCGCGCCCGACGCTGCTTCCTCGCAGCGCAAAGATCCCAACGGGCACACCGGCATCAGCCCCTACACGGAGCAGGTCCTGAAGGGCCAGGCGTCGTTCGTTGCGCGCGACATCCCCGGCGCGATCGCGGCGTTCCAGGAGGCGATCAAGCTGGATTCCTCGAAGATGCTCGGCTTCTACCTGCTCGGCGAGGCGATGCTGGAGTCCGGCAACATGGCGGAGGCCGAGACGGCCTGGACCACGGCGACCGGCAAGAAGGGCACGGAGGAGCTCCACGCCAAGGTGCTCTTCTGCCTCGCCGATCTGCGCGAGCGTCAGAAGAGCTGGCAGGCGGCGAAGGAGGCGTGGGGGGCCTACAGCGCGTTCCTGACGAGCAACCCCAAGGCGACCGGCTATCCGGCGACCGCGGCGGAGCGGCAGAAGCAGCTCGACCGGCGCATGAAGGACGAGAAGGACTACGCCGCGGTCAAGGAGCGCATCGTCCAGCGCGAGGCCGAGCGTCAGAAGGAAGCCGAAGAGAACGCCAAGAAGGACAAGCTGAACCGGTAGCGCGCCCTCGGCCCCGATCGCGCCGTCGACGCGGAGCGCCCGGCGCGTGGCGAGACGACGCCGTCCCGCACCGCCTCAGGGGGCGGGCGAGTCGACGCGCATGAACGAGAGGGTGCGGAACGTCCGCTTGCTGAGCTTCCACCCGGAGGGCGTCCGGACCGCCTCGTTCTCGTACGTGCCGTGCGCCACCTGGACGCTGCTCAGGGGGTCATAGACGTGCGTCGCGATCAGGTACGAGGTGATCTTCGCCCGGTTGCCGCCGGGGAGGATGTCGACACGGACGTTGCTGATCAAGTGCTGCGTGCCGACATAACCGGAGTCCGCGAACAGGACATCGATGAAGTCGGCCCAGGCCTCGGCGCTGGGCACCGAGACGACCGGCGGATCATCCGGAGCGGCGCCGGCTTCCCAGATGAGGACCGGGGCGTCCGGCGTGAAGCACCTCGAATAGATCTGCTTGCCCGTCGCCAGATCACCGCGGCCGATCGCGTCGGTTCCGGCCGCGTAACAGTATTCTAGCTGCTCGATCTCCCGCACCGCCTGGAGCTCGGGCACGCCGTTCGGGGGCGTGCCCTCCGCGGGCCCCGCGAGCGACACGGTGACGGCGCCTGCCAGCGCGAGCGCGGAGACCAACGGGAAGACACGACGCACAATGCCGCTGAGACTATCGCTGTTCGTACTCAAGGAGCTCACCCCTTTCGTTGGGTTCCCGAGTCGTCAAGGATCAACCTGACAATATAAATGTGTGAACGGGCCCGGTCAAGCACGGCCAGCGAAGGTCGTTACGTTACGTCGTTACGTCGTTACGCATTCTTCAATTCTTCTTGAAGACGTGCTTGTCGGTCCGAGCGAGAGGGCCGAGGTTGTCGTCGACGCAGCGATAGGACGACCTCTCTCTCTCTTGCCTTTTTGCGTCTTGGCGCCTTGGCGTTAAAATCCGAGATCATCGACGACGTCGGCTGGAGGTACGATGATGCCCCCAGAGAGCGTATCGATCTCGGACGCACGAACACGCGGAGAGCACCCTCTACCTACCGCGCGCCCGGGAACCTGCCGGAGCCGCCTTGGCTCACCCACGTATTCTTTCGAGGAACCGTATTCTGAGGACGCGTATCAATCGACGAGCTGGCGCCGCGCTCCCTACCCGCGACGCCAGGCGTCGCTGGGCTGGGCCCCCGCCTCCGTCCACCGATAGAACCCTTCGCCCGTCTTCTTTCCGAGCTTCCCCGCCCGCACCATCTGCCGCAGGATCACCGGCGGCCGGAACTGCTCCCCCACCTCGCGGTGGAGGTGCTCCAGGATGGCGAGCCGCACGTCGAGCCCCACGAGGTCCGTCAGCTTGAGCGGCCCCATCGGGTGCCGGTACCCGAGCTCCATCGCCCGATCGATGTCGACGGCCGACGCCACCCCGGCCTCCAGCATCCGCATCGCCTCTGCGCCGAGCGCCACGCCGAGCCGGCTCGTCGCGAAGCCGGGCGTGTCGTTCACCACGATCGGCGTCTTGTCCAGGCGCCTCGCCACCGAGAGCGCCGCCGTCACCGTCGCCTCGTCGGTCTCGAGCCCCCGCACCACCTCGAGCAGCTCCATCACCGGCGGCGGGTTGAAGAAGTGCAGGCCGATCGTGCGCCCGCCCGCGTCGAGCCGGCGCCCGAGCTCCGTGACGCTCAGGCTCGACGTGTTCGTGCCGAGCAGCGCCCGCTCCGGCGCCGCCGCCTTCACCCGGCCGAGCACCTCGACCTTGAGGTCCATCCGCTCGGGCACCGCCTCGATCACGAGATCGGCGTCCGCCGCCGCGCGCTCGAGATCCGGCGACGCCACGAGCATCCCGATCATCTCGCTGCGCGCCTCGTTGAGCATCCTGCCCTTCTGGACGAGGCGATCGGTCGCGCGCTTGATGTCCTCGATCGCCGCGCCGATCCGCGCGGCGTCGACGTCGTAGAGGCGCGTCACGTAGCCGGCGACCGCCGTGACCTGCGCGATCCCCTGGCCCATCGTGCCCGCGCCGAGCACCAGCACCGTGCGCATGCGCGCTGCGGCGGGGTCCATTGCGATCGCGCTCACTTCGACGGAGCCGGGGCGCCGTCCTTCTGCCGCGCCTCCATGCGCTTGCGCACCAGATCCACCTCCTGCGGCGTCAGCTTGCGCAGGTTCGCCGGGCCCGGCGCGGCGGTGCCGGCCGCGCCGGCGCGCAGGGTCTCCGCGGCCGGCCCTGCCGCGGGCCCGGTCGGCGCCGCGGGGCGCGCGCCGGGCCGAGCCTCGGCGGTCGCCGGGCGGGCGGCAGCCGGGGCGGGGCGAGCGCCGGCCGCGGCCGGACGAACCTCGGCCGCAGCCGGGCGCGCGCCCGCCGGCGCGGCCTGCCCCGCGGCGCCGTCGTCGTCGCTGTTCATCGCGAGACACGTGACGCCAGCCATCACGAAGACCGCGAGCCCCAGCGCGGGGACCCAGTTCGGGGTGGGCGGCTCGTCCGCCGGCAGCGCGCGGGCGGGCTCCCCGTCGAAGCCATGGTGATCGCTCACGTCGTGCGCCGGGGCCGCGTGAGCCTCGTGATGGGCCGTGCTCATGCGCGGACAGTTGCCGCACTTCGAAAGCGGCGTCGAGGGGTTCCACGCGCTTCCACCTACCGCCCACGTACGGCCCGCGCCCCGCCGGCCGGGCGCGCTCAGCCCGCGAGCCGCCGGTGGCTGTCGAGCGCCGCGCGCTGGTCCTCGAGATCGTCGCCGTAGACGGCCTCGATCGCCTCCGCCGCGAGGCGGTGCTGCCGCTCCGCCGACTCCTCCGGCTGCATCCCGTACGCGGCGTCGCGGATCAGCACCGTGCAGAACTCGAAGCGGTGCTCCCCCATCCGCGACCAGATCCGCTGCGCCTCGCCGAAGCGCAGGTGATCCACGAGCGCCGAGGCGTCCGGGATCATCCGGGCGAGCACGCGCGTGTCGAACTCGCGCCCCAGCACCGCGGCGGAGATCACCGTCTGCCGCGTCCGCGGCTCGAGCCGCTCGAGCCGCGCGACGAGCAGGCTGTTCACGGTCCGCGGCGGCATGAACCGGCTCGAGCGCGCGGCGTCGTGGGCCGACCCGTACCGCCCGTCCTCCAGCCAGTACGCGAGGATCTCCTGCGCGAAGAACGGGTTCCCCCCCGCGGTCTGGCCGAGCAGCGACCCGAGCATCGTGGGGAGCGGGCCGCCGAAGAACGGCTCCGCGAGCGCGAGCAGCCGCTCCGCCGGGAGCGGCGCGAGCTCGATCGCCTGCGACGGGATGCCGGCGTCGAGCGGGATGCGCGCGTCCACCCCCTCCTCCGAGGACGCCGCCGGCCGCGCCGAGCAGATCACCGCCAGCGGCAGGTCCCTGCAGGCGGCCGTGATCGCGCGCACCGCGTCGAGCGAGGTCCGATCGGCCCACTGCGCGTCGTCGAGGTGCACCACCACCGGCTGCAGCGAGCTCTCCGCGACGAGCAGCGCGGCGAGCGCCCCGAGGACCTCGTCGGGCCCCCCGGCCTCGTCCCCGGCCTCCTGGCCGCGCAGCCTGAGCAGCCGCGCGAACGCCCCGCGCGACCTGTCGATCCCGGCCCGCACCTCGGTCCAGCTCTCGGGCAGCCGCTCCAGGAGGAGCTCCAGCGCGAGATCGAGCCCCGCCTCCTTGGCCCGCTGGCCGAGCTCCGACGAGATCCCGAGGTACTCCTTGAGCGCGAACTCGAACGCGTAGAGCGGGGTCCTCAGCGTCTGATCGCAGCGGGCCTCGATCCACAGGAGCGGGCGCATGTCCATGAGCTGCGCGCGCTGGTGGCGGTAGCTGTGCACGAGGTAGCTCTTGCCGATGCCCGCCTCGCCGAGGATGTACACGACGCCCGCGGAGCGCCCGGTGAACAGGGGCTCGAGCGCCTGCGTCAGCCGCCCGAGCTCGACCTCGCGGCCGATGGGGCCGAGGTCGTAGAACTCCTCTTGCACGGCGATGCGCCGCCGCTCGAGCGAGTACACGAGGATCGGCAGATCGAACCCGTCGAACCGGAAGATGTTCTCCGTCGACCACTGGTGGCTCGCCTCGCCCGCGCGGAACGCCCGCTCGTCCGCCCAGATCGACGACGGCGCGGCCTTCCGCGCGATCTGCGCGGCGAGGTGGATGGCGCGGCCGACGCACGCGAACTCGCGGCGGCCCACGGCGCCGAAGAAGCCGACCAGGCAGCGCGCGCGGGTGACGCCCACCGCGAGCCGGGGCACGCCGAGGCCGTTGCTCTTCAGCTCGAGCGCGAAGTCGAGGGCGCGATCGTGGTCGCTCTCGTGCGCGACGGGCGCGCCGAAGTAGAACTGCGCGCCGAAGCCGCGCTCCGCCACGGTCATGCCGGCGAACGTCGCGCCGTACATGGCCGAGATCTCGTGCAGCTGCTGGAGGAGCTCCGTCGGGCTCTCCACCCGATCGAGCGAGACCGACACCGTCGTCACCTCGCGGATCTCGCCCTCCGGCGCGAGATCGCCCGCGCCCGGCGGCAGGAACGCCTCGACGTCCGCGTCCGTCGGGGCCGACGCGATCGTCAGCGAGGGGGGCCCGCTCAGGAGATCGGCCTCGTCGAGCTCCGCCACGCTCTCCCGCGCGCTCGCCGCGGGGAGCCGCTCGCGGAAGCTGCGATCGAGGTGGAGCTCGCTGTCGTCCACCCCGCGGTCGGTCGCCTGGCAGGCCTCCATCGCGGGGCCGTAGATCAGGAAGTACGCGCGATCCGGGGCGATGCGCACGATCGTCCAGTGGACCGTGCCCCAGGCGAGCCCGATCCTGAACGGCGTCTGCGCGCCCCCGACGCCCAGCGCGCGCCGCGCCGCGAGCTCCAGGAGGCTGCGCCGCATCGCGAGCGCCGCGCTGCGGGCGTGCCGGGTGACGTTGCGCCCGGGCCGATCGGGGAACAGCGCGGTGAACCCGCCGGCGGGCGACAGCGACGCGACGAACCCGCCCGACTGGTGCACGGCCTCGAACAGCGGATCGAAGAACGAGCGCAGCGCGTCCGGATCGAGCGCCTGGTGCACGATCATCTGCTCGGCGAGCTCCACGATCGCCGGCAGCGAGACGTGCAGGACAGCCGCGTCGACCGCTCCCGCGTATTGCCCTTCGGCGTCCTGTTCGAGGATGAAGTCCGGGACGAGCGGATTCATGTCGAAACTGTATCGGGTATCTCCGCCCGACACGAGCGCGGCGGGAGGGCCGCTCGATCCCCGGGCGAGCGCACCCGGGGGGCGATGAAGTTGTTACGGAAGCGCGCTGCGAGGGTCGTTCAGGACATGTGAAGGGAGGGGTGCGCAAGCGAGAGCCGCCGCGCGTGGGCGGAGGTCGTTCCCGTCTGGTTCGTCTTCGTCCGTTCCTTCAGTTTCGTCCGTTTCCTCAGAACCGCGGGGCCGCCAGGCCGTCGACCGGCACCAGGCGGGAGGTGAAGAAGACGCGCACCGTGCCGAGCTCGAGGCGCGCGCCGTCGAGCGTGAAGGGCACCTTGCGGGTCTCTCCCGCGAGGCGCAGGGTCAGCTCGCCGCGGACCGGGCCCGGCGCGCTGGCCCCGGGGCTCGAGGCGCCGGCGCCCTCCTCGGCCGACGCGCGCGCGATCTCGACGACGTAGCTCCCCTTGGGGAGGCTCCGCAGCGCGAGGGACTCCGAGCGCGTGCTCGTCGCGTCGCGCGAGCGCACACCCACCGACGGGAGGGTCGCGCCCATCCACGAGACGCGCCGCCCCTGCGCGTCGATGAGGGAGAGGTCGAGGTCGGCCCCGCCGGTCCACTCGGCGCTGAGCCGCACGTCGCCGGGCAGGTCGGCGGCCGGCGCCGCGTCCGGCTGCGCGAGCCGCCGGTCGATCTCCGCGCGGATGGCGGAGGTCGCGTCGAGGCGGAGCTGGCTCGCGAGCTCGCTCATGCCGCCCTCGCCGGCGCACCGGATCGCGGCGGCGACGAGCTTCGCGTCGGCGGGCGCGAGGTCGGCGAGCGCCACCCGGTGCTGGCACGCGAACGCGGGCCGGCCCGCGGCGTCCCAGAGCTCGGCGAGCCGCGCCTGGGTGGCCCGGTCGCCGGGGCGCACGTCGGCGAGGCCGCCGAGGATGCGCGCGGCGCGGTCGCGCTGGCCCTGCCGCGCCGCGAGGTCGGCGCGGGCGATGAGCGCGTCGGGATCGAGCGCGTCGCGCCCGCTCCAGCGCGCGGTCAGCTCCTGGGCCTCGCCGAGGCGGCCGGTCGTGGCGTAGAGCGCGTAGAGCCCCGCCGTCCTGTCGCGGCTGTCCGGGGCCGCCGCGAGCGCCGCCTCGGCGGCCGCGGTCTTCGCGGCGCTCTCTGGCGCGAGCGTGTTCGTCGCGTCGAAGCTCACCTTGCGATCGAACACCCGGCGCATCGGGATCATCCGCCGCGGCCGCGGGCGCGACCACTCCTCGGCGGCAAAGAGGTCGTCGTCGCGCGATCTCCGGGCGCGCTCGTCCAGCGGGGGCGCCGGCTTCGGCTCCGCGGGCGCGGCGGCCGTCGGCGCAGGCGCAGGCGCAGGCATGTCGTCGAGCGAGCCCGAGAGGGGATCGAGCTCTTGGAGTCGTCGCTTGGCGGGCGACGCCGGGCGGGCGCCGGCCGACGTGCGAGACTCCGCCTTCGCGGCCGGCGTGGCGTCCGGCCAGCCGGAGCCGCCGCCGCCCCTGCCGCTGCCCGACAGGCCGAGGCCCCCGAGCGCGTCGCCCTTCTCCTCGGCGCCCTCGTCCGCCGCGTTGCCGGGCGCCTCCCCCTCGGCGCTCGCGCTCACGCGCTCGGCCTGCTCCTCGCCCGTGAAGGCGGAGGTGATGCCGTCTCGCTCGAGGCCGAACGCCTTGAACATCGCCTCGCTCTCCAGGACGAGCAGCGAGGTGAACCGGCTCGCCACCGAGAAGCGCCGCGACAGCTCGATGATGGCGGGCTTCTGCGCGTCGCCGCCGGTCTCCTCGAGCTCCGCGATCTTCGCCGCGGCGTAGAGGCGCGGGACGAAGGCGTTGCCCGCGCCGGTCGCGGCGACGATGTTGACGGGGTAGGTCTGCTCGAAGCGCTCGCCCGAGACGCGGCCGCGGAGGCGGATCGCGCCGCTCACGTCGGCCCCGGAGCTCATCCGCGCCACGACGAGCGCCTCGCCGCCGGCGCGGATCGGATCGAGCCGCGCCGGCGTGACCTGGGTCAGGCCGGGCGGGAGCTCGATCTCGGGATCGCGCAGCGCGAGGCCGTACGCCGCGCCGAGGACCGACTGCGCCGCGCTCGCGACCTTCTGGCCGGGCACGTAGGGGACCATCACCCCGCCGCCGCCCCGCGCGAGCGCCCTGAGCGACGTGGTGTCCGCGTCGCTCCCGAGCGCGACCGCGACCACGGCGGCGGCGCCGTCCGCGGGGACCGCGCCGCGCGCCGCGGCCTCGATGTGGGCGGGGCGCGTCGGGCCGACCGAGGGCGTGCCGTCGCCGAGGTAGATGATCCGGAGCTCCTTGCCGTCGAGCGGGCCGGCGGCCGCGCGCGCCGCGATCATCGCCGCGGCGAGATCGCTGCCGCCGTCGGGCTCGATGCCGCCGAGGAAGCGCTCGACCTCGCCCGCCGAGGCGGCGCCGGGGGCCATGGGGCGCGCGGCGCCGCCCTGGCCGGCGTCGCCGAGCGAGCGGCAGAGGGTGTCGCACGCGAGCACGACGACCTCGTCGCGCCGGTCCATCTCGCGGACGAGCGACGAGGCGAGCCGCGTCGCGCGCGCGAACCGCTCGCCGACCATGGATCGGCTCGAGTCGACGACGATCGCGTGGCGCCGCGAGGTCGACTCCTGCCACCGGGGGAGCCGGGGCCGGATCGCGATCGCGACGTACGGCGACGTGTCGCTCGCGATGGCCTGCGCCGCGGCGAGGGAGGCCTCGTGCTCCGCGCCGTCGCGCTTCGGCGCGCCGGCCGCGCCGCGCCGCGCCTGGGACGTCGCGGGCGGCGCGGCCTGCGCCGGGGCGGGGGGCATCCGGTACGCCCAGGCGGTGACGGGCCGGTCGCGATCGGGGAGCGCGTACTCGACCGTGAGGTCGCCGGCCGGCGTGAACCCGCGGGCCTCCAGCGTGCGGCGGTCGGCCGCGCCGTCCGCGGGCGCGGCGGCGAGCTCGTAGCCGCGCGTCGCGACGCCGAACTCCCGGTCGTGGCCGAGCACCTGCACGTCGAGCGAGAAGTCGCCGATGTTCGTCGTGCCGCTCTGGTCGTGCGCGAGCGGGTAGGTGAAGCGCCGGACGCCGCCGGCCTGCTCGACGAGCTGCGTGTAGGTGAGCACGACGCGCCGCGAGCCGCGCTTCGGGATGGGGAAGATGCGCAGCTCGAACCGGCCGCCCCGCTGCCACTCGAGCAGCGCGGGGTCACGCCACGGGCCGGGGACCCAGATGATCTCCTCGCGCGGCTTGGGCGCCTTGGGGGCGGCGTTCTGGAGGACGCCGCGCCAGATCGCGGCCCCGCGATCGCGATCGACGAACGCGCCCTCGATGAGCTTGCCGTCCACCTCGAGCGCGAGCCGCTCGATCTGCGCGCCCGGCGGGAGCGGGAACCGGAAGATGCCCTCGAGCTCCTCGTCGGTGTCGTTGGCGAAGGTCTCGTCGATCTCGGTCCTGGCGACGACGTCGACGATCCGTACCTTGACGGCGTGCCTGGCGAGCCGGACGGCCCGCTCCTTCTCCTGCGTCGCGCCCGGCTTGCGCGCCCTGAGCTCGCCGAGGCCGCGGAGCGCCGGGGCGTCGGCCTCCTCGGCGGAGCGGTCGCTCCACTCGAGCGTGTCGGCGAGCGACGTCGCGCTCGCGACCTCGGGCGCGGCGCCCTTCGCGAGCGTCGCCTCCTCGCCGGCGCGCACCTCGACGGGCTCGCCGCGCTCGCCGGTGACGCGCACGGCGCCGCGGGCCACCTCGACCGAGGCGCGCCCGGCGCCCGCGGTGATCGCGAGCTTGGTCCCGAGCACCTCGATCTGGCCGTGCGGCACCTCGATGCGCGCGGGCGGCGCGCCGGGGGCCGGGGTGACGTCGAGGACGACGGCGCCCTCGTCGACGCGCGCGCGGCGGCCGTCGCCGGCGATCCACACGCGGGAGCCGCGGTCGATGGCGAGCGCGGAGCCGTCCGCGAGCGACAGGTGGGCGCGCGTCCGCGCGTCGGTGCGCAGGGTCGCGCCCTCCGGGAGCGGGGCGCCCGCGGCGAGCGGCGCGCAGGCGCCCGCGGCGTCGCACGCCTCGAGGCCGCCCGACCTGTCGGCCGACGCGCGCGACACCGAGGCGACCTTGCCGGACCACGGCGCCCCGGCCGCCGCGGCGACGGACGGCCCCGCTGTTTCGCCGCCGCGCCGCAGGGCGACGCCGGCCGCTACCGCCGCCGCCGCGGCCAGGGCGGCGGCGGCGAAGGCCGAGCGCCGCCCGAAGGCCGCGCGGCGCGCTGCCGGCGCGGTTCGCTCCGGCATCGTGGAGCGCGGTCCGCCCGTGCGCGCCTCGGCCGCGCCGGATCGCGCTCCGGACGTGTCGGAACGCGGCCTGGGCGCAGGGGAACGCTCTTCGGTGGCGCCGGATCGGACGTCGGCCGTGTCGGATCGCCCTTCGGCGATGTCCGATCGCTGCTCGGCGATGTCGGATCGCGCTTCAGCGGTGTCCGATCGCGCTTCGGCAGTCTCCGATCGCGCTTCACCGGTGTCGGATCGCCCTTCGGCGATGTCCGATCGCCCCTCGGTCACGCCGGATCGCGCGCCAGCGGCGCCGTGTTGCTCGTCGGCCGCCACCTTCAGGACCGCGCCGCTCGTCGCGCCCTCCGAGGGGCGCGCCGCCTCGATCCGCCGGAGCAGCGCGTCCGCGAATCCGTCCGCCGGCCGGAAGTCCGCGCCGGCCGCCGCGGCGACCTCCGCGGCGCGCGCCGCGTCGTGGCGGAGATCGCGGCACGCGTCGCAGCCGGCGATGTGCTCGTACAGCGCCGGCCGCGCCGTCCCGTCGAGCACCTCCGCGAGCTGCTCCTCGACCTCGCCGCAAAGCCCAACCGAACCCGTCTCTGTCGCGCCCATCGCCCTCACTCCTCGCCCAGCTCGGCCCTGAGCCGCGAAAGCGCGCGGCTCACCCGCTTCCGCGCCGCCGCCTCGTCGATCCCGCACGCGATGGCCACCTCCTTGAAGGAGAGGCCCGCCTCGAAGCGCAGCACCACCGCCTCGCGCTCGCTCGGCTTGAGCCGCGAGAGCGCGGCGCGGGCGCGCTCGGCCCGCTCGCGCTCCGCGGCGAGCTCGCTCGCGTCGGGCCGCGGCCGGGTGTCGTGGACGAGGCGCAGCCGCGCCTCGCGCCGCGCCCTGAGCTCCGTGTGCCGCCCGCAGAGGCGCCGCGCGATCCCGAAGAGCCAGGCCCGCACGCTCCCCTCGGCGCGGTACTGCGGGAACGCATCGAACGCCGCGAGCAGCGTCTCCTGCACCAGCTCCTCGCTCTCGGCCTGCGACCCCGTGAACGCCATGCACAGCCGGCCCAGCGGCATGGCGTAGGCCTTCGCACACCGCGACAGCGCTTCCCGGAAGTCGCCTGCCCCGATCAGCACCTCGATCGCGCGCGCCTCGTCGGCCCGCGTGTCGCCCTCCGACCCAACGAGCGCTAACCCAGCTGCCATCGCTGCCTCATCGCCGGCCATGTGCCCCCGTCCCCCGAGTTCGTGACCGGATTTTTTTTCGCCCCCGCCCCCGGCGGACTCCGGTGCCCGATCCCACGGTACAGCGCGGTCCGGCCTTTGCCTTTTGCAATGCGATCCCCGCCGCAGCAGAATCGGCCGTCGCCTCAGGAGCCGCGCTTATGAACGAGACAAGCCCGCCTGGTGTCACAAAGGCCGCCGCGCCCCGAGGCGCGGCGCCGAGCGATCCCGTTGACAGGTCGCGTGTGAAGCGATGGAGACGGTCGCTGGCGCTCGCCGCTGCCGTGTCCGCCGCCGCAGCGCTCGCCGCCCCCGCGGCGCTCGCGCAGGGCGCGCCGGGCGAGGCGCAGGGGGAGGGTGAAGCCCCGCCGGCCGGCAAGCGGGGGGTGCTCCCGACCCGGGCCAGCGCGGGCGGGAAGGAGAAGAAGGCGGCCGCCGCCGAGCCGAAGGGGGGCCTGGCCGAGAAGGACAAGGCGGAGCCGCCGGTGGAGGAGCGCGCCGCGCGCGGCGTGGTGGTCATCGAGCGCGGCGGGCAGGTCCTCGGCCTCGGCGCGGCGCTCGCCGGCGACGGGCGCATCCTGACGGCGCTCTCGCCGCTCGGCGCGGGCAACGACCTCACGGCGCGCCTCGCCGACGGGACCACCGTGCGGGTGAAGCTCGGCCACCACGACCGCGTGTGGGATCTCGCGCTGCTCGTGCCGCAGACCGGCAAGTGGGCCGAGGGGCTCACCGCCTCGTCGCGCGATCCGGTGCGGCCGGACGCGCAGATCCGCTCGTTCTCGGCGGCGCGCGGCAAGGTCGCGGCGACCTCGCTCGTGCTGCGATCGCACCGGACGCTGATCGGCGGCGACGACCGGCCGCTCGAGCGCGCGATCGAGCTCGGCTCGCGCGTCTCGCCGCTCGATCTGGGCGCGCCCATCATCGACGAGGACGGCCGCGTTGTCGCGATCCTGGGCCGCGGCTGCGTCCCGAACGAGGGCAAGCCCTGCACGCCCGTCGCGTTCGGCGTGCCGATCAGCGCGATCAGGGCGTTCCTTCGCGCGGTGCCGCCGACGGCCGTGCCGCCCGCGGCGTGGCTCGGGATCCAGGGCGTGAGCGAGGCGACGCCGGTCGCGAAGGGGGTCCGGGTCACCGTGGTGCACCCCGAGAGCCCTGCGGACGAGGCCCGCTTGACGGGCGGCGATCGCGCGGAGAGCGACATGATCCTCGCCGTCGACGGCGTGCCCGTCACCAGCCCCGAGGCGCTCTCCGACGCGATCCGGACGCACGCGGTCGGCGAGAAGGTCCCGCTCACCTTGCTGAGCCGCGGGAAGTACCGGCAGGTCACGGTCGTGCTCCGCGCTGCGCCGGAGCCGTCGGCCGCCGCGGCGAAGCGGCCGGAGGCCGAGCTCCCGCCGCCGAGCTCAAGCGGCAAGTCGACCGAGGAGTACCGCAAGTAAGCAAAAAATGATGCGGGGCCGCGCGCGGATTCTATAAGCTCGGCGCTCGGGCCCGACCCGGTTGACACCCCGTCGACCGAACCTCCAGGATCGGGCTCGAGCGGCTCGGACGGGCGCGCTCGCGGTTCTCATTCAACCCCGCGCCTCGCGCGGGGCCATCGATCGGGTGATCCGTGTCCCAAACGTTTCGAATCGAAGTGGCCGGCGAGACGAACGTCGGGCGCAAGCGCAACCACAACGAGGACAACTTCGGCATCATGGTGGAGTACGGCCTCTTCATGGTCGCCGATGGAATGGGGGGGCATGCGTCGGGCGAGGTCGCGTCGAAGATGGCGGTCGACGCGATGCAGGACTTCTTCGCCCAGACGCAGGACGACCCGGAGCGGACCTGGCCCTACAAGATGGACCGGTCCAAGGGCTACGAAGAGAACCGGCTGATCACGGGGATCAAGCTCGCCAACCTGCGGATCTACGAGACCGCGCAGCGCGAGGCGAAGAAGCGGGGCATGGGGACGACGTTCGTCGGCATCTTCACGGCGAACGACGGCGTCTACGTCGCCCACGTCGGCGACAGCCGGGTCTACCGCTTCCGCGAGGGCCGGCTCGAGATGCTCACCGAGGACCACTCGCTCCTCAACGACTACATCAAGATGAAGCGCCTCACGCCCGAGGAGATCGCGAACTTCCCGCACAAGAACGTGATCGTGCGCGCGCTCGGGATGAAGGACACGGTCAAGGTCGACACCCGCTTCGAGGTGCCGCAGCTGAACGACACGTACATCCTCTGCTCCGACGGGCTCTCCGGGCCGGTGAGCGATCTGGAGATGACCCAGATCCTGACGGAGCATCAGGACATCCAGGTCGCGACCGCCAAGATGATCGAGCGCGCCAACGAGAACGGCGGGCCCGACAACGTCACGTGCGTGCTCGTTCGTTGGACCCAGTGACCGCCGCTCGGCGACGGTGATCAGGGCAGGGCGCCGCCGCTCCAGGGGATGAGGACCAGGAAGACGAAGGCGATGAGCGCGAGCATGAAGAGGCTCGTCATCAGGTAGGTCGAGCGCGGCGAACGCGCGGTGCTCCAGCCGTCGCCGTAGAACTTCCCCCGCGAGCGCACCCGGATCCGGCGCTGCACGCCGCGGAGAAGGCTCGGCGGCGCCGCTGGCGGCGGACGCATCGCCCCCCGGACCAGCTCGCGCAGATCCAGCTCGTCGACGAGCGGCAAGTCGCCGTCCTCGGGGAGATCGCCGTCCTCGGGCAGGTCGCCGTCCTCGGGCAGGTCGCGCAGGGGCGCGGCGGGCGGGCGCTCGATGGGGGGCGCCGGGGGACGGCTGCCGCTCTCCGCGCCCGAAGCGGCCGGCTCCTCGGCTCGCCCCGTGCGCTTCGGGTCGTCCGCTCCGCTCATTTCCCGCCCCTCACCTTCTCGCCCATCATCTTCTCGACCAGCGCGCGGAGCTGGCCGCGCGCGCGATGGATCCGGCTCTTCACCGTCCCGTCCGGCAAACCCGTGACCGAGGCGATCTCTTCGTACGACATGTCCTCCACGTCGCGAAGGATGAGCGCCTCCCGGAACTCGGGATCGAGCTGCCCGATGGCGCGCTTCACGACCGCCTCGAGCTGCATCCCCTCCACCAGCTCGTCGGGGCGGCTCACGTCGCCGACGCTCACGCCCTTGGCCGCGGACAGCGGCACCCGCTCGGCCATGGCATCGACGTCGTCCTGGGCGCCGGCGTGCCGCCGCGAGAGGTACTTCGTCCGGTTTTTGCAGAGATTCACGGCGATCCGATAGATCCACGTCGAGAGCTTCGATTCGCCGCGGAACTGATCGATCGCCTTGAAGACCTGCACGAAGACTTCCTGGGACACGTCCTCGGCCTCGTCACGCCGGCCGAGCATGCGGTAGACGAGCGCGAACACGCGGCGCTCGTACATGATCACGAGCTCGTTGAACGCGCTCTCGTCGCGCGCGACGAGCCGCGCGATGAACTGCGCCTCGCCCGCCTCGAGCGGCGCCGACGACGCGCGCCCGAGCTCAGCGCCCGCAGGGGGCGGAGAGCCGCCTCCGCGGTCCGTATCTACATGGGTAGGGGCTCCGCGTCCGCGGGCCCCTTCATCGCTCGCCACGCCGTCCGGTCCTCCAGGAGCCAGGGGCTCGCGCACGCCCCGCGGCAGGCGCAGAGCCCTCGGTGAGACCACGGTAAACAACCCCGGCTCGACCGCGCCAGACAATAGCGAGCGGGTGACGGCGCAGGACGCACCCGCGAGGCGGCGCGACCTCGCCCGAGGCGCTCTCGCCCACGCGATGAAGATCGGCCGCCATGACCCCCCTCAGAGGGCGTGAGGGCTCGATGGTTCCGGCGCGTGGATTCGAACCACGATTAGGGGATTCAAAGTCCCCCGTCCTGCCCTTGAACGACGCCGGAGTGCTGCGGGACGGAGCCGACCGCCGCGCGGCGCGCACCTTAGCGCGAGTCGCGCAGGATGGCACCCGTCCCGGTCCATGAGTCGGCTCTGCGGGCCGGATGGCTGATGCCGCGCGTGGCGTCCGCCTCGGATCGGCCTCGCCTCAGGCGGAACTGCCCGCGCTCGCGGCGACCCGCCGGCGCCGGCTTCGCGCCGGACACCGAGGCCTTCTCCGCCCGGTGGAGCGGCAGCGCGGGCGCGCCGGTGTCGTCGCCCGGGGTCGCGGCCGCTTCCTCGCGCGCCGAGGTCGCGTCGGCCGCAGCGCCGTCGCGCGCCGGGGCCGCCGCGGCGAGCGCCGCAGCGCCGTCGCGCGCCGGGGCCGCCGCGGCGAGCGTCGCAGCGCCGGCGCTCGCGGCGAGCTCCGGGGCGGGCAGGGCGACCTGCGCGGCGGCAGCCGCGACGCCCTGGGCCACGCCGAGGTGCGCCGCCGGCGCGGCCGCAGGCCTCGCAGGCGAGGCCGCAGGGGCGACCACGCTCAGCACCGAGAGGCCCAGCACGAGCACGAGCGCCGCGCTGCCCGCGGCCGCGCCGGCGGCGCCGCGAGAGACGCGGGCGCGCCGCGCGAGCCGCGACCAGGTGCCCGACACGCGCCCGCGCGGCGTCTGATCCGCGTCGCGCGCGCCGCGCGCCGGCCCGAGCCCGGGCCTCGCGGCGCCGGGCCTCGGCGCCACGGCGCTCGGGAGCGTGTCGGGCGGGGACGAGGGGGCCGAGGGGAAACAGGACGGAATGTCAAGAGAAATCGGCTGCGAGGGGCTGTCCCGCCGCAGCACGGCCTCGGCCAGCGGGAACCGGCCGAGGGTGAAGGCCTCGGCGCGCTCGCCGCGCGCCTTCGCGGGGGCGCCCTGGTGGAAGCGGGGCGCGACGGAGCTGAGGTCGTCCGGCGTCAGCGCGAAGCTGAGCGGGCCGGTGGACTCAGGCGCCTCGCCCGCGGCGGAGAGGGCGGGCGCCTCGTCGCGCGGGGGCGGCTGGGAAATGGTCCAGCCGAGCGCCTTCACGTCGCCGGCAGGCGTCCAGCACTCGAGGCCTTCGCGCCAGACGCGCGTGCTGTGGGGGAGCTCCCCCAGCTCCAGCGCGCGCCAGAGCGCGACCGTGCTCATCGCCTCGAGAAAGTCGCCGCGGTCGATGCACCAGGGCTTCGACTCCGCCGGTGCCTCCTCCGCGCCGCCGGCGTCCGACGTGAACGGCATCGTGGGGGCGCTGCAGAGGCTGCTCAGCTGCCCCTGCTCGCGCCGCTCTGCGCCGCCCGACGCCGGCACGCCGTCGCCAAGCCCCTCCACCTTGTACGCTGCGCTCGGGCCCATCGCTGTCTCCCTAGCGAGCCGCGGCGGCCCACCCGATGCTGCTTCCGGGTGCACCTCCGCTGCTCTCGTGCGTCGGTAGCGGATGCTGGCGCGGTGGGCCAAGAAAGGTGCCGGGCGGGGCAGGCGCCCAGGCCGGGGGCGCGGCGACGCTGCGCGGGCGAGGGCGCGGCGACGCACGCTGCGCGGACGAGGCGGCCGCGCAGCGTGTCGCGGCCCGACGTCAGAGGTCGGTGTAGTTGTCGGCGAACATCGCGCGCTGGCCGAGGAAGGCGATCTCGAGCGTGCCGCTGACGTCCGTCCCTCCGGTCGAGCTACGGATCACGTTGAGCGCTGGCATCAGCCGGATGAGCCCGCGGTACTCCGTCCCCACCGGCGCGCGCGCCAGCGTCACGTGGACCGGGGCGCGGAGGCTGAGGCGGACATCGGCGGGCGCCTCGTCGTTGAGCGCGACCGCCACCTTCGCGCCGAGCGCCGCGCGGAACGTGGCGTTCGCCACCTTGTCGACGAGCCCGGCGTGCGCCGTGATCGTGAGCTCCTGGCTCTGCACCGGCGCGCCGAGCACCTCCTGCCTGCAGCGCGTGGCAGGGACGAACGCGGTGGACTGGGTGACCGGATCCACGCCGTGGACGACGTCGCCCGCGGGCTCGCACCACTCGAGCGTGTCCGTCGACGCGGTCCAGCGCGAGTCGAACTTGATCTCCCCTTCGAGCGTGGGCGCGACCTTCTTCCCGCCCTCGCCGACGTAGACCGCCGCCGCGCCGACGCTCCAGGGGACAGCGGTGAGCTCGCGCGGCGCGTAGGTCGGCGGCAGGCTCTGGTCGCGCCGCTCGGGGCCCGGACCCAGGTAGCTGAACCGGGTGCGGCCGATCGCGCCGCCGACGTAGAGGATCAACGGGGGATAGGCCGAGCTGCCCTCCCCCTCGAAGTCGAGCCGCGCGAACGAGGCGGACAGGCGCAGGGTGCCGGTGGGCGTCTGGGCCGCGTCGCCGGCGCCGGAGAACCCGAACAGCGTGGCCAGCCCGTCCTCGGCCGCCACCTCGGCCTCGAGCACGGCGCTCACATCCCATGCCGTCGGATCCGTCACCTCACCGAACCCGGCCAGCACGCCGAAGCCGGCCCGCGCGAGCGCCGCGCCCCCGGAGCTGCTCGTGACCCCGACCGGAACGAGGTAGACGAGCTCGCGGCCCGTGGCGGCCGGCGAGATGGCCGCGCCCCCGGCAGGCGCGAGCGGCGCAATGGGGGCGATGGGAACGCCCGACGCGGCCGGGGCGACCGGCGCAATCGCGTGGCCCGGCTGCGCGGGCGCCACGGCCGCGCCAGCGCCCGGCGCCGGCGCGGCGGGTGTGCTCGGCGCGGCAGACGGGACCGGCGCCGTGGGGGCGCTGGCCGCCGCGGGGGCGCCGGGCGCGGTGGCGGCCGGCGGGATGGGCGCCGGCGGCGCTGCGCCCGGCGGCACGGGAGCCGACGGCTGCCCAGCGCCCTGGGCGAGCGCGGGCGCGGCCAGCGTGAGCGAGAGCAGCGCCGCGGCGCGCTGGAGCAGCAGGGCGCCCCTCACGGCGCCACCGTGAAACGGAACGTGAGGCAGTCGGCGCCGCTCGACGTGTCGTAGTCGGCGCGGGTGCTCTGGTTCGTCTTGGGATCGAAGGCGAAGATCTGGAACTTGCCGATTCCGTTCCGGACCCTGAAGCGGAACACGTAGTTGCCGGGATCCAGATCGAACTCGGAGAAGACCGTGTTGCGGATCGAGAACGGCCTCACCCCCGCCGGATCCGCGGTGGGCGCCGGGTCCTCGAACAGATAGCCGACGGCGCTGAGGTGGTACTCGTCGCTGTGGAGCTTGAGCTTGATCCTCTTCATGATCGAGAGCGATCCTCTCACACGCGCGCGGCACGGTACAGCGGCTGGAGGGCGCGCTACATGGCATCGATCGGGCCCGCCCGCCCGTCCGGGCCATTTCTGACGAGCGCAGGTGGCTCATTTCTCGTGAGCGCCGGAGGATACCGGAGCGGTAATGTTTTCAACTGGGCATATACATAGGGGAGCGTCGGGGGCGCTCGGGTATCCGTGATAGTTTTGACTTCAGGTGGTACCGGTCATCGGGTGGTGGGGGCATTTGCCCAGAGAGATGTCCCATGAAGGCGGGAAGTCGGGAAGATCATTGATGATTTTCTTCCCGCCTTGATGTTCAAATGACCCCACCATCGGGAGGAGCGTAGCGCCTCGAGGCGCTCAGCCGCCGCTGGCGCGCCGCACGGCGACGCCGACGCCGGCGGTGCTGTAGCAGCCGCTCACCGTCCAGGAGATGGTGGTGTTGGAGTTGGCCACGAGATAGCCGGCCAGCGCGACCATGGTCGTCGGATCGGTCAGGCGCCGGTTCATGGTGGAGGTCGCCGCGGTGGGGCTGATGGTGGCGCCGGTGTTGCCGTTGCGCGCCGCCATCACCGTGTACACGAACGAGTTGGTCGCGCTGAAGGTGGTGCTGACCCCTCGGGTCACCGTGCCGCTGCAGTCCGTCGCGTTGGCGTGGGTGCCGGTCGAGGTGGCGTTCGCGAACGGGTTCGACTGGTGCACGCCCTTCAGCTCCACCACGTTGGCGAAGTACACGCCCCAGGTGTTCGCGTTCGCCATCTGCACCACCACGGGCTTGTTGCCGGTGGCGGCCGGAAGCTGGCTGTCCAGGAGGTAGTAGATGTGCGCGGCGGAGTTGTTGTCGGCCTGCCGCGAGTTGAAGAGCGTCATCGGCGTGCCGTCGTAGGTGACGCTCACCGGCACGAGCGAGTTCTCGGAGGCGACGATCCCGACAAGGACCATGCGATCGTTGTCCCGTGGTGTCTGCAGGGCGTGGGTCACGTTGATGATGGGCGCCGAATTCCCAATGGTGCTCAGGGTGCCGGTCGTGCCCGAGTTGACGACGACGATGTCCGGCGAGACGACGCAGTTGCCGTTCGAGCAGATGGACCTCGTCCCCGAGCACACGTGGCCGCAGTCGCCGCAGTTGCTGGCGGTGCCGAGCTGGGTCGTGCAGCCCTCGCGGGGGTCGCCGCAGGCCTTCCAGCCCGGGTCGCAGGTGGGCACGCAGGTGCCGGCCGTGCAGGCGGTGGCGCTCGCGTGCGCCTGGAGGCACTGGGTGTTGCAGGCGCCGCAGGCGTTGACGTCGCCGGAGACGTCCTTCTCGCAGCCGTTCATGCCGTTGCCGTCGCAGTTGCGCCACAGGCCGCTGCACACCGGGGTGCAGCCCGACGAGCTGCATTGATTGCTGGTGACGTGGGCGCTGGCCCCGCTCTGGCACACGAGGTTGCAGCCGAGGCAGTTGCTCTCGTCGTCCCACAGGTCGATGTTGCAGCCGTTCCTCGGTACCCCGCAGTCGTCGTACTGCGCGCTCGTGCACACCGGGTTGCAGGTGCCGTCGAGGCACAGGTTGCTGGTGGTGTGGATTGGGTTGCACTGGGTGCCGCAGGCGCCGCAGTTCCCCTCGTCGGTCCTGACGTTGGCCTCGCAGCCGTCGGTCAGCGAGCTGTTGCAGTTGCCGTAGTCCGCCTTGCAGCCGGCGAAGGAGCACGCGCCGCCCTGGCAGGTCGCGGTGGCGTTCGCGTAGATCGTGTTGCAGTTGACGCCGCCGGCGGCCGCGCAGGCGCCGCAGTGGGTCTGGTTCGAGTTGACGTTCGTCTCGCAGCCGTTGTCCGGATTGCCGTCGCAGTCGCCCATCCCGCTGTTGCACGTCCGCACCTTGCAGTCGCCGCCCTCGCACTTGGGGGTGCCGCCGGCGATGGTGCAGGTCTCGCCGCAGGCGCCGCAGTGGCTGAGGCTCGTGTCCGTGCTCGTCTCGCAGCCGTTGTCGTAGCTGCCGTCGCAGTCGGCGAAGCCCGGCTCGCAGCTGCCGATGGCGCAGCCGGTGGCCGTGCACTTGCCGGTGCCGTTGGCGACCGTGCACAGGCCGCCGCACGTGCCGCAGTTCTCCGGATCGGCGGCCAGATTCACCTCGCAGCTGTCCTCGGGGTCGCCGTTGCAGTCGCCCCTGCCGGCCGGGCAAATCGTCTCGCCGCAAACGCCGTTGCGGCACCAGGGCCTGCCGCCCGCCTCGGGCACGCACTCGATGCCGCACCCGCCGCAGTGCAACACGTCACGGGTAGTCGCCCTCTCACAACCGTCGACGACCTGGCCGTTGCAGTCGGTGAAGCCCGCGTCGCACTCGACCTTGCACTCCGACGCCTCGCAATACGCGTCGCCGTTCGCGGCCGGGCACAGCTCGTCGCACCCGCCGCAGTGGCTCGAGTCCGTCGCAGTGTTCACCTCACAGCCGTTCTCGGGATCGCCGTCGCAGTCGGCGTAGGGCGCTTCGCACGCCTTGACCTTGCAGGCGCCGCCCTGGCACTCGGCGGTCGCGTTCGGCAGCGCGCACTTCAGGCCGCAGCTGCCGCAGTTGTTCGTGTCGGTGCGGACGTTCACCTCGCATTCGCCCTCGGCCTGGCGATCGCAGTTGGCGTAGCCGTCCGAGCAGGTGGGGCCGCACACCCCGTCGATGCAATCGTCGCTGAGGCAGTCCCCGCTCGAGCGGCAGTTCCTGCCGTCCTGGCAGCCCCCGCAGTCGGCGCCGCAGTCCACGTCGCTCTCGGTGCCGTTGGGAACCCCGTCGGTGCAGGTCGCCGCGACGCATTGGCCCTCCTGGCACACGCCGCTCTCGCAGTCGCTGGCCCGGTTGCACTTCTGGTCGGTCGCGCACTTCTTGTCGCAGCTGCCGCCGCAATCGATGTCCGATTCCGAGCCGTCGCGGGCGTCGTTCATGCAACCCGCTTCCTGGCAGACGCCGTCGATGCACTCGCCCTCGGCGCAGTCGCGGCTCGCCGCGCAGCCGGAGTCGAGCGGGCATGGATCACACTCGCCGCCGCAGTTCAGGTCCGTCTCGCCGTCGGACTGCACGTCGTCCGTACAGTGCGCCGGCGGGCCGGATACCGACGCGAACTCGAAGTCCGGCACGCTGCACGAGGCGGCGGCGGCGAAGATCCCCGCCGTCAGCGCGGCGGCCGAGAACGCGCGGAGCAGCGCGAAGCGACGCAGAAAGCCAAAGCTAGGGGTCGACATCCAGCGACAAAAGTACCATTCGCGGGCGGATTTCGCGGCCATAAAGTGAGAAGGCGGCGTCAGGATCCGCGCATGAAAGCTCCGCCGGCGCGCGCGCACCTCCGACCACGACGCGGTGCGGCGTCGCGCGAGGCGAAGGCCGCGGCGCCGCGTTGACGCGCGCGGCGAAGGCGCGCCGCCACGTTGACAGGAGAGGAGGCGTCAAGTCACCATGGCGAGCGCCGCATGAGGAATTCCCCGCGAATTTTCCGCGTCGCAGCGGTGCTGCTGCTGCTGCTCGAGGCGCCCGCGCTCGCCCAGGACTCCGACGCGCTCAAGCAAGCCCGCGCGCAGTTCCAGCAGGCGACCGAGCTCGAGCAAGCGGGCAACTGGGCCGCAGCCCTGCAGCGGTTCCGCGAGGTCGGCCAGGTGCGGATGACCCCGCAGGTGCGCTTCCACATCGCCGTGTGCGAGGAGAACCTGGGGCGGCTCGTGGCCGCGCTCGGCGGTTACGAGCTGGCGCTCGCGGAGGCCGACGCCGTCGGGCCCGATTTTCGGGCCGAGGTCGATCAGTCGATCGGCCGGCTGCGCGCCCGGATCCCGAAGCTCGTCATCGTGCGCGGCAAAGGGGCGGCTTCCGCGGCCATTGCGCTCGACGGCATCGCCCTCGGCGGTACGTCCATCGGCGTCGAGGTGCCGCTCGATCCCGGGCCTCACGCGCTCACCGCCAAGGCCCCGAATTACAGGCCGTTTCAACAAACGGTGGAGCTGAAGGAGGAGGGGGTGACGCGCGTCGAGGTGTCGCTCGAAGCATTGCCGCAAGAGCTGCTGATCCAGGCGGGCGCCTTGCGGGAGAGGCCGCCGTCCAAGGTGGTGCCGTACGTGATCGGGGGCGTCGGCGCCGCGAGCCTGATCGGCGCCGGGGTGCTGTTCGGGCTCCGCCAGGGAGCGCTCCAGGACCTGGAAGACGCCTGCGGCCCGGACGGCAAGTCGTGCCCGCCCTCCCTGCAGTCGCGCTACGACGACCTCAAATTCTATCACTACGGCGCGCAGGTCGCGCTCGGCGTCGGCGTCGCCGCGCTCGGCACGGCGACCGCGATCTTGCTTCTTCAGAACAGGAAGCCAAAGCAGCCCGAGAAGACCTCGCTCCAGCTCGTGCCCATCACGAGCGGATCCGAGATCGGCGCGAGTCTCTCAGGGACATTCTGAGGGAGCCGAGTTCGTCCAGAGCGGGGTGCTAGAACCCCGGATCGTGCTTCCACGACTTGGGCGTCGTGGGGGCTGGCGTCGGGCTCGGCGAGCTGGTCTGCTCGGCGGGCTTGGTCGGACGGCGGGGCGCCGGGCGCGCGGGTGACGCCGGGAGCGGAGCCGGCGTCGTCGGGGCCGGCGCAGCGCTGGCCGAGACGGAGGCAGAGGGCTCGCCGGGCTCGGTCGCAGGGGGCGCCTCCGCCTTGGAGGGCGCGGGCGCCGGGGCGGCGGACGCCGGGGCGGCGGGCGCGGCGACGGAAGGAAGAGGGGCGGGCGCGTCGCCGCTCCGGAGCAGCACGGCGAGCACGCCGGCGACGAGGAGACCGAGGATCACGACGACGGGCAGCGCGCGGCTCCTGGAGCGCGCGAACGGCGGGATCTCGTCGTCGAGCGCGCTCATTCCGGCCACGTCTCGGGCCGCGCCGCGGAAGACGACGGTCCTGAAGGCGCTCACCGACGAGGGGCCCGCGCCGGTCACGTCGGAGCTGCCCCGGTTGTTGCTCAGCTGATTGCGGTCGGCGCGCTCCAGCGCCTCGGTGAGGGCCGCGCGCGTTTGCTCCTGCTGATCCTCGAACAGCTCGCGGACGAAATTGGCGACGTCCTCGTCGGTGGCTCGCTGGTTCGGCGGAAGCGCCTTGTCGAGCGCTCGCATCAGCTCGTTGGCCGTGGCGTAGCGCTCGTCGCGCTCCTTTTCGAGCGCGCGCATCAGCACGGCCTCGAGCGACGCCGGGTAGTCGGCCTGGAACTCGTGCGGCGCCTCCACCGGGTCCGTGGACGAGATGGCGAACAGCGTCGCGCCCTCGGATTCCCTGCGGAACGGGTGTTTGCCGGTGGTGAGCGTATAGAGCACGATGCCCATCGCGAACACGTCGACGCGCCGGTCGATCGCGTCGCCGCGCACCTGCTCCGGCGCCATGTAGCTCACCTTGCCCTTGAGCTGCCCGGCCTGCGTCGTGCTGTCGTTGAGCGCGGTGGCCTTGGCCACGCCGAAGTCCACCACCTTGGCCAGGCCGTTGTACGTGACCAGGATGTTCTGCGGGGAGATGTCGCGGTGCACCAGGCCGACGAGCTTGCCGCTCTTGTCCTTGAGCTCGTGCGCGGCGTGCAGGCCGGCGCAGGCCTGCGCCACGATGCGCACCGCGATCGGGATCGGCATGCCGCTCTGCCGCTTCGCGACCTTCATCACCTGGTTGAGCGGAATGCCGTCGATCCACTCCATCGCCAGGAACAGCACGCCGTCCTGCTCGCCGAGGTCGAGGATCTCGACGGCGTTCGGGTGGCGGATCTGGGACGCGAGCGACGCCTCCGAGAGGAACATGCGCTCGAACTGGTCGTCCTCGGACAGCGTCGGCAGCATCGTCTTTACTGCGACGATCTTCTGGAAGCCGCGCGTTCCCTTCAGCCGCGCCGCCCACACCATGGCCATGCCGCCTGCCGCGATCGGCAGCAGCAGCTCGTAACGACCCAACACGGACCCGGGCCCGAGCTCGGCCGGGGTGTTGGGCAGGAGGTTCGGCGCAGGATTCACGCTACTCAGAAGGTTTGTTAAGTGCCCTGACCGTACGAGTGTGCGGCGTCACGGAGCGAGTGACTAGCGATAAGAAACACCGCGGAGACGAATTGCGGCTGTCGCACCAATGACCCCACCTCCTTACATCTGCCGACAGCTGCGGCGGCGCTTCGTGGATGGGCAGCTGCCGCCAAAGCGTCGTTAGGAAGTCCAAACGCCGTCCGGAAGTCAAGCTGCTCTTATCCGCCTACCATCGTACAAGGACGGCGGACGGGCGCGCCGTCACGCGCCGTCGCACGTCGTCATCGCCGCACGACGAACATCGCGGCGAAATACCCGTCCGTGCCGTGCACGTGCGGCAGCAGCCGGAACGCGTCGCCGCCGCCCGCGAGCTCGCGCGCGAGCTCCGCGTCGAACGGCGCCGGCTCCAGCCGGACGCCGAGGTCGTCGTCCGCCGGGGCCGCGAGCCGCGCCGCCACGGCCTCGCACTCCTCGCGCAGCACGCTGCACACGGCGAACACGAGCCGGCCGCCGTCCCGGGCGCGGGTCGCGGCGCGGCGCGCGATCGCGACCTGGAGGTCGGCCAGGCGCGGGAGATCGTCCGCCTCGCGCCGGAGCGCGATCTCCGGGCGCCGCCGCAGCGTACCCACCCCGGAGCAAGGGGCGTCGACGAGCACCCGGTCGTAGCCCTCGGGGACGTCGCCCGCGCCCACCGTCCAGTCGACGGCGTAGGTCTCGCGCACGGAGGCCGCAGCCCGTCCGAGCCCGCCGCGCGCGCCGGCCTGCGCATCGCCGGCCTCCGCGCCCTCGCCCTCGCCCTCCGCGCTCGCGGGAGGCGCGCCCAGCGCCGCGCGGAGCTGCGAGAGCTTCGCAGGGTACAGATCCGCCGCGTCCACCGCGCCGGAAGGCAGCACCGCGCGCGACAGGAGCCACGACTTGTTGCCCCGGCCGGAGCAGGCGTCGAGCACCGCCTCGCCGGGCCGCGCGCCGAGCGCGAACGCGAGCGCCTGCGCCCCCTCTTCCTGGCCGATCCACGCGGCGCCGAAGCCCGGGAGCCGCCGGAGATCGCCCGCCCCCCGCGCGACGATCGCGGCCGGCGAGACGCGCCCCGCCTCGAAGGTCGCGGTGGGCGCGGCGGCCCGCAGCGCCTCGAGCCACGCGCCGCGGTCCTCGCCAGGGGCGAGGCAGAGGCCGGTCGGCGGCGGCACCGGGCCGGCCGACAGGAACGCCTCGGCCGCGGCCCGGCCGAGCGAGCGGCGCAGGGCGCCCCGCAGCCACCCCGGCGCGGAGGCGACCACCGCGCTCGCGAGCGGCGGGCGACCGCCGGACTCCACGGCCGCCGCGAGCCGGCGCAGCACGGCGTTCGCGAACGCGCCGACCCGCGGCCCGCCGGCCGCCTGGGCGCCGTCCACCGCCTCCGAGACCGCGGCGAACGCGGGGACGCGATCGAGGAAGCAGAGCGAGTACGCCCCCATCAGCACGTGGGCGCGCACCAGCGGGTCGGCCGTCCAGCGGCTCTTCGCGGCGAACTCGGCGATGCGCGCCTCGAGCGCCGCCTGCGCGCGCAGGACGCCGTAGACGAGCTCCGTCGCGAGGCCTATGTCCCGCGGGTCCAGCGCCGGCGCCCGGCGCAGCTCGGCGTCGAGGGCCGCCGAGGCGAAGGCCTCCGAGCCCCACACCCGCGCGAGCACGCGCGCCGCGACCGCGCGCGGCGCGCTCTCGGCCGGATGCGGCGGGCGCGCCGCGCCGCGGCCCCCGTCGCGCCCGTCACCTTGACCCCGGTCAGCCAACGAGCTCCTTGAATTGCCCCTGGATCACGTCCCAGCGGCGCTCGACGTCGTTCTTGAAGGCGATGCCCATCAGGCCGATGAGCACCACGAGCCCGACAAGGCTCGCGATCTCGCGGACGCGCAGCGGCAGCGGGCGCCGCAGCACGGCCTCGAACGTGAAGAACAGGAGGTGGCCGCCGTCGAGCACCGGGATGGGCAGCAGGTTGATGAGCCCGAGGTTGATCGAGATGACCGCCATCGCCCAGACGAAGTAGCTGACCCCCTTCGCGCCCTCCTCGCCGATCACGTCGTACACCGTGATGGGGCCGCCCAGCGTGGAGATGCTGACCTTGCCCTCCATGATGCGGACGATCCCGACCACGATGAACCGGATGACGTCGTACGTCTCGTCGACCGCGCTCTCCAGGGCGAACTGGAAGGCCGACGGGCTGTCGACGAACGGCTCGGCCACCATCGGCGACCAGTTCGATGCGCGCAGGTAGAAGCGCGGGCGGTGCTGGCCGTACTCGTCGATCCAGTCCTCGCGGCGGAGCTCGATGGTGCCGCTCTTGCGCTGGCCCGAGCGCTGCCACGTGATGACGTGCGGCCTGTCCGGGGCCGCGAAGAGCCGCTCGACGAAGGTCGACCAGGCGGTGACCTCGACCCCGTCGACCTCCGTGATGCGATCGCCCGGCCGGAGCTCGGCGTCCCACTCGGCCGAGCCCTGGGGGACCTCGGCGACGTAGAGGTCGGCCGGCTCGATGCCGGTCCGCGCGAGCAGGTCGCCGTGGCCGCTCTCCGGCGTCAGCGCGGCGACGCCCGACTCGTAGACGGCGAGCTCGGCCAGGCCGCCGAGCGCGCGCGGCACCGTGATCGGCCGCAGGTACGTGACCGGCACCGTGGCGCCGCGGCTCTCCTCGAGCGCGAGCTCCAGGTCGGCGAACGTCTTCACGGGCGTGCCGCGCACCTCGGTCACGACGTCGAACGTGCGCAGCCCCGCCCGGAACGCGGGCGAGTCGGGCCGCGAGACGCCCACCACGGCGGCGGGGCGGCTCGGCCGGATGCCGATCTCGCCCACCCGGTCCACGATCTCGAGCGGCTTCTGGACGACCTTCTCCTCCGGGACGACCGTGACCTCGACGTGCGTCTTGTTGCGGAACACCTTGAGCCGGAGCTCCTGGTTGGGGCTCTTCGTCACGATCCGGTGCAGCTCGGCGAAGGTGCTGACGCGCTCGCCGTCGACCTCGAGGATGCGATCGCCCGGGACCAGCCGGCCCTCGGCCGGGTGCCCCGGCAGGACCACGCCGACCGTCGGCGGGACGAAGCGGGTCTCCCCGATGAAGACGGCGAAGTAGAGCAGCACCGGGAAGAGCACGTTCATCGCCGGGCCGGCCATGACGATGATCACGCGCTTCCAGAGCGCCTGGGACTCGAAGGTGCGCTTGCGATCCTCGGGGAGCACGGCCTCCTGCCGGTTCTCCTCGAGCATCTTCACGAAGCCGCCGAGGGGCAGGAGCGCGACGCAGTACTCCGTCTCCCGGCCCCGCAGGCGCAGCACCCGGGGGCCGAAGCCGATCGAGAAGGTGAGGACCTTCACGCCGAAGATCTTCGCGCACACGAAGTGGCCGAGCTCGTGCACGAAGATGAGCACGGAGCAGAGCAGCGCGAAATACAGGAGGTCCACGGCGGCGGCTCTCTTTACGCGAGGCCGGGCTCGGTGACCACTGGCCACTGAGGGGCGCAGGGCCGCGGCGCCCCCGCGCGAAGGGCGGCCTCCGGCGCAGGGCCGGCGTCCGGTCCGTGGAGAGGCGCCCTCCGGCGTGACGATGCCTTCACGGCGATGGCCCCGGCCGGCCGCCCACAATCACCCGCAGCGCCGCCGCGTGGCGAAATGTCACAGAGCGGGCGCGCCATGCGCGATGCGCGATGCGGACGAGCGCCAGAGGGCCGCAGGCGCCGCCCATCCGTGTTATCTCACCGATGGAACTCGGCCGGGCGCCGCGCCCGCGAGCGACGCCTCGCGGCGCGCGATCCCCTGGCCGGTTCTCGCGATGTGCCCTGATACGAACTGCGAGGTCCCATCATGAAGCACACGATTGAGCACGACCTGAGCGACAGCGAGGCAAAGCTGGCCACCGAACGAGCTATCGCGCAGTACCGAGAGCGGTACGCCGAGTACGAGCCTTTCCTCGTGTGGCGCGACGCGCGGCGCGCCGAGCTCGGCTTCTCGGTGAAGGGCGTCAAGCTGAAAGGCAGCATGGAGCTCCGCCCCGGCGCCGTGGACGTGGATCTCGACGTGCCTCTCCTGATGCGCCCCTTCAAGGGGGTAGCGATCGCCGCCATCGACAAGGAGGTTCGTCACTTCATCGCAGAGGCGCACCGCGAACGGGCCCAGGGAGGCGGCAAAGCCACCTGAGCGAGCGGGCTGTTCCACTATGGACATGAGCGCCGGCCGGCGCTATGTTGCTCCAACAGTATCTACTTCGCCGGCCGAAGTACGCCCCGCGACACGACTCACTCCAGTGCTCGGCCGGCAGGGGGCTGTCTCCTCGCTGCTCACCTGCCGGTCTCGTCGTCGCGCTCACGGAGCGAGCGCCTTCACGGCTGTCAGCTTGTGCGAGGCCAGCACGGAGTGGATCGCCGTGATGAGGCCGCTCGCGTCGATCTCGCAGCGCATGACGAACCGCGGCGCCAGCTTCTCCACGGGGGTCGTGCGCTCGATGACGACCGCCGGGAGGCCGTTGATGAGGCGCACCTCGTGGCGGAGCGCTCCGGGGTCGTCGAGCCTCAGCAGGCCGACGTAGAACCGCGCGACGCGGTTCGGGCCGACGACGATCCGGCGCGCCGCCTTGAACTCGCCGTTCGCGTCGTTGACGACCCGGACGCCCTCGCTCAGGAGCGCCTCGATGGCGGCGACGTCCTGCGTCGCCAGCGTCTGCAGGAAGCGCACGAGCGCCGCGCCCGAGCGCTCGACGAGCTCGGGTGAGGGGCGGCAGCGGTCGCGCTCGTACGGCTCGAGGGCGCGGCGGGCGCGGTGGTGGGTCGTCTTCACGCTGGCCTCCGACAGGTCGAGCGCGGCGGCGGTCTCCTGCACCGAGTAGTCGAAGACGTCGCGGAGCAGGAGCACCGCGCGCTGCTGCGGGGTCAGCGCCTCGAGCGCGATGAGGAAGGCGAAGGAAGCGCTCTCGAGGAGGTCGTAACGGCCCTCGGTGCCGTCCTTGCCCGGGATCTCGAACGACGGGGGCTCGGGCTCCGCCTCGATCGGGGAGGGGAGCCACGGTCCGTCGTAGGCGAGGCGCTTGCGGCGCCGGAGGGCGTCGCGGCCGAGGTTCAGCGCGACGCGCGCGAGCCAGGGGCGGACGGGCTCTCCGGTGCGCGCGGGCGGGCGCTCCAGCGCGCGGACGAACGTCTCCTGCACGATGTCGTCCGCGTCCGCGGCGCTGCCGGTGAGCCGGTAGGAGAGGGCCCAGAGGAAGCGCTCGTGCTCGCGGTAGCTCGCGGCGACGAAGCCGGGGGCGGCGAGCCCGGCGCTCGGGGCAGGAGAGGCCGTGGAGCTGCTCATGGAGCGTCGGGTAACCCCGTCACGCCGCGCGGTCGAGCGCGCGGCGCGAGAGGATGGCCCGCGCGGCGTCCCGCGCGCTGGCGAGGCTCGCGTCGGCGAGCATGCCCGTCGGCCCGACCCAGTCGCCCGCGAGGAAGAGCCCGTCGAGATCCGGGACGCGGGCGCCGGGGCGCCCCGCGGGGCCGCCGCCCTCCGCCGTGACCACGGCGTTGGAGACGATGAGCGACGGCAGGAAGCGGCGCTCGACGATCGCGCCGCGGTAGCCGGGCTGCGCGCGCTCGAGCAGATCCTCGAGCTCGCGCTCGGGGTCGCCGCCGGCGAGCTCGGGGCTGTACTGGGCGGTGTGGATCACGGCGCCGCCCGCGGGGGCGAGGCGCGCGGCGTCGGTGTGGACCGACAGGTAGAGCGGGCGGTCGATGCCGAGCACGAAGCCCGGGCGCTGGCGAGGGAGCCTCGACAGGGCGACGTCGAGGCACGCGGCGCGGACCGGGACGGCGCGCTCGGCGTGCGCGGCGAGCGCCGCGCTCGCGGGCACGAGCGCGGCCGCGGCGCGCGGGCTCGCGGCGACGAGCACGGCGCCGGCGCCGAGGCGGTCGCCGTTCGCGAGCTCCACGCCCGAGGCGGCGCCGCCCTCGGCCGCGATCTGCGCCGCGCGCGCGCCGGTGAGGATCTCCACGCCGGCCGCGACGGCGGCGTCGCGCAGGCCGGCGACGAGGGTCCTCCAGCCGCCGTCGAGGTAGAGCACGCCGTGGCTCAGGGCGAGCTGCACCTGCGCGAGCGCCGCGCCGGCGCTCTGGCGATCGTCGTCGGCGCAGTAGGTCGACAGCCGGACGAGCGCGCCGACGAAGCGGCGCGCCTCGGGCGTCCGGAAGGCGTCGCGGAGCCAGGCCGAGACAGGGACCGCCGCGAGCGGCGCGGGGTTCGCCGCGGCGAGGCTGCCAAGGACGCGCCCCATCTCGATCTTCGCGGCGAGGGGGAAGAGGCCTGTCGTGAGGAGCGACAGGGCGCCGGACGGCAAGGTGTGGAGGGCGCCGCGGTCGAGCGCGAGCGCGCCCGACTGGGACGGCGCCGCGCCGGTGAACCGGACGCCGAGCTCGCGGAGCACCTCGTGCGCCGCGCCCCCGCGGTAGAGCGCGTGGGCGCCGAGGTTCAGCGAGAAGCCGTGGCTCTCCTGCGTGGAGGCGCGGCCGCCCGGCGCGTGCGCCTTCTCGACGAGGGCGACCGACCGGCCCGCCCGGCCCAGGTACGCCGCCGCGGCCAGGCCCGCGAGCCCGCCGCCGATCACCACCACGTCTTTTGTAGTGCGCATCCCATGATCCCTTTCCTGGCGGTACCACGATCGGCGGGCCGGAAAGGTTACCCGCGCCCCGTCGAATTTTCGGAGCGCGCCCGGAGGGCTGGACGGCGAGGGGGAAGCGGCGCGCCGGCGCTCAGGTGGCGCGGACGAGCGGCGTGTCGACGAGGTGCTCGGACAGGAACCACACATGCATCTCGTTCGTGCGGAGGACGTCGCTCATGAGCAGGTCGGCGGTGCCGTCGTCGCGGTTCTCGGTGGCGAGCTTCACCGCCTCGCGCGTCTCCGCGAGGATGACCTCGTGCGCGTCGAGCAGGCGCGAGAGCTGGGCGGGCACCTGCTCGCGGCCGCGGGGCGCCCGCTCGATCCTCGTCGTCTCCGCGACGTCGTGCGCCATGGCGATCGCGACGCCTCCCAGCATCTGGACGCGCTCGCCGAGCATGTCGATCAGCGCGGTTTGCTCCTTGAAGTGCTTGTCGAAGAGCAGGTGGAGCTGGAAGAAGGTCGCCCCGGACACCTGCCAGTGGTGCTTCTTGTACATGTCGCGCAGGACGAGCGTGTCCGACAGGATCTGATTCAGCGCCCGGATGCTCTCCGCGCGCGACTTCGCGGCGAGCGCCAGCGGATAGTCCACGACCGTCCCGAAAGGCTGGATCTCCTTGCCTCGCTGGCGGAGGAGGGGCTGGGCCTCCAGCGCCCGCGCTCCGCCTTCCTTGCCGCCACGCCTCTCTTTCCTCTGTTGCTTCCTCTGGACTGCCATGCTCCCCTCCCCGTCGATCGGTTCACTACGTATCTAGAGCCCGAGCCCGCTCCGTCCATGGCTGCACGTCCGCTGTCGTGTCCACGCGGGCCCGCGCGGCGCTCCGCTGGAAGGCGCGCCCGCGCGCCATCGGCGGCTCGCATCCGGCCGGGATTTCGGGCAAAGTCCAGCGCAGCATGAAACGGCTCCTGCTCACCAGCGCGCTGCCCTACGCCAACGGGCACATCCACATCGGCCACCTCGTCGAGTACACCCAGACCGACATCTTTGCCCGTTATTGGCGGATGACCGGGCGGAGGTGCATTTCCCTGTGCGCCGACGACACCCACGGCACGGCCATCATGATCCGCGCTCGGCAAGAGGGGCGGAGCGAAACCGACGTCATCGCGGACATGAGCGCGGCGCACCAGCGCGATTTCGCGGCGTTCCAGATCCGGTTCGACCACTACGGCAGCACGAACTCCCCCGCGAACCGCGCGCTGTGCGAGGAGATCTGGGCGTCGCTGCGCGAGCGCGGCAGGGTGACCACGAAGGAGGTCACGCAGCTCTTCGATCCGCAGGAGGGCATGTTCCTGGCGGATCGCTTCGTCAAGGGCACCTGCCCGAAGTGCGCGGCGCCGGACCAGTACGGCGATAGCTGCGACCGGTGCGGCTCGACCTACGCCGCGACCGATCTGGTCGAGCCGAGGAGCGCGCTCACGGGCGCGCGGCCCGAGGTGCGGAGCGCGCAGCACCTCATGGTGGCCATCGAGCCGGAGCGGCCGTTCCTGTCGACCTGGACGCAGGGCGAGGGGCGGATGCCGAAGGAGATCGCGAACTACCTCGCGGGGCACTTCCTGTCGGAGCCGCTCCGCGACTGGGACGTGTCGCGCCCCGCGCCGTACTTCGGGTTCGAGATCCCCGACGCGCCGGGGAACTACTGGTATGTCTGGTTCGACGCGCCGATCGGGTACATGGCCGCGAGCAAGGAGTGGTGCGACCGGGAAGGCGAGGCGTTCGACGACTGGTGGCGATCCGAGGAGACGGAGATCGTCCACGTCATCGGGAAGGACATCGTGTATTTCCACACGCTCTTCTGGCCGGCGATGCTGAAGAGCGCGAGGTTCTCGCTGCCGTCGCGCGTGCAGGTGCACGGGTTCCTCACCGTGAACGGAGAGAAGATGTCGAAGAGCAAGGGCACGTTCGTGCTGGCCTCGACGTACCTGAAGCACCTCGACCCGGCGTACCTCCGTTATTATTACGCGAGCAAGCTGAGCTCGAAGGTCGACGACATCGATCTGAACCTGGAAGAGCTCGTGAACAAGGTGAACGCCGAGCTCGTGAACAAGGTCGTGAACCTGGCGAGCCGGTCGTCGCGCTTCGTGGCGCAGACGGGGCTGTCGGCGGTTTACCCCGAGGACGGGGGGCTGTTCGCGGCGGCGGCCGCGGAGGGCGACGCGATCGGGGCGGCGTACGCGGCGTTCGACTATGCGCGGGCGACGAGGAGCATCGTGGCGCTGGCGGACCGGGCGAACGAGTATGTCGACCGGATGCAGCCGTGGGCGCTGGCGAAGCAGCCGGAGAAGAAGGCGGAGCTGCAGGCCGTCTGCACCGTGGCGCTCAACCTGTTCCGGCAGATCGTGCTCTACCTGGCGCCGGTGCTCCCGAAGCTGGCCGACGACGTCGTGCGGCTGCTCGGGTGCCCCATGGACCGGTGGGCGCTCGCGAAGACGCCGCTTGTGGGCACGCCTGTGGCCGCGTATGAGCACCTCATGAAGCGGGTCGAGCCGGGTGCAGTGGAGAAGATGATCGCGGAGGGCCGCCCTGCCGAGGAGGCGGCGGCGCGGGGCGGCGCGGCGGGGGCGCCGGCTGCTGCGGCGGGCGCGCCAGCGGTCGCGGACCACGCGGCGGGGGCGGCCGCGGAGGACGACGGCGCGGCGCTCGCCAAGGAGCCGCTCGCGCCGGAGTGCACGATCGACGATTTCAGCAAGGTCGACCTGCGCGTCGCGCGCATCGTCGCGGCGGAGCACGTGCCCGAGGCGAAGAAGCTGCTCAAGCTGACCGTCTCGCTCGGCGGGGAGGCGCGGAGGACGGTGTTCGCCGGGATCAAGGCGTATTACAAGCCGGAAGATCTCGTCGGGCGGCTCGTCATCGTGTGCGCCAACCTGGCGCCGCGGAAGATGAAGTTTGGTCTCAGCGAAGGGATGGTGCTCGCGGCGGGGGACGAGACGGTGCATCTCCTGTCGCCGGACTCGGGGGCGAAGCCGGGGATGCGGGTGCACTGAGGGAGCTCACGGAGGTCCTCGCCGGCGGTCGCGTGCCGCCCGCGAGGACGGCCCCGCCGATGTGAGAGCTGCCGGATAACGAGCGGGTGCCGATCGTCGCCCGGATATCGGCTCGCCAACGTATCCTCTCCTCGGCGCGTGGCCCGTACCGCCCCGGTCCCGAACATCCCTGCCATCCCTGGCATGAACCCCGGCGTCTTCGTGATGGGGGGCGGCGGCGGCGGTGGTGGCTCCGGCGGTCGTGGTCAAGATCTCGCCGCCAGGCGAGATGCACTCCACTCCTTGCGCGGCCCGGAGGGCGGCTATACGCGTTCGCATCGCGGGCTTGCCTCGTTCTGGCGAGCCATCGCGGACGAGGTTCTCGTTCGGCCAACTCCGTCAGAGTTCCTCCCCTTGCTCACACAGCTCGACGACTGGCTTGCCGGCGGGCCTGCCTGCGCCTTGGTGGTGAGCGCCGATCCCGGGACACGTACGGCCCTCCTGGCGCGATGGGCTCTATCGATCGTGGAGCGCAAGTCAGCCGAGGTGATCTTCGTGCCGGTAAGTCCCTGCTTCGGAACCGCGGTCGAACGCGATATGCTGAAGCTGTTCTTCGGTCTATTTCGGAGTTCAGCCACGGCGGTCTTCAGTCGACCGCGCAGCCCCGAGGAGCTGATGCTGTCAATCCGAATGGCGCTTCGGGGCGTCGACTCAGTCTCGTCGGTTCCCAACGAGGAATGCCCTCAGTTGCTCGTGATCGTGGACGGGATCGAGCGGGCGGCAGATGGGTGGCCGCACAGGAGAATGCCCTTCCTGGGTGAAGCCTACGACGGGGCACATATCCTTGTCTCGACCAGCCCGGAGAGTTCTTCGGCGCGCGGCGTTGGGTTGCTGACGCTCGTGTCACCCGAGTGGCTCCGAATCTGGATGAGCCATCCCGGCGGCTTGGTCGGGTTCACCACTGACGCTCGTCGCGCGCGCTACGCCGCCGAGGACGCGCTCATCGAAGCCTGCCGTCCGGAGCGCGCTGCAGCGGCCGAGCAAGAGAGGGCAACGCTTCTCTGCGTTATCGTTCGGTGCGCCCTGGTCGAAGCGTCCTTGTTCGCGAAGGAGGGAAGTGTCGAAGAAGTAGATTATCGCACGGCGCCTTATGTAGAGCCAACGGTGGATGTGACGAAGCCGACTGGAGCCGTGCGTGAGCGCGCCGAGGCGCTGGTGACGTTCGCCTCCCTGTTGACAGGCTCGGAGCAGCAGCTGGTTCAGGGATGGGCAACGGATGCGTGCGCAGGTCTCGATGAGATCCTTCCCCGGCCCATCCCTCACGTGACGACGGACCGGAGCGCGGCCGACCCCGAGCGCACCCGCCGGATCCGCGCGGGCGCGACGTACGACGAGGTCGACGCGTATCTGTCGAGGGACATGGTGATTCGACCCACGGACCTCTCGCCCGATGAAGCTTGGCGCCTTGCGGAGAGCCGAGAAGGGGAATCTCGGATGGTCTCCTTCGCGGGCATCTTGCCCGATCTCTCCGAGGAGATGCGCGAGAGCGCCGTTCGAGAGGTCATGTCCTCCTATTGGGCCCACGGCGACCGGCTGGCCTTGCGCGTCCTTTCGGCTTGCGCGCCCTGGATGGCCCTCCCCGATGCAGCCAGGGTCATCTGCAGCGAGCTAGGCAACGACTGGACCGGCGACCTCCCCGGGATGCTGGTAGGCTTCGGCAGCCTCACCGAGCTCTCTCCGCTCCTGCAGCGGTTGGGCGGGACGACGGCGATCGTGGGGGTCGCCCGTGCCATTGCCGAGGTGGGCCGATGGCTCCCGTAGCTCCGTGTGCCACAAATCCCGCCAGAAACACCGGTCGATGACGGCGAGCTGATCGAGATCCGTACGAGCGAGAGCCGCGTTCTCGACGAGCTCCACGCGCCGCGCTTTCGTGGACCCGTCAGCACGTCATCGACGCCGAACGCGACGTGCTGCATCGCCTTCGCGCGCTCCAAAGCTCTGTACGAGGGGCAGGAAGAGCTCGTCCACGATGGACTGGATGCGTGCGGGCTTCAGCGGCCTGAGATCCATGAGCAGGTCATGCCGCACGAGGTCGTACGGCAGGGCGAGCACGGCCGAGGGAATGCGCTCGAGGTCGATCTCACCGCGGTCGTGGGCGCGCTGGTAGGGGATGCGGACACGCGGCTTCCGGGTGTCCATGACCTTGTCGCGCACCTGCGCGGGGGTCAGGCCGGTGCCGGCCAGCAACCCCGAGAAGGCGGCGGCCGCGGCGATGGCGAAGAAGCCGGCGAGGGCGTCGCTCAGGGCCGTCAGATGGGCGAGCAGGTCGCCGCGCAGCGCGCCGGTGTCGGGGACCGCGACCGGGCTCACGTCCCGGCGGTGCTGGAGGGCGGCGAGCACCAGCTCGTCCTTGTTCGCCCAGCGACGGTACAGGACCGCGATCCCCGTGCGAGCGCGCGCGGCGACCGATTCCATCGTCAGGTTCGCGAAGCCGACCTCGACCAGCTCCTCCCAGGTCGCATCGAGCAGATCGGCCTCGAGCTCCGCGCCGCGTCGCCTCTGGCGCACCCGCGTCCCTGTTCCCGTCGTCATGGCCCCGATCGTTTAGAGAGATTTTCATTTCTTATCAACGCCGCGGATGATAAGAGATGGATCACTCTCTTCAACCGGAGGCGGACGATGGCGGATCCCGAGGCGTGCGCAGTGCTGATCGTCGGCGCCGGCCCGACCGGGCTGACGCTGGCCTGCGAGCTCGCCCGCTGCGGCGTGTCCTTCCGCCTGCTCGAGGCCGCCCCAGGCCCGCGGCCCGGCTCGCGCGGCAAGGGCATCCAGCCGCGCACGCTCGAGGTCTTCGACGATCTCGGCATCGTCGATCGCGTGATCGCCCACGGCCGGATGGCGATGCCGATCCTCTCCACGGCTCCCGACGGCCGGGAGACGCTGGGCGGCGCCGTCCCCGAGGCGTTGAAGGGTCGCTCCGACATCCCCTATCCGGCGAGCCTGATCACGCCCCAGTGGCGCACCGAGGAAGCGCTGCGGCTGCGGCTCCTGGAGCTAGGCGGCGCGGTCGAGTTCGGAGCTGCGCTCGCGAGCTTCGAGCAGTCCGACGAAGGCGTGTCGGCGGTGGTCGTCAAGGGCGGTGAGGCCGAGACGGTCGCCGCGCGCTGGCTGGTCGGCTGCGACGGCGGCCACAGCATCGTCCGCAAGCAGGCCGGCATCGCGTTCGAGGGCGAGACCCGCGAGGACGTGCGGATGATCGTCGCCGACGCCGGCGTCGACGGCCTCGACCGCGACACCTGGCGCATCTGGTGGCATGAGGAGGGCGTCGTCGGCCTCTGCCCGCTGCCCTCGACCGACGTCTTTCAATACCACGCCGTCGTCGCGCCGCGACAGGACCCCGAGCTCAGCCTCGCGAACCTGCGGGCGATCCTCGAGCGGCGGAGCGGTCGCACCGACCTCCGGCTCCACGAGCCGACGTGGTCGTCGCTGTGGCGCGCGAACGTCCGCCTCGTCGACAGATATCGCGCGGGTAGCGTGTTCCTCGCCGGCGACGCGGCGCACATCCACTCGCCCGCCGGCGGCCAGGGGATGAACACGGGCATCCAGGACGCGCACAACCTCGGCTGGAAGCTTTCGGCGGTCGCGAAGGGCGCCTCGCCGGCATTGCTCGACAGCTACGAGGCCGAGCGGCGGCCGATCGCGGCCGGCGTGCTTGCGCTCTCGAACTCACGCCTCCAGCAGGTGCTCGAGCGGAAGGACGTCGCCCTCCGCCGCGATGCGAGCATCACCCAGCTCGACATCCACTACCGCGGCTCTTCCCTGGCGCGCGACGACCGCGACGAGGCGGCCCTGCTCCGCGCCGGCGACCGCGCCCCCGACGCGACGAAGCTGACCACGGTGGCAGGTGAACGCCGGCTGTTCGAGCTGACGCGCGGCGGGCGCTTCACGTTGCTGAGCTTCGGGCCCGCGCCTGCGATCGGCGCCTCAGCCTCCGACCTGAGGACGCTCCATGTCGTCGGACAGCCGGCGGGCCCCGACGACGTCGCCGACACCGCTGGCCACCTCGCCCACGCCTACGGCGCGACGGAGCGCACCCTCGTGCTCATCCGCCCCGACGGCTACGTCGCGCTGATCTCCGACGCCGGCGACGCCTCGGCCGTCTCGGACCATCTCGCCGCATTCAGCTGAGCGTTGCGACGGCGGGTCTGGGCGGGCGCGACAGAGAAGCGCACGTCCGATGAGAGCGAGCGGGAAATTGCTTCGACCGGGCGGAACAGCTTCTCTTCACCGATAAGGCCCTGCCGCCGGCGCTCCCGGCAGCCGGCAGGAGCCGCTCGCGCAGGACGGGTGGCCGAACCAGCCCGCGAGCCACTTCCTGTTGCCCGACAGCGCGTGGAAGAAGCGCTCTGCCATCTTCGAGAGCGTGTCGCCGCTCAGCCGGTACGACCACTCGCGGTACCCCTCGAGCGCCCAGAGCGCCACGATGAAGGCCGCGGGGCCGGCCCAGACCTCGCCGCGATCGCTGATCACGACGAGCTCCTCGCCGAGCCACGGCACGGCCCCGTACCGCTCCGCCGCCTCGGGTGAGCCGGCGGGCAGGAACTCCATCTCGACAAGCGCCGTCTGGTGCTCCATCCAGTGGCGGCACCGCGCGCACAGCGCGCACTCGGCGTCATAGAGCACGGTGATTCGCTCGATCATGGCCCGCTCTCCTCGCGGCGCGGAGGCCAGGGCGCCTGGCCGCGCCGCCAGCGCGAGGCGCCACGGCGCCTCACGCCCGCGTCCGGGTTCGTCACGCCGAGACCTCCGCGACGGCCCGCCGGCGCTGTCGCTGCGTGGCCATCTCCTCTTCCGCGCGCTCCGTGCGCGGATCGATGTGCATCTGCGGCGCGACCGGAGGCGGCAGGACCGCCAGCTTCGCGCGGCGGCGGATGCGGTGGAACACGAGGAGGTTCATGAAGTGCATCAGCGCGAGCGAGAGCAAGAGCAGGCCCAGCTTCGACGACAGCACCTCGACCGCCTCCGTTATCGTCGCCGAGCCTTCCGCCTTCAGGATCAGCGACGCATACCCCAGGTTCACCAGGTAGAACCCCACCACGAGCAGGCGGTTCACCGCCTCGGCCATCCTCGGGTTGTCGGCGAACACCTCCTCCAGGAACACCGCTCCATTCTTGAACAGCGTGCGGGCGATCCAGATCGTCAGTCCGACGCTGATGACCGCATAGGCCCCGTACACCGCGATGAGATAGCTTTCGACCGGGTCTGCCATGGTTCGTCTCCTCGACAGGCCTCTCAGCAGCGCCCGTGCCATCCGCGGGATCCGCGCTGATCGGCTCGATCGAGGCGCGGCGGCGGGCCGCGGTGCCCAGGCCCTGGGCAGGCCGCTGTCCACGCCGTGGACACCTCGCGCCCCCGGGGCCTCTGGCGCTATCGTCGGGGCTTCCTACCCTGCCGAGGCCGTGTGAGACCCCTGGTTGCTCTCGCGTACTACCCGCTCTGGGCCGCTGCCGTGACCGTCGCGGTCACCGCGCTGCGGCTCGGGCGCAACGTGGGCCGCGGCCTCGTCGCGCTCTGCTTCTTCCTCGCCTTCTGGGTGACGGGGCTCATCCTGCTCGAGACCGACGGCACGCTCGCCCTCGCCGAGCACGTCATTCCGAGCGGGATCATCGTCGCCGCGGGCCTCGCCCACGCCTACGCCGACGTCGCCGGCGCCTCGCGCCGCCCCGTCGCCCTGGCCTACGCCGTGAGCGCCGCGGTCGCGCTGCTCGGGGCCGTGGACCCGCGCCTCCTCTACGGTCCTGGCGCCCGCTCGCCGGGACCGCTGTTCTTCCCGCTCTCGGTCGTCATGGGCGTCGCCTGGGTCGTGGTCGGCGTTCACATCGGGCGCGCGGCGCTCGCGGCCCGGGGGCTCCAGCGGCGGCGCATCGCCGCGCTCTTCTTCGGCAGCGTGCTCGCGACGCTCGGGGGCGGCTTCGTCGTGGCGCTGCGTGTGCTCCGGCTCGGCGACGTGCTCCTCGGCGCGCCGCTCCTGCTCCTCGCCATCCTGCTCGTGGCCTACGCCGTGCTCATCGGCGAGCTGGGCCGCTCCCGCCGCGTCTTCGCGCAGGGGCTCGCCTATGCCGGCCTGACAGCGCTCCTCTCGACGCTCGGGCTCGTTGTCTTCTTCAAGGTCCTTCCCGCGCTCGCGCCGGGCGGCGGCGCGTCGCTCGGCTGGCTCGCCTTCGTCGTCTTCCTCGCCGCGCTCCCGTCCGATCCGCTGCGCATGCTCGTCGTGGAGCACCTCGGTCGCCGGCTGTTCTCGAGGCCCATCGGCGTCCGCGACCTCGCCGACGAGATCGAGCGCGTCGAGGTGCGCGCCGACCAGGCCGAGCGGCTCGCCGAGCTCGGCCGCCTCGCGAGCGCTGTCGCGCACGAGATCCGCAATCCGCTCGGGGTCATCGCCGCGCAGGCGAAGCTGCTCGAGCGGCAGGGCGCAAAGCCCGAGACCGTGGCGTCGCTGCGCGCCCAGGTCGACCGGGCGAGGCGCTTCCTCGACGATCTCCTCCGCTACAGCCGCCCGAGGCCGCTCGAGGTGAGCGAGGTCGACGTGCTCTCCACGCTGCGGCTCGCGGCGAGCCAGGTCCGGCAGATCGTCGGCGAGGGCGCGCCGCCCATCGAGGTGGCGTCCGAGGCAGGCGGGTCGATCTTCGTCGAGGCCGACCGCGGGGCGTTCCTCGACGTCGCCACGGCGCTCCTGCAGAACGCGGCCATCGCGCTCGACGGGAGCCCCGAGGGGCGGATCCGGGCGGTGGTCGCGCGCGGCGAGGGCGGCTTCGTGGTCGTGCGCGTGGAGGACAACGGCCCTGGGGTGCCGGCCGAGATCGAGGCGATGCTGTTCCAGCCGTTCGTGACGGGGCGGGGGCGAGACGCGAAGCACCCGGGCACGGGCCTCGGCCTGGCCGTCGCGGCGCGCTGGCTGGAGCGGCATGGGGGAGCGCTGCGCCACGAGCGCGCCCCGGGGGGCGGCGCGCGCTTCGAGGCGCGGTGGCCCGAGCGGGCGGCGGAGGCGGCGGGGTGAGGTGACGCGGATGACCGCAGTCGGGTAGGTCTCGGGATCGAGACCGCGGAGCTTGAAGCTCGCCACGAGCGAGAAGCGGTTGGCCGCGGCAGAGGCGTGGTCGAACACGCGCCTTGCGGTGATTCCGCTGGAAAGCCTGGATGTGCTCTCGAAGGAGGAGCATCAGCGCTTGTGGGCCGAGATGGCCGTGCGACGAGGCGCGGAGCTCGATGCCGACCCGTTCCGGGGGCGATTTGCCGAGATATCTCTCATGATGCGCGCGCACGACTCGATGACGCCTGCTGCTCGCCCACATCCCACGTAAACCAAGTCTTGCAGTAGAGGCTTCCAGGCGACCGCTTCGATCCTTATGAATCTTGCGGACACAAGGAGGTCGCCATGCAGCGTTCCGCGTTTGTTGGGGGAGTGTTTGCCGCAGCAGCGACGACGGGGCGGAGTAGAACGCCATCATCGTGTCGCTGAGCGCCTCCTGCGCCCTGCACCAGATTGATCCCTGGGCCTACTTGGGCGACGTGCTGATCCTGTTGCCGAGCTGGCTGCGCGATCGGGTCCTCGATCTAGCTCCCAAGTCCTGGAAGCAGACCCTCGAGAACACCGACGCTCGGCAGCGGCTCGCTGCCAGCCCATGGACGGCGCTGGTCACGCTGGCCGCGTAAGCGCCTCGAAGCCTGCTCTGCGCTACCGGTAGCGTCCGGCGACGTCGCGCTGGGTGTGGGCTCCGCTCGTCGGCGTTGCTGCGGCGGCGCCGCTTCTGCGCCATCGACCGCGGCGGACGCATTCGACTTGCCGGGATGCCGTCTCCGCACGCCGGCGTCACCGGTCCCGCGCTCCTCGGTCGTCGCCTCGGGGTCCGTCAGTCCGGTCTCGCCGCCGTCGCTGGCGGCCCGCCGTCGCTCTCGCATCGCACGGCAAGCCTATGTTCCTGGTCCGCTCGGCGTCAGGATGTGCTCTACCGAACGCGTACCATCGCACGGCAAGCGTATGTCCGCAGCCCGCTCCGCGTCAGGATGCGGGTCGCTGAGCGGAGATGATCTAACCATCGCCTCCAGACGCGTGGCGCGACGGCCTATTCGGGGAGAATTGCCGAGCCCCTCAGCACCTCAAGCCGGGCAAAGGTGTCCATGACCCGCGTGCGCAGATTGGCGTCGTCTAACATAGTCACTGTGTCGGTAAGAACCATGAGATCCCTCGGGACAAGTTCTAGGTAGCGCTCAAGCGCGCTTTTTAACTCGCTCTCATATTTCCGCAGGCTTGTCCGAAGGGCAGTCTCAAACGTCTCCTTTGTTGTTGCACCATTCAGTGCCGTGATTGCGATTCGATAACGAAGTTCCTCATCGGAGGCAGGCGCATGCACCTTGGGATCGTAGCCAGCCAAGCATCGTTGATATTCCCCGAACATCTCCGCAATGTGTGCACCAACGCGCTCGTCAAATGAGGCGTTTTGGTAGGCAGATGCTGCTGGAACCTCAGGCATAAATCGCGCCGGCAAATTTCTTAACTTCAGCATGGCACTCATGAGCATGACCTTTAACAGCGCAGGAGCCACAGCGGGGTGGTCCGGTCGCACCATCTGACGGAATTGTCCTGCCGACACGAGCGCCTGCCGTGAGAGCGCCTCTACAATTGCTTTGTAAACACTGAATGTTGCCTGTGTGGACGCCTCAGCAAACGCCTGAAACTCCTTTCGATTAAGCTGCGCAATCAATGTTTCTGGAACCCCTAGAACATATCCAGAGAACGTGGCATGGCGCGTATCAGCAGGGAATGTGGAAATTCGGTCGACGACGCGACGTATATCGACATCTGAAAGCTGTCGATGCAGGCCGCTCGCGTCTGCCACTGCTGCCCAAACCTCTTCTGAGACGGCGGAGCGGACCTCGTTGAGCGGTGCGACCACCATCGCATCGAAGAACTCTCGATAGACCTTTGTATTGGCGCGCACTCGTCGACTGATGTCGGTTCCCTCTATGAGTTGAGGGCGTGTCTGCGCAGGAAAGCGTTCAAGGACAGCGCCTCGGACCTGCTCCCAGCGAAGCTTTTTCAATCGCGCATACTTGCGGGAGACTCGCTCTACCGCACCACGAGCAACCGCTTCGGTCCAGCCTGTCGGCCATTCAAAAAACAGATCTCCCGCGGTTTCCGTGACACCGCGCGGACACCACAACTCATACTGGACTTCGCGATCGCTGAGTATACCAGGCTCACGAAACGCGTGGAGAGCTAGCTTGGCCAGTTCGTCGACAAGATCTTTGAGCGCGAGCCGGGTTCGCAGGTTCTTGCACTGAACGATCACGGACAGCCGGTGCTCACCGTCGTAGACCACTACATCGCGCCCACGCTCGGATGTTCCTTGCATCAAGCGCACCCTCGACCCCCCGACGGCGTCGCTCTTGAGGAAGTAGACCAGAACCTCGAAGTCTCGATCGTTCAAATACTCGAACGGCAAGCACGCGTCCGCGGGGTCTGGAATGCGTTGTCTGCGCTCAGGATCCGGGGAGGGCTTGAACTGGGAGAAGTATGTCACAATCCGAATGATAGCCTTCGCCGTGGGAAAGTCGCTGATTAACAACCAGCTGCAGCGGACGGCGCTTCGCCTCGCCGAGGCGCTCTAGCTCTACTGCGGGAAGTCGGCCGGGGGAGCGAACCGCCAAGCCGCCAAGAACGCCAAGAAGACCGGGGAATAGGGGGGGACGCCCGGACGGCCCCCTTTCCCCTCTCCCCTTGGCGTCCTTGGCGGCTTGGCGGTTTTTCTGCTGATCCGGGGCAACTTCCCGCAGTAGAGCTAGCCCCGACCACGGATATGTAGGTGCGCATGCTACACGTGCGGGACGTGTGCCGTGGGATCATCTCCGCCGGTGCCCCTGACGGCTGGACTCCCGCAGGCTGTCGAGTGAAGGCGGTCCCTACGATGCATGGATAATCTGTTGATAAAACGTCAATTTTCCGGGGGTTGTTGGGTCGCATAGAAAATCTTCTGTCGCCTGAGGCCATGAAGACGGGGACTACAGCAATGGATGCCGGCGCTTGAGAACAGTGGCTAGGCGCCTGCTGCCTCGGCGGACCCGCGAGAACGCGGTCCCAAGCGGCAGCCCAAGGTTTCGGGCGACCAGGCTCATCCGCTGGTGTAAGCGGCCACGCAGATCCGCGGAAATTGGGCGCGAACTGGCCTCTCGGGACGGCCCGCCCGTAAGCTCGCCGGCTTTGGCGCGCTGGTGCCGCTTCTTCGGCGCTCCGTCGGGCGACCCGTGGCCTCCGGCGCCTTGCCGACGACTCGGGCGCGGCAGAGGCATCGGTGGCACGCGGCTTCGCCGCGGTGCGCCTGCGGGCGAGCTGCACGCGGGCGGCGACGTCGGCGTCGACCGCCCCTTCCCCAGCTCGCTGCAGCGCCCAGCCACCCGTCGTCGCAGGCCGCTCTTGCTCTCGCATCGCGTCGCGAATCTACGGCGACGGCCCGCACCTCGCGAGGATGGGGTCTACAGAACGGATACCTTTTACAACGAGATCCGACGCGTCTGGCGCAAGTGGCTTCACCGCCGCTCGCAGCGGGCGCGTATGTCGTGGGAGCGCATGGCCGCGCTGCTGGAGCGTTACCCGCTCCCGCAGCCGCGCATCACCGTGCACTTCCGCATCGCGTAGCGAAGCTGTGTCACGAGGAGCCGGATGCGGGAAATCCGCACGTCCGGATCTGTGGGAGCCCCGGAAGGGCAACCTCCCGGGGCCACCCGACCGCCCCGGCGACCGCGTCGCGCAGGCGATGGGCGGACGGAGCCTCCCGGCGGGGGCTCCGGGCACGGGATGGGCGGGCGATGGCCATCGCGCGCGTGAGCGAACCATCATCCAGCGTGAGCGGAAAGCGGTCCCCGCCCATCATCTACCGGGAGCGTCAACACGCCCTCACGCCGCTCCGCTTGTCCGCTGGGATCGCCCAACGATCTCCGGCCGATGCCCTCGAGCATTTCCTACGCCCCAGCGGCGGGCTTGGCATGCGCGGTGGGCGTCCGGTACCATCGCCGCCATGCCGGCGCCGAACGACGAGCTAGAAAGTCTCGCGTGTAACCTGTTGCCTGTCCGGGAGTTCTGCGCTGAGCGTCCGGAAGTGCGGTGGCTGGCCACGACAAGTCCGCTCCGCGACTCCGCGCCGCCCGACGACTACTGGCCACGCGCACGCAACAAAGTCTCCGGGCGCATAACTAAACGATAGACCAAAGGACAAGAAGAAGTGCTTACCCGCTGGCAGATATCAAATTTCAAGTCCGCGTACGATACGACCGAGCTAGCGCTGCGGCCAATTACAATATTTGCCGGCGCCAATAGCTCGGGAAAGAGCACATTCATTCAGTCGATATTGCTGGTCGCTCAAAGTCTAAGCAGTCGCGTCTACAGTCGTCCAATTGTTCTCAATGGTCACATTGCGAGGCTTGGCAGCTTCGATGATGTTGCATCTACAAACAGCGAACAGGATGAGATATCAATCGGATTTACGATTCGTGTGCCGGGTGATGGTCGAGAGTCAGGAGTAAGGCGACTGCGCTACTTCTACGAAACGGAGGACCTTGCCGAAGTAGGGTGCGAATTTGCCTTCTCTCCAGGTGGCGACTCTCCATCGCGTGAATTGGCCAGGCTTCAACCGAGGTTGATCCGTGGCAAGCTCTGGAGCATTCGCAAGGGAGCCGAACAGGACGAATTGATTGAGTATCGATACTCTAGCACCTTGGCTCAAAGTCGACGGAGCGCCCTAGACCCGAGCCGCGCATCGGTCGACGATGTTGATTCGCTAGAATATGAGGTCGTGTCGCCAACTACACTTCCTGCGCGAAGTGGACGCTATCTTGCAAATGAGCTGCCAACTGGTGCAACACTGGTAGGCGCGCGATTGTTTCATTTCCTCCCTAGCGATTTTGCATTTGCTTTCGATCTTACGGAGCATCTGGCGACTGTGGCGGTTCGCCGCTTGATTCAGCCATCCTATGGATCTGGCCAGTCTGCGCGCGCACAGAACTTGGACACATCATATATCACTTCATCCCTAATGAGGCGCGTGTTCGAAATCGCGAGAGGTTTCATTGAGCCAACAAAGAGATCTATCGAGTCCGCTAGACGCACGATATTGAGTAGGCGCAGACAGCTCGAAATCGATGAGGCATACAAGGAAGCCAGTCGCCATCTAACCATGGAAAGTCTCCAGCGTCTCCAGCGTTCGTTGGGTTCGCCGGCGCTGGCTGTTGCCTATGGGGAGAAGTTTCAGGAATTGGTAGATTTGGCGCGAGATGGGCGTCCAAGCGTGCGACAATTCATTCATCTGCCGCCAGCTCCGGAAGTCACTCGGGTGGTGCAGGTCGTATTCACGCAACTGTTCAAGTATCTCGGTCCGCTGCGAGACGAGCCGAAGCCAGTGTATCCTATGGAAGGAGCCGTTGATCCATCAGATGTTGGTCTTCGCGGCGAATTCACTGCGGCCGTGCTCGATCTGCACAAGCACCGAAGAATTGTCTCGATTCCATCAAGTTGTTTCGCGCTGTCGCAGTCTCAAATTGTTCGCAAGGAGATGAGCCTTCAGGATGCTGTCCTGGACTGGTTGAACTACCTTGGAGTTGTTCGCAAAGTGGAGACCAGAGACAGAGGCATCTTTGGTCACGAGCTACGTGTTGCTACCGGAAACACCGATACTCTCCACAACTTAGTTCACGTGGGAGTCGGCGTAAGTCAGGTTCTCCCGATATTAGTGATGTCGCTGATGGCAGAAACTGGATCGATCTTGGTATTTGAGCAGCCTGAATTGCACCTTCATCCGAAGGTGCAAACACTGTTAGCCGACTTCGTTCTTTCGATGGCGCTTCTTGGGAAGCAATGCATAATCGAAACGCATAGCGAATACATCATTAATCGTCTCCGGCTGCGTGCTGCTGAGGATCCTGCTGACAGCATACAGGCGCTTCTTGCGCTGTATTTTGTAGAGAAGGAAGGAGCAAAGTCACGCTATCGCATGGTCAATATAAATGAATTCGGCGCGATAGGCGATTGGCCGGAAGGTTTTTTTGACCAAGCACCGCAGGAGGCCGAACGCATACTTCGAGCAGCAATCGAAAAGAGAAGAACTCGGAGGGTCAAGAATGTATAGCATGATCCTCAGTGCAGATGCGCTCGCTGTTCCCACCCGCACGACCCATAGCGATGTGTTCGAAGCCTACGTGGACCGTCTTCTTGGATGGCAGAATATCGCAAACAGTAGACTTGTAAACACGGTAATTTCGGAGCGCACCGCCGAGGCGTTACTGGCTGCAGGGCTCTACCCGTTTGGTCCTCATCTTCGCCAAATGATCGAATCGTGCGGCTTGGAAGAGATCTCAGTAAACGACATTCTCCGAGTTGCCAATGATCTCTTGGGCCGAGGCGTGTACATTGAGGATGATTGGGGCATAAGCGACGTGTCATGGATTAGCGTGACCTCTGTTCCCGATCTGACTGCCGATTGCTGTGTTCCAGACTTGCGACGTGACATCGAACGGCTCTTGGCGCTGATGACATTGTTGGGTCGCATCGCCCCAGATGTCTGCGCTGCTTCTGTGCTCATTGTAGCGCAACAATGTTCAGAGGTTGCTAACGTAACTTCCATGATTGACATTGTTGAGCCTAAGGCGGTCAACGACGGACGTGTTGCATGCTTTGCTTGCCCTGTCCCGATGTCGGCTTGTGTTTGCGTTGGCTTTGATGTTGTGTCTGCGGCACAGCACCTTGATAATGTAAGACTTTGGTGCGCCGTGGAAACGGTTGAAGAAGCAGATATGATTATTCGCCTTGCATACCTTAAGGAGGTCTTTGGGGTTGACAGGTCTGTGCAGTGGACAAGTGTGCCTCATTTTCGAATTCGCCAGCAGTTTTTGGATAGTTGTGGACGCTATGGGTTTATGCGTGAGCCGTCGAGAGTGAAACGGCTTCTGTCGGCACTGGTGGACCTACTACTGTCAAGAAATGAAAGTCGTGGACATGCGCTTCGCACAGGGGCTGGCGGAAATGATCCTCCGCGCCTGAGGGGGAAAGATCGGGCGTGGCGTCATGATGTGGACTATGAATTTCATCTTCATGTCTGGAGAATGGAATCTGGTGCTATTGAGTTTGCCTGCCTGGTGACTCATAATGACTTTTATATTCCGGAGTAGATTCGGTAGGGCGGGTAGTCGCAGCATTTGGAACTTCTAATGAGTACGCGCCTTGCTCTCGGATGGGCGATCACGAGAACGCGGCATGCGGCAGCCTGCGGGGTCCGGAGCCGCGGTCTCGGTAATAGTCGAGACCGGCGGCGGAGAGGACGGCCGCGGGATGGCATTCAGAAATGGCTACGAGCGGGCGTGGCATACGCTGGCGAGGTCGACCACTGGCGCGACGTGTAGCACCTGGTGCGGGACGTTGAGGCGCTTCGTGAGGGGGCGAGCGACGATCTGCGCGGTCGCGAGGTCGCCCGCTGCATGTGCAGCGGTGATGGTCTGCGTGAGGGTCGCGACGAGCTCCTGGCGTGGGCTGCTCGTCGGAGGCGTGGCCGGGGCTGCGTCGGGTCGGGGAGGGATCGCCGACGCTGTCTCATGCGCGGCCGCCGATGGTACCGCCGGCAGCGTTGCGGAATCGTCCGGCCAACCAGAGATCGCGGGCTCAGCGCCTCCGGTCGGCGTGTTCACGTCGGCCTCGACCTTTTCGAAATCCGCGCAAACCTGCCCGATCTCGTCATCCCGCTATCCCTGGAAAAGCGACGCTGTATCAAACGCTTATCCATGTATCGAAGGAGCCGCCTTCATCGCACAGCCTGTGGGGCGCACAGCGACGTACCTCAGACGTCCCGCTCGTGAAGTCGGCACCCACGGCGTCAAGACGGCAGCTATGATGTCGCCCCGCCAAGGAGCCTGGGCGCTGTGGGGCAGCTGAACAGAAGGGAAACGACGTGAGAAGCAGGGATTCCATCAGCTCGTCCGTCGCGCAGGGCGCGGTGGCGTTGATGCTCGCCGGCTGCGGCGCGAGCGAAGGCGACGGCCTTGGCAGGGCACAACTGGCCGTCGGACAGGCGCTCGCCTCGGAGGCGGAGCCCAACGGGACGGCGTTGCAGGCGAACGCCATCTCCAGCGACACGGTCGTGCGCGCCAACCTCTTTCCAGACGGCGACACGGATCTCTTCTCGTTCCAGGCGCCCGCCGGGAGCCGTGTCTACGCGGCCGTGATGACAGCGTCTTCCACCGCATCGCAGGACGCCGACCTCGACATCCTCGATCAGGACGGCACGACCGTGCTGGAGACTGACGTCTTCAACGGGTCGTTCGGAGGCTCCTCGCCGAGCATCGCGGGCACGCCCCTCGCGGCTGCAGGAACCTACTACGCGCGCGTCCGCGTGCCCTCCGCGACCATCTGTTGACGCTCAGGCTGATTGATGGCGTTGCGCGCCGTCTGGTTGATGGCCATCACGAGCCTGCGCGGGCGAGGTCGAGGAGGGCGATGGCCATCACCCGCCTGCACGGGCCGCGCCGCTGGGCGATGGCCATCTCCGGCGCACGGGGGCCCTCAACGCGCGATGGCCATCGCGTCGGATGACCCGTAGGCGCCGACGGCGCGATGGCTGCCGGCGCCTGCCACGCGTGAGCGTAGACGTCGTTCAGTCGGCGTCACTCTTCACGTCGGCGATCACCCGGGCCATGACGTCCCGCTCGACGAGCTTCTTTTTCCGCCGAGCCGACTCGCGCAGCGCGGCGGTGGCCACGCGGTCGATCTCGCGCAGGCTCGAGCCGGCGGCCTCGTGCAGCGAGGTCAGCGCCTCGGAGGTAAAGAGATCGCGATCGCAGCCGGCACGGCCGAGCCGCAGGCGGACATACTCGCTCGTATCATCCGCCGTCATCGGTCCGATCGACAGGCGCCGGTCGATCCGCGAGAACAGGGAGCGGTTTTTGCGCAGTTCAAGCCGGTCCTTGAGGTCGGGCAGCCCCACCAGAATCAGACTCAGCAGCGCCCGGCTGTCCCATTCGTAATTTGCCAAGATATGAAGATGGTCCAACGTGTCCTGATGAAGTAGGTGCGCCTCGTCGAGCAGAAAGACCGGGTGAATCCGTTCTCGTCCGAGGTTCTCGACGTGCGCGCTGATCGCGTAGAAGACGGCGGCCGCGGTCGCGGCAGGGGTCAGGCCGAGGGCCTGGCAGAGCTGCCGGTAGAAGTCGCGGCGTCCGAGCGTGGCGTTGTGGCAGTAGGTCAGGCGGAATCCGGCCTGCGGCAAGCGATGGCGCAGCGCGCGCAGCACGCACGTCTTGCCGGCGCCCGGCTCGCCGACGAGCAGCACCTGGGAGCGCTCGTGGACCGCGTCGCACAGCTCCTCGACGAGCTCATGTTTCGAGGGCGGCAGCCAGAGATCGCCGTCCGGGATCTCCTTGGAGAAGGGCGACTCGGAGAGCCCGAAGAATCGGACGAAGGACTCGCTCATCGAGCACCTCCCTCGGAGCTGTCGTCGGGCTGGGAGGCCTGCGGCCTTTCGCTTCCAGCCCGCAGCAGCGCCCTCGTCGGAGCGAAGTCGGTGGGGCGGCTCGGCCCTTGTGCGAGCGGACCACCGCGTGGCGGCCGCCGGCGCCGCGCGTTCTTCGCCGGATCGAGGAGGCGGAGCGGCAGGCGCTTGCCCTCGTGCTCGACCCACGGGGTCGCGTCCGGGGCGACGTGACAATGAGCCACCGTGACGAGCTGGCCAGCCAGGTAGCCCTGGTCGAGCTCCCACGCTTCGCCGTCGATGGAGATCACGTTGTCGCTGGACACGCGCCGCCGGCTGCGTTCGGTCAGCGCGGCGCGCAGCGCCCGCTCCTCGACCGCGCCCTCGCCTGCGGGCTTTTGCGCGTACAGCTTCGCGGGGCTCTTGCCCATCAGCCCGGCGTGCGGTGCCGCGTGATAACGCCGTTCGAGGAAGGCTTTGAGCCGTGCGTCGATGTCCTTGAGCGACGCGACCTCGCCGAGGAAGCTCAGGCACCCCTCGCGCAACGTCCGCCAGAAGCGCTCCATCTTGCCGCGCGCCTGCGGGTCATAGGGCTTCGCATGCAGCAGGGTGATACCGAGTCGCGAGCACGCCGTCCGGAGGACTTCGCCCCGGTAGGTGGAGCCATTGTCCAGGTAAAGGGCATCCGGTTTGCCGTGACGGCGAAGCGCGTCCACGAGCAGCCCGAGCATGTCGACCTCCCTCTCGGTCGAGTGCGCCTCGAGCGCGACGACGTAGCGAGAGGCATCGTCGAGCAAGCCATGGATGCGGACAGGCACCGTCCGACCGCCCATCTTGCACTGCGGCAGGTGGCAGACGTCACCGTGCCAGAGCGCTCCGGGCCGCTCGGCCTGCCAGCGCAGCCGTGTCCTCGGCTGTTGCTCCGAGCGCTCCGCCCGACGCGACAGACCCGCCGCCGCGTACAACCGTCGCACGGTCGGCGCCGAGACCTGGCCCGGATCGATGCGCCCCTCGTCGACGAGCGTGCTCAGGATGAGCGACACCGAGGCCGCGGGATGCTCGCGCCGGATGTCGAGCAAGAGCTCGCGCAGCTCGGCGCGCAGCTCCTGCGCGAAGCCGCGATCGGAGCGCGGCTCGGGACGAAGGCCGGCGAGGCCTGCGGCGCGGTAGGCGTACAGCCAGCGCTCGAGCGTGGGGACCGAATAGGTGCGTGTGCTGTCGGCGCCCGGCGGCCGGAATCGCTGCGCGCTCAAGGCGCGCAGCTCGGTGGCGAGCCGTCCGCGGCCGAGCTCGCGGTGCATGACGGGGCCGATGACCGAAGCGCGAAAGATCGCGACGGCCTCGGCGTGATCGGCAGGTCCGAGATCCATATCGAAGGGTCCTTTCTGCGCCCTGTGGCGCGGGGCCCTTGTGCGCCACCGAGGCTCGTCGAGGGAGGGATCCTCTCGGGTGGGCCTTGTTCTCTGGGCTCGTCGCTGTCAGCCGCCCTCACGCTGCGTGCGCGGCGCCGAGGAACGCTCGGTGCTCCAGCGCTTCGCCCCGGGAGGTCGGCTCCGCGTAGGCGGCGAGCGAGGCCGCCGCGCTCGCTGCCACGCGGCGCAGCATCGCGCTGGGATCAGACAACGGCAGTGCGGCAAAGAGGCGTCGATGCGCGACGGCGCGCGCCCAGCGGCGGAGCGTGGCCCAGCCGGTGAAGGCCGTGGCGCCCAGGATCGTCTGCGGGCTGATCCGCCGGCGCACCTCGCGGGCGGTCGCCAGCACCAGCCCGTAGAGCGCAAGAGCGAAGCCGATCGCCGCGGCGCTGTAGTGCCGCCGCGGCAGCAGCTCGCGTGGACCGACGAGGATCACCGCCCCGCAGGGCAGGCAGCGGTAACGGCGCAGCTTGAGCACGAGAAGAACGGCGGGCGCGTTCGGGTCGGCCGGGCCACGCACCTGCCGCTCGCGAAGGCCATGGCCGTGGAGGCCAAGAGGTCCCCCGACGGGCTGGCTCGCCGCTCCGCACGCAGGGCAGCGAGCGGGGCGCACCGCCTCGACCGTGGGCAACTGCTGCTGCCAGCTCTTGATATCGAGCGCGCTGTGGACGAGACTGTGACCGCTTCGATTCCTCGACATGCGAACCGGAGCACGACGAGGAGGTTGTCCGCCAAGACTGGGCCTCCTCGTCGCCTTTTGTGGCTGGCACCGCGCCGATGCTCCGCTCCCACTCCGCGGCCGCTCCTACACCCGTGGGCGGCGGGAAAAATGAGGATGAGCGTGACAATTTCGGTCGGGACGAAGCAATGCATCTCGACGTGGCGCGCCGGGGCGGCGACGCGAACGTCCGCGCTCCCCGTGATCTGAGAAAAAGCGCAGGGAGGAGCAGACGGCGTGAGAATTTGAGATAGGTCGCGGGAATGCAGCCGGCGGGCACGAGGAGGCGCCAGGAGGCGCCCCTGCACTCACGGTGGACGATGCCTCGTGCGGGGATGCGTACCCTCCTCCATCAAGGAGCTTGAGCGAGATGTCGGCCTGAAGCTTTATTGAGGCTGGGCGCTAACACCATCCAGCTGCGCCCCTACGACCTCCACCTCAAGGTGCAGAGCGGCGCGCCCACGGCGGAGGTCGAGCCGAACGACACGACGCCGCAGGCGCTCCCCGCGAGCGGCTGGATCGCTGGCACGCACAGCAACGCGAGCGATGTCGACAGCTACTCGCTCTCCCTCAACGCCGGCGACACCGTCTTCGCGAGCCTCGATCAGGACCCGACGCGCGACCTCACGCAATTCGCCGCCGCGCTCGCGATCGGTCCCTTCGGGTCCGGGTTCGACATCCAGGTGGACAACCAATCCGGGCCTGTCGAGACACCGTACTCGGACGCCATCTTCGCGACCGTCAAAGCAGCGGGCACCTACAGGGTGACCGTGACGGGCTCGGTGACGTCGGGTGATTACGGGCTCAGCGTGAGCGTGCATCCCGCGGCGCCGAGCGTGGGGTGCACCACGTACGACAGCGCAGCTGTGCCCAGGGAGATCCTCTTCGGCGCGCCGACGACGTCGTTCATCGACGTCCCGGGGGCGCCCCGTATCGGTGACCTGAACGTGAGCGTCCGGCTCAGCCATCCCATGCCCCCCGATGTGGACGTGTACCTCGTCTCGCCGGCCGGCAACACCAACGCTCTCTTCACCGATATCGGCAGCAGGACCTACTCGAACATCGATATCACGATCGACGACGATGCCGCGTTCCCGGCCGGACACTTCACCCTGCTGAACGGCATGATGGTGCAGCCGGAGCTCGACTACCGCTTGCACTGGTTCGACGGGGAAAACGGCGGAGGCCGGTGGACGCTCACGCTCCGGGACGATACGGACAACTCGAACAACCTCGGCGTGTTGTCCGCGTGGAGCCTCACGATCTGCGACGCGCCGATCCCCGCGCTCTCGTGCTCGAGCGGCGACGCCCCGGCCGCCCTGCTGTCGTCGGACTTCGAGGGCGGCGCGCAGGGCTTCACGCACGCAGGCACAGCCGACGCGTGGGCGCTCGGCACGCCGAGCGCCGCGCCGATCGCGACGTGCAACGGCGGGACGCAATGCTGGAAGACGAACCTCTCGGGCGTGTACAACGCGAGCTCGAATCAGGACCTCGTCTCCCCGCCGATCGACCTGTCCGGGGTGCAGGCGCCCATCCAGCTCCGCTGGGCGATGAAGTACCAGCTCGACAACGCCTCCTCGGATCACGGATGGGTGGAGATCCGAGAGGTCGGGGGTGCGAACGCCAGGCGTCTCTGGGAGTTCCTCGACGCATCGATGACCACGACCGTCGGTAGCTCCAACCTGGTGCTCCAAGAGAGCGCGGGATGGGGCACGCACTACGCCGACATCAGCGGATACGCCGGAAAGCGAGTGGAGGTGGTGTTCCACCTCGACAGCGACGCGAGCGTCCAGCTCGCCGGTCTCGCGATCGACGACGTGTCGGTCCTGGGCTGCCCACGCAGCAGCACGGGCGAAGGCGGCGGTACCGGCGGCGGAAGCACCACGGGTGAGGGCGGCGCGACGGCCAGCGGCGCTGGCGGCGCGGGCACCGGCGGCGCCACGGCGACCAGCGGCGCCGTCACGAGCGGCGGAAGCACCACGGGTGAAGGCGGCGCGACGGGCAGCGGCGGTGGCGGCGCGGGCACCGGCGGCGCCACGACGGCCAGCGGCGCCGGCGCGGGCGGGGGCAGCACCACGGGCGAAGGCGGCGCGACAGCCAGCGGCGCCGGCGGCGCGGGCACCGGCACCGCCACGGCGGCCAGCGGCGCCAGCACGAGCGGCGGCAGCACCACGGGCGAAAGCGGCGCGACAGGCAGCGGCGCTGGCGGCGCCGGGACCGGCTCCGCCACGGCAGCCAGCGGCGCGGGCGCCAGCCCGAACGGCGACCCGCCCGCCAGCACCGACACGACGGGCGGCTGCGGCTGCCGCTTCGCTGGCAGTGACGAGCCCCCCTGGCCATGGCCCGCGGCGCTCGCGCTCATCGCGCTGCTCAGAATGCGTCGCAAGCGGTTGCGCTCCCGCAGCTCCTGAGGAGATCTTCCCCAGATGACCCCTCAAACCGTCGATATCCTCGATCCGGACCTCTACCTCGCGGGCGCGCCGCACGATCGCTTCGAGATCCTCCGCCGGGAGGCGCCCGTCTACTGGCACCCCGAGCCGGCGGGCAGGGGGTTCTGGGCGATCACGCGGCACGCCGACGTCGCCCGCATCTCGCGCGATCCGGCCGCGTTCTGCTCGGGGCGCGGCCTCTTCATCGAGGATCTCCCGCCGGGGGACATGCGCGACAACCCCGATGTCATGATCATGATGGATCCGCCCCGGCACGCCCGGTTCCGGGCGCTGGTCAGCAAGGGGTTCACGCCCCGTGTCATCCAGCGCCTCGAAGGGCACGTTCGCGAGCTCGTGACGAGGCTCATCGACGACGCCTGCGAGCGCGGCGGGTGCGACTTCGCCAGCGACATCGCAGGCAAGCTGCCCCTCGCCGTGATCCTCGAGATGATCGGCGTCCCCCGCGAGGATCAGGGGCAGATGCTCGACTGGACGACCCGGTTCTTCGGGGCCAGCGATCCCGCCTATGGCGTCACGCCCGAGGAGCTGAACGCCGTGCTCCACAACATGAACGCCTATGCGCACCAGCTCGCCGAGCAGCGGCGGAAGGAGCCCAAGGACGACATGCTGAGCTTGCTCATGGCCGCCGAGGTGGACGGCGAGAAGCTCTCCTACACGGAATTCGGCGGCTTCTTCAACCTGCTGCTCACGGCCGGCCACGACACCACGAAGAACCTCATCTCCAACGGGATGCTCGCGCTCCTCGAGCACCCCGACCAGCGCCGGCGCCTGCTCGACGATCCCTCGCTCCTCCCGACCGCCGTCGAGGAGATGCTGCGCTTCACGCCGCCGGTCTATTACTTCCGGCGCTCCGCGGTGCGGGACACCGAGCTCCACGGGCAGCGGATCGCCGCCGGCGACAAGGTGGTGCTGTGGTACGTCTCGGCCAACCGCGATGAGGCCGTCTTCAGCGATCCGCAGAAATTCGATGTCGGCCGGGCGCCCAACGAGCACCTCTCCTTCGGCATCGGCCCGCACGTGTGCCTGGGCCTCGCGCTCGCGCGCCTGGAGGCGCGGGTCGCCTTCGAGGAGCTCCTGCGCAGGCTCCCCGATCTCGAGCTCGCCGGGCCGGCCGTGCGGCTCCGCTCGAACTGGGTGAGCAGCGTGAAATCGATGCCGGTCCGGTGCGCGCGCCCCGCCAGGTAGCCCGGCACGGGCGGCGAGAAATAGGCATCCCGTGCTGGGAATGGGCACGCGCGACGGCGAGCGCGCACGTCTCCGCGATCGGTGCGTCGGGGAATGCCAGGGCGGGCGGTCGGTCGAATGCCGTAGCCGGCACCCGGTGCGCCGGACGCAGAAGGGAGAGGCTTCCTTGCTTGTGCGGCGCGGCCGCCGCATCGAAAGAGCCCCTGGGCCAGCTACGAGGAGAAGCCTATGGGAGACCAGGTGTACCCGCTGCAATCGAAGGAGACCTCGCAGAAACGGCACGAGCTGGCGCCCGGGCCGGACGAGGCCTTCCGCGAGTTCAGCAAGCGCGTGTTTGCCGAGGGCGCCCTGCCGGCGAAGGTGAAGCAGCTCATCGCCGTCGCCGTGGCGCACGTCACGCAGTGCCCGTATTGCATCCGCGGCCACACCCAGGGCGCGCTTCGACACGGAGCGAGTGAGCAGGAGATCATGGAGGCCATCTGGGTCGCCGCCGAGATGCGCGCGGGCGGCGCGTTCGCGCACTCGGTCATCGCGATCGACGCGATGGGGGAGTCGCCGACCCGATAGGCCGGCGTCGAGGCCCATGTTCGAAGGAGGAGGGCCACGAGCACCGGGAAGGCGGAGTCCACGGATCACCGGCAGATTGGCCGGGAGGCCGTCGTGCAGCGCGAGGGCCTGGAGGATCTTGCGCTCGTCGTGGTCAAAGCGCGCCTCGCGTCGTAGGGGTTGCAACGAGAAGGGAAGAAGGGGGCATGGCCAACGTGAGGCGACGAACGGCGACGGAGAGGGCGCGGACTGCGCGCGTCGGCGCCGAGACGGCGAACGCGGTGCTCCTCAAAAGGGCTTACGAGCAGCCCGAAGCGGCCGACGGGTACCGTGTGCTCGTGGACCGGCTGTGGCCGCGAGGCGTGCGCAAAGACGCGCTCGCGATCGACGTCTGGATGAAGGAGATCGGGCCGAGCGACGAGCTCCGCCGCTCGTTCGGTCACGACCCTGCCCGGTGGGAGGAGTTCGCGGCGCGCTACCGCGAGGAGCTCCGCCGCCAGCCGGCCTCGGGGCTCGTGGACGAGCTCGTCGCGCAGGCGAAGCGCGGGACGCTCACGCTCGTGTACGGAGCCAAGGACGAGCTCCACAACCAGGCCGTCGTCCTCCGCGAAAGCATCAAGCAGCGGTTGCGCAGCGCTCGCACCCGTGCGCCGGCCGCCCACGTCCCGGCAGAGGCCGCCCCCCGGGCGCGAAATCGAGCCCTCGCGGCGCCACACCCTACCTCGTCGAGGGGGCGGGCCCCGGGCGCGACGAAGGCGCGTGCGTCGCCCGCGCGGCGCACCGGCCCACGCGTGCGCTCGCATTGAGCTCGGCACGATGTCGCACCGAGCCGCGGCCCGAACGACGAAGATCACCGTTCCGGTGAGGACGCCCTTTCGCCTCGCGCTCACCGTTGCCGCGCTTCAGAGGCGCCCCGAGAACCCGGTCGACACGTGGTCCGAGGACCGCCGCTACCTGCGGGCGTTCGACACCGCGCGCGGTCCGGTGGCCTGGGCGGTGACCGAGGAGGCAGGGGGGACGCGGCTCCGCGTCGAGCTCTTCGGGGACGTCCACGATCCGAGGATGTGGCGCGGCCTGGTGACCCGGCTGCTCGGGACCGACATCGATCTGGCGCCGTTCTACGCGCGAGCGGAGCGGTTGCCCGCCGTCGCCGCGCTCGCGGCACGGTTCCGCGGGGTCAAGCCTCCACGCTTTGCCTCGCTCTGGGAGGCGATCGTGAACTCGGTGGTCTTCCAGCAGCTCAGCATGGCAGCGGCGATGGCGGCGGTGCGACGCCTCGTGCTTCGGTTCGCGAGCCCCGTCGACCTCGCGGGGCAGCGGCTGTTCCCGTTCCCTCCGCCCGAGGTCGTGGCGAGCTCGACCCCGCACGATCTGCGCACCCTCGGGCTGAGCGGAGCGAAGGCGGACGCGCTGCGGACATGCGCGCGGATGATCGCGGCGGGCGAGCTGCGGGAGGACGAGCTCGAAGCGCTGCCCAAGGGTGAAATCGAGCGGCGCCTGCGCGAGCTCCCGGGCATCGGGCCCTGGACCGCTTCGGTGATCCTGCTCCGTGGCTTTCGCCGGCTCGATGTCTTTCCGGGCGGAGACGTGGCGGCCGCTCGCGGCCTCGGCGCCATGGCCGGCGAGCACGGGGGCGAGCTCGTCGAGGCGCTCGGTCCCTATCGCGGGATGTTGTACTTCCATCTGTTGCTGAGCTCGCTGGCTGCGCGCCGATTCGGTGCCATCCCGCCTCGATCCGCCTGACGCCGGCCCCGCCCGCCGCCGCGCCCCGCGCGACCCTGGATCCGCGCCCGGGTCACGCGGTACGGTCACCCGTGACCGAGACCGTCCTGCTCATCGACGACGATCCGGGGTTCCGCGACGCCTACCGCGAGCTGCTCGCGCTGGAGGGGTACGCCGTCGCCGAGGCCGGCGCCGCCCCGAAGGCGCTCTCGGAGCTCCGCCGCACGAGCGCGCGCCTCGTCGTGCTCGACCTGATGCTCCCGCCGACGGGCCGCGCCGAGGAGGGCGCGGCGCTCGCGGACAGGCTCCTCGCCGAGCGGCCCGCGGCCAAGGTGATCGTCGTCTCGGGCGCGGGTGAGACCCCGCTCGCCCTGCGCCTCGTCGAGCGCGGCGCGTACGACTTCCTGGCCAAGCCCGTCGACCCCGACGTGCTGCTCTCCGTGGTCGCCCGCGCGGCCGCGCGCCTCGCGCTGGAAGATCGGGTGGCGGAGCTCGAGCGCTCGCTCGCCGCCCGCGAGGGCGACGCCTCGGCGATGCTCGGCCAGTCGCCGGCCTTCCTCGAGGCGAGGACGCTGTGCGAGCGCGCGGCGCCGACCGACGTGCCGGTGCTCATCACCGGCGACTCGGGCACGGGCAAGGAGGTGTTCGCCCGCTACCTGCACGCAAGGAGCCGCCGGAAGGACAGGGCCTTCATCGCGGTCAACTGCGGCGCGCTCGCGCCGACCCTCCTGGAATCGACGCTGTTCGGCCACCGGAAAGGCGCCTTCACGAGCGCTATCAAGGACGCTCCCGGCCTGTTCGTCGAGGCGGACGGAGGGACCCTGTTCCTCGACGAGATCGGCGACATGGAGCCGGCGCTGCAAGTGAAGCTCTTGCGCGTGCTCGAGACGGGCGAGATCCTGCCGGTGGGCGCGGCGCGCCCGCTGACCGTGGACGTCCGTGTCGTGTCGGCCACCCACAGAGCGCTCGAGTCGATGGTGGCGGACAGGACCTTTCGCGACGACCTCTACTGGCGCGTGCGCGGGATCGAGATCGCCTTGCCCCGGCTCGCGGATCGCGTGGGCGATCTGCCGCTCCTCGCGCAGCACTTCCTGAACCTGTCGCGGGCCCTCGTGCCGCGCTCGCCGGCGACAGCGATCTCGCCCGGCGCGATGCGCCGGCTCGAGGCCTGCGACTGGCCCGGCAACCTGCGAGAGCTCCGGCACGAGATGCAGCGCGCGCTCGTGATGGCCGGGGGTAGGGGGGAGATCCTCGAGGAGGACCTCTCGCCGGCGCGGCGAGGCAGCGCGCCCGCGGCGCCGGCAGGCGACGAGCCGGCCGAAGGGGCGACGCTGGAAGAGAAGATCGCGGCGCTGGAGCGGCGCGAGATCGCCGCCGCGCTCCGGGCGACCCAGGGCAACAGGAGCCAGGCAGCGACGCGGCTCGGGCTGTCGCGGCAGGGGCTGCTCAACAAGATGGATCGTCACGGGCTGAAGTGATCTCGGTCGCTCGTGCGCTGATGGAGGAAAAATTCAATCAATCGAGAACGACACGGGATCAAAAAGCACCCACAAAAACATGAGCCGCGCCGAGCGCAGGCCGGCACTGAAGGAAGCGGGAGCGCGGCTCCTCATGAGCTGCAGCTGGGGCGGGTGGATCGAGAACATGATCCCACCGGCTCGGGGTCGCCTGTGCGCCCCGATCCGGCGATGCCCGCCGCCTGACACGCGCGATGTCGCTCGCTCCTCGCGGGGAGCGCCCATCGCGCGATGCGCAACTTCAGGAGGAATCATGACGCTTGGCAGGTTGGTGCTCGTGGGGTGTCTGTCGCTGGTTGGCTCCGCTCTCGTCGCCTGTGGGAACGGCGGCCCGGATCGCCTGGGCGAGGGGAGAGGCAACGTGGTCGGGACTCCGCCCCCGTCCGAGGGGGACGGCTGTACGCTCACCCAGGGCTACTGGAAGAACCACGAGGAGAGCTGGCCGACGTCGACGCTCACCATCGGAGGAGTCGAGTACTCCCAGGCGGAGCTGCTGGAGCTCTTCCGGACGCCGCCGCGGGGCGACACCAGCCTGATCCTGGGCCACCAGCTGATCGCCGCGCTGCTGAACGTGGGGAGCGGCGCGAGCGACGCTGCCCTGGGCGGGGCGCTCGCGGACGCCGAGGCGTGGATGAACGACAACAAGGACGCCGACGGCCGGCTCCCCTACGGCGTCAAGCGAGGCGACGCGGCCGAGGATGCCGTCGCGCTGTCCGGTGCGCTCGCGGACTTCAACGAGGGCGGCATCGGCCCTGGCCATTGCGACGGCGGCCCCGGCAGCGGCTCCGACGACCCCGGGGACAGCAGCTCCGGCGATCCTGGCGGCAGCGACGACGGCGGGCACGATTGCCCCGACGACGGAAGCACGGGCGAGGGTGATGGCGGCGGCGGCTCCGACCCCGGTGGCAGCTCCGACCCCGGCGGCGGCGAAGGCGGGTCGGCTCCGACGTGCGCGGATCCTTGCAGCGACGGTTGCGCCGACGGCTACATCTGCGTCGTCGGGTGCTGCGCGTTCATCGCCGACTGAGCCGGGAACGACGAGCTCGCGCGAGCCGAGCTCCGATGACGGCTCACGCGGGTGCCGCGGCTGCCGCCGTTGCGCACCCGCCGGGATCGAGGCGGGCGTCGCGCCGGTCCAATTTGATTGACGCCACCCATGTGAGCGCTCACAATCAACCTGTCGATCCTTCTTCCGCTTTGCCACGCATCGGCGTGCCATGCGCACCGGCCTTTCGTCCTTCTGCGCGTCCGCCGTGACGGTCGGGCTGGTGCCTCCACGTGAGGCGCGTCCTCGCCCGAGATCATCGCGGGATCGGCACGCGGCGAGCGTGGATAGGCGAATCGGGCGATCACGAGAGGGTCTGGACGATGCCGAGATCTGCTGCTTATTCTTCGTTTCCTGCCGTTGCTTTGATCTTCCTCGCTTGCTCGTCCGAGACAGGCTCGCCCGGCACGGGAGGCGGCGGAGCCGGTCAGGCGACGGGCGGCGCAGGCGGGGCCCACACGTCTGCGAGCGGTGGAGAGACCACCTCGACAGGGGAAGGGGGAACGAGCGATGACGCCAGCTCCTCCAGCAGCGGCACGACAGGTGGTGGGTCGGCCGGGGGCGCGCAGGCCGGGGGCGGTGGCATGGGGACCGGCGGCACGGAGCCGCCGGCGGGCAACCCGAGCCCAGGCTGCGGCAAGTCGGGGCGGCCCGAGAGCGGAACGGTGAAGGTCGACGGCGATCACATCTACACGTTCCCGGACAGCTACGATGGCAACACCCCTCTCCCCCTCTTGATGGGCTTCCACGCCTGCGGCAACCCGATCGACCAGTTCATCAACCTCACGCGGGGGTCGGCCTTCGAGACGGAGTACGTGCGCGCCGTGGGGAGGTCGTCGGACGGGGGTGGATGCTGGAACTACAACAGCGACATCGCCAAGGTCCTGCGGATCTACGACGACCTGATGGACAACTACTGCATCGACATGGACCGCGTGTTCGCCACCGGCCACAGCTCCGGCGCGCAGATGATCGTGCAGATCTTGGCGCACAAGTCCGATGCCGAGCACCTGAACTTCAGGGCGGTCGCGCCCGTCGCCGCCTCCGATTATGGCGCGCTCCAGGTGCCCACGCCCGTGATGTACATCCAGGGCAAGAACGACACGGTTCGCGGGGGAGACGGGGCGAGCACGGTCGCGAGGTTCCGCACCGCCAACAAGTGCGAGATGAGCTCGACGCCGTATTCCCAGGTGATGGGCTGCCAGAGCAGCGGCAAGGCGGTGAACCCCGGCTGCATCTCCTACAGCGGCTGTTCGGAGCCGACGATCTGGTGCTCCCACGACGATCCCGCGTACAGCAACACGAGCCACGGCGTGCCGTGTTTTGCCATCGAGGCGATGTACGACTTCTTCACGGGCATGCCGTGAGGACACCCCGCGCCGCGATCGCGCGCGCCGCCTGAGGGCCGCCGCCCCGAGCTCACGGGTTCGGTGCGAACGCCACGCGGACCGTCACCGCGGCGGTGACACGGACGTCGCCGGGCTCGACGGGGAAGCCGTCCGCGCCTCCGAGCCCCTTCATCTGCTGCGCGAATGCATAACGCTCCTGCTGAGCGACCGAGATCGACTGCAGCTCGACGATCCTGACGTTCGCCGCCTTGGCCACCGCCTTGGCGTTCGCCTGCGCGTCCTGCACGGCAGCCGCGATGGCGCTGCGGCGCGCCTCGGCGCGGTCGCTCAAGAAGAACTCGAGTCCGCCGACGTCATTGGCGCCCGAGGCGAGCGCGGCCTGGAGGACCCTCGAGCCTGCGGCCTGGAGCTCGGCCGGCGACGCGCGCCGCAGCGTGACGGAGAGCTGGCTGGAAGCCGAATAGCCGATGATCCTGGGCTCGGTGACGTCGCCATGCGCCACGTGCGACTCTCGGATCGGCGAGAGCGAGATGTCGACCGTGCGGATCTCCAGCCCGGGGATGGCGAGGCCACGCAGGGCGGCGAGCACGGCCTGCGACCTGCACGCGGCCCTGTCGCGCGCGGCCTCGAGCGTCTTTTCGCGCACCTCCACGCCGATGCTCGTGCGCATCGAATCCGCAGGCCTCGCGACCTCGCCGACGCCGCCGATCGTGATGGTCCGGTTCTCGTCATTCTCCGCCGTGGCGCCGGGTTCCTTGGCTGCGAGGCGATCCGCCGCGAAGACCTCGGCGACGGGGCGCCCGGCCAGCGCGGTCGACGAAACGCAGGTCATGACACCGAGCGCGAGCCCTGCGATCAGGCTTCTCGTGAGGGTCGGCATAATAGGACGCATCGCGATTCTCCTCCTTCGAGCGGATCGGCTGCCCTGGCAGTCGAATTGGCCGTCAGCGCACCGAATCTAGGGCCGGGGAGGCTCGACCGCGAGGGGCGGGCCCAAGGGCCTTCGCATCGGTAAAGTGCGGCCTCTGCCCGCGAGGCGCCCGCATGCCCAGCTGCGGGCCTGCCCCGGGTTGACAGGACCTCCTTCTCTGCCCGGTTCGCGCCTCGCGCGCCCAGCTCGAAGAGCTGCAGAGCAGCGACGGCATCCTCGACCACGCGCAGCGCGGGGCGCTCCACCGGGGCGACGACGGGGCCGCGCACCTCCGCTCGCGCCGGCGCGCCGCCGCTCGTCCGGCGGGCGAAGACGCCTCGATCGGCGCATGCCTTCGCTCATGGCGCCGCGCGGCCGTGAACGCGAGTTGACAGCGCTGCGATCGGCGCAAACGTGCGTCTCTTTGCACTTCATCACACGACATCGGTCGATGAGTTTTTTCTTCGACGGAGCTTGACGGTGGCGCTCACCTCGAACACTGTTCTGCCTGTATCGAAGCTGACGCTGCTCGGGTTGCTCGCCGCCGCCTTCATGGCGTGGCTTGAGCTGGGCCGCGCCGAGCGGGAAGCTTGCTTGGGAGAGCAAAGACGAATCATGAAGAAGACCATGGGATTGGCCGTCCTGCTGCCGTTGCTGATCAGCTGCGCGGCGCCGGTTGGAGGCGAGGGCTATCAGGAAGAGGAGGAGGGCTCGGAGAACGATGTCGGCGTCGCCGAGCAGCAGTTGATCCAGCCTGGGATCATCAACTGTGACACGGGCCCTCAAGAGGTCAGGTCGTTGTGTAAGATGGCCCTGGACCGCGTGAACTCGGAGCTCGACGCGAGAGGCATCACGGTCGACAGCGAGGGGATCCTCTTCGAGCTCGACGACCCGACCGACAGGAAGATCGACACCGGGCACTCGTGCACGGTGAGGGCCGAGCAGCGGCACGCCACTTACTCGGCGCGCCTCAAGCGCTCTGCCAGCCTGGACATCACGGGGGACTCGCTGACTCGACCGCTGGCCGTCAAGCTGTCGCTGCCTGTCGAGTACTCCGCGAAGATCGACGTCAACCAGACGTTCGGGTACAGGGTCCTCGGCTCCTGCAACAAATCGGGGAGCGACAGCTACAGCCTGCGTGGCAGCCTGGCGACCACGGCGGACATCGTGCTGGGCCTGGATCTGAACCCCACGTTCGGGGTCCGAGAGAACGGGGACTACGCGATCACCCTGGAGCCCAAGGTCGCCGTCGCGACCGCGCTCCGGAACACCAACGTCGATCTGCGGGTGTCGGGGGTCAGTCCGATCACGCCCGTCGTGACGTTCGCGACCGGCTTCAGCTCGACCGTGGCCAAGTCGGCCACGGCCCTGTTCAGCGGGGACAGCGTGTCGCGCATCGTGGAGGGGAGCGCCGCCTGGGATTTCGGGGTTCCCGTCCTGCTGGGTATCGGGGCTCTGCCCAGGCCGCTCGAGGACGCGATGTTCGGCGTGATCGAGTCCCGGGCCGCGCGCGAGATCGAGCGGTCCGCCGCGCGCTTCGGGCCAGGCTTGCAAGGGGCGCTGCAGCAGAAGCTGAACGCGGCCCTCAAGCTCGAGAACGGCAAGCGCGTGCTCATCGTGAAGCGGGATTTCTTGGCGCAGCTGGGCGCCGGGGCGGCCCCGTCCTCGCAGTTCGTCGAGGTGTGGCGCCCGCAGAACCCGCGCGCGGCGTGTGAAGCGCGGGCCAATGAGCAGTGCCGGTACGGCGGGGCGAGCTGCGAGGCGCTCTCGCGCCAGTGCCACGCGGAAGAGCAGGAGTACCTGCGGCTGTACCCGCCCGTCGCGTCCACGATCATCGGCGCGAGCCCGATGCAGCCGCGCTACGTGCCGAGCTCGCGCTAGGCGCTGTCTGACGTTGGCGCAGGCGCGCCGTCCCGGGTTGCGGCGGCGCGCCGGTCAGGGCAAGGCGGTGGTGATCACCTCCTTCGTGGTCGCGGTGCTCTGGCCGGGGCGGTCGACGCAGGACGGGTAGTACTGGCCGGCCCCGTTGAGCTTCTGGCAGACCCGGCTGCAGGGGCCGACCATGCGGATCACCCCGCACCCCACGACCTGGCCGTCGGACATCAGGTGGCCCGCGGCGCAGTCGCGCTGGTAGGCGCGCGAGTTGTCGAGCGTCGCGCTGTTGTAGCAAGCGTTGAGGTAGGGCTGTGCGGCGAACAGGTTGCCCCAGAAGGCCCCCTCGACGTCCGGATAATCGATGAGCTCCCGGCTGGAGGACAGCGTCTTCAGCGGCTCCCGCAGCGAGCGGGCGGAGAGGAGGACCGGCACTTGATAGTAGTTCACGCGCGCCGCCACGCAGCTGGAGACCATGCGCTGCCCGATCTCGTCGAGCGGCCCGGTCGCCCAGGTCGGCGCGGCGCCGAGCAGCCCGGGGTAGCGCTCGTTGTGGACGGCGCCGCTGGAGTCCGTCCACGAGAAGTTGAACGACGCCGTGCTGCTCAGGGCGCAGCTCGTCGCATACCGCATGAACTCGCGCGCCAGCGCCCCGCTCGGGCCTGGATCCCGGATCGCGGCGAGGTTTTGCGCGCTGAGACCGTTGAGGTTCAGGGCGTTGAGGTTCAATGCGTTGAGGTTCAATGCGTTGAGGTTCAGGGCGTTCGCGCTGAGCGCGTTGCCGCCCAGAAGGGCCCCCTGGGATTCCCCCACGCGCTCCTCCAGCGCCTCGGTGTCCCCCACCTCCGCGGCGCAGCCCGACAGCACCCCAGCCCAGACAAGCACGATGAATGTCTCCTTGAGCGACATGGGTTCCCCCCCCCATTTCTGGCGCATCACCCGGCGGCTCCCTGCGCGCGGCGCGCGAGCGCGGGCTCACCAACATCGCCCATAGGTTGACTATGGGTTCAATATTCTATCTTTTCGCATTATCGCGCCCGTGCAAGGTGATTCAGCGGCGACGAGGGTGGGTGTCCGGGGCCTCCGATTCTGTCAGCGCCGTCAGCTCCGTGTGCCAGCGGCGGAGGCGACTGCCCATGACGGTCGGCGTGGTGGAGGCGGCCGCGAGGGCGCGCTCGATCTGCTGCCGTGCATCGACGTACCGGCCGCGACGGAAGGCGGCGAGGGCCCGCGCCTCGAGCACCTCGATCCGCTCCTGCCCTACCGAGCAGCGCGCGGAGCGCTCCTCGAGCGCGGCCCACGCGGCGCCGTCGTCGTCGCGCGTCGCGAGCTCGATCATCGAGCAGAGCACGTCCTCCGAGGGCTTCAGCGCGTCGCCGCCGGCTCCCTCTTGCGCCGCGCGCAGCCGCAGGGCGATGCCGCGAGCGCCCGCCTCGTCGCCCTGGTAGAGGCGCAGGCGCGCGGTCAGGAGCGCCACGGCGATCGGCGCGTGGTGGTCGTCGCAGCGCGGCCCCATCGCCTGGACGGCGTGCGCGTGAGGCGCCGCGGCCTCGAGATCGTCCATCAGATACAGGTGCTCGGCGAGGTTGTAGCGGCCGACGAGCTCGAACGCGGGCTGGCCGAGGTCGCGCCCGAGCGCGATGGTGCGCTCGAGGTCGGCGATCATCCCGGCGCGGTCGCCCTGGAGGGCCCGCGCGAGCGCGCGGTTGTTCAGCGCTGCGCCGAGGTGCATGAGATCGCTGCGCTCCTCGCAGCTGAGGATCACCGCGTCGAGATCCCGCGCCGCCTCGTCGATCCGGCCGAGGCTGGCCAGGATGAAGCCGAGCATCAGCCGGGCGATGATGTGCGTCTCGTAGCCCTCGTCCCCGAGCCGCGCGGCTTGCTCCGCGGCGCGCGACAGCACCATGGCGGCCTCGTCCTCGCGGTCGTCCCGGTGGAGCGAGCGGCCCACGCCGAGGAGCAGGCGGGCGTTGAGCAGGGGGGAGTCCACCCAGTCGGCGAGGCGCTCGGCGGCCTCGACCCGCCAGCTTGCCGCCCTGTAATCGCCTGTCCAGTCGAGGATCATGGCCTCATCGAGGAGGAGCTCGATCTCCGCCGCCGGCTCCGACGCCGCGGCCGCCTCCTCGCGCGCCGCGGCGAGGTCGGCGAGGGCCTCGGTGTGGCGCCCGAGCCGGAAGCGAGCGAGGCCCCGCGCGTGGCGCGCCGCGGGGAGCAGCGCGCCGACCAGCGCCTCGGCGCGCCCGTAGCAGCCCTCGGCGTCGAAGTAGGCCCGGCGCGCGGCCGCGAGCTCGGCGCCTCGGACGAGCAGCGACGCCGCCCGGGCGGTCAGGCCGCCGCGCTCGCAGTGCGCCGCGAGCACCAGCGGATCGGCCTCGCCCGCGGCCTCGAGCCACTCGGCGGCGAGGCGGTGGCCGAGCGCTCGATCCTCCTCGGTGAGCTGCGCGTACGCGCCCTCGCGCAGGAGCGCCTGGCGGAAGCAGTACTCCTCCTCGCCGGGGAAGCGGCCCTCGCGGCGGCGGACGCAGAGCTCCCCGGTGACGAGCGCGGAGAGGTGATCCGCGAGCAGCGCGGCGTCGCCGCCGAGCAGGTGCGCGACGGCGCCTCGCCAGAGTAGCGAAACTTTTAGTACACGCAGAGGAGGCCGAAATTCCGGCCAAAACCGGCGATTTGCTCAGCCGGCCGGGCTGAACTACGATCAACCTTTCTGACAGGTGAAACAAATGAAAGACGCAACCCCCAACGCCGCGATCCGGCGGACGCTCGGCTACCCGCGCGTCTCGACGAGGGAGCAGGAGATCGCAGGGGTCTCCCTGGACGCCCAGGCCGAGAAGATCGGCAACTACTGCCGCCTCCATTCGCTGCCGGAGCCGATCCTGTTCCCGGAGGTAGAGAGCGGTGGCGAGGAGAACGAGGCGAACCGGAAGAAGGTCGCCGCGCTCCTGGCGGACGTCCGCCGGGGGGACATGGTCATCGTGACGGACATCGACCGCTTCGGGCGCGACGTGGTCTTCATTGTCAAGAACGTTCGTCAGATCATGCGCAAGGGCGCCGTGTTCATCGCGGTTGACAAGGGGTTCGATTCGCGATCGCCGATGGCAGAGGACACGCTCGCCAATTGGGCGGTCGGGGCGGAGCAGGAGCGCCGTCGGATCAAGGAACGAACCGAAGGGGGGCGGAAGCACCTGCGCGCCCAAGGGTACTTCGTCGAAGGGCATCCGCCGTTCGGCTACGAACGCCAGCCGAAGCCCAAAGGCACGAAGACGCCGCTCCCCCTCCGCGTGGTTCCGGAGCACGCCGCGGTGGTGCGTCGCATGTTCGCGCTCTGCCTTGAAGGCTATAGCGTATTCGAGACCGCCAAGCGGCTCCGCCAGGAGTATGGCAGCATCAAGGCGTTCGGGCGCGCCTGGGTTCTTACCGCGCTGCGCAACCGAACCTACACGGGCCGTGTCGCAAAGACCAGCGTGCGGCCGAACGCCACGCGCGGCGTCGTGCAACTTCCGGCCGAGTGGATCCCTGCACATGAGGCGATCATCGACGATGAGACATTCAACAACGCTCAGCTTGCGTTGAGAGGCCGCCGCCGCGGGAGGAAGCCCCAGGCCGCGTCTGCGACGGCGAACCACTTGCTCCGTGGCATCTGCCGTTGCGCGGAATGCGGCGGTAGCGTCGCTGCCGTTCCGGTGGACCGCAAGGGCCGACACAAGGTGGGCTACTACGCCTGTCGTGGCCATATGGAGCAGAAAGAGAAAGGCGTCCGGTGCAAGCTCAGCGCATGCTTTCGCCAGCCGGACGCGGACGCCGCCGCGAGCGAGCAATTCTTGACGTTTGCTCGCTCGCTTCTCACTTCGCTGACTCGACCGCCGCGCCAGATCGAGAAGCCGGATTTCACCGCCCAGCGCCGAGAGATCAAGACCTCGCGACAGCGAGTTGTGGAATTTGTCGCAAAGGGACTTTTCACCGTCGACGACGTGAAGGTGGAACTGAATCGCCTCGACGACGCGCTTGCAGCAATCGATGCGAAGGAAGCCGAGTTCAAGGAAACGGAAGGCAACGATACCGTCGAGACTCGAAAGCATGCACACGCCTATGTCCAGCAGGTAATCGATGAGTGGGATATCTTTCCGCTAGACATCCAGCGAGCACTGATCCGCTCGTTCTCCTCGAAAGTCGAGGCGACGAAGGACAGGCAGATCAGGACCACATGGCGCGATCCATCGCAGATATCAGCGGCGCATGGAGCGCAGGAATTGCCAGCGCTCCGCCCTGAGCCGAACGTCGATGCGCTGCCCGCCCCCTCGCCCGTCGCCTCGCTGTCCCCGATCGTCGCTGCGCTCCCCGCGCCGTCGATGTCGGCGCGTGACTATCTCGGCACGATGGAAGGTGCTTCGACTCCGGTCGAGCGTTCGCAGAGCTGACCACACGACTCCGCGTCCTCCGCGCGGACGGTGATGAAGCCCATGATAGTTGCTGCGCGATTGAGCAGGCTGCCTGCTGGCCATCGCGAGAGTGAGCGGTGCCAGTCACGCCAATTCACGTCATCGCGAGGGTGAGCGCTCTCGGTCACGGCCGTGATGGTCGGCCTCCTCCCGGATGCCCTGCTTGCAGGTACCAGCCCGTCCCGATCTGCTCAGCCGGCTTCGCCGTGATCCACTTGACGGCTCGGCCATGGTCTGCTTGTCATTCGGCCGCCATCTCCGGCGATGCGTAGATGCATTCCAGGTACCTGCCTCCGATTCTCTCCTTCGAAGTGCCCTCCTTGTCACTGGGTGATCGCTTGCCGGGCGTGCCTCGCCGACCCGAACCCGATCCCCTTGGCTTGTGCGAGACCGATCCGCTTCGCGATCCCGCTTGCGATCCACGAGGCCGGTCCCTCGTACCGCCCGCCGCGTCCGGAGTGGGGGCGACGACGCTGTCCGGCGGGGGGTACTCGATGGGCCCGGCCGGGACGGCCGCCGCGAGCGGCTTGCTGGCATCGCGAGGATGGGGGCGAGCGCACGGCCGCGACGTCGGTCCCTCTTGACGTCCGTTCCTGGCGCTGGTCTTTGTCGCAGCATCTCACGGCTGGAGGAATTGCGATGAAACCCACCCTGTTCAATTGCTGCATTCTGTTCGCTCTCAGCGCGGTGATTACCTCGGGCTGCAACGAAGCCAAGCAAGCAACAGAGTCGCTTGCCGACCATGCTGGGGTCAACGTCCGCACACCTCAAGTGGTAGTTGACGAGGAGATGGCGATCGACGCTGACGGATGGCAGGCAAGGAGTTTCTCGCTACCATCGCCTAGGCCCGTTCAGATTACCGCACAAGGCATCAAGCACACCGACAAGGGATTTCGCGTTCTTCTCATGAATTCCGCCCAGCTTGAGAACTTCAAGACAAAGAAGGAGTTTCGACACATTCCGAGCTTTGAAGGACTGAAGATTCGTTCGTACTCTCACACTGGCGAGCTCCCAGCGGGAAGCTGGGTCGCCGTTGTGGCGAATTCGGAGAACATCATAAATAGCATGGTCGTAAAGCTCAAGATCGTTGTTGATCCCAAGTAGCCCGGCGCAGGATCCGTTCATATGCTCCTACGCTATCGATGGTCGGCGGTCGGCACGTCGTCGCTGCTGGCGATGCTCAGCCTTGCGATGAGCGGGGCACTTCTCGACAATCCGGGCGTGGATCTCGTCATAGGGATTCTGGGAGTCACTATGGTGCTCGTCAGCCTGGTCCAGCTTGGCGCGTCGTTTATGATGCCAGACGACGTGCGATGCCCGAAGTGCGGCGAAGGATGCCGCCTAAAAGTGCGGATGTCCGGCGTGCCAGAACTCCGGTCAATTGTCGACGGCGAGCGTTGAAACGCTGCCGGATCCGGCACGCCTTCACCTCCGAGCAGGAGATCATCAAGTAAGCACAGGCACGCCGCCGATGGTGGCACGCTGACGGCCGCGCGCGAGGAGCTGGGCGAGCGCGCCGTGCGCCACGCGCCCTAGCGCGGCCCGTCGCCTCGCGCCGTGCGGCAGGCCGCCGCCGATGACGGCGCCGTGACGGCGCCCGAGCTCCACGACGTGGTATCCGAGCTCCGCCGCCGCGCACGCTGCTTCGTCGCGCGACCGACGCGCCTGTCCCGGCGGGCTGGCCGACGGTGGCGCCGATCTCGCCGGCGTGTGCTCCCTCATTCTTGGCGCCGCGTTCCTGCTGGGGGCGCCGCGAGTCGCGTCTGGGACCGCTCGGGAGAAGAGTTGCCCAACACGACGGCATTGAAGCGCTGTATTATCTGACGCTGGTTCCTCCCGTGGAGATGGGCGGCGGGAGACATCACCCCGTTTCCCCTTCCCCTCCGGCGCGGCTGTAAGGCGCGCCCGACGGGGCCTGTCGGCTCGTCCGCGCGTTCGGGCTCGGCCGGCTGCCGTCCCGCATGGGCTCGCGCGGCAGCTCCACGATGAACGTGGCGCCCGCGCCGGGCTCGCTCTCGATCCGGATGTTCCCGCCCAGCGCGTCGACGAAGCGCCGCGCGAGCCACAGCCCGAGGCCTAGCCCTCCGAAATGGCGCTCTGACACGCCGCGCTCGAACCGCCTGAAGAGCCGCGCCTGCACCGCGCGGGGGATGCCGGCGCCGCGGTCGCGCACGACGAGCCGGGCCCAATCGCCGTCGCCCTCGGCCCGGACATCGATGGGCTTCCCCTCCCCGAACTTGACGGCGTTCGACAGCAGCTTGTCCACCACCTGCCGGAGACGCGCGCGGTCCCAGACGCCCACGACCCCCGGCTTCGCGTCGAGGGACAGCGTCGAGCCCGCGTGCTCGAGCGCCACCGCGTGGCTCGCGGCGACGTCGCGGACCACCTCCGCCAGATCCACCGGCTCCATCTGCATCTCCGGATGGCCCGCGGAGAGGCGCGCGACGTCGAGGAGATCGTTCGCAAGCCGCTCGAGACGCTCGATCTGGTCCACCGCGCGCTCCAGCTTCCTGACCGCGCGCTCCGGCCCCCCGTCCCTCATCCTGCCGGCGCGCGCGTCCCGGAGCAGGACCTGGACTTCCATCAGGAGCGGCGTGAGCGGCGTCCTCAGCTCGTGCGCGGCGAGCTCGAGGAACGTGTCGCGCGCCCGAACCCCCTCCTCGGCTTGCGCGAGCAGGCGCGTCCGCTCCTCCAGCAGGCGCGCGAGGTCGTCGTAAAGGAACGCGTTCTCCAGCGCGACGGCGGCCTGGGCCGAGAGGATCCCGACCACCTCCACACGCTCGGCCGTGAACGCGCCCGTCGCGAGGTCGTTCTCGAGGTACAGCACGCCGTGCAGCGCGCCCCCCGAGAGGACCGGCGCGCAGAGCATGGAGCGGGTCTGTCGCGACACCACGTAGGGCTCGTCGCGCGTCGCCGGAGACGTGCGCGCGTCCTCGAGGACCATCGGGGCCCGGGTCCGCGCCACCGTGCGCACGACGGATAGGCACGCGCGATCGCCGGCGCGCTCGACGGGTACGCCCCCCGCGCGGACGGCCCCGCGGGACGGGTCGCCGGCCGCCTCGAGGACGAGCGCGCCCTCCCGCTCGACGAAGAGCGCCCCCCGCTGCGCGCCGGCGTTCTCCATGACCGTGGAGAGAAGGCGCGTCGGGAGCTCGTGGAGCGTCAGGCTGCTCGTGATGGCGTGCAACGCCTTGAAGAGCGACGCCGCGTCGAGCAGGACGGCCGGCGCCTGCGAGGTCGTGAGCAGCGCGCCCATGGGGGCGTGCATCGGCAGGAGGCTCGCGTACTGCTGCTCGAGCTGCGCGACCTTGGCCACGGCGCCCCACCGGGCGTAGAGCCGCCGCGCTCGCTCCAGGTAGGCGCGCGCCAGGAAGGCCCTGCCGGCCGCCAGCCAGAAGCGGCCGGCGAGCTCGCACGCGAACGCGGCGTCCTGCACGTAGCCCTGCGCCTCCGCCCCGGTGACTGCCTCGTCGTAGAGCCTGGCCGTGGTCCAGGGGTGCTCGCCCTGGAGCCCGGAGCGCATCGCCTCGACGAGCGCGACGTGGTGCCCGAAGTTCATCGGGGCATGCCGTGCCGCCTGCCGCAGCTCGGCGAAGATGCCGTCGGCGCGCTCGACGAGCGCGTCGCGCCGCTCCCCCGCCTCTTCCGCGGCGAGCATCAGACAAGCGAGCGCCTCCGGGACCTGCACCCGGGTGTACATGGGGAGCGTGCGCACGGCCGAGAGATGAGGTCCGACCCGATCGAGCTCCTCGAGGACGCCCTGGAAATCGCCGAAGAGGCTGAGCAGCAAGGTGCGATGGAAGGCGATGTGGAACAGGGAGGACGAGTCGCCGGCGGCCTCCAGAGCGGGGCGCATCGCCTCCGCGTCGAACGCCTCGCCCCGAAGGACCGTCGGCTGCTCGCCCGCCCCGAGGAGGTTCAACATGGCCTGCTGGGACGTCTTGATGACGCGCATCATGGGCTCCTGGTGGAGCAGCGTGAAGGAGCGGCGCAGCTCCCCGATCTCCTGCGAGAGCCCGCGGAGCGGCGCGCCGCTGATGTAGGCGTGCATGCCATACGCCGCGCCGCAGTAGGTTGCCGACTCGAAATCGCCGTGCGCCATTCCCTCCTGATAGCCCACGCGCAGTGGCCCGAGCGTGTCGCGGAAATGCGCCGTGCGCGGGTGGATCGTGCACTCGAAGATCGCGACGATCACCGCCGAGAGCTCGCGGGCTCTGAGCCGCCTCATCACCTCCATTGCGAGCCGGCCGAAGGCCGCGCCGCCCTCGGCGTCGCCCTCCATGACATAGAGAAAATGGCCGAAATACACGTACGACTGCGCGGACGATAGGGCATTGCCGCGTTCGATGGAGAGCCGCACGCCCTCCGTGACGAGCAGCGGGTAGTGCGCCGGCGCCACCAGGAAGGCCATGCCCATGAGCTGGCGGATGATCTCCATGGCGGCGAGGGCGCCTGGATCGCGCATCGGCGGCAGCGCCGCGAGCTCCTCCACCGCCTTGCCCGAGAGCCGCTCGCGGATGGCGACGATGGCACGTTGCACGTCCTCGACCGCGGGCTTCTCGGGGAACGTGAGCCCGAGCCGCCCGAGCGCGCGGAAGCCCAGACGCAGGGCCTCGGCGCGGCGGTCCTGCGCCTGCGCGCTCCGGATGCGGAGCCCGTCGGCCTGGACCTCGTCGAGGACCGAGGCCGCGTGGGCGGAGAGCGCGGAGGCGAGCCGCTCGACGCCGTCGAAATCGCCGACGAGGCAGGCCGCGAGCCCCGCTGCCCGGTACAGCGGGACGGCGAGCTCGCGCGCCCGCGCGAAGCCCTGCTCGCCCAGCACCCGGGTGCCCGCGCCGAGCAGGCTCGCGGCCACCTCGAACGACGCCGCGCCGAGCGCCCGCTGGCCGCCGCGCAGGAACAGCCTGGCCACCTCGATCCGCTCCCCCTCCTCTGCGAGCAGCGCCTCCCCGGCCTTGAGCTGGTCCAGGATCACGAACAGGCGCTCATCCAGGCGCTCGGCCGGCGTCATCGCGAGGAGCCGCCGTCCGAGATCGAGGTGCACGGCGGGCCGATCCCGCTCCTCGATGAGCGCATAGGCCGCTTCCCGGATCCGATCGTGCGCGAACGCGAACGTCGCGCCCGAGGGGTGGCCGGCGGGCGCCCGGAGACGGAGCGGGATCAGCATCCCGGCCTCCACCGGCTCCCACAGCTCCGCGAGCGTGTCCTCCGTGGCAGCGCCGCGGAGGGCCGCGAGCGTGCCGAGGTCGAACGTATCGCCGAGGCACGCGCCCACACGCAGCGCCTCCCTCGCGGCCGGCGAGAGCTCGCCGAGCCGCGCGCGGAGCAGCTCGGCGGCGTTCTCCGCCATCGGCGCGGCCTCGGCGCGGGCCTCGTCCCACGTGAAGCAGGCGCCGGCCAGGTCGAACGTGATGACGCCGTCGCGGTGCAGCCGCTGCAGGAGCTGGCCGATGGCGAACGGGTTGCCCCCCGTCTTCCGCTCCACGATCCGCGCAAGGCTCGTCGCGCGCGAGGCCGGCGCCCGTAGCGCGCCGGCGACGATCTCCACGACATCGCGCTCGCGCAGAGGCGAGAGCGTGAGCGAGGTGACCCTCGCAGCGCCGTCGTGCATGCGCTCCATCGCCGCGCGGAGGGGGTGCCCCTCGGAGAGGTCGTTGTCGCGGTATGCGAGGATCATGCAGCAGAAGCGCAGGTCCGGATCGGCGGCGAGCTCGCAGAGCAGGTCGAGCGTCGCGGCATCCGCCCACTGGAGATCGTCGAGGAACAGGACCAGCGGCTGGCTGTCCCGGCACAGCGCGCGCACGAACCCGCGGAGCACCAGCATCGAGCGGTTGCGCGCCTCCACGGGATCGAGCTCCCGCAGCGGCGGCTGCGGCCCGACCAACAGCGAAAGCTCGGGCACGAGCGCGGTGACCAGGGCGCCGTTCTCGCCCAGCGCGGAGAGGAGTGCCTGCCGCCAGGACGCGACGGCGTCAGGCTCGGCCCCGAGCAGGTGCCGTACGACGTCCTGCAGCGCGCTGGCGAGGACGGCGTATGGCGTCGCGCGCTGGAACCTGTCGCATTTGCCCGCAGCGAACAGCCCGCGCTTGCCCGTGATGGGGCGCAGCAGCTCATGGGCCAGCGCCGATTTGCCGATCCCCGGCGGTCCGCCGACGAGCACGAGCTCCGCGCGCCCCTCTGCGGAGGAGCGCTCCAGGGCGAGCGCGACGGCCTCGATCTCCTCGTCGCGACCGTACAGCCGGCGGGGGATCGCCAGCCGGTCGGGGACGTCGCGCCGGCCGAGCGGGAAGGGCTCGATCCGCCGCGCGCGGCGCCATGATTCGACGCACGAGCAGAGGTCCGCCTCGACGCCCCAGGCCGTCTGGTAGCGATCCTGCGGCTCCTTGGCCATCAGGCGGAGCACGATGTCGGACACGACCTCGGGAATACGGGGGTCGACCTCGCGCGGCGGGGCGGCGGCGCGCGCGAGGTGGCAATACACCAGATCAAGCGGGTCGCTCGTCTCAAAGGGCCGGCGGCCCGTGAGCATCTCGTACAGCGTCACGCCCAGCGCGTAGAGGTCGGCGCGGGCGTCGAGCGGCCTGTTCATGCGGCCCGTCTGCTCCGGCGCCATGTACGCGATCGTCCCCTCGATCTGGGACGGCGGCGCGAGCTCCGCTTGCTCCAGCGGCAGCTCGCTCGCGACACCGAAATCGATCAGCTCAACAGCGCCCGTACGCTCGTTCCACACGACGTTCGAAGGATTGACATCCTTGTGGATGACGCGGCACCGGTGCACCTTGGACAGCTCGCCCGCGACCGCAGCGCCGATCGCGAGCGCCTCGTCGATCGCGAGCCGCCGCCGGGCGCAGACACCGGCGACGGAGACGCCGCCGATATCTGGTGTCTCCAGGTACCGCGTGCCGCCGAGGGTGAGGAGCTGAAAGGTGCGCCCCAGGCGACGGAGCACTGCAGCCTCTCGGTCAGGACCCTCGCGCTCGTCGGTGTGGATCTTGAGGATCACGGAGCGGACGGCGCGCCCGTCCGGCGGCGCGACGGCCCGGAACACCGCACCCGATCTCGTGCGGGCGACCGCCTCGATCTGCCCATAGCCGGCAGACTTCAAGGCTTTGACGATCTGAGCCGCGACGTCCATGGGCCTCGTGCTGGCCGCCCGCTTGGCGCGCGAGCGGCGGGATGCGCGGTTTGCGCTCGGTGCGAGGGAGAGAGCATAGCGACATCTCGTCGCCTGGGCACCGGCCGCGCGCGAGGAGCTGCGCGAGCGCGCCGTGCGCCACGGCCGAGGAGCTGCGCGAACGCACCGTGCGCCACGGCCCCGCGAGGAGCTGCGCGAGCGGGCCCGTGCGCAACCATCGCGCCCGAGCGCGGCCCGTCGCCTCGCCGTGAACCAGGCCACCGCCGAAGACGGCGCGTTGTCGGCCGCGCTGGAGGAGCTGCGCGAGCGGGCCCGTGCGCCACCGTCTCGCCCGAGCGCGGCCCGTCGCGGCGCCGTGAAGCAGACCGCCGCCGAAGACGGCGCGCTGATGATCGCATGCCAGGAGACGCACGACCGCGGCCGTGCTCCAGCGTACCCGGAGAGTGTGCATGGGTCTACGGCGAGCCTGACGCGACCGCGCCAAGGGGGCGACGGCGGCTTTGGCGGCCCCGGGCGTGGCGGTGATTCGAACGGAATCGCGTATCTCGACGAGGACCAGCTCACGCGGGAAGGCATCATGTACGAGCTGGGACCGCCGAGCCAGGGCGGCACTCGCTGGGATTGGTGGGGCGAGATGGTAACGGGGCAGGACGGGATCCAGGTCGAGACGCTCCGTTTCCCTGAGTGGGATCGGCGAGCGGGCGCGATAGGCACGTACGGGAGATGTACGCAGCGAAGGTCCAACGCGACGCCGCTTCATGTGCTCGACTGGCGCGCTTCCCGCCGGGCAGCGCTTCACCGCAGACGAGCATGCCGATCGCCCGGACGTGGGCTTGGCACCGCGCGCGTCCCGCGCTCCGCCGCCTCCCACGCGGCTCGCAGGCTGCTTGCAAGTTTTCCTCCTCCCTCCATCGGCGGTCCCATTCGCTTCAGCGCCTCCAGGCGCACAGCCTCCAGCCTCGACCGGCGCGGCTCGGTCGCCCGGCGCTTCTCCACGAGCTCCCCGAGCACCTGCGCCGCGCGCTCCCACTGCGCCGCCGCCCCCGGCGCGTGCGCGATCCTTCGCACGGCGTTCCAGGGCGCTTCAAGCTGATCACACAGGTTGCCGATCTCGGGGTGCAGCCGTGCGATCGCGCGCAGGTGGCACCGGGTCTGCTTGTTCATCTGGAAACACTCTTCCAGGACGTGGCTCGGCGCGCGGGCAACTCCGCACGCGAGCTCGTACCAGCGCCGCGAGCTCATGCGCCTACAAAAGCACCGAACCACAAACCTGCCAGAGCGAAGCCTTCATTTTCCGTTCAACTTTAAAGAGCGTTAAAGCACAGTACAAGAGTCGGCTCCTGGCGAGGGCGACGGCGTTAAAGTCTGATGTAGCGTGCGACCACGAGGACGCCGGTTCTCGCCCGGCACCGTGGCCTGAAAGGCATACGCTGGGGCTCGATCACGGGACCTCGGTGTGCTGGATGACCCCCTCTGGCGATCCCACGGCCTGGCCGTCGAGTGGGGCCAGCTCGCCCGACGCCGCGGCCGCGAGCCGCGCTGGCGTCCACCTGGGCGAGCTCCGCCTTGCGCCGGCCTCCCTCCTGGATGAGCTCCGCGGCCCCGTGCGCCGGGTTCGCGCCCTGCCGCGTGCTCGGCCCCAGGCCCAGGCCGCCCCGGCGTCCGCCGGGAAGGGTTCACGCCGCGCCCAGCGGGCCGCCCCGCAGACGTGCCGCTGCGCGCAGTCGTGTCGCTATGTGTGCGACAAATCGGAGGTCGGCGGCTCGCAGAGGCCCCTCAGCGGACCCCGCGCGAAATTACCAAATCGACCCCCTTCGGGTCCCCCCAAATCGGCCCCTCGGGAGCTCCCTCGAAGCGGTCTAACTACGCGTCACCAGAGCGGTTTCCCCATCTGACCAGATCCCGGTAACTCGCGACGAGATACCGGATCGTCAGAATTACCATTTCGGGCCTCCTCACGGGCTTTCGTTCAGGCTCCGTCTCGAACCCGAAACACCACAACAACGGAGGTTCGGATGTGGCAGGAGCGGCTACCCTCGCGCCGTCGGTGGCTCCAGACGCGCGGTCGTCAGCCCGCGCTAGCGGGCGACGCTGCTCCACAGGCGGCATCGTGCGCAGCCCAGGCGTTCGGCCGTCAGCGTGCGGTGACCGCGACCTGCCCCACGGCGCGCTCCGACGAGCCGCCCGCGCGCGGCACGGCCACGCATGGGCGACATCGTGCAGCTCCAGCCGCGCGGTCGCCAACACTCCCGCCAACGCCGTCGAGCGCCGTCCTGCCCACGGCGTCACGCCGGGCCGGGCAGGCGGAGATCGCTGGCGCACGGACGGCGACATCGCCAAGCCAGCGGGCCGGCGTCGCGGCGGTCGGCGCGCGCCTCCGTGACGCCGCCCACGCTCCCCGCGCCTGTGACGGGCGCGAGGCCAAGCGCAAGCGGCGGCCCTTCACGTCAGACCGGGCAGACCGGACGATGGCGCGCGCGATCGGCCAGCTTGGCGCCTCCGACTGTCTCCCGAGAAAATGTCTCCCAGGGCGCCTCGCGCGCGGACGTCCACGCGCGCCGATCCGGGCCGCGCATGGCGACGCTGAACGCGGGCGCCACGTTGGGGCCCTGCACCCATCGATCGCGTACGAGACCATGGGGCTGCCGGCCGACGTCGCAGGCTCGCCGAGCTCCCTCGCGTCCGCTCGGCTTCAACTGCGCACGGTGAACACCATCTCTTGTGGGAATGGAATCCAGCGCGACCCCTGGCATGTGCGCGTAGAACCCACACGATGCCGATTCGCCGCGCTCGGCTCGCGCATCGTGATCAGAGGCGCACGCCTGGAGCGGCACGACGTCGTCCGGGCGCCAGCGTCGCCCGCGAGCGCGGCCCGATGCGGCACCGCGGGCCTTTTGCGTCGACACCACGACGACGCGGGTTCGTCGGCAGCTAGATCGGGACCTCGTCATCTCTCAGAAGCCCATCAATCTTGCTTAGCAGTTCTCGCTTGACCCGCTGCCGGTTCAGTTCGTCGTCGTAACCGGCCTTGACAGATGATACCTTGGCGACGCCCTTCAGCATCATCAGAGCGTCGATCATTCGCTCCGCCTCGTCGTCATCCAGGTCGCGCCGGAAGTGAACAACCAGGCCCTTGACGCTCATTGCAGTCCCACTCCCCGCGAAGAGCTCTCGCTGGCTTCCCGACGCATAAGGAGATTACGCAACTCACCGATGGCCCGTGCGCGTCGCCTGTAAAGCGTCGAGAGGGGCAGCCCTGCATCTTGGGCGATCTGGGCCATCGAAACTCCGCCCAAATCGTGTGCCACGAGAACGAGTCGCAGCACCGGTTCGAGCCCATTCACTGCATCCATGGTGCTGGCCCTGACGTTGTCGGACTCCATCACAGCAGCAGCATCTGGCGCTGGATCAAGCACCTCGATCGAACTGACCAATTCCTCCCTGCGCTTTCGCGCACGCTCGTGGTAGTGGGAGGCAACGTGTACGGTGATCGCGTTCAACCAGCGCTCCGGCCTGCCGCGTTTCGGATCGAACCTGGGCCAGCTCTCGCAGACGTTGAGCCAGACCTGGCCCGCGACGTCACCACGCTGGCACTGAGGGACCCCCATCCTCTCCAACCAGAGCAACACCGCACGGACCAGCGTCGGGCAAAACAAGCGCGCGTACGCCGCAGCGCGCTTTCCTTCATCCGGACAATCCATGACATTACCCCCCTTGCGAAATCGCACCCTATGATGAATGCGAGGCACGGCTGCGCTCACCCATGGCTCCCTACTCCCGGAAGTGTCGTGTTCAGCGGAGAGCGCTCAACGTCCTCCCAATCGGCAATGTTCGCGGAACCCGGCCCGCCTTCGTCACGCTGTAGCGGGAAGCTCGTCAGCGTGGCAGCGCGCCGGGCGGGCTCAGTCCCCGTGGCGGCGCGGGCAGGGAGCGGCGACCGAAGCCGCGGCTGTGGAGGCGGCGGGAGCTTCGCCCGCGGGCTCCTGGCCGCAAGCTCGGGAGACGGCACCACAGGCGGAGGAACGTCGAGCGCGCGGGGAGGTAGCGTCGGCGGTGGCGAGCTCTGCACCGGCGACGACGCGGGACACACCGAGCTCTCGCGCTTGGTGACGGGCTCGCCGACCTGGATCACCACGGTATCCTCCGCGTCCGTTCGGCGGTCGTCGTGCAGCCGCCACAGGCGCTCCCAGTACCGCGCCGGCGTGCCGGTGAAGGTCTCCAGCTGCCGCGCGAGGCCGGGCGTCATGGGCAGGTCGCTCCTCAGCAGCCGCTCCACCTCCCTCGGTTCCAACCCCGTGCACTCGGCCAGCTTCCTCCTCCACGAAGGCGCCGTCGCGCAGAACGACTCGAGGACCCTTCCCGGCCAGGGGACGGGGCGCCCTCGGGCGTCTCTCAGCTCGGCGAGCGCCGCATCGACGTGACAGTCCAGGAGGCGCCGGTAACGGTCACGCTCCCCCGCTGCCTGCGCCTTCGCATCGGTGAGGGCTGCCTCCTCTTCAGCATGCGCCTGCTCGCGCGCCTCGCGAAGCCCCCGCTCCCGTCCCAGCGCTTCGCGCGCGGTGACCGCGAAGCCGATCGCGACGCAGGCTATCATCGCGAGCCCGAGCGGCGAAATGAGCCACATCGCACCAAGTAGATCCTCCATCCTATCCATCGCGTTTCGTCTCCTGGACGTGAACGTTCTTGTCTGGAACAAGGCGGATCTCGGCCTTGTGCTGTCCGAAGACATCACCAGGGGCACCGCCTGCTAGCTGCCGAAGGACAGCCGAGGATTCAGCGAAGCTGCCGGAGGAGTGCTTCGCGCTCGGCGACGAGCCGCCCACGGGGGAACTCCCGCGCGTGGGTGTTCAGCAGCCGGAGAGCCTCGACGTTCGCCGTGACGTTGCGGGCCTCGATGGCCCTTCGGGCCTGGTCGATCAGGCTCCGCTCGCGCTCCGCGCCGGTCGGTCGAACGGGGCTCGCCGGAGACGCGGGCCGGCGATCTGTCGTGGTTGAGGGGGCGGCCGTGCTGCTCGCCATCACCTGCGCGCTTCCTTGCTCCCTGGGCGACGCGATCTCGCGCGCGATCGACGCGGCCGGCGCCGCGGCGCCGTGCGCGCGTTCGCCACCGGCGGGCGCCGCGGTGCCTGGCGCGCTGTCTCGCACGAGGAACGCCGCGGCGTCCTGCGCTGCGGGCGAGGTGGCAGGGCCGCGGAACGCCGCCGCCCCGAGCCACGACTCCGGGTCGGGCAACGATGACGCTGAGGAGACCAGCGCGCCGGTCAGCATTGCAAGCGCGCCTTGGACGAGGATTCTCACGCCCAGACGGCGCAGCGAAGCCACCCAAGACGCGCGACGGCCGAAGCCCAGCGCGAGCGGCACGCAGACGCTGGCGTCCCGTCCCTCAGAGTGCTGCTGCGCCTGCCACCGATCCCACTGCACCCTGAGCTCCTGGTGCGCCCGCCAGTGTCGCGTCCTCACCGTGTCCAGCGGGAGTCCCTGCTCGGTGGCGATCTCGGCAAGCGGGACCTCTTGGAGATCGTGCTTGATCACGAGATCCCGGTACTTGGGATCGAGTTGGTCTATCAGCTCCCGCGCGAACTCTTCCCGCTGCCGTGTCCGGAGCAGCTCTTCCGGCGTGGGGCACCCGTCTCGGATCTCGCACTCATCGAACGACGTCAGCACCTCGCCGCGGCGGCGTGCGTCACGGACGTGATTGCGCGCCTGGTTGACGGCGACCGTGACGCGGTACGGGGCTGGATCTCGCCCCGGGTCGAGCCGCTTGTCGGCCTCCAGCCCCCGCAGCAGCGCTTCCTGAGCGATATCCTCGGCGTTTCGCTCCGGCACACCGTGGCGCCGGGCGAGGCGCCGGAAGAGCTCGAAGCCGGGGGAGACGGACGCTGGCTTGTCCACGGTAAGCAGCACACTTGAGCCGGCCAAGCTGCTTCACAAAAAAGAACCGAGGAGCAATTTTGGTCGGACTATGTGGTCCAAGGTAACACCTTCATCTACGCAGAAGCGGACGTATGAGGACGCCTGAGCACATTCCGTCATACGACCGCGAATTCTCGCCCAAACGGCCGAGGTGTCGCGGTTTCTGCCGGTTGACGCCGAAGGACCGGTGTATGTACCGTCACTGGATGCGTCGCATTGCGCATTCGCTCTCGATTTTTCTCACGCTCGGGGCCGCAACGGGCTTCTCGACCTCGGCCAGCGCTGATGACGTCCCGCCGAAGGCGCAACAGACTTCACGAAGTCTGTCAGCGCCGCCGATCTCCACCCCGAAGGCGGGACCGAACGACAGTTCATCGGTGAAGGACCATGTTCGCCGCGGTCAGAGGGCGCGCAATGCCGGGCGGTGGAGCGAGGCATACGCTGCCTACAAGGCTGCTTTCGACGCCGCGGACCCGACGACCAGCACCGAGCGAGAGCGGGCGGAGATCGCCGGCGAGCTCGGCCTTTGCGAGGTCGCGTTGCACAAATACCGCGATGCGGCCGAGCACCTTGCCAAGAGCCTCGAACAACGCGAAGCGCTGCCGGAGGCGCTCGAGCGGCGATTCGAGGCAGGACAGCGCGAGGCAGTGAAGCGCGTCGCTACGCTCGTGCTCTCGGTCGATCCGCCTGACGCCGAGGTGCTCGTCGGTGGCGAGCGCATCGGGAGGACCGCGCGCACCTATACGCTCTTCTTCGAGCCGGGCAAACACGTCATGGTGCGGGGTCGGGCACCGGGCCACGCAGACGCCTTTCAGGGTTTCCTCGGCGTGGTGGGCGCGGAGCACCAGATGACGTTGGAGCTATCCCGCGCGGCGGCGGGGAGCGCCGAGGAGGCGAGCAGCGCCAAGGAGACCGCGCCAGCGACGCCGACCCCCTCGCGCACGTTGCCCGCTGCGCGCGCGAAGGCTCCCAGCCCGTGGGCCTCCTGGCCGGGGACACTGCGCATCACGGGGATCGCCGTCACGACGGCGAGCGTGACGGTGGGCACCATCCTCTTCGTCCGGGCGGGCAAGCTCGATGACGATCTGAGCGCCCGGCGGGATCGGCTCCAAAGCGAGCCGTCATCGAGCGCGTCGATGTGCTGGCAAGCGCCTCGGAACTCGCCGTGTGGCGAGCTGGCCCGCTTGCAGGACGCGCGAAACATGTTCGGCCGCGCCGGTCTGGCCACGGTGATCACGGGCGGTGTCGTCGGTGCTGTGACCGTCGCATCGTTCTTCACGGACTTCTCCTTCCTGAGATTCAAGCCGGCTCAGGACCGGGTCAACGTATCGCCCGTGGCGAATGGGAACGAAATCGGCGCGCGAATCGAGGGGGTATGGTGAGCACGCGGGGGGCCAAGAGAATGGGTTCGCTGGCAGGCCGAGGCGCCGTGACGTCGGTCGTCGCTCTCGCAGTCTGCGTGTGGGGAGCTAGCACGCTGACAGCTTGCGCTGCCTATTCCGATGATTGCTCGGAAAAGCTGGCGTGTGCTCCCGATCCGGAGCACACGCCCGACCCGTGCGCGGGAGAGCCCGGCACAGCGCCAGCGCTCGACAAGTGCGGGGTGTTCGTCAGCGAGGAGGGCAACGACAACAGCCCCGGCACGAAGGACGCGCCGGTGAGGACGTTGCAACGCGCGATCGGCCTCGCCGCGCACGTTCGACGCAACGGCCAGGCGCCGACCCGGCGCGTGTACGCGTGCGGCGGGTTGTTCGAGGAGGCCATCTCGCTCCCCCAGGGTGTCGATATCTGGGGCGGCCGTCTGTGTGCCGGCGGCGACTGGTCCTATGGAGGGCCGCTCGACGAGCAGAACGTGTTGACCGTCATCGCGCCGCCCGTGGGGATCCCGGTGCGGGTCCTCGGGGGGGACGACGATGCGGTCAGCGCGGAAGAGGATGCGACGTCGGTGATCTTCGGCGTGCGCGTCGAGGCGGCCGACGCCTCCGCGAGGGATGGCAAGTCGTCGATCGCGATGATCCTGGAGCATGGGGCCAGGGCGATCGTGCAGTCGAGCGTGATCCTCGCAGGCGACGGCAAGGACGGAGAGCCGGGCGAGGACGCGCCGAGCTTCCGTGCGAATGCCGGCGTGGTGGGGAACGACGGCGTGGATGCGTGTACGGCGAACATGGCGCCGGGCGCCCTTCCGGTCGTGACCGTGTGCGGCGATGGGATCGAGTCGACGGGTGGCCAGGGGGGCGATGGAGGCCTCGAGACGGGTGACCATGGGACGTCAGGACTGCCGGAGCCGGTCGGGACTCCGGACAATCGCGGCTCGGCTGGCACCGGCGCGTCCAGCATGCCGTGCGCGGATGGGGGCCGCGGAGGAGACGGCGCCGACGCGGACCGCGCTGCCGGAGCGGCAAGCGCTGGCCTCCTGGGCGTCGAGGGATGGGTCGGCCCCCGCGGGGAGAACGGCAAGCCGGGCGGCGTCGGTCAGGGTGGCGGCGGGGGTGGCGGTGGCAAAGGGCGCGACCCCATGAACGCGTGTCCGGCGGGTCGGCCCCAGGGCGGTGCGGCCGGCGGATCGGGGGGCAGCGGCGGCTGCGGTGGCAAGGGGGGCAAAGGGGGCGATTACGGCGGTGCGAGCATCGGGATTGTGGCCTTGCAGGGAAGCGACCTCACGGTCGAGGACAGCAAGGTCCTCGGAGCCAAGGGCGGCAATGGTGGGGTCGGCGGAACGGGCCAGTGGGGAGGATTAGGCCCCGACGGCGGCCACGGTGGGCACAGTCTTGGGCCCGACTGGTCGCGAGGCTGCGCCGGCGGTGGTGGCGGCAACGGCGGCCGCGGGGGCGATGCCGGCGGCGGTCTCGGTGGCCACTCGCTCGGCATCGGCTCCGTGAGCGCCACCGTGACCCTTGGGTACAAGGCGACGGTCTCGCCCGGACAAGCCGGCACCGGGGGGATCGGCGGCAATTCAACCCCGGAACGCCCGCTCGGCAAGGGGAACGATGGGACTGCGCAGTTCTGGTACCGGTTCGATGCGCCAGACCCGGAGCCGCCTCAATGAACCGCCCTGTGCTGGCGGCGCACGTCAGGAGAGGCCCATGAGGAAGACCACCGCTGCTACCTTCGTCCTTCTGTTGTCGCCGTGGGCTACTGGCTGCGGAACTGCTCCCGGCGTGAACGACCCTGGCGTGACGCCGTGTGAAGGCACCTCGTGCGAGAACGAGCCGCCTCCCGAGTCGGTCTGCGTCGAGCACGTCGCCGCCGATATCCTCGACGACGGCTGCGGCGTGTTCCTCGCCGGAAACTACGGTTTCGGCGACGACAGGAACCCCGGCACGAAGGCGAAGCCGGTGTACACCGTCGCGCGCGCCGTCGAGCTCGCGCGCGCTGGACGAGGGCGCGTGTTCCTCTGCAACGACGGATTCGTCGTGGAGGAGATCCGGGTGCCCTCCGGCGTGGATCTCCTCGGGGGCTTCCACTGCAGGAGATGGGATCGCGACCCTCTACGCCCGCAGACCACGTTTACGCACGATCGGGTCTTCGGCCCCATGGTGATCGTCGAGCCCGCGGGCCCCGAGGACACGGGGGCCGCGGACGGGGTGTCGACGCTCGCCGATCTCTACGTCAGGTCGGCGGGCCAGGTCGGAGTGCTCGTTCAGTCGAGCACCGCGGTGGAGATCCTTCGCAGCGAGATCTCCGCCCGCGGTGGACTGAGAGGGGAGGCAGGCGAGAAGTGGCAGACCTCGCAACCCACCGGACCGGATGGCATGTTCGGTGGGGACGCTTGCTCGGCGGCTGTCGTCGCCGGCGGCCCTGCGGCCGTGAACCGGTGCGAGAGCGGGCTCACGAGCATCGGTGGCAAGGGAGGCGATGGGCTGCCCGACAGCGCCGAGGATGGAGGCGACGGGGAGCCCGCGGACCTTTTGCCGCCCGCACGCGGTGGTATCGGGGAGCGGGACAACGTCAGTTGCAGCAGCGGATCCGAGGGGGGCCCGGGGGCTCCGGGGACGCAGGGCGCGCCCGGCAAGGGCAGCGGGCGCCTCACCGAGACAGGATGGGAGGGCGACACGGGGGCCGAGGGGACCTGGGGCACGCCGGGCCAGGGCGGCGGCGGCGGCGGCGGTCGCTGGGGCGGGCTCGCCGTGTGCGGTGTGGCCTCCCAGGGAGGCCCAGCAGGCGGCTCGGGAGGGGCCGGTGGCTGCGGAGGCCGAGGAGGCCGCGGGGGAGCGAACGCACCGCCGTCCATCGGCGTCATCGCGCTTCACGCCCGGGTGACCGTGCGCGACACCAAGATCACGGCGGACTTTGGCGGCAATGGCGGCGACGGCGGGGAACCCCAGCGCGGCGGCATAGGCGGCCGAGGCGCACCGGGCGGAACGCTCGGGGATGAACTCGCCGCCTGTTTCGGCGGCCGGGGCGGCCAAGGAGGGCCCGGCGGCTACGGCGGCCCGGGGCGCGGCGGCGACTCGATCGGCGTCGCCTACCTCGACGAGGACCAGCTCACGCTCGATGGCGTCACCATCGAGACCGGACAGCCGGGCAAGGGCGGCACCAGCTGGAACCACGATGGCAGCACGACGGTGGGAGAGAGCGGCAAGGCCCACAAGACGCTGCGGTTTCCTGAATAGCCGAAGTCACGTCATGGGAGATCGGCGCGGAGATCGGCGACCGAGTCCACGGGCCAGCTCGCCAGGAAGCTGGAGGCCCAAGCGACCATGGCGGCCGGCGGCTCGCCTTCACCGTCCCACGAAGCGACCAGCGCTTCGAGCTCGCGCTTGGCCGCCATGGCGCGGAGAGTCTTCGGCGATTCGTCGTGCGGACGCATGCGAGCAAGCTCCTCCAGCATCTTGTCCTTGTGCAGGAAGCCGTCTGTAGACGCCGACCAATAGAGCCCAAACGACTGTCGATATGGCTCCGGCATCTGCTGAATCATTCTGGGCAAATCGAGCAGTAGTCCTATCTGGTAGTGCGCGTGGAGCACGGTAAGCACCGTAATGAACCGTTCTGTCAAGCTACTCGGGTCGAGCGTCACGACCGCTCCTCGCTCTGGCGGCGACGGTTCCACCCACTGACTATCTATGGTAAAAAGACAATCGTACAACGTCGCACCGCGCATGCCAACCACCACGCCGGGCACGAGGGTGGCACCGACCTCCGGTGGCATGGGCTCGCAACCGAAGGTCGACTCGATGTCATGGGCGATCCACGTCGCGCAAGGCCGCTCGTCTGGCGCCAAATCGAAGGTGAGCTCATGCCGGGTGACGGTCGCGCTATGTAGCCTCTCATCATATGGGTTCAGTACGAGTTCTGGCCCCAGAGCACTTCGTGGAATGGAGAAATTGATACCATACGGAACCACGAAGCCGGCAGGCGGCCTGACGAGATCGATCATGCGATAGCTGTATACGACATAGTACGGAGCCAGAAAACTTACGTGAAACCAAAGCGTTCGACGGTCGGGTGCGTTCGGCAGATCGACCGTGAACGAATAACACGCGTCACAGGCTCCGGCGGGCAGGTGAAGTGATCGGTCCATGAGTAGCACGTCAGGGAATCGCTCTGATATGCGACGTCGCATGGCATGCCAGCGTTCGTCCTTCGATGCTTGGATCCGCGCAGCGACGAGCCGAGCGTGTTCTTCAGTCTGTTCGCGCTGGGAGTCGTCCTGCCAAAATTGGTTCGGGTCGGGACCGCCGATCCCACGGGGGAAATACCGGTAGACTACTTCCAGTAGTTGACCGACCGTGTGCTTCATGACTTGTTGACCACCACACCAAGTTTCTTGTATTGTTCCGCGAACATATTCTTTACGTTCGTGAAAAACTCTGAGCAGAATATGCCAGGTGGCAGCGCAAAGCGACCCGTCCTCTCCATCTCACCTGCGACCATATTTGTCACTTCAGCGCTGTACATTGCCGCATTGTCAGCCGATATAGCCCCCCAAAGGTGATTTCTTATCGGCATCCCAATGCGAAGAAAACACGCTGCTACGCCATCTTCTAGGTAGATGATCAATCCTGACTTTGCCTCCTGCCAACCACCTGCTACGGTCCCGTCGTAGGCGACGATCGTGACAAACTTGAAATCAGACGGGCCGAACCGTTTACTTGCGCACCCCATGGTCGGAGTGCCGCTCTGCTGGCAGGGATCTGGCGGGCTCGTCGGGCTAGCTGTCGGCCTCTCCGAGCTGTCGCTCGGGCTTTCGTCTTCGTCTTCGTCTTCGTCTTCGTCGTCCGTTTTGTTGCACTGGAGCTTGCGCTCGCTGCCGTACTCCGGTCCGCTCGGCGGCTCCGCCCCGAAGTCCCCCGACGCGACGGAGGTATAGACAGGAACGGACGGCCCGACTGGTCCACCTGCACCTTCGCCCTTCACCCACTCCTCGATGGGATAGCAGTCTCCTACCGTCAAGTTGCAGGCCGCCAGCGTGTAGATGGCGACAGCCAGAATCGGCAACAGAATTATTCTTGCGTTCATTTTATACTCCATCGAAGCACGGGGCCGACGACGACAATCACGGACACGTAACCTGGGAGCACGAGGCTGCTCCCGCCGACCCAATCCACATTGGCGCTCACCGACACGCCGAGGGGGCCTGCAACGTACGCGTTGGTCTGCGCATGCGCGCCTACAGCCATCCCGGCGACGTGCCCACACAATGTGCTTCCGCAAGCCGGCATGAAGTAGAACGCAACGGATGGGCCAGCGCTAAAATCGCCATTCTTCCAGCTGTATCCGAGAGCGGCAATGGTGCTATTGTAGACACCGGACCCACCTATCTGGACTGGGGGAATAATACTGAGTAGATCGTGAATATTGAAAGTGATGTCGCCGTTGATGCGCCACGATATTCCCGCGTGCGGACTCACCGCCAGGCGCGTCACGGTGCCGGCCTGGATCCCCCCGAAGCTGATTCCGGCACTCAGCTCGGATGCGTCTGCCTGTGTCGGAACGACGACGCTGAGCAGGAGAGCGAACACTGCTGACGCTGAGATCTGCCGGTCTGTCGTCCTCATCGTCTCTCTCTCCGTCGTCCGAAACACACGAGCAACGTGGCGACGTGGGCCATTCTTCTGATCACGGGATCGGCGTCAAACGGAATCTAGACGAGGACACCGCCACGGACGTGGGTCGTACCGTCCAGAGCGTGCGCCGGCGCGCAGCGACCTGCGCGGCTCCAGCGCGTGTCGACCCGCGGGCGCCCGCTGCCTGTCCACGCCGCCGCGAGAGCGCGCTACCGGCCACGCGCCCCGGGCTGCGCGTGTCGGCTGCAAGCCCGACCCAGCGCGGCGCCGCGCGCAGGCAGCGGTGACCGGCGCTGTGACGGCCACGCGCGTGGCGCGGGATGACATCGCTCGCGCGGCCACGCCGCCCGCGAGTTCGGCGCCTGACGGTGGCCTGCGCGGTCGGCGCCGGCGACGCGCTAGCGCTCACGCGCCTGGAGCTGCACGACGTCGCTCGCGCGTTCGCGTCGGCGCGACCGTCACACGTCGTGGCCCCATCGGCGGGCAGCCATGAGACCGGCTACGGATGGCCCGATAGGGCTCCGCGGGCCCGCAGCCCGGACGATCCCGCAGGCCGCTCCGCTGCTCGACGTCGTCGCCGCTGTTGCCCCGGCGGCCTCTCGGGGTCGTCGAGCTGCTTAGCCGCGCCTAAGCCGATCACCTCGCGCATGCGTTGCAGATCGCCCAGGAGCGCCATCACCTCGATCACCGCGCGCGGTACTCCGGCTAGGGGAGCGGGAGAGCAAACGGATCAAGCGCTCGATCACGCCGCTGACCAGCCTCGCGTCTTCGATCGACGGTACCCGCGCGGTAAGGGCGGGCCGCGCCGCGTGGCACACGATCTTGCCGTGCGACGACCACGAGCGGCTTGCACCCCTGCGATCGCAACGGGCGACGACCGGGCACGACGCACTCGACTCGGGAGCCCTGCCTTCGGGCGTCGCAGCGGTGCACGACGGAAGCTCTCGGCGTTCGGCTCGGCGCCGCCGTAGCTCCTGCCCAGGCGCAGCGCGCTCCGAACCGCGCCCCCGATGATCCGCGATCCCCAAGACCGCACGGGCGCGCTCCGATGGCCCGGGTGCAGCCTCCACGGCGTCCGCCCGCTAGCCGCCGCCGATGCCGGGCACAACCGATAACTGCTCGAAACCACTCAGCATTGTTTTTGCGTGTAGAAATTGTTTCCCCCTTGCAGAACACCTCGCCGAGCACGCTGGCGGCGCGCAGGATCCGGCGCGCAGGGGGCGGGAGCGCCTCGAGCCGGACCTGCACCATCGCCACCACGGTGTCGGGCAGCGCTTCGCCCCGGCCTTCCGCCGTCGCGCGGATCAGCTCCTCGAGGAAGAAGGGCTGCCCCTCGGACTGGGTGACCAGACGATCGACGAGCGCCCCGTCGGCCGCGCCGCCCAGCGCCTCCCGCGTGAGCTGCGCGCACGCCTTCGGCGAGAGCTGCCTGAGCCAGAGCTCCTGCCGCCCGCGCTCGCCCCAGAGATCGGGGTAGGCTTGCTTGATCTCGGGGCGCGCCGTGGCGAGCACGACGAGCGGCTGGTCCGCGAGCTCGCGCAGCGCCGCGTCGATGGCCGCGACCGAGGCGCGATCGGCCCAGTGCACGTCCTCCAGCGCGAGCACCACCGGCTGGGCCGCGCACTCGGCGCGCAGAAAATCGCGCAGCGCGCGCTGCATCTGCTCGCCGAGCAGCTCGGGATCCTGCCGGGCGGCGCGGAGCGGGAGGCTGTCCTCGTCGCGGAAGGGGACGCCGGCGAGCTCTCCGAGGAACTCCTCGATCCGGCGCCGCTCCGCCTCGGGCGCGCGGCGGGCGACGCGGGCCCGGAGGAGCGCGCGCCGCTCCTCGATGGGCTCGCCGCCCTGGATCCCCGCCGCGCCCCGGATCACCTCGGCGAGCAGGCCGCCGATGGAGCCCGCGCGCAGCGGATCCCCGAGCCCCGCCCAGATCTCCGCGGGCGCGCCGGCGCGCCGGAGGGCCGCGAGGTGCTCCTGGAGCAGGCGGGACTTGCCCATGCCCGCGGCGCCGATGACGAGCACCGCCCGGGCGGCGGGCTCGCCGGCGCAGGCCGCGAAGGTCTGCTCCAGCACGCGGAGCTCGTGATCGCGGCCGACGCAGGGCGTGGGCCTGCCGAGGAGCGGGCGCCACGGCTCGGCGGCGCTGCGCTCGCCGCGCAGCTCGACGGCGCCGGACGCGGTGATCGCGGCCTCGAAGCGGGCCTCGATCAGCCCGGCGGTGGTCTTGTCGAGGAGGATCTGCGGCGCGCCCGCGCGGCCCGCGCTCCGGAGCAGCCCCGCCGCGCGCTGGATCGCGTCGCCGACCGGCAGGCCGCGCCCGAGCTCGCCCCAGCCGACCGTGATCGCGATCGGGCGATCGGGGACGCGCTCCCGCAGCGCCAGCGCGCAGCGCGCGAGCTGCGCGGCGACGTCGGTGGGCACGTGCGGGCGGCCGACGATGAGCACCGCCGTCCCGTCGGCGAGCAGCTCCAGGCGCCCCTCGAAGCGAGCGGCGGCCTCCCGGAGCGCGCCGGCGTCCGCGTCCGCCTCGCAGCGCGAGAGGGTGGCGTCCAGCGCGGACGCCGGCGCGCGGCCGATCACCGCGACGCCGTGGAAGCGGCGCTCGCTGCTGGTGAGGGCGGAGCTCGTCGGCCCCGAGCTCGACCCGCCGTGGACCTCCTGCGCCGCGAGCGCGGCGTGGGCCGCGGCCCCGTCGCGCGGGCGCCGCGCCGGATCCTTCTCGAGCATCTGCGAGACCAGCGCGTCGAGCCACGGGGGCGCGCCGGGGCAGCGGTCCGACAGGTGCGGCGGATCGTCGAAGATGATCCTGGCGAGGAGGGCGACCAGGTGATCGGCCTGAAACGGCGGCGCGCCGGTGGCGCACTGGAAGAGCACGCAGCCGAGCGAGAAGATGTCGGCGGGCGCGCCGACCTCATCGCCGCTGCGCGCCTGCTCCGGGGCCATGTAGTCGGGCGTGCCGACCAGCATCCCGGCGCCGGTGATCGGCGCCATGTCCGGGAGGCGGGCGACCCCGAAATCGAGGAGCCTGGGCTCCTCGATCCGTCCGCCGACGAGGAAGATGTTGGCCGGCTTGAGGTCGCGGTGGACGATCCCCAGCGCGTGGGCGGCGCCCAGGGCCGCGGCGACGCGCGCCCCGAGCTCCACCGTCTCGGCGACCGAGAGCCGCCGGCGCGAGAGGAGCCGGGAGAGGTCCTCTCCCTCCAGCCATTCCATGACCAGGAAGGGCGTGCTCTCGCGCGCGGCGCTGTAGGCGACGTACCGGACGATCCCGGGGTGCGCGAGGCGGGCAAGGAGCTCGGCCTCCCGCGCGAAGCGCGCGAGGTGGTGCGGCGACGGATCGTGCAGCACCTTGGCGGCGACCCGCCTTCCGGTGGTGACGTCCCAGGCGCGGTAGACCGCGCCCATGCCTCCGCTCTCCGCGAGCGCTTCGACGCGGAAGCGCCCCCCCAAGAGCTCCCCCGAGCGCACCGCTCAAGGATAGACGGAGAATGCCGTTCGTCCAGCGATCCCCTGGATTCAGGCCGCGGATCCTGCGCGCGCGGCGCCCCGGACGCATCGATGGTTTGCCCCGATCACGACCCTGGCCGATGTCGGCCCGGGCTCGCCGGGGAGGCGCCGATCGGGAGATCGGCGCTTCTGCCTGGACGTCCCTCCCGAGAGATCGAGGAGGGGCGCGGCGTCACTTCTCGAGCGTGATCAGACCCAGCTTGTACGGCAATCTCTCGTAAGCCCCTCCGGCGTTCGGATCCCTGCCCTGGTAGAGGAACTGCATGTTGCACGCGTTGATGGTCATTCGCTCGTCGCTCCCGGAGCGGACCATCTCACCATGGCTGATGTCGTCGCTCCACTTTCCGCCTTCGAACGTCACGTTGGCAGGGCCGGCGAAGGGCTTCTGCTTGGTGTCCGCCAGGGGAGCCCAGGGGCCGTCGAGGCTCTCGGAGGTCCACGACCTGAAGAAGCGAGGGCTGTTGTCGAACGCCTCGACCATGAGCAGGTACTTGTTCGTGCCATCCACCTTGTAGACGTTGCTGGCCTCGAACAGGAGCCCCGAGCTGGGCGCCGACATGACGGTTTCGTACCCGTCGAAAGCCGGGAACTTATCGATGCTGACCTTGGAGCGGTAGAGCTTCCCGTCGTCCCGCGAGAAGAACAGATGGCAGTTCTTGTCGTCGCAGATGTTCCAGAAGTCCAGCGCGCCAAGGGTGTTCCCCATCTGGCCTGGCTCGCCCTTGAGCAGCGACTGGGGCCGGCTCCAGCCGTTGACGTTGTTGATGTCGTCGTTGGTCGAGTACCGGCCGTTCCACTGGAAGATGAGGTACCACTTGTTGTGCGGCCGGAAAAAGAAGACCTGGGGCGCAACCGTGCCGCCGGTGGGCCAGTTCGCCATGTGCTGCTGCTGAGCGGAGGCCGCCTGAGCGAAGTCGGTGAAGTTCAAATACACGGAGCTCCACCCCCCGTTGCCCGCCGTGTCGTACACGGTGGCAAATACGTGGTACTTGCCGTCGTGGAACACGATCGTCGGGTCCTTGATGGAGACGAAGGTGCGACCGGCAGCCGACTTGGGGTTGATCACCGGAGGCCCCGACTTCCACTTGAACGTGGTGGGCAGGTCGCAGGTCACGGGCGAGCCGCCCGCGCCCGTCCCCGCGCCCGCGCCGCCGCCGCCGTCCCCCGGATCGCCGCCGCTCCCCCCGGCCCCGGACGTCGGGTCGCCGCCCGTGCCCGGGTCGCTTCCGCTGCTCGTGCTCGTGCTCGTGCCGGGGCCAGATCCACCCGTGCCGCTTGCGCTCGTGCTCGCGCCCGCGCCCGCGCCTGTCGTGCTGCTGGCGCTCGTCGTCGGGTTCTCCGAGCCACCCGTACCACCACTGGACGGCTGGTCGTCCCCCGTGTCGCTGGCGCAACCGGCGAGCGCGGCGAGCACGCAGCCGAGGGCAGAGAGACGAAGGATGGAACGGGAAGGAGTCAGGGTCTGACGGTGCAAATCGAAGGGAGTGATCATGCTGGTCTCCAGAGGGATGCCCGAGCGGGCGGCGAGCTCCTCAGAGCCCGACTGTCAAGGTTGACGCGCACGAGGACGAAGGGCCCGGTGCCGCATGGCGGCCTACCCAGGGCAAAGCGGAGGAATCTCCGAGCCAAATTGTGAGCGCTCACATCTACGGCGTCAATTGAAAACCGGCGCGCGGGACTCGCCGGCCACGATGCCGATCGCCGGAAACTCCTCAGAACGCGCTCCCGGCGTCGCTCTACCAGGCACCGACGATCAGGGCGATTGGCTCGCCCGGTCCGTGCACGCCCTGAATCAGGATGCCCTCCACGTCGGCCGTCTTGGATGGCCCCGTACACCTGACCACGTAGGGGGCGCCGCCGAGCGCGGAGATTTCGGCGCAGAGCGAACGGTGGATGTCGGCGCGGCGAACGATCGCCACGTGGATCCAGGGGGCGAGCGCGCTGAGGCGCGTCGAGGTGGTCGCGTCGTCGAGGATGACGGTGCCCGTCTCGGCGATCGCGCCGGCGGCGCGCGTGATGCCGAAGTCATCGGCGTCGATTCGAGCGCGCGCGAGCGTGGAATCCAGCTCGAACGCGCCGAGCGACCGGGTCGACGTCGCCGGGGGCGAGCCATTGCGGCAGGATCTGGACCCGACCTCCGGGCGCGAGCGCCGCGCGCCAGACGGTCGGCTGGCTGAGGAAATCGAGGAGCTCCCAGGAGCGGGCCGCGAGCTGCCCGGCGCCCCGCGCGGCGGGGCCGCCGTCATTCACGCTTCCCCTTCGGAGACGACGTGGTTTTCGAGCACGCCGATCTTCTCGATCTCGATCTCGACCCGATCTCCCGGGCGCAGCCAGCGCGGCGGTGTTCGGGCCATGCCGACGCCATGCGGCGTCCCCGTGAGGATCACGGTGCCCGGCAGCAGCGTCGTGCTGCCGCTCAAGAACTCGATGAGCTCGGGCACGCCGAAGATCATGTCGCCGGTCGTCCAGTCTTGCACGCGCTCGCCGTTCAGGAGGGGGGCGATGCGGAGCGCTCCTGGATCTCCGACCTCGTCCGCGGTGACGAGGCGGGGGCCGAGCGGGGCGAACGTGTCGAACGTCTTGCCGCGACACCACTGCCCGCCGCCGCGCCGGAGCTGCCAGTCGCGAGCCGACACGTCGTTCGCGCACGTGTAACCGAGCACGTGCTCGAGCGCAGCGGTCCTGCCAGACCTGCCCGCCGGGGAACGTGTGCGCCGCGAGCGAGTCGGCCTTCATGGTGATCGATGTGCCTGGCGCCGTGGGGGCGAGGTAGCGCCCGCCGCGCCGTCGATCATCAGCGTGTGCTCCGGCCCGATCATGTCGCGCACGAGCGCCGTACGCCGCAGGTCGTCCCCGAGATCCAGGCCGACCTTGAGCTTGAAGCGCGAAAACCCCTGCTCGATACCTTCGCGGCACGCGCGCCGGATCTTCTCGTCCGGATAGCCGAGCCAGCCCACGGAGGTCGTAAAACCACAACTGGAGGGGAGCGGAGCTACTTCTGGAGCGTCAACATCCCGAGCCTGTAGGGCAACTTGCCGTAATCACCCCCGACTTTCGGATCTCTGCCCTGGTAGAGGAACCGCAGGTCGCACGGGTCGATGGTCATCTTCTCGTCGTGCCCGGAGCGGATCAGCTCGCCGTGGCTGATGTCGTCGCTCCAGTCCTGGCCTTCGTAGGTCACGTTGGCAGGGCCGGCGAAAGGGTTCTGCTTGGTGTCCGCCAGGGGAGCCCAGGGGCCGTCGAGGCTCTCGGACGTCCACGACCTGAAGAAGCGAGGGCTGTTGTCGTACGCCTCCACCATGAGCAGGTACTTGTTCGACCCATCCACCTTGTAGACGTTGCAGGCTTCGAACAGGAGACTCGCGCTGGGGGCCGACATGACGGTTTCGTAACCGTCGTAATTCGGGAACTTGTCGATGCTGACCTTGGAGCGGTAGAGCTTTCCGTCGTCCCGCGAGAAGAAGAGGTAGCAGTTTTTGTCGTCGCAGATGTTCCAGAAGTCCAGCGCGCCGTTCGGCTCGCCTCGGAGCAGCCCTTGGGGCCGACTCCAGCCGTTCATGTTGTTGATGTCATCGTTGGTCGAGTACCGGCCGTTCCACTGGTAGATGAGGTACCACTTGTTGTGCGGCTGGAAAAAGAAGACCTGGGGCGCGACCGTGCTGCCGGTGGGCCAGCTCGCCATGTAGTGCTGCTCAGCGGCGTTCGCCTGAGGGATGTCCGTGAAGTTCGAGTACATGGACTGCCATCCGCCGTTGCCCGACGTGGTGTCGAACACGGTGGCAAACACGTGGTACTTGTTTTCGAAGAACACGATCGTCGGGTCCTTGACGGATGCCCAGCTGCGGCCGGCAGGCGGCTTGGGGCTGATCACCGGAGGCCCCGACTTCCACTTGAACGTGGTGGGCAAGTCGCAGGTCGGCGGGGAGCCGCCTGCGCCTCCACCACCGTTCCCTGGATCGCCGCCGCTCCCCGAGGCCGACGTGCTCCCGCCGGTACCCGTCGTACCGCTTCCCCCGCTCCCGACGGAGCTCGACGTACCGGTGCTCCCGCCGGTGCCCGTCGTACTGCTGGCGCTGCTGGCGCCCGTCACCGGATTCTCCGAGCCACCCGTCCCATCAGAGGAGGGCTGGTCGTCGGTCGTGCCGCTGCTGCAGCCGGCGAGCGCCGCGAGCACACAGCCGAGAGCAGAGAGACGAAGGAGGGAACGGCACGGAGCCAGAGCGTGGGAGGGCAAATCGAGGTGAGTGATCATGCTAGTCTCCAGAGGGATGCCCAATCGGGCCAGCGAGCTCCTCAGAGCCCGACCGCCAGGGTGAACGCGCATGAGGACGAGAAGCCGGGGCGCATGACGTCCTACCCAGGGCAAAGCAGAAGGATACCCGGAGACCAAATTGTGAACGTTCACATTGCCGGCGTCAATCAAAAACCGGCGCGCGAACCTCCCCCTGGCGGCTCGCGCACACCGGCGCGGAGCACGGTGTGCGCGGCGCATTTTGGCACAAATTTGAGACGAATTGTGCCGCTGTGCCTGTGCGCCAGGCGCGAGGTCCAGAGATCTCGTGCATCTCCGCACTGGCGCACGCGTTGCTTTTACGTGACGGCATGAAGCGCACATCCTCCGTGGTTGCTCTTTCGGTGATATCTCTCGTCCCCCTCTGCATGACGCCCGCGTGTGGTCCCACAGAGACCTCGTCACCTGGCACCACGAGCAGCGGCGAGTCGACGGGACCAGACCAGACGTCCGCCTGCGAGCCCCGGCAGGCCGGGATATCGGCTGAATTCGAGGTCACCGTCGAGGCTTGGCCGGACGAGGGGTTCGATTCCTACGAAGTGAACATGGCCGCGCCATGCCAGGTGGAGGCGGCCAGCTCGACATCACGCTCCCTTGCCTGCACGGACAAGGACGGCGTCGCGCATGGCGTGACGATCGCTGTCCAGGATTCCGACATCCTGGGCGCCGTTCCCGAGAGCGGTCCCGTGTTCCTGCGGGTTGTGCACTACACGGATATCGTTCCTGTCATCGACCATCAATGGTTCGAGGTGCGCGCCGGCTCCGACATCACCGGCGCGCTGCTCGCGGGAGGCGTCCGAGGTTCCAACCCGTGGCCCGACACGGACGTTGAACCTTATTTCGCGCCGATCAGGATGGCGATGAGCCCCGAGGAAGGGTGTCCCGAAGAACTTCGAAAGATGTGCGTGGCTCACCGCAGAGGTCGGATCGATTTCTGGATCGACGAGCTGCCAGCCGGCTCGATCCTCGACGGGCACGAAGGTGAGGTGGGCGCGAGCGGGGCCTATCGTGTGATCGTGGGCGCGAGCGTGGATCGCTCCATGGGAGGGGACCCGGACCTCTGCGGCGGTGACGACGCGGAGTACCTCGACGACTTGCGCATCCTGATCGGAGCGAGAGCGCCGGAGCCCTCCGTCGGCGCCCCGTAGGCCGTGGACTGACTACCGTGATCCCGCGGCTGCCACCGGCGCGGCGACCCGGCCGGGAAGGAGGAAAGCGCAGCCGATCGTCAGGAGCAGCGCCGCGCCGAAGATGGACGTGGCCATCGTGTGCTCGCGGTTCACCACATCGGCCGCCGGGTGGTCGGTGAGGACGAGGCCGAGCACGGTGAGGCCGGCGATGCCCCCCATGTAGCGCATCGTCGACGTGAGGCCCGCGGCCATTCCGCTCTTCTCGCGCGGGACGTCGCTCATCGCCGCGGACTGCGCCGGCGGGGACGTCAGGCCGAGGCCGGCGCCGAGCATCACGAGCGCGGGGATCGCGTCCGTGAGCGCGCCCAGCGGCCGCACCGCGAGCAGGAGCATGCCGGCCAGAGCGAGCGAGCTGCCGGCGAGCGCCAGCGCGCGCGGCCCGAAGCGATCGGCGCCGCGCCCCGCGAGGGGCGAGACGACAACCATCGTCCCCATCATGGCCAGCAGCGTCGTGCCGACGTCGCGCGGCCCGACGTGGAACAGCCGCCCCGCCACCTGCGGCAGCTCGAAGATCGTCGCGTACATGGCGAAGTTCTGGAGCGCGATGAGCAGGCTGCCGCCGAGGAACGCGCGCCGCCGGAACAGGGAGAAGTCGATGACGGGGTCCGCGGCGCGCCGCTCCCAGAGCACGAAGGGCACGAGGCCCAGCGCGCCGAGCACCGCGGCCCAGCGGAGGTGCGCGGACTCGAGGCCAAGGACGAGCCCGATGAGCGACCCGCCCAGCAGCACCGAGCCCACGACGTCGAACCGCGGTCGCGGCGCGGCGGGCGTCACGGCCGCGGGGCGCGGCGGCGCGCCGATGTGCGCGAGCGCCGCGGAGAGGAGCAGCACCGGGACGTTCGCGAGGAAGATCGAGGTCCACCCGAAGGTCCCCACGAGCAACGCCCCGATCGTCGGTCCGGTGCCCGCCGACAGCCCCATCACCGCCCCGAAGGCGCCGAAGGCGCGCCCGCGCACCTCGGGCGGCAGCTCCGTGCGGAGCATGGCCGTCGCGCTCGGGACCACGATCGCGCCGCCCGCGGCCATCACGACGCGCGACGCCGCGAGCACCGGGACCACCGGCCAGAGGTAGGCGAGCGCGGCCCCGACCGCCAGGAGGAGCTGGCCCAGCCCGAGCGCGCGCCGGTGGCCGAGGCGATCTCCGAGCTTCCCGCCGGGGCTCTGCAGGACGATGTTCGTGAGCAGGTAGCTCGTCACGAGCGCCTGCCGGAGCGCGCCGGAGTCGACCCGGAGCGTGCGCGACATCTCCGGCAGCGCCACGGCGACCATCGTGGAGTTGAGCGGCGCGAGCGCCGTCGAGAGGGCGATGGCGGCGAGCAGCCGCACCGGCAGGCGCGACGAAGGCTCAGGCACGGGCGAGCTCGCCCGCGCCGTCCCGGCGGTCGCCCCGGCGCAGGAGCGTCACCCGGCCCTCCGTCCCGTCCACGAGGATCTCCTGGCCGTCCGTGATGCGCTCGGTCGCCCCGGCAGCCCCCAGCACCGCCGGGATCCCGTACTCGCGCGCGACGATGGCCGCGTGGGAGACCGCGCCTCCGACGTTCGTCACGACGCCCGCGGCCAGCGTGAAGAGCGGCGTCCACGCGGGGTTCGTGTAGCGGCAGACCAGGATCTCCCCCGCCTTCAGCCGCTCGAACTCCCGCTCGTCCCGCACGATGCGCGCCTTGCCGCGGACCACCCCGGACGACGCCCCGATGCCGCGGAGCTCGTCGCCCGAGGCGCCTCCCGCGCCCGCCCCGAACGCCATCTTCTGCCACCTCGCGTTGACCACCCCGTACGTCGCGCGCCGCCGTCGAACGAGCCGCTCCACCTCGTCGAGCGGCGGCGCCGCCCCCTCCAGCCACCCCCGGAGCTCGGCTTCCGTCAGGTAGAAGACATCGTCGGGGCGCGGCAGGCGCCCGCGCTCGCAGAGGCGGCGCGCGATCTCGGCCACGATCGCCTGCAGCGCGGAGAACGAGCGCACAAGATCGAAGTGCGTGCGCTCCCGGAACACGATCGCGCTCCGCAGCCGCTCGAGGGTGCGGTGGAACGCGTCGGGCAGACCGGGCACGAGGCGGAGCGCGCGGGTGACCTCCTCGAGCGCCGCCCGGTATCGCGCGAGCCCGGCCTCCTCGGACGGCGGCTCGGCGACGTCGAGCAGGCCGCGAAGGAGCCGCCACAGCGGCGCGGGATCCTGCCGCCACGTCGGCGCCGAGAGGTACAGACCGGTGCTCTCCCGGTGGCCGTGCTCGTCCAGGAACGCGTCGACCTCGGCCAGGTAGGCCCGGCCGGCCTCCGATTCGCGGAGGTCCTCCGGTCGCCCCTGCCGGATCGCGCCGGCGACCTCCGGTCCGGCGCTCGCCGCCCTGCGCGCGAGGTGGAAGATCGCGAGGTTCACGTCGGAGGTCCGGGTGCGCAGGCCCGAGACGAGGTCGCGCATGACGGTCGCTGTCCGCTTCGGTCCCACGGCGAGGGCGACCGGGACGCGGAGGGCGATCGCGGCCAGCTGGCTGGCGCTCCTCTCGAACCGCTCGCCCAGGACCGCGGTCGTTGTCTCCGTGATCCGGTCGGCGCGGCGGAGGAGCGCGGCGTCGTCCAGCGCGCGGAGATCGACCGGCGCGCAGGCCTCCTGGATCCGCTTGAACCCGTCGCCCTCCCACCACCCCATCGCGTCGTCGCGCAGGCTGGCCGCGACCTTCTGCGGCAGCCGGAGCAACCGGAGCGTGGGCCGCGCCTGCGGTGGGACGAAGATCGGACGCCACACCTGGTCGACCCACGCGCGCTCCTCGGCCTCGTCCACGTCGAGCCCGAGGAAGCGCACCATGCGCACGAGCGCGGGGAGCGTCGCCCGGAAGCCCCATTGATCGAGCGGCCTGGGGGCGACGGGGAACCTGTCGTTGTCGTTGGCCTCGAGCAACCTTCGCTGCATGCGGTTGAGCTGCGGGGGCGGAGGGAGGGGCTCGATCTCGGCCGCGCCGAGCGTGGTGATCGGGCGCGACTGGAGGAGGTGGATGGAGCCCCCGGCGAGGGCGAACTCCACGTCCTGCGGGCAGCCGAAGTGGGCCTCGAGGCGGAGCCCGATGCGGCCAAGATCGAGCACCAGCGCGTCGCTCGGCGCGGGGCGGCCGACCTCGCGGCGGTCGCGGTCGTCGATCGCGAGGTCGTTCGTCCCGGGGCCCGCGGCCCCGTTCGGCTGGTCCGGGCCGGGCGCCGCGGCCCCGGCGAACGGCGGGCGCCGCAGGCGGTACACATCGCCGGTCGTGTGCCCTGACACCACGGCCTCGCCGAGGCCCGGGGCGACCTCCAGGAGCATGCGGTCGGCGCGCTGGGCCACCGGGTCGACGGTGAACAGGACGCCGGCGAACTCGGCCGGGACCATGCGCTGCACCACCACGGCGATGTCGACCCCCAGGTGATCGATGCCCCGCGCCGCCCGGTAGCCGAGGGCCCTCGGGCTCCAGAGGGACGCCCAGCACCGCCGCAGCGCGAGGAGCAGCCCGTCCTCTCCCGCCACGTCGAGGTACGTCTCGTGCTGGCCCGCGAACGAGGCGTCGGCGAGGTCCTCGGCCGTCGCCGAGGAGCGAACCGCGACCGGCGGCGCGCCGAGCTCGCGGTACGCGTCCCGGACCGCGCTCTCCATCCCGGGCAGCATCGCGCCCCGCTCGAAGAGCTCCGCGGCCTCCGAGGCCGCCGCCTCCCAGCGGCTCGCGGCGAGGTGCGCCGAGAGGCGCTCGGCGAGCCCCCATGCGCGCGCCTGCTCCGCGTACGCGTCCGCGCTCACAACGAACCCGGGCGGCACGGCCAGCCCGAGCTGGATCAGCTCACCGAGGTTGGCGCCCTTGCCGCCCGCCGTGGCGACGTCGGCTCGGGACAGCTGGCTCAAGCGATGAACAAGCATCAGGCATCTCCTTCGGCCAAGAAAGGCTGCTTCCGCTGCGCCCCGCGCTCCCCGGCGCTCGCCCGCCCTCCGGGCAGCGCCTCGCTCGAGCCGCCAGCGTCCACTCGACCGTCACCTGAAAGTCATTGTGACGTCACGAAGTAAGTATCATGATACTTACAAATGGCAAGGCCGCGGAATATCACCGACGCGCAGATCCTCGACGAGGCACGCGCGTGCTTTCTGGAGCACGGCGCGGGCGTCTCGACGACGCTCATCGCGGAGCGGCTCGGCGTCTCGCACGGGGTGCTGTTTCAGCGCTTCGGCACCAAGGAACAGCTCCTGCGCGCCGCGCTGCTGCCGCCGTTCGAGCCGCCGTGGATGGCGCGCGCGCGGGCGGGCCCGGACGACCGCGACGCGCGGATCCAGCTCCTCGAGCTCGCCGAGGAGCTCTCCGCCTACCTGGAGCGCATCGTGCCGTGCCTCGCGGTGCTCCGCTCGGCCGGCATGCACGTCGAGTCCATGGCCGATCGGCGCGAGGACCTGCCGCCCGTCCGCGCGCGGCGCGAGGTGGTCGCGTGGTTCTCGCGCGCGATCGCCCGCGGCCTCCTGCGCCCGGTCCGCCCGGAGCACGCGGCCGACCTCTTCCTCGGCGCGCTGCACTTCCGGCCGTTCCACCAGCACCTCTCGAGCCAGGGGTTCGATCGGTCCGAGGGCCAGGCCTATGTCACGTTCGCGATCGACGCGATTCACCGGACGCTCGCGCCCGCGGCGGAGCGACCGTGACGCGCGGCCCCGTCACGCCGCTGCGTCCGGCAGCAGCGACGGCCAGCTCCGCGGCGGCTTGAACCGGTAAGTCGGCGCGGGCCCGTCGACGACGTGCTCGACCTCGTCGAGGCGACTGTCAGGGAGCAGCACCCCGCCCAGCGACTCCCGCACGAGCGGTATCCGCGCCGGATCGAAGCCCATCACCTGCGAGGCGATCGCGTCGACGAGGCCCGGATCGAACCCGCCGAGCAGGAGCCCTGCGCGCACGGGCGTCGCTCCGAGCGGCCCTTCGCCCTCGCCCGCGACGATGCCGTCCACGATCGTCAGGTACCGCCGCTGCGGCTCCCCGCGCAGCGCGCCGCCGCGGTCCGCGAAGAACAGGATGCGGTTGAGATCCAGGATGGTCCGCCAGAGCGTGTTGTTCCCCTCCCAGCTGCCATCGATGACCTTCGGCGGCGCCCCGAGCCGCGGCGCGCGCGCGACGAGCGAGTGATCACCGGGGAGCGGGAACCGGCTGAGCTTGTTCTCCACCGCGTCTCCGAGACCCTGAGGCCGATCGAACTCGTCGCCGCCGACCGACGGATCGCCCTCGGTGAAGTGCGGGAGCCAGTACTTCTCGTTCGTCAGGCCGATCACGCTCTTCAGCGAGAGCGTGATACCCGTCTTCTTGTGCGTCTTCAGCTTGGGAAGGTTGATGACGACATCCGCGTCGAGGAGCGTCTGGGGAATGCTGTACTCGTGCCGTTGCCCGGTGTGGTGCGGCACCGGCGTCGCGTAATGGCTCCGGTGGAAGCGGAGCGCGGCGCTGCGCGGGGCGCCCGCGCCGGCGAAGAAGCTGCTCGAGCCCAGATCGACGACCCGGTAGCCCCGCGGGTCGCCGGGCAGGCGGCGGCGGAGGAGCAGGCCGAGGTTCCAGGAGCGGCCGAAGCGGCGCACGTCGTCGAGCGCGAACACCGGCGCGATCCGGAAATACCGCAGGTCGATGAAATCGACGTCATGCCCCTGGGCCTTCAGGTGATCGATGACGTCGAAGATGCCGAGCGGGCCGGCGACCTTCTCGATCTCGCAGCCCTCGACAGGGGAGTCGACGACGCGCACCCTCCCGCGCGGGCCGGCGGCGCGGAGCGCATAGTCGAGCACGGGCCGGAGCAGCGAGCCGTGCGTGCTGGAGGCGGCGAGCCGCTCGCCCGTGATCTTCTGGTGGAGGTTCTTCGAGGAGACGAGGTTCGGCTTGACGACGACGCGGTCCCCCGGCGCGATCAGGTCGCCGAGCGGGTTCCACGCGGGCGTGCCGGCGCGGGCCGCGTCGAGGCCGAGCCGGCGGAAGAGCGCCTCGACGGCCTCGTAGACCGGGCTCGGCGGGCCGTAGGGCGCGCTGCCCCCGTAGCTCACGCCAGGCCGAGAGACCGTCACCACGCGGCGGCTCGTCGCTGTCATCGGCAGCCCCCGGTCAAGCGCCCGCGCCGCTCAGGCCGGACGAGAGGATCTCCGCGGGCGCGGCGCGCTGGAAATCGACGTTGAGGCGCGAGACGCTCGCGAGGTGCTTGCCCGTGCGGACGAGCGCGATGTCGTCGGCGAACTCGACGTCGATGCGCATCCGCTCGCCGAGGTGACGGCGGAACGTCGCGAGCACCTCGTCCAGGACCTGCTGCGAGAACCGGCCGCCCTTGACCACGCGGAACGTGATGGCGTCGCGCTCCGACTGAACCACCTGGAAGCGCTTGATCGCGTAATCGAACTCCTTGAGGTAGTGCGCGAAGAACGTGCCGGGCAGATAGCGCCCGTCCGTACCGCGGATGATGGACTGGACGCGCCCCTCGATGCGGCCGACGCGCGGCGCCCCGCGGCCGCAGGGGCACGGCGCGGACGGGGACATCGCCTCGGCGAGATCGCCGATGCGGTAGCGGACGAACGGCATGCAGAAGTTGTTGAGATCGGTGATCACGACCTCTCCGATCTCCCCCGGCTCGGCGGGGCGCCCGTCGCGCAGGACCTCGACGATGTAGCCCTCGGCCACCACGTGGTGGCCCTCGTGCGCGTCGCACTCGTACGCGATGCCCGAGAACTCGCGGCTGCCGTACTTGTCGAAGACCTTGCAGCCGAACGCCTCCTCGATGAGCCGGCGGCTCGGCAGCGGCAGCGTCTGCGCGCTCGACATGATCGCGCGCGGCCGGGCCGCGACCTTTCCGGTGCTCTTGACGTAATGGGCCAGGAAATCGAGCGCCTCGGCGTAGCCATCCATGAGCACCGGCCGCGCGCCGGCGATCCTCGCGATCGTCTCGCCCAGGTTGTCGTCGGACAGCTCGAAGATGGGGATGAACGTCCGGTTCGACAGGACGGCGTCCGCGCGCTCGCGGGCCGCCTGCCACTTCGTCATGCCGATCGTCTGGTGCCAGAGCCGCACCGTGGGGTCGCCGAAGCGGTAGCCCGTCCACTCCTGCGCCCGGAGCGTCGCCGCCCAGCGGAACTCGAGCTGAGCCCGGTCCGCGTAGCAGACGAAGGGCTCGCCGGTGGAGCCGCTCGTCGTGATCTTGAGGACCTGCGACTTGTCGTGGTTCTCCGACATGATGTCGAAGTAAAGGTGGCGCCGGATATCCGCCTTGGTGAGGAACGGCAGCTTGTAAAGGTCCTGCTGGCCGCGGATGTCCTCGGGCCGGAGCTTGAGCTCCTGCATGCGAGCGCGGTAGTAGGGCACGTTGCGGTAGCAGTGGCGGAGCAGCCGCCTGAGCTTCTCGTCCTGGAGCTCGCGGGTCTGCGACGGCGTGAGCCACTGCGTCCTGCGCAGCGTCTCGTAGTAGTGCTCGACGTCGCGCGTGATCATCCAGTGGGTGTGGTTGAACGCGGCCAGGTACGCGCGCCACCTCGCCGTGGAGAGCGGGTCGCGCTCCGGCGAGCGGTCGACCACCGGGTTGCGGCGGAGGTACTGCGTGGCCACGTCCGGCGGGATCCGGTCCACGCGGTACTCCCACGCGGCCTTGCCGAGGTCGTAGAACGATTTGACCACGGCGCGCGCCGCGGCCTGGTCGAGGAAGGAGACGCCCTGCCGCCGCTGCTCGAAGAGCGTCTCGACCTCCTTGTAGGAGTAGCCCTTGGCGTGGGCGGCGACCAGGATGAAGGACTGCCAGTAAAAATAGCTGCCCTTGTACGTCAAGAGATCCTGGAACACCTCCCGGGCGCACATCACGAAGCCGCTCTTGTTGTCGTGGAGCGACATGCCAAAGGTGGTGTTCAAGAGGTGGTTGAGCCCGCGGCTCAGGTGGTACCGGCGGTCCCTGCGGCGCCCGACGGCGCTCCGCCAGCCCTGGACGACATCGACGCTGTGCTCGTAGAGCTCGCGCCGGAGGCGCAGGAGGTCCTCGGGCTGGTACTGGAGATCGGCGTCGATGGTGGCGACGAGCTTGCCGCGCGCGGCGGCGGCGCCGGTGCGCCACGCCGCCGTGATGCCGCGGTTCTGCGGGTGGAAGCACCCCACGACGAGCCCCGGGTGCGCGGCCATGAGCGCGCGGATCGTCGTGGCGGTGCCGTCGGTCGAGCCGTCGTCGACGAGGATGAGCTCGCCCGTAAGCGCCCCCTCGCGGAAGACGCCGAGGATGCGGTCGGTGAGCTCGGGGATGTTCAGCTCCTCGTTGAGGCAGGGCACGAGGACGGAGAGCTCGATCGGCGCCTCCGGAGCGAGCTCGGTTCGGGGTTCGGACATCGTGTGTTCGCCTATCTTGCCTTGAAGGAGACACCGCAGCAGGGCGAGGGGCGCGCCCGGCGGCCCGGGCGCGCGGGAGCGTTCACCTGGGGACGCAGCGGAAGCACGCGCGGATCGGCAGCGCGCCGTGCGGCGCCGCGCGGCGCTCGGTCACGCGGAAATGGCGGTCGAGGAGGCGGCCGAACTCGTCGGGGGTCCACCGGTGCAGGTGGTAGGCGTCGCCGCCCCAGTGGATGCGATCCCGCAGGAGGTAGCCGACGGGCGTGCGGCGGACGATGCCCTTCAGCCGCCCGATGAGCGGGTCGTTCGGCACCGTGATCGCGGCCACGCCGCCGGGGCGCAAGAGGCGCGCGATGGCCCCGAGGACGGCGGCGGGATCCACGGTGTGCTCCAGGACCTCGGTGCAGACGACGCGATCGAAGCTCGCGGCGGGGAGGTCGAGCTTGTCGACCTCGCCCTTGAGGAAGCGGGCGTCGTAGCCCGCGAGGTTCTTGCGGGCGGTGTCGAGGAAGACGTCGGAGACGTCGATCGCCGTGATGCGGGCCCGCGGGAACATCCGGAGCACGTGCCCGCCGCCCGAGCCGACCTCCGCGAGGTCGAGGCCGGCGCAGTCGCCCAGCATGCCGCGGATGATGGCGAGCCGCTCGCGCTCGATGAGCCGGATTGGCAGCGGGGCGCGGTCGTAGTAGTCGTCGATCGGGTGCTCCCGCGCGAGGCGGTCGTTCAGCGCCTCCACGTCGATGTCGCCGGCTGTGTTCGGCATGGCGGCCCCATAGCACGGGTGCGGCGGAGCCTCACCCCGGCGGCGGCCCCGCGCCCGGCGATGGGACCGCGCGCTCATCCTCCGCCGTGAACGCCCGGCCGGCGGCGGCTCCCTGGTCGCGCGAGAGGCCGCTGACGATGCTGCGCGGCGCGGATCGAGCTCGCCCGCCGGCAGACGCTGCTGAGCGCCCCCGGACGCGATCACGCGCGCATCCCGTGCGTGATCGCGCGCTGGTTGCCGCTGCGGGCGGAAAGAAAGAGAGAAGATTGCCGAGACACTTCTTGCTGATGGCGCCACAAGGGAGTAGCTTGGGCCCCTCACGACGTCACTGGCTCTCGACACGATGCGTTCTCTCTCTCCTCGACGCGAGGGAGATCGTTGCTCGCGCGGATGACTGGACGACGCACCGTGTGCCTGCGCGGGTTCGCTGCGCGGCACGTCCCCGTTCGATCCGCGACGGCTTCATCGAATGGCAGGCGAAGAGCGCTCACGAGCGCAGCTGCAAGCCGTGAAAGTAACGTGTCATGGGTAATCGTCTCTACGTCGGCAATCTCTCCTACAGCACCACCCGCGAGTCCCTCGAGGCCGCGTTCGCTGGCAGCGGCGAGGTCCGCGAGGTCTCGATGCCGACCGATCGGGAGACCGGCCAGCCGCGCGGGTTTGCGTTCGTCACGATGGGCTCGGCCCAGGCGGCGAACAACGCCATCTCGCAGCTCAACGGCATGATGCTCGATGGGCGCTCGCTCAAGGTGAACGAGGCGCAGGAGCGTCCGGCAGGTGGCGGCGGCGGCGGCGGTCGCGGTCGTTACTGATCGCTCCTTCGTCGCGCCGGAACATCGCGGCGGGTCGTGTAGGCCCGCCGCGTTTATTTTGTCTTCGAGACGCCCGAGCCGCGCGCCGGTGCGCGCGAGCGCCGCGCCAGCGCCGCGCCAGACGAGAGGGCCACGGGACCATGGGGCCGCTGCGCGGCGCCATCGTGAGCTCGTGCGGCCACCGCTACGGCCGACTGGAGCTTCAGCGACGACGACGGCTCGCGCGACACGCTGGCCCCCGATAGCGTGACGCTCGGCGAGCTCTCCCCGAACGACCGCCACGAGTCCTCGATGAGCCCGAGCTTCGCGGTGCGCTGGTTCGAGGTCGACCCGGCCTATCAGGTCGCTCGCCTGGAGCCCGCGGCCGCGCCTGCCGAGGGGGCCACAGTCGTCTCTGGCCGCTGGTGCCTGAAGCGCAGGATCGTGAAAAAGCCCCGCATCGGCGAGATCGGCCTCTCTATTATCATGGTGCCGCGGCTCGTTTTCTGGTACAGAATGACGCTTGCGCGGCGAAGTTGGACGCTCGCGCAGCGAAATCGATAGCGATGCCGCCTGGACCCGTTGGGCTCGAGCGACAGGCAAGGCCGTAAAGCGCCGCTCGAGGCAGCTCCTGCAAGCACATGCGGAAGCGCGCGCCCGGCGTGCCTTCCGCGTCCGTGCGGCTGAGCGCAAGGAAAGTGGTCGCCATGAAAGCGTGTTTATCGCGGGTCGTGGATGGCGTGGAACAGAGGCTCTGCTGGCGCTTCCAGGTGCACGGGAGGAGCGAGGCCCTGTACGAGCCGGCGGACGGCTCGCACGGCCCGTTCGATCGCGACCGCCAGCGGAACCTCAAGCTGGGCGAGACGTTCCAGCGGCTGGACCGCTCGGGATCTCCCCGGAAGTACGATGGGCTCTTCTGGCAGCCAAAGAGCTCGATCGACGGGTTCAGTCCGTGAGTGAGAGGCTGGACCGTGGCGGCCAGAAGCGAGGACAGCATCCATCTCTGGCACGACACGGAATCTTGAATTTGTCCCCGAGCTAGCAACCGAGTCGCGCAATACACCCATGTCTACCTCCCAGAAGCCCGTCCCCTCCGCCACCTTGCTCGCCACCGCTGCCCACCTCAACTTCCGCGCGACGTCCCGCGACCGGAGCGGCTCGACGCTCGGCGTGCTCGTCGACGCGTCGGGCGCTCAGCAGTACCTCGTGATCGCCTCTGGCGGCGCGGAGGGCACCTGGACGCTCGCGAGCGAGCTGCCCGTCGGCCTCGCGCCCTTTCTCCTCTACGAGAGCGCCGCCAACGTGCTGCGCGGCGGAAGCTTGAGCGAGGACGGGAGCATCTCCTTCCATGGAGCGCTGTATACGATCGAGTCATCGGTCGACGGCAGCACCCGCACCGCGAAGGTGAGCGGTAGTGTTTGAGCGCTGTCGCGCTCGGATGCCGCTCCGAGGACCTGGTTCAGCGCGGCTGCAGCGCTGAGGGCCGAGCTCGCCTGCCTTCAAGGCTCGACGCGGCACCTCGCGCTGCACCCGTCGCCAGCCGCCGTGTTGCCGTCATCGCACGTCTCGAGCCCCGCGACGTCGCCGTCGCCGCAGACGATCGCCGGATCGACCAGCGTGCGGCGCAGCGTGAGGTCGCTGCGCAGGGCGCCCACGCGCGCCTTGAACTCGCTCAGGTCGCCGCGCGTCGCGTCGCCGGCGCTGGCCTTGCCGAGCACCTGCTCCGCCTGATCGATGGCCGCGAGCACGGCGCCCTCGTCCCACGCCGCGCTCACGACGCGCTCGAGCTCGGCGCGATACCGCTCGTCGAGCGCCGGGATCTCCCGGATCCGGCGCGGGAGCACGGCGACGGGCTCCGTCTCGGTGTCGAAATGCGGGTCGTCCAGGATGCGGTCCATCCCGTGGGGGATGAACACGAAGCGCCCGTCGGCCGGGTTCTCGTACAGATAGTAGTTGTTCGCCCGGTAGGCGTAGCCGTCCCAGTGGCCGAGCAGCGCCTCGAGGGCGTAGGTCGTGAGGAACCGACTCAGGTCGAGGCGCTCGCTCAGCTCCGCGGCGAGCTGCTCGTCCGGCGCGTCCTGGATGGCGGCGGCGAGCGACCGGAGCTCTGCCCCGCCGCCGTCGTCGCCGCCGTCGAGCTCCACGGCGTCGATGTCCTCGGCGAAGTCGCCGCAGCACGGGCCCTCGTAGAGCGCGCCCTCGTCGTTCACCTCGCCGAAGTGCCGCCGCAGGAACCGCTTGTCGATGGCCTCGGTGACGACGTAGATCCCCCTGTCCACGCCGTTGACGCTCACCACCGCGTGCGCGGTGCGCGCCGCGGGCACGCCGGCGCGGTCGTGCAGAACCTCGCCGATCTGCTCGCGAAGGAAGCTCGGGTCCTGCTTGGAGTTGTTCAGCAGGAGCTTCTTGAGCCCGTGCAGGTTCGCCTCTTCATCGAACTCGTCGAACTTGACGCTGAAGCTCGGCTTCTCGGACAGATCCACGGCCGAGTTGCCCTTCTGCCGGATGCCAGCGCCGCTGACGACGTCGCCGTCGTAGACGATGGTGCACGGGACGCGCTCGTCGAGGTCCGTGCGGAGCTGCCCCAGGTGGGCCTCGTCGATGGTGATCGCGATCTCGTGCAGCGCCGTCCGATCGAAGACCACGTCGCTGCCCGGGTCGAGGGGCACACAGCCGCCCTGGCTCGCCGCGACGAGCGCGAGGACCGCGGGCGCATGAACGGATCTGCTCGTTCCCGGCCTACTGTTGAGCATCTCGCCCGCTCTCCGTCTTCCGGCGGTGGGCGCCCGCCTCGGCGGGGAGCCGGCCGCCGACCGCGTGCCGGAGCTCGCCGACCGCGGTCCAGTAGCGGCGCACGAAGCGCAGCAGCCGGAGCTCCAGGCGCACGCGGCGCTCGTCGACCTCGAGCACCCGCCCCACGTCGACGCTGCGGCCCTCCATCGCCCGCTGCGCCTCGACGCCCGCGCGCTCGGCGGCAGGGGTCATCCGGCGCCGTAGCTCGGTCACGAGGGCCCGGGTGGCCTGGGCCTCGGCCAGGCTCGTCCGCACCTCGCGTGTCACGAGCTCGACCGCGGCGCCGAGCGAGCGCTGCTCCGCCTTGCGCGCCGCGTCCGCCGCGACGACGGCCGGGCGGTGCGTGTCGAACACCGGCAGCTCGATGGCGAGCCCGAACGTCCACCCGAGGCCGAGCACGCTCTCGGGCCGGAAGTCGTAGCCGACCTCGACGAAGGAGAGCCAGGGCCACCGCGCGGCGCGCTCGGCGTGGAGCGTCGCGTCCGCCGCGTCGCCCTGCGCGGCCGCGAGCTCGATCTCGGGCCGGCGCCTGAGCGCGAGCTCGACGGCCTCCTGCTCCGTGGGGAGCTCCGGGGGAGGCCACGCGCTCTTCGGCGCGCCGAGGAGGCGCACGGGCACCGCAGGGTCGAGCCCCATGCGCGAGAGGAGCGCCGCGAGCGCCGCGCTCCGCTGCGCGCGCAGATCCACGCCGTCCTGCTCCGCGTCGACGGCGGTGAGCTCCGTCATCGCCTCGTCCACCGCCGTCGTCCGCGCGGCCGCGAGCTGCCCCTTCATCCAGGTGGCGAGCGACCGGCGCGCCTCGGCCACCGCGTCGGCGGCCGCGATCTCGGCGTCGAAGAGGAGCACCTCGTCGAACAGCAACCGGATGTCGGCCTCGAGGGCGATCTCGATCTCGCGCGCCTCGGCGAGCTCCTTGGCCTCGTCCGCGCGCGCGGCCGCGACGTTCGCGTCGACCTCGCCCGGACGGGCCACCGGGAAGCGGAGCGCGGTGCTCACCCTCGGCTCGCGCTCGATGATGCGCTCGAGCTCGATGTTCGTGATGCGGAGCTCCGGGTTGTCGAAGTGGTCCTCCGCGTCGACCTGCGCCGCGGCCGCCTCGGCGCGGGCGTTCTGCGCGGCGAGCTCGGCGCTGTGGTCCCTCGCCCAGGCGACGGCGTCCTCCACGGTCATCGCGAGCGGCCCCGCGCTGGACGCGCCCGGGCCCGCGCGGCGGAGCGCCGTCGCGCCGGCGGGCGCGCGGCCCTCGCGGTAGAGGGCGATCGCGCGGTCGGACGCCGCCGGCCTCGGCGAGGAATAGCAGCCCGAGAGGGCCGCGCAGAGCCACATGACGGGGATCGCCGCGAGGCGGCGGCGCTGGCTCACGGGCCCCACGGGAGCTCCTCGAACGAGGGCGTGGCGCTGCCGGCGTCGAACACGATCGTCAGCGAGCCCGGCGTGAGCGACGGCGTGATCCCCTCGGGCTTGAGCCCCGGGAACCGCTGGACGAGGCGCGGCGAGAGCACGCCGCCCTCGGGGCGATCCACCCGCCACAGCGCGCCGGCGTCGCCGTCCGCCGTCGACGGCGTGGACGTCATGGCGAGCGCGCCGTCCGGCATGAAGACGAGCTCCGAGATGCCGCCCGGCGTGGGCTTCCCGGCGAGCTCCACGTCGACGCGCGCGCGCGCCCACAGCGAGACGCCGGCCGCGTCGAAGCGCGCCGCCTCGGCCGCGATCCGATGCTTCTTCTTCGCGCTCGCGGCCTCGACCGCCGCGGCCCGCTGTTCGCCGGGGAGGCCGCCGAACAGCGCGCTCGGGGAGCCGACCCGCCAGATCATCGCGTTGCCCTGCGCGTCGAGCGGCGCCTTCAGCCCGAGGTACAGGGCGCCCTGCCGGAAGGCGAGGCCCTCGATGTCGAGCGCCCGCGTCCCGTCGGGGAGGCCGAGCGCCGCGGCGCGCGCCGGGTTCGCGTCGAGGACCTCGGCCAGGTGGATCCCGCCGTCGACGCGGAAGCCCTGGCCGTCCTGGCGGAGGCGGAGGAGCGCGGTCCGCTCCGACTTGCGCTTCCCCTTCTTGCTGTAGCTCTGCGACGACAGGAGGTAGATCTCGCCCGCGTCGCCGGCCGCGATCCCCTCGACGTCGCTCAGCTCGTCGACGCCGCTCACCTGCACCGGATCCGCGGCGACGGCGCCGCCCGCGGACATCGCGAAGAGCCACGGCGCGCCCTCGTTGTTCTGCTCGTGGCCCGTGTCGTCGCTGACGAGGAGGTACCGGGACTCGCCGGGGCGCGCGAGGACACCGGACGGCTCGAAGCGCGTTCGGCTCGCCAGGGTCGGGGGCACCTTGATGGGGGACTGCGACGCGACGGCGCCGGCCTTCGGGACGGCGCCGGCCTTCGGCGCGGTCGTGGTCGGCTTCGGCGGCGGCTGGGCGGGGGCCGCGCCGCGGCGCGCGTCGAACGTGATGTCGAAGGCCTGGCCGGGGACGAGCGCCATCGGCGCGTCCAGCGAGATGGTGACCACGCGGCCCCATGCGGGGAGCTCCGGCGTGAGCCAGCAGCGCGGCGGGAGCTGGGAGACGAGCGGGCCCACCGCGATGACCGTGCCCGGGATCGGGTCGCTGAGCTGGCCCCGGACGTAGAGCTCGGCGGCGTCCCCGTCGCTGACGCCGAGGGCGAAGCGCTCGGGGACGCAGGCGACCGCGCGCGCGCCCGTGCGCGCGCTCAGGAGCTGCACGAGGGGCATTCCGGCCGGGACCACGTCGCCGGGCTGCCTGTCGACGGAGATGACGCGCCCCGCGTTCGCGGCGCGCAGCACGTAGCTCGCGCGCCGCTGCTCGAGCATCGCGATGTTCTCGACCGCGACGCGCACGTCGGCGTCGAGCTTCGCCGCCAGTCCCGACGTCCGATCCCGCAGGCCGTTCCGCCGCCGCTCCGTCGCCTTGAGCTGCTCCGTGAGGACGCTCAGCGTCCGCGGCTTCTCGCTGGCGATCGCCGTGACCGTCGCGTGCGCCAGGTCGAGCTTCGTCAGATCCTCGTGGACCGCCTGCCGGTCCTCGACGAGCTGCTTCATCCGCGAGATCTCGCTGTCCAGCACCTTCGCCTCGGCGACCGCCCGGCGCTGCTCCTCGCGGTGCACCGCGAGGTGGCGCTCGACCGTCTCGCGGTTCGTGTCGAGCTCCTGCTCGAGGAGGGCGAGCTCCATGTTCAGATCGGCCTCGACCTGGGTCTTCTCCGCCTTGGCGACGGCGATCTCGGCGTCGATCACCGACGTGTCCAGCGTCGCGATGATCTGCCCGGCCTCGACCTCCTCGCCGACGGTCACCTCGATGGAGGCCACCCGGGCGGTCTCGACCGGCGAGAGCACCTCGGGCAGCGCCTCCGCGTAGCCGAAGACGCGCCCGCGCGGGCCGCTGCCCACGTGGAGCCACAGGGCGGCTCCGAGCGTGAGCACGAAGGTGATCGCGGGGGCGGCGTCCTGGAGCGCCGAGCGGAGTCGCGGGTAACTGTACATCGATGATCCTTGCGCGGTGATGACGACGGCGGCTGCGTCAACGAAGCGAGAGGGCCTGCTTGGGCGTGATCGACAGGCATCCTCCGCGATGGACCTCGGCCGCTAGAGATCCAGCGTCGGCTCCTGAAGCATGAGAGAGACATCCTGCACGCCCGGGATCGCCTGGAGCTTCGCGACGAGCGCCGAGCGGAGCTCGGGCGCGAGGATGGTGAGCTGGTAAGCATGCTCCATCACGGTCCCCTGCGCAGCCTCCCGGAGCGTCACCAGCGAGAAGGTCCGGCAGTGCGCGCGGAGCACCTTCGCGAGCGCGTCCTCCACCTCGGGCACGGCGGGCGCGGTGAAGCGGAGCAAGCCGTCCGGCTGGCGTCGCGAGCCCCAGCCGGTGAAATGGAGGACCAAGGTTCCGGCGGCGAAGATCGCAGTCCCGCCGAGGGCCACGCCGACCGCCTGGAGCCCGCAGGCGATGCCGACGCCGAGGGCGGCGAACACGAACATGATGTCGCGGGGGTCGCGCATGGTCGTGCGGAACCGGACCGCGCTCAGGCCCACGGCGACGCCGATGCCGGCGGCGATGCTGCTGCCCACGGAGAGCATCAGCATGCAGGTGATGACGCTGCCCATCGCCATGCTGTGCACGGATGAGCGGGAGTAGGAGAGCCCGCGAAACGTGGCCATGTAGACGAGCGCGACCGCCTGGCCGAGCCCGAACGCCAGCAGGAGCGCCACGACCGCACTGCGGAAGTCCATGGCGCTCCCCTGGGTGACCCATCCGACCCAGTCTATCACGGCGAGCCGCTCTTTCTCGGGGCGATCGCCGGATGCGGCGCGCGCCCGGCGCCATCCACGCGATCCACGCGCGTCCGCGTCACGGCGCCCCGGCGCTGGCCCCGCGGCCAGGGTAGGGGCGCGCTTGCTTGATGTAGAGCGTCGGCGGCTCGCCGGGGTTTGCGTCGTCGTCGAACTTGAACTCCACGTCCATCGCATACCAGCCGTCGTTGCCGCTCGCCGGCCCGTACGCGGGGGAGAACCGCTCGTGGATGGCGTCGAGCGCCACGCCGAGCTGATGGACCTGCGCCGTCGAGAGGACCGTCTGGCCCTCCGGCATGAGGCTCGAGTGCGTCAGGTAGGTGACCGGCTGGTTCGGCTGGTTGAAGAAGTAGAGGAACGCGTCGTTCGTCACGCCCGCGGGCGGGGCGACCACCTCCACGTCACCGCCGAACTGCACGTTGACGTAGAAGGCGGGCTGGACCCCGGCCGTGTCGAACGGGTTGTTGGTGATGGCCACGCCGTTCGCCTCCTCGTCCGGGAAGTTGTGGTGCACGAGCAAGGCCATCCCGATGGTCCGGTGGTCGATGCCGTAATAGGTGCGCTCGTCGAAGGTGCGGAGCTTCCAGGCGCTCGCGTACGTCTTGCGGATGGCGTCGAGGACGTCCTCCCAGTCCGTCGGATCGCCGGTGTTCGAGTCGTAGCAGCCGGCGCACGGGAACCCGTCGAGATCCTCGCTGTTCGTGCTGGTGCGGAAGCGGATCGGGTGCCCGGCGTACTCCGCCTCGATCTTCGCCTTGAGGAGCTCCTGGAGCTCGGCGTCGACGGGCGCGGTCTTCATGGCGTCGCGGAGCGCCTTCAGCTGCTTGTCGCGGGCCGCGGCGTCGGTGGCGAACTTCGGGTCGGCGAGCATCGCGTCGATCTGCTCGTAGAACCCGTTCTGCTTCATGAACTGGTCATAGTAGTACATCGGGATCGAGAAGGCCTTCTGGATGGGGACCTCGGGGATCCTGGCCAGGATGGAGTAGTGGGCCGACTTGCCGCCGAAGGCGAGCACGGCCTTCTTGATCGCGTCCCGGAGCGGCTCGCCCTCCGCCGGATCGGGGGTCACCTCCTCGAGGTCGCGCAGATCGGTGACCGTCAGATCCATCTCGGGGAGCGTGACGGGCGTGGGTTTGTGCGCCTCCCAGAACGCCTCGGCCTCCGCCTCGGTGACCTCGCGGACGCTCCAGGACGACGGCCCCGCGGTGAGCTCGACGAGCTTGTCCTTCAGCGCGAGCAGGTCGGGGTGGCTCATGGCGTTGCGCAGCCCCATGTTGGGGGTGCGCCGGTTCTGGGACAGCACGTTGACGTGCGAGAGCGGCGTCTGGAACTCCTCGGTGATGATCCCCTGGACGACCGAGATGTCGTTGGGCGCCTCGTCGAGGACGACGATGTCCTGGTGGGACAGGTACTCCGTGTCGAGATCCGCCGCCTTCGCGAAGTGGAGCCGGCCCACCGCCGTGCCCAGCGAGAGCGGCTGGTAGTCGATCCCGGCGTAGAGATCGCCGGTGCTGACGACGGGGATGTCGGCGGGGAGCTTCTTCGCCTCGGCCGCGACGGCCTCCGACGTCGGGTGGAAGGCGAGCTTCGACCCGAAGAAGGAGGCCGCCTTGACCGCCCTGAACAGGGTGGCGATCATGTCCGCGGACGCGGTGTCGTAGGGGGAGAGCTCGACGGCCCACACGCCGGGCCCCTCGTAGTGCGTCACCGCGCCGAGGACGAAGCGGCGATCCGGCGTGAAGTACTCGGTCGCGTTGAACTCGCCGAGGGGCGGGACGAGCGGCAGCGCGTCGCCGGAGAGGTGCGATGACACGAAGTCGTAGTGGATCAGGTAGAGAACGCTGTTCTGGAAATACAGCGCGTTCTGATCGGCTTGATCCAGCACGACCTTGACCGACCGCGCGCCGGGCAAGCTGGCGTCGATGGGCACCGAAGCGAGCGCCTCGAAGTCCGCGGCGCACCCGACGCGCTTCAGGAACTCCGTGGATTCACCGGGGTCCGTGCGTTCGCAGACCTCTTCGGTCACGCCGGGGTCGTCCGTGCCGCCGCCGCCGCCGCCGCCGCACGCGCCCGGGAGCGCCGAGGCGAGCAAGGCGAGCGCGACGATCGACGTGATGCGAGTGCCTTTGTACATGATTCCTCCTGAGACAAGTAAGCTGACCGCGCAGCGGCGCGCGCCGGTCATCCCGCGTCAATCCCGCGTCAAGGTGTCAAGGTGTCAGGGCGTCAGCGCGAAGCAGTAGAACCCGCCGTAACCGCCGCCGGACCCGACGGTGACCGTGCCGGGCAGCGGCCCCCCCTGCTCCAGGAGGTTGATGCCCGGCGCGCACCCCGCCTCGTCGAGCGACGACATCCAGTTGGCCATGTTGATGTTGCCGCCGGGGCCGGCGCCGGTGCTGCCGCCGCCGGTCGGGAAGCCGGCGCCGGTGCTGCCGCCGCCGGTCGGGAAGCCGCCACCTCCGAAGTTCCTGGGCCACGAGTGACCGACGCGCGGCCTCCCCTCGCTCGTGTCGCCCGACTTGGCCGTCCAGTCCTTGCAGGTCGCGGTCGCGCTGTAGAGCTGTCCCTTGTCGTTCGTCCCCGTCAGCATGTCGTGGTTGTCGACTTCGGGCTGGCTCGGATCGGGCTGGTGGTTGGGGACGCCGTCCTCGTTCGGGAAATCGTCGATGATCGCAGGGTCGGCCGCGGAGGGGCGGTCGTTGAGCAGCTCCTCTTTGTTGTTGGCGAGCAGCCGGCCGAGCCGGTCGTACCAGGGACCCTCGCCGATCCGATCGATCGCGTTGACCTGCTTGCCGTCCTCCCCTGCGACGGCGCTCAGGAAGGCGCGCCACTGCTTGGCCCCCGCGCCGGGCATGCTCTTCTCGGCGATGGTCGCACAGATCTTGTCCGCGCCGCGGAGCCCGGCGCCGGCGCCCGTCTCTCCGAAGCGGAGATCGCCGCCGAAGCCGTCCTGGGAGCCCGACAGCTCCTGCAGGGCGACGAGGCTGGTCACGAAGAAGCTGAATTTCTCGGTCGTCCCGCCGGAGCTGGACGAGGTGGTGTTGTCGCCGCCGGAGCTCGACGAAGTGGTGTTGCCGCCGGAGCTCGACGAAGTGGTGTTGCCGCCGGAGCTCGACGAAGTGGTGTTGCCGCCGGAGCTCGACGAAGTGGTGTTGCCGCCGGAGCTGGACGAGGAGGTGTTGCCGCCGGAGCTGGACGAGGTGCTTGTCGAGCTGTCGCTCGAGCCGCCCACCTCCGGGTCCGAGCTGGAGCAGCCGACCATGGGGCAGAGCAGCGCGAGGGTGAGGGGCAGCAGCAAGGGGCGATAAGTGCGTGTCATGGTCTCTGTGTCCTTTTCCTTGTTAAGCTAGACGGTCGGCCGCGCCGCGGATCGGCGAGGCTCACTTGCAGGTGAGATCGCTCTGGCAGGTCTGGCCCTCGGGGCACTGCGAGTCGTCGTTGCACGACGTGAGCCCCGCGATCACCACGGCCTGCTCGATCTGGGACGAGACGACCAGATCGACCCGGCCGGGCGGGATCGTCGTGGAGCCCACGGACCTGCGCGTGACGATGATCGTCGGGAAGCCCGCGACACCGAGGTCGAGGAGCTGCTTGACGAGCGATGCCGGGACATCGAGCGAGCCGGTGTCGTCGACGTTGCACTCGATCATCCCCTTCGTGCCCCCGTGATGGCTGATGTCGAGCTTCACGTGGACCCTGGCGATGTCGGCCTGCCCCGGCGGGGTCCACTCGAGCTGCAGCGGTTGATCGGGCTCGAGCTCTATCGTCTCGTTCAGGAGATCGAGGGGGCTCACGCCCTTGGCCTCCACCGTGAAGGCGCTGAAGAAATCGCCGCTCGCCTCGAAGCGGAGCGCCTCGCCCTCGTCGACGGGCGGGTAGAGGAGCTTCACGCCGGCGGGAGGCTGGTAGTTGTTCGCCGTGGGGCTCATGACGAGGGACGCCGCGCCCGACTCGAGGTTCAAGCCGGTCACCGTCACGTTGCCGGCGCTGTGCGCGGCCGGGTAGGGCTGGCACGTGTCGTCCTCCACGCAGACGGCGCTGCCCCCGCAGGGCTCGTTGCAGAACGGGACGCGCGGCGTGAGGAGCTGACAGCCCTCCTCCTCGGCCTGCACCTCCCAGATGAGCTGCGAGGGCGTGGGGCCGTCGTAGATCTTCCCGATCACCGCCGTGCTGCCCGCCGCGCCCGGCTCGGCAGCAGGCAACGAGCGCACCTGGAAGGCGCCGACGAGCTTCGTGGGGTCGCCGGTCGGTTCGCCCGACCCTGTGGAGCCGCCGGAGCCGCCGGCGCCGCCGGCCGAGCCCCCCGAGCCCGACGGGTCGTTGGTACCACCCCCGGAGCTCGAGCAGGCGAGCGACACGAGGGCCACGACCGCGCCAAGGACGCCGGCGCGCCATCCGCCTCGTGAGGGGAATTTTTCAATTCGGCAAAGGTTTTGCGACATGTCGATGGCCAGGTGGCGACGCGACGGGATCAGGGGTCAATCTTTTTTGAAGAAGCCCCACCGCGCGGACGCCGGCGATCCGGCGTCAGGCCCCTGCGCTCAGCCGCCGCCGAGCTCGGACAGGCGCGCGCGCAGCCGCGGCGCGTGGACGCTCTCGCCGTGACGCGCGAGGAAATCGGCGATGGCCGCGCGCTCGTCGGCCGCCCGCCCGAGCCGGCGCAGGCTCTGCACCCGGCCGACCCGGGCTTCCGCGGCGAGGGGGCCGCCGGCGCCGGCGAGGTAGCGATCGAAATAGCCGAGCGCCTCCGCCGCCTTGCCCTGGTGGAGCGCGATCTGCCCGAGCGACACCAGGGCCGCCCGCGCCTCGGGGCTCGCCGGGTACTGCGCGAGCAGGGCGCGGTAGGAGGCGTTCGCCTCGGCGCTCTTCCCCTGGCCGAGCTGGGACTGCGCGCGCAGGAGCAGCGCTTGCGGGCCCGCCGCGGGCTCCTCCGCGCGCGGCCTGGGCGGCTGCTGCGCGCGATCCCGGGCGCCGGCGGCGCCGGCGGCCGCGAGCTCGCCGGCGCCGGGCGAGGGGTCGGCGGCGGGCGCGCTCGCGCCGGGCGGCGGCTCGCCGGCGGGCTCCCCGGCGCCTGACGAGGGCGCGCCGGCGCCTGGCGAGGGCTCCCCGGCGCCTGGCGAGGGCTCGCCTGCGGGCGCGCCGGCGCCTGGCGGAGGCGCTTGCGGTACCGAAAGCGTCGGGAGGCTCAGGACCGTGCGCCGCGCGCCGCTCGGATCGAGCGTCTCGCTCCCGCTCGGCGCCGGCGCCTGCGCGGGCCCGTCGAACAGCTCCGCCGCGAGCGCGGCCAGGAGCGTCGCCGCGGCGGCGACGCCCGCGAGCGACCCGGCGATCCCGCGCCGCAGCATCGGCCGAGGCGCCGCGCGCAGCCGCTCCGTGCTCTCGGGCGCGGCCTCGGCGCGGGCGCCCCTCGGGTCGAGGCGACCGGCTCGGGGCTCGACGCGGGCGCCCCCGGGCCCGAGGCGGGCGCGCGCGAGCACCTGCTGGAGCATGGCGGCGTCGCTGAGCTCGCGGCCGTCGCCGCGCGCGTCGCCGAGCCTGCCGATGGCGGCCCAGAGCGGCGCCTCGCCGCGGAGCTCGGGGTCGTCCTGCTCGGCGCGGCGGAGGAGCTCCGCGTCCTCGGGGCGGATCGGCTCGCCGCGCGCCTGCGCGGCGAGGATCGCGGGCAGGAGGTCCAGATCGATCTCGGACTTCTGCGTCCCTGTCATGATGCTCTCTTCCGGCCGACGGCGAGGTCCTGTCGCACCTGCTTGCGGAGCGCGCCGATCCCGAGGCGCAGCCGGCTCTTCACCGTATCGGCGCTGACCTCGGTCATTCCGGCGATCTCCTCGATGGAGTAATCGAGCGCGTGGTGCAGGAGGATCACATGGCGCTGCGCCTCCGGCAGCTCGTCGAGGTACGCGCGCGCCTCGCGCGGGAGGGCCTCGAACGGGGGTTGGTATGGCGCCTGGGCGATCTCCTCGTCGATCGCGCTCTCCGGGGCCACGGGCGCGCCTTCCCTGCGCTGCTGCCTGGCGTACCGGAGGATCGTCCGGACGGCGACGCGCCTGGCCCAGGCCTCGACGGCGGCGTCGCCGCGGTAGCTCGACGCGCTCTCGAGGATCGCGAGCAGGGCGAGCTGCGCGGCGTCGTCGGCGTCGGCCGCGCTGCGGAGGAACGTCCGCGCGATCCGGCGGACCCGCGAGATCACGTGCGTCATGAGCCAGGCCTGGGCCTCCGGGTCCCCCGCGCCGGCGTGGCGCATCCGTTCGAGGTCAGACGGCGAGGACACGGCGGCCGACGGGGCAGGCGGCGGGGCGGGGACGGGGCGCGTCATGGCGCTGGCCAGGAGCGGCTCGGGCAGGGGGCCGAGGCTCCTGGAGAGAGCTCGCGCGTGCTCAGCGTCCATCGCTTCGACCTGGTGCGTCGCACGGCCCGAAGCGGGTCAATTTTCCTTTCGTGTCGGGTCATGCGGCGCGGGTGGTCATTTCCTGACCATGCCCGCGGGGGCTGGCGGGGCCGGCAGGGCGAGGCCGAGCTCCAGCCCGACGCCGGCGAGGATCCGCACCGGATTGGCCGAAAGCGCGAGGGCCGGGTGTACGGTGGCGTCAGGCTCCGTCAGGAGCACGTCCACACCCAGCGTCGTCTTGAGGCGGAGCCACCCGGTGAGCGGGACCCCGAGCTCCGCGACCGGCGCGACGCTCACGAGCACGTCGGTCCGGGCCTCCGGCGGCGGCAGCTGCTGCGGAAACATCCGCGGCCACCGCCACGGGGGGGGCGGTGGCGGGCCATGACCGGGAGGCGGAGGGAACGGTGGTGGCTCCGTGAGCGCCTGCTGGGTCGTGCCTTCCTCGGGGACGCGCTCGACGATATCGACGGTGGCGCGCGCGCCGAGCTGCAGGTCGAGGCCAAGGGGGAGCCTGAGGCGGACCTGGCCGGTCGTGCTCACCGGGTGGCGCGAGAGCTCGAACGTGGACTGCTCGTCGCCGAGGGAGGTCGAGGGGATCAGCTCGTACCCCAGGCCGAGGACGGCGTAGTCCACCGGCGCCCAGGAGGCGCGGAGCGCGGCGGCGCTCTGCCAGGGCGCGGCGCTGCTGAAGCTCGCGCCGGTGTAGCCGGCGAGGAAGGCGAACGTGGGCAGCGGGCTCGCTTCGCGGCGGGCGCGCGTGGAGGGCGACGGCGGGCCCGCGGGCGGCTGCAGGTCCGGCGCGGCGCCCGCGGCCGCGGCGCCCGCGGGGGACGCGGGGGATGCGGCGAGCTCGGGGGCGGCGTCCGGCTCGGGCGGAGCCGCTGGAGCCGGCGCGACCGGGGCGATCTTGACCTCGGCCAGGCCGGCGACGTGGCCCTCGCGGAGCTCCTCGGCGACCGCGCCGGCGATGTTGGCGAGCGACTCGAGGGCGGTGGCGGTCTGCCCGGGCAAGACGGGGATGCGGCGGCCGTAGATCTGCTCGCCGTTGCGCTCGACCACATACAAGGCGAGCTCGTCGCTCGCCCCGGCGTCGATCCAGAGCACGCCTCGCGCGTCCCATGCGTCGGCGAGCGCGTTGGCCTCGGGGAGGAGCGTCTGCAGCACGGGCCTCGGCGTGCCGGTGCGGACGATCTGAAGGCGGACGCCGACGGGGCGGATATGGGCGACGACGAGGTCGATGGCGCGCTTGTCGATGCCGCCGGCGCCCGGGAAGGCGGCGAGGACGAGCACCGGCTCGCCGGCGCCGCGAGGCTCGCCCGCTGCGGCGGGCAGGGCGACGGCGGCCAGCAGGATGCCGGCGACCGCGCTCGCGGCCGTTCGGGCAGCGCGGAGGGCGAGCGCGAGCGACGCAGCCGGCACGGGCGCCGAAAATTATCACCCTTCCCCGCGGGGCACCATCCCCCGTCGGCCGTGGCCGTTCCCATCCATCGATCACCAGCGTGAACGTTCGGATGCAGGAGACTGCGGCGCGAGGCTTCGTTGGCGCCTCTGCCCCCGCCCGGGCCCGGCGGGATGCCCGCCTCCGCGCCTCAGCGCGCGCCGGTCGACCGCGGGTAGCTCCCGAGCACCTTCACCATCTCGCAGCGCGCGCGGAGCCGCTCGATCGCGTCGGCGACGCGCGGATCGCTCCGGTGGCCCTCCAGATCGACAAGAAAGACGTAGTCCCAGTGCTTCTGCCGGCTGGGCCTCGACTCGATCCGGGTCAGGTTGATGCCCGCGTCGTCGAAGATGGCGAGGACCCGGCGGAGCGCGCCGGGCTCCTCCTGCACGGAGAAGACGATCGAGGTCTTGTCCGCGCCCGTGGCGGGCGCGTCGCCCGGGGCGATGACGATGAAGCGGGTCGCGTTCTCGGCGCGGTCGTGGATGCGCTCGCGCAGGAGCGGCAGCCCGTAGAGCTCGCCCGCCCCGCGGCTGCCGATCGCCGCCGCGGCGGGGTCGCCGAGAGCCTCGTGCGCCGCCGCGGCCGCGGAGACGGTCTGGACGATCTGCGCGCCGGGGAGGTGCTTCGCGAGCCAGAGGCGGCACTGCGAGAGCGCGTGCGGGTGCCCGTGGACCCGCGCGACGCCGCTCAGCCCCTCGGCCTTGCTGAACAGGCAATAGGCGACGTCGAGCACGAGCTCCTGCCGGATCTGGAGGTCGCTCTCGATCAGGGCGTCCGCCGTCAGGGTCACCGAGCCGTCGGTCGAGCTCTCGACGGGGACGACGCCGCAGGCCGCCTCGCCCGCGCGCACGGCGTCGAAGACGCCCTCGATGGTGCCCGTCTCCCGGTAGCGCGCGGCCAGCCCGAACAGGTGTCGCGCCGCGATCTCCGCGAAGGCGCCCTCCGTCCCCGGAAAGGCCACCTTCATGGGCTCTTCCAGCGACAGGCAGGCGCTCATCACCTCCCGGAAGACGACCCGGATGGCGTCGCGCGGGAAGCGCCCCGCGCCCTTCGCCTGCAGGCGGGTGAGCACGCGCCGCTCCCGCTCCGGGTCGTGAAACTGCGTGGCGTTCGCGGCGCGCTTCGCGTGCGCGACCTCGACGGCCACCTCGGCCCGCTCGGCGAGGAGATCGAGGATCCGGTCGTCGATGCTGTCGATGCGCTCGCGAAGGTCGCCCAGGTTCGCCATGGTTCGTTCCACCTTGGATGGGGAAGGGCGGGCATCAAAGCGCAGGGGACGCCGCAGCGCAAGGCTCGCCTCGGCGCGGGGAATGCAGCGCGGAACGCGCGCGACGGAGGCGCACGTCGGGGGCGAAGCGGCGCCCGTGCGGGCTCGACGCGTGGCGCGGAGGGGCGAGAGAGCGCCGGTGAGGGGGGCGCCGGTGAGAGGGGAGAGGAATAAGCTAGAATCCGCTTACGACGTGGGGCATCAACATCACTTCCTGTCCAGGCTCGATCGCGTCTCGCTCCCTCATGTCGAGCTCGCGCTCACGCTCTACCGCGATCACGGCCTCGTCCAGTACCTCCTTGCCCGCGCCAAGCTCCCGGACGGCGCCGAGCGCGTCGCGATCGCGCTCGACGATCCCGAGCGCGGGCCGTTCCTCGTCGTCACGCGCGAGGGTCGCTTCGTGACCTGCCTCGGCGCCGGGATGCGCGCGGGCGACCTCCCGGTCATCACCCGCGGGCAGCTCGACGGGATCACCGCGAAGGCCGCGGATCTGCGCGCGCGCATGGCCGCGGCGAGCGCGCTCGCCGGGCCGAGGGGGCACACTGCGCAGCTCCTCGACCGCATCTTCCACGCCGGCCCGGACCTGTCGCGCGAAGAGTTCGTGGGCATCTCGGCCTTCCGGCCGCTCTTCGGCTTCGAGTTCCTGCGCGCCTTCTTCGGTTCGGTGACCGAGCTCGACGAGCTGCGCGGCGCGCTCCTCCGCATCGAGCACCCGAAGCGAACGCTCACACCCGTGCTCCGGCGGTACTGGGACCTGTTCTGGGCCGTCGGGCACCTCGCGGTCCTCGCGTTCATGGACGGTCGCGCGCTCCTCGAGTCGCTCCCGGAGGAGCTCGATCTCTCGACCTCCTGCCTCGCGTGGGGCGCCTCGCGCCAGGGGAGCGTCGCCCTCGCCCAGCGCGGCTTCTGGGGCGTCGCCAAGGTCGGGAAGGCGCAGCTCCGCGCCTGCAAGACGGCGTTCGACGAGGCCGCGTCGCCGCTCCGGCTGGTGACCAGCGTCGGGAGCCTCGTCGCGCTCGGCGTGGGTCACGCCAGGCTCCGCGCCGAGGTGCGGAAGGTGCTGTCGGCGCCGCGGGATCTCTCCGGGGCCCATTTCCACGAGTCGCTCCTGACCCTCTTCCGGACCACGGCCGACATGGCGTTCGACGAGCCCGAGTCGGCGGCCGCCGTGCAGCGGGAGCTCGGGTCGCAGATGGCCGTTGCGCTCACCCGCAGGCTCGCCGCGGGCGATCCGTTGCGCTTCGAGCGCGAGGAGGACGTGCCCGAGGCGCTCGCGATGACCCTCGCGGTGAACACCCGGCAGTCGTTCGTCGACGACGCGGAGGTGATGGCCTTGACCATGCTCTTCGTCCCGTGGGCGGTGCGCGCCGAGCCGGAGCAGCTCTATCTTCCGCGCGAGTTCATCCGCGTCGTCCATACCCGCTGGACGCCGGAGGCCACGATGCAGCTGCTCGCGCCGCTGCGCGAGCACTACCACCCGAAGAAGGCCCAGGCGCCCCGGCGGGAAGGACCGTCCCGCAAGGGCCCGTGCCCGTGCGGGAGCGGCGAGAAGTACAAGCGGTGCTGCGGGAAGAGCGCGTGAGCGGCCCCGTCGACTTCGCGCCGCGTTGTCCTACATCCGAAGGTTCACGTCGGTGACCGATGAACGAACGAGCTTGGTTGAACGCCTGTGGGTCGATCCCCCGCGACCAGGCGCAACGCCGGCCCGGACGGGCGTCACCCCTCTGGCATCTCCGCCGTTCCGTTGGCTTGCGGGGCCTCTGTCGCACCGGCCATCGCATCGGCGGTTCCCATGGAGCCGAACGAGACCGCCGAACGAAGCGCGGGCAGGAGCTCGTCCGCCTTGCGCTTGCCGAGCGCGACGGCCGCGAGCACCTGGAGCTGGTCGTAGCGGGCGACGACGAGCGACGCGAGCTGGTCGCGCAGGATCGACTCGGGGGTGCGCTTCGCCACCGTCGCCGCGGCGTTGCCGGGTCGCACCTGCTGCACGAGCGCGCCGCCCAGGGTGGCGAGCAGGTCGAGCCTGTCCGCGGGGAACGGGTGCTTCCCCTCGAGCGCGCTGGAGAACTCGGCGAAGAGCCCTGGAAGGGCGACGAAATCGCGTGCCTTGTCGAGCTTGCCGGAGCCCGCGCGCACCGCGGCGACGCGCTCGCGCGGCAGGAGCCCGAGCAGCGGGTGCGCGGCGATCTCGAGGAAGCTCAGCATCAGCTCGCGCCACGGGGCCCCTTCTGCGAGCATCTTCTCGATCTCGCCCGCGCTGAGCTTCGCGACAGGCACCCGCGCCGTGGCGAAGTCGAGCGCCATGACCAGGGAGGGCAGCTCGAAGACGTCCTTCAGCCTGGGCTCACGCAGCGCGCTGACCGCCGCGGGCAGGTGCGGCTCGACGGCGGCGAGCGCGGTCTTCACGTTCGCGCGCATGAGGAGCGGCTGGCCCGTGAAGATCGGCAGGTCCGCTGCCGGCACCTGCTCCGCGATCGGCCGGAAGTGCGCGAAGGCGCGCTCGGGCATCTCGTCGACGAACGCGTCCGCCCGCGCCGCCGCGATGAGCGAAGCCGGATCGGCGTCGCCGGGCTTGCCTTTGCGCAGGCGCCGCGCGTCCTTCTTGCCGGCCTTGCTCGCCTTGTCGGCCTTGCTTGCCTTGTCGGCCTTGCTCGCCTTGTCGGCCTTGCTCGCCTTTTTTTCCTTGTTCCCGCCCATGGGTCTCCCTTCACGTGGAGGCGACTCGCCCAGCGGATCGCATGGGACGGCTCGCCGATCGGACGCTGCCACGAAACCAGCGGCCTGTTCAATTCGTCCGGTCGGTCGGAGGGCAAGCGCCGCCGAGACCGCGCTGCCCGGCTGCGCGCGGCTGCCGCGATGCTGCCGGGCCGAAGGGGGCTGCCGCCTGCCGCGCCCCCGGAGCGAGGCGACGGGTAGAGCGTAAGTTCTGTTATATGTCTGCTGGCCGATCGGCGGGGGTGGCGTTGGTTGGATTACAGATCTGTGCCTGGAGCGGCGGGTGACCCGTCGAGGGAGCGGGAGATCTGCGTCCCATTCGGCGGTGGGACCGCTTCCGGGCGCATCGGAGCGTGTGCTCGCCGCCGCCCTGGGACCGTCGGATCGAGGATCTCGCCGCGGCGCAGAGGAGGAGGTGCGACCCGGCGTGGTGGGTGCGGTGCTGGAGGACGATGCCCATGTCCTCGCCGATCGCCTCGATGCGATCGGGGTCGAGCAGCGGGAGCGCCGTCTCGGCAAGCTGGTTCGCGAAGGCGTCGCGCAGGGCGTGTGGATCTCCTGGCTCAGCGTAACCGTGCGAAGGCTGCGAACAGGGGAGAGTTGTCGATGGCATTCCGCGCGACCCGGCGCCGGAACGCTGCTGCGCCGATTCGCATGCTGAGCTCCGAGGGCGCGGTTCCGCACCCGAGGCGCGCCGGTCACCTCGTCGACGCCATCATCACCTCTCCTGCAGCGGAAATCACTGAACGAGAGCTTCTCCTCGGCGGCGGCGTCGCGGCGGCCCGAGCGGCCGCCGGCCACGGGCTTCGCGTCGAGCGGGTCATCCCGGATTGGGCTGAGCGCCGGCAGGCGCTGCGAGACGTGGGACGGAGCATCTGGTGAGCCCTGGCGCTCGCTCGTCCGGCGCCTGTACCATCAGACCTTTCATGCTCATCGCAGCGCCACTTTCTGCGTGGAACGCTCCCTGAGCTCGCGGCGACGAATGATATCGCGCAGTGCGCCGATGGCATTCGCACGTCGCCGGTAGAGTGAAGAGAGCGGTAACCCTGCGTCTTCGGCTATCTGGGCCATCGAGACTCCGTCCAGATCGTGTGCCATGAGAACAAAGCACAGCTTCGGATCGAGCTCGTTCACCGCGTCGATGGCGCCGGCTCTGATGCTGTCGGATTCCATCGCAGAAAAGGCATCCGGCGCTGGATCGGCTACATCGATCAAATCGACGAGCTCCTCCCTGCGGCGCTCCACACGCTCATGATAGTGCGAGGCAACGTGCACGGTGATCGCGTTCAACCAGCGTTCCGGCCTGCCGCGCTTCGGATCGAACCTGGGCCAGCTCTCCCAGGCGGTGAGCCAGACCTGACCTGCCACGTCGGTACGATGGCTCCGCGGGACCCCCAGCCTCCCCAGCAAGCTCAGCACGGCACGAACGAGCGCCGGGCAAAACAGGCGCGCGTGCGCGGCGGCTCGCTCATCTTCATTCGACGGACGATCCATGGTTTCACCCTCCCCCGACTGCGATGGACAGCTGCGCTCATCCATGGCTCCCCACTCCCGGAAGGGTCGTGTTCAGGGGAGAGCGCTCCGCGTCCTCCCAATCGGACGCATTGGCAGAGCTCGCCCCTTCATCATGCTGTACTGGGAAGCTCGTCAGCGCTCCAGCGCGACGGGCGAGCTCCGACCCAGCGGCGGCGCGGACAGGGAGCGGCGACCGAAGCCGCGGCAGTGGAGGCGGTGGGAGCTTCGCCCGCGGGCTCCTGGCCGCAAGCTCGGGAGACGGCACCACGGGCGGAGGAACGTCGAGCGCACGAGAAGGCGTCGGCGTCGGAAGTGGCGGCACGGAGGTCGGCGCAGGTGGCGACAGCAGACGCGCAGAGCTCTCCCGCCTGGTGACGGGCTCGCCGACCGGGATCACCACGGTCTGCTCTGCGTTCGCTCGATGGTCGTCGTGCAGCCGCCACAGGCGCTCCCAGTACCGCGCGGGCGTGCCGGTGAAGGCTTCCAGCTGCCGCGCGAGGCCGGGTGTCATGGGGAGGTCGCTCCTGAGCAGCCGCTCCACCTCCCTCGGTTCCAACCCCGTGCTCTCGGCCAGCTTTCTCCTCCACGAGGGCGTCGTCGCGCAGAACGACTCGAGGACCCTGCCTGGCCAGGGGACGAGGCGTGAGCGGGCGTCTGTCAGCTCCGCGAGCACCGCGTCGACATGACAGTCCAGGAGGCGCCGGTATCGGTCCCGCTCCCCCGCGGCCTGCTCCTTCGCATCGGTGAGGGCTGCCTCCTCGTCATCATGCGCCTGCTCGCGCGCCTCGCGAAGCCCGCGCTCGCGTCCCAGCGCTTCGCGCGCGGTGACCGCGAAGCCGATCGCGACACACGCGATCATCGCGAGCCCGAGCGGCGAGACGAGCCACATCGCACCCAGCATCTCCTCCATGTTCCCTCCTGAACCGTGAGCATTCGTGTCCGACGCACGGCGGAGCGCGGCCTTGTGCTGCCCGACGACAGCACCGACCTCACCGCCTGCTTGGGTGTTGATGGACAGCCGACGCGTCAGCGAAGCTGTCTGAGCATCTCTTCGCGCTCCGCGGCGAGCCGACCGCGCGGGAACTCCTCCGCGTGTGCCTCGAGCAGCCGGTGCGCCTCGAGATCCGCCTCTGGGCTGCGAGCCTCGATGGCCGTCCGGGCCTGGCTGATCAGGCTCCTCTCGCGCGCGCTGATCGCCGGCTGCGCGGACGTCGTCGAGGACGAGGCGCGAGGAGCAGCCGTCACCGGCGGAGGAGGCGTCGTGCTCGCCGCGGCGCCGGCCTGTCCGGCGCGGCGCTCCACGGGGAGCGCAGCGGCCTGCGCTGCGGGTGACGCGGAGGACGTCCCCGCCTGCCCGGCGAGGCGCTCCGCGGGGAGCGGCGCGGAGCCCTGCCCCGTCAGCGCGGGCCAACCGTCATCGAGAGCCGATCGAACCCACGCCTGCAGCGTGGACGAGGAGGTCACGGCAGCGACCATGGCGCTCATGAGCACGACGCTCGCCCCCTGCGCCAGGAGCCTCCAAGTCCAGCGGAGCAGGGAGCCAATCCATGCCCGGCGTGGAGTGAGCCCGAACGGAACGACGCAGGGGGTCTCGTCCCATCCGCGCGAGCGTTGCTTCGCCCTCCGGCGTTGCGCCGCCTCCTCCAGCTGCTCGCGGGCTCGACGGTGCAGCGTCTTCACGGCGTCAGGGTGAAGCCCGAGCTCCACGGCGATCTGGGTCAGCGGGATCTCCTCGAGATCGTGCTTGATCAAGATGTCCCGGTACTTCGGCTCGACACCGTCGATGAGCTCCCACAACACGGCTTCCCGCTCGCGCCACCTGAGCAGCTCTTCCGGCGTGGGGTGCTCGTCGTGAAGCTCGGGGTCGTGAGACGGCGTCAGCACCTCTCGCCGGCGGCGCGCGCTTCGAACATGGTCGCGCGCCTGGTTGGCCGCGATCGCGACGCGGTACGGCGCCGGGTCCCCGCCTGCCTCGATCCGTCCCTCCGCGTCGAGCCCGCGCAGCAGCGCGTCCTGCGCGACGTCCTCGGCATCGCGCGCCGGGACCCCGAAGCGCCTCGCCAGGCGCCGGAAGAGCTCGAAGCTGCTGAAGGTCCCCGCTGGCTTGCCCATGCCGGTAGCACGTCCGAGCGGCCTTCCCGGGGTCAGAAAAGTGAACGGTCCGGGTCATTTTGGTAGGACAACGTCCCCCAACACGCCACCTGCGCGCGCGCACAGCGCTCGGCGCCCAGGAGAGAGAGCGACATTGCTGGTTCGGTATGAAAATTCTCATGGCAAATGCAGGTGGGTGGCGATTTCACCCCCCCATTGACGCCGAGCAGTTGACGCAACTACCGTCGTGACATGCGTTGCGCTCCACAGTTCCTCTCGATTCTCCTTGCGGTCGGGGCATCGACATGCCTTACGAGCGCAGCGCGCGCCCAGGGCGGCTCATTAACGACGAGGTCGGGAGGCCACTCGACGGTGAAGGACCATGTTCGCCGTGGCCAGAGGGCGCGCGCGGCGGGGCAATGGACCGAGGCACACGCCGCCTACAAGGCGGCATTCGACGCCGCGGACCCAGCGTCGAGCACGGAGCGTGAGCGCGCGGAGATCGCCGGGGAGCTCGGCCTCTGTGAGCTTGCATTGGGCAAATACCGCGACGCGGCCGAACACCTCGCCTGGAGCCTCGAGCAGCGCGAGGCGCTGCCGGCCGCGCTGCAGAAGCGATTCGAGGAAGGGCAGCGCAAGGCAACACCGCACGTCGCGAAGCTCCGTGTCTCCGTCGAACCGCCGGACGCCCAGGTGATCATCGACACCAAACCCATCGGCCGCATCGCGCGCGTCTATACGCTGTTCGTCGAGCCCGGCCTGCATACGGTGCGGGCCCAAGCACCGGGCCGCGAAGATGCGTTCCAGACCTTGCGCACCGTGGCGAAGGCGGAGCACGAGATCTCGCTCCATTGTCCGCGCGCGTCGGTGAGCAGCGTCAACGAGGACGCGCCGGGTTCACCGAGCGAAACGCCGCGCGCCCCGCGCTCTCCGGCGGCTGCGCAGACCCGGCGTCCCAGCCCATGGGCTTCCTGGCCGGGGACGGCGCGGATAGGCGGCATCGTGGTGACGACGGCGACGGCGGCGGCCGGCGCGGTCTTTCTCCTGCGCGCTCACGTCGTCCATGGCGATCTGCGCGAGCGAGACATCACGCGTCGCGCGCAGGGGTGGACGTCCCATACGTGCCGGGAAGCCAGCGCACCGGCGACGTGCGCCGGCATTCGTGACCAGGTGAACGAGCGGGATCTGTTCGCGACCCTCGGCAAGGTGTCGCTGGCGACGAGCGCCGTGTTCGGCGTGGCGACGGCGGCCTCGTTCTTCACGGAGGTTGCCTTTTTCGGTGGTGCGCCCAGAGCCGCCGGCGTCCGCCTCGTGCCGGTGACGACGAACGAACGGGCGGGTGTGCTCCTCGAGGGAGCCTGGTGAGGGGAAGGCAGGGTCATGCGTTCTAGATCGATGGGTCGCCGTCGAGATGTCCTCCGTTCGCTGGCGTCTGTCGCGTTCGGTTTGGCAGGCGCCGCCGGGAACACGGGGTGCTACTCCGACAGCTGTGCGGACAGCTACTGGTGCGAGGTTCCGCCGCCGGAGCCGTCTCCTTGTGATGGGGATCCGAAGACGGCGATGGCGCTCGACATGTGCGGTGTGTTCGTCAGCGAGGAGGGCGACGACAACAGCCCCGGCACGAAGGACGCGCCGGTGAGGACGTTGCAACACGCGATCGGCCTCGCCGCGCACGTTCGACGCAACGGCCAAGCGCCGACCCGGCGCGTGTACGCGTGCGGCGGGTCGTTCGAGGAGGCCATCTCGCTCCCCCAGGGTGTCGACCTCTGGGGCGGCCGTCTGTGTGCCGGCGGCGACTGGTCCTATGGAGGGCCGCTCGACGAGCAGAACGCGCTGACCGTCATCGCGCCGCCCGTGGGGATCCCGGTGCGGGTCATCGGAGGAGACGATGCGGTCATCGCGGAGGAGGAGGCGACGTCGGTGATCTTCGGCGTGCGTGTCGAGGCGGCCGACGCCTCCGCGAGGGATGGCAAGTCGTCGATCGCGATGCTCCTGGAGCAGGGGGCCAGGGCGATCGTGCAGTCGAGCGTGATCCTCGCAGGCGACGGCAAGGACGGAGAGCCGGGCGAGGACGCGCCGAGCTTCCGCGCGAAGGCCGGCGTAGTTGGGAACAACGGCGCGGACGCCTGCACCGCGGACGCCGCGCGGGGCGCCCTTCCGGTCGCGACCGTGTGCGACGACGGGATCGAGTCGACGGGTGGCGAGGGGGGTCGTGGAAGCCTCGAGACGGGTAGCGACGGGACGTCAGGACTACCGGAACCGGTCGGGACTCCGGAAAACCGCGGCCTAGGTGGTAGTGGCGCGTCCAGCATGGCGTGCAAGGAAGGCGAGCCGGGGGCGAAGGGCGCCGATGCGGAGCGCGCTGCCGGAGCCGTGGATCCTGGTCTCCTGGGCGTCGACGGATGGATCGGCGTCCGCGGCGAGAACGGGAAGCCAGGCGGCGTCGGTCAGGGCGGCGGCGGGGGTGGCGGCGGCAAGGGGCGCGACCCCGCCAGGGACGCGTGTCAGACAGGTCGGCCGCCGGGCGGTGCGGCCGGCGGATCGGGCGGCAGCGGCGGGTGCGGGGGCAAGGGGGGCAAGGGGGGCGACTACGGCGGCGCGAGCATCGGAATCGTGGCCTTGCAGGGGAGCTTCCTCACGGTCAACGCCAGCACGGTCCTCGGGGCCAAGGGCGGCAACGGCGGGGTCGGCGGAACGGGCCAGTGGGGAGGCTTTGGCTGGGACGGCGGCAATGGTGGACGTGGTTCTGATGTGGCCGTCTGGGCGCGCGGGTGCCACGGCGGCCTTGGCGGCGAAGGCGGTCGCGGGGGCGACGCCGGCGGCGGTCTCGGGGGCCACTCGTTCGGCATCGGTTCCGTGGGCGCCTCCGTGACCATCTTGCAGGATGCGACGGTCTCGCCCGGACAAGCCGGCACCGGGGGGCTCGGCGGCAATGCACCCGCGGAAAGCGAGCTAGGCCAGGGGAAAGACGGGATTGCGCTGTTCTGGTACCGGTTCGATGCGCCAGATCCGGAACCGCCTCAGTGAATTGCCCTGTGCTGGCGGCACACGTCAGGAGACGCACATGAGGAAGAGCACCGCAGCAACTTTGATACTTCTGCTGTCCCCGTGGGCGACCGGCTGCGGAACTGCGCCCGACGTGAACGACCCAGGCGTGACGCCTTGTGAAGGCACCTCGTGCGAGGACGAGCCGCCTCCGGAGTCGGTCTGCGTCGAGCACGTCGCCGCCGATATCCTCGACGACGGCTGCGGCGTGTTCCTCGCCGGAAACGTCGGTGGCGGCGACGACAGGAACCCCGGCACGAAGGCGAAGCCGGTGTACACCGTCGCCCGCGCCATCGAGCTCGCGCGCGCTGGACGAGGGCGCGTGTTCCTCTGCAACGAGGGATTCATCGTGGAGGAGATCAGGGTCCCCTCCGGCGTGGATCTCCGCGGGGGCTTCAACTGCTGGAGATGGGAGCGCGACCCCCTGCGCCCGTGGACCCTGTTTAATCACGATCGGGTCTTCGGCCCCATGGTGATCGTCGACCCCGCGGGCCCCGAGGACACGGGGGCCGCTGACGGGGTGTCGACGCTCGCCGATCTCCACATCCCCTCGGCGGGCGAGGTCGGCGTGCTCGTTCAGTCGAGCACGGCAGTGGAGATCCTGCGGAGCGAGATCTCCGCCCGCGGAGGATACAGAGGCGGTGCTGGCGAGCAGTGGCCGACCAGGCAACCGGACGGACCGGATGGCATGTTCGGTGGGGACGCGTGCTTGGCGGCCGTCGTCGCCGGCGGGCCCGCGACCGTAAACCAGTGCGAGCGCGGGCTCACGAGCGTTGGCGGCAAGGGAGGGGACGGGCTGCCCGACAGCGCCGAGGATGGAGCCGACGGGGAGCCCGCCTACGCTTCGCCCTCGCGCGGCGGTCTCGGGGAGCGGGACAACCGCAGTTGCTCCGATGGATTCACTGGAGGCTCGGGGGCTCCGGGGACGCAGGGCGCGCCCGGCAAGGGCATCGGGCGCCTCACCGAGACAGGATGGGAGGGCGACACGGGGGGCGAGGGGACCTGGGGCACGCCGGGCCAGGGCGGCGGCGGTGGCGGCGGTCGCTGGGGCGGGCTCGCCCGGTGCGGCGCGGCCTCAAAGGGTGGCCCAGGAGGAGGCTCGGGAGGGGCCGGCGGTTGCGGAGGCCGAGGAGGCCGCGGGGGAGGGAACGGACATCCGTCCATCGGCGTCCTCGCGCTTCACGCCCGGGTGACCGTGCGCGACACCAAGATCACGGCGGACTATGGCGGCAACGGCGGCGACGGCGGGGAACCCCAGGACGGCGGCAGAGGCGGCAGAGGCGCACCGGGTGGAACGCTGGGGGATGAACTCGGCGCCTGCTTCGGCGGCCGGGGCGGCCAAGGAGGGCCCGGCGGCTTCGGCGGCCCGGGGCGCGGCGGCGACTCGATCGGCGTCGCCTACCTCGACGAGGACCAGCTCACGCTCGAGGGCGTCACCATCGAGATCGGACAGCCGGGCGTGGGCGGCACCAGCTGGGACCACGATGGCAGCACGACGGTGGGAGAGAGCGGCGAGGCCCACGAGACGCTTCGGTTTCCCGAATAGCCGAAGTCACGTCATGGGAGATCGGCGCGGAGATCGGCGACCGAGTCCACGGGCCAACTCGCCAGGAAGCTGGAGGCCCAAGCGAGCATGGAGGCTGGCGGCTCGCCTTCACCGTCCCACGAAGCGACCAGCGCTTCGAGCTCACGTTTGGCCGCCATGGCGCGGAGAGTCTTCGGCGATTCGTCGTGCGGGCGCATGCGCGCAAGCTCCTCCAGCATCTTGTCCTTGTGCAGGAAACCGTCTGTAGACGCTGACCAATAAACCCCTGGCGATTTTCGATATGGCTCTGGTATCTCTGAAGCAACCCTGACAACGCGAGAATCATTCCAATGTGGCAGTGTGCGCGGAGCACGGTAAGCACCGTAATGAACGGCGCCTCGGCGCTGGGCAGCGCCGGCGCGGCGAGCGCCCTCCGGTTCGGGCAGGTGATCGCGCTCGCGGATTGCTCGGCCGCGAAGCCCGCCCGGGCGCCGGCCACCCTCGGCGTGGCGGCCTGACGTCCCGATCCGAACCTCGCCTCCGCGGGGGCGCGTTCGTGCTGAAAGAGCAGGGATCCGTCGCGCTGGAGCTCCGGATCCTGGCGTGATGCCTCACTCGCCCTGTCTCTGTGGAGGAGACACCTGGTCCTCGCGGGGCGACACATCGCTCGATACGACGGGCTCGCGAGGGGGCCGGAAGAAGCGTCCCTCCCCGCCCATGCGCATAGGCGACCCGCGGAAGCGAGCGCCGCCCCGACCCGGCACGTGCGTTGCTGAAGGCTGAAGAGCTGAAGAGCTGAAGAGCTGAAGAGCGACGCGTTGCTGAAGAGGCCCGCTGAACGCCCTCCGAAGACCGGGGGCGCGAGCGCGCACCAGAGCAGCAAACGATGCGTGTCCCCTTCGCGCGCCACCACGGCGGGCGAAGCGAAAAGGAGGGTAGCGATATGGCAATTGAACCGATGACTCAAAAGCATGTTCGTCGACGGCGCTGGCTGTGTCCCTTGCTGGCCTTGCTGACGGCGCCGCTGGCCGCCTGCGCGGCCGACGCCGGCGGGGCGGGCGACTTCGAGGAGACGGCCCAGGCCGCATCGCCGATCGTCGACCCGACGCCGGCGGGGCCCGGCGATCTGCTCGCGATGGTGAAGGTGTCGACCTCGCAGGGGAGCTGCTCGGGCATGGTCATCGCCGCGGACACGGTCCTCACCGCCGCGCATTGCTTCTGCGAGGAGGGCTACGTCGGCGACAACGCCTGCTCCACGGACGCGACGGTGACCTTTCGCCCCGACCCGGCGACGCCGGGCGCGCGCCCGCGCGTGCTGAGCGGCGTGGCCAAGATCCAGCCGGACTACAACCCATCCTGGACCGAGAGGCAGATCGAGCACGACGTCGCGGTCATCAAGCTGAATGGCGTCGCGCCGGCGCACGTGAAGCCCTTCGTCGTGGCCAGCGATTACCCCGCCGAGGGATCGCGGGTCACGATCGCTGGCTTCGGGCGCACGGGCGCCGATTGCAGCACCCCCTTCGGCACGCTGAACTTCGACGCCGCCGAGGTCGGCGGGTACGAGGACGGCCACGACATCCTGCGCTTCAACGACCAGGTCCTTTGCAGTGGCGATTCGGGCGGGGCCGTCTTGAACGTCGAGGCGAGCCGGCTCTACGCCGTCCACTCGATGCTCACGTGGACGGTGACCCACGGCTGGGTCAGCAAGGGGGTCACGACGGGCTCCGAGTTCGACTGGATCAAATCGCACATGTGCCCGTCGTCACGCTCGAACCAGTGCAACGGCCACGGCGACACGTGCGACTGCTCGGCCAGCACCAGCTTGCTGTGGCGGCACGCCAATGGCCAGGTCGCCATCTGGTTCATGGACGGCGGCGACATCGTCGGCGAGGCCTACCCCGGCGGCCAGGACCCGAGCCTCTCCTGGACGATCCAGGGCTCCGGAGACTTCGACGGCGACGGCCAGAGCGACGTGCTCTGGCGACACACCACGGGTCAGGTCGCCATCTGGTTCATGGATGACGGAGCCGTCGTCGGTCAGGCCTACCCCGGCGGCCAGGACCCGAGCCTCTTCTGGAAGGTGGCTGGCGTCGGCGACTTCGACGGCGACGGGCGCTCGGACGTCCTGTGGCGCGACGCCAACGGCCAGCTCGCCATCTGGTTCAAGGGCGACGCCGCTCAGGCCGCCTATCCCGGCTACAACAACCAGCCCGCGCCGGTCGACAACGCGTGGAAGGTGGCTGGCGTCGGCGACTTCGACGGTGATGCGCGCTCGGACATCCTGTGGCGAAACACGAACGGCCAGGTCGGCCTCTGGTTCATGTCGGGCGGGACGCGGGTGGGCGAGGCCTACCCCGGCGGCCAGGACCCGAGCCTCTTCTGGAAGGTGCAGGCCATCGGCGACTTCGACGGCAACCTGCGCTCGGACATCCTGTGGCGGGACGAAAATGGCCAGCTCGCCATCTGGTTCGGCGGCGAGCAGGGCTTCGACTCACCCTCGTACAACAACGCGCACGGGCCCGGCGACCTCGCATGGCAGGTGCAGGGCGTCGGCGACTTCGATCACGATCGCCGCGACGACATCGTCTGGCGGCACACGAACGGCCAGGTCGGCATCTGGCTGATGCACGGCGCGCACTTCGTCGGCGACCTGTACCCGCGCCAGGTCGACAGCGGCTGGGCGATCAAGGGCATGCTCCACGACGCCGGGCGGTGAGCTGTCGAGGAGGGGTCCCCGGTCGCCCGGGGCCCCTGCCCCTCTTCTTACAGGTGGGCGCCGCTGACGAGATCGTCGATCTCGCCGGGCGCAAACCCGACGAGATCCGGCTCGGCCGAGAGCGCCACGCCGAACCGGTCGAGCACCGCCCGCCGCACGCGCCGCGCGAGGCCGAGCAGCTCCTCCGCCGTGGCGCCGCCGCGGTTGACCAGCGCGAGCGTGTGGCGCGTCGAGATGCCCGCGGCGCCGTGGCGCGTCCCCTTCGCGAAGCCGGCGCGCTCGATCAGCCAGGCAGCGGACAGCTTCACCCGGCCGCCGTCCGCCGGGTACCGCGGGATCGCCTCGCCGGGCGCGAGCACGCCCGCCGCCTCGATGCGCGCGAGGACGGCCGCGGCGGCGCCGGGAGCGAGCGTCGGGTTCATGAAGAACGACCCCGCGCTCCGGCCGTTCTCGTCCGCCGGATCGAGCACCATCGACTTGCCGCGGCGGAGCGCGATCACCGCGCTGCGCACCTCGCCGAGCGGCGGCGCGGCGCCCCCCGCAGGCGCGGCGAGCGCCCGCTGGAGCTCGGGGTAGCGCACCGTCGCGGCGCCCCCCGGGCGCAGCGCGAACGTGACGGCCGTGATGACGTACCGCCCGCGCCACGCGCGCTTGAAGCGGCTGTCACGGTAGCCGAAGCCGCACTCGGGACCGGCGATGACCACGGCCGCCCCCGTCGCGCGCTCGATCGCCCGGACCTCGGCGATCGTCTCCGCGACCTCCTGGCCGTACGCGCCCACGTTCTGGATCGGCGTCGCGCCGACGTCGCCCGGGATGCCCGACAGGCACTCGACGCCCGCCAAGCCCTCGGCGACCGAGCGCGCCACGAGGTCGTCCCACGCCTCGCCCGCCCCCGCGCGCACGAGGGCGCGCCCGGCTTCTCCGCCGCCGTCCTCCCCGCGCCCGCGCAGCAGCTCGATCCCGCGGACGCGCACGCGCAGCACCAGCGCGTCGACGCCCCGGTCCGCGATCAGCAGGTTCGAGCCGCCGCCCAGCACGAAGAGCGGCACGCCGCGGGCCTCGGCGAAGCGGAACGCCTCGACCACCGCGGCCTCCTCGGCGGCCTCGGCGAAATAGCGCGCCGGCCCGCCCACGCCGAGCGTCGTGAGCGGGGCCAGCGGGACCGACTCGCGGACGTCGAGGCTCACGGCTTCTTCTCCGGCGCCTGCGGCTTCTTCTCCGGCGCCTGCGGCCGCTTCTCCGGCGCCTGCGGCCGCGCCCCGCCGCCGACAGCGCCCGGCCCCTGCGCGCCGCCAGAGGGCCGCGCCGGCGCCGCCGGCCGCGCCACCCGGATGCCCGCCATGAAGCCGCTGTCGACCGCCTGCACCCGCTCGACGAACGCCTTGTACTCGTCGATCGACACCGTCCCCGTCGGCAAGCTCAGCGCGAAGTCCTCCTCGATCGCCGCGCCGTAGCTGCCCTTGCGCGACGCCGCGAGGCCCGCGTGCTCGACGCGCACGCCCTCGGGCGCGCGCGCGACCGCGTAGCCCTCGGGCAGCTCGATCCTGCGGCGCACGTGGTACTGGAGCGCGGTCTCGATCGCGAGCGCGCTCTTGCGGGCCCCCCGCGAGGCGTACGAGGCGCCGAGCGTGCTCGTGTACGCCCGCGGGAACACGAGGTGCACCGGCTCGAGCCCCGGCAGCGTCCACGCCGCGGCGTCCTTGCCCACCGGCTGCGCGAAGCCGTGGATCGTCACGGCGGCGCGGAGCGCGACCTCCCACGAGCCCTCCGTCGACGAGACGACCACGTCCTCGACGTCGGCCCACGGGAGCCAGCCGAGCACGACGCCCCGGAGCATCTCGCGCCGCGCCGTGCCCACCACGGTCTCGAACGCCTCCGAGAGCGCCTGCGCCGCCCGCCCGTGCAGGAGAATCGTGAATGTTCCCGTCGCGTTACCCTGCGCGTCGACCGCCAGCCGGAGGTCGACCTCGTCGCCGGTCTCGCCGCTCGTCCCGGCCACGGTGACGAGCTCGCCGCCCGGCAGCATGGCGGCGCGGCCGCGCAGCTCGGGGCTGATGCGGCCGGGGGGCAGCGGCGGGCCCTCGACGTCGGCGTCGATCCACACGTCGCCGCTCGAGAGGCGGGCGATCACGAGCGGGTGGCGGAAGCGCCCCGCGTGCGGCGGGAAGTCCGCCGACGAGCTGAACGGCTCGGTCTCGGCGATCGCGAGATCGGCGCGCACGCCGAGCTCGCGCAGCGCGCGGTAGACGACCCACGACCGGCTGCCCTGGCCGAGCTCGATCATCGCGCGCGCCGTCGTGCGCTGCGGGCCGCCGCCGAGGAGCGCCGCCATGTCCGAGAGCTCGACGCCGCCGGCGACCTTGACCGCCTTGCCCGCGGCCGCGACGACGCGCTCGAGCAGCGCGGGCGACGGCGTCCGGTCGGCGCCCGCGGCCTCCCGCGCCCAGCGGGTCATGTACGGATCGCGGTCATCGAGCGCGCGGACGTTCTCGTCGAGCGCCGCGGCCACGTGGTCCCAGGTCTGCGTCCCCAGGCTGACGCCGACGCCCATCTCCATGCGAGGCACGCCGTCCTCCATGCGCCGCGGCGGCTGGTCCTTGATGCGCCAGACGCTGACCGTGGAGGCGCCCTCGGCGCGCTGCTCCGCGGCGCCGAGCAGCGGGTGCGACCAGAGCGCGAGCGGGAGCGACGTCGGGCGGCGGACCTCGATCGCCGCCTCGCGGACGCTCGTGCGCTCGGGGAGCAGGTCCCACGTGTCGATGACGAGCTGGCCGCCGTCGCCCGGCAGCGCGTAGCCCTCGGTGACCTGCTCGACGTAGTCGCCCTGCTCGAGCTGGGAGAGGTCGCTCTGGTCCTGCGCGGCGTTCGACGCGGCGTCGGGCGCGAGGATGCGGCCGTCGCGCTTGTGGATGCGGCGGCGCAGGAGGCGCGTCATGGCGCGGCCCTCGATGAGCGGGCCGTAAATGGCCGCGCCCTGGGCCACGTCCGTGGTGCCGGAGACGCGGCGGAGGTCGTACGTGACGAAGTGGACGAGCCCGTCGGGCGAGATCGTGAACCGCTCGACGTGGCGGAGCACCGCGGTCGCGGCGCCGGGGAGGAACGCCTTCTGCTGGTCCTCCAGCACGAGCTTGCGGCCCTCGGCCTCGAGCGCCGGCGCCGGGTCCGGCGCGAGGCCGAGGGCGCGGGTGATGGGGCCGATCCCGGCGGGGGTGTCGCGCGCCGTCGTGCGGTCGCGGGCGAGGCGGCCCCGCACGGCGCGGGCGTCGCCGCGGCCGGCGGCGAGGCCGAGCGCCTCGAGCATCGCGCGCTGCCCCGGCGGCATGGCGTCGTACACGGCGAGCGCGCCGCGCAGGTCGCCGCGGGCGACGCGCTCGCGGAGCTCGACGTCGCGCAGGGCGTCCGGCGCGCGGCGGAGCCGGCGCAGCCGCTTGATCTCGGCGAGGACCGCGGCGCGGTCGCTCGCGTCGAGGAGCGCGCCGAGGCACGCGGCGCTCGAGCGATCGAGCCCGCCCTCGCAGGCGGCCTTCACCGCGTCGACGCCGGCGCGGCCGTGGATGCGGTCGTCGACGACGGCGAGCAGCGTCGAGCCGGGCGCCGCCGCGGCGAGCTTCGCGTAGGCGGCCTCGGCGACGTCGGTGACGTTCGCGCGGCGGGCGGCCACGGCGAGCTCCGCGAGGACCATGCGATCGGCGTCGGCGACGGCGGGCGCGTTCAAGCCGGCCGGCCCGGGGGGCGCGACACGGACGCCGAGCTCGCGGAGGGCGTCCATGGTGCCCTCGCCCCGGCCGCCGCGGCGCTCGGCGAGCTGCGCCTTGTAGAGGCGCGCTTCCCAGGACGCGGGCCACGCGGCGAGCACGCGATCGACGGCGGCGCGGGTGCGCTCGACGACCTCGGCCTCGGGAAGATCGCCCACGCGGCGGATGGCCCTCGCGTAGAGCAGGTCGAGGCGCGGCGAGCGCGGCACGGCGGTGGCCGGAGGCGGCGCGGAGGCGGCCGGGGGCGGCGCGGCGGCCGGCGAGCGCGCGTCGCTCTGGCGGAGGCCGCCGTCGCCGTCCGGATCGAGGAGGTGCTCGGCCGCGCGCGCGTCGCCGAGCGCGAGCAGGGCCGCGGCAGCGACCTCGATGCTCCCCGCGCCGGGGCGCTGGCCGGCGGCGCCGCGCGACGCCGGGGCCGGCGCCAGGCTAACGGCGGCGGGCCGGGACGCGGACGCTGTCGCGGCGGCGCCGGGGCGCGGCGCGCGGGCGCGGAGCGGCAGGCCGTTCTCGCCCCACGCGGTGAGCTCGATGGCGTCGCCGTCGCCCTTCTGCGCCACGCGCACGACGACGCGCAGCGTCCCCGGCTGGGCCTCGACCGTCGCGAAGCGCGTGACCTGCGCGCCGCCCGCCGCGTAGTCGCGGCGGAGGGCGGGAACGCCGCCCACCTCGAGCACGGCGGCGGACGCCGAGGCGAGCGCGAGGCTCACCCGCTGGGCGATCGGGTTGTGGAGGTCGACGACCACGGCGCGCGTCCCCTGGAGGGCGCTCACCGCGTCGATGTCGATGGCGCACGCGTCGGCGCGGACGACGATGGGCGAGGCGCTCTGCGCGAACGGCGCGAGCCCCGGGTAGGCCCTGGCGAGCGGCGCGCCCGGCGCGGAGCTCACGGGGGACGGCCGGGCGAGGCCGTGGAGGGGCGCCGCGTCGAGCGGGCCGACGAGGGCCGCCTCGCCCGCGCAGCCGCGGCGCGCGCTCCAGGTCGCCGCCGCGGCCTCGTCGCCGACGAACAGGGCGATGCGGTGGAGGGCGCTCGCGAGCGCGCCGCGCACGAACGGCATCTCCGGCGCGCCGCGGCCGGCGACGTCCGCGAACGCCCAGGCGCGCTGGAGCCGGCGGGCGACCTCGGGGAGCGCCTCGCGCGAGCGGAAGGCGATGGCCGCGGCGTCGGGGTCGGGGCCGCCCGCGGTGCCGGCGCCGAAGACGAGCGCGTCGAGCGACGCGATCACGGTGGCGAGGGCGCCGTCGTCGCCCGGCGCGTCGACGGCGCGGTCGAGGGCGTCGAGGTACGGCGCGGCCGCGGCGGAGCTCGTGATCTCGGCCTCCAGCGCGGCGGAGAACGCGACGGGGAGCGGCGCGTCGGCGGGGAGCGGCGATGCTGCGCCCCGAGGGGCGCACGCGGCGGGCGCGGCGGCGGCGAGCGCGAGGGGGAGCGCCAGGGCGGCGCGGCGAGCGACGAGGAGGGCGCGGCGAGCGACGAGGGGGCGCTCGGCCAGGCGAGGGCTCCCGGGGCGCTGGCCGCCGCGCCAGGGGCTGCGGGGGTGGGTGGTCACGATCGGCGTCTCCACGGCGCCGCGCGCGCGGTGCCTGTCCGCCGTTCCTTACGGGCCTGGGATTGCCGACGCAAAGGTGAACTTCCGCGGGCCACCGCGATCTGCCCGACCTCCGAGGCCCGCCTCGCGTCCTGGACCTCAGCGCCCGCCGCTTCCCGGGAGCCTCGGCGCCGCGCCCCCGGGGGCGCGCGGCGGCGCGCCGGGCGGCGCCGCGCCGCCCGCTGCCAGGCGCCGCATGCAGAGCTTCAGGCCCGCGCGGAGGTTTCCGACGGTCGCGATGCCCGACAGATCGAGCCCGAGGGAGACCATCGTCTGCGCCACGTTGGACCGGATGCCCGTGATGACCCCCTCGGCGCCCAGGAGCCGGATGGCGCGGATGAGCTCGACGAGATAACTCGCTGTCTTCGTGTCGACGACCTCGACGCCGGTGAGGTCCAGGATCGCGAAGCGCGCCCGCTTGTCCACGATGGCGGCCAGGAGGTCGTCCATCACGTCGGCGGCCCTCCTGCTGTCGACGACGCCCACCATCGGGAGGGTCAGCACGCTGTCCCAGACCTCGATGATCGGCGTCGACAGATCGCGGATCACCTGCTGCTGGCGCTCGATGAGGTCGAGCCGCGCCTTCAGCTCGGTTTCCCTGAGCAACGCCTCCGTGGCGTCGAGCGTGAAGCTGACCGCGCCGTTGCGCTCCCCGCGCTCGTCGGTCAGCGGGACGAGCCACGTCTCCCAGGCCATCCCGTACGCCTCGACGCGGGTGCGGACGAACTCGCCCCGGACCGCCCTTCGCATCGGCTCCATGTCCATCGGCGCGGGAGGCTCGTCGAACACGTTCAGTCCGACGAACTGGCCCGGCCTGAGGCCGAGGGACTGGAGCGTCTTGCCCTCGTGGAAGGTGGTGACTCCATCCCGATCCATCCGGGTCACGGCCGTATCCACGGTGCCGAGGATGGCCCGGAGGATCATGTCGCCCTCCTTGACCTTCTCGAAGGCCTCGACCTGCTCCGTGACGTCCTGCCCGAAGCAGAGCAGCCGGATCGGCTCGCCGCCGTCGTCGAGCACGGGTGCAACCCGCCACTCGCACACGACGGCGCGCCCGTCCTTGCGGGTATGGGTGCAGCGGCGCGGGGCGCTCTCCTGCCCGAGCGAACGCCCGAAGGTCCTGGCGTCCGCCTCGCTCACGATCATGTCCGTCAGGCGGCGGCCCACCGCTTCGTCAGCGGTATATCCAAAGATGCGTTCTGCCTCGCCGTTCCACTCGGCGACCACGAGCTCGTCGAGGTTCCCCGCGCACTCGATCACCGCGAAAGGCGCGCTGCGGACAGCCCTCATGTAGCTCGCGGCGAGGCCCGGGGAACCGGGAGCGGTCACGGTGCTCATCATCTTTCGTCCAAGGTAAACTGGGCCGGCTGTCGGTGTCGAGGACGACCGACCGGAGGCCGGCAGCGAGGACGAGGGGTAAGCCGAGCTTGTGAGATGAACTTCGTCGGGCCGCCCTGCGGGGTCGAGCCCTTCGAGGCAAGGCCCCTTTCCATCGGATGAGGTCGGGGACGAGGAGCCGCTCCACGTCCATCCATCCGTCCTCATCACGGAGCCAGCCTGGCGTGCTCATCCGTGAACGGTTACATTCAACAGGACGAGGAGGCGCTGCGACTACAATGAACGCGATCGACTACCGCACGGCTGATGCGACAGATCCCGTCGGAGAGGGGGCGAGGATCATTGGCCATGTCTGCAACGACATCGGCGGCTGGGGGCGTGGGTTCGTGGTCGCGCTCTCGAAGAAGTGGCCCGAACCCGAGTCGCAGTACCGCGCCTGGCATGCCCGGGGTGAAGCAGCTGGATTCAAGCTTGGTGAAATACAGGTTGTGAGCGTGAAAGGCGATCTCTCCGTCGCGAACATGATCGCCCAGCACGGCGTGCGCTCGCAGCACGGCGTTCCGCCGATCCGGTATGATGCGCTCGAGCGATGTCTCGCCATGCTCGCGGAGCACGCGCAGCGTGTCAGCGCATCGATCCATATGCCAAGGATCGGTTGCGGCCTGGCGGGCGGGGAGTGGCCAGAGGTCGAGGCGATTGTCCAGAGAACGCTCTGTGATGCCGGACTGTCCGTTCACGTTTACGACCTCTAGAGCGGCGGTCACCCGCTTCGGATACGGGCCCATCTCGACGTTTTCGGTGCTCAGCGCACAGGAGTGCGCTTCCGCGCCGAAAACGCCGATCTGGGCCCGTCTCCTGTGCGGGTGACCGCCGCTCTGCGACGCTCGTACCAGGCTCAGCTGAAAACCGCTCTAACACCACTGCGGGAAGTCGGCCGGGGAAGGGAACCGACAAGCCGCCAAGGGCGCCAAGAAAACCGGGGAATAGGGGGGGGATGCCCGGACGGCCCCCTCTCCCCTTGGCGTCCTTGGCGGCTTGGCGGTTTTTCTGCCGCTCCGGGGCAACTTCCCGGAGCAGTGCTAACGCGGGGAACGATGCCAAGCAGATGAAGCGCATACGCGCAGAAGACAGCCATGTGCAAGCTCTGATCCAGCCAGCACGACGACGCGCGCGCGGCTCGCGTCGCCCTCCGACAGCGAGGCGCAGCCGAGCAGATCGCCGCCTGGCCAGGCGCTCGCCGGGGCGCGGCGGTGGTACGCTTCGGCTCGATGAGCGCTCCCGCGAGCCCCGCACGCCTTTGCCTCCATCACGCTGCCTCGTCGTACTACTCCATGATCGCGCGCCTCGCGCTGGTCGAGCGCGGCGTCCCCTTCGAATCGGTGCGCGTCGACATCCACCGCAGGGCGCAGCAGCTCGCGCCGGATTACGCGCGCCTCAACCCGAACCTGACCGTGCCGACGCTGGAGGTCGACGGCCGCGTGCTCTCGCAGAGCCGCGACATCCTCCTGTTCGCGTTCGGCACGACCGAGGCCGCGCTCGACGACGCGACGCGGGGCTGGCTCGACCGCCACTACGCCTTCCCCATCGAGGAGCTCACGTTCGGGTGGCTGCTCTCGTGGAACCCGCTCGCGCGACCGGCCGTGCGAAGGACGCTCGCGGCGACGGAGAAGCGCCTGCGCCAGCTCGCGGCCGAGCACGCGGACCTCGCGGACGTCTACGCGCGGCGCGCCGAGGTGTTCGCCGGGCGCGTCAAGACGTTTGACCCGGGGGGCGTGGTGGCGATGTTCGGCGAGCGCAAGCGCGCGGCGTTCGAGCTCCTGGACGCGCTCGATGATGCGCTCGCGGATGGGCGCGAGTCGCTCGTCCCCGGCGGTCATGGGCCCGCGGACGTGGTGTGGACCGTGTTCCTCGCGCGAATGGGCTTCGTGCGCTTCGACGCCGAGATCGCCAGGCGAGCACACCTCGCCCGGTATGCGAAGGCCGTCAAGGCGCGGCCCAGCTTTCGCGAGGCGGACGTCTGGGACCGGCTGAGCCCGCTGAAGCTGATCAAACAGGTGCTCTGACGCCGCTCGTGCGCTGGTATATGACGTTGCTGCCCGCGATGTGCATGGCACAATGCGTTTTGGCGCCGAGCAGGCCGCTGCCGACCCACCATGCGGGCAGTCAGGGGCCAGCCTGCTCGTAGTGCATCCGTGCCTCGGGGGATCGCATGAAGACCCACAAGAAGGCAGATTTTCCGGTGGCGGACGTCCGGCGCTTCCTGGAGCTGGAGCCAATCGACGAATGGCCTTCGAGCTTTCGTGCCTGCCTTGGGGCCTGGCCGGATGAGATCGAGCGGCCGGCACAGGAGCCAGTCACGGGCATAGAGGATCCGTTCGAATGACGCTGCGTTACATGCTAGACACGGACGCCGTGAGCTTCGCTCTCCGCGGATTCGGTAGCGTTCCACGCGGTTGCTCGAGCATAAACGGTCTCAGCCGTCGTCGTGGACGATCGCCCAGCCGAACTCGGGTGCGAGCGCGCCGGTCGCGGCTTCCTGCGTGACGCCGAAGAGCCCTGCGACGAAGCGCAACGGGTGCTCCGTGCCGTCGCGCACATCGACGAACCTGACGGGGGCGCTGGAGATCGAGCTCGGGATCTGCAGGAGGCTCGGTCCCTCGGGGTTGAAACTCCAGTCCGTGCGCTTCTCCGCGGCGCGCAGCGCCTGCTCCCACCGGCTGAAATACGGGTTCGGCCCGAGGCGCTCGCCGTTCCGATCGAACGTCTTGAGGTAGGGAAAGAGGACGAGGATCCAGCCGGTCAGCTCGCTCGGCCCGGAGCCGCTCTGGTAGCGGAAGAGCGACGGACGAACCGCCCGCGCAGCGCTTCGGCGTTCAGCGCGACGTGGTGGGCGAACCCCTGCGCGAGGCAGAGCCACACGGCATCCGGCGACAGGACCCATCGGATGGTGAAGGTAAAACGCGTCGTGCGCCGCGTGCGCGAGCGCGTGGGCATCGGTCGCGGAGACCAGCGGCGCGTCGCTCGGCGAGAACGCCTCGATGCGCGCCACGGGAGGTCGCGGCCTGCCCCAGGGCATTCGCCGCTGCCCCGGCGCGGCGCGCTCACCCCCGCCGAGCAGGCTCGGGATGGCCTTGGCGCGATCGAGCACCTGCATGAGTTGTTGCGGCCGATCGACCTCGGACACGGCGAAGGTGATTGACATCGATGCATCCTACCCTGCCCATCGACGACACCTCCACGTCGAGACGCTCCCGCCGGATAGAGAGCTGAACCACCTCTTGCGATGTGCCGGCCAACCCGTCGACACGACCGAGAAATCAACGTCCCCATCGGGAATTCCCCTCAGGACGGCTCGGTAGAAGCCCTGTCCGCGCTCGCAAGAAAGTGGACCGCCCGGCGAAGGTTCTGCTAGGGGGGGTCTATCATGATCATCGCGCTCACCGGACAGAAAGGTGGGATCGGCAAGAGCACCACGGCCGTGAGCCTCGCCGTGGCCGCGCTGGCGAGCGGCCGGCGTGTGCTGCTCGTCGACGCCGATCCCCAGGGGACCGTCCGCACGTGGGGCGACGTGGCCGCCGAGGCGGGGCACGATACGCCGACCGTCATGGCCATGGGCGCCTCGATGCACAAGCCGGGACAGCTGCCGGAAGTCGCCGCCGCGTACGACCTCACCGTCATCGACTGCCCGCCGCGCCACGGCGAGATCGCGCGATCGGCGCTGATGGTCGCCGACATCGCCGTCTACCCCTGCGGCCCCACGGCCGCGGACGCCTGGGCCCTCACCGCCGCGATCGAGGTGTTCCGCGAGGCCGCCGCGCTGCGGAGCGCGCTCAAGGGCTGCATCCTCATCACACGCAAGCAAGGCCGCACGGCGCTCGGCAAATCGGCGCGCGCGGTGCTCGAGACGTCGGGCTTGCCGGTGCTCTCCACGGAGCTCGGCTATCGCATCGCCTACCAGGAGTCCCTCGCCTGCGGGCAAGGGGTGACGGGCTACGCGCCGCGGGACGCCGCGGCCAGAGAGATCACCCACCTTCTCGAAGAACTGGAGAAGCTTCACCATGGCCAAAAAGCAAGTCGCGGTCTCGCTACGAAAGCCGCCGTCGCCTGAAAAGGCCGACGCGTTCGTCGCGGGCGGCGAAGGCGGCAAAGCGGCGGTCGACGTCGTGAGGTCGAGGCCCGCCGCCGAACAGCGAGCGCACGACGGCGAGAAGCCCGTCGAGGCGCGGCAGGAGCGGGAGCGAGCGCAGGAGGCGCCGCAGGACCGAGCACCGGAGGCGCGGCCAGGCGCCGAGCCGCCCGCGGCGACGGCGCCGCAGGCAGCCAGCGCCGCCGCCGGGCCCCAGGCGCTCGCCACCACGTCGGAGCCGCACGCCGGCCCGCCGGTGCTGCTCGGCAACGACGGCCGCTCCCGGCGCGCGGTCACCGTCTACCTGCCCGATCCGCTCGCGGATCGGCTGCTGCTCCATTGCATCGAGAACGACCGCGACATGAGCAACCTGGTCGGCGAGGCGGTCGAGGTCCACCTCGACAAGCGCCTCGGGCCGGCGTCCGTCTCCGCGGCCTCGGCCGAGGCCGCCGCTCCCCGCGAGGCGCCGCCCCCGAGCGCGAGCTACCGCACCGAGCCGTTCCGTCCGGCGGACACCGGGCCGAAAGGGCGGGTCGGTCGCGTGGTCCAGGTCGGACGGGTGCTGATGACGCTCTGGCGTCAGCGGCCCCGGGCGAGCTGACCGACCAGCGCCCATCGACGCCGCCCCTATCGCACCTGGCTGGCGCGGCCGCCTCGCCGGGAGTTGACGTTCACGTCCTCCTCGCCAATGAGAACCTGGGAGACAATGGACGTCGAAGAAAAGCTCTTGAACATCCTCCTCGTCGAAGACGACGACGTCGATGTGATGAATGTCCGCCGCGCGTTCAAGCGGAACAACATCTCGAATCCCCTCTGGGTCGCCGGGAACGGCGTCGAGGCGCTCGAGATGCTGCGCAGCGGCGTCGTCCCGGCCGAGCGGCGCCTCATCCTGCTCGACCTGAACATGCCCAAGATGAACGGGATCGAGTTCCTGCGCGAGCTGCGGGCCGATCCAGAGCTCGGGGCCACGTCGGTCGTCGTGTTGACCACATCGAACGACGATCGCGACAAGGTGGGAGCCTACAACCTCAACGTGGCTGGCTATCTCCTCAAGCCGGTCACGTTCCTCAGCTTCGTCGAGCTCATGGCGGCGCTCAACAAGTACTGGAGACTCGTGGAGCTACCGTAGCGAAACGCATGCTGTGGAGTACGGCCCCCCAGGGCGGCCGATGGGATCGGGGGCGGCCGGGCGGCGTCCGGCTACTTGCTGCGCTTGACGACGCCGAGCGCCTTCTGCGCCGCCTTGACGGCCGCCTGCGCCTCCTTGCCGGAGGCGCCCGAGAGCGCCGACATGAGGGCTGTCGCGACCTCGCGCCGGCTGTGCGCGTGCACGTCCGCGAGCTTGAGGTAGAGCGGCGCCTTGTCGGCGAGATCGGCGTCGCCGCGCCGCGCCTCGATCCGCTCGACGAGGCAGGCCGCCACCGCGGTGTCGTCCATCTTCTTCAGCGCGTCGAGCGCCGCCGCGCGCTTCGCGAGCTCCGGCCGCGCCTCGATGAGGTCCACGAGCGGCGCGAGCGCCACGGGGCCGAACGCGCGGATCGCGTCCGCCACGATGCCGGGCTTGTACCCGTCGGCGTAGGCCGAGAGCAGCTCGCTCAGCCCGCGGACGTCGCCGAGGAAGCCGAGCGCGTACGCGGCGATCTTCGCCTCCCGCTCGTCGACGCCCCGGCTCGCCAGCATCCGCACGAAGGTCTCGACCATCTCGACGTCGCCGAGCTGCGCGAGCGCGTAGGCGGCCTCCTCGCGCACCTCGCGGGAGGCGTCGGCGTAGAACGCGCGGCGGAACGCCGGCAGCGCGGCGAGGTCGCCCAGCTCGGAGAGCGCCTTCAGCGCCACGAGCCGCTCCTCCTTGGTCGGCGCGGCGCCCAGCGTCTTCGCGAGCTCGTGCACGCGCCCGAGCCGCGCGGCGCGCCGCGCGCGCACCGCGTCGTTCCCCGGCCCGCCCGGCGGCGCCGCGTGCGTGAGCTGCGTGACGTCGATGACGTCGAGCGCGTCGCGGGCGAGCGCCCGCAGGCCGGCGTCCTTCGCGTGCTCCGCGACCTTGCCGAGCATCGCCGTGGCCTCGGCGCGGGCCGGGCCGCCGTGCAGCACGACCGCTTGCAGCACCCGCACCGCCGTCAGCTTCGCCACGCGGCCCGCCTTCACCGTGAGCGCCTTCTCCGCGGCGGCGATCGCCTCGGCCCCGAGCGGCGCGAACGTCCTCGCGATGGTCGGCGTCGCGGTGCCGTCCGCCCAGATCGGGAAGATGCTCGCCACGAGCTCGCTCGCCGGCAGCGACGCGTAGTAGCGCGCGTGGTGGACCGCGGCGACGTAGCGGTTCATCGCGCCCGCCGCGCGCCGCCGCGCCACCTCGTCCGGGGTGAGCGTCTCGTCGGGCCGCGCCACCGCGACGCTCTCGTAGGTCGGCACGCGCTCGGTCGAGGCGCGGTCGATCTGCGTCGCGCCGGCCAGGCGGACGAGCGCCATCTCGAGCACCTGGTAGAGCTTGATGAAGTCGTCGAGCCGATCGGCCGGCTCCGGCCGCTGCGGCAGCGCCTGGAGCAGCGCGGCCTGCTTCTCGAGGCGGAGGTCGCGCAGCCGCGCGGCCAGCGGATCGGTCGCGCGCGCGCTGAGCCCGGTCAGGCCCGTGACGAGCGCCTCGGCGAGCTCCTCGCGGACCTCGCCGAGCGCGATGGCCGCGGGCGACGCGCCCGCCTCGCGGGCGGCGGCGTTCCAGGCGGAGCCCTCGAGCGGCCCGCCCCGCGCCGCGAGGCCCTGATCGAGGACAGGGCGCAGCTCCAGGCCGAGCGGCCCCTCGACGACGGCGGCGAGCGGCCACAGCGTGGGCAGCGCGGCGTCGATGCCGACGTCCCCGAGCAGCGCGCGGAGCCGCGCGTCGCGGAGCGAGCCGGCGAGCCGCTCCTCGAGCGCCGGGTCGTCGGGCAGGTGGAGCGCCTCCCCCTTGTCGTCGACCGCCGCGAGCCGCGCGCCGCGCGCGAAGAGCGTGTCGGTGAGCACCGCCACGGGCACGAGGTCGGGCGCGAAGACGTCCTTGCGGTGCTCCTGGAGCGCCGCGAGCGCCGCGCCGACGTCGGGCAGCGCCCGCGCGAGCACGGCCTCGAGGGCGGCGGCGTCGAGCGGGCGCTTGTCGCCGAGATCGCTGAAGTCGACGCGGAGCGGCGGGTAGCCCGGGTAGGTCGTCGCCCGCGCCCCGGCGAGCACCTCGCCGGCGAAGCTCCGCTTCGGGTCGGTCCGCTTCGCCAGGAACACCGGGAGGATCTGCTTCTCGCTGACGTGGCGGCCCGACTCGAGATCGATGAAGCGGCTCTCCCGGATGACGAAATCGTCGCTCGTCGTCCGCGTCGAGAAGGCGTACTCGATGAGCGTGAGGCCCTCCGCGGGCTTCCTGTCGGACGCCTTCCACGTCTTGCCGACGAGCTCCTCGACGTGGCGGTCGTCGAGCGGCTCGCCCGCGAGGTGCTTCTCCAGCTTGCGGGCGGTGAGCAGGAGGTCGGCCATCACGTTCGCGTAGGCGACAGCCGGCAGCGCGCCGCGGGGGGCGCCCCGGGCCTGCCGGCCCCCCGCGGCCTGCCTGCGGAGCAGCGCGGCGAGGTCGAGCGTCCGTGCCGAGAGGCGCCGGAGGCGGTTCTCCCGGAGCGCCTCGGCGAGCTTCTCCATCTGCTCGATGCGGTCGCCCCCGATCGTCGCGACGCCGGACACGCCGAGCTCGCGCACGAGCGTGCCGACCTGCTCGACGCCGGACTTCATCATGGCCTGCGCGTTCGCGCTGCCCTTCTTCACGCTCTTGCGCGCGGTGTCCCCGCCCGGCGCGCCGGGCGGCGGCGCCTCGCTCACGGCGAACGACTCGGGCGCGCGCGCCCACGCGACGAGCAGCGCCGCCGCGTGCTTGCAGAACGCGGTGCTGAAGGTCCGCGCCGGGCAGGAGCAGCGCCCCTTGAACGCGGGCGCCGGCGCGTCGCTGTAGACGAGCGACACCTTGTAAGGCGAGGCCCCCGAGCCCCTGGCGTCGCAGAACAGCTTGTTCTCGTAGCGCGCGAGGTTGAGGAGCTGCCCGCCGTCGTAGAGCAGCGTGCCCTTCTTGAGCTCTCCCGCGTCCTGGATGAACGCCCGGAGCTCGCCGGCCCCGATGCGCTTCACGTCGCCCGGAGCCGCGCTCACGGCGCCTCCGCGGGCGAGCGCGCCGGGCGCGGCGCCGTGGGGATCTCGTCGTTCGGGAGCAGCGGATGGGCGGCCGGCATCGGCCTGGAAGGCTATCACGGGCGGCGGGCGCGGGAGCTCCTCGCCACCTCCGCCCGCCTCCGCCCGATCGGGGCATCAAGCCATCAGGCCACCTGTGCGCCGGCGCTGGCGCGCCCCGCCGCGGCCTCGTCGAGGCGCGGGTAGTCGATGTAGCCGCGCGGGCCCTCGGAGTAGAAGGTCGCGACGTCGGGCGCGTTGAGCGGCGCGCGGCGCGACAGGCGCTCCGGAAGATCGGGGTTGGCCAGGAAGGGCGCGCCGAAGGAGACGAGATCCGCCGCGCCGGTCCGCAGCGCTTCCTCCGCGGTCTCCAGCGTGTAGCCGCCGTTCACGACGAGGGCGCCGCGGAACCGCTCGCGGAGGAGGGGCGTCACCCGCGCCGCGGCGTCGAGCGCCTGCCCCGAGAGCGGCTCCACGACGTGCAGGTAGACGACCTTGCGCGCCGAGAGCTCGGCGGCGACGTGGCCGAAGAGCGCCCTCGGATCGGAGTCGCTCATGTCGTTGAAGTCGGCCAGCGGCGAGACCCGCACGCCGACCCGGTCGGCGCCGAACACCCCGGTCACGGCCTCGGTGATCTCGAGCAGGAACCGCGCCCGGTTCTCGACCGAGCCGCCGTACCGATCCGTCCGCTGGTTCACGCCGTCCCGGAGGAACTGGTCGATGAGGTAGCCGTTCGCCGCGTGGAGCTCGACGCCATCGAAGCCGGCGGCCTTGGCCCGGCGCGCGCCGTCCTCGAACCGCGCGACGACGCCGGCGATCTCGCCCGTCTCCAGGGCGCGCGGGGTGGTGTACGGCTGCGGGCCCTCGGGCGTGTGCGCGTGGCCCTTGCGGATGGCGATGGCGGAGGACGAGACGGGCGCCTGCCGGTTCGGCTGGAACGAGGTGTGCGACGCCCGCCCGACGTGCCAGAGCTGAAGGAAGCCGCGCCCCCCCGCCCGGTGGATCGCGTCCGTCACGAGCCGCCACCCGGCGACCTGCGCGTCCGTGTGGATGCCGGGTGTGCGGAGATATCCCACGCCCTCCGGGGTGACCTGCGTCGCCTCGGTGATGATGAGGCCCGCAGAGGAGCGCTGCTCGTAGTACCGCGCGTTGAGCTCGGTCGGCACGTTGCCCTCGCCGGCGCGGCAGCGCGTCAGCGGCGCCATCACGAGGCGGTTCGGCAGCGAGAGGGGGCCGAGCGCGAAGGGGCTGAAGAGCAGGTCTTTGGCGGTGGTCACGATCGATGCTCCTTGCAAAGAAGATGTAGCTTCCGAAAGGGAAGTGGCATCCGTTCGGCGAGCATCATGAATCTGCACTGCACGATGTCAAGTCACTTCCCTTTTGGAAGTGGATAGGTCATTCTGATGTCTGGGACGACACATGAAGCACGCGTGCCAGCACCTCTGCGAGAAGTTTCAGGTCGCGATGGACGTGCTCGCGAAGCCCTGGAACGGGCTCATCATTGCGACGCTCGAGGAAGGGGCGCTGCGCTTCGGCGAGATCGGCGAGCGGCTCGACGCCATCAGCGATCGGATGCTCTCCAGCCGGCTGAAGGAGCTCGAGGCGCTGGGCCTCGTGGTGCGGCGCGTCCTGCCGGGGCCCCCCGTGCGCGTGGAGTACGAGCTGACCGACGCCGGCCGGGGATTCGGCGAGGTGGCGCAGGCGATCTCGCGGTGGGGAGAGCGGCTCGCGGTGAGCGCGGCGCGCGGCGGGGGGGCGAAGCGCGCCGCGCGGGCGGCACGAGCGGCACCGGCGGCGAAGCGCGCGCGGGCGTCATCCACGTCATCCACGCAGCGTCCGTAGCGTCCACGCAGGTCGCGTGACGGATGCCACGAAGGAGTCCGCCTGGTCCTGAGCAACGCTCAGGCAATACCTGACGCCGAGCGCTCGTGTGGCGAGGTCGCGAGATGAGCTCCTGTGTCGCGCTCGAGGTTGCGCTTGCCGCTCAGGTGGAATGGTGATGTAATTCGAGGGCTTCGCATCTCGGTGGCTGTCAATGCGGGGTGCAGATTCGTGGGATACGAGCTCAGCCGTTAGGCAGGCGAGTGAGGCGTACGAAAGTACGCGGCGACGAGCCGAACGACGCGGATGAGCCCGCCAGATACCCGAACACGAAGATGCATCCCGTTATAACGCGAAGCGTCAAAACGAGAGCGTCCCCTGGGGGATCGCGGTGGATCGCCGTATGGTACTGCATCACCAGCGCCGACCGGGGGGGATGAGGCTCGCGCACCAGTTCTGGTTGTCTCTCGTCCTCCCCATCGCGATGGCCATCCTGCTGTATGGCATCTTCGCGTCGGCGCACCGCAAGCAGGTCCTGCGGGAGGAGGCCACGGCGGAGCTCCGCAGCTACGCCACCCTGCTTCAGGCGTTCGTCGAGAGCGCGCTGCAGCGCAGGGACGTCGCGCTCGTCCGGCGGAGGGCAGAGGACTTCGCGAGCGCCGAGCGCATCCTTGGCATCGCCGCGTTCACCAGCGAAGGTGAGGCGATCTTCATCACGAAGGGAGTCGAGCGCGAAGCGGAGCGCCTCGAGCAGCTGGCGCGCCAGGCGTTCCGTGAAGGCGGCGACATCGAGGAGGCCGCCAGCCTGGCCGGGCAATCCGTGCTGCTCCGCACGGTCTCCATCCGGCCGAGCAGCGCCAATCAGCCCCTGGTCGCCGTCCTGGTGCGCGATCGCAACTACGTCGAGGTGCTGGAGAGGACGTTGAACCACGGCCTCGCGGTGACCGGCGTCGTGCTGCTGCTGATCAGCGCGGTCGTCGCCGGGCTCGTCGGGCGCTTCACGGTCGCGCTCCCGGCGCGGGCCATCCTCGCCGGGGCCGAGCGCGTCGCGAGCGGCGACCTGGACGCGGCCGTGCCCGAGCGCGGCGCGGAGGAGCTCTCTCGCCTGGCGAGCGCCTTCAACACGATGACCTGCTCTCTCCGCGAGGCGCGGGAGCGCGCCATGCGGGAGGAGGCGGCGCGCGTGAACGGGGAGCGCAAGCTGCAGCAGGCGCAGGCGCTCGCCGCCGCGGGGCAGGTGGCGACCTCGCTCGGCCACGAGATCGGATCTCCGCTGAACGTGATCCATGGCCGCGCGCGCCGCGCGGCCGACCTGCCCGGCTGCCCGGAGCACCTGCGCGCCGAGCTGGAGACCATCGCCCGGCAATCCGAGCGGATCACGCGCGTCGTCTCTCGCCTCGTCTCCCTCGCTCGGCCGCCGAGACCGCAGCAGGCGGACAGCGATCTCCGGCGCGTCATCGACGATGTGATCGCCTTCGTGGGCCCGGAGTGCAGGAGGCGCGGCATCGAGCCGAGCGTCGTGTGCGAGGGCGCCGCGAGGGCGCGCGTCGCCCTCGACTCCGATCGTCTGTTTCAGGTCGTGTTCAATCTGTGCTTGAACGCCGTCGAGGCCCAGTCCCGCGGCGGTGAGCTCGAGGTGCGCGTCCTGCCCGAGTGCGATGGTCCAGCGGGCTCTGCCGTCGTGTGCTTCGAGGTCGCCGACGCGGGGCCGGGGATCCCCGGCGAGGATCTACACCGGATCTTCGACCCGTTCTTCACGACGAAGGCGGCCGGCGGCGGCAGCGGGCTCGGGCTCGCGATCGTCCGTGGGATCGTCGAGGAAGCCGGCGGTTCGGTGGAGGCCGCCGCCTCGTCGACAGGCGGGGCGCGCTTCCGTGTCATGCTACCCGCGATCGTGTCCGGTTCACCGGCGAGCGTGGAAGCGAGCTCAGAGGAGAGCTCGGAGTCGAGTAGAGGGGCCAGTCGAGGGGGTAGAGAGGAAGGGCAGAAAGCATGAGTCTCAGCTCACCGAGCGTGTTGGTTGTCGAAGACGACGATGATCTCGGCCGGTTCGTCGTTGACATCGCCAAGGACCACGGCTACCAAGCGACGCACGTGGCCGATGCGATGTCGGGCCTCGGTCTGCTGCCGTCGGGGGGCTTCGATCTGCTGATCACCGACATCCGCATGCCGGGGATGGATGGCATCGAGCTGATCGCGCGGGCCAAGGAGCGCGACCCGTCGCTGGCGATCATCGCGATCACCGCGTTCGGCTCCGTCGAGACCGGGATGCGCGCCCTCCGCGTCGGCGCCTCCGACTACCTCTCCAAACCTTTCCGCTCCGATGAGCTAAGCTCTCGCATGCGACGCGCGCTCGAGCGCCGCGCTCGCGATATCGAGCATGCTCGTCTCCAGCGGCAGGTCGCAGAGGTCTTGCGCCGCGGCAAGTCGTGAAGCGGAGGTACTCCAGGGTCTCGTGACGCCGCGCTCCCCGGCGTGGACGAGGCCCGGACACCTGCAATGGGAACAAGCACTCCAGGCGCGCTATCGTCGTCAGGAAGGTGGTCATGCAATCGAACAACATCGCGGCGACCTCGAAGGACAAGCACGGGAGCGGAGCGAGCAAGAAGAAGCCGCCGCCCCGCAAGCGCGGCGCCAACGGGAGCCACCTGGATGTGCGGGAGATGCAGCTCCAGGCGGTGCTGGAGGTGCTCAAGGCGGTGAAGGCCGGCAACTTCTCCGCGCGCGTCGGCATCGGCGAGGTGCCTGGGACGATCGGTCAGATCGCCGACGAGGTGAACGACGTCGTCCAGCAGCTGCAGACCGTCGGCTCGGAGATCACGCGCGTGGCGCGCGAGGTAGGCACCGAGGGCAAGCTGGGCGCGCAGGCGGAGGTGCAGGGCGTCAGCGGGACGTGGAAGGACCTCACGGACAACGTGAATGTCCTCGCGGGCAACCTGACGAACCAGGTGCGCAACATCGCGGTCGTGACGACGGCGGTGGCGAACGGCGACCTGTCGAAGCAGATCACGGTCGAGGCGAAGGGGGAGATCCTCGAGCTGAAGAACACCATCAACAAGATGGTGGAGCAGCTGCGCGCGTTCGCGTCGGAGGTGACGCGCGTGGCGCGCGAGGTAGGCACCGAGGGCAAGCTGGGCGCGCAGGCGGAGGTGCGCGGCGTCAGCGGGACGTGGAAGGACCTCACGGACAACGTGAATGTCCTCGCGGGCAACCTGACGAACCAGGTGCGCAACATCGCGGTCGTGACGACGGCGGTGGCGAACGGCGACCTGTCGAAGCAGATCACGGTCGAGGCGAAGGGGGAGATCCTCGAGCTGAAGAACACCATCAACAAGATGGTGGAGCAGCTGCGCGCGTTCGCGTCGGAGGTGACGCGCGTGGCGCGCGAGGTAGGCACCGAGGGCAAGCTGGGCGCGCAGGCGGAGGTGCGCGGCGTCAGCGGGACGTGGAAGGACCTCACGGACAACGTGAATGTCCTCGCGGGCAACCTGACGAACCAGGTGCGCAACATCGCGGTCGTGACGACGGCGGTGGCGAACGGCGACCTGTCGAAGCAGATCACGGTCGAGGCGAAGGGGGAGATCCTCGAGCTGAAGAACACCATCAACAAGATGGTGGAGCAGCTCCGGACGTTCGCCGCGGAGGTGACGCGCGTCGCGCGCGAGGTGGGCACGGACGGCAAGCTCGGCGGCCAGGCGCAGGTGCCGGGCGTCGCCGGCACGTGGAAGGACCTCACCGACAACGTGAACCAGCTCGCCGGCAACTTGACGAACCAGGTGCGCAACATCGCCCTCGTCACGACGGCCGTCGCCAAGGGCGATCTCTCTCAGAAGATCACCGCCGAGGCGAAGGGGGAGATCCTCGAGCTGAAGGACACCATCAACAAGATGGTGGAGCAGCTGCGCGCGTTCGCGTCGGAGGTGACGCGCGTGGCGCGCGAGGTGGGCACGGAGGGCAAGCTGGGCGCGCAGGCGGAGGTGCGCGGCGTCAGCGGGACGTGGAAGGACCTCACGGACAACGTGAATGTCCTCGCGGGCAACCTGACGAACCAGGTGCGCAACATCGCCCTCGTCACGAAGGCGGTCGCGAGCGGCGACCTGTCCCAGAAGATCGCGGTCGAGGCGAAGGGGGAGATCCTCGAGCTGAAGGACACCATCAACAAGATGGTCGATCAGCTGCGCGCGTTCGCCGCGGAGGTGACGCGCGTGGCGCGCGAGGTGGGCACGGACGGCAAGCTCGGCGGCCAGGCGCAGGTGCCGGGCGTCGCCGGCACGTGGAAGGACCTCACCGACAACGTGAACCAGCTCGCCGGCAACCTGACGAACCAGGTGCGCAACATCGCCCTCGTCACGAAGGCGGTCGCGAGCGGCGACCTGTCCCAGAAGATCACGGTCGAGGCGAAGGGGGAGATCCTCGAGCTGAAGGACACCATCAACAAGATGGTCGATCAGCTGCGCGCGTTCGCCGCGGAGGTGACGCGCGTGGCGCGCGAGGTGGGCACCGAGGGCAAGCTCGGCGGCCAGGCGCAGGTGCCCGGGGTCTCCGGCACGTGGAAGGACCTGACGGAGAACGTCAACGTCATGGCCTCGAACCTCACCTCGCAGGTGCGCGGCATCGCCAAGGTCGTGACCGCGGTCGCGAACGGCGATCTCCGCCAGAAGCTCGCCCTGGAGGCCAAGGGCGAGATCGCGTCGCTGGCGGACACCATCAACGACATGACCTACACGCTCCGCGTGTTCGCCGAGCAGGTGACCACGGTCGCGCGCGAGGTCGGTATCGAGGGCAAGCTCGGCGGCCAGGCCAAGGTGCCCGGCGCGGCCGGCACGTGGAGGGACCTCACCGACAACGTGAACCAGCTCGCGGGCAACCTCACCACGCAGGTGCGCGCCATCGCCGAGGTCGCGACCGCCGTGACGAAGGGCGACCTCACGCGGGCCATCTCGGTCGAGGCGCAGGGCGAGGTCCTCCAGCTGAAGGACAACATCAACCAGATGATCTCGAACCTGCGGGACACGACGCGCGCCAACCAGGAGCAGGACTGGCTGAAGACGAACCTGGCGCGCTTCTCCGGGATGATGGCCGGGCAGCGGACGATCGAGGCGCTCTCTCGCCTCATCATGTCCGAGGTGACGCCGCTCGTCTCGGCGCAGCACGGGGCCTTCTATGTGCTCGAGTCCGAGGAGAAGTACCCGGCGCTCAAGCTCACGTCGAGCTACGCGTTCCAGAAGCGCAAGGGCATCTCCAACCGGTTCGCGCTGGGCGAGGGGCTCGTCGGGCAGTGCGGCCTGGAGAAGAAGAGCATCGTCGTCACGGATCTCCCGGACGACTACATCCGGGTGAGCTCGGGCCTCGGCGACGCGCCGCCGCGCAACATCTGCGTGCTGCCGGTGCTCTTCGAGGGCGGCCTCAAGGCGGTCATCGAGCTGGCGAGCTTCCAGAACTTCACGCCCATCCACCTCACGTTCCTCGAGCAGCTCACGCAGTCGATCGGCGTCGTGTTCAACATGATCGGCGCCAGCATGAGGACGGAGGAGCTGCTCCAGGAGCTCCAGAGGTCCAACACCGAGCTCGGCTCGCGCTCGCAGGAGCTGGAGGAGAAGGCGTCGGAGCTCGAGATCAAGAACCGCGAGATCGCGCGCGCCAGCGCCTCCCTCGAGGAGAAGGCGAGGGAGCTGTCGCGCACCTCGAAGTACAAGTCCGAGTTCCTCGCGAACATGTCGCACGAGCTGCGCACGCCGCTGAACAGCCTGCTCATCCTCGCCAGGATCCTCGCGGACAACGAGGAGCACACGCTCACGCCGAAGCAGGTCGAGTACGCGAAGACGATCGCCGCGGCGGGGCAGGACCTCCTGCAGCTCATCAACGAGATCCTCGACCTCTCGAAGATCGAGGCCGGCAAGATCGACGTGAAGACCCAGCGGGTGCTGCTCTCCGAGCTGGCCGAGTACGTCGAGCGGAGCTTCCGGCAGATCGCCGAGCAGAAGGAGCTCGAGTTCTGGGTGCGGGTCGCGACCGGCGTCCCCGCGGGGATCATGACGGATCTGCAGCGGCTCCAGCAGATCCTGAAGAACCTGCTGTCCAACGCGTTCAAGTTCACGTCGTCCGGGCGGATCTCGCTCGAGATCGAGGTGGCCAGCAAGGCGCTCACGTTCAAGCGAGAGACGCTCGTCAAGGCGAAGACCGTCCTGGCGTTCGCCGTCACCGACACGGGGATCGGCATCCCGACAGAGAAGCAGACGCTCATCTTCGACGCGTTCCAGCAGGCGGACGCGTCGACGAGCCGCACCTACGGCGGCACGGGGCTCGGCCTGACGATCAGCCGGGAGCTGGCCAGCCTGCTCGGCGGGGAGATCTCGCTGAACAGCACGCCCGGGCTCGGCAGCAAGTTCACCCTGTACCTGCCGGCGGAGCGGACGGAGCCGAAGGCGACGAGGCCGGCGCGCGCCGAGCTGCCCGAGCCGGTCGCGCCGCTCCTCACGAACGGCGCCTCCTCGGTCGCGCTCGCCGGGCGCAGCGTGCTTGTCATCGACGATGACGCGCGCAACGTCTTCGCCATCACGAGCCTGCTCGAGCGGCGCGGGGCGCACGTCGTCCTGGCCGAGAACGCGAGGCACGGTATCGAGATCCTGCGCGAGGCCGATGCGGCCATCGATGTCGTCCTCATGGACATCATGATGCCCGAGCTCGACGGCTACGAGGCGACGCGGGAGATCCGGAGCGATCCTCGCTTCAACGAGCTGCCGATCATCGCGGTGACGGCCAAGGCGATGCCGGAAGATCGACAGAAGTGCCTGGACGCCGGCCTGAACGATTTCGTGGCCAAGCCGGTGGACGAGGGGCGGCTGATGTCGACCATCCTGCACTGGGTGCGGCCGGATTGAGCCGCGGAGCCGCACCGTGTCCACCCCGCCCGCGACGACCAGCATTCTCCTTGTCGACGATCAGCCGGAGAACCTGACAGCGCTCAGGGCGATCCTGGCTGACGAGAGCTACCGCCTCGTGACCGCCGCGAGCGGCAAGGACGCGCTCCTCAGGATCCTGTCCGAGGACTTCGCGGTCATCCTGCTCGACGTGCGGCTGCCCGACATCGACGGCTTCGAGGTCGCCTCGCTCGTGAAGCAGCGGGAGCGGTCGCGCCACACGCCGATCATCTTCCTGACGGCGGCGATGGACGATCTCGCGGCCATTTACAGGGCGTACGCCGTGGGCGGCGTCGACTACCTCCTGAAGCCGCTCGAGCCGGAGATCGTCCAGGCGAAGGTCGCCGTGTTCGTCGAGCTCCACCGGCGCGGCGAGCAGATCAAGGAGCAGGCGGAGCTCCTGCGCCAGGCCGAGCAGCGGCGGCGCGACGCCGAGGTCGAGGACCTCCGGCGCGCCGCGCAGGCGAGGTACCAGAACCTGGCCGACGCCATCCCGCAGTGCGTCTTCACGGCGAAGCTCGACGGCGGCATCGATTACGTGAGCTCGCGCTGGCTGGAGTACACGGGGCTCGCGTTCGAGGCGCTCCGCGGCTGGGGCTGGCAGGCCGCCGTGCACCCGAACGATCTGAACCAGTTCGTCAGCAAGTGGCGGCGCTGCCTGGAGTCGGGTGAGCCCTTTCAGGGCGAATGTCGCCTCAGGTCGATTCACGGCGCTTACCGCTGGCACCTGTGCCAGGCGGTCCCGGAGCGGGACGTCTGGAAGCGGGTGGTCGCCTGGCTCGGCAGCTTCACGGACATCGACGACAGCAAGCGCCACGAGCAGGAGCGCCTGCACCTCCTGACGCGCGAGCGGGCGGCCCGCGCAGAGGCCGAGGCCGCGGTGCGTCGCTCGGAGATCCTCGCGGAGGCCTCGAGCTCGTTCTCGGCGTCGCTCGACGAGGACAGCGTCGTGGCGGCCCTCGTGCGCATCGCCGCGGAGCGCATCTGCACCTGGTGCGTGCTCGATCTGCGGGAGGAGGGCGGCGCGCGCCGGCTCGCGGCCGCGCACAGGGCCCGCGACGCGGCGCGGTTCATGGCGCGGTTCGGCCCGCGGGAGCTCGCCTTGACCGCGGACGGCGTCGGCGCGGTGCTCACGACCGGCCGCCCCGACCTGCGCGTCGAGTGCGCTCCGCGCGACGTGGCCGTGGCGCTCGACATCGGCAATCCCGCCGTGATCCAGGAGATCGGCGCCAGCAGCTACCTGTGCGTGCCGCTCGTCACGCGCGGCGAGGTGCTCGGCGCGCTCAGCATGGTGTGGGTCGAGCCGGGCGAGCGCTTCGAGCCGCCGGACTTCGCGGTCGCCCTCGACGTCGCGCAGCGCGCGGCGCTCTGCCTCGAGAACGCCCGGCTGCTGCAGATGACGCGCGAAGCCGTGCAGATCCGCGAGGACTTCGTGGCGGTCGCCTCGCACGAGCTGAGGACGCCGCTCAGCGCGCTGGTGCTCCAGGTCCAGGGCCTCACCCGCGCCCTCCACCGCGCGGACGGCGGGATGTCGGCGGAGCAGGTGCTGGCGAAGCTCTCCCAGGCCGGCGGGCAGATCGACCGGCTCACGCGGCTCATCGACACGCTGCTCGACGTGGCGCGCATCAACAGCGGCCACCTCGAGCTCAGCCTCGATGACGTGGATCTGTGCGACGTGGCGCGCGACGTGGCAGGCCGCCTCGAGGCCGAGCTGGAGCGCGCCGGCTGTACGCTCGATCTGGACATCCCGGTGACCGCGGTCGGCCGGTGGGACCGCTTGCGCATCGATCAGGTGATCACGAACCTGCTCATGAACGCCATCAAATACGGGCGGGGCAAGCCGATCCAGGTGCGCATCTCGGTGGATGGGCGCTCTGCGGTGCTCCAGGTGGCAGATCAGGGCATCGGTATCGCTCAGGAGTACATCGCCCGGATCTTCGGGCGCTTCGAGCGGGCGGCGCCCACCAGCTCGTATGGCGGGCTGGGCGTCGGCCTGTACATCGTGGACCAGATCCTGAAGGCCCACGGTGGCAGCATCCAGGTGGAGAGCGCCCCGGGCATGGGGGCGAGGTTCCAGGTGGCGTTGCCGCTCCCGCCCCGAGCGGCTGGTCCGTCCGGGCCCCTGGGCGAGCGCCCTGGATCATCGTTGACCGGTCCCGCTGGCTGAGAGGCGCTCTCCCGAGCTCACCTGGCGCCCGCGAGCCAGGGAGGCGGTCGCGCTGCGCCACCGTTGCAACCGGTGGTTTCAACCGTGAAAGGCGCCTCACGGTCCCCCTGGGAAAAGAGGCGATGCCGGCATCCGTCCATCGTTGGCCTGCATCGTGCAACAAGCTCGTGACAGAGCGCCCGGTGCGACACCCGGGGGCAGTCCCTCGCCGAGCACCACGGAGACACGGAGGCACGGAGCGAACCCAGACCCGTGCCTCCGTGCCTCCGTGGTGCCCGCGTGCATCCGCCGTGAGAGGCGGAAGGCGAGTGGATCTCCCGGGTGGACAAGTTCACGTCCGGACGGGCGCTCAGGGCTCGTGATCTCCGCACTGCGACGCTGCGTAAAAGATCAAAACGGTTTATAGGTGATGAGCCCTCGCTGAGCGACGTGATCAGTCCGCCACACACATCGGTAGTTCAAGTGAAACTTTCTATCAGCCTAGTTGGCCCCTCGATCAGCGCCGCGAACAGCGCGGGTCCCCTCCTGGTCAAGACACCCTCTCTCGAAGAGGTGGTTCGGGCGGCCGGGGCCCGCCGTCGGGTCTCTGCGACCGCTGCCCGGGGCGCCACGTCCCGGAAGCGCGCCGCCGCCCGGCGGACGGACGAGCGCTCGGCGAAGGTGACCCGCCGCGCGCGGTGACAGGGCCGGCGCGGGGCGTCGCGGACGCTCTCGCTGACGCCGGCGGTGTCGAGAGAGCACGCCGCCCCCGCTCTGCGGCGCGAGGGGCCACGGAGGCACAGACGACGCAGAGGAAGGAAAAGAACCTCTGTGTCCTCTGTGCCTCCGTGGTCTTCGTGCCCTCGCCGGGCGCTCAGCGCGCCTCGGCGTCGAGCAGCGGGCCGAGGTCCTGACCTCGCATGAGCCGCTCTACGACCTTGACGAGGAGCTTCGGGGTGCAGCCGAAGCACGGGGTCCCGAGGGCGGCGAGCTTCTGCGCCATGTCGTGGTCGTACGAGGGTTTGCCGCTGTCGGACAGCGCGAGCAGGCAGATCGACTTCACCTTGCTGTCGGCGAGCTGGCGCATGCGGGCGAGGAGCTCCTCGGCGTTGCCGCCCTCGAACAGGTCGGTGATCAGGATGAACAGCGTCTTCTCGGGGCGCTCGATGAAGTTCGCCTGGGCGTAGGCCACGGCGCGGTTGATGTCGGTGCCGCCGCCGAGCTGCGCCGTGAACAGCACGTCGACCGGATCGACGAGCATCGGAGTCACGTCGACGACCTCGGTGTCGAAGAAGAGGAGCCGAGTGCGGAGGACGTCGAGGGACGCGAAGATCGCGGCCATGATGGAGCTGTAGACGACGCTCTCGCCCATGGAGCCGGACTGGTCGACGAGGATCGCGACGTCCCACTCGTGTCTCCGCGTCTGGTTCGCCCAGAAATAGAGCTTGTCGGGGACGAGGCGGCGCCGTTCCGCGTCCCACCCTCGGAGGTTCTTGCGGATGGTGCGCTTCCAGTCGAGGTTCCTGAGGACGCGGAGCGGGCTCGTCGTGTTCCGCCGCAGGGCGCCGAGGACGGCGGTGCGGATCTCGGACTCCAGCGCGCGCCGCACCTCCTCGACGACCTCGCGCACGATCTGCCGGGCGGTCTCCCGGGCGGCGTCGGGGATGAGGCCCTTCGCGCTCATGAGGGTGGCGACGAGCTCGACGTTCTTCTCGAGGAAGGGCAGCGTCTCGGGCTCGAAGAGGAGCTGCGTCAGCCCCCGCTTCTCGATGGCGTCCTTCTGGACGAGCGCGACGATGTCGTGGCTGAAGAACTCGCGCACCGCGGAGAGCCACTCGGGGACGTACGGCCGCGAGCCGCCGAGGTTGCCGGCGCGCTCGTCGTAGATGAACGAGAGGGCCTTGTCGAGGTCGCCGAGCCGCCGCGGGTCGACGTGAAGAGCGGACGCTCCGCCGCCGAGCCCCCCGAGCGAGAGCCGAGGATCGACGCGCTCTGCCTCCGGCCCGAGCGCGAGCCGCCAGCGCAGGAGGGCGTCGCGGTCGCCGTCGGTGAGGTCATCCGTCGCGCCGGCGAGGGGAGGCGGAGGGGCTTGCTTGGGGGTGCGGGCGCTCATCGCTGTGGGGGTGTCGGAGGGATCGCGAGCTCTCCAGAGAGCCTGTCTGGCGGGAGCCCGATGAGCCGCCGAGCGGCCGCAAGCGCCGCGCGCGCGCCGCACAGCGGCAGGATAGGGGGCGTGGCCGCCCGGCACAAGGAGGACGGCGCGGCGGAGCGGCCAGGCTCCGCCGGCGCGGCGGGGCTACGCCTTCGGAGCCCCGACGGTGAACTCCCAGACGAACTTCCCCTTTCCTTGCTTCTCGTCCGGCGGGGTGAGGACGAGCCCGTCGATCGACTTCACGACGCAGCTCGCGACATCGTCCGACGCGGTGGTGCCGGCGGGGTCGACGGCGACGTTCGTGATGCGGCCGCTGTCCTCGAGCACCGTGAAAGCGACGGTGACCTTGCCCTGCGCGCGGGGGTTCCGCTCGAGCTCCGCGTCATAACACGCGCTGATCTCGTCGCGCCTCGTCTCGAGCAGCGCGGCCGTATCGTCGCGGTACATCTCGGCGTTCCGCACGGCGAAGGAGCAACCCGCGGACGCGAGCGCCAGGACCATCATGGTGAGACCCGAAAACAACTGCTTCATGCTCGTCTCCTTGCGAGGAGCGCCGCTCGCGGGCGGCCTCGGATCAGCCTTCATTTCCCGGCTTCCACGGTCTTCTGCGCGGTGTCCTGCTCGACGATGTTGAACTCGACGCGACGGTTCTTCTCGCGCCCCTCGGGCGTGTCGTTGTCCGCGATGGGCTTCGATACGCCGAAGCCCTTGGCGGTGAGCATGCCGGCGGCGATCCCGTGGTCGACGAGGTACTTCATCACGGCCTTGGCGCGGCGGTCCGAGAGCTTCAGGTTGTGATCGTCCGACCCCTCGGCGCTCGCGTGACCCTCGATGGCGATCTTCTTGATGTGCGTGTGCTTCTTGATCGTGCCGACGACCTCGTCCAGCAAGCTGTGGGACTCCGTCCGGATCGTCGCCTGGTCGTACTCGAACTGGATCTTCTCGTTGATGACGATCTTGTCGTCCGTCACGACCACGCGCTCCGGCGGGGGCGCGGGCGGCGGGGGCGGCGCGGGCGGCCGGCCCACGACGGCGAGCGCCTTCCCTCCTTCGAACGTGGTGACGCCGCCGCAGGCGATCGGGCCCACGCCCATCACCGTGAGCGCGGCGCCGGCGACCCAGGGCCCGAGGCCCGTGGCTCGCCGTGCGACGAGCCAGCGGCGGGGGCTCGGGCGGCTCGTCACATTTCGTTTATCGTCGATATCATTCATGATCGCGTCTCCATGGCCCGCTGTCACGGGCCCAGACCACCGGGGCGCTCTGCCTCGCCCCTCGATGAGACCGCGGGGACCGGCAGGCCGGAGCGCGTCGCGCGCAGGAACTCTGCGAGCGACGTGAGCGCGTGGAGATCGCCGGGCGCGAGGGCGCTCGCCGCCGCGTAGAGCCGCTGGCGAGCCGAGTCGGCGGCGTGAGATCTCCTCGGCTCAGCGCTTTCGCCGGGCCACGCATGCTCGAACGAAGCCGGTATCAGGCCGCGGGTGTGAAACCATGCGAGGATGGTGGCACGGATTTGCGCGAGCCGGAAGACGCGCCAGCGCCGGAGCTGCTCCGGCCTGCCAGAGAGCACGGCCTTGAACCGCCGAAACGATCCGCGCCCCTGGAGGCACTGCAGGAGCAGCAGCTGGAGCTCGAGGTCGTCGACCGTCGGGATGAACGCCTGCAGCCATCGGTACTGCTCCGGCGCGCCGATGGCATCGACGCGCACGCAGCCCGGATCCGCCTCGACGCGCGCGCGCGTGTCCGGGTCGGCGAGCCCGTCGACCAGCCGGATCACCGCGCCTGTCTCGAGGTGAAGGAAATAGCGGATGTGCTGAGCGTTGTTGTCGAAGGCGTTCGCGAGGGCGTTCCAGTCGACAGGGATGCTCCGGTTCGCAGCGGCGGACTCCGGCGTGATGGTGCTCATCTGCGCGACCGGCCCGCAGGCAGCTCGCATGCCAGTCACGCAGGAGGCGCGCGGCCGCGCGGCGCGCCTGGGAGCATGGTTTTCGCCGGCCGCTGCGGGTGTCGCGTTGTGCAACAGGCCGGCGAGGAGCGGAGTCGCGCCCCCTGGGAGGCCGCGGCGCGCGCTCGACCGGGCGCGGCTGGGCGCTGCTGCGGGGCCGCCGGGCGGATCACGGCTTCGGGTCGATCGAGCGTCCTCCGCGCATGCCGTACCGCTCGAGCTTCCGGTAGAGGGTCGCCCTGTCGAAGCCCAGGATCTGCGCCGCCTGGCTCTTGTTCCCGCCGACCACCTCCAGGACGCGCAGGATGTAGCGCCGCTCGACCTCCTCCATGGGGACGAGCTCGGTCGGGTCGTCGCTCGAGACAAGGACGTGGGAGCGCCGGTACGTGCGGATCTTCTCGGGCAGGTCGTCGACGGTGATGTGATCGTAGCGCGCGAGCGCGACCGCCCGCTCGATGCAGTTCTGGAGCTCGCGCACGTTGCCGGGCCACGCATAGGCCATGAGCTTCTCCGCCGCGGGCGCCGAGAGGCCCTGGATGGGCCTCGCCTTGACGGTCGCGAAGTGCTCGAGGAAATGCTGCGCGAGCAGCAGCACGTCGGCGCCGCGGGAGCGGAGCGGCGGCAGGTCCACGTGAACCACGTTGATCCGGTAGTAGAGATCCTCGCGGAAGCGGCGCTCCTCGATCGCGGTCTCGAGGTCGCGGTTCGTCGCGGCGATGAGCCGGACGTCCACCGGGAGCTCCTCGTCGGCGCCGACGGGCCGGACGACGCGCTCCTGGAGGGCGCGCAGGAGCTTCGGCTGGAGCCCGATCGGCAGCTCGCCGATCTCGTCGAGGAACAGGGTCCCGCCGTGGGCCCGCGCGAACAGGCCGCTCCTGGCCCCTTTGGCGTCGGTGAACGCGCCCCGCGCGTGGCCGAAGAGCTCGCTCTCGAGGAGGGCGTCCGGGACCGCGGCGCAATTGACCGCCACGAACGCGCCCTCGCTCCGCCGGCTGCGCTGGTGCAGGGCGCGGGCGACGAGCTCCTTGCCGGTCCCGCTCTCTCCCGTGATGAGGATCGACGTGTCCGAGTCGGCGATGCGATCGAGCAGGTCGAACACGCTCCTCATCACCGGGCTGCCGCTGAGGATCTGCTCGTAGCCGTGGGCGTCTGCCACGGCGCGCCGCAGGCGGCGCACCTCCTCGCGGAGGGCGCGGTGGCGCAGGGCGCGCTCCACGGTGAGCCGGAGCGCGTCGAGCTCGAACGGCTTGGTCACGAAGTCGTACGCGCCGGCGCGGATGGCGGACGTGGCGGTGTCGAGGCTCCCGAACGCGGTGATGACGATGACCGGGAGATCGGGCCTGTTCTGGACGATCCGCTCGCAGAGATCGAGGCCGCTCATGCCGCGCATGGTCATGTCGGTGACCACGACGTCGAAATCCTCCACGCCGAGGAGCTCGAACGCCTCGGCGGCCGACGTCCGCCACGCCGTCCGGAACCCGCGCTTCTTGAGCCCGGCGTCGAGGAGCTCGCAGACGCCGCGCTCGTCATCGACGATCAGGACGCGCCCTGTCATGAGTTCCCCCGCGGCAGCATCATCGTGAAGCGACTCCCGGAGCCCACCCGGCTGTCGACGTGGATCCAGCCGCTGTGCTCCTTGATGATGCCGTAAGCGACCGACAGGCCGAGCCCGGTCCCTTCGCCCACGGGCTTGGTCGTGAAGAACGGCTCGAAGATGTGCTCCAGGACGTCGGCCGGCATGCCATGCCCCTCGTCACGAACGGACAGCGCGACATAATCGCCCTCGGCCCCTCCCTGGTCGGCCGGGGGACTGGCGCGCTCTGCCCGGAGGCCGACGGTCAGCGTGCCGCCGGACGGCATGGCCTGGATCGCGTTGACCACCACGTTGGTGAGCGCCTGCTGGAGCTGGTCGGCGTCCGCGTGGACGATCAGCTCCGGCGTGTCTCCTTCCTGGACCATCGTGACGCCCTGCTTCTCGGCCAGCGGCCTCAGCATGACGAATGTGCTGTGAATGACGCTCCTCAGCGGGGTCTCCTGCTTCTCTGCGCTGCGGCGCCGGGCGAAATCGAGCAGCTGGCGGATGATCTGGGTCATTCGCTGCGACTGCTCGAGGATGATCTGCCCGTTGGCCGGCACCTCATCCCCCGTGACGTCCCCGTCCACCAGCATGCGCGCGCGCCCCGCGATGATCTGGAGGGGCGCTCCCAGCTCGTGCGCGATCCCGGACGCGAGCTTGCCGACGGTGGCGAGCCGCTCGGCGTGGCGGAGCTGCTGGAGCGCGGCGAGCCGCGCGGTTGCCTCGGACTCGAGCTTCCGGTTCGCCGCGGCGAGGCGATCACACATTGCGTCCATCTCCCGTCCGAGCTCGCCGATCTCGTCCTCCTGGCGCAGCGACAGGCGCCGGGAGAGATCGCCCGCGCCGATCCGCCGCGCCTGATCGATCAGCGTGCGCATGGGACGTCCCACCAGCCCGACTCCGAGGGACGTCGCGAGCAACCCGCATACCAGCGTCAGAGCGGCCGTCGTGACCGCCGTGTTCAGGATCATGCCGTGGATGGTCCGGCGGGCTCCCGCCAGCGACTCGGAGAGCTCCAGCGCGCCGGCGCGGTCGCCGGTCACCGGCACCGGCACGCACGTGACGAGCACGTCCGCGCCTTCGTGAGGGAGCCTGTGCACGACCGCCTGCCCCCGCGAGACGGGGACGAGCAGCTCCGGCGCGAGCCGGGGCCGATGGGCATCATCCGCCTGCTCGTCGAGCCAGACCCACCGGAGGTCCACCTGGCTCTCGCGCTCGTTGGCGTCCTCGACCAGGCGCAGCGCCCGCGCGGGCCCTTCCGTGCGCCACACCCCCGTGATGGCGGCGGCCAGCGCGCGGCCCATCGCGTGATGGTCCCGCTGGACATCGTTCTCGAAGGTCTTGGCCTCTCTGCGGATCTGCACGTAGGCGCTCAGCGCGAGCACAAGGAAGACCCCGAACACCAGGGCGAGCGTCAGCTTGCGCGCCAGCTTCATGCCCGACGTCGTAGCGCAGGTCGAGCGCGGCGAGCCAACGCCGCTCGACGCCGCCGCAAAGTACGACATGCCGCATTTTGCGGCACCGGCGATGGCCCGCGCGCGGGCAGCGCGGGCCGCCAGAGCGCGCTCCCCGGAGGAGCCTGGCGGGCCGCTCCGGGAGGACCTATCACCGCGGCGCGGCGGGCGCCTTCTCCGGGCAGCAGAACAGGTGATCTGGCACCAGCATGGCGCAGCCGTCTTTCCAGGGGTCGTCAGGAGCGTAGTCCGTCCGGTTCTCCGCAGGATAGAAGTACGCTTTGGGCTTCGCGGGATCCGCGCAGGCGCTGTCGCGCTCCGGCGCTGCCTCGCGGCCCTTCGGCGCGCCGGTGACCCTGGAGCAGGCCGCAAGCGCGGCGCCCGCCACGAGCAGCATGAGGAGCGCCGAGACGGGCTTATGCACCCGCGGCGACGAGCGACCGGGCTGTCGCCGCGGACATGGCTGTTGTCGAGAGCTGCCCATCGCCGCGCCCTCCGGGGGCATGGATATCAGGGGTTGCATCGGGCCTGAGGGGGGGTCGATTTCAAGAGCTCGCAGGACGTCAGAGAGCAGCCGAGGGCAGCACAGGCTGCATCGAAGCTGGGGTAGCAGCAGCCGGCGGCGAAGACCTCGCGGGCGACGCAATCGACGAAGTCCTGAGCAGGTCGGGCCGGAGCAGCGCATCGTGCCGGCCTGGTGGGCGGCGGGAGGTCCGCTCTGGGCGCGTGACCGGAGGCAGGGCTCTGGTCGGGATCGGACGTCGGCGCGCCGACGGTCGCGGGCTCGGGCCCTCGGGCCGGCGCTTGCTCGGGGGCCGCCTCCGGGCCGGGCCCTCGCTCCGCGATTGCGCCAGGCCCTCGGCCGGGCGGAGCGTCCGTGGTCGCGGCCGAGGTCGTCGGGCTCGGCGTGCTCGTGCAGTGAACGAGGAGCAGAAGAAGCGAGAGCGACCGTCCGAGAGCGAGCGCCTGGAACGATGCGATCTTCCGCGTCATCGAGCGAGCATCGCACGATGGCCTGCGCGAAACCAGGGGAGCCCGCGTCGTACGCGCGCTCGTTCAGCCGCCAGGGTGCCCCCCCCGCGCCGGCGACGTCGGTCAAGGCATAGTGCCTCATCTCCTGGATGCACGCGTAGAAGGGCTTCACCTTGGCGAAGAATGACGGGAACGACGCCTCCTTGCGAAACCCCTGGAGGTGGCCTTCCAGCGAGTCCCAGCGGATGCGGACGACGAATCGATAGCAGGCGCGTCAACACATAGGTGATGTCTATGGGTCGTCGTGGTATCCATCGACCATGCGTCTGCAGTCGGTGGACACCCACCTTGTCGTGGCCTTGCACGCTCTGCTTCAGGAGAGGAGCGTCACGCGCGCTGCACGCCGGGTGGGTGTGACGCAGCCCTCGATGAGCCACGCGCTTTCACGGCTGCGCGCCCATTTTCTCGTGGTGCGGCCGTGTCTGCTCGAGGCGAGGGGCTACACCTTGACGCTCGTCTGGCCGGAACGCTCCGAGGGCGACGAGGGCCACAGCTGGCTTCGCGCCGCCATCGAGCGCGCCGTCGCGTGTGAGCCGGTCGCGGGCCCGGGCGAGGGCGGCCGAGGATCCGCTCCTGACGCGCAGGGGGAGCTCCCCCGCTAGGCGCTGGTCCAGGCCGGATCGCGATGAGGCTGACCTGCCACGCGGCGTGGGCCCGCGGCGACACCGATCCTCGGCGCGGTGTGGGTTTTCCGGGGGGCGCTTCGCGGCATGTGCCGTGCTCCTCCGGCCGGCATGCCGCGCCCCCGACTCGCCACGTCGATCGCTTTGCTTGCGCTGATCTCCGGCTGCGCCGCCCGCCCGCAGCCGGCTCTTCCCGTTGCCCTCGACGTCCCGCCCCCGCCTGCCCCGCGTTCGTCCGAGTCCACGGGCGCTGAGGGCGCCGCGCTCGGCGGGGCGCTCCTCGTCTGGGGCCGCACGGGCGATGGGCCGCCTCGGACATGGCACCTCACCGAGGAAGGCGCGGTGATCCGCGAGGAGCCCGGGATCGTCGTGGCGACCGGTCGAGGGGAGTGGCGCTGGGAGGTGCGCGAGGTGAAGGTGGAGACCTCGGCCTGCGAGTTCGGGCCCGAGGAGACGCGCGAGCCGGGCGAGGGCACCGGGAACCGCGCGGAGCTCGTGCTGCGCGGGACGGGCGCGCGCCAGCAGGTGATCGCGCCGTCGGACGCGGACGGGAGCAACGTGGTGCAGCACGAGGCGGAGGCGATCGGGAGCGTCGGGCCGTACCTGTTCATCGAGGAGCGGACGTACAACTACGCGTGCGGCGCACACGGCTTCGTGGGCGTGGAGTTCACGGTGTGGGACGCCGAGAGGGGGGCGAGCGTCAACCTGCTCGCCGAGGTGTCCGGCGTGCCGGCGCTGCAGGGCGAGGCCGAGGCGCTCCTCGACGAGGACGAGGCCGACCCCGAGGCCGCCCGGCAAGAGGAGGATGCGCCGGAGCTCGTGCAGATCGCGCCGGCCTACGACGCGCGGGGGGCGCTCCGGGTGACCGCCAAGCTCGCGCGCGCCGCGTGTTATGCCTGCGGCGACGGCGCGTGGAGCTCCTACACGCGCTCGGCGGTGGTGCCCGCCAAGAAGGCGCCGGCGCGCCTCGCAGCGTGGGCGTCCCCGCCGCCCGGCATGCAGAGCTTCCTGGCGCAGCACCCGGACCTCAACGTCGGCGGCTGGTCGCGGGCCGGCCGGGAGGAGTGAGGCGAGCGAGCCCCGCTGGCCCGGCCGGCCGCGTGGTGAGGGGGGCGCGCGGCGCCGCGGTCACGGCCTCGCGTCAGAGCAGGTCGTCGAGGTCGTCCATGGCCTGCGACAGGTCCTCGCTCATCTCCTTCAGCTTCTCGCGGTCCTTCTCCAGGAGCACCGCCTGCGCCGCGCGGGCCTTGTCCCCGAGCTTCCGCGCGGCGAGCACGTTCTCGAGCAGGTACCGCCGCTCGGTCGCGCCGAGCGCCGCGAACGCGCGCCGCAGGACCGGGAGCGTGTCCTTGAACCGCTCGGGAAGGATGCCCCCGAGGAACGCGTCGAGCGCCTCGACCACGGGGCGGCTCTTCACGAGCACGAGCGCGTTCACCTCGAGGAAGCCGGCCAGGAACGACGCCGCCGCCTCGGGCGGGGCCGCGCTCCCGAGCCGCAGGCCGACGATCCGCGCGACCGCGCCATCGTGGTCCGGGGAGCCGCCTTCGCGGTCCCCTCGGTCGTCGAGCTCCTGCGCCAGGTAGAGCAGCCCGCACGCGAGGCCCGACGCCGTGGGGTTCACCGCGTCGCTGTCCACGAGCGCCCGCGCCGCCTCGAACCACGCGGCGCGGTCGACGATCGGCTGCGACAGCGCCACGTCGTGCAGCGTGCGCAGCGCCTCCTTGGCCGGGGCGACCGCCTCGTCGCTGCCCGTGCAGCCGCCGTGGACGCGCAGGACCGCGCGCGCGAACGTCTTCTCCAGCATCGCCGCGATCACCCCGTCGCCGAGCGACGACAGCGACCGCGACGACCCGAACGACGCGAGCCCCGCGAAGGCGCGGCACGCCCGGGCGAGCGACGGCAGATCGCTGTCGCCCGTGGCGAACCGGTCGCACGCGTCGAGCGCCGAGGCCGCCGCGCGGGCGCTCGACGCGAGCACGGCGTTCAGCAGCACGTCGGCGGCCTCGCCGGTCGTGTGGCACGCCGCGAGGTCCTCCTCGAGCAGCCGCGTCGCCACCTGCTCCAGCGTGTCGCCGAGGACGATCTTCTCGACGAGCGCCACGTCGGTCGCCGGCGTCCACTGCGCCTCCCACGTCTCGCTCAGCTGCCGGAGCAGCTCGTCCGGCGGCGCCTCGCTCGCCGCCTGCCCGCGCCGCTGCCCGCGAGCGCCCGCGCCGCCCCGCCCGGCCGCCCGGGTGCCGGCGTACGCCGCGTAGGGGATCTTCGCGATGCGGAGCCGGTGCAGGAGCACGCTCGTCCCGACCTCGACCTCGTTCGTGAGCGACAGCCGGAACGACTCGGGCGCGTCGGTGGCGGGGAGCCTGCGCTCGCGCACCTCGCGCCAGAACTCCTCCTGGAGCGAGTTCTTCCCGATGCCGCCCCCGACGCGGCCCACGTTGCGCCCGATGACGGCCGGCCAGAGGAAGCCGTCGACGTGCGTGGCGTCGCCGCGACACATCGTGGCGATCGTCGCCTCGCGCACCTCGTCGAGGCCGGGCTCCGCCTTGCCGCGGAGCTCGGCGAGCGAGACCGCGAGGCGGAAGGCCTCGATGGTGTCGGCGAGCGAGGCCATGAAGCCGCGGAGGCGGAGGTGCTCGGTGAAGTCGATCAGCACCTCGAGGGTGGCGCGCCGGAAGTCGCCGCCCGCGTCGTGCGCGCGCTGGTAATACTGCGGCGCCCGGTTGCCCGCGCCGTAGCCGAGCTGCTCGGAGAGCCGCGGAAAGCTGAACGGGATGAGCGTCACGGCGCACGGGATCGGCGCCGGCAGCCGCGCCTCCAGCGCCGGATCGACGTCGCGCGCCGCGAACGCCGCCGCGTGCGCCGCGCCGAGCACGGCCGCGACCTCGTGCGGGGCGAGGTCCGGCCCCATGCGCTCGAGGATGCTCCGCGCCATGTACGCGTCGCGCGCCCTGTGGATCAGCCGGTCCCCGTCGCTGCGCACGAGGTCCGCGTACGCGAGCAGGGCCTCGCGGAACGGCCCGGGTTCGTAGCGGGGCGCCTCGAACGAGGCCTCCCAGAACTCCTCGAACGAGCGGAAGCCCCGGGCGCGCGCGCACGCCGCATAGATGCTCTCCTGCTCCCCCTCCGCGCTGGCCGGCCCGCCGTCGCCGCCGTCCCCTGCGCCGCCGTCGTCCGCGTGCTCGCCGGGCTCGCCGTGTCCGTCGTGTTCACCTTGCTCGCCGCGGTCCTCGTCGATCTCGCGCTCGTGGCCGCCCGGATCGTCGGCGTCGTCGTGGCCGACCAGGGCGCCGTCGAAGGGCGCGAGCGTCGTGCCGACGGGGATGTCGATGAGCTCGACGCGCACGCCGTGCTCGAAGGCCCATTTCACCGCGACGTACTCGGGCGAGTAGGCGGCGAACGGCCACAGCGACGACGCGGGCTCCCCGTCGGTGCGGTAGCCGAGGATCGCCACGGGCGGGACGGTCTTCGGGTCGACGAGCGCCTCGAGGAGCGGGGTGGCGTCGCTCGGGCCCTCGACGAAGATCGCCTTCGGGCGCACCTCGTCGAGGTAGGCGCGCAGCGTCGCGCTGGAGCGCGGCGAGTGGTGGCGCACCGGGAAGAGGTGGACGGCGGCGAGCCGGTCGAGGTCCATCGGGTCCCTTCAGGTCGCGAGGCGCTTCTTGGCGGAGGTGTAGAACTCCTTCCAGAGCCCTGCGCGGCCCTTGGCCACGGTCTCGCAGTACTCGCGGACGGCCTTGAGGTCGTCGCCGCCCTCCTTGCTCACGGCGCCGAGCAGCGAGCGGGAGAGGTCGTCGGCGGTGACCTTCCCGGTGCCGAAGTGCTGCGCGAGGATGCCGCTGTTGAAGAGCACGCTGATGGCCTCCGCGGTCGACAGGACGGAGCCCGGGGTCTTCACCTTGGTCTTGCCGTCCTTGGTGACGCCGGCGCGGAGCTCCTGGAAGAGGGTGACGAGCAGCTTGGCGAGCTCGGCGGGCGGTTCGACGCCGACCTGGTAGTCGCCGCGGAGCTCGGCCTCGCGCTTCTGCACGATGCGGATCTCCTGCTCGAGGTCGTCGACGACGGGGACGGTGATGAAGTTGAAGCGGCGCTTGAGCGCGGCGCTCATCTCGTTGACGCCGCGGTCGCGGGTGTTGGCGGTGGCGATGAGGTTGAAGCCGCGCTGCGCGGGGACGACCTGGTCGAGCTCCGGGACGGCGATCTGCTTCTCGGACAGGATGGAGATGAGCGCGTCCTGGATCTCCGACGAGGTGCGGGTGATCTCCTCGAAGCGCGCGAAGCGCCCGTCGCGCATGGCGCGGAGGATGGGCGAGGGCACGAGCGCCTTCTGCGAGGGCCCTTCGGCGAGGAGCAGGGCGTAGTTCCAGCCGTATTTGACGTGCTCCTCGCTGGTGCCCGCGGTCCCCTGGACGACGAGGGCGCTCGTGCCGCTGATGGCGGCGGAGAGGTGCTCCGAGAGCCAGCTCTTGGCGGTGCCCGGCTCGCCGACGAGCATGAGGGCGCGGTCGGAGGCGAGGGTCGCGAGGGCGACCTGCACGAGGGCGCGATCGCCGATGTACTTGGGGGAGATCGCGACGCCGCCGACGGGTTTGTCGCTGCCGAGGATGTAGGTCTCGACGGCCCTCGGCGAGAGGCGCCACCCGGGCGGCCTCGGCGCCGTGTCGTGGGCGGCGAGGGCCGCGAGCTCGTGTTCGTACTTGGTCTCGGCGGGCTGGCGGAGGTCGCTCATGGGTGGCGCAGGAGATTACCGCAGAACGGGGCGGAGAGCGGGAGGGAGAACGGCGCGAGCGCCTTCGAGCTCCTCGCCATCACAGCACCTGCTCGACGATGTGGTCGAGCTCCTCCTGTGGAAGGCCGGGATCAGGCACGCGCCGCCCGAGCCGCTCGATCTGTTCGACGGTCGGGTACCCGAGGTTCCTCAAGTCGGTCGCGTTCACCTGCGTGTGCCCGTTGAACTGCCGAACGTGCGTATCCACGAGCGTCGAGTTCAAGAAGGCGACGAGGCCGCGGGCCATCACGGCCGGCAGCCCCTTGCCGCTTCGGTGGAGCACGTTGAGGTGGTTCTCGAACCCGATCCTGTCTCCCGGCGCGCTCTCGGGCGTGAAGAGGGCGGCGACGACCCGCCGCCGCTCCTCCTTCGACGAGAAGCGCTTGACGAGCACGTAGTTCCCGCTGGGCATCCAGAGATCGGCCGTCTCAGGCGCGTGCACGAGGGCGTTCGGCTTCTTGCCGCGTCTGGGCCAGCGAACGACGCCCGACGCGAAGTGCGTCGGGTAGATCAGCGGACCGGTGCTCCTGTCGGGCTCCTGCCGCAAAAACTCGCGCGCTCGGAAGTCGACGACCTTTCCCGTCGAGACGCCCACGTCCAAGTCCGTCAAGCGGGATGGCATGCGCGCGAACGTGGCGGCGACCTTCTCCCCGGCGTCGTCCGGCACCACGTGGACGAACAGCTCGGGATCTCCGGGCCGGACGACGTGTTCGAATGGCACCGAGCGGACGGACAACGGCCCTCCCCCGGGACCGCGCGACGACGAGATGGTGACGGACTCGCACCGACCGCCCCTGACGGCGTGAATGATGACGTTCTCTTGAAGGACCTCGTCCTCCGCGAACGCCGCTTTGCGCGATTCGAAGACGTGCACCCTTCGCAGCGACATCTCCCGGAAGAACAGCTCCCGGAACGGTCGAAAGTAAGGACCATTGCAGAAGCTCCGGGGGGTGATCGCGACGAGCTCCCCGCCCGGCTCCAGGAGAAGGATCGCGAGACCAAGAAAGGCCGTGTACAGGTTGCTGGTCTCGAGGCCCACGCGCCGCAGCGCCGCCCTGGCCTCGGTGTCCGAGTTGAGCTTCTTGTAGGGTGGATTCAGGATCGCGTGCGTGAACGAGCGCGGCATGCCCGGGCGAGGCCGGCCGCCGTCGAGTTGCTCGACGGCCGACCGGATGAAATCGGCCTCGATGATGCGGGCGGTGAAGTCGATCCCGGCGCCGGCGCACTCGTCGCGACACGCGCGCGCCGTCCGACGCAGGTACGCCGCGAGCCGCGGGTCGATCTCGAAGCCGGTCGCGCGGATCGCGCTCGGTCGCATCCGGCGGGCACACGCGCTGGCTGTGAACGCCGCGAGGAGGCTGCCCACGCCGGCGCCGGCGTCCAGCACGCGGATCTCCTCGCAGGACCGCTCGAACAGCGACGCCATGAACGACGCCACCGGCGGCGGCGTGAGGAACTGACCCAGCGCCGAGCGCGTGCGGGGATCGAGCGCCCGCGCGGCCTCGATGCGGTGGAGGTCGACGCGGTCGAGGAGCGACGGCAGGGCGACTGCCTCGAGTCTCGCTGTCCGGCTCATCGATGACCTGGTTACCGCAGCTGGGGCATCGAGCCAACCGTGCCTCGGCGGTGAACGCGCCGTGGGCGCCTTGCCAGCGAGGCGGCGCCCGCGGCGCGCCGCTCAGGCGGCCTCTTGCCGCGCTGCCATCGCGGCGAGCGGCGGTATCCCGAAGCGCTCGCGCACCTCGCCGAGCGGCAGGTGAACGACGCCCCAGAAGTCCCAGCGATCGCTCAGATCGACCTTGCAGGCCGCGCCGCGCGCCACCGCGCGCAGCACCTTGCGCGCCTCGAATAGCCCGACCTGCGGCGCGGCGACGGGCGTGATCTGGATCCCGAGGTGGAACTGCAGCATCACGAAGAGCAGAAAGGCGAACCCGTCGCGCCGGATGAACCCCGCCTGGAAGGAGCCGGCCTGGATCTCGCCCGCAGGATCGGTGTCGTACTCCGCGAGCACATGGCCGAGATCGTGGAACACCATGCGCTCCGGGATCGCGTTCCGGCTCTCGCCGGGGAACAGGAAGCCGCGCGCGGTGCAGTGCTCCCAGAACACCCGGCCGAACGTGCCCTCGGGCAGGAGCCCGAGCTGCTTGTAGCGGAGGGCCCGCGAGCGATCCGCGACGCCCGCGCGGAAGAAGGGCCCGACGAGCCTGCGCACGCCGGCCAGGCCCTCTTTCCTCAGGACCTCGCCGGCGAACGCGCCGACGAGCCGGCGCCTCACGGCGGCCCTGGCGAGCCCCCTGTGGCCGCGCGCCACGAGGCGGAGCACGCCCACGCCTTGCTCGCGCACGCCGAGCGCCCGGGCGAGCGCCTCGATCGCGTCCACCTCGGCCGCGGTCACCTCGCCGTCCGCCATCGCGGTCACGAGCGCGAGCTGCACCAGCCGCTTGCGCCTGTGCGGATCCGGGATCGCGCTGGCCACCGCCTCGGGCGCGACACGCGGCAGCCCGTCGACGTCGGCGCGGGCGCCGTGCAGGGCCGCGAGCTCCTCCAGGACGGCGCGCTGCTCCGGGTCGAAGCGCGCTCGCGCGCCGTCGGCCAGGGCCACCTCCCGGAGCGCGCCGAGCGCGGCCGGGAGCTCATCACAGCTGAAAACCACGATATCCATATCGACCTCCTCTTCACACAAGGGGTTTCACGCGAGACGTTCCATCGAAGGGCTCAGCCGCGCTGGTACGCGTCGATCGCCGACAGGATCGCCGCCGAGATCTCCCTGGGCAGCGACTCGGCCGTTTCCATGATCATCCGCACCCGCTCCACGCTCGCCCGATCGACGAACCGACGACCGAGGGGCGTGAGCGCGAGCGTCTTCGCGCGGCGGTCCTCGGGATCCTCCTGCCGCGCCAGGAGCCCCCGCTGCACCAGGCCATCGGCGAGCCGGCTCCCGGCCGAGGCCGAGAGCCCGAGCGACGTGGCGAGCGCGGTGACGCGCACCGGGCCGTCCTGATCGACGAGGTGCAGCGCGGCCACCTGCGCCACGCTGAAGTCCTCCTCGTGCAGCGCGCGCGCGAGCCCCGCGATGATGCGCGAGAACATCATCCGCGTGAACCGCTCGATGGGCGACCCCAGAATAATTCGCGCCTTCACAATATTTGTGATAACTCATTAGTTGCGTTATTGCAAGTATTCGTCGCGCGAACGTCCAGTTCGATCCGTCCGCCCCGGAGCGCCGGCAGGTCCGCCGCGTCAGGTCACTTTCGCGCGCCGGCCGCCGTGGTTGCTCGTCGCCAACAATCGCCATGAGCCCGCCGGCGGACGCTCGGCCGGCACCGGTGACGATAACCTGCTTTTCCCGAGCGTGGCTTGACGCCGCTTCTTCTCCCAGAAGACCCTACCATACTAACGCGGGCTCCACCGGAAGGGCCGCAATCGAGGCGCGTGAAACGGAGCGGAGGCAGGCGATGGCGAAGAGCAAGAGCCGTGGTCGAGGCACGTGGATCTGGATCATCGCGGCGGTCGTCCTCGCCGGTGGTTGCGTGGAATTCCGCGGGGCCGATCCCGAACAGGACGCCCCCGGCGAGGGTGGAGGTGGAGGCGGCGGGGCCGGCGGGGATTCGACGGGCGGCGGCGGGGCCGGCGGCGCGGGCGCCGGGGAGCCGGCTGCTCCTCGGAGCTGCGGCTCACGAGAGCTGGGGACGGAGCTGCTGTGCGGATCCGAAGAGATCAGCTGCTGTGACCGCAAGCTGGTTCCGGGAGGCACGTTCGACCGGAACTTCGCTGGTGCGCGCGAAGCCGACGGCGCCTATCCCGCGACGGTGAGCGGCTTTCTCCTGGATACGTTCGAGGTGACAGTGGGGCGGTTTCGCGCGTTCGTCGATGCCGGAGGAGGCACGCGGGCGAGCGCACCCGAGGCCGGCGCAGGGGAGCACTCGAAGATCCCGGGGAGCGGCTGGTCTGCCGACTGGAAAGGCTGGCTCGAGGAGGACACGGCGGCGCTCAAGGCCGCCCTGCACTGCGACCCGCCGCGCTCGACCTGGACCGATGAGGCCGGGCCGAACGAGAATCTGCCCATGAACTGCATCACGTGGCCCGAGGCCTTCGCGTTCTGCGCGTGGGACGGAGGGCGCCTCCCGACGGACGCGGAGCTGAACTACGCCGCAGCCGGCGGGGACGAGCAGCGGAGCTACCCGTGGGGCGAGGGGATCGACCTGAGCCGCGCGAGCTACGGTTGCCTCGGGGATGCGGACGCCGCGGCGGCGTGCTCGCTGGACGACTTCTCCCCTGTCGGGTCGAAGCCGATGGGAGCAGGGCGATGGGGCCACCAGGATCTCGCCGGAGGCGTGAGCGAGTTCGTTCGGGACTCCTCGGACCCGCTCCAGGTCCCGTGCGTCGACTGTGTTCGTCTGGAGCCGTCGTGGATGGGCAACTACGTGGTCGTCCGCGGCGGGAGCGCCCTCGACGATGAGGCGTCTCTGTACACGACGAGCCGCGGCATTTACCGTATTCCGGGTCGCTATGACTCCGGGATGGGGGTCCGGTGCGCGAGGAACCCGCCGTCCGCGGAGTGAGCGAGCTTCACCCGCGACGTCACGAGACGTTCCGCGAGCCGGTGACCCCCGCGAGCCGGTGACTTCCGCGCGGCGATCACTTGCGGGCGCCGGTCACGTGGACCTCGCGGAGGCGCGCCCGCGCCGCCGCGTAGTACGGCTCGATCTCCTTCGCCGCCGGCGTGCCCCAGAGGTTCTTCCGCTCCTCCGGGTCGCTCGCCAGGTCGTAGAGCTCGAACCGGGCGCCGCCCGAGATCGTCAGCTTCATGTCGCCGCGGAGGAACGACCGCCGCGCGTCGTTGTACGGCCCCGCCGGCATGTCGATCAGCACGTCGCGCGCCTGGGCCTGCTCGCCCGGGGCGAGGAACACGTCGGGCAAGAGCGACGCGCCCGACAGGAAGTCGCTCGCGGGCGCTCCCTCGGCAGGCCCGGGCACCCGCATCAGATCGAGCAGCGTCGGCGCGATATCGATCAGACTGCGCCGCGCCGAGACCCGGGACGGCGCCGCGCCCGGCACGTGGACGACCAGCGGCACCCGCACGAGCTCCTCCCAGAGCTCGAAGCCGTGGCGGAACATCTTGTGCTCGCCGAACGCCTCGCCGTGATCGCTCGTCACGACGATCGCCGTGCGCGCGCCGAAGGGCGCCGCGGCGATCGCGTCGAGCAGCCGGCCGATGTGCCGGTCCGTGAACGCCACCTCGCCGTCGTAGAGATCCCGCTGCGAGGCCGCGCCGAAGCCCGCCGCGCCGTCGTGCCGGAGGTAGTCGGCGTGCGGGTCGAGGTAGTGGACCCACAGGAAGAAGCGCCCGGACGTGTTGTCGGTCGAACCGAGCAGCCGCAGCGCGGCGTCGGTCAGCGCGGCGCTCGTCGCCTTGTTGTCGACGTCCCAGGGCGCGCCCTCCGGCGGCGCCGCGGACATGTCCACCACGTCGAAGCCGCGATCGAGCCCGCCGAAGCTGCCGAAGTAGCGGTGCCCGTGCACGCTCATCGTGCGCACCCCGGCGCGCTTCAGGCGCTCGGCGACGAACGTGTCCTCCTCGCTGAACTTGTTGAAATGCCCCCAGTTCCTGTGGGTCTCGCTCCCATACTTGCCGATGAGCATCGGGCCGACGCTCTTGCCGGTGTAGGACGCGAGCGAGTACGCGCGCTCGAACACCGTGGAGCGGGCCGCGAGGCCGTCGAGGTTCGGCGACACGGGCCGCGGGTTGCCCGCGTAGCCGAGGTCCCAGCGGAGCGTGTCGACGGTGACGAGGACGACGTTCAGGTCCGCCGGCAGGCGCGCCGCGTACGACCCGCGCGCGTCGGCGCTCGGGGCCGCCTTCGGGGCGGGGGCGAGCGCGGCGAGCGCCGCGGCCGTCAGATCGCCGCCGGAGCAGTCGTCGTCGACGCCGTTGTCGAGGATCTCCTCGGCCAGCGGGTGGACGCGCGCGTCGCTGTCGTCGCAGTCCCCGCCGCCGAAGAGGGCGGCCGCGCGGTCGCCGTCGCGATCGGCGAGGCGGCGCAGGACCGCGAGGCCCTTGCCGCCGACGGGCGCGCCGCGCTCGATCGCCTGCGCCACCGCGGGCTCCTCGTTGAGCGCGGAGGCGGCGCGCGCGGTGAGCGCGAGCGGCAGGAGCGCGGCGAGGAGCGCGGCCGGCGCGCGAACCGTCCGGACCGCGACCGGCGCGAGGAAGGCGGCGAGCGCGACGACCAGGAGGAGCGCGGGGGCGCGCAGGTCGAGCTCGGGGCGCTTGAAGATGCCGTAGATGCCGAGGAAGCCGCCCTCGCCCGAGACGCCGCCCGTGGCGACCCCGAGCGCGAACAGGGCCGCGGCGATCGCGAGCGCGACGCCGCCCGTGACCGCCGGATCGACGCAGGCGGGGCGGCCGTCGCTGGCGTTGGCGAGCGCGCGCCGGAGCGGCGGCGTGAGGGCGAGGACGGCGAGGCCCGCGATGAGGCCGAGGCCGAGCGCGCCCGCGGCGACGGCGGTGCCGACCAGGAGGGGCGCGGCCTCGAGGCCGAGCAGGGCGCGGGCGAGGTGGGCGGACAGGGTCATCCAGAGGAAGGCCGCGAGCACCGCGAGCGGCACGAACGCCGCGATGTCGGCGGGCCGGCCGATCGCCCGCACCCGCAGCGCGCCGATGAGCGTGGCCGGCGACGGCGGGCTCGACGGGTCGACCACGATCGCGGAGGCGCCCGCGAGCAGGCCGACGACGAGCGCGACGGGCGCGAACACCCCGATGTCGGCGAGGTAGGTGGCGAGCTGGAAGGCGGCGTCGTCGCCGGCGCCCGCCGTGGCCCACCCGGCGTCGAGCGACGCGGCCACGACGCCGAAGACGCTGGCGCCGAGCGCGCTCCTGGCGAGCCGCCCCGCCCACGCGCGGGCCAGCGTCGGGACCGCGGGGCCCGGCGAGCTCGAGGCTCGCTTCACGCCGGGCCCCGCTTCCGCGCCATGGGGTGAGCGGCGTCGTAGACCTTGAGCAGGTGGTCGATCGAGACGTGCGTGTACCGCTGCGTGGTGGCGAGCGAGGCGTGCCCGAGCAGCTTCTGGATGGCCCGGAGGTCGGCGCCGCCGTCGAGCAGGTGGGTCGCGCAGGTGTGCCGGAGCGCGTGCGGGTGCAGGTCGGCCCGGCCGGCGCCGAGCGCGCCGTAGCGCTGCACCAGCGCCTGGACGCGGCGCACGCCGATGCGGGCGCCGCGGCGGGACAGGAAGAGGGCGCGGGGGTCGCGGGCGCCGGTCGTCGGATCGGCGAGCTCGTCGCGCCGCTCGAGGTAGCGCTCGATGGCGGCGAGGGCGTGGGAGCCGAGCGGGACGATCCGCTCCTTGTCGCCCTTGCCGACGACGCGCACCGCGGCCCTGTCGGCCGGGCGCCGGTCGACGTGGGTGAGGTCGAGCCCGCAGAGCTCGGAGACGCGCAGGCCCGCGCCGTAGAGGGTCTCCAGCATGGCGCGGTCGCGGAGCCCCTCGGCCGTCTCGGCGCCGGGGATCTCCATGACCTCGGCGGCGGCGTCGACGTCCAGGAAGGTGGGCAGCGGGCGCCGGACCTTGGGCAGGGCGAGCTGGGCCGCCGCGTTCTTGTCGACCTCGCCGCGCCGCTCCAGGTAGCGCAGCAGGGCGCGGGCGGCGCCCACCTTGCGCGCGATCGAGGCGGGCGCGTGGGTGCGCGCGAGCGAGCCCAGCCAGCTGCGCAGGAGGAGCACGTCGAGGCCATCCACGCCCGTGGCGTCGTCCGGAGAGGGGGCCTCGCCGGTGGCCGGGGCCTTGCCGGGGGCCGGGGCCTTGCCGCGCGCTCGCGCAGGGCGGTGATCGGCGTTCGCGGCCGCCTTCTCGCGGGCGAAGCGGGCGAGCTGCTCGAGGTCGCGCCGGTACGCAGCCACGGTGTGGCGCGAGGCCCGCCGCTCGGCCGTGAGGTAGGTCAGGAAACGCGCGACCGCCTGCTCCAGCGTGGTCCCGCCGGATCGATCGCCGCTCCGCCGCGCGTGCATCACGGGGTTTGCCCTACCACCAGGACGGCGCCGCAGGCAAAGACTCGCCGGCGGTGCAGCGCCGCTCGGCCGGCGCCGCTGCGCGGCGCGGCAGGGGAGGCGGGCGCTGGCCGGAGGGGACCGCGGTCGCCACGTCCCGCGGCAGGCAGGTGGAGGTCGCGGGGCGCGTCTCGCCATGCCCTGAGAAGAAACGCCCCTCACGGATCACGAGCGAACCACCCACCCGGTGGGCGGCATGGCGCGAGCGCCGCTCGCTCCCGGTTCTGCTGTCCAGGATGATCCATGAGCTGCGCTGTCGAACCGTGAATCGGACTGCAGAGCGAGGCGGTGAAGACCGGCTGTCTCGACGCGCGTGAGACCGGCGCCCGCTCGCTCGCTGCGAAGGAGCTGCTCAATCGTAATTGCCCCTGACGGACCGCGGCGGGACACGCTTGTGATCCAGGTGTGTACGCTGCTCTCGGTGTGGTACGAGGGCTTGCCCGGGGCCCGGGCGCACGAGGAACATGAAATGACCAACGCCGCCGTGAGCGAGCCGGCCGTCGAGGCGCCGCCGAAGCTTTCCTTTGCTCAGACCATCAGGAGCCTGCCGCACTCCTTCTGGATGGGCTGCACCATGGAAATGTGGGAACGGCTGGCCTACTACGGCGTGCGCGTCGTCATGCCCATCTACATCGCCCAGGCCGACGAACCTGGAGGGCTCCACTTCAGCCAGCAGGACAAGGGCACCATTTACATGGTCTGGGCCCTCATCCAGTCGCTGCTCCCGATGGTCTCCGGCGGTTACGCCGACCGGTACGGCTACAAGCGCACGATCTTCATCACGGTGTGGCTGAAGATCATCGGTTATCTGCTGATGGCGACGCAGCGGAGCTTCGCCGGCTTTCTGCTCGGCGTGGTCCTCCTCGCGACGGGCACGGCCCTCTTCAAGCCCGGGATCCAGGGCACCCTGGCCCAGTCGATGGACAAGTCGAACTCGTCGGTCGGCTGGGGCCTCTTCTACTGGCTCGTCAACGTGGGCGCGGCGATCGGCCCGCCGCTCGCCGGCTACCTCCACGGCAAGAGCTGGCCGTGGGTCTTCTACGGCTGCGCCGCCATCATCTCCCTGAACTTCCTGATGCTGTTCACGTACAAGGAGGTCGACTCCGGCGCGGACAAGACCTCCGGGGCGTGGAAGGTCTTCAAGGACACGATCAAGAACATCTGGGACGCGCGGCTCATCACCGTGATCCTGCTGCTCTCGGGGTTCTGGCTGATGATGTACCAGCTCTGGGACCTGATGCCGAACTTCTACACGGACTGGATCAGCAGCACCTCCTTCGTGGAGAACAACCCCTGGCTCCCGGCGTCGTGGCTCGATATCAAGGATCCGCGCGGGGTCCAGCTCAAGCAGGAGAACGTGCTCAACGTGAATCAGGTGAGCATCGTCCTGCTCCTCGTGCCCTTCTCGTTCCTGGTGGCGAGGATGAAGGTGCTCTCGGCGATGACGCTGGGCATCCTCGTCGCCATCTTCGGCATCCTCGTCTCAGGGACCACGACGTCGCTCTACGTCCTCTTCCTGGGCATCCTGCTCTTCTCCATCGGCGAGATGCTGACCGGCCCGAAGAAGAGCGAGTATTTCTCGCTCATCGCGCCGAAGGGAAAGAAGGCGCTCTACCTCGGCTACATCAACATCCCGGCGGCGATCGGCCCTGCGATCGGCGCGCAGATGGCGGGGATCCTTTATGGGACCCGGGGCGAGAAGGCCACGCTGGCCCTGCGCTACCTCGCCGAGAAGACCGACTTCGCCAAAGGGAAGGCCTGGAACGGCGACGTGGCGTCGCTCTCGGAGCTCCTCGGGGTGTCGCGCCAGCAGGCCTTCAGGACGCTGCAGGAGACGCTGCACATCGACGCCGCCGAGGCGACGCGCCTGCTCTGGGATACGTACCGGCCTTACGAGATCTGGTATTCGTTCGCGGCGATCGGGGTCGCTTCGCTCGTGGGGATGCTGATCTTCTCCCGGCGCTCGAGGCGGTGGAAGGACCTCGACGTGTAGGGCGCGTGGGCCGCGCGGGCGCGGGCGAACTCGCTTCGGATCAGCCACTCCTCTGCTGGAGTCGCGGCGCTCCGGCCTACTCGCACGCCTCGCCGAGGACGTACCCGTGCTTGCAGATGCAGCGGCACTCGACCTCGAACTCGGGCTCGTTGCACGCCGGCCGGACCTGCCGCACCTGCTTCGCCGTCCGGCCCTCCCTGTCCTTCACCTGCACCTCGATCTCGTAGTCGTGATCGAAGATGTCGCTGCCCGACCAGTGGTTCGGGCAGACTCCCACGTTCGCGAAGGTCGAGATGTCGGCGTCGACGCTCGCTCCCCAGCCGTCGCCGGTCGGCCTGAGGTTGACCGTCCTCGCCTCGGACATCACACGCCCGGACCCGGGATCGCGGAGCGAGCCGGACAGCTGGACGCCGCAGGCGCTCAGGTTCGTCGCGCGGACGCCCAGGAAGAGCACCCGCCCGCCCTGCGGCGGCATGATGATGTCGATCCCGTCGCCGTCGCTCACCGGGTGCGCCGCGTCGCTCGAGTCGAGCGCGATGACCTCCATGCGGATGTCGGCGCCCTCCTCGCCCAGGTACCCGAGCTTGCAGGCGTGCTCGACCGGCGGGGGATCCACGCCGTCGTCGGCGCACGCCGGCGCGGCGAGCAGCAGCGCAGCGAGCCCACGGCTCGCCGCAGCGGGCCAGGCCATCAGCGGTCCCGCCCCTCCGGCGCCGGAGGATCACCCCCGTCGTCCTCCGGCTCCTCCCGCGGGATGGGCGCGCGCGGGCGCCTCGTGGCGCCGAAGGAGCTGGAGCTGGTCGGCGCCATGGTGATCGGCGCCATCACCCGCGAGTCGGGCGCCGGCCGCTGGGACAGCACGTCGCCACGCCACCTGCCGTCGACGTCCGCCTCGGCGCGCCCCGGCGCCTCGCTGGGCGCCGAGCTCCATTCATGAAGACCTGCCTGCGGGAAGGGCGTGCGCTCGGCCAGGTACGCCGCGAGCAGCCGATCGCGCTCGAGCTCTTCCGTGCTCGGCGGCGGGGGAGGATCGAGCGTCGGCAGCTCGTCGGTCCACGTCAGGTCCGCGTCGTCCAGGCTCGAGCCAGACCCGGCGCTGGAGAACGCGCGCGGCGCGTTCCGCTCCGTCGGGACAGGCTCCGGGGCGTAGCTCGGGGCACCGCCCGGCGCATGGCTGGAGGCGCGGGCCGGCGTCGGGCTGAGGGTACGGGGCGGCGCGTGGCTGGAGGCGCGGGCCGGCGTGGGGCTGGGGATGCGGGGCGGCGCGTAGCCCGGGGCGCGGTCCGACGCGTGGCTGGAAGCACGGGCCGGCGTGGGGCTGGGGGTGCGGGGCGGCGCGTAGCCCGGGGCGCGATCCGACGCGTGGCTGGAAGGACGGGGCGATGGATAGCGAGGGGCAGGGGCCCGGTCCGACGCGTGGCTGGAAGGATGGGGCGATGGATAGCGAGGGGCAGGGGCCCGGTCCGACGCGTGGCTGGAAGGACGGGGCGATGGATAGCGAGGGGCAGGGGCCCGGTCCGACGCGTGGCTGGAAGGATGGGGCGATGGATAGCGAGGGGCAGGGGCCCGGTCCGACGCGTGGCTGGAAGGACGGGGCGGCGGATAACCCGGGGCGCGGTCCGACACGTGGCTGGAAGGACGGGGCGGGGTGTACGTGGGCGCGTGATCGAGCGCGCTGGCGGGCGGAGGCTCGGACGCGAAGGAAGGGCTCCGCGAGGTCGGCGGCGGCCCCGGCGGCGGCGGATCGATGGTCGGGAGCTCGTCGTCCCAGTCCCAGTCCTCCCGATCGACTCGGGAATCCGACCGGCGCGACGACGCGCCGAGCCGGAGATCCCCCGACCTCCGCGACGCCGGGAACGCCGCCGGAGGGCCGATCGTCGGCAGCTGGCCCACGCCCGGGTCCCGCGCCGGCGCGTCGTCCCGGCGCTCGATCTGCCGCGACGGGCGCGTCGGCTCGGGCGCCGGCACGGAGTACCTCGTCGACGCGACCTGCCCGAAGGGCCGCGAGTCCCGCGGCAACCGCGGCGGAGGAGGGACGGCCATCGCCGCGCGCGCCGCCGCCGTCGAGGGGGGCGGCTGCGTCGAGATGAGGTTCTCGTCACGACCCCGCTCGGCCGGCGCCGGGCGATCCGCCGGCGCAGGATGCCGGGGCTGCACGCTGGTCGGCGACGACCCGGCCTGCGCGGAGCCCGCGAGCGGCCTGCCGAGCCACGCGGCCTCCTTGCGCGCCTGCGCGGCGCGCGCGCCTTCCTCCGAGCGGACCGCGCGCGGCGCGAGCGTGTCGCCCGGCTCCGTCGGCGGGATCTCGTCGCCGAAGAGCACCGGCGCGGCGGCCGTCACGCGCGACTCCACCCCCGCGGCGCCCCTCCCGGAACGGAAGCCGAACGCGGCGCGGATCGCCCGCTCGTGGTGAGGCTCGACCTCGACGGGCCGGACGATGAAGCACGGCTCCGCGCCCGGCGCCCGCACCGAGAGGTCGACGTCGAACGGCGCGCCGAGGAGCTGGCCCTGCTCGTCGAACAGGATGCGCACCGGCGGCTGCGCGAAGTGCGCGGGCGACATCGGCGTCGAGAGGACGACCCCGAGCTCGCCGGTGCTCAGCTGCACGAACGTCCCGGTCGGGATGATGCCGAGCGCGCCGACGAGCAGCTTGCCGATCGCCCGGTCGGTCGCGCTCTCGGCGCCCGTGATCATGCGCTGGAGCACGGCGTCGAGCGACGAGGCGCCGCCCGACGCGGTCTCGATCGTCGGGAACGGCGCCGTCCGGAGCTCCGTGAACTGGCGGGCGGCCGCCAGGATCCGCGCGAGCACCGTGGGGCTGCGCCGGCCGCCGTAGAGCGAGCCCTGCCGGCCGCCTTGCCGGAGCGCGAGCGCCTCGTAGGCGATCACCGTGCGCGTGATCGAGGGCGCGTGCAGCTTGCCGAGCGCCGTCAACATGACGGCCGCGCTCGCGGGCAGCCGCTCCTTCTCGTCGTCGCTCAGGCCGCGCTCGAGGAGCGAGCGCGCGACAGGCTCCCCTTCGTCGGCCGAGCCGGCGAGCACCCCCGTGAGCCGCAGCCGGCTCACGTCGTAGAGCAGCGCCGCCGTGACGAGGCTGCCGAGCATCCTCCTGTCGGTCGTGAGCTGCCGGGCGATGCCCAGCGCGACGATCGCCGTGGACACGCTGAGGCCCCCCTCGTCCGGGTCGGCGATCTTGCCGGCGGCGACCGAGAGCAGGAGGCGCGCGTCCTCCTCGGCCGCGGCGACGAGCTTCTGCGCGACGCGCTTCACCCGCTGCGGCAGGATCGCCGGGGACGAGCGCAGGGCCGCGTAGAACGACCGCATCACGAGGATCGCCGCCGCGTAGGTGCGGCTGATCCGGCCGATGCGGGTGCCGTCGCCGTCGATGGCCCCGCCAGGGAACGGGTTCGTGAGCTTGCGGACGCGGACGCCCCGCAGGCTCGACTGGAGGAGCCGCGCGGCGATGCTGCGGTCGCGCTGGGCGTCGGCGAGGAGGCGGGCGAAGGCGGCGAGCTCGGCCCGACGGACCGCCTTGTCGAGCACGAGCTCGGAGACGTCGCAGGCCTCGAAGAAGCTGCCGAGCTCCAGGGCGACCTCGTACGTCTCGCGCGACGCGCGGAGCATCTGGCCGTTGAGGAAGAGGGTGTTGCCCGCGAACACGATCGTCGCGGCCTCGCTCCCCGACAGCTCGCAGAACTGGACGATGCTGTCGATCGCGGACGGAACGAGCGACAGCACCGCCTGGTTCGAGTCGCTGTGCAGGAGGCACGCCTTCGCGAGCCGGTAGATCATCTGCACCAGGCCGAGCGCCGCCCGGCGCCGCCCGTCGGCCTTCACGCCCGAGATCGCCGTGTCGCCGGTGCTCTCGTGGAGGTTGGCTTTCTCCTCGCTCACGGCTTCCTCCCGCCGCGGGGCGACGGAGACGGCGCCGGCTTCGTCGAGGGCACCGCGCTGCCGGGCGCAGGCTCGATGGCCGTGCGGGACGGCGCGCCGAACGGCAACGAGGCGGGGCCATGCCGCACGCTGTACGGCGCGGCGCTGGCGCTCGAGGGCGGGGTGGGGGACCTCGGCGGCGTGGCCGGGCGCGGCATCGACGGCGGCATCGGCGGCGGCGCGGCCGTCGGGGTGGACGACGACGTGGAGGAAGGCGGCGGCCCACGCCGGCTGAACGGCACGGAGGTGGGAGGCGCCGAGGCGGCCCTCGCCGAGGCGGGCACCGGCGAGACGAGCGGCGGCCTGTAGGCGGATCGGCCGGCGTCGCCGCCGTTCGGGGTCATGGCCCCGGGGCGCGGGGTGCTCCACGGCTCGAGCGGGTCCGGCAGGCTGAGCGGCCCGCCCGGGCTCACGCGCCGGACCGAGACGGGCGAGTACGAGCGCTTTGCGCGGGAGGGCGGCGCGCTCGCGTCCGGGTGCGCCTGCGCCGGCGGGCGCTCGCTCGGGCGGGTCGGCGCGACGAGGCGCGCGGCGATCGCGACCGCGGCGCGCGCGGCGGCGTCGCGCACCGGCGGGGTGTTCCACCAGCGCGGCTTGGTCGCCTCCTTGACCGCGCGGAGCGCCTCGTAGCTCCGCGCCTGGCAGAGGAAGTGCGCGGCCAGCTCGCGGGTCTGCTCGATCGCCTCGGACGGGATGAGCTGGCGCTTCTCGAGCAGCTCGATCGCGAGCTTCTCGGCGCGCGCGGGGTTCAGCTGCGCGACGGTCTCGAGCCACTGCCGCCGCTCTGCCCCCGAGAGGTCGTGGAACGACGGCGCGACGATCCGCCGCACGAGCGTCGGGCCCGCGGCGAGCACGCCGAGCTTGCCGATGAGGCGCAGGGCCTCGCAGCGCACCGGCGGCGCGGGGTCGTCGAGGAGCTTCTGGAGCTCCTCCCGGACGCGCTCGGCGGCGGAGCCCGCGGAGCCGCCCTCGCCCGTGGCGGCGTCGGGGAGCTCGGCGAGCGCGTTGATGCGCACCTCGACGTGCGGGCTCGCGAAGCCGGCCTCCAGCGCGGCGAGGGCGCCGGGGGTCTTGAGCTGCGCGAGCAGCTGGAGGAGCGTCAGGGCGAGGGGGGCCGGGGCGCGAGAGAGCAGGTCCCCGAGCTCGGCCTCCCGGCCCGGCGCCCACCGCCGCATGTAGGCGAACAGGACCTCGCGCAGGCGCTCGGACTGCACAGCGCCGTGGCACTGGCATGCGGCGCTGAAGAGCGAGCCGTCCTCGAGCGCGTCGAGCGCGTGGGCCAGCCCCTCGACGATCGCCGGGTCGAGCGGCGCCACGCTCCGGCTCGCGCCGGCCTGCGCCGCGCTCCGGCCCGCGCCGGCCTGCAACGTGTTTCGGCTTGCGCCGGCCTGCGCCGCGCTGCGCCCTGGGTCGGCCTGCGCCGTGCTCCGGCCTGCGTCGACCTGCGCCGCGCTCCGGCTTGCGCCGGCCTGCGCCGCGCTCCGGCTTGCGCCGGCCTGCGCCGCCACGCCTGCGGCCGCCGCGCCGCCGAGGGCAGCGCCCGCGGCCGCCACGCCGTGGCCCGCCGCGCCGGTGGCCGACGCTCCCGTGGCCGCCGCGCCGGTGGCCGCCGGCTCCTCCGGGGGAGCCGTCGCGAGATCGTTGAGGATCGCCCGGAGCGCCTCGACCGGAAACATCGCCTGCGCGAGCGCCCGGTCGACGGCGCGCGGCGAGAGCTGCGGCAGCGCAGCGCTCGATCGACTTGCCGCACTTGCCGCACTTGCCGCACCCGCCGCGCCGCGCTGCATGCCGTCGAGCCGCGCGAAGAACGCGCGCCGGAGCATCGTCTGCACCTCGAACGCGAGCTCGTAGCTGTGCAGGACGATCTGGTCGGCGGTCCACGCGGTGAGCGCCCCCGTCATGCGGTCCTCGTCGCCGTGCCGGACGGCGTCCACGTAGCCGTCGACGAACGCGTCCATGTAACGCTCGTTCCACTGCTCCGACGGCAGCGCGATCTGGGCGCCGAGGGTGCTCCGGGTCAGCGGGTCGATGGCGAGCGCCGAGGCGGCCGCGCCCGTCTCCGCGAGCGCGGCCTCGACGTTCCGCTGCAGCGCCCTGCCCGCGAGCGAGCTCTCGTCCCACAGGCTCTCGATCTGCGCGAGGGCGCGCGCCCCCACCGCGACCTCCCGGCACTGCTCCTCGAAATCCTCCAGGTCCGCGTCGCCCTCGGCGAACTGGTCGATCGCCATGTACGCGATGTGCTCGAAGCGCCGGTCCCAGAGCGCCGTCACGGCGTCGTCGTCCTCGCCCATGCCGAAGCTCTGGTCGCGGAGCAGGATGGCGGCGAAATCGCGGAGCTCGGCCTCGGTGATGCCGGCCTTGATCTGGATCTTCCGGACGCCGTCGGCGAAGAGCTGGTAGGGGATGCGATCGAACGGGGGCCTGTCGGGCTGCCAGATCGGCTGGCCGCCCGAGGTGAACGCGCTCGGGGTGACCTCCCAGCGGACGCCGAAGGGGTTCTGCGCGAGCGTCCGCGTGATCTCGTCGAACGCGAAGTGGATGCCCTTGTTCACGTGGGGGTGGTTCCACCCGTACTGGCGGATGTTGCTGAGCACGAGCGCGAGCTGCCTCCAGACGCCGACGAGCCGCTGGCAGGTCTGCTCGACGAGCGCGAGCGACGGCGGATCCTGGTCCTCGTCGATGGTGTCGTTGCCGCGGACGAGCACGCGCGGCGCCTTCTTCTCGCGCGAGGGCGTCAGCTGGCCGGCGGCGTGCGCGGCCGTCAGCCGGCGGAGCTCGCCGCGCATCGCGGCGGCGCTCTGGAAGCGGCCCCCGCGCTCGAAGGCGAGCGCCTTGTCGACGAACGCCACGATCTCGACCGGCAGGTCGGGGACCTCGGTCGCGATCGACGGCGCGGTCTGCGTCGCGGCGAGGAAATACGACTCGGACTCGCTCCGGCCGCGGTTGAGCCGCTTGCCCGACAGGAGGGTGAACAGGCTCGCGCCGACCGACCAGAGGTCGGACCGGCCGTCGATGCCGGACACGCCCATCGCCTGCTCGGGCGACATGAAGGCCGGCGTGCCGAACGTGAGCCCCGCGCGCGTGGCCTGCCGCTCGGGGTCGCGCATCCGGGCGATGCCGAAGTCGAGGACCTTCACGTGGCCGGCGCTCGTGACGAAGATGTTGGCCGGCTTGATGTCGCGGTGGACGATGCCGAGCGAGTGGCACTTCTCGAGCAGATCGAGCACGACGTCGAAGACGGGCAGCACCTGGGCGAGCGGGAGGGTGCCGCCGGCGCTGCTCGCGAGCCGCTGGAGCGTGGTGCCGGAGAGCAGCTCCATGACGAGGAACGGCTCCCCGCGGTCGCTGAGGTCGTCCTCGACCACGGCGACGCGCGCCGGGTGATCGACCCGGTTCGCGATCTTGCCCTCGCGCAGGAAGCGGTCCCGCAGCTCGCCGTTGCGCGCGAACTCGATGTGGAGGACCTTGACCGCCGCCCGCGTCCCCCTGCGGTGGGTCGCCGCGAACACCGCGCCCATGCCGCCGACGCCGAGCAGATCGTCGAGCCGCCACTTGGCGTTCAGGGCTGTCCCGATCCGCGCAGCGGCGGTGTCCACGAGGTTGGGCTCCTCGGCGTGCGGGTCGAGCGGGGCCATAGACCGGGCAGCGATCAGGGGCCGCGCAGTGCGCGGCAGAGGGCGAGCAAGCCTGGCCGAGCATACATGGTTCCCGCTGAAGCGCGAACCATGACAAGAACGTCCGCCCTCACGGAATAAAGGTGGGAGAAGCATCCCGTGGGGCTGCTGCCAGGCGCCTCGCAGCGCGCCGCGCGCGGTTCACGTGGGGTCACGTGGGTTCACGTTGGTTCACGTTGGTTCACGTTGGTTCACGTTTCCGCGCGCAGCCCATAGCGACGATCACGGCCCGCCGCGGAGCGCGCCGACACGCCCGGACAAGCACGGACGATTCCCTGCTTCAGCGCACGTCCAGCCGCGGCGCTGCGCCGGCGTCCTGCTCGGGGGCGCCTGGCCACTCGGGGCACGTGGCGCGGTAGTCGATGCCGGGCATGAGCTGCGCCCATTCCTCGCGCGTGAAGTTGCGCCCGGCGTAGGCGCACGCGCGCGCCATCAGCAACTCGGCCGCGATCGAGAAGACGCGCGCCGCGCCGTCGTTCGCGGCGGTCACGACGCGGGTGGCGTCGGGGCTGAACACGGCGTCCGTCAGCGTGACGCCCTCGGCGCGGAGGGTGATCGCCTCGCCCTGCCCGTCGACGGGGAGCACCCGCGCGATGCCGTCGCTCGACACCGCGACGAGGCGCGCGCTGTCGCTGCTGAACGCGACGGTCCGGACCGCCGCGCCGAGGCCGCTCAGGAGGAGGGGCTGGCCCTGGCCGTCGACGCGGAGCAGCCGCACGCAGCCGTCGAGCGCGGCGATCGCGACGTGGCTCCCGTCCGGGCTCACCGCGATCGCGGCGATCGCCCGGTCCTCGTACCCCGACGGGAGGACGCGCGGGGCGCCGCGGCCGTCCGCGGGCCAGACCTTCACGTCGGGCCCCGACGTCGCCACGATGTGCTGGCCATCCGGGCTGAACGCCGCCCGGAGCAGCCCCGCGCGCTCGTCGCGCAGCACGACGGGCTCGCCCGGGACGCCGTCCTCGAACACGCGCAGGATGCCGTTCCACGAGGTCGTGACGATCCGGGTGCCCTCCGGGCTGAAGGCGACGCCCACCACCCGGTCGTCGTGGACCCCGAGCACGATCGGCTGGCCCCGCCCATCGGCGCGCCAGATCCGCGCCGTCCTGTCGGCCGAGCCGGTGACGAGGCGGCTCCCATCGGGGCTGAAGTCGACGCTGAGCAGGTGCTCCGCGTGCCCGCGGAGGACGACGGGCTCGCCCGAGCCGTCGGCCCGGAAGACGCGCGCGGTCTTGTCGGTCCCGGCGGTGGCGATCCTGCTGCCGTCGTGGCTGACGGCGATGCCGGTCAGCGGCCCCTCATGGCCGCGCAGGAGCAGCGGCTCGCCCGGCCCGCCGAGCCGCCACACCCGCGCGGTCCCGTCCTCCGACGCGGTGACGACGCTCGCGCCGTCGCGGCTGAAGGCGGCGCTGTTCACGACGCCCTCGTGGCCCTCGAGGACCATCGGCGCGCCCTTGCCGCCTTTGCTCCAGACGCGCGCGGTCCCGTCCGCGGAGGCCGTGACCACCGCACCGCCGTCGGCGCTGAACGCGGCGCTGCGCACCGCGCCCTCGTGCCCGCGGAGGACGACGGGCTCACGCCGGTCCGCGCCGAGGATGCGCGCCGTTCCGTCGCCCGTCGCGAGGACGATGCGGTCGTCCACCGGGCTCGTGTCCGCGCTCTCGACGCCCGGCCCGTGCCCCTTCAGCGCCGCGGGAGCGCCGTGCCCGTCGGCGCGGACGACGTGGACCGTCCCGCTGATGGCCGTGGCGAGGATCCGGGCCCCGTCGTGGCTGAACACCGCGCGCCGGATGAGCCGCTCGCCCAGGGGCACGACGAGCGGCGGCTCGCCCTCCATGCCGGGGCGCCACACGTAGATCGCGCCGCCCGTCGTCCCCGCGACGACGCGGCTGCCATCCGGGCTGAACGCCACGCTGGTCGGCGCGGCGTCCCTCGTCTCGAGCGCGCGAACCTCGTGGCCGTCGGGGCGCCACAGGCGTACCGCGCCGTCGGTCGACGCGGTCGCCAGGAGGCTCCCGTCGTGGTTGAAGGCGACGGCGACGACGCCGGCGGACGTGGGGGCGCGCAGCACGAGCGGCTCGTCGCGCCCGCCCAGGCGGAAGATCCTCGCGGCCCCGTCGGCCGAGGCGGTGGCGACGAGGCGGCCGTCGGGGCTGAAGGTCGCGTGGTGGACCGCGCCGCCGTGCCCGACGAGCACCTCCTGGTCGACGGCGGGGCCCCAGACCGCGTCGCCGAGCGCCTGCACCACGGCGGGGCCCGCGGGGCGGCCGCTCGCCCTGGCGGCGAGGGCCGCCTCCACGGCGAGCAGGCGCGCGCGGGGCAGCAGGCCCTCGGCGCGCTCCTTCGCCGACTGGGCCGCGAGCCGCCGGGCGCCGTTCTCGCGCGACTCCTGCTGCGCGCGGACCAGCGCCCGCTCCTCCTTCCCCATCTTCCAGAGGAGCACGAGGGTGAGGCCGCCGAGCAGCGTGACGGCGACGGCGAGCACGGTGACGAGCCGCCGCGCCGACCGCTTCTGGCCCTCCGCCCGCGCGCAGGCGGAGAGGAACGCCCTCTCCTCCGCCGAGAGGTCCGCCCGCCCATCGCACCACGACGTGAGCTCCGCGAGCGCCGCGCCGCCCACGACATAGTCGTCCCTCCGCCCGTGCGACAGCCAGCGCGCGAGCGGCTCCCTCGTGGCTCGGTCCGCCTCCCGCGACAGCACCCACGCCCGGTCGAAGACCTCGCGGACGACGCGGTTGCGCACGTCGAGGTACGGCGCGCCCGAGGCCGCCGTCCGCTCCACGGAGAGCCCCGAGAGCAGCAGCGCCCGCTGGACCGGGTCCCCGGCGTCGACGCCCACCCGGTGGCCGTCGAGCAGCTGCTTGTAGAGCTGGAGGAGCGCCGGCGCCCGCCCGCAGCGGGGCCCCTGCGCCTCCAGGCACCGCTCCGCGTGGCGCAGGTTCGGGTCCTCGGTCCGGCCCTGGTCCAGGAACCGCCGCGCGACGGCCTCGTCGACGTCGAGATCGCGCCGCTCTCCGGCGAGATCCGCGCAGAGCCGCTGCGTCATGTAGGGGTGCCCCGAGGTCCACGCGAAGACCGCGTCGAGCAGCGCGTCGGGGTCGGCCACGAGCCCCTCCAGGCCCGCGCGGAAGCCGCGCACCTCGGCGCGGGTGAAGTCGTCGAGCCGGATCGGGCGGCCGGTGGTGAACGGCGCGCGCGCCGGATCCGCGGCGAGCTCCGAGGGCGCCGCCGCCCCGAGCAGGCAGAAGGTCAGCCGGGCGTTGGCGGGGCGCTCCGCGCGCCGGTTCACGAAGGCCCGGAGGATGGCGAAGAAATCGTCCCGCGAGAACGGGAGGGACAGCGTGGCGTCGACCTCGTCGATGAACAGGACGATCGCGGAGGAGATCTCCACGAGCACGACGTCCTCGAGCCAGCGCAACCAGCAGTGCGCCGGCCCGAGGTGCCAGTGGGCATCCCAGAACTCGTCCGGCGGCTCCAGCCCGAGCTGCTCGGCCATCTCCGACGCGATCCCGAGGTACCAGCCCACCGGCGAGGTGGTGTCGGTGCCGAGCGCCCCGAGATCGACGCTCGCGCACTCCACCTGCGCGGCGCGGAGCCGCGTCGAGACCTGGAGTCGCAGGCTCGACTTCCCGATGTGCCGGGTCGACAGCACATAGCAGAGCTCTCCGCGCAGGAGCGCCTCGAAGAGCTCTTTGTCCGCGGGGCGCTCGATATAGATAGCGCCCTCGCCCACGGTCCCGCCCGCCTGGAACCGGCGCCTGTGATCACCGGCACTGGCCTTCGCCTGATCGAGGTCGGGAGGCGCCGAGAAGGTCACGAATCTGACGGTGCCATGCGACGCCAGGACCGTCAACGGAACGACAGCCCGCGTCGCAGGCGTCCGCGGTGAAACAACAGGGCTCGCGACGGCGCGGTGAATGTCACGCGAATGTCGCGTCGACCGGATGGGCTGGCGCTCACACGATCGGGATTCGCCGGCGAAGGCGCTGGCGAGGCGCGCGGCCCGGCCCCGGCTGTGCGCCTGCGCGACGGTGTTGCGCGCGGCGCGATTGCGTGTGCGTCGGTGGTGTCGTGCCGCGAAAACCCGCTTTTACGTCCAGAAATCGTGGACCGCGCCGCTGCTGCTGGTGTAGCGTTCGCGCCGTGCGAGGGGTGTTGAGGGCGGGGCAGAATCACGTCGTGGCCGCGCTGGCCGCCGTGCAGCTGCTCGTCTGCGCATTGCGCTCCGCGGCTCGGAAGGCTCCTGCAGGCACTACGGCTTTGCCTGACATTCCAGAAGTGCCTGCCGGAGCACGCGGGCGGCCCGGACGCGCTCGCGCCGGCCGCGTCGCTGCCCATCGGGCTCATCAGGCGAGATGGGCTCTCGTCCGGCGCGTGTGCCGGCTCGCGTGGATGCGTGATGGCTCGACACGCGGAGCTGAGGTGAACACGATGGACCGGCGGCGATCGAGACTCTCCCTCTGGCGGACGGCGCGGGCGGCCGGGGCCGCCTCGCTCGCGCTCCTCGCGGCGGCGTGCGCCGAGCTCGACGAGGAGCCCACGCGGTCGGCCTCGCTCGGGGCGCGCGCGAGCGACTGGCGGGAGGAGATCATCTATCAGGTGCTGACAGACCGCTTCGCCGACGGCGACGCGGGGAACAACACCCGGGTGTCCTCGGCGCCGGGCAGGTGGCACGGCGGCGACTGGAAGGGGCTCGAGGAGCGTCTGCCCTACCTCGAGGAGCTCGGCGTCACCGCGCTCTGGATCTCGCCGATCGTCAAGAACGTCGAGACCGACGCCGGCGTCGACGGATACCACGGTTACTGGACGCAGGATTTCACCGAGCTGAACCCCCATTTCGGCGACCTCGCGTCGCTGCGCCGGCTCGTCGCGTCGGCCCACGGCCGCGGCATGAAGGTCATCCTCGATATCGTGACGAACCACGTCGGCCAGCTGTTTTATTATGACATCAACGAGAATGGGCGGCCCGACGAGGACGTCCGCGGCGGCGGCGAGGACGGGCGGCTCCAGCACGCGGCCGTGAACGAGTACGATCCGGAGTTCGACCCCCGCGGCGTCCGGGCGCGGACGTCGCTCGGCAAGTCGTCCCGTCGGGCGCCGATCGTCTTCCGTCACGACCCCGCGACCAACCACCTCCCGCCGCAGCCCGAGCTCTTCCAGGACCCCGAGGTCTACAACCGCAAGGGGCGCATCCTCGATTTCGAGGATGTCGACCAGCTCGTGCACGGGGATCTCCCGGGCGGCCTCAAGGACATCGACACCTCCCGCTGCGACGTGAAGCGGGCGATGGTCGACATGTTCGTGCGCTGGGTCGAGCTCACCGACGTCGACGGGTTCCGCATCGACACGCTGAAGCACGTCGAGCACGAGTTCTGGCGCTATTTCACGCAGAACGTCCGGCTGCAGCTGGCGGCGATGGGCAAGACCGATTTCTTCATGTTCGGCGAGGCCTTCGACGGCAAGGACGACCTCGTCGGCAGCTTCACGAGGCACGAGGTCCCGGCCCACCCGCACGACGAAGCGCTCGGCGGCGATCTCGAGCGCGAGAACGGCGACGAGGCGGAGGGGGGCTGTCCGGGCGCCGCGCCGATCACGGGGGACTCGGTCGACTCCGTGCTGTATTTCCCCCAGCATTATCGGGTCTTCCGCGACGTCTTCCGGGACGCTCGGGCCACGCGGCGGATCGAGGCGCTCTGGGACGCGCGGGCGCTCAACTACGGCGCTGAGCCGAACGCGAACGGCATTGGCGTCCCGCCGCTGAAGGCGCTGGTCAACTTCATCGACAACCACGACGTCCCGCGCTTCCTCCATGTCGGCCCGGGCGCCTCGCCCTTCAAGGCCGATCCCGAGGCGGCGCTCAAGAATGCGCTCCTGTTCCTCTTCACGGAGGACGGCATCCCTTGCCTGTACTACGGCACGGAGCAGGGCTTCAGCGGCGGCGACGATCCGGCGAACCGCGAAGACCTTTGGGAGAGCGGCTATGACACGGAGCACCCGCTCTTCCGGTGGATCCAGCGGCTCACGGCGCTGCGCAGGGGCTACCAGGCGCTCACCCTCGGCGAGCAGCGGGTGCGCTGGTCGACGGAGCGGACGGGCGAAGGGGACGAGGACGCGGGGATCTTCGCGTTCGAGCGGGGGGAGCCGGACGGCGACTATGCGCTCGTGGTGCTCAACACGCACCCCCGGAAGCAGAGCGCCACGCGCTTCAACGGGGCGGCGATGACCACGGGGCTGGCGCGGGGGACCGTGCTCGTCGACGTGCTCTCGCCCGAAAAAAAGACATATAGGGTGGGCGCGAACGGCGCTGTCACCGTCAAGCTGCCTCCGGTGAGCGGGGCGCTGCTCATCCCGGAAGACCAGATCATCCATGGTCTCTGATCCTGCCTGGCACTCCTCCCTTCCAAGAGAGCCTCCAACATGGCGTCTGTCAAAGTGCGCGGACTCAACAAGCGATTCGGCCAGACCCACGTGCTGCGCGGCGTCTCGGTCGACGTGCCCGACGGCTCGTTCGCTGTCCTCGTGGGGCCGAGCGGCTGCGGCAAGTCGACGCTGCTGAGGCTGCTCGCCGGGCTCGAGGAGGCAGACGACGGCACGATCGCGCTCGGCGAACGCGACGTCACGCGGCTCTCGCCGCGCGATCGCGACATCGCGATGGTGTTCCAGTCGTACGCCCTCTACCCGCACCTCACGGTGCGCGAGAACCTCGCCTTCGGCCTGAAGCTCCGGAAGACGCCGCCGGCCGAGATCGAGGCGCGCGTGAAGGAGGCGTCGGAGATGCTCGGGCTCGGCCCGCTCCTCGACCGGCACCCCCGGGCGCTCTCCGGCGGCCAGCGGCAGCGCGTGGCCATGGGCAGGGCCATCGTGCGGCGGGCGCAGCTCTTCCTGTTCGACGAGCCGCTCTCGAACCTCGACGCCGCCCTGCGCGCGCAGGTGCGGGTCGACATCCGCAAGCTGCACGATCGGCTCGGCGCGACCAGCGTCTACGTCACCCACGATCAGGTCGAGGCCATGACGCTCGCCGACGAGATCTTCGTGCTCAACAAGGGCGTCGTCGAGCAGTCGGGGCCGCCCCTCGAGGTCTTCGCCCGGCCTCGCACCCGGTTCGTGGCGAGCTTCCTCGGCAGCCCGGCCATGAACTTCGTCGAGGCGCGCCTGGAGAGCCGGGGCGGCCGGTGGGTCGCGGCCCAGGGCGACCTCGCCATCGACGTCGACGCGGCCGACTTCCCCGGCGCGCTCTCGTCCGGGCGGCAGGTGACGGTCGGCGTGCGCCCGCACGAGGTGGACCTCGCGTCGGGCGACGACGGCGCCCCGTTCGAGGTGGCGATCGTCGAGGCCCTCGGGGCCGAGTCGTACGCGCACGGCACCGTCGCGGGGGCGCCGTTCGTGGCCCGCCTCGACCCGGCCGCGCGCGTCGCGAAGGGGGACACCGTGCGGGTCGCGCTCCGCCAGGTGCACCTCTTCGACGCGGGCTCCGGGCTGAGCCTGCGAGAAGCGTGAGGCGACCGTGCCGAGCCGTCGCTGTCGTCTCGCGCTCACGCTCGCTGTGTTCGCGGCGTTCGCTGCGCCCGCGCTGATCCTCCTCTGGCCCGCGCTCGCGGCCGCGGCGCCGATCCGGCTGTGGCACGCCTACCGCGACGACGAGGCCAGGGCGCTCGACGCCATCGTCGCGGCCTTCAAGGGCGAGGAGGTCGAGGTCCTCGCCCTCCCGTTCGACGCCTACGCCTCGAAGCTCCAGGCCGCGATCCCGATGGGGGAGGGGCCCGACCTGTTCATCGACGCCCACGAGCGGCTCGGCGACTTCCGCGCGCGCGCCCTCGTCGCGCCGGTGGGCGACGCGCTCGAGCCGGGCGGCGAGGCCGTGTTCCTGGGGCCGGCGCTCGCCGCGGTTCGCCAGGGGGGCGAGATCCTCGGCCTGCCGATCAGCCAGAAGTGCGTGGCGCTCTACATGAACACCGCGCTCGTGAAGGAGGCCCCGGCGACCCTCGAGGACATCGCGGCGCTGGCCGGCTCGCTCCCCGAGGGCGTGTACCCGCTCGCGTACGAGGCGTCGAACGCCTACGCGCACATGCCGATCCTCGCGGCGTTCGGCGGCGCGATGCTGCGCGAGGACGACCAGTTCGGCTTCGTCGGCCCGGGGCCCGAGCGCTCGCTCGAGCTCGTCCGCTCGCTGATCGAGCGCCGGGTCGTCCCGGAGGACGCGAACGGCGCGCTGGTGACCGACCTGTTCAACGCGGGCCGCGCCGCGTTCGTGATCAGCGGGCCGTGGTTCGCGGGCGGCCTCGGCGAAGAGGCGCGGCGGCGCGCCCGCGTCGTCCCGCTCCCGAAGGTGCGCGAGACCGGCCTCCCGATGCGGCCGTTCCTGACCGTCGAGGCGGTGATGCTCTCGCCCCAGGGCGCGCGGCGCGCCGGGGCGCGGGCGCTCGCGCGCCACCTCGCGGGCGCCGCGGCCGCGGCCACGCGGCTCGAGGTCGCGCGCACGCCGCCGGTGCGGAGCGACGTGGCGGTCCCGGCCGGCGACGCCTTCATCGCGGCGTTCACCGAGCAGGCCAAGACGGCCATTCCGATGCCGACCTCGCCGGCGATGCGCTCGACCTGGGAGCCGGCCACGCGCGCGATCCGCAAGGTGCTCCGGGGCGACGCGCCCCCCGACGTCGCGCTCTCCGAGGCCAAGCGCCGCTTCGACGACGTCCGCCGGCCGCCCCCGCCCCCCGCCTCGCCGGCGCCGCTCCTCGTCGCGCTCGGCGCGCTCGCGCTGCTGCTCGCTCTCCGGTGGGTCCGCGCCGCGAGGGCCGCGGCCCCCGGCGTCGCGTCATGGCGCTCGTTCCGGCGGTCGCTCAGGCGCTCGTTCGGACGCTCGTTCAGACGCTCGATTCCGGCCTACAAGTACGTCGCGCACGCGGTCGTCGCGATCGGCGTGCTCGTGATGGTCCCGCTCGTCATCGGCGCGGCGACGTCGCTCTTCGCCGGCAGGGGCGAGGGCCTCCGGTACGTCGGCCTCGCCAACTTCATCAGCATCCTCACGGCCCGCGGCGGGCCGCTCTTCGCGAGCGGCTCGTTCTACCTCGTGCTCGCGGTGACCGTGCTCTGGACCGCCGTGAACCTCTGCCTCCACGTCCTCCTCGGCGTCTCGCTCGCGCTGCTCCTGCACCGCCCGACCCTGCGCCTCCGGGCGCTCTACCGGGTGCTCCTCATCGTGCCCTGGGCCGTGCCGAGCTACGTGACCGCGCTGTCCTGGAAGGGCATGTTCCACCGGCAGTTCGGGGCCGTCACCGGCCTCATCGAGGTGGTGAACTCCGCGCTCGGGACGAGCATCGAGCCCATCTCCTGGTTCTCGAGCTTCACGACGGCGTTCACGGCCAACGTGATGACCAACGTCTGGCTCGGGTTCCCGTTCATGATGGTGGTCACGCTGGGCGCGCTCACCGCCGTGCCGGAGGACGTGCTCGAGGCCGCCGAGGTCGACGGCGCCACGCGATGGCAGCGTCTGTGGAAAATTACGTTGCCTCTGATCCGTCCGGTGCTCGCGCCCGCGGTGACGCTGGGCGCGATCTGGACGTTCAACATGTTCAACGTCGTGTTCCTCGTGTCCGGCGGCGACCCGGACGGCACGACGGACATCCTCGTCTCCGAGGCGTACCGGTGGGCGTTCACCCGCGAGGCCCAGTACGGCTACGCGGCGGCGTACTCGGTGCTCATCTTCCTGCTCTTGACGCTCGCGACGCGGGCCTTTCGTTTCCGGCGGCGGCGGACGCCCGTCTCCGCCATCCCGCAGGGCGGGGCCGAGGCTGGCTCGGCGCCCGTGCCGGCGGCGGCGACGGAGGTCGCGTGACGCGGAGGCCCTCTCCTGTCGAGTCGATCGCGGTGCACGCCGCGCTGGTCGCGGCGGTCGCGTTCGCGCTGTACCCGGTGCTCTGGGTCGCCTCGATCGCCTTCTCCGGGGCGCGCCCGCCGGTGCCGGAGGTGCTGCCCATCCCGAACCAGCCGACGTTCGAGCACATCGTGGCGGTGGTCACGACGTCGAAGAAGGTCGGCGGCGAGCCGATCTGGCTCTTCCCCCGCCAGCTCGCCAACTCGATCGTCGTCGCGCTCGCGACGGCGGCCGTCGGCGTCTCCGTCGCGGTCCCGGCGGCGTACGCGCTCGCGCGCTTCCAGTTCCTCGGCAAGGACCGCGGCCTGCGCGCGCTGCTCGCGACGCAGATGTTCCCCACGGTGGCGAGCGCGATCCCGCTGTACCTCCTGCTCGACGCGCTCGGCCTGCTCAACTCGCGGACCGGGCTCGTGCTCTGCTACGCGTCGACGGCGGTGCCGTTCTCGATCTTCCAGCTCCGGGCGGCGTTCGAGGCGATCCCGGTCGACCTGGAGGAGGCGGCGATGGTCGACGGGGCGACGCGCTTCCAGGCGTTCCTCCGGGTCGTGCTCCCGGCGGCGCGGCCGGCGATCGCCGTGACGGCGCTGTTCGCGATCATGACGGCGTACAACGAGTTCATCCTCGCGGCGACGCTGCTCGGCAAGGAGGAGATGTTCACGCTGCCGGTGGTGCTGCAGCGGTACATCGGCGAGTACGACGCGCAGTGGGAGCGGTTCGCGGCGGGGGCGCTCCTCGTGTCGCTGCCGGTCATGGCGGCGTTCTATGTGGTGCAGCGCCACCTGATCGCGGGGTTGACGACGGGCGGCGTGAAGGGGTGAGCGCGCCGCGGTGAGCGTGGCTGCGGGCGCCCCGGCGCGCGGCGGCCGGGGCGCCGGCGGCGCGGGCCGCCAGCGCCGCGTCCGCCGGCGGCGCGACCCGCGCTGCCCGGCCTCGTGCTGCTCGGGGCCGAGGGGCGTCCCTCCTACTTGCCCGCTGTGCCCAGGCGCCGCCCGTCCATGGGGCCCGGCCCTCGCGGCCGTGGACGCCCGATAGCGACACCGCTATCTCCATGAAGCCATGCCGAAGGCCGAGGATCCCCCGCCCGCCGCCGCGCCGGGGACCGCTCACGCGGACCCCCGCCCATGGGTGGGCGTGGGCGGCGAGCCCCGCGCATCCATGGGCGTGGGCGACGCCGACGGCCGCGGCACGTTCCTGCCGCTCCCCACCGCGCAGCGGCGGCGCCTCGGCCGGCCCTCGTGGGAGAAGGTCGTGCTCCCGCTGCTCGGCCCCGCGCTCGCGCTGCTCGTCATCGGCGCCGTCGCCACGCTCGAGGCCGCGCTCGACTGGAGCGTCCCGAACCCGCCCGCGATCCTCTCGATGATCATCGTCTTCGCGGCGTTCAGCGGCGGCCTCTGGAGCGGCATCGTCACGGCGCTCATCTCGTGCGTCTTCTTCGCGCTCTACTTCTCCAAGGATGGCGTCCTTTTATCGTACGACGAAGACAACCTCCTCCGGGTCATCGTCTACGCCGTCACCACCCCCGCCATGGCGGTGATGGCGAGCATCGCCAAGCGCCGCGCGGACGCCATGGGCGAGGCCTCGCTCGAGAACGAGCGCGAGCACTCCGCGAGCCTGCGCGCCCTGCTCATGCAGCGCCAGGCGGTCGAGGAGGAGCTCCAGCAGGCCAAGGAGGCCGCCGAGGCGGCGAGCCGCGCGAAGAGCGAGTTCCTCGCCAGCGTGAGCCACGAGATCCGCACCCCGATGAACGGCATCATCGGCATGACGTCGCTCGCGCTCCAGACCGAGCTCACCCAGGAGCAGCGCGAGTACCTCGAGATGGTCAAGATCTCGGCCGACGCGCTGCTCTCCATCATCAACGACGTCCTCGACTTCTCGAAGATCGAGGCCGGCAAGCTCGAGATCGAGCCCGTCGTCTTCGACCCGAGCGAGATCATCGGCGACGCCGTGAAGACGCTCGCGCTCCGCGCCCACGAGAAGCGGCTCGAGCTCGCCTACGACGTCGGCCCCGACGTGCCCGAGGCCCTGGTCGGCGATCCGCTGCGCCTGCGCCAGGTCCTCGTCAACCTCGTGAGCAACGCGGTGAAGTTCACCGACGCCGGCGAGGTCGTCGTCCGCGCCGAGGTCGAGTCGCGCGCGCCCCTCACCGCCGAGGAGGAGGCCAGCGCGGACAGCCAGGGCACGCCGAGCCTCTACGCCGGCGAGGCGCTCGGCGACGCCGTGGTGCTCCGCGTGAGCGTGATCGACACGGGCATCGGGATCGCCCCGGAGAAGCAGCGGGTCGTCTTCGACGCGTTCGCCCAGGCGGACGGCTCGACCACCCGCAAGTACGGCGGCACGGGGCTCGGCCTCACGATCTGCGCCCGCCTCGTCGAGATGATGGGCGGCAAGATCTGGATCGAGAGCGAGGTCGGCAAGGGCAGCGCGTTCCACTTCACCCTCCAGCTCCGGACGCTCGATGGCGCCGCCCGGTCGCGCCGCCTGGAGATCCCGAAGGACCTGCTCGGCACGAAGGTCCTCATCGCCGACGACAACGCGACCGCGCGGCGCATCCTCGCGGACACCATCGAGGGCTGGGGGATGAAGGCGGTCCCCGTCGACTCGGGGGCGGCGGCGATCGCGGCGCTCTCGGAGGACTCGGGCGTGTGGGCGCTGCCCTGGGGCAAGCCGGGGGGCAACGCGGTCGGGCCGAGCAGCTCGTTCGGCCTCGTCATCGTCGACGCCCGCATGCCGAAGGTCGACGGCTTCGCCGTGGTCGAGCACTGCCGGAAGCGCGAGATCTTGAAGGGGCGCGTCCTCATGCTGCTCAGCTCGACGTCCGCGCAGGCGGACGTCGCGCGCTGCCGCGATCTCGGCGTCTTCGCCATCGTCACGAAGCCCGTGAAGACGTCCCACCTCCAGGAGGCCGTGTTCCACGCCTTCGGCGTCCCGACGCGGACCTCGCTCCGGTCGGCCGACCCGCGCCGCGCCGCGCCCGGGCCGCGCGCCCGCGGCCTGCGCGTGCTCGTCGCCGAGGACAACGCGATCAACCAGAAGCTGATGCGCCGCTGGCTGGAGCGGCAGGGCCACCACGTGCACATCGTCGAGAACGGCCGCCTCGCCGTCGAGAAGATCGCGGGCGGGCAGTACGACGTGGCCCTGCTCGACGTGGAGATGCCCGAGATGGACGGCCTCCAGGCCGCGCGGGTCGTCCGCGCCCGCGAGCGGCGCGAGGGCGGGCACATGCCGCTCATCGTCGTGACCGCGTACGCGATGAAGGGCGACCGCGACCGCTGCCTCCGGGCCGGCTTCGACGGCTACGTGTCGAAGCCGGTGCAGGTCGAGGAGCTCTACGACATGATCGACCGGCTGGCCGCCGGGCCCTCCGCCCTGGAGATCGAGGACCCGGCGCGCATGTCGCTCGGCGCGCCGAGCTCGGACGCGTCGGCGCCCTCGTCGGCGTCCGACAGCGGGCCGCCGAGCACCCGATCGGAGGAGCGGCTTCTGCCCTCGCCCTCCTCGATCACGGCCCGGCCGATGTTCGATCGCACGAAGGCGCTGGAGCGGACGGGCGGCGACGCCGATCTCCTGCGCGAGCTCGCCGAGGTCTTCCTGGAGGAGTGCCCGCGCTGGATGGGCGACATCGACGACGCGGTGGCCGCCGGCGACGCCCGCAAGCTCCAGCGGGCCGCGCACAGCCTGAAGGGCGGGGTCGACAGCTTCGGCGCGCGGGGCGCGTTCGAGGCCTCCTTCGCGCTGGAGAAGATGGCGCGCGCGAACGAGCTCGGCAGCCTGGCCGAGGCGCAGTTCGCGCTGCGGGCGCAGATCGAGCGCCTGCTCCCCGAGCTCGCCGCGTTCGTGCGCGAGGGCGCGCCGGCGGACCCGGCGCCGCCGGCGCAGGGCGGCGAGCGGCGCTCTGATAGCGAGGTGACGCGATGGTGAGGGTGCTCGTGGTGGACGACTCCCCGATGGATCGGCGCCTCTCCGGGAGCTTGCTCAAGAAGCGCGCCGGGATGGAGCCCGTGTACGCCGAGAACGGCGTCGAGGCGCTCGAGACGATCGCCAGGTCGATGCCCGAGATCGTGCTGACCGATCTCCAGATGCCGGAGATGGACGGCCTGGAGCTGGTCGAGGCGATCCGCCGCGAGCACCCGTACCTCCCGGTGATCCTGATGACGGCGCACGGCAGCGAGGAGATCGCGGTGCAGGCGCTGCGGCGCGGCGCCGCGAGCTACGTCGCGAAGCGGAACCTCGCGGCGGAGCTCGTGAACACGGTCGAGAACGTCCTCGCGGTGGCGCGGCTCGATCGGCGGGAGCAGCAGCTCCTCTCGTGCCTGACGGCGACCGAGTCCCATTTCGAGCTCGACAACGACGTGGCGAAGGTCCCCGCGCTGGTGGGCCACGTCGAGCAGAGCCTCGGCCGGATGCGGCTGTGCGACGAGACGGGCCGGATCCAGGTCGCGGTGGCGCTGCGCGAGGCGCTCGTGAACGCCATCGTGCACGGCAACCTCGAGGTCAGCTCGAAGCTGCTCGACGAGCAGCCGAGCGCCTTCTCCGCGCTCGTCGAGCGCCGCCGGGCGGAGAGCCCGTACCGGGACCGGCGCGTGGTCGTCGTGGCGCGCGAGACGCGCACCGAGGCGACGTACGTGGTGCGCGACGAGGGGCCCGGCTTCGACCCGCGCAACCTGCCGGATCCGACCGACCTCGCCAACCTGGACAAGCCGAGCGGCCGCGGCCTGATGCTGATCCGCACGTTCATGGACGAGGTGCGGCACAACGACAAGGGCAACGAGATCCGCATGGTGATGAAGTGCCGCTCGCCGGGGGCCGGCGGCGAGCCGGGCGAGGACGGCGGCTGACGCGGTCTCCGGTCGCGGCTCGGGAAGATCAGGCGGTGAAGCCGCCGTCGATCTTGAGGTTGGCGCCCGTGACGAAGGCGCCCTCGGGGCCGGCCAGGTAGGCCACCATGCCGGCGATCTCGTCGCCTTGTCCGTAGCGTTGCACGGCGATCTGGCCTTTGAACCCGGAGGCGAGCGGGCCGTCGGCCGGGTTCATCTCGGTGTCCACGGGGCCCGGCTGGACGTTGTTGACCGTGATGCCGCGCGGACCGAGATCCCGGGCCCAGCCGCGGGTCAGGCCGGCGACCGCTCCCTTGGTCGCGGCATAGACGGCCATCCCGGGGATGAGCGCTCCGTCGCTGCTGATGCTCCCGATGTTGATGATGCGCCCGCCCTCGCCCATGTGGCGGGTGGCCTCGCGGGTGGCGGCGAAGAGGCCCCTGACGTTCACCGCCATGAGGCGATCGAACTCCTCCAGCGAGGACCGATCGAGGGGGGCGATGGCGGCACGGTTGTGTGGCCGGCTGGCGCGCTCAACCGATGTTGGTGCGGGTCGTCGAGGACGAGCAGGCCGCGTGGCCCGATCACGGCGACCAGCGCATGGGTGTCGATGGGAAGATTGGTAGCGTCAGCGTTCCGCACGAATGGACCGAGGTGGTTTGCGAGCGAGCAATCGAGCGAGCCATTCGACATCGCCCCGTCGCAGAGGGACACGTCCGGACCGTGGTATACAGGTGGGCACGCGAGCGCAGCCGTGGGACGGGGGAGCAGGGAGACCGGGGCGATGGTTCAGGGTAGCCGGGGCAGTGAAGTCGAGTTGCCGGAGCCGCAGGGCGGCCGATCTGACGGCTCGGTCCAGGGAGATGGCGCGGACGGGCAGCCGGCCGCGGGCGGAGATGCCGGCCGCTCGACGCGTGACGTGAATCGCCTCGCGGAGCCGCCCCGCCGCGGTACAGGCGTTCATGGGACGCCACGTGTGATGACCGTGGGCGTCATCACCCCCTATCTGGACGGCTCGTTCTGGAACCCGGTCCTGACGGGTATCCACGAGGCGGCGCGGCAGCACGGCTGTCGCATGCTGGTGATGCGCGGCACGGCCGGCTCGCTCCAGGCCCCTTCGCTCGCCAGAGAGCAGGTGGATGGGTGGATCGTCGTGATCGGGGTGGACGGCATCGAGCAGCTCGCCGCCGAGCGGGTCCCGCTCGTCGTCGTCGGCACCCATGTCCACAAGGGCAACTGCCCGTCCGTGATCCCGGACAACCACAGCGGGATCCGGGGCGCGGTGCGCCACCTGCTCGGACACGGGCACCGGCGCATCGCGTTCGTCGGCTGCTTCCACGAGTCCGATGTGCGCGAGCGCTTCGACGCCTACCGAGAGACGCTCGCCGAGGCGGGGATACCGCTCGATCCAGAGCTGGTCATCCGGACCGACGACAACTGGTATACCGGCGGCGAGAACGCCGCCCCGCGGCTCATCGCGCTGCGGAGTGCGTGTACGGCGGCGGTCTTCGGGACGGACAAGAACGCGATCGGGATGATGCCGTCGCTGAAGGCGGCGGGCGTCCGCATCCCCGAGGAGCTGGCGATCGTCGGCTTCGACGATGTGCCGGAGGCCCAAACCGCCGACCCGCCGCTGACCACCGTGCGCCAGCAGTTCGAGATGCTGGGGAGCGCCGCGTGTGAGCTCGTCGTCTCGATGCTCGCCGGCGAGACGGCCCCGCCAGAGCTCGTGCTCACGCCAAACACGTTGATCCAGCGGATCTCGTGCGGATGCGACGTGCTCCAGAGCTTCCTCGACGAGGACGCGGCGCCGGGGGAGCACGGCGGCGGCGACCTGGCTCGACGGATGGTCGAGCTGCTCCTCGCGCCCCGGCCCCTTCCGCCCGATACGTCGCCTGCCGCGGTATGGCCGGGGGTCGCCCTGGTGCTCGAGGCGTATGAGGCGGCGATCGAGGGCGCCGCGCCCCCTCCGGCGAAGGCGCTGGAGCGCGCCTACAAACAGGCCATCGACGTCTCGTCCGATATGGGCACCTTGATGGCGATCGTGCGCCTGCTCCGCCGGTCCCACGAGCGGCGCCGCGCGCGGCTGGGCGGGGACGCGGCGTCGGCGCAGCGGGTCGAGGCGTTCCTGGACGGCGCGCACCTCTCGATCGCTCGGGCTCGGCTCAGCGTCGAGGCCGAGTTCGTGGCGCAGCTCGGGATGCTCGTGCGGTCCAATCACGACGTGGGCCTCGCGCTGGTCAGCGGTTCCCAGGAAGAAGCCATGTCGCTCTCATGGCTCGCGAAGACCAGCGCGATCTGGGCCTGCCTTGCGCTCCGGGAGGACGCGAAGACGCTCGTCGTCGCCGGCGCCTACAGCCGTGACGGCAGCGCGACGCCCCCGATCGGCAGCCGCCATCGGCTGGAGGCGTTTCCGCCGGAGCACCTGCTGCCGCCCGCGGCCGCGAGCGGCGCGCTCATGATGATGCTGCTGCCGATCCGCACCGAGCGGCGCGACTGGGGGGTCGTGGCGCTCATGGGGCCGACCCTCCGCGAGCTGGCCGGCGACGAGGGCACCGTCGGGGTCTGGGCGTCGCTGCTCGCCGCGGCCCTCGAGCGCGGCGAGCTCGTCCAGTCGCTCTCGACGAAGAACGCGGAGCTTCAGGTGGCCTATGCGAGCGAGCGGACGCTCTCGGAGACGGTGCGCGAGCTCGGCTGCCCGCTCATCCCGCTCCTGCCCGGGGTGCTGCTCGTGCCGCTCATCGGCGCGATCGACCGGGACCGCGCCCTCCAGGTGCTCACGGCCGTGGTCGAGGGGGTGGGCCGGCACGAGGCGCGCTTCGTGTTGCTCGATATCACCGGCGTGGCGGCGGTGGACGCCCAGGTCGCCCACGCGCTGGGCCAGACCAGCCGCGCGGTCGCCCTGCTCGGCGCGCGCCTCTTCCTGGTCGGCGTGCGTCCCGAGCTCGCCAGGAGCCTCGTGGACGTGGAGCTGGGGAGTCTGGCCACGTACTCGTCGCTGGCGGGCGCCCTTCACGAGCTGACGACAGGAGGCCTCCGCCCTCGCGGCGCGAGGCGCGGCGCAGCGCGCCTCGCCTGATGGCCGCCCGCGACGGTGTCGCCGCCTGACCTCGAGCCCCGGTGGGAGGTGATGGGTCTGTTTTCAGGGCTCCTTCTCTCAAAAAGCCAGGCACGCGCCCCGGCCGCGCAAAACCAGCGCTCATAGACACGAGTACACGGCCTCGATCAGCGCCGGCCACCGCGGGTCGCCGCCCTCGCCGCTCGCGATCGTCTGGTTCGGCGTGTAGCCGAACCCGAGCCCCGCGTCGGGGTCGGCGAAGCCGAGCGCGCCGCCGGCGCCGGGGTGGCCGAAGGTCCGCGGGCCGCGCCCGAACGGACGCAGGGCGCTCGGCAGCATGAACCCGAGCGAGAACCGGCTCTCCGCGAGGAGGACGGCGTCGAGCCCGGCCGATCGCTCCGCCAGCGCGGCCTCGACCGCCTCCGGCGACAGCACGCGCGCGGTGCCGGCGAGGGCCCCGCCGTTCGCGAGCGCTCCGTACATCCGCGCGAGCGCGCGCGCGTTCGCGTGGCCGTTCAGCGCGGGGATCTCCGCGCGCCGGGCGCGGGCGGTGTTGACGAGGCCCGGCGTCACGAGGTCGCGCGGCCTGGTGAAGGCCATCGAGGTGAGCGACGCCGGGTCGCGGAAGCTCGCGCCGAACGCGCCGCCCAGGCCTTTCGCGCTCGCGATGGTCGGGGGCACCTCGGCGATCCGCCCGTCGTGCTCGGCGCCGGTGCCGATGTGGAAGTCCAGGCCGAGCGGGCCCGCGACGGCCTCCCGGAGGAACGCGCCGACCCGCTGGCCGCTCGCGCGCCGGATCACCTCGCCCACGAGGAAGCCGAACGTCACGGCGTGGTAGCCGTGCCGGGCGCCCGGCTCCCAGAACGGCGCCTCCGCGGCGAGGGCGGCGGTCATGGCCTGCCAGTCGTAGAGCGCGCCCTCCTCCGGCTCGGCCCGGAGCGCCGGCAGGCCGGCGCTGTGGTCGAGCAGCTGGGCCACGAGGACGCGCCCCTTGCCGGCAGCGCCGAACTCCGGCCAGGCGGCGGCGACCGGCGCGTCCACGTCGAGCGCGCGCCGCTCCGCGAGCACGTGGGCGCACAGCGCCACGGCGCCCTTCGTCGCCGAGAAGACGTTCACGATCGTGTCGAAGCGCCACGGCGCGGTCCTCGCCGCGTCCCGGAAGCCGGCCCAGAGGTCGACGACCACGCGGCCGCGCACGGCGGCGCACACCGCGGCCCCGAGCTCGCGAAACCGCTCGAAATTCGAGGCGAACGCCGCGCGCACGGGCGCGAACGCCGGGTCGCAGGAGCCATGGATCGCGAGGTGCATCGCTCGTCCCTTCATCCCTTCCTCGGGGCCGCTCGGCCCGGGTGCGCGGGCGAGCCGCCCGGCCCTTCGCGCCCGACCCCGACGATACGCAACCCATGTTGCGCAACCTTGGTTGATGAATAGGGCCGCCGCCCGCGGTCGTCAACGTCATTTGCGCAACCTCGGTTGCGGGTTACACGCTCCGGCCGTGAAGCCTGCGCGCCCGGACGAGGACCTCGTGCTGCTCTTCGCCGCCATCGCGGCCGCGAACAGTGGCGAGGTGATGCGCCGCGTGGAGCGGGCCGGCCACGGCGATCTCCGGCCGAGCCATGGATACGTGTTCCAGCACCTCATCCCGGGGCCGGTGAAGGTGAGGGAGCTCGCGGAGCGGCTCGGCATCACGGCGCAGGGCGCCTCGAAGGCGGTGGCGGAGCTGGAGGAGCTCGGCTACGTGCGCCGGCGCGTCGCCGAGGACGACCAGCGCAACCGGCTCGTGGAGCTCACCGACCGCGGGTGGGCGGCGGTCGAGGCGGGGCGCGCCGCGCGCGCCGCGGTGAACAGGCGGCTCCGCGCGCTGCTCGGCGAGGAGCAGGCCGGCGCGCTGCTCGCGTCGCTCCAGCGCATCGCGGAGCGCACGGGAGGGCTCGAGCTCCTGTCCTCGCGCCGGCTCCGCCAGCCGTAGCGCGCCCGGGTCCGAGCCGGCGGCTGCGCGGCCGGGTCGAGGGCCGACGCGTCGATGTGCGGCGCGCGTCTCAGCCGCCCGGCGCGGCGGGCGCGAGGAGCGAGGTGTCGATGCGCAGCACGCGTGCCGTGAAGGGCCCCTCGCGTGACGCCTGCGTGCGCATGGCCACGGTGAGCTCCGTGCCGAACGCGGAGACATCGACGAGCGGATGCTGCTCGTGCAGATCGTTGAAGTAGCTCCCTCCTGCGATCGCGGGGAGCGGCAGCGTCACAGCGACCTCGGGCGCGCCTCCTTCGGCAGGCACGCGCACGAGGCGCAGCTCGCCGCGGCTGTCGTCCGCCACGGTGTGGCCGACGCACACCCGGTCCAGGCCGGTGTCCCGCAGCTCGTACGTGAGCGTCTCGTCGATGTGGCTGATCAGGAGCGCGATCCACGCGTCGCCATCGCTCGTGCGCGCGGCCGCGAAGGCCGACCACGCGAGCCCGGAGGCCACCATGTGGCATTCGGCCGGGCAGCTCGTGGAGCCCGGAGGCGGGATGTCGACGCCGTCCTGGCAGCGGTACGTGGGCGTCTCGGTGCCGGGGAGTGCGACCTCGTCGAAGCCGCCGTCCTCGCCGGCGCTCGCCAGCCGCAGCCCGTCGGTGTGCTGCACGACCGCCGCGAAGCGCGGAAACGTCGCTTGTCCGGCGGGCTGCGGCGGCGGGACGGGCTCGTAGTCGAGCAGGAAGCTCGCCGATTTCGGGGTGCCGAGGCTCCGCTCCGTGGTGCCGTCGAGCACCGTGAGCTGCCGGACCCCTGCTTGCGGTTCGACGAGCCCGAACGCCAGCGGCGCGTCGTCGGGCGCGAGGGCGAAGCGGGTGTATTCGCTGCCGCTCGGCCGGCTCGCCGGCGCGACGTCCCAGGCGCCGCTCGACGTGCGCGTCGCATGCGCGAGGCTGTTGTCGCGCACGTCCGTGTCGATCCAGATGTGGGGCTCGCCCCGGGAGTCCACCGCGACATCGAGGACCGGCACGTAGTCGTCGTCGCGATCGAACACCACCTGCTTCTCCGCCGCGCTGCCGGCCAGCGGCAAGAACACGACACCGCCAGGATAGTCGTCACCGCTGCCGTTCGTCTCATCGACCGCGGCATACGCCCTTCCGTCCGGCGAGAGCGCCACGCTCACGGTGGTGGACTGCACGTCGAAGTCGCGTTGCGTCGCCCCCTCGTCGTCGAGCTCGAACAGCCGCGTCGGGTCGTTGCTGCTCGTCACGAGGTATGTCGCGCCCGCCGCCGGCGCGGCCCGCACCCCGCCCGCTGCAAACGTGGGATCGGTGCACGTCACCTCCACATCGAGCGTGATCGCGCAAGGCGCGTCCCCGGGACAGGCCTCGTCGTGGTCGCCTCGCCGCGATTCACACGTCGCCGGGGCGTCGCCGGCGCCGCCCTGACCGCCCGCGCCGCCTTGATCTCCGGCGCCATCGGCCCCGCCTGTGTCAGCTGGCGCGGTGGTATCGCCCTGGCACCCGAGCGTCACCGACAGGCCGGCGAGCATGCCGGTCCCAAGCATTCGAAGGATCTGAGTTTGCAATTCCTGGCGCATGAGCGATCGCCTCCCTGCGATGCGCTGGCACCTAACATCAAACGTGCCAGTCGATCTTTGCGCAAAAGCCGACGTCACACGTGATGGCTTGTGTCGTTCTGTGTCAAAATGCGCATTCGGCCCGAGGCGCAGGACCGAGGCGTCGAGGTGCAGCGCGCGTCTCAGTCGCCTGGCGCGGCGGGCGCGAGGAGCGAGGTGTCGATGCGCAGCACGCGGGCCGTGAAGGGCCCCAGGCGTGACGCCTGCGTGCGCATGGCCACGGTGAGCTCCGTGCCGAACGCGGAGACATCGACGAGCGGGTGGCGCTGGTACACATCGCTGAAATGGCTCTCGCCTGCGATCGCGGGGAGCGGCAGCGTCACAGCGACCTCGGGCGCGCCTCCGGCGGCAGGCACGCGCACGAGGCGCAGCTCGCCGCGGCTCTCGTCCGCCGCGATGTTCCCGACGCACGTCGGCTGCAGGTCGATGTCCTGCACCTCGTAGGCGATCGTCCAGTCGATGTGGCTGAGCAGGAACGCGATCCACACGTCGCCGTCGCTCGTGCGCGCGGCCGCGAAGGCCGACCATTCGAGCCCGGAGGTCACCTCGTGGCAGTCGGCCGGGCAGTCCGGCCACGCGGGGTCGCCGAAGCCGCGCTGGCAGCTGTACGACGGCGTCGCTGTGCCAGGGATCGTTACCTCGTCGACGCCGTCGCCCTCGCCGGCGCTCTCCAGCCGCAGCCCGTCGGGGTGCTGCACGACCGCCGCGAAGCGCGGAATCGTCGCTTGACCGGCGGGCTTCGGCGGCGGAATGGGCTCGTAACGGACCGGCGAGCCCGAGGGGACCGGAGCGCCAAGGCTCCGCTCCGCGGCGCCGTCGAGCACCTGGAGCTGCCAGCTGTCGGAGCCCGCCTGGACCATGCCGAACGAAAGCGGCGCGTCGTCGGGCGCGAGGGCGAAGCGGGGCCAACCGCTGTCGGCCAGCCGGCTCGCCGGCGCGACGTCCCAGGTGCCGCCGGACGTGCGCGTCGCGTGCTCGATGACCTCCGGCGCGTCCGTGAGGATCCAGATGTGCGGTTCGCCCCGGGAGTCCATCGCGACATCGAGGACCGGCACGTATTTGTCGTCGCGATCGAACACCATCTGCTTCTCGGTCGCGCTGCCGGCGAGCGGCAGGAACACGACACCGCCGGGATAGCTGTTGGGGCCGCCGTCCGTCTCATCCACCGCGGCATACGCCCTTCCGTCCGGCGAGAGCGCCACGCTCACGCTACTGCTCTGCACGTCGAAGTCGCGTTGCGTCGCCCCCTCGTCGTCGAGCTCGAACAGCCGCGTCGGGGCGTTGCTGCTCGTCACGAGGTACGTCGCTCCCGCCGCCGGAACCGCCCGCACCCCGCCCGCTGCGAAGTCATAACCGGTGCACGTCACCTCCACGTCGAGCGTGATCGCGCAAGGCGCGTCCGCGGGACAGGCATCGTCATGGTCGCCCCGCTGCGAATCACACGTCTCCGGGGCGCCGCCGGCGCCGCCTTGACCGCCGGCGCCGCCTTGACCGCCGGCGCCGCCCTGACCGCCCGCGCCGCCTTGACCGCCGGCGCCGCCGGCCCCTCCTGTGCCAGCTGGCACACTGGTGCTGCCCTGGCACCCGAGCGTCAGCGACAGGCCGGCGAGCATGCCGATCCCGAGGATTCGAAAGATATGGTTAGGCAATTCCCTGCTCATGAGCGCTCGCCTCCTAGCGATGCGCTGCCACTCAGCACCAAATGTGCCAGTCGAGCTCCTTCGCAAAAGCCCCGGTTACGCTCGATGACCTGTGCCGTTCTGTGTCGGAATGCTTGTGTGTTCGCTGCTCCCGTTGCAGGCGCGGGCCCGACGACCACGCGCCTGCCGCGAGCTCGGAGCGCCTCAGAGATTCATGCCGCCCGACGCCTCGATGCGCTGGCCGTTGATCCACTGGCCCTCGGGCGCGAGCAGCACGGCGACCGCGCCGCCGATGTCGTCGGGGAGGCCGACCCGGCCGAGGGCGGTCTGGGCGGCGATCATCTTGTTCAGCTCGGCGTTGTCGCGCACGACGCCGCCCCCGAAGTCGGTCTCGATCGCGCCGGGCGCCAGCGTGTTCACCGCGATCTTCCGCGGCCCGAGCTCCTTCGCCAGGTAGCGGGTGAGCACCTCCACGCCGCCCTTCATCGCGGCGTAGGCGGCGTAGCCGGGGAAGCTGAACCGCGTGAGCCCCGACGAGACGTTGAGGATCCGCCCGCCGTCCGCGATGAGCGGGAGGAGCTTCTGCGTGAGGAAGAACGTCCCCTTGAAGTGGACGTTCATGAGCGCGTCGAACTGCTCTTCGGTCGTCTCGGCGAAGCTCGCGTGGCCGCCCATGCCGGCGTTGTTCACCAGGTAATCGAAGCGATCGCGCCCGAAGCGACTGGCGAGCTCCGCCTTCACCGCGGCGGCGAACGCGTCGAATCCGCGGGTGCTCCCCAGATCGAGCGCGATGGCCGCCGCCTTCCTCCCCTTGGCCTCGATCTGCTTCACCACATCTGCCGCCTCGGCCGCGGCGCCGCGGTAGGTGATGATGACGTCCACGCCGCGATCCGCGAGGTGGAGCGCCATGCTCTTTCCCAGCCCGCGGCTCCCGCCGGTGACGAGGGCGACGGGGCTACGCTTGGATGTGCTCATGGTCGGGTCCTTTCGATGGCGACGCGGCTGCCCGCCGCTGTCCGTGGCGGCTGCGCGCCGCGCCTGCGACAGTGAATAGTGATCCGATCCCGGTTGCGGAAGGCCCGGGGCCCCGACACACTGTTTCGCCAATCGAAACAATGACCGTCGACGTCGGATCGCTGAAGATCTTCGTGAAGGTGGCGGAGCTCGGCAGCTTCACGCGCGCTGGCGAGCACCTCGGCATGCCCAAGGCGCGCGTCTCGCTGCGGCTGAAGGCCCTGGAGGCCGAGCTCGGCACCCGGCTCCTCCAGCGGTCGACGCGCGTCGTGCGCCTCACGCCGGACGGGGAGGAGCTCCTCCCGCGGGCGCGGCGCCTCGCGCTCGAGGCCGACGAGCTCGGCGCGATGTTCCAGGCCGCGCGGGGCCTGCGCGGGCGGGTGCGGATCGATCTGCCGGTGAACTTCGCGCGCGACGTCATCATCCCGCGCCTGCCCGAGCTGCTCGCGCGCCACCCCGAGCTCGAGGTGCTCCTCAGCACGACCGATCGGCGCGTCGAGCCGCTCCGCGAGGGCTTCGACTGCGTCCTGCGCGTCGGCGCCCCGGGGGGCGACGGGCTCGTCGGCCGCAGGCTCGGCGTCCTGCGCATGATGAACTGCGCGAGCCCGTCCTACCTGCGCCAGTACGGCACGCCTCGCCGGCTCGAGGATCTCGATCGGCACCTCCTCGTGCATTACTCGACGACGCTCGGCGCCGACGCGCCGTCGTTCGAGTACCCCCACGACGGCGGCTACCGCGAGCGGCCGATGCGCAGCGTGGTGACGGTCAACAGCGCCGACGCCTATTTCGCCGCGTGCCTGGCGGGCCTCGGCATCATCCAGGCGCCGCGCGCCGGGAAGCTCCCCAGCATCGCCGCGGGCGAGCTCGTCGAGGTCTTGCCCTCCCTCACCTGCGCGCCGATGCCCGTCTCGCTCCTCCACACGCACGGTCGAAGCGTGCCGCGCCGCGTGCGCGCGGTGATGAGCTGGCTCGTCGAGGTCCTCTCTCCGCACCTCGAGGCGCTCGACCGCTAGAGCGGCGGTCGCCCGCGTCGGATACGGGCCCACCTCGACGTTTTCGGTGCTCAGCGCACCGGAGTGCGCTTCCGCGCCGAAAACGCCGATCTGGACCCGTCTCCTGTGCGGGTGACCGCCGCTCTGCGACGCTCGTATCGGGGGCGGGTGGGAACCGCTCTAGAGCGGTTTTCGTTCGGGTTCGGTGCAAGCAGAGCACGTCCGGTAGGGTGATGGCACACAGGCTGCGTGGGCTACGCGCATGGGACCGTACAGTGTCGACCTGCGACAGCGGATCGTTGACGCCTACCGCAACGGCGAGGGAAGCATGCGAGAAATCGCCGCGCGTTTCGCCGTCGTTCTCAGCACTGTGCAGGAGTATCTCAGTCTCGAGCGGTCGACTGGGAGCGTAGCGCCTCGTCCGCACGGTGGCGGAAGGGCCTCGAAGATCGACGACGCCCGAGCGCAGCAGCTACGAGCTCTCGTCGACGAGAAAAACGACCGAACCCTGGATGAGCTCATCGAGCTGCTGGAGCACCGCACGGGTGCGCGCGTGAGCCGCCCGACGATGTGCCGCGCGCTGATGCGGCTCGGTTTGACACGAAAAAAAAGACGCTATGTGCAAGCGAACAGGACAGGCCCGATGTCCAAGTCGCGCGTCGGAGGTTCCGCCGCCGAGCGCGGGCGGCGGGTGCGCGTCGGCTGATCTTCGTTGACGAATTCGGCGCTAACCTGGGCATGGCGCGCCGTTATGGGCGGGCGCCTCGCGGGAGGCGTGCATACGGCAAAGTCCCCGCCAATCCGGACCCGAACATCACGCTGGTGATGGGGCTTGGCTTGCGAGGTGTCGTTGCACCGTGGGCCTTCGAGGGGGCGATGAACGGTGAGCACTTCGAGGTTTACGTGCGCCAGGTGCTCATGCCCGAGCTGAAGCGCGGAGACGTGGTCATTGTCGACGGCCTTGGCGCGCATCGCCTACGTGGCGTGCGCCAGGCGCTTCGTACCCGAGGCGTCCGCTACTGGATTCTGCCCGCCTACTCGCCGGACTTGTCGCCGGTGGAGAACTGCGGCTCCAAGGTCAAGGAGGCACTTCGCGCCGCCGCTCCGCGCACCGTGCCGGCGGTTTACGACGCGATGGTCCATGGGGTCGACAAGGTCTTCCGACAGGACGCGCAGGGCTGGTTCGCGCTGAAAGGCTACGTCCGACGACCTCGTCGTCCTACTCGGCGGCGCCCAGTCCGGTCGCAGGCTCCTGCGCGCGCTGGTCGAGCCCGTGCCCCGCCGAATGCTGGGTGTACCGCACTCGAACGAAAACCGCTCTAACCCACGCGCCCCGGGGCGATCCGGAGCCGATCGAACTCCGCCACGAAGCCCTCGCCGAGCGGGCTGCACGCATAGAGGCCGCACTCCACCTCGCGCGCGCCGTCGTCCTCGTGCAGGTGGGCCATGCGGAGCTGCGTCCACGCCGCGCCGTCGTCCGAGCTGTCGACGAGGTAATCCGGGCCCTCCCGCCGGACGCGCAGCCAGATCTCGCGGCGATCCGAGGAAAACGGCTGGGTCGACCAGTCGCTGTAGCCCGCGTTCGTCACCACCGCGCCGAGCCGGCTCGGGCCGTCCGGCTCGAACTCGACCGACGTCTTCAGCCAGCACGACGCCGCGATCCGCACCATGAGCCCTGCCTGGTCGTACTGGTGCGCCGGCCGGAACCGCACATGGCAGGTCATCACGAAGTCGCCGCCGGCGCGCGTGAAGAGGAAAGGCCCGTTGTCGTTGCGAAAGCCGTAGTGCGTCCGCTGCCAGTAGTCCGTCTTCGCGGCGGGCTCGACGACGAGCACGCCCCTCTCCGGCTCCACCGCCCAGCGCGCCGGCGGGTTGCGCCACGTGAGCCGCGGATCGATTCCAGGGTTGGTAAAGCCCTCTTCCAGAAGCTGTCCTGTCATGACGCAGACCTCCGAGCGCCGCACCCGCGCGCGGGCGAGCGGCGGGAGGCTACCACGGGGCGCGCCGCGTCCGGGGGCGCCCCGCTGCGATCGGCCGCGCCGCTCACGCCGAGGGTTCGCGCGGGCCGAGCACCGCGTCGTAGAGCTGGTCGAGATCGAAGGGTTTGGCGAGGAACCGCGCGAGCCCGAGCTCCGCGGCCCGCGCCGAGACGTCCACCGCCGCGCTCACGAGCACCACGCGCACCGCCGGATCGACCCGCGCGCGGATCGCCTTCGCGCAAACGCTGGGAGAGAGCCCCGGCATGAAGTAGTCGCACAGCACCGCCCGCAGCCCGTCGCGCTCGCGCTCGAGGAGCGGGAGCGCCCCGGCGCAGTCGCCGACCTGGAGGCACTGGAGCCCCCACCCGTTCAGGCTGAGGACGACGAGCTCCCGGAAATCAGGGTCATCGTCGATGACCAGCACGAGGTTTCGCACCATGTTCCCTCTGCCACCTAGCGCCTTAGCTCCAGCGAAAAGACCATGAGGTCACCGGGCCTCCGCTCGATCCAGAACCTCGCGCCGTGGAGCCGGGCGATCCCCTGGACGAGGTGGAGTCCGACACCCGTGCTGCGGGGCTCGCCACGCCGCCCCTCGAACGCGACGACGGCGAAGGGCTCCAGCAGCTTCTCGAGGTCCTCCGGGAGATCCTTCCCGCCCCGGACCTCGATCGTGATGAGCACGCGCGCGGCGGCGCCGGCGTCGATCGTGACGAGCACCGGATCGTGCTCCAGCGCGACGGACACGGCCTGGACGAGCAGGCTCCAGAGCGCCTGCTCGACGAGCTCTGGATCGCCCAGCATGTGCGCGTCTCCCCGGGGCGCCAGGCGAATGCTGTGATCTTTGGCCACGAGCTCGAACTCTCCGATCACCCGGCGGGCGAGCTCCTCGACGTCGATCGCCTCGGGCCTGAAGGGGAGCTCGCCTCCGGAGATGCGCGCCGACCACAGGAGATCCTGGACCAGGTGGCCGAGGCGCGTCGCCTGGCGATCGATGATCGCGAGGGCGCGCTCGCGGATGGCCGTGTCGTTCCGGTGGGCGAGCGCCACCTGCGAGAACCCCTTCATGGTGGTGAGCGGCGTCTTCAGCTCGTGCGCGGCGACGGCGAGGAACCGGTCGCGATCCTTGTCGCGCTCGGCGATGGCCTTGAAGCTCGTGTTCAGCGTGTGGGCGAGCACGGCGAGCTCGTCGTCCCCCCGGTCCTCCAGCGGCTCGTAGACGCCGAGCTCGCGAAAGCATCGGACGGCGGTCACCATCCGGTGGATGCGCGGCGCGATCGCGCGGCGCACAGCGAGGCCGAAGAGCGACGCCGCCGTGACGCCCCCGAGGCCGACGGTCATGAAGACGAGGAAGATGCGCCGCCGGATGCGGTCGAACGCGTCGTAAGCGACCTCCATGTAGCGCAGGTTGATCTTGTGCAGCCTGACGAGGGCGCCGCTGAGGTTCTCCACGTCGGCGCGCCGCACGTGCGGCGCGGCAGGCATCGGGCCCGCGAGCCCGGTCGTGCGCTCGATGTGCGCAATGGCAGCGGCGATGGTGTCCGCCGCCTCGCGCTCTTCCTCCAGGAGCGCGAGCTCACCGGCCCGCGCGAGCGCAGCGCGGAGGTGAATGGCCTCCGGTAGGGTCGAGGTCGCCGTCAACCACTCGCGCTGGTACCGATCGATGAAGGAGCGGAGCCGCGCCATCGGCTCCCGGATCTCCACCGCGACGTCCGACGGCGGGCGAGCGAGCAGGGTATAGAGAGCGTTCGACGACTCGATGCCGCTGCTGATGACGACGAACGGCTGGAAGACATAGTGACGCAGGTAGGATGTCTCGATAGCCAGCCGCTTGAGCGCGACGATGGACATCGTGATGCCCAGGGCGGCCAGGATCAGCTGACTCAACACGAGCAAGGAAAGACGCCTTCCTATGGACATCTTCCCCGGAGGCCCGTTGCCCCCGTCGCTCGGAGGCGAGCCCGCGTGCTGAGCGCGTTGAGACCACCGAGGCATCGGCCACCTCCTCGGTGTCGCCGTGGAAGCAAGGGGGGCACCACGACAAGGCCGGAGCGACCCTGGCGATCGCCCCCTCCCGCTCGTCCGCTATTGCGGCCGCCCCTGCGCGATCCAGCTCTCGACGAGCTGGATCTCCTCCGGCCCGACCGCGGGCAGCCCGAGCGGCATCCCGCGCACCGCCGGAGCCGCGCGGCCCGCCTCCTCCGCCTGCCGCGCCAGCAGGGCGGCGACGAGGCGAGGGGCGCCGTCCGGCCCGCGCGAGAACACGCTCCGCCGCTCGCCCTGATCGTCGACGTAGCCCGCGGCGATCCCCTCGTACGTGGCGAGGTTCAGCCCGCGCGGCTTGAACCCGAAGCCGCCCGTGTTCCCGGGCCCGCCGTCGCCGAGCGCGTAATCCGGCTCGGAGTGGCAGTGCCTGCACGTGACGCGGAACACCCGGCGATCCACCTCGGCGTAGGTCACCCGCCGCGTCAGCAGCGGCAGCCGCTCGGGCGCGCTCGCCGGCGCCCGCGGCGACAGCTCCGCCGTCACGACGAAGGCCGCGATGTCCCGCGCCTCGGCGGGCGACATCGGCACCTGGGGCATCGGCGTGCCCGGCTTGATCGCCGCGGGGTCGAGCACCCACGCGGCGAGATCGGCGGGCTCCATCCGGTCGCGCGCGTGCCTCAGATCCGGCGCCAGGGCGATCGCGGCCCGCGACTCCTTCTCCATCGCCTTCACGGGCGCGACCGCCGTCACCCCGGCCGCCCCGGAGAAGGCGTGGCACGTCCCGCACCCCTTGGCCTCGTAGAGCTCGCGCCCCCGCGCGGCGCTCGCGCCCTCCAGCGGCGCGCTCGGACGTTCGCGCCGCTCGCGCTCCGCGCGGCGATCGCGGCGATCGCGCGTGAGGTACGCTGCGATATCGCTCGCCTGCTCGGGCCCGATCGCGAGCCGCGGCATCGTCGCGTGCAGGCGCGGGCGCACGTCGTGCGGCGACAGCAAGAAGGCGCGGATCCAGTCGCGGCGCAGCCTGTCGCCGGCGGCGGCGAGCGACGGCACGTCGCGCAGCTGCACGAGGTTCTCGTTCCACCGCTTCATCGCCGCGGCCGGCGCCTGGAACCGCCCCGCCGCGATGTCCTGGTGGCACTGGACGCAGTGGGCGTCGCGCGCCGCGGGCGCCTGCCCGGTCCCGTCGTGGCAGCGGTTGCACTGGAGCTCCGCGACGAGCCGCTCCCCGCGCGCCGGATCGCCGGCCGGCGCCGCGGCCACGGCGGCCGGAGCGGCGCGCTGGTCGCTCGCGCGCGGCGCCGCGGCAGGGGCAGGCCCCCGCGCGTCCTCGGAGGTGCACCCCGCGGCGCCCGAGGCGAGCGCCGCGAGCAGGGCGAGCAGCGGACGGGCGCGCATCGGCGTCAGCTCTGCGGACCGACCGCGCCGACCGCGCCGGTCGTCCGGCAGAGCGCCTTGTTCTGCGCCATCATCTCGCACCGGGTGGCCGCGGCGTCGTGCCCCGCGTTGTCCCCCGAGAGCGCGCGCAGCCGCGCCAGCGTCGCGTAGGCCTCGGGGCTCGTCAGGAGGTCCTTCTCCGCCAGATCGCCGAGCAGCTTGAGCGCCTCGCCGCGGTGCTCGGGCGCCCTGGCGAGCGCCTCGCCCAGGTCCGTCTGGAGCGCCGGATCGTTCTTCCTCTGCTCGTTCAGCCGGCGCAGCGCGCGGACCGACCAGTCGATGTTCCCCTTGCGCTCCTCGGCCGACGCCCCGCCCCACGTCTCGAGCAGCTCGCGCGGCAGCTCCGGTCCGACCTGCAGCGCCCCGCCCGCGCGCGCGGTGGCCACCGCGAGGACGCGGAAAGCCCGGTTGATCAGCGGGTCCTTGTCATAGGAGATCCGCCGGATCTCGGGGAACATCCGGATCACGCTCCCCGCCGCCGCGGTGAACCGGCCGTCGTGAAGCGCTTGCTCGGCCTGGGCGATCCCCATCACGCGGTGGTCGATCGCGGGCATGATCTCGACTCCACCGCAGGCCGACGCGTCCGCCGAAGGGACGAGGGCGGACGCGATGAGAGCACAAAAAAGCGTGAATCGAACGGCGGGACCATTCATGGAAGGACCTCCTCGGGAAGGCTGCGCTGGCGCGCTCCGTCGCTCATCGGGCGCTGCCGATCGACTGTGACAACGCTCGAGGAAAAAATGTTGCTCCGCCGATCGCGATCTCGAGGGGAGGCGCGCCGCGCTTCCGCAGATGAGAGCGCCCGGGTGATCAAAGGTGCGCCGGTGCGATGCGGTGGTTGCCTTGGTGCGCGGCCCGGTGTCCAATGCGGGCCTTCCAAGGAGATCCGCCATGTTGAAGAAGCGGCGCGTCGCGATCGCGGTCCTGCTGGCCCTCGCCAGCGCGCTCGCGGGGTGTAACAGCAGCAGCAAGAAGGCCGACTGCGCGAGCCCCGAGGTGTTCTGCGTGGGCCTCGTCACCGACATGGGCAAGATCGACGACAAGTCGTTCAACCAGTCGGCCTGGGAGGCGATCCAGCGGGCGCAGAAGGAGCTCGGCGCCACGACGCAGTACATCGAGACGACGGATCCGAAGGACTACCCCAAGAACATCGGGACGTTCGCCGAGGAGCGGTACGACGTGGTCGTCACGTCGGGCTTCGGGCTCACGGAGGCGACGCGCGCCGCGGCGGATCAGTTCAGCGGCGTCAAGTTCATCGGCATCGACCAGTTCCAGATCGCGAACAAGCCGAACGTCGTGGGCCTGGTCTTCCCCGAGGACCACGGCGGCTTCCTCGTCGGCGCGCTGGCCGCGATGATGACCAAGACGGGGAAGATCGGCGCCGTGCTCGCCACCGACGCCGTCCCGCCCGTGTGGCGCTTCGGTGAGGGCTTCCGCGCCGGGGCGCGCCACGTCAAGCCCGACATCGAGCTCAGCGTCGTCTACCACAACGACGTCGGCTTCGATAAGACGTTTACCGATCCCGAGTGGGGGAAGACGACCGCCGTCTCGATGATCGACAAGGGGGTCGATATCGTCTTCGGCGGCGGCGGCAAGACGGGCAACGGCGCGCTGCTCGGCGCGGCCACGAAGGGCGTTTACGCCATCGGCGTCGACACCGACCAGTACTTCACGGTGCCCGAGGCCCAGAAGGTCCTCCTCTCCAGCGCCGTCAAGCTCATCTCCGACGGCACCTTCGACCTCATCAAGTCGGCCAAGGAGGGGAAGCTGCCGTCGGGGAACTTCCAGGGCAAGTCGGGGTATGCGCCGTATCACGATCTCGACGCCAAGGTCCCCGCCGAGGTGAAGGCGAAGATGGAGGAGCTCCGGAAAGGGCTCCTCGAGGGGACGCTCAAGACGGCGGTGCCGCCGGCCAAGGGGCCGTGATCGCCCCGGGCCCCCGAGGATGCGAGAGAAGCTGATCCGGCGCCTCGAGCCGCTGCTCCGGCGCCTCCGGCCGCTGCTCCTGCCGGCCCTCTCGGTGTTCACCGCGATGGTCCTGGGCGGCGTCCTCATCGCCGTGGCCGGGGGCAACCCGCTCGAGGCCTACGCCGGCATGCTCGAGGGCGCGCTCGGGTCGCCGCGGGCGGTGAGCGAGACGCTCGTGTGGGCGACGCCGTACATCCTGGCCGGCCTGTCGGTCTCGCTGGCGCTCAAGGGCGGGCTCTTCAACATCGGCGCGGAGGGGCAGCTCGCGCTCGGGGCGCTCTCCGCGGCCTGGGCGGGCCACTGGTTGCCGCAGCTCGTGGGCGGCCTGCCCGCGGCGCTGCACGTCCCCGTGACGCTGCTGCTCGGCGCGCTCGCGGGCGGGCTGTGGGCCGCGGTGCCCGGCTGGATCAAGGCGCGCGCCGGGGGACACGAGGTGATCAGCACGATCATGCTCAACTACGTCGCCCTCAACGCGGTCAGCTTCCTCTTGAACGGCCCGATGAAGGATCCCGAGGCGTCCAACGTGCTCTCCCGGACGCCGCTCATCGACGAGAGCGCGTGGGTCCCCGCGCTCGTGGACGGCTTCCGGCTGCACTGGGGCTTCCCGCTCGCCCTGCTCGCGGCGGCGCTCGTCGGGTGGGCGCTCCGGCGGACGACGTTCGGCTTCGAGATCCGGACGGCGGGGCAGAGCCCGGACGCCGCGCGCTACGCCGGCGTGCGGGTGAGCCGCACCGTGATCGCGACCATGGCGCTCTCGGGCGCCCTCGCCGGGCTGGCCGGCGCCATCGAGGTGAGCGCGCTGCACCACCGGCACGAGCTCGGGTTCTCGCAGGGATACGGCTTCGACGCGATCGCCATCGCCCTGCTCGGCAAGGCGCACCCCGGCGGGACGGTGCTCGCGGCCCTCTTGTTCAGCGTGATGCGCAGCGGCGCGACCCGGATGCAGTACCTGACGCAGGTGCCGATCGACGTGATCTCCGTCATCCAGGCGCTGATCCTGCTCTTCGTCGCGGCGGACGCCCTGGTCCGGCGCATCTACCGCGTCCGGGGCGAGCGCGAGCGGCTCGTGCTCACGCGCGGGTGGGGCGGTTAGCGCGCCGGCGCGGGTGAGGAGCCGGAGCGGGGAACGGGAGCAGGGAAGGACGAAGATGGGCTATCGACGCTACGCATTCATCGCGGTGGTCGTGGGCGTGCTGGTCCTCGTCGTGACGCTGGTCGGCGCGTCGCAGGTGCCGCCGCTGACGATCGTGGCCAGCATGGCGGCCACGACGCTCGCCGTCGCCACCCCGCTCACCCTGGGCGCCCTCTCGGGCGTCTTCTGCGAGCGCTCCGGGGTCGTCAACCTCGGCATCGAGGGCATGATGCTCGCGGCGGCGTTCTCGGGCTGGTTCGGGTCGATCTACGCGAGCGCGATCCTGGGCCTCCCGCCGCTGCCGAGCCTGCTGATCGGCGTCGTGATCGCGGTCGCCACCGGCGCCGCGCTGGGGCTCTTGCTGGCCGCGCTTGCGGTGACCTTCTCGGTGGACCAGATCCTCGCGGGGACGGTGATCAACTTGCTCGCCGTGGGGCTCACCGGCTTCTTCAACCGCCAGCTCTTCTTCGGGTCGGGCAGCGTGTTCGGCGGGCAGGTGCCTCACGCGCCGGGCGTCCTTCCGCGCCTCGGCGTCCCGCTGCTCGCGGACATCCCCGTCGTGGGCCCCGTGTTCGAGCAGCAGCCGATCGCCGTCGCCGCCGTCGCGCTGGTCGCGCTGACGCACCTCGTGCTCTTCCGCACGCGGTGGGGCCTGCGCGCGCGGGCCGTTGGCGAGCACCCCCGCGCGGCCGCGACGGTCGGGATCGACGTGGCCCGCGTGCGCTACGTGAACGTCGTGATCGGCGGCGCGATCGCCGGGCTCGGCGGGGCGTATTTCACGCTGGAGTCGGTGCCGTCCTTCGAGCCGCTGATGACGAACGGGCGCGGCTTCATCTCCCTCGCGGCGATGATCTTCGGCGACTGGACGCCGTTCGGCTCGTGGGCCGCGGCGCTCGTCTTCGGCGCGGCGCAGGCGTTCCAGATCAACCTGCAGCTCTTCCGCGACCAGATCCCGCCGTCGTGGTCGTTCCTGCAGCAATCGTCGGTCGTCGGGCTGGTGCCGTACCTGCTGACGCTGCTGCTTTTGACCGGCGTCATCGGCAAGACCACGCCGCCGGCCGCCGACGGCCTGCCGTACGAGCGGGAGGGGCGGCGGTGACGGCCGTCCTCGAGGCCCGGGGGATCACCCGGCGGTTCTCCGGCGTCCTGGCGAACGACAAGGTCGATCTCGACCTCCGAAAGGGCGAGATCCACGCCCTGCTCGGGGAGAACGGCGCCGGCAAATCGACCCTGATGAACATCCTCTACGGGCTCTTGCGCCCCGACGAGGGGGCGCTCCTCCGGAGCGGGCGCCCGGTCGCGCTGCGCTCGCCGAGCGACGCGATCGCGCTCGGGATCGGCATGGTGCACCAGCATTTCATGCTGATCCCGGTGTTCACGGTCGCCGAGAACGTCGTGCTCGGCGCGGAGCCCGTGCGCGGGGCCCTGCTCGACCGCCGGCGCGCGAGCGCCGAGGTCCGCGAGCTCTCGGCGCGCCACGGGCTGGACGTCGATCCCGACGCCCGGGTGGAGGACCTCCCGGTCGGCGTGCAGCAGCGGGTGGAGATCCTCAAGGCTCTTTACCGGAAGGCGGAGATCCTGATCCTCGACGAGCCCACGGCCGTGCTCACGCCCCAGGAGGCGGACGAGCTGTTCCGCGTGCTGCGGGGGCTGACGGCGCGGGGGGTCTCGGTGCTGTTCATCACGCACAAGCTCAGGGAGGTGCTCGCGGTCGCGGACCGGGTGACGGTCATGCGCGCGGGGCGCGTGGTGGGCGCCGCGATCCCGGCGGAGACGGACGAGCGCGGCCTGGCGGCGATGATGGTGGGCCGCGAGGTGGCGCTCCAGGTGAGCAAGGCCCCGGCGAGCCCCAAGGACGTCGTGCTCGACGTGCAGCGCCTCGGCGTCGCGGGCCGCCGCGGATCCGGCGGCGACGTGGTGCGCGAGGTGAGCTTCTCGGTGCGCGCCGGCGAGATCCTGGGGATCGCCGGCGTGCAGGGCAACGGCCAGACCGAGCTCTGCGAGGCCATCACCGGCCTCTCGCCGCCCCGCGCCGGGCGCGTGCTCCTCCGGGGCCGCGACGTCACCGGCGCGCTGCCCCGCGCCCTCATCGAGCGCGGCGTCTCGCACGTGCCCGAGGACCGCCAGCGCCACGGGCTCGTGCTCTCGTACGCGATCGCGGACAACCTCGTGCTGTGCACCTACTACAAGGCTCCATTCGCCGTGCGGGGCGTGCTCCGCGACGACGCCCGCGAGGAGAACGCGAGGCGGTTGATAAAGACCTTTGACATCCGCGCGCCCGGCCCGGAGACGCCCGTCTCCGCGCTGTCGGGCGGCAACCAGCAGAAGGTGATCCTCGCCCGGGAGATGAGCCGCCCCGTGGAGCTGCTCGTGGCCAGCCAGCCGACCCGGGGCGTGGACGTCGGGTCGATCGAGCACATCCACCGCGAGATCGTGGCGGCGCGCGACGCGGGGGCGGCGGTGCTGCTCGTGTCGGCGGAGCTCGACGAGATCCTGGCGCTGTCGGACAGGATCGCGGTCATGTACCGGGGCGAGATCGTGGCGACGCGGGGCGCGGGCGCCGTATCGCGGACGGAGCTCGGGATGCTGATGGCCGGGGTGCTCCCCGGCGAGGAGGCCCCGCCGCCCGCCGCGGAGGAGGTCGACGCATGAGGGGGCGCGCGCTGCGCGCGCTGGCCGTGGCGGGGCCGCTCGCGGCGGCGGCCGCGGCCTCGTTCGCGCCGCCGTCCGCCGCCGCGCCGACGCTGGAGCAGTACCGGTATTTCCGGGCGCTCTCCCTCGACCTGAAGGGGCGGCTCCCGACGCGCGAGGAGCTCGCCGAGCTCGAGTCGCCGGGCTTCGATCTGGACGCCTGGATAGAGCGCCACCTCGACGGCCCGGGGTATGCCGAGCGGCTCACGCGCATCTACATGGATGTCCTGCGGCTGGAGCTCGGCCCTGCGGGGCTGTTCACGCCGTCCGCGACGACGCTCCGCCGGGTGGAGGTGCTCGGCCCGGAAGGCAAGCCGCTCTACGTCCATTACCGCATCGGCCAGCGCCGCCTGAACCCGGTGATCGACGGCGAGTTCTGCTTCTCCGACGCCGAGAGCGGGCTCGCCGTGGCGGCCTATGCGCCCATCACGGGGACGCCCGCCCGCATCTCCCAGAAGCTGCTCGACGAGCGGACGACGCTCGTGCGCCCCTACTGGCTTTACCGGGATTACCTCTCCGTCGTCCCGACGCAGCGTTATGGCGACGGGTGGAAGGACCCGGACAGCGCCTATGTCCCGCTGCCGCAGCTCCTTGTCGAGCCGGACGGCAAGACGCCGACCGTCGAGGTCCGGGTCTGCAAGGAAGAGGCGCAGACCGCCGAGGTCGGCCACATCTACGCGAGCGACATCCCCCCGCCGCCGGGCCGCGCGCGCCCGCCGGTGCGCGAGGATCGTTATGCGAAGGCGCACCGGGGTGAGCCGATCTCGTGCCGGAGCGCGCTCGCGCCCGTGATGAGCGTCGACTGCGGCTGCGGCATCGGCCTCGAGCATTGCTTGCCCGCCGACAGCGCGGGCAGGGATCCGCGCGCCTTCGCGCTGCCGGCGAATACCCCGCTCGGCATCGAGGATCCCATCGGCTCCGCGCCGCACACGATCACCGGCTGGAACAAGTTCTGGTGGTCGCAGGAGGCGATTCATCTCATCCATCACGTCTTCGCGGCGGATCGTGATTTCCGGGAGATCCTCACCGGTCGTTCTACGTTCATCAACGGCCCGCTCGCGCAGTTTTACCGGTCGAGCGCGCCCGCGGCGTGCTGCTCGCTGCACCCGTCGTTCGGGATGCGCGAGGACGAGGCGCCCCTGTTCTTGCCGGGCGCGGTGCCGCCGGTCGTCGCGCCGCACGACGTCTCGGCCTGGACGTTCATCCCCGATCGCGGGCCGCGCGCGGCGGGGATCCTCACGACGCCTGTGTTCCTCACGAAGTATTCCTCGCGGCGCGCGCGGGCGGCGGCGCTCTACAGCGCGTTCCTGTGCAAGAGCTTCACGGCCGAGCACGCGGAGCTCCCGCCGTCGGAGGAGCCCGATCTCATGGTCCGGCCGGGCTGCTCGAGCTGTCATGCGACGCTGGAGCCGCTCGCTGCGTATTTCACGCGGGTCGAGGAGACGACGTGGACCTATCTGCCCGCCGAGCGGTTTCCGATCGAGAACCCGGTGTGCAAGCTGAACGCGGAGGGGAAGACGGGGCAATCGTGCGAGCGCTTCTACGACCCCGTGTTCTCGAGCCGGGAGCGCGGCGTGCTGCGGGGCGCCTATGCCTCGGCGGATCACGCCGAGCGCGGCCCGGCGGGCGCCGCGGCCGATATCACGCGCACGCCGGAGTTCGCGTCGTGCGCCGTCGAGCGTGTCACCGAGTCGTTCCTGGGGCGGCCGCTGCGCGAGGAGGACGAGGCGCTGCTCGGCGCGCTGCGCGAGCGGTTCGTGTCGCGCGGCTACCGGATGCGGCCGCTGGTCGAGGCGATCGTCCGCTCGCCGGCGTATGCGCGCGCGAGCAACGTGCGGCCTGCGCTGGAGCGGGGCGGGGGGGCGAAGGGCGAGGCGGAGCGGGGCGGGCCGGCGAAGGGCGGAGCGGGGGAGCGGGGCGGCGCGGCGCGCGGCGAGGGGGCGCGGTGATGCAGGGCCGGGGGAGGGCGCCCGGCCGGACGGGGGCGTTCGCCCTCGCTGCCGCGGCCTCGGTGGCCGCGCTGGCCGGCGCGTGCGGCCCGCCGGAGGCGATCGCGCCGCGGCCTGCAGCGCCGCTCCGGGAGACGGGGCGCGTCGCGCAGAGCCGGGCTCCGAAGGAGGATCTGCGGCTCATCCCGGCCGAGGCGTACCTGAGGACCTATCTCCGGCTCTTCGGCGGCCTCGCGCCCGCCGAGGTCGAGCGCCGCGCGCGGGGGGACGACAAGGCGGCGCTGTTCGACACCTGGGGCGACTACCTCGCGGCGCTCGGGCTCCCCGATCACGGCCTGGATCTCCCGCGCGCCACGCAGACCAACGCGCTCATGCTGGCGGCGTTCGAGCGGCTCGGGATCGCGCTCTGCGACCGCGCCCTGGAGCACGATCTCAAGGCAAAGGAGCGCGTCCCGATCGAGCGGCGGCTGATCTTCGCGTTCGATCTGCCCGCGCAGGACCCGGACGAGGCGGCGTTCGCCCCGCGCTTCGACGTGCTGCACCGGACGTTCCTGAGCTACCCGGCGCGGCTCGGGCCGCCGGATCGGCAGGGGAAGTTCTTCGCGCTGTACGAGGGGACGGTCGCGCGGCACCGCGCGAAGGGCGCGGCGAAATCGCGGTTCTCGCCGGAGGAGGCGGGGTGGGCGGCCGTCTGTTACGGGCTCGTCCGGCACCCGGAGTTCCATCTGTATTGACCGCCCGGCTCGCGCGACGTGACGTCCGGCTGGCACGAGGGCGCGCTGCGGGAGCTCCTGTCGTCCTCGACGTTCAGCCGCGCGCCTGCTCGTGCTGGCCTGGTTGGGACGGAAACTTCGCTGGCTCGGTAGAGTGCGCCGGGTGCCTGCTCGGCCAGGGGCGTGAGCACGACGCGGTGGGCGCTCCCGCGAGCGACGATCTCGTACACCGACCGGCTCGCGTCCGGCGCCTGGACAGCGCGCAGGGTCGAAGCGGCTGGGACCAGCTTGCGCACCGGGGGCATCGAGGGGCATGTTGGTCGCGAGAGGCATGGACTGGAGCCGGTTCGACGCGCACGGGGAGAACAACTCCGAGGCCTTCGAGGCCTTCGCCGGTCAGCTCTTCGAGCGCTGGTGCCGGAAGGAGTATGCGCGCGAGCTCCGGGAGGTCCGGATTCCCGACGGGCGGGGGGGCGATGGCGGTCTGGACGCGTACGCCGTGCTGGCCTCCGGGAAGGTCGTCGGCCTGCAGGCGAAGTGGTTTTCGGGACACCTCGATCGCGACCGAATCGGTCAGATTCACGACTCCTTTCAGCGGGCGATCACGGTACGCCCGCACCTCGTACGCTACTGCGTCGCTCTGCCCCGCGCTCTGACCGACGACCGCGGACGCAAGGAAAAGACAGAATGGGCGAGGTGGAGCAACTGGATCGACAGGGCGACCGCGATCGCGCCGAACGTTCGAGTCGATCTCTGGGACGAGGCGAGGCTCCGGGAGCTGCTCGGCGAGCGGGAGAACGAGGGGTTGCACGCCTACTGGTTCCCCGGCAGCGTCCTCACACTGAATGACCTGACCCACCGTTTCGCCGCTGCCCGCTGTGGCTGGCTTAACGCGCGCTACGCTCCGAACCTGCACGCAACCGGCTGGCTGGAGCAGGATCTCGCGCTCCGTTTGGGTGAGCGTGAAGCGCGCGCGGAGATCCTCCTCTATGTGAAGGAGGCAACGGCCAAGCTGGAGGCGCTTCGCGAGGACGTGGCTCGCCTGGAGCGGTTATCGATGTTCGGGGGCGAGGTCCCTGACGCGGAGCAACTCCGCGTGGCAGCCCTCGACGCCCTGGACCGCATGATGGACGCGGGCAAAGCGCTGGCATATGCGCTCTGCCACACCACGCCCCTCCCGGCGCACCTGGAGCCGAGCGAGCACGACGAGGAGCACCTTCGTCGGCTCGCCGGGGTGCTCCTCGATCTCGAGCGCGACCGCTTCCATGTCCCCACGCGCAGCATCCGCGAGCACCTGGAGCGCTGCGTCGACGAGCTGGGGCGTCCATTTTCGTTGCTTCGGGATGCGTGGGCGCGCTGGCGCGGAGCGCGACTCCTCGGCGCCTACGTCGGTGCGCCGGGCGTCGGGAAGACTCATGGGCTGGCGCATGCCGTCGAGCAGCAGCTGAGCCGCGGGATGCCAGCGGTGATCCTCCGCGCCAGGGATTGCCCTCTCGGAGGGTGGGACGAGATCCTCCAGAAGGCGCTGGACCAACCTCGCTCCCGGCTCGCCGAGATCCTGAACGCCATGGAAGCGACGGCGACGCGCGCTGACGTGCGACGGGCGCGAAGGCCGGTGCAGAACCCGAATGGCGCTGCTGACGTCCAGAGCCCTGCCGCGCCGTCCGGAGCCGCCTCGGGCCATGATGACGGGGTCGAGCCCGAGCCGGTCTGCTTCCTGCTCGCGATCGACGGCCTGGAGGAGTCGGGGAAGCACCGCCGCTGGGCCGAGCTGCTCGGCGAGCTCTCGGCGCACCTCGAGCGCCACCCCCGCATACGGGCCGCGGTGACCCTGCGAACGGCCAGCCGCGAGGCGATCCTGGGCCGTGTACGCGTCGACCTCTTCCACGAAATCGCGCTCCCCACAGGCGGTGAGGTCGACACGCTGCTGCGGAAAACCTGTGAAGCGTGGGCTATCGAGCTCCCGGACAGGCGGATCCGCTGGGCGATCCGGGAGCCTCTGAGCGTGCGGCTCTACTGCGAGCTCCGTCGCCACAGGCCAGCGCGCCCACAAGCCTGGGGCTCTCGGCCCCAGGACGTGTCCCTCACGGCGCTGCTCGGCGAGAAGCTCCGGCGCATCGAAGAAGAGCTGCAAGACAGGGGCGGGTGGACCCGGCGCGTCCCCCTGCGCGAGGCGCTCACGGCGCTCGCCGAGGCCAGCATGGGACGCGGTGCCATGAGCCGTGACGACGCTGTCGCAGCGGTTTATGCAGCGGTCCCGCCCGCGCAGGGGCTCTCGATCCTCGACGCCCGCTGGCTGCTCGAACAGGCCAAGGAGCACGACCTCGTCACCGAGTGGCCGGTCGAGTCGGACGATCTCGGTCCGCCGATCCATCATGTCGAGCTGGCATTTGAGCCCCTCGTGGACTACCTGATCGCCCGCCGAGCATGCGACGCGGCGCGGGACGCGCTGGCTCGAGGCGAGGCGTCTCCGCTCCCCGAGGTGCTGCGGGATCGGCGCGACGCCTTGACGCAGACGGCGATCCTGCTCGCGCAGAATGGTATCAGCCTGGTTCGCTCGGGCCTCTGGCGCGATCAGCTGCCGCGCGAGGAGATAGAGCGTCTGGAGCTGAGGGCCATCGCCGCGCTGGACGACGGCGCAGCCCGCGCCTACCACGGATGGGTGCTTGAGCGGCTGCGGGCCAGCATGCCCTCGTGCCGGCGGGTGCTGGTGGAGCTCTGCGTTCCGGTGGCTCGGGACGTGACGCACCCTTTCGGCCCTCGCTTCGTCCATGAGGCGCTCCTGTCCCTCTTGCCGGCGAGGCGCGATCAGTTCTGGTCAGGTCCGCGGCATCTGCCCGGAAACGGCGGGCAGCCATGGGAAGGGAGCGGCGATCCGGCCTTGGAGGAGCTCACGCTCGAAGACGACCCGGCGGACGGTCCTCCGCTGCTCCTGGCGTGGGCGCTCACGTCGGTGGACACGGCCTGGCGCAGGCGCCTCCGCGCGGAGCTGGCGCGCTGGGCTTCCAGAGATATCGGCGAGCTGATCCGATGGTTGGATCTGGTGATTTGCACCAACGATCCCCAAATGATCGAGGACGTCTCGATGGTGGCCTTCGGGGCCGCCTGCCTGACCGGCGCGGATCCGAGCCTGGTGCAGCTCGTCCGGTGGGTCGACGAGCACATGCTCGCTCCGGACGCCCCGCATCGCCGGGAGGACGTCGTGGTGCTCCATGCAGCGCGCGGCATCGTCGAGCGCGCGCGCGCCGTGGGCGTCGTCGTGGATCCTGCCATTCTCGAACGGGCGCATCGGTTCTATGCGCCGATCGGGGAAACACTCCCCATCGACGCCGAGGCCGCCCGCGCGGCGAGCGATCATCACGGAGTCAAGCCTGTCTCGGCGAGGTTCGCCTGGTACGTCGTGCCTCCGGCCATCGATCCGTTCTTCCGATATGCGGTCTCGATGGATCTGCACATGTGGTCACCGGAGCGAGCAGAGGGGCTCGACCCGCGCGCCGCTCGAATCCTGCGCGCGCATGCGGAACAGGCGGAGCTCCCCGCGCTCTCTCCGCTTCGGTTCGCGTGCGGCGCGCTCGTGGCACACCTGCGTGCGGCGGGTTGGAACGAGGCTGAGTTCTACGGCGACTCGCGCGACGGGGCGCCGGCCGCGACCGTCGGGATGGATGTAGCGATCGCGCGGTACCACGGCGACGCCAGGGTACGTGGGGAGGTCAGCCCGGTGTGTACGGTGGCCGAGAAGTACATCCGGACCGGCTGCCGTCAGCTGCAAGCTTATCTCGCGGCGCGCGCGCCTGCGGACGTGCGCGGCGGAGCCAGCGGGTTGATCGAGCCGCCCGTGGATCCTGTGCGCATCGCCCAGATCGAGCCCAACCCTGCGAGCGACGCAGCTCTGGAGTCCTCCAGGGAAAGAGAGCCCTGGGTGTTCTGGGCGGATGGCGGCCTCGTCTCCTCGATCCACCTGGGCTGCCACGACCAGGTGGATCGAGCCGTCGAGTGGGTGAGGACAGCCCCGCCACCCGAGATCGAGCCCTGGCTTCGTCTTCCGAGAGGCGCAGCCCCGTGCTTCGAACCGGAAGAAGACGAGTGGATCACCCTCTGGGGAGAGGTTCGCGCGCGTGAGCGGGAGAGTCAGGCCGACTCCACGCTATGGATCGGAGCCGCCGCGGTGGCAGAGCGCGACGCTGGGTTGCTTGCGGTTCATGCGCGCTCTGTTGACCCACAAACCCTCGGTCGCCTCTGCAAGGACGGCGAGTTGGGGTGTGATGGCGTCGATGCTGGGGAGGCCATGTGGGCTCCCTGGTCGGAAGAGCGCATCGGAGCGTACGAGATTCCGATGGGCAATCGAGCGATCGAGCTGACGGGCACCTCTGTCGAGGCCGGCTATCATGGGCTTCGTGGCATCGCCCGATCCTGCAGGCTCCCGGCCAGATGGCTACGAGTTCTCCTCGGTCTCGTCGACGCGAAGCCCGTGGGAGGAGGCGCGAACTGGTGCTTCATGGATCGCGAAGGGCGCGTAGAGGCCGTTTATTCTCATCATTCAACGGGACAAATCACATGGCAGAAGGCGCTCGTGGTCAGGCGCCGCGCGCTCGAGCGAGCGCTGGACGCCCAGAATCAACGCCTCGTCTGGAGCGTCAGACTGCTTCGTGAACCCGCCCCCGGGATCATCGACCATCTCTCGAAAGACGCGCCATCTGCGCTTTACAGCTGGCTCTGGCTCGCGGTCATGGACGACTCGAGCGTCGGCGGCCCGAGGATCGACGTCGTACCCTTGCCCGGTTCAGGCAGCGTCCGCGGGGCTGACGAACCCGATGCTGCAAGCCGAGCGTCCCTGGCTCGATGCAGCGCTTCCGAGGCTCCGAGCGCCCCTGGCAACCCGGAGCTGGCCACACCGCTCTCCAGCGATCTCGATGACGATGAGGTCATCCCCTATTTTCTCTGGGACGATCCCATTCCTGTCAGCGAGGTTCGGCGCCGGCTGAAGAGCGCCTCGCCGCCCGAGCGCGACCGTCTGCTGGGCAAGATCCTGCGCGAAGCCCAGGACCCAGACGTCTGGCGGTTCACCACACCCGAAGAGGTCGCAGCGCGGTTCAGTCGTCTGGCGCGGCATCTCGGGCGACGCAGGCGCTTCTGGGAGTTTCTGCTGAAGCTATGGCACAAGGAGGGTCTACTTGAGCAAGAGCCTGCTTAGCCCGTTGCAGGAGGAGGTGCTCGCGGCCTTCTTTCGTCGCGAACGGCGGTTCTTCGTGACGGGGGGGGCGGCGCTCGCTGGCTTTCACCTCCACCACCGGCGAACTGCGGATCTGGATCTCTTCACGACCTCCATGGATCTCGACCACGCGGACGATGCCTTGCGAGCGGTCGCGGAGGAGCTCGGCGGCGCGATCGAGAACAAGGAGACAGCGCCCACGTTTCGCCGCCGCCTGGTGAAGCGGGGGAAGGATCGGGTGATGGTCGATCTGGTCGTCGATCGCACCTTCCAAGTCTACCCGGAGAAGCAGCTCTTCGGCGATATCCGGGTGGACCCGCCGGAGGAGATCTTGGCCAACAAGCTCTGTGCGCTGCTGTCCCGCTCGGAGATCCGCGATCTGGTAGACGTCTTCGCGTTGGAGCGGGCAGGCCACAGCGTGGAGGACGCGCTGCCTCGCGCCAAGCGAAAGGATGGTGCTGTGACGCCCGGCTCCCTGGCATGGATCCTCTCGGAGATCGAGATCGGCGATGATGCCTCCGTCCCGGGTGACATCCCGGTGCCGGAGCTGCGTGCCTTTCTCCAGGATCTCATCTCTCGTCTAGGGCGCTTGGCCTATCCCACGCGGAGCGACGAGTCCTGAGGAGCCTCTCGAGCGGCGCGAGGCTGGGGAGGCACGGATGTGCCGGCACCCCGATCCGTTCGATCTCTTGTTGTCGCCGATTACCAGCGTACCTGCGGGTTCGCCAGCCGCCCGGGGAGCGCCGGTGAACACGCCCAGCAGCCCCGGGAACGCGCCTAGCGCGCCGAGCGGTGAATGGCCAAGGCGTAGCGCGTCGGCCAAGCTGGCACCAGCGGGCCCACGGCGCGGCCGGCGTCGCGCGTGCTCCCGCTGCGCTGGCCGTGACCTACTCGTCGCACTCCTTGACGTGAAACAAAGCAGAGACGAGCAGCGCGGGATGGCCGTCGAGGGCTCGCTGCAGTTCGCAATCACCTGTCGAGAAGTCCACCTCGTGCGGGTCGCTGCCGACCGTCGCCACGACGTGGCAAAAGCCATCGTAGAAATCCTCTCTTGTGTGCATCGCGACATTCGGTAGAGGCTTGCCGTCGTCATCCTCGCGCTTGACGAGCAATGCAATTGAGCTGATCGGCGGGTCGTCGTCGCGCGCGCGGTCCAGGTACATCTCCGGCAAGGAGTCTTTCAGGTAGCACCCCGTCGACCACCTCTCCCCTGTTTTCACGAACCTCCGTCCATCATCGCCGGTATCGTAGCTCAGGGTTTCACCGTCGAGGGCGACGACCGCCTTCCCCGCGATGTCCGGATGGTTGGCGCACGCCATCGCTGGCAGCGACAGCACGGCCAGGAGCGTGAGCCGCGCGCTCGACATGGACATCGTCATCCGCCTCACGGGGTGTCCCACCAGATCTCGGAATAGGAACATACGATGTGCGGCTCGCGTCGCTCCAGGGTGCCAAGCACGGCAGCGACGCTCGGGGAGCAGGCGCCTGGCTCTTCCTCCACGAGCGTGGCGCGCATCGCGCTGAGCGGGAGGGGCGAGGTGACGTCCGCGCAGGCCGTCTCCCCGAGGCCGACGGGGAGCCCCGCGGCCATGCGGTCGCTGCATGCGCTGTCCCCATACAAACCGACGTCGGCGACGCACCTGCCCCCTGCTGGGGGACCACACTCGCACGGAGCGCAGGCGCGGTTGTCGATCAGCTGTTCGAAGAACTCGTGTCGTGTCAGGCCACGCCTGCAGGTCCCCTCGCTGCTGGCCTGCATGCAGGGGATGAACCCCGGCGGGTCCTGCGCCGTGTTGCCGGCGCACACCCGGACGAACCTTGCAGGAACGGGCGGCGGCTCGAATGTCGCCGAGGGTGTGCACGGCGAGAGTGTCGGCGGCACGTAGACGACGGACGCGAAATCGTCCGGCTGGACGGGCGACGGGAGCGCAGCGCACGTCCCATCCCATCCCGCTCCGGCGTCGAGCGCGATCGAGGTGCTTCCGCCTGGGCAGGTCATCGCGTTCGCCATGACCGTGGAGGGCAGCTCGCACGCCGCCGGACCGCATTCGCACGCATCGCACGTGTCCGGCAGCCCTTCAGGCGCGTCAACCATCCAGCCTTCCCACTTCGGTGGCTGGCCGTCGATACAGGGAGGTGCATCGTCCTCCGGACCTACCCACATCCACAGCACTGGAGCCGAATCGGCCGGCGGCGGAAGCAGCGGCACAAACCACTCGTCTTCGCACGCGAGCAGCGTTATCGCGGAGACGAACAGCAACATCGGACGCCGCATCAGAAAGGCCTCCGTGCCAGCGTCGCCATGCTCACGCGCTGACGGTCCAAAGCGGCATCGCCGACGCTCACCATCGAACGCGAACCTCCGCGCCGTGCGCCGTCACTCGAATCTGCGCGTCGTTCGGCAACCAGACGTACACGAGGGTGGCCGCGCCTGCTGCCGCCCCAGCGATCAACGCGCTGGTACCCAGGAGACGCATCAGCTTCCCGCTTGCGGCAGTATCGACCATCTCGTCGTAGTCGGGTTGAAATGCGGGGTCGACCGTGCTCATCAGCTGGGCGTGCTGTCGAGCCGCCTTCGCCTCCTGCTCGTACCCCTGCGCGCTCTGCAGGGACACGGTGCCTGCCACCAAGAACCCGACCGAGGCCACCGCGCCCGTCGTGACGATCCGGAAGTCCGGCCCGGACCGGCCTGCGCCCTGCGGCGGCCCTTTTGGCGCCGCAGGCCCGGGCGCACCAGGCCCGGAAGCCCCCTTCGGCGGCCGAGCGCGCTCCTCCGGCGCTTGTGCCGGCTTGTCGAACGTGAGCGGCACCTCCTTCGACTCGCCCGCCTCCACCTTCACACCCGCGCGCGCGACCTGCCCCTCCTGCCCGACGGCCATCACCTCGTGCTGGCCAGGCCTCACGTAGACGCGGCTGCCGTCCTTCACCCCCCGGCCGTTCACGAACATGCCCACGACGCCGGGCGGCGGCATGAGGACCACCTCACCCACGCGCCGCCGGGCCCGGGCGAGGTCGGCGTGCCGGTGATCATACAGGCGCCGCTCCACCTCCGTGCGCGGGGCCGGCATGTGCTCGACGCACTGCGAGAGCTCCACCACGGCCTCCTCCCAGCGGCCCATCCGCGCGTCGAGCTGCCCCATGTTGCACATCGCGACGTTCGACCGCTCGATATCGTACACCTCGCCCCACAGCTCCCGGGCTCGCGCGACGTCGAGCCGAGCCAGCGCCGCCCCGGCCTCGCGAATGAGCTCCTTGACGGCTCGCGAGCGCTTCAGAGGCGCCTCCGCGCGCGCGGGAGCAGCCGCGAGCAGCACGAGGAACAACACTGCCCACGACGGAAGCCAGGATGCTGATCGAGGACCTCGCACGCTCCACCTCGGGCGCGCCAACGTACGTGACCGCGCGCCAGCGTCACGTTCGCTCTCTACCATCCTCCGTATGTGTCTGGCCAGCGCTCCCGGCACGTGAGCGATGCCGCGAGGCATCTGGCGTTGCATTGCATTTCGGCGACGAAATTTCTCATCCCATCCGCATCGATCGCCGTCTCATCCTTCCGAAATCGCACCCGCGCGGAGGATGGCCCTTGGACGGGCGGTGCGAAGGAGGTCGCAGCGCTCTACCGCTGGGTTGACGAACTCCTCCACCGGCGGGCGCTCCGCTGTCCGCGGATGTGCTGGTGTGCGAGGCGGCGCTGTTCGACACCTGGGGCGACTACCTCGCGGCGCTCGGGCTCCCCGATCACGGCCTGGATCTCCCGCGCGCCACGCAGACCAACGCGCTCATGCTGGCGGCGTTCGAGCGGCTCGGGATCGCGCTCTGCGACCGCGCCCTGGAGCACGATCTCAAGGCGAAGGAGCGCGTCCCGATCGAGCGGCGGCTGATCTTCGCGTTCGATCTGCCCGCGCAGGACCCGGACGAGGCGGCGTTCGCCCCGCGCTTCGACGTCCTGCACCGGACGTTCCTGAGCTACCCGTCGCGGCTCGGGCCGCCGGATCGGCAGGGGAAGTTCTTCGCGCTGTACGAGGGGACGGTCGCGCGGCACCGCGCGAAGGGCGCGGCGAAATCGCGGTTCTCGCCGGAGGAGGCGGGGTGGGCGGCCGTCTGTTACGGGCTCGTGCGGCACCCGGAGTTCCACCTGTATTAGTCGTGGTTCTGTTGGATGTGCTGTCCGGGTTGCGCAGTCCCCTGCTCCCGCCCATGAAGATTCGGGAGGGAACAAGTCGTTTGCCGGCGAGCTTCGCGGTTTTGGCATTGCTGCTCCCGGGTGATCGCTGCGTCGCGTGCGACGATCGCTGCATCGCGTGTTTTCTCGGCGGCAAGCCGAGCGTCGTCCAGCCTGCGTTGAGCGACAATCGCCTCCTGCACCTCCTGCGCGCGCTCGGCTTTGCTCCGAGCCAGCTCTTCCGTGGCTTTCTTGAGGCTCGTTTGGAGCGATTTTTTTTCGAGGGTGAGCCTGTCCACGAGGTCTTTGTTCTCCTCGATGTATTTCTTGACCTTTGCCTCTTCATCGCGCTTCTGCGCGAGCGCTCCTTCTCGCGCGATCAAATCGGCCTCAAGCCGAGAATTCTTCTCTTCGAGCGCTCGCTGGCGACGGCCTTGCTCCTCTGCCTGGGCTCTCGCTTCCTCCGCCTGGTCTCTCGCTTTGTCCGCCTCGACTCTGGCTTGCTGGGCGGCATCCTGGGCCAGCGCGCCGAGAGCGATGCTCCCCAGGAGGAGCATGCCGGCGATCGGCAGGCCGATCAGCAATAAGCGGCGCTTGTACAACCGGGTAGACTCCTCGATTTGCCTGCGTTTCTCCTCAGCCTCGAATTGACGGCGTCTGACCTCGGTGAGCTCGATCTGCAGAGCAGCGCGCTCCTGCTCCGCCTGTTCCTTCTCCCGCTCGACGCGCGCCTTGTCTTCCGCGATCTCGGCGAGCTCCAGTTCGACCTGCCTCACTTCCGTCTGGATGGACGCTCGCTTCAAGCCCAGCTCCGCCGTCTCGCGGCGCTGGCTCGCGTCGAGGAACGCTCGCTCGTCATCCGACAGCGGGGCCGTCTTCGCGAGGCGCAGCGCGTCCTCCAGGACCACCCCCCGGAGCAGCGCGTCCTCGTCACGGCCCGATTCGATCCATTTCCACACCGCCTCCGCGATGAACCGCCGCTCCCCCTTGCTCTTCAACCACTCCATGTCGAGCGCGGTGCTGAAGATCCGGTTCCGGAGCTTCAGCTCTCGTCCCGCCGCGGTGCGCGCATCCTTCACCATGCCGCAGAGGCGCAGCTCCATCTGCACGGCGCTCTCCGTGTCGGCGGCGACGTCCTCCCCGAGGAGCAGGCTCCGGTAGAGGAGGATCTTGTCGGTCAGCATAGCCCCGGGTCGTCCGAAGGACGCATCCTCGAAGCGACGGGCTGCATAGTTCAGGTTCGGATCCTCGAGAGGGCGCTCGAGGAACTCGCGCCGCATGACCTCATCCACCGTCGCGTGCTCCGCTCCGACGGCGACGCGCGCATGGCCGGCGAGGGCGGCGCACGCGCGCATGGTCATGTACGGGTGTCCGTCGGTCCACGCGTAGATCGTATCGAGGAGCGCGCTCGCCTGCGCCCCGAGCGCGTCAAGACCCGGCGCGAGCGCGTCGAGCTCCGTTCGCGTGAAGTCGTCGAGCGGGATCGCCTCGCTGATGTTGAACGGCGTGACCGTCTTGTTCTTCACGAGGTCGTTGGGCGTGGTCACACCGATGAGGCAGAACGTGAGCCGCCGCAGATCGGCGTCCTCGCTTCGCTCCTCATGGAGCGCGCGGATCGTCAGGAAGAAATCCTCGAGCCCGAAGCTCGCCAGGCGGACCGCCTCGATCTCGTCCAGGAAGATCACCACGCGCTGGCTGCCGAGCTCCGTCTTGAGGAGGCGCCGCAGGCAGTCGCCGAAGCGCCTCGCGGGCGCGACATGGCGGTGTTCCTCCCAGAACGCGACCGGATCGTCGGCTCGCAGCCGGCGGGAGATCTCCTCGGTCAGCCCGAAGAACCACTCGTCCTCGCTCCCGGCCGTGCCGACCGCCGTCAGATCGACCGACGCGCACCGGATGCCGCGCTCCGCGAGCGTCCGCGCCGTCCGGACGCGCAGGCTGGACTTGCCGATCTGGCGCGGCGCCAGGATATGACAGTACCGCCCGTCGAGGAGCGCCTCGGGCAGCAGGCGGTCCGCGGGGCGCTCGACGTAAAATGAGCTCTCCAGCAGGCTGCCAGTGAACTGGAAGCGGCGCGGCGGCGCGTCGCGCGGGTCGGAAGCGGACGACGGGGGCAGGGCGTCCTGGCTCACCATCATGACCAGGATCGTAACGCGCCGGGGTCAGCAGCGCTCCCGGAAGTAGCTCGCCACGAGTACGTTGGGGACGTCGTACCCGCTGTCCGTCCGGTGCACCAGCCCCGTCTGGTAAAGCCGTGCGTATTCGTCGGCGCTGAGCTTGATGGTCGGGTCCCGCAGCACGGCGCAGAACGGTTTTCGGAGCTCTTCGCGCTCCGACACGACGAGCCACATCTGACGGAGAGCGGACGCGCAGTGCTCCACCTTGAGCCGCTCCAGGTCGAGCAGCTCGTCCTTGCTCGTGCCGGTCGCCTCCAGGAACAGGATGAGGCGGGACAGATACGGTTGCCCGCTCGTGAGCTCGAAGAGGCGCTGGAGCTCCTGGTCGCCCCAGCGACCGCCGTAGAGCCGCGCGAGATGGTGCAGTTGCTCGATCCGGAAGTTGTCGATCCGGATGTGGCGCGCGGCGGCGAAGAGCTCCGACACCGCGTCGGGTGCGTGGAAGTAGAGGCTGGAGCCGGGCGCCGCGAGCAGCAGCCGCACCGGAGCCCACCGGCCGTCCTCGCGGTTGTCCACCCACTGACGGAGCATCCGGGCGACCGGGTTGCCTGCTGGCCGACCGATGATCCGCTCCATCCGGTCGAGAGCGACAACGACGCGCTGGGGCGAAAGGGGCGGTGCCAGGATGCGCTGCTCGAGGAGCAGCGTTAATCGGCGATCGGGCGTGCTAGGCCTCTGCCAGGCGAGGTCCACCCAGTCCGCGACGGAGGGACCTACGTGGCCCCCCTCCTGGAGGGCTTTCGCGTAGGCGTCGACGAGGAGGAGCGCCATTTCCCAGAAGCAGGCCGGCGGGTCCTCCAGCGCTCGATCCGTCAGCAAACCGAGGTCGACGTGGAGGACCAACCGGTGGCCGCCAGCCGCGCGGTCCTCCTTCCGGATCAGCGCGATGATCCGGCGCATGACCGTGCTCTTGCCGGACATCGGCGGGGCCTTGAGGATGACCGGCGCGGCCGGGTGACGCAGCATATTCACGACGAGCTGCTCCTCGCTCGCGTGAGGGACGTACCACGCCTCGCTGTACCCGAGGCCCGGCGGCTCCGGCATCGCGGCATCCCCCTGCGATGCGAGCGCCACGCTCGGCCGCGACGGGGGCGCTCCTCCGTGCTGTACGGGCTGGGCCGGCCGCGGCCTAGTGCCGAGATCGCTCGAGAAAGAGTTCTGCTCATCGAGGGAGAAGCGATCGTAATCGGGCACCAGCCGCCATAGCCCCGTGCCCGCCTGCCGCCGCGCGATGCGGGGCCACACCCGCAGCGTGCCGCGGCGCTCCGCGTCGAGATCGATGCGCCCCGCGCTGTAGCCGTGTAGGCGGGTCACGTGGCTCCCCTGCGCGCCGTTCCATGTCTCCAGCCCGAAGAGCGACGCCCCCTGAAAGTGCCGCTGCGCGGGCGCGCCGCCGACGCTCTGGACCACCGCGTGCGGCTCGTGCATGTGGCCATAGACATGGCCGATGAACCACTGGGGGAGCAGGATGGACCCCTGGTAGAAGGCCAGCGCGTCGGGCGTCAGCCACTCGGGCGGATGGTGGGTCATCAGGAGGCACGCGTGGTGCTGTGCCGTCCACCCTCTGGGGCTTCCGTTACAGATCGCGTGGAGTTGATCCGGGTGCAGTGCGATCTGGCCTCGCTGGATCGAGCCGCTGAGGTGGAGGAATGCGGAGTTCAACCCGACGACGCCGAGAGATAGGCCGTCCTTCTGAATGGAGGCGGCGAACTCTCCCGGCAACAGGCCCGCGTCTCTCACCGTGAGCCAGGCCGGCGGCGGGTGGGCGGCGTGCCACGACCGTGTCCAGCGGGTGTACTCCGCGAATGCGGTGTCCACGACGTCCCGGTAGGCCTTCCCGTCGGTCTCGTGCCAGAAGAGCGCCCCCCGGAGGTCCTGATCGTGCGACCAGTTGAGCAGGGCTCTAACCTCTGGCGACCGCTCGCTCGGGCGCTGCAGATCGTGATTGCCAGGGACGGCCAGCAGCACGGGGGTGGAGCCGAGGTCTGCCAGGTGGGTCCAGAGCTGCTGGAGCGTTTCCGTCAGCCTGTCGAACTGATCGCGGGTGCCGCTCTGCACGAGATCGCCGGAGAAGAGCACGACATCGAACGGCCCCGCCTGCCTGTGGACCAGCGCCAGATCGCGGCGAAACTCGTCTTCTAGTGAGGGCCAGAGCGGGCCCATGCCCTTCATTCCGACGTGCAGGTCGGTCAGATGGAGCCAGCGGATCGACGGCATAGGTCGCATGAGATTCGTTCCGCAGAAGCCCGTCAAGCGCACTGCTGTGCACGCAGCTGCCAGCGCACCTTCGAGCTCGCCAGCCGCCCGGGGAGCTCTGGGGAACACGCCCAGCAGCCCCGGGAACGCGTCCAGCGCCGGCGGGGAGCGTACCCAGCAGCGCCGGGAATGTGCCCAGCAGCGCCGACGAGCGCGCCCAGCAGCTCCAGGGACGTGTCCAGCAGCTCCGGGGAGCTCCAGCAGCTCCAGGGACGTGTCCAGCAGCTCCGGGGAGCATATCCAGCAGCTCCAGGGACGTGTCCAGCAGCGCCGAGGAGCATGCCCAGCAGCGCCGGGAAGCGCGCCCAGCGACCGCCGGCATGCGCGCCCGAGCCGCTGGCCGGCATCGGGGATGGGCTGGCGTGCTCCCGACCGCTGCTGTCCTGGTCGCGGCGCTGCGGCGCACCGCTCCGCCCTCCGCCCCGAGCCCGGTCGCGCGTGACTCCGGTGGCTCGCATGGCAGGATGGCGGCGCGGTGGCGCGCTTCTTCAACACTGCCGGTCCGTGCAGGCCCGACATGCACTACATGGTCGATCCCCTCCGCCGCATCGAGCGGCTGCGCCGGCTGATCGAACGCCAGAGCTACTTCGTCGTGCACGGTCCGCGGCAGACGGGCAAGACCACGTCGTTCCTGTCCCTGGCCGCAGCACTGACGCAGGAGGGCCGCTACGCGGCGGCGCTCCTGTCCCTCGAGGTCGGGCGCGCCTTCCCGGAGGACGTTGGCGCCGTGGAGGCCGCCATCCTTCAATCATTTCACGATGATGCGGCCTTCCAGCTCCCGCCCGACCTGCGTCCGCCTCCCTGGCCCGACGGGGCGCCGGGACACCAGCTGGCCGCCGCGCTGGCTGCGTGGGCGCAGGCCTGTCCTCTCCCGCTCGTGCTCTTTCTCGACGAGATCGACGCGCTCACCGGCCCTACGCTGCTCTCGGCGCTGAGCCAGCTCCGCGGAGGCCACCGGCGAAGACCGCAGGGCTTCCCCTGGGCCATCGCCCTCATCGGGATGCGCGATGTCCGTGATTACAGGGTCACCGCGGGCGAAGGGGCCCAGCTCGGCAGCACCTCGCCGTTCAACGTGAAGGAGGAGTCCGTGCTCCTGCGCGATTTCACCCGCGACGAGGTGGCGGAGCTTTACGCCCAGCACACGGTCGACACGGGGCAAGTCGTCGCGCCCGAGGCGTTCGACCTCACGTTCCAGCTGACCGGCGGGCAGCCCTGGCTGGTCAACGCGCTCGCCAGGGAGATGGTGGACGAGCTCGTGCCCGACCGCAGCGTGACGCTCCTGCCCGCGCACGTGCGCGCCGCGCGCGACGCGATCGTCGTCCGGCAGGACACGCACCTCGACAGCCTCGCCGCTCGCCTGCGGGAGGAGCGCGTGCGCGCGGTGATCGAGCCGATCCTCGCAGGCTCGGCGCTGGGCGCGGTGCCGGAGGACGACCAGCGTTACGTGATGGACCTGGGGCTCGTCCGCCAGACGGAGGGCGGCGCGTTAGAAATCGCTAACCCCTCCTATCGGGAGATCTTCCAGCGCTTCCTGTCCCCAATCGCGGTTGCCTGTCGCGCTATCGACAGATGGCGCGAGGAGAACGCCGGTAGCATATTGTCGATTGACGAGCTCGATGCTGCGCTGAGTACGGAGCGCGACAGCTGGGGAGAGCTATGAGCCGACGCAGGATCGCTGTCAGGATCATCGGCTGACCCCCGCCGCCGCGCGCACCGCCACCTGCTTGCCGCTGAACGCCACCGCGAGCGCGTGCACCGGAGACGCGCCGGCGGCGCGGAGCTCGGCCGTGTAGTCCCTGTGGGCGATCTGCGACAGCCTCTCTTCCAGCGCTTGCTCCGGCGTCTGGCCGCCCCGCGCCACCTTCATCTCCAGCACGACGCCGGGTTTGCCCGGCTGCCGGGGCCGCACCAGCACATCGGGCCTCCCTTCGCCGGACTCGCGGCTGGACCGCACCTCGTAGTCCGGCTCCAGGGTGGCGAGCAGCCCTGCGACGAACCCGTGATAGACCTCCTCCGGGCCGAGGCGGCGCGCCTCATGGTACGAGAGGACATTCACGACGAACGCCCGGAGCTGCTCCTCGAAGGCGGTCACATCGCCGCTCAGCAGCGCCCGCACCAGCCGCCGCGAGCTCGCGCCCTGCCCGGACAGCCGCTCCTCCATCCAGTCGCGGAAGGTGCTGATATAGACCTCGCGCACCTCGTCGTTCGGGATCGACAATCGATACGCCGGCACATGGGTCGTCCCCGCCTCGACCGCCTCGGCGCGCAGGTACCCCGAGAACACGAGCAGGGCAAAGAGCGCCCGCGGGCTGCCCGGCAGCTGGTCGAAGGCCACGTTCTCGTCGAGCCGCTGCTCGATCGCGCCCCCCTCGAGCAAGATGGCGATGTCGTCCTCGACGTCGAGCGCATGGTGCACCAGCAAATCCCTGATGAGCTCGTTCGCGCTGATCGACACCCAGTAGCCGCGGGTGCGCCTGTCGTCGCTGGCCAGGAAGCTCAGCACGGACCAGGGATTGTAGACCACGGTCTCGCCGAAGATGTAGCCGTTGTAGGCCATGCGGACGCTCTCGAGCGTGTCGAGCGCGCTCCCGTCCTTGAGGAGCGCGATCACCTCGGGCTCGGTGAAGCCGAAGCAGGTGGAGAACTCGGTGCGGAGGAGCGAATAGACACCGATGTTGTTGAGGCCAGAGAAGATGCTCTCCCTCGCGATCCGCAGGACGCCCGTGAGAACGGCCCTGGACAGATGAGGGTTGTCCTTGATCCCGCCGGTCAGGAAGTCGAGGACGCTCGCGGGCGTAGCCCCCGACGAACCCGGCGTGGATCGGCTCGTCGTACTCGTCGATCAGGATGACGACCTTCTCGCCGGAGGCGCGGTGCAGGTACGTGGAGAGATCGAACAGCGCGCGCTGATAGAGCACTTCGTCCGCGGTGCCGTCGAGGATGGCGCGGTAATCTCGCGCCTCCCGCTCGCTCAGGGCGCCCCCGTCGAGAAGCGCCCGGTGCTCGTCGAACAGCGCCTCGATCTTCTTCTGGATGGCATTCCAGCACGCCTCGAAGGCGGGCGCCTTGACGTCCCGGAAGGTCATGAACACGACCGGATAGCGCTGGAAGTGCGCCCGGTACGCTTCGCCCGCGCGCCAGACGGAGAGATCCTCGAACAGGTGCGAGAGGTCCTCGTCGCGCCTCTCGAAGAAGTACCGGAGCATCGACAGGTTCAGCGTCTTGCCGAAGCGCCGCGGCCGCGGGAGCAGGAGCCCCACGAGCCCCGGACGGTCGAGGAGCTCCTGGATGAGGTGCGATTTATCGACGTAGACGAGCCCGCGCTCGCGGAGATCGCGGAAGTCGGAGACGCCGAGAGCGACGTGCTGAATCATGGGGGCGCTCGACGGGCAGGGCACCAGGAGCATGGAGAAGTGCGAGCTCGGCAGCAAGCGGGCAGCGCCGGCCGTCAGCCTGCGCCGCTCTGGCCTCCAGCGCGCGCCCGCCAACCCAGCGGCCGTCACGAAGGCGGCACGCACGAGCTCGCCGGGCGGCAATGTCGTGCGGGCGCGCGCGGCCGCGGAGGGTATCCTGAGCAGCGCGCCCGATGCCTCGCCACGCCCCCCGCCCCCGCCGCCTCGCCGTCCCGCGCCGCGCGCTGCTCGAGGCCGCCGCGGGCGCGGCGCTCGCCGGCGTCCTCGGCCTGCCGGCGCGCGCGCTCGCCGCGCAGGGCAAGGCCGCGGAGGACGAGTTCTTCCTCTTCCTCCACGCGTCGGGCGGCTGGGACGTGACGCTCTGGGCCGATCCTCGCAACGAGGCCAGGGGCCTCGTGAGCCCCGCGACGACCGACAACACGGACACCGCGGGGCTCCGCCTCTGGGTCGACGCGCCCGCGGCTGGCGGCGCCAAGACCTTCGCGCCGGTCACGCCCAGGGGCTCGAGCCTCGTGTTCGGCCCCGGCATCGGCGCCCTCGCGGACATGCACGACCGGCTGTGCATCCTCAACGGCCTGGCGATGAACACCGTGAGCCACCCCGACGGCACGGCGTTCTCGACCACGGGACGGCACCTCAGCGGCGGCCGCACCGTGGCCTCGAGCGTCGACGCGATCTGCGGGAGCGAGCTCGGCGCGAGCCAGACCTTCCCCGTCGTCTCGGTCCAGTTCCCCTCGGCGTTCGTCGGCGATCGCCTCGATCGGCGCGCCGTCCCGCTCATGGTCGGGGAGATCGGCACCCTCAGCCGCTCGCTCTCCCGCGCGCGCCACTACGACACCGACGAGGACCGCGCCGCGGTGACCGCGCTCCTCTCCGAGGAGGCCAGGTCCCTCGCCGCGCGATCCAGCCACACCGACGCCCTGCGCGGCTTCGCCATCCAGGCGGAAGGGCTGGGCAAGATGCTGAGCGCAGGCCTCCAGGACGTGTTCTCCAGGGGCAAGCTCATCCAGGCGCACCCGGAGTTCAACCACGCGGCCCGCTTCGCAAGGCAAGCGGCCGTCAACGCCGCGTTTGCGATCGAGGCCATGCGGCGGAACGTGGTCCGCTGCGTGAGCTTCTCGAGCAGCGGGTTCGACACGCACACGAGCACCTACCGGCAGCACGCGGCCACCCAGCAGGAGCTCTTCGACCTCATCGCCGCCCTCCTCGGCTCGCTCGACAGGACCCCGCACCCGACCCGGGCCGGCAAGAAGCTCTCGGATCACACCCACCTCCTCGTGACGAGCGACTTCTGCCGCACGCCCCAGCTCAACACGGCGATGGGCCGCGACCACTACCCCAACAACTCCGCCATGGTGATCTCCCCGCGCTTCCGCGGGAGCTTCGCGTTCGGCAAGACCGACCCGGAGCAGCTCCTGCCGGCCCCGGCGAAGACGTTCCGGGGCGGGCCGCGGCCGATCGCCCCGCCCGACCTGCTCGCCACCTTCCTGTTCGCCTTCGGCATCTCCCCGCGCGAGCACCTGCGCGACGGCGAGGTGGTGCCGGAGCTGCTCCGGTCGCCGTGACGCTCCTCCGCCGAGCGGCGTCCGCCGCCGCGCTGGCGCTCTCGTCCTCGGCGCTGACGCTCTCATCCTCCGCGTTAGCGCTCTCGTCGTCTGCGCTGGCGCTCTCGCTCACCGGATGCGCGGCGCAGGCCGCGGCGCCCCTCCCGCCGCTCGTCGTGCGCGAGGTCGCGTGGCCGTCCCCGGGGGAGCTCGGCCCGGTGCGCGCGGTCGCCGACGACGGGCGCCGCGTCGTGGTGTTCCACGACGGCGCCGCGGCCGTCTTCGTGAACGGCGCCCTCGCGAGGGTGGAGCGCGCGCCCCACCGCTGGGTGAGCGCCGCGGCCCTGCCCGCGCCCGACGGCTACGGCACGTGGATCGTCGGCGTCGACGCCGAGGGCCGGCTGCTCCGGCTCCCGGGCCAGGGGGCCTTCGAGGTCGTCTCCGACCGCTACGGCCTCGAGCGCGCCGCGGTGCGGTCCGCGATCGGCCTCGGCGAGGGCGGCGCCGCCTTCGCGCTGGACCGCGAGATCGCGGTGGCGGACGGCGACACCGTCACGCGCTACGCGACGGGCCCGCTCGCGACGCTCGCGGCGGGGGCCGGGCGCGTGGCCTTCGCGGCCGGGGGCGACGGGCTCGGCGCCCTCGACGTCGCCACGAGGGCGTTGCGATCGTACCCGCTCCCGGCGGACGGCGCCGCGCCGCTGCTCGCCCTGACCGGCGCGGGCGCGCTGCTCGCGGCGACGCCCGCCGCGCTCTACGCGGAGGACGGCGCCGGCGTCCTGCGCCTCCGCTTCCGGGCGCGCGCCGCGCTCCACGGGCTCGCCGTCTCCGGCGACCGCGCTTGGTTCGCCGACGGCGACGAGCTCGGCATGCTCGATCAGGCCGGCGCGCGCGAGACCCGCGGCGCGCGCCTCCCGCAGGGCGGCAGGCTCGTCGGCTCGCCGAGCGGCGACGTGTGGCTGCTCGCGTCGGGCGCCCTCCGGCGCTTCGCCCCAGCGGACGGCGACGGGCCCGCCTGGGGCGAGATCGCGCCCGTGTTCGCCCGCGCGTGCGCGCGCTGCCACCTCCCGCGCGGCGAGGGCGGCGTCGACCTCTCCACGCCCGCGGCGTGGGCTTCGCTCCGCGAGGCCATCGCGCGCCGGGTCGTGGACGAGCGGAATATGCCGCCCCCGGGATACGCGCTGTCGGAGGCCGACCGCGCGCGGATCCGCGCCTTCGTCGGGCGCGCAGGGCCGCCCGCGCGGCCGTGATGTGGGCTCGCCGCCGTGGCCGCGACGCGCGCTCGCCCGCGCGGCCGTGAGGCGCGCTCGCCGCCGCCGCGCGCCCGTCTTGCGCTACCCTGGGGCACCATCGCGAAGAGGAGAGCTGCCTGATGATGTCGTTCAGCCCGGATCCGCGCGTCGCCGAGCAGCAGATGCACGCCATCATCTACTACCTCACGGGGTTCGGGTACATCGACGGCGAGCTCGATCCGACCGAGAAGTCCTTCATCCGCGGCTACATCCACGACCTCGTCCGGCAGCGCGCGCGCGACGCCCTCGGCGTCGGGGCCCAGGAGAACGAGGACGTCGTCGGCCGGTGGACCAGCCACTTCCACGAGGTCTTCTCCGAGATCGACCACCAGATCCAGAGCCATTTCACCGAGAGCGTCGCCGAGGGAGAGGACCCGAAGGACTTCGTCCTCTCCAAGATCAAGCTCCGCTGCTTCGAGCTCCTCGACGGCTTCGACGACGACAACCGGAAGGCGCTGCTCGCGACCGTCGACGAGCTCATGCTCGCCGACGGCGTCGTCCACCCGAACGAGCAGCGGTTCCGCGACGAGCTCTCGTCGCTCCTGTCGGCGTCGCCGATCGAGATCGACGACGTGGACATCGAGACGATCGAGCAGGGCGCGGTGGTGATCGATCCGGCCACGCGCAAGCAGGCGCGCGAGGTCGATCACCCGTTCTTCAAGGCGTTCGAGTGGGACTACGCGAGCGATCCGGCCACGTTCGCGGAGCAGGCCAAGGTCGACATGGACCTGATGCGCAGGTTCGAGGCGAAGCTCGAGGAGCAGCGCGCGCGCGGCGCGGGCCGGCTCGACGGCGCCGCGGATCTCGCGGGCTTCGCCGGGCAGGCGCCCTTCCTCGACGGCCACGTCTACGTCGCCTCGCCCGACCCCGCCGAGGACGTCGAGCTCCTGGTCATCGGCGACCTGCACGGCTGCTACTCGTGCCTGAAGGGGGCGCTGATGCAGGCCGACTTCTTCGCCAAGGTGCAGGCCCACCGCGACGACCCCGCGCACAACCCGCGGATGATGCTGGTGTTCCTGGGCGACTACATCGATCGCGGCAGGTTCAGCTACAACGGCGTCCTGCGCACGGTGATGCAGCTCTTCCTCGCCGCGCCCGACAGCGTCTTCGTGCTGCGCGGCAATCACGAGTACTACGTCGAGCTGAACGGCCGCGTCCTCGCGCCGGTGCGGCCCTCCGAGGCGATGAGCTCGCTCGCGGCCATCGCCCCGAACGAGGTGTTCGCCGCCTACATGCGCCTCTTCGAGGCGCTCCCGAACATGCTGGTCTTCGACAGGATCCTCTTCGTCCACGCGGGGATCCCGCGCGACGAGACCATCGCCGCCCGGTGGACGTCGGTGTCCTCGCTCAACGACCCGGAGATCCGGTTCCAGATGCTCTGGAGCGACCCCAGCGAGGTCGACGCGATCCCCGCGGAGCTCCAGAGGTCCACGGCGCGCTTCCCCTTCGGCAAGCGGCAGTTCAAGAGCTTCATGCAGAAGCTCGGCTGCACCACGCTGATCCGCGGCCACGAGCGCATCCCGGAGGGCTTCCGCGTCGTGCACGACGACCCCGACGGGGTGCTGCTGACCCTGTTCTCCGCGGGCGGGAAGACCAACGACGACCTGCCGGAGGCCAGCAACTACCGCGAGGTCACGCCGATGGCCCTCACCATCCGGTACAAGGGCGGCGTCAGCCAGCTGACCCCGTTCGCGATCGAGTACGAGCGGTACAACGATCCCAAGTACAACGCGTTCTTCCGCGAGCAGCTGCCGTCGCTCTAGTCAGAAGTCCGGCCGAGGCGATCGGTCGGCTGCTCGGGCTGCGGTGGTGGCGATGATGCTCGGCGCCCTTCACCGCGGGCGATGCGGCGGCGGAGGGCGCCCCGTTGGGCCACGCCGGAGCCGCCCTCGGCGGCGAGACAGGCGGAAACTATGAAAATCGCTGCTGTTTCCGGCGATCGCTCGTCGTCGAGCGGTTCTGACCTCCGGAGGCCGCGCCGCGGTCGCCGCGCTTCAATGCCGCGCGCGGCGATCGATCGCCTTGATGGCCATCCGGGCCGTGTCGCACACGCGGTCAACGTTGCTGCGGGTGCCGGTCGCGGTGCGCTCGAACGGCTTGGTCTCATCCTCGAGCAGCCGCTCGAGCGCCGGCCGCACCCGCGCGTCGCCGACGTCGCCCAGCATGCGCGCGGCGTCCTGGCGCACGAACGGATCGGCGTGCCTCGTCAGCTCGGTCAGCACCTCGAAGCCCGCGGCGCGGTCCTGCCGGACGAGCGCCCGGCAGGCGCTCATCCGGTGGGAGCGCTCCTCGCCGAGCGCGAACGCCCGCAGCCGCTCCACGAGCGCCGGCGCGTCCACGTGGACGAGCACCTGCAGGCCGTACATCGCCACGCTCGGCTCGGCGTGATCGAGCATCGCCGTCGCGGCGGCGACGAACGCCGCGGCCTCCGACGGCGGCACGCCCCGGCTCGCCATGCCCGCGAGGCGCCAGCCCGCGTCCGTCGCCACGCCCTTGCGCGGGTCGCGGGCGCGCGGCGCGAGGTCGGCCAGCAGGATCACCTTCGCCTCGTCCAGGGCGCGGAGGGCCGCCGACGCGATCGAGCCGTCGGCGTCGTCGAGCAGGGCGCGGGCATCGGCGGCCCAGCGCGCGGGATCGCCCTTGCACACGACCTTCAGCGCCGCCCGGCGCGGCCCCGGCTCCGGATCGCGCAGGAACCGCCGCGCCCGCGCCCCCGCGCCGTCGTCGAATTTGCCGAGCACCTGGAGCGCCTGCTGCCGGACGCCCGCCTCGGGGTGATCGAGCCGCGCGATCACCAGCTCGAGCGTGTCCCCGCCCAGCCGCGGCAGCTGGCACATCGCCGCCAGCGCCGCCGCCAGGCGCTCGCCCCGGCGCAGCGCGCCGGCCAGCTCGGGCTCGAAGCCCGGCATGCCGGTGCCGAACCAGTGGAAATCGTACCCGGCGAGGAGCTCGTCGAGCCAGCGCTCGTACCAGTCGAGGAAGCCCTCGTTCTCGGGGAAATACGGGCGCCCGCCGTCGAGGTCGATGTACACCACCCGGCCGCGCGCCGGCCCGGTGACCACGAGCTGGCTGAAGTAGCTGCAGCCCTGCATGCCGAGGCTCAGCGTGCCCCGCAGCGCGCGGTCCATCGCCTCGTCCTCGCCGGGCAGGAGCACATCGAGCCAGTCCTCCCCGGGCGGCAGCGTGTCGGGGTGCAGCGGGCACGCGGTGTCGAGGTCGTCGATCGCCTCGTACCGCGCCTCGTCGCACTGCGCGAGCGTCAGGAGCCCGTAGAACGGCCCGGCCCCGCCGTGCCCCACGTGCAGGAGGAACGCGCGGTAGTCCTCGGGCAGCCGCGCCCGCCGCGCGGCCTCGAACGCCGCCACCTCGGCCTCGGTGGCCGGCGGCCTCAGCTCGAAGCGATGAGCGTCGCTGCCAAAACACGAGAGGCCCCGCTCCCGGACCGCGGTCAGCTTGGCGACTATCCCATCGAGGCGCTCGCGCACGGCCTCACGCTAGCACCGGCGAGCGCCGCCGCGCGCCCGCCGGATCACGGCGCCGGGCGCTCGACGGGGGGCGGGCGTGGCGCCAGAAGGGCGCCGCGAGGCACGCGCGCCCGCCGCCTGCGGCTGCGCTGGCGGACGCGTCCCCTCGATCCTCTGGTAGACTCGCTGGCGCGTCGAGCCGCGCCGACCTCCCGAGCGGAGCGCAGGGCCTCCTGCGGATCGCGAAGGAGCCCGGCGCCATCGTCGTCCGCGATCCGCGGGACGTGATGGGCCCGCGCGACCGCCGCGGGTCGGACTTCATCGCTGCAGCCGATGTCCTCTTCTTCGTCTCTTTCTTTCACCGCGCTCGCCGCGCTCGCGCTCGCCGCGACGGCGGCCGAGGCGCGCGCCAGCGCCGCGGAGGGCGCGGCGAACGCGGGCGGCGTCGAGCTCGACTGGATCGCGCCCGGGGACTGCGCGGATCGAGGGCGCGTGCTGGCCGAGATCGAGCAGCGCCTCGGGCGGTCGTCCGAGGCGAACGGCGAGCCGCTGCTCAAGGCGCGCGCGGTGGTGTCCCGGAACGGGCGCGGGTCGTGGGATCTCCGCCTCACGACGACGCTCGGCGAGACGACACGGTCGCGCGAGCTCCACGGCGAGACCTGCGCCGAGCTCGCGGACGCGGCGGCGCTGATCATCGCGCTCGCGATCGATCCCGACGCAGCGAGCCGCGGCACCCCGACGGCGGAGCCGGACACCGGCGCGGCGCCAGGCGACATCTCCGGCGCGGATCCAGGCGCCGGCGCGGATCCAGGCGCCGGCGTGGCGCCGGAGGTGGACGCATCTCCGGACGCGCCCACCGCCGCCGAGGCGCCGCCCGCGGCCACGCCCCTGTCAGGGGCCACCGCGGCCCCGGCGCGGCGCCCGTCGCGCTCCCTCGAGCTGCGCGGCACGCTCAGGGCCTCCGGCGTCCTCGACACCGCCTCGCTCCCGGCGCTCGCCCCGGGCGCCGGCATCGCCGCGGGCGTGCTGATCGGAGCCGTCCGCGTCGAGCTGTCCGGCACCTACTTCGGCGCGCAGCAAGCGTTCGTCGAGCGGACGACGATGGGCGGCGACGTCCAGCTGACCACCGGCGGAGTGCGCGTGTGTTACGCGATGCGTTATCGCTCGATCGAGCTCGGACCCTGCGCCGGCGTCGAGGTCGGCGTCATGAGCGCGGCCAGCTTCGGTGCGGCGTCGCCCGGCTCGAACCGGGCGCTCTGGGTCGCGCCGCACCCCGGAGCGCTCGCGACCTTCGCCCTTTCGGACCGGCTCCGCGTCCCGCTCACGCTCGACGTTCCGTTCCCCGTGACGCGCGATCGGTTCGTGCTCGTCGGCATCGGCGCGGTCCACCGGAGCGCCGCCGCCGCGCTCCGCGCCTCGCTGGGGGTCGAGGTGCGATTTCCGTGACGGATCCGGACAGCGCCGGCCATGTACTTCGCGTGACGAGGACGTCCCCCGCGTCGGCGCTTCCCTTCGCGGGGTCCGTGTTCGATCCGCGCTTCGGCGTCCACGACGGGCCCGCCTCCCTCGACTTCGACGCGGTCTACGACGAGCACGCCGACTTCGTCTGGCGAAACCTGCGCCGGCTCGGCGTCAGCGAGGCGAGCCTGGACGACGCCTTCCAGGACGTCTTCGTCGTGGTCCACCGGCGGCTCGGCGAGTTCGAGCCGCGGTCGAGCGTGAAGGCGTGGCTGTTCGCGATCCTCTGCCGGGTGGCGCGCGATCACCGGCGCCTCGTCCGGCGCAAGGGAGGGCTCGAGGAGCTGCCGGGCGGCGTGGCGGACCGCGCGCCGGGGCCGGCGGAGCGGCTCGAGCAGGTCGAGGCGCTGAAGCTCGTCGACGCGCTCCTCGCGGAGCTCGACGACGACAAGCGCGCGGTGCTCGTGATGGCGGAGATCGAGGAGCTGAGCGCGCCGGAGATCGCCGCGGCGCTCGACGTGAAGCTGAACACGGTCTACTCGCGGCTGCGCGCCGCGCGCCGCGAGTTCGAGCTGGCGCTGGCGAGGCGCGGGGGCGGATGGCCATGAGCGATCCGGGCGAGAAGGCGCGCGCGCTCCTGAAGGCGGCTCAAGCCGACGGGCTCGCGCCGTCCGACAAGGCGCGGCTCCGCGCGGCGCTCGCGGGCAAGCTGGCGCTAGGCGCGCCGCAGGAGCCGTCCGGGGAGGCGCCCACCTCGCCCCCGCCGCCGCTCGCGGGCAGCGGGGCAGGCGGCGGCGTGCTCGCGGGCAAGGCGGCCGGCGGCGTGCTCTCGGGCAAGGTGATCGCGGCGGGCGCGCTGATCGGCGCCGTCGCCTTCGCCGGCGGGTTCTTCACCGGCAGGGCGACCGTCGACGTGCCTCCGCCGGCCAGCGCAGCGCCGCAGGCGAGCGCGCCCGCGGTGACGCCGCCCGCGGCGCCTCCTCCCGCGGTGACGCCGCCCGCGGCGGCTCCAGCCGCCGCGCCGGCGCCGATGGCGGCGCCCTCGCGCGCCGCCCGCGCGGTCGCTTCCGCACCGCCGCGGCCGCTGGATCCGGGCGCGGAGGACGCCGCGCGAGCGCCCTCGACAGGCGGCGGCGAACGCGAGCCGGCGCGCCCGCGCGGCGGACAGCCGGCGACGCCGAGCACGCTCGCCGCGGAGATGGCCCTGCTGCGCGAGGCGCAGGACGCCGTGCGGGACGGCGATCCGTCGGCCGCGCTCGATCGCCTCGACGACCTCGGCGCCCGGTTCCCGGAGGGCCAGCTCCGCGAGGAGCGCATGGCCGCGCGCGTGCTCGCCCTCTGCGCGGCAGGGCGGGCGCCGGAGGCGCGCGCGGAGGCCGAGCGGCTCCTCGGCGAAGCGCCGGGCTCGGTGCACATGGGCCGAGTCCGCGCCTCGTGCGCGTTCCGAGAAAATCTCGACTGACAGAGACGGATGTTCCTCGCGCCGGCCATGTAGCGATGGACCGCAAGAGACAGGAGGAACCATGAATCGTTCGACCCGCGTCGCGCTCGCGTTGCTCTTCACGGCTGCCTCGCTCGGGAACACCGGCTGTCAGTCGCAGGATCTGCCCATCGGCAGCGGTGAGCCCAGCCCCGACTCCAGCGCGGCCGCGCTGCTCGTCGCGCACTGGGATGGATACGTCGAGAACTTCAAGTTCCGCTCGGGATCGGACGTGATCCAGATCGACATCGACACCGTGGAGGGCGCATCGATCCAGGGGAAGGTGCGCTTCGGCACGGGAGCCGCCATCCCCCCGGCTGTGGATCCGGACGTGGGCTATCCCACGTCGATCGGGCCGGGCGACTACTACGATACCGAGCTGCCGTACGAGGGGTTCGATTTCACCATGCTCGATGCGCAGCTCACCGACCGCCGGCTGCATTTCGCCATCGATCCCCGAGAGCTCTGGACGGGCTGGTGCGAGCTTCAGACGTCGTACCTCATCCAGCCAGACTCGGACGCCTACCTCTGCATGCCCAACGGGGGGTGGGGAACAGGGGCCGCCGGCTGTACCCAGGACGGGCAGCCCGCCGACTGCGGATACATCGCGCTGTGTAGAATAGGCGTTTGTGATTGTGATGCATCCGGGTGCACCATCGATGCGCGCAACACGGTCGCCTTCGATTTTGTCGTCGACCAGCAGAGGGCAGACGGCAGCATCGTGTTCGGGAGCGCCATGTACAACGTCCGGCTGACGCGCGACCCCTGACGGCGAGCCGCTCGGGGACCGGCCGCCTCGACGACGCCGTCATGGTGTGCCGCGCCGTCTGGCACACCGAGGCCCCACGCCCGCGCGATCCGGGCCGAGATCGGCGGGCGCATCGACCGGACGCCCAGGGCATGCCCGTTGCAACTCGCCCGGCATGCCTCGGCGCTTATCCCTGGGTCTTGGCTTGCTTAGCTCCCTTCTGCTCGCCGCAGGCTGCTCCGGGAAGGTGGAGCCCGCAGGCTCGGGCGGCGGGGACCCGGGCGGAGGCGGTTCGTCTGCGGAGACCGGCGGCGGTGGCGGCGGCGGGCAATTGCCCGTCCGGTGCCTGCTGCCGGCGGATCCGGGTCGGTGTGACGCGGCGTTCCCGAAATACCGGTACGACCCGGCCGCCGGCGCGTGCAGGGAGTTCACCTACGGCGGCTGCGAGGGCAACGAGAACCGCTTCGATTCCCTCGCGGCGTGCGAGGAGGCCTGTCGGGGCGAGCTGCCCGACATAGGCGTCTGCAACGCGCCGAGCGATTGCGTCCTGGTGTCGCGGGGCTGCTGCGGCGCCTGTGACACGGCCGTCGCCGAGAACTTCAGGGCCATCAACCGCGCCGGGACGAAGCTCAACGAGATCATCCAGGGGTGCGGGGGCGTCGCGTGCGGCGCGTGCCCGGAGGTCACCGAGGCGGAGCGCACGACCCAGTACTTCACCGCCACGTGCGAGGCGGGGCGCTGCGTCGTCCTCGACGTGCGCGAGTCGCCGCTGACGGAGTGCGCGGTCGACTCGGACTGCGCCCTGCGCGACGGCCTCGGCTGCTGCGAGGGGTGCGACGGGACAGGCATCGTCGCCCTCCACCAGAGCGCGGAGCTCGATGCCCTGGTCTGTCCCGCCGGCATGGGCGCGTGCCCTCCGTGCGCGCCCGTGTTCCCGGACGGCATGACGGCGGTCTGCTCGTCGGGCAGGTGTCAGCCGCAGATGCCCCCGACGCCTTGAACGACGCGGGACGACGAGGGACGACCAGCGCTCCCGGCGTGCGTGGTCAGGCGCTGTCTCGTGAATCGTGGATAAGGCACTTTCCTGCGCCCACCTGGGCGCCTTTCCAGTCTCGACGCGTCATCGCCGCGCTGCGCCGATTCCGGTGAACAGCTCCGGCGCATTGGGTGGGACCGACGGAACCGCCGGGGCCGAAAGAACCGCCGGAACCGACGGAACCGCCGGGGCCGAAAGAACCGACCGCTCCACCGTCGCCTCGCATTGACGCTGAGCGCCTGGCCCCGATAGCCTGTTCCATGGAGCGCTCGTAGATTCTTCTTTCTTCGAGCTCATTCACGAAGGAGCTGCCCGTGAATCGAAGCACCCCGAGGATGCTGCTCGCGGCCATCGCGCTCTCCAGCGCGGCCGCGTGCTCGGGAACGTCTGGAGACGGCGGATCGGACCCGGGCGACGGCCCCGGCCCCGGTCCCGGCCCCGGCCCCGGTCCCGACCCCAGCGCCCAGTGCGCGCCCGGCGTCACCGCGCCAGGCCCCACCCCGCGCCTGACGCGGCTGACGCACGCGCAGTACGACAACACCGTCCGGGATCTCTTCGGCAAGGACATGAAGGCCTCGGCGGCGTTCCTCGCGGACCCGGCGTTCGAGGGGTTCAACAACAACGCCAAGGGGCTCCTCGTCTCCGACCGCCTCGCCCGCGATTACCGCCGCGCCGCGGAGACCATCGCGGCCGACGCCGTCGTCGACCAGGCCGTGCTCGGCAAGATCGTGCCGTGCGCGCCGGAGGGCGACGGCGCGACCTGCGCCCGGCAGCTCATCCGGGAGCTCGGCAAGCGCGTCTACAGGAGGCCGCTCTCGGCGGAGCAGGAGGAGGCGTACGTCGCCGCCTACGCCCGCGGCAACGGCCTCTTCGACGCGGGCACGCCGTTCGAGCAGGGCGTGCGCCACGTCATCGAGGCGATGCTCCAGTCGCCGCACTTCCTCTACCGCATCGAGCTCAGCGAGGCGCTCGACGGCGGGGGGATCATCCCGCTCGACGCCTACGAGGTCGCGACGCGGCTCTCGTACCTGCTCTGGAACAGCCTGCCCGACGACGCGCTCCTCGAAGCGGCGGAGGGCGGCGCGCTGGGCACGCCCGAGGGCATCGAGGCCGAGGCGCGGCGCATGCTCGCCGACCCCAGGGCCACGAGCGCCCTGGACGACTTCCACGCCCAGTGGCTCCACATGAGCCGTTACGCGGATCTCTCGAAGGATCCGGCGCTCTACGAGGACTTCGACGCGAGCGTGTCCTCGGCCATGGCGGCCGAGACGAGGCAGTTCATCCGGCACGTCGTCCTCGAGATGGAGGGCGACTTCAGGACGCTGATGACGGCGCCCGTCGGCTTCGTGAACGACAGGCTCGCCCCGATCTACGGCGTGGAGGGGTCGTTCACGAGCGAGCTCGTGGAGACGCCGCTCGACCCGGCGGAGCGGGCGGGGCTCCTCACGCAGGCCGGCTTCCTGAGCTCGCACGCGTTCTTCAACAAGAGCTCGCCGATCCACCGCGGCGTGTTCATCCAGCGCCAGATCCTCTGCACCGACCTGCCGGACCCGCCGGCGAACATCAACACGACGCTGCCGCCCATCCAGGGCGAGATCAAGACCACGCGCGACCAGGTCGAGGTGCACACGTCGCCGGACGCGTGCAACAAGTGCCATGGCGTCATCAACCCGCCGGGCTTCGCGCTGGAGCACTTCGACGCGGTCGGGCGCTACCGGGCCGACGAGGGCGGCGAGCCGATCGACGCGACAGGCACGATCGCCGTCGGAAAGGCCGAGATCCGCTTCGACGGCGCCGTGGACCTCGCGACGCAGCTCGCGGAGAGCCCCGTCGCGCAGCGGTGTTATCTGACGAACTGGTACCGCTACGGCAATGCGCGCCAGCTCTCGCGGGAGGACGCGTGCACGGTCGCCGAGCTCGACGCGAAGCTCGGCGCGTCCGGGTACAACATCAAGGAGCTGCTGGTCGCGCTCACGCAGACGAAGACGTTCAGGTACCGGGCCGTGGAAGAGGTGGACCAATGAATCGCAGAACGTTCTTGCGGGGCGCGTGCGGGGTGATGCTCGGCCTGCCGCTCCTCGAGTCGCTGCGCCCGCGCGACGCCAAGGCGGACGCGAGCGCGCCGCGCCGGTTCATCGCCTTCTTCATGTGCAATGGCGTGAACATGGCCAAGTTCTTCCCGAGCACGCAGTACGGCGCGCTGACGGCCGCCTCGTTCGGGGCGACGCGGGCCATAGCGCCCCTCGCCGCGTACCGGGACAAGCTCTTGATCCCGCGGGGCATCCACATGGTGCCGCGCGGCTACGGGTTCGACCCGACCGCGGGCGACGATCACGCGAAGGGGATGGGCTGCAAGCTCACGGCGCAGCCGCTCGTCCAGGGCACCCAGTACGCGGCGGGGATCTCGCTCGACCAGTTCATCGCGAACAAGATCAACCCGCCGGGCACGCCCGCGCTGACGCTGATGGTCGGGGCGAAGACGCCGAACGTGCGCGGGCACATCTCGTACACCGGAAGCGAGCAGCCCGTCGGCGGCGAGAACAACCCGTGGCTCGCGTACCGGGACCTGGTCGGCGGGACGGATCTCGAAGAGGAGGCGCTCGTGCGGCTCACGAAGCGCCGCGAGAGCGTGCTCGACCTGGTCTCGGTCGAGTACGAGGCCCTGCTCAAGAAGAAGCTCAGCAAGGCCGATCGCGACAAGCTCGACATGCACTTCCAGACCGTGCGCGACCTCGAGGTCGGCATGGGCGGCTCGGGGATCATCCCGCGCGAGCTCTCGCCGGAGCGAGCGGCGGAGATCGAGGCGATCGACCCGGACACGGTGGCGTTCGACGCGGAGTTCAAGAAGGTCGGGCGGATGCAGATGGACATCCTCGCGCTGGCGATCGCGACCGGCGCGACGCGATCGGCGACGCTGCAATGGGGCTCGGGCGCGGCGGGGCCCGTCTTCAAGTGGGATGGGATGGCCCACGAGTACAACCACCACAAGCTCTCGCACGGGAACACGAGGGACGACGACACCGGAAACGCCGTCGACGGCTACGAGGAGATGCTCTTCAACATCGATCGCTGGTTCATGGGCGAGTATGCCTACCTGCTCGACCGGCTCGCGGGCTACGAGGAGGGCGGGGCGACGGTGCTCGACAACAGCGCCGTCGTGTTCATGAACGAGCTCTCCGACGGCCTACGCCACGATTTCCGCGACCTGCCGTACATCATCGCGGGGAGCTGCGGCGGCTACTTCAAGACGGGGCAGTACATCAAGGTGACGCGGCAGTCCAATACGGTGCAGGACAAGGACGCGCCCCACAACAAGCTGCTCACGACGCTCGCGAACGCGGTCGGCTGCACCGAGGAGGGCGGGGGGCCGATCACGAACTTCGGCTCCTTCGGCCAGCCCGGCGAGATCGACGAGCTCAAGGCCTGATCCGGCGAGAGATTTCTACTGGTTTGAAGCGTCGTAGTTGAGGTTCGGGCGGAGCCAGCGCTCGACCTCGGCGACGGTCATGCCCTTGCGCGCGTGGTAGTCGACCACCTGGTCGCGATCGATCTTTCCCAGGCTGAAGTACCGGGCCTCCGGGTGCGCGAAGTACAGGCCGCTCACGCTCGATCCGGGCCACATCGCGAACGACTCGGTGATCTGGATGCCGGTGCTCTTCTCGACGTCGAGCAGCCGCCAGAGCGTGCCTTTCTCGGTGTGATCCGGGCACGCGGGGTACCCCGCCGCGGGCCGGATGCCGCGGTACTTCTCCTCGATGAGCTCGGCCTTGGTCAGGTCCTCCTGCCGGCCATAGCCCCACTCGTCGCGCACCCGCTTGTGCAGGCACTCGGCGAACGCCTCGGCCAGGCGATCGGCGATCGCCTCGGCCATGATGGCGTTGTAGTCGTCGTGCACCGCCCTGAACCGCTCGCACAGCTCCTTCAGGCCGATCCCGGCGGTCACCGCGAAGCCGGCGATGTGGTCCCGGAGGCCGGTCTCCCTGGGCGCGATGAAATCCGCGAGCGACCGGTTCGGCTCGCCGCTCTCCTTCGCCGTCTGCTGGCGCAGGAAGTGAAGCCGATCGAGCACCTCCGTGCGCGTCCCGTCCGTGTACACCTCCACGTCGTCGCCCACGGCGCTCGCGGCGAAGAAGCCGTACACGCCGCGCGCCGTCAGCAGCTTCTTCTCGATGATCGTGTCGAGCAGCGCGTTCGCCTCGGAGAAGAGCTGGCGCGCCTGCTCGCCGTACTTCTCGTGCTCCAGGATCCGCGGATAGACGCCCTTCAGCTCCCACGTGTGGAAGAACGGCGTCCAGTCGATGTACTCGCGCAAGGTCGCGAGCGGGAAGTCCTCGAGCACGCGCGCGCCGGTGAACTCGGGCACCGGCAGATCCTCGGCGCGCCACTCGATCCGCGTCCGGTTCGCCCGCGCGGCCTCGAGGGAGACGAGCTTGTGCTTCGGCGCCGCGTGGAGCCGCCGCAGCTTCTCGTACTCGGCGCGGTGCTGGGCGACGAACGCCGCCTTGCCCTCCTCGCTCAGGAGGCTCGTCGTGACGGGCACGGCGCGGCTCGCGTCGACCACATGCACGACCGGCTCGCTGTAATGCGGGGCCACCTTCACGGCGGTGTGCGCCTTGCTGGTCGTCGCCCCGCCGATCAGGAGCGGCAGCTTGAAGTTCTGCCGCTCCATCTCGCGGGCGACGTGGATCATCTCGTCGAGCGACGGCGTGATTAGCCCGCTCAGGCCGATCAGATCCGCCTTCTCCTGCCTGGCGCGCTCGAGGATCTTCTCGCACGGGACCATGACGCCCATGTCGATCACCTCGTAGTTGTTGCACGCGAGCACGACGCCCACGATGTTCTTGCCGATGTCGTGGACATCGCCCTTCACCGTGGCGAGGACGATCTTCCCCTGCGTCTTCACCGCCTGTCCAGCGGCGGCCATCGCCGCCTTCTCCTCCTCCATGAACGGCGTGAGGTACGCGACGGCCTTCTTCATCACGCGCGCCGATTTCACCACCTGCGGCAGGAACATCTTGCCCGCGCCGAAGAGATCTCCGACGACGCTCATTCCATCCATCAGCGGGCCCTCGATCACGGAGAGCGGGCGGCCGAGCTTGGCGCGCGCGTCCTCGGTGTCGAGTTCGATGTACGTGTCGATGCCCTTGACCAGCGCGTGCGACAGCCGCTCCTCGACGGTGCCTTTGCGCCACTCCTCTTCTTTCTTCTCGGCCGAGGCGGCGCCGGCGCTCCTGGCCTTCAGCGCTTCGCCGAAGTCGACGAGCCGCTCCGTGGCGTCCGGGCGCCGGTTGAGCAGGACGTCCTCGACGAGCTCGCGGAGCTCCGGCTCGATCTCCTCGTACACCTCGAGCATGCCCGCGTTGACGATGCCCATGTCCATGCCGGCCCGGATGGCATGGTAGAGGAACGCCGAGTGCATGGCCTCGCGCACCCGGTTGTTGCCGCGGAAGCTGAACGAGATGTTCGACACGCCGCCGCTGACCTTGGCGTGCGGCAGGTTCGCCTTGATCCAGCGGGTGGCCTCGATGAAGTCGACGGCGTAATTGTTGTGCTCCTCCATGCCGGTGGCGACCGTGAGGATGTTCGGATCGAAGATGATGTCCTCGGGAGGAAACCCCACCTCGTCGACGAGGATGCCGTAAGCGCGCTTGCAGATGCGGATCTTGTCCTCGTAGGTGGCGGCCTGCCCTTGCTCGTCGAAGGCCATGACCACGACGGCGGCGCCGTACTTGAGGACGGTCCTCGCGCTCTCGCGGAACTTCGCCTCGCCCTCCTTGAGCGAGATGGAGTTCACGATGCCCTTGCCCTGCATGCACCTGAGGCCCGCCTCGATGACCTCCCATTTCGACGAGTCCACCATGAACGGGACCTTCGCCACCTCGGGCTCGCTGGCCAGGAGCAGCAGGAAGCGCGTCATCGCGGAGACGCCGTCGATCATGCCCTCGTCCATGCAGATGTCGATGACGTTGGCGCCGTTCTCGACCTGCTGGCGCGCGACGCTCACCGCTTCCTCGAACTTCCCTTCCTTGATGAGCTTCGCGAACTTCGGCGATCCGGCGACGTTGGTGCGCTCGCCCAGGATCATGTAGACGCCGGGCTGCTGCGTGAACGGCTGCGAGCCGGACAGGCGCAGGGGGATCGGCGGGCCGGACGAGGCCGCGCCGCCGGGCGGGGCCTCCGCGGGGGGCCTCGGGTCGAGGGCGCGCGGGGGCTTGCCGGCGAGCGCCTTGGCGATGGCCGCGATGTGCTCGGGCGTGTTGCCGCAGCAGCCGCCGGCGATGTTGAGGAGGCCTGCGTCCGCGAAGCCGCCGATGTGGCGCGCCATGTCCGGCGGCTCCAGATCGAAGCCCGTGGGGGAGAGCGGGTTGGGCAGGCCGGCGTTCGGGTAGCAGGAGATCGCGGCGCTGGACTTCTCCGAGAGGTCGGACAGGAACGGATACATCAGGTCCGGGCCGAGCGAGCAGTTCAGCCCGATGGCGAGCGGGTTCACGTGCTTCACCGCGTTCCAGAACGCCTCGACCGTCTGCGCGGAGATCATCGTCTCTCCGCCGCGCCCGACGGCCGCCGAGATCATCACCGGCAGGGTCTTGCCGTCCTTGTCGAACACCTCTCGAATGGCGACGAGCGCGGCCTTCGCGTTGAGCGAGTCGAAGATGGTCTCGACCAAGAGCACGTCGGAGCCGCCGGCGATCAGGGCGCGGATCTGGTGGACGTACGCCTGTTTCACCTGATCGAACGTCACGACGCGGAAGCCGGGGTCGTCGGCGTCCGGGGAGTTGGACAGGGAGACGGTGAGCGGGCCGATGGCGCCCGCGACGAACCGCTGCCGCCCGTCGGCGTTCGCCACGCGATCGGCCCATTCGCGGCACTGCCGCGCGGACTGCTCGTTGATCTCCCAGGCCAGGTCGTTGAGGAACGGGTCGTCGATGATCCCTTGATAGAAGGCCGGGTCCTTCCGCCCGCCGTGCTCGCGCGGGTCGTCCACGAAGAACTCGCTCTGCGTGATGCTGGTCGCGCCGAAGGTGTTCGTCTCGATGATGTCCGCGCCGGCCTCGAGGAACCGCCGGTGGATATCGCAGATCATCTCCGGCTGCGTGAGCGAGAACAGATCGCCGTTGTTCAGCAGGTCTTTCTTCGAATCCGCGAAGCGCTCGCCCCGGATGTCGGCTTCCTTCATCCCGTAGGTGCGGATGGTCGTCCCCATCGCCCCGTCGATGATGACGATGCGGCTCTGGAGGAGCTTCTGGAGTGGATGAAGGGGAGGCGTTGTGTTGTTGGACGGCATGATCAGCCTCGCTTGGCGCTCTTGGAGGGACCGGGGGTCGGCTTGTCGGCGATGGCGAGCACGACCTGGAAATGGGGTTTCTTCGTCTCGCGGCACGCGACTTCGGACGCGACGACATCGAGCTTCACGCGGGTGAGCATGGCGCGGATGTCGGAGGGCGAGAAGCCGGGGTGGCGCTCGCCGTAAGGCACGGTGATCTCCCGCTGCTGGTGCGCGTCGAGCGACAGGATGACCACCCGACCGCCCGGGCGGAGCACGCGGGCGCACTCTTCCAGCGCCCGCGGCGGGTCCTCGGCGTAGGTCAGCGTGTGAAACACGAGGACCGAGTCGAAGGAGGCGTCTCCGAACGGCAGCGCGTGGACGTCGGCGACCTCTGCGCGGACGTGGGGCTGGGTCGAGAACCGCTCTCTCGCGGCCTCGATCATCCGGCTGCTCGAGTCGACGCAGGTGAGCGAGCGGCAGTACGGCGCGAGCGCGCTGGCCGCCGCGCCGTCGCCCGACCCGACGTCGAGGACGTCGCCGAGGCGGAGCAACGCGGCGATGCCGACCGCGAGCGACTGCCATGTGCGGCCCGGGGAGTAGTGCCTCTCCATCTCGCCGGCGAAGGACTCGGGGAGGCCGCCGCGCCGCTCGGCGTCGAGCTCCAGGAGGCGCCGCTGGTCGCCTTCCAGGGTCGGGTCGGGCGATTTCGTGGCCTCATCGAGGAGGGCCTTCGCCGTCCCGGGCAGGGTGTCGACCGCGAGCGCATAGAACGACTGCGGCCCCTGGCGCCGATCCCGCACGAACCCCGCCTCGCGGAGCCGCCCGAGGTGCGTCGAGACGCGCGACTGCGCGATGCCCGTCACGCGAACCAGATCCGTCACCCGCAGCTCGCGCTCGCGGAGCAGCACGCAGAGCCGTATCCGGCTCTCGTCCCCGAGGAGGTTCAGCGTCTCGATGTATTCGGAAAGACTCATGTATTCATGTATCTAGATGCGCGAATGTCATAGAGGCGCCGGCTGCCGGAGTCAAGCGCGCCAGTGCCGGAGGTGCACCGAGCGCTGGCCGCCGAGCTGAGCCCGAAACACGGGCGGGGCCTTGGCCATCCGCTGTCCAGGACGATCCGGCCGCGAAATTGTCTTGTATAGCGTCATGTGATCCGTTATGACGGACGAATGTCTCCCTTCCTTGGAGCCACGTGGACGTTCGGCGCGCACTCGGGGACCGCAGGAGCGTGCCGTCGAGCAGGCGCTCCTTGCTGTTGCTGTAGTTAGCCGCATGCGCCGTGGCGCGAGCTGCGGTGAGGAGAACAGCGAGGCAGCGCACCGGCGTCCCGGTGACGCGCCACGCTGCCGTTCGTCGTGACGGCCGAGCCACGCGGCTCGTCGCCGTGCGAGTTCGCCCTTCTCGTGGCGCGTCCGGCTGACGTTTGGCCAGGGCGCGAGCCGAGGTGTCCCTCCGGGATCACGGCGGAAGCTCGTATCCAACGACGTTCGACTCCGGCATGCGGCGCTTCCAGCACTCCCAAGGAGACAGGTATGAAGCGGTTCTTCGAACGTCACCGATGGATTGGTTCAGCGCTCGCGACCGGGCCCTGGTTGCTCGCCACGCTGCTCGGCCCGATGGGCTGCGGGAGCGACGACGACTCGGGCAGCGGCGGCGGCGCCGCTCAGACGAGCACCTCGAGCGGCGGGCCGGGCGGTTCCACGAGCGGTGCCGGCGGCGGTGGCAACTCGGGTGAAGCTGGCGCGACCGGCGAAGGCGGCGGTGCCGGAGGTGCCGGCGGTAGCGGCGGTGCCGGAGGTGCCGGCGGTAGCGGCGGTGCCGGAGGTGCCGGCGGCAGCGGAGGTACGGGCGGCGGAGATGGCGGTGCCGGCGGCACGGGCGGCGGCGGTACGGGCGCCGGTGCGGGCGGCGGCGGTGCCGGCGGCACGGGCGGCGGAGATGGCGGTGCCGGCGGCACGGGCGGCGGCGGTACGATCGTCGAGTTGCCCAACATCGTCACGATCGTGGCCGACGATCTGGGCTTCTCGGACCTCGGCGCGTTCGGCGGCGAGATCAGCACACCGAACCTCGATACGCTCGCCGCGGAAGGCCGCATCCTCACCGGGCACCGCTCCGGATCGCTGTGCGCGCCGACCCGCGCGATGCTGGTCTCGGGCACCGACAGCCACGCCGTCGGGCTGGGCCGCATGGGCGGCGGCACCGGACGGCAAGCAGGGCAGCCCGGCTACGAGGGCTACCTGACCGACAACGCGCTGTCCGTCGCCGAGATCCTGAGAGACGCCGGCTACCATACGTACATCGCCGGCAAGTGGCACCTCGGCGACACGGAGGATCAGAGCCCTCCGGCGCGCGGCTTCGAGAAATCGTACGTCCTGCTCCCCGGCGTCGCGACGTTCTTCAACGAGTTCGCCGACCCGCCGACGACCGCGCAGGCTCGGCTCTATCGCGAGGACGGCGTGTACACGCAGCCGCCGCGCGACTTCTACGCGACCGAGCTCTACACGGACAAGCTCATTCAGTACATCGAGAGCAACCGCGCCGACGGCAAGCCGTTCTTCGCGTTCGCGACGTACACCACGCCGCACTGGCCGCTCCAGGCGCCGCCGGAGTACATCGACAGGTACCGCGGCCGCTACGACGCGGGCTACGACGCCATCCGCGAGCGGCGCCTCGAGCGGCTCAAGAGCCGCGGCGTCATCCCCGGATCGTTCACGCCGAATCCCCGCTTGCCGAGCGGCGGCAGCAACCCGAAGACCTGGGAAGAGCTGACGCCGGAGGAGCGGATCTACGAGGCGCGGCGCATGGAGATCTACGCCGCCATGGTCGAGAACCTCGACGCCAACATCGGCAGGTTGATCCAGTACCTCAAGCAGGTCGGCGAGTACGAGAACACCTTCATCTTCTTCCAGTCCGACAACGGCGCGGAAGGTGGCAATCGCGAGGGCTTCGCCGCCACCGACCCGAGCCGCTCCGGACCGGTGGTGAACACGCTCGAGAACCTGGGTCGACCGGGCTCGTACATCGGCGTCGGACCCCGCTGGGCCGAGGTGAGCGCCACGCCGTTCCGGCTGTGGAAGAGCTACACGACCGAAGGCGGCATCGCCGTTCCGGCCATCGCACGGCTGCCGGGACAGCACCAGAGCAGGCCGCAGTTCGACGGGACCACGCACGTGATCGATTTCCTGCCGACCGTGCTCGAGCTGGCCGGTGTGCCCAATCCGGGGAGCACCTACAAGGGCAGGGAAGTCGAGCCGATCAGCGGGCGCTCGATCCTGCCGGTGCTCGAAGATCGGGCGACCGGCCTGCGCGCGCCCGGGGAGACGTTGATCTGGGAGCACGGCAACCACCGCTACGTGATCCGCGACAACTGGAAGCTGCTGTGGCTCAGCGCGCCTTATGGTCCGACGCCGCGCGCCTGGAGCCTGTATGATCTGGCCACCGACCGCGGCGAGATCAACGACGTTTCCGCGGCTCATCCGGACGTGGCGGCCGAGCTCGCCGCCGCGTGGGCGCAGTACGCCACCGCCCGCGGAGTCATCCTCACCGAGTAAACGCGCACCCTGCCGCACGCGAGGCCCGGGCGTCTCTGCGCGACCCGCGTCTCGCGGCGGCGCTCGCCTCCGCTCCGCACATGGCCGATTCCCGACTCGTTCGCTCGTGGCCCATCGCTGTCCTGACCCTGGCGCTCGTCGGGCTCGTGGTCTGGCGCGCGCCCACGAGCGCGTCCTCGCGCACGCCAGCCGACGCCTCCACGGCGAGCGCTCCGGGGGCGAAACCCGGGGCGGCGCGCGGCGGCGCCTCAGGCGGCGCCGCCGAGGCCTCGCCGGCTGCCGCGACGCCGGTCGGCTCGGCGGAGCGCTCGCCGGAGCGCGCGGCGGCCGGCTTCGTCGGCAGCGACCGCTGCGCGCCGTGCCACGCCGAGGAGCACGCCGCGTGGCAGGGCTCGCAGCACGCGCGGGCCATGCAGCACGCGACCGCCGCCACCGTGCTCGGGGACTTCGACGGGGCGCGCCTGCGTTACGCCGGGCAGGTCCACCGCTTCGATCGCCAGGGCGGGAAATACTGGGTCACCACGGACGGCCCCGATGGCCAGCTGCACCGCTATGAGGTGCTGTACACCTTCGGCGTCGAGCCGCTCCAGCAGTACCTCGTCGCTGGCCCGGGCGGACGCTTGCAGGCGCTGCCGTTTGCGTGGGACGCGCGCCCTCAACCACGCGGTGGGCAGCGCTGGTACCACCTGCACGAGCGCGACGACGTGCGCGCCGGCGACGTGCTGCACTGGACCGGCGCCAGCCAGAACTGGAACCACATGTGCGCCGAGTGCCACTCGACGCATGTCACGAAAGGGTACGACGCGGCCGCGGATCACTTCACCACCACCTGGTCCGAGATCAGCGTCGGTTGCGAAGGCTGCCACGGCGGCGGCGCGCGCCACCTCGACTGGACCAAGGCGAGGACGCCCGACCCCTCGAAGGGCCTCGACGTGCGCTTCGACGAGCGCAAGGACGCCACGTGGACGCGGCTGCCCAGCGGCACCGCGCAGCGCGGCAAGCGCGCCTCGAGCGGCACCGAGAGCGCCACGTGCGCGCTCTGCCACAGCCGCCGCGAAACGCTCTCGCAGCCGTTCCGGCACGGCGCGCCGCTGCTCGACAGCGTGGCGCTCGAGCTGCTGACCGCGCCCTTCTACACGCCCGACGGCGTGATGAGCGACGAGGTCTTCACCTACGGCTCGTTCCAGCAGAGCAAGATGGCGCATGCCGGCGTGACGTGCAGCGACTGCCACGAGCCGCACTCGGGCCGTCTGCGCGCCGAGGGCAGCGGCGTGTGCGCGTCCTGCCACGAACCGGCGCGCTTCGATGTCCCCGCGCATCACCACCACGCCGCGGACGCCGCCGCCGCGGACGTCCCCGGTACGCCCGGCGCGCTCGCCGCTCCGCGCTGCGTCGATTGCCACATGCCGGCGCGCACGTACATGGGTGTCGACGTCCGTCACGATCACGGCTTCCGGGTGCCTCGGCCGGATCTCTCGGTCCGCCTCGGGATCCCGAACCCATGCACCGACTGCCACGCGCGGAAGCCCGCGAGCTGGGCCGCCGACGCCGTGCGCGCCTGGCTCGGCCGCCCCGCGCAGGGCTACCAGACCTATACCGAGGTCCTCGCTCTCGCGCGCACCGCGCCCGGCGACCCGGCCGTCGCCGCTGGGCTCCAGCGGCTCGCGACCGACGGCGCCCTCCCCGGCATCGCGCGCGCCACCGCGCTCGCCTCGCTGCGCGCCGCCCCGACGGCCGCGTCGCTCGCCGTTCTCGGCGCGGCGCTCGCCGATCCCGACCCGTTGTTACGGCGCGCTGCGCTCAGCGCGCTGGAGGGCTATGACCCTCGTCGCGCCGCGGCCGTCGCCGCGCCGCTCCTCGCCGATCCCGTGCGCGGCGTGCGCGTCGAGGCCGCGCGCGTGCTCGCGGGCGTCGACCTCGGCGCCTTGCCCGAGCGCGCCGCGCAGGAGCTGGACGGAGCGTTGCGCGAGTACATCGTCACGCAGACCCTCCACGCCGATCGGGCCGAGGCCCAGAACAACCTGGGCCTCGTCTTCACCCGCACGGGCAAGCCGCGCGACGCCGAGCACGCCTACCTCGCCGCGCTTCGCATCGAGCCCGGCTACGTCCCCACCTACGTGAACCTCGCCGATCTCTATCGCGAGCTCGGCCGCGACGCGGACGGCGTCGCGCTGCTCCGGCGCGGGATCACCCGCCTTCCCGAGCAGGCCGAGCTGCTCCATTCACTGGGCCTGGCCCTGGTCCGGCGAGGCCACCAGGATCAAGCGCTGGAGCCGCTGAAACGCGCCGCCGAGCTCGCGCCAGAGCAGGCTCGCTTCCAGACCGTCTACCAGGCCGCGCTGACCGCCCAGCGATCTTCCACTTCGGCTGCTCACGCCCAGCCTCGTCTCGGACGGCCGTGAGCTCCTCGGCCCCCAGCGGTCACCACGCTGGTCGTGAACGTGAGCTCGTGCCTGTCGCATGGCACGCCCCCTGCAGCCGGGCTTCGCCCTGAAAAGGAGCGTTGCCTGTCATGACGAAGCGACCTTCTCGGCGGACCTTCCTCCACGCCGCGGGCGCCAGCCTCGCGCTCGGCGCGTGTGCGGGGAGCGCGCAGCTGCGGCAAAACGCTACATCCCCGGGCGCGGGCGCTCCGGAGCCTCCCGAGGGGCCTTCCTCCGGGGCGCCGGAGGAAGAGGACGTCGCGCTGCCGGCGGGCGGCGTGATGCCGACGAGGACCCTCGGGCGGACCGGCGTGAAGGTCAGCCTCCTCGGCCTCGGCGGCTACCACATCGCGGTCCCCAGCGACGAGCAGGAGAGCATCCGGCTCGTTCGCTTCGCGATCGATCACGGGGTCACCTTCCTCGACAACTGCTGGGATTACCACGACGGCAAGAGCGAGGAGCGCATGGGCAAGGCGCTTCAGGACGGATACCGCAGCAAGGTCTTCCTGATGACCAAGCTCGACGGCCGCACCCGGGCGACCGCCGAGGCGCAGCTCGAGCAGTCGCTCCGGCGGCTGCGCACCGACGTCATCGATCTCGTGCAGATGCACGAGATCATCCGGATGAGCGATCCCGAGCAGATCTACGGACCCGGCGGCGCGATGGAGGCGCTCGTGGCCGCGAAGAAGGCTGGCAAGATCCGGTTCATCGGCTTCACGGGGCACAAGGACCCGGACATCCACCTCGCCATGCTGAAGACGGCCGAGCGGCAGGGTGTCCCGCTCGACACCGTGCAGATGCCTCTCAACGTCCTGGACCCCCATTACCGGAGCTTCGAGAAGGCGGTGCTCCCGGTGCTGACGCAGCAGGGCATCGGGGTGCTGGGGATGAAGCCGTTCGCCGGCGGGGAGATCGCGAGGGCGGGCGTGGTCTCGCCGACGACCTGCCTGCACTATCCCATGAGCTTGTCGACGTCGGTGGTCATCACCGGTTGCGACAGCCTGGGTGTCCTCAAGCAGGCGCTCAAGGCGGCTTACACGTTCCAGCCGCTCGGCAGCGAGCGCGTCTCGGCGATCCTCGCGCACACCGCCGAGCTCGGGGCCAGAGGAGAACACGAGCAGTTCAAGACCACCGAGCGCTTCGACGGCACGACGAGGAACCCCCACTGGCTGACGACCGCGAACCTCTGAGCGGGAGCCCTGCGGGGGCTCCCAACGCAAGCGGGGGCAAGCCTCGCCACGGACGTCGCCGAGCAGGCGCCCTGCTCCTCCGCCGACGCCCCGCGCGCGCCAGCCGCCGCAGGTGCCCGAGCGTGTGGATTTTCTAGCTCTGCTGCGGGAAGTCAGCCGGGGAAGCGAACCGCGAAGCCGCCAAGGGCGCCAAGAAAACCGGGGAATAGGGGGGGATGCCCGGACGGCCTCCTTCCCCTCTCCCCTTGGCGTCCTTGGCGGCTTGGCGGTTTTTCTGCCGATCCGGGGCAACTTCCCGCAGTAGTGCTAGCCCCACAAGAGAGAGCGCCGCCGATGGCATCGATCGATTGTTGATATGCCGTCGCTTTCCCGGGAGAGTGAATGAATCAGGGTTGCATGTCCGACATGGCCGACCGCCTCGCCGCCCAGGCGCGGGCCCATGTCCGATATGCTGGGGTGCCTGGTCGAGCAGGCGCGGGCCCATGTCCGATATGCCGGGGTGCCTGGTCGAGCGGTAGTGCTCAAATTTGAGCAACGGGCACCGGTCCGCCTTGACGCCTGAAACATCGACTGCGGCAACCAGCCGCCTGGAGCCCCTGCATGCCCGACGTGTCTGATACTGTGGTCAACGAGGCGCCCCTGCGCAGCCTCATCTTCGTGTCTCTGGACCCCTCCTGGGCCGATCAGTACCGACGCGCCGCGCCAGAAGAGCGGCGCGCGATGTTGGGGAGGGGCGCGAAGCTGGTATGCCGGCGGGAGATGGTCACATCGAGTGATCTATCTCAGGCTTTAGCGTGTGGACCTCGCCACATCCTGGACACGTTACCTGGCCACCTCTCAGAAGCTGCCCAAGAGTGAGCCGCATGTTCCTTTTGCAGCTCGGGCAGTCGAGGTCTACCGGGTCATTCTCCGGGTCGCTGACTTCTACTTCTATCTTGAACATTTCGCCTCCCACGTAGAGGAGACCACATCGTCCAGGCGTCCGCCAGACCGCAGGCGGCTAGGACACTGGTTGTCCTATCTTCGCAGAAACGCCGGGAAACATAGGCGTTTCGTGTTATTTTAAGGGCCACTTAGCAAAGCGCCCCGCCTCGGCTGGAACCCGAGACGGGGCTGCGAACACCGGACGGTGGCCCGCCCGATGCACCTCGCACGCGCATCATGGGCCTCCCTCTGGGGAGAGGCAAGGCCCTTGCATGGCACACGTGCTGCCGATGGCGAAGCGCGTCGAGGTCGTGTCGCATCTCGTCGAAGGAGCGGGCATCCGCCCGACGTCGCGGCTCACAGAGGTCAGCCAACCGGCGATCCTGTCGCTGCTGCTCCGGATGGGGGAAGGCTGCGAGCGGCTGCACAACCGGCTGGTGCGTGACGTCGACTGCGTGACGGTCCAGGTCGACGAGATCTGGAGCTACGTCCAGAAGAAGGAGGCTCGCGTGAAGCCGGGCGACTCGCCCGAGTTCGGCGAGGCGTACACGTTCGTCGGCATGGCGAGCGCGTCGAAGCTTGTGATCGCCTACCGCGTGGGGAAGCGGGACGAGGCGAACACCGCCGCCTTCATCAAGGATCTGCGCGCTCGGCTGGTGACGATCCCGCAGCTCTACAGCGACGGGTGGGCGCCCTACGTCGCCGCGGTCGGTGGCGCGTTCACGCTTGCTGGCTCGGTCGACTACGCCCAGGTGGTGAAGAACTACCGCCGGAAGGGCCGCAAGGACGACGACCACCGCTACGAGCCGCCGCGCGACCCGTTCATCACGAAGACGCCCGTCTTCGGTGTGCCCGACATGAAGCGCGCCAGCACGTCGCACGTGGAGCGGCAGAACCTGACCATCCGCATGCACATCCGCCGCTTCACGCGCCTCTGCAACGGCTTCAGCAAGCGCCTCCCGCACCACAAGGCGGCCGTCGCGCTGCACATGATGTTCTACAACTTCTGCCGCCCGCACGAGGCGCTGCGCGTGACGCCCGCCATGGAGGCCGGGCTGACCGATCACATCTGGAGCATCGAGGAGTTCGTCACGGCGGCGCTCTCCGAGGCGCCGGGGGAGCCCCCGAAGCCCAGGGCGCTCAAGCTGCCCGAGCCGCCCGCAGGGGCGCCTACAGCGCCGGCCAGGGCGCTGCCCAACGGTCGCGGGTTCCTGCGGCTGGTCGGGAGCGCGCCAGCTGTTCCTGTGGCGCCTACGTCCGCTCCGGAGCCCCCGCCGTCAGAGCCGCCCCCTGCGCCGGAGCCGAGGCGGATGGTGCAGCTGTCGCTGTTCGACCCGTCCTAACCGCAGAGCAAGCCACAAAAACCACGTAATTACATACGCTTAGCGTGCCGTGACATACTCGTTCACGGACGGTATGGCGTGCCCCACCAGGGATGGATATTCTGAGGACGTCGCCGTGCGCGCGGAAGCACAACAAGTCGTTCAAGTCAAGCTGTGGCCAGCATGCCCACCATTCCGAAGCTGAAGCGCGCGCAATTTTTGGGCCAAAGATGGGATCTTCCCGACGTAGGAAAAGTCACAGCCGTCGAACCTACGGCGGACCTGCTCGCCCAAGCGGATCGCGTGTGGCCGGAATTTCGTAGAGAGTCCGATCTCCACCGGCACTGGGTATGGAGTGACCTCATGGGTCCAATGGAGGACCGGTTTGCACTCGTGGACAGCGGCGGTCAAGTTGTGTCTCTCTGGTGCAGTCTCAAGAAGCGACCGATCAAGCTGATCGAGGGCACATTCTACAGGCTCGAATATGTTGAGATTGATCCGAGACATCGCGGAAGCTCCCTGGGCGGGTTTACGGTGGGCTTGGCCGCTGCCCGCGCTGTCGAGGCCGGTTGCGACGGACTCGTTCTTGCAGCTCTACCCACGGACGGACTCAAGCGGGTCTACGAACGTCTCGGGGGCGTGCAGCGCTTGCCGTACCGATGGCAGATCGCCAGAGAGCTCATTCCGTTCGTATTCCCGCAAGACGCCATCACCAAGCTGAAGGATCTGACCGATGGATTCATCGACGAAGAAGAAGAAGAGGGAGGAGTTCATGGAGATGATCCGACAGGCAGGACCGCTCCCGACCTCTGCTCTGGCATCGGGAGAACCCCCTAGATCGCACCCGTCGCGCGCAGCCCATCGCGTCGCCGAACTCCTTATTGGAGGGCTGCCATGCATTGAGGACGGCCGCGTTCAGAGGCTAGCTGACAAGATCCAACATCTGACATCGCTGGATCTCCAGGAGGCGAAGCAGGCGAAGCATGGCTAAGGTCTCGGACCTTCCATCGCGCGGCATCAAACAGCTGGGGCTGTCCCCGGCTGTTCGAGCCGCGCTAACAGAGATACAAGCAGAGCTTGCTGACGCTTACAGAGACAGCTTTGTCCAGATGATGCAGACGATGCAATCACAGGCGTCTGCGCTGGACCGAATTCAGAACACATTACGCATTCTTGTAGAGCATATCGAGCCGACGCTTGTGTCACAGTTGCCGCCGGCTGTCCGAGTAGCCGGCGATGGCGAACGGCCAGATCTGGCCAGCACGCTTGTCGTGGCCGATCCTATTGGCGCCGGATACACGCTTAGTCAAGCAAGTCTTGCCAAGGCGCTAGGGCTCACCACAAGCGACGTCTCGCCACTGTGCAAAAGCTTTAAACTTGCTGAAGACGGGGCTTGTGCGGTTGTCGTGCGAAAAGGACAGCGGGCACAAATCGTCAATTACCACCCTCGGGCAGTGGAGCGGTTCAAGCAACTTCTGAAGGACCCGCCAACAGACTTGGATCAAGCTGGAAAGCAGGCGCTGTCTCGTGTGCTGAGGAAGCTTGAGCCGAATAGCACGGCGATGAGCCAGCATGGCGTGGAGGCGACCGATTCTGGCCGCCCATCCGATCCAGGCACAGAAGACGGTATGTAGCGTATAGTAGTGGCGATGTGGCGCGCCGGGCGTGCGTCTACCGGCGCCACCGCTTGAGACGCAGCGCAAGGGCTTCGCGCGCGATCCTGAGCCTAGACGCTGCCGTGCTCGGGTTCATCCTGCGCCGCTTGGCGTACGCGACGAGGCTCTCCGGGCTGTCGACCGAGAGCAGCGCCTCCCGCTGCCACGGCGGCAGGCTGGCCATGGCGTCGAGCACTTCACGCGCCTCGATCTGCGCGTGCAGGTCGATGCCGACGGGCTCGTGCAGGAACCCGAGCGGCGACGGGTGGAGCACGGCGCGGCGCACGTACGCGCTGTTGACGTAGTGCGAAGCGAGGCGCCACGCGATGCCGTGGAGCCACTTGCGGAGCGCGTCCCGGGGCTTGTCGCGAGGGTCGGGACGATAGAGCCCCCGACGGACGGCGTTCCAGGCGTTGAGCAACACCTCGGCTTCCACGTCGCGGCGGTCGCGCTTCGGGATGCCAGCGAGCGTCGCCAGGATGATGCCGCGTTCGGCGAGGATCGCCTCCATCGTCGGCTTCTTCTTCGGGTAGCGCGCGGCAGGCGGGCGTCCGGCCCCCTTCCGCGGGCGCGTCATGCGCTCCTCCCGCAGGTCGGGCACCGGTCGACCGAAGCGAGGCCGCCTAGGAGCTGGTCGACCGAGACGCCGGCCGCCTTCGCAGCGCGGAGCGCTGTCGCGGGGGAGCCGTTGGCCCTGCCGTTCGCGATGCTCTCGACCGCGATGACGGACATGTCCATCACCTCGGCCAAGCAGGACCAGGAGCCGTACGCGGCCCGCAGGCTCCGCAGCGCCGCCCGGAGGCGCTTGCGCTGCGTGGGGGTCAGGGAGAGGCAAGGGGCGAAGCGGCGGCGCTTGGGCACACCTCCGCCTTGCCCACCGTCGGGTGGGATCAGGTATAGCTGCACTGTCGGACCTCGCTGTAACCGGGGTTCGGCCACGCAGCCCGGGGTGTTCCACCACCCGCGGGCTGCACTTCCTTGCGCCGAACGCTACGGACCGAGATCGAGATCCGCCACGCGAATCAGGCTATTTTGAGCACTCCTGCTCAAAGTTGAGCATTACCGGTCGAGCAGGCGCGGGCCCATGTCCGATATGCCGGGGTGCCTGGTCGAGCAGGCGCGGGCCCATGTCCGATATGCCGGGGTGCCTGGTCGAGCACGCGCCGGCCATGTCGTCCGGGCGTTGGGGCTCCTACATGGCGGGGCTCGCCGGCTCCTGCGGCGCGGCCGGGGCTTCGGGTCCCGGCGCGGGCGCCGTGATCGCCGAAGGGGCCGGCGGCCCGAGGTAGAAGAGCGGCTCCTGGATGTCCTCCAGGTGATTGGCCAGCGGGACGGGGGCGTCGCCGCACCGCCGAGGTCTGGGCAGACACGCCCGCCAGGGCGGGTGATGTCGATACGGCGGGCGCCTCCGGCGGGTGCGGCCAAACCGCGGGTCCGCGGCCCGGCCGCGCTCGATTGGCTCCGGCTCACCCTGGTGCCCTTCGAGCGTGAGGACCCGCTGGCGGTGCACGATGTCCAGTGGTGCGCCATGTCAATGAATCACGAACCTGTTCGACGACTCGACCAGGATGGTGGATGGCATGTTCTGTCCGCTGCGATGTGAGATGAGATGCCCCTTGCCTTCCGGAACCCGTTTGTTTTCACTATCCGCCCGAATTGGTCTCGCTCCGCCACGCGGCGATTCGACCCTGGCGAAGTCGTCGAATAGGATTGCGATTTCAATGAGCAGATCTGGAGAGGCAGGCGGTCATGGACGTCTATGAGGCAGTCAGGAGCCGGCGGGCGGTGCGCGGATTCACCGACCAGCCCGTCTCGAGGGAGGTGCTGGAGCGCGTGCTCTCCGCAGCGGCTTGGTCGCCATCCGGATCGAACCTCCAGCCGTGGAACATCTACGTGGTGACCGGCGCGCCGCTGGCTGAGCTCAAGAGGCTCGCCGTGGCGCGCGTGGCTGCGGGCGACCCCTGGGACGAGCGGGAGTACGAAATGTACCCGCCGGGACTGAAGTCCCCGTACAGAGAGCGCCGATCCGCCTTCGGCAGGGAGCGCTACGCCTCGCTCGGCATTGCTCGCGAGGACTGGGAGGCGCGACAGAGGGCCGCGATCGCCAACTGGGACTGTTTCGGCGCGCCCGCCGCCCTGTTCTGCTACATCGACCGTGACGTGGGCCCGGCCCAATGGGCCGACACCGGGATGTATCTGCAGACCGTCATGCTGCTGCTGCGCGCCGAAGCGCTGCACAGTTGCCCGCAGATGGCGTGGTCGCAGGTTCGCAAGACCGTCGCGCAGGTCCTGTCACCCCCGGACGGGCTCATCCTCTTCTGCGGCATGTCGATCGGCTACGAGGACCCCACGGTCGGTTACACCCGTACGGGCCGGGCGCCGCTCGACGAGACGGTCAAGTTCATCGGCGGTTAGCTCGCGCTCTTCAGGGACGGGAGACTAGAAGCCGAAGGTCGGATCCTTCTCGGAAGCGCCCTTGCTGGAGGGCGCAGCCCGAGAAGGCCGCCTCGCCGGCGGAGGCGCCGGCGGACGGTTCGATCGGAGCGTGGCCCTCGCCGAGCTGGAGGGGGGAGCCGGTGAGAGAGCTGCCGGCGCGGCGTCTGCGCCCGCCGGGGCCGACGATGCCGGCGTGGCGGGGACGGCGCTCGCGTCCGGCGGAGGCGAGGAAGGCACCTCCTCCACCCGTGTCGGCGGTGCGGCGGACTCCGGAGCGTGGGGCGAAGACGTCGCCGCAGGGGCCGCGGTGACCTCGGGAGCAGGCGAGCGAAGCAGGACGACGGCGGCGATCCCAAGGCCGACCACGAGCACGCTGGCAACCACGGCGAGCGCCGCCCGCGGCGGGGCGCGACGATCCACGGGCGGGGACAGCGCGCCTCCCACGGCCTCCAGCGTGCCGCTGGCGGTCAGCGTGCCGCCCGCGGCCAGCGTGTCTCCCGGGCCGCCCATGCCTCCCGGGCCGCCCATGCCTCCCGCGACCTGCGTGGGATCCGCCACGACCGTCCCGCCCGCGGCCAGCGTGCCGCCGGCGGTCACCGCGTCGTCCAGGGCCACGGTGCCACCCCCGAGGACCGGCGCGCCGCCGTGAGCCGGCGCGCCGCCGAGAGCCGGCGCGATGCCGTGAGCCTGCGCGCCGCCGAGAGCCTGCGCGCCGCCGTGAACCGGCGCGCCGCCGAGAGCCTGCGCGACGCCGTGAGCCTGCGCGACGCCGTGCGCCTGCGCGCCGCCCGAGCCCGGCGAGCTGGTACGCGCCGGCGCGCCGCCGTGAGCCAGCGCCTCGGTCGAGTCCAGCGAGTCGCGCGAGTCCGGCACCGCCGTGCGCTGCACCGCCGCGGCGAACGCGCGGGCGAGCTCGCTCGCGCTCTGGAACCGCTCCGCGGGCTCGCGCTTGAGCGCGCGCTCCAGGAAACGATCCAGCTCGGGCCAGAGGTTCGGCGCGAGCTGCGAGGCGACCGGGATGTCGCCCGTGCAGATCTCCACGAGCACGTCGCCGAGCTCTTCGCCGGGGAAGGGCAGCTGGCCCGTGAGGCACTGGAAGATGATCACGCCGAGCGACCAGAGATCGCTGCGGAAGTCGATCGTCTTGCTCCGGCGCACCTGCTCCGGGCTCATGTAGTGCGGCGAGCCGATGAGCGTGCCGGTCTTCGTCGCGTCGGCGGCCAGCCCGGTGCCGATCGCCTTGGCGACGCCGAAGTCGAGGATCTTGACGATCTCCTCGCCCTGCCGCGCGAGGAAGATGTTCGCCGGCTTGAGGTCGCGGTGGATGAGCCCCACCTCGTGCGCGCGGCGGAGCGCCTTGCTCACCTGGCTCACGATGCCGAGCAGCTCCTCCGGCTCGAGACGCCCGTGGCGCGCGAGGTACGCCGCGAGGTCCTCTCCCTCGAGCAGCTCCATCGCGAGGTACGGCGTGTCGCCCTCGAGACCGTAGTCGTAGACGTGGACCACGTTGGGGGTCCGGAGCTGGGCCGAGGCCTTCGCCTCCCGCTCGAACCGCGCGCGCGCGACGGGGGAGTCGACGTGCTGCGGCATCATGAACTTGAGCGCGACCTCGACGTCCAGCTGGAGGTGCCGGGCCACCCAGAGGAACCCCATGGCGCCGCCCGCCAGCGGGCGCTCCAGGCGATACTTCCCACCGACGACGCTCCCCGCTTCAAGCGACAGCATGCGATCGAGCCTTCCGCGTCCCAGCGTCCTTCCGTTCGGGCCTCCGCGGTCTAGCAGAGGCCGGGCCCCATGTCGCACTCCTTACAGCGGCCGGCATCTCACCTCATCATGCCACGGGCGCGGCGACGCGACGAAGGCCGAGCGCGAGCGGGCTGCTGTCGCAGGACCTCCTCCCCTGCCGCGGCAGCCCTTCGCCCCCTGCCTCCCCGGGCGCGCCGGGCGCCCTGCCGCCGCCGCCGCGGGTGGCTCCGCCGCCGCGCGCCCGAGGAAGAGCCCGCTCCGCCGCAGGGCGCCGGGCGCGCGCCCTCGCCGCCGCGCAGGGGCCGTCTTCGCGGCGTCCGGTACTAAGCTGCGTGCGCCATGGTCGACGCTTCCCCCATCACCGCCGTCCTGGGCCCGACCAACACCGGCAAGACCTACCGCGCCATCGAGCGCATGCTCTCGCACGACTCGGGCATGATCGGCCTGCCGCTGCGCCTGCTCGCGCGCGAGGTCTACGACCGGGTGAGCACCCGGGTCGGCGAGGCCCGCGTCGCGCTCGTGACCGGCGAGGAGAAGCGCGTCCCCAGGCGGCCGGACTACTGGGTGTGCACCGTCGAGGCGATGCCGGTCGATCTGGAGGTCGACTTCCTGGCCATCGACGAGATCCAGCTCGCCGCGCACGACCAGCGCGGCCACGTGTTCACCGAGCGCCTGCTCCTCTCGCGCGGCCGGCGCGAGACCTGGTTCCTCGGCGCCGACACGATGCGGCCGCTCATGGCCGAGCTCGTGCCGACCGCCAGCATCGTCCAGCACCCGCGCCTCTCGCGGCTCGCGAGCGCCGGGGCCGGCAAGCTCTCGCGCCTGCCGCCGCGCAGCGCCGTCGTCGCGTTCTCGACCCCGCAGGTCTACGAGATCGCCGAGCGGCTGCGCGCGCAGCGGGGCGGCGCGGCCGTGGTGCTCGGCGCGCTCTCGCCGCGCACCCGCAACGCGCAGGTCGCCCTCTTCCAGTCGGGCGAGGTCGACTACCTCGTCGCCACCGACGCGATCGGCATGGGGCTCAACCTCGACGTGCGCCACGTCGCGTTCGCGGCGCTCCGCAAGTTCGACGGGCGCGCCGTGCGCGACCTCGACCCCGCCGAGCTCGCGCAGATCGCTGGCCGCGCGGGCAGGCACCTCGCGGACGGGACCTTCGGCACCGTCGCGCCGCTCTCGCTCCCCGACGGCGTGGCCGCCGCGATCGAGGCGCACCGGTTCCCCCCGGTGCGGCGGCTGCTCTGGCGGAGCAGCGAGCTCGACATGAGCTCGATCGACGCGCTCCTCGCGTCGCTCCGGGCGCGCCCGCGCGCCCGCTCGCTGAGGCTCGTCGACGACGCGGAGGACACGGCCGCGCTGGCGAGGCTCGCCGAGGACCCGGAGGTGCGAGCGCGCGCGCGGGGTGAAGAGGCGGTGGGGCTCCTCTGGGAGGTCTGCCGCATCCCCGACTTCCGCAAGCTCCTGTTCGAGTCGCACGTCGCGCTCCTCGCCGAGATCTACGGGCAGCTCTCGGGCCCGAGCGCGGCGCTCGACGCCAGCTGGATGGCCGCCCGGGTGGCCGAGATCGACGAGGTGGGCGGCGACATCGACACGCTGATCACGCGGATCGCGTCGATCAGGACGTGGACGTACATCTCGAACCACGCGCGCTGGGTCCGCGACGCGGCGGCGTGGCAGGAGCGCACGCGGGCGATCGAGGATCGCCTGAGCGACGCGCTCCACGAGCGGCTTGTGCAGCGCTTCGTCGAGCGGGGCGGCGGGGCGGCGCGCCGCTCGCGGTCGTCGCCGGGCGCGCGGTCGTCGCCGGGCGCGCCCTCGACGCAGCGGCGCGCGGAGGCCGAGCCGCCGGCGGTGCCGGAGGGGCACCCGTTCGCGCCGATCGCGGCGCTGCGGGCCCGGCTCGCGCCGGGGCCCGCGGCGCCGGCGCCCGAGGACGACCGGGCGCGCTGGGTCGAGGCGCTCGTCGGGGCGCCGCACGAGCGGTTCTCGGTCGACGTGGGCGGGCGGATCTTCGACGGCGAGCGGCTGCTCGGGCAGCTCGCGCGCGGCCCGACGCTGCTCCTGCCCGACGTGCGGCTCGCCGCGCTCGAGGACCTCGGCGCGGGGGCGCGGTCGCGCGTGCTCCGGCGGCTCGTGGCCTTCGCGCGCGATCTCGTCGAGGCGCTGCTCGCGCCGCTGCGCTCGCCCGAGGTGCGCGCGCTCCCGGGCGCGGCGCGGGGGATCGTCTACCAGCTGGAGCAGGGGCTCGGGACGGCGGCGGCGCGCGACGCGGAGGAGCAGGTCGCGGAGCTCGCGCCGGAGGGCCGGGCGCTGCTCGCGGCGCGCGGCATCGAGGTGGGCGAGCGCGTGCTCTACGTGCAGCCGCTGCTCCGGCGCGGCGCGCTGGAGCGCCGCCTCGCGCTGTGCGCCGCCTGGTTCGACCGCGGCCGCGTGCCCGCGTGCCCGGCGCCCGGCGCGGTGTCGATGGCGGTCGCGCGGGGCGTGGATCCGAAGGCCTACGCGGCGATCGGCTACCCGGTGTTCGGGACGCGGGCCCTCCGCGCGGACGTGGCGGAGCGGGTGCTCCGGGCGCTCGCGAGCGGCGAGCCGGCGGAGCGGCTCTCGGGCTGGATGGGGTGCTCCGCGCGGGAGGCGCCGAGGGTGGCGGCGTCGCTGCTGGGGTAGGCGAGCGGAGAGCGGGCCGGCGATCGCCCGACGTCGAGGTCAAGCGCCGCGCGCATCGGATCCTCGGCGAGGTGCCGCCCAGCGCCCCGAGGACGCCAAGAAAAGCACAAAAATCCTGGCGTCTTGTGGCGGGTTGGCGGTTCCATCATCCCGGCAGGGTCGGCGAACCCCCGCACCCCTTTGTCTTATTTGTTGACCAGGATGTCTCGCTGCCCTGGGCACCCGGGCTCACAACTGCGGCGGTCCCCGCGCCCGCCTTCAACGAGGCGATTCTCATGTCCGAATTGTCGTCCAGGAGCGCGAGCCAAGATCTGACGAGCGCTGTCAGACCGGCGGCCATCATCGTCATCTCGCTCTATATCGCGGCGCAGCTCATCAGTCAGATCGCCAGCCTCAAGATCGGCGTCGTCTTCTCGCTGGCCGTGGATATGGGGACCTTCATCTATCCCCTTACCTTCACCTTGCGGGACATGGTCCACAAGACCATCGGCAAGCGCGGCGCCCAGACGCTGATCCTTTGCGCCGGAGGGGTCAATCTCCTGATGGCCCTCTACCTTCTTTGGGCCGCACAAGTGCCGTCTGACCCGTCGTGGGGGCTCGGCGATCAGTTCTCGGCGATCCTGAGCCCGGTGTGGAGAATCGTGTTCGCGAGCATCGTCGCGGAGGTCGTGAGCGAGCTGCTGGACACCGAGGTTTTCCATCGGGTCCGCGAGGCCTATCTGAGAAAGTCGGGCCCCAGGCGCCAGTGGCTCGCGGTCCTCGCGAGCAACGCGGTCAGCGTCCCGGTCGACAACCTGCTGTTTTGCTTCGGCGCCTTTGCCTTTGTGCTGCCGTTCGAGGTGATCCGGCAGATCTTCGCCATCAATCTCGCGACCAAATTCGCCATGACCCTGATAAGCCTGCCGGGCATCTATCTCGTGCCCGACAAGAAGAGCGAGGGCGCCCCGGGGCAGCAGGCATAGCCCGCCGCTCAGGGCTTGCAGAAATCTTTGGCCGTCTGGACGGCGGCGACGGTGACTTTCACCGCCTTCGCGCCGCCGGAGATGACGTACTCGGACGCCCCGTAGATGTCCGCGCCGGGCGCCCAGTTGTACGAGTAGCCCAGCCTGGTCCAGGGGAAGCCCGTGGGCGTCTGGCCCTTCTCCGGCACTTGCCACGACGACATCGCGTGGTTCGTGAACCACCTGTAGTAATCGGCCGGCGCCAGTGAAGGCTGCTTTGCAGGCAGCTTCGTCCCGTCGCAGGAGTCGGTGTCGACGCGGGCGTCCGTGCACGGGCGGAAGATGCTCGCGGCCGGCACCCCCGAGAACGTGACGAACTGCCGCTCCGTCGTGTCCGCGGGGAGCGGCGGCTGCGGGGCCGACAGGCCGAGGACCTGGTGGATCTGGAGCACCACATCGCCTGTCCACGTCTTGCACTTGTTCTGGAGCTCGCCGTTGCTCGTGACCCACACGTCCCACTTCACGTTCACGGGCTGCTGCGCCACGTAGGCGCCGCACTTGTTCGGCCCGCCGTCGCCCCGGCAGCCGGCCCAGGTGGTCACGGTGTAGGTGCCGTTCGCGTCGGGCTTGAGCGGCACGAGCTTGCGCGCGGCAGCGGGCGTGACGACGGCGGACTTGAAGATCGCCTCGCTGTAGAGCGCGTCGAGATCCACCGCCGCGGGGGCCGCCGGGCCGGGCGCGGCTGTCGCCGGCGCGGTGGCGGCCGTCGCCGGCGCGGTCGCGGTCGGAGCGGGGCTCGTCGCAGGGGCCGCGGGCTCCGGGCCGGGTGATGGGGCGGCGGCCGCGGCGGGAGGCCGAGCCCCCGACTCCGTGACGCACGCTCCGAGCGGGAGCAGGAACAGGCTTGTCATGGCCGCCGTCGCGGCGCGTGAGGATCGGATCATCTTCGCGGCTTCTCCTTGGTTGCCGGACAACACTATCCGACCTGCGGCTCCGGCTACAGCCTCACGCGCCCCGTGTGCTGGTGGAGCTGCCCGGTCAGCGACGTCGACTCCGTGCCATGTGAACGAAGGTCATCTCGGCGTGATCGACGGGCCCTCGGTCGCCGCGAGCTCTCCAGGACCGATGGCCGAGGGCGGCGCCTCGCCGTGGGCGGGCTCGTGGGCGCGGCGGCCTCAGGGGCCTCGCGGCGCGTCATCGCGCCGATCGTGCTCACCACCGTGACGGGTGTGGGCCTGTTCGGGATCTCCCTTCTGGCGGACCTCTATGGCGTGCTCGCCCCGGAGGGCGGCACCGGCAGCCCGCCTTTGTCGCTGCCCTGGGTCGAGACGCAGCTCGGATTCGCCTACGTCCATGACCCCACGTTCGCGTACCGCACGTTCCTCGTGCCGGGCATGGATCTGCGCCTGAGCTCCCTCCGCCTCTCGGGCTCCGGCTGGTTTGCCTTGAACGACGACAATGCGCGCCTCCGCGTCGAGGCCGCGCATCGCTTCATCGGCCCCGGCACGCCGGACGGCCCGCGCGCGGCGGACGGCTCGTTCCTCGAGATCGAGGGCGCGCTCACCCATCACCGCTACACCTCCGACGACTTCTCGATCACCACCGGCGAGGTCAGCCTCGAGGGCCGGCTCGATCTCGCCCACCTCGGGCGCACGCTGCGGGGCTCGTTCGCGGAGATGGGCTGGGGGATCGCGGTCGAGGGCTACCGCCACGGCCGCCGCCCGCTCGAGGGGAACGAGCTCTTGATTCCCCGCTTCGCCTTCGGCGCGTACCTCGGGCACGCGGGGTATCCGCGCGGCGAGGCCAAGGTGGTTTACGACCACCGGCACGACGGGGTTGTCGGCGGCGCGAAGCTCCCCGGCCTCGGCAGCGGCGTCCCGGGCCATTTCGGCCTGGAGGGCCGGCTCCATGCCTCGCCCCGCTGGGGCCTGCTCGCCGACGTGAAGGCGGGCTCCGCGTACGTCGGGCGCCTCGCGCTGCTCTTCCGCCCCGGAGACTCGCCATGATCCCGAGAGACGCTCTCCTCGCGCTCATCGCCCTCACCGCGCCGCTCGCCCTCTCCTGCCTGGACGTGGCCGAGGGCCGCGCGCGCCGCGACCTGGAGGTGGGAAAGGCCTCGCGGGGAAAGGCGCGCGTCACCGTGGACGAGGGGCTCGCGGCGGTCCGCCGCCTCGACCCAGGCGAGCTCGCGCTCTGGGCGAGCGCGCCCGCGCTCTCGATCCGCCTCACCGACGAGGCGGGCGGACCGTGGAAGATCACGATCGAGAACATGCTCGCCGACGCCGAGCTCTCGGCGCGCGTCGGGGACAAGCGCGTGCCCGTGGAGCTCGTCGAGGCGCCGTTTCCGACCCAGCGCACCTTCCGCCTCTCCCTGCCGCCCGGCGCCGAGGCGACCCTGTCGCTGCGCCCGCCGGACGAGGCGCGGCGCGAGCCGTGGCGGTTCGCGGTCTTCGTCGACGTCCAGGAGGACATCGACCGCGTTCAGGACATCTACGCGAGGATGAACGAGGCGGAGGGCGTCCGCTTCGCGCTCATCAGCGGCGATCTCACGTCGCGGGGCTCGCCCGAGCAGCTCGAGCGATTCCAGCGCGAGATGAAGACGCTCCGTCTTCCCTGCTATGCGACGCTCGGCAACCACGAGCTCGGCACGCGGGACGACCTCTACCACGAGTGGTTTGGCCGCGGGAATTACCGCTTCGCGTTCCGAGGTGTGCAGTTCACGATGCTCGACTCGGCGAGCGCGACAATCGATCCGCTCGCCTACGGGTGGCTCGACGGCTGGCTCACCGAGGGGCAGGATCTCCTGCACGTGGTCACGATGCACCTCGCGCCCCTCGACCCGGTGGGCTCCCGCAACGGCGCATTCGCGAGCCGCGCCGAGGCGAACAAGCTCCTCACGATGCTCGCGGGCGGGCGCGTGGATCTCACGTTCTACGGCCACATCCACTCGTTCTATGCGTTCGAGAACGCGGGGATCCCCGCGTACATCTCGGGCGGCGGGGGCGCGATCCCCGAGCGGCTCGACGGCATCGGGCGCCATTTCGTCACCGTCGACGTCGAGCCCCCCGCCAAGGTTGCGCAGGTCGCCGTGGTTCGCGTGGATTGAACCGGATCGCCTCGCTGTCCGAGCCGATCGTCATCGCAGGCGACCTTCGCGCTGGCTCTCCGGGTCGTCCCCCCTCGTCGCGCCGCGGCCGTAGCCCTCGTCCGTCAGCCCCTTGCGGTAACCGAGATCGATGAGCCAGCGCAGGAGCCTCGGGAAAGCGCCGGCGCCGCTGCCGAGGAGGCGAATCATCGTCGCCTTCGCGCCGCCGTCCTCGTTGAGCGCAAGGTGCTGAGTCGCCAGCGCCATCAGATCGGGGACGGCGCCCGCGTCGACGTCGGCGGAGCGTTGCCAGATCTTCGACCGCTGCAGGGCCTCGTTCGCCAGGAGCTCCGCGCGCGCCACGCGGAGGACGAGCGCGGCCTGCGGTGGCTTTCCCGCGAGCGCCATGGTCGACAGGAGCGCCGGATCATCGGTGACGTGCGCCGCGCCGCCCACGTGGAGAACGTCGTCGCGCCCCGGGACCACGGCCGCGAGGGAGACCTGGTCGCACGTCATGACGTTGTGGAACGTATCGGTCCGCCGGTTTCCCCGGCGATCGGGGATGACGAGCGTCTCGTGGTCGAGGATCCGCAAGAAGCCCGGGAAATCTCCTCGCGGGCTCGTGTCGCCCGAGCCCGCGGCGTCCCACGACGAGACGACGGCAAAGGGGCTCGATGCGAGGAAGCGAGCCACGCTCGGATCGCCGAGCGGCCCGCCTTCCCTTTCGTGGCGCGCGCCATCACCCGGCGACGGCGGCTCGACGGCGGCGGCGGCGCGAGCGCGCGGCCCCTCCCAGAGGCGGGATCGGAGGATGCTCCTCGCGCAGTGCACGAAGGCCTCCTCGACGGTGACGACGATCCGGCCGCCGCGCCGCTCGGCCACGGAGCCGTTGAGCCGGAGGGTCTCGCCGATCCCCGGCACGAGGAAGACGAAGGAGGCGCCGCTGCCGAACTCGGGCGTCGGGTGCCTCGCCGGTAGCTCGAACCGGACGCGCTTCGGCGATTCCACGTGCGCGAAGCCGCGGGCACCTCCGACGAAGGTGCTGCGCCAGCCCCCCTGTTCGTCACGAAAACCGAAGCCGGCGACCGGCGCATTGGCGAGGACGCGCCGACATCCCTCGTCCAGGGCGCCGATCTGCTTCATGCGCACGGCCGGGATCGGGGCGCCGACGATCGCCTCGAGCTGCTGCGCGGTCATCACCTTCCGCATCGAAGAGCCTCCGCGTTCCTGTCCGCCGAAGGGCGGCCTTTTGGCTCCGGCACGGCCGCCGGAGCGCGCAGAGGAACCATCGCAGCCGGCGACCTTGACCGCATTCCGAGATGAGGACATTTTGTTTCGCAATCCGGCCATGGGTTCGAAGCGAAGGCAGCGTCCCGCGTCGCCTGTGTCATCCACGGCATCGCCGGCGTCGGCATCGGCCTCGCCCTCGGCCGGCTCCACCACGAAAGGTTCGTCGGCCCCGCCCGCGCCGTCGTCGATCGGCTCCCCCGGGTGGACCTTTCATGGCGAGGTCCAGATCGCGGACGAGCCACGCGCATCGGCGGCCGAGGCGATGGAGTCGCTCTCGCGTCGCTTCGCGCGCGAGGATCGTGGCGAGTGGCGAAGCACGCTCCCGCGGCCCGCCAACGCCGTCGGCCTGAGCATGGTCACCGGCGGGCTGGAGAGCGAGTTCCACAGCCATCGCGAGTCACAGCTGTTCTTCCTCGAGCGCGGCGAGGTCACGTGCGAGGCGTCGAACGCGCTGTGGATCGTCCCACCGCGTTCGGCGCTGTGGATCCCTGCCGGAGTGCTCCACAAGATACGAGGGCGCGCGCCGCTCGAGGGCTACGGCGTCTTCATGGAGCCGGACGCGGCTCCGAACCTGCCGGCCGAGTGCTGCGCCGTCTCGGTCACACCGCTCTTTCGCGAGCTGCTCGTCCGTCTCGCGGCGCGCCCCGCGCTGTACGACCTCGACGGGCCGGAGGCGCGGCTCGTGGCCGTCCTGTTCGACGAGCTGGCGGCGGCGACGATCGAGAAACATCGCCTGCCGATGCCGGCCGACCAGCGCCTCCGAAAGCTGGTCGACGCGATGGCGATGAACCCCGCCGACGGCGCGACGATGGGGACGTGGGCCCGCCGGATCGGCGTCGGCGAGCGGACCCTCAACCGGCTGCTCGTCCGGGAGACCGGCCTCAGCTTCGGTCGCTGGCGCCAGCAGCTCCACATCGTCCTGGCCCTCCAGCGGCTCTCGCGTGGAGCGAGCGTGCAGAGCGTCGCGAGCGACCTCGGCTACGAGAGCGCGAGCAGCTTCGTCACCATGTTCCGCAAGGCGCTCGGCGCGTCGCCGGCGCGGTACATGGCCCGTCGTCTCGGCCCGCTAGCGCTGGACCAAGGAGCTCAGCCATGACTCGATGTCCCGCGTCGGCGGGTAGCTGTCTTGCTCTCGCTCGCGATCGCCGTCGATCGAGAACCTGAACATCGGGCACTCTTCATCCGGCGGAAACGGTCGGGGGACCCGTGCGCCCCGCGGGGCGAGCACGGCGATGCCCACGAGCATGGCAATCGCGATGGAGACCCCGAGGAGGATCGCCGCGGGGCGAGGCGCGGCCCCGGACGGGAACGAGACGAGACGAGACGAGACGAGACGAGACGAGACGAGACGAGACGAGACGAGACGAGGACGCGCTCGTGGGCGATCCCTACATCATCGCCTCTTCCTCGCGCAGGCCTCCGGTTTATCGGCCTTGACAAATGAGCAGTGTCGCGCAAAAGTTCGACTTGGCTTGTGTCCACCTTGACAGGTGAGCAGTACTGCGCAAAAGTTCGACCGGGTACGCCTGCGCCCGCACGGAAAAGAGGAGATGAGACGATGCCCATGATCGGACGACAGTGCACGCGCGACGGCAGGACGGTCTGCCTTCGGATGAGTCAGACCGGGCTACCGGTGAATCAAGAGGAGCGAGGGCTCACGCTCGTGTACGGGTGGGCGAGCGAAGAGCGCCGCGCGCAAGGGATTCCCGCGTCGATCCAGGGAGTCGAGTTCCGCACCGACGCGGGCAAGGTCCTCGCGTTCGACTACTGCCCGTTTTGCGGCGAGAAGCTCGCGGGGAGCACGAACAGCGTCCGAGCGCCCGTCGCGCGGCGCCCTGCTCCGGAAGGCGCCCGCGCCGAGTCGCAGCCGGCGGCGGTCGAGCGCACACAGCGGGCCGGGCGTTCGGTCGAGGCCGTGCCGCCCACCCGTCCGAGCGCACCGGCGCGCGCGCAGGCGGCGGCGGGCTCGACGACGCTGAAGGTGCTTCGCGAGAAGCTCGGGCTCTCGCAGGCCGAGCTCGGCGAGAAGCTCGGTCTCGCGCGCAGCTCGGTCGCCAACTACGAAAACGGACGGTCACCTCTGTCGCAGCGGCTCCGCAAGTGGGTCGCGAAGCACGAAGCGAAGCTCAACGACGGGGGAAGCGGCGCAGCCGGCCGCGGGAGCGCGGCCGCCTAGAGGCCCGTCCACCAGCCGCTCGAGAGGGCGAGCGCGATCCAGCCTTGCAGATTGGCCCGCAGCTGCGCTGCTTCCGCCGCCGTGCAGCCCTGCTCGACGGCGGCAAGGGCCTGCCCGAACGGCAGCTCCAGGCAGCGCTCGAGCAGGCGGGCGAACAGCGGATCCACCGAGGTCGTGGTCGTGCCGGCGGCGCTCCGGGCGAAGACCCACGCGCGGGTTGACGCGTGGCGACGCCTCGCGTCCAGGGGGCGCTCTTCCAGATCGCCCCCCGCGAGCCGCGAGAAGCGTGCGAGGTCCCAGTCCTCGTGGGTGAGCGTGAAGGACACCGCGAAGCGCAGCCGCGCTTCGGCCAGCGTGGCGAGCTCCTCCGGCGTCGGCCGCCAGAGGCCCTCGAACGGCGACTCGCAGGCGCGCCGCTCCGCCTCGTCCATGCGCAGCGCCTGGCGGACCATCGCGAGCGGCGCCCTGGAGAGCTCGATTCGCCGGCGCCACGCGTCCTCGTGCCCAGGCGCCGGGCGCCCCGGCGGGCGACCGCGGCGCGCGCCGTCAGGGCTGCGCAGCGCGCCGCGGAGCCGCTCGGCGAACCCGCGCGTGCTCTCGTCGATGTCGAAGTGACGGGGCGGGCGCGCCTCGAGGTGCAGCGCGGCCAGGTGGTTGAAGTGCCAGCAGCCGATCGCCCGCGACACGCGCGGGAAGCTCGTCTGCAGGGCGGTGAACAGGCGCATCCAGTACTGGCGGTGATAGACCGCGAGCCGCTCCGCCGGCGCGAGGCCCCCGGGGCCGCCCTTCACCTGCGCCACGAGCCCCGCGGGATACCGCTCCTGCAGCTCCCGGAAGCGGCCCGCGCTCGAGTCGAGCGGCGCGCGGAGGACCGCGGTGAAGTCGCGCTGGAGCTCCCGCAGCCAGCCCGGCGGTGCCCCGCCCCTCGGGCTCATGAAGGCCGCACCCGCCGCGCCTTGCCGAGCTCCGCGAGCGCCACGTGCAAGGGCGGGATCTCCGCGTCCCACTCGAGGAGCGTCGGGAAAGGGCCGCCCCGGCGCCACGCCTCTTCGTAAAGAGACCATACCTCGTCGCATACCGGACGATCGTGCGTGTCGTGCCGCAAGCCGGAGGGCAATGTCTGGTGGCCCGCCAGGTGGACCTGCAGGACCCGGCGCCAGGGCACGCTGTCGAGGTACTCGCGCGGATCGAACCCGTGATTCTCGCTGGAGACGAACACGTTGTTGAGATCCAGCATGGCCCAGCAGCCGGACTCCTCCACCACGCGGCGGTAGAACTCCCACTCAGGCAGCGCGTCGCGCTCCCAGGCGACATAGGAAGACAGGTTCTCGATCCCGAACGGGACGCCGAGCGCCTCCTGGACCTCGAACGCCCGGCCCGCGGCGTAGGGGATGAGCTCCGGATCGTAGGGCGCGGGCAAGAGGTCGTGGTGCGTGACGCCCTCGAACGCCGTCCAGCAGAGGTGATCCGTGAAATAGGGAATGCGGAGCTCCTGGATCAGATCCCTGAGGCGGGACAGGTAATCGCGATCGAGGGGGGCCTCGCCCAGCAGGTTGACGGAGACGCCGTGGGCGACGATCGGAGTCCGCTCGGCGATGCGCCGGAGCCGCTCCCGGGGCAGGGGAGACGCGCCGAGGTAGTTCTCCGCGATGATCTCGAAGAAGCCGAGCTCGGGCCTGGTCCGCTCGATCGCGTCGTAGTGCGGCGGGCGCAGCCCGAGGCCGAGCGCGTCTCGCGAGGGGGCCCGCGCTCCGTCCGCGAGGCCGCCGGCAGGATCTCTCGGCGTGCCCATCGCCGGCTAGTCGCCCGGGTCGATCGGGTCTGCGGGCGGCAGCTGCTCGAAGCTCTCGCCTTCCGGCGTCAGGGTGCGCAGGTGGGCGATCAGCCGGTCCATCTCGGCGCGCGAGAGCAGGCGATAGGAGCCAGGCATGTTCGAGTAGGCCTGGCCCTCGGCGGTGGCGCCCTGGATCCCGAACGCGATGACGGATTGCAGGTACGCGTCCGGGCGGCGTTCCCAGAAATCGGCGATGAAGGCGCTCACGTCCTCGCCGGGCGGCACCTGCACGTTGAACTTGCCTGCCGCGCCGGCGTGGCAGTGGCTGCACTTCGCGCCTGCGAACGCGGCGGGCCCGTCTCGCCCCTGGTCCTCGGCGGTCTCGACGCAGCTCCAGCCCGCGCAGCTGTTCACGGCGCGGCAGGCGTGCTCATAAAGCTCGTTCCATGTCTGATAGACCATGCCGCGGCAGCTGTTCGTGCCGCCGCAGACCGCGTGGACCTGGACCACGCCGGGGCGCGCGGTGCCCACCAGCATGGCGGACTCGGCGCACCTCGCGGAGAACTCGTCGAGGGAGATCTGACCGTCGCCGTCCGCATCCATGAGGGCCAGCGCGTCGACCTGATCGGGCTGAGCGGGATCCGCGCCAGCGCTCCACACCAGCGTCTTGGCCGGCGCGTCGGACCCGTCGCAGTCCGAGTCGATGGCATCGAAATTCCGATCCTCGGCGCCGGGATGGACGGTGTTGTTGAAGTCGTCGCAGTCGCCTGCGCGCGGGGTCAAGCCGTCCCTGTCGTGGTCGCTGTCCTCGTCGTCCACGGGCTGGCCACCCGCGCCCGCCGTGCCGGAGCCGCCTGTCCCGGCGGGCTCCCCGCCGCCTGCGCCGCCGGTCCCGGCAGGGGGCTCGGCGCCCACGGGCGAGACGCCTTCGTCGTCGCCGCACGCGGGCGCGAAGGCGGCGAAGCTGGCGAGCGCCAGCGCGAACAGCGTGGATCCCGGTGATTTCGTCATAAGAGCCGTCCTGTCTTCGAAGGGCCGCGCTGCGCGCGCGCCTGCGGCCGCCCGGCGCAGGACGTATAATCACGGCTGTGGCGCGCGGAACATGTGGCAAGTTGTCGCATGCACATCCTCGACAGACGCCGTCGCGGTCGCGAGCTTCGCCCTGACCGGGCGGGCGCCGAGCGCCGCGTTTACAGCGGATCCGCGGGGCGTTCCGGGCGCGCCGGTGTCGCGCCGACGGTGAGATAGCCCATGCGCGCGTCGGTGATCGCCCGCCGGAGCGCGCCGTCCTCTTTGCGCGGCCTTTCTGGGCGCTTCAATTTGAGCGCGGCGGCCGGGAGAAAGGGAGTAAAAGAGGTCCTGAGCGCAGGAAGAAGGAAGAGAGGATCGCAGGATGACAGGCATGCTTCGCGGCGGGCTGTGGATCGGTTGTGCAGCGGCCGTGGTGGTCACGGCGGCGCCGGCGAGCGCCATGCAGCCTGCGTCCGAGGCCTTCCCTGCGCCCGCCGCGCCGCCGAGCGGGTCGGCCGTCGCGCCGCCTGCGCCGGCTCCGGGCGGCGCGGCGGCAGCGCCGCTCCTGCCGCCGCCGGCTCCGGGCGACGGTGGCGCGCCGCCGGCCGGGGTCGCGCCGCCCGGAGAGGCGCCCCCGAGCTGGACGACGAGCCCGGCGTCCTGGCAGCCCGGGGGCTCTCCCTGGCGCGAGCGGCGCGAGACAGAGCGCGTCTGGTACGGCTGGCAGCACCTCCTCGTGCTCAGCGGGACCATCGCGCTCGGACCCCTCGCTGTCGCCACGGAGAACGAGATGTTCGCCTGGATGACCGCCGGCCCATTCGTGCTCGGCGGCCCGATCACCCACTGGGCCAACGGCCACCTCGGCAAGGGCTTCCTCAGCCTCGGCCTCAACGTCGGCTGCACGTTCGGCGGCGGCCTGCTCGGCCAGGTCGTCGGCAGTACTTTCCTCAACAGAGACGGCGAGATCACCGGCCTCGTCTTCGGCGCCATCCTCGGAGCGCTCACGGCGAACATCGTCGACGCCGCGCTCCTCGAGTACGAAGAGCCCCCGGGGCCCGAGAGCTACGAGTACATCCGCCTCCGCCCGCTCCGGCTCCGGTTCGCGCCGCACGTCGCCCTCGCGCCCGGCCGCACCACCTTCGGTCTCGGCGGCGCCTTCTGAGGGGCCGCGGCGCCGGCCGCGCGCCTCGAGCGGCGCTTCGGCCTGGCCCGGCCGCGGCGGGGGTGTAGCATCCGCGCGTGTTCATTCCGAGATCAGGTGCACGACGGCCCGCGCTCGCCGCGCTCCTCGCGCTCGCCGCGCTCCCGGGTTGCGGCGGCGCGGAGCGGCAGGAACCCCAGTTCGCCGATTCCCCCGAGGTCCCGCTCCCCGAACCCCCGGGCAGCTCTTCCGGCGCGCCGCTGCTCGACGCGCCCGGCGGCGCGCCGGAGCAGCTGCCCGGCGTGGACACGGCCGAGCTCGTCCGCCGCGAGCGCGATACCTGGTGGCAGCTCGTCTCGCAGCTCTACGCGCCGTGCCCCGAACAGGCGGTGTCGCTCGCGCAGTGCGTCCGCGAGTCGCGCGCCTGCGCGGCCTGCGCGCCGGCCGCGCAGCTCCTCGCCGACAAGATCCGCGGCGGCGCGAGCGGCGCGGAGGCCCAGGCCGCGTACGGCGTGAGGTTCGGTCCGAACGTGAAGCAGATCGACCTCGCCGACTCGCCCTCTCGCGGGCCGGAGCGCGCGTCGATCCAGATCGTCGTGTGGTCGGATTTCGAGTGTCCTTCGTGCGGGCGCGCGGTCCCGCACCTCGACGAGGTCGTCGAGCGCCACGCGCCCCACGTCAGGCTGATCCACAAGGTGTATCCGCTGCGATCGCACCCGCACGCCGACGCCGCGGCGCGCGCGGCCATCGCGGCGCACCGCCAGGGCCGCTACTGGCCGATGGAGCGCCTCCTGTTCGAGAACCAGCAGCGGCTGGAGGAGAAGGACCTGTTCGGCTACGCGCAGAAGGTCGGCCTCGACATGGCCCGGTTCCGCGCCGACATGGCGGGCGAGCCCGCCGCCCGCGTGGTCGCGCGCGACAAGGCCGAGGCCGAGCGCGCCGGGCTCGCGGGGACGCCGTTCATCGTCATCAACGGGCGGGAGTTCGATCTGGCGCTGTTCAGCCTCCAGGGCGAGCTCGACCGGTGGATCGAGACCGAGCTCGCGATCCTCGGAGGGCGCGAGGCGGCGGCGCCTGGAGGCGGCGCGCCGCGCGACGCGAAGTAGGGCCGCCACGCGGCGTGGCCGGCGCGCGCGTGCGGGTCGCCGTCGATTGATCCCGCTTCCGCCAGGCGACGCCGGGGCGGCGGCGCGCCGCCGCCCCGGTGGGCCCCGGGTCGAGATCGGCTAGCTCGGCCGGTGCTTCTCGGACATCTGGCCGCCGCCAGCGCTCGTCCCCTGCGAGGGCCCGCCGCTCTTGATCTCGACCGAGCGGCCGCGCTGCTGCTGCTGCGGCAGCTTCAGACAGACCTCGAGGACGCCGTTCTCGAACCTCGCGTCCACGTCGTCGGCCTGCACGCCCTCGGGCAGCGGGATGGCGCGCGTGAACGACCCGTAGCTGCGCTCGGTGTAGCTCACCCCCTCGCGCTGCTCCTGCTGCTCCTGCCGGCGCTCACCCTCGATGATCAGGGTGTCGTCGCGGAGCTCCACCCGGATGTCGTCCTTGGTGACGCCGGGGAGATCGGCCTTGACCACGAGCTGACCGTTGCGCTCGCCCAGCTCGATGCGCGGCGACCAGAGGCCGCCCGCGAGGGACGAGAGACCCCGGCCGCCACCAGGCTCAGCCATCGTGCGGCCCTGCCTGAACGGCGAGAGCAACCCTCCGAAGCCGAAGTCGTCGAACATGCGATCCATGTCCTCCATCATCCGGCTCATCATCGCGAACGGGCTGAAGACGCCGCCTGCCGCGCCGTACCGCCCCATCTGCCCGCCGCCCTGCTGACGCTGCAGCCCGGTGGACTGACCGCCGGCCCCCTGGGAAGGGGTCTGACCCGTCGCCTGGCTGCCGGGCTTGCCTTGCTGCGGCTTGCTCACGGACACGTCCTGGCCTGTCGGCTGACGCTGCTGTTCCGCCATAGGAATCTCCTTTCGTTACGAGCGTCAGACCTGCAAGTGTGATGCCGTGTCGCGAGCGTGAACCAGCGTAGATGACGTGGCCTGTCGATGCCGCGCCGCTGGCCGTGTCCGCCATGGCGCGCCGCGCAGCCCGTCGCGGAGCGCCACGCGGGCGCGCCGTCGGCAGAGCGCGCCGCGGGCCGGGCTCGCGCAGGCGCCGCTGCGCCCGGGAGCCCGGTGGAATCGCTCACCGCCACCCCGCGAGGATCTCCTCGAAGCGCTCCAGGCTGCACGGCTTCTGCAGCACCGGACGGCTGAGATCGGACTCGCGCAACCCGGCTTTGCCATATCCGGTCAGGAAGACGAACGGGATGCCTCGCTCGCTCAGGATGTCGGCCACCGGATAGACCTTCTCGCCGGCGATGTTGACGTCCAGGCTCGCCCCGTCGATCTCGGCCGCGCGGGCCAGGCGCATCGCGTCCTTGATGTTCAGCGCCGGGCCGATCACCACACAGCCGAGGTCGGTCAGGACGTCCTCGAGGGACGAGGCGATCATGGGCTCGTCCTCGACGATGAGGACACGCAGCCCCTCCAGCCCACGTTCGCCTCCTGGGACCGGCTTCATCCTGCGCCCACGCGCTCGAGGGGCAGGTCCATCACGCAACGTACGCCGCCAGGCAGGTAGTCGAGGCGCACCTCCGTGGCGAGCTGGCGCCTGAGGTCGCGCTCGATCAGGCGTGAGCCGAAGCCCTTGCGGCGCGGCGGCAGGACAGGCGGCCCGCCCGCCTCCTGCCATTCCAGGTGGAGCAGGCGCTCGTCCGCCCGGGTGATCACGTCCCATGTGACCGCGACGTGGCCGGACGGCTGCGATAACGCTCCGTACTTGGCCGCGTTGCTCGCCAGCTCGTGAAAGACCATGCCGAGCGTCACCGCCGCCTCCGGGCGGAGGCGGACGTCCTGGCCGGCCAGGCGGACACGATCGGCGTCGCCATGGGCGTGCGGCGCCAGCTCGGCGTGGACGACGTCGTGGAGGTCGGCGCCCTGCCACGCGGTCTGGTTCAGGAGGTTGTGGGTCTGGGACAGGGCGAGCAACCGGGCGAGGAAGGCGTCCGTGAAGGCCTTGGGCGAGTCCGCCATGCGGAGCGTCTGCACGGCGATCGCCTGGACGATCGCCAGCGTGTTCTTCACCCGGTGGTTCAGCTCGTTCATCAGGAGCTTCTGGCGCTCCTCCGCCCGCCTGCGCTCGCCGTTCTCCTGCTGGAGCTGGGTGTAGAGGCGCGCGTTCTCCAGCGAGATGGCGGACTGGGAGGCCAGGAGCTCCAGCACCTCGATCCGATCCGCGGTGAAGGCGCGCGGGGTCAGGTTGTTCTCCAGGTAGAGCACGCCGACCAGCGTGCCCTGCTTCACCAGGGGGAGGCAGAGCACGGAGCGGGGGCGCCGCCCGCGCACGTAGGCGTCCTCCGAGAACAGGCTGGGCGCGGCGGCGTCGTCCAGGATCACGCGCTCTCGCGTGCGGATCACGTACTGGAGGATCGAGGTGGGGAGATCGCTCGAGGTGACGGGCGCCTGGCGAAGGGTGACCTCGACCCGACCGCGCCGGGTGACGACCTCGGCCTCGACGTCGTGCGCGGCGTGCGAGGCGTCGGCCGTGCGGATCAGCAGCCCCCGCTCGGCGCCCGCGTGCTCGACCGCGATCGTCAGCAGGGCCTCGATCACCCGGTCGAGGTTCAGCTCGCCAGAGACCGCCTGCGAGGCCCTGAGCATGGTCATGAAGTCGAGCCCCGGGCGCGCGCCGTGACCCGCGGCGGCGCCGCGGACGTCGGCGCCCCCGTCCCGCGCGAGGTCGGTCCGCCTGCGCAGCGCCTCCGGCCCGAGCGCGTGCGGAAAGTCCCTCTCGAGGCGCAGCATCGGCCGCACGGCGCCCCAGCGCCCATAAAGCCTGTGCGCCTCGGTCATGTAGGCGCGCGCGACGAAGCTCCTCCCCAGGTCGAGGTAGTGTCGAGCGCAGAGCTCGTTGGCCAGTGCCTCGTCGTGCAGGAAGCGGCCCTCCCGCGCGGCCGCGATCCCCTCATCGTAGAGGGCGCCCGCGCCCTCTCGCCGCTCGCTCCGGGCGACCTCGGCCTTCAGGATCAAGCCGCGGTGGCGGTGGCTCTCCGGGTCGAGCGCCGCCCACGACTCCACCTTGCGCGCGCACTCCCCGAGCCTCGCGAGGTACGCCTCCCTGAGCGCGGGGGCGGCGGCGCGCGCGGCCCGTGAGAACGAGAGCCCGCCGTAGAAGTGATAACAAGGGCTCGCGTGCCACGCGGCGAGCATGCCGAGGCTGGCCGGATCGGTCGAGCCCCAGATCTCGGCCACCTCCTCGTACGCGCCCTGGAACACGCCGGCGTGGACCTTGAAGACGTTCACGAAGTAGAGCGACGCCCGGTTGTCGATGCTGCGGGCGGCCTCGGTGACCGCGTCGATGTCGACCCACGCCCCGCGCTTCCAGTCGCCCTCGTCCGGCGTGCTCAGGTATTCGCAGAGCTGCCCGACGGCCCCGACGATCCACGTGATCGCGTTGAACTTGTCGAGCTTGCAGAGCGGCAGATACTGCCTCGCCTCCTCGATGACGTCGTGGAGGTGCTCCCCCCGGAGGAGGCCGTTCATGCTCGCGTTGCACGCGTTGTAGAAGGCCCAGATGTACTGCCCCGTCTCCATGCCGGCGTGGACGCCCTTGCGCAGGGACGCCTTCGAGCTCTCGTAGGTATCCATCCAGTGCTGGACCCACGCTCCCCACATGTTGCACAGCATGGACTCGGACTTCGCGTCCGGGTGGCGCTCGTTCAGGCGGACCGCCGCCCGCCCGAACTCGTACCCCTTCTCGATGTCGAGCCTGGCGCACAGGAGCGTCCCGAAGTTCACGTAGGCATAGATCGAGTTCCTCGAGATGCCATGGGTCAGCGAGTTCTGGAGCGCCTTCATCACCGTGATGCCGAAGTTGTTCGTCCCCAGCTGGTAGGTCGGCGAGAACATCTCCTGGAGCACGTCCTGCAGGGCGGCGATCTCGGGATCGTCGAGCGCGGGCAGATCGACGAGCGACGCGATCGGGCGGTCGCCGATCATCGCGATCGTCCGCTCCATCTCGGCCATGAGCGCGTCGTCGTCCGGATAAGGCGGCAGGTGGATGTCGTACGCCCCGAGCGCGGCGAGCCCCTCTTCCATGGCGGCGGGCAGATCGTTCTTCAGGATCTCCACGTTCATCTTCAGGCGGCGCACCTCCGTCTTGTGGAGGCGCCCCACCGCTCTATCGAAGCTCCCCGCGAGGGTGGAGAGCGCGTCGTCGTGGCGTCCGCAGAGCGACTCCAGGAGCCCCTTCTTCGTGTGGTAGGTGAAGGTCAGCTCGTAGCTGGAGGTCCACGCGTCTCCGGGCAGCATGGATATGCCATGTTCCAGGTACCTGAGGGCCGCGGTGAAGGCCGACGACTCCTGGGCGCGCCCGGCCGCCTGGAGGTTGAGCCTGGCCGATTCCATGCGCTCTTCCGGCGCGCGGATCAGACCGCCGGCGCTGTTCAGGTGATTGACGACGTCGAACAGCGCGCGCCCCTCGCCGGAGCGCGGCTTGCCGAGCAGGAGCTTCCCGATCCGGTAGTGAAACGCCGGCCTGTCTCCCTCCGGGATCAGCGAGTACGCGGCCTCCTGGATCTTGTCGTGCGCGAATCGAACCTGCTCGTCCGCGCTCACGATCAGGCCCTCGGCGACGGCGTGGTCGAGGCTCGCGTACGTCTCGTCGGGGGGCCGCTCGCTGACGGTGTTCAGCACGTCCATCTCGAACGTGTTGCCGATCGCCGAGGCCAGCCGGAGCACCCGCTGCGTCGCCTGCGGCAGGCGCCGGATGGTCTCCGCCATGAGGCTCAGGACGTTATCGGTGCACTCCAGCCGCTCGATCCGGCGCAGGTCCCAGCGCCAGCCCGCCGGTGGATCGAAGACAAGCGCCTTCGTGTCGTAGAGGTGCCGCATGAACTGCTTCACGAAGAACGGGTTGCCCCCGGTCTTCTTCATGATCGCGCCCGCGAGCGCCTCTCCGCCGCCGATCTGCAGGCTGTCGTCGATGAGCTCGGTCAGGTGCGCGAGGCCGAGGGGCGCGAGGACGATGTCGCGCGCCTCGAGGCCGCCCTTCGTGAGCTGCTCCAGGGCGACGAGGAAGGGGTGAGTCGGGCTCACCTCGTTGTCGCGGTAAGCGCCGCAGAAGAAGAGCGACTCCACGTCCTCTCTCGCGAGGACGCTCGTGAGCAGGCTCAGGCTGGCCGAGTCCACCCATTGTAGATCGTCGAGGAAGATGGCCAGCGGGTGGGCGTGCCGGGCGAAGACGGACACGAAGTTGTGGAAGTAGAGGATGAAGCGGTTCTGGGCCTCGACCGGGCCGAGCGCGGGGACGGGCGGCTGCTCGCCGAGGAGGTGCTTGAGCGACGGGAGGACGTCGCAGATCACCTGTCCGTTGGTCCCGAGGGCGCCCAGGATGGCGTCCCGCCACCGCGTGATCCGCTCCTCGCTCTCGGAGAGGAGCTGCCTGACGAGCGTGTCGAACGCGTGGACGATGGCGCTGTAGGGCGTATCGCGGTTGACCTGATCGTACTTCCCGCTGATGTAGTAGCCCTTCTCGCGCACGAGCGGCTTCAAGATCTCCTGGACGAGCGACGACTTGCCGATGCCCGAATAGCCCGAGACGAGGACGATCGTCCGCTTGCCCCGCAGCACGTCGTCGAACGCGTCGATGAGCTTCCGGATGTCTCCTTTGCGGCCGTAGAGCTTCTGGGGGAGCCGGAAGAGGTCCCTCCTGTCGTGGCGGCCAGGGCTGAACGCTTCCATCTGGCCGCCGCGCTGCCATCGCGCTCGGATCTCCTCCAGATCGGCCCTCAGCCCCTCGGCGCACTGGTAGCGGTCCTCGGCGTTCTTGCTGAGGAGCTTCATCGTGACGGCGGAGAGCGCGTCGGGCACCTCGGGGTCGAGCTCCGAGGGGGCGACGGGCGTCACGGCGATGTGGGCGTGCATCAGCTCGAGGGGGTCGAGCGCCTCGAACGGCCTTTGCCCCGCGAGCATCTCGTAGAGGACGACGCCGAACGAGTACATGTCCGTGCGGTAGTCCACGCTCCGGTTCATGCGGCCGGTCTGCTCCGGCGATGTATAGGGGAGCACCTTCGAGAGGACGCGGCGGCAATAGATCTCCTCCTTCTCGCGCGTCACGATGGACTCCGCGCCGAAGCCCGTGAGCTTCACCTGACCGTCCTCTCCGAGCAGGATGTTCGGAGGCCTCACGTCGCCATGGATGAGGCCATGGCGATGGATGTCGGCCAGGGCCTCGGCCACGGGGATCAAGACGTCCAGTGACGCGCGGACGCCCAGCTTGCAGGCCGCCTTCGCGGACAGCGGGGCGCCCGGGAAAACCTCGGTGACGAGCGCCAGGCCGTCCTCGTGCTCCTCGACGGCGTACACCTTGACGACCCTCGCCGAGTCGACCTGCCGTATCGCGCGGTAGGCGTGCCTGAAGCGCATGATATCGCCGGCGCGGGCGTAATCGGTGTGCAGCATCCTGATCGCCACGTCGGTGCCGTCGGCGTCCCGATGGGCTCGATACGTGGTGGAGCCCGGGCCCTCGCCGGTCTTCGCGGTGACGTGATACCCCTTGAGCTGGGCTGCGCCTGGTCGCACGGAGAGCGCGCGCCCAGGCTCGACGGAGAGAGCCTCCTGGGCAGCAGGTCGATTCCATGCCTCCGATGTGTCCGGCATCTCGCGGGCGTTTGAGCCCACGAGTTGCCATGTCAACTGGACGGCCGGGGCCGGCGGGGCCGCCCTCGGCGCCCGCTCACATCGCGTACCGCAGGATGATCTCGGTGAGCGCCGCGGCGAGCAGCAGCAAGAGCCCGCCCACGGAGCAGAACAGCGTGAACCGGTCGTCCCGCCACCGCTGCCGGAGCGGCACGATGTCCCGCTCCGGCAGCACGACGGCCCTCAGGGTCGCGTGGATCGGCAGCCCCCCCGGCCGCATCGCGACCGCCACGTTCGGCGGCTGCGCCAGCCCCATGTTGGTGAACCGCGTCACCCCCGCGCGGAGCCGGTCCCCCATGCCGGGCATCGCGCTGCCGATCGCCACCGCGCGGAGCCACGGCGCCCGCTCGAACGCGTTCGCCATCGCGATCACCCCGAACAGCTGCCGCAGCCGCGGCATCAGCGCCCGCACCTCGGCCAGGTGCTGGAACGCCCGCGTCCGCGCCTCGGGCGCGTCCTCCGAGCTCACCCGCGCGAGGCAGGTCGACTCCAGCCGCGCGTTCAGCCCCTCGAGCTCCTGGAGGATCCGCGGCCCGGTGTTGTCCGGGCTCGTCTCGAGCGGGAGCGTGAAGCCCCAGGGCTCCTCGCGCCCGCGCTCGGCGGTCCACTGGAACACCTCGGCGAAGCCCCAGAGCGTGTCGTAGCGCGACAGCACCACGTACGTCGGCACGTCGGCGTGCAGCGCACGGCCGACCTCGACGAGGTACGCGCGGATGCGGTTCGCGTACGCGTCGAGCCCCTGCTCGTCGAGCTCGACGAACTCCGCGATGCTCAGGACGAGCAGGATGCCGTCGATCGGCTCGCGCTCCCGCGAGCGGCGCAGCTCGTCGCAGAGCCGCGAGAGCTCGGCCGGCTCCCGCCGCGGGCCGAGCACCGACGCCTCCGGCTCGATGAAGAGCGCCTCCTTCGCCAGCCAGTAAGAGCACCGCGCCCCGGGCACGCCGATCGGGAGCTGCCCGCCGCTCACGGGCCACGTCAGGTTCATCGAGCGGATCACCGTGGAGCGGCCCGACCCGGGCTCGCCGAGCACCAGGTAGCAGGGGACCGCGTAGATCCCCTGGCCATTGTCCAGGTTCGCCTGCTCGACCAGCGTGTGGACGCTCGCCAGCTCGTAAACGAAGGAGCCGCTCATCGGACCCTTTGGGCGATCGTCCACGCGAGCGCGAGCGCGCCGGCGATCGCGACGAGCGACGCCAGGACCCGCCCGACGACGACGGAGCGCCAGAGCGACTGGGTGGGGAGGTGCTGCACCGCGACGCCGTCGACCTGCACCGGCTTGAGCACCCCGCCCTTCCAGTCCCGATCCGGATCCACGCCGAGCTTGAGCGACAGCTCGCGGCGGATCCGCAGCAGATCGTCGGTGTTCTGCCCCGGCAGCCCGTAGCGCCCGCGGAAGCCGAGCCCGAGCACGCACGCGTACGTCGCCATCACCGGGAGCGGGCCCTTCCGGACGCGCACGAGCCGCTCGAAGAACTCGACGCCCGCGTTGTTGGTCGTCCACCGCGACGCCTGGAGCGGGCGCTGCGCCCAGACCGGCCGCAGGTCCGGCAGCGACATCGCGATCTCGTCCGCGCACGCGGCGATCGCGAACATGCCGTCGTCGACCGAGGCGACCGGCATCTCCTGCGCGAGCCTGGACCCCTTCAGCTCCTCGAGCAGCAGGTTCGCCTGCCGCAGCACGTGATCGGCCGGCGGCCGCCGCGGGGACTGGCGGAGCATGCAGAGCCAGAGGAGCATCTCCTCACCGAAGACGCCGATGGACGTTTCCACGCGGGCGCGAGCTTACGCCAGGCGCGCACCGACCGTCGACCCGGGCGCGCGTCCACCTCGCGCGCCGCGGCTAGGTCGACGGGTCGGTCCGCGTCGGTCCGCGTCGGTCCGCGCCGGATCCCGCGCCGCGCGCCGCGGGTGCACCGGAGCGTCGACATCCGGGGGGGGCCGTGCCTATGCTCCGGCCGCTTCTCGAGCCCCCTTCGAGAGCAGCCGGGGTCGCGCGAAGGCGATCCCCTTGAGGAGAGGTCATGTCGGAGATCCAGAGCGTCATCGCGCGCGAAGTCATCGATTCGCGCGGCAACCCCACCGTCGAGGCCGAGGTCACCACGCTGAGCGGCACGGGCCGCGCGGCCGTGCCGAGCGGCGCGTCGACCGGCGAGCACGAGGCCGTCGAACTCAGGGACGGCGACAAGAAGCGCTTCCTCGGCAAGGGCGTGCTCACCGCGGTGAAGAACATCGAGACCGTCCTCGGTCCGGCCGTCCTCGGGATGGATGCGCTCGACCAGGCCGAGCTCGACAAGGTGCTCATCCAGGCCGACGGCTCCCCCAACAAGTCGAAGCTCGGCGCCAACGCCATCCTCGCCGTCTCGATGGCCGCCGCCCGCGCCGCCGCGGACACGGTCGACCTGCCGCTCTGGCGCTACCTCGGCGGCGCCGCGGCGCGCGTCCTTCCGACGCCGCTCATGAACATCCTGAACGGCGGCGTGCACGCCGACAACGGCCTCGAGATCCAGGAGTTCATGATCGTCCCCTACGGCGCCGAGTCGTTCGCCGAGGCGCTGCGCACGGGCACCGAGATCTTCCACACCCTGAAGGGCCTGCTCAAGAAGGACGGCATGATCACGGCCGTCGGCGACGAGGGCGGCTTCGCCCCGCGCCTGCCGTCGAACCGGGCGGCGCTCGAGTACGTCGTGCGCGCCATCGAGGCCGCCGGCCACCGCCCTGGCGAGGACGTCGGCGTCGCGCTCGACTCGGCGCTCAGCGAGTTCTACGACGCGAAGACCGAGCGGTACACCTTCGACAAGCAGTCGAAGACCCGCGAGGAGATCGTCGCGATCTACGACGAGCTCGCCAAGGCGTTCCCGATCGTGTCCATCGAGGATGGCGTCGCCGAGAACGACGAGAAGGGCTGGCGCCTGCTCACCGAGCGGCTCGGCAAGAAGGTCCAGCTCGTCGGCGACGACCTCTTCGTGACGAACCCCGCGCGCCTCGCGAAGGGCATCGAGGACGGCCTCGCCAACGCCATCCTCATCAAGCTGAACCAGATCGGCACCGTCACCGAGACGCTCGAGTGCATCCGCCAGGCGGCCGAGGGCGGCTACCGGTCGATCATCTCGCACCGCTCGGGCGAGACCGAGGACACGTTCATCGCCGACCTCGCGGTCGCGACGAACGCGGGCCAGATCAAGACCGGCTCCGCGTCCCGCTCGGATCGCGTCGCGAAGTACAACCAGCTGCTCCGGATCGCCTACGCGCTCGGCGACGGCCAGGTCTTCGCCGGCCGCGCGCCGTTCCGCCGCCCCGGGGCGAAGCGCGCCAGCTAGCTCCGTTCTACCCGGCCAGGAGTCCGGCCAGCGATGGCCGGGCTCCTGCGCGGGTCGCCGCGCCTTCGCGCTGGCGTTCCTTGCTTTATTTCCTGGGGGATCCCCCTGCGCTCCGCGCCCCGGGATCCGTGGTCGAGCGGGCGAGAGGCCCCGCGCGGCGCTGACCGCGCCGCCGGGGTCGACCTTGCAGCGCTACCAGCGGTCGCGCCCGCCGCCGCCGCCGCGGCCACCGCCGCGCCCGCCGCCACCTCCACGGCCGCCGCCGCCGCCACCCCCGCGGAAGCCGCCGCCGCCGCCGCCCCCGCCGCCGGGGCCGCCGGTGCGCTCGCGCGCCTCGTTGACCGTCAGGGTACGGCCGTCGAGGTCCTTGCCGTGCAGCGCGTTGATGGCCGCCTGCGCCTGGGCATCGCTCACCTCGACGAACCCGAACCCGCGCGACTGCCCGGTCATCCTGTCCGTCATCAATTGAATCGAGAGCACCTCGACGCCGGCCCCTTCGAACGCGGTGCGCAGGCTGTCTTCCGTCGAATGGAACGCCAGGTTCCCCACATAAAGCCGCTTGCTCATGTCTGCCGCCAATCCCGTTGCACGATCCCCGCTTCCCTCGCGGACGGCCCGGATCGTGCCGCGGGCCGCACGCGAAAACACTCCCCGACGACCGGCCGTCACCCCACGTTCGGACGAGGCAACCACGTTGCAGCAGGCGGCCGGATCTGAGGTCGAGGACGAACGAGCCTTGAGGCGCTCCGGAAGCTACCGGCCGGCGGCGGGGTACGCAAGGTATTCCCCCAGGCTGGCCGCGTCTGCCTGTTCTTGACCCCCGCCGCGCGCGGCGCGTCGGACCGTCGGACGGCGGCGACGGCGCGCGCCCACGTTGGATACGGCGTGCGCCTCGTGCCGCGATGCTCCGTGCGATGTGGACGAACGGGCTCCGGGCCTCCTCGCGCCGTTCGTGCTCGAAGTCCCGGCGAGCCGGCCCGCCAGACCGGCGCGGTACCCTCTGCCTGTCCGGAGCTCGACCTGGAGGTCCGTCGCGCTCGCCCACGGCGAGCCCGCCGCCGCGCAGCTCGCGGCGAGCGGCCGCTTCCGGGACGGCTCCGAGCGCCGCGTCACGGCGCAGCTCGGCTCGAGGGCCAGCGCCCTCGTCGCCGCGTGGACGCCGGCGAGCTCACGCGGCGGCGCGCGCGGCGGCCACCGCGGCGCGGGGCTGCACCACGCCGAAGCCCTGCCGCTCCGGCGCGATGCCGGGCAGCCCGCGCGCGGTCTTCATCAGGATGCGCCGGCATTGCTGCGGGGAGAGGCGCGGGTTCGCCTCGAGCATCTGCGCCACGACGCTGCTCACGATCGGCGCGGCGAAGCTCGTCCCGTCCACGTGTTTGTAATGGCCGGAGATCACCTTCTGGTCGCGCAGCTTGGCCGCCGCGAGCTGGCGCACGAGGTACGGCTCGCGGCCGGCGACGGCGTCGAGGTCCGGATCGACGCACGCGTGCTCGACGAGCAGCCCGGGCAGATCCTCGTCCCGGGCGCGGTCGAGCAGCGAGAGGAGCTGCGCCTGCGCCGCCGTCGGCGTCCCGGGCAGGATGGGCGCCGCCAGCCAGATCGCCGGCGCGATGAGCTCCGGCTTCTGCAGCCCGTCGAGGGTGAGGCCGTACGAAGAGTGGTAGTTCCACGTCTGCTCTCCTGCGCCGCCGTCGTCGAGCCCCCCGACGGTGACGACGCTCGGCGCGCTGGCCGGCGGCAGGACGCGGTGCCCCGGGTCGTGCCCTGCGTTGCCCGCGGCGGCCACGACCACGATGCCGTGCCGGGTCGCGTCGTCGGCGGCGCGCGACAGGCTCCCGGTCAGGTACGACTCCTCGTAATCGCCCCCGCAGGAGATATTGAGCACACGGATTCCGTGCTGCTCGCGGTGCGCGATCACCCACTCGATGCCCCGCCGGATGTCGTCGTGGACGATGCGGTGGGCGAAGCCGACCTTGACCAGCACGAGGTTCGCCTCCCAGGCGAGGCCGCGGAAGCGCCCGTCGGAGAGCGCGCCGTTCCCGGCGGCGACCACCGAGGTCATCATGCCGTGCCACGACGAGGCGTCCCCGTGCTCGAGCGCCGAGGGGCCCGCCTCGGGCGCGAAGAGGTCGTGGTAGGCGAGGACGCGGTTCCGGGGCGTGGTGAGGTCCGGGTGGGCGTAAAAGCCGGCGTCGAGGAAGGCGATGGTGACGCCGCGGCCGGCGTAGCCGGGGTCCGCGTGCAGCCGGTCCGCGATGGGCAGGATGCGCCTGGGGTCGAGGTCGCTTGGAGGCATCGGCGGGACACTATTTCACCGTTCCGCCGCCCTGCCCTCAGGAACTCCGCGCGAGCCCGCCCGCCCGTCCGGCGGACGCGCGCAGCGCGCCGCCTGGACGGGCGCGCGGCGCTCCGGCAGGCTCGGGCGCATGAGGTCGTTCATCGCGACGATGGTGTATGAGCTCCACCCGGACACGCCCCCGGAAGCGAGGAAGCTCCTCCGCGCGCACCTCGTCGGCAGGCGCTGGCAGGACAGGCACGACGGCGCGGCGATGCCGTCGACCGCGGTCTGGATCCGCCGCTCCGCGGAGGACCACGAGACGACCGACGACCTGCACGCCGCGTGCGCGCGCGACCTCGGCGACGCGGTGGCCGCCGTGGCGCGGGCGGGGCGGCCGATCCAGGTGCTGCGCGCGTGGATCCAGGTGAGCGGCGCGGGGACCTACGGGCTCGTCACGGTGCCGAGGCCGGCGGACGGCTGAGCGCGCGCGGCGGAAAGCCGCGCCCGCCGCGGCGCTTCGGGTAGGCTTGGATGGCTCGAAGGGAGGCCTGGATGGCTCGAAGGGAGGCCTGGATGGCTCGAAGGGAGGCCTGGATGGCTCGAAGGGAGGCCTGGATGGCTCGAAGGGAGGCCTGGATGGCTCGAAGGCTGGGGATTGGCGCGGCGCTGCTCTCGCTGGTCGCGCTCGCGGGTGGCTGCGGGGGGCTCTCGGCGGAGGAGGCGCAGCAGCGCTGTGCCCAGCTGCGCGACGCGGTGCCGTCCTGCTTCACCGACGAGAGCCACGAGGAGTGCGTGAGCTGCTACGAGGAGTGCGGCGACGCCTGCGAGCCGTCGGGGGCATGCCCGCAGACGTTCACCTGCGCAGAATGAGAGGGAGCTGCATGACCGTCGCCGGCGTCAGTTGACCTGGATGCCGCAGTTGAGGAACTCGATCGAGGTGTCGATCCGGAAGTGAGAGTCGGTCACGTGGCGCTCGGCGAAGAAGAAGTCGAGCTGATACGTCTTCCCGATCTCGAGCCCGAGGTCGTCGAGGTCGACGACCTGGGTCTGCTCGACGTGGATGCCCCCGAGGTCGACCACCTTCTTCCCGTTGATGTACGTGAAGACGTCGTCGTCGCCGGCGAACGTGAACTGCTCGCCGCCCTTGTACTGGAAGCCCATGTGCATCTCGAAGGTGAAATGGTAGTTGTGCCGCCGCCCCTCGTTGCCGAACAGCGCCTCGTCGATCGGGAAGAACTCCCGGTTGTTGTACGTCCACACGCCGTCGCCCTCGGGGTCCTCGAACTGCAGCGTGAGGTTCATCGGCATGTTCACGCCCTCGGTGTCGCGGAACCACACGTCGAAGTTCTCCTTGCCGGTCGTGGTCATGGTGCCCTCGGCCCCGCCGGCATAGACGGGTTTCAGGTCCTCTCCGAGGGTGTCCGTGACGATCATGTGATCGTCGCAGTTGACGCACTTGCCCTCGTCCTGCGGCTCCATGTCGGGGTGCGCCTCCTGGAAGTCGCGCACCCGGCCGGTGAACTTGCCGTCGCACGACTTGCCGGTCTCTTGGTCCCCGCCGGGGCTCCCGCCGACACCGCTGCTGCCGACGCTGGGATTGACCGAGCCGAAGCTGTCATCGTAGCCGCCCGTCCCGGTGGTCCCGCCGGTGGTCCCGCCGGTGGTCCCGCCGGGCCCGCCTGCGCCCTGCCCCTGCGATGACGCGTCGCCTCCGCTGCTGCTGTTCCCCTGATTGTCCACTGCGCTGCACGCACCCAGCACGCCCATAAGCGCAAGCGCCGCCACGCACCCAGCCGTCTTTTTCATCGCGAACCTCGTGTTAAGATGCCGTCCCAAGACCCCGCCGGTAAATTAGCATGATGGTGTCCTCCCGGCGTGCTGACGTGGCGCGTTATCCGGTCGAATTGCACGCGGCAAATGTGCCTATTCTTTTGGTGGCGCTGGGATTTTCTTCTGGTGGTGTTCGCCGGGCGAATCATGGCGCGCAAGCGCCCCGGGAGCGGGGAGCACGTCAATTCGGTGATATCGACGCTCCGGCCACCTCGCGGCCGCCGGCCGACTCCCGAGCTTGACGTCCAACGGCCGACTCCCGAGCTGACGACGACAGCCATGTTCCCCTCTGCTGCGCCGGCGACCCTCGCCCTGCCGCGCGAGGCACCTTTCGTGGCGGCGCGATCTCCAGCCACGTCGTTTCGTCCACGGCGCGGGCCGCTCGTGGCTTGGGCCACGTCGCCGGAGCGGCCGCGCCGGCACGAGGGGCTCGACTTCCGGGCACGCTCGGGTTACGCGAGGGCCGCTCGTCACGGACACGGAAGAGACGCAGGTGCGCGGTGGACCACGAGACGCGGAGCGATACCGAGCCCGGCTCCAGCGCCGCTGAGGCGCGGGAGGCTTGCCACGCCGCCGAGGCGAGCCCGGTGCCCGTCCCGTGGGCGGAGCCGCCGCCCCGGCGATCGACCGGCGCCGGCGTGGCGACCTGTCCTGTCTGCCTCGAGCGCATCGCCGCCGGGGTCGCCCTCTGCCCCGAGTGCGGGGAGCCGGCCGACGCGCCCAGGCGGCAGGCGACGGCGCCTTCGATCCCCGATGCCCCCAGCGACGCGAGCTGGCTCGCCCTCCACTGGCGCCCGCTCGTCACGATCGGCGCGATCCTGGGGCTCATCAGCACCGGCGGCGCGCTCCGCTACCTGGCGCCCCACCGGTTCGCGCCGTCCCGGGCCGCGTCGCCGGTCGCTCCCCCGGCCCCGGTGTGCGGGACGCCGTGCTGGAGCGGCGAGTCGTGCCAGCTCGGCCGCTGCGTCTGGCAGCGCCCGAACGACGTCGGCCACCTGGCCGGCGCGCACGCGCCCTCGATCGCCGGCCCCTTCTCGCTCCCCAAGGACGCGCTCGACGCGCTCCCGCTCGACCGCGACCGCTTCGTGGTCGCGCTGTCCGCCGGCCTGGAGGTGCGCAGCGCCCGGACCGGCGAGGCGCTGAGCCTCGTGTCCGAGGCGCCGCACGTCCGGCGCCTGCACCGCGTGGGCGATGTCGTCTATGCGACCGCGCCCTCGCGCATCTACGTGATCGACGCCGCCACGACGCGGCTGCTCAAGACGATCGAGCTCGGCGAGGCGGTGGGGGACATCCAGGTCGGCGCCTCGGGCCGGCGCGCGCTCGCCTCGCTGCCGGCGGCGCACGCGGTGGCGATCCTCGCGACCGAGTACCACGCCGAGATCGAGCGCATCCAGTTCGGCGACGACGCGGTGGGCCCCGTGGCCGTGGACGACAGCGGCAGCCGGGCGATCACGACGACGGGCCAGCTCCCGCTGCCCGGCCAGCGCGAGCCGTCGGGCGGCGTCGCCTACCCGTTCGACCCGAGCCGGCTCGGCTCGGAGCAGGATCGCGTGCGCACCTCGATGGTGGGCAACCCGGCCAGCGCGCTCATGATCCCCGACGGCTCGGCGGGCTTCGTGGCCCTCCGGGCCGAGAACACCCTGGTGCCGCTCACCTGGCTCCCGTCGGGCGCGGTCCGGCAGGAGGCGCGCATCACGACGTGCCGGGAGCCGGAGCAGATCGCGCTCGTCCGGAGCGACCGGCGCGCGATCGTGCGGTGCAACGAGGGGCGGGCGATCCAGGTCTTCGATCTGTCGAAGCGCGAGCTGCTCCGCGCCGTCACGTTCCCCGGCCGCGCGCTCGACATGGCCGTCGCTCCGGACGGGGCGCAGGCGGTCGTCGCGCTGAGCGGCGACGGGGCGGGCTCGGTGGCCCTTGTCGATCTGAAGAGCTACGCGGCGAAGGTCCACCCGCTCGGCGGCGAGCCGACGCGGGTGCGGCTCGCCCCGGACGGCGGCTCGGCGCTCGCGCTCGGCGATCGCGCCAAGGTCGCGTGGGTGCTGCAATGAGCGAGCGTCGCGTCCCGTGCCCGAGCTGCGGCGCGCGGATCGTCGAGGGGGCGCGCAAGTGCCGCGCCTGCAAGGGGTGGCTCGGCGAGCGCCACCGCGGCTCCGTGGGGTCGCTCTCCGGCCGCGAGCCGCGCCTGGCGCGGGCCGCGGTGACCGTGGCGAGCGGCGTCGCGGCCGTGATCATCGCCACCCTGACCAGCCTGAAGTCGCCCGTCGGCGAGGCGCCGCCGCTGACCGCGCTCGCGCCGGAGGGCGCCGCCTCGCGCGCCGCGCGCGACACGGCGGACGACGCGCCGGACCCCGCGGCGTTCGGCCCCGACCCGGTCGAGCCCGCGCCGCCCCCGGCGGAGCCGAAGGGCCGCTGGCGCGCCCGCGAGTTCCGGATCGGGGACGTGCACCCGCTCGACGTGGTCTTCAACCCGAGCGGCGCGTCGATCTACGTCAGCGGCGACGACGCCTCGCTGCGCGAGTACAAGCTCCAGAGCGGCGAGCTCATCCACAAGGCGTCGATGCCGGCGCAGGGCGACCACATCCGGCTCCTGTTCGACCGCTACGTCGCGGTGCTGCGGCACGTGGACGCCGCGCGGATCCCGGTGATGGACACGACCGCGTGGGATCGCGATCCGGTCCTGCTCGACGTCGGCCGGACGCCGGGCGACATCGTGGCGCTGCCGGACGGCAGGACGGTGGTCGCGGCGACGACGGACACGAAGCGCGTGACGAAGTTCGAGCTGCCGACGGGGGTGCGGCTCGCGAACATCACGCTCCCGCACGCCACGGGGCAGCTGTTCCTCGTGCAGGCCGAGGGGCGCCCCTACATCGCGGCGCTCGGCGCGCTGACGCACGGGGGCCGGCCGGCGGGCGCGTGGATCGATCTGTTCGACCCGAGCGAGTCGCCGTTCGGCGCGACCCGGCGGAGCATCGCGGTCGGGCGCGAGCCGCGCGAGGGCGACATCACGAGGGACGGCGGCGCCGTGTTCTTCCCGGATCGGCTGTCCAACACGGCGATCCTGCTGAGCGTCGCCGGGGTGACCGAGACGAGGAAGGCGCGCGTCGGCGTCGGCCCGACCGCGGGCTTCTTGCTCGATGAGGACCGCTACGGCATCACGCTCAACGCCGAGGCGCGGACCGCGAGCGTCATCGACCTGTCGACGATGGAGGTGAAGAGCACGCTCCCGCTCCGCGGGGTGCCGCGGACGGGCGTGACGTCGCCCGACCGGAAGACGCTCTTCGTGGCGCTCGGCGGGACCCAGTGGCCGCCGGTCGGCAGCGGCGTCGCGGTCATCGCGGGCGACCCGCCGCTTGTCGTCGCGTCGCTGCCCACGGGCAAGGGCGCGTGCGCCGTGGCGGTCTCGAAGGACGGCGCGCGGGCGGTGGTCGCTTCGTACTGGGACCGGTCGATCACGGTGCTCGAGCAGCAGTAGCCCGGCCGCGGCGGCGGGGCGGCGCGCGCCCGCGGGGCCCCTGGATGGCCTGCGTGGTTCTCCGAGGTTCCGCGGCGCGCAGGTGACGACACCTCCCGCGAACAGAGGTGTCGAACACGCGCCATCCAAGCTGGGAGAGAAGATGTGGTTGCGCCCCGGCGTCGCGTTCGCGATGGGGCTCGATGATCCGATGAAGGCGTCAGAGCACAAGATTCTGCAGATTCAATTCGGTGCGTTCAGGAATTCGACGAACCAGGCCTCGACGAAGGCCGAGATAGGACACCTCCCCCGTTCACGGTTCCGGCGATGCTTCCCGGGTTGACGCTACACGCAGTTCGCCCGATAGCGTCCGCATGCGGCTGGGGAACATCCAGGCCCTGCCCGGAGTCGGGCTGCGGTGGTGAGCTATCCCCCGCTGCGCGCGCGCGTGCTCGTGTTGGCGGCGCTCGCCGCCTGCCGTGGCGGCTCGGGTACACCTGGCGCCGGGCCGGCGCCCGACGCGGGTGCTGCAACGCCGGCGCCCTCCGTTGCGCCCACCGCGAGCGCGGCCAGCGCTCCGAGCGCGCCGTCGCTGGACGCGGGGGTGGCGGACGCAGCGGCAACGGACGCAGCTGCGGTCGATGCGGCAGCACCGGACGGCGCCGTACCGGACGCGGCAGCGGCACCAGCGGGCGCAGGCTGCGCGCTGCGCCGAGGGCCGCTCTCGCTCTCGCTCCAGGGGCCGGCGCTGCTGTGGTCTCCCGACGCGTCGGAGCGCGCCGACTTCCGGGTGATCTTCAACCGCGACGGCGTGGCGCAGCACGTCGCGCCGTCGTTCGGCGGGCTCACCGCGCCAGGCTCTCCGCCCGCGGAGGCCGCGCCCGACGCGCCTGACGCCGGAGATGGCGGCGGCGATCCAGCGCGCGCCTCGTGGCCGGCGTGCGTGGTGGCCTCCCGGTTCGTGTACTGCATGGATCACGGCGGCACGATCCGGAGGACCCCGCTCGGCGGCGGCGAAGGGCCGCCCATCGGCGCCGGGCGCCGCGGCACGGGGATCTCCGCCGTCGCGCTGCCCGGAGGGCACACGCTGCTCGCCTTCCTCTCGGATCGGAAGACGACCGAGGGCGCCGTGACGCAGGCCTTCGCGGTGCTCGACGACGGGGCCGCCGTGCCGCTCTCCGAGGAGGGCAGCGGCGCCACCTTCGTCGCGCTGTCGCCCTGGAAGGCAGGCGCGCTCGCGATGTACATCGACGCGCGGTCGGCGCTGACGCCGGTGCACGCCCGCACGCTGGGGCTCACGGCGGAAGGCAAGCTCGAGCTCGGCCCTGACGCGGTCGTCTTCGTCGGCGACGCGGGGGAATCGCGGATGGGCGGCGCGCTCGCCGTCGGTGCCGCCGGGCCTGCGTACGTGCTCCTGCCGGCGGCGAAGGACATCTCGGCGTTCGGCATGGCGGCGATCCGCGTCGACGAGGCGCCGCGCGACGACATGCCCGCGGTCTGGTCGCTCTACCCGAACGGGCTCAGCCCCGCGCCGATCGCGGCAACGCAGGGCGCCTCGCCGATCCACGTGGCCCGGGTCCGGCCGGTCTCGCGCGAGCCCGGGGCGCGCCAAGCGCTCGAGCTCGGTCAGCTCGACGGCGAAGGGCGGTTTCACGCGCGCTGCGTCGCGGTGGAGGGCAAGTCGTTCAAGCACGTGGCGATCGAGGCGGATCGCGGCGGCTCGCTGTGGATCGCGTACACGAACGCGGCCGGCACCTTCATCGAGCAGCGCGCCGCGAGGCCGTGATAAGCCAACCGCGTGGATTCGCGAATCCATCCCTATCGTAAATCTTAAGGAGTCGAGATGAAGCTAGGTTCTATGCCCAGGGGCATTTCATGGCCGCTCGTGGCGCTGATCGCGCTCGGCGTCGCTGGCTGCAGCGACGGCGGCGGCGGCGACGCCGGCAGCGCGGAGAGCGCCTCGTCCGCCGCCGGCGGGCCGGGGGGCGCGGGCGCGGTCGGCGCCAGCGCCGGCACAGGCGCCGGCGCAGGGGGCGGGGACGGCGTCACGACGGGCGCGGGCGCTGGTCCGGGCAGCTCCACGACGGCCGGCTCCACCTCCTCGACGAGCGGCGGCGGCGATCCCAGCGCCACGAGCACCGGCGCGACCACCTCGACGGGAACGGGCAGCGAGCCGGTGAGCTGCGACTACCCCGCGGAGTACGCGAACGGCTCCATCACCTTCTACACGCTCGACATGGGCTCGACCGAGGTGAACTGCAGCTACCCGATCGTCGGGCGCAACCCGGACGTCGTCGGGCACGTCCCGTTCGGCGGAGGCCAGTACTTCGCCGCCATGAACACCACCGACTACGACGCGGCGGCGATGTGCGGCGCGTGCGTCGAGGTCTCCCGGGACGACGGGCGCAAGGTGCAGGCCATGGTCGTGGACCAGTGCCCGATCGCCACGAACCCGAAGTGCACGGCGGGCCACATCGATCTCAGCAAGAGCGCCTTTCTCCAGATCGGCGAAGAGCGAGAAGGGTATCTGGGGACCACCCACGGCGGCGCGGCGGGGAAGATCTCCTGGCGGTACATCCCCTGTCCGACGACGAGCGCCGTCTCCTTCCGCCTCAAGGACGCGAGCAACAAGTACTGGAACGAGATCCTCGTCGAGGGGCACGCGCACCCGATCGAGAAGCTGGAGGTGGAGATCAACGGCACGTGGCAGACGGCCACGCGGCAGTCGTACAACTATTTCGTCGTCGGCGACGGGAACATGGGGAATGCGCCCTATCACGTCCGCGCCACCGACATCAACGGTTCCACCGTGGAAGCGATGCTGGACCTCAAGGCCGGAAACCAGCCCGCGAGCGGGCAGTTCGCCGCCTGCGACTGAGACCGAGGCCTGCGCCGCCTGCTCGAGGGCGGCCGCCCGGAGGCCCGGTGGTGGACGCGCCGCTCGCGCGGCGTGGCCGAGCTCCCACGGGCGCCGCGGCCGCGCCGGGCTGCGGGGAAGCGCGCTCGCCAGCCGGCTGGTCGCGGCGCCAGCTGGTAGGATGGCCGCTCCCTGCGGTCGCGACGCGCCGCCGGGATCTCCAGGAGAACACCGTGCAAGACCCTCGTCCCGGCCCGTCGCCGCTCACCGTCGACGACTTCGAGCGCGCAGCGCGCGCCCGGCTGTCGAAGATGGCCTATGACTACTACCGATCAGGCGCCGACGAGGGCCGCACGCTCCGCGAGAACCGGCGCGCCTTCCGCCGCCTCGAGATCCATTACCGCGTCCTCGTCGACGTGGCCCAGCGCGACATGAGCACGACCGTGCTCGGCACGAGGGTGCCGTTCCCCATCCTCGTGGCGCCGACGGCCTATCAGCGCCTCGCGCACCCCGACGGCGAGATCGCCTCCTCGCGGGCGGCCTCCGAGCTCGGCACCATCTTCACGCTCTCCACCCTCTCGACGACGAGCCTCGAGGCGGTGGCGGGCGCGTCTCCAGGGCCGAAGTGGTTCCAGCTCTACGTCCACAAGGATCGGGGCCTCACGCGCGCCCTCGTCGAGCGGGCCGAGTCCTCCGGCTACCGGGCGCTGATGCTGACCGTCGACACACCGGTCCTCGGCCGCCGGATAGCGGACGTGCGCAACGGCTTCGCGCTGCCCGAGGGGCTCGTGATGGCGAACCTCGTCGATGCCGCCGCGGCCGCCCCGGCCGAGGAGCGGGGCTCTCTGCTCGCGTCCTACGTCGCCTCCCGACATGACGCCTCGCTGACGTGGCGCGACGTCGGGTGGCTCGCCTCGCTCACGAAGCTCCCACTCCTGCTCAAGGGCATCGTCAGGCCGGACGACGCGGTCCGCGCGCTCGACGCGGGCGCCGCCGGCGTCGTCGTCTCCAACCACGGCGCGCGGCAGCTCGACGGCGCCCCCGCGACGATCGAGGCCCTCCCGGCGATCGCCGACGCGGTCGCCGGGCGGTGCCTGGTGCTGATGGACGGCGGTATCCGGTGGGGTACCGACGTGCTGAAGGCGATCGCGCTCGGCGCCCGCGCGGTGCTGGTCGGACGCCCAGTCCTGTGGGGGCTCGCCGCGCTCGGCGGCGAGGGCGTCGCGCGCGTGCTCGCGGGGTTGCGCGATGAGCTCTCGATCGCCATGGCGCTCGCCGGCTGTCCTACCCTGGCATCCATCGATCGCGACCTGATCCGACGAGCTCAGGCGCGATGATGGATTCCTGAGTCTCACGAGCGCGGAGTTTTCCAAGATCGGCGCTATCCCGCGTGCGGCCAGGCGGCGGACGGCGACGATCGCGACGCGCTCGTGCGCACGTGCGCACGTCGATCCATTGCTGCGCTCCGCTGCATCGAGGTGCCAAGGCGTCTTCGACGAAAGAAAAGGTGGCGGCCACTCAACCTCACCCTTACACTCGGCCATCGTGAGCAGCGCAGTACCTGCGAGGGACCGGTGGCGGAGGCTCTTCACGCGAGGCGCTGGTGCCTCCGGGGGGATGCCGGCGCCCGAGGGAGCGGACCCGGCCATGGGGATTCGGCTCCGGCGTTTCGCGGGGCCGGCGGCCTACCTCGAGCAGGTGTCGTCGCTCCGGATTGCCCACCTGACGGATCAGCATGTCGGTCGCGTGACGTCGGTGCGGGTGCAGCGCGCGGCCGTCGCGCTGACGAACCTGCAGCGGCCCGACCTCGTCGTGCTCACGGGCGATTTCGTGTGCCACAGCCAGCTCTACCTCGATCAGCTGGAGGAGGTGGTGCGCGGCTTCGAGGCGCCGGTGATCGCCGTGCTGGGGAATCACGATCACTGGTCGGGCGCCGACGCGGTGAAGCGCGCGCTCGAGCGGGGCGGCGCCGCGGTGCTCTGCAACGCGAGCACGGTGGTCACGCTGGGCCATGAGCGGCTCCAGGTGGTGGGGCTCGACGACGCGTATACGGGCCACGCGTCGCTCGAGAAGGCGGTGAAGGGGGTGCGGCGCGACCTGCCGACGCTGGGCCTCTCGCACATCGCGGAGGAGGCGGACGGGCTCTGGCGCCATGGCATCCCGCTGGTGCTGTCGGGCCACACGCACGCGGGCCAGGTGACGGTCGCGCGGCTGAACGAGCTCTCGATCGGCAAGATCGCGGGGCACCGGTACATTCACGGGCTCTACGGCACGCGCAAGCGGGGGGAGCCTGGCCAGGGGGCGGTCTACGTCGGGGCGGGGATCGGCGCGGCGGTGATGCCGTTGCGCCTCGGCGAGCGGGGCCAGCGGGAGGTCGCGATCTTCGAGCTCGGCAGCGAGCCGGGGTCGTTCGACGAGCACCACGCGGAGCAGGTGCCGCACCTCGGGCGCAAGCCGACGCCGGAGCTCATGGCGAGCCGCGCGGCGAAGGTGGCGAGGAACCGGGAGCGGCGGGCGCGGGTGCACCGGCACGGCGAGGGGAGCGCCGGCGGCGGAGAGCCGTAGCGCCCAAGGGCTTTGCCACGCGCCCCCGGCGTGGAGCTTGACGCCGAAGCCGCGCCGCCCCATCGCAGCCGCGACGATCGGATACGCCGCCTCATCGACACACCACCGGGCGCGCGACGCCTGTGCTCCCCCCCTCGGCGAGCTTCATGCGCGCGGCCGCCTGCTCGCAGACGTGGCTCGCGACGAGGTCGCCGCACTCCCTGTCCTGGATGCACCGGCTCTCGTCGACCGTGAGCCACGAACTCCTCGTTCCCGTTACAGCTGATGTTCTGCCGACAGAGCACGGGAGTCGCGGCGAACGACGGACAGCACGCCTCGAGATGCGCAGCCGCGTTTTCGCACAGGAACTCCTGCTCGCTGATGCCCATCCCGAGGGCGAGCGGCGCGAGCAGGATGACGCACAGGATTCGACGGGTAGAGATCCAGGATCTCACGTTCAACCTCGCTGCAAGCGTGAAGGCGGCGTGGTGGAGCGCGGCGCCCCGGGCGCCATGGCATCCTACCGCGAGCGCAGCCCATGTCCTCGGTCTCGCCCCCCCGCACGCTCGACGAACCCAGCGGGTCGGTCGATTCGCATTGACGCCCGTCATGTGAACGTTCACATTGTCCGCCGCACGTCCTCCTTTGGCTTCGTCCGGTGGTGCACCGGGCCGCTCACGAACCTGACATGGCCACGCGAACGAGCCGTGATATCAACGGCGTTTCGCGTCCCTGGCCTCAACTGCCGGCGCCCTCGCCGGACTGGTGTAAAATGAGAATCTCTTTGATCGTGGTCCCTGCGATGATGGTCCTTCTCGCCTGCGGCTCCGATTCCGACCCGCCTGCGGACGACCAGGCCAGCGCCAGCACGACGAGCGCTTCGGGGTCGGGCGGGGGAGCCTCGACGGCCGCCAGCACGAGCGCCTCCAGCAGCGCGAGCTCCAGCAGCAGCGGCGGGGCCGGCGGCAGCGGCGGGGCCGACGCCAGCGGCGGGGCCGGCGGCAGCGGCGGCGAAGAAGAAAACCTGCTCGCCGCGGCCGACAGCATCGACGGCTTCCGCTGGGAGATGCCGTGCGACCAGGACCCGGGCAACAGCGACGAGTGTGCGTGTTCGGCGCTGGTCGACGAGACCAAGACGTTCGGCGGCTCGCCCGACACGGTCTATCTGGTGACCGTCCGGCTCCGCGGCGTCGTCGAGCCGGAGACCTACAAGGGCGGCACGCCCGACGGCATGCACTTCCGCGTGGGCGGCACACCCGACAACGGGACGTACAACCGCTACAGCATCTCTGTCTCCGACCCGGCCGAGGTCTACTGGCTCAACGATAGCCCCACCGTCGGGCACGACACGTTCAAGATCGACCACACGAAGACCATTCCGATCCGGGGCGGATCCAAGGTGTCCTTCAAGGGCGAGGATCCGAATCACATCAGCATCGCCAACTTCAAGCATCTGGTCGTGGAAGGTGTCCCCCCGGCGCCCGAGCCGTACGTCGGTCAGTTCATCCAGCTCGACGTGCAGTCCGTCGAGAAGCAGCCGTGAACGCGCGCCGCGCCGCCCGCGCTCCTCGCGCCCGAGCCGCCGCGGAGCGGGGCGGCGATCTCGCTCACTCGATCGGCCCGTCCGCGCACGCGCCCCGCGCGTCGACGGAGGTGCCGCTCACGGCCGCCGTGCACGCGTTGGCGTACGTCTGGCCGTCACAGCCGCACACGGGCGCGAGCTCCTTCGTGCAAACTTCGGGCTTCTCCGCGCAGGTGCCGGACGCGTCCGCGCGCCCGCAGATCGCGGAGGGCGCGTACTTGCAGTAGAGCCCCTCGCCGCACACGCGCGGCCCGCCGAGGGTGAAGCCGCCGCAGCTCTCGCCGACCCCCACGATCGTGGGGCCGCACTCCCCCGCGCTCCTCACCGAGACGCCGGCCGTGGCCGCGACGCAGCCGTTGCTGTACGTGCGGCCATCGCAGCCGCACACCGGATCGAAGCCCTGCGGGCACGCGGCGGGCATGATCTCGCACGTGCCGCTCCGGTCGTACGCGCCGCAGTTCGCCACGGGGGCGAAGTCGCAATATAGGCCCGCCGCGCAGCGGATGCCGGCGATGCCCCCGCACATGCCGCCGGGCCGCGCGAGGGGGAAGCGGTTCTCGTGATCCAAATACGGAGGTGCTGCCGCCACGTCGCTCGTCGCGAGCGCGCCCTCGGCGGCCCCGGTCTCCTCCGCATCCGCGACCTCGGCGTCATCGGATGCCGCCGTGCAGGCGGCGAGCGTCGCAGCGAACACTGCACCCAGAACATGTGTCATCTTCATGATCGTGAAAACTCCTCGTGAGGAAGCGGCCCGGCGCTCCGGGCGTCTCCTCGGCCATGCGCATCGCGCGCGAGCTGGGCAACGCGTCGCTGTGCGATGTCGCCGTGTCCTCCAACCCGTCGAGCCCTGGCTCGACCTGGGGCGACAGTGCGTCGGCATGTCAGGACTCCAGCGCCTTGACGCTCGCTCTCCTTCACGCCCCACGGTGCCTGCGCTCATCGACTCGATGTTTGCTTGCTTTCCGCGTTTGCCGTTTGTCGTTCATTGAGCGTCGATTGCCGGTGAGCGCCTGCCGTCTGTCATCCCCCGCTTGTCGTTCGTTGCCGTCTGCAATCGGTGTTCCCTTGGAGAAGAGATGAGGCCGCCCGCCGCGGAGCTTCGCGACGTCGCGGCAGCGGGGAGCGGGGCGATCGCCAGGTCGGGGCGGGTCGGGCGCCGAGAGGACCGCGCGCTCCCTGTTTCTATCTCACACACGGCGATGCGGCGTTCCGCCACACGGGGGTGCGGACTGTGGGAGCCCATCCCCCGAAACGGGGCAGTTTGCTACGTGGACGGCGGGAGGGGCGCTGCACCGGTGGCTGCCCTCGGGCAGCGATGATTGTGATGTTGACATAAGCAGCTCTGACGCGCCGCGGGGTGGAGGGGCGTCGAGGCAGCTACGCGCGGGGTGGTGGACGAGAGCAAGCGGGAAGACGTGCGGGGAGAGGGCGGAAGCGCGGGCGACCACGGGTGACCACGGGGGACCACGGGTGAAGCGCGGAGAAGCGCCGGAGACCACGCTCGCCGCGCGCGCTTTCGTGACAGCTCGGCTGCGACCCCCCTTGCTTTTGCTGCGCGAGGACGGCTAAGTCTGGTTTTGCTCGAATGGTCCGTGCCAACGACAAGACGGCGAACAACCGCACCCCTCGGGAGCTCAACCGCTCCCTCGTCCTCGACCTCGTGCAAGAGCACGGCCCGATCTCCCGCACGAACCTCGCGCGGTTGAGCGGACTGACCAAGCCGACGATCTCGGCCATCATCGAGGAGCTCCTCGACAGCGGCAGCGTCCGCGATGTCGGGACCGAATCGCGCGGCGGGCGACCGGCGCGGCTCCTCGAGTTCAACGACGACAGCGCGGCCTTCCTCGGCATCGAGATCGGCGTCGAGCAGACGGCCGTGGCCGTGGCCGACGCCCGCGGGCGGCTGCGGGCGCGGCTGGAGCAGCCCACCGTCCTGCGCGATCCGCACCGGACGGTCCGCGATATCGTCGAGCTCGTGCCGAAGGTGCTGCAGCTGAGTGGGGTGCCGCGGAAGCGGCTGCGCGGCGCCTGCGCGGTCTTGCCTGGGCTCATCGAGCGGCCGAGCGGCGTCTGCGTGCTTGCGCCCAACCTGGGCTGGGAGCGGTTCCCTGTGCGCGCGGAGCTCAGCCGCGCGCTTCGCATGCAGGTGCCTGTGTACAACCTGCCTCAGGCAGCGGCGGTGGCGGAAGGGGAGCTCGGCGCGGCGCGGGGGCACGCGTCGTACGTGTGGATCTACGTCGGGCTCGGCGTCGGCGCGGCTCTCGTCACCGATGGACGCCTGTTCTTCGGGATGCAGGGCTACAGCGGGGAGATCGGCCACTGCCGCGTTGCGGACGACGGCCCTCCTTGCGGCTGCGGGCGCCGCGGATGTCTGGAGACGTTCGCCTCGGTCATGGCGCTCCGGCGCGCCGCCGAGGCGGCGTCGGCGCGCTCACCCCAGCTCGCCGCGCTCGCTCGCCCGCACGCCGTCAGCGCCATCGCGAGCGCGGCGCTCGCCGGCGACGAGAGCGCCTGCGCGATCTTCCACGAGGCGGGCACGCAGCTCGCGCGCGGCATCGCGGTCCTGCTCAACCTGCTCAACCCCCAGCTCATCGTGCTGGGCGGCGAGCTGCTGGCCGCGCCCGACATCCTCCTTGCCGGCGTGCGCGAGGAGCTGCCGCGCCACGCGGTCCGCGGCGCGGACGTGCCGGTCGTCGCCTCTCCGCTGGGCGGCGAGGCCGGCGTGCTCGGCGCCCTCCTGCTCGCGCGCGAGGGCGCGGTTCGCTCGCTCCGCCTCGTGCCCGACGGCGTGCTCCAGGACAGCGCGCCGTAGGTGAACGGGTCCCAGGCGGGCGAGGCGCGCTCTCCGCGCGCCGGAGAGGCCATTGCCTGGGCGGTTCCGGGGGACTCTTGCGTCGACGCGCGACGGCGCGAACGGAGCGACGGCGCTCCGCCCAGGCGCACCCGGCGTGCCTTCGTTGACGCTGCTGCCTCGAGCGGGCATAGGGGGGAGATGCGCAGAATCGTTATCGAAGGGATGACCTGCGGCCACTGCGTCCAGGCGGTCTCGAAGGCGCTCGCGAAGGTCCCTGGCGTGACGCGGGTGAGCGAGGTGAGCCTCGAGCGCGGAGAGGCGGTCGTCGAGGGGAGCGCGGCGGCGGAGGCCCTGCTCGCGGCCGTGCGCGAGGCCGGCTACGAGGCGCGCGACGCTGGCTGACGCCGCGGTGCGCCGCGGTGCCGAACCTCGGCCGCCTTTGGTATCGTGGCGGCCACCATGACGCGACAGCAGAGCGAAGAGGGCTTTCCGGAAGGGTTCCTGTGGGGCGCCGCCGCGGCGTCCTACCAGATCGAGGGCGCCGCGCACGAGGACGGCAAGGGGCCGTCCGTGTGGGACATGTTCTGCAGGAAGCCGGACGCCGTGTGGAACGGCCAGACGGGCGACGTCGCGTGCGACCATTACCACCGGTACCAGGAGGACGTCGCCCTCATGCGCGACATCGGCCTCCGCGCCTATCGACTCAGCACCTCGTGGCCGCGCGTCCTCCCGGAGGGCACGGGCGCCGTCAACGAGCGCGGGCTCGCGTTCTACGATCGCCTCGTGGACGCGCTGCTCGAGGCGGGCGTCGAGCCCCACATCACCCTGTTCCACTGGGACTTTCCTCTCGCGCTCTACCACAAGGGCGGGTGGCTGAACCGCGACAGCGCCGACTGGTTCGCCGAGTACACGAGCGTCGTGGTCAGGAAGCTCGGCGATCGGGTGAAGGACTGGATGACGCTCAACGAGCCCCAGGTGTTCGCCGGCGCCGGCCACTACGAGGGGCGCCACGCCCCCGGCGACCGGCTGCGCTTCGCCGAGGTGCTCCGGGTCTGCCACCACGTCTTGCTCGCGCACGGCAAGTCGGTGCAGGCCATCCGCGCGGCGAGCCCCGGGAGGAGCAACGTCTATTATGCGCCCGTCGCGCAGGTGAAATACCCCGCGACCTCGTCGCCGGAGGATCTGGAGGCGGCGCGCGCGGCCACGTGGTCGGTGAACGCGCGGACCACGTGGACCAACACGTGGTGGATGGACCCCGTGTTCTTCGGCAGGTACCCCGAGGACGGGCTCCGCCTGTTCGCGAGCGAGCTGCCCGAGGTCCGGAGCGGCGACATGGAGATCATCGCGCAGCCGGTCGATTTCTGCGGCGTGAACGTCTACTGGGGAGTCCCGGTGCGCGCCGGGGCGAACGGCGCAGCCGAGGTGGTGCCCCACCCGGTGGGACACCCGATCACCGCCTTCGAGTGGTCGGTCACCCCCGAGTGCCTCTACTGGGGGCCCAGGTTCTTCCACGAGCGGTACAAGCGGCCCATCGTGATCACCGAGAACGGCCTGTCGACCCGGGACTGGATCTCGCTCGACGGGAAGGTGCACGACCCCCAGCGCATCGATTTCATGGCGCGTCACCTGATCGAGCTCCGCCGGGCGATCGCCGAGGGCGCGGTCGTGAACGGCTACTTCCACTGGTCGATCCTGGACAACTTCGAGTGGGCCCACGGCTACAAGCACCGCTTCGGCCTCGTCTTCGTCGACTACCCGACGGGCAGGCGCGTCCTCAAGGACTCGGCGCACTGGTATCGTGAGCTCATCGCCTCGAACGGCGCGACCCTCGGGGGGTGAGCGGGGCCGCCCCGCGCCTCGATACGCTGCGGCGTCCACCGTGAGGAAAGGCCATTCGCCCGGGAGCGCCGGGCGAATGGCCTTGTCGCCGGCGCGCGCTGCGCGGCCCGCTCCTCGATAAAGCGCCTCGGGCGCCTCAGGAGGCGATCGGCTCGTCGCCGTCTTCGTCCTCGTCCTCGTCGTCGTCTTCGAGCGACTCGTCGCCTCCGCCCGCCAGATCGTACCCGTGCGGATCGAACTCATCGAACATGGCCTGCAGGCGCTCGCTCAGGGAATCCCACGTGTCCGGCGGCTCGCTCGCCTGGCGGTCGCGCTCGGCGAGGGCGAGCGCGGCGGCGACCACCGCCGTCAGCGGGCGCGCGTCCTGGAGCACAGCGACCTTCGAGGCGTCGCCGCTGCACGCGTAAGCCAGCAGATACGCCCTGTAGATCTCCTCATTCGTCTTGTCGCTCATTCCTGATCCTTCGTCCTTGTCGTCCGCGCTCCGCCCGTCGCCCCGTCGCCGTGCTCTGGCCTCCTGGGCGCCGTGGAACCCGGGGGCGCGAGCCTAGCCCATCTCGGCGGCCCTCGGGGCCGCGTCGCGCCGGGAGCCCGCGCCACGCGGGCGCGCTCGGCTCAGTAGCGCAGCCGGTCCCGCAGGGCGCGCACCGCGCGCTCGAGCCCCTCGTGGTGGTGGAAGCAGCACTGCCCGATGCGCGGCTGGCACTGCGACGAGCGGAGCATCTCCAGGAACACGAGCGCGCGCGCGTCCCCCTCGAGCGCCGCGCGCTCGAAGAGCGCCTCCTTGCGCCGGCAGGGGGCCTCGCGCAGCGCGACGGCGATGCGCAGCGGGGCGCTCGCGCGCTTCAGCACCTCGGGGCGGCGGAGCAGCGCCGCCGCGCGCTTTCCGCCCTGCGTGCCCCCGTAGCCGCTCGAGATCTCGTAGGCGATGTCGAGGCCCTCCGGGCCCAGGCGGCTCTCCAGCGCGTCGAAGATCGCGTCCGCGCGGCCGTCGGTCCGGTACGAGCTCTTCACGGCGACGGCGGCCGCGGCCGTCATCACGTCGCGTTGCTCGAAGGCGGCGCGATCCTTGTCGAGCAGCGTGAGCAGCGCGCTCTCCGCGTCGCCCCACCGCTTCGCCCGGACCGCCGCCACGAGGCGCTCGCGCTCGGCCGGGAGGCCCGCGCCCTCGAGCGGCTCCGGGCCGGCGAGCGCCGCGCCCGCGTCTGCCGCGCCCGCGTCTGCGTCCAGCGCCGCCGTGCCCGCGTCCAGCGCCGCCGCGCCCGCGTCCAGCGCCGCCGCGACGTCGGCCGACCCGGGGGCCGAGGCGCTCGCGACGGGCGCATCGGAGGGGGCTTGCAGCGGGGTGCCGAGGGCATCCTGCGCCTGGGCGGCCGGCGCCCCGGCGGGGACCGTCTGCGCCGCTGCGGGCGCCGCCTGGAGCTCCGGGCCGGCGGCCGCCGGGGCGCCCGCGCGCAGCCAGCCTGCGCCCGCGGGCAGCCGGCCGAGGAGCAGCGCGCCCGCCGCGCCCATCGCGGCCACGGCGGCCACCCCGAGCATCCAGCCCCACGCGCGCCTCCTCGCTCGTGGCCGGCCTCCTGCCGCCCCGCGCGCTGCCTTTCCGGGCGCCCCGCCGTCCGGTCCGGCGGCCCCGAGCTGCAGGCCGAACCCATCGGCCTCGGCGCTGCCGGTCGCCGCGCCGCCGGCCGCGGCTCCCCCGGCCGCGGCTCCCCCGGCCGCGGCTCCCCCGGCCGCGCCCGCGCGGTCTTGCCCTGCCGGCAGCTCGGGCGGCATCGCGTACGGGATCGCGCGCAGCGGGTCGCTGAGCCGCCACGCCCCGCTCGAGAGCGGCTCCTTCCAGGGGAGGAGGCCGAGCGCCTCGGACCTCGGCACCGCCGCGTCGAGCGCCGCGAGCAGCGCGCGGGCGTTCGCGGGGCGCTCCGCCGGGTCCTTGCGCAGGATGCGCATCACGAGCGTCTCGAGCTCGCGCGGCGCCGCCGTGCCCGGGGCGCGCAGCCGGAGCGGCGGCGGCGCCGTGTGGAGCTGCTCGCGGAAGATCTCGACGGGCAGGATCCCGTCGAACGGGTGCTTCCCGGCGAGCATCTCGTAGAGGATGAGCCCGAGCGCGTAGAGATCCGAGCGCTCGTCGACGTGATCCATGCCCTGCGCCGCCTCGGGCGCCATGTACGCGAGCGTGCCGAAGACCATGCCGCTCAGCGTGATCCGGCCGGCGTCGGGCCGCGCCTCGCTGCTGTGCGCGTCCGTCGTGGAGAGGCGCTCGATCGGCACCTTCGCCAGGCCGAAATCGATGAGCTTCACGGCGTCGGTGCCGTCCTCGACCATGACGTTGCGCGGCTTCAGATCGCGGTGGATGACGCCGCGCTCGTGCGCCGCGGCGAGCGCCGCCGCGATCTGCCGCGCGATCTCCGCGGCGCGCGGGGCGGGCAAGGGGCCCCTCTTGATGATGCGATCGAGCGTCGTGCCGCGGACGTGCTCCAGGACGAGGAACCGGGAGCCGTCGGGGAGGGTGCCGAAGTCGGTCGCCGAGGCGATGTTCGGGTGCTGGATGTGCGCGCCCGCGATCGCCTCGCGCTCGAAGCGCGCCGTGAGCTCCGGGGAGCCCTTCGCCGCGGGCAGGAGGAGCTTCACCGCCAGCCACTTGCGCAGGAGCAGGTGCTCGGCCTTGTAGACCGCGCCCATCCCGCCCGTCGCCACGAGCTCCACGATCCGGTACCGGTCCGAGAGGACCGTCCCGACCAGCTGGGCCGCCGCGCTCTCCGCGAGCGCGTTGCTCGCGGCGGGCGGCGGATCGCCGGGGGCAGGGGGCTGGGGAGCGCTCACGTGAGGCGTGAACTGTCCGGCCTACCCCGATTTTTGTCAAAGGTGCGCTGATGTGGCGTGGCCGCGCCGGCTTGCCTATTGAATTGGCCGGGCGCCCGGGCCAAAGGATGCGCCATGGCCGATCCCGTCCACGCCCTCGCCCGCGCATTCCAGGCGGCGATCACCACCGCGTTCGGCGCCGAGCACGCCGCGGTTGATCCTTCCCTGCGCCGCTCCACCCACGCCGACTACCAGGCGAACGCCGCCATGGCGCTCGGCAAGCGCCTCGGCAGGCCGCCGCGCGAGGTCGCGGCGGCGATCGTGGCGGCGCTGGAGCTCGACGGGATCTGCCGGAAGGTCGAGATCGCGGGCCCCGGGTTCGTGAACCTGACGCTCGAGGACGCGTACCTCACGCGCGAGCTCGCCGAGACGGCGGGCGGCGGGCGGCTCGGGATCGCGCCCGCGGCCGAGCCCGAGACGGTGATCGTCGACTACTCGGGCCCCAACGCCGCGAAGGAGATGCACGTCGGCCACCTCCGCAGCACGATCATCGGCGACGCCCTCGCGCGCGTGCTCGAGGCGCTCGGCCACCGCGTGATCCGCCAGAACCACCTCGGCGACTGGGGCACGCCGTTCGGCATGCTGATCGAGCACATGCTCGATCTCGGCGAGGCCGCGGCCTCGCAGGAGCTCTCGGTCGGCGATCTGGACGCGTTCTACCGGCAGGCGCGCGCCAAGTTCGACGGCGACCCGGCGTTCGCCGAGCGCTCGCGCCGCCGGGTCGTGCGGCTGCAGGGCGGCGACGAGCAGACCCTCGCGCTCTGGCGGCAGCTCGTGCGCGAGTCGACGCGCTACTTCGAGTCGGTCTACCGCCGCCTCGGCGTGACCTTGACCGACGCGGATTTCGCCGGCGAGAGCTTCTACAACCCGATGCTGCCCGACGTCATCGAGGAGCTCGGTCGCAAGGGGCTGGCGCGCGAGAGCGAGGGCGCCCTCTGCGTCTTCCCGGCCGGCTTCACCGGCAAGGGCGGCGAGCCGCTGCCGCTCATCGTGCGCAAGCAGGACGGCGGCTACGGCTACGCCACGACGGATCTCGCCGCGATCCGCCACCGCCTCACGACGGTCGGCGCGCGCCGGATCGTCTATGTCGTCGGCGCGCCGCAGAGCCAGCACTTCGCGATGGTCTTCGCGACCGCGCGCGAGGCGGGCTGGCTCGCGCCGCCGGCCCGGGCCGAGCACGTGGCGTTCGGCTCGGTGCTCGGGGCCGACAAGAAGATGTTCAAGACGAGGAGCGGCGACACCGTGAAGCTCTCGGACCTGCTCGACGAGGCCACGGAGCGCGCGGCGAAGGTGGTGCGGGAGAAGAACCCCGAGCTCGACGCCGAGGCCGCGGACGCCGTGGCGCGGGCGGTCGGCGTGGGCGCGGTGAAGTACGCCGATCTCTCGAGCGACCGGATCAAGGACTACGTGTTCGACTGGGATCGCATGCTGGCGTTCGAGGGGAACACGGCGCCCTACCTGATGTACGCGCACGCCCGCATCCGCTCGATCTTCCGGAAGGCCGGCGTCGAGTCGCCGCGCGAGGCCGGGATCGTGCTGGGCGAGCCGGCGGAGCGGGCGCTCGTGCTGGAGCTGCTCCGGTTCGGCGCCGTGCTGGAGGACGTGGCCGCCACGCTCGAGCCGCACCGCCTGTGCGGTTACCTGTTCGAGCTCGCCGGGTCGTTCACGAGCTTCTACGAGCGCTGCCCGGTGCTCCGGGCGGAGAGCGACGAGGTGCGCCGCTCGCGCCTCGCGCTCTGCGATCTGACGGCGGAGGTGCTGGCGAAGGGCCTCGGCCTGCTCGGGATCGAGGCGCCGGAGCGGATGTAGCGCGTCCGGCAGCGGCGCCCGACCCTGCCTGCGTTCGGCGGGCGCGCAGCCGCCTGAGCTGCGCGCGTCGTGCCTGAGCTGCGCGCGTCTTCCTGAGCTGCGCGCATTCGGACCGAGGTTGTGCTCGCACGCTCGATGTTGCGCGCGACGTCGGTCCGTTCCCTCTGGCAAAGTGCAGCATGATCGAACAACGGTTGGCTCTCCCCTGCTCCGGCATGGCCGTGATGGCGGTGCTCGCCGTCGCATTCGGGTGCTCCGCAGTGGGCGGCGCGTCCGCGCAGGGGGGCGGGGGAGACGGGCGCGAGCAGCCCTCGGAGACCATCGGAGAGGACGGCCCCGGCGGGCTTTATGAGCCGGGCGAGCCAGGGCTCGACCCCGGCGACGCAATCCCCATCACCGATCCCAACGTGGACGGCGACGGAGATGGGTTCACGCCCGCGGAGGGCGACTGCAACGATGCTGATGGAAATGTGAATCCAGGCGCGATCGAGGTCGAGGTCACCGAGCCTGACGCGAACGGCCAGATCCCCGCGCCGGCGGACGAGGATTGCGACGGGGTGATCGACGACGTGCCGCCACCGTGCGACGAGGGCCTCTCGCTGGAGGACTTCGATCCGGTGAACGGGGCCAAGGCGATCGACCTTTGCGCCGTGGCGTCCCGCGAGGACAGGCGCTGGGGCGTGCTCTCCGCGAGGTATGTCCGCGGGGACGGCTCGCCTGCAGAGCGATCGCCCGCGGTTGGCGTCTTCGATGGGTTCGGCCCCAACGTGCACGTGCAGGGCGGCGCGCGCCTGCTCGCGCTCTCGACGGGGAGCGCACGCCTGCCTGGCCACCCCGACGCCTGCTGGTCCGAGAGCTGCTCGAGCTATGGTCCCGGCACCGCGCCCCCCGGGTTCCCTCAGGACAACCCTTCCTGTCCTCCGTCCAGCTTCATCAACGACGACATCGGCCTCGAGGTCGTCCTCCGCGCGCCGACGAACGCGACCGGCTACGAGTTCCTCTTCAAGTTCTATACGTTCGAATACCCGGAGTGGGTCTGCGAGGACTTCAACGATCAATTCGTCGCGCTGGCGACGCCCGCGCCTCCCGGGTCGTACAACGGCAATCTCTCGTTCGACGGGGAGGGAAGGCCGGTCAGCGTCAATATCGCGTTCTTCGATGTCTGCGACGGATGTCCGCTCGGCTCGGAAGAGCTCGTGGGGACGGGGTTCAGCCCGCGCCGCGACGGCGGCACCCGGTGGCTCAAGACCCGCGCGCCGGTGCGTGGCGGCGAGGAGATCTCGCTCCGGTTCATCCTGTTCGACACCGGCGACGATCGCTTCGACTCGACCGCGCTCATCGATGGCTTCCGCTGGATCGCGACCGGCGGCACGGTCAGCCTGGAGACGGTGCCCGCGGTCCAGTTCCTCTGAGGCGAGGGGCGCTCCTCCGCGCGCCGACGCCTCGTCGGCGCGCGGTCGCGAGGCCTGGTCGCCCCGCTGGGCGCTCCGGGCTACCGGCACGTCCGGCAGTCCCCCCCGCAATCCACGGCGAGCTCGCTTCCGTTCAGGACCCCGTCGTCGCACGAGGGCGCCTGGCAGACACGCTCCCTGCACACGCCGGAACCGCAGTTCTCGCCGGTGAGGCACGCCTCGCCCGCGGGGCAGAGCGGGCACGAGCGCGTGCCGCAGTCGACGCCGGTCTCGAAGCCGTTCGCCACGCCGTCGACGCAGGTCGGAGCCTGGCAAACCCCCAGGCGACACACGCCCTCCTTGCAGTCGATGCCCGTCTCGCAGGAGGCGCCGAAGCCACACGGCTTGCACGAGCCGCCGCAGTCCCGGTCGGTCTCTCCTTCGTCCGCATCCGTGACGTCATTGCTGCAGTGCGGGGGGATGCAGGCGTCCGCCGTGCAGGTCCAGCCCTTGAGGCACTCCTCGCAATTCCAGATCTGGATGACACCACCACTCCCCTCGCAGGAAAGGAAAACAGGCGCCGTCAGCCCCAATGCAATGACGCGTCGAAGCATGGTGCTCGCTCTTCTCGTAGTTGATGGTCTGGTGACGATGACAGTACATCATGCACGGGCATCGAGGGTACCGATCTGGCTTTTGTCGCGCGGATTTATCGCATTCCGGACTGGCGGTCCGGATTGTCAAATAATCGACATGAAGAGGCCCTCGACGTGCGAGCGCCCTGATCCGACGGGCGGAGATCGGACACGCAGAGATCGGAAGTGCGGAGTAAGGCGGGTGAGGAGAGGGGAGGGGGCTCATCCACCACGCGCCATGCGAGAGGGGCCGCAGCGGCCGTTCTCTACGGATCGGCAGGAGCGCGCGCCGCGTGGCGGGGCGGCGCGCTCCTCACGCGAGGCGGCGCGCGCCGCGCTCAGGCGCGGGCGGCGGCGCGGCGCGCCGTGATGAAGGATCGCACGCAGAGGGCGACGAAGCCCGCCGAGAGGACGGCCATCACGGACTGGGCGATGACGGCCGGGGGGCGCGCCACGTCGCCGCCGGAGAGCAGCGTCGGCAGCTGGGTCAGGCCGCGGGCGGAGCCGAGGACGCCGAGGACGCCGACCATGGCCGACGCGTGCATGGCGTGCATGCGGTACCTCTCCTGCCGCGCGAGCAGGCCGAGCCCGATCGCGACGACCCCGAAGCCGGCCGGGATGAGCGCCGTCGGCGCGCTCGTCGCCGCGAATCCGCCGACGCCGAGCGCTGTGAGCAGCGCTCCGTAGCCCATGGTCAACGTGGACATGCTCGACATGAAGAGCCTCCTTTTCTTTCGGAGGCCCGGGATACCGCGCCGGGCGCGCGTCCGCCACCGCATCCGCCCGCCCGTCGCCCGCGACCGCGGCCGCCCGTGGTCGCGATCGCGTCCCTCAGCCCTCGCGCCCTCGCGGGTCTTCGCGGGCGGAGCGCCGCGGCGTGGTTAGAATCCGCCGTCCATGCTCGGCCTCTCCCGCCTGCGGGACAGCTTTGCGTACACTCCACGGACGCTCCAGCTCGTCTGGCGCTCGTCGAAGGCGGCGAGCGTCGCCCTCGGTGCGCTCACGCTCGCCGCGGCGGCGCTGCCGCTCGGGGTGGCGTACGTGGGAAAGGCGATCACGGACGCGGTGGTCGCCCGCGACGAGCGCGCGGCGCTCGTGTGGGTCTCGGTCGAGCTCGGCCTCGTGGCCGCGCTCGCGCTCGCGCAGCGCGGGCTCTCGCTGACGCGGCAGCTGCTCGGCGCGCGGCTCTCGATCGACATCCACGGGATGATCCTCGAGAAGGCGCTCTCGCTCTCGCTGGTCCATTTCGAAGACCCCGAGTTCTACGACCAGCTCACCCGCGCGCGCCGCGAGGCGTCGTCTCGCCCCGCCGCCGTCGTGACCGAGAGCTTCTCCCTCGTGCAGAACCTGATCACGCTCGCGGGGTACGCCGCGCTGCTCGTCGGGTTCAGCGCCCTCGCGGTGCTCGCGCTCGTGCTCGCGGCCGTCCCCGCCACGGTCGCCGAGGCGCGCTTCTCCGGCGCGGCGTTCCGCCTCCGGAACTGGCGCTCTCCCGAGGCCCGCCGGCTCAATTACCTGGAGTACGTGCTCGCCAACGACGGCCACGCCAAGGAGGTGAAGCTCTTCGGGCTCGGGCCGACGTTCCTCGAGCGGTACAGGGCGCTCGCGACGTCGTTCTACCGGGAGGACAGCGCCCTCGCGGTCCGCCGCGCCGGGTGGTCGTTCGGCCTGTCGCTCCTCGGCACCGCCGCGTTCTACGGCTGCTATGGCGCCATGGCGGCCGGCGCCGCGGCGGGGCGCATCTCGCTCGGCGAGATGGTCCTTTACGTGGCCGCCTTCCGGCAAGGCCAGCAGGCGTTTCAGGCCGTGCTCGCCGGCGTCGGCGGCATGTACGAGCACAACCTCTACATGTCGAACCTCTTTCAGTATCTGGCCATCCCGACCGGCGAGCCGCCCGCGCCGCCGGCCGGCAGCGGAGACGCGCCTGCGCCCCCGCCGGCCGGCGACGCGCGCGACCGGGGCGTGCGGTTCGAGGGGGTCGGCTACCGGTATCCTGGCCAGTCGCGCTGGGCGCTCCGGGGGATCGATCTCCACATCCCGAGCGGCCAGAGCCTGGCGCTCGTCGGGCACAACGGCGCCGGAAAGACCACGTTCATCAAGCTGCTCGCGCGGCTGTACGAGCCCACCGAGGGGCGAATCCTGCTCGACGGCAAGGATCTCCGCGCCTGGGAGCCCGGCGCGCTCCGCCGGAGGATCGGTGTCGTCTTTCAGGACTTCGCCCAATACCAGCTCACGCTGCGCGAGAACGTCGGGCTGGGCAGCGTCGAGCACCTCGCGGACGAGCCGCGCGTCGCGCGCGCGGTCGCCGAGGGCGGCGCCGACGAGGTCGTGACGGTCGTGCCCGGGGGCCTCGACGCGCAGCTCGGGCGCTGGTTCAAGGGCGGCGTCGAGCTGAGCGGCGGGCAGTGGCAGAAGGTGGCGCTCGCGCGCGCCTTCATGCGCGAGCAGGCCGACATCCTCGTGCTCGACGAGCCGACCGCGGCGCTCGACGCCGAGGCCGAGCACGCGGTCTTCCAGCGGTTCCGGTCGCTGTCCAAGGGGCGGACGACCATCGTCATCTCTCACCGCTTCCCGACCGTGCGCATGGCCGACCGCATCGTCGTGCTCGACGGGGGGCGCGTCGTCGAGGAAGGCACCCACGACGAGCTCGTCGCCCGTGGCCAGCGCTATGCCCGCATGTTCGCGCTGCAGGCCGAAGGGTACCTGTAGCGCGGCCGGCGCGGCGCGTTCGGTGCGCCGGCGAGCGGGCGCGCTCCGCACGCGGCGCGGCCTGCTTCTCGTGGGCTCGGGCGAGCTCTGCCTGCTAGGCTCGCGCTCATGCGCGACACGCTCCCCAAGGAGGTCGGCCAGGCGGTCCACATCCTCCGGTTGCTCCGTGGGCTCAGCATGCAGGAGTTCGCGGAACGGGCGCAGCTCTCGGCAACGTACCTGCGGCAGGTCGAGCGCGGCGAGCGGGATCTCGGGCTCGGCGCGCTCGGCCTGATCGCCCAGGGGCTCCAGTGCGAGCCGCGCCTGCTGCTCCCCGGCGACGGGCGCAGCCCTGTCGCATCCATCGTGGCAGAGCGCTTTGACCAGGCCGAGGAGGCGCTCCAGAGCGCGATCCTCTTTCTGCTCATGGAGCCTGACGATTCAACGAGAAAGCAAGCAATGCTCGCCCTCGCCAGCGAAGATCCGGAACGCGCGCGCCCGGCAGCTCCGCCCAAGTCGCCCCGCCCGGAGCGCGCCTTTTCAGGGCGTATTACTCCGCCGTCGAGCCGTCGTTCCGGAAAGTGATAGACCCGCCTCGCGCGCTCCGTGGCGCCGGTCGGCGCTGGCGACGGCTTCCGCGCGCCTGAGACCTCTGTTACTGTCGCCGCCAACCGATGTTCCCCGCGCCGTGTCCGGGGGTGTCATGGACTCGAACCTCGTGCCGGAGGTCCGACGCAGTGAGCAGAATCTTTTGGGCTGATCCAACACCGCAGCCAGCATGGACGAACGCGCGCCGCGCTGCGCTCTCCTTCCAGCGCGCGAGGCCTGAGTCCTCCGTGCCCGTCGCGCCGATCGAGGCGGAGGGGCCATGGTGATCCTCGGGCAGGAGTTCGCGGGGTACACCATCGTCGCGAGCCTCGACTCTCCCGCTCCGGCGGAGGCGTATCGCGCGCTCGACGCCGATGGCCGCGAGGTGACGCTCTATGTCCAGGAGGGCATGGGCATCGACGCCGGTGCGTTCCGCGGCGCGCTGGAGAGGCTCCTCTCGCTGTCTGCGCGGGTGCACGGCATCGTGCCTGTGATCGCGGGCGGGATGGAGGGAGATGCGGGGTGGATCGCTGCCCGGCAGAGCGACGATCCCTCGGTGGAAGATCTGCTGCCCCGGCTTCGCTCCGTCGCGTACGAGCTCGTCGTCGACGTCGCGCGGACGCTGGGCGCCGCGCACGCGCTGGGGCTCTCGCACGGGGATCTCGGCCCGCACACGGTGGTGATCACCGGTCAGGGCGCCGCTGTCCTGAGGGCGTTCGGGCTGCACCTGCTGTTCGGGGCGCCCGGGGACGCCATGGCGGATGCGGCGCGGTACCGGGCGCCGGAGGTCTTCAACGATCCGCATGCTCGCGCGATGGATGAACGAACCGACGTCTACGGGCTCGGGATGCTGCTGTATTGCCTCCTCGGGGGTCAGCGCCCGTTCGACGGCCGCGATGATCTGGACGTGTGCGCGCTCGACGAGGTGCCGCCGCCGCTCGAGGGGGTGTCGGCCCAGGTGAACGAGGCGCTGACCCGGGCGCTCGCGAAGGACCCTGACGCGCGGTTCCAGACGGTCCACGAGCTCATGGCCGCCGTGCGGCCGCTGCTCGTGGGCGCGGCGCCGCTCGCGGGGGGCGCTCCGCCGCCGAGGGGATCGCGCCCGCGAGCGGCGGCCGCTCCGCCGCTGCAGGAGCCGGCGCCGGATACGGAGCGGAGCGCGCCCGCTCCGGCGTCCCGCAACACGCTGCCCACCGGGACCCTCCCTCCGGAGGCCATGCGGCACCCCGTCGTCGAGATCGCCGCACCGCGCTCGCGCAGCAACGTCCTGCTGGCCGGTGGAGCGCTGCTGCTCGTCGCGCTGACGAGCGCCGCCGTCGCGGTGCCGTTGAGCTCGTACATCGCCCAACGTGGGATACCGCCCCCACCCGCCGGGCCACCGGCTCACGTGAGTGACTTGCATCACAATGAGCCGACAGCCTCACCGGTGCAGTGCGACCCCGGCGCCTCCGAGGCGGTGGGTCCTGCCGTCGAGGCGCCGGCGACGAAGTCCAGGGCGACGCGCCGCGCTGAGCACGCCCCGCTGGTCGCGACCCCCGCCGTGGAAGCCAAGGGTAGCCCCGGGCAACCGTGGTACGGCGACCAGCTGTTCTAAGGCAATCCCGCGAGCCCGTTAGCAAACGACACCCCGGCGGATTGGGGCCGCCGGGGTGTCTACGCCGCAGACCTCGTGCCGGAGGCCTGGACGCATGGCTAGCCTACTCAATGCATTGCATCGATCGATCAAATTTTCTCACATCGCAGACAAATTTTGTTCGATTGCCAGCAGAGCCGGGTTTTCGGCTGGGTGAACCGACCGAGGCTGAAGCAGGGCGCCCGGGCGGGTGGGTGAACCGACCGAGGTTGAGGTTGGGGATGCCGGCCGACCGAGGTTGGGGATGCCGGCCGACCGAGGTTGGGGATGCCGGCCGACCGAGGTTGGGGATGCCGGCCGACCGAGGTTGGGGATGAAGGCGCCGGAGCGGCAGAACAACCGCCAAGCCGCCAAGGACGCCAAGGGGGAGAGGGGGAAGGGGGCCGTCCGGGCATCCCCCTGTTCCCCTCTTGGCGCCCTTGGCGGCTTGGCGGTTCCCTTCCCCGGCCGACTTCCCGCAGTCGTGCCGGGGCGCCCTTCGGCTCACCGCGATCGCTCAGCGGAGCTCGTTCCCCGGGAGCGGCTGGAACACGTTTGCCCGGTACCACCTGAGCTCCTCGATCGACTCGCGGATGTCGTCGAGCGCGCGGTGGATCTCGCGCTTCTTGGGCGCTGCGCGCAGCGGGTACCAGCGGCGCACCAGCTCCTTGAGCGTCGAGACATCCACGATGCGGTAGTGCAGGAAGGAGAGGAGCTCCGGCATGTAGCGCTGCAGGAAGGCGCGGTCCTTCCACACGGAGTTGCCGCACAGCACGGCCGTCCCCTTGTCGCAGTGCGCCTCGAGGAACGCGCGCGTCTCGGACTCCGCGTCGCCGACCGAGAGCGTGGACGCGCGGATGCGCTCGAGGAGCCCCGAGCGCTCGTGGAGATCGCGGACGAAGTCGCTCATTCCCGCGAGGACGCTCTCCGGCTGGTGGATGACGAGGCACGGCCCCTCGGCGACCACGGTCAGGTCGGGCTCCGTGACGATGGTCGCGATTTCCACGATGGCACACGAGCCCTCGTCGAGCCCCGTCATCTCGAGATCGACCCACACCATGCGCTGCGACCGGTCCGTCATCGGCGGCGAGCATAGCCGATCCGCGCCGGCTCCGGTCCACAGAGACCCGGCGCGACCCGGCTGCCCCGGGAACGGGCGGTGTGCTAAGCACGGGCCGGACACCGGGCTCGGAGGCCTGTCATGCGAGACGTCTTCATCGTGGATGCCGTTCGCACGCCGCGCGGGCGCGGCAAGGCGGGCAAGGGAGCGCTCTCGGGCGTGCACCCTCAAGAGCTCCTCGCGCAAACGCTCAATCGCCTCGCCGAGAAGACGGGGATCCGCAAGCAGGACGTCGAGGATGTGGTCGTCGGGTGCGTGACCCAGGCGGGCGAGCAGGGCGCGTGCATCGCGCGCACCGCCATCCTCGCGGCCGGCTGGCCGGACGACGTGACCGGCGTGACCGTCAACCGCTTCTGCGGCTCGGGCGCGCAGGCGGTGAACTTCGCGGCGATGGGGGTCATGTCCGGCCAGCAGGAGGTCGCCATCGGCGGCGGCGTCGAGAGCATGTCGCGCGTGCCGATGGGCTCGGACGGCGCGCCCCTCGACGGGAACAACCTCGCCCTCCGCAAGAAGCTCGCGATGGTGCCGCAGGGCATCTCGGCGGACCTCATCGCCACGATCGAGGGCTTCTCGCGCGAGGACGTCGACCGCTTCGCGCTGGAGAGCCAGCGCAAGGCCGAGCGGGCCGCGGGCGAGGGGCGCTTCGCGAAGAGCCTCTTCACGGTCGTCGATCTCGACGGCAAGCCGCTGCTCAACAGGGACGAGCACCCGCGGGCCGGGGCGACGATGGAGGCCCTCGCGAAGCTCGAGCCGGCGTTCGCCATCCTCGGGTCGACGCCGATGGGCCCCGCCGGCGAGACCGTGGATGCGCTGGCGCTGGCGCGCTATCCGCAGGTGGCGTCGATCCGGCACGTCCACACGGCGGGCAACTCGAGCGGCATCGTGGACGGGGCGGCGGTCGTGCTGCTCGCGTCCGGCGACTACGTGAAGGCGCACGGGCTCGCCCCGCGGGCGAGGATCCGCGCCACGGCGACGGCCGGCGCCGAGCCGGTGATCATGCTGACGGCCCCTGCGCCCGCGTCGGAGCGCGCCCTCAAGAAGGCGGGCATGCAGGCGCGCGACGTCGATCTCTGGGAGATCAACGAGGCGTTCGCGGCGGTGCCGCTGCAGACGGCGCGCAAGCTCGGCATCGACCTCGACCGCGTCAACGTGAACGGCGGCGCGATCGCGCTCGGGCACCCGCTGGGCGCGACCGGGGCCTGCCTGATCGGGACCGCGCTCGACGAGCTCGAGCGCTCCGGCAAGGCGACCGCGCTGATCACGCTGTGCATCGGCGGAGGGATGGGCGTGGCGACCATCCTCGAGCGGGTGTGAGCCGCTCCGGCGCGGCGATGGGGGTGCGCGACGATCACGGGAGCGCCTCTGACGAGCACCAGCACGGGCGCGGCGCTCGGCGCGGCGACGGGCACGATCACGGGCATCGCCATGCCCCGGGTCACGACCACGGACACGATCACGGCGACCCGCAGCGCCACGACCACAGCCACGATCTCCGGCGCGCGCCGCTCCGCCGGCTGATCACGGCGTTCGCGCTCACGACGTCGTTCCTGGTCGTCGAGGCGGCGGTCGGGTGGTGGTCGAAGAGCCTCGCCCTGCTGGCCGACGCGGGTCACATGCTCGCGGACGCCGCGGCGCTCGGCATCGCCATCATCGCCCAGCGCATCGCGGCGCAGGCGCGGACGCGCGAGCGGACGTACGGCTTTCGGCGCGCGGAGGTGCTCGCGGCCTTCGCCAACGGCGTCGCGCTGGCGCTGACGGCGATCTGGATCTTCATCGAGGCGGCCCACCGCTGGCGCGCGCCCCAGGCGGTGCACGCCGAGGCGCTGGCGATCACCGCGGCGCTGGGGCTGCTCGTGAACGTGGTCGCGGCGCTGCTGCTCTCGGCCGGCGAGCACGGGCACAACATCAACACGCGGGCCGCGCTGGCGCACGTGCTGTCGGACGCGCTCGGCTCGGTCGGCGCCATCGCCGCGGGCGTGCTCATCCTCGCCTTCGGCTGGACGCGGGCCGATCCGGTGATCAGCGCGGCCATCGGCGCCCTCGTGCTCTGGGGCGGCTGGCGGCTCGTGCGCGACACGTCCCGCGTGCTCATGGAGGGCAGCCCGATCGAGATCGATCTCGCCCACGTCGAGGACACCATCCGGAGCGTATCCGGCGTCGTCGACATCCACGATCTGCACGTCTGGTCGATCTCCGACGGCTTCAACGTGCTCACCGTGCACGTGGTCCTCGCCAAGGGGCACCACGGCACGAACGTGGCCGCCGCGGTGGCCCGGCGGCTGCGCGAGAAGCACGCGCTCACCCACTGCACGATCCAGCCGGAGCCGCTCCAGGAAGAGCTCCTGGTGACGCTCAGGCGGCCGGGCGCCGGGGCGCCGGGCGGGGACGGGGGCGGGCCCGCGGGCGGCTGAGCGCCGCTCTAGATCCGGCGCTCCGCCCCGCGTCAGACCCCGCACTCGACGTTGCCGCGCTGGAGCGCCGTGAGGCGCGAGTCCTCGAGCGCCTCGGCCTCGGCGAGGAGCCACCGGAACATCGCGTTCGCGATCGCCCGCTCCTTGCGCGTGTTGAACAGCCAGACGGCTGCGTGGCACACGTCGGCGTGCAGCTTGGGGAACGCGAGGCGGCGGAACTCCACGCCGACGAGCACCGCCGCGGCCTCGTACTGCGCGCGCAGCGACGTCCACTCGCGCCACTCCGAGAGCGCGGGCAGCTCGCGCCGCTCGTCGACGCGGCGGCGCAGGGCGTCGCACGCGATCTCCACCTCGGACAGGAGCTCGTCGCGGAGGCGCCGGCGCGTGCGGCCGATGGTCGCGCCGAGGTCGTCCCACGCCGCGCGCGGCACGCGCGCCGCGCGCAGCGTCGCCGCGAGGTCCTCCTCGACCGCGCGCGCCAGCGGGCCGAGCGCCGCCTGCGCCCCCGAGGCGCCGAGCGACGCCGCCCGCTCGCGGAGCTCGGCCTGCGCGCGCTCGTCGTCGAGCGCCGCATCCCACGCGCCGCCGAGCCGCCTGAGGTCGTCGCCCGAGACCTGGCCCCGGGGCCGGAGCAGCAGCGCGGCGTGGAGCAGCACCGCCCGGCTCCACAGATCGCCCTCGGCGACCCTCGCGGCGCAGGGCTCGGGCGCCTCCGGCTCCGGGCGCGGCGCGCCCGCGCCCGCTTCCAGGGCCCGGCGCACGAGCGGGAGCGTGGCGCGGCGGCGGGGCGCGACGAGCCATCGCAGCCAGAGCCCGAGCGGCCCCGGCGCGGGCTCCTCGCCGAGCAGCCGCGCCGCGACGGCGCCGAGCAACCACATCGCCCGGCCGCCGCTCACACACGCGTATCCGCTCACGGCCCCCCAGTCGCCGCGGGAGGCCGCCTCCGCTGCGAGCCAGCCCGCGGCGACGCGGCGGGCCGCGTCGGGGCAGGCGCGCTCGTCCAGGCCGGCGACGCTGTCGAAGAGCGCCCGCGCGCCCTCCACGTCGCCGCGGTGCGCCGCGAGCATCGCGCCCGCGGCGATCCCCGCGCCGCGCAGCGGAGCGGCGCTCGCCGAGGACGGCGCGGGCCCCTCGCCGGCGTGCTCGCCGCCGCGCTCGATCCGCTCGCTGACCCAGGCCTCCACCGCGGCGTCCGGCTTCCGCGTGCGGCAGAGCGCCCACGCGGCCGCGAGCGCCGCGCCGCCGCGCCGATCGACGCGAAAGGCCCCGTCCGACAGCGACGCGACGAAGTACGCGGCGCGCGGCAGCCCGAGCGGGATGAGCGCGTGGCGAGCGAAGGACCAGGGCGCCATGAGCAGCGCGAGCGGCGCGAGCGGCACCGCGCACCAGAGCTGACCCCCGGCGAGCGCGAGCGCGAGGAGGATCGCGATCGGCACGAAGACGAACAGCACCACGACGTTCCAGAGGCCCACGCCGAGCATCCGGGGGCGCGGCGCAGCCCCGGGCGAGGCCTTCCGCGCGGCCACCTCGATGATCACCCGCACGACGACGGCGAGCACCAGGAGGCCGCCCCAGCTCATCTCGCCCTCCAGCCGAGCGCGGACAGCGCCTCGGGCCACGGCGCGCGCGGATCCTCCCCGGGCGGCTCCGGCGGCGGCAGCTCGCCGAGGTCGTCGTCGAGATCGTCCTTCGGCGGCGGCCTCGGGTCGAGCCGCGCCCAGACCTCGTGCGCCAGGCGGCGCTCCGGGTCCCGCAGCGCCGCCATCGCCTGCCGCACCTTGTCGGCCGTCCGCGCGCCGGGGCCGACCGGCGTCGGGTACGTCGCGGCGCTCGCCAGCTTGAGCTCGAGCATCCCGAGCAGCTTCTGCCCCTCGCGCTCGATCTCCGCGCGGCTCGCGCTCGGGCGCAGGCCGAGCACGTAGAACGGGTTGTCGCGGATGCGGCCGAGCGCGCCGTCCATCACCGCACCCCCGACTCGTGGCCGAGCCTGCGCTTCTGCGCGTCGACCGGCAAGAGGCGCCAGAGCTCCTCGGTGATCGCCCTGAGCGCCGCCGTGTCGCCGCGCTCCGCCGCGCCGCGCCCGTCGCGCACGAGCCGCTGCGCGCGGACCAGATCCGAGGCCTGGTGCGCCTCCGAGGCGGCGTCCTCGAACATCCACACCCACGCCTTCGGGTGGCGCTGGAACGCCGCGCTGCTCAGGTTGCGGACCAGGCGGAGCTGCCGCTGCAGCTCGACCTGGTTCTTCTCGGCGCGCGCCCGCGCCACGCCCTGCGCGGCCTCCTCGAGGAGCGCCTTCTCCGTGCTCGATCCGAGCTGCGAGATCCACGTCGACGCGCTCGCGACGGCGGCCTGCGCCTCGGCGTCGAGCTCCGGCCAGCGCTTGTCGGCCTCGGCCTGCTCGAGCAGGACGTCGAGCTCGAGCAGCGCGCGCCGCGCCTTCTGCCCCGCGTCGGCGTCGCCGCCGCGCGCCGCGGCGGCGTCGCGCTCCACCTCGGCGAGCGCGCACTCGACGTACGTGACCTTGCCGAGCGCGTGCGGCGCGTCCCTGCGCAGGGCGGCCTCGCGCACCGCGGCGAGCCGCTCGCGCATGGCGGCGAGCGAGGCGTCGAGCACCTCCGGCGCCGCCTCGGGGACGAGGAGGTGCGCGACGCGCTCGAACACGAGCCCCTGCGACGGGATCAGCGCGCGCGCCGAGAGGTGCCCGCCCCGATCGAGCTCGAGCGTCAGCTCGATCGCCGAGCCCGCGGGCAGGGTCGCCGTGAGCCCGCTCCCGTCGATCTCGAGCGTCCCGACCACGCGGCAGAGGTGGGCCACGTCGAGCTCGCCCTGCACGACCGGGATCTTCAGCACGCACGCGCCGGAGCCCTTCGGGACGCTCTCCACGCTGTGGTGCACGAACGTCCGCCGGGCCGGCAGCGGCGCGCCCCGCTCGAAGTAGACGCGCACGGAGTTGTCCGCGAGCGCGACCCCGATCGTGCGCGACAGCGGCGGATCGCCGATCGTGAGCCCCTGGACGATCGTGATCGCCTGCGGGTGCACCGGCACCCGCGCGCCGCCGGCCGCGCTCGCCTCGATGTTGAACACGTTCGGCCGGCGCGGCAGCAGGTCGACGGTCACCACGAACGCCCCCTCGGCGTCGAGCGGGGCCTCGGCGCTCGTCCACCCGTCGCCTTCCCGCGTGAGCCGGATCCGCTCGGGCGCGGCCCCCGGCCCCTCCATGACGCGGCCGACCACGTGGGGCGTGAGATCGCTCGACATGGCCGGGTACTGGAGCCACAGCCGGCGACCCTCCTCCTTGGCCCGCGCGCCCGAGGAGGCGGCCCGCGCGTCGAGCCCCGCCGTCGCCGCGTAGATCGCGGCCCCCTGCGCGACGAGCGTCATCGGGTCGAGCCCCTCGCCGAAGGGCGCGCCGAGCGCGCCCCGGACGCGCTCGCGCAGCGCCGGCATCACCGTCGGCCCGCCCACGAGCACGACGCGCGCGAGCTGCGACGCGTCGAGCCCGTGCGCCGCGAGCAGCCGGCGGCAGACCTCGATCGAGCGGTCGATGATCGGCGCGCAGAGCGCGTCGAGCGTGGACCTCTGCAGGACCAGGTCGACGTCGACGGGCGCGCCGTCCACCTCGAACGCCGCGGGCACCGCGAGCGCCGCCTCGTCGGCGCGGGTGAGCTCGATCTTGATCTCCTCGACCGCGAGCTTGAGCTTGCGGAGCGCGGCGGCGTGCCGCGGGTCGGCGCGGCTCACGGTGACGCCCTGGGTGCGCGCGATCTCGGCGAGCGCCCAGTCGACGATCGCCCAGTCGAAATCGCGTCCGCCGAGGAAGTTGTCGCCGTCGTGCCCGACGACGCGCAGCAGCCCGTCGCGCGTCTCGAGCAGGGAGACGTCGAACGTCCCGCCGCCGAGATCGTAGACGAGCCAGCTGCCCGTCGACTCCTCGACCGTCCAGCCGGCGGCCAGCGCCGACGCCACCGGCTCCTGGATCAGCTCGACGCGCTCGAACCCCGCGCGCCGCGCCGCCTCCGACGTCGCCGCGCTCTGGGGCAGCTCGAAGAGCGCGGGCACCGAGATCACCGCCGAGGCCGGCAGGACCCCGAGGTGCTCCGCGACGTCGGCGCGCAGGGAGCGCAGCACCTCGGCGGCGAGCTCCTCGGGCTTCTTCGCGACCTTCGCCGCCGCGAACTCGATCGGCTGGGCCGTGCCCATCAGCCGCTTGAACTCCGCGCGGGTGTTCTGCGGATCGCCCTCGAGGAACCGGCGCGCGCGCGCGCCGACCGTGACCGTCCCGCGCGCGTCGATCCGCACCACGCTCGGGGTGAGCGTCGCGCCCTGGGAGTTCCTGACGAGGGTGACCTTCTCGCCGTCGAAGGCGGCCGCGGTCGAGTTCGTGGTGCCGAGGTCGATGCCGACGTAAAGCGGGCGTGCAGCCATCACTCGCAAGGATACACGCGCGGCACGGCGGCCGCCCGGCGAGGCATGGAACACGCACGGCGAAGCCGCTGGCGCGCGGCTGGCGCGCGGCTGGCGCCCGCCCGCCCGCCGCAAGGCGCGTCCGCCCTCGGGGTACGGGAACAGCGTACGTCAGCGCAGCGCCGCGGCGCCCGCGGTCACCCTGCGAACAGCTGCGTCACCCAGACCCGGCCGGTCGGGTCGCGCACGACCGCCACGCCGGTCCTCCCGTAGCGCCGGTCGAGCAGGTTGCCCCGGTGCGACGGGCTCGCCCAGATCGCGCGGTGCGCTCCCTCGGTCGTGCCCGAGCTGGCCACGTTCTCCCCCGCGATCGTCGCCTCGTACCCGGCCGCCCCGAGGCGCGCCGCCGGATCGCCCGAGCCCACGTCGTGGCCCACCATCTTCGCCTTGATCATCTCCTCGGAGTGCGCCCGCGCCAGCGCGGCGAGCGCCGCGTCGCGCGCGAGCGCGGGCAGGCGCTCCGACGCCCGCGCGGCGTTCATCATCCGCAGCATCGCGTCCTCGTCGCCCTGCGCCCCCTTCGCGGCCTCCTCGCCCGGCGCCGCCGCGCGGACGAACCGGCCCGGCGGAGCGCTCCCCGCGAAGATCATCGCCTCCAGCACGGGCCTCGGCCCGGTCGACACCGTGGCCAGCACCTGCACGAGCCAGCTCCCCGGCTGGTCGACCGCGAAGCTCGAGCGGAGCCGCGCGCCCGACAGGGAGCTCAGCACCGTCTTGGGCGCGCCCCGCGGCCCCAGCAGCACCACCTTCGCCGCGGTCGCCGGGACCCGCATCGTCCCTTCGAGGGTCACCCATTGCCCTACCCGCGCGGTCGTCGGCAGCGGCGACAGATCCGCGAGCGCGTCCACCCCGATCGCGGACACGATCACCGTCCCGTCCGGCTTCTTCGCCTGGGCCACCCCACATCGCCGCACCCCGAGGGTGGTCCACCCCGAGAGCCACCCGTCGATCCGCGCCCCGATCTCCGCCGGCCCGAGCCCTCGGCCGGAGATCGACCATCCCCTCGGCCACGCGTGCGGCGCGCCGGCCGCGCGCAGCGTGAACGCGAGCTCGTCGGGCGGCATGATCTCCCCGCCCTGGAGCTGCCGCTCGACGTTGCGCTGGGCGACGGCGGCGAGCGCCGTGTCCGCGCTGCCGCAGCGCGCCGCGAGCGCGGCGATCTCCGGCGAGACCGCCTTGGGGGGCTGCGGCGAGCGCGTCGTCGCCTCCCACGTGAGCGCCGGCGGCTCCGCTGCCGCCGCGCCCGCGGAGGCGAGCGCCGCGCCGAGCACCCCGCTGGCCCACCATGACCGCATTCGACTCGGCTAGCAGGTTTCCCGCCCCGGCGCTCGTTCACCCGCGTCGCCGCGAAAGCCGCGCGGTCCCGCGGGCGGCTCGTGCTACCGTGGCCGTCGCGCAGGATGGCTGAGGTCTCCAAGGCCGCGAAGGTCGGCGTGATGACGATCGTGCTCGCGGGCGCGGCCTACGGCGGGTACCGCTTCGTCTCGCGCGACATCGGCGGCGGGAACGGCTACCGCGTCTGGGCCACGCTGCCCGACGCGATCGGCGTGTCGCCGCAGTCGCGGGTGATGATCTCGGGCATCCAGGTCGGCGTCGTCGACAAGATCTCGCTCTACAACGGGCAGGCGCGCATCGACATCAAGATGAGCCCCGACGTCCCGCTCTACGAGGACGCGGCCATCGGCAAGCGCGCGACGAGCCTCATCGGCGAGTCGTTCGTCGTGCTCTCGCCCGGCACCGAGGGCAAGCCGCGCATCCCCGACGAGGGGAGGGTCCTCTATTACATCGACGAACCGACGATCCAGTCGATGCAGGGGCAGGTCGCCGAGATCCTGAAGGACGTCAAGACCGTCACCGAGACGCTGAGGAACACCGTCGGCTCCGAGGGCGGGCAGGAGCGGCTCGCGCAGATCCTCGAGAACCTCGCCGAGGTCACCGAGCAGATGAACGCGACCGTGCGCGAGAACCGCGCGGGCGTCACGGAGACCATCAACAACATCAACCAGATCACGGGCGACTCGGGCCCGCGCCTGCGGGAGATCCTGCGCAACGTCGAGCAGGTGAGCCGCGACATCCGCATGATGACGGCCGCGGCCGAGGTGCCCGGCCGGAACGGGCAGCCCGGGGAGCTCCGGAGCGCCGCAGAGCGCGTGGGCCGCGCGACCGAGAGCCTCGAGTCGGCGCTGAAGCACGTCGACAGCGTCGCCGCGCGCGTCGACCGCGGGGAGGGGACGCTCGGCCGCATCACCCGGGACGAGACGCTGATCAACGAGGTCGAGACGGTCGTCGAGAACGTCGGCGAGCTCGTCGGCGGGCTCAGCCGGTTCCAGACCGTGGTCGGGCTGCGCACCGACTACAACTTCCTGGCGAACACCATCAAGAGCTACGTCGAGCTCAGGCTCCAGCCGACGGAGGACAAGTACTACGTCGTCGAGCTGGTGAACGACCCGCGCGGCAAGACGGACTTCCAGCAGATCGACGTCGACACGACCAACCCGAACGAGCCCGCGCACTACCGCGAGGTCCGCACGATCACGACGAACGCCTTCCGGTTCTCGTTCCAGTTCGCGAAGCGGCTCGGCCCCTTCACGGGCCGGTTCGGCATCAAGGAGTCGACGGGCGGCCTCGGCCTCGATCTCCACCTGCTCGACGATCGGTTCGAGCTCCGCCAGGACCTCTTCGGCTTCGGCGAGGAGCTGTCGCCGCGCTGGCGCGTCGCGCTCGCGTACGAGTTCATCCGGAAGCTGTGGCTGCTCGGCGGGATGGACGACATCCTGAACGGCGATCGCCGGGATTACTTCATCGGCCTGCAGCTCCGGTTCAACGACGCGGACCTGAAGACGGTCCTGCCCTTCGCGCCGTCGAGCTTCTGATCGCGCCCCCGCCCTCTCGGCGCGGCCCCGGCGGTGCGCGCGGGCCCCTGTGCTATAGCGCGAGCATGAAGCGCTCGCTTCTTCGCCGAGTGCGTCGCGGATACGCGCTCTTGATCCCCTTCGCCGCGATCTCCGCGGCGGCCTTCGCTTCGGCCTGTCAGGGGTGCAAGCTCCCCGCGACGGCCGCCGTGAGCGCGGACGCGGACGTGGACGCGAACGCGAACAAGCCGACGGTGCGGCTCTACGTGCTCAGCACCGTGGCCGGCGCGCTGGAGCCGTGCGGCTGCACGAAGGATCAGCTGGGAGGCATCGACCACCTCGCCGCCTTGGTCGAGGCCCAGCGCGGCGAGGCCCCGGATCGGCTCGTGGTCGGCGCGGGGCCGCTGCTCTTCACGGATCCCGAGGTGAAGCCGGAGCGCTCCTCGCAGGACGCGTGGAAGGCCGAGGCGATGGCGCTGGCGGCGAAGGAGATCGGGCTGACGGCGTGGGCGCCTGGCGAGAACGACTGGGCGCTCGGCGCGGAGGCGCTCGGCAAGTACCAGGCGCAGTCCGGGGCGGCGCTGCTCGGCAAGAACCTCGAGGGCGCGAAGGGCGTCCAGGGCGTCGTCGTGCGCGACGTCTCCGGCGTGAAGGTGGGCCTCATCGGCGTGAGCGACCCGAAGGGCCGCTCCGGCGCCTACCCCGAGGGCGTCAAGGCCGGCCCGGCGATCGACGCGATGAAGGCGGGCGTCGAGGAGGCGAAGAAGCAGGGCGCGAGCGTCTTCGTGGGGCTCGCGGCGCTGCCCAGGGGCGAGGCGCTGCGGCTCGCGGACAACGTGCCGGAGCTGCACGTGCTGGTGCTCGGCAAGCCGAGCGAGCGCGGCGACGGCAACGACGGCCCGAAGCCGCCGGAGATCATCGGGTCGACGCTGGTCGTGGAGACGCCGAACCACCTCCAGTCGGTGGCGGTCGTGGATCTCTTCGTTCGAGACGGCGGCGGCGGCCCGCTCGTGTTCGCCGACGCGGGCGGCGTCGCGAAGGCCGGGGAGCTCATCAGCCTGTCGGAGCGCATCCGGGAGCTCGAGATCCGCCTCAACGGCTGGGAGGGCGACGAGCGGGTGGCGGCGAAGGACGTCGAGGCGCGGAAGGCGGATCTCGAGAAGCTCCGGGCCGAGAAGGCGCAGCTCGAGGCGGCGGAGACGAAGGTGACCGGCAGCTTCTTCCGCTACAGCTCGGTCGAGGTGCGCGAGAAGCTCGGGGCCGACAAGGACGTCGCCGGGCAGCTCCTCGCCTATTACAAGCGGGTCAACGACCACAACAAGCAGGCCTTCGCGGATCGCGTCCCCGAGAAGCCGGCGAAGGGCGAGGCCAGCTACATCGGCATCGACGCCTGCACGAACTGCCACGACGAGGAGCGCAAGGTCTTCGACGGCACCGCGCACGCGCGGGCCTACGCCACGCTGCAGCAGGATTTCAAGGAGTTCAACCTGGACTGCGTGAGCTGTCACGTGACCGGGTACGGCAAGCCGGGCGGCTCCACCGTGACGCACAACGCGTCGCTGCAGAACGTGCAGTGCGAGGAGTGCCACGGCCCCGGCTCGCTGCACGCGAAGGATCCCGAGAAGAAGGGGCTCATCGTGCTCTCGCCCCCGCCCCAGAGCTGCGTCACGCAGTGCCACCACCCGCCGCACGTGGAGGGCTTCGATCCCATGGCCAAGATGCAGCTCATCCTCGGCCCCGGGCACGGCAGGGACTGAAGGAGGGGGCGCGGCGGCGGCCCTCTCCCGCTGGTTCTTCTGGTTCTGGGCTGCTTCTGGGCTGCGGCATTCCCGCGCCGTTTCGATCGCGCTACGGAATGCGCCTGTGACGAACGTCCACGCCGTCGTCTCTCGCCTTGGCCCGGTCGAGAGCGCGATCCTAGCGGAGCTCACCGCGGGCGCGCCGCCGTTCGCTGTGCATCGCCGCGCCGCGCTGAGCTCGACGCTCCGCTACCTGGAGGGCGGCGGCGGCTCGCCGGTGGTCCTCCTGCACGGCCGCGGGAACGCCGCGACGACGTGGTTCCCGCTGCTCCCCGAGCTCGCGCGGCGCCACCGCGTCGTCGCGGTGGATCTTCCCGGCTTCGGTCACGCGTCGTCTCCGCCCTTCGGCGGCGGGGGCTTCGAGGAAGGACTCCGCTTCTTCGCCGAGCCCGTGGAGGAGCTCCTTCTCGATCTGGGCCTCGGCGACGCCGCCCTCGTCGGCCACTCCCTCGGCGCGCTGGTCGCGGCGGAGATCGCGCTCCGCAAGCGCGCGCGCCCGCGGAAGCTCGTGCTCATCGGCGCGATGGGGGTCGGTCCCGTCATGACGGCGTGGAGCCGCGCCTATTTCCGCGCCCCGCCGGAGCGCCTGGTGCGGGTGCTCGGCCCCGCGCTCTTCCGCCGCCTCCGTCCGCCGCGGCCCACCCCGCTCGGCGAGCGTCTGGCCGCCTTGCACGGCGAGCTTTACGCCGTGCCGGACGGCCGGGTCGCGCCCGCCGCCGCGTTCAACGCGCTGTTCCCCGCCCTCGGCGCCGTTCCCCATCGCCTCCCGCGGCTCGGCGAGATCGACGCGGAGACGCTGGTGCTGTGGGGCGAGCGCGACGACGTGTTCCCGGCGCCGATCGGCATCGCCGCGGCCGCGGCGATCCCCCGCGCCACGCTGCACATGGTGCCGCTCGGGCACGCGCCCCACCTGGAGGATCCGGCGCTCGTCCTCCCGGCGCTCACCGCATTCCTCTCGGCCGGAGCAGCTCCCTCCCCGTAGCCCTCATGCGATGGCACGACATCGCCGTGCCGTTCAGGAGGGGAGGATCGTGGTCCGGGATGGGAGGATCGTGGTCCGGGAGGGGAGGATCGCGGTCCGGGATGGGAGGATCGTGGTCCGGGATGGGAGGATCGTGGTCCGGGAGGGGAGGATCGTGGTCCGGGAGGGGAGGATCGCGGTCCGGGATGGGAGGATCGCGGTCCGGGAGGGGAGGATCGCCGTCGAGGGCCTCAGTGCACGCCGCCGACGAGCCACGCCTGCGCCGGGACGAGCACCTCTTCGGGCGAGCCTCCGCCCTGCGACGCCGGGCCGGTCGCGCTGCCGTCTCCCATCGGCGTCATGCGGAACCCGTGGTCGCCGAACACGAGCAGCAGCGTCCGCGGCGGCAGGCTGGCCATGAACCGCGCGATCACGTCGGCGACCTCCTCCGCGATGGCCTCGATCCGCTCGGCGAACGGCGGCCCGGCGGCGCGCAGGCGCGCCTCCACGAGGTCGAGCTTCATCAGCTCCCGCGACCCGACCCGCTCGCGCCGCAGCGTCGCCACCGCGCGCCCGCGGGCGATGGCGGGCTCCGCCTCGCTCGGGGGCATCGTCTCGCGGAGCCCGTCCGGCCCTCGGGCGAGCAGCGAGATCTGCGCCGTCGTCGTCGGCGGCAGCGCCGCCCAGAGAAGCGATCGCTCCACCAGGATCGCCCGATCCACCAGGATCTCCTTCATGTGCGCGGCGACCCGCTCGCCGAGATCGAAGCGCATCGCGTCCACGAGCAGGAGCTTCACCCCGCGCGCCCCGTTGAGCCGGGCGATGCGGGCGGCGATGTCCGGGGCGTCGAACACCATGGGCGGCCGCTTGCCGGTCACGCGCAGCGCCGAGAACGCCTCCCGGTAGCTGTGCTCGAAGCTGGTCCTCCAGCTGTCGACGACGCCGCGCACGGCAGCGTCCGTCTCGCCCGCGAGCGTCGCGCCGAGCAGCGGCGTGTAATGGGTCGCGAACAGCTGCTCGATGACCCGGACCGGCTTCGGGCCGCGGGCGTTGTCGAGCTCGACGGCGAGCGCGCGCCACTCCGCCGCGCTGAGGACCCGGTCGCGCGGCGTCTTCCGCTCCCGCCGCGCCTGCGGGGGCGCGTCGGCGTCCGCCTGGGCTTCGTCGGCGTTTGGCGCGTTTGGCGCGTTTGGCGCGTTTGGCGCGTTCGGCGCGTTCGGCGCGTTCGGCGCGGCCTCGTGCGCCCCTCGCGGCGGCCTGAGCGTCGTCGCTGCGCCGCGCTCCTCGTGCGGCGCGCCCGGCTCGGCGGCCGGCGCGCCCGGCTCGCCGCTGGCGGGCGCCATCGCGGCCGTCTCGTCCGTGGCCGGCGGCGTGCCCGCGCCCGGCGCCCGCGCCGCGACGGCGCTTCTCCCGGCGACGGCGGCCGGCGCGTCTGCGCGGCGGATCCTCGAGGAGCGGGGGGGCAGCACGCCGCGCAGCCGCCCATCCGTCCGCCCTTCGGCGGAGGCGGGCGACGCCGGTGCTCCATGCGCTTCGGGGGCCGTCGGCCTGGCCTCGAGCGCCTCGTCCGGGGCTGTCGATCGGGCCTGGAGCGCCTCGTCCACGGCTGTTGGCCCCGCCGGGAGCGCCTCGATCGGGGCTCTCGCTCCGGCGCTCGGCTGCGTCGGCCCGGCGGGGCGCTCCTCCCCGCGCGCCGCGAGGCTCCGCGCCTGCCCGCGCGGGGGCATGGAGGAGACGGCGCCGTACCCGTCGCGCGTGCTCCTCTCGACGAGGTCCGCGAGGGGCACCGGCGCGAGCACCTGCGCGGACCTGTCGTCCGCGTCGAAGACGAGGGCGACGGGCGCCTCGCGCGCCGCGCCGAGCCAGGCGAGGAGCGTCGCGCTGTCGTCCGGGTGGAGCGCGCGCGGCGAGGCCGAGCGCCCGCCCGCGAGGCGCGGAAGGGCGACGGCGAGGCCCGCGGCGCCGAGCGCCCTGGACCGGAAGATCTGGTCGGCGATCACCACCTCGATCGGCGCGCCCGCCTGGACCCGCGGCGGCAGCGCGCCGCGCAGGGCCAGCGCGAGCTCGACGGCCTCCTCGATCGTCGCGCGGAGCTGCCCGTCGGGCGCCGCCGGGGCGCTCGCCCAGAGGAAGCGCTGCGACCTGAGCTCGCGCTCGGAGTCGGCGCCCTGCTCGCTCGGGGCGAAGCGGGCCGTGCCGCACGGGGGCGCAGGGGGGGACGTCGGTCGGCCCTCCTCGGAGGCGGAGTCGAGGCGGGAGACAGGATCGAGGCGCATCGCGCGGGACCCTCGCAGAGCTCGCGGAAATGGGCCAAGTTTCGGCGAGCGAGCGACCGAAGGCAGCGCCGGCCGCGGCATCGGCGGGCCTCTCGCGAGGCCGCGGCGGGTCTCGGGTGGGGGCCTAGCGGGACTCGCGCGCGGTCTCGGCCATGAGGGCGAGCAGGGAGCAGGCGATGGCGAACCGGGCGTCGATTCGCCCCTGGTTCATCGACAGGTCGAGCGTGAACTCCTTCACGAACCACCGGAACACCTGCTTCACCTTCGCGACCTCCTGCTGGTGGAGCTCGATGTGCCACTTCCCGATGAGGAGCGGGAACATGCGGCGGAGCAGCGCGGCGCCGTCCTCCTGCATCAGCCCGACCGGCTGATCCGCGGGGTCGAGGATGTCCCAGGTGTCGCGGACGATCGATTTGAGCCCGCGCGAGCGGAGGGTGCCGACGCGCTCGCCGGTGCGCGCGTCGAGGACGTCGAGGCACCGGTTGAGGGCGATGACCTCCCGCGCGCGGATCGTCAGCAGCGGCTGCGACTCCGACTCGTCCGCGAAGAGGGTGAACTCCTCACGCAGCTTGAGCAGCGGGTGCTTGACGAAGCAGACGAGGGAGCCGTCCGGCGCATAGACGTGGAACTTGCGGCCGAGCAGCGACCAGAAAGGCCGCTTGATCGTGTACGTGGGGTGCGAGAACGGTTGAACCGCGAGGCCGCCGTGCGCGGCTTGGGCTTGGACCATGGGGCTGGCAGGCTGCATCGGCGTCGAGTAGGCCGGAGCCGAGCGCGTCGGTCAAGCAGCGACGACCGCGCGTCTCGCGCGTTCAGCGACGACCGCGCGTCTCGCGCGTCTACCGCGCGAGAGGGCCGCGCTCCTCCACGGCAATGCCCGCTGCGATGGTCTTCACCAGCTCTGGTTTGACGACCTTGCCCATCGCGTTGCGCGGCAGCGCCCGCACGACGATCGACTCGCGTGGGACCTTGTAGGGCGCGAGGCGCTCCTTCGCCCAGGCGCGGAGCGGTCCGGTGGCGCACTCCGCCTCTCGCCCGGGCGCGGCGACGACGACCGCGACGACGCGCTCTCCCCACGCCTCGTCAGGGACGCCGATCACCGCGACCTCGGCGATCGCGCCGTGCTCCCGCAGCGCCTCTTCGATCTCGAGGGCGGACAGCTTGTATCCGCCGCTCTTGAGGATATCGACCGAGGTCCGCCCGAGGAGCCGGAAGCGCCCGTCGCTGGAGCGCTCGGCGACGTCGCCGGTGCGGAACCAGCCGTCCTGGAAGGCCGCGGCGGTGGCGTCCTCGCGCCCGAGGTACCCCTTGAAGACGCTGGGCCCGCGGATCCAGAGCTCGCCCCGCGCGACCGCGGCGTCGCGCGGCGCTCGCGGATCGCCCGGCGGTCGTTCCCCCGGCGTCCACGCATTGCCCGCGTCGTCCGTGATGCGGGCCTCGACGGTCGGCAGCGGGAAGCCGACCCAGCCTGCCCGCCGCGCGCCTGGATCGAGCGGGTTGCTCATACCGACGCCGATCTCGGTCATCCCGAAGCGCTCGAGCGGGATCGTGCCGGTGAGGTCGCGCCAGCGCTCGGCGAGCGTCACCGGCAGCGCCGCGGAGCCGCTCGTCGCGAGCCGCAGGGCCTTCGCCCCCGCGGCGAAGCCGGGCGCGCCGCCCCGGTCGACGTGCTCGAACAGCCGCTGGTACATGGTCGGCACCGCCATGAACGACGTCACCGAGCGGCGCGCGATCTCGGCGGCGACGCGCTGGGCGTCGAAGCGCGGCAGCATCCGGGTCGCGCTGCCCGCGAGCAGCGACGTCATGAGCGCGATGACGACGCCGTGGAGGTGGTGCAGCGGCAGCGCGTGCAGCAAGAGGTCGTGATCCGAGAAGCCCCAGGCCGCGCGCAGGAGCTCCGTTTGCACGGCCAGGTTGCGGTGCGTGAGCAGCGCCCCCTTCGGCTTGCCGGTCGTGCCGCTCGTGTAGAGCAGGAGCGCCGGATCGTCCGCGGCGATGTCGGAGATCGCCGCGTCTCGCCCGGGCGCGGCGCGCTCCAGGTCCTCCACGCGGAGCACGGCGCGGCCCTGCGCGATCGGGGCGGCCACGGCGGCGAGCTCGCCGTCGGTGATGATCCGCCGCACGCCGGCGTCGCTCGCGAGCCACTCGAGCTCTGCCGGCGGATAGAGCGCCGACAGCGGCAGCGCGATCCCCCCGGCGAGGAGGGCGCCGAGGAAGGCCGAGACCCACGCCGCGCCGGGCGACACGAGGAGCAGGATGCGCTCCCCCGCGAGGGAGCTCGGGCTCTCGGCCTCACCCGCGCCGGGCCGCGCGCCGCCGGCGAGCAGCGCGCCGCGGACGCGGAGGGCTCGCTCCAGGAGCGCCGCGAAGGTGGTCTGCCCCCGCTCGTCCTCGACGGCGGTTCGGGCGGACGAGCCGAGCTGCGCGAGCCGTTCGACGAGCGGGGAAGCCATCGCGCGGACTCTCGCACAGCGGGGGTGCGCGGAGCCAGGCCGGTTGGTTACACTGCCGCGCCATGAGAGCTTCCTGCCTCCTTTTCAGCGCCTCGCCGCGCCTCGCGCTCGCCGCCGGCCTGCTCCTGGCCGCGGCGGCGTGCGAGAGCGCGCCGAAGCCCGCCGAGCCTGGCGCGGCCGCCACGGCGGCCTCGAGCGCCGAGGCGCCCGTCGCGCCGCCGAAGCCGAAGGGCATGCCGGAGCTGCTCGTCGACTCCATGGGCCCGTACATCGGCGGCCAGCGCGTGGATCTGGCGCACAAGGAGGGGCCCGAGAAGCTGACGAAGGTGATCCGTGAGCTGCCGATCGAGGGCAAGCCCGTGACGCTGCTGGCCGACAAGAGGGCGAAGCCGAGCGCCGTCGCCGCCGTCGTGACCGAGCTCGGCGCGGCCGGCGCGCCGAAGGTCGTCATCAAGACCGACGGGCGGGACGACCTCCCGAAGGAGATCACGGTGGTCCCCGAGGGGCGCGTGTCGAAGCCGCCCTCCTGCGCCGTCAGCACGATGGTGCTGAAGGACCTCGCGACGGCGATCTGGCCGTTCGGCGGCGGCATGGGCAAGAAGCAGCGCAAGGGGCTCGCCGGCCCGGATCTGTCGAACACCGGCGAGCAGCTCACGAAGGACATCGCCGCGTGCAGCGCGACGGTGGCCTTCTTCTCGGCGGACGACGAGGTGCCCTGGGAGATGGCGCACAACCTGGCGGGCACGGTCATGGCTTCCGACGCGAAGAAGAAGCTCGACACGCTCGTCCTGCTCCGCGCTGCCCCGGTCGCGGGGCGGCCAGTGCAGCTCGGTGGAAGCTGACGTGCGCAGTGCCGGGGGGATCCATCACCTGGATCGCCGTGCCTTCGGGGCACACCGGCCGCAGGAGGCAGCGGGTGCGCTCGATGCGCATTTTTGCGGAGGGGCTGTCGAACGCGGTGGGGCGAGATGGCGTGTGTGCTCGTTCGAGCGCGGGTAGGGTTGGCTGGGGTGACCGCGGCACGATCCGGCACAGGCGATGGTGCTGCGAAGGCACAGAAATGCGCGGGCGAGCGCTCGCCGTTGGGGTCGGCCTGGATCATGAATAGGGCGAGTCGCCGGTCCCCTGCGCCATCGGGGGCGTGACAATCACGGGAGGATGGTTCGGACATGTCGAAGCGACTTCTTGGATCCGCCCGCGCGAACAGGGGCCGGAGTCTCCGTCCCCGGGCCTCCCAGCCGCGGGCGTCGGCGGCGCCTGAGGGGCCGGCCGTCGCGACCAGGGACTCCGCGAGGCCGGTCGCGAGCGGCTCGGACGTCGTCGCCGAGGTAGCTGAGTGTTCCGCCGCTCCTGCGCCGGCGGCCCGCGCCGCGGATGACGTTCCCGCTGTGTCGCCGGCTCTCGATGCGCCCGCCGCACCGATCGTCGCGGAGGTGGCCGCGGCTGCGCCGGTGGTTGCGGCTGCGCCGGTGGTTGCGGCTGCGCCGGTGGTTGCGGCTGCGCCGGCGTCCGAGGCGCTCGCCGCGCTGCGCGCCGTTCCAGGCGACACGGACGACGCGGGCCCAGACAAGGGGCTGGAGCGCGACCCGTTGATCATGGCTCCACAAGCCGGCGCCCTGAGCCAGCCGGGTGCCCTTGCGTCCCCGCCCGATGAGCTGGCGTCCGACGAGGATGCGCTCGATCTGATCGACCCTTCGTCGCCCACGGCGGCGTTCTTTCGGCGCGAGGAGGAAGAGTCGTTCCCGCCGCTCGCCGAGGTGGCCAGCGGCTCCGACGATCACGCTGACGAGCGCCTCGTCGTGGTTCATCAGCTGTCGCCCGAGACCCTCGCCCGGCGGGCGCGCCTTCGTCGGATCGTCGCGGCCGTCGCAGGGCTCGCCGGGGTGATCTCCGTGGCGGTCGTCGCCAAGGCGGTGTTCTCGAGCAAGCCGTCCTCACCTGCGCCGGTCGCGATGGCCGCGCCGGCTCCGAGGCCAGCGCCCGTCGAGACGAAGCTCCTGGCCGCGGCGGGCGCTCCCTCTCCGGCACGGGCGAAGACGCCTGCGCAAGCCGAATCGGCGCTGACGGAGTCCTCTGCAAAAGGCGCCGGCGCCGTTCCCGATCCGGTGAAGGCGGCGGCCGGCGCGGAGAAGGCCGAGGCAGAGGAGGCCGCGGCGGAGAAGGCCGCGGCAGAGAAGGCTGCGGCGGAGAAGGCCGAGGCGGAGAAGGCCGAGGCGGAGAAGGCTGCGGCGGAGAAGGCCGAGGCGGAGAAGGCCGCGGCGGAGAAGGCCGCGGCGCCGGCGGCCGGCGCTGAGGACGCGAGCAAGCTGAAGAAGGAGGCGCTGAGCTTCCTCAACCGCGGCAGGTACAAGGACGCGATCGAGGCATCCCGCGCGGCCATCGCGGCCGATCCGAGCGACGCGCTGCCCTATCTCTACCTGGGCTCGGCGCTCCAGGACACGGGCAAGTGGAAGGACGGACTCGCCGCGTACAGCGATTGCGTTCGCAACGCCACGAAGGGCCCCGTCCACGAGTGCAGGGCCATGGGCGGCCGTAAGTAGCGCCTAGAGCGGGCGGCGAGCGATCTGCGCGAGGAACGCCGCGGCCGCGGCATAACCGAAGGCCACGCCCGTGGCGAGGCGGCTCGCGTGCCAGACGGGGCGCAGCCCGAGGTCCTGGGTCGCCACGTCGACCGCCATCAGCGCGGCGAGGGTGATGAGGATCGGGCGCCACGCCGTCATCGCCAGGCGAGGGCGCGCGATCGCGGCGCCCGCCGCGAGCCCGGCGAAGATGCCAGCGCAGCGACTGCAGAGCGGCATGACGACGCCGTCGAGCGCGAGGGATCGCTCGGGCATCCGGTGGCACATCGGCGCGAAGACACGATCGAGCGCTGCGCCGAGCTCTCCGAGCGGCGCGTGGCTCCGCGCGAGGGGGAGGCACCAGGGCAGGGCGCCGAGGAGGAACAGCGCGGAGCGCACGATCGACAGCAGCGAGGGCTGCTCGGCCGGGCTCGATTCGCCGGGCGCGTGCGGCTCGGCGCCCGCGTGGACGGCGGCGGGCACCTGCGCCGCTGGCTGTCCGCGCCCGGACGCGCGCGCGGCCACATCAGCCTCTGTCGGGCGCGCTCTTGCCGAGGTGGCGCATCACCTCTTTCAGGTCGCTCCACACCTCTCGCTTCGCGCCCGGCTGGCGCAGCAGGTAGGCCGGGTGGAACGTGGGCATGATCGGGATCGATCCCTTGTAGAGCTTCCACGTGCCGCGGAGCTTCGTGATCCCCTCGCTCGTGCCGATCAGCCCCTGCACCGCGGTGGCGCCGAGCGCCACGATCACCTTCGGCTTGATCAGCGCGAGCTGAGCGGTGAGGTACGGGCTGCAGGCCGCCATCTCGGCCGGCTCTGGCTTCCGGTTCTTCGGCGGCCGGCACTTCACGATGTTGCAGATGTAGACCTCGTCGCGGTGGTACCCCATCGCCGCGATCATCTTGTCGAGCAGCTGCCCCGCCGCGCCGACGAACGGCTGCCCCTGCAGGTCCTCTTCCGCCCCTGGCCCCTCGCCGATGAACACGACCTCGGAGCTCGGGTCGCCGCGCGAGAACACGGTGTGGGTGCGGCCCTCGTGGAGCGGACACTTCTGGCAGGTGCGGACCTCCTCCGCGAGGAGCGAGAGCCGCGCCGCGCGCTCCTCCTTCGTGTCCGGCAGCGTTGCGCTCGCGCGTGCAGCCGTCTCCGCGCGATGCGCCGGTGCGGCGCCCACGGCAGGCCGGGGCGACGGCTCGGGACCTCGCTGCGCCTGCGTCGGCGACCACGCCCCCTGCAGCTCGGAGCCGCCGCGCTGCTCCGGCCGCGGGGAGGCGCCAGCTGCGCCACCGCGCTGCTCCGGATGCGGCAGGGAGGCGCTCGCGGTGGCTCCGCGCTGCTCCGGATGCGGCAGAGGGGCGCCCGCGGCGCCACCGCGCGGCGGCGGCGGCGAGAACGCCGCGCCGCTGCCCCCTCGCGCCACCGGCGGCGAGGGCGCATCCTGCCCGGAGAAGCCGCGCTCCGGCCGCCGAGGCGCCGGGGTCGCGCCGTCCGAAGGAGCCGCGCCCAGCGCCTCGTGGAGCGCTGCAGGGTGGCCCGGCATTCCGTCCGTGCCGGTCGTTGCGTGCCATTCCAGGAACGCCCGGACCGAGGCGGTCAGATCGGCGAGCTCTTCGCGCAGCGCTTCGACCATGGTCGTCCCCTCAGTGGCCGCCCTGCTGCGCGAGCCAGCGCTCCGCGTCGAGGGCCGCCATGCAGCCCGTGCCAGCGGCCGTGACGGCCTGGCGGTAGTTCCAGTCCTGCACGTCGCCCGCGGCGAAGACGCCCGGGATGTTGGTGCGCGTCGAGCCCGGCACCGTCTTCAGGTAGCCGTTCGGGTGCGTGTCGAGCTGCCCCACGAAGAGATCGGTCATCGGCGTGTGGCCGATCGCGACGAACATCGCCGCCGCCGGCACGAGGTGGCTGTCGCCCGTCTTCGTGCTCTTCACGCGGACGCCCGTCACCATATCGGCCTTCACGTCGAGCACCTCCTCCACCACGTGGCTGTAGAGGATCTTGATCTTCGGGTTCTCGACCACGCGCTGGACCATCGCCTTCGACGCCCGGAACTCGTCGCGGCGGTGCACCAGCGTGACGCTGCTGCAGAGGCCGGACAGGTAGGTGGCCTCCTCCATCGCCGTGTCGCCGCCGCCGACGACCACGACGTCCTGGCCGCGGAAGAGCGCGCCGTCGCAGACCGCGCAGGCGCTGACGCCCTTGTTCTTGAGCTTGTCCTCGCTCTCGAGGCCGATGTAGTTGGCGCGCGCGCCCGTCGCGATCACGACCGCCTTCGTCAGGTAGAGCGTGTCCTCCACCCACACCTTGAAGGGGTGGCCCGTCAGCTCGACCTTGGTCACGTCCGCCGTCACGATCTCGGTGCCCTGATGAGCGGCCTGATCGCGAAAGCGCTGCATCAGCTCCTGGCCGGTGATCTTCTCGGGGAAGCCGGGGTAGTTCTCGACGTCGGTCGTGAACATGAGCTGGCCCCCCGGGATCAGGCCGCCGGCGCTGAAGCCCTCGATGAGGAGCGGCTTCAGGTTGGCGCGCGCCGCGTAGATGGCGGCGGTGAGCCCGGCGGGGCCGGAGCCGATGATGACCAGGTTGCGGACGTTCGATTCACTCATGGTGGAGGCATCTTATAGGCGCGACCGCCTTCCGCGTCGACCGCCCCGGCGGTCGACGCGCCTCCGCTGCGCCGCGGCTCCGCCTCCTGCGCTCCGCTACGTCGGAGGTACGTCGGAGGTACGTCGGAGGTACGTCGGAGGTACGTCGGACGCACGTCGGAGGCACGCCCGAGCAGCCGCTCGCTCAGAAGCGCATCGTTCCGCTCAGACCGAACTCGTCCAGGCTGCTCTCGAAGCGGCCGCCGTTGACGCTCTGGATGCTGCGGTAGCCGCTCAGCGCAGCGCCGGAGACGGCCTTGAGGCGCCCGTTCCCGCCGTTGTCCAGCGCACCGAAGGACGTATGCTGAAACGCGGCTGAAATGTCGACCGGGCCGACTCGCGCGGTCACGCCGGCCCCGACGCCGATCCGGTAGCCGAGGTGGAAGTCGAGGTTCAGATCGGCGTCGTCCTGCCCCTTGTTCTCGAAGAAGCCGCCGGCGCGCAGCGCGAGGAGGCTCGGGAGCACGACGAAATCGCCGCCGAGCCGGACTCCCAGGACGTCTCGCCAGCGGTGCGGGACGTCGGCGTTGGGCGGCACCGTGCCCACGCTCGTGCCGCGCACGGCGATGCCCTTGCGGAACCGGACCTCGATCGCGTCGACCGCGCTGTTGTTGGCCCAGGTGAAGTCGAGCTCCACATCGAAGAGGTCGTCCGCCATCGGGTCGCGGACGCGGGGCTCAGCGGCGGAGGCGCGGCGTGCGCTCGCGGCGCTCCGCGCGCCGGCGCGGGGCATGTGGTACCGGAGGCCGAGCTTCGCCTCCATGGGGATCCGCATCGTGAGATCGCCGGCGTTCTGCTCCTCGGTGACGTTGCACGCCGGCGCCTCGCCCTTGCACGGCGCCTCGTCCTTCGCCCCTGCCGGCGTCCAGTAGCGAGACTCGATGGTGAGATCGGTCTTCGCGCGCACGGCGTCCTGCCACTTGAACCATGCGCCCAGGTCCAGGTGAGCCGCCGCCGCCCAGCGCGCGCCGAGCACGAACCCAGGGATGAAGAGGTCGGTCGCCTTCGCGCGCGTGCGCAGGTCGCCGTGCGCCTTGAAGTCGTCGCCCCCTTCGCCCGAGAGCGCCTCGCTGAAGTTGACGAAATCGATGGCCGCCGTGCCCCAGATGAAGCCGGCGCCGAGCGAGACCCCCTCCGCGGGGGTGAAGCCGACCGAGAGCGTCGGCATCAACATCAGGGCGTCGAGCGACGTGAGCAGGTACCGCTGCGGCGACGGCTGCGTCATGTCGCCGAAGCTCGGGTGCGTGTACCGGAGCGACTCGGGCCATGCCCGCTCGCCGACGCCGTGCGGGCCGAGCACCGCGACGCCGAGGGCGAGCGCGTCGCTCAGGCGCAGGGTCGCCGCGAGCTGCGGGTTCGGGAACAGGCCGCCCTCGGCGCACACCTCGGGGTCGGGGCCCCCGTCGCTGCCGGGCGCCGGGATCGCCGTCGTGGCGCTCGGCGGGACGGGGCGGCCGCCGGGGCCGAGCCTCGTGAAGCACTGGGCCAGCTCGATGAAGTGGACGCCGCCGTGGGCGCCGCTCCGCTGCGCGGCGAGCCCCGCCGGGTTGAAGTAGGCGGCGAGCGGGTCGTCCGCCCGCGCGACCCACGCCCCGCCGCGGCCGAGCTGGAGCACCCCGATGTCGGGCGAGTCGAGCCCCGACGACGCGCGCGCGGCGCCGGCGGCCACCATCGCAGCGAACACGGCGCCCGCGGCGCCGGCAGATCCTCGTTTCATGACCCCCCGTCCCCGCCGCGCGGCGATCCCCGCCGCGCGGCCTCACTTCACCGGAGACGCCTTGAGCGCCGCCTTGCCGTCCTTCACGTAGACCGTGAAGCGAACACGCGAGCAGTTGTGGCGCGCCACGAGCGCGTCCTTGTTGCGCTGCAGGGTCCCCTTGAACTTCTCGAAGGTGAGCGCGTTCGTGGGCTCCCCGCACTGCTGCTTGACCGACAGGAACTCCTCGTAGACGGCGTTCCATTCGGTGAGCTCGTCCGGATCTCCCGCGCCGTCCTGCTGCGGCGCCGGCGCTGCCGGCGCGCTCGCCGCCTCGGGGAGCGGGTTCGGCACGGCGGGCGCCCCCGGCGCCCTGGGCGGCGGCGGCGGCGGCGGCGGGCGCCGCGGCGGCGGGCGCCCGGGAGCGCCCGCGGGCTCGACGGCGGAGATCGCCATCCCCGCCTCCGAGACCTCCTCGATCGCCTCGACCGGCTCCACGGAGTCGCGGGCCGGCGGCGGGCCGCTGAGCGGGTGCGAGCCGGGCCGCCGCGTCGGGCCGCGCGGGCTCACCATGGGCTTCGGGTACGAGGGGCGCGAGTCGGGGCGCGGCTCGCCGGGGCCGAGCGGCACCGAGAACGCGCTCATCGCCGGCTGTGCCGGGATCGGGCCGAGCACCTGCTCGAGGTCGGCGGCCTTCCGGGGCGCGCCGCCCTTCGCGGCCACCTTCTCGACGCCGTCGTTGATGTCGGCCGCGATCTTCCGGTAGGCGCCGCGGAAGCGGCTCGGCGCCAGCACGTCGACCTCGCCCTTGGCGAAGCGCGCCGCCTCGCCGCGGAAGACATGGAGCGGCCGCGTGTGCTCCAAGAACGAGAGCACCAGCCCGATCGCGGCCACGGCGAGGACGCCGACCAAGAGCAGCACCGTGGGCACCTCGCTCTTGTCGTCGTTGTTCGCCTTGTCGAGGAAGTTGAGCGGCGAGTCGACCGACGCCGCGAGGCGGCCGACCGCGTAGCCGGCGCCGAGCTCCCACGCCTCGCCGGGCAGCCGCGCGTAGACCACGCCGAGGTGCTGGCCGATGACGCGGACCTCCGAGCGCCCCTTCTCGACGTAGTCCTTGTTGTCGTCGAGCAGCTTCAGATCCTGCGTGATCTGGTCGAGGTTCGCCTTGTCGAACCCCTCGGGCGCGCCGGAGGCGACGCGCGCCCCCTCGGCGTAGAAGCCGACGGCGGCGCCGGTGCGCTTCGTGACGGCGCGGGCGAAGGTGTCGTCGATGATCTTGGCGCCGATCACGGCGCCGACCGGCTCGCCGTTCACGTCCTGCTCGACGGGGCGCGCCACGACGCGGAGGATGCGGCCCTTCCAGACCCACGCGTCATCGCGGATCCAGCCGTGGAGTGCGTCGGCGACCAGCGGGTAGCCGCCGAGCTCCCAGTCCTCGCGGTGCTCGAAGTCCACCGACGCCATCACCCGCCCCGTCGCGTCGACGGCCCACACGTGATCGAACTTGAGCTCCGGGGGCACCTCCGCGGTCGCGGCGCGCAGCGCGGTGCGGGCCTTCTCGCGCAGCTCGGCGCCGGGCTTGGCCTCGGTCGACGACTTGGCGAGCGCGGTCCGCAGGGCCGGGTTCAGCGCGACCCGGATGAGCGCGCTCGAGCGCTTCCGGGCGTCGTCGTTGAGGAACCACTCGACCGCGCTGGAGTCGGCGCTGAGCGCCTCGCTCATCGCGCGGTGGCTCGAGCGGTTGTAGAGCTGCGCGGCGACGAAGAGAACGAAGACCGCGGCGCCGAGCGCGAGCGCGAGCACCCCGTACCAGAAACGCGACAGCAGCATGGCCTACTTTCCAGCCTCCGCGCTCGGTCCGCCGGCCGCACCCACGACGACCGGCTCCCTGATGAACTGCTCGTCCGGCCCGGGCTTCACGATCGCCTCGATGGCCTTCCCGACCGGCTCGCCGTTGAAGTAGCCCTGCAGCGTGTACGTGCCGGCCTCGATCTCCATGGCGAAGTTGCCCTGACGATCCGGGTAGGCGACGGCCACCGCCCTCGGCTCGACGACGATCCACGACCGGACGCTCGGGGCGAGCTGGTCGCGGAGCTCGTATTTGCCGGGGCCTGGCGGTGTCCAGGCGCGGGTCTTGGCCGCGGCGATCTCGACCGGCTGGAGCCCCTTGTTGCCGACGTCGTAGATCTTGTGCGGGAACGGGTCCTGGTTCTCGAACTGGATCTGCTGGCCCTCGGCGACGACGAGCGTCACGGGCGAGGTGCGGCCGCCCGCGATGACGACCGATCGCGGTGTCTTGAGCGGCGCGCCCTTCTCGCCGAGCGCGGCGATGCACAGCTCCTTCGGCGCGTAGCCGAAGAGCGCGCGGACATCGGCGCGGACGGTCGGGGACGGCTCGCGGAAGGTGTACCGGTTCGCCTTCGGGTCCTTGGCCTCGTTCCAGGCCGGGTTCAGGAGCTTGGGCATGCCCGTCGCCCGGCCCTTGATCGTCACCGCCGCCAGGGCGGCCCCGGGCACGGTGAGGATCGCGAGCGTCAAGGCCAGGCGCCGGACGAAGCGCGAGCTGCCGGGGAGGCAGCGCGCGAGGTGGCCTGACGACCCAAACCGCGCTGCGCCGACGAGCGGGCCCTGCTCGCCGTGCTGCGCACCTGCCGATCGAGGGGATCTCGTATCCATCGCGGGCCCGAAGCTACCGGAAGGGGGATGAGAACGGAAACAAAAGCCGGGCCGTGCGCCGCGTGCCCCGCCCGCGCCGCCCTCCGGGCTCCCCGTTCCTTGTCCGGTGTGCTTGGCCTTGTCCGGTGCCGCGAGCGCCGTGGCGCCGCGCCCGGGCGGGGGGACCCCCCGCCGTCAGGTGATGCCGCGGTGCGCCGGTCGCCGGGCGCATGTCGAGGGCATCAAAAAAAAACTGCGGGCCGCTTGGACGGCCCGCAGGGGAGAGATGTTCCGTACCGCCGAGGACGTGGGCCGAAGGACTTGAACCCCTAGCATAGCTGCTAGGTGGGAGCCTAAGTACCGCTTCAGGCTTCCCGGTGAATGATTCCGGGCCTAGCTCACCACGGTATCGTTGCTGGCTCCCTGGTTCTTGCTTACTCGGGATTCAATCGTCCAGCGCCTCACGAAGTCGGCAGAGGGAACAACCATAGGATAGTTCACTGGGCGGCTCCGTCAACCGCTCTTCCGCACGTTCTCCTGTTTTGCTCATGTTTTGCTCATGTTTTGATGGTCGCGTTCGCCGGTCGCTGGTTGCTGGTCGCCGTTCGCTCGCCGTTCGCGGTTCACGTCGCTCGCACGGGTCGTGCATGAATCGCGCAAGGATCTCGCCCGATTCACCCGTGAGTCCTGCGCGCGTCCTGCACGAGAGCCTGATGGCGTACGGGGAGCCCCGAGCGGGCCGGCGCCTAGCTGGTCGGCGAGCCCGGGTGAGAGAACAGCGCGACGATGGGGGCATGGACGAGGCCGTTCGACGCCACGATGTTGCCTGTGTGGTAGTTCGGCGGACCGCCGTCGAGCGCGGTGACGACGCCGCCCGCGCCGCGCACGATCGCGCTTCCGGCGGCGACGTCCCATACATGCAGCCGGCGCTCCCAGTACGCATCGTAGGTTCCGTCCGCGACCATGCAGAGATCGATGGCCGCGCTGCCGCAACGACGCACGGCCTGCGCGTTGCGCTTGACGGTCATGAAGGCGTCGAAGTTGTTGTCCGGCGCCCGGTCGCGGATCGGCGGGAAGCCGGTCGCCACCATCGCGCGCTGCAGCGACGCCGTGGCGCTGACCGCGCATCGCTCGCCGTTGCGGCGCGCCTCTCCGTCGATCGCCGCCGTGCTCGCCGCCGCGCGAGCGGCGCCGCGCGGCCGGAAGCCCGTCCAGCGGAGCCCGAGCGCGGGCGCGACGACGGCGCCGGCGACGGGCACGTCGTCCTCCATCAGGCCGACGGACACGCACCAGAACGGATGGCCGTGGACGAAGTTCGTCGTGCCGTCGAGCGGATCGACGTACCAGACGAGCCCGCCGCGCGGCTCCGCGCGGCGCGCGGCGCTCTGCTCCTCGCCGACGACGGCGACGCCGGGCGTGAGCGCGTCGAGCCGCGCCACGAGCAGGTCCTCGCTCGCCCGGTCGAACTCGGTCACGAGATCGTGCGGCCCCTTCTCCTCCACGCGCAGGCCGCGCGGCCCTGCCCGGAACCCGGCCTGGACGAGCGCCGCCGCCTCCTCGGCGACGCGCAGCGCGATCCCGGAGAGCTCGAGCAGCTCGGCTGATCCGCGCCCGCTCATCGCGCCCCCGCCGACAGCGCGCCGCGGAGCTTCTCGTAGATGCCGCCGAACGCCCCGTTGGACAGGAGCGCGATCGTGTCGCCCTCCCGCGCGTCGCGCGCGATCGCGGCGACGATCGCGTCCACCGAGGCCGACGCCTCCGCGCGCTTGCCCCCGCGCTCGATGTCGCGCACCAGCCTGTCGAGATCGAGCCGCTCGCCGGCGGCGATGTCGGGGCGCCCGAGCGGCGCCAGCACGACGCGGTCGGCCGCGTCGAACGCGCGCGCGTAGGGCTCCTGGTGGAGGGCGCGGCACGCGGTCGCGCTGCGCGGCTCGAACACCGCCCACAGCGCGCCTCCCGGGTGCCTGGACCGGAGCGCGCGCAGCGTCTCGTCCACCGCGGTCGGGTGGTGCGCGAAGTCGTCGTAGACGCGGACCCCGCGCGCCTCGAAGAGGAGGTCCTGCCGGCGCCGGACGCCCGCGAAGCCGGCGAGCGCCGTGGTCGCGGTCGAGAGCGGCACGCCGAAGCCCTGCGCCGAGGCCGCGATCGCGGCGATGGCGTTGCGCACGTTGTGGTGCCCCGGCATCTGCAGGGCGAAGCGCCCTGCCAGGACGCCGCCGGCGTACAGATCGAACGACTGGCCGCTCTCGCCTGCCTCCGCGGGCGCGGCGAGCCAGTGCGGCGGCCGCCCGTGCGTGTCGTCGCCCTCGAGCGCGAACCACGCGACCTCTGCGCGCGCCGATCGCGACACCAGCTCGACGACCCGCGGATCGTGCGCGGCCGCCACGACGAGCCCGGTCTCCGGGATCCGCTCGACGAACCCGCGGAACGCCGCCTCGTAGGACGCGGCGTCGGGGTAGATGTCGATGTGATCGTGCTCCATCGACGTGACGACGCCCACCTCGGGCTGGTAGTGCCAGAACTTCGGCGTCTTCTCGAAGAAGGCGGTGTCGTACTCGTCGCCTTCGACGACGAACGGCGTCCTGCGGCGCCCAGCGCCCGCCTCGCCGAGGAGCGGCAGGCCGCGGCGGTCGCTCGCCGAGGAGGCGCTCCGGGGCAGGCGGAAGCTCGCCTCGAAGTTCTTCGGCAGGCCGCCGATGAGGAAGCCAGGGTCCCTGCCCGCCTCGTGAAGGATCCACGCGCACATCGAGCTCGTCGTCGTCTTGCCGTGCGTGCCGGCCACGACGAGCGGGGAGCGGCCCGCGAGCAGGTGATCCGCGAGCGCGTGCGCCATCGTGGTCACCCGCATGCCTCCGTCGATCGCGGCGCGGGCCTCGGGGTTCGTCGGGCGGCAGACGTTCCCGATCACGACGAGATCGGGCCGGGGGTCGAGGTGCGCGGGATCGAACCCGGTCAAGAGGCGGATGCCCCACCGCTCGAGGGCCGGCCCCATGGGCGGGTAGAACGAGACGTCGGAGCCCGAGACGTCGTGCCCCGCGGCCTTGAAGAGCCCCGCCAGCGCACCCATGCCGGTGCCCGCGACGGCGACGAAGTGGACGTGCATCGCGGCGCAGTGTGCCCGAGCGCCCCGGGGGGGCAAGGGGGCATCCGCGCGAGAGCTCGCCAGACCGCGCTGGTCCCAGGGAGTCGCCGCGCGCCACGTCCGCGATGCTGAGTCGCGCGCGCGATCTCGTTGCGGAAAGACCGAAGAGAACGAGCGCGCCTTGACTCGACATCTCACGCTCCGCGGGTTTACCGGTCCTGGCAGACTCCCTGTCTGGACGGCTCGACCGAGGAGGCGAGCCGGCGCTGCGGCTCGCGTCCAGCGTCAAGCCGGATCGACGAGCACGAGCGGCCTCAGCCGCTTCAGCGACCGCCGGCCCAGCCCCTTGACCCGGAGCAGGTCATCGACCTTCCGGAAGCGCTTGAGCTTGGCTCGCAGCGCCAGGATCGCGGCCGCCTTCGCCGGGCCGATGCCGGGAAGGCGCCGGAGGTCCGCCTCGGTCGCGAGGTTCAGCACGACCTTTCCGTCTGCGGTCACGCCGGCGCCCGCGGGAGCGCCGGCCCCGCCATCGCTGGGCGGTGGCGGCTCCACCGCTGCAGCCCCCGCGTCGGCGCCGGGCTCGGAGCTGGCCTGGGGCGGCGGGCTTCCGGCGGAGCCGAGCGGCGCTGGATCGACGGCGACCATCGCCAGCTCCGCGGTCGGGTCCGGCGGGCGGGCCGCGTCTGCCGGGCGGGCCGGGAGCAGGCTCAGCGCGTGCCCGGAGCCCACGAGCGCCAGCGCGAAGAACCCCGCAACGTAGGCCGCGACCTTGCCGCCCAGCGCGGTCCAGGCCGAGTCCCTCAGCGCTGCCAGCGCCCGCGCTCGCCACGGGCGAATCACCTCGTTGTCCTGCGCTGCATCCGCCGGCCCGGCGGGCGAGCCTGTCCCCTTCGATGTCGCTTGCATCGTGCCGCGTCTCCTTCCGGTCTTCCCGTCTCGTGCCAGGGACGTCGCCCTCCGCGCACCCGCGCGCGGCGTTCGTCTCCTCGGCGTCGCCGCCACCGCCAAGCGAGCGGCGTGCCGGCGCGCGCTTGCCTGGAAACCCGAGCAAATCCCGGGTGGGAGGCGCTCCGGGCCCTGGCGCCGCCATGGCGGAGTCGCGCGGCGCGGCGCGGTCGACCTCGCCGCCGGGCGGCCGAGCGCCGTGTCTCGAGCGAGAAGCTCGGCTACCATCAGCGCCCCGGGCGCCCCGCGACCGGCGGCATCCACCACCGCCGCGAGGCGCTCTCACCACGAGGTCTTATGCCCCACGATCCCCGTCGCTTCGTTGATCCCGGCCCCGCGGGGCGCTCGCGCCGAGGCTTCCTCGGCGGGCTCGTCGCCGGCGCCGCGGGCGCCGCGCTCCTCGGCCCGCGCGCGGCGTTCGCCGAGGCGCCCCTGAGCCTCGCGGCCGCGCCGCCCCCCGGCTTCACGCCGCTCTCCATTCCGGGGAAGATCGTGAAGGTCACGAAGGCGAACACGATGCAGCCGAACGGCCTCTGGCCCGACGCGTCCGCGGCGAAGGTGATGCTCGACCGGGCGATGGCCGAGCTCACCGGGAAGGCCGATCTCGGGGCCGCCTTCGCGCGGTTCGTCCACAAGGACGACCGCGTGGCGATCAAGACCAACGGGATCGCCGGCCAGAAGGGGGCGACCATGGCCACCAACAAGGAGCTCGTGCTCGAGATCGTGCGCGGGGTGATCGCGGCGGGCGTCCCCGCGGAGAACGTGGAGATCTTCGAGCAGTACCCGTCCTTCCTCGCCGGCACCCGCTGCGCCGACCGCAGCGCCAAGCCGGCGGCCGAGTTCCCGGTCGGGATCCGCGCCGCGGTTCACGAGAACAAGGACGCGGTGATGCCGAGCATCTCGGTCTGCGGCATCCCCACCAAGTTCGTGCGCCCGTTCACCCAGGCGACGGCGGTGATCAACGTCTCGCTGATCAAGGACCACTCGATCTGCGGCTATACCGGCTGCCTCAAGAACATCACCCACGGCGCGACCATCAACCCGCACTCCTTCCACGAGCACACCGCGAGCCCGCAGATCGCGGAGCTCTACGGGCAGGACGTCGTGAAGAGCCGTGTCCGCCTGCACATCACGGACGGCTTCAAGCTCATCTACGACCAGGGTCCGCTCGACAAGAACCCGAAGCGGCGCGTCCTCCACGAGTCGGTCTACGCCACGACCGATCCGGTCGCGATGGACGTGATCGGCTGGGGCGTGGTCGAGGCGTGGCGCAAGGAGAACGGACTGCCCACGCTGAAAGAGGCGAGCCGTGAGCCTTCGTACATCCGCATCGCCGGCGAGCTCGGTCTGGGCGTCTTCGACAAGAATAAAATCGCGATGCGCGAGGTCCGACTGTAGCGGCGCCGCGGAAACCGCTCGCGGGGCTGCCAGCCGAGGCTCGTGTTGCCCATGCCCCGCTCCAGCTCGCTTGCGCGTTCGTTCCTGCGTGGGGGGATCGCGTCCGCCGCGGCCCCTCTGCTCGTCTCCCTTGCGGTCACCGCTTGCAGCAACAGCCCCCCGCCGAGGGCGCCGGGGTTGCCGCCGACGCCGGACTCGGTGACGCGCGAGAACCCGGGGGGCGATGCGGCAGACCCGGAGCGGGCCGCGCTAGAGCGGCTGCTCAACGAGCCGTGGGGCCGACGCCAGGACCCCTTCAAGACGCTCGACGTGCCCCTGGTCGACTGGCGAAGCTGGCGCGGGTTGCGGATCTGGAGCCACCCGACGCGCGCGACCTTCCGGTACGGCGACGAGCACTACGCCGCCCTGACGGTCCTCTACACGAGCACCTCCGGGCCGAGCGATCCCGACAGCTGCCTCGACGAGTTCTGGGCGAAGCACGCGCCGCTCGCCGATGGCTACGGCGTGCGGCTCGGGGAGGCGCAGATCATCCGCACGACGCAGGAGATCGACGGCGAGGTGCGGCCGCTCGTGTTCAAGGTCCTCCAGGGCAGCGTCGAGTCGGTGCTCGCGAGCGACGAGTATGTCGGAGCGATCGCCGTCTACGAGTCGTGGCCGGGGACCTGCCTCATGGCCGCGATGGCCGTGAAGTCGACCCAGCACCCCGAGCTCGCGCGCCGGGTGCGCGACCGCTGGATCGACGAGGGCGCTCCGAAGCTCAAGTGGACGTCCGGTATCACCGAGGCGCCCACGACCAGCGCGCGGTAGCGGCGCCGCCGCGCCCTGGCGATGGCCGGCGATGCGAGCGCCAGGGCGGCGTCGCGACGCCCCGCGAGATCACGGTCCCCCGGGCGCCGGGCTCTCCGCGGCCTCGTGCGACCACGGCGCGCCCTGAGCCACGCTGTGGAAAACAACGCAGGCGGCCGCGATGAGCAGGCCGACGGCGACCATCCACGGGACCCGGAGCGGCGGCAGGACGCGGCTGTCCAGCACGACCTCGCTCTGCCGGTCGCACGAGGCGGAGGCGGGCTCGACGGCCGCGTCCGTCGCCGTGGGGCTGCCGAGATCGTTCGCCGGCGCCGCCAGCATGGCGGCCATGGTCGTCTGATCATCCATCGCGCAGCGAAGCGGGGCCGCGACCGCGCCTATCGCGCTCCGCTTCACGATGGCGCTCCGCTCGGAGGGCGGCGGGACGGGGATCGCCCGCGACGACTCCGACGACGGCATGGAGGTCGGCACCTGCACGATCGCGGAGAACGCTTCCATCATCTCCTTGCCCGACTGGAACCGCGCCTCCGGCTCGAACTCGAACGCTCGGGCGAAGAACGCGTCGACCCCGGGCGGGAGCTCGGGCGCGAGCGCGGACGCCCTCGGGAACGACGTCTGGCAGATGTGCCTGACCAGCTCATTGATGTTGGCGCCCGCGAACGGACACTGGCCGGTGATCGCGCGGTAGAGGATCACCGCCATCGACCAGAGATCGCTCCTGTAATCGACCTGCCTGGGCGCCATGGTCTGCTCGGGGCTCATGTACCTGGGCGTCCCGAGGACCATGCCCGTCTTCGTGATCCGATCGCGCGAGCAGGACGACTTCGCGACGCCGAAATCGACGACCTTGACCAGATCGTCGCCCGCCGAAGACGTGATGAAGATGTTCCCCGGCTTCAGATCCCTGTGGATCACCCCCGCGGCGTGGATCGCGTCGAGCGCCTTGCCGAGCTGCGTGAACAAGGCCGTCGCCTGCGGGAGCGGGATCCGCTCCTCGCGCTCGAGGCGGCGATTCAGGTCCTCTCCCTCGAGGTACTCCATGACGATGAACGCGCAGCCGCGATCGACGCCGTAATCGTAGGTCTCGATGACGTAGGGGCTCCGGACGCGCGCGGACGCGCGGGCCTCGCGCTCGAAGCGGGCGATGAGCTCGGGCTCCGTCGCCGCGAAGCTCCGGATGAACTTGATGACGACCCGCCGCCTGAGCTTGATATCGAAGCCCAGCCACAGATCACCCATCCCACCGCCTCCGAGCCTGCGCTCGAGACGGTACTTGTCCATCACGGCACGACCTTCAGCAGTCTCCTTCATGGCTCCGCACCTGCCACCCAATGCTCTAGCCTGGGACAAGTGATCACCTGATTCCTGTCGAAGGGTCCACCCCCGATACTACGCCTGATCAAACTATAGAGCAATCCGTCCGGGCGGTGAGCCGAAAACGTCCCGAAACAGAGCGCAGCTCACAATGAATGAGCGTACTGCGCCGAAGCGCGCGTGGCGCGTGTGTGACTCTATGTGACTTGATGTGACTTGAGGTGAATCGATGTCCGTCGAGGTGCGGCAGACTGCGATTACAGGATGTCGAAGGGGTAGGCGCGATCCGCATAAGCTCGCACCGCGATGGCCTTGCGCAGCTCGTCGTCGTTCTTCTGGAAGTCGGCGACGTGCTGCCGCAGCCGCTTCTGCGCCATGCCGGTGAACACGGTCGTGAGATCGATCTCCCGCCGCGCGCCGTCCTCCCCGCGCCGCTCGATGGCCCGGGTCGTGCGCGAGATGCACGCGGCCACGCAGTAGAGATCGATGGTCATCTCCGCGATGCGGCGCTGCGCATACTGCATCTCCGCGATCTCCCTCCCGTGCTTCCGGAGCATGTCCTCGCTGTGGGTGGCGAGCTCGGCGGTGCATTCCTCGAAGATCACCGCCTCCCGGCTGAGCAGCGGGTGCGCCTTCGACATCCGCTCGCGCCCGAGCACCGAGCGCGCCTTGCGGAGCGCGAAATCGCTGAGCAGCCCGAAGCCCTTGATGGGCTCTCGCATCGCCTTCGCGACGTCCGCGAGCGCCTTGCCCGGGCCGCTCATCCCGGAGAGCGCCATGAAACAGCGCAGGATCTCGTTCGTCCCCTCGAAGATCATGTTGATCCGCGCGTCGCGCAGGTGCCGCTCGTAGGGGTACTCCTCCATGTAGCCGATGCCGGCCGCGATCTGGAGCGTCTCGTTGACCACGAACCACAGGGTCTCGCTCCCCATGACCTTGCAGATCGCGCTCTCGATCGAGAAGTCGGGGACCTTGGCGTCGACGAGGCTCGCCGTCAGGTACGTGATGGACTCGAGCGCGTACGTGTGCGCGAGCATCGTCGCGATCTTGTCCTTGATGAGCCCGAAGTCGCCGATGCTCCGGCCGAACGCGCGCCGCTCCTGGACCCGGTCGAGCGCCAGCCGGATCAGCGTGTTGCACGCGCCCACGCACCCCGCCGAGAGCCCGAGGCGCCCGTTGTTGAGCACCTCGACGGCGACCTTGAAGCCCTTGCCGACCTCGCCCAGCACGTTCTCGCGCGGGACCTTCACGTCGTCGAAGAAGAGCTCCGTCGTCGAGGAGCCGCGGATCCCGAGCTTCTGCTCGTTCGGCCCGTTCTTCACGCCCATGCTCCGCTCCACGATGAAGGCGGTGAGCTTCGGCTTCTTGCCCTCCTCGAGCGCCGAGGTCCGGGCGAACACCGTGAAGACGTCGGCGAAGCCGCCGTTCGTGATCCAGATCTTCGACCCGTTCAGGGTGTAGTACGAGCCGTCGGCCGACATCTCGGCGCGCGTCCTGATCGCCGCGGCGTCGGAGCCGGCGCCCGGCTCCGTCAGGGCGAAGGCCGCCATCCACTCGCCGGTCGCGAGCTTCGGGAGGTAGCGCTGCTTCTGCTCCTCCGTCCCGAAGAGCTGGATCGCCTTGAAGCCGATCGACTGGTGCGCGCCGAGGGTGACGGCGATCGACGCGTCGAGCCCGCCGATCTCCTGCATCACGCGCGCATACGCCATGTTGCTGAGGTTGACGCCGCCGTGCTCGGCCGGGATCTGCAGGCCCATCAGGCCGAGCCGCTTCATCTCGGCCAGGAGGCCCGGATCGATGGTGTGCTCGCGGTCGATCCGGCTGCTGTCGACGCTCGACGCGAAGAACCGCCGCACGCTGTCGAGCATCATCGACGTCGTCTCCCGGTCCTCGGCGGGCATCTCGGGGTACGGGAAGATGATGTCCTCGGCGATGATGCCGTGGAAGAGGGCCTTCATGAAGCTCTGCTCGATCGTGGGAGGCATCGGACCGTCCTTTCCTGGAGCAGGCCGCTCGGCCTCCGCGGGAGCGCGCGGCGCGCCCGGCCTGCTCAGTGCGTCTTCCTCGGCGTCCGCACGGACTCCGCTGGGCTCTCGTCCTTCACGGGCCCTCCGGCCTCGTCCACGACGACGGGCGCGACCGCGCCCCGCGCGCTCGCGGAGGGCGGCGGGGCGGCGCCCCGGGTGCTCGCGGGGGGAGGCGGGGCGGCGCCCCGGGTGCTCGCGGGGGGCAGGGCAGCACCCCTGGCGCTCGCGGAGGGCGGCGGGGCGGCGCTCCCGTCCCGACCCGGCGCGCTGGACGCGGGGACGGGCGTGGGCGTGCCTGGGCGCGTGGGGTGCGGCGTGACCGTCGGCGGCGCAGGCGTGTGCCCGGCGCGCTCGCTCTCGCGCTGCCACGGGTACTTGATGCGCCCGTGGTACATGTTGACCAGCGTCGACGCCATGCGGCTCGTCATGATGCGCAGGTCCTCGATCGTCAGCCCGGATTGATCGAGCTGGCCAGACGCGAGCTTCGAGAACATCACCCGCTGGATCATCTCCTCGAACTTCTTGTGTTCGGGCGGCCAGATGGTCCGCGACGCCGCCTCGATGGAGTCGACGAGCATCAGGATGGCCGTCTCCTTCGTCTGCGGCTTCATGCCGGGATAGCGGAAGTGCTCCTGCGTCAGGTCCTTCGGGTTCCCTTGCTCGACGCACTTGTGCCAGAAATACTCGACGACCTGCGTGCCGTGGTGGGTGTACGCGAACTCGACCACCGGCTCGGGGATGTTGCCCTCGCGCAGGATCTTCGTGCCCATCACGACGTGCGCCATGATCGCGTCGGCGCTCACCTCCGGATCGAGCTCCTCGTGCGGCGATCGCTCGCCGGGCGGGAGGTTCTCGATGAAGTACTTGGGCTGCACCGTCTTGCCGAGGTCGTGGTAGTAGGCGCCCACGCGCGTCAGCAGCGCGTCGGCGCCGATCGCAGCGGCCGAGGCCTCGGCGAGGTTCGCCATCGCGCGCGCGTGCTCCCAGCTGCCCGGCGCCTCCGCCGCCATCTTCTTGAGCAGCGGCTGCTCCAGGTCGGTGAGGTCGAGCAGCTTGTCGCGGGGCACGTGCCCCATCGCCCGCTCGGCCGGCTCCCTCAGGCTCCGACCGAGCACGCCGACGAGCAGCCCCCCGCCGACGCAGGCGAGCACGTTGGAGCCGAGCCAGCGCTTCAGATCGGCGCCGAGATCGAAGCTCCCCTCGAACAGCACGGTCAGCGCGATGAACCCGATCGCGCCGGCGATGCCCGCCAGGCTGCCCGCGACGAGCAGCTGCCGCGAGCCCTTGCGCTTGAAGAAGAACATCGTCGCGGCGATGCCGCGCACGAGCAGCACCGACAGGAGCACGACGTCGAACCGGAGCAGCGACGACGCGATGAACGCCACCCCGACCTCGACGAGGAACGCTGTCCGCCGATCGAACGCGATCGCCACCCAGAGCGGGAGCGCCGCGACCGGCATCCAGAACTCGGGCAGCGCCGTGAAGAGCAGGAGGAGCTTCGCGACGATGAGCGAGCCCGTCATCAGGACGAACATGCCCACCTGCGTGCGGAGCAGCCGCACCCGGTTCTGCCCGAAGCGACGCAGGTAGACCGTCAGCATCAGGCAGACGATCAGGTAGATGGCGTACATGCTCGCGAGGCGCGCGCCGAGCCCGGGCCGCCGCATCCGCCGCACCGTCTCGTACGCCATCGCGGCGTCATGATCCTCGTTGTGCTCCGAGAGGACCGTGCCGCGCGGCACGATCACGCGCCTGTGCTCGTACGAGAGCGTGAAGCTCCCGTCGTGCGTGTCGCGCACGATCCGCGGACCGTACGGGACGCGCAGCGTCACGGGCGCAGGCATGCCCATCTCGGGGCTGAGCGCAGGGATGAAGAGCTCGCCCACGCCGAGCACGGCGAAGCACGCCGCGAAGAGGGCGCTCAAGACGAAGCCGGCGAGGGGACCTGCCCGGATACGCGTGCGCAGCATGGAACCGCTCGGTCTCGTCCGCTGGTGCAGCCTGAGAAATGGTTGACAGGGCACGCTCGCGCGTGTCCCCGCCTCCACCGGACGACCGCGAGGGGCCGCCGATGTCAATGTGTAGGCGGGACCCTAGCAAAGAAGCAAGGCCGAGTCAGCGGCGCGCGGAGCGTGGGGGGGGCCCCCGGTGCCGCGCGCCGCTGATTCGGCCGTGCTTCCCCTTGCTTCCCCTTGCTTCCCCTTGCCTGATTGCCTCCGTTCTCTGCGTTCCCTCCGTTCCCTCCGTGCCGTTTCTTCCCCATGGTTCGCGCTGAGTCCCCGTCCGAGCGTGGGGCGGCCGCCGGGAAGCCGGCGCCCGAAGCGAATGTGGACGCCGGTGCGCCGTCCAACGCCGGCGCCCGTCGGCCCAGCCGGCGGTTGGCAGAGCGCGACGCGCCGGACCCCCCCTCGCGATGTTCCAATTGCTCCTGGAAAACATCGATTCGAGCAGACAATTGCCGTTCGGCGCAAAAGTTGCTACCCACAGGAAATGTCCCCGCTGCGCATGCTGCTCGAACGCCGCAGGAGCGTGGTGATCATGGGGGTCCTGAACCGCACGCCGGACTCGTTCTCCGACGGCGGTCGCTTTGCGGATGAAGGTACGGCTCTCGCGCAGATCGATGCGATGCTCTCCGAGGGGGCAGACATGATCGACATCGGCGCGGAGTCGACGCGGCCGGGCGCGCGGCCCGTGCCGGATGACGAGCAGATCGCGCGCATCGGCGGGAGCGTGCGCGACGCGGTGAAGAGGGGAGCGGTGGTCTCCATCGACACGACCTCTCCCGCCGTCGCGGCGCGCGCGCTCGACGATGGCGCGGCCGTGGTCAACTCGATCTCGCTCGACAGCGCGGCGGAGCTCGGCGCGCTCTGCGCTCGGCGCGGGGCGTCGCTCGTGCTCATGCACAGCCGCGGCCCGATGTCGGCGATGGCCGGCTTCTCCGCGTACCCCGACGACGCCTACGGCGACGTCGTGGCCGACGTGTCCCGCGAGTGGTCGAGCGCCGCCGCGCGGGCGCTCGAGGCAGGCTTGCCGGAGGGCGAGCTCGTCCTCGATCCGGGCCTCGGCTTCGCGAAGAACGCGCGGCAATCGCTCGAGCTGTGCGCCAGGCTGCACGAGCTCTGCGCCCTCGGCTTTCCCGTGCTCGTCGGGCCGAGCCGCAAGTCGTTCCTGGCGCGCGCCGCGGCCTCGGAGGCCGCGGGGCGAGGCGGCGGCGGGGAAGCGCCGCTCGCGCCGCCCCCGGACCGCCTCGGCGGCACCGTCGCCGCCGCGATCGCGTGCGCCGCGCGCGGCGCCGCGGCCGTCCGTGTCCACGACGTCCGCCCCGTGCGGCAGGCCCTCGACGTGATGCGCGCGATCGAGCGCGCGGGCGCCGGCGACCGTCGGCGCCCGGACGGCCCCGTCGCCCAGGGGGCGCGCGGCGATGGTTGAAGGGTTCCTCCGCCTCTTCTCGGTGAGGCCGGCGACGCAGGTCATCCGGGACTTCTTCGACATCTTCATCGTCGCCTACGTCGTCTATCGCGCGCTCCTCGTGCTGCGCGGCACCCGCGCGATGCAGATGGGCCTCGGGCTCGGCATCGTCTTCCTCATCTATCTCGGGGCGAAGATCTTCGGCCTGACCACGCTCCTCAACCTCCTCTCCTGGCTCCTCTCCTCGATCATCCTCATCGTGGTCGTCGTCTTCCAGAACGACATCCGCCGCGCCCTCATCCGCGTGGGCGGCAGCAACTGGTTCACGAGCGGACGCGAGCAGCAGTCGCGCGTCATCGACGAGGTGGTCGCCGCCGCGACCGAGCTCGCCCGCCACCGCATGGGCGCGATCATCGCCTTCGAGCAGGACGCCAACGTGCTGGAGTTCGTCAAGAGCGAGGGGATCCACATCGACTCGGTCGTCACCCGAGAGCTGCTCGTCTCGCTGTTCGTCCCCGAGTCGGTGAACAAGCTGCACGACGGCGCGGTGCTGATCCGCGATCTCAAGATCGCGCGCGCCGGCGTCTTCTTCCCGATGCCGGAGACCAAGATCCTCGACGCCAGCCTCGGCTCCCGCCACCGCGCCGCGCTCGGGATCACCGAGGAGACGGACGCCGTCGTCGTCGTCGTCAGCGAGGAGCGCGGCACGATCAGCTTCTGCTTCAGCGGCAACATCGTCTCGAACCTCGACGGCCAGTCGCTGCGGCACGCGCTGCTCGGGCTCTTCGGCCGCTCGTCGCGCAGGCGGCGCTTCGCCAAGAAGGTCGCCCAGGTCGGCCGCGCGAGCCTCCCCACGCCGGCGGCGCGCGGCCCCGCCGCGGGCGCGACGCAAGGCGCCGGGCAGGCCCACGAGCCCGGCAAGCCCCCCGCCGCGAAGCCCGCGCCGATCGAGGCCAAGCCTGCAGCGCCGGTCTCGAAGACGTCCTCGATGATCAAGGCGGCCGTGGACCCCGACGCGCGGCCGATGGCGCGGATGTCGACGTCCACGCCGATGCGCTCGGGCGCCGAGGCGCGCACCGCGACGGGATCCAGCGCCGACCTGCGCGCCGCGCCCGGGGCCGGCGCCGGGGGGACGGCCGCGCCGCAGGACGCGGATCGCCCGTCCGAGCGCGGCCGGGCGGCGGTGGTCGACGTCCCCGCGGCGGCCGCGACCGACTCCCCCGTCCCGTCGCAGCGCACCTTCGTCCCGACCGGGCAGGTCGCGGCGACCGCCGCATCCAAGGGGAGCGCGGAGGGGATGCCCCCGCGAGATGAGCCATGACGCTTGCCGGCATCCGCGAGGCGCTCCGCTCGGCGCTGCTCGACAACCTCGGCCTCAAGCTGCTCTCGATCACCTTCGCGCTGTGCCTCTACGCCTTCATCCACGGCGCGGAGAACGCGCAGCGCACGCTGATGCTCAGCGTCGTCTCGATCCTCCCGCCCGAGTCGAGCAACCGGCAGCTCATGACCCAGATCCCGAACGAGGTGGCGGTCACGGTGCGCGGCTCCCGGACGCAGCTCGACGACCTGCGCGCCGAGAGCCTCGGGACGCTGCGGCTCGATCTCCGTAACGGCACGGTGACGCACATCGATCTCGACGCCTCGATGTTCCACGTGCCGGCCGGGCTGATGGTCGAGCAGATCTACCCGTCGACGATCGAGCTCGGCTGGGACGACGTCGTCGTCCGGGCCATCCCGGTGCACGTCCCCCGCACCGGGGACGTCGCGCAGGGGTTCCTCGTGAAGGCGATGATCTCGGTCGAGCCGCCGATGGTCAGCGCCCGCGGCCCGCGCTCGGTCGTCGACGTGATGCAGCTCGCGCGCACGGCGCCGTTCGACGTCAGCGGGCTCACGGAGGGCACCTACCAGCGGCAGCTGGCGCTCGATCGGCCGCCGAAGCTCGTGACGTACAGCGCCGAGAGCGTCATGGCGACGCTCGAGATCGGGCGCGAGCTCGCCACGCGCACGTTCGAGCGCAAGGTCGAGGTGATCGGCATCCCGCGCGCGACGGTCGCGCCGGCCGTGGTGCAGGTGAGGATCACGGGGACGCCGGAGGACGTGGGCGCCGTCAACGCCGACGCGATCGTGGCGCGCGTGGAGCCCAAGGCGGCGAGCCTCGATCTGAGCCAGCCGGGCAGCGACTTCCTCGACGTGCTCGTCGACGTTCCGCGCGTCACCGCGGAGGTCAACCCGTCGAAGGTCATGGTGAAGTGGTGAGCGCGGCGCGCTGACGCTCCGCCGCCGCGGACGTCAGCGCGAGGGGACCACGAGCTCGCCCCGCGCGAGCCGCGCGGACGGCGCCCTCACCCGCGCCCTCGTCGCGCCCGGGATCCTCGCCGCGGCCTGGCTCACGGCGAGCGCGCTGCGCCGGCGTCCCGGGACAGCCCGAGCTCGCCGAGCAGCGCGCGCAGCTTCTCGGGCCCGCGCTTCGGATCGGCGAGCTTGACGATGGCGTAGCGCTCCTCCTCGGTCAGCTCCGCCAGGCGCTCGAGCGCGCCCTCGTCGAGCGCGCCGTCCGGGCCGAGCCGGTCGCGCAGCCGCGCGCTGACGCTGTCCGGATCCCAGGCCGCGCGGCGCACCGGCGCGCCGGCGAGGGGGGCGAGGGCGACCCCGGCGCGCTCCGCGAAGCCGCGGAGCACCTCGGCGTAGACGGCGACGTCCTCGTCCGTGTCGGCCGGCAGGTGACACAGGGCGAGCCGCTCCGCGCGCGACAGCGCCTGCCACCCTGCGAGGGAGATCTTGATCTCGGCGAGGTCCAGCTTCCGCCGCACCGAGAGCGGCACACAGTCGAGCAAGGCGTGGACCTCGCCCTCGAGCGCGAACTGCCTGTACATGGTGGCGCCATTCTATACCGGCTGCCCGCACCCCGGGCGCTCGGCGAGCGCGGCGCTGCCAGGAATGGGATGCGCGCGGCGGTTGCGCTAGCCTGCCGATGTGCGCCGCTCCGGGCTCCTCACGACGCTGCTCGCGTTGCTCACGCTCGCGTCGCTGACCTCGAGCGCCCACGGCCAGGTCGCGCCGTCGGCGGCGGCGCCGGTGCCGCTCGATCGCGTCGTCGTGCGCTGGCACGCGCCGGAGACGGGCGGCGTGCGCCGGCCTCGGTTCATCTTCGAGCGGGAGCTCGCCTTCGAGGCCCGCCTCGAGGCGCTCGCCGATCCCGACGCGGAGCCCGGGCTGTACCGGGACAGGCATGTCCGCGCCGCGCTCGACAGGCACATCGCGGAGACGCTGCTCGCCAGCCTGCCGATCTCGCCGGCGCCGACCTCGACCGAGGTGGCGCAGCGGGCCGAGGCCGCCCGGATCGCGCTGGAGCAGCGCGCTCGCGGCCGCGCGCGCCTCCTCGCCGCGGCGGCCGCCGAGGGGATGAGCTCCGACGAGCTCGACGCGCTGCTGCGCCGCCAGGCGCGCGCGAGCTTGTACCTGGATCGCATGGTCGCGCCGATGCTCGAGCCCACCGATTTCGAGCTCAAGATCGTCCTGCGCTCCGGCGCCACGCCGTTCAAGGATCAGCGCTACGAGGAGGTCGCCCCGGCGCTGAAGCGCTGGTACGTCGGGCAGCGGCTCGCCCAGGCGCTCGACGCGTACTACCAGAACGCGCGGGCCCGGGTCTCCTTGAGCATCATGCCCGCTCGCTGAGCCGCGCCGAGCGACCGGCGAGCTGCGCGCCGCGCCGAGCCGCGCGACCGAGCGGCAGGAGAGCAGAAGTCCATCTCACCGGTCGATTCCACCTCTCGATAGCGAAGGACAGCACCAGAGATGGTGAAGAGGGCTCACGAACCGTTGTGCCTGCGGAGGATGGAGGCCTCTCTTTCAACAACTCAGGCGTTCGGCGCGGCGAGCCGGTGGCATCGCGGCGCGCGCCGCGACCGCGCCCGGAGGCCCGCCAGGCACCAGCCGGCCTCGCCGAAGCAGATGGGATGTCTCGGGGCGACAGCGCAACGCCCTTCCTGGACAAGAACATGTCCACCCGCGCTGCACTGCAATCGAGACTGACCCGCTCTGGATCTGCGTCGCTCGTTGCGCCGTTGCGGCGCGACGCGTTATCCTGTCGACCGAGGGCGATCTGCCTGCGCGGCCTGCGCTCCGCGGCATGGTCCTGCGCGCGTGCGCAGGATCCGCTCGCTGGCGCGGCGCGTTCGGTGCGCCGGCGAGCGTCAATTGACGCTCAGCGGGGCCGACGGCTCGCCCTGGGTTCAACCCAGGAGAGAGACGCGCACCGCGGCGACGCCCCGGCCGGGTGTCGACATGAAAAGCCAGGTTCGAGGTCCCGAAACACGCGGCACACCGTCGCGCGCGGCGGCGCCATCGCGCTGCGAAAGCGCAGCTGGCCGGGGCCCGCCAATGCAGCCTTCCTGTCCGTGCCACGCGCGCGGCGCGCACCCGGTAACGCACCAGAGGCACCCGTGAATTCTTCTGGCAACACTTCAGCCAGCGCGAGAGCCAGCGCGAGCCTGTTTTTGGTGCATCGCGTCATTCCAGGCCCCCGTTCCTCGCCCGAGGAAGAGCGCGGGCCCTGCTTAATCGAGTGATTTCGATTACTTAATAATGACGCGCCGCAGAAGATGACAAACTGCTGAAGGGTGTTCGGAGACCTTTGACATGAACAGAACGTTCCTGTTAACTGTGCCCCCCGCGGGCCCCGCATGTGTGGCAGCGGGTGGCTCATTCCTACAGAGTCAACTTAGATTCTCTTGTCAGGCCACTTCCTCTGCCGCGCTTGGCCATCTGGCCGAATCACCTCCCATCACCCCAAGCACACTCCCAGAGAATGGATAGGAGCGTCGTTCGATGACATCACTTATGAGAGACAGGTCGTCGGTCCCCAGCAAGCGAATCGCGGGTCGGCGCGCCGCTGTCCGAGCCCTCGGGTTGCTTTCCGTCTCCGCCCTTTGCCTCACGGCGGCGCCGCGGTCGGCTCACGCGGTGGGGAGCGAGAATTTTGAGTGGCACTGGTACTCACGCCTCGGCATGGCGTGGTCCCCGGTCTACGGGCAGAACGTCCAGGGCGCGTCCCTGAACCTGCTCGGGTTCGGCATCGGTGGCCGCTACGAAGAGGGCGATTACTCCGAGCCGTCGTTCGTCGCGCACGTGGTGAAGGGCGCGACGCCGGATGACTTCTACGTGAAGTCCGAGATGACCTTCGCCATCTGGAACCAGTACGGCGGGCCGTTCATGCAGCCCGCGTCGAACGGCGGCCAGTCGATCACGGTGCAGTTCAACCAGGCCTACATCGAGGCCGGCAACTTCCTCGTCCCGGGCCTCAGCGTCTGGGGCGGCGCGAAGTTCTTCCGCGAGCAGTACGCGCCCATCGGCGACTACTTCTACCTCGACGACCTCAGCGGCCAGGGCGGCGGCATCAAGTACGGCGGCCTGCAGCTCGCGATCCTCGGGTATCGCGGCTTTGGAGCCACCACCCCCCCCTACAACATCGACGTGAACGGGGACGCGCCGGGCGGGAACCTCGAGCGCTTCCGCACCATCTTCGCCGGCAACTACAAGGCGGAGTTCGGCGGCGAGGCCAAGCACCACGTCAAGGTCCACGGCGAGTTCCATGTCCTGCCGGCCGCGAAGCTGGGCGAGGGCTACGCGGTGCCCGACAACGCGCCGGCGGATTTCGGCGGCGTCATCGGCGCGAAGCTGCACCTCGGCCTCGGCCAGGGCAACTTCAGCGACACGGCGGTGCGCTTCGGCACCGGCATCGCCAACGGCGCCGCCGGCGGCGCGAAGACGTACCAGACCTGGGGCGCTCCGAGCTCGGACAACACCTACGCGGGCTCCTTCGGCATCGAGGCGGTCGAGCACGTCGGCTTCCGGCTCGGCGACGCCGCCGCCCTGGAAGGTCTCGCCACCTTCCACTACACGAAGGCGGCGTACGAGGCCGAGGGCGCCGCGCCCCCCACGGCCCTCGAGAAGCAGATGGACTTCTCGGTCCAGGCGAACGCCACGATCTTCGCGCACAAGAACTTCCACCCCGTCGTCGAGGCCTCGTTCCAGGGCCGTAAGGACGGCGACGGCGAGCTGGGCACCGCGGTCAAGGTCTCGGTCGTCCCGACCCTCGTGCCGACCGGCGAGCTCAGCGCCGGCGCGCGGCCGCACTTCAAGCTCATCTACTCGCTCGCCATCTACAACGACGCGGCGAGGGATCAGGCGATGTCCGGCTACCTGCAGAGGACGGGCGCCGGTCCGGGCGTCGGCTCGAAGCTCGGCCAGTACATCGGTGCCCGCACCGACTGGTACTTCTAGACCGCTCGGCGCTCGAAGCCGCCGCTCCCTTCCGTTCCCTCACCCACCCTCAGGCCAGCGCCCCGGCGCCGCGATCGCGGCGCCGGCGGCGCGCCCTCACGCCGTGTCGCTGCGCGACTCGCTCGCGATCTCCTGCGAAGCAGGCCCGGCGTCGTCGTCCACCGGCCCCTGGGCCTCGTGGTAGTGGTGCGCGAACGAGCGCGCCGCGCGGCGCGCCTTCAGGAACTCCGCGAACGCCGTCAGCGTGTCGAGATCCCGCGGACCGAGCGCCTCGGCGATGTCGCGGAGGTTCTTGCGCAGGCTCTCCACGCTCTTGCCGCGGCGGGGCTCTCGCGTCTCCTCGCGCTCGCGCGTCGGCGGCTCCACCGCAGGGGCCGCCGGGACGACCGGCTCCGGACGAGACGGCACCTCCGGCACCCACAGCGGGCGAGGGACCGGGTTCAGCGCGTGGGCGCTGAGCCACGCCTCCATGAAGATCCGCAGCCGCTCGCTCCGGAACGCGAACCAGCGCTCCCGCTCCGGACCGTAGGACATCAACACATCCTTGAAGCGACGGAACGCGCCCTTGCCATCGATCGCCTGGCTGAGCTTCGCCTGGAGATCCATGTCTTCCACCATCGGGATGTAGCGCTCCATCCACCGGTACTGCTCGCGCGAGCTCACGGGATCGATCCGGAGGTAGTTCGCGTCCGCCGCGATGCGCGCGTGCATCTGCGGATCCGCCACGCCGTCGACCACCCGCAGCACGTCGCCCGTGCCGAGGTGCAGGTACGAGTGCACCTCTGGGGCGTTGTTCTCGAAGGCGTCCTCCAGCGCCTCCCAGTCGATCGGGATGTCGCGAACGGCCGTCCCGCCGGCTGAAGCATTCTCGGTAGTCGGCATGTCCTCCTCGTCTCCATCGAAAGCAGCGAGGCGGCGGTGGGCTGGCCGCGCGCCTCGGTTCAAGTGCACCAAGTTTGAACGGAAATGCGCCGTCGTCATAGCACTCTACGCTGGTTGGGGGCTTCTGGGCCTAACTCTCGCAACCTAGGGTTGATTCCTTGATCCGGAAGCCCGTTCGGCCGCCGAGCCGCGGCGCGATGACGGCTCGGGAGAGAGCTTCGGAAGACCTGGTCCAAGCGGAAAACAGCGTGGAAATTCAGGGGAATCGGCGAGTGCTCAGCTGCGCTTCGAGCGCGCGCGGGCGACGGCGTCGGCCCAGCGGTGGAGGTGGGCGGATCGAGCCGCTTCGCTCATCTCGACCTGGAAGCTCTGCCCCACACGGGACATGCGGGCCGCGTCCTCCTTCGTGAGGAAGAGGCCGGCGCCGACCCCGGCGAGCATTGCCGCGCCTCGCGCCGTCGTCTCCAGGTCGGTGGGGCGCTCGATAGCGACGTTCGCCACGTCCGCCTGGAACTGCATGAGCAGGTCGTTCGCGGCGGCGCCGCCGTCCACGCGCATCCGGCGCAGCGGGTGGCCCAGGTCGTCGGCCATGGCCCGCACGAGATCCGTCACGGAGAGCGCGATTCCCTCGAGCGTCGCGCGGGCGAGGTGCGCCGCGGTCGTGCCGCGCGTCACCCCGGAGATGATCCCGCGAGCGTCCGGATCCCAGTAGGGCGCGCCGAGGCCCGAGAGCGCCGGGACGAACGTGACGCCCTCGCTCGAGGGCACGCTGCGGGCGAGCGCCTCGATCTCCGCCGCGCTCTTGATGAGGCCCAGGCCGTCGCGGAGCCACTGCACCGCCGCACCGGCGATAAAGGCGCTTCCCTCGAGCGCAAAGACCACCTCGGAGCCGATCTTCCACCCGACGGAGGTGAGCAGGCCGAAGCGGCTCCTGAGCGGGCGATCGCCGATGTTGGCCAGCACGAACGCGCCGGTGCCGTAGGTGCACTTCGCGTCGCCCGTCGCGAAGCAGGCCTGGCCGAAGAGGGCCGCCTGCTGGTCGCCCGCGATGCCGGCGATCGGGATGCCGTCGGGCAGGTGTGGGAAGCCGCGAGTCGCCGCGATGCGGCCCGCCGAGCCGACGATCTGCGGCAAGAGCGGGCGCGGGATCCGGAGCATCGCGAGCATCGCGTCGTCCCAGCTCAGCGACGCGAGGCTCATGAGCAGGGTGCGCGACGCGTTGGTGACGTCGGTCGCGTGCACCGGCGAGCCGCCGGCCGCGTCGCCCGAGAGCCGCCACACGAGGAAGCTGTCGATGGTGCCGAAGCAGAGCTCGCCGCGCTCGGCGCGCGCGCGCGCGCCGGGCACGTTGTCCAGGAGCCACGCGAGCTTCGTGCCGCTGAAGTACGGATCGAGCACGAGGCCGGTGGTCTCCTCGACCGCCTGCTCGTGGCCCGCGGCGCGGAGCTCGGCGCAGCGCGCCGCCGTGCGGCGGTCCTGCCACACGATCGCGCGGTGGATCGGGCGCCCGGTCGCGCGCTCCCAGACGAGCGTCGTCTCGCGCTGGTTCGTGATGCCGATGGCCTTGATCGCGCTGCCGGCCACGCCCGCCGCCCTGAGCGTCTCGCCCACGGCGTCCTGAACGCTCTGCCAGATCTCCTCCGGGTCGTGCTCGACGAGGCCCGGCTCCGGGAAGTGCTGGCGAAATTCGCGCGTCGCGCGGCCCAGCGTCGCGCCCGACGTGTCCATGAGGAGAGACGTCGTTCCGGTGGTGCCCTGATCGATCGCGAGGAGGTACGCGGAATCCATGCGGCCGACTAACGCGGCGGCATGTGGGCGCATAGCCGTTCCAGGCGACGCGTCCATGAGATGCAGGGCCCGGTAAGCTAATCATCCGGTCAGGTATCCATGCGACAGCCGACGACAGCCGCCCCGGGCGGCCGAGCTCGGCGCAGGCGTTTCCAGCGGGGCGAAGGCGCATTTTGCGCGGCCCGGCACGGCCGCTTCCCGCGGCCGGCGCTGGACTTCGGCCGGAAAGATTGTCGGTCCGTGCCCGGCTGGGTAATCTGCCAGAACCGATGGCCCGCCTCATCCTGCAGACCGCCGAGGGCCAGCAGGCGATCGATCTGCGGCCCGTGAACTCGCTGGGGCGCCACCCGAACAACTCCATCCAGCTGCTCGACAAGATCGTCTCCAAGGAGCACTGCATCATCGAGCAGCGGGGCGATCACTTCGTCCTGCGCGATCTGGGGAGCCTGAACGGCACGTTCATCAACAGCGAGCGTGTCCGGGGCGAAGCGCCGCTGAAGCACGGGGACGAGATCGCCCTGGGGTCCACGCGTGGCCGCTTCGACGATCCGGCCGCCCCGGTCGCGCCGCCCCTCGTCCCGGGCTGGCCGCCCGTGGCCAACCACCAGGGCGCGGCGCCGGCGCAGCCGCCGGGCCACGGGTATCCGCCGCAGCAGCCGCAGTACCAGCGCCAGCCGGCGCAGCCGCCGCTCCCGGGAACGCCGGTGGCGCCGCCGGTGACGCGGCAGCCGTACGTGCCGCCGCCGCCGCTGGGCGCCGGCCCGGGCGGGACCGCGCCGCTGCCGGGGCGCTCGGGGGCGCACGGAGGCTCGTTCGTCGCGCAGGGCACCCGCATCGACGTGAACGATCAGGCCCGGCAGATCGGGACGCAGATCGCCGCGGTCGACAAGGGGTTCCTGGCGTTCGATCGGATCGCCAACGACATGAACCAGCTGCGCGCCGACTACGAGCGGCTGCGCCTGTCGCACGAGCTGTCCCGCGAGATCGCCGCCGAGCGCGACACGACGAAGCTGCTCGAGAAGATCCTCACGAGCGTGTTCAAGTTCATCCGCGCCGACCGCGGGGTGATCTTCCTGCGCAACGAGAACGGCGAGCTCACCCCGCAGGCCATGCAGCGGCGCGACGGGACGACGGCCCCGATCAGCGTGTCGTCGACGATCCTGAACCACGTCGTCCACGAGCGGGCCGCGGTGCTGACCCACGACGCGGCGATGGACTTCGCGGCGTCGAAGGGCAAGAGCATGATCTTGAACCGGATCAGCTCGGCGATCGTCGCCCCGCTGCAGCACAACAGCGAGGTGCTCGGCGTGCTCTGGCTCGACTCGGAGACGCTCGCGCAGTTCCAGCCCAAGGACCTCGAGCTGGTGACGGCCATCGCCTACCAGGCGGCGATGTTCATCGAGATCAACATCCTCGGGAAGAAGATCGAGAACGAGATCGTCACGCGCGAGCAGCTGCGCCGGCTGCTCTCGCCGAACATCGCCGAGCGCGTGCTGAGCGGCCAGCTCGCCGTGAAGCAGGGCGGCCAGCACGTCGAGGAGTGCACCGTCTTCAACAGCGACATCCGCGGCTTCACGCGCATGGCCGAGAGCAAGCGGCCCGAGGAGCTCGTCGAGATGCTGAACCTGTACTTCGAGCGGATGGTCGACACCATCTTCCAGTTCGAAGGCACGCTCGACAAGTTCATGGGCGACGGGATCATGGCGCTCTGGGGCGCGCCGGTCGCCCACCGGGACGATGCGGTCCGCAGCGTGGAGTGCGCCCTGAAGATGGGCGAGGTGCTCGGCGAGTTCAACCGCGAGCGGCTCGAGAAGGGCGAGCTTCCGCTCGCGGTCGGCATCGGCATCCACACCGGCCCGCTCGTCGCCGGGTACATCGGGAGCTCGAAGGCGCTCAGCTACACGGTGATCGGCGACGTGGCGAACACGTCGGCGCGGCTCTGCTCCATCGCGCTGGCCGGACAGATCGTCATCAGCGAGAGCACGTACGCGCAGCTCGGGGGAAGGTTCGAGACCGAGGAGCTCCAGCCCGCCAAGGTGAAGGGCAAGGACAAGCCGGTCACGATCTACAACGTCATCCGGAGCCGGCCGATGTCGCAGGTCCCGGCGAACGCCTTCATCCACGCCGAGCCGACCAACGCCCTCCCTGAATGACCGCGGTGACGCGGCGCCTCGGCCGATCGGGCCGGGGCGTACGCGCGCGCGTCATCCCGTGGACGATGCAGCGCGGCAGCACAGCGCCGTAGCCGTCCGCCCGCTCTAGCGTTAGGGTCCGGGCCGTGGCTGCTTCGATCCTACCCTTTGAGAAACCTGTCGCAGAGCTCATCGAGAAGGTGCGGGAGCTGCGCGCGCTCGCCGCGGCGGACCCGCGGTTCGAGCCGGAGCTCGCCCAGCTCGAGGACAACACGGGCCGGCTGGCGCGCGAGATCTTCGCGGGCCTCACGCCGATGCAGAAGGTGCTGCTCTCGCGCCACGCGAACCGGCCGTACACGCTCGATTACATCAAGCGGCTGTTCACCGACTGGGTCGAGCTGAAGGGCGATCGGCGCTTCGCCGACGACTGCTCCATCGTGGGCGGGCTCGCGACGTACCACGGGCGGAGCGTGGTGGTGGTGGGCCACCAGAAGGGGCGCGGCGCCAAGGAGAACGTGAAGCGCAACTTCGGGATGCCGAACCCGGAGGGCTACCGGAAGGCGATACGGCTCTACGAGATGGCCGACAGGTTCGGGCTCCCGATCCTGACGTTCATCGACACGATGGGGGCGTACCCGGGCATCGGCGCCGAGGAGCGCGGTCAGAGCGAGGCGATCGGCTCCGCGCTCGCCGCGATGGCGCGGGTCGGGGTGCCGATCGTGGCGACCGTCATCGGCGAGGGGGGCTCGGGCGGCGCGCTGGCGCTCGGCGTCGCCAACCGGGTGCTGGTGCTCGAGTTCAGCTGCTACTCGGTCATCTCGCCGGAAGGCTGCGCGGCCATCCTCTGGAAGGACGGCTCCCGCGCCGACGAGGCCGCGGCCCGGCTCAAGATCACCGCGCCGGATCTGCTGCAGCTCGGCGTCGTGGACACGGTCGTCGAGGAGCCGACCGGCGGCGCGCACCAGGATCACGACGACGCCGCGGTGCGGCTCGACAAGGCGCTCTGGGCGACGCTCACGTCGATGGACGGGCTCGGGCCGGAGGAGCTCGTCGACGATCGGTACCGCAGGTTCCGCGGGCTCGGGTCGTTCGTGGGTTAGGCGGCGCGCCGCCCCGGCTGGCTCTCCTCGAGCGCCGGGGCTATACGGCTCGCGGATGGACTACGGCAAGGCGGTGCGGATGCTGCTGCTCGTGGGCACCAGCGCCGCCGCCGGCGGCGCGGTCCTCTGGACGCAATCGAGGTTCAACGCCTCGGACCGCAGGGCGGCGCTCGGCGTCGTGCAGCAGTACCGCCCCGAGGGCGGCCGGAGCGTGCCGGAGGCGATCGGCGCGCGGCACGCGGGAAAGGCGCCCGCCTGGAGCGCCACCACCGAGTCGGCCTGCTTCCAGCACGTCCGCGTGCGCGCCACGATCGAGGGCGAGGCGCGCGCGCGGTACGACTTCCTCGTCGACATCAACGGGCCCTCGATCCACCCGGGCAACGCCGAGGGCGAGGCGATCCTCGGCGAGCTGACGCTCCGGCCGGCCGAGTCCGCCGCGGCGCCGGGGGCGCCGTGAGCGCCGCGGGCGTCCGAGTTGCGCTGGTGGGCTGCGGGCGGTGGGGGGAGAAGCTCCTCCGCGCGCTGTCGGAGAACGCGCGGGCGCGCGTGATCGCGGTGGCGGACGTCGACCGCGGCCGCCTCTCGCGTGCGCGCGCGCTCGCCCCGCGGGCGCGGCTCGTGCGCACGATCGACGAGGCGCTGGCCGCGCGCGTGGACGCGGTGATCATCGCGACCCCCGCGGCGAGCCACGCCGAGCTCGCGCTGCGGGCCCTCGAGGCCGGCGCCGACGTCTTCGTGGAGAAGCCGCTGGCCCTCTCCGCCGCGCAGGCCGATCGCTGCGCTTCCCGCGCCGCGGCGCTCGGCCGGATCGGCATGGTCGGCCACCTGCTCCGCTACCACCCCTCCGTGGTGCACCTCGTCGCGCTCGCGCGCGAGCGGCGCCTCGGCGATCTCGTGAGCTTCAGCGCGGCGCGCCTGTCGATGAGCGCCGGCGCCGCCGGCGCCGGCGGCGGGGCCCGGTCGGCGCTCTGGACGCTCGGGCCGCACGATCTCTCGCTGCTCTCGGCGCTCGACGCGAGCCCGCTCGCCGAGGCGCGGGCCCACCTCGCGCCGTGCGGCGAGCTCGTCACGCTCGAGGCGCGCCTCGAGAGCGGCCTCGCGGCGCGGATCGAGCTCTGCTCGTCGAGCCCGACCAAGGAGCGGCGGCTGCGGCTCGTCGGCAGCGCGGGCGTCGCGGTCTTCGACGATGTGCGCGCGCCCGATCGCATCGTGTTCCTGGACGCGCGCGGCGCCGCGGCGGGCGCGCCGGCCGGCGAGCGCGCCGCGCACCTCGAGCTCGCGCCGGCCGGGCGCGAGCTCGAGGTGCCGTGGCGCGAGCCGCTCTCCGTGGAGATCGAGCACTTCCTCCGCTGCGTCGAGGACCGCGCGCCGCCGCTGACGCCGCTCGACGAGGGCGCCGCGGTCGTGCGGATCCTCGAGCGCGTCGAGGCGACGCTCGCCCCCGTCGATGCGCGGGTGGTCGCCGCAGGGTGACGTGCGTAACGTGCGTAACGAGCGTAACGAGCGTAACGAGCGTAACGAGCGTAACGAGCGTAACGAGCGCAGCCGCGCTCCGCTCCCGCTCCGGCTAGCCCGAGGCGCCCGGGAGGGCGCGGAGAGCGCCGGCGCGGTCGAGCCCTGAGGGCGCCCTGGAAACCTCGGAGACACCGCGGGATCCGAGAAAAGCGGAGCGGCGCCCGGCGGACGCGCCGCGGCGCTTTGCAGCGCCGGATCGGCGTGGTACTGCCGTCGGCTGGAAGGGCACGATGCCGCAGGATCCGAAGCTGACTCCCACTCAGGTCAAGGCGCCGCACGGCGCGCGGGTGATGGAGATCCACTGGGCCGACGGCCACCGCAGCCTCCTTCCGCACGAGATCCTGCGCGGGTACTGCCCGTGCGCGAACTGCCAGGGGCACGGCGGCACGATCAACTTCGTGCCCGGCGGCGACCTGAACGTCCGCGAGATCGAGCAGGTCGGCAACTACGCGCTCCAGTTCACGTGGGGCGATCGGCACGACTCAGGCATCTACACCTTCCGGTACCTGCGCTCGCTCTGCCAGTGCGACGAGTGCAAGCCGCAGTTCCAGCCGCCCCGCTCGAAGTGACCACCTCCCGCCGCGCCCCCAAGCCTCAAGCTGCTCCGCCGGCGCGCGCCGAGCGGCAGCTCGATCCGTTCCAGATCGTCGACTCGTCCTTCGTCGCCGGCGCGGGCTCGCTCGCGTCGCTCCCTCCGCCCGTCAGCGCGGAGGTGGCGTTTGCCGGGCGCTCGAACGTCGGCAAGTCGAGCCTCATCAACACGCTCGTCGAGCGCAAAGGGCTCGTCCGGACGAGCTCGAACCCAGGCTCGACGCGGCAGATCAACCTCTACGAGGCGCGGGCCCGCGACGGCGCGGTGTTCCAGCTCGTGGATCTGCCGGGGTACGGCTTCACCCGGCGCTCGAAGTCCGAGCAAGCGGCGTGGGCGTCGCTGATCGAGGGGTACCTGCGCGGGCGCGTCACGCTCGCCGCGGTGCTGCTCCTGGTCGATGCGCGGCGTGGCCTCGAGGAGGACGATCTCGAGCTCATCCGCTTCATCGAGGCGTCGCGCGACGTCGCGCGGCGGCCGGTGGAGCTGCTGCTCGTCGCGACGAAGATCGACAAGGTGCAGCGCTCGTCGGTCCGGCGCGCGCTGGACCAGCTGTCCGCGGCGGCCCCGCGGATGGCGGGCGGTGCTCTCCGCCGCGCGATCGGCTTCTCGTCGATCACCGGCGAGGGCAGGCGGGATCTGTGGCTCGCGATCCGGCGCGTGACGCAGCTCGGCGGCGCGGCGCCGTCATCGAGCGGCGGCACCGCGCGCGAGGACGATGACCAGCGGACGACCGACGGCTGACCTCGCAGAGGTGCGAGATGCGCGCAGAAACAGCGCGTCTCGCCGCGGAACAGGGCCGATGGAAGTATTGACCCGCCCTGTGACCCTCCATTAACGTGCGGCTCCTCCGGTTCCGCGGGGGGGTCACCAGAGCCGACTGACACGTCGCGGGGTGGTTGCAGAGCAAGACGCGCGTGCCGGCCCATGTTCTCACCGGCTGCCCCAACGATGCCCGACTACTCCGGCCAGGTCACGCACGTCCACACGGCGCTGACGCCACTCTGGTGGATTCCGCTCCTGCCGATGCTCGGCGCGGTGATCAACGCGCTGTTCGGCCGCGCGTTGCAGCGGAGCGCGTTCGGTCGCGACGTGTCGAGGCGGCTCCACATCGGGAGCTTCGGCGTCACGCTCGTCGCCGTGGGCGCCATGCTGGGCGCCTTCGCTCTCGGGCTCGCGAGCTTCGTCCAGCTCGTCGGGCTCGCTCCGGGGGAACGCGCGCTCTACAGCTTCGCCTGGCAGATGGTCCGCATCGGATCGCTCGACGTGAACTTCGCGTTCGTGATGGATCCGCTGAGCTGCCTCATGACGCTGATCATCACCGGCGTCGGCACGCTCATCCATGTTTACGCCGCCTCGTACATGGAGGCCGAGCCGGCGTACTGGCGATTCTTTACCTACCTGAACCTCTTCGTCTTCGCGATGTTGCTCCTCGTCCTCGGGGACAACTTCATCGTGATGTTCTTCGGCTGGGAGGGCGTCGGCCTCTGCAGCTATCTGCTCATCGGGTTCTGGTACAGCGACTACAAGAAGGCCTCTGCCGGCATGAAGGCCTTCGTCGTGAACCGGATCGGCGACTGGGGCTTCGTGTGCGGCCTCGCGTTCCTCTTCTGGGGGCTCGGCGCCAGGTGGCTCGACGACGGCCGGTTCCTCTCCGATTACCGCGCGCGCTTCATCGCGGTGGCCGCGGAGGCGCGCGGCGATGACGGCGCCTCCGCCGGGGCGCAGGACGGCGCCGCGGGCAAGGCGGGCGAACGCAGGGCGCAGCCGCTCGCCGGGGCGAAGGGGTACCTCACCTTCACCGGTCATCCCGGCGCGCGCGTGTACCTCGGTATCGCCGACGCCGCTCAGCTCGCCTCGAGCCCGCGGCCGTTCGGCGTGTCCCCCTTCATCCGCAAGGAGATCGACGCCGGGGCGCACTCCGTGGTGATCGTGCCGGGCGACGGCGCCGTGATCGGGGGCGACGGCGTCGAGATCGCCGCGATCGAGCGGATGCGCGTCGAGCCGGGCAAGGAGATCGTGGTGGCGACCGTGGGCTCGACGGTCACGTTCCGCGAGATCCACGATCAGCTCGTGATCAAGGACGCGAGCGGCAAGGCGTTCCTCAAGGATGCCCTCGTGTCGAAGACGGTGTGGGGCGGCGTCGCGCTGATCACGCTGGCTTGCCTCTTCCTCTTCGTCGGCGCCGCCGGCAAGAGCGCCCAGATCCCGCTCCACGTCTGGCTGCCGGACGCGATGGCCGGCCCGACCCCCGTCTCCGCGCTGATTCACGCCGCCACCATGGTCACGGCCGGCGTTTACATGATCGCGCGCCTCAGCTTCCTGTTCTCGCTGAGCCCGGTCGCAGGCGGCGTCATCGCGCTGATCGGGGCCTCGACGGCGCTCCTCGCGGCGACCATCGGCTTCTTCCAGTACGACATCAAGAAGGTGCTCGCCTACAGCACGGTGAGCCAGCTCGGCTTCATGTTCATCGGGGTCGGCGTCGGGGCGTACTGGGCCGCCGTGTTCCACCTGATGACGCACGCCTTCTTCAAGGCGTGCCTGTTCCTCGGCTCCGGCTCGGTGATCCACGGGATGCACGCGGTGGAGCACGACGAGGCCGCGGCCCAGGACATGCGCAACATGGGCGGCCTCCGCCGCGTCATGCCGCGCACGGCGCGGGCGTACCAGGCGGCGTGCCTCGCCATCACCGCCGCGCCCATCCCGTTCTTCGCGGGCTTCTGGTCCAAGGACGAGATCCTCTGGAAGGCGTTCGGCACCGAGAACACCGGCCCGATCCCGGGGCTGCTCCTCTACGGGATGGGCCTCGCGGCGGCGCTCGGCACCTCGTTCTACATGTGGCGGAGCTATTTCCTGACGTTCGAGGGGCCCCACGCCCGCAAGGAGATCGAGACCCAGGTCCACGAGTCGCCGCCGGCGATCACCTGGGTGCTCGCGGTGCTGGCGGTCCTGTCGGCGTGCGCGGGCGCGGTGTTCGGCTTCTCCAGCCACTTCATCGGCGGCCACGGCGAGCCCCTGCTGGAGGCGTGGCTCCATCCGGTGTTCGCTCACGCGGACGTCTCGTTCCGGCGCCACGGGCTGGGGCTCGAGCTCGCGCTCATGGCGCTCTCCGTCGGCGGCGCGATCGTCACCTTCTCGCTCGCGCGCGCCCGCTACGGCGCGCGTCGCTCCCCGCGCTGGGCCGAGGAAGAGCGGCGGCTCCCGGGCTTCCAGCTCCTCTCGAACAAGTACTACGTCGACGAGATCTACGACGCGACGGTGGTGCGCGCCGTCCTCTCGCTGCGCCTCTTCTTCGCCGAGATGGACCGCTGGATCGTCGACGGCATCGTCAACGGGGTCGCGGTCCTGGCCCGGGCCGCCGCCTGGGTCACCGGCGCCATCGATCGGTACCTCGTCGACGGCGTCGTGAACCTCGTCGCCGAGGGCACGCTGAGCGCCGGGGCGAAGCTCCGCTCCCTGCAGACCGGGCGCATCCAGAGCTACGTCTATTTCCTCCTGGGCGGCGTCGCCTTGTTCAGCATCGTTCATTACTTCCTGCGGTGAACGGCCGATGTCGAACCTCTCCCTCGTCAGCATGCGCCGTGGATTCGCACTCGCGAGATCGGCCAGGTCCACCTCGATGAAGCTCCTGATCCCCCTCCTGGTCGCGCTCTCCGTCGTGCTCGGGGCGGCGCCGCCGGCGCTGGCGCTCGATGCGCCGAGGGCGCCCGGGCCGCGCGGCCAGATCGCGCTGCGCGCGGAGCCGCCCGGCGCGCCGGTCGAGCTCGTCGCGAGCGGGCCGGATCACGCCGGCTCGTTCACGATCGAGAACCAGGGCGACGGCCCCTTGAAGGTGACGCGGGTGATCGTGCGGACGTCCCCCGAGGACCCGCGCGTCCCGCCGGGCGTCAGCGTGGAGCTCGAGGGCGGCGGCGCCGCGGCGACCCTCCCGCCGGGCGCGAGCCGGAAGGTCGTGGTCCGGTGGAAGACCGCGGGCGTGCGCGCGCGGGAGCTCTACGGGCACGTCGTCGTCGAGTCCGACGCCGTGGCGGCCGGCGCGGCCGGCGTGCTGGGTGTAGCGCGGACCGTCGCGATGGGCATCCACGCGGAGCGCGGGAGCAGCCTGGGCTTCGTCGGCGACCACATCCTCTCGATCCTGACGTTCCTGCCGCTGCTCGGCGTGGTCGCGGTCTTCCTCGCGCACCTCTTTCGTTACCAGGACGACAGGAAGCTCCGGCTGATGACCGTCGTGCTGATGGGCGTGAACCTCGTGCTCGCGGCGTGGCTCTACGCGCACTTCGACCGGGGCTTCACCCGGGCCGACGGGAACGACGGCTACCAGTTCATCGAGCACGGCGTGTGGATCCGCTCGCTGAACGTCGAGTACTTCGTCGGCGTCGACGGCGTGTCGATCTCGATGGTCCTGCTCACGGCGCTGATCTCGTTCGTGGGCGCCCTCGCGAGCTACAGCGTCCACGACCAGCTCAAGGGCTACTTCGCGATGTACAACCTCCTCGTCACGGGGATGTTCGGCGTCTTCATCGCGCTCGACCTGTTCCTCTTCTTCGTCTTCTGGGAGGTGATGCTCCTGCCGATGTACTTCCTCATCGGCATCTGGGGCGGACCGCGGCGCGAGTACGCGGCGATCAAGTTCTTCCTCTACACGCTGGCCGGCAGCGTCTTCATGCTGCTCGCGTTCATCTGGTTCTACCTGAACGCAGGCCACACCTACCTGGTCGACGGCCAGGCCACCGAGCGCATCTTCTCGATCCCGGAGCTCTCGCGGGTCGCCTGGGCGGCGCAGGGGCTCACGATCCTCGGCGTCGCCGCGGTGAAGGTGGTCTGGATCTGGCTCTTCGTCGGGTTCGCGATCAAGATCCCGATGTTCCCGTTCCACACCTGGCTGCCGGACGCCCACGTGGAGGCGCCGACCGCGATCAGCGTGATCCTCGCGGGGGTGCTCCTCAAGATGGGCACCTACGGCATCCTCCGCGTCAACTTCACCCTGCTGCCCGAGGCGACGCAGTGGGCCGCGCCGGCCATCGCGGTGTTCGGGGTGGTCAACATCCTCTACGGCGCCTTCTGCGCCATGGCGCAGAGCGACCTGAAGAAGCTCGTGGCCTACTCCTCCGTCAGCCACATGGGCTTCGCGCTGCTGGCGCTCGGCGCGATGACGCCGCAGGGCATCCAGGCCTGCCTCGTCCAGATGTTCAACCACGGCCTGATCACCGGGATGCTGTTCACCCTGGTCGGCGTGGTCTACGACCGCGTGCACACGCGCGACATCGACAGGTTCGGCGGCCTCGCCTCGGAGATGCCGCTCTACACCGCGCTCGTCGGCTTCGCGTTCATGGCGTCGCTCGGCCTGCCCGGCCTGTCCGGCTTCTGGGGAGAGGCGATGACGTTCATCGGCGCCTTCCCGCGCTACCGCGCGCTCACGATCCTCGCGGCCATCGGCGTCATCCTCACCGCGGCCTACCACCTCTGGGCCCTCCAGCGGATGTTCCTCGGCACGTTCCGCGCGTCGTGGCGGCAGAGCAAGTACCTCGAGCCGTTCGGCGGGAAGTTCCCCGAGATCAGCGGGCGAGAGCTCGCGTCGATCGCGCCGCTCGCGGCGCTGGTCCTCGTCCTCGGCTTCTGGCCGCGCCCGCTGCTCAGCCTCATCGATCGCGGGGCCCTCGACGTGCACCGCCTCGTCGACAGGCCCGGGCAGTCCCAGATCGCCGGCGCGCCAGGCGCAGACAGCGTGGGCGGCGCCGCGTACGCCCGCGCGGGCGCCCCGGGAGAGGGCGCCTCGCCGGGCCAGGGCGCCCTCGCCAGCGCCAGGTAAGCCGTGGAACCCCGCACCCTCGACAACGTGGCGAGCCTCGCCTACTTCGCGCCGGAGCTCGTCCTCATCGCGGCGGCCCTGCTGCTCGTCGTGTGGGACCTCGCGTCCCCGGCGCGCTTCAAGCTCACCGGCCTCGTGAGCCTCAGCCTCGCGGCGCTCGCCTGCTCGGGCGGGCTGGGCGCGTACTTCCTGGCGACGGACGCCGCCCCTCGCGCGCTCTTCCACGGACTGCTCGCGTTCGATCGCTTCTCGAACCTCTTCCGCGTGATCTTCGCGCTCGTCACCGGGGCGATCGTCCTCTTCTCGGTGCCCCCGCGGTCCCCCGGGATCGAGCCCGAGCTCCGCCGCGACTCGGGCGAGTTCTTCACGCTGATCCTCGTGCTCTCGCTGGGCATGAACCTGATGGCGGCGAGCCGCCACCTGCTGCTCATCTACCTGTCGATCGAGCTCGTCAGCGTCATCAGCTTCGTCCTGGCGGGCTTCAAGATCAACGACGCGAAATCGAGCGAGGCGGCGCTGAAATACGTCATCTTCGGCGGCGTCGCGTCGGGGATCATGCTCTACGGGATGAGCTGGATCTTCGGCATCACCGCGTCGATGCGGCTCGACGAGTGCGCGGCGCGGATCGCCGCGCTCACGGCGCAGCAGGGCAAGGTGCCGGAGGTCGTGTTCGTCGGCACGGCCTTCATGCTCGCGGGCTTCGGCTACAAGATCAGCGCCGCCCCGTTCCACATGTGGACGCCCGACGTGTACGAGGGCGCGCCGACCCCGGTGACCGCGTTCCTCTCGGTGGGGCCGAAGGCGGCCGGCTTCGCGGTGCTGATCCGCTTCTTCTCGGACGCGCTCGGCGCCGGGAGCGCGCCGCCCGGCGTCGCGACGCCGTGGCCGGTGCTCTTCGGGTGCCTCGCGATGGCGACCATGACCGTCGGCAACCTGTCGGCGCTCGAGCAGGAGAACGTGAAGCGCATGCTCGCCTACTCGAGCATCGCGCACGCGGGGTACATGCTGCTCGGCTTCTCGGTGTTCAGCGGCGCCGGCGTCGCCGCGATCGCCTTCTACATCGTCACCTACTGCTTCATGAACCTCGGCGCGTTCATGGTGGTGATGGCCGTGGCCGAGGAGAGCGGCGGAGACGAGACGTTCGCCGCCTTCCGGGGGCTCGGGCGCCGCGCCCCGCTCGTCGCCGCGGCGATGGCCGTGTTCCTCGTCTCGCTCACCGGCCTGCCCCCGACGGCGGGCTTCATCGGCAAATTCTACCTCTTCTCGGCGCTGCTCGCCGCCGGGGGCGCGTGGAGCTGGGCTATCGCGGTCGTCGGCGTGCTGAACAGCGTGATCTCGCTCTTCTATTACGCGCGCCTGCTCCGCACGATGTATCTCGACAAGAGCGATCGCACCGAGCCCACACTGGTGCGGCCGCTGCTCGGCGCGACGACGTGCGCGCTCGCGGTTCCGACCGTGCTGCTCGGGGTCTACTGGGGGCCCGTTTACGACTTCGTGGCGCGCTCGGTGACGATCCTGCGCTGAGCGCTGTGCCGCGGCGCCGACGCCGTCTCGTCCGGCGCGCGCCGGGCCGAACGCGGCGGTATCGATCTCCCCGCGATCCTTGCTAGTGTGCGCGCGCGTGGCCACGACCCAGGACGCGATCTCTCCAGAGGAACGTTTCGCGCGGGGGGTACGCCTTGTCCCGGGCGGCCTGGACATCGGCGGCAAGCTGGTCCCGCTGTACGCCGGCAGCGTGCACTACTGGCGGCTCGACCCGCAGCACTGGCGCGCCTGCCTCGAGGCCACGCGCTCGCTCGGCGTTCACCTGATCGACATCTATGTGCCGTGGGCCGTCCACGAGACCGGCCCGGGGCAGTTCGATTTCGGCCGGCTCGATCCGCGCCGCGACGTCGGCGCCTTTCTCCGCCTCGCGCACGAGCTCGGCTTTTACGTCATCGCCCGCCCGGGCCCGCACATCAACGCGGAGCTCACCTGCTTCGGCATCCCCGAGCGCGTCATCTGGGACCCGAGCTGCCAGGCCCGCTCGGCGCGGAACAACCCGGTCGTGCTCCCGATGTTGCCGTACGGGTTCCCGGTCCCGAGCTACGCGAGCAACGCATTCCACGACGAGGTCGCCCGCTATTTCAACGCGCTCGCCCCGGTCCTGAAGCCGCACCTCTACCCGGACGGGCCCATCGTGCTCTTGCAGATCGACAACGAGGGCGCGCTCTACTTCCGCGACGGGGCGTACGACCAGGATTACCACCCGGACGCGATCTCCCTGTACCGCGACTTCTTGCGCGAGAAGTACCGGACGATCGAGGCGCTCCAGCGCGCGTATGCGACGAGGAGGGGGGAGCCCGCGCCGGAGGGCGACGCGACCGAGGACGTCGGCGCGGCGCTCGTGCGCGCGATCGCCCGCGAGCGCGCGCAGGCCGAGGAGGGCGATCTGCGGTTCGCCACGATCACGCCGCCGGTCGCGTTCGACGCCGAGGCGCCGGCCGATCTCGCGCGCCACCTCGACTGGAGCGAGTTCCACGAGCACCTCCTCGAGACCGCCATGGGGCGCTTCGCGAGGGCGCTCTCCGCGGCGGGCGTCGACGGCCTGCCAACGATGCACAATTTTCCGATGGGACAGGACGCGACGCCGCTCAACCCGGCGCGCATCTCGCGCGTCGTCGACCTCGTCGGCCTCGACTACTACAGCGTCGCGAGCCCGAGCAGCCGGCAGATCATCGCGCGCCGGACGAGCGAGCTCGCCGTGCGCTGCGAGGCGCTCTCGCTGCCGCCGTTCGCGTGCGAGATGGGCGCCGGCTTCCCGCCGTTCTTCCCGCCGCTCGAGGAGCGCGACAGCGTGTTCGTGATGATGGCCGCGCTCGCGTACGGGCTGCGCGGGTACAACATCTACATGGCGGTCGAGCGCGACCGCTGGATCGGCGCGCCGATCGATCCGCGCGGCCGCCCTCGCCCCTTCGCCGCCTTCTGGCGGAAGCTCGCCGCGGCCCTCGAGGCCACGAGGTTCCACGAGCTCCGCCGCCCGGCGCCGGTGCGCATCGTCACGCCGCGCACGGAGCGCCGCCTCTCCCGCGTGATGCATGCCTTCGGCCCGCTCACCGGGGCGTTCTTCTCGATCATGAACTTCGGCGCCCGCGATCGCTGCCTCGAGGACGACCTCGGGCTCGGTTACCCGCTCGCGGTGGAGTCCGACACGTTCGTGCGTGCGTTCGAGGAGGCGCTCGACGCGCGCGGCGTCCCCTACGCCCACGTCGGCGGCGAGGATCGCGACATCTCGCTCGTCGGGGCGCGCTGGGTCATCTGCGCCACCTCGGGCGGCCTGAGCCCGGAGCTGTTCGCGTGGCTGGAGGCGACGTCCCGGCAGGGGACGCTGATCACGCTCGGCCCCCGCGAGCCCACCTTCGACGGCGCCTTCCGCCAGCTGCCGCGGCCCTACGATCTGAAGCGGCTCCTGGCCCCCGGACAGAACCTGCCGGCGCTCCTCCAGGACGACCCCGCCGCGGCCGACGCCGCGGTGTCCCGCGCCATCGACGCGCTCGGCCTGCCGGCCTTCGCGTGTGATCCCGACAGCGTCTTTGCGACGCTGCACGAGGACGCGTCGGGCACGCCGCGGGTGCTCTTCCTGCTGAACCCCGGAGACGCGGACGTGGTGGCGCGCGTCACCGTGAGCGCCCAGCGCGCGCGCGATGTGCTGGACGACGCGCACTTCGAGGCGCGGCGCGGGGCGCTCGAGGTGCGGCTCGTGCCTCGCTCCGTGCGGATGCTCGCGCTGGAGTAGCCCCGTCGCCGCGCGCTGCGCGGCGACGGCCAGCGAGGCTCGGTATCTCCGCTCGCTCCCCTCCTGCCCCGGTGTGCCCCTCGATCAGCGCTCGAACCGCAGCGAGTTGCCCTCTGCGTCGCGGAAGCGGCCCATGCCGATCATGAGGATGTCGATCAGCGACCAGATGCCGAGCCCACCGCACGTCAAGAGCTTCGCTATGCCGAGCCCGGTCTGTCCCAGATAAAAGCGATCTACGCCAAAGTAGCCGAGGAAATAGGAGAGCAAGAACAGCGTGGACTGGCTCTTGGTCGGGTGACCGACGGGCGCGTCGCGCCTGAGCACGAGCCCCTGGGCGTCTCGCATCGATCCGGTGCCGATCAGGATCGTGTCGATGAGGCTCCAGAAGCCGAGGCCGCCACACGTGAACAGCTTGAGGAGCCCGAGCCCCGTCTGGCCCAGGTAGAAGCGATCGACGCCGAAGGTCCCGAGAAACACGGCGAGCATGAAGGCTGTCGCCTGGTCCTTGTCGGAATAGGCCTGCGCCGGGGCGCCGTGAGGCGGCCCGCCGCCGTGAGCCGGCGGCGGGCCCCAGCCGCCTCCTGGCGGCGCGCCGTAGCCGCCTGGGGGCGCGCCCCATCCTGCGCCCGGCGGCGGGTATCCTCCGCCCGGCGGCGGGTATCCTCCGCCCGGCGGCGGGTATCCGCCCGGCGGCGGGGTTCCGCCCGCCGAGGACGCGCCGCCACCGCCGCCCGGCGCCACGCCCTGGCCGCCGGGCGGGCTCGACCCCCAGCCGCCATTCCCCCAGCCTCCGCCTGCGTTGCCCCAGCTTCCGCCGCCGGGCGGAACCCCGCCTCCGCTCGTGCTCATCCTCGTTCCCTCCAGCTGATGCGGCTGTGGAGGCGGACGCGTGCGCCCCGTGGTCGTCAGCCGAGCCTGACTGTATCCTGGAACCGCGGCGCCGCGCTTGCGCAACGCGGAAATCGCTGGTGGTTGCCAGATGCCCACCCTACCTTGACCCACGATGGGCCGCTGAGCGCGGCGCAGGAGCGAGCGCACCCGGCGATGCAGCAAGATTTTCAGTCCGATCGATGGCTGTCGTTCGCCCTCCGGGCGGGGCTCATCGCTCTGTTCTTCTGGATGGTGAAGGGGCTGCTCGTCCCCGTCCTGCTCGGCGGTCTGGTCGCGCTCCTCGTCTCCCCGCTCCAGCGCCGCCTCGCGCCTCGGCTCGGCCGCTTCCGCCAGTTCGCGCCCGCGATCTCGACGGTGGGCGTGATCATCCTCGTGTGCATCCCGCTCGCGGTGATCATCATCGAGGCCTCCGCCTCGATAAGCCGCTTCTTCGCGCGGGATTGGTCGAACACGATCGAGCGGGTCGAAGGCCTCCTGAACGACGGGAGGGTAACGGGGCTCCTCAACAGGGCTGGCCTGTCCGGGGACGATGTCCGCACGTACGTGAGCAACCTGTTCGAGCGGGTGGGCAGCTCGATCGCCGGCTTCGCGGGCGGCATGGTCGCCGCGGTGCCGCAGACGATCGTCGACGCCTTCCTGTTCGTCGTCGGGCTCTACTACCTGCTCCGCGACGGGGGCCTGCTGCTGCGCTGGCTGCTCACGCAGTCGCCGTTCAGGAACGAGGAGACGGACGTCCTCTTCGCGTCGATCCAGGACACGGTGCACGGCGCCGTCCTCGGCCTGCTCGCGACGGCGGCCGTCCAGGGGACGCTGACGACGATCGCGCTGTTTGCCTGCAAGGTGCCGGGCGCGTTCCTGCTCGGCCTCCTGGCCACGCTGCTCTCGCTCGTCCCCATGATCGGCACCACGCCGGTCACGCTGGGTGCGGCCATCTACCTGTTCGTCGTCGGGCGCATCGGGGCGGGCATCGGCATGTGCGCCGCGGCGGTCCTCATCGGGCTCTCGGACAACGTGATCCGGCCGTGGGTCCAGAGCTCGCACGGCGGGATGCACCCGCTCATCGCGCTCCTCGCCATCTTCGGCGGGCTCGAGCTGTTCGGCGCGGCGGGGATCTTCATCGGCCCGGTCGTCGCCGCGATCGTCCTCTGGGCGGTCGACACGCGCGCGGGCATCTCCGGTTCGGGTCTCCCGCTGGGCCCGCACACGTCGCAGCCGCCACCCTCGCTGACGTCGCCGACCTCGCGACCGCCGCCGACCTCGCGACCGCCTCCGACGTCGCGACCGCCGGCGTGACGGCCGGTGTGACGGGACGGCGCGCCGGAGCGCCGCGAAAGGCGCGGTCCGCGCCCTCGAGCGAGGCGCTCACGGCGACAGGCCGTAGCCGCGGGCGAGGGTGAGGGAGAGGAGGTTGCACGCCGCGTGGAACACGAGCGGCGCCCCGATGCCGCCTGTGCGCGCCCGCAGCCATCCGAAGAGGAGCGCGGGGAAGAAGACGGCGAGCCGGGCCGGGTGCTGGATCGTGAGCACGTGGCCGATCGCGAAGATCGCCGACGAGAGGAGCCACGCCGGGCCGAGCGTCGCGCCGGCGACGCGGAAGCGCGGCGGGAAGACGCGGTCGAGGGCGCTCTGGAGGTAGCCCCGGAAGAACGCCTCCTCGGGCAGCGCGACCACGAGCAGCTGCGCGGCGATCTCGTCGGCGAGCGAGGGCGGCGGCCGCAGCACGAACGGCGAGGTCGCGCCCCAGTACAGCCGGTAGCCCAGCCAGAAGAGCGGGAAGACGATCGCGGCGACCAGCGTCGCCCAGGCGACGGCGTGGAGCGCGGCGCGGGCGAGGCGCCTCGCCGACAGCGGCACGGGCTCCAGGAGCCCCCCGAGGGACAGGCCGTGGGCGCGGATCGTCGACTCGTCGTACCTCAGCACGAGCCAGGACGTCGCCGCGAAGAACGTGAGGCCGACGAGCGTGCCGGCGTAGCTCTTCGGCGCGGCGTAGGACACCACCGTCACGGCGGCGGTCGTGATGCCAGCGGCGAGGAGCGCGCGCCCCGCGGTCGGCTCGGGCGGCCGCGGGCGCTCGCGCTCGCGCTTGCGCTTGTCGACGCTCGCGTGCGCGGCGTTCACGTCTGCCGGCGCGCCAGGTGTCTCGTCGCCGGCAGGTGCGCGGGCGTCTCGGCTCGGTTCGATGGGTGTGGGCGGCTGCAAGGCGTGTTCGTCGCGGAGGGGAGCGCGCGGTGCGGGGGCTTACGCGGGGATCGCGGCGACCAGGGGTCGCGGCCGCGCGCGCTCAGCCTAGCCGCCACGATGTCTCTCCGCGATGGTCAGCGCTCGGGGCGGCGCGATTCAGGTGCTGCACACGGGTCCAGCCACCGCCCATTTTCTAGCCTTCCAGCCCGGTCACGTTAGAGTGCGGCCGCTGTGGCGTTTTCCCGACTTCGCTGTCTGATGAAGCCGTTGGCCTGCGCGCTGCTTGCGTCCGTCGCGACGCTCGGTCCGGCGCCCGCGTCGGCCGCGTCGCCGTTCCTCATGACGCCGGAGGCGAGCGTCGCCGAGGCGTCTCCGGCGTACCGCTACGCCAACATGACGAACGAGGAGGCGCTGGCGGAGCTGGATCGCCGGAAGATCCTGTACCTCAAGGTCGATCACGCGCCCGGGGTGCGCGCTCCGATCCGGCTCACGGGTCGGCTGAACGGCGTGAACTTTCATTCGGTGCTCCCGCCCGAGCAGCGCGTGACGAGCATGTTCGAGATCCTGGACGCGCGCCTCGCGCTCGCCCTCGACGATTTCGCGGCCGTGCTCTCGCGGCACGATATCGACGAGGTCGTCCATTACACGATGTATCGACCCAACGTGCCGATGCGCGGCCGCGAGGGCGTGGACGGCGACGGCGAGCACGGGCACCCGATCGCTCATGCCAAGGCCGCTGACAGCGCGGTGCAACAGGCAAAGGCCGCGGACGGCGCTGCCCGCGAGGAATCGACGAGGCAGGCCTCGCTGGTCGAGCCTGCGCCGCCGGTGGAGCTCGGCAAGAAGGGCGCGCTCGATGGGACGTCCAAGGCACCTGAGGAGCGGCCGCGACGCGTGAAGGAGAAGGGGGCGCCGGAGGCCGCGCCGAAGGAGAAGGGGTCCGCGGAGGCCGCGCCGAAGGAGAAGGGCGCAGCGGGGGCCGCGCCGAAGGAGAAGGGCGCAGCGGGAGCCGCGCCGAAGGCGAGGGCCGCAGCGGGGGCCGCGCCGAAGGAGAAGGACGCCTTGAAAGCCGAGCCAGGCGCCGCTTCCAAGGCTCCCGGCCAGCGGACGCGGACGATCGCTGCGCGCAGCGGGCCGGCCAAGAAGGCCGCCGGCAAGGTCGGAGCGCGCCGCGCTGCTCGGCGCAAAGCCGCGGGGCCGACCCGGGCGACAACGTCTCCGGTCAAGCACCGTGGCGACGTCGCGCTGCGCAGCGATGCAGCGCAGAAGCCCCGCGGCACGTGGGCTCCGCCGGGCACGCGGCACCCCGCCGGCCTGGCCATCGACGTCGGTGCCCTCAAGAAGCGCGACGGCACCTGGATCAGCGTCGCGCGCCACTTCCACGGCCGCATCGGGGACAAGACCTGCGGTGAGGGGGCGCCCCAGCCCGAGCTCCCCGAGGCGCGCGAGCTCCGGTCCATCGTGTGCGAAGCGGCGGATCTCGGGATTTTTACCTACGCGCTGACGCCCAATTTCAATGCGGCGCACGCCGACCATTACCATATGGAGATCAAGCCGGGCGTCCGGTGGTTCCTCTATCACTGAGCGAAGGCCGCGCACCCCCTTGTACAGCCCTGAACGGCTCGCAGCGCGCCCCACTGCACATCCGTTGATTGCGCGTTTTTTGATGATCTGAGCGGTTTGTTCGCGCAACTTCTGCCACGAGGGCGACGATTCCCTTCCCGAACGAGGGCGCCGGCGCTCCGCCGCGCGCCCCCGCGAGGGAGGTCGACGGACATGGTGCAAAAAAAAGACGGACAGCCGCTGCCGGGGACTTCCTACCGTGTGCTCCGTCGGATCGGGGCAGGCTCGTGCTCGGAGGTCTTCGAGGTGACCGGGCGCCGCGGCCAGCTGCGCGCGCTCAAGCTGCTCCGCGCCATGCACGAGGGGTCGAGCGAGATCGGAGCGCGCCTGGTCCAGGAGGGGCGCGCTCTCTCGGCGCTGAGCCATCCCCACATCGTGAAGGTCGAGGAGGTCGGCGTGACGAGCGACGGCCGGCCGTTCCTCGTCATGCCGCGCCTCTTCGGCGAGACGATGCGCGAGCGGCTCGACGCGCGCGGACCGCTCGCGACGCCCACCGCCGTGCACATCGCCATCCAGGTGCTCGGCGGGCTCGCGGCGACGCACCGCGCTGGCATCGTCCACCGCGACATCAAGCCGGCGAACGTCTTCCTCGCGCAAGACAGCTGCGCCGAGCAAGGCGTCGCCGATCTGGAGAGCGCGCCCGGTGCGCCCGAGGCCGAGCACGCCGTGCTCATCGACTTCGGCATCGCGAAGGTGAGCCGCGAGGGGCTGGAGCCGTCGACGGGCTCGAACGTCCTCGGCACGCCGCGCTACCTGTCGCCCGAGCAGATCCGCGGCGAGGAGGTCGACGCTCGCACCGACGTGTACGCGGTGGGCCTCCTGCTCTTCGAGGCGATCACCGGGCGCGGTCCGTTTCCGGTGGTCGACTCGATGGCGGTGATGCGGGCGCACCTCGACACACCGGCGCCGCGGCTTCGCTCGCTCCTCTGGGTGCCTCCGGCGCTCGATCATGCCGTCGCGCGCGCGCTCGAGAAGGATCCAGGGCTCCGCTGGCAGACGGCGGACGCGATGGCCGCCGCGCTCGCGGAGGCGCTGGGCGAAGGCGGGGGCAGGGAGACGCCGGCTCACGGCGGAGCGGGGCGCGCCGCGCCGCCGGAAGGCGAGCGCAGCGCGCGGGCGCGCCTCGCGGTCGGAGAGGCGCGATGAGCGGCGCGTCCGCCGAGTGCTCCGGGGCGCGCACGCTGCTCTACGCGCGCGGGGTGTCGCTCGCGCCGAGGGCGCCTTTCACGCGGTCGCTCCGAGCGCCGGGCGAGGGCGAGCCGTCCGAAGGCGCGTGGCCGCTCCGCGCGCTGGGTGAGGGCGAGCCGCTCCCCGGCACACCGTATGTCGTGCTGCGCCTGCTCGGTCAGGGCGGCATGGGCGAGGTGTACGAGGTCGAGCACCGGGCGCTCGGCCGCCGGTTCGCGGTGAAGGTGCTGCACCGCAGCCACGCCGGCCGCAGCGATCTCTCGGCGCGCCTGCGCGCCGAGGCGCGCTCGATCGCTCGCCTGCGCCACCCGGGTCTCCCCGACGTGTTCGACCTCGGCGTGACCGACGGCGCCCGCCCCTACTTCGCCATGGAGCTCCTCGAGGGGCGCGATCTCCGGACCGAGCTCGCGCGCCTCGGCGTGGTCGCGGTCCCGACCGCGCTCGACCTGGTCCTGCAGGCCCTGTCCGCGATGTCGCTCGCGCACGCGGCGGGCATCGTCCACCGCGATCTCAAGCTCGAGAACCTGTTCCTCTGCGACGACGGCACGCTCAAGGTCCTCGACTTCGGCGTCGCGAAGCTCCTCCACGCCGGCGCCTCGCTGACCGCCCCGGACGCCGTCATCGGCACCCCCAGGACGATGGCGCCCGAGCAGTGCGCCGCCCAGCCGATCGATCCGCGCGCGGATATCTATGCGATGGGTCTCGTCCTCTACGAGCTCGTCGCCGGGCGAGGCCCCTTCGACGAGCTGCGCGGCCGGGGCGACGCGCTCCGCTTCGCTCACTGCGAGCGGGAGCCTCCTGCTCCCTCGCGCTTCGCGCCGCAGCCGATCCCGGTGGCGCTCGAGCAGCTGATCCTGCGCGCGATCGCGAAGGCGCCCGAGCATCGCTTCCAGACGGCCGCCGACATGGAAGCCGCTGTGCGCCGAGTGCACGCCCGGTTGCACGACGGATCGCAGTCGAGCGCCGCGCCGGCGGTCAGCGCGGCCACGCTCACCCCGACCGCGGCCGAGGCCGTCGCGGCCTGCACGCCTGCGCGCGGCGAGGTGCCCGCCGAGCTGCTTCGCCGACCGCTGCTCGCCGCGTCGGCCGGCGCCGCGCGCCTCTCGCGCCGCCCGAGGGCGCGCTCGACGCGGCGCGCACCTCCGGCGCGGCCCGTCGCCCGTGCAGCGTCGCGCGCCTCCGCGCTCGCCGTTTGCGCGCTCGCCGTCGCGTCGGCCGCGCTCGGGCTCGCGCTCGCGCAGCGCTGGATCGCGGCGAGCGAGCACGCCGCGCCTGCGCCGCCGTCCGCGCACGCCGGGGCGCAGGCGCGCTCGGCTGTAAGGTAGCCTCGTCGCGCCCGTTCTCTCGTCGACACCGCAAATGCGGAGCGGAGGGACCATGAACCGGATGCGACGAATCGGGCTGGCTTGTTTGGCGCTATCGCTCCTCGCGGGCACCGCCGGCTGCGGCGGCAGCACAGCGGCCCGGCCGGCGGATTCCACGGCCAAGGGGGGGCGCGCGATCACGGGCGCTCCCGAGCCCTCCAGCGCGCAGGGGTTCCAGGACGGCGCCGCGTTCGACGGGCCGGGCGCGCCCGCCGCGCCGCCGTCGATCGACGCCTCGCCCGCGGCGCCTTCGGCCGAGATCGAGCGGCCCTCCGCCACGGGCGGCGCCTCGCGCGCCGAGGGGGCCGCGCGCAAGGCGCCGAGCAGCCAGGTCGCGCCGGAGCCCATCGATCGCCCGGGCCTCGGCACCGCGTGGGGTGAGACGCGCGTGTCGCGCATCTCGACCGCGCCGTTCGTCCGGGCCGACGTCAACCGCCCCTTCGTGGTCGCGAGCCTGTTCTACAACGACGCCGAGGGCGCCCGCGCCATGGCGAGCGCGTCCGGCTTCCGCCGCACGTCGCCGCAGGCGTTCACCTTGGCGGGCGGCGCCGTCGCGGTCGGGCTCCGCGGCGAGGGCGGCGGCTTCCTGAGCGGCTTCGTCGCCGGCGAGAAGAGCCATGTCATCGGCGAGGCCGGCCAGCGCTACAGCATCGTGCTGCGCAACCTCACGCCGACCCGGCTCGAGTGCGTCGTCTCCGTCGACGGCCTCGACGTCATGGACGGCCAGGCCGCGACGTTCAGCAAGCGCGGTTACCTGATCGAGCCCCACGGCGAGCTCGAGATCGACGGCTTCCGCCAGTCCGTCGACACGGTCGCCGCGTTCCGCTTCGGCTCGGTGCGCGGCTCCTATGCGAACCAGAAGCACGGCGACACGAGGAACGTCGGCGTGATCGGCGTGGCCCTCTTCAACGAGCGCGGGACGACGCCCTGGACGTTCGACGAGGTCCAGCGCCGCCGCGAGGCGAACCCGTTCCCTGGGCAGTTCGCCACGCCGCCCGGTATCTGAGCCTTTTCAGCGCCCATCCCGCGTCCGCGCCGCGCTCCGGTAAAATCAAGCTCCCGCTCCGCCGCGCGCCGGGCTAGGCCACGGCACGGTGTCGGACTTATTGAACCCGTCTCAACGTGCGGCCGTCGAGCACGAGCTCGGGCCAATGCTGGTGCTCGCCGGCGCAGGCTCCGGCAAGACCCGGGTGGTGACCACGCGGATCGCCCGCCTTCTCGATCGCGGCATCCCGGCGCGCTCCATGTTGGCGATGACCTTCACCAACAAGGCCGCCGCCGAGATGCACGAGCGCGTCGGCAAGCTCGTCGGCTCCAAGGTCGCGCGCGAGCTCAAGGTCTGCACCTTCCACCGCTTCGGGCTCGACGTCCTCGGCGCGGAGACCCGCGCCCTCGGCCTGCGCGGCGGCTCCTTCGCCATCTTCGACCAGTCCGACGCCCTGGGGGTCATCCGCGAGATCCTCCGCGAGCTCCGCGCCGGCAAGAGCTACGACGTCAGCGCGATCCTCTCGCGCATCTCGAACGCCAAGAACGCGTTCCTCGACGCCGAGACCTGGGCCGAGGCGCAGCGGCAGGGCAAGGGCATCGACGAGTACGACGAGATCTCGATGCTCGTGTACCCGCGCTACATGGCGGCGCTGCGCTCGTTCCAGGCGTTCGACTTCGACGATCTCATCTGCGAGGTGGTCCGCCTCTGGCAGGCGCGCGCCGACGTCCTCGAGCGCTGGCGGATGCGCTACCGCTTCGTGATCGTCGACGAGTACCAGGACACGAACCGCGCCCAGCTGGAGCTCCTGCGCCTGCTCTGCGGCGAGCACCGCAACGTGGTGGTCGTCGGCGACGACGACCAGTCGATCTACGCCTGGCGCGGCGCCGACGTGCGCAACATCCTCGATTTCGAGGAGCACTTCTCGGGCGCGAAGGTCGTCAAGCTCGAGCACAACTACCGCTCCCGCAAGCCGATCCTCGACGTCGCGAACGCGGTGCTCGCCAAGTCCGGCGCCCGGCGGCACAAGAAGTCGCTCATCGCCACCCGGGTGGAGGGCGACAAGGTGCGGTCCATCATCTGCGTGGACCCCGACGTCGAGGCGAGCTTCGTGGCCACGGAGGCGCAGCGCCTCCTGGAGCGGGAGGCCGCGCGGCCGAAGGACATCGCCGTGCTGTACCGCTCGAACCTCCAGGCGGCCGCGATCGAGTCGGCCCTCAAGGAGCGGCAGATCCCGATCCGGATGATCGGCGGCCAGCAGTTCTTCGAGCGCAAGGAGGTCAAGGACCTCATCGCCTACCTCCGCGTCGCGCTCAACCCGGGCGACGAGATGTGCCTGCGGCGCATCCTGAACTACCCGGCGCGGGGCATCGGCGACGTCGCGGTGGCCAAGCTCGGCGCCTACGCGACGGCGCACGACGCGTCGCTCTGGACGGCGGTGTCGCGGCCGCACGCCGTCCACGAGCTGACCGCCGCCGCGATCGAGGGCTGCCGCCAGCTGCTCCGGATCATCGAGGCCACGCGCGCGCGGTTCGAGCGCGGCGAGCCCTCCGCGGAGGTCGCCCGCGCGCTCCTCGCCGACGCCGGCTTCAAGGAAGACATCATGGCCGGCTCGTCCACGGCCAACGCCGCGGCGCGCCGCTGGGGCAACATCGAGGGCCTGCTCAACGTCTTCGCGCGCCGCGACGAGAAGGGGAAGGGGGACCGCGCGAGCTTCGCCGAGTTCCTGCGGCTGCTCGCCCTGCGGCAGGACTCGGAGGAAGAGGAGGCCACCGATCGGGTGACGCTCACCACGATGCACGGCGCGAAGGGGCTCGAGTTCCCGTACGTGTTCGTGATCGGCCTGGAGGAGGGGCTGATGCCTCACCAGCGCAGCCTCGACGAGCGCGCCACGGACGCCGCGCCGAGCGGCGCGGAGGGCGGCGACACGGGCGGCCACAGCATCGAGGAGGAGCGGCGGCTCTTCTACGTCGCGGTCACGCGGGCCCGCGATCGGCTCTACCTCACGCGGGCGAAGCACCGCGGCTCGCGCGGCAAGATGGTGCCGAGGACGCCGAGCCGGTTCATGCTCGAGATCCCCCCCGAGCTCCTCGAGGAGCGCGAGGAGCTCGCGCCGGTCGCCCCGGGGATGGAGAAGGTGAAGGCGGGCGCGGCCGGCGTGCTGGCCGCGCTGTCGATGAACCCGTTCGCCGGAGATCCCCCCCTCATCCCGCGCCGTCGCACCTGAGCGCGGCGCGGGACGGCGGGGGCTCGGTCAGAGGGCGCCCTCGGCGGCCGCGAAGCCGGCGCGGGTGATCTCCTGCACGCCCTTGCGCGTGACGAAGTCGCGGAAGCTCTCGCCCTCGGCGCGGCCGGCCATGTAGAAGCGCGCGATCGCGGCGATGACCTTGGGCGTCTCCTCCTCGGGGATGCGGCCGTCGAGGCGCTCGCCGATGCGGGCGTTCGGGCCGCAGCCGCCGCCCACGCGGAGCGAGTAGTGCGGGCGCTCGACGCCGTCCTTGCCCTTCACCATCAGGCCCGTCATCCCGATGTCCGCGACGTGGTGCTGACCGCACGAGTTCGGGCACCCCGAGATCTTGATGTCGAACTCGCCGAGCGTGCTGACGAAGTCGTCGGCCTCCTGGCGGCTGCCGTTCGGCACCAGGTGATCCCGGATGCGCGCGCCGACCTCCATGCTCTTCGTGATGGCGAGCGTGCAGTAATCGCCGCCCGGGCAGGTCACCACGTCGGTGATGTGCCCCGAGTCCGCCTCGGCGAGGCCGATCTGCGAGAGCTCGCGGTGCAGGTTGAGCAGCTGCCCCTCCGGCACCCAGCGCAGCACGAAGTTCTGGGTGTTCGTCGCCCGCACCTCGCCGTTGCTGTAGCGCCGCGAGAGGTCGGCCAGGCGCCTCAGCTGCTCGCTCGTGATGTCGCCGAGCGGCAGCTTGACCGTCGCCACCCGGTAGCCGGTCTGCTTCTGCGCGATCGTGTTGGTCCGCTTCCAGCGCGCGAACGCGCCGTCGCCGAGCGTCTCCCGCAGCGGCGTGAGCGGGGGCGGAGCGTTCTCCCGGTACCCGGCCACCTGCTCCGCCAGCTCGGCCGCGAGCGCATCGCCGCGCTCCGCCTTGATGCGAGCGAACTCCTCGTCGAGCCTGCGCAGGAACTCGGCCTCGCCGATCTTGCGCAGCAGGAACTTGAGGCGCGCCTTCTTCCGGTTCTTCCGCTCTCCGTCGCGGTGGAACACGCTCACCACGGCCTCGCACATCGGCAGCAGATCGGACTCCGGGATGAACTCCTTCCAGAGGTGCGCGATCTCGGGCGTCGAGCCGAGCGAGCCGGCCACGTAGACCGTGAAGCCGCGCCCGCGGTCGCCGATCTTCGCGAGCAGACCGACGTCGTTGATCATGATCTGCGCGTGATCGCGCGCGCTCCCCGAGAAGGCCACCTTGAACTTCCGCGGTAGCCGCCGGTTGTGCTCGTGGAAGAGGAAATGCTCGGTGACCGCGAGCGCATAAGGCGTCACGTCGAACACCTCGTCCTCGACCACGCCAGCGAGGTGGGACGCGGTGATGTTGCGCAGCGTGTCCGCGCACGCGCCGACCGTCGTCACCCCCGCGCGCGCGAGCACGTGTTGCAGGTCGATCGTCTCCTCGATCTCCAGGTAGTGGAGCTGGATGTCCTGGCGGGTCGTGACGTGCGCTAGCCCGCGCCCCCACCGCTCCGTGACTTCCGCGAGGGCTTCCAGCTGCGCAGCCGTGAGCTGTCCTCCAGGAATCTTGATCCGCTGCATGTGCTTCACGTGCGCGAGCTGCGCATAGACACCCATGGCCAGCCGTAGAGGACGGAACTGGTCGGGGGTCAGCTCACCACGTTTGAATTTGGCGACGTTCTCGGCGTGTACGTCGATGGCCGCCGCAAGGCGCTCGACTCGTTGCGACATAACCGATGGTATTCCCTATATTTCCGACGCGTCAAGTGCGACAATTATCACCGCCGGTTCCACGAGGTATCCAGCCCCCAGCACCATGAAGACCGCTCTGCCGAACTCGACCGACGCCGTGCACGCGGGCGTGCTCCGCCAGCGCCCCTCCCACACCCTCGCGCCTGCGATCGCGCAAACGGCGACCTACACCTTTGCGAACACGGCGGACCTCGAGCGCTATTTCGCCGGAGGCGACGCGGATCCCGAGCGCCAGGAGTACGGCCGTTACGGCAACCCCACCGTGCGCGAGGTCGAGCAGCGCATCGCCGCGCTCGACCGCGCGGAGGACGCCCTGCTCTTCGCGAGCGGGATGGCGGCGGTGACGACCACGGCGTTCGCGCTCCTCAAGGCGGGCGACCACGTCATCCTGTTCCGCGACGTGTACCGCCGCACGCGGCAGTTCGTGATCAACGTGCTCTCGCGGCTCGGCGTCGAGCACACGCTGATCGACCCGGGCGCGTTCGATCAGCTCGAGGCGGCCATCCGGCCGCGCACCCGCTTCGCGCTCAGCGAGTCGCCGACGAACCCTTACCTCCACTGTATCGACCTGTCCCGCTTCGCCGAGATCTGCAAGAAGGCGCGGGTGAAGACGGTCGTCGACGCGACGTTCGCGACCCCCTTCAACTCCGACCCGATCGGCCGTGGCATCGACCTCGTGGTCCACAGCGCCAGCAAGTACCTGTCCGGCCACAACGACGTCCTGGGCGGCGCGGTCTCCGGATCGAGCGCGCTGATCTCGCTGATCCGCGACATGCGGAGCGTCCTCGGGAGCATCATGGATCCCCACGCCGCGGCGCTGATCGGGCGCGGGATGAAGACGCTCGCGCTCCGCGTCGAGCGGCAGAACGCGACCGGGCTCGCCGTGGCGCGCGCGCTCGAGGCGCACCCCGCGGTGGAGCGGGTGTTCTACCCGGGGCTCCCGTCGCACCCGGATCACAAGGTCGCGGCCGAGCAGATGCGCGGCTTCGGCGGCGTCGTGAGCTTCACCGTGCGCGGCGGGCGAGAGGCGGCGTCGCGCGTCGTGGACGGCACGCGCATCGCCGCGATCGCCCCGAGCTTCGGCGGCGTGGAGACGCTCATCGAGCAGCCCTGCATCATGAGCTTCCACGAGCTGAGTGACGAGCAGCTCGCGGCGATCGGCATCTCCCCCGCGCTGATCCGCCTGTCGGTCGGCATCGAGGAGACCGAGGACGTCGTGAGGGACGTCCTTGGCGCGCTCGACGCGCTCGGCGGGGCCTAGCCCCCGAGCTTCTTCAGCTTCCGCTGCAGCGTCCGCCGGTCGATCCCGAGCAGCTTCGCCGCGGTGGCCACCACGCCGCCCGACTCCCGGAGCGCGGCGCGGATCGCCTCGCGCTCGAGATCGTCGAGCTTCAGGCTCCCCGGCGGCGGCGTCGGCGCCGTCGAGGCCGAGGGCGGGGGCCGCTGGCGATCCCGGAGGCTCGCGGCCTCGCGCAGCAGCTTGTCCGCGTCGACGGGCTTGCTGAGCAGCGTGTCGGCGCCCTCGCGCATCGCCGCCACCGCGAGCGGGATGTCCCCGAACCCGGTCAGCATCACGATCGCCGCCTCGGGCTGCAGCTTGCGGTACTGGGCGAGCGCGCTGAGCCCGTCGCCGCGCGGCATGCGGTAGTCGATGACCACGAGGTCCACTGGCTCGTACTCGAGCGCCACGAGCCCCTCGTCGATCGTCGCCGCCGTCCTCGCCACGACCCCGCGGCGGCGCAGCGCGCCCTGCAGGGTGGTGCGGAACGCGTCGTCGTCGTCCACGAGGAGCGCCGTCTCGATCCGTCGCGTCATCTTCACCTCAGGCGGCCCCGGAGCGCTTCAGCGCGCCGGGGAGATCCGCGTCCATGGGGTCCGTGCTCCCGTCGAGGCGGAGGCGCAAGGTCGCCTTCGCGCCGCCGGTCTCGACGCTCTCCATGCGCAGCACCGCGTTCATGCGGGAGGCCATCATCGAGCTGATGTAGAGCCCGAGCCCCATGCCTCCCTGCTCCATCTTCGTCGTCTGGAACGGCTCCCCGAGCCGCCCGGCGATGTCGGGGTTGAGCCCCGGCCCGCTGTCGGAGACCGCGATCTCGCAGACGTCGCCGCGCTCGACGACGCTCACCTCGATCCGCTGCTCGGCCGAGTCGGCCGTCGCCTCGGCGGCGTTGGCGAGCAGGTTGACGAGCACCTGGCAGAGCGCCGGCCGCAGCACGTCCGCCTGCACCGGCCGCGGCGTGTCGAACGCGAGCGCGCCGCGGTAGCCGAGCCGCGCGAGCTCGACCTTCGCCAGGTCGCGCACGAAGCGGGTGAGCTCCAGCGGCTCCATCCGCTGATCGAGCCGGATCTGGCCGCGCATCAGCCCGATGATGTCGCTCGCGCGCCGCGCCTCGCCGGCCACGGTCTCGGCCATGCGCGCCGCGTCCTCGGAGCCCGTCTCGCGGGCCACGTCGACGAGGTCCTTGCTCGCGAGGAGGATCGTCGCGAGCGGCGTGCTGAGCTCGTGCGACATCCCGCCGACCATGCGCCCGAGCATCGCCAGCCGCTCGTTCCGCTGGCTCTGCTGCCGGAGCTCCTCGAGCCTGTGCGCGTAGACGACGACGAAGAAGCCGAGGAACAGCGTCAGCGACGTGAGCGACACGAGGTCGCCGAGCCGCCGGATGCGCTCGCCGCCGAGCGGCGCCGCGTCGAGCGGCAGCGGCGTCGCGTACGTGAGCACGGCGATGGCGGCCAGCGTCAACAAGCCCACGAGCACGGTCGTGCGCCGCGGGCAGAGGAGGCCGGAGAGGGCGATGTGGAAGGCGAGGAAGACGGCGAAGGGGTTCGCCAGCCCGCCCGAGAACCAGAGCATCCAGGCGTTGGCGATCACGTCGCCGACGAGCTGGGCCCGCGCGTGATCCTGCGCGGGCTCGCGCGCCGAGGGCTCGCCCCCGTCCGGCCGGCGCGCGCGCCGGACCCGGAAGGTCCAGGCGACGTTGGCCGCCGCGATCGCGGCGATGCCGACGATCAGCGGAGCGAGCCCGAGGTCGGGGACGAGCTTCCTGCCCGCGACCGTGGTCGCGATCATCCCCGCGATCGCCCCCCACCGCAGCTGGATCAGCCACCTGTCGGCGGTGTCCCAGGACGGGGGCTTCGGCCCGGAGAGCAGGATCGCGAGCCGCCGGCGCGCCGCAGGGGGCGCGCTGCTCTTGGCGGGGTCGTGCCCTGCGTCAAGCGACCATGGCTGGAAGGAGGAGTGCATCCGCGCGCGGGCAGGGGGGCTTTCCAGGGCGCGGTCGAGGCGTCCGGCGTCCATCCCGGAGCAGCCTTCCGACGTGGCCTTGCATGCGCTCCCTTGTACCGCGCACGAAAGCCGCGAGCACGCGCGAGGTGCGCCCGGGCCCACATCCGGGGGGTGTCAGGAAAAACCCCAGCGAATACAGCGACTTGGAATTGTTGTCTGGGTTACGTTCGGCCTCGCGCCGGCGGGGCGCTCGGCCCCGGGCCGGTCACTTGGCCTCTTCGGCTCCGTTGCCGTGCGCGCCGTGCGCGGGCGGCGGCGGCGCCTTCTGTGCCCGCTTCATCCTCCAGTCGTCGGCGGCGCGCTTGCCGTCGAACGGCGCCTTGATGTCCGCCGGCCGCTCGGCCTCGATCCCCTCGGCCCGGCCGCGGTTGGCCGTGTCGAACATGGTGAAGCCGATGAAGATCGCCAGGAAGATGAGCGACGACGCGAAGATCAGGGTGTGGAACTTATGGTCCCACTTGAGGTGCATGAAGATGAGCGCCACGACGCCCGCCTTCGTCGTCGCGATGAGGATCGCGATCGCCAGGTTGGCCGCGCCGAGGTCGACGTAGCTCGCGCCCACGGTGACGACCGTGAGCACGAGCAGCGCGAGCCACGTGGCGATGTAGACCTTGAGCGGCAGGACGTGAGGCACGTGGTCTGCGCCGTGACCGTGGCCGTGCCCGTGCCCGTGCGCGCCGGCTGCTTCTGCGTGTGTCGACATGCTGTCCTCTCGGCCTCAGCCCACCAGGTAGAGCAGGGGGAAGAGATAGATCCAGATGAGGTCGACGAGGTGCCAGTACAGCCCCACCCCTTCGACCGGCGAGTAGTAACGGCTCGAGAACTCACCGCGCAGGTTGCGGATGAGGATCCAGGTGATGAGCCCCATCCCGATGACGACGTGCAGCCCGTGGATGCCCGTCATCATGAAGTAGATGGCGAAGAACGTCCCCGCGTGGGCCGTGGTGAAGCCCTGGGCGGTGAAGTACTTCCCGGGCAGGAGGCCGTCGTGGAACTTGTGCTGGTACTCGAAGTACTTGATCACAAGGAACACGGCCGCGCAGAGCAGGGTCACCACGAGCAGCCGGGTGGTGGTCTTCTGGTCGCTCCTCTGCGCAGACCGGACGGCGAGCGCCATCGTCAGGCTGGAACAGATGAGCACGATCGTGTTGATGCCGCCCATCACCTTGTCGAGGTGATGGTGGGCTTCCACGAACGAGTCGAAGAACCAGCCCCGGAAGATGGCGAACGCGCAGAACAGCCCGCCGAAGAGCAGGATCTCCGTGACCAGGAAGAGCCAGATGCCCATCCTGCCGGCGTCGAACTGCGTGTCGGCGGAGTCGAAATGATGGGCGACGTGGAAGTCGGCAGACAGGGCCGAGCCTGCCTTGTTCGGCCGGTCGGCGGCCTCGGCGTGCGCGCTCATGCGTTCTCCGTGTTGAAGTCGTAGGCGCCCTTGGTCACGACCGGGGTGCGGACGAAGTTCTCGGTGATGGGCGGGGAGGCGGTGGTCCATTCGAGGCTGAGCCCGCCCCAGGGGTTCGCCGGCGCCGGAGCGCCGGAGCGCAGCGACTTGATGAAGCAGATGAGCATCACGAGGAAGCCGAGGCCCAGGATCCACGAGCCCACGGTCGAGAAGGCGTGCAGCGGCTGGAACTGGTCCAGGTAGTTGTAGTAGCGGCGCGGCATCCCGCGGCTACCGAGGACGAACTGCGAGAAGAACGTCACGTTGAAGCCGACGAAGATGAGCGCGCAGGCGACGGCGGCGAGCTTCTCCGAGTACATCTTCCCCGTGATCTTGGGCCACCAGTGGTGGAGCCCGCCCATGAAGGCGATGACGGTGCCGCCCACCATCACGTAGTGGAAGTGCGCGACCACGAAGTACGTGTCGTGCAGGTGCAGGTCGACGCTGAGCATCCCGAGGAAGATGCCGGTGAGCCCGCCGATCGAGAAGAGGATGAGGAACGACAGCGCGTAGAGCATCGGCGCGTTGAAGCTGATCGAGCCGCGCCAGAGCGTGGCGGTCCAGTTGAAGACCTTCACCCCGCTGGGGATGGCGACGAGGAAGGTCAGGAACGAGAACATGATCGCCGCGAACTCGCTCTGGCCCGAGGTGAACATGTGGTGGCCCCACACGAGGAAGCCGACCAGGGCGATGGCGATGCTGGAGAACGCGATCGCCTTGTAGCCGAAGATCCTGCGCCGCGCGTGGACCGAGATGAGCTCGCTGATGATGCCCATGCCCGGCAGGATCATGATGTAGACGGCCGGGTGGCTGTAGAACCAGAAGAAGTGCTGGTAGAGCACCGGGTCGCCGCCGAGCGCCGGGTCGAAGATGCCGATGTGGAACGCGCGCTCCGCGATGAGCAGGAGGAGCGTGATGCCGAGGACCGGCGTGGCGAGGATCTGGACGATGCTCGTCGCGTAGATCGCCCAGAGCATGAGCGGCATCTTGTACCAGCCCATCCCGGGCGCCCGGAGCTTGTGCATCGTGACGATGAAGTTCAGCCCCGTGAGCACGCTGGAGAAGCCCAGGATGAACACGCCGAACGTGACGCTCAGGACCGACGTCGTGGTCACCGTGCTCGAGTACGGCACGTAGAACGTCCAGCCGGTGTCGATGCCGCCCGTGACGAGCGACGACAGCGTGAAGAGGGCGCCGATCCAGTAGAGGTACAGGCTGAGGAGGTTCAGCTTGGGGAAGGCGACGTCCTTCGCGCCGATCATGATCGGCAGGAGGAAGTTGCCGAGCGCGCCGGGGATGCTCGGGATGATGAACAGGAACGTCATCACGGCCCCGTGGAGCGTGAACATCTGGTTATAGGTGTTCGCGCCCATGATCGTCTCCTTCGGCGTCAGGAGCTCGAGCCGAAGGACCAGCGCGAACACCCCGCCCATGGCGAAGGCGATGAACGTGCTGATGAGGTACATCAGGCCGATCCGCTTGTGATCGACCGTGGTGAGCCACGACATGATCCCGCTCTTGGCCCGGATGTAGTCCGCTCCGTGGCCGGCGTCGGGCGCCGTATTGACGTCGAGGGTTGTTACGGTCTGCGACATGACTGCTTCTCCTCGGCGCTCACTTCACCGACTTCAGATAAGCGATGAGCGCGTCCACTTCTTTGTCCTTGAGGAGCCCCTTGAACGACGGCATCACCGGCGGATAGCCGCGCACGACCTGGCCGCCGGGGTTGAACAGGCTCTCGCGGAAGTAGTTCTCGTCCACGACGACCTTGGCCCCGTCCGTGAGCTCCTCCTCGCGGCCGAAGAGCCCCTTGAGCGACGGGCCCTGGATGCGCGTGCCGTCGAGCGAGTGGCAGGTCGCGCAGCTCCTCTTGGCGAAGAGCAGCTTGCCGAGCTCCTCGGGCGGCAGGTCGCTGTTGTTGTTGCCCTCGAGCCACTTCTCGAAGTCCGATTGCTCCAGCACCTTGACGGTGGCCAGCATGTCGGAGTGACCGGAGCCGCAGTACTCGGTGCACAGGAGCACCGTCTCCCGCGTCTCTGTCGCCTCGAACCACAGCGACGTGTACGAGCCCGGGACCACGTCCTGCTTCACGCGGAACTCCGGGATGTAGAAGCTGTGGAGGATGTCCTTCGAGCTCATGATGAGCCGCACCGGGCGCCCCCGCGGCACGGCGAGCTCGTTCACGGTCGTCGTCCCGTCGGGGTAGGTGAACGTCCACATGTACATCTCGCCCGTGACGTTGATCTCGTAGGACTCGGCCGGCGCGACGGAGGCGTGCACGTAGCCGCGCATGCCCACGAAGAAGAGCGCGATCACGATGGCGAGCGGGATCAGCGTCCACACGACCTCGACCGTCGTGCTGTGGTCGATGGGGCTCGTCTTGTCGTGCTCGCCGCGCCGCTTGTACTTGATGGCGAAGAGCACCGTCGCCCCCGTCACCAGGATGAAGAAGACGACGGAGACCCAGTAAGCCGCAGCCCAGCCGGCGTCGACGTGCTCAGCGAGCGTCGAGCCCTGGCGGGGCAGCCAGAAGGAGCCGAGTTCGATCGGGTTTTTCATCACCATAGTTGTGGCTCCGCCACCTTGTATCTAGGAAGCCTCGTTTACGCGCTCCCTCGTGCGGGAGCGTTCAGTCCGCCAGAAGCGAATGAGCCAGAGCCCGATGAGCACGACGGTGACGGCGCCGGACGCCATCATCAGCCGCCTCGTCGCCAGGACGTACCCTCGGGCGTTGGGATCGTAATGGAAACAGAACAAGAGCACCCGATCCCAGGCGCTCCCGACCTGCCCGCTGCCCGCTTCGCGCAGCGCGAGGCCGAAGTTCTTCTGCGGGAAGGAGATGCCGTACAGCGTGCGCGACAGGCGCCCGTCGGGCGTGAAGACGAACGCGCCCGCCGCGTGTGCGTACTGCTTGGTCGTCTCGTCCCACCGGTAGTGGAAGCCCACCGCGTCGGCGAGCGCGCGCACCGACGCCTCGTCTCCGACGAGGAAGTCGAAGCCGTCGCCGGTGACCGGCTTGCCGTACGCCTCGATGTAGTTCGCCCGCTTCTTGCGCGCTGCTTCGGGCGTGTCGCGGGGGTCGAAGCTGACGACGAGGGCGCGGTACTCCTTGCCCGCTGTCCAGGCGCTCTCCTTCATGGCCTGGAGCACGCCGTTCAGGACCAGCGAGCACAGCATCGGGCACTCGAAATAGCCGAGCACCAGGACGAGGGGCTTGTCGCCCGCCGCGTACCTGGCGAGCTCGACCTCCTGCCCCGACTGGTCGCGGAGCCGGAGCTTCTGCGGAAGCAGAGCTCCCGGCCGCTCCTCGATGTCGATGCCGGCGAGCTCCGTCGGAATGGTCGTGTCCGCGGCTCGCGCGCTCCGCGCCGGGGTGACCGTGGCCACCACGAGCGCGAGAACGGCGAGCAGGGCAGACAGCGGGCGGGACATCACTGCTCCGGAGCGGGGGTCGCCGGGGCCGCCGGCTTGGGCGCCGCGCCTGCAGGCGCGGCGGCGTCGGCGGGCTTGGCGGGCTTCACGGCGTCGGCGGGCTTGGCCGCCTCGGCGGGCTTCGCGGGCGTGGCCGCCTCGGCGGGCTTGGCGGCGTCCGAGGGCTTCGCCGCGTCCTTGTCGCCCGGCTTCGCTGCGCCCTCGCCCTTCGGCGCCTCGCCGGCGGCGGCGGCGCCCTCGTCGGGCTTCGCCGCGCCGTCCGCGGGCTGCGCGGGCTCGGTCGTCGCGGCGGGGGCGGCCGCGGTCCTCACGCGCTTCTCCTGGTAGTCCTTCAGGGTGAGCGCGACGGCCTGATCGATCGGGATGCGGACGACGCCCTTCTTCTCGTCAGCCCACTGGTAGTGGCTGAGCCGCTCCTTCTCCCAGGCCCGCAGGCTGCGGACCCCGCTGCTCGGCGGCTCCAGCACCTTGCTCGAGATCTCCCGCTCCATCGTCGCCTTGAAGACCTCGTTGACGAAGAGCACGGTCGCCACGATCGAGAGCAGCGTGGCGATCACGATCACGAAGATGAGCGAGTTGTTCGGTCGATCCACCTCGGCCTGGGCCTCGGCGTGATCGGTCGCTGTGTTGTCGGTGGCTTCGCTCATGGCCGGCTCCTTACGGGTTGTCGATCCGAGCCGCTTCGGCAAGGTGAGGGTCGTTCAGGGGATACAGCGGGCTCTTGGCCGCCTGGAGCGCGAGCATCCAGGCCCCGACGCCCAGCGGGCCGAGCAAGCCGGCGAGATCGATCCAGCTCAGGTGCGCGCCGTGGTGATCCACGTTCGGCATGACGAGCCAGTAGAGGTCGACGTAGTGCATCACGAGGAGGAGCACCGAAGACGCGCCGAGCACGAGCGGGCTCCGCTTCGCGTGCCGCGAGAGGAGGACGAGGAACGGAACGACGAAGTGCCCGAACAGCAAGGCCAGGCTCACGACCTTCCACGAGCCCTCCCAGCGGTGGTGGTAGAAGATCGTCTCCTCCGGGATGTTCGCGTACCAGATCAGGATGAACTGCGAGAACGCGATGTAGGCCCAGAAGATCGTGAAGCCGAAGAGCAGCTTGCCGATGTCGTGCTGGCGCTCGACGTTGCTCACCTTGCGCAGGAGCCCCGCCTTGTGGAGCGCGATCGTGATCAGCGCGAGCGCCGAGAGGGAGCTCGTGGCCGCGCCGGCGAACACGTAGACGCCGAAGATCGTCGAGTACCAGTGCGGGTCGATGCTCATCAGCCAGTCGAACGCCGCGAACGAGATGGTCAGGGCGAAGACGATGACGGCCGGGGCCGCCCCGGCGCGCATCCTCGCGGTGGGCCGGAAATCGGCGCTCTTGTCCTGCGCGCGGGAGGTCTTGATGAACCAGAGCGCGAGGCCCGCCCACGCCGCGAGGAACACCGCCGCGCGGATGTAGAAGAAGGTCGGGTTCAGGTAGGGCGCCTTCTGGTGGAGCACATGATCGTTCGCCGCGTCGGGCCCCATCCAGTGATGGTAGATGTCGTGGGCGAGCACCGCGACCGGGAGGAAGAGCACGATGCAGGCGGGCAGGACGCCGCTCATCCACTCCATGTGGCGGCGCGCGGCCGCCGACCAGCGCGCGCGGGTCAGGTGCTGGATGATCACGAAGAACAGCGCGCCGAGCCCGATCGTCACGAGCCACGTGAAGCCGGTGAGGTACGAGAACGCAAAGCGCTTCGCGTCGGAGACCGCCGCCGCCGCCGAGAGCGCCACGCCGACGATCGCCAGCACCATGCTCCCCGAGACGAGCCGCTTCGCGACCGCCGGATCGAGGACCTTCGTGTCCTCGGCCAGAGCACTTCCGTGGGACTTCATGGAGTTCCGCTCTCCTTCGCGATGTTGCCCCGCTGGGCCTCGGGCACGTCGTCGACGCGCGCGTGCTGGCTGTGCTGCAGCACGCGCACCCACGTGACGATCGCCCACCGGTCCTTGACCGGGATCTGCTTCCGATAGGACGGCATGTTGCGCACGCCGTGCGTGATGACGTTGAAGATCTCGCCGTCGGGCAGGCCGAGGGCCCGGTCGGACGCGAGGTCGATGGGGGGCGGGTACCCGCGCTTCACCACCATGCCCTGGCCGCTCCCGCTCTGGTCGTGGCACGGCGCACAGTAGATGTTGAAGCGATCCTGGCCGCGCCGGATCACCGCCTCATCGACGGTGATGGGCGCGAACGCGAGGAACGTCTCGCCGTCCTTGCCGGTGCGGTAGGCCTCGCTCTCGTCGAGCGCTCCCTGGGCCACCGTGCCTTCGACGATCGGCCGCATCGCCCGCCCGTCGGGGAACAGGCGGGTGCCCTCCTCCGGCTGGAACTTGGGCTGCCAGTCCATGTCTCCGAAGATGTGGAGCGGCGGATCGCTGCTCGCCTGTCCGCGGCAACCTGCCAGGACGACGAGGAGAGGAATGCACCAGCGCTTCACGAGGAGACCTCCCTGATGCCCTGGGCGCCGAGGCGCTGGAGGAGGTTGCGCGTCTCCGTGGAATCGAACTTCGGGTCGCTCGCCTCGACGCTGATGAAGAAGGCGTCGTCGGTCGCCCGCGGGAACGAGGGGTGCGTCATGGTGGGGTGGAACAAGGTGGGCAGGCGCCCGAGCGCGAAGAGCCCGAAGAAGCACGTGAGCGCCGCGACGAGGACCGTGAGCTCGAAGAAGATGGGGATGAAGGCCTGGTACGAGAACGACGGCTTGCCGCTGATGATGAGCGGATAGTCGTAGTACTGGGTGTACCAGGCGAGCGCGATGGCGCTGGCGAGCCCCGCCGCCCCGCCGCCGAGCACGAGCCAGGGCAGCGGAGACGGCTTGAGCCCCATCGCCTTCTCCAGCCCGTGCACGGGGAACGGCGTGTGCGCGTCGAAGCGGCTGTACCCGGCGTCCCGGAGCGCCTCGCACGCGTGGAAGATGTCCTTCGGGGTCGTGAAGTAGCCCATCACCCCGAACAGGGCCGACTCCCCGTCCGCCTCCTGCTCGGCCTTGCGCTCCAGCTTGCGCTCGATCGCGAGCGCGGCCTGTCCGTGCGGCCCGCTCTCGCGGGGCTCGTCGTACTCCGCGTCGTCCTCGGGCACGTGGCCCTGCGGCTTGATGTCGGGCTGGCTGTCGCGCGCGGGGTCCTTGAGCGCCCGTGCCTCCTCGGCCGAGGCAGGCTTCCCGGAGCGCTTCTGGCGTCGGGCATCGCTGTTACGCTGCATGATGAGCCTCGTCGTTGCTGTGCGAGCCGTGAGGATCGGCCGCCGCCGTGACCCCCTTCACCTCGCTGATCGCGACCATCGGCAGGTAGCGGACGAACAGCAGGAAGAGCGTGAAGAAGAGGCCGAACGAACCGAAGAACGTCGAGATGTCCCAGATGGTCGGGCGGAAGTAGGTCCAGCTCGAGGGGAGGAAGTCGCGGTGGAGGCTCGTCACGATGATGACGAAGCGCTCGAACCACATCCCGATGTTGACCAGGATCGAGATGATGAACATCGCCGGGATGCTGGTGCGCACCTTCTTGAACCAGAAGAGCTGCGGGAAGATCACGTTGCAGCTCACCATGGTCCAGTAGGCCCAGGCGTACGGGCCCAGGATGCGGTTCCGGAAGGCGAACTGCTCGTAGCCGTTGCCGCTGTACCAGGCGATGAAGAGCTCCATCCCGTACGCGTAACCGACCATGGTGCCGGTCGCGACGATGACCTTGTTCATGTTCTCGAGGTGCCGCATCGTGATGAGCCCCTCGAGACCGAACGCCTTGCGCGCGAAGACCATCAGCGTGACGACCATCGCGAACCCGCTGAAGATGGCGCCGGCGACGAAGTACGGCGGGAAGATCGTCGTGTGCCAGCCGGGGATGATCGAGACGGCGAAGTCGAACGACACGATCGTGTGCACGCTGAGCACGAGCGGCGTCGAGAGCCCGGCGAAGATCAGGTAGGCCTTCTCGTAGTGGAGCCAGTGGCGGTGCGAGCCGCGCCAGCCGAGGCTGAGGATCCCGAAGACGATCTGCTTCGTCCGGGTCGTGGCCCGGTCGCGCATCGTGGCGAGATCAGGGACGAGCCCGACGAACCAGAAGAGGGTCGAGACCGTCGCGTACGTCGAGACGGCGAACACGTCCCAGAGCAGCGGGCTCTTGAAGTTCGGCCAGAGGCTCATCTGGTTCGGGATCGGGAACAGCCAGTGGGCGAACCAGATCCGGCCCAGGTGGGCCACCGGGTAGATGGCGGCGCACGCGACCGCGAAGATCGTCATCGCCTCCGCGGCGCGGTTGATGCTCGTCCTCCACTTCTGGCGGAAGAGGAAGAGGATGGCGCTGATCAGCGTGCCGGCGTGGCCGATACCGACCCAGAACACGAAGCCGGTGATGTCCCACGCCCAGTTGACCGTGGTGTTCAGCCCCCAGATACCGATACCGGTCCCGACGAGGTGAACGAGCGAGCCGGCGAGGATGAAGAGGATGCTGATGGCAAGGCACAGCAGGACGAGCCACCCGGGGGGGCGCTTGCTGAGGACGATGCCCGAGATCTTGTCGGTGAGAGAGCGGAAGTCGTCCTTCCCCTGCACGAGCGGCGCCTCGTCCAAGAGGGCGGCGCGGTCCGAGAGCCGGGGGTGATCGACCTGGAGGGGTGCTGTGGCGCTCATGCGTCGGCGAGCTCCGGGTTCTTGTTGCGGATCTTGGCGAGGTAGGTGACCCGCGGCTTGGTGTTGATCTCGTCCAGCAATCTGTAACCGCGCGGGCTAGCGGACGTGGCGGCCACCTGGCTCTTGGGGTCGTCGAGGTCGCCGAAGACGATGGCCTGCGTCGGGCAAGCGCCCTGGCACGCGGTCACGATCTCGCCGTCCTTGATGTGCTCCCGCCCCTCTCGCTTGGCGTCGATCTTGGCGTGGTTGATCCGCTGCACGCAGAAGGTGCACTTCTCCATGACGCCCCGCGATCGAACGGTGACGTTGGGGTTGAACTGCATCTTCCGCTCCTCCGAGTCCGGCTGGCCGTACTCGAGGAAGTTGAAGCGGCGGACCTTGTAAGGGCAGTTGTTGGCGCAGTACTTCGTGCCGACGCACCGGTTGTACGCCATGTCGTTCAGCCCCTCGGGGCTGTGCGTCGTGGCGGCGACCGGGCAGACCTGCTCGCACGGCGCGTTCTCGCAGTGCTGGCAGGGGAGCGGCTGCGAGATGCTCTCCGGCTCGTTCGGGTCCGTGCCCTGGAAGTAGCGGTCGATCCGGAGCCAGTGCATCTCGCGGGTCTGCCGCACGCCGTCGGCGCCGACGACCGGGATGTTGTTCTCGGCCTGGCAGGCGACGACGCACGCGTTGCAGCCGAGGCAGGCGTTGAGGTCGATGGTCATGCCCCAGGCGTGCCCCTGCCGCCGGTTCGGCTCCTTGAACAGGCTGAGGAGCGGCGGCACGTGGACCTGCTTCTGGGCGAACTCCGCGTCCTTCTGGAACTCGGCGAGCGTCCCCTCCCGCGCGAGCGGGCGGCCCTCCATCACGAAGTGCTCCTGGGTGCGCGCGAGCTCGACGACCTCGCCGGTCTTCTCCAGCGAGAAGCCGCCGGCGAGCTCGAAGGCGTCGCTCTTCCGCAGCGGGGTCGTGTCGACGCCGACGCCATGGCCGACCCGGAGCCGCGCGCGCCGCCCCTGGCCGACGGTGATGCCCACCGAGTCGTCGGCCTGCCCCGGCGCGACGAGGACGGGGATCCGCACCGACGCGCCGCTGCCCGTCAGCGTCACGACGTCGCCGTCCTTCAGGCCGAGCCGCGCCGCCGTCGAGGGCGAGAGGTTCGCGGCGCTGCCCCAGGTGAGCTTCGTCATCGGGTGGGGCAGCTCCTGGAGCCACCCGTTGTTCGCGAACCGGCCGTCCCACGCGTGCACGTCGGGCCGGAAGGTCACCTCCAGGCCCTCGCCCACGGCGGGCGCGAACGCGCGCAGCGCCTCGATCGCGCCCTGCGCCGCGGCGGCCACCTGCTCGTCCGCGAACTGACTGCCCGCGATGAGCCCGTCGTGCAGCGCGCGGCGGAACTCGTCCTCGGTGCGCTTCGCGCCCTCGGCGGTCAGCCAGGTCGCCCGCACCAGCTCGTACGCCGTCCGCGAGCCGCCGAGCAGGAGCTCGATGACCTCGGCGTCGGTCCTGCCGCCGAAGAGCGGCGCGATGAGCGGCTGCGCGACGCTGGCCGTCCCGTCCTCCGCCCGCACGTCGCTCCACGACTCCAGCGGGTGGGCGCGGTTCAGGTGCCATTTGGTGCGCTCGCTCGTCTCGTCGACGTGCGTCGAGACGTGCACGCTCGCGGGCACCTTGGCGAGCGCGTCGGCGAAGCGCGCGTCCGCGGGCGCGTCGAAGGCCGGGTTGCCGCCCAGGATGATCAGCGTCTCGACCTCGCCCTTCTCGATGGAGTGCGCGAGCTCGACGAGCGCCTCGGGGCCCTCGCGCGCGTCGTCGAAGGGCGCGACGAGCCGGACCGCCTTGCCCGTGTTGTCGAGCGCGAGGTTGATGAGGTGCACGAGCCCGTGGACCTCCTTCGGCAGCGAGCGCCCGGCCACGACAGCGCCCTGGCCCCGGTTGGCGGCGAGGTCGGCGGCGATGGCGGCGACGTGCCGGGTCGCCTTGGCGTCGAGCCCCTCCGATTTGCCCTCGAGCGCGTTGAGCAGCTGCGGGTCGAGCGCGACCCCGCGCTTGCCGAGCTCGGCCGCGAGGGCGAAGGCGAAGGCGGGGATCTTGCGGCTCTGGATGCGGAGCCGGTGATCCGCGGCCGCGCCGGTGATCGTGAAGGCGCTCTCGACGGCGTAGAGCCGGTTCATCGCCTTCGGGTCCTTGTCGACCGCGCGGCCCGCCGCGAACGCGCGCCCCTGCTTGAGCGGGCTGCCGTCGGAGGCGAACAGGTCGGCGTCGAGCGCGACGATCACGCGCGCCTTCGTCAGGTCGAGCGTGGTCTCGAGCGGCTTGCCGAACGCGAGCCGCGCGCCCTCACGCGCGGCGTCGCGCGAGAAGGGCTCGTACCGGACGACGCGCGCCTCCGGCAGCGTCTTGCGGAGATCGGCGAGGCGCGCGGCCAGCGTCGGCGACCGGTGCGCCTCGGTCAGGATCGTGAGCCCCTTGCCGCCGCGGCCGCGGAGCTTGTCGCCCTCGGTGCGGAGGAACGCCGCGGCGTCGTCCCAGGACTTTTCGTTCGCGCCCTCGCGCGGCGATTTGCTGCGATCGGGATCGTAGAGGTCGAGGACCGCGGCCTGGGTATAGAGGGTGGTGCCGCCGAGGCTCTCGGGGTGCTTCGGGTTGCCCTCGATCTTGGTGGGCCGCCCCTCGTGGCTCTCGACGATGACGCCGAAGGCCGTGCCCATCATCGGCAGCGCCGTCGCGAAGAACAGCGGCTTGCCCGGGATGACCTCCTCCGGCGTCCGCGAGTACGGCAGGATCTGCTCGACGGGCCGGCGGCAGCCCACGAGGCCACCGAGCGCGAGCGACGCGCCCATGAGGCTCAGGAACGTGCGCCGCCCGACGCCCTCCGGCGGCTCGAACGCGGCCGGCGGGAACTCGCGCCCGAGCGCGTCGACGAAGTCGGGCGAGCCGGAGAGCTCGTCCAAGCTGCGCCAGTAGGTCTTTCCAGAGAGGTCCTGGGCGAGGGGGAGGGGAGTTCGTTTACTCATCGGTGGCACCCCGAGCAGTGAAGCGGCGCTTGCACCTGCCGCCCGGAGGAAGTGACCGCTGGCACGCGATCGTTGTAAGGCTCGTGGCTCGCGGGGATGCCGGCGCCCGCCATGGCGGCCGTCGCGGGTGCCATATCCATCTTGGTGACGTCCGCGGGATTGCGGAGGTGGGGCCCCGGATCGCGGTGGCAGTCCAGGCACCATCCCATCGAGAGCGGCTGGACCTGCCGGACCTTGTGCATCTGGTCCACGCGGCCGTGACAGCTCACGCAGCCGACCCCTGCGGCCAGGTGGGCCGAGTGGTCGAAATAGGCGTAGTCAGGAAGGTTGTGGACGCGCACCCAGGGGATGGGTTGATCCGTCGCCCAGCTCTCCTGCACGAGGAGGAGCTTGTCGCTGTCCCGCCGCACCTTGGCATGACAGTTCATGCACGTCTCGGTGGGGGGAACCGCGGCGAAGCTGGATACCTCTACTGTGCTGTGACAGTAGCGGCAGTCGATGCCGAGGTCGCCGGCGTGCAGCTTGTGGGAATAGTCAACCGGTTGATCCGGCTGATACCCGACCTCGAGATGTTTGTTGGTACCGTAGTACCAGAATCCGCCGATCACAGCGGTGCCGAGGGGCAGGACTCCGAAGAGCAGCCCCAGCGGAACCACTTTGTTGGCCCATCGTGGGAACAGGAACCGAGCCATAGGGTTGTGGTGGGCGTCGGAAGGACGCGCGGGCGCAGTTATGGCTTGCTGGCGGGGTGCGACAAGACGGCAAAGTGCCGCGTGACCGTGGCAGATTGCCGCTGTGGGTAATTGAGGCTCCACGCCGCGGCAGGTCGCCGCGGGGGTGCGGCAGGTTGCCGCGGGCGCAGGCATCCGTCCTTACGATACGGGAACGAACTGGATGCGCCGCCGGATCGAAAAATTCTCGAAACGCCGGCGCCGGCCGGGGAACGTTCCGGGGAAGCCGGGGGAAGCCGGGGAAAGGGGAGGGCTGGCGAGCGAGGGGCCGCCGGCCGCGCCGGGGCCGCCTGCCCGGGGGCGCTCAGAACACCGGCGTGAACGTGCGTGGGGCCTTCTTCTTCCGGAGGCAGCGGGTCGCCCTGTTCATGTAGCAGACGGTGAACGCTCGCCTCGGCTGGCCGCTCCGGTTCACGGCGGAGCAGTGCCAGAGGTAGTTGTGGATCAGCAGGGCCTCGCCCGCGCGCGCCGGCAGCGCGATCTTGCGGGCGTCCGCGTCGGCCGCGCGTACGCGGTCGGCCGGAATGACGCCGCCGAGCGGCGTCGCGAGCCCGTCGATGTGGCTGCCTTCCAGCACCTCCACGCAGCCGCCGCCGGCGGGCGCGTCGTCGAGCGCGGTCCAGATCTGCAGCTCGGGGTCGCGATCGAGCCCCCAGTAGCTGCCGCCGTCCTGGTGCCAGGGCAGCGGCGTCCCTCCGGACGCGGGCTTGTTGAAGAGCACGGCCCGGTAGATGGAGACCTCTCCGTCGATGAGCGCGCGCGCGATCCTCTCGAAGAGCGGGTTCTCGATCCAGGCGAGGAACAGCGGGTCCTTCTCGAGCTTCTCGAGCTTCCGGTACGACGTGCTCGGCCCCTGGTAGCCCTTGCCGTACGGCAGATCCTCGTAGCGGCCCGACGCGGCGTCGTGCTGGAAGAAGAGCCCGGGGTACGTGACGCGCCCGAGCATCAGGTCATCCGAGCGCGCGCGCAGCGCCGCGAGCCCCGCGTCGGTCATCACGCGCCCGAGGCGGGCGTGGCCGCGGGCGGCGTAGTCGGTCAGGGGGCCCGCGAGATCGAGGTCCCTGGCCCCGGGCAGCAGGAGATCGATCATCGCGCGTAGCTCGCGTCGGTGCCCAGGTGATCGCGGTAGAGCGCGTCCATGCGCCGCGCCGCCTCCTCCGAGAGCGGGCGCCCGACGGCGTCGGCCGCCGCGTCGAGGTGCTCTGCCCGGACCGGGCCGACCAGGATGGAGTCGACGACGTCCCGCCCCGCGAGCCAGGCGTACGACAGCGAGAGCAGGCTCATTCCTTCGTCCGCCGCCACCGCGGCGTAGCCGGCCGCGAGCTCGAACATGCGCCTGCTCCAGTACCGGCGCTGGTAGAGGCCGTTGCGCTCGAAGCGCGAGCCCGCCTGCGTCGCCTCCGGCCCCGCGTGCCGCCCCGTCAAGAGCCCGCCGGCGAGCGGGTTGTACACCGCGGTGGCCAGCGCGTACCGCCGCGCGAAGGCGGCGTACTCGACGTCGAGCTGGCGGATCAGCGCGTTGTAGAGCACCTGAGAGACGGCGGGGCGCGGCGCCCCGACGGCGTCGCGGCGCGCGATGATCTCCAGGATCTGCCACGACGCGAAGTTGCTGACCCCGTACTGCAGGATCTTCCCCTGCTCGAGCAGGGCGTCGATCGCCGACAGCGTCTCCTCGACGGGCGTCTCCGGGTCCGGCGCGTGGAGATAGCAGACGTCGACGCGGTCGGTGCCGAGGCGCGCGAGGCTCTCCTCGACGGCGCGGATCACGCGCTCGCGCCCGAGGCCCTCGGGCCTGCCCCGGACGCGGCGCAGGCCGACCTTGGTGGCGATCTGCGCCTCGGCCCGGCGGCCCCGGAGCGCCCGGCCGAGGATCCGCTCGGACGCGCCGTCCTGGTAGAGGTTGGCCGTGTCGAACGCGGTGATCCCTCGCTCGAGCGCGCGCAGGGTGATGCGCTCGGCCTCCTCGGGCGGCGTGCGGCCGCCGAAGTTCATCGTGCCGACGAGGATCGCGGGCGGCGCGCCCGGCCGCCGCTTCGCCGTCATTCCCGCCCTCACGTCGTCTGCCTTCACGTCAGGCGCCACGCCCTGCTCCTCACGCCCGCGCGACGAGGAGCGCGAGCACGTACACGATCAGCCATACGAGCCACAGGGTGCTCGTCCGCCGCCACCCCAGCCGGAAGCCGTACATCGGCGCGAGCGGCGGCACCACCAGCGCGACGAGCCCGCGCCAGCGCGGCTGGCTCCGGAGCGCGAGCCGCGCGGCCAGCGCGACGTGGGTGGTCACCCAGGCGGCGAACGAAAGGACGAGCGTCGCGGTCGCCGCGATATCCTTCACGGGGCGAAGCCTAGCGTCGCCGGCGCGCCTCGCCTCTGGAAAACGGCGACCCTGGGCAGCGCGGTGACCTCCCGGCGCGGCCCGCGCCCCCGCTCTGTCGCGCTACCAAATCCGGGCTAAGCTTGGCCCGTGCCTCTGCGCAACATGCCGTGGTTTCGTCCGGATTCCTTCCTCTTCGCGCGCGCCGCCCCGCTCGCGACCCGCGGCGCGAGGGCGATCGCGCGCGCCGCCCGCGCCGTCGTCGACCGCGACGGCCGCCTCATCCCCCTGAGCCTGCTCGCCGGCGCGGCGTGCAGCGTCGGCGTCGGCATCGGCGCGGCCCGAGCGATCTCCGCTCCGCCCGATACGTTGCCGCTCTCCGAGGTGAAGCCGGGCATGAAGGGGTACGGCCTCACCGTCTTCTCCGGCACCACGCCCGAGAAGTTCGACGTCGAGGTCATCTCGACGCTCCGCAATTTCCGGCCGAACCAGGACCTCGTCCTCGTCAAGACGCAGCACCCGCGCCTCGAGGTCGCGCGCACCGTGGCGGGGATGAGCGGCAGCCCGATCTACCTGAACGGCAAGATGATCGGCGCCTACGCGTACGGCTGGCTCTTCGGCGCGGAGGCGATCGCCGGCGTCACCCCGATCAAGTCGATGCTCGACGAGCTCGCGCGGCCGCTCCCGCGCGGGATCGCCCCGAAGGTCGGCGGCCCGCTGCCCGCCCCGGTGAGCCGCGCCGGTGGTGCGACGCCGCCGCGCGCCGCCGCGCCGGCCCGCCTGCACGGGAGCCGCGGCTTCCTGGGGGCCGTCGACGCCTACGACCTCGCCGGCCACGCCAGCCAGATCGCCGCGCGCGTCGCGCCGTCGCTCGCCCCGCCCGAGTCGACGGGCCTCGCGCGCGCCTCGACGCCGGTGATGCTCGGCGGGCTCGGCGGGACGTCGCTGCGCATCGCGAGCGATCTGCTCGGCCCCATGGGGCTCGATCCGATGCAGGCCGGCGGCGGCTCGTCCGCGAGCCCGGAGCCGGGCGCGCCGACCAGGTACGTCGACGGGGGGGCGATCGGCGTCGAGCTCGTGCGCGGCGACATCTCCGCGATGGGCATCGGCACGGTCACGCGCGTGTCGGGCGACAAGCTGGTCGCGTTCGGCCACCCGATGATGAACGGCGGCGTCACGAACCTCCCCGCCGCGATCGCGCGGGTCCACTGGATCCTCGCGAGCCAGAACCGGAGCTTCAAGATCGGCGAGGCGGTGCGGCCCCTGGGCACGCTGGTGAACGATCGGCAGGCCGCGATCGTCGTCGACAGCTCGGCGAAGGCGCCGGTCTTCCCGATGCGCGTCCAGATCGACGGCGTGGACGGCGCGCCGCACCCGACGTGGAACGTCGAGGTCGCGCACGATCAGTTCCTCGCGCCCGCCTTCGTCTCGATGGCCGTCGGCAACGCCGTCGAGGCGACGACGGCCGAGCGGCGCGACATGACCTGGCGGGCGGTGAGCCAGGTGAAGATCGGGCGCTACGGCACCATCTCGCTCGTCGACTTCGGCGCCGGCAACGGCACCCCGCTCAGCAGCGACGATTTCGTCCGCAGCCGGCTCGTCCGGGCGATGGGGGCCCTGCTCAACAACCCCTGGGAGGACGTCTCGATCGAGCGTGTCGACACCCGCGTGAAGGTCACCTTCGACCGCGAGGTCGTGCTGCTGCGCGGCGCGAAGGTGCTCGAGCCCGAGATCGAGGCAGGCGCGCCCGCGCGGATCCGCCTGGATCTCCAGCCTCATCAGGGCCCCATCGAGTCGCGCGTCATCGAGGTGCCGGTGCCGCGCGAGCTCGCCGGCGGCCGGGTGGACATCGATCTCGCGCCCGGCTACGAGGTGGAGCGCCCGATGGCGACCCCGAACAACGTCGCCGAGCTCGTGGCGATGCTGCCGAGCCAGACCCACGACGCGGAGAGCGTCGTCGCGACGTTCCGGCTCCGGGAGAACGGCGCGGCGTACCGCGGCAAGGTCGCCTCGCGGCTCCCCCCGGGCGCGATGGACACGCTGCGCCCGACCTCCGCGTCCGACGCGCCCGAGACCTTCGGCGCGCAGGTGCAGGTGCCGGTGCGCCTCAAGCGCTTCCTGGTCGGGAAAGACTCCGTGAGCGTCACGGTCCGGCCTATCCTCCGCTGAGCCCGCCGGTCTCCCGCCTCCCTCTCTCCCCTTACCCCCCCTCCATTTTGCGACCCATGAGCACAGAGCGCTCTTCTGCCCATTCCCGAACGCCTCACCCTCGCGCCGTCCCCTCTCCGCGCAGGCTCCTCGCCGCCGCCGTCGCCGCCGCGGGGCTCGTGGCGCTGCCGGCCCACGCGGTGGGCACGCGCAGCTTCGAGCTCCGATCGCTCGAGGACCTGAAGGGCGGGGATCTCACCGGCGTCAGCGTGGACTCGAACGGCGCCGTGCGCGCCGGGCTGACGCTCGGCGCGACGCCGCTGCCGGACGCGACGTCCATCTGGAGCTCCGTGGTGCTGCCGGACGGGACGGTGCTGCTCGGCACGGGCAACGAGGGGAAGATCTACAGCGTCTCGGGCGGCCGGGTCGCGCTCGTGGCCACGACCGGGCAGATGGCGGTCAGCGCGCTCGCGCTCGCGTTCGATGGCGATGTCATCGCGGGGACCTTCCCCGAGGGCAAGCTCTTCCGCCTGCCGCGCGGCGCGGGCAACGGCGGTCCTGCGAAGGTCTTCGCCGAGCTCCCCGACACCGAGGACGTGTGGGGCCTCGCGTACGATCCCAGGGCGAAGGCGCTCTACGCGGCGACCGGCTCGGGGGGGAAGCTGTTCCGCGTCGACGCCGCGGGCAAGGCCCAGGTGTACTTCGACAGCGACGAGCCGCACCTCATGTGCGTCGCCGTCGGGGACGACGGCGCCGTCTACGCCGGCTCGAACGGCAAGGCGCTCCTCTACAAGCTCACGGCGCCCGGGCGCGCGACCGTGCTCTACGACTTCGACGCCGACGACGTGAAGGCCATCGCCATCGCGCCGGGCGCGAAGGGCGGCGCGATCTACGCGATCGCCAACAAGTACGCCGAGGCGTTCGCCCCCCCGAAGCGCAACCGGAACGGGCCGCCGTCGCCGCAGCCGGCGCGCGCGCAGAAGCCCGGCAAGGGCGTGCTCATGCGCTTCGATCGGAGTGGCGTCGCCGAGAAGATGATGAGCGACGACGACACCCACTACGTCTCGCTCGGCCTCGGCGACGACCTGACGCCGTACGTCGGGACCGGCGCGGAAGGCCAGCTCTACGCCGTGAGCGACAACCACGTCGCGCGGCTCGTCGCCGACACCGACGAGCGCCAGGTCGGCGCCTTCCTGATGGCCGGGCGGCGCAGGTTCGTCGCGACCACCGACCCCGCGGTCTTCCACGAGGTGAAGGGCGTCGGCGGCGCCGACGCGGTGTGGACGAGCAAGGTGCTCGACGCCGGGCTGCGGGCCACGTTCGGGCGCCTTTCGTGGCGCTCCGACGGCGCGCTGGAGCTCGAGACCCGGAGCGGAAACACCGACACCCCGGACAGCACCTGGAGCCCGTGGTCGACGGCGCTCGCCGCGCCGGGCGACGTGAAGAGCCCGCCGGCGCGCTTCGCGCAGATCCGCGCGCGCTGGCGCCGCGATCCGGGCGCGGTGCTCCGCGAGGTGAAGCTCTCGTTCGTCACCGACAACGCGCGCGCCGTGGTCACGTCGATCGAGGCCGCGCCGAAGGGGCAGGCGAAGCCCTCTCGCTCGAGCCTCCCGCCGTCGGGCGGGGAGGCGCCGAAGCCCGTGAGCGCGCTCCAGCTGACGTGGAAGGTCGACAATCCAGACCAGGACGACCTCCGCTACCGCCTCTCTTACCGGATGGAGGGGCAGTCGACCTGGCGCAGCTTGCTGAAGCCGGGCGAGAAGGTGACGCGCGCCGAGCACGTATGGGACACGACCGCGCTTCCGGAAGGCGAGTACCGCATCCTCGTCGAGGCGAGCGACGAGCTGGCGAACCCGCCCGAGCGCACGCTGCGCCACAGCCTCGAGTCCGGCACCGTCCTTGTCGACAACACGCCGCCGGTGTTCCGGGCGCTCGCGCTGCAGGGGCGCCGGCTCACGGGCGAGGTCGCGGACGGCCTCGGTCCGGTCGCGCGCGTCGAGGTCTCGATCGCGGGCCTGGAGGAGTGGCGGCCCATCTTCCCGAGCGACGGCGTCTTCGACGAGGCCGTCGAGCCGTTTGAGGCGGATCTCGGCGCGATCGTGCCGCCGGGCGCGCACCTGCTCGCGGTGCGCGCCTATGACAGCGCGGGCAACGTGGTCACCCGCGACATCGAGGCGCGGTAGGCGCCATCACACACCCTCGCGCGAGGCCCGGCGCTCGGTGCGACACGGGCGTCATGCTTGCGCCAGGGATGCCCGCAGGCGAGGTGCCCCCGTGTGCGCGGCGCGCAGGGCGGCGCCCTCCCCCAGGTTGCGCTCGGCGCCCTGGCGGCGACACACCGAATGGGCACATTCTGTGAATGCAAGAGGCGACATGATACGCTCATTCCGCTTGTGCTTTTCTGGTGGTCCTGGAATGAGCTCACACCACGCCCGTCTGCTTTCTGGCCTCGCGGCGGCCTGGGTTTTCGTGCTCTCCGCGTGCTCGATGGGCGACGCCTCGGCGGGTGGGTACGAAGACGGCGGCGGGGTGTTCGGGAGTGGGGGAGGCGAGGGCGCGTCGACCCAATCGGGTGGCAGCCCCCCTCCGCCCGCCAGCGCCAGCGGCAGCGGCAGCGGCGGTGCCGGCGGCGTCGTGAACGAGGACCTCAACATCCCGGCGGCTCCGGAGGCGCAGGACCCCTACACCCGCTTCGCTTACCTGTGCGGCGATGGCTGCACCCCAGGCGGGGAGCCGACCGAGTGCTCGTCGGACGGCGGCGCGGGCACAGGGACGGGGCTCCCTGCCGCGCAGACGCTGCACTGCCAGCTCGTGCTCGACGACGGCGATGCGATCCCGAGCTGCCGGCCGGCGGGCCGCTTCGAGGCAGGCGGCCCTTGTCACAGCGGCGCCGACTGCGCGGCTGGCCTGGGGTGCGTGGCAGCCGACGGGGAGGGCGGCGTGTGCCGGCAGTACTGCTGTGGTCACGTCGAGAGCTGCGCGGCGGGGACGTACTGCGACGAGCGACCGATGTCCGAGTCGGTCGTCGAGGCGAGCGCGAGGGCTCCGGTCCCGATCCCCGTCTGTGTCCCCGCGATGAACTGCGAGCTCTTGAACGACAGCGTGTGCCCGACGGGCCTCACCTGCACGATCGTCCGCGAGGATGGGACGACGAGCTGCGTGGTGCCGGGCGAGGGGCGGGCCGACGAGCGTTGCCCGTGCGCGCCCGGCTTCGTGTGCTCGATGCTGACGAACCAGTGCAAGCAGCTCTGCCGCATCGACAGCAGGGCGCCGGAATGCGGCGCAGGCGCCAAGTGCCAGGGCGGCAGCGCGATCTACCCCGCCGGGTTCGGCGTGTGCGTGAGCACGTCGTAGCCGCCGTCCGCGCGTCGCTCCGTTAAGAAATGTTGTCGAGCCTGGCTCCGGCGCGGATCGGAGCGGCGGGCGCGCGCCGCCGTGGTCATGCTGGACGCGTGCAGCGGCCTCTCCTCTCCTTCGTCGTCTTCATCGCTGTCTTCAGCGCCATCGTGGCAGGCGTCCACTACTACCTCTGGCAGCGCATGATCCGCGCGCCCGAGCTCGGCCCGCTCTGGCACCGCGTCGGCAGCGTGGCCCTGGTGGTGCTCGCGTCGCTGGTGCCCCTCGGCCTCTTGCTCACCCGCGCGCTGCCCCGGCACGTCGCCGGCGTCGTCGCCGGCGTCGTCTACACGTGGGTCGGGCTCGCCGTCCTGCTCTTCTTCCTCCTGCTGACCTCCGAGTTCGTCCGCCTCGGCGCCCACGGCGTCACCGCGCTGCTGAACCAGCCGCTCGACGGCGAGCGCCGCACCTTCCTCTCGCGCGCCCTCGCGGGCGCGGCCGGAGCGCTCGCCATGAGCTTCGGCGTCGCCGGCGCCGCGAGCGCCCTCGGCGACGTCGCCGTCCGCCCGGTGCGCGTCCGCCTCCGCCGCCTCCCCGCGGCCATGTCGGGCTTTCGCGTGGTTCAGCTGACCGACCTCCACATCGGCCCGACGATCGGCCGAGCCTGGCTCGAGCGCGTCGTCGCGCGCGTGAACGCGCTCGAGCCGGATCTCATCGCGATCACGGGCGATCTCGTCGACGGCTCCGTGGACGAGCTCCGCGAGCACACCGCGCCGCTCGCCGATCTGCGCGCCAGGCACGGGGTCTTCTTCGTGACGGGCAACCATGAGTACTACTCCGGCGCCGAGGCGTGGATCGCGGAGCTCCGCCGGCTCGGCGTGACGGTGCTGCGCAACGAGCGTGTCTCGATCGGCGACGGCGAGCACGGCTTCGACCTCGCCGGCGTGGACGACTGGAGCTCCCGCGGCATGGGCCGCGGCCATGGCCCCGACCTCGCGCGCGCGCTCGCGGGGCGGGACCCTTCTCGCGAGCTCGTGCTGCTCGCGCACCAGCCCAAGCAGATCCTGGAGGCCGCGGAGCGGGGCGTGGGCCTGCAGCTCAGCGGCCACACCCACGGTGGTCAGATCTTCCCGTGGAACTTCTTCGTGCGGCTCGACCAGCCCTACGTGGCCGGGCTGTCCTCGCACGGCGACAGCCAGATCTACGTGAGCCGCGGCACGGGCTACTGGGGGCCGCCGATGCGCGTCGGCGCGCCGTCCGAGATCTCGCTGATCGAGCTCGAAGGCGCCGCCGCCGCGGAGGCCGTGGCGTGACCCGACCGGGCGCTCACTCGAGCGGGTTCGCCGGGTCTCTCTTGCAGTTGATGACCGGCGCCGGGTAGCCGCTCGGATCGGCGATTCGCTCCATGGCGAAGGTAGAGTTCTTGAGATTCAGGGGGAGCGGCCTCGCCGTCGTGCCGGTGATAACGCCACAGATGAAGTCGGCGGGCGCGCAGAGGGAGCCGCCGGTCAGCGTGATGGTGGCCTCGAGCTCGCTGCCGGAGATGGAGTTGGCGTCGCCCGGCACGACGAGCGTGGGCAGCTGCGCGGTGAACGTCCCATCGGCGGACAGCTCGAAGGGACCCACGTCGAACGGCTCGCCCGTGGGCGTCTCGCGATCGGCGGCCACGAGCGGCTGGAAGGTCAGCGAGAAGCTCAGGCCGCCGTCGCTGGCCTCGGTGGTCAGGCTGGCCACGAAGAGGATAGGGGCCCGCGGGTTGAGATAGGCCGAGAGGCTGAAGAGGAAATCGCCGTCGACGGCGCCCGCTTCCGGCAGGCAGTTGTCCCCGCCGCCTCCAGCGCCGCCATTCCCGTCGCTGCCACCACCACCCTCGCCGCTGCTCTGGTCTTCGCGGATCGTGGTATCGCGAGCTTCGAAGTCATCGTATCTGCCTTCCGGGTCGGCGCAGCCGATGAGGAGCGCGGCGGTGGTGAGGGCAGCTGAGGCGAGCGTTGTCCGGATGGTGCGGGAGAAAAGCATTTGACACCGTGCGAGAGGTGACATTTGACTTGAGCGGGTAGAACGTTCCCCGACGTGGCAGGTGTTGCAACCCTACCATGCAGGGTCCGCCGCATGCGCCGCATTCCTCCGCCCTCAGAATCGAGAACACCGGATATGTTCATCCACCGCCCCTGTTTCGCGATCTCCGTCGGCCTCCTCGGCGGCCTCGCCTGGACCGGATCCGCGCTCGCCGGTGGGTTCGCGACCGCGCGGTTTGGCGGCGAGCACGGCAACCCGATCACGAGCAATCCGACCGCGGTCTACTACAACCCCGCAGGCCTCGCCGAGAGCGAGGGGATTCATCTGTTCCTGGACGGAAATATCGCGCTGCGCGCCGCGTCCTACACGCACTCGGCGGCGGCGACCGATGACGTGACGGTGCCGCGGGCGAACACGGGGGAGGCGAGCCTGTTCAACGTGGCTGCCTCGCCGATGCTCGGCGCGTCGGCCAGGCTCGGCGATCTGGCGCTGGGCGCCGGCGTCTATGTGCCCTTCGGCGGCGCCGCGTCCTGGGACACGAACGCGGCGTTCGAGGGCAATCGCGAGCTCGCCGGGCCGGTGGACGGCGTGCAGCGCTGGCACTCCATCGAGTCCTCGCTCCAGACGATGTTCTTCACCCTCGCCGCCGCCTACAAGATCCCGTCGCTCCGCCTCAGCCTCGGCCTTTCGGGCAACCTGATTCGGACCCAGATGAACACCGTGCGCGCCCGCAACGCCTCCGGCGACAACCTCCTTGCGACCGAGGGGCGCTCGCTGCTCGAGGTGAGCGGCTTCCACGCGAGCTTCGGCGTCGGCGCGCTGGTCGAGGCGGCGCCGGAGCGGCTCTGGATCGGCGCGTCGTACCAGTCGCGGCCGAACGTCACGGGGGGAGAGTCGCTCGAGGGCACGCTCACCAACCGCTTCAGCGGCGTGTCGAGCTCCCCGAGCGACGTGGAGCTGCACCAGGGCCTGCCGGACATCGTGCGGCTCGGCGCCCGCTTCGTCCCGGCGGAGCGCTTCGAGGTCCGGCTCTTCGGCGACTGGACGCGGTGGAGCTCGATGGAAAACCAGTGCCTCACCCAGGTCGGCGCGGCGTGCGAGATCGACCGCGACGGCTTCGCCGGAGAGGGCGCCCGTGTGGTGCAGAACATCGCCCGGCGCTGGGACGACACGTTCGGCGTGCGCGTGGGCTGGAGCCACTGGCCACGGCCCGCGATCGAGCTCTTCGGCGGCGTCGGGTACGACTCCAACGCAGTTCCGGACGAGACCCTGGATCCATCGGCCGTCGACTTCCACGACGTCTCGTTCGCCCTCGGCGGGCGCTTCCATGTCGCGAAGCAGCTGCACCTCGCCGCGTCGTATACCCACCTGTTCTACGTCAGCCGGGACACCACGGGGGACAGCATCACCGCCAGCCTGCACCCCAACTCGAGGGCTCCCGACTCCGGCGGGCACTACGCGCAGAGCATCGGCGTGATCAACCTCAACGTCGATGTCGCCTTCTGAGCGCGGAACCTGAGCGCGGAACCTGAGCGCGGAATCTGCGTGCGGTGACCGAGCGCGAGCCCGCGTCGCCGCGGAGCCGCTCCTCAGGAGGTGGAGCGCCGCGTCCGGCGGAGCAGGCTGAAGATGCGAGCCCCCAGCTCGGGGGCGCGGAAGGGCTTCACCATGTAGTCGTCGGCGCCGCTGGCGAAGGCCTCGACCATGTCCTGCGAGGAGGCGTGCGCCGTCAGGAAGAGGACCGGGAGATCGCGGAGCCCGGGGTCCTGCCGCAGCGTCCGGCACAGGTCGATGCCGGTCATCTTCGGGAGGTTCCAGTCGAGGACCACGAGGTGAAACGGTGAGCCGCGGACCCGCGCCAGCGCCTCTTCCGCGCTGGCGACGGCGACGACGGCGAGCTCGACCGCCTCGAGCATCGCCGACAGGAGCTCGCGGATGTGGGGGTCGTCGTCGACCACGAGGACCCGCGAGCCTTTGCCCTTCAGCCGAGGCGGCGCAGGGGGCGGCGCCCGGCCTGCCGGGCCGGCGCCCTGGACGCCGGATGACGCGGCGGGCCCGGCCCCGTCCGCGGCGCGGAGGAGCGCCGCGGCGTCGGTGTCGGGCACGGATCCGGGGCGGGGCGCCTCCGTCCGCGCGAACTGGGCGAGGCGATGCCAGTCGCGCGGCTCGAACGTGAGCCGCGCCCCCTCCGGTGAGACCGACGCGCACGCCGCGGCCGACGTCGCGCGGCGGTTTTCACCCAGCTCGAAGATGGCGAGCACCCACTCGCCATCGGCCACGACCTCCCCCGCGGGCAGCCCGAGCTCGAGGTCACGCTCCTCCGGATCGCACACGATTTGCTCGAACTGCTGCAGATCCGGGAAGCGGTAGAGGACGCTCCGCACCTCTTGACGCTACACCCGCGCTAGCATCTCGCAAGGGGTCCGACTAAGCTCGCGCCGCGATGTCATTCCTGCGCTGGATGCCGCCGCTCCTCGCGTCGCTCGCGATCGGCGCCACGGGCTGTCCTGGGAACCCGAGCTCGAACGAGCCCAAGCCGGCCGCGAGCCCGGAGGTGTCGGTCTCGCTGCCGGGCGTGGACACCTCCTCGCTGACTCCCCGCGAGCGCCGGGAGTGGGCGGCTCAGGTCTCGGAGCTCCTCTCCCCTTGCCCGGACACGCCCGTGAGCATCGCGCAGTGCGTGAAGGAGCAGCGCCCCTGCAAGGCGTGCCTCCCCGCCGCGCAGCTCCTGCTCGATCTGGTCAAGGACGGCCGATCGAAGAAGGAGCGCGACGACGCGTTCCACATGCGCTTCGACGCGAACAAGGTGAAGACGCTCGCCACCGACGGCTCGCCGGAGATGGGGCCGCCCGACGCGCCGATCACGATCGTCGAGTGGGCCGACTTCGAGTGCCCGTTCTGCAGGCTGATGTCGCCGCTGCTCGAGGCGCTCGTGAAGCGCTTCGACGGGCAGGTGCGCCTCGTCTTCAAGTTCTACCCGCTCTCGGCGCACGTCCACGGCGAGCCCGCCGCGCGCGCGGCGACCGCCGCGCTCAACCAGGGCAAGTTCTGGGAGATGCACCACCTCCTCTTCGAGAACCAGGACAAGCTGGAGCAGGCCGACCTCGAGCGTTACGCGCAGCGGCTCAAGCTCGATATGGTGAAGTTCCGCGCCGATCTCGTCTCGACCGACACCAAGGCGCGCATCGACAAGGACAAGCTGCAGGCCGACGGGGTCGGGCTCGAGGGCACGCCCCTCATCTTCATCAACGGCCGCGAGGTCAACCTCCAGCTCCTCTCGAACCCCGGCCAGGATCTCGAGGCGTGGGTCAAGCTCGAGCTCGAGCTCCTCGGCAAGACGCCGCGGCCTGCGCCCCCGAAGCCGGACGACGCGTCGCCCTCCGGCAGCGCGATCCCCGCGGCCAGCGCGATCCCCGCCGCCGGGACCAGCGCGCCGGCGGGCGGCGCGGCGCGCCCCGCGACCTCGGCTGCGCCCGTCCAGCCCGCGAAGCCGAGGACGCCGTGAAGGTCGCCGACCCGTGCGGCTGCTTCCCGACGGGCCGGCACTACCCTGGGATCGCGCACCTCCTCAAGGTGCGCGCCGTCGGTGTCGCGTCGGAGATCGACGCGGGCTGCGCCTGGATCGACCAGCCCATCGCCTTCGTCGACGTCGAGACCACGGGGCGCGATCCGGCGGGCGATCGGATCATCGAGCTCGGCATCGTCATCGGCCGCTCCGGGGAGATCCTGACGCGTTACAACTGGCTCATCCACCCGGGGCGGCCCATCCCCGCGGAGAGCACCGCCATCCACGGGATCAAGGACGCGGACGTCGAGGGCAAGCCGTCGTTCGCCGAGGTCGCGGAGGAGATCCTCACCTGCTTCAAGGGGGCGATCCCCGCGGCGTACAACGCCACCTTCGATCGTTCGTTCCTGCTCGCCGAGCTCGAGCGCGTGGGCATGCGCCCGCACGAGCCGCCGCCCGCCATGCGGCGCGAGGTCGACTGGGTCGATCCGCTCACGTTCGCCCGCGAGCTCTACAAGAACGAGGAGAGCCGCGCCCTCGGCGACATGGCCGCTCGGCTCGGGATCTCGCTGGAGAAGGCGCACCGCGCGACGGACGACGCCGAGGCGGCGCTCCAGGTCCTGTACGCGCTCGCGAAGGATCCGCGTGTGCCTCGCGCCTACGGCGGCCTGATCCAGGAGCAGCGCCGGCTGGTCCGCCTGCAGGACGAAGCGCGGAAGTTCTGGCGGAAGGCCCCTGCCGCCGCGCCGCCCCCGACCTCGAAGCCCAGCTGACGCCATGGGGGACGTGCCGAAGCGACGCCTCCCGGTCGTCGGCAGCGGCGCGGCAGGCGCGGCGCCTCCTCGGGGCGGCGCGGCAGCGCCGGAGAAGCGCAAGCTCCCCGTGCTGCAGAGCAGCGGCGACGACGAGGGCGAGGACCGGCCGCCGTGGCACTGGATCGCGCTCGGGACGGTGGCGATCTTCATCGCGTGGCTGCCGCTCGCGGGCGTCGTCAACACGCTGCTGCGCCGGATGATCGAGCGGGCGGGGGACGCCGGGGCACAGGGCTCGGTGCGGCTCGCGATGGTGGGGCTCAACGCGCTCGCGTTCGCGCTCGCCGGGGTCGCCGGCGGCTACCTCGTGGGGCGGTTCGGCGGGCGCGCCGGGCGGCGCGAGGCCGCCGCGAGCGGCGCCGTCGTCGCGGCGCTCGCGTGGGCGCTCGCGCTCGCCGACGGCGCGCCGGCGGGCGCGCTGGGGTGGGCGCTGCTGCTCGTCGTGGTGGTCACGATCGGCAGCGCGGCGTCGTACGCCGGCGGCAGCGCCGGCCTCCGATCCCGCGCCGCTTCCGGCCCGCCGCGCTCGCGCTGAGCGCCGCGCGCGCGGCGCCGATCAGATCGGATCGAGCTTGCGAATGGGCGCGCTCGCCTCGGGGAGCGCGGCGTACGCGACGGTCGTGCGAGGGTCGCGCGCGCCGGGGGCGACGTCGAGCAGCGGCCTGAGCGCGAACACACGGTCGCAGAGCCGCGGGTGAGGCACCTCGAGATCCGGCTCCGCGACGACCTCGCCCTCGATCCAGAGCAGGTCCAGATCGATCGTGCGCGGGCCCCATCGCACCGGATCGGGGCGCGTCCGCCCGAGCGCGCGCTCCACGGCGAGGGTGCGCTCGAGGATCTGGCGCGCGGGCAGCGACGTGGCCACGAGCACCGCGGCGTTCACGTAGTCGCCTTGCGGAGGGCCGCCAGCGGGCGGCGACTCGTAGCGCGACGACTCGCGGATGACGTCGAGATCGGGATCAGCGCCGAGCGCCGCGATGGCGGCGCGGAGGGTCGCCAGGCGATCGCCCAGGCTCGACCCGAGCCCGATGACGACATGCCGGCGGGATCTCATGGCGAGAACCTACCACGCGCCGCGCGCATCCGGCGGCCCGCGGCGCTCCGCGCGGAGAGCGGGCGCCGCTCCGGAGATCGGCGCGAGCAGGGCGCCGGCGCGGCCGCCGCGATCACTCCCCCGGATCGCTGGCGCGGCGTCCTGCGCCGAGCCGCCGGCCCTCCGGCCGCGGGGGGAAGACGCGCCGATCCTCGGGGTTGCGGCGCGGGATGGGGGAGCGGCGCTCGATGGACGGATCGCGCTGCGCCGGCTGCGCGGCGCGCTGCGCCGGCTGCGCGGCGCGCTGGAGCCCCACGAACAGCGCGCGCATCTCCTCGAACGTCTCCGGCATGGCGGCGGCCACGGTCGCCGCGTGCGTCCGGCACAGGCTCAGCGAGCGCCCCTGGATGACCACGCGCGCCATCCGCGTCCTCGCGCGAGGATCCCCGGGCGCACCGCCGTCCCGATCGCCCTGCTCGCCGTCGCTGCAGACGGCACACCGCTCGAATGAGTCGCCCATGAGGGACCCTTCGCAGAGGCGGGCGCTCCGGGCCAACTTTCCAGATCGAGGCGGCTCACGCGCGCGCGGCCTGGCCGCGCGCTCGCTCCTCGGCCCAGGCGATCACCCTCGCCGCCGGATCCGCGCCGGTGAAGCGCCCGAGCTCCTGGATGCCCGTCGGGCTCGTGACGTTCACCTCGGTCAGGCGCTCGCCGATGACGTCGAGGCCCACGAAGAAGAGGCCGTCGGCGCGGAGGCGAGGGGCGACCGCGCGGACGAGATCGAGCTCGCGCGGCGAGAGCTCCGTCGAGACCACGCGCCCGCCGACGTGGATGTTCGAGCGGTGATCGTCGTCGCGGGGCACCCGGAGGATGGCGCCGAGCAGCTCGCCGTCCAGCAAGAGGACGCGCTTGTCGCCGTGGACGACGGCGGGCAGGTACTCCTGGACCATGGCGAGGCGGTGCCCCTCGTTCGTCATCATGTCCGCGATGGCGCGCGCGTTCTTGTCGCGCTCGTTGATCTGCAGCACGCCGAGGCCGCCCGCGCCGTCGAGCGGCTTGATCACCGCCGTGCCGCCGAGGGCGCGCACGAACGCGTGGATCTGCTCGCGGTCCGCGGTGACCAGCGTCCTCGGCGTCCACTCGGGGAAGTTCAGCGCGTAGAGCTTCTCGTTGGCGTCGCGCAGCCCGCGGGGGTCGTTCACGATGAGCGGGCAGCGCCGCGCGCGCTCCAGGATCAGCGTCGCGTACAGGTAGCTGCGATCGAACGGCGGGTCCTTGCGGATGAAGATGGCGTCCACGTCCGCGAGCCGGAGCCGCTGCGCGCCCCCCGCGAGCGAGATGAACGGGGGCGCGTCGCCGATGAGCACCGGCGAGGCCGAGGCGTGCGCCTCGCCGCCCTCGATCGAGAGGTCGCGCGGCAAGCAGTGGTAGCTCTCGTGGCCGCGCGCCTGCGCCGCGCGGATGAAGGCGAACGACGTGTCCTTGTCGTGCGTCACGCGGCTCAGCGGATCCATGACGAAGACGAAGCGCATGCGGTCTCTCGCGGTAGGGGGTGGGAGGGAAGGACGGCGCCTCGCTATGGAACGAGCGCCGGCGCGCTCACTGCATCGCAGCGAGGACGAGCTGCGTGCTGACGTCGTCGCCGAGATCCGAGGCGAGCGCGTAGCCGACGCCGCTGCGCTCGGCGGCGGCGACCGAGTAGCCGTTGATGTTGCCCACGTAGACGGGGCGCTCGCGCACGACGCGCGGCTGCAGGATCGGCTGCGCCTTCTGCACCGGGACCGCGCGCGAGTTGAACATGTAGACCGTCACGCGGTGGTTGCCCCGCACCACGAACTGGAGCAGCGCGGCGCGCCGATCGCGCATCGCGTGCACGCGGGCGCCCATGAAGTTCGCCGGTATCGACTGGAACTGCGGCCTGCGGACCGGGACGCCGACGAACGGATCGAAGCGCGGGAGGTCCTCCGGGTTGGTCGTCTCCGGCGGCAGCGGCTGCGCGTGCTGGGTGACGAGATCGTCGAGCAGGACCTCGACGCTCGCGGCGGCCGCCGCGCGATCGGCCGCCGCCCTCGCGGCGTCCACCCTCGCGGCCTCCGACGGCGCGTCCGGCCGCCGCGCCACGCCCACGACGAAGACGACGCCCGCCGCCGCGGCGAGCGCGATCGCGTACCCCCTGTGCACGAGGCGCGGCCTCGCCTCGGCCGCCTGCGCCGCGTCGCGCGCCTGCTCGTGCGCGACCGCCGCGGCGACGCGCGCCCGCAGCGCGTCCGGGCACCCCGAAGGCCGCGCCCGCTTCAGGCTCGCCCGCAGCGAGCGCAAGAGCCTCACCTGCTCGAAGCACGGAGGGCACTGGACGAGGTGGGACTCGAGATCGACGGCGTGGTCCGGATCCAGCTCGCAGTCGACGTAGGCCGACAGCGCGTGGTCGAACCGCGAACAGCTCTCGATCGATTTCGCAGCGCTCATGCGGCACCCCGCTTCCGCTTGCGGTACGCGTCCAGGTCAGCGGGCGCGTCCTTCGCCGCGTCTTCGCTGACGATGCCCATCAGGACCGCGTGCTCGCGCAGCGTCTTCTGGAGGAGCTTGCGGCCCCTGTGCAGGCGCGACATCACCGTGCCGATGGGGCAGCCCATCGCCTCGGCGATCTCCTTGTAGGAGAGCTCCTCGATGTCCGACAGCACCACGGCCAGCCGGAACTCCTCGGGCAGCGCGTCGAGGGCGCGCTGCACCTCCGCCTCCACCAGCGGCGTGAGCGCCTGGGTCTCCGGATCGCGCATCGCGCGCATCGTCGTCGCGCCGACCCACGCATCGGTGAGCGGCTCGGCGTCGGGGCCGTCGAAGATGCCTCGCTCGAGGCCCCCGCGACGGTACCGGTTGATGAACGTGTTCGTCAGGATCCGAAGCAGCCAGGCCTTGAGGTTGGTGCCCGGCTCGAACTGATCCCGGGCGCGCATCGCCTTGACGATGGTGTCCTGGACCAGATCCTCCGCCTCCGTCGAGCTCTTCGTCATCCGGCAGCTCACGCCATAGAGCGTGTCCAGATGACCCAGCAGCTCGATCTCGAAGGCGTCGACGCGGCCACCGTCGGCGCTGGCCAACGACAGGTCCTGCGCTACGGACGCAGGTTTCTTGCTGAAGAAGAACGGCATGGGCTCGCCCGGGGGAACAGAGGAGCGCCCAGAGCTATTCCAGCCTGGTCTCGCCCCCTTGAGCCTCGCCCGCGGGTTCGTCCGCGCCGGAGCCCGCCTGGTGCGGAGCCGCGCCCTCGATGGGTTCATCCGCGCGTCCCTGGAGCTTCGCCTCCAGCTCGTCAATGCGCTGCGACAGGCGCTTGACATCGGACTGGAGATCGCGGACCAGCCCGAGGCCCGGGAGGATGGCCCGGATGCGCTCGTCGACGGCCTGCTGCCACTGATCGAGCGTCTGCTTCGAGCTCTCGACGATCCCGCTCAGGCGCCCCTTCGCGTGGCTCGACCTGTCCGCGTCGAGCGGCGGGGGCGGATGGGACGAAGGCGACGCGGGCGCCGCCTGCTCCGTCCCCGGGGCGGGCGCCGTTCCAGGCGCCACCACGCCGCCCTCGCCAGGGACCGCGCCGGGAATGAGCCGGCCGATCGGGCCCTCGCGCAGCTGCGAGAGCAGCCGCTCGCCGCGCTCCTGGATCAGATCTCTCAGCGTGCCGAGCGGGACCGAGCGCGGCTGTGATTTGAGATCTTCCGAGATGATCAGCGCCAGCGTGACCTCGGTCTTGTCCTCCTTGGTCGCGTTGTCGATGATCTGGACCTCTTCGCCAGCCCGGACCATCTCCCCTATCTGCTGCAGGGTGACGTAACGACTGTCCTTCGTGTCGTAGAGCTTCCGATTGGAGTAGCGCTTAATAACGCGACGCGGTACCTCGCCGCCTCCCAGAGTCTCCTTCGCCGTTTCCATCTCCTCTACGCCTCGAGTCGATTGGACCACCGCGAGAAACCTCGCGCAAGGGAAGATCACTCGATATCACTCAAATCATTCGACAAAAGAGACCGCGTGCAGGGGCCGGCGATCGATCTGCGTGACGTGGCCGCGAGCTATCCCACCGGGAGGCTGGCGCTGGAGGGGATCAGCCTGGATGTGCGCGCGGGCGAGCTCTGCGCCGTCCTGGGGCCGAACGGCGCGGGAAAATCGACCCTGGTCCGGGTCCTCTCGGGGGCCCTGCGGCCGGGGCGGGGCGAGGCGACCCTGCTGGGGAGGCCGCTCGCCGGCATGGACCGGCGGGCGATCGCGCGGTGCGTGGCGGTCGTGCCGCAGGGGATCGCCTCGGCGCCCGGCTTCACGGTGCGCGAGGTCGTCATGATGGGCCGCGCGCCCCACCAGGGCGCGTGGATGCTCGCCGCCGGCCGGGACGAGGAGGCGGTCGCCCGCGCCCTCGACGCCTGCGATCTCGTGGGGCTCGCGGGGAGGCCGGTGGCCGAGCTCTCCGGCGGCGAGCAGAAGCGGGTGGCCATCGCCCGCGCGCTCGCGCAGGAGGCGCAGGTGCTGATCCTCGACGAGCCCGGGGCGCACCTCGACATCCGCCACTCGATCGAGGTCCACGAGGTCGTGCGCAGGGAGGTGGCCGAGCGGCGCCTCGCGTGCGTCGCGGTGCTGCACGACCTCAACGCGGCCGCCCAGTACGCCGACCGCGTGGCGCTCCTCAAGGCCGGGCGGCTGGTCGCCCACGGCACCGTCGAGGAGGTGATGACCTACCGCCGGCTCAAGGACGTGTTCGAGGCAGAGCTCTACGTGGGCGTGAACGAGCTCGACGGCAGCCGGTACTTCCTCCCCGTCCGGGGCCGGTAGGTAACCGGTGGTAACCGGTGGGTAACCGGGGGTAGACAGACAGCGCGAGCAGGAGCGCTTTTCTCCGCATTCTCGACCGCGCGAGCGGCGCGGTTTATAAGCGGCACCATGCGCGGATCTCCTCCCTGGAGAGCTCTTTCTCGCGGCTTCTTGCCGTGCCTCCTGGCCCTCCTCGCGCTGCTCGTCGCGGCCGGCTGCGCCGAGAGCAGGACGGCGCCCGAGCTCCTGAGCGTCGTCGACGTCGTGCCGCGCGAGGTCGACCTCGGCGACCGTATCGAGATCCTCGGGACCAACCTGCCCACGGCGGAGGCGAAGGAGGCGGTCGTCACGTTCCGCGGCACCCTCCGCCGCCCCGGCCAGGCGCCGCTCACCGGCCAGAGCATCGAGATCGAGGGCGCGCAGGTCAGCAGCACGAAGATCTCGCTGGTCTTCTCCGAGGGCCTGCAATCCCGCTTCGCCGGCCGCGGCGACGACGCGGTGCACACGACCTTCCACGGCGACGTCGTCGTCGAGATCCCCGCGACCGCGCAGGGGGCGCTCCCCGTGAACGGCACGGTGAGGGGCGTCACGATGGACTTCCTCCCGCCGACCCCGCGCCGCGCCGTCATCGAGGCGCGCGTGAAGGAGGGGGCGCGCGCGCTCGCGTTCTTCGGCGTCGAGGTCGCGGCCGAGTCGCCGCCCGCCGGCGGGCTCGTCGTGACGGGCGTGCGCGACGGGAGCCCGGCGGGACAGGCAGGGCTCCAGCGCGGCGACGTCATCACGCGCTTCGAGGGCGTGAAGGTCCTCTCGAAGGCCGACGTGATCCCGAGCGGCCACGAGCGGCGGTCCGCGGTCGGGATCCGCCGGGGCGGCGCGACCCCGTCCGAGATCGAGCTCTCGACCGAGGGGTTCCAGGCGAGCGCACCCGCCGATCTGCTCGGCGCCGGGATCCTCCTCGGCGTGGCCGCCGCGATCATCTTGCTCTTCATGGCGCCGACCGCGGGGATCATCACCTGGGTCGAGCGCCGCGTCTCGGCGCGCATGCAGTCCCGCATCGGGCCGAACCGCGCCGGGCCGCAGGGCCTCCTCGTGTGGGTCGCCGACGGGATCAAGTCGATCATGAAGGAGGACGTCATCCCGGCCGAGAGCGACAAGGCGCTCTTCCGGCTCGCGCCCTACCTCGTGTTCGTCGGCGTGTCGGCCACGTTCGTCGTCATGCCGTTCGGCCAGTACCTCATCGCGGCCGACCTCGACATCGGGATCCTCTTCGTGATCGCCGTGACGTCGCTGGTGACCATCGGCCTCATGACCGGCGGCTGGGCGTCGAACAACAAGTGGTCGCTCCTCGGCGGGATCCGCTCGGCGGCGCAGATCATCAGCTACGAGATCCCCGGCGCGGTCGCGATCGTGTGCATCGTCATGATGACCGGCTCGCTGCGGCTCCAGGACATCATCGGCGCCCAGGGCGGCGCCGGGCCCTCGCTCCTCGACGTGGGCGGCTGGCCCTGGCACTGGTTCGTCTTCCGCAACCCGATCACGTTCGCGCTGTTCTTCCTGTATTTCACGACGGCGCTCGCGGAGGGCAACCGCGCGCCGTTCGACCTGCCCGAGGCGGAGAGCGAGCTCGTGGCCGGCTACTCCACCGAGTACTCCGGCATGCGGTACCTCTTCTTCTTCTTCGCCGAGTGGGCGAACGTCTTCGTGATGTGCGGCATCGCGAGCGCGCTCTTCCTCGGGGGCTGGCAGATCCCGGGCGTCTCGCCGGCCCAGCAGGAGGCGAGCTTCGGGCTCCAGCTCATCGGCGTCTTCCTCTTCCTGCTGAAGAGCTGGGCCCTCGTCTTCGTGGTCATCTGGATCCGCTGGACGCTGCCGCGCGTCCGCATCGACCAGATGATGAACCTGTGCTGGAAGTGGTTCGTCCCGCTGTCGTTCGCGGCGTTCCTTCTGACGGCGCTCTGGATGGTGATCGGCGTCAGCAAGACGGTCCAGCTCGTCATCAGCGTCGTCACCTTCGCCGTCTGGGCGTACCTGTTCATCCACTTCATCCGCAGGGTCCAGCACAACCTGCGGGAGGCCAAGGTTGCGCTCCACCTGAATCCGTTCCTCTGAGCGCAAACCGCGGTGCCACCTCGGCCTTGCGCTGAGGTATGCTGTCGGCGTGGCGGTCCCCTCGAGCCCGGCCTCCGACTTCTGCTCCGCGTGCGGGTTCCCGCTGCGTGGGCCGCGGTGCGAGGCGTGCGGGGTGGACCGGTCGCCCGTGCTCTCCGCCTCGCGCAAGCCGCCGCCCGCGGACGCGGACTGGGACGGGAGCTCCATCGACGCCTGGCGCACGCGCGACCCGGTGCGCTTCGTCGCGCACTGCGCCTCCGCGGAGGCCGGGGCGAGCCTCCAGGCGACGACGCTTCAGGAGGGCGTGGGGTGGATCGTTCCGCTCGGGGCGATGACGCTCTTCGTCTCGCTCGACGCGGCGAACGAGCGGGTGTCGATCGACGTCCCCGTCGTGCGCGTCGCGGAGCGGCACCGGGTGCCGCTGCTCAGGACGGCGCTGGAGCTGTCGGGCGGCCCCGAGCCGTTCCGGCTGTGCATGCGGGAGGATCTGCTGCTGCTCCGCCGCGTCCGCCGCGTCGCCGCCTTCACGCCGGAGGCGCTGCGCCAGGCGCTGCGCGAGAGCGGCGAGGCGGCGCAGCGGCTCGGGGAGACGATGGGCGCCTGGTTCGACGCGCGTCCGCCGTTCTCCGAGGAGCAGCGGGCGAGCCTCACGTGGGCCTCCGCCGGCCGCGCCCGGCCGCTCAAGAACCTCACCGTCCCGCCCGCGCCTGCCCGTCCGCAGAGCGCTCCGTCGGTGCGGGCCGGCGCGCCGGCGACGCCGGTCTCGGGGGCGCGGACGCCGCTCGAGGAGCTGGCGGCGTGGGCGGCGCCCCCCTTGCCGCGCCTGCCCGAGTCGGTCGCGCGCCCCATCCGCGACGCGGACGCGATCCCCGACATCCTGTCCCCGTCGCTGGCGTCGGCGCCGATGCCGGCGCCGAGCGCCGCGTCGCCGAAGAACGGCGGCGCGCCCGCGCCCAAGGCCGGCATCCTCCCGCCGGCGCACGACGCCGGCGCGGCGTCGAAGGCGAGCGGCGGCGTCGCGATGCCGGGGTCCGAGGGCGGCGCTGCGAAGCCGGCCCCGGGGAGCGCGGCGACGGCGGCGCCGCTGTCGGGTGAGCAGGCGGCGGCCGCGGAGATGCCGGCGCAGGTCAGCGATCGCCGCAGCGCGCGCACCGTGCCCTTTCGTCGCTCGTCCTCCATCATGGCGGCGACGCCGCTGTCGGTGCGCCCGCCCGCGCTGCCGGAGGTGGAGATCGAGCCTCCGTCGCGCCGGAGCATCCCGTCCCGCCCGGAGTCGGCGAACGCGGCGGCCGATCGGTTCTGCCAGCTGCTCCGGGACGCGCAGGTGCTCGGCGCGGCGCTCAGCTTCCAGGAGCGGCCGGGCGTCATGGTGCTCCTCATCCGGTGCACGGTCTTCCGCGCGATCTACGAGCACGGCGAGGCGATGCCCGACGCGGTGGCGCACCTCTACCGCTGCACGGCGGCCGCGACCCGTGAGCTCATCCAGGCCGAGGGCGGCGCGCGCCGCGGGAACACCGCCGGCGTCGCGGAGCCGGCGCTCCTCGCGATGGAGCGGCTCGTGGCGGTGCGCGGCCAGGTGCCCGAGGAGAAGCCGCTGCACATCGATCCGCTCACCACGGCGGCGCTCGCGCGCGAGCACCTCGGCCGTTACCTGCGCGAGATCGAGCGCGCGCCGGCCGACCCGATGCTCCGCCACTTCCTCGCGATCGGGGCCCTGTCCGAGCTCCTCGTGCGCACGAAGCTGCCCGTCAAGACCGAGCAGCGGCTGCGCGACATCGTCGCCTACGCGCAGCGGGACGGCGCCAAGCCCGGCACGATCGAGCTGCTGATGACGGCGCTCTCGAGGATCGTCGCGCAATGACGTCGCAGCTGGCGGCGCACGGCGACGGCGATCTCGCGCTGCTCCACGAGCGCGTCGCCCGCGCCCGCCGCTCGGTGGTGGCGATCCGCGCCGGCGCGCGCGTGACGACCGGCTGGGTGGCGCTCGGCAACGGCGTCGTGGTGGCGAGCCGGCGCGGGCTCGGCTACCCGACGGAGGTCGCGCTGACGTTCGAGGACGGGCGGGGCATGGCCGGGCGGGTGATCGCCGCGGACGTGGGCCGCGACGTGGCGCTCGTCGCGCCGGCCGATCCGCCCGGCGTCGCGGCGCTCGCCGCGCGCGCCGCGGCCGAGCCGCGGCTCGGCGAGCGCGCCGCGGTGCTGAGCTGCCTCCCGGGGCAGAGCCTGCGCCTCGCGGTCGCGCGGGTCTGCCACGTGGCGCGCAAGGTCGACGGGCAGCTCCCGGCGTTCGAGCTCGACGTGGCGGCGCCCCTCGGCGCGCCGGTGCTCGATCCCGAGGGGCGGGTGATCGGCGTGGTCGCGGCGCCGTCCGGCGCGGCCGGGGAGCTCGCGGGTCACTGCGTGGTGGTCCCGGCGGGCGCGTTCCAGCCGCTGCTCGCCTCGGGGGACCGGCCGCTCTCGGAGCTCAGGGATCGGGCGCCGGTGTACCGCTGCCCGGCGTGCGAGGAGCCGTTCGACGTCGAGTGCGACCGGTGCCTGGGCTGCGGGCGCCTGCTGCCGCACGCGTACCCGCCGTGCCCGGCGCGCGCGGGCGTCGAGCGGGTGATCCGGCAGGGCCTGTCGACGCTCGGGCTCATCGCCAACCGGGGGCGTGTCGGTCCGAGGGCGTGGCGCATCGCGCAGCGGCCGTACCCCACGGCGGAGGCGGCGACGCAGGTGGACATCGAGATCGACGAGGCGGGGCGCCTGCTGACGCTGCGCGCGCCGGTCGTGGGGCTGCCTGCGGCGAACCACGAGCCGTTCTACCGGTTCCTGCTCACGATGAACGACCAGACGACGGGGGAGTTCCGCGTGTCGCTCACGGGCGACGAGGTGTCGGCGTCGTGCGTGGCGTCGCTGGAGGGCTGCGCGGACCACGACGTGGCGCTGCTCATCGATGGGCTCGTGCAGATGGCCGACGAGTACCGGAGGACGCTGGCGGAGACGTTCGACGCGGCGCCCAGGTTCGAGTCGGCCGCGGGGCGCTGAGGACGCGGGTCGAAAGCTTCCGACGCGCTCCGGAGGTTTCCGACGCGCTCCGGAAGCTTCCGGCGTGGAGGCGAGATGCGGAATTTACCGGGAAATTCGTCCTCCAGCGCGTGTCGGACGGTGCCGGGGGCGCGGCGGACGCTGCCAAGTATGCGAAATTTCATGCTCCGGAGCGCGTCGGAAGCTTTCAGAACGCGTCGGAAGCTTCCGGAGCGCGTCGGAAGGTCTCATCGGCGCGCCGGATGCGTTGATTTGTGAGTCGAGTTACTCGACGTCGGTCTCGTGGGTCTCTTCGCCCGGCGATGTCGGCTGGGAGGGCGTGGCTGTGGGCTTGGGCGGCGCGGCGGTGGGCTTGCGCTGGCGCGCCTTGCGGCTCGCGAGGCCGAGGCGGATGAGGTAACCGCGCTTCTTGATGACGGCGCGGGCCGTGGTCGACCACTCATCGAACCAGGCGCGCAGCTTCACGAGCGCTTCGCGCCGGCGCGCGGTCTCCGGGAGCTCGGCCTGCTCGGGCAGAGGGGATGTCGGGCCGAGCGCGACGTTGACGAGCCCCTGGAGGCGCTTGCGCTCGGCCTTGTCGAGGCAGCGAGTCGCGAGGAAAGCGACTGCCTTCTTGTCGCTCTGCTTCGTTCCGGCGCGGCCCGGGTCGGTGCCATTCTCGAGGGCATCGAGCCTCGCCAGGAAGGTGGCCACTCCCTGGACGGCGGCGGTGCCGGTGGAGGGCGCGAGGTCCCTGAAGACATAAGCGTTCACATCGGGGAAACGCCGGCGGAGCGCGGCGCCATAACGGGTGAAGTTGGGCTCGTCCCACTGATCGAGCTCCCCCGTCGCGGCGCGCTGCGCCCTGGCATCGTCGGTATCGGGCGGTGCGCCGATCTTGCGGGGAGCGGCGAGGACGTCGAGGAGCAGCGCGCGGCCCTCCACGATATCGTCATCGGTCATCCCCGCCCCGGCCATTGACGTGCGAATCGCGGCGACAGCGCCCATCCCCGTCAAGAACTTGGTGACGCGCTCAGGCGTGGCCTCGAGGACTTCGTCCGAATAATCCATGCTGAGTTCCTCCCTGCCGACCGGGGGATCCGGACGGCGGCAATGAGAGCAGAAGCTACAATGGGTGTTTCGACGGTTGGAAGAGGATTGTTGCGCGCGCGGGCGCGAGAGACCGTCGGTTTTTTGCTCTGGTCCGGTGTGGGCGGCACTCTGAGGACTCGGCGGCCTTGGCGTCGATGGGAGATCCTCGTCGGACGCGCAGGCGGACAGCTCCCGTCGCCCGCAAGGCGCTCCGTCCCGCAAGCTCGGCAATATTCCGTACATCGAGGACGGACGACATGGCGCTCGGGGCGCGAGCCAGGGCCGAGCAATGTCCCACCGCCTTGGTGTGGACGCTTGCTGCAGGCGGCCGTGCGGGCGTGGCGGGCGAACAGCGCAGCGCTGGAGATCGCGCTGCGCGACCGGATGGGCGTGTCGGTCGCGGAGACGAACGCGTTCCTCAAGGCGCAAAACCGGATCACGGGGTACGTGCGACAGTTCATGGATGCGTCGGACTGGTTCGTGGACACGCCGGTGCCGGCGGACCTGCGGGCGCAGGTCGACACGGTGCTGAAGCCGCGGTTCGACGCGCTCGCCGACCAGAGGAAGGACAGCCTCAACCAGTGGTCGGGGGACGGGCTCGACCTGGAGCAGACGCAGCTCTACCAGACGATCAGCGCGTTCGCGGGGGCGATATCGACGGTCGCCGAGGGGTTCGGGGCATACGCGGAGGTGATGCAGACGCTGGTGCACGCGACGACGCGCATCGGCGTGGGGTTCGTGCCCGTGGTGGGGCCGGCGCTCGACCTGTGCGAGGCGGTCACCGGCAAGGCGTGGTGCTTGCCGTCGGGGGAGGAGCTCAGCACCGAGGAGCGGATCTTCTCGGGGGTGGGCTTCGGGCTCGGGGCGCTCGGGCCGATGTGGCGCGCGGTCAGTCGCACAGGCGGGCTAACGCCGGATGCGATTCGGGTTGCCGAGGAGATCGCGCAGTTCGACGCGTACCCCGCGCCGTCCTCCCAGGCGACGTCGAGCTCACACGCGAACAGGTCCTTCGGACGCTCTCCATCCCGCCCGTCACGCTACTCGAAGCGCTCGAAGCTTCGGCGGTGCCGGACGATGAATGGCGCTCCGCCGAGACACGCGCGCGCGAGATCGTCAATGAGACGAAAGCCGGCGCGCCCACCTACGAGGCGGACGTCACCTCGCGCAAGCACGTCCAGTTCATCGAGCGCCACGCCCCCTACCACGTGCGGCGCCTTCCAAGCGGCGGCGTCGTGCTGGCGACCCATTCCTACCGCACGCTCTGGCCACTCTGGGCGGACGCTCTCTTCTTGCTCGGCATCACGTCCTGACGTGATGGACCTGTTCGCCCCGCCTCGCGGCTTACTGTCTTTGAACGAGACCTCCATCAGCCAATCAGCATCGGGACACATCGTCTATGAACAATGAACATGGCGAAAGCATGGGCGAGCTCTCGCGTCTCGTTGAGCTGGTGCTCGACGTTGCAAAGAGTGCTCTGGAGGAACAGGGAACATTTCTCCCCGGTTCCCTCGCGCTCGACGCCGCCGGGAAGTATGCCATCGGCGTGGCGCCGCACGGCGGTGAGGATGGGCTCGATTTCCTGAAGGCCTTGCGGCGAACCTGACACTCCCCTCGGTACTACGCGACCGAGGTCGCCGAGATGGACGAAGAGGAGGCGCTCCGTGGCTGCGAGGACGGCGAGGGGGAACGCGCGCGGGCCCACCGCGCCCACTTTCCGCGCCGCTCTCGCAACGCCGTCCGAGCGCAGCGCGGGCCCGGGGAGGCGCGGTAGCCTCGCCCGCTATGCACACCACCTGAAGGAAGTCAACCCACACGCCCCCACGCCGCCGCCGTCCGCAGGCGACGTCGTGCAGGTCCGTCCCGCACCGCCGCGCCACCAGCCTCCGCGCCGTCCGCCCGAACCCTCGCCGAGCGGCGCGTGGTAGCTTCACCCGCGCCCGCACGAGGCCGTGCGGCCACCCGTCATCGAGGAGACCATGAAGCGAGAGAAGCGACTGACCAAGCGCGAGCGGAAGGCGCTCGCGCCCGCGCGCCCGGCGCAGCCTCACGAGCACAAGCACATCCACTGCGTCGCCTGCGGCAAGCACCTCGATCCGGAGGAGTTCCTGGCGCAAGGGTCGGCGACCTGGATCCAGTGCCTGCACAAGTCGCGCTTCGCCACCTGCACCGAGTGCGTCGAGATATCGAAGCGCCTCCTCGCCGAGCACGACCGCACCGGACAGCCAGTTCAGTCCGCTCAGGCATGGCACTGAGCGACCGACACCAGCCGACCCGCCTGCGCGGCCTCACCTGAGCACGCCCGGACGGCCTCACCTGAGCACGCCCGCATCGCAGGCGGGCGCCCTGGACAGGTCGTCCCAGAAGCCAACTCCCCATCTCCCCCGCTCTCCCGGAAACGGAAGCACACCGAGGACGGCCAGTCGCTGGAACACACGGGTCGCCGGTCGTCCAGAGGACGCTGCCGCGTCCGCTCCGGATGCGCCGTCCCTCCTGCGGATGCGCCACCCCTCATGCCGGTGCGCCGCCCCTCATCGCAACTGCCGCTCGCCCTACACTCCCGCGCTGGCCCGTGCGGTATCCCACGTGCGCCGCCTCTCATTGCAGCTGTCGCTCGGTGTCGCACACCCGCGCTGGTCCGCCCGGCGTCCCGCGGCGCCCCGCCGATCAGCGCGCGCCCTCGACGGCGACGCGTAACCTTGCTCGCTCTCCCGCGCGGCCGTCCACCCCGGATACGCTTGCGCTCGGGGCCCTTTCCGTCAATGGTTTGCGCCCCCTTCATCTCTCTCGGAGGATCTGCATGACGAAACCAATCCGCCGCGCGGGCGTCATCGGCGCGGGCGTCATGGGCAGCGGCATCGCCGCCCACTTCGCGAACGCCGGCATCGAGGTCCTGCTCCTCGATATCGTGCCCCCGAACCTCACCGACGCCGAAAAGAAGGACCCGGCCGCCCGCAGCAGGTTCGCCGCAGGCGGGCTCGAGAAGGCCCTCAAGGCCAGGCCCGCCGCGTTCTTCCACCCGTCGAACGCCCGCCTCGTGCGCACCGGCAACACCGAAGACCACTTCGCCGAGCTCGCCCAATGCGACCTCGTTATCGAGGCGATCATCGAGAAGATGGAGCCGAAGCGCGCCCTCTTCGCGCGGCTCGAAGCGGTCTTGCGGCCCGACGCGGTCGTGGCGTCGAATACGTCCGGGCTGCGCATCGAGGAGATGATGCAAGGGCGCTCCGCGGACTTCCGCAAGCGATTCCTCGTCATGCACTTCTTCAACCCGGTCCGGTACATGAAGCTCCTCGAGCTCGTGCTCGGGCCCGACACCGATCCCGCCGTCGTCGCGCGCGTGCGGAAGCTCGGCGAGGACGTGCTCGGAAAGGGCCTCGTCTTCGGCAAGGACACCCCGAACTTCGTCGGCAATCGCATCGGCACCCACGCGATGCTGACCGCCATCCACCTCATGATCGAGGACGGCCTCGCGCCGGAAGACGTCGACGCCATCACCGGCGTCGCCATGGCCCACCCGAAGAGCGCGAGCTTCAGGACAGGCGATATCGTCGGGCTCGACACCTTCGCCCACGTCGCGGACAACTGTTACTCGGCGCTCGAGCGCGACGAGGACCGCGACGTCTTCAAGATGCCCGCCTACGTCAGGAAGATGATCGAGGCGAAGCTCCTCGGCGACAAGACCAAGGGCGGCTCCTACCGCAAGGGCAAGGAAGGCCTGGAGACGTTCGACCCGGTGAAGCTCGAGTACCGCCCCCACGGCGGCGACGAGGCCATCAAGAAGGCAACGAGGTCGTGCGAGAAGATCGAGGACCCCGCCGCGCGCGTGAAGAAGCTCGCCAGCGACCCCGGCAAGGCCGGCCAGTTCGCCTGGAAGGTGCTCTCCCGCTCGCTCGCGTACACGGCGCGGCGCGTCGGCGAGATCGCCGACAGCATCGTGGCGATCGATGACGCCATGCGCTGGGGGTACAACTGGGAGCTCGGGCCGTTCCAGACCTGGGACGCGCTCGGGTTCGCCGAGACCGTGGAGCGCATGCAGAAGGACGGCATCCAGCTGCCCGCGTCGATCCTCCGCATGAAGCAGAGCGGCGCGACGTCGTTCTACCGCGCCGATGGGGCGGTGTTCGACCTGCTCAAGGGGGAGTACGTCGCCCGGCCCGTCGATCCGCGCAACGTGACGCTGGCCGGCGCGCGGCGCGGCGCGAAGGCCGTGCTCGCCAACGACGGCGCGGAGGCCTGGGACCTCGGCGACGGCGTGCTCGGCGTCACCTTCAAGACCAAGGCGAACAGCCTCGATCCGGACTCGATCGGGATGCTCTCGCTCGCCGCCGAGAAGGCCGAGCAGGACTTCCGCGCGCTCGTGGTCGTGAACCAGGGCGAGCACTTCTGCGTCGGCGCCAACCTGTTCCTCGTGGCCATGGCCGCGGGCAACAACGACTGGGACGCGATCCGCAAGATGGTGAAGGCGTACCAGGACGCGACCCAGCGGCTGAAGTACGCGAGCGTGCCGGTCGTGGCCGCGCCCTACGGGATGACCCTCGGCGGCGGCCTCGAGCTCTGCTTCGCCTGCGACGCGGTGCAGGCCGCGGCCGAGACGTACGCGGGGCTCGTCGAGGTCGGCGTCGGCCTGATCCCGGGCGGCGCGGGGACGCTCAACATGCTCTGGCGCGCGCTGGAGGGGATCCCCGAGGGCGTGACGGTGCCGACGTACGACATCGTGACGCAGGTCTTCAAGAACATCGCCCTCGCCAAGGTCGCGACCAGCGCGGACGAGGCGAAGGCGCTCGGGTTCTTCCGCAAGACGGACGGCGTCTCGTTCGACCGGGCCCGCCAGCTGTACGAGGCGAAGGCGCGCGCGATCGGGCTGGCCGAGGCCGGGTACCACGCGCCCGTGCCGCGCGCCTACAAGCTGCCGGGCGAGAGCGGGATCGCGACGCTGCAGATGATGATCGACACGCTCGTCGCCGGCGGCCACGCCAGCGAGCACGACGCGAAGATCGCGCGCAAGCTCGCCGAGGTGCTCTGCGGCGGCGCGGGCGGCGGGGCGCGCGAGGTGACCGAGGACGAGATCCTCGAGCTCGAGCGCGAGGCGTTCGTCAGCCTGTGCGGCGAGCCCAAGAGCGCCGAGCGAATGCAGTACATGCTGATGAACAACAAGCCCCTCCGGAACTAGGTGAACGCCATGGTCGACGTCGTAATTGCAGAGGCCGTCCGCTCGGCCGTTGGCCGGGCCCACAAAGGGTCGCTCGCGCTGAAGCGCCCCGACGAGCTCGCCGGCGAGGTCGTCGCCGCGCTGCTCCAGCGCGTCCCCCAGGTGAAGCCGGAGGACGTCGAGGACCTCGTCCTCGGTTGCGCCATGCCGGAAGGCGAGCAGGGGCTCAACGTCGCGCGCGTCGTCTCGCTCCTCGGCGGGATGGCGCAGGATGCGTCCGCGATCACCATCAACCGCTTCTGCTCGAGCGGGCTCCAGGCGATCGCGATCGCCGCGGGCAGCATCGCGATGGGGTCGCTCGACGTCGCCGTCGCCGGCGGCGTCGAGTCGATGACGATGGTGCCGATGACCGGCAACAAGCTGAGCGCGTCGCCGGAGGCGATGGAGCGGTGTCCGACGGTGTACACGCCGATGGGCATCACCGCGGAGAACGTGGCGAACCGCTTCCAGGTGAGCCGCGCCGACCAGGACGCGTTCGCGCTGAAGAGCCACCAGAAGGCGGCGGCGGCGCGCGCGGCCGGGCGCTTCGAGGACGAGATCGTCACCGTGAAGGGGGTGCGCTTCGAGAACGGCAAGCGCGCGACCTTCGACTTTCGCGGCGATGAGCTGATCCGCAAGGAGACGACGGCGGAGGCGCTCGCGGGGCTGAAGCCGGCGTTCTCGGCGAAGGGGAGCGTCACGCCGGGCAACAGCTCGCCGCTGTCGGACGGCGCCGCCGCGGCGCTCGTGATGAGCAAGGCGAAGGCGGACGCGCTCGGGGTGAAGCCGCTCGGGTACTTCCGGGCGTTCGTGACCGTCGGCGTCGACCCCGCCATCATGGGCATCGGCCCGGTGCCCGCGGTGCGCAAGCTGCTCGCGAGGACGGGGCTGAAGATGGCCGACATCGACCTCTTCGAGGTCAACGAGGCGTTCGCCTCGCAGGCCGTCTACGTGCAGCGGACGCTCGAGATCCCCGAGGAGAAGCTCAACGTGAACGGCGGCGCGATCGCGCTCGGCCACCCGCTCGGGTGCACCGGCGCGAAGCTCACCGCGACCGCCCTCTACGAGCTGCGCCGGCGCGGCGGCCGGTACGCCGTCGTGACGATGTGCATCGGCGGCGGCATGGGCGCGGCCGGCCTCATCGAGCTGGCCGGCGCGACCGCGCGCGCCTGACCCCACCGCACCGCGCCGATCCCGCCTCTCCCGTGCCGTCGCGGCGGTCACGTCGACCGCGCGCCCCGCCGCGGCCCGAGCCTCGCGCTCCGGCTTTCCCGCGGCGGGGCGATGGCCTATAGAGCGCCCATGCCGAGCCACTTGACGACCTTTCAGGGGTCGATCCCCGAGGCCCTGAAGCAGGCCATCGAAGCGAAGATCGAGGGTTCCACCGCCGAGGTGACCGGCGGCGGGGGCCACTTCAACCTGGTCGTGACGTCGCCGGTGTTCGCCGGCAAGAGCATGCTGGAGAGCCAGCGGCTGGTCTACGGGGCGATCGCCCACCTGATGGCGGGCGACCAGGCGCCCGTCCACGCGATCGACAGCCTCAAGACGCGTACGCCCTGAGAGGGGCGCCGCTCGGCGGCATCAGTCGTCCTCGACGTGGCAGGTGCTGCTGCAGCCGTCGCCGTCGGCGGTGTTGCCGTCGTCGCACTCCTCCGGGCCCGCCTCGATGCCGTCGCCGCAGACGGGGGCGCAGACGCTGGGCTCGCCGGTGCAGAGGTAGCCGTGATCGACGTCGCAATCGGGGCTGCAGCCGTCGCCGTCGACGGTGTTGCCGTCGTCGCAGCCCTCGTTGCCGATGAGCAGGCCGTCGCCGCAGAGCGGGCCGCAGGCGCTGGGCTCGCCGTTGCACTCGTAGCCCGCCTCGATCACGCAGACGGCGTTGCAGCCGTCCTCGTTCCGGACGTTGCCGTCGTCGCAGGCCTCGGCGCCCCGCACCAGGCGGTCGCCGCACATCGTCGAGCAGATGCTCGGCGCGCCGGCGCAGGTGTAGCCGGGCTCGACGGCGCAGCCCGCGTCGCAGCCGTCTCCTGCCGCGGTGCCGCCGTCGTCGCACGCCTCGGCGCCGCCCACCGCGCCGTCGCCGCACGCCCCGCCCCCGGCGCCGCCGTCGCCTGCGCCGCCCTGGCCGCCGTCGCCCGCGCCGCCCTGGCCGCCGTCGCCCGCGCCGCCCTGACCCGTGGCCCCGCCGGAGCCCGCCGTCGTCGTGCTCGACACGGCGCCCGGCCCGCTCGTGCTCGATCCGGACCCGCCGCCCCCGCCGTCGCCGTCGCTCGCGCCTTCCCGTTCACACGCGAGCAGCGCCGTGGCCGCGATCACCGCGGCCGCCCCAGTCCATCTCGTCAACAGCATCTGTTCCTCCAGGAGCGAGGTCCGCGAGCGACGGGGCCTCCCCTCGACCCTCGAGCGCGCGCCGAGCATGTGTTGCCCCAACCTTCCACGGAATACTCCGCTCCGATCGTCCGGACAACTTCGCCCTACCCGGACGTCCCGGCGTTCGGCCGCGCGGCACGCCGGCGCGCATCAGCGCGCATCAACTCATGATTTCGGCGGATCGCGGGCCCTCGCGCGGGAGCGGCGGGCGCGCGCCGCGCCCAGGCGGAGCGCCCGGCGCCGGGCGCGCGGCGGGTCGCGTGGCAGGTCGCGTGGCACGTCCGAACGGCGCCGCGCTCGCTCGCGCCGCGAGCTCGCCGCGCCGTCTGTTTGACACCGGAATTCGCGCGATGTTACGTGGCGCCGGGCGCCCCACGCGCTGGCCTGATAGCGACCTCACACGATCCCGAGGACCCTCCCATGACGCCTCGTTCCCCGTTGCTCCCCGCCGAACCGCTCCCAGGCGCTCCTGGGGCGAACGACGCCCGGCTCCCGGCCCAGGCGCGCTCCGGCCGAGCCTCCCGCCTGGGCGCCGGGCTGCTCTCCTTCGTCCTCGGCGCAGCGATGACCGCCGCCGCCGCGGGCGACGCCGCGGCCCAGACGCGCACGGGAGACGGCGCCAACGGCGACGGCATGGACCTGCACCTGTTCCGGCCGGCGGTCGACTCCAAGGGGCTCTTCTCCGTCAACGGGGCGGACATCCTCGGCGCGAACGACATCAGCCTGGGGCTCGTGCTCGATTACGGGCACAACATCCTGCCGCTCACCAAGAACGACCGGGGAACGGACGTGATGCTCAATCACGCGTTCCAGGGGACGTTCCAGTTCGATTACGGCATCGCCAACTTCCTGGTCGTCGGGCTCTCGGTCCCGGTGGTGCTCAACGGGGGCAAGCCGGTCGACGACATCGGCCCGGGCGGCAGCGCCAACTACAACGACGACTCGCTCGACGCGCAGACGCTCGGCAACCTGGCGATCCACGCGAAGGCGCGCATCCTCCGCCCCGATCAGGACGTGATCGGGCTCGCGGTGATCGCCCAGGCCGGGATCGGGGTCGGCGGGAGCCAGGACTTCGCGTCGGATCCGGGGTTCTTCTTCTGGCCGCAGCTCGTGCTGGAGAAGCGGCTCGGCACGACCAACCCGTTCCGGATCGCGGCGAACGTCGGCTACCGCGGCCACGCCGGGAAGAACCCCGTGTTCGGCCTGCGCCAGGACGGCGCGACCTTCCAGCTCAAGCACGGGGACCTCGAGTACTCCGACCTGATCACCGCCGGGGCCGGCATGAGCTACCGCGTCCTCACGCCGCTCGACCTCGTGGCCGAGACCTACCTGACCCAGCAGGTCGGCGGCGGCGACAGCGCCAAGCAGAAGCTGTCGGCCGAGGCGATCGGCGGCATCAAGCTCTTCATCGAGCGCAACAGCTTCCTCATGCTCGGCTTCGGGGTCGGGTACACGCCCGGGTTCCAGGCCGCAGCGCAGCGCGGGACCATCGGGTTCGTCTTCGAGCCGTCGATCGGCGATCGGGACGGCGACGGCATCAAGGACGATCAGGACGACTGCCCCGACGAGCCGGAGGACTACGACGGCTTCCAGGACACGAAGGCCGACTCGCCCCCCGGGAAGTACGGCTGCCCGGATCCGGACAACGACGAGGACGGCATCCTCGACGTCGACGACCGCTGCCCGAACAACCCGGAGGATCGCGACGGCGACGAGGACGACGACGGCTGCCCGGAGGGGAGCGACGGCGATCGCGACGGCGACGGCATCCTCGACTCGCGCGACAAGTGCCCGGACGACCCGGAGGACCGCGACGGCTTCCAGGACAAGGACGGCTGCCCGGATCCGGACAACGACAAGGACGGCATCCCCGACAAGTCCGACCAGTGCCCGAACGACCCCGAGGACAAGGACGACTTCGAGGACGAGGACGGGTGCCCGGAGCCCGACAACGACAGGGACGGCATCCCGGACGTGGTCGACAAGTGCCCGAACGATCCGGAGACGTTCAACGGCCTCGAGGACGAGGACGGGTGCCCGGACAAGGGCAGCGTCGTGATCGAGGAGAACAACATCGTCATCCTCGAGAAGATCCAGTTCGCGACCGGCAGCGCCGAGATCCTCCCGGAGTCGTTCGGCATCGTGCAGGCGGTGGCCGAGACGCTGAAGCACCACCCGGAGTTCACGATGATCGAGGTGCAGGGGCACGCCGACGAGCGCTCGGCCGACGCGTACAACCTCAAGCTGACCCAGGCCCGCGCGGACGCGGTCGCCGCGGCGCTCGCGCAGCGCGGCGTCGACAAGAACAGCGTTCGCTCGATGGGCTACGGCGAGTACTGCCCGATCGATCCGGCCCACAACGCGGCCGCCTGGGAGAAGAACCGGCGCGTCGAGTTCAAGGTCGTGCGGACCGACAAGGGGCCGACCAACGTGGAGCTCGGCTGCGCCCTCGCCCGATCCAAGGGCGTCATCCCGCCGCCGCCCTGAGCGGATGCGCGGCGCCGCCCTGGGCAGGCGTGCGGCGCCGCCGATCTGGACAGGACCGGCCGGGCCGGGAGAGAGTGAGCCCATGAAGGCCCGCGCCAGGCGCTCCGCCGCCACCACGCTCGCCGCCGCGCTCACCATGATGGCGAGCGGCTGCATCAACACCGACGCGGCCGTGTTCGTCGAGCCGTCCATCGCGGCGCCCGAGGCGACCGTCTCGGCGAGTGCGCTCGGGACCGGCCTGACCGCGAGCTTCGCGCTGGAGCTGCACCTGAGCGCGCGGGCCAGCGGGCCCAGCCGCGTCGCGGTGCGCACCTTCGCGATCACGAGCGCCGATCAGAAGACCTCGATCGTCGAGCCGCTCCCCGTCGAGACCACGGCGGCGCTGCCGGTCGAGGTCGCTCCGGACAGCGACGTCACCGTGGCGTTCACCGTCGATACAGGCGCTCAGGGCGGGACGTTCCCGGCCGACGCCGCGGCGGCGCTCTGCGCCCCGGAGGGGATCCGCATCACGGGCGCGATCGAGGACTCGCTGGAGGACGGGGCGACGCCGGTCGCCTCCGCGGTGTTCCACCCGGTCTGCCCGTGATGCGGCGCACGCCCGCCGCCCCGGCGCGTTCACCGGCATTGTCCGGCGTCGTCGCGCGCGCGCCGCGCTAAAATGCCGGCCATGGCGCCTCGAGAGATCACCCCCCCTCCGGAGACCGCGGCGGACCGAGCGGCCGGGTCCCCGGAAAACGCCGACGCGAGCGGCGGCGACGCGCTCCCCTCCACGAACGGCGGGGGCGGAGAGGGGCTCGCGCTCGACGAGGCAGGGCTCGCGGCGCTCCGGCGCGCGGTGGCCGCGTGGCGCGCGGGCCCGGTCGCCGAGGCGTCGGCGCGCTTCCCGCCGCGGAGCGAGCGGTTCACGACGTGGAGCGGCATCGACGTGCCCGACCTCGCGACCCCGGCCGACGCGCCGGTCGACCACGCGGCGGATCTCGGGCTGCCCGGGGAGTACCCGTTCACGCGGGGCGTCCAGCCGACGATGTACCGCGGCAGGCTCTGGACCATGCGGATGTTCGCGGGCTTCGGCACGCCGGAGCAGACGAACGCGCGGTTCAAATACCTGCTCGCAGAGGGCCAGACGGGCCTGTCGACCGCCTTCGATTTCCCGACCCTCATGGGCTACGACTCCGACTCTCCGCGGTCGCTCGGCGAGGTGGGGATGTGCGGTGTCGCGGTCGACACGCTCCGCGACATGGAGGCGCTCTTCGACGGCATCCCGCTCGACCAGGTGACGACGTCGATGACCATCAACGGCCCCGCGGCCGTGCTGCTCGCGTTCTATATCGCGCTCGCCGACAAGCGCGGGATCCCGCGGAGCCGCCTCGGCGGCACCGTGCAGAACGACTGCCTCAAGGAGTTCATCGCCCAGCACGCCTGGCTCGTCCCGCCGCGCCCGGCGATGCGCGTCGTGACCGACATGATCGAGTTCTGCGCGCGCGAGGTGCCGCGGTGGAACTCGGTGTCGATCAGCGGCTACCACATCCGGGAGGCGGGCTCGACCGCCGCGCAGGAGCTCGCGTTCACGCTCGCGGACGGCCTCGCCTACGTCGAGAGCTGCGTCGCGCGCGGCCTCGACGTCGACGCCTTCGCGCCGCGCCTGTCGTTCTTCTTCGACGTCCATAGCGACTTCTTCGAGGAGATCGCGAAGTTCCGCGCCGCGCGCCGCATGTGGGCGCGATTTCTCAAGGTGCGGTACGGGGCGAAAAAAGCCGAGAGCATGAAGCTCCGGACGCACGCGCAGACGGCCGGCGTGTCGCTGACGGCGCAGCAGCCGTACAACAACGTGGTCCGCGTCTCGCTCCAGGCGCTCGCCGCCGTGCTCGGCGGCACCCAGTCGCTCCACACGAACTCGCTCGACGAGACGTACGCGCTCCCGACCGAGGAGAGCGTGACCATCGCCCTCCGGACCCAGCAGATCATCGCCCACGAGAGCGGGGTCGCGAACACCATCGATCCGCTCGGCGGGAGCTACTATGTGGAGTGGCTCACGGACCGCCTGGAGAAGGAGGCCCTCGAGTACATCCAGCGGATCGACGAGATGGGCGGGATGGTGGCCGCCATCGAGAAGGGGTATCCGCAGCGCGAGATCGCCGCCTCGGCCTACAGGTTTCAACGAGAGCTGGAATCGAACGAGCGGATCATGGTGGGCGTCAACCGATACGCCGCGGTGGGCGAGAAGACGATCCCCCTCCTCCGGATCGACGAGGAGGTGCAGCGCGTTCAGTGCGAGAACCTGGCCCGGGTCAAGGCCCGGCGCGACCAGGACCGGGTGCGGCGCGCCCTGGCCGACGTGAGGAGCGCCGCGCGCGGCCGTGACAACCTGATGCCGCCCCTCATCGCGGCGGCCAGCGCCTACGCGACCGAGCAGGAGATCTGCGACGTGCTGCGCGACGTCCTGGGGACGTACAGCGATCCGGCCGAGTTCTGAGCGTGCGGGAACGCGCGGGCAATCGCGCGGGAACCCGCGGGAACGCGCGGGCAATCGCGCGGGTAGGAGCGAGCGCGCGCGGCTTGCTGCGGTGCGCCGCGGCCCCGGCGTGCGCATCCGATCAGGTCGCGGGCGGCGCGGCGGCCGGGGAATCCCTCGATTCGTCAGGTTGACACTTCTCTACGTCGGCCGGTAGAGTGCGCCGGCGTCAGGTTGCCGCAGTCGCGGCTCATCCGTGGCGCCGCCGTACGGTCTGCTGTTGTCGCTGCGCTGCGGCGCTGCGAGCTGTCGGTCGAGTGAGAGGATCGTCGTGGGCGACCGAGGTCGCCGCGTAGGGAGCAAGCTTATGAAGAGTCGATCCATGTCGCGCCGCATTTTTGCCCTTTCGGCGCTCGTCCTATCTGTCGGCGCCACGGCGGCCTGCGACAACAAGTCCGAGTCCGGCGGCACGGCGCCCGCGGGCTCGGCCGGTGCCGCGGCCGGGCCGGCTGCGAAGGGCGATGCGAAGGGCGGCTCGAAGTTCGTCACCATCTCCAGGGAGCAGCAGGCGTCCTGGGTTCGTAACTTCAACCCCCTTCTCGGCGAGGGGGCCACGCGCTTCCCCACCGTCGCTGGCATCTACGAGCCCATGATCGTGTACAACACGATGAAGGGCGAGTACGTCCCGTGGCTCGCCACGAAGTACGAGTGGAGCGACGCGAACAAGAAGCTCACCTTCACGACCCGCTCCGAAGTCAAGTGGTCTGACGGACAACCCTTCTCGGCGAAGGACGTCGCGTTCACGTTCGGGCTCCTCAAGAAGTTCCCGGCGCTCGATCTCACGGGCGTGTGGAAGCTCGTCGACTCGGTCGAGGCCAAGAACGACACCACGGTCGAGTTCGTCTTCAAGGAGGCGTTCGTCCCCGGCCTCACCTACATCGGCCATCAGCCGATCGTGCCGGAGCACAAGTGGAAGGACGTCGCCGACCCGGTCACGTTCACGAACGAGAACCCGGTCGCGACGGGGCCCTTCACCGAGGTGAAGACGTTCCAGAACCAGATCTACGAGCTCGGCAAGAACCCGAACTACTGGCAGAAGGGCAAGCCGGCGGTCGAGGGCCTGCGCTTCCCGGCGTACCCGGGCAACGACCAGGCGAACCTGGCGCTCATCAACGGCGAGGTCGACTGGGCCGGCAACTTCGTGCCCGACATCGACAAGACCTACGTCGCCAAGGACCCGGAGAACAACCACTACTGGTTCCCGCTCGTCGGCGGCACCGTGACGATCTACCCGAACGCCACGAAGAAGCCGTTCAACGACATCAAGCTGCGCAAGGCCATCAGCATGGCCATCGACCGCGCCCAGATCGCGAAGGTCGCGGTCAACGGCTACACGGTCGGCGCGGACGGGACCGGGCTCGACGACGCCTACGGGCGCTGGCGCAGCGACAAGGCCGCCGCGGCCGGCGCCGAGTGGACGACCTTCGACGTGGCCAAGGCGAACGCTCTCCTCGACGAGGCCGGCTACGCCAAGGGCTCCGACGGGATCCGCGCGAAGGACGGCAAGCCGCTGAAGTTCGACATCAACGTCGTGACCGGCTGGTCCGACTGGGTGCGCGCGGTCCAGATCACCACGCAGAGCCTGAAGGCCGTCGGCATCGAGGCCACGCTGAAGACGTACGACTTCAGCGCGTTCTTCGAGGCGCTCCAGAAGGGCACGTTCGACATGTCGATGGGCTGGACCAACACCGAGCCCACGCCGTTCAACTACTACCGCGATCTCATGGCCCCGGAGTTCGTGAAGCCCGTCAACGAGGTCACGAACCGCAACTGGCACCGCTTCGCCGCCAAGGACGCCGAGCCGCTGTTCAAGAAGTTCGCGGCCGCGACGGATCCGGCGGAGCAGAAGAGCATCGTCGAGGACCTGCAGATGATCTACGCCACGCAGGTGCCGGTCATCCCGCTCTTCAAGAACCCGTCCTGGGGCGAGTACAGCACGAAGCGCTTCGTCGGGTGGCCCAGCAAGGAGAACCCGTACGCGAAGCTGTCGCCGAACAACTCGCCGGACTACCTGCTCGTCCTGACCGAGATCAAGCCGAAGTGACGGCTCCTGCGCTGCGCGCCGGGCGTCCGGCGCGCAGCGCGTGTGTTCTCGGCTAGCAGCGTTTCTCGCTCTCTCTCCTCTCTTTCACCTCCGACTCAGCACAAACCTTGGCCGCCGGCGGCGCCGGTGCGAAGATCGCGCTGCATGCTCCCCTCGGGCGTCCAGATTGCGCGCTTCGCCGCGCTCCTCTCCGGAGTCTTCCTCGCCGCCTGCGGCGGCAACCAGCACGCGGGCGCCGCGGCGTTCTGGGAGGGCGACACCGTCGATCCCGCCGCGCCGGCGGATCAGGCGGGCGCGAAGAAGAAGGCGCCGCGCAGGGCTTTCGGCGCGTCCGACGATTTCGGCGGCGCGCCGTCGACGCCCGAGGAGCGGGCGCCCTCGTCGTGGGTGGGCGTGCGGCACGATCTCTCGCTCGCGCGCGCCGACTCGCGCAAGGAGCGCTGCAGCTGCCTGGCCGTGGAGGTGGGGGAGGCGCGCGATTCCAGGTTCCAGTGGGCGGCCGGCGCGCCGGAGACCTCGGCCAACACGCTGGCCATCGCGCTGAGCGCGCGCGGGGTGCCCTGCCCGGGCGGCGCTCCCGACGAGGAGAGCCGGCGCCCCTCGATCTCGGCGGTCGATCAGGAGGGGAACGATATCGTCATCGAGGTCGAGGAGCTGCCCACAGGACGGCCGCTCGCGACGGGCGCCGTCATCCCGAGGCCCGCTCCGGGCGGGGCGATCTACGTGAAGGGGCGCAGCGCGAAGATCCCGTATGCGCGCGCCGCGGGCGGCGCGCGCTGCAAGGTCTACTGAGCGCCTGCGCTGCAGGGACAGGCGCTGAGCCGGGCAGACGGGCTCACTGGGCGGGAGCGCCGGCGCAGATCCAGTCGTTGATCTTCTTGATGCTGGCCTCGGGCAGGGCCGCGCCCGCGGTCATGGGGGGCATGCGCGAGTCGTCGCCGCAGAGGCCGGAGCCGCGCACCTTGTTGATGATGTAGCTCTCGCTCGGCTTGCCCGGCACGACGAGCTTCCGGCCGGTGCATTCCGTGCTGTTCCCGTTGACGAGCTCGCCATGGGCCGCGTTCGCACGGAGATCGAGGCCGGCGGACGCGGGGCCGTTGTTGCCGTGGCACCCAGCGCAGGTCGTGTTCAGGATCATCCGCACATCAGCGAATGTCGCGGTGCCCGCGCCGCAGAGGGGGTCGCCGACGGGGGCGGAGCCGCCTTCGCCGCCGGTGCCAGCGCCGCCGGCGCCGCCGCCCTGGCCGCCCGTGCCGACATCGGAACCGCCGGCGCCGCCGCCCTGGCCGCCCGTGCCGACATCGGAACCGCCGGTGCCGCCGCCCTGGCCGTCGGTCCCGCCGGTGCCGCCGCCCTGGCCCGCGCTGCTGCTGCTGCTGCTGGCGCTGCTGCTGGTCGAGGAGCTGGTGCTGGTGTCGGTCTCGCCACCATCGTCAGAGCAGGCAGCCGCCGAGAACCCGATGGTCAGACAGAGGACCAGTTGAAGTGCAGTTTTCTGGGAAAGCATGTGAGGACCCTCTTTGACGCTGTGTTCGCGCGGCGAGCGCCGCGCTGTCAACTCGCGGAGGACCCTAGATGGCATTGTGAGTATCCACAACGCATTTCAAGAAAATGAAAATGATTATCAGTGCTGCGAGCTCGCGACACTGCAATGCAATGATAGGGCTGTACTGGACTTTGTATCGTCGCGTCTACGCGGAGAGCGCCTTCGAGGAGAGCAGCTCTCCCGGATCGCGCTCGGCCAGGTCCTCGAAGCGCGGGAGGTCGGCGAGGCGGCGCGTCGTCGTGGCGGAGGTCTCGGGGTCGCGCTGGAACGCGATCGCGCGGCTGAGGCCCTGCTTCGACACCCCCCGGAGCAGCGCGGGCGAGTGCGTCGTCGCCACGATCTGGCAGACGGAGGGCCGCGCCGCCCCCTCGAGGAGCTGCGCGAGCAGGCCGGCGCGCTCGGGGTGCATGCCGGCGTCCGGGTCCTCCACGAGGAGGAGCGAGCCCTCCGGCGCGGTGAGCACGCCGGCGATCTTGCCGAGCGCGCGCAGCGCGCCGTCCGGGAGGCTCGGCGCCGGGACGCGGGCGCCGCCCTGCTCGACGAGCACCATCATCACGTCGCCGAGGCCCGTCTCCGCGAACTCGATGTCCTCGATCTCGGGCGCGAAGATCGAGCGCACCCAGCCGAGCACGTCGGCCTTGTGCTCGGCCTCCTGGCAGAGCCAGCGGAGCACGGCGGAGAGGTTCTGCCCGCCGGCGCCGAGGTTCTCTATCTCGTGCGGCACATACCCCCTCATCCGCGAAGGATCGATGTCGAGGGAGAGCGTGCTCCGCATCGCGACCTGGAGCGCGTTGCAGAGCGCGATGACGTCCGCGAGGCTCACGTCCTCGCCGCGCCCGCGGTGGTGCTCTATCTGGCCGAGCAGGCTGCGCCGCGCGGGGGAGCGATCCATGGATGCGATCCGCATCGAGCGGCCCTTCTTCGACGCCGCCTTCATCGCTCCGCCCGAGGCGAACCCCTCCAGCCCCTTCAGCGCCGACGCCGGCGTGTCGAAGAGCGGGCCCCCGGCCGACTTCGCCTCGAGCGACTCGTGCTCCACGATCACGTCAGGCTCGACCTGACACGTGATCTTGTGTGTGAGCTCCTCCTTCCCGATCGCCCATCGGCTCTCGATGGTGAACGACTTGGCGCCCCTGTGCGTGGCCCCTTGCGTGCCGCCGCGCAGGCCCGGCCACACCTCGCGCCTGCCGTCGACGCGGCCGCGGAAGATGTCGCACAGGGGCAGATCCAGCCCGACGCCCTGCAGGAAACGCAGGGCGTCGAGGAAGTTGCTCTTCCCGGAGCCGTTGGCCCCGAGCAGCAGCGTGAAGGGGGACAGCTCCACCGTTTGATCGGCGAAGCTCTTGAAGTTCCTGAGTCGGATGGATGTCAGCATGCCTGGCCGCTCGCAGCCATCATGTGACCAGGCAGTCGGCCGGATGTAAAGCGCCGGCCGACGGTTCAGCGAAAGTCGATGAGCTCGACGTCGAACACCAGCATGCCGGCGGGCGCGCCGGGTCGTGTGGGCTTGTCGCCGTAAGCGAGGTCGGCCGGTATCCAGAATCGCGCCTTCTCGCCTTTCACCATCAGCTGTAAGCCCTCGGTCCACCCCTTGATCACGCCGCCCACCGGGAAGGTGGCCGGCTCGTCGCGGACGATGGAGCTGTCGAACATCTTTCCGTCGGTCGTCCAGCCCGTGTAGTGGACGACGGCGCGGCTCGTCGGCTTCGGGTGCTCGGTGCCCGTGCCCTTCTGCAGGACCTGGTAGGCGAGCCCGGAGGCGGTCTTCTTCGCGCTCTTCGGCGCGGCCTTCACGTCCTTCGGCGCGGGCGGCGGCTTCGGCGCGGGGGCGAAGTCGAGCAGCTCGACGTCGAACACCAGCATTCCGGCCGGGGCGCCCGGCTGGGCCGGCGTGTCGCCATAGGCGAGCGCCCCGGGGATCCAGAGGCGGCGCTTCTCGCCCTTGCTCATGAGCTGGAGCGCTTCCGTCCACCCCTTGATCACGCCGCCCACCGGGAAGGTGGCCGGCTCGTTGCGGACGATGGAGCTGTCGAACATCTTCCCGTCGGTGGTCCACCCCGTGTAGTGGACCGTCACCTTGTCGTCCGGGCCGGGATGCGCCGTGTCCTTGCCCGGCGCCAGCACCTTGGACGCGAGGCCCGATGCCGTCTTCTGCGCGTCGGCGGGCGGCGCCGCGACGTCCGGCGGCGCGGGCAGGCCGCCGGGCTCGGGCGGCGGCTGCAGCGAGGCGGCGGGCTCGGGGGTGGGCGCGGGCGGCGGGGCCGGCTTGACCGAGACGCTCACCGGCGCGTCGGCGGTCGCCTGTGAGGCCGGCTTCTGGTCGCACGCGGTGAGGGGGACGGCGAACATCGCGACGAGGACGAGAGAGAAGCGCTTCATGCGCGGCTTCATAGCTCGTCCGCCGTCGAGAGCCGGTATTTTTGTGAGGTGCACGCGTGAGGTGCGCGCCGCGGTTCCGACGGCTCTGGATCGGAGTGGGGCCGTCTGCGGTCGGCCGTCCGTCGTACCCTCATTCCGCCGTTCGAGGGCGCTCGACCTGACTGCGAGGACGGTCTAGCGTGCACCCGCCATGGGGAGATCGATATATTTCTTCGGCGCAGGGCAGGCGGACGGGGACGCACAGCAGAAGGAGCTGCTCGGCGGAAAGGGCGCGGGGCTCGCCGAGATGACCCGGCTCGGCATCCCGGTGCCGCCGGGCTTCACGGTCACCACCGAGGTCTGCAACGCCTATTACGCCTCGGGCAAGGCGCTCCCCGCGGGCGTCGAGGACGAGATCAAGGCGGCGATCGGCCGGCTGGAGTCGCTGCGCGGCGCGGGGTTCGGCAGCCCCGAGGCGCCGCTGCTCGTGTCGGTCCGCTCGGGCGCGCGCGCGTCCATGCCGGGAATGATGGATACCATCCTGAACCTCGGCCTGAACGACGAGATCGCGCGGGGGCTCGCGCGGCGCACGGGCAGCGAGCGATTCGCGCTCGACGCCTATCGGCGGTTCATCCTGGCGTATGCCGATATCGTGCTCGGCGTGCCCCGCGACCGCTTCGAGGAGGCGCTCGGCCGCGCGCGCAGGCAGGCCGCCGCGAAGCTCGGCGTCGACGCGACGCGCCTGAACTCCGCCGAGCTCGAGCGCAAGGTGCCCGACTCCCAGCTCGATCCGGAGTCGCTCGCGGCCTTGATCCAGCGCCAGAAGGATATCGTCCTCGGGGCGACGGGCCGCCCGTTCCCCGACGAGCCGTACGCGCAGCTCTGGGGGGCGATCGGCGCCGTATTCGATAGCTGGAAGAACCACCGGGCGCAGGTGTACCGGAAGATGCACGACATCCCGGAGGCCTGGGGGACGGCTTGCACCGTCCAGGGGATGGTGTTCGGCAACCTGGGCGACGACTCCGGCACGGGGGTCGCGTTCACGCGCGATCCGTCGACCGGAGAGCGGCGCTTCTATGGCGAGTGGCTCCCCAACGCGCAGGGCGAGGACGTCGTCGCGGGGGTGCGCACGCCGCACCCGCTGTCGATGACTGGCACCGGCGGCGGCGGCGCGGACGACGAGAGCTCGCTCGAGGCGCGGATGCCCGCGGCGTACGCGGCGCTCGTCGAGGTGCAGGGCAAGCTCGAGCAGCACTTCCGCGACGTGCAGGACCTGGAGTTCACGATCCAGCAGAACGAGCTCTTCCTGCTCCAGTGCCGCACCGCCAAGCGCACGGGCCGCGCGGCCGTGCGCATCGCGGTCGAGATGGCCAAGGAGGGCCTGATCAGCCAGCGGGAGGCCATCCTGCGGGTGGATCCGGGCTCGATCGATCAGCTGCTGCACCCGAGCATCGACCCGAGCGCGCCGAAGTCGCTGCTCGCGCGCGGCCTGCCGGCGAGCCCCGGGGCGGCGACGGGGCAGGTGGTGTTCAGCGCGGACGAGGCGGAGCGGCGCGCGGGCCAGGGCAGGGCGGTGATCCTCGTGCGGTCCGAGACGTCGCCGGAGGACATCCACGGCATGAAGGCGGCGCGCGGCATCCTGACGGCCCGCGGCGGCATGACGAGCCACGCGGCCGTGGTGGCGCGGGGGATGGGCAAGAGCTGCGTCGCCGGCTGCTCGGCCATCAGCGTGAGCCAGGGCCGGATGGCGGTGACGATCTACGACGATCACGGGCGCGCGACCGGCACGATCACGGTGAAGGACGGCGATCTCATCACGCTCGACGGCGGCACCGGCACGGTCTACCTCGGCGCGGTGCCGACCATCCCGGCGGCGCTGAGCGGCGAGTTCGAGGAGCTCATGGCGTGGGCCGACGCGGTCCGGCGCCTCAGGGTGCGGTCGAACGCCGACACGCCGCACGACGCGAGGACGGCGCGCAACTTCGGCGCCGAGGGCATCGGGCTCTGCCGCACCGAGCACATGTTCTTCGACGAGGAGCGTATCCAGGCGGTGCGCGAGATGATCCTCGCGGACGGCGAGCTCGGGCGGCGGCGCGCGCTCGCGAAGCTGCTCCCGTTCCAGCGCAGCGATTTCGCGGGCGTCTTCCGGGAGATGGCCGGCCTGCCGGTGACGATCCGGCTGCTCGATCCGCCGCTGCACGAGTTCTTGCCGCAGGACGAGGCGCAGCTCCAGCAGCTCTCGAGGGCGACGGGCGCCTCCGCGGAGGAGCTCCGGCGCAAGAGCGAGGAGCTCGCCGAGTACAACCCCATGCTCGGCCACCGCGGCTGCCGGCTGGCGATCACGTCGCCGGAGATCTACGAGATGCAGGCGCGCGCCATCCTCGAGGCGGCGTGCGAGGTCGCGGCGGCGGGCATCGAGGTGGAGCCGGAGATCATGATCCCGCTCAGCATGACCCGGCGCGAGCTCGCCCTCACGCGCGGGCTCGTCGAGGGGGTCGCGGAGAAGGTCTTCGCCGAGAAGGGGCGGCGGGTCGACGTCCGGTTCGGGACGATGATCGAGCTCCCGCGCGCCGCGCTCAGGGCCGGCGAGCTGGCCGAGGAGGCCGAGTTCTTCAGCTTCGGCACGAACGATCTCACGCAGACGACGCTGGGCATCTCGCGCGACGACGCGGGCCGGTTCCTCGGCGCGTACGTCGAGGCCGGCATCTTCGCGAAGGATCCGTTCCAGTCGCTGGACGTGCCCGGCGTCGGGGAGCTCGTGGAGATCGGGCGGGATCGAGGGCGCGCGGCGCGGCCCGGGCTGAAGCTCGGTGTCTGCGGCGAGCACGGCGGCGATCCGAGCTCGATCGCGTTCTTCGAGCGGGCGGGGCTCGATTACGTGTCTTGCTCCCCGTTCCGCGTCCCCATCGCCCGCCTCGCCGCGGCGCAGGCGGCGCTCGCGGCCGAGGCCGCGCGCGGTCCGCGCGCGACGGACTGACACCCACCTTCCGGTGAACTATGCCCGGACAGGGCGCCGGGACATCCGTTCTCACGAGCGTGCTTTGATTACGCTCGTGCGAGCTTTGGTATCGCGCCAAGTCTGCTAAACCAGGAACCTCGCTGTTCATCGCCGGTGTCTCGCCGGGCGCGCCTGCCTGCCCGGGCCGCTCCACCGCGCGCTGGCGAGACATGGAGGTTTCATGCGTCATCTCGGCGTCTCCTCTGCGCTCCTCGCATTTCTCGGGGCCGCGACATCGGGTGTGTTCGTCGCGGTCGGCTGCCACGCCTCAGGCCCGCGCGTCGAGGTCGGCGCGAGCGGCGGCGCGCCCGGCGACGGCGGAGGCGGCGCGGGCGGCGGCGGCGCGCCCGAGGGCGGCAGCGGCAGCGGTGATTTCGTTCCGGATAACGGCCTTGGCGGGGCTGCCCCTGGCGACGACGCCGGCGGCGGCGGCGATGCCGCCGTGAACCCGTGCGGGACCCAGTGCGGTCCCGAGGAGCTCTGCGATCTCAACCACCTCGGCCTCGACGACGACTGCGACGGTCAGGTCGACGAGACGTGCTCCTGCGTCGCGGGGCAGGCGCACGCGTGTTTCATGGGCGATCCGTCGTACCGCGGGGCGGAGGGGTGCTTTCCGGGCACCGAGCTTTGCAACGAGGTGGGCGTCTGGGGGCCCTGCGTCGGCGGCAGCCACGCGACCGAGGCGTGCTTCAGCGAGAACCCCGCGGGGTGCCACGCGCTGAGGGTGCCTCCGTTCGCGAACGTGGATCTGAAGGAGGGGACAGGCACGTTCAGCGTGGACGCCGAGCCTGGTTCGGAGACCTGGAGCGTCGTTTGCCCCGCGGGCATCGACCCGTGTCCGGCGGTCTCCGGGGCGAGCCCGGCGGATGATTACAAGCCGCTCCAGTCGGGGGAGTACAAGGTCATCTACACGAAGCGCCTCGCCGACGGCGCGACCGAGTCGTGCGAGTATGCCCTTTACGTCGGCGCGCCCGGCCTGCGGGTCGAGCTCGAGTGGGAGCACGACCTCGGCGGCGAAGGGGTGGATCTCGATCTGCACCTGCACAAGCCGGGCGACACGCGGCCGTGGGCGGTCTCCGGCTCGCCGGACGACTGCGGTTACAACAACTGCACCGTGGACACGCTGGGGTCGGATCCGGAGCTCCGGTGGTTCAGCGACGGCGCGTCGCCGCCGGAGCCGGTGAGCTGGTATGCGGACCCGGAGGAGGCCAAGAACACGTGTTATTTCGCCCCTCGCGGCGCCGGGCAGGCGTGGCGCGATCTCGGCCAGGGTTGCTATAACCCGCGGCTCGACATCGACAACATCACGTGCGACCCCGACGTCACGGACCCGGACAGTGATGATTTTTGCGCGCCCGAGAACATCAACGTGGATTTCCCGCCGTTCGGGCAGTGGACGCGGATCGGCGTCCATTACTACTCGGCGCATGGCCGGAACTACGCGGTTCACCCGCGGATCAAGATCTTCTGCAATGGCTCCCTCGGGGCGGATCTCGGCCCGACGGGGTTCTACGACCCGGAGGCGCCCGTCACGTTCGCGCCGGCCGACGGGAGCACCCGGTACTGGCTGGTCGCCGACGTCGCGTTCGTCGAGGGGGGGGAGTGCGGGGAGGACACCTGCGTGGTGAGACCGCTGTACGAGGACGAGACGCTGAAGACGCCGCTGCTGACGACGCGGTCGTCGGTGGAGTCGAGCTTCGGTCCGGCGTACCCGCCGCCGCCCTGATCGCCGGTCTCCCCGGGGCCGCGGGGGGCGCCCGCGGCCCCGCGCGCGGGCGCTTTACAGGGGCGGCGGGGCGGTGCACGCTAGCGGCATGGGCATCTTCGACCGCATGGGAAAGGTCATCTCGAGCAACGTCAACGCGCTCCTCGACAAGGCGGAAGATCCGAAAAAGTCGCTGGATCTCATCGTCGAGGAGATGAAGGACCAGGTCCGCGCGGCGCGGAAGGAGCTGGTCGACGCGGTGGCGGCCGAGAAGGTGCTGCGCAAGAAGGTCGACGAGCTCGACGCCGAGGCGGAGAAGTGGGAGAAGCGCGCCGAGCTCGCGCTGAAGGCGAACGACGAGAAGCTCGCGCGCGAGGCGCTCGTGCAGAAGAAGCGCGTGGTGGGCGAGCGCGACCGCGCCGAGGCGATGCGCGCGGAGCAGCGCTCGGCGGTGCTCTCGATGAAGACCGAGCTCGAGCGCATGGAGGCCAAGCAGGAGGAGTTCCAGGCGCGGAAGGGCACGCTCGCGGCGCAGATCCAGCAGCAGCGCGCCGGCGGCGGGTCCGAGGGGCTCGGGGCGCGGGGCGGCCAGAGCGCGTTCTCCGAGTTCCGGCGCATGGAGGAGCAGGTCGAGGGGCAGGTGGCGCAGGTCGCGGCGTCGCGCGAGATCGAGGAGGCGATCTCCGGCGGCGGGCTGTCGGCGGCCGAGCTGGAGGCGAAGTTCGCCCAGCTCGAGCACGGCCGCGGCGGCGCCGGCGTTGGCAGCGCGGACAAGCCGGGCGGGGCGGCGGTCGACGACGAGCTCGCCGCGCTGAAGAAGCGGATCCGGATCGGGTCCTGAGGGGCTGAGGGGGAGAGCGGCCGCACCACGAACCGGCGGGGGCCGCCTGCCCACGCCGGGGCGCGCGGGCGCGGGCGGCAGCGCCGAGGGGCGCGTCGGGGGCCGTCCGGGTCGCTTCGTTCTGCGTGCATGGGGCTCATGTTACGCTCCCACGCATCGCAGAGAGCTGAGGTGCGAATGAAGTGGACATCGATTGTCTTTGCTGGATGCTTGCTGGTTGCCTGCGGAGACGATGATCCCAACCCGGGCGGCGGCGGCCATGCCGAGGGCGGCGGCGGCGGCGGCCATGCCGAGGGCGGCGGCGGCGGCGGCCATGCCGAGGGCGGCGGCGGCGCGGGCGGCCATGCCGAGGGCGGCGGCGGCGGCGGCCATGCCGAGGGCGGCGGCGGCGGCGGCCATGCCGAGGGCGGCGGCGGCGCGGGCGGCCATGCCGAGGGCGGCGGCGGCCATGCCGAGGGCGGCGGCGCGGGCGGCCATGCCGAGGGCGGCGGCGCGGGCGCAGGCGGTCATGCCGAGGGCGGCGGCGGCGCGGGCGGCGGCGGCCTCGGCTCGGTGGAGCTCGCGATTGCAGCGGACGAATACGCCACGGCGGGCTGCGCGACGTTCGTCGCCGGGGCCTGGGGCGTGGGGGAAACCGACTTCAGCGACGGTGAGCCCACGAACGACGAGTGCGCCCTGGTGCCCGTGATGGCGGACGGGGAGCCCTTCTGGATCGCGTCGCGCGAGTTCGAGGGCGACATCCATCTCGAGGGGCTGGAGCACAGCTTCTCGACCGCCGCGGCGTTGATATCCGAGACGAGCTACTCGCTCGTCCTCTTCAACTTCACCTTCGAGGAGATCTTCTCCGGCAGCCTCACCGTGACGTACCTGACAGGCGATACCGTCACCCTCTCCATCGAGTAGAGCTCGTCCTTTGAGGAGGCGGGAGCGGTGAGCGACGAGGTCTCCCCGTGCTCACCGCGACCGTCGAGAGCCGCGAGAGCCGCGAACGATGCTACTCGTACGCCCACAGGACGAGGAACTTGGTCGTGTTGCTCCCCGGATTGAACGCGTCACCCTCGTGGATGCTTGCCGTGAACTTGATCGCTCGGTTGTTGTCGATCAGCGACGCACTGTGCCCGATAGAGCCCTTGTGGCCATCGATCTGGACGGAGACCGTGCCGGGGACGATCTTTCTCCCATCTCCGAGCCGCTTGTAGCGACGGTGAGCTCGGCTGTATTCGGCGGGCGTCTGCGCCTTGTAAGAGCAGGACGGCCTGCCTTCGCAAGCTGCTACGTCGCGCCGGCCATCGTGGCCATCAGCGGATCGGCGAGCCCGGCGGCATCGTTCCGTCTCGCCCAGATGGGCGTGCGCTCGTTCCTGGCCAGGCCGCTGCGCCTCGAGGAGCTGGATCGCACGATCGACGACGCGCTGGCCCGTTCGCCCGATCTGCGCCCGCAGGTGCGCGCAGCCGTGGGGCGGACCTCGATCCAGGAGGTCGAGGAGCAGGTCCGCACCATCCTGGTCGACGAGGCGCTCGCGCGCGCCGGAGGGAGCCGGCGGAAGGCGGCGCAGCTCCTGAACATCTCGCGCCAGCTGCTCCAGCACATCCTCCGGCGGCGGTCGTAGGCGGTCGTAGGCGGTCGTAGAGGAGGCCCGCGCCACGAAAATACGGCGAGGTTCGACGCGTGCCTGTGCTACAGCGCGAGAGCGCCGCGCGAGAACGCGGGATGGATCGGCGCAAAAATGACGCGATCCACGCCTGAGCTCGACGCTCGTCCGTCAGCTCACGCAAATTCACGCAAGTCGAGAGGGACATCAGGCGATGACTCGAACACGAACCACGACCCGCGAAGTCGCACGTTCGGTGACGTGGGGCCTCGTCGCCACGATGGTGCTCGGGGCCCTCATCCTGGTGGGCTCTCGCAACCTCGCCCACTTCGATGCGGCGCTCGTGGCGTACACCTTCTCGATCCTCTTCGCGACCTTCGGCCTCACGTACCGCTACGTGATGTGGCTATCGCGTCCACCGACCGCGCTCTACTGGCGGCGCGGCTGGCAAGCGTTCCTCCGGCGCGGCTTCCGGCTGCGCAACGCCCGCTCCTGGCTGTCCCGCTTCAGCCTGGATGTCCTCATGAACCGCTTCATCGTGCGACGCGGAGCGCTGCGCGGCTTGACGCACCTGCTCATCATGTGGGGCTGCACCCTCGCCGTGGCGATCACGTTTCCGCTCGTCTTCGGCTGGCTCCACTTTCGTCCGGTGTCCTCCGATCCGGCGCTCTACGAAGCGGTGGTCTTCGGATTTCCTGCGTTCCAGTTCCCCCACGACTCGGCGCTGGGGTTCTTCCTGTTCCACGGCCTCGTGTGGGCGTCGTTCCTCGTGATCGCGGGGGTCATGCTGGCCATGCGGCGCCGGATGCGGGAGCAGGGCGCGGGCGCGCTGCAGCGGTTCGCCGAGGATCTCATGCCGCTCCTCCTGCTGTTCGCCGTGAGCGTCACGGGGCTCATGCTGACGGCGAGCTATACGTGGATGAAAGGGTACGGGTTCACGTTCATCTCCATCCTGCACGCCGTCACCGTGATCATGACGTTCGTCTGGCTGCCGTTCGGCAAGTTCTTTCATATCTTCCAGCGCCCGGCCCAGCTGGGCGTCGGCTTCTACAAGGACATGGGGCGCGCCGAGGAGAAGGCGCACTGTCGGCGCTGTGGACACGCCTTCACCTCGCGGATGCACGTGCTCGACCTGATCCAGGTGGAGCGAGAGCTGGGATACCGCTACGAGATCCCTGGCAGTGAGGCCGAGCACTACCAATGGATCTGCCCGCCCTGCCGGCGCGCGTCGTTCGCGCTGGCGCAGGGGTTGTCGTGGCATGGCCGCCGCGGCGGCGCGCCGCTGCCGAGCGAGGGGCCTCTCCCCATGCCGGTGTATGCCAATGCTGGGCTCGGCGAGGGCCCTCTGGACACGGAAGACGCGGAGAATTTTCACCCATGAACGGATCGAAGGACACCTCCGGAAATGCTGCGGCGCGGCCCGCCTTGCCGACGCCGGAGCTGGATCTCGGCGTGATCCGCGAGTTCGGACCTCACCGGGCCTATGCGAGCGACCTCCGCGTCGACAGCGGCGTCGAGCCCGACAAGCTCGTGAAGACGCATTGCTGCTTTTGCGGTCAGCAGTGCGGAATGCAGCTCAAGGTCAAGGACAACACGATCGTCGGGATCGAGCCGTGGTACGAGTTCCCCTTCAACCGCGGCATGCTCTGCCCGAAGGGGGTCAAGCGCTACCTGCAACAGGCGCACCCCGATCGCCTGCTCTCCGCCTACGAGAAGGACCCGGCGGCGCCCTCGGGCTTCCGGAGGCTCGCTTATGAAGACGGGATCCGCCGGGTCGCGGACGCCATCGAGCGTATTCAGCGGGAGCACGGCCGGGACGCGTTCGCCCTCCTGTCGGGCGCCAGCCTGACGACCGAAAAGACGTACTTGATGGGCAAGTTCGCCCACATGTGCCTGCGGACGGCCAACATCGACTACAACGGTCGGCTGTGCATGGTCAGCGCGGGGGCGGGCAACAAGAAGGCGTTCGGCGTCGACCGCGCGGCGAACCCGTGGAGCGACATCCTGGGCAGCGAGGTGATCGTCGTCGCCGGCGCCAACGTGGCAGAGTGCGCGCCGATCACCACGGACTACCTCTGGCAGGCGCGCGAGCACGGGGCGAAGATCATCGTCGTCGATCCGCGCATCACGCCGATCGCCCGGACGTGCGACCTGTTCCTCCCCGTCAAACCGGGGCGCGACACCGCCCTCTTCAACGGCATCTTGCAGCTGATGATCGAGAACGACTGGCTCGATCACGACTTCATCCGGCAGCACACCGTGGGCTTCGACGCGGTGGCCGAGCTGGTGCGCGAATGGACGCCGCGGAGGACCGCGGAGGTCACCGGGATCGCGGAGAAGACGATCCGGCAGGCCGCCGAGTGGTGGGGCACGGCGAAGACGAGCTTCTTGCTGCACGCCCGTGGGATCGAGCACCACAGCCACGGCGTGCAGAACGTCCTCAGCACGATCAACATCGTCCTTGCTTCGGGGCGCATCGGGCGGCCGGGCTCCGGCTACGCCACCATCACGGGTCAGGCCAACGGGCAGGGCGGCCGCGAGCACGGGCAGAAGTGCGATCAGCTGCCGGGCGGCCGCGATCTCGGCAATCCCGAGCATCGGGCGTACGTGGCGAGCGTCTGGGGCATGAGCCCCGACGACCTCCCGCGGCCCGGCGTCGATGCGTACGAGATCATGCGCAAGGCCCACGCCGGAGAGATCCGCGGCCTGCTCTCCATCTGCTTCAACCCGGTCGTGTCGCTGCCGGACAACAACTTCGTCCGCGCAGCGCTCGAGAAGCTCGATTTCTTCGTCGCGATCGACTTCTTCATGAGCGAGACGGCGCGCTACGCGGACATCGTGCTTCCGGGATCGCTCCAGGAGGAGGACGAAGGGACGGTGACGCAGGTGGAGGGGCGCATCGTTCGCATCCACAAGGCGGTCGATTGTCCCGGGGAGGCGCGGCAGGACTGGCGGATCATCCAGGACATCGCGAAGGCCCTCGGCCGGGAGCGCGGGCTCACCTTCGAGGGCCCGCGGGAGATGTTCGATGAGCTCCGGATCGCCTCGAAGGGCGGCATCTGCGATTACTCCGGCGTGACGTACGAGCGGATCGAGGAGAACTTCGGCGTCTTCTGGCCGTGCCGGAGCGAGACGCCGGAGGGAGCGCCCGACCCGGGCCCCCAGGGGACCGTGCGGCTGTTCGAGCCCGGTTCGTGGAACCCCGTGGCCAAGGGGAGCGGTCCGTTCTACTTCCCCGACGGGAAGGCTCGCTTCAACCCCACGCCCTACGTCGGGCCCGCCGAGGACGTCGACGACGCGTACCCGGTCATCCTCACGACCGGGCGGGTCGTCAGCCAGTTCCTGTCCGGCAACCAGACGCGCCGCATCGGGCCGCTCGTCGATCATTGCCCGGAGCCGCGTGTGGAGATCCACCCGCGGCTCGCCGGGCAGCTCGGGATCGCCGAGGGGGACTGGACCCAGGTCGAGAGTCGTCGAGGGAGCGTCACGTTGCGCGCGTCCGTGGTCAAGACCATCCGGCCGGACACCGTCTTCGTCCCCTACCACTGGGGCGGCCGGAAGAGCGCCAACCAGCTCACGATCTCCGCTCAGGATCCGATCTCGAAGATCCCCGAATACAAGGTTTGCGCCGTCCGGGTGAGCAAGGCCGACGCTCCTCCGAACCACGCAATGATCCTCGAACCCCAGCAGTGAGCGGAGGCTCCTCGTACGATGCCCGTCCCCGAGACGCACGAATTCTTCGTCGACCCCAGCCGCTGCATCGGCTGTCAGTCGTGCATCCAGGCCTGCACCGAGTGTGACACGCACAAGGGGCAATCGATGATCCAGCTCGACTACGTGGATCGAGCGCGCTCGACGCAGACGCTGCCGGTCATCTGCATGCACTGCGACTCGCCCACCTGCGCCGAGGTCTGCCCCGCCGACGCCATCAAGCGCACCGAGGACGGCGTCGTCCAGACGGCGCGAAAGCCGCGCTGCATCGCCTGTAACAACTGCGTGCTCGCGTGTCCGTTCGGTGTCCCGAAGATGAACACCCGGATGAACCTGATGATGAAATGCGACATGTGCTACGACCGCACGTCGGTGGGGCTCAAGCCGATGTGCGCCTCGGTGTGTCCGAGCCAGGCGCTCGCCTTCGGCACGCGCGAGGAGATGGCCAGGCTCCGCCCGCGCGCCAGGCCGGTGAACACGTTCCGCTTCGGGGCCCAGACGATCCGGACCAAGGTGAACGTCATGGTCCCGGCGGATTCGGCGCAGGAGATCATCGACGTCACCGCGGCGATGTACGAGCCCACCATCGGCCATGACATGCTCGACGACGTGTTCGCGGGCGAAGGGGGAGCATGAGCCAGCCCATGACCGGCGATCGAGGCCCTCTCGAGCCGCGCTCGGTGCCGCCGGACCGAGCCCCGGACACCGTGCAGCCGCGCTGGCGGCGCGACTTCCCGATCGACTGGGCGGAGGACGACTATGTCTCGCGCCGCGATCTGATCAAATACGTCGTGTTGACGAGCGGCGCCTTCGCCGTCGGACACCTCTGGCTCGTCTACAAGAGCCTGTTCGGCCGGCGCGAGGCGAGGGCGCCGGCGCGCCCGGTGGCCGCCGTCAGCGAGCTCCCCGTGGGGGGGGCCAAGACGTTCACCTATCCCGAGGGCAGCACGCCGCGGCTCCTGGTGAAGACGGGGCCGCGCGCCTTCGTGGCGTACGATCAGCAGTGCACGCACCTCCAGTGCCCGGTCATCCCCGCGGTCGAGCAAGGCAAGCTCCACTGCCCCTGCCATAACGGCTGGTTCGACCTGCACACAGGGGCTCCGCTCGCCGGTCCGCCGCAGCGACGGCTCCCTCGCGTGCTGCTCGAGGTGCGCGACGAGACCGTCTATGCGACCGGCGTCGAGGACTCGGCGACATGAAGCCGAGGAGCCGCATCGCCCGCGCCCAGCGCATGACGATCATCAACGGGATGCTCGTCTTCGTGATCTTGGTCGTCGTGCTTCAGCTCTGGCTCTTCACGGCGACGGTGAACGCGACGCTGGGCGGCGACACGACGGTCGCGCTCCCCGCGGCGCTCGTGAGCCTTTTGTGCCTGGGTCTCAACATAGGACTCCTCCGGTACCTGGTCCGGTTCGAATAGATGGACGGCTCAGGCAGGACGACGCTGACCCGCCGGATCGCGCGCGGAATCGAGGACCTGTATCCCGGCTATTTTGCGCTCGTCATGGCGACGGGCATCGTCTCGATCGCGTCCGAGCTCGTCGGTCTGTCATGGACCGCCCGCGCCCTGCTCGGGGTCAACCTCGCGATCTACGCGCTCCTGAGCCTGCTCCTGCTCATGCGCCTCGCCGTCTACCCCGGGCGCGTGCTGGGCGATCTCCGCGATCACGGCCGCGGTCCTGGGTTCTTCACGCTCGTCGCCGGGACTTGCGTGCTCGGAACGCAGCTCCTCGTCGTCGGCGGTGCGCCCTCCGCCGCGCGCGTGCTCTGGTTCGCGGGCATCGCGCTGTGGGGGGTCGTCATGTACAGCTTCCTCACCGCGGTCATCGTGCGCGAGCAGAAACCCTCGCTCGAAGAGGGCATCAACGGCGCCTGGCTCATCGCGATCGTCGCCACGCAGGGGGTCTCCGTCCTCGGTTCGCTCCTCGCTCCCGGCATGACGGCGCCCGCCCCGGTGCTGTTCTTCGCGCTGTGCATGTTCCTGCTCGGCGCCCTGCTCTACCTCACGATCATCACGCTGATCTTCTACCGCTTCACCTTCCTTCCGATGACGATGGAACGGTTGACGCCGCCCTACTGGATCAACATGGGGGCGGTGGCCATCACGACCCTCGCGGGCTCGACGCTGCTGCTCGCCCGGGAGGCGTCGCCGCTGATCGCGAGGATCGAGGCGTTCCTGACAGGCTTCACGCTCTTCTTCTGGGTCGCCGCGACCTGGTGGATCCCGCTCCTGGTCATCCTGGGGATCTGGCGCCACGCCGTCCACCGGTTTCCCTTTCGTTACGATCCCCAGTACTGGGGAATGGTGTTCCCGCTGGGGATGTACACCGTCTGTACGATTCGATTGGCGCGAGCCGTCGATCTGGATTTCTTGCTGATCATCCCCCGCTACTCGAGCTACGTGGCGCTCCTTTCGTGGATCGTGGTCTTCGTCGCGATGGTCCTCTCGCTGCTGGCCTCGGGCAAGGCACAGGCCCGAGCGCCATCCGCCTGAGGGGGCGACGGCGGCCCGCCGGCGCGCGTCCGCCACGGTCGCCCGAAAGCGCGCGTCCGCCACCTGCCAGGCTCGCTCGCCGGCGCTCCGGCGAGCCGGTGGATCTCGCGCCGCGCTCCAGCCCGCACGCCCTCCGCGCCAGGCGAGCCGAGCCGTTCGGCGTCACGCTCAGCGGGCAGGCGCTCGCGCCGCGGGTCGTCCACGCGGCGCTGCCGGCGGCGGAGCGGCTCGTGACGACCTGTACGCGCTGCTGCAGCTCGTCGACCCGGCGCTGCTCGGGCCGCTCTGGCGGTTCAACGCCGGCTTCCACCGCCAAGGCCCCCGGAGCGCTGGCCGCGGCGCGGGGCTCGCGGCGCTCCGACCTCCGCGCTCCGATCCGCGGTCCGAGGTTGCGGAAGGGGTCGATCACCTGACATCTCCCGGCATCATCGCGCCTCGCGCGCAGAGCAGAGAGCGCGTGTGCAGGGAGCGGACCGCGGTCCCGCGTCGGTCGCTGCCGCGGGGCGATCCTCCTCTGGAGGGCGCGTCGTCGCTTCTCGGCATGAATGTCTCGGCTGCGCGCGGCATCGGAGGGACACGCACCGTATCGATTCGCGGTGCCCGGCGGGGACCCTCGGGCATCGCCTGCGCTCGAGGAGATCACGATGGGTCGCAGCCGGTTCCGCTGGGAGCGCGATCGGGCTGGCCAGCCGGTTCGTGCTGGAAGCACTGTTGATCGACAGGAGCAGGGCGGGGGCGCGCGCGGCGGGACATCCAGGGGGCTTCGCCCCGGCTGCGCGGCGACGGGCGGTGGGGGACTTTGGCCGAAGGTGGGGTCTTTGGAACCGCCGAGAACGTCAAGCGCGCCAAGCGCGCCAAGAAAACCACAATAATCTTGGCGTCTTATGGCGCCTTGGCGGTTCCGTCATTCCGGGCGATCCCGCGGTGCCCGGACACGGGGACCGCGCGGGCTCGCGGCGAGATCTCTGCGGCCTGCACCATCCCGTCCGGACCAAAATGCGAAGCCTTACTAAATTGTGTTGCCATAGTCGGCTGACCCATATACAGAGTTAATCTGTGGGGGACCGCGCGTGCATGACGCTCCCGCGTCGCAAGGGTATCAGGGCGACGGCGGACTCTCATGACCACCGGACCAGGCGCTCGGAGTCCGGCCGCGCTTGATTCTGCGGTGCCCGGCCAAGGGGACCGCGGGGGCTCACGGCCTGATCTCTGCGGCCTGGACCATCTTGTCCGGACCAAAATGCGCCGGACCAAAATGCGCTAACTTACTAAATTGTGTTGTCGTGGTCGACTGATTCATCTATAGATCTAATCGTGGGGGACTGCGCGCGCATGAAGCTCCCGCCTCGCGGGGGTATCAGGGCGACGGTGGGCTTTCATGACCATTGAACCATTGGCGGAGGGTACGATTCATGGACAAGCACATTCAATATGCTCTATCGACCCTGCTCGTGGCTACGTCGCTGGGCGTGGCGGGAACAGCGCATGCCTACGTGACCATCACGGGGGACGTGTCGCCCGGGAGCCCGAGCGACCCGTGGGATCTGGGGTCGAGCGTCCTCCGCGTGGGCGGCGCGAGCGACCCCTGGGAGCCCACCTTCAATAGCGGGGAGGTGATCGTCGCGAGCGGCGGACAGCTGTTCAGCGCGGGCGCACTGGTAGGGAATGATCGCAGCGGCACGGTTCAGGTCGTCGGGTACGGCTCGAAGTGGACCAACAGCGGATCCATCCAGCTCTGCGTCAAGGGCTACAATGGTCATGGGCTGCTCGTCGTCCGGAACGGCGCCGAGGTGCTCACCGATGATCTCGTGGTGGGGAATCAAAACTCCGAGAGCTATGGCGACGTGCTCGTCGAAGGGTATGACGCCACCCTGACGAGCCAGGTGAATACGTACATCGGCCTCAGAGCGCGCGGTCGGGTCGATATCAAGCAAGGGGGGAGCTTCTTCTCGAACAATGTCTACATCGGCGGCGGCAGCGGCGCGTCGGGCTGCTCGAGCTGCAATGGCCACGTGACCGTGACCGGCTCCGCGACGAGGTGGGTGAGCACGGGAGAATTCATCCTGGGCGTGAACAGCCAGGGCACGCTGGACATCGACCGGGCCGAGGTCTTCACGAACAATGCGAGGATCGGTCGCGCGGAGACCCTGTCGAGAAGCAAGGCCAGCGTGCACGGTTGGGGTGGTACGTGGACCAACCAGGGGCTCTTTCGCGTGGGGACGGTGGAAGGAAGCGGCGAGCTCACCATCGGGGCGTACGGGACCCTCGTGACGGAAGATACCGAGATCCATTCCGAGCTCGGCCACGCCTTCATCAAGGTGAATGACGTCTACGCGTCATGGCTCAACAGCGGCGACGTCACCGTCTTTGCCAGCGGCAATCAGTCTCCGTCGCTCTTGGTCGGCAAGGACGCCTTCGTGAGCATCGACGGCCTCCTCCGGACCGCGCCGAAGGCCGTCGGCCTCTATCCCTACCTGGGGCCCTCCGTGCGCATCGAGGACGGCGACCTCATCGCGGGCGCCATGGAGGTCGAGGAGGGCGACCTCGACTTCGCCGGCGGGCGCCTCGAGACCGGCAGCTTCGTGGGCGATCTCGCCAACATGCAGTCCGGAGAGCTCTCGGTCGGAGAGGCTCACCCGGCGACGGACATCGTCGGCGGCTACAGCCAGGGGCCGGGGGCCACCCTGAGGATCGTCGTCGGGGGAGCGAGCCCCTCGCCGCTCCTCCAGGTCGACGGGGACCTCCTCCTCGATGGGGGGCTGGAGGTCGCCCCGGCCGACAGCTCGGTGTCGTTTCAGGTCGGGGACACCATCGCCCTGCTGGGCTGGGGCGGTGACCTCGCGGGGACGTTCGCCGCCGTGAACATCGCCGTGCCGCTCGCCCCAGGCCTCGCCTGGGACACCTCGGCGCTCTACACCAGCGGCGAGATCACCGTCGTGCCCGCGACCTGATCACGCCACGCCCCGGCGCCCGCGCCTACTTCGGCCCCGCCCTGCCGATCGCGATGACGTTCTGCTGCGCGGCCGGCTTGCCGCCCTCGTTCGCTGACACGAACGCGCGCGGGTGCGCCCGGAGGAGCGTCACGGTGAGGGTGATGCCCCAGCCGTCGTTGGTCTTGAGCTCGGCGTGACCGTGGCTGTCCTCGACCGCCACGATCAGCCGTCCGAGCGGCTCGAGGCCGGCCGGCGCGGAGCCAGGGGCGGTGAGCACGCGCTGGAGCGCCGACTCCGGCAGCCCGAGGCCGAAGCCGACGTCCAGGATCGACAGCTGCACGCCCTGGGGCGCCTCGCGCACCGACACCACGGGGCCGTGGCCAGGGAGCCCGCGGCCCGCGACGTCGGTCAGGAACGCCTCGAGCACCTGCTCGAGCTCGCCGCGGTGCCCGAGGGCGTGCGTCGCGCCGCGGATGGGCTCGAGCCGCACGGCCCGGCCCGTCGCGCGCGCGGCGCTCGCGACGGCATCGGCCACGACGTCGCCGAGCTGGAAGGCGCAGAGCGGATCGGCGGCGTCGCGCACCGCGAGCGGCCGCACGTTGTCGGACACCGGGGCGGCCTGCTGGACCGGGATGAGCGCGGCGACGTAGCCCGCGATCCACGAGGAGCCGTCGGACTCGCGCCGCAGGGGGCGCACCGAGATCACGGCCGGCTCGGGCCCGCTGACGCTCAGCTCGATGCCGTCGTCGCTCGCCATCACGCTGGAGAGCGACACGGCGGCGTCGCTGGCGGACGTGGCGCCGAGGACGTCGCCCAGCGTGAGCGAGCCCGGCGGGAGCGCCGCGCTCGCGCTCTCCGCGGGCACCGTGACGTCGCGCGCCCGCAGCCACTTCGCGAACTCGGGCGCGACGAAGCGGACGTCGCCGAAGGCGTCGGCGTACAGCAGCCCGACCGGCGCGCTGCGCAGCATCGAGCCGAAGAGCTGGAGGTCGTCGAGCGCGACGCGCGCGCCCTCGACGAGATCGTCCTCCGGCGAGCCGCCGCCGCGCGCCTCGCCCGCGCCGGCCTGCGCCGTGCGCGCGAGGCGCTTCCTGCGCAGGAGCAGCGCGAGCTCGCGGCCGACGTGCTCGGCGCGCTCCGGCTCGCGTGAGAACGTCGACTCGGCGACCGGGCCGCAGAAGAACACGTACCCCTCGATCTCGCCGAACGCGATGAGCGGGACCACGACCGCCGGCATGTCCTGCTTCGCCAGGAACCGGCGCGAGAGGCGGATCGCCGGCACGCCCTGCTCGCTGCTGTACGGCGGGCGGCGGACGTCGCGGCGGAGCTCGGCGACGAGGCTCTCGCCGCCGCCCTGCCTGTCGTTCCAGAACCGGAGGTGCCAGCTCCCCGCGGGCAGCTCCGCGACGAGCACGAGATCGGCCGGGTGCGCCTGCTCCGCGAGGCGCGCCACGCGCGGCCAGAACTCCTCGTCCGGCAGCGTGTGGACGCCCTGCATGCGGAACAGCGCGGCGCGCTGGATGAGCTCCGCGGCGCGATCGACGGAGCGCTGGGCGACGAGCCCGCGCACGATCATGACCCCCGCGAACGCGACCGCGAGGCCGAACAGCGCGCTCGGCAGCGCGATGAGGCTCGCCTCGGCCCGCGCGGCGAGCACGCCCTGCCCCGCCGCGAGCGCGAACACGCCGAGGAACAGCGCGGCCGTGGCGACCAGGCTCCCGTAGCGGCGGCGCGCGATCCACACGAGCCCGCCCGCGAGCAGCACGAACAGCGCCGGCACCCACGCCGGCGCCGCGGCGCGCCGGCCGCCGTCGAGCAGCCCGCCGAGCACCGCGGCGACGCCCCTCGCCGGCGGCAGCGCCGACGTCGCGACCGCCTGGGGCGCGACGCCGCCGGCGCCCACCGCGACCACGGCGACGCGGCCCGCGAGCGCGCTCGCGGGGACCTGGCCGTCCGCGAGATCGCGCAGGCTGACCGCCGGGACGCTCTGCGGCGCCTTCTTGAGCACCCAGGGCGCCGCCGAGACGCCGAGCGCGCCGAGCTCCGGCGCGCGCTCCCCCGCCGCGAGCGGGAAGAAGCCGACGACATCGCCGGCGCTCAGGCGGAGCAGCTCGGGCGGCATCCGGACGACCGGCACGGCGCCCGCGGCGCCCGTGGCGTTCGCGGCGCCCGCGCGGCTCGCTGCGCCGCCGCCGCCCCCGCAGAACGCGTCGGCCGGGGGGATCAGCAGCGCGCCGCGCGCGCGCCCGCGCTCGAGCAGCCCGGGGAGCGAGCGCTCGCAGATCCCTTCGCGCAGCGCCTCGGGCGAGGCCGTGACGAGCAGCACCTGCGCGGACGGCGCGGCGTCGGCGAGCGCGGACGCGGTGAGGCCGCGCGCCACGTAGTCGAGCCGATCGAGCGGCGCCACGGCGGCGATCAGCGCCCCCGCGACGATCGAGAGCACGTCAGGCGTGAGCCACCCGAAGCGCGTCGCCTCCGCCTGCGCGGCCATCGGGCGCGGGATGCGAAAGGGCTTGGGGATCCGCGGACGGTAAGTCTTCGCCATAATCCATGAAGGCCGCGGCTCTCGAGGGGGTGCGCGGGACGCCCCGGGCAGCCTGAGCGTCGCATCGTGGTCGAATCAATACAATTGTCCACCCGGGTCCGCCGCGCCAAGAGCATCGGCCGTGCGACGAGAAGGTCGCTCCCTGGGGCCCCAGGCGCAGCCGTTGCGCCCGCCTCTACCGCCCTCCGGTGCGCCGCGATCTCCGACCTGGCCGTGGCGCCGCGGTGAATCCCGGCCGCGGCGCCGCGGCGCAGCGGTTCGCGACAGGGTGCGACGTGGTGCTCCCAACGCTCCGCCGACGCGCGTTGTGTTGCGGGCGGCGCACGTGTGATGCGACGTCAGCGCGCTGTGACGATTCGGCTGGATCGGCCTGTCGGAAGGGGTTTGAATCCTTGGTGCATATGCGCCGTGCTTCACCTGTGCTTCGTGCCGCGCCCGTCCTCGGTCTGCTCAGCTTGGTCAGCAGCGTGGCCTTCTCGGGCTCTGGCTGTGGCTGCGAGTCGAGTGTGCAGATCGCCGATTCTTCGGGCAGCGGGGGCGCGGGAGGCGGCGGGGGCGGCGGCGGCGCGGCCGGGAGCGGCGGCGGCGGCGCGGCCGGGAGCGGCGGCGGCGGCGCGGCCGAGGCCGGCGGCGGTGGGGCCGGCGGGGCCGGCGGGGAGGAGCTGCCGGACGAGCTGCCCGACTTCACCGAGGAGGAGCGTGAGCCCACCGAGGCCACGGACGGCATCCCGAGCCCGCTGCCGGGCGTGTACACCGACAAGGGCGTGGCCGGCGGCGACGAGGTGGTCCGCGCGCTGATGGGCTTCCCCATCCGCAACTCGGGGCTGCTCGAGCAGCGGATCGCCGAGATCTACGACCCGGCGGGCCCGCGGTTCCGCCAGTACATGACCCGGGACGAGTGGGTCGCGGCGTACGCGCCGCGGGAGCGCGACGTGCACCTCGTGAAGCTCTGGCTCGAGGAGCAGGGGATGCAGGTGAACTTCACGGCCGCGAACCGGCTGCTGATCCAGTTCACCGGCACGGTGAGCCAGTTCAACGAGACCTTCGACACGGAGCTCCGGGTCTTCGAGCGGGAGAACCCTCAGGCGGGCAATCCGCCCTTCGACGTCTACGGCGCCCTCGGCCAGCTCACCGTGCCGACGTGGGTGTCGGAACGCACGACCGGCATCATCACGGCGGATCTCGCGGCGAGCACCAGGCCGCTCCCGGGCGAGGCCGGGGAGATCGAGCCGGATCCGCCGGACGGCGTCGAGGGGGGGCTGGCCCCGGCGCAGATCGCGGGCGCGTACGACATCGACGATCTCTACGAGCTCGGGTTCACCGGCGAGGGCGTGAAGCTCGGGATCACGATCGGCGCGACCTTCAAGTACAAGGACCTGCAGTCGTTCTGGCGCGCGCTCGGCGTGGAGCGGGCGAACCCGCTGGTCGTCCAGACGATGGAGCCGGTCTCGACGCGCTATGTGGAGTCGACGCTCGACGTGGCGTGGGCGGGCGGCCTCGCGCCGGGCGCGGACCTCGTGGTGTACCAGGGCCCCGACGCGCGCAACACGTCGATGGTCTACACGTTCAACGAGGCCATCGGCCGCGGCGAGGTGTCGGTCATCACGGACTCGTTCGCCCACCGCGAGGACTCCGAGCCGCCGGCCGTGCGGCTCCAGTACCACCGCTCGGCGCAGATGGCCGCGGCGCTCGGGATCACCGTGGTCGCGGCGACCGGCGACTCGGCGCAGACCGACACGCCCTCGGCGAGCCCGTACGTGACCGGGGTCGGCGGGACGTCGCTCTGGCTCGACGAGGACGGCGAGGTCGAGGACGAGCTCGCCTGGTCCGGCTCCGGCTCCGGCCCGACGCTCTCGTTCCCGATCCCCTCCTGGCAGGTCGGGGTCGTCGAGGGATCCGGCGGCAAGCGGGCGGTCGCGGACGTCGCCATGCACGCCGCGCCCTCGCCGAGGCCGTACTGGGTCTACTACCTCGGCGAGTGGCGGACGTACGGGGGGACGTCGTTCTCGGCGCCCGCGTTCGCGGGGCTCATCGCCGTGGTGAACAGCTACCGCGCCGCGCAGGGCCTGCCGCGCGCCGGGTTCCTCAACTCGATCCTCTACACGACCCCCGCGGTGCAGGCGACGTTCCGCGACGTCGTGCGCGGCCAGACGGAGTTCTTTGCCGCGGGGCCCGGCTGGGACTACCCGACGGGCTGGGGCGCGCCGAGCGCGATCGGCCTGGCCACCACGCTGCCGTAGCGCGCCCGCCCTGGCGACCGCGCCGGGCGGCGGCGCGCGCCGACCCGCCCCGCCGCCGCCGCCCCGCCGCATGCTCGAGAACCTGCCGCTCTTTCCCCCGAACGGGCTCGATCGGAGCCTCCACACCGCGGTCCTGATCGGCCTCGTCTTCGGGACGTTCTTCACCGAGACGCTCGGCTGGACGTACGCGGGGCTCGTCGTGCCCGGCTACCTCGCGACGGTGTTCTTCGCGGCCCCGGTCACCGCGGTGTTCATCATCGCGGAGTCGATCGTGACGTACCTGTTCGTCGCGCTGATCGGCCGCTGGATCACCCGGACCGGCGCGTGGTCCACGGCGTTCGGGCGCGAGCGGTTCTACCTGTTCATCGTCGGCGCGGTGATCGTGCGGCTCTTCGTCGAGGGCTTCGTCGTGCCCGAGGTCTCGGCGCGCTACGACTTCGTGCACTCGCGGGAGCTCTACAGCATCGGGCTCGTGCTGGTGCCGCTCATCGCGAACGCCTTCTGGAACAGCGGCTTCTTGCGCGCGGCGCCGCGGCTCGCGGTCGTCACGGCGCTGACGGCGCTCGTGCTCGGCGTGCTGCTCCGGACGACGAACCTCTCGGTCTCGCGCTTCCAGGTGCTCAACGAGAGCCTGTCGCTCGAGTTCCTCGAGCTGCCGAAGGCCCACATCATCCTGGTCATCGGCGCGCTGCTCGGCGCGCGCAACAACGTCCGCTACGGGTGGGACTACAACGGCATCCTCGTGCCCGGCCTGCTCGCCGTGGCGTGGTACGAGCCGACGAAGCTGCTCACGACGACGATCGAGGCGCTGGTCGTCTTCTACCTCTCGCGCTGGATCACCTCGGTCCGCCCGTTCTCGCGGATGCTGCTCGTGGGGCCGCGGCGGATGATCTTCGTGTACGTGCTCGGCTTCCTCATGAAGATGGCGATCGGCTTCGCCATGGTGCGGTACGCGCCGGGGCTGCAGATGGTCGACTACTTCGGCTTCGGTTACCTGCTCCCGAGCCTGCTCGCCGTGAAGATGTGGAACAAGGAGCACGTCGGCATCGTGATCATGCCGACGATCCAGGTGTCGTTCACCGCGTTCCTCGTCGGCAACGGCGTCGGCTACGCGCTCGTGGCGCTCGGCTGGGGCGGCGCGCCGCCGCCGCCCGCGGCCGCGGCGAGGCCGGTGCCGCGCATCGAGAGCGCCGCGCTGTCGCTCGTGCTGGCGGACACTGCGCCCCGGCCCGGCCCGCGCCCGAGGGCGGCCGCCATCGCCGCCGACATCGAGTCGCGGCGGATCGCCCACCGGCTCGCGCGCAGCGTGCTGCGCGACGGGCGGCCGGCGGACGAGCTGCTCGGCGCGGCGGAGCGCGCGCGGGTGTCGGTGGCGCGGGAGGGCGACGGCGAGCGGCCGTGGTACGTGCTGAGCCCGCGGTTCGACGATCCGGACGACACGCCGAGCGCGCCGCGGGCGGCGATCCGCAAGCGCGTCGGCCGGAGCCCGACGTCCGCGCCCGAGTGGCTGGTGCTGGCCGTGCCCACCGAGCTCGGCTCGGCGCTGCCGGCGGTGGCGCTCCGGGTCGCGGAGCTGCTCGACGCGGCGGGGGTCGTGCTCCTGTCGCGCCACGGGGCGATCCGGCGCCACGACGAGGCGTTCGTGGCCGCGATGCTCGACGCCATGGAGAGCCCCCAGGTGCTCCTCGTCGAGCCGGGCGGCGGCGACGGGCCGGAGCTCAGCGTGGTCGGCTCGCCGGCGGGGCTGCCCGTCGTGTCGATCGGCCTGGGGCTCGGCGCCGAGACGGCGATGACGTTCCGCCCGGCGGCGGAGCCGTCCACGCCCCTCGGCGACGCGCCGCGCTTGCACGTGCCGCGCGAGGTCGCCGAGGCGGTCGGCGCGCGCTCGCTCGGCGCGCCGGAGGCCGTGCGCTGGACCGGGACGCTGGAGGAGGAGCTCGCGAAGCGGATGGTCTCCTTGACGGAGGTCCAGCCGGGCCGCTTCCGCCCGCCGTCGCTCGAGGAGCTCAGGCTGTTCGACGCCGTGGTGGCGCCGCGCCTGATCGCGGCGGCGACGCGCCCCGGCGGCGCGTCCGGCGCGGCGCCGCCGACCGCGTGGGAGCGGGCGATCCTCGGGCGCCTCGGCTTCCGCGAGGTGCGCATCGGCGGCACCGACGCGGCGCCCGCGGCGTGGGGCATCGCGGAGCCCGGGCCGGCCGAGGGCGGCCCGGAGCGGCGCGGGAACCCGGCGTGGCTCGTGCTGGCGCATGCGTCGGCGTCGCCGCCTGCGGCGTCGACAAGCGCCATCTTGCCCGCGCCGCCCTCGGCGGAGGCGGTCAAGTCATCCATGACGGGCGCGATGCTCGTCGAGGTGCCCGCGCCGCGGTGGCAGATCGGGGCGTTCGGCGCGGGGCTCGCGCTCGCCGACGCGCTCTCGGCGCAGTCGCTGTTGCTCGCCGGGGCGGTGCCCACGGCCGAGCCGAGCGGGGCCGCCGACGTGCGGCGCGCCGAGGGGCTGCGCAGCTACTTCCAGCGGGCGCACGAGGTCTGGGTCGGGGACGGCGGCAACGCGCTGTCGGTGCAGGCGATCGAGGCGGATCGGACCTACGAGCGGGACGCGGTGATCTCGTTCGGGTACGAGGTCGTGCGGCCCGGGCACGTGCCGACGTTCGCGGGGCCGCTGCTGGAGACGCTGCGCGATCTCGAGCTGCGCGTCGGGATCTTCGACGGCACGCGCGAGCAGGTGCCGTTCAGCGGCGCGACGGACATGGCGATGGCCTACGCGAAGCGGTTCGCCGAGGGGCGGTTCGCGATCGTGTACCTGGGCAGCGCGGTCCGGCGCTTCTTCGAGCTCCGGCGCTTCGTCGAGCCGGGGCAGGGGGAGACGCGCCTCGAGGCGCGGCTCGCGCGGCTCGGCGTGACGCCCGAGCCGCTCGACGTGGCCGCGCGCGCTCGGGCGCTCGCGTCGTGCGCGGGGAGCGCCGGCGCAGGAGCGAGCGGGGACGAGCTCTGTCCGACCCGGGGTGTGACCGCAGCGTGCGATCTTGCCGCTGCGATAGAGCCCTTCCGGCGCTACACGACCGAGCGGAACCCGTATTACCTGAGGGCGCACTTCGCGCCGCAGGCGACGCCGACGGCGGGGCCGGGGGGCGCTCCGGCGAAGGTGGACGCGTCGCCGGCAGCGCCGCGGGCCGGGTCGGACGCGTCGCGGGCAGCGGTGGCGGTCGTGCCTCGGGCAGGGCTCGCGGCCGCGGCGCGCGCCGCGGCGGCGGCCGCGCTGCGCGGGAGCGCGCCGGTCGCACCGCGGCGCGAGGCACAGTGCCATGTGGAGATCGGGCGCGACGTGATCACGGGGCGCCCGTGGGTCATCGCGGCGCGGCCGGGGGAGGCGCAGCTGCTGCCGATCGACGGCGCGCTCGTCGCGGTGCCGGGCGCGGCCGTGCCCGGCGGCCCGCGGCTGCGGCGCGCGGTCACGGTCGGCACGAGCGCGCTCCGGGTCGAGGCGGCCGGGCCCGGGGCGGCGCCGCAGCAGGGGGCCCCGTGACCGCCCCGGCGAAGCGCCGCGAGCCGGCGGGCCACGAGGCGGCCGCGTCGCCGCGCTCCCACGCGGCGCGGCCGCCGTCCCGGGCGCGCCTGGCGACGGCGGGGTTCCGCGCCCGCGACGGCGCGCCGCGCAGGGCGCTGAACCCGCGGTGGCTGATCGCGATGGCGCTGCTCGGGGTGACGGCGTTCGCGCTCTCGCAGCTGTCGAGCGCGCCGCCGCTGGGCAGCGCGCTGCCGGCCGAGGACGAGATCCTAGCTTATCACATCGAGCCGGAGCGGGACCTCGTGATCAAGATCCCGGCCGAGATCGACGCGGTGGAGGTGACGACCTGGGGGAGCGTGAGGGCCGACGCCTGCGACTCGGCACGGCGCTACCCGTACGGGTTCGTCGCGGCGTTCGTGAACGAGCGCGGGGAGGAGGTCGCGCGGCACGCGATCGATCTGGAGAGCCGGGTCAGCTGCGATCCGGATCGTCCGCTCGGCGAGGGCGAGTACGCGGCGCGGCTCGCGAGCGGCGGGGGCGCGGTGACGGATCCGCGCTCGACGCTGCTCATCACGCACGACGTGCTCCCGCTGGGCGGGCAGGTGCGGCTCCGGGCGAAGCCCGCGGTGGGGAGCGACGGCGGCGACGGCGCGCGCGCGCCGAGCGAGCTGACGATCCTGTCCCGGCTGGAGGGGCGCTACCAGCGCAGCGAGGCGTCGCGCGCGGTCTACGAGCAGAGCCTGGACGCCGAGGAGCGGCGGCAGCTCGGGCTCCGGGCGTCGGCGCTCGGCTTCGCCGACCTGCCGGAGCCGGCGCGGAAGGAGCTGCTCCGGGGCTGGGCGCGGCGGCTCGAGGCGGGGGGCCGCGAGGGGATCGACTACGAGATGTCGCGCCTGCTCTTGCGGCGGTTCCGGATGCCGTACCCGCGCGCCGAGGGGCGGGGCGCTTCCGAGTTCGTGATCGGCGAGCGCCGCGCGGCCGCGCTGAACTTCCGCGGCCCGCTGTCGCTCGACATCGAGGGCCCGCCGGGCCGCACGGTGCGGGTCGCCGACGGCGCGAGCGGGTCCGCGAGCGTCGAGCTCGGCCCGCTCGGGAGGGCCACGGTGCGGCTCCTGCGGGAGGACATCCGGACGGTGGTGATCGACGGCGTCGGCCCGGATTTCGGCGTGCGGTTCGGCGCGCCGGGGGCGCAGGCGATGCAGCAGCTCGGCGAGATCGTCCACCCGGCGATGCCCTCGCCCGCGGGTGAGGGCGGCCCCGACGCCGCGCCGGGGGCGCTCCCGCCGGGGGCCGCCGCGGAGCCGCCCGCGGCGCGAGCGGAGGCGGCTCCGGCGCGGCTGCAGACGCCGCCGGACGTGCGGATCGTGCGCTACCTGGCGCTGGATCCGAGCGACCCGGTCATCGCGCGCATGGCGCCCGGCCAAGAGCTCCTCGGGCTGCTGTTCCGGACGCAGATCGACGCGGGCGGGGGCGCGAACCAGGGCGACGCGACGGTGGTGGCGCGGTGGGGCCCTGGGCCGTCGGAGCGGGCCGAGCTCAAGGTGACGCTCCCGCGATCGCGGTTCGAGTGGTGGAACGAGGGGTTCGACGCGTCCGAGCCGCGGCTCGCGATCCTCCGGCCGCCGGCGGGGGTGGAGCGGATCGAGATCACGGGCGACGCGAGGACGCGCCTGCGGCTGCGCGCGATCGAGCCGGGCGTGAACGAGACGCTGTACCGGCTGCCGTACCGGGTCACGCTGGCCGAGGACGAGACGTGGCGCTACGCGCCGTTCGACGTGAGCACGTGGACGGACGTGCGGGCGCTCAACCTCGACGATCTGGAGCGGAAGGAGCGCTTCTCGGATCTGCGCGAGCAGGTGCGGATCGAGCGGGCGGGGGAGGGCGCGAGGTCGAACGCGGATCGGCCGGAGCGGGTGCTCGTCCCGGAGCACGCGCCGGTGCGCCGGCGGCTGCTGATGCCGGCGTGGCAGTCGGCGGGGGAGCCGTCGCCGGGCGACGCGTGGACGCCGCTGCTCGTGGCGAAGGACGTGCGGGTGGACGGGGCGGGGGCGCGGGCGGGGCGGCTGTCGGTGATCTACCGGGCCGCGCGCGCGTCGCTGGGCAAGGAGGTGGCGGTGCGCGTGGACGGCGAGGTGGCGCTGAGGGAGCCGATCGTGGCGCTGTCGGGGTCGCTGCGGGTGGCGGCGCCGGCGGGCGCGCGGCGGGTCGAGATCGAGGGGCTGGGCGAGACGGGGGTGGCGTACACGGACGCGCCGCCGGCGAACGGCGGGGCGATCGTGCGCCGGCGCGACGTGTTCGAGCTGACGCGCGGCCGGCCGATGACGTACGAGTTCGAGCAGGAGGCGGGCGAGACGCTGCACCTGGTGCTGTTCGTGGTGACGCCCGGGGAGAACGCGGACTACCGGATCCGGTACCGGCTCGAGGGGGCGAAGCCGGCGTCGCGGGAGGCGGCGTTCTTCCGGCGGGTGACGATCCCGGACGGCGTGCTGGCGGGCCGCGGCGGCGACCTGACACGCGCGACGCTGTGGGAGGCGGCGACGGAGAAGCGCGGCACGGATGGTGTGGGGCGCGCGGTGATCCGGCTGGGCGACGACCTGGCGCCGGGGGAGCGGGCGGTGCGGCTGTCGCTGCTGGGGCGGCAGCCGGGCGATACGGGGGAGCCGGCGAAGGCGGTCTGGGTCGGGGCGGTGCTGGTAGGGCAGAAGGCGCCGGGGCGGGACGACGGGCCGAGGCTGTGGGTGGAGGACGATCCGTGAGGAGGAGCGGGTGAAGCGTGGCGCCGGGGCTCGGCAGGAGATTCCAGCGCCATCGGGGACCGATGTTGGAGAAGGCGCGCAGCCGGCCTTTCTTGACCGAGGCCAAGGGGAAGGCAATCGAGCCAGCCCGATGAGCACTTCCTCCCCGAGTTATTCGAGCGCCCGACGAACCTGATCGCGCCGTCGCCGATTGTCCTCGTCGTCGGGTAACAGGAGCGAGAAATTTTCGCTGTCGATCACGAGGAGTATCCCGTCGTGCCGGAGGAAATCCCGGCCCAGCAACAAATCCTCATGGCCTGACATTTCTCGGAGCTCTGGCCGCTCAGCCCCACCGACCTGCCGTGCGTGCGATGGCGAGTCGTTGACATTGGCCGACGACCGCTGAGCCGCCTCTATGTCCTCTTCGGCCGCATCGTCAGGGGCGCTCTCCAGGTTCCATAGAGGTGGACTGATAAAGCTCGACAGGTTGGGCGCGGCTCTGGCCAGCAGAGCCATGGAGCGCGACGAGAGGACCCAGCACGCGGCGGGTCATGAGGAGTACCATGTCGTCGTCCGACGTCGGGACGAAGGTCCCCGTCTGCCGCACGCGACACACGGGTTCGGGGAGCAGCTCCGACGGCGCTCGCCTTTGAAGGACGTCGACCAGGAAGGCGCGCCCTCGCTCGTCCTGCTGAACATCGACCGCGTGCTGCGGGTAGAAGCGCTGAAAGTCGTCGGTGACCGTGCGGTGCGGACCGAACATGGATCGGAGCGGCCCACGAGGACGGGACCGATGCCGGCCTTGCGCCGGGGCGGGACGACGGGCCAAGGCTGTGGTGGGAGGACGATCCGTCAGGCGGAGCCGGGGTGGAGCGTCGGATCGGTGTGGAGGGCAGAGCGTCGTCGAAGCGCCTGGTACGTGGCGCGCCGCTGAACTCCGCTTCTCGTGAGCGTTCGTGTCGCGGATCGACTCGATGGGTCGCTGTCATCTTCACGAGCGGCTTGCCGCGCCGCGCGCCGCTCAGCCACGCGGGAGCTACGTCGAGCGGAACCACGGGCTCGCTCATTGACGGGTTGGTCGTGCCCCCCTTTTTGTTGTAGGGTCTCCGCGCGCGCCCACGCGGCGCAGCAGCGGAACGAGCACACATGGCGGAAACGACGACGAGCCCGCTCGGGAAATGCCTTGTTGCGGTGGCGCTCCTTCGCCGCCCGGAGACCAGCCGCGCGCGAGGCGCGCGCGCCTTTGCCGGCCTCGCGTCTGTGGTCGCGGTCGCGCTCGGGGGCGCGGCGGCGCACGCGCAGGAGCCCGGGCGCGACCCGGTGGCCGCGGAGGCGCTCTTCAAGGCCGCGCGCGCGCTCGTCGACAAGGGGGACGACGCGGCGGGGTGCCCGAAGTTCGAGGCGAGCCTCGCGCTCAACCCCTCGGCGAGCACCCAGATCAACATCGCGCGTTGCCGCGAGCGAGAGGGCAAGCTCGCGACGGCCTGGCACGATTACCATCGCGCCCTCGTCCTGAACCGCGAGACGGCCGGGGAGCAGCGGCGCCGGAGCCTGGAGGAGGTCGCCAACCAGGGGATCGCGGCCCTCGAGCCGCGCGTGCCGAAGCTCGTGATCATGGTCAAGGGCGCGCCCGCCGGCATGGAGGTGCTGCGCGACGGCACGGCGCTTCCGGCGGCCGCGCTCGGGGAGCCCCTGCCGGTCGATCCCGGCCCGCACGAGATCCGCGCGAGCGCCCCCGGGCACCAGGCAGAGACCCGCTCGATCACGCTCGCGGAGGGCGAGACGACGACGGTCGAGCTCACGCTGCGACCCGCGGCCGCGGCCAGCGCCGCGACGCCGCCCACCAAGGCGAACGAGGCGCGAGGGGGCACCCCGGCCTGGGCCTGGATCTCCGGAGCCGCCGGGATCGCCCTTGCCGGCGCGTCGGTCGGGTTCCTGATCGACGACCTCTCCGCGATCAGCGCATTGCGCGAGAACTGCCGCGAGGTCCCGGGCGGGACGTACTGCGCCCCCGGCTATGACTTCGCGGCTGACAATGCGCGCAAGAACCGCGATTTCGGCCTCTTCGTCGGCCTGGGCGCCGCGGGGCTCGTCGCGATGGGGGTGGCGGTCCATGGGATCGTCCGGTCGGGCGACGAGGCGGCGCCCGCGCCGGCGGCCGTCGCGGTCCCCTGGATCGCGCCGTCCGGCGCTGGCGCCAGCATCTCCGGGAGCTTCTGATGCGCACGGGCGAGAGCAACCGCGTGGTGGTCTTCAGGCCTCTTGCCGCGCTGGCGATCCCGCTGGCCGCGGCGGGCGCGTGCATCCCTGACGTGGAGCCCGACGTCTTCGTCGTGCCGCACTGCGAACAGGTCGCGCCCACCTGCGGTCCGGCGGCCGACGAGAGCTGCTGCGCGGCGGGCGAGGTGGTGGGCGGCCAGTTCAACCGCCTGAACGACGCGCGTTATCCTGCCACGGTCGCCGATTTCCAGCTCGATCGCTTCGAGGCGACGGTGGGCCGGTTCCGGCAGTTCGTCGCGGGCTATCCGGCGACCAGGCCGAAGGCGGGAGCGGGCGCTCATCCGCTCATCGAGGGCAGCGGCTGGGACCCGGCGTGGGATGCGAGCTTGCCCGCGGGGCAGCACGAGCTGCGGGCCTCGCTGCAATGCGACGCCAACTTCCGGACGTGGACCGATGAGCCCGCCGGCAACGAGGCCGCGCCGATCAACTGCGTGAGCTGGTATCTCGCGTTCGCCTTCTGCGCCTGGGACGAGGGCCGGCTGCCCACGGAGGCGGAGTGGAACTACGCCGCGGTCGGGGGGAACGATCACCTCGCCTATCCGTGGGGCGACGAGGCCCCGAGCCAGGATCTGGCGGTGTTCGGCTGCGATACCACGACAACGGTGTGCCCGATCCCGTCCGTCGGGTCGAAATCCCCGGCGGGCGACGGGAGATGGGAACAGGCGGATCTGGCGGGCAGCCTGTTCGAGTGGGTCCTCGATTACCACGCCGATCTGACGGGGGCGTGCACCAACTGCGCGACACTGACCGACGGAGGCTTCGGAAGGGGCTCCCGCGGAGGGGCGTTCTCCCACACCGAGGAGACGCTCAGTCCGACGTACCGTATCGGCGAGCTGCCGGAGAGGACGCTGTCTTTCTACGGGTTCCGCTGCGCGCGGGACGAGTAGGGGCGGCGACACGACGGCGGCGTCGAGGCCTGTGGTGCCGTCGACTCGATGGCTTTCAGGAACCGTTTCCGGTGCGCCGGGGCGGTCGGACCGGTCGGCCAGGAGCGTTTCCGGTGTCCGGAGGCGGTCGGACCGGTCGGCCGGGAACGCACCCCCCTCGCCGATCGCGCGCTTGCGCTCGAACCCGGAAATCGGGTAGCCCGGTAGATCACGGCGCGGGGCGTGAGTGGGCATGGTGCAAGGGTAATCGCCGTGGATCTCGACGCCTTCCCCGGGGCCGCCGCCCGCCGCGCGCTGCTCGCCGCGGCGCTCGTGCTCGCCTTCGGGGTCGCCCACGGCGTCCCGGGGGCACGCGAGGCCGCCGCCGCCGAGCCGCTCGTCTGGGTGGCGCCGGAGAGCGCCCGCGTCGTGCCGTGGAGCAGCGGACCGCAGCAGGGCGCCCCCGCTCCGGACGAGGCGCGCGCCGCGCCCGTCGTAGCCGACCCCACCGCGCCCGTCGCGCTCGCCGCGGGGCAGCTGCTCCTCGTGCCCGTGCAGCCAGGCGACCGGCTGGAAGTGCGGGGCGACGTCGCAGGGATCGGCCTCGGCTCCGGCGTCGGGAGCGTGCCCGATGTGATCACCTGGATGCCGCTGCCTCCCGTCAGGGCCGGCGCGCGCGATTTCGCGGTGCCGACGTGGTCGAGCGCGCGCTTCGTCGTCGTGCGCGCGGCCGCCGCGCGCCGCGCCGGGAGCACGCCGGTCGCCGTGCGGGTCGCCGCACGGGAGCGCGCGCCGCTGGCCTGGTACCGCCTCGACGAGGACGTCGCCGCGTGGCTCGGCGGCCGCGCGCCCGCGCCGGCCACCGCGCCGGGCGAGGCGGGCGCGCTGCTCCGCTGGGTCGACGCCGCGCGCGCGGCGCTCTCCGCCCCGGCCGCGGCGGGCGCGCCCTCCGCGCGCCTCGCCCCCGCCGCCGCGCGCCTCGACCCGGCCGCGGCCGCATGGCTCACCGCGCGCTATCTCGAGGAGTCGCTGCTCCTCCGGCCGCTCGTCGAGCCGTACTTCGTCGCGCGCGGCGTCGAGCTGCGCGGAGGCCGCGAGGGCCCCGATCTCCCGGCCGTCGAGCGCGCCACGCCATGGCGCTCGCTCGGCGCCGGGGCGCGGCTCGAGCTCCGCGCGCCCGGCGCGGACGTGCTGCGCATCGCCCTCCGGGCGCGCACCTACGGGACCACGCGCGTCGTGGTGCGCGCCGGCGGCGCCGTCGTCCGGGAGCTCGTCGTTCGCGCCGGGTCGCGCCTCGCGGACGCCGCGCGCTGGAGCGAGCCGCGGTGGATCCGGGTGCCGCTGCCGGTCGATGCGCGCGCGGTGACCGTCGACGTCGTCGAGGGGGAGCTCGCCGTCGCCGCCAGCGGCTACCAGCAACGCGCCGGCGTCGCCGAGCTCCTCGCGCCGCAGCGCGACCGCGCCGCCCTGCTCGATCGCGCGGCGCGGCGCGATCAGGCCGGCGACGGCGCTCGCGCGCCGGTCCACGCCGAGGCGCCGCGGCTCCTCGCCGCCGCGGGCCGGGCCGCCGCGCCGGGCGCCGCGAAGGCCGCGCTCGACCTCGCCGCGCGGCCGGCCGTGCCGCCGCCGCTCCGGGCGCTCCTCCTCGCCGAGTCGGTGCGGTGGGCGCCCTCCTCCGGCGCGGCGTTCGCGCGCGCGGCGCAAGCCTACACGGCGGCGCAGGCGTCGGTCGCGGCGCAAGGCGACGCGGCGGCGCAGGGCCGCGCGGCGGCGGGCGCCGCGTCGCTCCAGCGCGCCATCCTCGCGCGGCTCGCCGCCGCGCACGCGGAGCCGGGCGCCGCGGACGCGCCCTGGTCCGGGCCCGCTCAGCCCGGGGCCGCGGCGGCGCGCGAGCCCGCCGGAGGCCGCGCGCACCCGGACGACGTCGCGGCCGTGTCCGCGCTGGGCGCGGCGATGTCGCCGCCGCGCGATGGCCGCCGGCCAGCGGGGGCGCCGCTCGCGGAGCGTTACGCGCTCGGCCATGGCGACGTCGAGAGCGCGGCGCCGCTCGCGCGCACCGCCTGGGCGCGCGAGGCCCCGTGGGACGCGCTCGACATCCCCGACGGCGTGGCCGCGTGGAGCGCGATCGCGCAGCCTCGCGACGCGCTGCCGCCGGCGGGAGGCGGCACACCGGGGCGCGCCGCCGCGGACGGCCTCTGCGAGGTGGACGCGGAGTCCGGGCTCCGCTGGACGCTCCTCGACGCCGCGCGCGCGCAGATCGACGTCGAAGCGCCGCCGGGGGCCCACGCGCGGGTGCTCCTGCGGAGCGCCTCGAGCCAGGTGGTTCCCGAGTCGCCGGTGCTTATCGACGGCGCGCCGGCCGCGGTGCACGGCGGCGCCGGGCTCACGTCGGTCGTCGCCGTGGCGCCCGGGGCGCGCACGTTCCAGCGGCCCGCGGGCGCTCCGCCGGTGCTCGCGCGCATCCCGCGCAGCGGGCGCGCGCCGTGCGCGTCCCTGCGCGAGATCGTGCAGTGGGCCTGGGTCGACGGCACCGCGACCTTCGCGCTCCCCGACCCGGAGCGCGCCACGCTGGCCCGCGTCGTGATCGCGCCGCCCGCCGTGGCGGGCGAGGCGGCGCTGGCGTCGTCCGGAGCGCAAGGCGCCGCTGCGCCGTCGCCTGGAGCGCAAGGCGCCGCTGCGCCGTCGCCTGGAGCGCAGGGCGCCGCTGCGCCGGCGCCCGGAGCAGCGGCGCCGGCGCCCGGAGCGCGAGGCGCGCCGCCCCCGGCCGACGGCCCCGCGCGCGTGCTCCGCGTGCGCGCTGGCGCCGCCGTCCACGAAGCCTGGGTGCGCGCCGGCGCCACGGGCTCGATCGAGGTCCCGGTCCCCGCCGGCGCGCACGAGCTGCGCGTCGAGACCGATGCGCCGGCGCTGCTCCGCGCCTCGGTGCGCCTGCACCCCGCCGCGCCCGGCGCCCCGCGCGCCGTCACGCCGGTGCGCCCGCCGGACGGCGCGCCCGTCGACGGCACCCTCGAGCAGATCCGGGGCGCCACGCGCGCCCTCCGCGCCGCGCCCTCGCCTGCCCGCGCCGCGCCCTCGCCTGCCCGCGCCGCGCTCCACGCGCAGCGCGCCGCGGCGCTCGACGCCCTCGGCTTCCCGGCGCTCGCCGCGCTCGACCGCCCCGCCGAGGAGGATCGCTGGGACGCGGTGCATCTGCCCGGCGCGCCGACCGCGGGCGCGCCGCCGAGCACCGTCTTGACCCTGCCGCCGGGCAGCCCGGTGGCGGTCCCGCTCGGCCTGCCCGCGCGCGTGCCGCCGCTCCCGCTGCCCGACGACCGCGCGCCCCTCGCGGCCGCGCGCGGCGCGCGCGCCAGCGTCGATCCGCGGCGCGGCGTCGCGCTGCTCGCGGGCCCTGCGGGCGACAGCGCGGGCGCGGACGCGCTGCTGCTCGGCCTCCTCGCCGAGCGCTCCAGCGAGGTGCAGCTCGCCGCCGACGCCTTCACCCGGATCGGGCTCGCCCACCGGTCCGCCGCAGCGCTCGCCCGGGCCGCGAACCTGGCCACCGACGTGGCTTCCGCCGCCCCGGCGCCCGAACGACGGCTCACGCTGCGCGCCCTCGCGCTCGCCGAGCTCGCCGTCCAGGAGGCCGCCCGCGAGGCCTCCGCCGGTCAGCAAGGCGCCGCGCCCGCGGCCTCGGGGAACGCCGCGCAGGGCCCGGCCGTGGCGCCTCCCGCCGGCGCCGCGCCGCCGCCTGTCCAGCTCCCGCCGGCCGCCCTCGCGCGGCTGGCCCCGGTGACCGGCTGGGCCGTGCCGCCGCGCGCCGACGCCACGGCCGGCACGGCCACGCTCGAGATCCGGGCCAGGGCCGATCGCGATCTGCCGCTCCGCGTGCGGGTGCGGCGCGCGCTCGTCGACGCGCCGGAGGCGTCGCTCCTCATCACCGACGGCGCGCGCGCCGAGTTCCGGCTCGACCGCGCCGCGCCGGGCGCGATCGTGCTCGACGGCGTCTGCCGGGCGCTCGACCGCGAGGAGACCCCCTGCGCGTTCTCGATCGCGCTCGACGGCGAGCCGGTCGCGTGCTCCGCGGCGTCCGGGCCGATGGCCGACCGCTGCGTCGTGCAGGTGCCGCGGGGCAGCCACCGCATCGAGGCGCGGCCTCCGGCGGACCGGAGCGCCCTCGGCTGGATCCGCGCGACCGCGGCCGGCGCGGCGCAGCCCTTCTCGGGCCGCGTCCTGTCGACCTGGAACGACATCGACCCGGCGCGCCCCCTGGAGCTCGCGTTCGTCGGCCCGACCGTGGTGCGCGTCCGCGCCCGCGCCGCCTACGAGTGCGCGTCGCCCCGCGCGCGCGCCGCGCCCGCGGACGGCGGGGATCCGGCTTGCCATCCCGAGGTTGCCGCGGCCGCGCCCTCGGGCCAGCTGCGCTTCTCGGTGGCGCCGCTCGACGGTGTCGGCGGCGAGGCCGGCGGCGGCGCGGTGGAGGAGGGGACCCTCGCGCTCGACGCCTCCGAGGACCGCGCCGCGCGCCGCCTGGGCGTCACGCGCGAGCCGTTCTTCTGGCTCGGCGGCGAGGTCGAGTCCCGCGTCGCCGTCCTCCCCGAGGGCCCGCATGTGCTGCGCGTCGCCTCGCCCGGCGGCCGGGCGCTGCTCCGCGTCGAGCTCGCCGTCGCGAACGGCGCGCCCCGCCCCCGCGCGCCGCCGCCTGCGCCGCCGCCGCTGCCCGCGCCGATCGCGCCCGCGGACGAGCTGCTTCGTCCGGCGCCCCCGGTGGGAGAGGACCCGGATCCGGGGCCCCTCTCCGTCGGCGGCTACGCGCGCCTCGTCGACAGCGAGCTCGCCGAGGAGGACCACCGTCTTCCGGTCCGCTCCCTCGAGCTCGGCCTCGACGTGCACCGCGAGCTGATCGCGCGGCGCGCCTGGATCGCGGCCGCGGGGTTCGGCCGCCTGCGCGACGGCCCGGAGAGCTTCGGCGCGGAGGCGCGCTTCGACCTGAGCTCGAGCGGCTGGGTTCCCGGCGGTTCGCTGAGCGGCCGCGTCGTGTTCCAGCCGGACGCCAGCGAGGCCATGGGCGCCAGGGCGAGCGCGAGCGCGTTCTGGTCCATCCCGCTCGGCGAGCTCACGCTCTCGCCGTGGGCGGGCTTCACGTGGCTCATGGTGGACGAGTCGCTGCGGGGCTTCATCGGCGCCGACAAGGACGTCTACACGCCGTACGGCGCCAGGCACGACACGCAGGCCTCGCTCGGGGCGCGCCTGCGGTACCGGCCGTTCGCCGACGCGCTCGTCACGGCGGGCACGTCGCTGCGCCTGAGCCCGGCGCCGTCGGCGCTCGACCGCATCGACGCGACGCTCGACCTCGACCTGCTCCCCGGCAGGGGGCTGTGGCCGTGGATCCAGCTCGGCTGGCTCGCGAGCTACCGGCCGGTGAACGAGACGCGCGACGAGGCCTTCCTGCGCGACGCGTTCACCGCGGGGCTCACGTTCTGGAGCTGGCTCGCCCGCGGGCACCGCGCCTCGCTCGGCGCGGAGGGGACGTTCCTGTTCGACGTCCCGAGCCTGGCCGAGACCTCGCCGCGCGTCTCGGGGTTGATCTTCCTCCGCTACGACTACACCGCCCGCCGCGGCCTCCGCGATTTCACGCCGGCGTCGACGCCGTTCCGCGATCGGCAGGAGGAGGGGAGCGGGCGCATCGAGCGGGAGCGGCCCGCCGTCGAGCCCTCGTGGGAAGAGCCGTGAAGCAGGCTGCCCTGCCGGCGCGGGCGCGCGCCCTCTCGCCGGAGGACGCGTGCGCCGCGTCCCCCGCGGATTGACCGGCTCGTGGTGCAGGCCGCCACAGGCGCCTGCAGCGGTAGGAAGCGGGCCGCGAATCTGCGCGTTCGTGCGACATCGACGAACCCGCAAGAACCATTGAACGGAAACGAGTCGAGCGGGAACGCACGCGCATGACACTCAGCAAGCTCTCGATTCCGCTCTTCTGCATGGCGTCGCTCCTCCTGGGTTGCCCGAGCAGCTCTCCCGAGGAGGCAGACACCACCTACGACGAGCTGCTCCAGCAAGGGGTGGACAAGATCCGCGCTGGCGGGATCGTCGCCGTGCATGCCGAGGTGCTCGACGGCGACCGACGGATCCTCGCCCGCAGCGGCGTGGCGGAGCTCGGCGGCGAGCAGCCGATCGACTTCGACAGCTACTTCCGGATGGGCAGCAACACCAAGACGTTCGTCGCCGTCGTGGCGCTGCAGCTCGCCGCAGAAGGAGCGCTGTCGCTGGACGACACGGTCGAGCAGTGGCTCCCCGGCGTCGTGTCGGGCAACGGCAATGACGGCTCGCTGATCACGATCCGCCAGCTGCTCCAGCACACGAGCGGCCTCTACAACTACACCGGTCAGGGCGAGCCGAGCCTGGACGCGCTGCGCTCCGCCGACGAGTACATGCAGCATCGGCTCGACCACATGGAGCCGGAAGAGCTCGTGGCGCTCGCCATGGAACACAAGCCGAATTTCGATCCGGAGACGCAGTGGGCCTACTCCAACACGAACTACGTGCTCGCCGGCATGATCATCGAGCGTGTCACCGGAAATCACTGGAGCGAGGAGGTCGAGGCGCGCATCCTCGATCCGCTCGGCCTGGACCGCACGTTCGAGCCCGGCGACGAGACGGATCTGCCTGCCCCGCACGCCGTGGCATACCAGCAGTACGAGGTCGGCGGGCCGCTCGTCGACGTCACGATCGCGAACCAGACCTTCGCCGACGCCGCCGGCTCCCTCGTCACGACCACCGCGGACCTCGCGAAATTCTGGCGGGCGCTGAGCGAAGGCTCGCTGCTCGATCCAGAGCAGATGGCGGAGCTCCACGACACGGTCCCGGCGCCGGCCCTCGACGCGATCGCGCCTGGCATCGGTTATGGCCTCGGGATCGCGTGGATCCCGACGAGCTGCGGCGGAGGATACTGGAGCCACCCCGGCGACACGCTCGGGTACTCGACCCGGAACGCCGCGAGCGACGACGGCTCGCGCGTCGTCGTCATGTCGCTGTCGACGTCGACCAACGACATCGAGGCCAGCTACGCCACGATCGTCGACACCTTCGAGATCATCGATCAGCTCATGTGCGCCGATTGAACGTGCGCCCGGCGCGAGCGGCGCGGCCGCCCCGAGCCGTCCGAGCGCCGCGCAGCTCGGCCCGCTCGATCCCGGGCAGATCCTGGATCATCGAGTCTATTTTTTGACGGTTGAATGCACAAAGTGCAACTTCCACTCATTTCCCACCTTCTTGAAAATCGCGCTCTCCAGAAAGTCGCGTGTAATGGTGCTCGCGTCGTTCTGCGCGAATTTGCCATGGTTGATGTAGACCATGCTCCCCGAGTTGCTGTCGACGTTGATCTTGACATCATCCAACGAAAAGGTGGCTTTGGTTATCGGAGATCCATTGATGATCTCGATCAGGCCGTCGTTGTTGATGATCTTCCCGTTCTCGTAGATGACAAAATCGGGCGTCGTCAAGGTCTTCATTCGCGCGAAGTCCCTCCGGGTGACGCAGTCGAAGTACGACACGATGACTGCCTTCAGCTTTTCGGGGCTATCTGGTCTATTGGGCTGACAGGCGGACAGCGCTCCGGCGAGCGCCAGCAGGATAAATGCTGATTTCATGGATGTCGTCGACATTTTCTTGTCAGCGCACAGGGGGCTCCGAGGCGTGCTTCAGGCCGGTCAGCACCCTGTAGCGGGCGGCGATGGCCTCCAGCTCGCCGGGGGCGAAGACGTCCTCGATACGGTCGAAGCCGTCGGGCGCGCGCTCATAGGCGATCTGCAAGCACTGCTCCGGACCGTTGCGGCGATTGGACGCGACGATGGCGGCGGTGGCGGGCAGGCGCTCGGCCTCGTAGGCGGCCAGCGCCTCCACCGGATCGGCATGGGCGGCGAGCGCGCGGACCAGGGCGCGGGCGTCCAGGATGGCCTGGCTCGCCCCGTTGGAGCCGTTCGGATACATGGGATGGGCGGCGTCGCCCAGCAGCGTCATGCGCCCATGGCTCCAGCGCGGCAGCGGATCGCGGTCGACCAGCGGGAACTCGTAGATCGCCTCGGCGCTCCGGATCAGGTCGGGCACATCCAGCCAGCCGAAGCGCCAGTCCTCGAACCTGGGCAGGAAGTCGGCGGGGTCGCCCCGCCGGTTCCAGTCCTCCCGTCGCAGGCTCCTGGCGAACGCGAGATCGGCGGCCCAGTTGATCTTCTGGCGGCCGTCCGGCCCCGGTGGGGAGATCGGATAGACGACGAACTTCTGGTCCTGGTGCCCGGCAATGATCATGCTGGCGCCGGTGAGGAAGGGCATCGCCAGGGTGGTCCCCCGCCAGAGGATGTGACCGCCGTAGATCGGCGGCCCCTCGTCCGGATAGAGGCTGGCGCGCGCCGCCGAGTGGATGCCGTCGGCGCAGATCAGGAGGTCGGCGGAGACCTTCCACGCCGCGCCTGCGCGATCGAGGAAGAGCGCCTCGACGCGGCCCCCGCCCTGCTCGTGGCCCGCGAGGCGCCGATCGCAGAGCACCCGGCCTGTGCCCAGCCGCTCGACGGCGGCGTCGAACAGCACGCCTTGGAGGGCGCCGCGGTGGAGGGAGAGCTGCGGCGTGGCATGACCCGCGAAGCGGCCGCGGGGCTCGCCCCAGATGCGCTGGCCGAAGCGGTTGAAATAGAGGAGCTCGCGGGTCGCCACGCTCTTGGCCAGCAGGGCCTCGAAAAGACCCAGCTCGCCCAGCACCTCGGCGGCGTGGGGCAGGAGGTTGATGCCGACCCCGAGCGGCAGGATGGTGGGCGCCGCCTCGAACACCGTCACCTCATGACCCGAGCCGTGCAGCGCCAGAGCCGTGGCCAGGCCGCCGATCCCACCGCCCGCGACGATCACCTGCATAAGTCCTCCCGTAGACATGCGGCTCGACGCCGCCCCTCGTTGAAGCTGCAGCCGATCGCCGGCACGGCGGCCGCGGAGGGTCATCATCGCGGCCGCCGAGTATTGAAACGAGCGCGCCGAGCGGTCCACGGTTCCTTACCACGACGGCCTCGCCGTCGCTCGAGGACAGCACGTACCTGGCGTCCAGCACCGTGCTCGATCCGAGCAGCTGGTCGTCTCCTCCCGATCAGGTCCTGAAGGTCGTCGAGCAGGAGGCCCTCGCGATCACCCGCAGGCTACATGTCCGAGAACTCGATCCTCTCGAAAGCATTACGACCTTCGTGAACGTGGACAGCTCGACGTCGCGCGGCTGCTCATCCGACCAGGCCAGCATCCCCTTGGTCAGCTCGTAGCTCACCCTCGCGTCCGGATCCTCCGTGAGCGCCTCGATCTTCGCCCGGTCGGCGGGCGGGAACAGCTCGTTCGAGTCACTGTCGAACAAGTCGCTCATTCGACGAGCGTATCCAGGTGTCCATACCGCGTCCAGGAGCCGCGCGCCTCCGCTTGGTCCTCGTCGTGGCCATCCCACCGTACAGCCACGCTGCACGCGCTGGTGGACATGTAGGACCTTCCGCGATCCGCATCCCTCCCGGAAAAGCGACGCTGGTTCAGCAACTTATCCATGCATCGACGGGGCCGCGTCCACGCCACGGCCCGCGGGGTGAGCGCCGCGCTGCAACGGAGAGTCTTCGCCTGCGCCACCGAGCTGTCACGAGCGCGGAGCATGCTGTTTCCCAGGAACATGCGGATCGACCCGCCAGCCACACTGGGACGACACACCGTGACCCTGTACCTCGGGCCGGTGGAGGACGAAGGCCCCGAGGCCAGCGAGTCATTTGGCGAAGCCATCTGGTTCGACCGCCGGGATCCACGATCCATTCGCCGCGCTCAGGAGATCCTCCGCGACCGGCTGCGACTCTCGGTCGCACCGACGCTGTGCGACGAGCCTTCGCCTGGCCTCGGGGCAGCGCTGGGCCGGATCCTCGCGGCCCTCGTCAACGTGCTCGAGCGCTGGCGTCGGCGCCACGCCGGTGAAAACCACCTTGAGCTCGCGCCTCGAAGGACGGGATCGAGCCGCAAGGCATCTCCATCCTGTTAGAGCGTGTCGCCAAACCTGAACAAATAGGCGTTTCGGACTCCGAGAGGTACGCGCTGGTGACCTCGTCCCACGGCCGAGTGCTGTCCTGGGAGTACGAACGCGGGCTCGCCGCCCTGACCGAGCGGCTGGCGCGCGCCGGGCTCGTGGTCCCCTGAGCGGCATCGACGGCGCTCATCCCTCTGCGAGCGCGAGAGGCCGCTGGGCGCGAGCATCACTTGTTCAGTCGCTGGACTTGCCCACGTTTGACCCTCACCACGTCGCCGAGGCCCTGCTCCTGGAGGCGCCTTTCGAGCGCAGCCGAGACCTCGGGGGCGCTCTGGTCGACTGTGACGGAAAGTCCGGAGAAGGATGCGTCCAGACCCCAGGTCAGCCCGATCGACTTGGCCTTCGGATGCCAGTCGCGTGCTTCGACGATCGAACTGCCCTTGGCGAGCCGTTCCCGGGGGAAGCAGCCCGGTCGCAGGGCCACATGCAGCGGGTCGACGCGCCCTTCGAGCTGGCTCTTGAGCTTGTCGAAACCATCGAAATCCGTGTGAAAGACCACGATGGCAATTTTCCCCTCATCGTCGAAGGTGATCCCGATCAACGACGATGCAACCTTCTCCACCTCCTGGTTGAGCAACTCGAGTCGCTGCTGCAACACCGGAGCGGCGAGCCATGCGTGGCTCGGCTCGCGGCCGGCCGCCGAGCTCGGCAAGCCGCAAAATGGATTCTTGTCGACGATGACCATCGTGCCAGATCCTGAAGCGGCGCCTGGAGAGCCCGCGTCGGTGGATGCCGGAGCCGGCTCGCCAGAGCGAGCTGGCTCCGGCGCGGGGGGTGCCAGCGGAGCCTGCTCATGCGCAGGGGCTCCCGCGCTCGCGGATGCGGCCGTAGGCGCCCGATCGGGGAGGCTCTGACACGCCCCTGCGAGCAACGCTGCGACCAGCGGCCAACTCTGTGCTTTATTGTGCAACTGTAACCCCCAGCTGTGCTTCGACGTCAGTTACTCACCGGCCACGAACACGACCCACGGGTCCCGCTGCTCCGGGTAGGCGGCGTCGAGGTACGCCGTGACCGCAGACTCCATCGTGTCCCGCAGGAAAACAACGACCGATCGCAACGCGCCCCTACCGCCTCCGCTCGCCGAAGATACCGGCGCTCCAGCGGCGAGCGCAAGCTCGTCCGCGCCAAGCGCCATGTGGCCGCGAGGGCAACACAGCCATGCCCTCCCTTGACACCGTAGGTCGCCCCGAGGCGGGCGATCGTCTTGGAGACGCTGGGCATGGACATGCCGATACGCCGGCAGGTCTCGGCGAACGACCCCGCGTCCACGACCGCCATGAAGCACCGCAGCTGCGAGCGGGACATCTCGGACAGCGACGTGGACATGGCGTCGACGATAGGTCGATCGCAGCGCGTCGTACAATTCCTGCGAGCGCGCTCGGCGAGGACCGACGCGAGGAGGCTCTCCTGTACGAGCTCACGGTGCGCGCTTCCTAACGCAGCCCGTCCACGCGCCTGACGAAGGCGCTCATCAACGCGGCGCATTCGGCCGGATGGGTCTCCAGCAGGAAATGCGGGCCGTCGAGGATGTGCGCCTCCATGCGCGGGAGCGCCTTCATCCAGGAGAGGGTCTCCTCGAGATCGAAGAAGACATCGTGCCGCCCCCACAGCATCAGCGCCGGGGGTTGCCAGCGGTCGAGATAATCGGCGATCTCCCCGAATCGCGCGACATGGCTGCGATAGTCGAGCACCAACGCACGCTGCGTCTCGATCCGGCCGGGGAGCGACATGATCCGCCAGTCCTCCTCCCACAGCCTGGGATCGATGCGCTCTGCGATGTCCCGGGGCACGCCGCCCAGATATTGGTCGCGCGTCCCCTCGAAGGTCAGATGCGCGGTCGCCTCGGCTTCCCGCTCCGGCGTGGGATCGTCCCAATAGGCCCTGGTCGCCGACCATTGCGGCCCCATCCCGCTCTCATGGGCATTGGCATTCTGGACGATGAGGCTGCGTATCCTGCGCGGCGCGCGCGTGGCGAGATGAAGTCCTACCGCCGTTCCATAATCGTGGAGGTAGAGGTGGAAGGACCCGGCTCCGAGCCGCGCGAGCAGTCCGTCGATCATGTCCGCGAAACGCGAGAATGAGGGGCGCTCGACCGGCTCGGAGCCGCCGAACCCCGGAAGGTCCGGGGTGATCACGAAGCAGTCCCGCGCGAGGGTGTCGATCACGTTCCGGAACGATTCCGAGGAGCTTGGAAAGCCGTGGATCAGGAGAATCGCCGGCTTCTCCCGATCGCCCGCCAGGCGGACCGACATTTCGGCGCCTTCAATCTCGAACCTCACCAGCTCCGGTTTTCTCATCGCACCTGGTTCCTTCGATGCCTTCAATCGTCTGACGGGCCTCCCGGCAGAAGGTGACACGCCATTCGCGCGCCGGCCACTGTCTCCCCCCTTCAAGCGGCCTATTTCGCCTGCCCTGCGCTGCCTGACGGCTTGCGGGTGAGCCGCGAAGCCCGCCGAGGCCGACGTTCGATCGTGCCACGCCCGTCCGACCTGTCGCAAGGCTTCGGTCATCCACGCCGCAGGCTTCGTCGGTTCCAGCCGCTTGTTCGCCGAGCCCGGCCCTGGTCGTCATTTCAGCAAGGATACGAAGCGGTTGAGTATCGGAGTGATCTGCGGGAGCTCGGGGAGCCTCGCGACGAGATCATCGGGGAGCGGCCGTCCCCCGACGGCGGCGATCTGGGCTCCGATGGCCGCGATGGTATCGGCGTCGCCGCCCAGCGAGACTGCGGTCGCGATGACCGCGCCGATGGGCCCGTCCGTGGTCGCCGCTGCGACGAACAGGGCCATCGGTACGGCCTCAACCACATGGCCGGAGCACCCGAACCGGACAGCGGCTTCGCTCGGTGTGCCTCGAAACTCGGCGAGATCAAGCAAATGATCGCGAACCGCTGTGTCCGGCAGAACGGCCGCGACCACGGAGAACCAGTGACGAAAGCGCTCGGCGATCCGCTCCGGCTGTACGCGTCCTCGGCTCTGCACGATGGCCTCGCACGTGGCGAGGGTCAGTCAGGTGTCATCGGAGAGCCGCGGAGCCTCTGGGAAGACGGGCTGTACCGGCCCGGCAAGGCCCTCGTACGGACCGCCCCATGCGTCGCCGAGCGCACCAGCGAGGAGGCAGCTGCGTGCGCGCGTTCGCATCTCAACGGTCGTCATTGATCTCGATCCTACGCGAACTCCAGCCGACGACGGCGGCTGGGGCACGCCCGGCCAGGGCGGCGGCGGCGACGAGCCAGAGCCAGCAGTGTGTCGAGCGCAACCTCATGTCTCGCCATCGAACGCTCGCTGTATGATCTCGGGAGAGGACGGCGTCGCCGTGGAGACGCGCCGATTTTCTGGCAGCCGTCCACTCTATTACTCCAGCAGCCGTCTTCAGGCCGGCGACCGTTGAAACCATCGTTGCTTGAAAGAGCGCTTCGAGCCCACGCGGCCGAGGTGCGTGTCGCCGAACGCCGTCCCGTACTTGAGCCCATAGCCCAGCATCCGATCGAAGCCGATGTGCCCGACCCAGATCGCCGCGCCGAGCAGCAGCGCCGGTGAGCCGAGCGCGACCGACGCGACCGCGAGCAGCGCCGGAGCCAGATGGCTGTGCCCCGCGTTGTAGACGACCGCGCCCACCCGCGGGCCCGCGAGGTAGCCGAGCATCGACAGGTCGGGCAGGAGGAACAGCGCCGCGAACCATCCCCAGCTCCCGCCCAGGTGCGCGTAGGCGAGCAGCGCTGCTCCGAGCACGAGCGCGCCCTCGAGGCGCAGGAGCGCGCGCGGCATGCCCTTGGCCCCGCCCGCCGAGACCTCGCAGGCGGGCTGCGGCACGGGGCGGCGGGTAGAGGCGGCAAGGTCGAGCGCAGGGAGCGTCGCGGCGGTGGTCATGGTCGTTCTCCTCGTCGTGTGTACCGGCGCGGGTGCCGGCGACGGGGAGAGCATGGTCGCCGCGGGTGCTCATGAACATTGTACAAATGCGTCCATCCGCTCATCATCTTTTGATGAGCCCAGCCGAGCCCTCGTGGGACCTCTACGGTGCCTTCCTTGCCGTCATGCGCACCGGCAGCCTCTCCGCCGCCGCGCGTGCCCTCGGCGTCGCGCAGCCCACCGTGCGCCGCCAGATCGAGCAGCTCGAGTCGCAGCTCGGCGTCGTGCTCTTCACCCGCGCGCCGAACGGCCTGGTGCCGACCGAGCTCGCGCTCGCCACGCTGCCCTACGCCGAGTCGATCGCCGCGAGCGCGCGCGCCCTCGTGCGCGCCGTGTCGAGCCCCGCCGATGCCGACCGCGGCACCGTGCGCGTCACGTGCAGCGAGGTCGTCGGCGCCGAGGTGCTCCCCCCGATGCTCGCCGCGCTCCTCGTCGCTCATCCGCGCCTTCAGATCGAGCTCGTCGCCACGAATCGCACCGAGGATCTCCTGCGCCGCGACGCCGATGTCGCCGTGCGCATGGCGGAGCCGACGCAGGCCGGCCTGGTGAGGCGCTGCGCCGGGCGCGTCGAGCTCGGCCTCTTCGCCACCGGGGCGTACCTCGCCGCGCGCGCTGCCCCGACGTCGCTCGCGGGGCTCGTGCCGGGCCACGCCCTCATCGGCGCCGACGGCTCCCGCGCCATCATCGACGCGCTCGCCGCCGCCGGGCTCGTCACCAGGCCGCGCGATTATGCGTTCCGCAGCGACAGCGACATCGCGCAGCTCGCCGCGGTGCGCGCCGGCCTCGGCATCGGGGTGTGCCAGCTCCCGCTCAGCCGGCGGCCGGTGCCGCTCGTGCGCGTGCTGCCCGCGCTCGCCTTCCACCTGGACGTCTGGGTCGTCATGCACGAGGATCTGCGCGCCGTGCGCCGCGTCCGCCTCGTCTTCGAGCACCTCGTCGCGCTGCTTGGTGCCTACGCGACCCAGGCACGCGAGACACGGCCGGTGGCGGCGAAGGCCCGGCCGCCGGGCACGCGGGGAAGGCCCAGCTCGGGCCGAGCGGCGAGGACCCGTTCATGACGGCCGAGGTGGCTGGCCTGGGATGCACGATGAACTCGTACTCATCGATCAATCCCAGCTCCGCCAACGCACCGCGCTGCTCGGAGCTAGCCAGTCAGTCCACCTCTGGGCCTCTCTCTGCACGGAGGCGTCACGAGCGACGTCGCGCGGTCGGCGACCATTCGAGCCGGAGCTCCGGATACTCCTGCCCAAAGGGGTCGCGCTCCAGCTGCGCGGCTTTGCTGAACTCGACATCTCGTGCGCCGTCGACGTAGAGCAGCCGAAACGGGCAGCAGCTGCCGTCCACAAAGGCGACGCAGAAGGTCGTGAACGGATTCGTCAGACCCGCGGGGCCAAGGATGAACGCTTCAAGCTCCGTACGATCGGCGAAGCCCCAGACAGAGGACGCTGGCACATGGGCCTCGTGATCGACGACGAGGAAGCGATCGTTCAGCTCGAGCTCCGTGGAAAACGGCGGCTGAAGAACGCCGGTCGTCATTTCGATCCTGGAGAGCGTCTCCAAGAGGTCGCCGCCGTCGAACGCCCAGGGATCAGCGACAGCGCATGCGGTCAGGGCGTCGGCCAGCTGAATCAGGTTCATGGAAGCGCTCATCCACTCGTTAGCCAGGACAGCGATGGCGACTGCTGGAGCCCGATACGCCACGCAGACACAACTCCTCGCTTGGACGTTGTGTCGATTGCAATCAGAAGCTCACGATCATGAACGACCAGCGCGACCTCGAGCGGGGCAGGGAGCTCATGTCGCGCCGCAACCTCCACGGATGTCCCGTCGCACGTGCATACATAGACATCCTGCCCATCAGCAAGAACGAGTCGCCGGCCGTCAGGACTCAGGCTCAGCCAGGAAAACGGGACGGGGGCATCCATCGCGACCACCTTGGCGCCGGGCTGAGCTCGCACGAATGCCAAGCGTCCTGACATGCGATTGTGGGTCACGCTCTGGCTGGTCACGTCAAACGGAACGCCGAGACCAAGGAGAACCACGGCGGCTTGGTCCGCGTACGCTGCATGAATGAAAGGGCCCGGCGCTGCGATCGCCGTGAGGGTCACTTCGGCGGCATCGAGCATCGCAACGACGCCCTCGCTGCCTGAACATATCAGCGCGCTTCGCGCGTCGTGACGATAGAGCCCCTGGCAGGAACCGACTGTCTTGCGGCGACAGGAGCCGTCATCGAGATGGAAGAGCCCTGCCGTTGGTCCTCGCGAGGACATGCACACAGCGAGCTCGCCGATGCGCACAACGTGGTGAGCGTACTGTGGCACACCCTTGTCCCAGCGCCTCATCTCGCGCAGAGTCGCTCGCTCGAGCTCAAGAAGGCGCTTGCCGGATGCGACAAGGATGGATTCTGGCGAGGGGCTCAAAGCCGTCGAAACCACGGCGGACCGGACGCGAGCGGCGCCGGTGACCTCGCCGTCCGACAATGACAAGCGCCGGAGCGACAACGATGCGAAGGGAGCGCCCCAGCCATCCGAGACCAGCAGAGAACCCGTCATGGCATCCAAGACAGGCACCATCGAGCCGGTCAGCGAGTACGGAAGTTCGGTGGTCCAGATGGGTGTCATTGACGAGTGGGGAGATGAAGGGACGGGCTTTCAGGATCTCTGGCCAGTCGGGTCGCACCATCGACCGTCAGGAGAGCACTTCGGTGGCCGTCTTCGCCCCGAGGACGTTCTCGATCCAGCGGTCGAGGGTCGCGACGTCCGTGCATGCCTGGATGCGCGCGCTCTCGTCCCCGGTGAGCACGATCCCTGCACGCGCAAGCAGCCGCAGCAGCGTGTCCCTCTTGCCCTCGAGCCTGCCCTCTCGCATGCCCTTGAGCTCGCCCTCACGGATGCCCTCGAGCTTGCCGCGATCGATGAGCTTCTGCACGAACGGGGGAAACGTCGCCTCGCCTTCGATCTGCCGTTCCATGACCAATGCCTCCAGAGCCTGTCTCATCGGCTCACGCAACCCGTTCCAGATGAGCTGAAAATAGACCATCGCGTGCGCCTGGTCGAGCCGGCCGAGGCCGGCGAGCGCCGCCTGGACTACCGTCAGCCCGCTTGGCCCGTTGCCGTGCGCCACCGCCGACAGCACGGCGAGCTCCGTCTCCTTCTCCGCGTCGGCCGGGTCGGTGATCTCGGGAACGACGGCCGGACCGAGCACCAGCGGCTCGACGTTGCCGAGGCCCAGGCCGAGGTCGATGTTCTCCGCCGCCCAGGCCGCCACGCCCGCGTCCGGCGCGACCACGAGGACGACCGTGCCGCAGCGCTTCCTGGCGCGCACGACCGTGACGTACGCCGGCCACGAGTACTTCTTGTCCGGGTCCACGTCGCGCTGCACCTCGAGGACGATCGCCAGCACCAGCGCGTCGCTCTCGTCTCGAAGCTCGAGCACCAGATCGGCGCGGAACTCCACCGGGATGAGCTGGTCGAGCGACGACTCGACAACCGCGACCGAGGCGTGAGGCGGCACCTCGACGTGGAAGAGCGTCGCGAGCAAGCGGGGCGCGAGCTCCGGGTGCTCGCGGAACATCTCGACGAGGGCGTTGTGCTCGAGCGTCGGCATGACGCCCGGCCTCGAGCACGCCTCATGCCGGCACGAAACGCCGGAGAAATGCGAGCAGAGCTCCAGCTCACGGGGTGGCGGCGCCATGGCGGACGGGGACAGCCACCGCTCCTCCCCAGAAGCTCACGATCATGAACGACCAGCGCGACCTCGAGCGAGGCTGAGAGCTCTTGCCGGACGCGACGAGGATGGATTCTGGCGAGGGGCTCAAAGCCGTCACGCTGGCGAGGCGCGAGGGAGCGACCGAGAGGCCCCGGCCGCGGCGCCGGCGCGTCAGCCGCGGGTATGGGCGAGCGCGTAGGCCATGCCGCTCTGCAGCGTGCCGAGCGTCAGCAGGCCGCCGAGCCCGGCGGCGTGGCGGACGAGCAGCTGGGCCGTCTCGGGCCGCACCCCGGTGAGGATCGCCTGGGCGCCGACCAGGCGCAGCGCGCTCGCGGCCCGGGCGAGGATCGCCGCCGGGGCGGCATCGAGCTGGCGCACGCCGGTGATGTCGAGGATCACCACCTGCGCGCGCGTGCGGACCGAGCCCTCGAGGGCCGTCGCCAGCACCTGCGACGCGCGGGCGTCGTCGAGCACCCCGATCAGCGGCATCACCACGATGCTCTCCGTGATCGGCAGCAGCGGCGCCGCCATGTCCGCCAGGCGCTTCTCCTGGACGCGCAAGATCTCCGCCTGCGCCGCCGACCGCTCGCGCTCGGCCCGCTCGCGCTCGCCGATCTCGCGGCGCGTCTGCGCGTGGGCCTCGCGCAGCGCCTCGCCCTGGCGCACCAGGTCGGCGTTGACCGCCTGGAGCTGATCGAGCGCGGTCTTCAGCTCGTGCGTGCGCGCCTCGACCTGCTGCTCGAGCTGCTCGCGGGCCTGCTGCACGCTGGCGTAGAGCCGGGCGTTCTCGATCGCCACCGCCACCTGCGCCGACAGCAGCTGCAGCAGCTCGACGCGCTCGGGCGCGAAGGCGTCGCGGATCGCGTTGTTCTCGACGTAGAGGATCCCCGACAGCCGGCCCTGGTGGAGCAGCGGCAGGCACAGCACCGAGCGCGGGCGCTGGCTGGCGACGTAGGGGTCGCGGGCGAAGCGGGGCTCGGCGCCGGCGTCGCCGAGCAGCACGCACTCGCGGCTGCGAGCGACGAAGCGGACCACCGAGGTCGCCAGGGCGGCGTCGTCGCGCATCGGCTGGTCGAGGCCGACGCGGACCTCGTCGGGCGCGGTGCGCATCTCGGCGGCGATCGACAGGTCCTCGCCCCGCGGCACGAGCAGGAAGCCGCGCTGGGCGCCGGCGCGGAGCATGACGATCCGCATCAGGCGGTCGAGCAGCCGGTCCAGCACCAGCTCGCCGGCGACCGCCTGGGCGGCGCGCATCAGGCCCTCGAGGTCGAGCGAGCCGACGCCGAGCCCGCGGTTGGTGCTCGTCGAGCGGCCCGTGCTGTGCCCGGCGCGCGCGGGCGCGGGCGGGGCGAGCAGGTCGGCGCGGGTGAGCAGCAGCTGGCTCGCCTTGGCGGCCGCGCCCCAGCGGGCGAAGCCGACGTGGGCGTCCTGCAGGTAGGCGCCGGCCAGCGCGCGACGGTTGCGGCGCAGGTGCAGCCGCGCCGCGCACTCGCTCGCCAGCGCCGCGTGGAGCACGAACCCGCGCGCCTGCGCCTCGGTGATCGCCTGCTCGTAGCCCGCGATCGCCTCGGCGTCGCGGCCGGCCAGGCGCGCCGCCTCGGCGTCGAGCAGGTGCTGGAGCGCCACGAACTGCGACGGGTTGCTCGTCGACCACGGCCGCAGGGCCGCGCGCTCGCGCTCGAGCTGTCGCGCCAGCGCCTCGCGCTCCGCCTCGCCGGCCGCGTCCCAGCGGGCCGCGGCGACCAGGCCCGAATAGGAGTACTGCTCGGGCGAGTACATGTGCCCGGCCCCGGCGCCGCTCTCGTGCAGCTCGCGGGCGCGGGCGGCGAGCTCGAGCCCGCGCTCGTACTCGCCGTACAGGTAGGCGAGGCGCAGCTTGCTGACCGCGTAGAGCCACGGCACGAGCCCCCCGGGCGGCATGTGGGCGACGAACGCGTCCTCGTCGAAGCCGTCGCCGCCGAGGGCGCTCGTCGCCGACTCGCCCATCAAGTTGACGACCACGCGGCGCATGAACTCGACCACCGCCGTCGACGCGACGTCGCGGGTCTTCCGCAGGAGCGCCGTGACGTCGTCGATGCGGGCCTCGGCGCCGCGGATGTCGGCGTCGGCGATCAGCGCCAGCGCGGCCGATTGCAGGCAGTAGAACGACACGTAGGCGAAGTTGCCGACCTCGAGCGCGACGCGCCGCGCCGAATCGCGGTACTCCTCGCCGGCCGCGTACGGCTGGCGGTAGAACACGACCGACGTGCCGAACAAGAAGTGCACCATGCAGCGGGTGCGCAGGTTGCCGGTGCGCTCGTTGAGCTTGACCCCGAGCTCGCCGAACTCGTAGGCCTTGCCGAGCTCGCCGGTGACGCCGGCGAGCAGGAGGCTGTACACCGCGTAGCTGTAGTCCGACCCGTCGACGTTGCCGTGGCGCAGCGACAGGTTGACCATGTGCAGCACGATCAGGGGGAACAGCGCCGGCCTGCCGACGAACACGGGCCCCGACATCGACGCAAGGAGCCGCATCACGACCTCGACGTCCGGGTCGCGCGCCGGCGGGGCGTCGAGCAGGGCGCCGATCCGCCGCTCGCCGAGGTGCTCGTGGGCCGCCGCGAGCGCGGCCGCGACGGCCTCCTGCAGCGCCGGGCCCTCGTCGGGCAGGCCGATGCCGTACATCGCCAGCGCCGCGCGCCCGGCCGCGACCACCGCCGCGAAGTCGCCCATCGCCGCGTGCAGGAGGACGCGGAGGTCGTAGACCTGCGCCCGCTCCTCGCGGGAGCGCGCCCGCGCGAGCGCCTCCTCGAACAGCGCGTCGGCCTCGGCGAACGCCCCGCACAGGTACGCGCACTCGGCCAGCTCGACGCGCAGCGCGAACCCGAGCTCGAACCAGCGCGCCCACGGGTCGGCGCCGAGGCACTCGCAGCCGGCCTGGAAGTACTGCCGCGCCGCGTGGTAGGCCGTCGCCGCGCGCGCCCGCCGGCCCGCGCGGAGGTTGAGTCGCGAAAGCTCGAGCCGCTCGTCGCCGCCGATCCGCGGCAGCGCCAGGTCGAGGTGGCCGACGACCTCGAACAGCGCCTCGTCGGGCACGCCCGCCGGGTGCGCGTCGCGCAGCAGCCGGCCGACGCGCAGGTGCGTCGCCTCCCGCACCTCGCTCGCCAGCAGCGAGTCGGCGGCCTGCTGCACGCGGTCGTGGAGGAAGCGGTGGAGATCGTCGCCCTCGCCGCCGGCGAGCGGTACCACCAGGCCCTCGCGGATCAGCTCGCCGAGCGCCGCGGTCGCGTCGTCGTCGCCGTCGTCGCCGCCGACGGCCGCGAGCACGCGCCACGAGAAGCGATAGCCGACGCACGCGGCCCGCTGCAGCAGCCGCTGGGCCGCGGGGGTCAGGCGGCGGATCTTGCTGGTGACGAGGGTAACGACGTTGTCGGTGACGTCGCGCGCCTGCACCTGCGCGTCGTCCCACACCCACCGGCGCGCGGCGGGGTCCCAGCGCAGGAGGCCGTCCTCGGCGAGCAGCAGCAGGAATTGGCCGATGAAGAACGGGTTGCAGTGGGTCTTCTCGCCGACGATCCGCGCCAGCGCGGCGACCTGCGGCCGCTCCATCACCAGCGTGTCCGCCAGCAGCTCCTCGACGTCGGCGAGCGCCAGCGGACCGAGCGGCACGTCGCCGACCTCGACCCCCGCCGCGCGCAGATCGGCGAGCGCGGCCGGCAGCGGGTGCTCGCGGCCGACGTCGTCGTCGCGGTACGTGCCGAGCACCAGCAGGTACCTGCATTCGGCGTCGAGCAGCATCTCTTGCAGGAGGCGCAGCGACGCCGGGTCGACCCACTGCAGATCGTCGAACACGAGCACGAGCGGGTGGTCGGCGGCGGCGAAGACCCGCAGCAGGGCGGTGAAGATCAGGTTGAAGCGGTTCTGCGACTCGGCCGGGCCGAGCCGCGGGACCTCGGGCTGCGGGCCGACGATGAGCTCGAGCTCGGGGATCAGATCGGTGAGGAGCTTGCCGCTGCTGCCGAGGGCGGACGCGAGGGCGCGCCGCCACGCCTCGAGGACCTCGGGCGCGGCCGTCAGCAGGGTGCGGCACAGCTCGCGCAGCGCCATGGCGATCGGGGCGTACGGCGCGCCGTGGTCGTACTGATCGCACTTGGCGGCGACGAAGAACCCGCCGCCGCGGGCGACCGGCGCCGCCAGCGTCTGGACCAGCGCCGACTTGCCGGCGCCGCCGGGCGCGCGCACGAGCAGCAGCGTGCGCGCGCCGTCGGCGACGCGGGTGAAGGTCGCGAGCAGGGCGTCGATCTCCTGCTGCCGTCCGTACAGGCGCGGCGGGATCCGCGGGGTCGACGGCCGGTCGGCGCTGCCGAGCGCGAACGGCTCGATCGTCCCCGTCGCTGCCCACGCGGCCGCGCAGCGCTGCAGGTCGGCCCGCAGCCCGGCCGCGCTCTGGTAGCGATCCTCGGCCGCCTTGGCGAGCAGCTTCATGATGATGTCCGACAGCACCGGCGGCACCTTCGGCATCAGCGCCGCCGGGGCGACCGGCACGCGCGCGAGCTGGCTGTGGACCAGCGCCATCGCGTCGCCGGCCTCGAACGGCAGCACCCCGGTCACCAGCTCGTAGAGCGTCACGCCGAGCGAGTACAGGTCCGAGCGCGCGTCGACCGGCCGGTTCATGCGCCCGGTCTGCTCGGGCGACATGTACGCCAGCGTGCCCGCCATCCCTGCGCCCGCATCGACGCGCGGCGCCCCGTCCTCGCCGCCGGCGATCGCCAGGCTGAAGTCGATCAGCTTCACCTGCCCGGTCGCCGGGTTGTAGACGATGTTGTGCGGCTTGACGTCGCGGTGCAGCAGCGGATAGCGGTGCAGCAGGTCGAGCGTGCCCGCCACCTCGACGCCGATCGCCAGCACGGCCGCGAGGTCGAGGGCGCCGGCGTGGAACAGCACGTCGAGCGAGCGGCCGCCGCAGTCCTCGAGCACCAGCGCCAGCTCGTCGCCGATCGTCTCGAGCGCGTGCGGCTTGATCACCCCCGGCAGATCGAGCGATCGCAGCACCGCGAACTCCCGCCGCAGCGCGCCGTGGATCGCCGGCGCGAGCGGCCCGCCCTTGCCGATCTTGACGACCACGCGGGCGCCGTCGCGGGCGCGGACGGCCCGATGGATCACCACGCCCTCGCTCTCGTGCAGCTTCGCGGTGAACGTGTACGCGCCCTGTTCTGCCATGCTCTTGTGCCTCGTGATCCGTCGATCGTCGCGCCCAGCCGCCGCGCGAATCCTCGATCGCGCCACCGCTTCCGAGCGTACGTCCCGAGCGTACGTGACGCGGCGCGACCGGGTAAAGCATCCGCGCCAGCGCATCGTCGCATCGCTTACCGCCGCGGCGATCCGAGGCTCGCGGAGACCGCGGACTGTGCGCGGCAACACGCGCCGGCGTCGGCTGCAAGTGCCGGTCAGGCGCCTCTTGCTGACCGGCAAAGCTCCTGCGGAGCGGGGTACGTCGACGCAAGATGCTCCCGCCACGCCGCTCCAGTCGCAGCAGTGTCCGGGGACATCGCCACTCTCCGAGGCCGCGTGCTGCTCCGCCCCACGTCGCGCCGGACCTCGATGACGATCGCCAGCACGAGCGTGCCCTTTTCGTCTCGAAGCTCGAGCACGCGGGCGGCCTCCTGTGCAGCCCGTCGGCCCTCCTGAGCAGCCCCGGCGGGCCTCCTGCGCAGCCCCGGCGTCGTCTCGCGCGCCTTTGTGGTTGCTGCGCAATTGTTCCTCCCTCGTGCGCCCCCCTCCGCCAGCTCCGTGGCCCGCTGCCCGCGGCGCCGGGCACGCCGCTCCCTTCGATCTGATGCGCGGCACACCGCCTCTCCTGGCCCTCGGCCTGAGCGCCTCCTTTGAAAGACCGTACCCCGGTCTTTACCCGCCCGACGCCCTGCCAATCTGCCGCGGTCCGGGCAGCCCGCGAAGCGCGCTGCCCGGACCGTCGGCAGCATTGGCTCGTTGGGCAGCTCCGCGTGTATCGCGCGGCTCACAAACGCGGCTCCCATGGAAGTTAGTCAAAGCCTGGTTCCTGCAGACTCGTGCTTCTTGAGCTTCACGCCCATTCTCAGGCTTCTCCGGCGGCTGCGAGGACGTGCTGCTTCAGCGCGGCGCCGCCAGCGCGATGGCCGCAGCCTCTCCGGGGTCGAGCTGCACGAGGAGCTGCCGCAGAAAAGGCCCATCGAGCGGCGCGGCCACGACCAACGCATTGGCACCTGGCGCCTCACGCCAAGCGCCGAGGGCGTGCTGGCCTCGATCGAGCTCGTCGACCACCTGGGCGGGAACGAGCACGCGCCCGAACAGAAGCCCGAGCAACGGAAGCTGTCCGATCCGGAGGAGGTGCGACACGGGCGTGTTGTTCTGTCGTTCTCGAAGCAGGGCACGTGGTGCTTGCTCCAGATTCGTGACGGCGTTCGACTGTGGATCGACGCTCCGTCGGCCCAACGTCGCAATCAGCTGTGCTGCGCGACGAAGGCGCGCGCGGCACCGTCGGCGCACCCGGCCAGGGCATCGGGCGCATCAGCGAGGCCGGCTGGGAAGCGGACTGGGCCGGCGACGGCGGCTGGGGCACGCCGGGCCAGGGAGGCGGCGGACGCGGCGGCCGCAGGGGCGGGCTCGGCGTGTGCGGCGCGGCGTCCAAGGGGGGCGCCGGGGGAGGATCGGGAGGGGCCGGCGGCTGGGCGGACGAGGCGGCGACGGGGGCGAGAACGGCTACCCGAGCATCGGCATCGTCGCGCTGCACGCTCATGCATCTGCCCAGATCACACGGACATCGTAGGGCGTCATGAGCCGATCGGCGGTGACGAGCTGGATGTCCTCGACCTGGGCCTGCGCGACCAGGATCCGATCCAATGGATCCTTGTGATGCGGGGGAAGTCCGGCGACCTGGAGGGTGTGCCGTTGCTCGATGGGCAGAGAAAGGTGACCGAGGGCGGCCATGCGAGAAGGAATGTATTCGGCAGGCGGGATGGGAAGGGAGAGCTTTCCGAGCGCGTGCTTGATGACGATTTCCCACGCTGTCGCTGCCGAGATGTAGACGTCAGTACCTTCTGCGACGAGCATCTCCACGACGTCGCGCCTGATCCTCTCGGGGTCGGCGACGAGCCAGAGCCAGCAGTGTGTGTCGAGCAGCAACCTCATGTCTCGCCATCGAACGCTCGCTGTAGGTCCTCCGGCAGCGGCGCGTCGAAGTCATCGGCGATCTGGACCGTACCCCGATCCATGCCAAGCGCTGCCCGCTTGTCGCGTGGCGCAGCCTTCTGCGGGGCGGTGATGAGGACGATCACCTCCGCTGGACCTTCTGGAAGGTCTGCGGGCACCAGCAGCTCTACCCGACGGTCTGCGGGGATGACGATGGGGATCTTGGCGGCTTGCACGGTGCTTCCTCCTGCGCCGTTATCGGCGATCTCAGTCTAGCGTCAGAGCTCCCCGGCGTCACGCGCGATGCCCGAGGCGGGCCGCCCGGTGCGCGCGGCCCGGACGAACACGTCCGGCAGGCGCCGGCCCGACCCGGCGCGATGTGCCGGAACCTGTGCCTGAAAGACCGTACCCCGGTCTTTATCCGCCCAACGACTGCGGTTCTGCCCGCGAGTTGGGCGGCACGTGCCGCGAGAAATCCGCCGGGATGGGCACAAGTTCAACCACCGCCGACCACGATTGGGACGAGGCCGGAGAGGTCGATCTGCGCGACGATATCGACGGCGAATCAGCGCGTCAGAGTGCCTTCGATGTCCCATCGGGTAATTGGTCGAGGGCGTCACCTTCACGCTGGGGCCGCCGGGCAAGGGCGGCATCCGCTGGGACGACCAGGGCGAGATGATCTCGGGAGAGGACGGCGTCGCCGTGGAGACGCTCCGGTTTCCTGAATGGCTGGATTGGAGCTCGCCCAGCGAGCCGCGTCGGTGGAAGCGGGCGCGTCCTCAGGCCCGGGGGGGAGGACCACCGAGCGCGGCACAGAGCCGCCGCTGATGGGCTGCGTCGTTACGAAGTTCTTCATCGAGCCACCGCGACCGGGCCTGGCGGGCCGTGCGCCGTGTTCAGCATCTGCCTAGAGGAGGCCATGGCGAGGCCCGCCATCGCCCTTCCGTGATAGGAGACCGCACCAGTCGCCGGTATGTACGGGACGCTTCCCACGTGGTCGCGGAGCCGCGCGCGCGGGTCGCGGTCAATTCGCCCGCTGCGGCGGTGGTGGCGGCCAAGGCAGGCCTGGGGATCACGAGAGCCCTGGACTACCAGATCGCATCGGAGCTGCGAAGCGGAGCCCTCACGCCGCTCCTCGAGGCCTTCGAAGTGCCTGCTCTTCCGATCCACCTCGTCTTCTCCGGTCAGGGCCGCCTACCGCTGAAGGTCCGCGCCTTCCTGGACTGGATGGCGCCCCGGCTGCAGGCCCGGCTTGCGGCCGAAGGCGTCGGGGCGCTGGCGGGGCAACCGAGGCCAGGCGCCTAGCGGCCCGCCGAGGCGACGGCAGCCTCTCGTTTTACGAGAGGGAGCCTCACGATCTGATCCACTGCAGCGCCGCCGGCGCGACGGCTACCTCGTCAATGATGGAATCGGAATAGCGCATGATGTTACTCCTCCACGAGCTCCAGAGGCGTGCAGATAATCGGAGGCTCGAAGCCACCAGATCGGCAGATCTCCTCGCTCTTGGGGCGCATCGTGGCGTTGGCGAGCGGCTCGCCGCTACGACGTCGGGTGCAGAGCCCGGGTTGGCTCGTCACTGGACGTCCAACCATCAGGGCTTGATGGGACCGCATGCGGCGCTCCCATCACCTCTTTCTCCAGTAGTCCTCGGTCGTCAGCTCGGTCTCATCGAGGCTCTGGATCAGCGCGGCCGCCACGGCCGCTCGGTCCTCCGCCGACAGACGCAGCGCTGCGACCAGGACATTCTCGACGTCGCTCATGATGCAGGGAGCTTACCGCAAGTTCGGTCGGGTCACGAGCCGGGCCCGCCTCGGCGCGGGTCCTGGGCGAGGGGCCGTGGCTCGCGGCGGCCCTGGTCCTTGGTCCGCTGCCCGGCGAGGGCCGGCATGCAGGTCACGAAGAACGGAGCCTGGCTCCTTCCCGACCAGAGGCCGCTCGTACCCGAGCTGAAGCGTTCCTCGCCGCCGGCGAGCCGCCCGCCCGGGCTTCACGGAGAACTCGATCCGCCTTGACAGGCGGCCATCGTCGGCACGGTCTTCGGAGCGCGAGACCACCCGACCAGCCGGGGCGCCGGCGCGGAGACGGCGTGGGGGCGCGGCGTCAGCCGAGCACGCCGAACAGCTCGCCTTCGAGCGGCCGCGAGCGGAACCCGTCGGGCCCCTGGGGCAGCTCGCCTGCGACGGTGATGCGGCGGACGACGCGCGGCAGGTCGAAGTGGGCGTAGTCGATGGGGCCGGCGTGGGCTGTGGCCTGGTTGTCCCATACGGCGATCGCGTTGGGCGTCCAGCGGAAGCGCACCGCGTACTCGGGCCGTGTCACCTCGTCGGCCAGCATGTCGAGCAGCGCCTGGCTCTCGCGCTCTCGCAGGCCCACGATGTGGCTCGTCGTCCCCGGGTTGACGAACAGCGATTTGCGGCCGGTCCGCGGGTGCACGCGCACGAGCGGGTGAAGCGCGGCGAACGGGCCCACGGCCCTGCGGCCCGGCCTGGGCTCTGCGCTATCGTAGCTGCTCGTGCGGTGGACGGCCTGGAGCCCATCGACGAGCGCCTTGATCGTGGGCGACAGGCCGTCGTAGGCGCACTCGAGGTTGCTCCAGAGCGTGTCGCCGCCGTACGGCGGGATCTCCACGCCGCGCAGGATGGAGTACCTGTTCGGGTTGGCGACGAAGGTGATGTCGATGTGCCAGCCCTTGTAGTCGCGCGGCGGCTTGGCGGTGGGGATGGAGAGGTCCGACCGGTGGTTCTCCTTGTACTCGGCGGCCTTTCGTTCCCAGATCTCCGGGTGCTCAGGGAGCCCCAGCGCGATCGGGTGGGCCGGCGTCAGCGGGCCGAAGGAGCGGCCGAAGGTGAGCAGCTGTTCGTTGGAGATGTCCTGCTCGCGGAAGAAGATCACCTTCCATTGGAGCAGGGTTTGCTCGATTGACTGCACCGTGGCGGGGTCCAGCGGCTTGCGCAGGTCGACGCCGTGGATCTCCGCCCCGATCACGGGCGTCAGCGGTCGTACATCCAGCCGCAGAGGGTCGGTGTGTTGTTCGGCAATGAGGGCGGACATGGCACTCTTCTCGCAGTCTTGAACGAGCCTGGACGCCAGCTCGCGGCTCGCCCTGAGCATGCGCCGTTCCAGTCCGGTGACTCGAGCAATTCTTGTAGGGCCGCACAGCTCGGGGCATGGCGCCACCCCGCCGTGGCGACGCGGTCGCGCGGTCCGTCGCGCCGAGCGCGCGTGGAGCAAGGGGGTGCTCTCGACGATGCACGGCGAGGGGGCGGAAGCGTGATGTGCCGCCGCGCCTGTTCCGCAGGCAGCAGCCTTGCGGGTGCAGTGTTGCGCACGAAGCAGTCCCCGGGGGGACCGAGCAGCGAGGTCGGCTAGGAAGCGGACTGGGCCGGCGACGGCGGCTGGAGCATGCCGGGCCAGGGCGGCGGCGGAGGCGGCGTGCGGGGCGCGCGGCGCGCACGGCAGGCAGTGAGGTGATCGCGGGGCGGGGGACCAGGCGGAGCGGCGGCGCGGCGGCCTCCTGCGCACTGCGCAGCGCCGCCGGCCGTCCTGCGCAGGCCATTGGCCTTCCTGCACAAGACCCGGCGCCTTCCTGTGCGGCCCCGTCGACCCTCCCGCGCAGCCCCGGGGGGTCTCCTGCGCGGCCTGGGCGCCTTCCTGTGCACCCGCGTTGGTGTCCTGCGCAACATTCGCCCCTGTCCTGCGCGGCCTCCGCGCCCCTCCTGCGCGCCCCCGTTGGTGTCCTTCGTCACCATCGTCTGGCTCCTGGGCAGCCCCGGTGGGTCTCCTGGGCAGCCCCGGCGTCGTCTCGCGCCCGTGGCCGCGGCGGCGCCGTCCGCGATGCAGGAGAACTGCACGCTCGGCGGGCTGTGGTGGTCATGCATCTGCCCAGAGCACACGGAAATCGTAGGGCGTCATGAGCCGATCGGCGGTGAAGAGCTGGATGTCCTCGACCTGGGCCTGCGCGACCAGGATCCGATCCAATGGATCCTTGTGATGCGGGGGAAGTCCGGCGATCTGGAGGGTGTGCCGTTGCTCGATGGGCAGAGAAAGGTGACATCGCACGGCTCACAAACGCGGCTCCCATGGAAGTTAGTCAAAGCTTAGTTGATGCAGACGTGTGCTTCTCGAGCTTCACGCCCATTCTCAGGCTTCTCCGGCGGCCGCGAGGACGTGCTGCTTCAGCGCGGCGCTGATGTGAAAACCTTGACGACCGAGCGCGTCGATCCACGCTCGCACCTCGCCAAGGTGCCCCTGACGTTTCCCCTCGAGCAAGACGCCGAGGGTCCCCGTCATCCGTAGCCCGTGTCGCCGGCCCACCTTTCTGCCGTCAACCTCGTCGATGAGCAACAGCGACGCGCTCCTCTCGACCGCCAGCGCGATGGCCGCAGCCTCTCCGGGGTCGAGCTGCACGAGGAGCTGCCGCAGAAAAGGCCCATCGAGTGGCGCGGCCACGACCAACGCATTGGCACCTGGCGCCTCACGCCAAGCGCCGAGGGCGTGCTGGCCTCGATCGAGTTCGTCGACCACCTGGGCGGGAACGAGCACGCGTCCGAACAGAAGCCCGAGCAACGGAAGCTGTCCGATCCGGAGGAGGTGCGACACGGGCGTGTTGTTCGTCACCACCAGCGGCGTCGTCATGGGAGTCCGCCACTGCCCGCGGCTCGCCGGAACGCAGCGAAGTCGGCGAGATCCTCATCGAAGTCCTCGACCGTGAGCCGTGACGGGATCCCGCGCTGCCCGAGGAGGTCGTCGAAGGCAACCCGATCCATCCCCGACAGCCGGCGAGCGGCGGCCTTGGGCAAGAGCTCGCGAGCGTACAGCTGCACGGCCAGCTCCCGCTTGAGCACGGCCTCCCGCTCGAGTGGCGGAATGCGTGCCTCGTCGAGGATGTCGTCCGAGATTTCGAGGTTGAACGTTCCCATGCTGCCTCACGTCCTGCCGGTGCACCCCGACGATCCCACCCGACGCCGCCGCCTGCAAGGCCGAGATGCTCCCCGCCCTACACAGCCCGCGGTCGACGGCCGGGCGAACGTTCACGTGACCCCGGGGTCCACTCCAGGCGAATCTCGCGTCGACGCAGCTCACTCATCGTCGGTGGGATCGTCGTCGGGAGCGACGTCCGCCGGGAGGGCGCGCTCGCCCGTATTCTTGAGGGCGGACCACGTGGGCGGATTCTCGATGGCCGCACCGAGGCGGCGCATGTCCTTCTCGAAGTAGGGCACGTAGTGCTTGCGTATCGAGTCGTAGCTCGACTTCGGCAGCGCTCGCTCCTTGACCTCGTGAAGCAGTTCGTTGATGCGGTCGTTGCTCATGCCGCCGAGGACGCCCCCATAGATGATCGCGCGGTGGGCGGGATGTCGTCGTTTGCCGGCCATAGAAATCCTTTGCGTTCAGAATCAAAAATCCAGATTCGTGACGGCGTTCGACTGTGGATCGACGCTCCGTCGGCCCAACGGCTTCCCGCTCACCCGCGGGGCGCCGTGCCGAGCTTGCGAGGCACAGCCGCACCGTCGGGTGCAGCGGGTTGTTGGGCGGCACTGAATGCGAGCAAAAATGCCCGCAAAGCGCGAAGCCCGAGTTCCTCCGGGTCATGCCCCAAGCGGGCCGCCAAGCGATTCCACTCGGTGCGCTCGTCTTGCGACTGAAAGGTGACGAACAGGGTGCGCGTGTCGTAGTTTTTGGCCAAGACAGGCCACAGCTGATTGTGGCTATGGGACTCACCCGTCCTTTTGATCTGTGCAACGAATACGGTGCCTTCCAAGCGAAACTTGCGATGCTCCTGGTCCCTATTGCAGTAGCCGCGGGAGTGCTCCGCGATCAACCCGAGCACATCGTCGTACTCGACTGGGTCGCCATCAAGGATAGCGCTCCTGATCTTCGCATCCCAAGTCTGGTCGAAGCGGCCGACCGCTTCTTCGTCGGACATGCAATCCCGCTCCTCGAAGTCCGTTCCGAAGAGATGGTACCTGCTCGGACGAATGAAGTAGACCTTCTGCTTCCTCGGGATATCGTTCATGATCAACATGGTAACTCCTGTACCCACGACCCAGCTACTCTTCCGCTTGCTGGCCGTGCCGAGCTAGTCTCTGCATGAGATATTCGTTACGGAGGTGAACTCGACATTGGTATCTGTTACCGGCCAAGGTCGCCTGAATGACATCCAAATCGTACTCCGTAACCTCGCAGCGGTGCGCAGCATCAATCAGGACGTCTTCGGTCGACTGCCAAGCACTCACTCGCATGTGGGCGGCGAGTCGTCGCTTCGCTCGATCATCGGTCAGCACACCACCGCCGTCTCGTTCCGCGACAAGAGCGCACGCGATTTCCCCGAGGTCAGCGGTGCGCGGCCCCATGTTACTGAGCACCGTCGTTGATGCCGATGGTGCGCCTGTCGATCCAGCTCTTTGATGGCGGGGTGCTCGACCTACCAGAGAACACCATCGCCGAGGCGGATCAGGCGCGATGACGGGGGAGGTGTCCGAGGGCAGCAAGCTGGCAGGGCGCTCCCCGGCCATGCATTGCGCCGAGTCCGATGAAATTCTCATCGTAGCTCGTCCTGAGCACGATCGCGCCGGTCGAATCCAGGAGCACAGGAAAAGAGGGAGCGCGCATTGCGTTCGCCTCTCGAAAATTACCAGCACGACTCCTCACCCGTCGGCGTAACGAACGGAGTAGGTCAGCGGCAGGAGCGGAGCATCGGCGCGGCGCCGGCCACAAAATAGGCGACGGGAGGAGCTCGTTTGGCCGCGTGCCCCCTCCCGTCGTGCTCCGAATCGCTTGAAAGAGCGGAGCCCTCAACAGATCGTCCATTTGGACCTCGATGTCAAAGGCTGGCTCGCTTCCCCGCCCACCGTAGACCGCGCGCGGCCAGCCCGCTGCCCCCGTTGCGGCGCGGCGGGGTGCCCGCTGGGGGGCGGGTTGGGGCTGTGGGGTCACGGAACGCGCTCGCGGCAGGTGCGCGGGCCGCTGGCTGCCGGCGAGCGCGGCGGGCTCGTCACGATCGAGGCGCGCCGCTATCGATGCCGCCGCTGCAGCGCCGCAATCACGGTCGTGCCACGGGGCATCGCGCCGCAGCGGCACTTCGCCGCGACCGCGATCGGTCTGGCCCTGCTGCTCGTCGGCGTTGCCGGTGCAGCGCTCATCGAGGTACGGCGGCGCGTCAGCCCCTGGTCCGCCAGCTTCGATGCTGACAGCTGGGTGACCGTGCGGCGTTGGCTACGCGCCATCGACCAGGGGCGCCTCTCTGCTGCGGTCCGCCCCAGTCCCCTCGCTTCATCGCTGCGGCAGCGGGCCGAGCGGGCCGCGATGACGCTCGTCGCGATGGCGCCTTGTGCGGCCGAGGTCCCCGAGGCCGCCGTCATGGCGGGCGCTGCGCGGGCTGCGTGATGGCAACAGGCCCGCTCGTCGGGCTCATGTCGGACCCCACCCGGTTGGATCCTCGGTCGGCGGAGCGCCTTGCGCTTGGATGGCTGTGCGGCCGGTGCGGTGTCACCGGCGCGGAAAGGACACGACGTGCAAGACCTCCTCCAGCCGAAGGACCAATCGGAAGCGGTGGCGCTCTATCGCAGCGAGATCATCGGCTCGCTCATGCACCGCGAGCTCGACCGCGGAGAGCTCGCCGAAGCGCTCGCCGAGCTGAGCAAGCAGCGGTTTCGCCCACCGCGCGCCCATTCCCCGCGCACCTACTCCGTCCCCACGCTCGAGCGCTGGTATTACGCGTACAAGACCGAAGGTCTCGAGGGCTTACGCCCCAAGCCCCGCAAGGACAAGGGGCGGGCGCGCGAGCTCACCCCCGAGCAACGGCAGATGCTGCTCGAGATCCGAGAGGAGCACCCGAGCGCCTCGGTCTCGCTCATCCTCGACACCTTGATCGCGGCGGGCCGCATCGACAAGGGCGCCATCTCCGCCACCACGGTGCGACGGCTGTATGCCGAGCACCACCTCGATCGCGTCGCGCTGCGCGATCGCACGGGCGGCAAGGTGCGGCTGCGCTGGCAGGCCGAGCATCCCGGCGCCCTGTGGCACGGCGATGTGTGTCACGCGTCGCCGATCCTCGTTAACGGCAGCCCGGCGCCGGTGCGCATTCACGCGCTGCTCGACGACGCCTCGCGGTACGTCCTCGCGATCGAGGCGATGAGCGCCGAGCGGGAGGTCGACATGCTGGCGCTCTTCATCCGGGCGCTGCGCAAGCACGGCGCTCCCGACGCCCTCTACCTGGACAACGGCTCGACCTACCGCGGGCACACCTTGCACCTTGCGTGCGAGCGACTCGGCACCACCCTGATCCACGCCCGCCCCTACGACGCCCCCGCGCGCGGCAAGATGGAGCGCTTCTGGAGGACGTTGCGCGAGAGGTGCCTGAACTTCACCGGAGCGCTCGGGTCGCTCCACGACCTCAACGTCCGGCTCTACGCATGGGTCGACGAGCACTACCATCGCACACCGCACGCGGCGCTCTTCGGCAAGTCCCCCGCGCAGGTCTACGAGGAGTATCCCCACGTCACCGACGACCTCGACGAGCGGAAGCTGCGCGACGCGCTCACGACCCAGGCCCGCCGGCGCGTGCGGCGTGACAGCACGCTCTCGATGGATGGGGAGGACTGGGAGACCGATCTCGGCTTCCTCGCCGGCCACCTCGTCACGGTGTCGAGGTGCCTCGTCACGCCGAACGAGCCGCCCTGGATCGAACACGAGGGCAAACGCTTCGCCCTGCACCGGGTCGATCCGGTGAAGAACGCCCATCGGCCGCGACCGGCCTGCAACCTCGATGTCGCTCACGAGGCGCGCGTCCCTTTTGACCCGCCGAAGGCCCTCCTGGACAAGGCCCTCGGACGAACGCCCCGCGATGACGAGGAGGGATGACCATGGACTTCTGCAGCTACTTCAGCTTCACCGCAGAGCCATTTTCCAAGGAGGTCGAAGACGGCGAGCTCTGGCTCCCCCCGTCCAAGCAGATGCTCCTCGAGATGCTCATCGAGGCGGTGCACGCCAGAAAGAGCGTGCTGCTCGCCGGTGACCCCGGCGTCGGCAAGACGTGTCTGCTCCGCGCGCTCCGTCATGCCCTTTCGCCGCAGACGTTTCGCTTGACCTACTGCGCCAACGTGACGCTTGGACGCCGGGACTTCTATCGACAGCTCTGTCTGGCCCTCGGTCTCGCGCGCTGCAGCACCGCTGGAGACGTCTTCTACGCGGTCAGCACGCACGTCGAGGAACTCGCAAAGGAGCGCGTATTTCCGGTCTTCGTCCTCGATGAGGCCCATCTACTTCATCAGGACACACTCGATCATCTTCACATCCTCCTTAATTACGCCTGGGATAGCCGCGCACTGCTTTCGCTCGTGTTGCTTGGCTTGCCCGAGCTCGGCGAGCGGCTCCGCGTGCGCCGCAATCGCTCCCTGTATTCGCGCCTCCATTACCGATTGACCATCGACCCGCTCACGCCGGACGATACGGCCGACTATCTGCGCGTACGTCTCGGCCGAGTCGGCTGCACCAAAGAGCTCTTCACCTCGGACGCGATCGCGATGCTGCACGAGGCGGCCGCCGGCAGCCTGCGCGACACCGACCGACTCGCCACGGCCGCGCTCCGCGCCTCTGCGCGCAAGAAGCGCAAGCTCGTCGAGCGCGACGTCCTGAGCCGCGTCCTGCAGCTGGACGCAGAGGAGGCCGGATGAACCCCGTCCCCTTGGCCGAGGGGGACACGCGGCGCGGCGACGCCGCGGGCAGCGCAGCCGCCGCCCTCGTCGCGGCCCTCGCGCTCGCCCGCGACGCGCTCACCGCGCGCTACCCGGGCGACCCGGATCCGCTTTGCCCTCGCCTCTACGCCGTCGACGTCGTGCTCCACTACCTCGATCGGCTCGACGACGCTCTCGCTCGCTACCACGCCGTCCTCGACGGCGATGACCGCCTCCCCCTCCGCATCGACTGAGAGCGCCGGCGCTCTGCGACCGCCGCAGTCACCCGACGCATCGCCTCGCTGCAATCGCGGTGAGCGGAGATCCAGCTCGATAATGGCCATCACAGAGCCGGATCTTCCGGCCATCAAACAGCCTGCTCGGTAACACCCCAAAGACGCGATGCGAGTCAGGTCTCCTACCGAGAGAAAACTCACGGAGATCTGCCCCGTGGAGATGGCCGCATGCGCAGCCTCACGCGTGTCGCGATGGGAGCGCGGACCAGTGAGCTCGTACTTGTAGACGTATTCGGGGACGCGCAGCGGCGATCGGCAGCGTACCAGAGTGCGGACGTGTCCGATTGCGTGAAAATTGATGAACACGCACGTGTCGAGCATCCAAACCTTCACTCTGAGCGCGTCGTCCGTCATAGTGCCATCCCCATCGACTGCGCGAATTCATGGGCATCGCGCAAGTTCATACCCAGAACCTCGGCATAGCGTCCGAAAGTAATCTTGCCCTCAATCAAGGCCCGTCGCAGGAGTTCCAGGAGCTGTGAACTGACGCCGGTCTGTAGCGCACGGTTGCGTCGCTGACTTTGCGCCTCCGTGAGACCATCGGGCACTTCAGGGTCACGCTTTTCGGCGCGCGAAACGACGACTGGCTTCTTCCTCTGAAAAGACCGCGCGGTTCGCTCGCTGATCCAACCCGCATCAAGCATCCTATAGACTACGGTCTCAGTGTTGAGATGATACTCAAGCGCGATTCTGCGAATGAGACGCAACAAGCCATCGATGTCTTGCGGCCGATCGTAGGAAGCAAGCGCGGCTGAGGGGAGCAAAAAATGCGCGGCAAATCTGTTCGCGCGCAGCTCAGCGAGTTCTGCTGAGCTGTATCGATAGGAAACGACGCACCCCTCGGCCTCAATCGTATCGCGATCAAATAAAGCATGAGCATATTCATGCGCCGCAGAGAAGAACTGCCTATAAAGATCGTCGTCATAGTTGACGAGAATGCAGATTCCAGAATGCGGATGCACAACGGTAAGGCCCGATAGGTCGGAGTCCTCAAGAATGTGCCGAAGCACTCTGCATCCTTGGGAACGCAGAACGTCGAAAATATTGTGAACGGGAGCAACTCCGAGCCCCAATCGAACGCGCTCTGCCTCTGCGGCATGTGCAGCCTGCTCAATGTGCTTCGCACGGCGAAGCTGGTGTGGCGGATAGAGGGGCGGGAGCGAAGGACGACTGGCACCGACAATGCTCTCTACCTCGGCTTCGGCGAGGCACATTGCCATGAACCGTCCAATGGCATAAAGATCGGCGGGCTTCGGATCCGAGAGTGCACGGTACACGCGACGGGTTTGTTCTTCGTCCGCATCCAGCTCAGTGGAGATGAAGTAGCGGAAATCCCTATTAAGTATGCGTTCTGTAGACCCCATCCTCGCGCGGTCCGCGCAGTCGCCGTAGATTCGCGGCGCGATGCGAGGGCGAGAGCGGCCTACGGAGCAGAGTGGCGGAGACCGGCAGCGAGCGGCGGAAGGCGCGATGGCCCCCAGCGCCGCGGCCAGCGTCGTTCGCAGGCGCAGGTCGAAGCCGAAGGCGGCCGAGGCGCCTACGGAGCCGGCGTTGTCGACAAGGCGCCGAACACCACGCGCCGACAGGGGGAGCGTCGACGAGGTCGCGCCAGCACGTCCAATCCGGCGAGCTGCGCGCCCGACAGCCGGAAAGCATGCGTCCGTGCCCGCGGCAGCGGCCGGCGATGCCGACGATCGATCAGCTGGGCGTCGCGTCCGGCGCCCGGGGCCACGGACTGGCCGCGAGCCGCTGCCGAGCGTCGGCGTTCTCGAGGGTCTGCTTCCAGGACTTGGGAGCGAGCTCGATGACCCGCTCGGGAGGCCAGGTGGGCAGCAGGATCAGCACGTCGCGCAAGTAGGCCCAGGGCTCGATGCCGTGCAGCGCGCAGGAGGCGATGAGCGACACGATGGTGGCGTTCCACTCGGCGCCGTCCTTGCTGCCCACGAAGAGCCAGTTCTTACGGCCCACGGCTTCACGGCGGAGCTCAAGCTCGCTCCGGTTGTTGTCGAGGCGGAGCCGGCCATCCTCGAGGAAGCGAGTGAGTGCGGTCCATTGGTTGAGCGCGTAGCCGATGGCGCCTGCGATGGGGCTCCTCGGCAGGACGAGCAGGTCCTCTGTCTCAAGCCACGCGCGGAAGGCCACGAGCACGGGCTCGGCATCCGTCCGGCGCTGCTCGGTTCGACGGTTCGGAGCCAGCTCCTTGGTCGCCTTGTCGATCGCGTAGAGCTTGCGAATGAAGCCGATGGCTACCGTCGCGCGGTCCCGGTCGGAGGTCATCGCCTCGAAGAACTTTCGCCGGCAATGGGCCCAGCAACCGACCTCGGTCACCCCCTCGGTGCGGAAGAGCTGCTCGTAGACGTTCGAGGCGTCGGCCTGGACATAGCCCTTGTAGCCGCGGAGGAACTCCTTCGGGCCATCCTGGTTGTGATGCGGCGTGAAACGGAACAGGACGTGCTCGCGGTCCGCCACCAGGACCCAGAAGTGGCCCCGCCGGCACTTCTCCTTTGCTTGCACGAGCACGCCGGTGGCGTCGATGGCGATGCAGTGCGCGTTCAGGGCGTCCTTGGCCATCGCCCCGACGAGGATCGCGAGCTTGTCGGCGCACGACTCGACCCAGCCGCACAGCGTCGAGCGCGAGAGGTGAAGGCCCCAGCGCTCGAACATCTTCTCCTGCCGGTGGAGCGGCAAGTGGTCGGCGTACTTGCTGACCAGCACGTGCGCGAGCAACCCCGGACCGGCGAGGCTGCGCGGGACAGGGCTGTCGGGGACGTCGGCGATCGTGATGCCTTGCTCGGGCTCACCTTTGACCGCGAACTTCGGCCTCACGATCTGCAGTCGCACGAAGCTCGCGGGCCGCCACTCCAGCGTCTCCGACACCTCCTCGCCGATGCGGACAAGCGCGGTCGCGCGCTCGTCCTGCGCCTCCGGCGGCAACAGCTCGATCCGCTCGACCGGCAGATGCTCGGGCAGCCGTTGCCGCCCGTGCGGGCGAGCCTGGCGCCCCTTGTCCCCGCCTCCGGAGGAGCCGTTCGGCGCCGCGCCATCGCGACCGTCGGGTGAGCCGGTCGCGCCCGCATCCGGCTGCGCCCCGGTGCCCGCGAGCATCTGCACGATCGCATCGAAGGCGAGCTGCATCTGCCCGGGGTCGACGTGCTCGGCCTTCTGGCCGAAGATGTGCCGGCGAAGCCGCTCCAGCTCGATGCTGGCGAGCTCGTAGAGCTTGCGGTACTCGTCCCGCTCGTGGGCAGCGCGCGCGAGCTTGTCCTTGAGCTCGCGAATCTGCTCTTCGACCGGCTTGCTCACGGAGCGGTAAGTACTCGTGAGCTCTTGCTTTTTGAAGGGGCTTGTGGAGGAAAATTTATGTCGCTCGAGGCAATGCAACCGTGGGGGCTACCCAGGAGCGTGCGAGGCTGTCAGGCGAGATCAGGGGACCTGCGGCGGTGCGGTCTCGGCGAACGGAACCGCTCGCCGCAACTTCGAGGGCGACAGGGCGATGCCTTCCAGGATCTTCGCGAGCTCGGCGGCGTCAATAAGGACGCTCGTGGCTCCCGGAGTGACGGCACGTGGGGCTCGAAATGCCCCACGCTCGAGCCTTTTGTAAAGTAGACAGTATCCGCTGCGGTCCCACCAAAGGGCCTTGCAGCGATCGGCCGCCCGGTTGAAAAAGAGAAACAGCGCTCCGGAGAGCGGGTCTTGTCGCAGCACCTCGCGCACGACGGCAGCGAGACCATCGAACGAGCGCCGTAGATCGAGCGGCTCGGTGGCAACGTAGATCGAGACGCGGCCAGGGATCATCGTGCCCCCCCGAGCGCACGAACAACGCGCGCCAGCGTAACCTCGTCGAACGACGGCGGGACGCGGACGACCGCCCCGTCCGGCAAGACGATCTCCAGCGCCGCGCCCGAAGAGGGCGTCGTGGCTGCAGGCGGGGCGACCACCACGGGCAGCAGCGCCGGAAGCGTCGCCTTCTCCGAGCGCTGCCGGTGCTCGCTCCGCTTCATGCCCAGTCGGCGGCTCCAGGAGTACAGTGTGCCGGCGTTGACCCCCTCCTGCTCCGCGAACACGCGGGCGGAGTGCCCGCTCTTGTGCCAGCGCGCCACGCGGTCGCGCCAGGTGCGTGTGCTCTCGTCCATCGGTACCTCCGGCGCGGGTTTCTAAGCGGCGCAGAGGCTCGAAGACAGGATGTGGTCCGCAGAACGCGTACCCTATTAAGAGCGCCTAACAAAAGCCCGTCGGGATATAGTTGAGGCAGATCAGGCATACGGCGAGCAGGAGGAACGCTCGGTGAATGTCGGCACGGCGCTCATACCGCACGGTCAAGCGCCGGAAGCGCCGGAGCCAAGCGATCGTCCGTTCGACGACCCAGCGGTAACGGCCGAGTTTCTCCGACGACTCGATGCCCTTGCGAGCGATGCGGGGCACTATGTGGCGCAGATGACAAGCCAACCGCAGGGCCGGGTCGTCGTAGGCCTTATCGGCATGCAGTTTCTTGGGGCGGCGCCGCGGTCGGCCGCAAGGACGCGCGATCGGCGGCACCGCGTCCACCATAGGAGTGAACATCCTCGAGTCATGGACGTTCGCCGGCGTCATCTCAACGGCGAGCGGGATACCATTCTGATCGACCAGAAGGTGATATTTCGAGCCCGGCCGGCCGCGATCCGTGGGGTTCGGGCCAGTTTTTTCACCCCCCTTTTTGCCGGAACCAGCGAGGCATCCAGCGCAGCACGCTCCCAGTTGATCCTATCGGCTTCGCCGAGCTCATCAAGCAAGACCTCGTGGAGCCGATCCCAGACGCCAGCCTGCTGCCAGTCGCGCAACCTGCGCCAGCACGTCATGCCGCTGCAGCCGAGCTCTTGCGGGAGATACTCCCAAGGGATCCCGGTCTTGAGCACGAACAAGATACCGGTCAGCGCGATCCGATCGGGCGTACGCGGCCGGCCCCCCTGCGGCTTCGGCTCCGTTTTCGGCAATAGAGGTACGATTCGTTCCCAGAGTTCGTCCGGCACCAACAGCTTGCCCACGCTGTATTCTGCCGCACCATCAGCTTCCTTCAAGCAAGCGGGGTGAACGGGCTTTTGTTAGGTGCTCTAAGCGCGCGAGCCGCAATAAGAATGTAGTCGCCCGGCAACGGCGAGAGGGTGCCCTCTTCAAGCTTGTCGACGACGGTCAACTCCACGCCGAGAGCTTCCGCCAGAGTGAGACGCGAAACGCCAACGTCCTGGCGCACGGCTCGAATGCGGTTGCCGATCTCGACGCTGCTGAACATTGCGGTTTTACTCCTTAGCTTAGCTTGCTTAGGCTTCGGCACTCTTCTGTTAGCCACACCGGCCGCCCGCCCAACGTCGCAATCAACTGTGCCACGCGCAATATCTTCGCGTTTTCGTATGTAGGCTGCAGGCCGTGGCGCCTATCCCCGAATTCTCGCAGATTAGTCGCAGCACCCCGTAGCATATCTTCGGATTCCCGCGGATAGGTCGCGATCTTTCGCGGGCTATCTGCGCATCTCCGGAGATAGGCCGCCGCTGCATAACTACGTATCATCCGCTGATGGGCTTCGGACGGCGACGGCGTACCGCGGGCAAGATGCGTGCCTGTGGTTGATTGCCTCGGGCGACTGAAGTGCGGCCGAAATATCCTCCGGCCGCCGCAACTCGCGCCCGCCCTGCGCCGATAAGGGTCAATGCGGGTCCGACGAACCCGTCCCAACCACTCGGAACCATCCCATGACCCTCATCGAAGCCGTACGCGCCATCATCCGACGCCTGCATTACTCTCCGCGTACCGAAGAGGCGTATGTCCACTGGATCCGGCAATTTATCCGTTTCCATCACGGCAAGCACCCACGGCAGATGGGTGCGGAAGAGGTCACCGCCTTCCTCAACGATCTTGCGATCGCGCGCCGCAGCGCGGCGTCCACGCAGAACCAAGCGCTGTGCGCGCTCCTCTTCCTTTACAAATGGGTCCTCGACCTGCAGATACCCCGGCTCGAAGCGCTCGAACGTGCCCGCCGGCCGGAGCACCTCCCCACGGTCCTCTCGCGACAGGACGCTCTCACCTTGCTCGAGCACCTGATCCGACCTTTTCGACTCATCGGCGAGCTCCTCTACGGAAGCGGCCTCCGCCTCCTCGAAGCGCTTTCGATTCGCGTCAAAGGCGTCGACCTCGATCGACGGCAAATCATGGTGCGCCGCGGAAAAGGACAGCACGACCGGCCGGCCTTGCTCCCCGCTCGGGCGCGCGACGAGCTGCAGGCCCAGCTCGACGCCGTGGCGCAACGGCACAAGAAGGAACTCGCGGCTGGCCGCGGCGAGGTCGACCTGCCCCACGCTCTGCGAGCGAAGATGCCAGGAGCAGCCACGAGCCTCGCCCGGCAGTACCTCTTCCCCGCCTCTCGCCCTTGCACCGATCCAGCGACTGGTCGACAGGTCCTCTACCGCCTGCACGAATCGGCGGTGCAAAGGGCCGTGCACGATGCCGGCCGCGCGACGGGGCTCACCAAGCGCGCGACATGCCAACCCCTCCGCCACAGCTTCGCGACCCACCTGCTCGAGGCGGGCATCGACATCCGGACGATTCAGACATTGCTCGGCCACAAGGATGTGCGGACCACGATGATCTACACCCACATCGTCGACCGTGGCCCTCTCGGCGTGATCAGCCCTCTCGACCGCTGACCGCCGCTTCCGCGTGGAGCGCCTCGACCTCCGGACCCACCCCCTCGTGCCGCCCCCACGCATCGTGGAAAGATAGCGTATCCGAGGGCTGCCCCACCTTGTCAAGGAGACCAGCGCAGGACCGTGCAGGCTCTACACCGGACGAAGGCGCGAGCGGGCCCTCGATGCCCTACCCCTCCGAAAGCGAAGAAGTGGCCCTGCAATGGCACGGCAGAACAGCGGCAGGGCTGTTCAGGTTGCCGCAGCTTGCCGAGTTCTCCACCACGCGGGACGGCGTCCGAAGCCGCAGCAAAGCACGCGCCGGCGATGCGCCAAGTGGAGAAGCTCGCGGTTGGCTGCGGGCTGTCGAGGTGCGGGCACCGGGAATGGCTGTCAGGTCCCGGCGGAATGCTTGCGCGGCCGGTCGCGCCCTCCGCGCCCGCGGCGTTCTCCCCGCCGATCTCGACGACCTCACCCAGGACACCCTCCTCGGCGCCTGGCGCAGCATGCGCGCCGGCCGCTTCCGCCCGCCCCCCGCGCTTCCTCCCGCCGACGCCCTCCGCCCCTGGCTCGCCGGCATCGCCTCGCGGCAGGCCTCGCACTACCGCGACAAGGCGCACCGCCGCTACGAGCTCGCCGCGGCCGACCCTGACCGCCTTTCCGCCTTCGCCGCCCCCTCTCCCGAGGCCCGCCTCGTCGCCCGCGGCCTCCTCCGCGCCTTCCACCGTCTCCGCCCCGAGCTGCGCGAGATCCTGTCGCTCGCCGCCACCGGTCTGTCCTCGCTCGAGATCGCCGCCTCCCTCTCGCTCCCGCGCCCCACGGTCGTTACCCGCCTCCGCCTCGCGCGCCGCCTCTTCGCCCGCGCCCTCACCCGCTCTCGGGGGTGGCCCCGATGAGCCCGATGAGCCGCGCCCCCGTGGACGCCCCCGCCGAGACGGCGGCCGAGCTGCCGACCGCGACCGAGGCCGCCCTCCTCGAGATGGTGCTCGGTCTGCCCGGCGTCGGTTCGCGCATCCTCGGCACGGCCGCTCTTCCCTCCCTCGGCCGCCTCTCGCCAGCGGCGCTCGCCGAGCGCACCCAGATCGCCCTCTTCGACGCGACCCGGCTCGCCGCCGCCTTCGAGCTCGGCCGCCGCTACCATGCCGCCCGCGCGCGCCGGGGCGCGCTCCTCACCGACGCCGCCCGCGTGGCGCGGTACTTCGGCCCGAGGCTGGCGTCCCTGGTCCACGAGGAGCTCTGGATCGCGGCGCTCGACAGCCACGGCCGCGTCCGCGAGACGCGCCTGCTCGCCCGCGGTTCCGACGACGCCCTCCACGTCGGCCGCTCAACCGTCCTGCGCACGGCGCTGGAGATGGCCGCTCACAGCTTCGTCCTGGCCCATAACCACCCGAGCGGCGACCCGACGCCGACCCGCGAGGACGAAGCGATGACCCTGGAGCTGCGCCACCTCTCCGCGGAACTGCACGTCCCGCTCACCGCCCACGTCATCGTCACGCCCAGCGGCCGCTACGCCGCCGTCCACGAGTAGGCCCTCGGGGCGCGCAGCGCCCCTGCGCATCCAGCCCGCCACCTCCAGCGCACCACCCCCGCCCGCATCTCCGTAGCCTCCGGCAGCCGCACAATCAGCTGGAGCGGGCGGAGCCGAAGGCGGTGCCTTGGTTCTCCCAACCTCGGTCGGGTCACTCCGCCTCGTGGCCGGGGACCGTCGCCTCTCACGACGAGCGGCGCGTCCACGCGCGGGTCGAAGGGATCGTCCGGCAAGAAAGGCGTGGTCGCGCGGACAGAGCTCACGCCGGACGAAGCCCTGTCAGGGGTCAAAGAGCGACTTCGGGTGGATCTGGAGGGATCACGATGCGCGGCGAGCTCGGAGCGGTAAGCCGGAGGAAGTCCGAGCCGTTGAACGTCACGAGCGCATCCGCGCCGGCATGCTCGGCAGCCGCGAGGTGCAGGGCATCGAAGAGGACGCCGGAAGAGAGCAGGCGATCGGTACACCGCTGCATCGCCTCGTCGTACACGGCCGGATCCACTGGGCGAACGTCGTACACACTCCGGACCCGACGGACGACTTGCAACGCCTGCTCCGGGCTCGCTCGCGCCGGCTTCGGCAGGCGGGTGAGCACGGACCAGAGCTCCGCGAGGGCGTGTCAGGTGGCCAGGCCGCTCACCCGTCCCTCGGCCACCGCGTCGATCCAGACGACGGCGCGACCGTGGAGCGGATGCGCCCGGTGCAGCCCGGCGACGAGCACGCTCGTATCGAAGGCGACCTTCACGAGTCTCCCTGGATCCGGTCCGCTCGTGCATCGCGATCGGGGCGATGGTCGAATACTTCGGCCGGCATGGCGGCGTCAGCGTCGACGAGCAGCAGGCCATGCCGTTCGGTCAAGGTGACGCCCTCACCTCGATCTGGATGATCTGCAGCAGGGACGTCGCTGGCGGCCTCGTGCGCGACCAGCTCGATCACGCGAAGCCGATCGGTTACCGGGAGGGCACGGTGGCGGCGACGGTCGGCCCCGACGGTCATGCCCGGCAGGATGCCATCCCCGCAGCCAGGAAGGAAGTCGAGGATCGGTTGCAGATGCCTTGAACAGGCGGAGCGAGCGCGGCCGCGTCCTCGGCGAGCAGCGCCGCGACGTCGTCCAGAATATCCGCATTAACGGGCAACTCCTTGCACAGCCACGCTATCTGCTCAGGCTGAAGCGGCGAGATCATCACGCCCAGCATCTCGGCCACCTCGCGGGTGCTCGGCGGCATGGCCGCCCTCGACGTCATGCTGGCCGATAGAACCACCCCAGCGGCGACCCGACGCCGACCGGCGAGGACGAAGCGATGACCCTGGAGCTGCGCCACCTCTCGGCGGAGCTGCACGTCACGCTCACGGCCCACGTCATTGTCACGCCCAGCGGCCGCCACGCCAGCCTCCGAGCTGCTCCGTTCTCATATCGAGGAGGCCGACCGGCGCTGCTGTCAACACTGCATGACAAGCGAGGCCAATAGCGGGATTCCCCTGACCTGCGATCACATCACGCCGGTCCCGATGGGCGGCCCGAATTTGCTGGGCTGAGGATATTTTACGGGGACGTGCTCAATCGAAAACGTCACCGATGGCCTTTCCACGAGCTTCGCGCCCATGATTTGACGTGCCTCCGCCTCCGCCATCGCGAGCTTCAGGTATCGGCGCAACAGGAGCAATGGAGGAAACTTCTCCTTGGACGCGTACCACTCGAGCAGGTCTCGTGCATTCTTGCTGCTGTTGCAGGAGCGGCACGCCCAGACCAGATTGTCGCCCGATTCGGGACCACCTCGATGCCTGGGGATCAGATGGTCACCATGGAGCTTTGGCGGCGGCGTGGCGCCGCAGTAGACGCATCGATCACTCGGCATGTCGCGAACATCGGCGAAGAGCGAACCGACCTTCATGGTGCCCGCGCGAAGCCCCTTGAACAGCCTAGCGCGGATCATCCAGCAGCGAGTGTCGTAGCGCGCGAGCCCTGCCTCCGCAGCGGCGCACGCGGCCGCGAGACAGGCGTACGACCAATGGAGCAATTCGCCAACGGTCTCGACCTGGCCGGTTTGCTTCTTCGTCGGAGCAGGCGCAGCCCCCTCCGAGGTGGTCGAGTCCAGTGAGCGCTCCGCGTCGCGCGCCTTCCGTCCTCGGGACTTGGTACGTTCTTCCATGACCCTTCTCGAGACTACAAGGTGCGACTATTCACGATCTGCGTCCCAGTTCCTGCCGGACGCGCGGAGGGGTTCGCCAGGCGCGAGGCATGCCACACGCTCCGCCTCAGCATTGCGACAGATCTGCTCCAGGCGGGAACCGATATCCGGGCGATTCAGAGAGTGTTCGGCCGCAAGGATGTACGGTTCACGACGGTCTGTACCCACATCGTCAACCACGGCTCTCGCGGCGTCATCAGTCCTCAGGGCCGCTGGCCGCCGCCACCGCGTGGAGCGCTTTGACCTCCGCCACCGCCGTGTCGTGCCGCCTCCATGCATCGTGAAAAGATAGCGTATCCGACGGCTCCTCTGTCTTGTCAAGGAGACCAGCACAGGCGCACGGGGGATCCATCGCGGACGACCGCGTGAACAGGCCCTCGTGGCCTATCCTCCGAGCCGAGGAAGTGGCCCCGCAACGGCCCGGTCAGTCATCGACCTGACACTTGATGGCCGCCCCTTCTCGCTCCCGCGCCCCACGGTCGTCCCCCGCCGCCGCCTCGCGCGCCTCCTCGTCATCCGCTTCCTCACTCGCTCTGGAGGTAGCCCGGATGAGCCCGGCGGGCCGCTTCCTCGTTGCCGCCCCCGCCGAGGGCGGCGGCCGAGCTGCCGGCCGTGACCGAGGCCGCGCTGCCGTCGCTCGGTCGCCTCTCGCCCGCGGCGCTCGCCGAGCGCACTCAGGTCGGACCCGTGCGATGACGGCCGGCGAGACGCCTTGGTCCTCACCGACGCCGCCCGCGTGGCGCGTCACTTCGGCCCGAGGCTCGCCTCCCTGGCCCACGACGAGCTCTGGCTGGCCGGGGAGCAGCGGGGGTGCTCCTCGTGCTAGGCTCGACGGCGAAGCGGGCTTGCCTCCCGCGTCCACCCCTGCTCGATGTCGACCGCCACCGTCACCCTCGCTCTCCCCGAGGCGCTCTACCAGCGGCTGAGGGGGACTGCGCTCGCGACCCGACAGCCGCTCGAAGCCGTGATGCTGCGGGCGCTGAGCCTCGGCAGCCCTCCCGCCTGGGACGACGCGCCCCCGGAGTTCCAGGTCGACCTCGCCTGCCTCGACAAGATGGACGACCAGGCACTCTGGCAAATCGCAAAGAGCCACAGGTCCGAGGCAGAGCTCGCGCGCCACGACGAGCTGCTCGACCGGAACGCCAAGGGGCTCCTCACGCCGGGGGAGCGTATCGAGATCGAGCGTCTTCGCCACGAGAGCGACCTGTTCATGCTCCGCAAAGCGCACGCTGCGGCGCTCCTGCGATGGCGCGGGCACGCGGTCGCTTCGCCCTCCGACGCCGAGAAGAGCTGGGATCAGCGGATACTCGAAAGAGTCCCCTCCGGCGTTGATGCATCGCTCATCGCCGAGAACCTGCGCTTGACTCCCACCGAGAGAGTCGAGCGGATGCGGAAGGCACTGGAGTTCATCGAGGAAGCGAAGGCAGCCCAGGGTCACCGACTTTCGGCGCGTCGTTGAAGCGCTCGTCGGTGAGCGTGTCGATTTCGTGATCATCGGCGGGCTCCCGCTGGTAATTCAAGGATCGAGCCGCACGACGAACGACATCGCTATGTGCTACTCGCGCGATCGCGAGAACTTGCGGCGCCTCGCACGCGCCCTGGCTCCGTTCCATCCGACGCTTCGCGGGTTTCCTCCCGAGTTGCCCTTCTTCTGGGATGACCAGACGTTATGGAGCGGGCTCAACTTCACGCTGAGCACGGATATTGGCGCCATAGACTTGCTGGGCGAGGTGCCCGGAGTGGGTAGCTTCGACGACGTTGTGAAAGGGTCGGAGGAAATCCAGCTCTACGGCTCCGCGGTTCGAATCCTGGGGCTGGACGCCCTGGAACGCGCCAAGCGCGCGGCCGGTCGTGCCAAAGATCTGCTCGATCTCGGTGAGATCGCTGCGATCCGTTCGCGCCGATCCCCCTGATGCTGACCGACGTCGGCCCGCGAGAACGAAGCGACGCCGGCTACCGCAAGCCGGCTACCGCAACCTGGGTCGGGTCACCCCCGGCGTCGGCCCGCGCCTCCTCGGCACGGCCGCTCTCCCCTCGCTCGGCCGCCTCTCGCCCGCGGCGCTCGCCGAGCGCATCCAGATCGCGCTGTTCGACGCGACCCGGCTCGCCGCCGCCTTCGAGCTCGGCCGCCGCTACCACGCCGCCCGCGCGCGCCGGGGCGCGCTCCTCACCGACGCCGCCCGCGTGGCGCGGTACTCAGCGAGACGCCTGGCGTCGCATGCCTGGCTGGAGTGCGGCACAGCGCGCCGCGATGCGGGGGCTCGTCCGTCGTATCCGTGCGTGATACGCTCCACCCAAGATGGTCGATCCTGAAGCGGCACCTCCGGTCTACAACGAGGACGGCGTCGACCTCACGCTCATCCGCTGGATGTTGAGCCTCACGCCAGAGGATCGGCTCGCCACCCTCCAGGCCCACATCGACTTCGTCACGCTCGCCCGTGAGAGCAGGCGCGCGCGAGAACCGCATGCCCGCTCCGACGAAGATCGCTGAACTCCTCGGGGTGCTCGCCCGGCATGGAGTCGACTTCATTGTCGTCGGCGGCGTCGCCGCCGTGATCCAGGGAGCCCCCGTCAACACGTTCGATCTGGACGTCGTACACGCTCGCACGCCGGACAATATCGAACGGCTGCTCGGTGCGCTGCGTGAGCTCGATGCCGTCTACCGGATAGATCTCCAGAGGAGGCTTTCACCAACCGCCTCTCATCTGGCCTCCAGTGAGCACCAGCTGCTGGCGACCAACATGGGAACGCTGGACCTTCTGGGCACAATCGAGGAAGGGACATCGTACGGCGAACTCTTGGCCGACAGCGAGGAGCTGGATCTCGGTGGGATCTCGATACGTGTCATCACGCTCGAACGGCTCATCGCGATCAAGGAGAAGCTCACCCGACCCAAGGACCAGCTCATGCTCCAGGTGCTCCGCGCGACGCTCGACGAACGGAGACGGACCTGAGCACGGATGCCGTTGGCATCTCTCGCGTCCCTCGTGCACGAGGAGCTCTGGATCGCGGCGCTCGACGCCCACGGCCGGGTCCGTGAGACGTGCCTGGGTGGGAGGTCGGCTCCGCTGGATCTGGCAAGGAGCTCGGACGTCGGCCGGGAGCGAGCGCGGGGCGAGGGAGGGCACCCCGCCGGAACACCCCACCGTTCGTGCGACCTACTCTTCAAAGCGACCCGTGGCGTCACGATCGCGGTCGTATCGTCTCGTGAGTGGAAACGGCGGCAACCAGGACTCGCGACGAACGATCCAGCTTTCGTAGGTAGGCATCAGCTGATCTGGGGCATCCAGGGATCCTAGGTTCACTTCGATTTCGTCTGCGCTGCGCGCAAAAATAGACGAGCCGCAGCGGGGACAGAAGAACCGCCCGGCGTAGTCGCGGGTTTCGCCATCGATCGTCACCGCATCCTGAGGGAACACCGCAGAAGCGTGAAAAAGGGCTCCATGATGCTTGCGGCAGTCGAGGCAGTGACAAAGGCCGACCCGGTAGGGGAGTCCCGTCGCCACGATTCGCACGTCGCCGCACAGGCAGCCGCCGGTGAATCGGTCCATGCTGCGTCTCCTCTAAAATCAAGCGGTCGGAATGGTTGCAGCGAACAGCACTGTCATCGCTATTGCGCTGAAGCCCAGCCGGTGAAGGCAGGCTCGGGAAGATCCGCCGCATCAGCGACGCTTGGATCAATCTGAGGAACCTGTGTCCTCGAGGCAGCCGCTGCGGCCGACGGTTCCGCTTGCGCTCGGATCAGCTCGGGCTCTGTGACGCGATGAGCGATCGCAGCCAGTCGTCCGAGGCCTTGCGGTACTCGGGGATGCGGCTCCGCTCGGCCGCGGCGAGCGCCTCCTTCAGCCGAGGCGCGTCGAGGTCGTGGATGTAGCCGGGGGTCCCCGGCTGCTGGCGCCACGAGTCCTCGAGGCCGCCCGCGTCGACCGCATCGAAGCCGAGCTCGTCGACGAGGCGCATGACCTTCGCCCGCGCTTCCGGCGGATCCCCCGCGATCGGGAGCGCGACGCGCCCCGGCGTGCCCTTCGGCTTGCCCTTCGCGAGCAGGCTCTCGAAGTAGATGTTGTTGAACGCCTTGACCACCGGCCGCCCGATCTGCTCGGCGACCCACGCGCTCTCGACCTGCCCCGCCTCGATGGCCGGGATGCTGCCGTCGCGGACCGGGTAGTAGTTGTTGGTGTCGATCACGACCACGTCGGCGGGCACGCCGGCGAAGAGATCCTTCGGCAGGTCCACGACCGCGCGCTGGGGGATCGTAACGACCACGATCTCGCCGCCGCGCGCGGCCTCCGCGGCCGTGACGGGGGTGGCCCCGCTCTCGGCGGCAAGCTCGCGGAGCGTGTCCGGCCCGCGCGAGTTCGCGATCACGACCTGGTGACCGAGCTTCCCCAACAGCTTCGCCAGCGACCCGCCGATCGAGCCGGCGCCGATGATTCCGATCTGCATTCGTCACTCCTTCGAGCCGAGCCGCCCGCGATCGAGCGCGGACGCCGGCGGTCCAGGTGCATCGTGTGACGCAGACGGGCGATCGCTCGCGCCGTTCACGTCGGGGATGGGCTGTACCACGACCAGCCGCCTTCGGCCCGCGCAGGAGAAGCACACTGCGCCCCGCCGGCGCTGCGCCCCTGCGCATCCAGCCGCCAGCCTCAGCGCATCGCGCCGGCCCACTGCTCCGCAAGCCTCCGGCAGCGGCGGCTCAGGCTGGCGGATGGCGCCCCCGCCCCATCTGGTCCGGCCTGGTGGAGGGCCATCGCGGAAGTCTCTGGTCACAACACCGGGCAGGCTCCGCGCAATGACGGCCGGCGAGATGCCTGGCGCCGCATGCCTGGATGGAGTGGAGTGCGGGCATCGTGCCGAGTGGGTCCGGTGTTTGCCGTCAAACGGTGGGCACAGTGCCCCCGTCGATCAGGTACTCGCTCCCATGGATGGACGCCGCCCTGTCGGAGGCAAGGAATGCGACGAGCTCCGCGACCTCTTCGGGCCATGCGGGACGCCCGATGGGGATACCACCGAGCGCGTTCATGATGCTTTGCCGGGCCGTGTCCTCATCCGTACCGGCGCCGTCGGCAAGGCGCTTCACCAGGGCGTCGGCTGCCGTCGTGCGGATCCATCCCGGGGCGATCGAGTTCACGCGGACGCCCTTCGGTCCCAGCTCCTTGGAGAGCGCCTTGCTGTACGTGGACAACGCAGCTTTCGCCGACGCGTACGCGATCGTCGCGTCGTGGAGAGGGAGCCGGCGCTGGATGGACGAAACGTGGAGGACGACCTCCGCGCCTCGCGCGATCATGTGCGGGAGGAGCGCGCGATCGAGCGCGACGAACGAAGCCCCCTTGCGGCTCGCGCGCGGCGGGGCTCTGCTCGCCGCATGTCCGACCTCACATTCTATTACGCCCCCATGACGAGCGCAGACCGGGTGCACTGGGCGCTCGAGGAGCTCGGCGTCCCCTACGAGAAGGTCAAGCTCGACCTCGCGGCGGGAGATCAGCGCAAGCCCGAGTACCTCGCGCTCAACCCGAACGGCAAGGTCCCGCTGCTGGTCGCGGAGGGGAAGCCGATCTTCGAGGGGCTCGCGATCCTGCTCTACCTCGGCGAGCGCTTCGGCGTGGACAAGGGCCTCTTCCCGCCGCTCAGCGCCGATCGCGCCGAGGCGTTCAAGTGGATGGCCTGGGGCAACGTCACGCTGTTCGAGGCGACGACGCGGCTCCTGCGCAACACCCTGGAGCGCTTCCCCGCCGACGAGCGCAACCCCAAGGTAGCCGAGGGCGCGAAGCAGGACCTCGCGAACGGGATCGAGATCCTCGACCGCGCGCTCGAGGGCAAGGAGTACCTCGTGGGCAACCAGTTCTCGATCGCCGACGTGTCGCTCGTGACCGCGCTGCCGTTCCTGGCCCGCTTCGGCGTGGACCTCTCGCCTTTCGCGAACGTGAACGCGTGGATCGCCCGCTGCACGAGCCGGCCCGCGGCCAAGCGGGTCAGGCCGGGCTGACGTCTCCGCCCTGGCCGCCCCGCCGCGCTGGCGGCTATCTCATGAGCTTCGTGAGCGCCAGCCGCGGCGGCGGCCACCCAACGCCCAGGCCGACTGGATGAACTGCCGGCTGCTCGACAGGCTGCGCGAACGTCCGCTCCGGACGACGTGTATCCGCAGTACCGGATGCTCCCCTGCTGCGCCAGCAGCAGACGCGCGCGACGGGGCGCCGGGGAAGGGGAGCTGCGACAGACGGATGGGCTCGTCGAGGTCGCGCGTAGAGCTCGCTAGCTTGTTCGCGGACAGCCGCCTCGCACGGTCTCCGGCCGCACTGCCCGCCGCGTCGCGGCGGGATCATCGGCGGGTTGCGCTGGGGCACAGCGGCCGGCTCATCGCTGATGAGCCGGCGCGGCGCTGCGCGGCCCCTCCGCGCTGAGGGTCGCAGGTTCGCCGCGAGCCGCTGCAGGGGGGGAACGAAAAAGATGCTGTGCCGCTTGCATATCGCGTTGTAGCGGAGTAGAGTGCCGTTTCCTCACGACGTCACTGGCTCTCGACACGATGCTTTCTCTCTCCCTTTCATAAGGGAGGCTATTGCTCGCGCGGATGACTGGACGACGCACCGTGTGCTTGCGCAGGTTTCGCTGCGCGGCACCTTACCGTTCGATCCGTAGCGGCTTCATCGAATGGCAGGCGGAAGAGCGCTCGCGAGCGCGTCTAGAAGCCGTGAAAGCAACGTGTCATGGGTAATCGTCTTTACGTCGGCAATCTTTCGTACAACACTTCGCGCGAGTCCCTCGAGGCCGCGTTCGCCGGCAGCGGTGAGGTCCGGGAGGTCGCGATGCCGACCGACCGCGAGACCGGCCAGCCGCGCGGGTTCGCGTTCGTCACGATGGGCTCGGCCCAGGCGGCGAACAGCGCGATCTCGCAGCTCAACGGCATGATGCTCGATGGGCGCTCGCTCAAGGTGAACGAGGCGCAGGAGCGCCCGGCCGGCGGCGGCGGCGGCGGCGGGCGCGGCTTCGGCGGTGGCGGCGGTGGCGGCGGGCGCGGCGGCGGCCGCGATCGTTACTGAATCGCTCCGTTCGTTCGATCGACATAGGGCGGCGGACCCCCGAAGGTCCGCCGCTTTTTTTTTGCTTATCGATAGAGCTCGCGGGTGAGCCAGTCGCCGGATTCAGGCAGATCGCCGAATGCGTTGCAGAGGGCGACCTTGCGTGCTCGCACGTCCGGAATCAATGGGTCTTTCCGGTGAGGATTCACGCTTGTTGTCGAGTCTCTCCCTGGACCGTGAGCGGATGCGCTTCGTGCACCGAACCGGTCCGGGTGGAGCTCCCGACGACCGCGGAGCTCGCGTCAACCACCACGCCCGTCCAGGGGCGTCCTGAGATGGAGTCATCATGCAACGACAGACCGCGTTGAAGCGACAGAAAGAGCGCGCTCGTATCGAGAAGCAGCGCGAGAAGACGGCGAGCCGCCTCGAGCGCCGCAATGACAAGCCGTCGAGCGTCGCCCTGGCGCCGGGAGAAGATCCGGATCTCGCGGGCATCGTCCCGGGACCTCAGCCGCAGATAGTCGACTGAGGCCCGCGGCCGAGGGGAGCCTGCCGGCCGAGGGCGACGTCACCTCGGCGGTCCAACCCACCTGCTCGAGGCCAAGGGGACAAGCGCGCGTATGGCCGCGGGCTGTCGAGGTGCGGACACCAGGGTCCGGCTGTCAGCGCCCAGCGGCCGCCACGCCGCCGTCCACGAACAGGCCCTCGTGCGGCGGAGCGCCCCGCCGCCGGCGCGCTGCGCCCCTGCGCATCCAGCCGCCAACCCCCCCCGCTGTCGACGACCCAGCCGCCGCCCTCGCCGACGCCCGTCAGCCCGAGCCCGCCCTCGAGCGTCCGTTTTGAAAGACGCGTATCCTTAATGACGGATGTTACCCTTGCTGCGCCAGCAGCAGGCGTGTGCTGCGCGTGTGCTGCTGGAGCAGCAGGCAGCGGGAGGCGCGGCGACGAGGCGGTCGCCATGGCCCTGCTCCGGCTCGGGAGCGTGGCTTGCAAGGCGCCGGCGCGGCAGCACCACCCGATTCGGCACGGCGGACGAACGCGCCGATCGACAGGCCGCTCGCCTCGGTTCGCCTGATGACACCTTCGCCGCCTCTCCCCCAGCGTTATCTCCTCGGCTTCATGGCGCTCGGCCTGCTCGCGGGCTCGAGCAACGGCGTGGCCAAGGTGGTCCTGCCGCTGTATGCCGCCTCGCTCCACGCCTCTCCCTGGCAGATCGGCCTGGTCGGCGGCCTGCAGTTCACCGGCATGCTGCTGCTCTCGATGCCTGTCGGAGGCTTAATCGACCGCCACGGCAGCCGGCCGCTGTTCCGCTTCGGCGGCCTCGCGGGCGCGGCGCTGTACCTGCTCGGCTTCACCCACATGGATCGGCCCTGGCAGCTCATCGCGGGCGTGATCCTCTTCGGGCTGCTCAACCCGTTTCGCATGGTCGCGACCCAGACCGAGTTTCTTCACCTGCTCCCTCGCCTCGGCCCGCGCAAGGCAGGCTGGCAGCGCGCGTCCCACTCGCTCGGCATGTTCTTCGTGGGCCCGATGCTCGGCGCGCAGCTCCTCGGCCTGCTCGGCTACACCGGCGTGTTCGTGGTGACCGGACTCGGGCTGCTGGCGACGGTCTTCGTCGGCGATCGCGTGCTCTCCGGGGCTCCCCCCGGCCGCGGGCGCTCGGCCACGCCGCTTCTCGAGCGCCTGCGCGGACAGGTCGGGATCATCCTGTCTCGCCGCGAGCTGCGCCAGAGCATGCTCATCGAGCTGTGTGGTCAGATGGCGATGTCCTACTTCGCCGTGTTCGTTGTGGTGATCGGGATCCGCGAGTTTCACCTCTCGGTGCCCCAGGCCGCGAGCCTGGTGACCCTCCAGGGCGCCGTGTTCGTGCTGACCTTGCTCCTCGCCGGGGGCGCCCTGGCGCCGCTGCGCGACGCTGCCCGCTACGCGATCGCCTTCTCGCTGCTGCTCGCGACCGAGCTCCTGCTCGCTTTTCCCCTCGGCGTCGCGTCGCTGTGGATCGGGGCGGTCTTGCTCGGGCTCGGGCTGGGCGTGCAGCACCTCACGAGCGTCAACCGCTTCGCGGCGCTCACCGCCGAGCTCGGCCGCGGCCGGGTGGGCGGCCTGTTCTCGCTCTCGGGACCGGCCGGGGGCCTGATCGGCGCGGTGGCGGGCGGCTCGCTCGGCCAGCGCTTCGGCCTGTTCAGCGGCTTTCGCGTGCTCGCGGCGCTCTATGCGGTGCTGATGGTGTGGCACGGGCGCGGCATCCTGACCGAGAACGCCCAGCCGGTCGCGCTCGCCGAGGGCGAGCCGGAGTGACCGCAGCAGCTACGCCAGCTCACGCAAGAACGACAGGACCACCTCTCCCAGGCGCTCGGGTTGTTGAAATGGAAGTCCGTGGCCGGCGTCCTGTACCTGTTCGAACCGTACGCGTGGGTTGAGACCCCGCAGCTCCGTTGCCATCTCGAGCGTGACGACGGGGCTGTCGTCACCGATGACGAGCAGGCTCGGGACGTCAATCGCGCTCACCACGTCGCGGTACGCGGGGTTGGGCGGCGTGAGAACGTCGAACGCGCCCATGCGGGTCTTCAGCCTCGCCTCGGCTTGCAGCTCGATGATCTCGAGCGAGCGACGCGGGTCTCGGGCTCGGGCCTTCGCAACGAGGTCCGACTTCTGCAAGCCGAGGAGCTGGCGGTGTTGATCGGCGACGTCGCTGGCGTGCACCTCGCGCTGGCGCTCGGGGCTCAAGAACGTCGGGTCGACAAGGATGAGGCCGCGGACGACCCCCGCCCCTCGGCTCGCCACCACCGCGGCGGTCATGCCGCCCATCGAGTGGCCGAGCAGGACCGGACGAGAGAGCGAAAGGTCGTGGATGAGGCCCACGACGTCGCTCGCGTGATCGTCGTACCGGTATCCGTGGGGCGGCGCGCTCGAGCCGCCGTGCCCTCGGGCGTCGGGCATGACGACGTCGAACTCCCCTTCGAGCGCCCGCGCCAGGGGAGTCCAGCAGGCGCCGCTCCCCATCAATCCATGGAGCAGGACGACGGGAACCTTGGCGCCTCCCGTCCGGAGGTAGTGGAGGGTGACGCCGTTCGTTTCGCAGACTCCGCTGATCCAGGTCGTCATGGGGCTGTTCCTGCCTGCCGCAGCTTCGCACGTGGGATGTCTCCCGTCGCCCATTGCTGCGCGACCGCCGCGCGCGCGCGCTGCTCGCGAGCCCGGCGTCGCTCGACCGATGAGCTTCCCATCCGCTTCCCGCCTCCCCGCCTTCATGGTCAGATCGGGCCGCGGCCAGCCCGCCTCTCGAACCATGGATCGCGAGCAAGGAGACCAGCGATGATCAAGGTCTACAACTTCGCGCGCGGGGCCCGCGGCCTGCGCGTGATGTGGCAGTGCGAAGAGATGGGTTTGCCCTACCAGGTCGAGATGGTCTCGTTTCCGCCGAGCGAAGCCTACCTCGCGCTGCATCCGCTCGGCACCGTGCCGTTCCTCGAGGATGAGGGCGGCGTGGCGATCCACGAGTCCGTCGCGATGATGCTCTATGTGGCGCAGCACTACGGGCCCACGCCCCTCCTGCCCGGCAAGGGCGATCCGGCGCTCGCGCGCGTGCTGCAAATGGCCGTGTTCGGCGAGGCGACCCTCGGGGCAGCCGTCAATGCCCTGCTGACGGCACATTTCGGCGCGCCGGAGGCGGACAAGCGCAACTGGTCGGTCCGCGCGCACGAGGCGAGCGTCGAGAAGGCCTTGCGCTTCACGGCCGACATGCTCGGCGACATGCCTTTTCTCGCCGGCGAGGGCCTTACGCTCGCCGACATCTCCGTGAGCACCGCGATCGGAATCTATCGCGGCGCCCTCGGCAAGACGCTGCCCGGCGAGCTCGTCACCTACCAGGAGCGGATCGCCGCGCGGCCGGAGTACCAGCGCGCGCGCGCGAGGTGCCGTGGCGAGGACAGGGGCTGAATCCGAACGCGATATGCATCGCTCCTGGGAAAGTTGACGCGGCAGTGCCCGCCGCGTGCGGCGCCGCCGGCGTGGATCCGGGCGGGGCAAGGGGCTCGCGCCCGGACCCTCCCATCAGCGCCCGAGCGCCCGCGCGGTGATGCGCGCGAACACCGGCCCCGCCACCTTGCCGCCCGTCGCGTGCTCCGCGGCGACCACCGCGCCGACGAGGATGACGAAACGCGGCTGCTCGGCCGGCGCGACCCCGATGAAGCTCGCGTAATTGCGCGGCTCGCCCGCCGCCGATTTCTCGTCCGTGGTGCCGGTCTTCCCGGCGACCCGCACCCCTTGAACACGCGCCGCTTTGCCCGTCGCTTGCTCGTCGCTCACGACGCGCTCGAGCATGCCCATCACCGCCCGCGCCGTCTCGGGGCGGAGCACGCGCTCGTTCTCCGGGTGGTGCTCGAAGAGGACGCTGCCGTCCGCGCCCCGCGCGCGCCGGGCGAGCGTCGGCGCATTGAACACGCCGTCATTGGCGATGGCGGCATAGACAGCGGCCATCTGGAGCGGGCTGGCCATCGCGGCGCCATGGCCCGATGCCAGGGCCCCGCCGCGGAGCGAGCCGTCCGCGATGACCGGAGGGACCTCGCCGACCGGCGCGCCGCGGAGCTGGATGCGCATCGCCTCGCCGAAATGAAAGCGCCGGAGCCAGCGCCCGAGCGCCTCGCCGCCCAGCTTGTCGAAGATCCGCGAGGCCCCGATGTTCGACGAGAGCGCGAGGATCTGCGGCACCTCGAGCCACTCGTTCGGGCTCGCGTCGCGGAGGATTTCCTTGCCATAGCGCCGCGCTCCCTTGTCGCAGAAGAACCGGTCGGTCATCGCAATGGCCCCCTCGTCGAGAGCGGCCGCGATGGTGAGCGACTTGATGGTCGAGCCGCTGACGCGCGGCGCCGCGGCGGTGCTCGGATCATGGATGGCCAGCACCTCGCCGGTCCTTGGATCGAGCACGATCGCCGTGGCGGCGACAGGGTGCCATTCGTCCTCCAGCCGCTTCAGCTCTTCATCGACGATCGTTTGGATGTCGCGATCGATCGTGAGCTCCAGGCGATCGGCCGGGGCGCCCAGCACGGAGGCGACCTCCGCGGTCAGATGGGCCAGAGAGGCCGGCGCGGCGATAGCAGCGGCGGAGGTGGAGGTCAGAACGGACGAGCCCGCCGGCGCAGAAGCGACCGGCGCAGGGCTCCCGGACGGACTGGCCGCCACCGCCGCGACAGGTCCTTCCTTGCCGGCGGTGACGCACGCCACCACGCCGAGCAGCGCCGCAGCCGACGCGGTGATTGCAACGCCCCGCGCCGCCGACGTGCGCAACGACCCTGCCCGCGGTCGCACGATGGCCTCGATCCGCGCAAAGAGCTGCGAGGGCTCCGCCATCCCGAGCGCTCCGCCCGGCACCTCACGGAGCCGCGCCGCGCTCGTCGCGATGGCCAGCAGGTGCTCGGCATATTCGGTCGGCCGCGTCCCGCTCGCCAGGACCCGCTCGTCCGCCGAGAGCTCGCGCTCCATGCGGAGCCTGCGCGCCGCGAGCCACACCAGCGGGTTGAACCAGTGCATTGCACAGGCGAGCTGCCCCACGATCTGGGCAAGACAATCGCGCTGCTGGACGTGCGCCAGCTCGTGTAGCAGCACGGCCCGCCAGCGCGCCTGGCTCCACTCGATCGCCTCCCGCGGCACCAGCACGACCGCCGAAAAGACCCCGGTCACCGCCGGCACATCGATCTCGGAGCTGGCGCACACGCGGGCTTTCATGCGCGCTTCGCCGAGGGTCGCCGTGATCCCGGGAAACGAGAGCGGGGTTGCGCGCCGGGCGATCCCACGCGCCTTGGCGAGGCCATGGGCCAGGCGAGCGAGCACCGCAAATGCCCCGAGCGCCCACACGGCAAGGAGCACCGGGCCCCACGGAAAGGACTGCTTTGCCGGGGCGACGGGCGTGGACGGCGCCTGCGCCACGGCGTGGGAAACAGGCGCGACGGAGGGCGCGGCAACGGCATCCCCGATGGGCTCGGCGAACGGCCTCCCCGCGTCCGCGACGCCAAGCTCGGCCACCTGCAGCACCCGCCACGCCGGAACGAGCCGCGAGGCGACCGGCACCAGCGCCGCGGCCGCGAGCCCGAGCACCAGCACGAGGCGGCGCGTGGAGGCCGGCGCGCGGCGGAGCAGCGGCATCACCGCGAGGGCGAGCCCGAGGAGCACGGCGCCCCGCGCGGCATCGACGAGGAACGGCAGCGGGCTCATCTCGATCGGGCTCATCTCAACCCCCTTCTTTCTTGGCGCGCTCGATCACCTGGGCGATGCGATCCAGCTCTTCGCGCGATAGCTTGGACTTCGACGTGTCGACCAGCGCGGTGACCGCTTGCTCGACCGAGCCTCCAAAGAACGTCCGCACGACCTGCGCCAGCGCGCTCCTGCGAGCCTCGCTCGGGGCCGTGACCGGCGTGTAGACGTAGCGTTGCCCTTCCTCCACGTGCTTGACGTGCCCGCGCTCCTCCAGCAGGCGCAGCAGCGCGCGGACCGCGGAGTAGCTCGGCGGATCCGCGAGGTTGTCCTTCACCTCGTGCGCGGTCGCGCGCCGCAGGCGGTACAAAATGTCCATGATCTCGCGCTCTCGGCGCGTGAATGGCGGCTTCGGCATGACGTCCATCCGTAGCCTGGTGCTAAGAAATTAGCAAGCAGCGTGTGCTAATTTCTTAGCACGTACGATCCACCCGGAGACCCGAGGCTATCCGCTGGCCTAAGGGCTTCTGGCGCAACGCGACCACCGTGACCTCGTACTTGTCGAGGTGGAAGTCGCTCACCGTCGCCGTGTAGCTCCGGTCCAGATAGTCCACGCCGTCGTAGCTTCGAGCGAACGTTCCGCCGGGGACCGGCAAGCTCTCGCAGCAGTCCTCGTCCCCCGATGGCCCGCAGGTCGCCGGCAGCCCGGCGCAACTTGGCGCCGTTCCAGCTCGGGCGCCCGCGTGGCCGCTGCTTCGATCCCCGGCGAGCGTCTCGTCCGCCGCGATCCTCTCCTCGTTTCCGCAGGTGCAACCTGCCGAGAGCAGCAGCCCGAAGAATGCGATGCCGACGGCGTGATAAGGGCGGGCAAGCGAGATCATAGGTCACCCACGATGGTCGGTCCCTGCTCCCCTCCGAGGAGCAGGGCTCACCGCTGCTTTGCACACAGATCTTTGCGGACACGCGCGCGCCCGTCGACATCGCAGCGCGGTCTCGCTCGGCCTGTGCTCCGATCAGCCCCCGAAGAACGCCTTCGCCTGCTCTCCCAGCACGTTCTCGCCCTTCGGGCTGCTGGCGTGGCAGCCGTCGCTGACCTCGCCCGCGTCGTTGTCGAGGATGAACTTCCCGAGGTAGCTCATGTTCTCGTTGATGGTCGAGTCCTTGGCCAGCTCTTGCGCCTTCATGTCCGTCCAATCGGCGCCGCCCGCTCCCGCGATGAAGCAATCGTGCCCTGCGTTGTAGACAGGCTGGCCCACGATGTAGATATGCGTGCCCGGGTTGACGTGCTGGCGCGCCGCCTTGACCATGTCACGGAGCTCCTGGTCGGTCGCCCGCTGCGACAGGATGCAGATCTGGACCATGATGGCCTTGACGACGTCTTTCCCGCCGATCGACTCCATCTTCCGGTCGAAGAGCTGCCAGGAAGAGCTGTTCGGGTTGGTCCAGTTCTGGACCACCATGGCGCCGGTCTGATAATTGTCGGCGTTCCACATGATCTTGCCGCCGACGCGCTTGTAACCAGTGCCGATGTTGTTGGCCATCGAGCAGCCAGTGTACGCGACCGAGTTGTCGCCTGTCGGAGGCAAGCCGTCATCCCCGCCGCCCGTCCCGGGATCGCCGCCGGTGCTCGTGCTGCTCACCGACGCTGGTCCGCTCGCGTCTGCGCCGCCGGTGCCGCCTTCGCCGGTGCCGGAAGCGCCGCTGGTAGCGCCGCTCGGGGCTCCTCCCGCGCCGGTCGTCCCCGTTGTCGCTCCGGCAGAGCTTGAGCTTCCAGCGCCTGTCCCCCCGCTCGTCGAGCTTCCGGTCGTGGAAGCGCTGGTGCCCGTCGTTTCACCGGTCGCTGCGCTCTCCCACTCCGAACCCTCGTTCGAGTCGACCTCTGAAGCGCAAGCTCCGAGGCTGAGCACGGCCATCCCAAGAGCGCAACGGACCACCAGTCGGGAGGAAAGAACAGGACAATTCATCGTCGTCACCTTCTGTTAGGGGGCGCTGGTCAGGACCTGCAGAGACTCTCGGTTCGCGTCCGACCGTCCTTGTTCTATTGCCGCTGCGACCCGCGTGAATAGACGGCGAGATCGCCGTCGCCCCCCTTGGACAGATCTGTCATCCCCCTCGTTGATCTCGAGAGCCATCACGGTGCCAGTCCTCCGAGGGGAGCGTCACCGAAAAGTTCCGTTCGGTCTGACCTCGCGTCTGTGCCAGTTCGCGACCCTTGCCGTCGCGCCCTTCGGTGCCCTACGTGCGCCGCCATGCGCACGTTGTTTCTCGATCTCGACGGCACCTTGACGGATCCGGCCCCTGGCATCGCCGCCTGCTTCGTGCACGCGGCCCATGTGCTCGGGCACGGCTCGATCGGCGTCGCCGAGGTGCGCCGCTTCATCGGTCCGCCGCTGCGCGAGGTGTTCGCCGAGATCCTGGCGACGCGCGACAGCGTCCGTATCGAGGAGGCCGTGCGCGTCTACCGCGAGCGCTTCGGCACGCTCGGCCTGTTCGAGAACAGCGTGTATCCCGGTGTGCCAGAGGCGCTCGCGCAGCTCCGCCAGGCGGGCCACGGCCTCTGTCTCGTCACCAGCAAGGCGGCCGTCTATGCCGAGCGCATCGTCGACCACTTCGGCCTTCGCTCGCACGTGCCCCGCGTCTACGGCGCCGAGCTGTCCGGCGAGCGCTCGACCAAGGCCGAGCTCATCGCGCACGCCCTCGAGCGCGAGTCGCTCACCCCCGCCGACGCGTGCATGATCGGCGACCGCGAACACGATGTCCTCGGCGCCAAGGCGCACGGCCTCGTGGCGATCGGGGTGACCTGGGGCTACGGGTCGCGCGCGGAGCTGGAGGCTGCAGGCGCCGACCGCATCGTCGACACGCTGGAGGAGCTCGTGCTGGCGGTGCGTGGGTTGAGGGAGACCCGAGGTCGAGCGGCTCGATGAGGCCGCGCCCCTCCCACGCCCGGGGGGTGTCGGGTTTGTCACTCCCCCCGCGGGCCTGTGCGGCGTTACTCTGTGGCGCGCAACGAGGCTTCTCGTCGATACTTATCAATTTATGACGGTAGAGCTGATTCATGCCATCGTTCGTCAGACCACCGTCCTCATCGCCCAGCTGGCGACCTCGGGCGGCTGGCGTGCCCCTCTGGCCCAGCTCGCAGACCAGGTGTTCCAGGACCTGGTCACCGAGCTCGAGCGGCAAGGCGTCAGCCGCAAGGTGAGCGCCGACATGTTCGGCATGGGGCTCCGGACCTATCAACGCCGCGTCCGGCGGATCACGGAGAGCTCGGTCGAGCGGGGCCGTTCGCTCTGGGAGGCCGTGCTGGACCACATCCGCCGCCGGGGGATCACGCCGCGGGCCGAGATCTTGAGGGCGTTCGCCGGCGAGGACGACGTCCTGCTCCGCGGGGTGCTCTTCGACCTCTGCGAGAGCCGCCTGATCTTCCAGGCGGGGCAGGGGGCTCAGGTGGTGTATCGCGCGGTGTCCGACGACGAGCTGGGCGCGCTGCGCGCGATTCGCTCCGGCGAAGGCGTCGACGAGCTGGTCTGGGCGATCATCTACCGGGAAGGCCCGCTCGCGCGCGACGAGCTGCTGCAGCGGACGCACATCGAGCGCGCGGAGCTCGACGCCGCCCTGGGGCGCCTCGTGGAGTCGGCGCGTGTCGAGCGGACCGGGGAGGGCGCCGGGGCGACGTACAGCGCCGGGAGCCTCTATGTGCTGCTGGGCTCGCCCGTGGGGTGGGAGGCGGCGATCTTCGATCACTTCCAGGCGATGGTGAAGACCATCCTGTGCCGGCTGCGCGAGGATCGCTCCGCGCCCGGCCTCGGCGATCGCGTCGGGGGGAGCACGTATACCCTCGATGTGTGGCCCGGCCATCCGCACGAGCAGCGGGCCCACGAGACGCTTGGGCGCCTGCGCGCCCAGCTGGTCGAGCTGCGCGAGCAGGTCGAGGCCTTCAACGCGGCGCACGAGAGGCCGGACATGTACACACAGGTCGTTCTGTACATCGGACAGTGCTTGATCCAGCAGGACAGCGGGGGCGGCGATGCGATCTAGGGTGGTCGTGACGGCGTGCCTCATCGCGGGCGTGACGGGCGGGGCGCTCCTCGGCTCGGCCTGCAGGGACATCGGCCCTCAGACCGGGAGCGAGACCAACTTTCTCAGGAGCTGCGATGCCAGCTGCGCGGACGGCCTCGCCTGCATCTGCGGCGTCTGCACGCGCGCCTGTTCTGTCGCCGGCGAATGCGCGGCGCTCGCCTCCGGCGCCGCGTGCGTGGCCGTGGCGGAGCGGCCTGGCGAGGCGGCCTGCGCCGCGGCCGAGAGCGCTGCGTTCTGCGATCTCACCTGCAGCGGCGACGCCGATTGCGAGGCCCTCGGCGCGCCGTTCCGCTGTCAGGGCGGCTTCTGCCGGGTGCCTGACGATGGCGAGGCGACCGCGTGCCCGGTCACCACCCTTGCGCCCGGCGACAACGACCGCACGGTGACGGTCGGGGACACCACCCGGAGCTACGTCGTTCGCCTCCCTGCAAACCACACGGGCGCGAGCCCCATGCCGCTTGTGCTCGATTTTCATACGCTGGGCGGGACCCCGGCGGAGGAGGCCGAGGCCTCGGGATACCGCGAGCTCGCCGAGGCCGAGGGGTTCCTCGTCGCGTGGCCGCAGGGCATCGACGGCGCGTGGAACATCGGTCCGTGTTGCACGACGTCGCGCGACGTCGACGACGTGGGGTTCGCGCGCGCCCTGGTCCAGGAGGTCCAGAAGGAGGCGTGTGTCGACGTCAAGCGGGTCTATGCCGTCGGCGTCGCGAACGGCGGCGGGATGGCCTACCACCTGGCCTGCAACGCCGCGGACGTCTTTGCCGCGGTCGCTCCCAGCGCGTTCGACCTTCTGGCGGCGTCGGAGCAGCCCTGCCAGCCGTCACGGCCGGTGACCGAGATCTCGTTCCGGGGTACCGCGGACTTGCTGGTGCCTTACGAGGGCGGGGCCCAGCAGGCGCCGAACGGCGCGAACATCACCTTCCTCGGAGCCGCCGGCACCTTCGAGAGGTGGGCCGAGCTGAACCGGTGCACGGGATCCCCGAGCGCGGCGGACAGCGACGGTTGCTCGACCTACTCAATCTGCGCAAACGGCGCGGAGGTGACGCTGTGCACCGCGGAGGGCGGCGGCATGACCTGGGGGAGCCCCGAGATCGGGTGGGCCACGCTGAAGCGGCATTCGCTTCCTTGAGACGGAGGCGGCGACCGATTCCGACGCCGGCCGGCCACCCCGCGTCGGCGCTCACCACCAGCCGATGTCCTGGATGACTATGCCGGCATCATTGACGACGATGCCGGCGTCGAGCAGCGCCTCGATGTGCGGAGTCGTTTGACCGGGACGGCCGGCGCGTGGGAGAACGCCCGGCCCGGACGCGATGACGTTCCTCCCGCTGCAGCCGCCCGATCTTCCCGCCATCCGCGCGCGCGGGACGCCGCGCTGCCGCGGCTGCGGCTTGCCGCAGGCGATGTGCCTCTGCGGCGCGCTGCCCCGGCTCTCCGTGCGCACGCGCGTCGTGCTGCTCACCCACCGGATCGAGCGCACGAGGAGCACCAACACGGGCCGGCTCGTCGCGCGCCTGCTCGAGGGCGCGGAGGTGCGCGTGCGCGGCGAGATCGCGCCGCGGCCGCGCCCGCCGCTGCCGGAGGGGCGCCGGCTCGTGCTCTTCCCGTCGCCCGAGGCGCGCGCCCTCACGCCCGACGACGCGAGCGGCGAGCCGGTGGTGCTGCTCGTCCCTGACGGCAACTGGAACCAGGCGCGCCGCGCGGTCCACCGGGACGCCGACGCGCGCGGCGCCGAGCCGGTCACGCTGCCCGAGGGCGCGCCGAGCCGCTACGGCCTGCGCCGCGCGCCGCACGAGGGCGCCCTGTCGACGCTGGAGGCCGTCGCGCGCGCGCTCGGCCTGCTCGAGGGCGCGGCCATCGAGCGGCGCATGATGGAGGCGTTCGACGTGTGGGTGCACCGCGCGACGCGCGTGCGGCTCACCGGCAAGCTCGAGGAGGGCGCGGCGGTCCTGGGAGAAGATGAATCCGCCGAGGCCCGCGCGAGCGCGGCCTCCGATGGATCAGGCGGCCCGTGAGCGTCTCCGCGCCCGTCACCGGAAGTTCTGCACCGCCCAGACGCTGCCGTCCGCGAAGGTGTGGAACCCGCAAGCCACCTTCGTGAAGCGGGTGCTGCTCATGTTGATGAAGTGGCCGTGCTTCTCGAAATCCTCGCCCGGCCCCTCGTCCCACATGACCTGCAAACACGAGACGATCATCGATTCCGGCGGGCCTCCCCACCCGGGGCACTCGTTCTGGGCGTTCTCGTTGCAAGCGCCGAACGCGCCGTGAAACTCGCCGGTGTTCCCGTCGGACTCGGCCTCTTCATCGGAGCACGACTCCGCCTCGACCCAGCGCGCGAGGGGCGCCAAGCCGAGCGTGGCGCGGTGCTCGTTGATCGTATCGACGCACAGCTGCGCCGCGCCGGTGGCGCCGCCCGAGCCGCCAGCGCCGCTCCCGGAGCCCTCGCCGCTCGAGCCCCCGGTGCCGGCCGTGGTCGAGGCCGTGGCCGAGCCCCCGGCGCCCTGCGCGGAGGAGCCGCCGGCGCCCTCGGCCGACGAGCCGCCGGTGCTCGCCGTGGTCGAGCCCCCGGCGCCGCCGGCGCCCTGCGCAGCCGAGCTGCTGGCGCCGCCGGCGCCCTCGGCCGACGAGCCGCCTGTGCCTGCCGTGGCCGAGCCGCCGGTTCCCTGGGCAGACGAGCCGCCGGTGCCCGCCGCGGTCGAGCCGCCGTTGCTGGTGCTCGGCCCGCTGCCGGAGTCTCCCGGGTGGATCACGGCGCCGGCGCCGCTCGACGGCCCGTCGCCTTCGCCATCGCGCGACGCGTCGCCCACCTCACCGACGCAGCCCGACAGCACAGCACCGATGAACGTCGCGGCGAGCGCGACGGCGCATGAAGGAGTCCGAGGGTTAAGCATCCGTCGAGTCTATGGGGCATTCGACGCATGCTCAACATCGACCGATCCTGCTTCACTTTTGCATGCTTGAGCGGCTCAGGCTCGATTGGCGGGCTTCCCGCGTGTCTGTGCGGAGAGAAGCGCGCGTGTCGCATGAATGTGTGTTCGTTTGCTTCGTATTCCACCCGTGCGAGACAGGACACCGCATGCCAGCGAGCTGCGACCGCCCTTCAGATGTCGTCCCCGCGGCCCGGCGGCCCGTGGAAACTTGAACGCTCGCCGGGCCCTGGCCTCGTCTTCCGCTTCCGCCGACCGAGGCGCGCGGCGCCTCCGCTGGAGATAGACGATCGTCGCGCCGGCGAGCGCGTTCGCGACCATGAGCGAGTTCGTCGCCACGAAGACCCAGCTCTGGAGCATCCAGCTGTAAATGACGAACCCGAACGACGCGGCCAGCTGGCCGACGAAGAGCCACCTGGAGATGCCCTGGCTCGTCTTGCTCCTCCACTGCTTGTAGACCTGATTGCCGATGGTCAGCACGAGGACGCCGGAGCTGACCCAGCCGATCGCGTCTTTCATGTCTCACCGCCGGACCGCCGCTCGGCCTCTCTCCTCGCGCAGGGCCTCGTCAGGCCCGTGCCGCGCCGTTCGCGTGGCCCTCGTAAATCGCGTGGCTCGCCTGGTCCGCCGACGTCTTCTTGTAGCCCGCCGGCAGGAGCGCCTCGTAGCCCTCGGCCAGCCGCTGCTCGAACTCCGCCTTCATCGACCTGCCGAGCTCGGCGAGCCGCTTCTCGTCCACGGCCTTCTCGACCGCCGGGAAGAGCTCCTTTTCCTCCTCCTCGACGTGGTGCTGGATGAGCTCCTTCAGCGTCGTCACGCGCGCCTTGAACGAGAGATCCTCCGGGGAGGTCGAGAGCAGCCGCTTCAGCGCGAGCTCGGCGATGGCGTGCTCCTCGAAGCTCTCGAGGATCAGGTCCTCCTTGATCTGCTGCACCGCGGGATAGAACGTCTCCTGCTCGATCGCCATGTGCGCGGCGAGCTCGTTGGCGAGCTCGGCGAGCACGAGCGCCGGATCCGATCTGCCGCTCTCGAGCTGCTTGAAGAGGGACTCCACCTTGCGATGCTGCTTCTCGAGCAATGACGTCGCTTTCATTTCCTGCCTCCATGGTGCGCCGCGCCTCGGCGCGGCCGGGGTGGTTCGGGTTTCATCGCCGGCCGGGGCGCTCTCGCGCGCGAGGCGCTCCGGCCAGCCTTGCTCACGGCTCGACGCGCGGCGAGGGGCGAGCGCACGGGCTCGCCCCTCGCCGCGCGAACGGCCCGAGATCGCTCGGGGCCGCTAGTCGGTCTTCTCCTCGATCTTGTCCCCCGCCTTCTCGGCCGCGTCGCCCGTGGACTCCGCGGCGTCCTTCGCCTCGTCCTTGACGTCGCGCGCGGCGTCGTCCACGGCCTCTCCCGCCTTCTCGGCCGGTCCCTCCGGCTGAGGCTTGCTGCCGCCGCAACCGATCACACCGACGCAACCGATGACCATGCTGCCCAGGAGCAGCGATCGAATCCCTGTTTTCACGGTATCTTCTCCTCCGCGCTCGACCATGTCAGCAATGCCTGGGCCAAGCCGCGCCGAGCGCCCGCGCGTGTTCCTCGTCACCACACCCTCGGATCCGGGGATCGCGCCCCTGAGACACATCGCCTCGACCGTGGCGTCCTGCGACGCGCAATGGCCGCCCGCCCAGATCCGGGAGGAGGGCGCTCGTGGCGCAGGGGAGGCCCCGGCCGGCGGCGCGGGCGCCTCCGCTTGGCCTCCGCGGCGATCGGAGCAAGACTCCCGCCCGGAACCGCGACATGAACCACGACTTCGCCAGCGCGCTCAGCGCCATCTTCACGGGCGAGCGAGCCCGCCTGCTGCACGTGATCGTGCCGGCACACGTCCACGGCCACACGCTCGCGCTGCTGCGAGCGCTCGGTGAAGCAGGCCCGGCGCCCCGTCCCGTATGGGTCCTGGCCGATCCGGTCTACGGGCCCAGCCGCGGCTGGGCGGCCCGAGAGCACGCGCTGTCGCGCGAGCTCGGCGCCCCGGCGGCCCTCGCGACGCCCGAGCACGGCCCGCTGCGCGAGCCGCTCGACGCCTTCGCCAGCGCCCTCGCGGCGCACGTCGCCGCCAGCGCCCCGGACGGGACCGCGGTCGTCGTGCTGGCGCCGCAGCACATCGATGACCCGCGCGCCTATGCCCGCGACCTCTTCTGGCTCGCGCATTGCCCCGACCTCGCGCTCGTGCGCTGGGTCCTCGTCGATCCTGCCCACTCGAGCGTCGGCGATCTGCTCGCGCGCCTCGGCGAGGGCGCGTCCCGCGTCGTGTGGCCGGAGGCCGACGGCGCGGCCATCGCCGATCTCGAGCGCGTGATCACCGAGCTCTCGGCGCGCGGGCGGCGCCTCCCCGCCGATCTGGAGCTGCGCATCGCCGCCGAGTCGCCCCTCCGCGCCCCGGAGCTCCTGCCCGCGCGGCGCCTCCTGCACGAGGCGGACACGTGTTTTCACGCGGGGCGGCACGCCGAGGCCGCGGAGCTCCAGCAACGGGCCGAGGAGATGCTGGCGAGCCGGGGGCTGGGCGAGGAGGCCGTCCACATCACCATGCAGCGCGCGCGCTCGCTGATCGCGGCGGGCGTTGTCGAGGAGGGGCAGCGGGTGTTCGTCGCCGCGCTGAAGGAGGCGGAGCGGCGCGGCCTGTTCGCGATCGTGCCCGAGGCCTACGCCTCGCTCGGCAGCCTGCACAGCAAGCAGCGCCGCTTCCTGGACGCGTCGGAGGCGTACGCGCGCGCCGGAGAGCTCGCGAACCGCCGCGGGAGCCACGAGTTCGCGGCGGACATGCACCGCTGCTCCGGCCACGCGGCGCTCAACGCCGACATGCCGGACGCCGCGGCGACGGCGTGGCGGCGGGCGTTCGAGCTGCTCGGCTCCGTGGCCCCGATGGTCGGCGCGCTGGAGAAGCCCCAGCAGATCGTCGTGCTCGGGCTCTCCCTTGCCGACGTCTTCGAGGAGCACGGCAACCTCCCTGCCGCGCGCGGGCTGCGGGGCCACGCCGAGGCCATCGAGACCCGCCACCCGCGGCGCTCCGCGACGTGGAGCTGAGGCGCGGCGCCGGCCGGGTCAGGCCGGCGGGCGCGCGGGCGGCGGGGCAGCGCCCGGGCCGGGCCGCTCGGCGACGAGGAGCCGGGTGTTCGTGGCCGGGTTGGACGGCGCGAACGGGGCTCCGAGCTGCCGGGCCCAGTCCGCTGCGCCCGTGTCGCGCAGCGCCCGGAACCCGGCCCGCTCGACCTCGGCGAGCATCACCTCGCGCCGGCGCAGGCCGATGAGCGGCTCGCTCCAGAGCCACGTGAGCAGGCGGAGGATGCGCTGCGTCCGGCGCGGTTCGGGCGGTTCCATGTAGTACACGAGGAGCACGCTGCCCGGCGCCGAGGCGTCGGCGAGCGCCCGCAGCGTGGACCGCAGCGCCTCGTCCGACAGGTACATCACCACCCCCTCCCAGACCCACGCGGTCGGCTCGTCGGGTCGATGGCCGGCCGCCGAGAGGCGCGCGGCGAGCGCGTCGCGCTCGAAGTTGACGGGCACGAAGGTCAGCTGCTCCACGAGCGGCGGCAGCCCCGCCGCCTTGCGCCGCTTGAAGGCCTGCGTCGCCGGGTGATCGATCTCGAAGAACCGGGTCGCCGAGAGCGCCTTCATCCGGAAAGCGCGCGTGTCGAGCCCCGCCCCCAGGCTCGCGACCTGGCGGCACCCGAGCGCCACCGCGCGCTCGAGCTCGATGTCGATGGCCATCACGCGCAGCGGGACCGCGGAGAGCCGGCCGAGGGCGCGCGCGCGCTTCGCGGGGTCCAGGCGCCGGAGCCGGCGCGCGAACAGCGCGAGCGCGGCGCTCCACCGGCGCGACAGCAGCCGGTGGACGACCGGATCCTCGAAGCCCGGGACATCGGTCAGGCCCTGGTCCGCGAGCGCCCGGATGAGGGCGACGATGGATGCCGTCTGGCTGGGGCGACGCTCACGCATGCCTCGTGCATAGCCTCCGGCGGCGGGCTTTCAACGCGCGAGGCCCTGGGCAGCGGCCCCGCGGCGCGGTGACGCGAGGAAATTTCGTCGCTTCCGGTTCATCGATCCCGACCCGGCAGCTCCGAGCGGCGCCGTCGCCGTCCAGGCCGGACACGGGGCGGCGCGGCTCGGCGGCGGCCGGGACTCCGGTGCTCGGATCAGCCGCCCGTGGTGTCGATGAATCTCCCCGTCTCCCCGCCTCCCTGTTCAATTTTTTCTTCTCTAAAATGCCGGCAAAAGAGGCATCGGTCAGGAGGGGACGACGCCGCGCCTGGAGCAGCGCCTGGCCAGCCATAGAAGGACCATGACGGCCACCGCGGCGGCCCCCATTCCGGCCCACGCCGACGGGGGCGCGTCGCGCAGGGCGTCGAAGACCCGCTGACCGAAATAGGCAGTCGCCAGGAGCGGCAGGGCGTACCCGGCCAGCGAGCCCCAGAAATGCGTCCAGAAGCGCACCCCGGAGACGCCGAAGAAGACGTGGAGCATGGGCGGCATCCAGAGGACAAGGCGGAGCACGAACACCGTCAGGAACGCCCGCTGCTTCAGGGCCTCGTCGTAGGCGCGGAAGCGCGCCGGCACACGCGCGGCGACCCAGTCGCGGGCGACGAAGCGCGCGAACGAGAAGCCCACGACGCTCGCCGCCATGGTGCCCGCCATCGAGAGCGCGAACGCCACCGGCCAGGGCCAGATGAGCGGCGCCGCCAGGATGAACACCGTGCCCGGCACGCCGAACGGCTGGAGCGCGGCGTAGGCCAGGACGAACGCGACATACCCCCACGGCCCGAGCGAGAGGAGCGCCTGCTTGATGCGCGCGGGCTCGCCGAAGATCTCGAACAGCCCCATGCGCTGCGCGACGACGAGGAGCGCGGCGGCCGCGGCGACCACGCCGAGCTTCGCCCCCCGGCGGGCGCGGAGGGGAGAGCGCGCGGGATTGGCCGGGGAGGCGGGCTGGCGCACCCGACGTACCTGACAGCCCACCTGCGCACCGTCAAGGTTCCTGTTGACAATTTGATCAATTATTGTCAATATTGACCATCGTGAACGAGGGCGAGCCGCGCTCCACCGACAGACCCGCCGAGGATCTGCGCCGCCGCAGGCTGATGGACGCGGCGTTCACGGTGTTCCTGCGCTTCGGCTTCCGGAAGACGTCGATGGACGAGGTAGCGCGCGTGGCGGGCGTCTCGCGGCAGGGCCTCTACCTCCACTTCGCCACGAAGGAGGAGCTCTTCCGCGCGTCCGTGGGGCACTTCCTCGACGCCGCGCTCGCCGCGGCCGCGGCCGCGCTCGCCGACGCGGAGCGCCCCCTGGAGGAGCGGCTCGTGGCCGCGTTCGACGCGTGGATCGGCCGGTTCGTCGGCGCGCTCGGGGCCGGCGCGGCGGATCTCTCGACCGCCGCGAACGAGCTCGTCGGCCCCCTCGTCGCCGAGCACGAGGGGCGGTTCGTCGAGGCCGTGGCCGAGGCCTTGCGCGCCTCCGGGCTCGCGGCCGCCTACGCGCCCGCGGGGGTCACCGGGCGCCAGCTCGCGGACACCCTGGTTTCCTCGGCGCGCGGCCTGAAGTACGGCGCCGCGACGCGCGAGGCCTTCCTCGAGGGCATGGCCATCGCCGCGCGCGTCGTGTGTTTGCCGGCGCGGCGCGCCCGGGAGGCGAGGGCGGGGCACTCACCGCACGCGGCGCCATCACGGCAAGGAGAGCCGCCCGCGCCGGGCCCTCGCCGCGAGGGCAAGGGGCGCGGCGCGGCGCGCAAGGGGCGCGGCACGGCGCGATAGCCGGAGGGCCGCCCCAGCGCGGCGCGGCGGCCCTGCGCCTCAGCCCCGGCTGAAGCGCAGCCGCGAGCGCTCGCGCGCCTTGGTCGCCTCGACCTCGCGGTCCCGCGGCGCGGTGGTCGTGGACAGCGACGCCATCAGCACGCGCGCCGCGGCCGCGACGTCCTCCACGGCCTGCGCGAACGCCGCTTCGTTGGCCTGCGACGGCCGGTTGAAGCCGCTCAGCTTCCGCACGAACTGCAGCGACGCCGCCCGGATCTCCTCCTCCGTCGCCGGCGGCTCGAAGTTGAACAGCGTCCTGATGTTCCGGCACATGGCGATCTCCCGAGGCTCGATGTGTACGGGGGACGATCCTAGTCTCGAGCCGCGCCGGCGGTCCAGGCGCTCCGCGCGCTGGCGCACACCACAGTCGTTGACGCGGCCACCGTGTAGGCGATTCGCGCATACACGCGGCGAGATACGTGGCGAGACGCGCGGCGAAATACGCGGCGAAACACGCGGCGAAATACGTGGCGAAACACGCGGCGAAATACGTGGCGAGACACGCGACAAACGCGACACGGCCGCATCACGACATCACCCTTGTTGGCTGCCCAACAGGGAGCACACCAGCGGCATCAGGAAGTTCTTGATTCCTCAAGGATAACCGTGCACTTCTATACTGAGGAGTCCTTTTGCCAAAGCCCCCTGGCAAGGAGGTCGGTATGCGCCCACATCGTGCACTGCGCTCCCAGAATCGCCTGCTCTCCACCGCCGCCACGCTCGTTTGCCTCGCTGTCGGGGCAAGCGCGGAGGCGGCTCCGTCGTACACCCTCTTCGAGAGCGGTCAGGTCCGACCGCTCGCGCTGTCACCAAGCCGAAACCTGCTCTTCGCGGCCAATACACCCGACAACCGTCTGGAGATCTTCTACGTCTCGTCGGGTGGTCTGACACACATTTCATCCGTGACCGTCGGCCTGGAGCCCGTCGCCGTCGCCGCGCGCAACGACGGCGAGGTATGGGTCGTCAATCACCTCTCCGACAGCGTCAGCGTCGTCGACGTCTCGTTCCCCTTGCGGCCGCGGGTCGTGCGCACGCTCCTCGTCGGGGACGAGCCGCGGGACATCGTCTTCGGCGGTCCCGGGCGGTCGCGCGCGTTCATCACCGCCGCCCACCGCGGCCAGAACGCGCCGTTCGATCCGCAGCTGACGACGCCCGGGGTCGGCCGCGCCGACGTGTGGGTGTTCAACGCGAGCGCCATCGCGACCCAACCATCGCTCGGAGGCACGCCCCTCACGATCCTCTCCTTCTTCACCGACACGCCGAGGGCGCTCGCGGTCAGCCCGGACGGGGCCTCGGTGTACGCCGCCGGCTTCCACACCGGCAACCGCACGACCGCCGTGCACCGCGCGATCGTGGAGGACGAGGGCGGGATGCTGCCGCCGTTCACCAACCACCTCGGGGAGCCGCAGCTCACGACGTCGCTCATCGTCCAGCACGACGGAACCCACTGGGTCGACGCCGGGGGCAACCCCTGGGACGACTCGATCATGTTCTCGCTGCCCGACAAGGACGTCTTCGTCATCGACGCCACGGCCAATCCCCCTGTCCAGCGGCCCGGCAGCGCCGGCTTCTTCACCGGCGTCGGGACCGTCCTCTACAACATGGTCGTCAACCCGGCGAACGGGAAGGTCTACGTCTCCAACACCGAGGCGTTCAACCTCGATCGCTTCGAGGGCCCGGGCACCTTCGCCGGCACGACCGTCCGGGGACACCTGCACGAGAGCCGGATCTCCGTGCTCGGCAGCGGCGGCTCGGTCCTGCCGCGGCACCTGAACAAACACATCGATTACTCGACCTGCTGCGCTCCGGTGCCCAACGCCGAGAACGCGAAGAGCCTGGCCACGCCGGTCGACATGGCGGTGACGAGCGACGGATCGAAGCTCTACGTCGCCGCGTTCGGGTCGAGCAAGGTCGGGGTCTTCCAGACGGCCCAGATCGAGAATGACACCTTCACGCCGAGCCTCGCGAGCCAGATCCAGGTCACCGGCGGCGGGCCGAGCGGGCTCGCGCTCGACCAGCCGCGCGGCCGCCTGTACGTGCTCACGCGCTTCGACAACTCCATCTCGATCGTCAACACGTCCACGAACACCGAGACGGCGCACATCGCGCTCCACAACCCCGAGCCGGAGAGCGTGGTCCGCGGGCGGAGGTTCCTCCATGACGCGAGCTTCTCGTCGGCCCACGGCGACTCGTCATGCGCGAGCTGCCACGTCTTCGGCGACCTCGATAGCCTGGCGTGGGACCTCGGCAACCCCGACGGGGACACCGTGACGAACCCTGGGCCGTTCACGAACATCAACCCGCCGTTCCCCGCCGACACCTCGCTGAAGCCCATGAAAGGGCCGATGACGACCCAGAGCCTGCGCGGCATGGCCAACCACGGCCCGATGCACTGGCGCGGCGACCGCACGGGCGGCAATGACGCGTCCACCGCGCAGCCGGACAGCGGGGCCTTCGACGAGCGCGCGGCGTTCGAGAAATTCCAGGGCGGCTTCACCAACCTGCTCGGCCGGCACGCGCCGATCCCCGACGAGGACATGGAGGCGTTCACGGACTTCATCCTCCAGCTCTCGTATCCGCCGAACCCGATCCGGAACCTGGACAACTCGCTGAACACCGATCAGCAGGCCGGGCGCGATCACTTCTTCCGCGAAGGCGGCGCTGGGACCTTCTCGTGCAATTCGTGCCATACCCTGGACCCGGACGGGAACGCCGGCACCAGCGAGCCTTTCCCTGGCTTCTTCGGGACGGACGGCGCGAGCATCGGCCAGGAGAACGGCCAGAGCTTCAAGATCCCCCACCTGCGCAACATGTACCAGAAGATCGGCATGTTCGGCATGGCCCCCGTCCCGAGCCTCTTCCACCTGGGAGACAACGACTTCAAGGGCGACCAGATCCGCGGCTTCGGGTTCATGCACGACGGCGCGATGGACACGCTCTACCGCTTCCACCAGGCGATCGGGTTCGAGCAGAGCGAGTTCTCGCCGAACGGCTTCCCGCCCGGCGCGCCCGGCGAGCTCCTCCGCGAGCAGGCCGTGGAGTACATGCTCGCGTTCGACACGAACCTCGCCCCCATCGTCGGGCAGCAGGTCACGCTCGGCTCGCACAACGCCACGGCGGCCTGGCCGCGCATCGATCTGCTCCGCCAGCGCGCCGAGGTCGGGGAGTGCGATCTCGTGGCGAAGCTCCCGTTCCTCCTCGAGGAGACCGGCCTCCTCTATATCGGAGGTGGTCAGTTCACCGCGGCGCGCGCCGCGGCCCCGCCCTTGAGCGATCTCGTCCTGCGCTCGCTCGCCGCGCTCACCGGGCACCCGGTGACGTACACCTGCGTGCCGCCGGGCTCGGGCACGCGCATCGGCATCGACCGCGACGGCGACGGGTTCCTCGACGGCGATGAGTGCGACGCGGGCACGGATCCCGCGGATCCGACGAGCCACTGAGCCGCCGCTGCGTCGACTGAGTCGACGCCAGCGCCGCGCCGCGCCGCCCTCCACGCGGCGCGGCCGGCGCGACGCGGCGCGGCCGCGCTCCATGCGGTACGGCGCGGCGCCTCAGCGGCGGCGCGCGCCCATGCACCAGCGCAGCGCTTCCTTCAGGCTGCGCAGCGTCTTGACCTGCGAGAGATCGAAGCCGAGGCCGACCATCGTCTGCGCGACCGGCGGGCGGATGCCGGTGACCACGCCCTTGCAGCCGAGCAGCGTCAGCCCATTGACGATCTTGATGAGGTGCTGCGCCGTCGTCGTGTCGACCGAATCGAGCCCGGTGAGGTCGAGGATGGCGAAGGCGGATTGCTTCTCCACCACGCTCGCGAGCAGCGACTCCATCACCATCGCCGCGCGATCCGCGTCGACCGAGCCGATCAAGGGGACGATGAGCACGTCCTGCCAGACCTCGATGATGGGGCTCGACAGCCGCGCGATCGACTCCTGCTGATCCTGCGTCAACCGCAGCTGCTCCCGCAGCTGCTGCTCGACGCGGAGCTGCTGCGTGATGTCCTCGCAGATGGCGCCGACGCCGGTCGTCTCCCCGAGGACGTCCTTCTGGGGAACGAACCTCGTCCGCCAGATCCTGTCTCGCCGGACCTGCTCGACCTGCGCGATCTCCCCGGAGAGGGCGTGCTCGAAGGCAGCGCGCACGTCCTCGGTGTCGCCGCACAGCTCGCGCATGTGCTTGCCCAGCTCGCCTCGCTCCGTACAACCGATCTGCGCGAGCGCCCCGCCCTGCGCGATCACGCAGAGGCCGGCCCTGTCGAACGCCAGGATGGCGATGGGCATGCTGTCGATGCAAGCGCGGAGCAGCTCCCCCTTCACGGCGAGCCTGACATCGTCGGCCAGGTTGATGCCGAACGTCTGGACGCCCACGATCTCGCCGTCATCGTCCCGGCGGGGGGCGTAGTGCACGATCCAGTGCACGCCCCCGGCCACGGTGTCCGTGCGGACCGGCTCCCCCGCGAGGACGCGCTGGCACAGGTCCATGATCTCCGCGTCCGCGCCGTAGAGATCGAACATGTTCCTTCCGACGAGCTGATGTGGTTTGATCCCCATGCTCTCGAGCCCGTTGCCGTCGGAGACACGGAGCGTGCCCGCCCGATCGCACCACCAGACGATCGCATCCATCGTCTGGAACACGTCGACGAGGATGCGCGCCTGGTCCTCCCACACCCCGCGATCGGGCTTCACGGCAGCCCAGAGCGCCGTGTCGTCGGCTCGCCACAGCGTCCAGTGCAGCGGGACGCTCTCCCCGCGGGCGCCCACGACGCGCGCCGCGGCGGAGACGCTGCCCGCGGCGGCGCGCGCGCCGGTGATCCGGGCTGACAGCTCGCCCCGATCGTCCTCGTGAACGCGCTCGAGGAGCCGCCCGGACGGGCCAACGCAGCGCTCCCAGGCCGCGTTGCAGGCCACCACCTCCCCGGCGCTGGAGAGCAACGCCAGCGGTGTGGGTGTGCCGTCGAGCAGTGTCTTACACGAGAGCGAAGCGAGCCTGTCGTCCATTGAATCCTTGCAGGAGGCCAGAAGCGACGAGCCTCGGCGCGCCAGCCCCAGGCTTCTCACGGTGGGTGAACCAACGCGCTGTGGGCGCCGTCACGACGCCGGGTGCGAAGAGGTGGGATGCTGCTCGGATTCTCGGCGCTGGGGTCATCGAGCCTGGCACCATGGCGAACCGTAACGTGGTGATATCATTTGGGGGCGCCGAGACGCCAGCCTCATCGCTAGACGCGCCGCGGCGGATCGAGGCCCGCGCGACCCCGGCCGGAGGGCGAGCGCCCGCTGCCCCACCACATCGCCCCTCCGCGCTCGTCATGAAGCGATGGCCGACAGCGGTTCTGGCGGAAGGAGGGGTCTGCTGCTTGTGCGAGGACGCGGGCGGGCGCGGCGCTCGGGGAGGCGCGCCTGCATCCGCCGCGCCGAGAGGTCGGCCTGGAGCTCGCCGCGTGGAGAGGGAGAGCGGCCGCCGCTGCACGGCCGCCGAGCGCGAGGCGGGCGCGCGGGCACTGGCGGTGACGTGCCCCGGGGACGTCGTTTAACGCATCGCGCTCGCCTTGTGGTGCGCGCCAGCGCGCGTTAGAGACCCTGCCGAATGGAACCGGAGGGCCACGAGAGATTCGCTGACTCGGACCCGAGTTTCCGACAACTCCATCCTTGCGAGCGCCTCATCAGCGTCGTGCAGGACCTCTCGCTGGCCCGCGACCTGCGGGCGATCATGCAGATTGTCGATCGGGCCGCCCGCGACCTCACGGGCGCCGACGGCGCTTCCTTCGTGCTCCGCGAAGGCGACCTCTGTTACTACGCGCAGGAAGACTCGATCGCGCCGCTCTGGCAGGGGAAGCGGTTTCCGATGTCGGCGTGCGTCAGCGGTTGGGTGATGCTGAATCGGAGGCCGGCGGTCATCGGCGACATCACGCGCGATCCCCGGGTCCCGATCGACGCTTATCGGCCGACCTACGTGCGGAGCATGGCCATGGTGCCGATCCGCGCGCGCGCTCCGCTCGGGGCGATCGGGACCTACTGGAGCTCCATACGAGAGATCCCGCAGAGCGAGGTGTCGCTGCTCCAGGCGCTCGCCGGCAGCGCCGCCGTGGCCCTGGAGAACGTCGCGCTCCACGACGGCCTGGAGAAGGGCGAGGCGCGGGCGCGCGAGGTCGAGGCGGCGAACCGCGCTCTCGCGGAGAGGCAAAAGGCCCTGGAGGAGCTCCATTGGCAGAACGAGGCGCTGAGCGAGTTCCTCGCGCACGATCTCAGGAGCCCCGCCGCCGGCATCATGCTCGCCGCGCAGGCGCGCCTGAAAAAGCAGGATCTCCCGGATCCGGAGCGGCGCCGATGGAATGCCGTCCTCACCTCGGCCGAGGTCATCCAGCGCACCGCGCTGAACCTGCTCGACGTCGCGAGCCGCCAGCGCGGGATGTTCGTGCTGCGGCTCGCCGAGCTCGATCCGGCGTCGCTGTTCGAGGGTGTGGCCGAGATCCTGGAGCCGCTCGCCGCGTCGCGCGGGCAGCGAATCGAGCTCTGCCCCGCCATGCCGAGCTGTCTTCTCCGCGCCGATGAGGAGCTCGTGCGGCGCGTCCTGCTGAACCTCGTCGACAATGCGCTCCGTCATAGCCCGGCCCACGGCGCGGTGCGCCTCGAGGCGCGGTGGCTCGACCCGGGCTGGGTCGAGCTCGACGTGTGCGACGAGGGCCTGGGGATCCCGGCCCACCTGCGCGACCGCATCTTCGACAAGTACGCGCGGCTCGCCGACGGGGGCGCGATCTCTGCGGCCGGCCGCGGCCTCGGGCTGACGTTCTGCCGGCTGGTCGTCGAGGCGCACGGCGGCAGGATCGACGTGAGGGACAACGAGGGGCGGGGCAGCCGATTCTGCGTTCGGCTGCCGGCAGGCTGACAGAAGGGCATCGAGAGCGCTGAGAGCCGGTGTCGGGGGCCGCTCCTGAAGCATTCCTCGAATTTTTTTTCGCCCCATGACGACGAAGCGATGATGTCGTCGATGTCGTGTCATGTGATCTGTCGATATCGCACCTCTTCCCGGGCGGCCGAGCGAGAGGCGCGCGCACGCGAGGCCGCGCGCGCCTCTCGTTCGGCCGCCCGGCGACGCCTCTCGCGTCTTGCGATTCCGGAGGCGATCAGGTAGCGCAGGATCCACGGTGAGCTCTCCCGCGGATCCCGTGCACATCGCGACGCGCCCGCCGCGGGCGCCCTCCCTCGCGCCGCGGCTTCGAGGTGCCTCATGAGGGAGCGGCTCGAGAGCCTGCTCCTCGTCCTGGCCGTCGGCTCGGCGGTCGCGATCGGGGCGAAGCGCGTCGCGATTCCCTACAACGTCGCGCTCGTGCTCGTGGGGCTGCTGCTCGTCGTCGTCGACGTGCTCCCGAAGGCGCCGATGGACCCGGAGGTCATCCTCATCGCGTTCCTCCCGGTGCTCGTGTTCGAGGGCGCCCTGTTCGCCGACGCGGACAGCCTGAGGAGCGCGAGCCGGCCAATCCTCGCGCTCGCCGTGCCGGGCGTGCTCATCTCGCTGCTCGGCACCGCCGCGGTGGCGACGCAGCTGCTCGCGCTCCCGTTCGCGGCGGCGCTCCTCCTCGGCGCGCTGCTCTCGATCACCGACACCGTGAGCGTGCTGCTCGCCTTCCGCAGCGTCCGCGTGCCGCACCGGCTGGCGGCCATCATGGAAGGCGAGAGCCTCTTCAACGACGGGACGGCGCTCGTGCTCGTGGTGCTCGCGTCGCAGGTCCTCGCGAGCGGCACCTTCAACGGCGCCGAGACCTTCCGCGCGCTCGCCCTGGCCATGATCGGCGGCGCGGCCGTCGGGGGCGCGTTCGGCGCCGTCGGCGCGTCCCTCCTCCGCCGCACGCCGGATCACCTGACCGCGATCCTCGCCTCCATCGTGCTCGTCTTCGCCACGGCCCTGCTCGCCGAGCGGCTCCACGCCTCGCCGGTCATCGCCGTCGTGGTCCTCGGGGTGATCGTCGGCAAGGCCGCGCGCCGCATCCTCGAGCCCTCGCGCGTGCTCGCGCTCCAGGGCTTCTGGGAGACGAGCGGCTTCTGCCTCAACGTGGTGCTCTTCGAGCTCGTCGGCATGCAGATCCAGGCGGACATGCTCGTGCGCGAGGCGGCGTCCATCGGCCTCGCGCTGATCGCCCTGCACGGGGGCAGGGCGGTGGCCGTCTACGGCTGCTTCGGCGTGCTCCGGGCGCTCACGGGCGAGGTCTTGCCCCTCCGCTGGCAGCACGTGATGCTGGTCGGCAACATCAAGGGCGCGCTGTCGATGGCGGCGGTCCTCAGCCTCCCGAGCGGGCTGCCGTACCGCGACCGCCTGATCACGATCGTCTTCGGCGTCACCTTCGTCACGCTGGTCGCGCAGGCGCTGCCGTTCGCTCGGCTGCTCAAGTTCCTGCGGGTCGCGATCCCGACGGCGGACAGCGCGCTCGACGCCGCGAAGGCCACGCTCATCGCGGCGCGGCGCGGCCAGTCCGAGCTCGACGATCTGCTCGCGTCGGGCCTCGTGTCCCGCAAGGAGCACGCCGAGCGCCGCGCCGCGTTCCAGCGGCAGGTCATCCAGGCGGAGGTGGCGCTCCAGACGCCGCAGGGCGAGGTGGTCCGCGACCACCTCACCGATCTCGCCCTCCTCTCGGCGCAGAAGGCGGCGGTGCTCGACGCGGCGAGGCGCGGCCTCATCGCCGCCGAGACCGCGCACGCCCACGTGAACCAGATCGACAGGGCCATGGTGGAGCTCCCCGGCGGACACGCGGCGCCCGCCGCGAACCCTCACGAGCACGAAGGAGAGAGCTGACATGCGCGTTCTCATCGCGGGCGCCGGGCGCGCTGGGCTGAGCGTCGCGGTGCACCTCGCGAAGATGGGCCACGACGTGACGACCGTCGATCGCGACGAGTCGATCGCCAACAGCGCGTTCGAGCGGCACGGCCTCGTCTCGCTCGTGGGCGACGCGACCGACGCCGGGCTCCTCCAGGAGGCCGAGGTGGCGCGCGCCGACGTGGTCGTGGCGATGCTCCGCCGCGACGCCGACAACCTCGCCGTGGCGCTCCTCGCGCAGGCCGGGGGGGCCAAGCGCGTCATGGTGCGCATGCGGGACCCCGCCTACCGGAGCGTGTACGTCCGCGCGGGCGTGGACCAGATCCTCTCCGAGATCGACGTCTTCATCGGCGCGATGGCCACCGCCATCGAGCACCCGGGCGTCCGCCACGCGATGGTGCTCGGCGCCGGCGAGTCGGTCGCGTTCGAGCTCGACGTCCCGGTCGACTCGGTGATCGCGGGCCGCACGGTGAGCACCATCGCCGGCAGCGCGAGCTTCCCTTCGTCGTGCGTCTTCGCCGGCGTCTACCGCCCGGATGGCCGCGTCGAGGCGCCGCGCGGCTCCTCCGTCGTCGCGGGGGGCGCCACGGTGCTCCTCGTGGCCGCGCGCGACGAGCTCGCCGAGGTCATCGCGTTCTTCCTCCGGCGCGAGCCCGCGAGCGGCGGGGGCAACGAGCGCCGCTGACACGAGGCAGGTGTTCTATGACGAGGTGCGCGGGGACCATGGGCTCATGGGCATGGCTTGCGGCGGCGCTGGCCGTCCTCTCTGCCTGCGGCGGCGATGACGCCGGGGCCGCGGCGGGCGGCGGCGTCCAGGTCGCCGTCTCGTACTACCGGGACGTCAAACCCATCTTCGACGCGCGGTGCGCGGGGTGCCACAGCGACGGCGGCGTCGCGCCGTTCTCGCTCGAGGGCCACGAGACCGCGGCGTCCTGGGCCGCGCCCATCAAGCGGGCCGTCGTCGAGCGCACGATGCCCCCCTGGCCGGCCGACAACACCTGCGCCGAGTACGTGGGCGACCGCTCCCTGTCCGAGCAGCAGATCCAGACCATCGCCGCGTGGGTCGATGGCGGCGCGGCCCTGGGCGATCCGGCGGACGAGGGCCCGCCGATCGACCCGCCGGCGAGCGCCGCGCTCGCTCGTGTGGACCGCACGCTCGAGATGCCGGTCGAGTACACCCCGCAGACGGGGCCCGACGAGTACCGCTGCTTCGTGATCGACTGGCCGGAGGAGGCCGTGCGGTACGTCACCGGCTTCGGGATCAGGCCCGGCGAGCGGCGCGTCGTCCACCACGTGATCGCCTTCATCGCGGCGCCGGACCAGCTCGCCGAGCTCGACGCCCTCGACGCGGCCGACCCGGGCCCGGGTTATCCCTGCTACGGCGGCCCTGGGCTCAAGCCGCGCTGGCTCGGCGGCTGGGTGCCCGGCGGCGGGAGCATGATCTTCCCGCCGGGCGCGGGCACCCGGATCGAGCCTGGCTCCAGGCTGATCATGCAGGTCCACTACAACACGCTGACGGCGGGCAAGCTGCCGGATCGCACCGCGATCGACGTGATGCTGGAGAGCTCGGTCGAGCGGGAGGGCACGATGCAGCCGTGGGCGAACCCGGCCTGGCTCAGCGGCGACTCCATGCTGATCCCTGCCCTGGAGAGCGACGTCGTCCACCGCTGGGGGGCCGATCCCTCCCGGGCGCTCGCGGGCAACGAGCCGATCGAGATCCACTGGGTGGGCCTCCACATGCACACGCTCGGCACGCGCGCGCGCCTCGAGATCGAGCGCGCCGGCGGCGGCTCGGAGTGTGCGCTCGACATCCCGCGCTGGGACTTCCACTGGCAGGGAAACTACAGGTTCGCCGAGCCCAAGGTGCTCGAGCCGGGCGACAAGCTGTCGATCGAGTGCCACTGGGACAACACGCCCGAGAAGCAGCCGATCATCGACGGACAGCCGCGGGTCCCCGGGGATGTCGTCTGGGGAGAGGGCACGACCGACGAGATGTGCCTCGGCACGTTCTACATGACCGGGCGCTGAGCGCAGGCTTGCCTGATGCGATCTTCGGGGATCGCGGCGTGGCTGCGTATAGGCTGCAAGACCAACCGTTGGATCCTCGTCCGTGCGGAGCAGCCTCCGCTTTCCGTCGGATCTCGGCGTCGCCAAGCTGGGCACGGACGTGGTGGTGACCGGCGACGCGATCGCCCCCGAGAAGGTGAGGGTGCTCGACGTCGCGGTGCGGGTCAGGCAGCGGCTCACGCCCCTGCGCGTCCACGGGCAGCGCTTCTTCTTCAACCGCAGCTCAAGCCGTCCGTCCCGCCGCAGATTACCAGCATGGTGGGCCGGTGGCCTGACCAGGTCTGGGCTCTTGTCTATGCAGGGCCAGGGATGCGCGCCATCGAGGGGCCGATGCCTGGTGCCACGCTCTGGACCCAAGTCAGCAGGAATGTGGTGGTTCGTTGGGACGACGCCTCTGTTTGCTGGGTGGAACACCCCGAGAACGAGTGGGTTGGTGAGTGGGCTGACGGGGTGCTCGTCACGGGATCCGACGGCAGGTTCAGATGGGCGGACGGCGCGGACACGCCGATCGATCCCGTGCTCACTCAGGGTATTTTGCATACAATCCTTATGTTTACCAGGGCCGGCGAGGTCATCATCCTCAGGGCAAGTCTTTCTGTGCGCACAGGCGCACTCCATGCCAGTGCGCATTTACCGTCTGGCGGAGAGCTCGCCTCGAGCAGCATCCCGAGCCGACCGTGGCCGTAGCGGGTGAGCCCCCAGCGCAGATCGTTGCGCTCGACGAGCGCGCCGCAGGGATCGCACTGGCTCCGCGTCGCGTGCTGCGGCCACACCCTCTATGCGATCAACAGCCACCACCTCGCGCTCCTGGAGATCTACATCGCCTGTCCCCTGCGCGAGCGCCTGCGGATGCATTGGGCCGACCGCGACTACCTGGCCACGCTGCCCCGGTGGATGTGCCTTGCCAAGAACCGCAAGAGGGTTCTCCGCAGTCTACGGGTCTTGCGGAACAAGCTGGTTGATTCATGATTGGGTCGATGGCTACGCGGTTGACTCGGCCTCATGGGCCGAACTGAAAGACGCGCCTGTTCGCGCGCTCCGCGGTGCGCCCCAAGGCCTTCGGACCCCCCCCAGGCCGCCGCCGTCCGATGCCCGCGATCCTGCCGGCGCTGTCCGCCACGCCACACCTCGTCGCGGCCTGACTTCACCGTCGACGGCGTCAGAGCGCGCGGGTAACACTGCGTGGAGCCCCGGGCCTCCATGACCGATGAACACCCCGCCTTCGGGCAAGCCATCCGCGACGTCATGGAACGCCGCGCCCGCGCCCTGGTGACGCGCGACCTCGCCGCGCTCGCGCTTCTCCTCGCAGACGACTTCTCGTACGTCAATTCCCAGGGGGCCCTCTGGGGGAAGGCCGATTACCTGACGGCGGTCGCGGGGGGCGCGCTGCGCTGGAGCGCGCAGACCGCGGAGGAGGTCAGCGCGCGCAGCTACGGCGAGCTCGCCGTGGTGACCTGCGTGGTGCGCGACGAGGGGACCTGGCACGGCGAGCCGTTCAGCGCGCGGTTCCGCTCCACGCAGGTCTATGCGCGCCGCGAGGGCGTGTGGCGCTACGTAGCGGGCCAGTCGACGGGCCTGGACCAGGGTTGAGCGCGGGGGGAGGACCCTTGCTCGTGGCGTGCGCCCTCTTCGGCTTCTCCCTGACGCTGGTCATCTCCTGCCTCTGGCGCCTGGCCGACCAGCCCTCGGAGGGCGAGAAGATCCTCCGGAGGCTGCGGGCGCCTCCGCAGGCACGCGTCGGCGACGTCGCGGGGCAGGAGACCGCGCGGCTCACGGGCGACGTGCGGCGCGCCGGCGAGGGGCTCCGCGCGCCGCTCGCCGCGCTGCGCGGCGTCAGGCGGCGGACCACGCGGAGAACGCTCGGCTCGAGTATAGTCCCCGGGCGCTTGGCGCGAGGCGGGCCCTCGTGAAAGAGAAGATTGCTTCAACCCTCTCGCGGGCGATCCCGCGCCCCGGCGGCGCGGAGACGGAGCCGCGGGCGGGCGATGCCCTGCCGCCGTCGAGCTTGGGCCCGGAGAGCCTCGCCCCGGCGAGCTTCGGCCCGGACAGCCCCGGCCCGTCGAGCTTCCACCCGCCGAGGCGGTTCGAGGAGTACCGGCTCCTCCAGAAGCTCGGCAGCGGCGGCATGGGCGACGTCTACCTCGCGCACGACACGCTGCTCGACCGCATGGTCGCGGTGAAGTTCATCCGCGCGGCGACCGCGGACGCCGAGGTGCGCGCGCGGCTGCTCGCCGAGGCGCGCGCGGCCGCCCGCATCCATCATCCGAACGTCGTCGCCGTCTTCCGCGTGGGCGAGCTCCGGGGGCGGCTGTTCGTCGTCTCGGAGTTCGTCCGCGGTCAGAGCCTCGATCGCGTCGACGTGCCGATGCCCTCGCGCCGCGTGCTCGAGCTCGGGGCGGGCCTCGCGCGGGGCCTCGCGGCCGCCCACCGCCGGGGGGTGCTGCACCTCGACATCAAGCCGGCCAACGCGGTGATCACCGCGGAGGGCGAGGCGAAGCTCCTCGACTTCGGCCTCGCAAAGCTGCTCGAGCCGGCCGCGCGGCCCGACGCGCGCGGGGCGCGATTCGACGTCCCTGGAGGGCGATCCGACGTCCCCGGAGGGCGATCCGACATGCCCGGAGGGCGATCCGACGCGCTCGGCGCGGACGCGCTCTCTGGCGGCGAGGCCCTGCGAGGAGCGCAGGGCGACGCCGACGCGGCGATCGCGCCCGGCGATGAGCCGCTCGAGGGCGAGTTCCGCGAGGCGGCCGAGATGGCGGCGCGCCTGCTCGACGCGACGACGAGCGTCGGCGGCGGCACGCCCCACTACCTGCCGCCCGAGCTGTGGCGCGACGAGCTCGCGACGCGCCGCTCCGACGTGTACTCGCTCGGCGCGCTGCTCTTCGAGCTCTGCGCCGGCGTCCCGCCGCACCACGACGTGCCGATGACCGAGCTCCAGCTCGTCGTGCAGACCGAGGCGCCCCGGCCGCTCGCCGCCCTCGCGCCGGGCGTCGATCCGCGGCTCGCGGCCGTCATCGAGCGGTGCCTCGAGATCGACCCGGCCGATCGCTTCGCCTCGGGCGACGAGCTGCGCGACGCCCTCGAGCAGCTGCTCGCCAGGAACCGCCACGCCTCCGTCGCCCCGGAGGGCAACCCCTACCGCGGGCTCCTTGTCTTCGATCTCGAGCACCGCGCCGTGTTCTACGGGCGCAGCGCCGAGACGGGGACGATCCTCGACCGGCTCCGCTCCGAGCCCATGATCGTCGTGGCCGGCGACTCGGGCTCGGGCAAGTCCTCGCTCTGCCGCGCCGGCGTGCTCTCGCTCGTGCTCGAGGGCGCGCTCGGCGGCGGGCGCGCCTTCCAGGCCGCCATGATGGTGCCCGGCCGGCACCCGCTCGCCGCGCTGGCCGCCGCGCTCGAGCCGGTCCTCGGCGCGCCCGCCGAGCGCATCGCCCAGGCCGTGCGCGCCGCGCCGGGCTCCCTCGCCCGCGACCTGCGCGCGCGGCTTGGCGAGCGCGGCGGGCTCGTGCTGTTCATCGACCAGATGGAGGAGCTCGCGACGCTGAGCAGCCCGGGCGAGGCGGCGCTCGTCGGCGAGGTGCTCAGCGCCTTCGCGGCGCGCTCGCCCTCCCTGCGCCTGCTCGCCACGGTGCGCGGCGACTTCCTCGCGCGCGTCGCCGGCATCTCCGGCCTGGGCGACGACATCGAGCGCGCGCTCTACCTGCTCCGCCCGATGTCGGCGGACAAGCTCCGCGAGGCCATTACCGGGCCGGCGCTGGCCAAGGGCGTCGCGTTCGAGTCCGACGCGGTCGTCGACGCGCTCGTCGAGTCCACCGCGCGCGCCGAGGGCGGGCTGCCGCTCCTCCAGTTCGCGCTCGCCGAGCTCTGGGACGCCCGCGCCGCGCCCGACGCGCCGCTCAGCAGCGCCGACCTCGCGCAGATCGGCGGGGTCGAGGGCGCGCTCGCCCGCCACGCCGATCGCGTGCTCGGCCGCATGCCGCCCGAGGTCCACGCGGCCGCGCGGCGGCTGCTCGGCGCGCTCATCACCCCGCAGGGCACGCGGGCGCGGCGCGCCGAGGGCGAGCTCGCGGAGAAGGGCGGCGACGGGGCGGCGCGCGCCGCGCTCGACGCGCTCGTGCAGGGCCGCCTCCTGTTCGCCCGCGAAGGCGAGCAGGGGACGGTCTACGAGATCGCCCACGAGGCCCTGATCCACGGCTGGGGGACGCTGCGCCACTGGCTCGAGGAGCAGCGCGAGCAGCGCGCGACGCGCCAGCGCCTCGAGGCCTCGGCCGCCGAGTGGGAGCGGCTCGGCCGGCGCCGCGACGCGCTCTTCAGCGCCCGCCAGCTCAAGGAGGCGAGGGGCCTCGACCCCGCCGAGCTGCCGCCGCGCGAGGCGGCGTTCCTGAGGGCGTCGCGGCGCGCCGTCCTGACGCAGCGCGCGATCCGGTGGGCCCTCGCCGTGGGCGTCCCGCTCGTCGCCGCGCTGCTCTACGGCACGCTGGAGCTCAGGGCGGCGCGCCAGCTCGCCGCGCGGGCGGACAGGAAGATCCATGAGGCCGCGCTCACCTCGTCCGCCGCGGCGATCGAGCGCGCCGAGGCCGAGGAGCTCCGCACGGAGGCGCTCTCCGCCTTCGATCGCCGGCTCCGTGACGAGGGGGAGGCGCTCTGGGAGCGCGCGCAGCGGCGCGCCGCCGAGGCCGAGCGGCTGCAGCTGCAGGTGAGCCAGAAGCTGGAGGCGGCGCTCACGCTCGACGGCGCCCGCAACGACGCGCGCGCGCGGCTCGGCGACGTGCTCTACGAGCGCGCGCTCGCCGCGGACGCGCGCGGCCACGCCTCGCTGCGCGACGAGCTGCTCCAGCGCATGACCACGTACGATCCCGACGGCGCGCGCCGGCAGCGATGGAACGCGCCCGCCGAGGTCGCCATCGAGACCGATCCCCCCGGCGCGGACATCACGCTGGAGCGGTACGAGAATGACGCGGAGGGGCGCCGGCAGCTGACCGGCCAGCGCCTCCTCGGGACGACGCCCTTCGCGAGCATCGCGCTCGCGCAGGGCTCCTACCTGCTCACCTGCGAGGCGCGGAATCGCACCATCGTGCGTTATCCGTTCCTGGTCCAACGCGGAGAGTCATTGAAGCTCTCCATCCCCCTGCCGCACGCCGGGGACGTCCCTCCCGGGTACATCTACATCCCGCCGGGCCGGTTCCTCTTCGGCGCCGCCCTCGACGACATGTACCGGTGGGCGTTCCTCTCCACCGTTCCTCTCCACGAGATCCGCACAGGCGCGTACCTGATTGCGCGACACGAGACGACGTTCCAGGAGTGGCTCGACTACATCCAGGAGCTCCCGAAGGAGTCCCGCGGCAGCTCGTCCATCCAGGCGGGCAACGGCGCCATGACAGGCGCCCTGGGGCTGCGCCGCCAGCCAAGTGGGGTGTGGCAGCTCACGATTCAGCCCACGGTGCACGCGTATACGGCGCGCGCAGGGGAGCCGCTCGTGTACCCATCGCGGGCGGTCCGCGCGCAGCAGGACTGGCTTCGTTTCCCCGTCACGGGCATCTCCTTCGCTCAGGCCACCGAGTATGCCGCGTGGCTCCACAGGACAGGCCGCGTGCGCGGAGCCCGCCTCTGCACCGACTACGAGTGGGAGCGCGCGGCGCGGGGCGCCGACAGCCGCATCTTCCCGCACGGGGACAGGCTGTCTCCCGGCGACGCCAACTTCGATGAGACCTACGGCAAGGAGAGCTCCACGATGGGGCCGGATGAGGTGGGCTCGCACCCCGCCTCACGTAGTCCGTTCGGGGTCGATGACATGGCGGGAAACGTGCTGGAGTGGGCCATTTCTTCGATCGAGACCGACAAAGTGCTGTTGCGAGGTGGTGCTTATATCTATGATCAAACCTCGGTCCGAAGTGACAACCGGACCGTCGTTGATGGCACCTTCCTCGACCCGGTGATCGGGCTCCGCATCTGCGCCTCGTTCCCTCCACCACCGTGAGGGCGGCGAGGCCTGCGGCGCTCGAGCCGACGCGGGCTCCATCGCTCGCGTGATCGGGGCCCGACCGCCCGAGGGAAGACCGTCGATGCGCAAGGCGTCACGGCTTTAGCGGCAGCGTCCGGAGGCGATCATGTTGAAGCGAGGGTTCCTGGCAGGGTCGATGGTCGTGCTGAGCTCGGTCGGCGCCGGCTGCGTCGCGGAGTTCGACGGCGGCGAGGTCGAGGTGGAGTCGGCGGAGAGCTCGTTCGCCATGAGCCGGCTCAACAACATCGGGCTCAACGGCACGAACCTCAACGGGGTCCGCTTCAACGGAGTCCGCTTCAACGGGGTCCGCTTCAACGGGGTCCGCTTCAACGGCGTCTCGCTGGACGCGACGACGCTGGTCGGCACGCGCGAGGGCGACGGCGCGTCCGTCGCCGGGGCCGACTTCATCGGCGCGGACCTCGAGGCGGTCCTGGACGATGGGTCGTCGGTGGTCGTCCGCGTCACGAACGTCGTCGAGCGCGACGGGATCCAGTACTACACGGTGAAGTACGACGCCGGCTCCGGGGTCTGGATGAACATCTGCGGCGAGGGCCTCGACGCGATCCCGGTGAAGGGGACGTGGAACGCGACGACGGGGGTCCACTCGGACGACGGGGGCATGTTCACGTTCGCCTGCCAGGGCGCGGCGATCGGGAAGTGCGCCGAGTGGGGCTACAGGGAATGGATGACCGCGGCGGAGTGCAACGCGAGCGGCTGCGAGGACAGGGATCTCTCGTACTTCCATCAAGCGTGCATCCGCATGGTGCGCGCGGACTACTGCGGCGACGGCGTGCCGCACACGCAGACCGGGACGGCGATCGACGTCTGGGACGCGCTCGGCATCCAGACCGAGACCGTGGGCTCTGGCATGAGCCTCGAGGCCGAGTGGACGGCGGACGGCGCCGCCTGCGTCAAGCACACCCGGTGGCAGGGCCCCGGCGGCAGCAACCCGGATCGCGACTACATCATGGCGCATTGCCCGGAGCGGTGGGCCGGGGACGATCCGAGCTGCGGCGGGAGCACCTCGACCTTCCACAAGGAGAACGGCTTCGCGACGCCGCTCGGCCAGCGGCGCGTTCTGCGGAACGCGTCGTTCACGACCAACGTGAGCCCCCAGTAGGCGGCGCCGTCGCGCAGGTCCGGGCGCGGTCACGCCCGGGCCGGGGAGTGCCGGAGTGTGTCAGCGCTGCGGCGCGACGATCGAGGGGAGGTGCTGCGCTTCCCGCAGAAACCGCTGGTCTCGACGCGATCGCGCCCCGGCCGGCGGTGGACCATGTCTTGCGATAGAGCAGGTCACAAGCCGCCCTGTTCCAGGCTCCTCGCAGCGCTCATGAGGCAGCGGGCATGGGCTGGAGGTGCACGTCATGCTGCTCGACCGATCCTTTCGACGAACGCTCATCGCCCGTCTCCTCCTGAGCGCCGGCCCCTCGACGGCCGCAGCGCTCCTCGTCGCAGCGCCGGGCTGCGGGGAGGCCGCGGCCGAGGCCGAAAGCGCCCAGGAGCTCCGTTGCTTCGACTGGTTCGAGGAGCTCGGGGCTTGCCTGGACCGCGACGCAGCGCTGGAGGAGTTCAGCACCATCCACCGGCCCTGCGACGGCAAGGACGTGGAGCTGGAGAAAGACACGATCGTGTCGGTGGAGAGCGACGCGACCCGCCGTGACGGCGCGTGCTGTTACGAGGTGATCGTCGAGGAGAACACCATCGACTGCGCCGCGGTGGGACGGCCCTTCTCCCTGGAGGGGCACCGGGTCACGGCCGCCCCGCGGCCGGCCGAGGCGGGGTGGCTCGCGCGTGCGACGGCGAGCGGCGCCGGCGGGCAGCAGCCTTCGCTGGCGGATCTGACGGACGAGGAGCGGGAGACGCTCGCCGGTGGCTGGCTGCGGGGCGCGCTGGAGGAGCACGCGTCGGTGGCGTCGTTCGCGCGCTTCGCGCTGGATCTCATGACGCACGGCGCGCCGTCGTCGCTCGTCGAGGCGGCCCACATTGCCGCGCTCGACGAGGTAGGTCACGCCCGCCTCGGGTTCTCGCTCGCGTCCGCCTACCGGGGCGCGCCCGTGGGACCGGCGGCCTTCCCGATGCCGCCGGCGGTGCCGATCGCCGCGGAGCTCGCGGCGCTGGCGCGCGCCGCCGCGGAGGAGGGCTGCGTCGGAGAGACCGTGGCCGCGGTGATCGCGGCGGAGCAGCGCGCCCGAGCCGAGGATCCCGCGGTGCGGGCGGCGCTCGAGGTGATCGCGGAGGACGAGGCGCGGCACGCCGAGCTCGCCTGGCTGACGGTGGCGTGGGCGATCGGGGCCGGCGGCGAGCCGGTCCGCCGCGCCGTGGCGGAGGTGTTCGAGGCCGCCGCGGCGTCGCTCGGGCGCCCGCTCCCGCCGGGGGACGAGCCGGGCGGCGGTCGCGCCGCGGCGCTCGCGGCGCACGGCCACCTCGCCGTGGCCGAGGTGCGCGCGCTGCAGGGCGCGGCGCTCGCCCAGGTGGTGCTGCCGTGCGCGCGCGCGCTGGGGCTCTGGGAGAGGAGCGCTGCCCAGAGCACCGGGCGAGTCGAGGAGAGATACCGCCAGGACGCCTGAAGGCGCAGAGAGGTGTCTTCTCGGGAGACGCCGACAGAGGTCTCGTGTTCTTCGTGGCAAGGCGCAGGGGGCGATTCGTTCGCTCGCGCGCCGCGCGACCAGGCCGGCACCACCAGGCGTGCAATACCCTCACGTCCTGACCGAAAGCTAAGGTACCACCCGATGCGCAGTCCACGCTATACATGCGCTGGCCATGCGCTGGACACCTGGGAAACGCAGTGAAAACCTCCGAGACCTCCGCGGCGCATCCGGTGGGGCGAAGCTCGGTGTGGGCGGGACGGTGATCCTGCTCGTGCTCTCGCTGGTCTTCGGGAAGGATCTCCTGTCGGGGCTCGGTCAGGGCTCCGCGATTCCCGGCGCGCAGAGCGGGCGCTCGAGCTCGCCCGAGGAGGAGCGGCTCGTCGACTTCGTCTCCTTCGTCCTCGATGACACCGAGGCCGTGTGGACGCAGGTGTTCAGCCGGACGGGGCAGCGCTATCCGGCGCCCGTGCTGACGGTGTTCACCGACTCCGTGAGGTCGGGCTGCGGTATCGGCGAGTCGGCGATGGGCCCGTTCTACTGCCCGGCGGACCGGACGGCGTACATCGACCTCGGCTTCTACCGTGAGCTCAAGGCGCGGTTCGGCGCGCCAGGCGACTTCGCCCAGGCGTACGTGCTCGCCCACGAGATCGGCCACCACGTGCAGAACGTGCTCGGGACCGAGCGCCGCCTGCGCCAGCTGCAGGCCGCGCGCCCCGGCGAGAAGAACGCGCTCTCCGTGAAGATGGAGCTCCAAGCGGACTGCTTCGCCGGCGTGTGGGCCCACTCCACGCAGAAGCGCGACCTGCTCGAGGCGGGCGACGTCGAGGAGGCCCTCCGGGCCGCGTCCGCGATCGGCGACGACCGGCTGCAGAAGGCCGCGACCGGCAGGGTCAACCCGGAGACGTGGACGCACGGCTCGTCGGCGCAGCGGGTCGCCTGGTTCAAGCGCGGCATGCAGGGCGGCCGCGTCGAGGACTGCGACACGTTCGCCGAGAGCTCGCCCTGAACAGGCGCCGTCCGCCTTCCCGCGCGCGGGAAGGCGAGGGGAGCGCAGATCGCGCGAGCGGCGGCTCGCGACAGCTCCGCGCGACGGTGTACGCTGCTCGCCCGCCGATGGTCTCGCCGCACGGTGCCCCTCGCTCCCCGACGCAAGGCCGCCTCTGCCCTCGAGCGCGTGCCCTTCGCCTTCGCGCGCTCGCGGAGGCGCCGTGAGCGCGCGCGAGGCGCCTGACTCCTGGGTCTCCGCGCCGCGATCGATCGCGGAGGTCATCGAGGACAGCCTCCCCCAGATCGAGGTGCGCCTGCGCCCGCGCGCCATCGCCACGGTCGTCGCCCGCGTCACGGCCGACCTGGGCGACGAGGAGCACCCGAGGCCCGCGCTGCTCGCCGCGCTCGCCCGGTGCGCCGACGGCGCGGCCGCCGAGGTCGACCGGCTGCGCAGCGCCGAATCCGCGCTCGTGCTGGCCTACCAGTCGGCCGCCACCCCCGCCGAGCGGCGCGAGCTCCTCGCCCGGCAGCTCCGCGTCTGGGCGCGAGAGCGCGAGCAGCGCGCGACGAGCGGCGCCGCCTCCCTGCTCGGCTGGGTCGCCGCGCGCGTCGAGCAGGCCGGCGACCTCTCGGCGCTCGGCCGCAACCTCGACCTCGAGGCGGCCCAGGAGCGCTTCGCCACCGCCATCGCCGACCGCCTCGACGAGATCGAGGTCGCGTACCACGCCCTCACCCACCTCGCGAAGCACCTCGACGACCCGTCCGACGCGGTGCACGTCGCCCGCGACGGCGGCGTCCTCCGGCTCGCCATGGCGCACGCCGAGCCGAGCCGCCCCGCGCCCGTCCGCCGGGCCGCGCTGCTCGCCGCCGTCGCCCTCCTGCACCGCCTCCCGGCGCGCGAGCGGCTCGGCCACCTCGGGCTCGACGCGGCCCGCTCCGCGCTGGCGTGGTCGCGCGGGGTCAACGCGTCCCGCTGGGTGCAGATCGCCGCCCTCGAGATCGGCGTCCTCCTGTTCCCCGACGAGGCGTTCTCCCTGCTGGCCGAGCGCCTCCGCGCGCGGGACGCCGCCGACAAGGACGGCCCCATCCTCCGCCGCAACGCCCTGCGCCTGCTCGGCGCGGCGGCGCGCCCGTCCGCCTCGGTGATCCCGCTCGACCGCGGGGCGCGCCTCGGCGGCGCCCCGCGGGACCCGCGCCGCTGGAGCGGCGCGCAGGCCAGCCGCGCCAGCCGGTCGAGCATCGCGCCGGAGGCCGCCGCCGCCTCCGGAGGCGCTCGCGAGGGCGCCGAGGGCGAAGGGCCGCCCGACACACCCGCGCCCGACTCGGCGCCCCGGCTCAGCGCCGATCCCGCCGCCGGCGCGCCGCCTGCCCGCGCGGCGCCCACGGGCGCGGACCCGCTCGCCATCGCGCTGCTCGCCCGCGACGACCCGAGCGAGCACGTCCGCCAGGAGCTCGTTCGCCAGCTCGTCGAGCTCGACGGCGCGGAGGCCCTCACGGCGCTCGTCGAGATCGCCGAGGGCGACGGGTCGCCTCGCGTCCGCGGGTACGCCCTGCGGGAGCTCTCGCGGCACGCGACCGACCAGGCGGACGCCGCCCCGTTCGCCGAGCGCGCCGTCCGGTTCGCCCTCGCGAAGCCCGGCCCGCCGCTCGCGTCCCGCGCGGCCCTCGAGGCGGTGCGCACGCTCTGCGCCGGGCCCTACGCCCCGCTGCCGCCGGGGACCTTCGTCGAGCTGCTCGCCGAGTTCGCGAGCCGCCCGGCGATCTCGCCGGACCTGTCGGACGAGGCCGCCGCCGCGCTGCGGCTGCTCGAGGTCGAGAGCCGCCCGGTCGCCGAGCACATCCGCCAGACGCTCCTCGCCGCCGCGTCGGAGCTCCTGGAGGGCGAGAGCGCGCCGGTCGAGTTCCCGGCCGACGCCGAGCCCCGGGACGTCGAGCGCGCGCTCGCGGTCGCGTCGCGCGGCGACATGACGTACACGCTGCGGCGCCGCGGCCGGGGACGGTACCTGCTCACGCGCGGCGAGCCGCGCGGCTTCCGCCTCTGGCGGCTCATCCACGAGATGCGCACGCCGATGCCGGACAAGCGCAAGGGGTGGATCCACACGAACGGCCGCCTCTTCGCGGGCGAGCTCGTCGCGCCGCCGGTCGGCATGGCGGAGGTCACGCCGACGCGCGTGCCGGGCGAGCGCCACGTCTACCCGCCCGTCGGCGGCTGGGGGCCGTTCGTCCCCCGCATCGACGACCTGCTCGCCGCTGCCAGCCTGACCCAGCGCGAGATCCGCCTCATCACGGCGCGCGGCACGGTCACGGTGCGCGGCCCGGCCAAGCTCGCGCACCGGCTGCGCGCCCGCGCCCTGCTCACGCTGCGCTACGACCGCTACGCCCAGGCCCGCATGCGCGCGCTCGTGGCGCAGGAGCCGGCCGAGCAGAAGAAGTTCACGCTGATGACGGGCGAGCTCGGCTTCACGGTCGCGCTCGGCGACACAGGGGGCGAGGTCGAGGGCCGCCCGTACGCGATCGAGCCGCACCTGCCGGGCAAGTACCTCGCGGTCGCGCTGCCGCCTTTGCTCCAGAGCGGTCGCGACTGGCTCGCCGGCCCGTCGGTGCCGGTCTGGATCGACGGCTTCTTCTCGTACCTCGTCTCGCCGGCGGGCAACGTCCCGACGCAGCTCGCGTGGATCGTGTTCCTCGTCCTCGCGTACATGGTGCTGCGGGCCGCGTGGATCGCGGCGCAGATCGAGCGCGCCCGCCGGGGCATCCCGCTCACGATCGGCGGCTGGGGCACGCGCGGCAAGAGCGGCTCGGAGCGGCTCAAGGCCGCGCTGTTCCACGCGCTCCGCTACGACGTCGTCGTGAAGACGACCGGCTGCGAGGCGATGTTCATCCACGCCATGCGCGACCTGCCGGCGCAGGAGATCTTCATCTATCGCCCGTACGACAAGGCCACGATCTGGGAGCAGCGGAACATCCTCACGGCCGGGCGGAACCTCCGCGCCCAGGTGTTCCTGTGGGAGTGCATGGCGCTCCAGCCGCTCTTCGTGGACACGCTCTGCTCCGAGTGGATGCGCGACGAGATCACGACGCTGACGAACGCCTACCCGGATCACGAGGACATCCAGGGCCCCGGGGGCGAGGACGTCGCCCGGGTGATCGCGCGCTTCATGCCCACGGACGGCCTGTCGTTCACGACGGAGGAGCAGATGCTCCCGCTGCTCAAGGACCAGGCGCAGCGGAAGGGGACGAACCTCGTCGCGATCCCGCCGATCGACGCGGACCTCCTGCCGGTCGACCTCCTGGATCGGCTCCCGTACCAGGAGCACCCGCGCAACGTGGCGCTGGTGCTGGCGCTCGCGGACCATTTCGGCGTCGATCGCGAGTTCGCGCTGGTCGAGATCGCGGATCACGTGATCCTCGATCTCGGCGTCCTGAAGACGTACCCGACGGTGCAGTACCGGGGGCGGAAGCTGACGTTCTCGAACGGGATGAGCGCGAACGAGCGCGCCGGGTTCATGTCGAACTGGACGCGGCTCGCGTTCGACAAGCACGACATCGACGCGACGCCCGGCAAGGCGACGGTGATGGTGGTGAACAACCGCGCCGACCGGGTCGCGCGGTCGCGCGTGTTCGCGCAGATCATCGTGGAGGACATCGGGGTCGATCACGTGGTGCTGATCAACTCGAACCTCGGCGGGATGATGCAGTTCATCACGGAGGGGCTCGACGCGCGGCTCCGGGACATGGTGATCACGGGCGACGGGGGCAAGGAGCGCGCGCTCGAGCGCTTCGACGAGCAGATGAAGAAGGTGGGCGTCCCGGCGCGGGCAGGCGCCTTCGAGGAGGATCTCACCCGGATGCTGCGCGCGCTGCCGGCGATCGACGAGGCGGCGGCGGCGGCGATCGTGGGCGGCCCCGGGGTTCTGGGGAAGAAGGGGGAGCCCGAGGCGATCGAGGCGGCGGTGAAGCAGGCGCTGGAGGCGCACGCGCCGCCGGCGGGCGAGGACGACATCCGCCCGGACATCATCCACCACGCGGCGCGGCTGTCGCGCCGGCTCGCCCGCCGCGACAAGGCGCGCGCGGAGGTGGAGGCGGCGCTGTCGCGGGGCGCGGACGCCGAGGCCAACCAGGCGTTCCGCGCGGCGTTCCGCGAGCTGTGCCTCGAGCGCATCGCGGTCCTGTGGAACGCCGACGCGAAGGGGGACAAGGTGATCGACTTCATCACGCGCGAGATCCCGCCGGGGTTCGACGCGCGGCTGATGGGGTCGCAGAACATCAAGGGGACCGGGCTCGACTTCGTCTACCGGTGGCTCTCGATGGATCGCGTGAGGACGGCGATCGAGCGGATGCAGAGCAACGCGTCGGCGCGGCGCGAGGTGCTGACGTTCTTCCTCTCGTACTCGGATTTCGGCCTGATCGATCTGCGCGAGGCGCTCGCCGCGACGCGCGCGGCGAAGGCGCAGGGGGGCGCCGGGTGGGCGGAGCACGCGAACCTGATCGACGGGGCGATCCGCAGGCTCGAGGCGCTCGACAAGGAGAAGACGGCGGCGCTCGTGGTGACGGGCAAGACGGGGGTCGGGACGAAGGTGCTGCTCCGGGTAGAGCAGTTCGTCGATCACATGGACTCGGTGCGCCGGACGCGGTGGGCGAAGATCGTGATGGACGACCTGTTCGCGATGCGCATCGGCCACGGCCAGGCCGCGCTGCTGCTGCGGGAGATCGTGGGACGGCAGAAGGGCGGCTGGCTGGCGAAGGATCTCGCCAAGTGGGTGGAGAAGCGCAGGGCGTGGCTGGAGAGCCGCCGGAAGAAGCAGCCGAAGAAGGCCGAGCCGGCCGCGCCGCCGGGGGCGGCGGCGGAATCAGGGTGACGGCGTGACGGCGTGACGGGACGGAAGCGGGCAGCCGGGGAGGGGCGGGCGGGCGCGTCGAGGCGGTGCCAGGGTGCGACGGGCTGGTGGTCGACCTGGACGAGCTCTGGGGCGAGCTCGACCGGCTGGGGGAAGAGGAGCCGGCCGAGTCACCTTCTCCGGCTCAGCCACCGGACGGGTCGTTCCACGAACCAGGGACGAGCTCGGGCGGAACATCGACTCCGACGGGCAGCCATGGCTGAACAATGCGGTCCTCGCCGTCGTCTGGCGGCAGCCCGAGCAGCTGCCACGCAGCGCGCGGAGCCGGTCAGCCGCCGGGCTCGATGCGGGAGAGGATCCCCTCCAGCGCCTCGACGGCGCGCATCGGGAGCCGCACCGAAACGGCGGTGGAGATCGCGGTGAGCGCCGGGTTGATCTCGATGGTCGGAACCCCGGAATGCGCGGCCTCCAGGACCGGCCTCGTGATGTAGGGGAACAGGCTCGACGTCCCGATCGAGACGACCACGTCGAAGCCCCGCGCGAGCTCCCGCCGGAGGATCTCGACCTTCTCCAGCGGGAGCATCTCCCCGAAGAGGACGACATCGGGCCGGAGCACGGCGGCGCACGCCGGGCAGCGCGGGCACGGGGCGAGCTCCGCGTAATCGTCGACGTGCGCCTCGTACGGGCAGCGCGTGCAGAGGATGCGGTGGAGATCTCCGTGGATGTCGATGACGTTCGTGGAGCCCGCGCCACGGTGAAACCCGTCGACGTTCTGGGTGAGCACCCAGCAGCGCGCGAGGCGGCGCTCGAACCGGGCGATCGCCGCGTGCGCTGCGTTGAGCCGCGCGCCGCGGCACGCGCGCTCGATCTGGTGGACGTACTTCCACGTGACCTCGGGGCGCCGCTGGAACATCTCGCCCGAGAGCGCCTCCTCGATGGCCATCCCCTCGTCGGTCGCCTTGTCGCCGTAGAGCCCTCCGATCCCGCGGTAGGTGGGGATGCCGGAGGCCGCGGAGACCCCCGCGCCGGTGATGAAGAGGGCTGAGCGGGCCGAGGCCAGGAGCGCGCTTGCTCGATCGATCGACATCGGGCGCCCAGTCTACCCGTGTCGCCCGAGCCCGCGCCCGCGGATTGGCCAGGTGCGCGAGCACGGGCGCAGGGCCGGCGGTGGTCGGCCGCGGCCCCGGCCAGCCGGGGCGCGACTACAGGCTCTTCCCGTCGAATTTCATGATCTTGAGCGCGTCGATATCGACGTCGTCCAGGCAGCGGACGTTGATGGCGCACATCTCCTGTCCGTTGGGGCCGACTCCCCGCGCGAACGACTCGACGCCGCAGACCGAGCAGAACACATGGTGAATGACCTTCTTGTTGAACTGGTAATCGGTGAGAACGTCGCCACCCTCCTTGAGCGTGAGCTGGTCCACCGGCGCGAAGGCCAGCATCGCGCCCAGCTTCGAACAGCGCGAGCAGTTGCACATGACCACGGGAGCGCTCAGGTCCACGTTGACCTCGTAGCGAACCTTCCCGCAGTGACAGCCTCCTGTATAGGTCTTGAGCTCCGTCATGCGCGCATGGTGCCACAACGAGCCGGCCGCGCGCCGCGAAAACGCGAGGCGCCGCGGCGGGGTGCGCCTGCGCAATCGATGTTCCGCGCCGAGGCGTCGCAGCGGCAGGTCGCTCGCGCCGCATTGCATTCTGTCGGAAACTTTTCTCGACTCAGGCTGTCGAACGACGCCGCTCCTCGGCGAGGGGCCGTGCCCGCCTATTGCTCCTCGTAGTTCCAGGTCAGCCCGCCATCGACGAAGTAGGTCGAGCCGGTCACGTAATCGGCGTCTGCCGAGGCGAGGAACACGGCGAGCCCGGCCACGTCCTCCGGCTTTCCCAGGCGGCCCAGCGGGATCTGGTCGAGCAGCGCGCTCAGCTTGTCGCGATCCTTGAGCAGAGCGGCGTTGATCTCCGTCTCGATCGCGCCCGGCGCGATGGCGTTCACGGTGATCCCGGCGCCGCGCAGCTCCACGGCGAGCGTGCGCGTGAGCATGCGGACGCCGCCCTTGCTGGCGCAGTACGACGCGAAGTGGGGAAACGGGAGATCCTCGTGAACCGAGCTGATGTTGATGATCTTGCCGGGCCGCCGCGCCTCGCGCAGGTGACGGACCATCGCCTGGCTCCCGAAGAACACCGCTTTGAGGTTGGTGTTCATGACGTCATCGTAGTCCTCCTCGGTCACCTCCCAGAACGGCGCCCGCTTCTCCAGCCCGGCATTGTTGACCAGCACGTCCAGCCGGCCGAAGCGCGCGACGGCCTCCTGGATGAGCCCTTGCATGCTCTGGACGGAGGCGACGTCGACGGCGAACAGATGACCTCGCCTTCCGGCGGCCTCGACCTCTGCCAGGGCTTCCTCGGCACCCTCCTTGCTCTTGTGGTACGTGAGCGCCACGTCGGCGCCTTCCCGGGCGAACCGGACAGCGATGCTGCGGCCGATGCCCCGGCTGCTCCCTGTGACCAGCGCGATCTTGCCTTGCAGTCTCATGGGGACCTCCTGTCTTCGCGAGCATTGTGCGCGCCGCGCCCCGCGGGGATCGCCAGGAGATAGAATACCGCGCATGCGCATCGCCTCCCTGCTGCCGTCCGCGACCGAGATCGTCTGCGCGCTGGGCGCCCAGAGCGAGCTCGTCGGTGTCTCGCACGAGTGCGACTTCCCCGAGGGGCTGGCCGGCCTCCCGGTGCTCACGCGCCCACGCTCTCGCCGGCCGCGCTCGCCGCGCTCGATCCCGACGTGGTGATGATCAAGCCGTGCGGCTTCACCCTCGAGCGCACGCTCGATGAGCTCGCTCTCCTCCCCCGTGTGCTGCCCTGGGCGACGTATCGGGCCGTGGCGCAAGGCCGCGTGTACATCGCTGACGGCAACGCCTTCTTCAATCGCCCAGGTCCCCGCATCGTGGAGTCGCTCGAGATCCTCGCGGCCTGCGCTCACCCGGCCCTGTTTGCCGACGCGCGCCGCGCGCATGCCCGGTCGGTGGTGCGGATCGACGCGGAGCTCCGGCGGCACGCCTTCGAAGACGAGTGACCCCGGCGCTCGACGCCTGCAAGGAAGGCTTACCCTAGGGGGCCACTCTTCCGCAGGCGCCGCAACGCGAGGAGGGCGAACGGCGAGACGAGCGTCAGCAGCCGCCACGGAGACCCGCCGCGGGGGGCGCCGGCGTCGATGGCGCAACCGCCGCTGTCCGCTCCTCCCTCGTCCGGCGCGCCGCCGCCCGCGGAGCCTGCAGAGGCAACCGCGCCGCCGGCGCTTCCGGAGCTTCCGACGCTCCCGGCGCTGCCAGCGCCCACGGCCGTGCCGCCGCCGGTCCCGCTGCTGCACGTGCCGCTCGGGCAGCCCTCGCCGGGCGCGCAGAGGCCCGGGTCCTCGTCGACCTCGCCGTCGCAGTCGTCGTCGAGCGCGTTGCACACCTCGGGGCTCGGTTCGCCGGGCGTGCATGACCCGGGGGTGCACGCGGTCGCTTCCCGCGCGCACATCCCGACGCCGCACACCTCGCGCACGCCCTCGTCGATCCGGCCATCGCAGTCGTCGTCGACGAGATTGCATATCTCGGGCGCGTCCGGGTGGACGTCGGGGGACCTGTCGTTGCAGTCGTTGGAGCTCGGCGCGTACCCCTCGGGGGGACACTTCGCCATGACGGTCGCGCCGAAGAACGAGCCGTAGCCGTCGCCGTCGGCGTCTTCATACTGCGTTGTGACCTCGAGGTTCTCGTCGATCTCGCCGTCGCAGTCGTCGTCGATCTCGTTGCACGCCTCTTCCTGACCGGGATGGATGTTGACGCTGTAGTCGTCGCAATCGCCGCCGCGGTCGGCGTGATCGGCCGGCCGGGTGCAATCGACCCTGGGCACGCTGGAGTCGCCGTACCCGTCGGCGTCGCGATCGAGGTAATACGTCGTCCCGGTGCATCCGTAGGCAAACGCGGTGTCGGCGGACGAAGCGCCGTCTCCGCGGGGGCTGTTGTCGCCGTTGGCCGCGAGGGCCCACACCTGGACGACGACCCCGCCCGGAGCGCCCGGCGCGATCCACTGCGCGTCGAAGCGGACGACCCCGCCGCTCGCCCGCTTCGGCGCGTCGTGGACGAGCTGGTGCTCGTCGATGAGCTTGGTGCCTTGACCGTTGATGGGGGAGAGCCGGCCTGTTTCGGTGAGGAGATAGATGCCCCCGGCGTTGATGTTGGCAGACCGGATCTGCACCTGCAGAGTCACCGTCTCGCCGGCCGCCGGGTTCTTCGGGCTATGGTCGATGGTGATATCCGGCACCGCGCCGCCGGTGTGGCAGCCGTTGCACCCCTCCACCGCCGTCCCGGCGCGGCGGGCGTGGGCCTGCGACGCAGCCAGGGTGGTCAAAAGGGCCAAGCTCACCGGGAGGACCGGTGAAATAAGCGATGTACTTCGCATGCGCCTCGCCGCGCAGCTCAGGCTCGCGAGCTCCGCGCGCTCCGCTGCGACGCTCAGGGATAGCCGCCCTCGCCGGGTGCGACAAGTGCATATGCGCGGAGTGTAAACTTGCGCCGTGGCCGTCCAGGATTGCTGTTTTTCGACGTTTCTGGGACGGCAGGTAGCGTGAAGCGCATTGCGGCTCGCTGCAATGCGTTATCCGAATTCGAGCCGAACGTGCTGTGGCCTTGTCACATCGCAGACGACACCGTGGTACTTGAGGAGCCCTTCGTCGAGCGTCACCACGGTCGCATCCGCGCGGCGGGCGGCCCACAGGTACACGAGGTCGGTCGCGTTGGCGAAGGGCCTGCGGCCCCGCATGCGCCTCGTCAGCTGGGCGAGGAACTCCGTGATGGCGCCCGCGTCCTCGGGCGCGACCAGCTCGATCGCGAGGCCTCCCAGCGGGCTCGTGGCCGCGGGCGCGGCCCGCCGCGACATCGCGAGCCGCTGCTCTGCGACGTACACCTCCAGCCATAGCTCGGGCGGCGCGAGCACGCGCGCCGCGCCCGCGGCCACGGCGGCGCGGGCGCGCTCGAGAAAGGCGATCGCGTCCGCGTGCCCGGGCTCTGCGGGCTTCATCGAGGCGATGGCGACGGAGCTATCGAGAACGATCCGCATGAGGCCTCATCGGTACGGACGCACCCTCGCACCGCTCCAGATCTGTCCGGCGGGCCGGGTGGTTTGGTGACATCGAGACCCGGTATCCAGGACCGCGGCCGGATGGAAAGTCGACCGGTAGCATGGGCCGAGGCCGCATGCCTGGCGGCAGGGCGATGGCACACGCTGGCACGGCGGGCTCGCACGGCGGTCGAAGCCACGGGTGTTCGCCCGGTACATGCCTTGCTTGTCGCCGTCCATGCGAAAGTTCCTGCTTCGAATCCTGGTCGCGTCCCAGTGGGGCGCGAGCCTTGCGCTGGTGTCGGGCTGCGGCACGCACGTCGAGTCCGGCCCCAGCTCCAGCGCGCCTGAAGGCGTGGCATCGGGGGTGAGCTCCGGCTCGAGCTCGACGGGAGGCGCGGCATCGGGGGTGAGCTCCGGCTCGAGCTCGACGGGAGGCGCGACATCGGGGGCCGGCGGAGGTGGCGAAGTCGATCCTCCTGACGCCTCGGCGCCGCTCGATCCCCATCCGGATCCGACCTGCGTTGGACCGTTTCACGACGGTGGCTATTACGGCCAGTGCTGTTACGAGGTGCACTGCACGGCGCCGGTCGGCGGCGCCTGCCCTGCGGCCTCCGAGGCGGCGCCGCACCTCGACGACCTGCCGCCCGGCTCGGGGACGTGCACGTGCAGCGCCGAGGGCGAGGGCGCGGCCGGGTGGATCCAGGGCCCCTACGCGAACCGAAAGGCCTCGGATCCGGCGCGCTGCTGCTACCTCGTCGGTTCCATCTCCTGTGAAGGGCGCCCCCTCCTGGTCCGTGGCGAGCCCCGCGTCGCGCCGCTCGCGCACGCCCCGAGCGCGTGGTCGCAGACCGACGCGCGGCGCTTCGAGCGCGCGCTCGCCGACGCCGACCTGAGCGCGCTCGCGCCCGCCGAGCGCCGCGAGCTCGCCCGGCGCTGGGCCGAGCGTGGCCAGAACGAGCACGCCTCGGTCGCCTCCTTCGGCCGCTTCGCGCTCGCGCTGATGGCGCAGGGCGCCCCTCCCCAGCTGCTCGAAGCGGCGCACCGCGCGGCGCTCGACGAGGTGCGGCACGCGCGCGTCGCGCTCGCGATCGCCTCGGCGTACGCGGGGGAGCCGGTGGGCGTCGGCCCGCTGCCCCTGCACGGCGCGCTCGACGACCTCGGCTCGCTCGAGGCCCTCACCCTGGCGACCGTCGTGGAGGGCTGCGTCGGAGAGACCCTCTCGGCCATCGAGGCGGAGGTCGCCGCGCAGGCGGCGCGGCCGCCGGCGGTGCGCATGGCGCTCCAGGCGATCGCGCGCGACGAGGCCCGCCACGCGGAGCTCGCCTGGGCGTTCGTCCGCTGGGCCGTCACGACGGGCGGCGCGCGCCTTCGAGGGCGCGTCGCCGCGGCCTTCGCGCGCGCGCTCGACCAGGTGGGCGCCGGAGCGCCGGGCATGGCGGACCGCGATCTCCCGCCCTCCCACGGGTTCCTCGCCGAAGGCGAGCTCCACCGGCTGCGGCGGCAGGCCGTGGCCGACGTGCTCCGCCCCGCCGCCGCCGCGCTCGTCGACGAGCGTGGCTCATCCGCCGGACGAGAGTTCAGCGGCGCTCGCGGGAATGACGTGCTGCGCGGCGGCGCGACGTACCTGCCGACGTGACCTGGCGCCGGGCAAACGCCGTTCTCCTCGGGGCCGGGCCCGACCTCGCGGACGCCGGCGCGCTGCCGAGGCGGCGCGCCGGCGACAGCCTGGATCCAGGCGCGCAGTCAAGCCCTGGGCACGATCTTGCTTGCGCGTCGCGACGAGGTGGAACGACATGGCTACACTCTCGACGTCTGCATGGGTGCTGCATGAGCTCGGTCTGGCCGCGGGGTTCGGTGGCCCCCTCTTTGGCCGGCTGGCGTTGCGCCAGGCGGTCAAGGACATCCATTCCGAGGCCGAGCGGGGCAAGGTGCTCTCTGACGCATGGCAGCGGTACAACCTCGTCAGCGCGATCTCGCTCGGCACCGCCGCGGCCACCTGGTTCATCGGGCGGACGGTGATCTCGGGGCGATCGATCGACCGTGAGACCCGCGATCTGGTGCGCTTGAAGGACCTCCTCCTGGGCGCGACGCTGGCCACGAGCGTCGCCAGCATGCTGGGCGGACAGCAGATGCGCGAAGAGGCGCCCGACGGCGGAATGCCTCTCCTCAAGGAGGGTGAAGCGCCGGCGCCGCGACCGCGCGCGAAGGCCGCGGCGCTGCAGCGGCTCCTCGGCGTCATGGGGCCGCTCAACATCGCCCTCACGGCGGGGGTGATCGGCGTGACCACGGTCCTCGCCATGAAGTCCGGTCGTTCGGCGAAGTGGAGCCTCCTCTCCCGGCTGCTGCCTTGAGCTGCGCCGCTCCCGGGAGCGGTCGCCGGAGAGCGCCGGCGCGCCGCCCTGGCGGCTGCCCACTGGCGTCCACCTGGACGGCGCCGGCGCGCGGCGCCGCGCTCGTGATACGGTGGGCCGATGAAGGTGATGACAATCATGGTGCTCGCCCTCGTCGCCCTGGGCTGCGGCGACGAGCACGGCGAGGAGGGGTGCCCTGAGCTCTGTGAGCAAGCCGTGGAGTGCCCGGGGGGCGCCGCGACGGAGCAGAGCTGCCTCGCGATGTGCAGCGCCGATACGGAGGCCGCCGAGGAGGCTGGTTGTCACGACGCGTGGGAGTCGTACCTCGAGTGTCGCAACCACGCCGAGGACAACTGCGATCCCGCGAAGTACGACGAGGAGTGCAGCATCCAGAAGGAATCGCTCAGCAGCTGCCTGAACCGCAGCTGAGCCGGGGTGCCGGCGGGCGCTCGACCGCGTGAGCGCCGCCCGCCCGGCCCGCGGCTACTCGAAGCGGTGGACCTCGCGCCCGCTCGGGAGCTCCTCCGGGATGAGCGCCTCGAGCCGCTTCGGCGTCGCGCGCGGGTCGAGCAGCGCCTCTCCCACGAAGGCGCAGAGCCAGCCGATCTCCTCCTCCGTGAGGTCGATCGGCGCCTGCAGCAGCGGGTCGACGGCGGCGAGGACCGGCGCGAGCGGGCCCATCTCACCCCGCAGGTCGCGATCGAGGTGCTTGTTCGTGTACTCCGTGGCCGACGTGTAGACGTCGAGGTGGTGGCGGATGGCGCCTTCCAGCGACGTGAACGCGCCGTTGTGGAAGAACGTGGGCTGGAGGGCGACGTTGCGCAGCGGCGAGGTCCTGAACTTGTACCGATCGGCCGGATCCCCCGTGACCTGCTCCAGGCCGAAGTCCTCATCGGCGTTCGGGCCGTCGAAGACCACGTTCGAGTGCGCCGGATCGTCGGTCGGCGCGATCTGCGGCACGCCGATCGCGTGCTGCTGGAAGTCGCTGAACATCTCGTTCGACTCCCCCGACACCGCGTGGCACCTGACGCACCCCGCCTCGCCGAAGAAGAGCAGCGCGCCGCGCTTCTGCTCCGGCGTCATCGCGTGCCGGCGGCCGCGGGCGAACCTGTCGATGGGCGCGTCGGCGAACGTGAGCGACATCTCGAACTCGGCGATGGCGGCCGCGATCATCTCGTAGGTGATGTCGTCCCCTCGCTTCACCGCCTGGAAGCTCTTGGCGAACCGCTTCCGGTACGCCTTCACGTCGTTCACGCGCGCCGTGGCCTCCTCGCGCACGACATCGTGCGATTGCGGCGCCTCGTACCCGGTCATCTCCGTGACCTCGGTCGGCGGGATGAACGCCTGGGCGTTGAGCAGGTGCGGCAGGGAAGAGAGCGACATCCCCTCCGGCGCGGTGAACGAGAACCCCTGGCTGTTGTCGAAGGGGTCGCCGGACACGGCGAAGAACCGCGAGTTCCACATCAGCGCGGGATAGAAGGCCGTGTTGATGATGGTGGGCGCGCGGCGCTGGTTGCGCGGCCCTGTGCGGTGCGGCCCGACGACGCCGTTGCTGTCGATGCCGATCGCGATCGACTGCGTGTCGGCGAAGCCCGCGGTCGGCGCGTGGCAGCCTGAGCACGAGTTGTCGTCGTTCAGGCCGAGGAGGCTGTCGAAGAAGAGGTCACGCCCGAGCTTCGCGAGCTTCTTGTCGAGCTTCCGCCCGAGCCGCGACTCCAGGGTCGACTCGATCTCTCCGGTGAACCCGTGTCGTGCGAGCACCTTGACGAGCTGCTCATCGACGGAAGAGCCCTTGGCCCGCGCCGGCCGCGCCAGGATGAGCGTGAGGACGAGAAAGGCCGTCAGGGCGGCGAGCGCGCGCCCGAGGGATCGCAGGGTCATGGTGCCTCCGGGTCCCCCGGCGGGGGAGGCGCACATCGGGGTGCGCGCTTGAGATCAACCAGTCCTGCCCAGATCCTGACCGAGCGGCGGCGAATGGGATGATGGGAGTCTAGACTCGTGAGCTTTCGATCGGCAAGACAAATGAGACAAATATTCCATGATTCAAAGGGCTTACTGCGTGTTCATGCGTATCCCCTCGTATCCCCTCGTATCCCCCCGTGCTCTTGCGTGTCCCCGCGTATCCCCTCGTGTCCTTGCGTATACGGCGGTCCGTTCACCGCGTTACCTGCGGTTGTCGCGCCTACATTCGGCGGGCGCGCCGCGGTGCGGCGGGCGTGGCGTCGTTGTAGGTGCGTGGCCGGCGCTCCGCGACGGTGCGGCGCCCGCGCGCAGCGCGCCTCCGAGGTCGCGTGCCACTCATGCTTTGTGGGGCGCGATGGGCCGTCGTATGCTTGAGGACATGGGCCGGACAGCACCTCTGGTGGATCCGACGGCGCTCGTGGGGGGCGCGCTCACCGGCGGATATCGGATCGTCCGCGTCCTCTCCGCGCAGGGCTTCGGTGTCGTGTTCGAGGCCCGGGGCCCCTCGGGTCGCCGCGTCGCGCTCAAGGTCTTGCGGCCCGAGGTCGTCACCGAGGACACGCTGTCACGGCTCACCCGCGAGGCGAGCGTCACCGCGAAGCTCGACAACGCGCATGTCGTCCCGATCGTCGATGCCGGCCACGACCTCGAGCGCGATCTCGCCTACCTCGTGATGCCGCTGCTCGACGGGACCGACGTCGCCGCCCTGCTCGCCGAGACGGGGCCGCTCGCGCCCGATGTCGCCGTGCGGATCGCGCTCCAGGCCGCCGCGGGGCTCTCGGCGGTGCACGCCGCGGGCCTCGTCTACCGCGACGTGCGGCCGCCGCGCATCTTCCTGGAGCACCTCGAGAGCGGAGAGATCCTCGTCCGCGTCTTTGGTTTCGGGCTCTCGAAGGGCTGTGACACGGCCACCTCCGCCCCTGGCAAGGCGGCGAGGAGCACCGGTCCTCTGCGCGACGAGTCGGGGCCGCAGGACCGCTCCGCGGACGTGCGGGGCGACGTGTTCGGCCTCGCGGCGACGCTCTACGAGATGCTCTGCGGCGTCTCGCCGTGGGCCGAGCTCGACGTCACGGCGGACACGGCCGAGCTCGGCCCCGCGGACACGGCGGCGGACGCGCCGGCGTCGTCTCTTGCGCATCTTGCGCAGCTCCCGTCGATCCAGGATCGCGCCCCGTGGATCGAGGCGCGCCTCGCGACCGCGCTCTCGCTCGCGCTGCACAGCGACGTCGACCGGCGCTATCCGTCGATCGAGGCGTTCGCCGAGGCGCTGCGCGCCGCGTCGGGCAGCGAGGAGCGCATCACCATCGACATGCTGAGGCCGCTCGATCCCGAGCTGCGCGAGGCCGTCGCCGAGCGCGCCGGCGCCGAGACCGATCCGCTGGTCGGCCGCGAGCTCGGCGGCCGGTACGCGGTGCGCCGGCTGATCGGGCGCGGCGGGATGGGCGCCGTCTACGAGGCGGAGTCGCCCGAAGGGCGGCGGGTGGCGGCCAAGATCATCTTCAAGAGCGCCGTCGGGCAGGACGACCACGCCGTGCGCCGCTTCATCCGCGAGGCGCGCGCGGTGACCGCGATCCAGAGCCCGCACGTGGTCAAGACGTTCGAGCTCGGCACGGATCTCACGCTCGCGACGCCGTTCATCATCATGGAGCTCCTGCACGGCGTCGACCTCGCCAAGCTCCTCAGGATGCGCGGCCCGCTGGAGCCGGAGCCCGTCGTGCGCGTGTTCATCCAGGCGGCGCGCGGGCTCGCGGCGGCGCACGCCGAGGGGATCGTGCACCGCGACATCAAGCCGGCGAACCTCTTCCTGCACGCGCCGTTCGAGGGCGCGGCCCAAAGGCCGTCGACCTCGATGGCGCCGCCGTCCGCCCGGCGCGGCCCGCTCGCTTCGGGGCCGCCGTCCACCCGGCGCGGCCCGCTCGCTTCGGCGCCGCCGTCCACCCAGCGCGGCCCGCTCGCTTCGGCGCCGCCGTCGGTGCGGCGCTCCTCCGGCTCGGTCCGCCCGCCGTCCTCGGGGCGGCGCCCGTCCGGCTCCATCCGCCCGCCGTCGTCGAGCGATCGCAGGATCGTGGTCAAGGTGTGCGATTTCGGCATCGCGAAGCGCACGGGGGATGGCGTCTCGCACGAGCTCACGCGCGCCGGCGGCGTGCTCGGGTCGCCCATCTACATGTCTCCCGAGCAAGCGAAGATGGCGAAGGACGTCGATCACCGCTCCGACATCTGGAGCCTCTCGGTCTCGCTCTACCAGGCGCTCTGCGGGAGCTGCCCCTGGGATCCCAACGCCTCGCTCGCCGAGCTCCTGCTCGCGATCTGCACCGAGCGCGTGCCGCCGCTCTCCGGGGCCGCGCCGTGGGTCTCCCCGGCGCTCGCGGCCGTCGTGCACCGCGGCCTCCTGCGGGATCCCGCGGAGCGCTGGCAGAGCATGGAGGAGCTCATCGCCGCGCTCGAGCCGCACGCGGAGGGCAACGGCGTCGTCACGCTGGATCAGCTGCGGGGCATCGACCCCGAGCGGCGCGCCGGCGCCACCCCGATCTCCGCGCTGCGCGAGTCCAGGCTCTCGCGATCGGTCGAGGGGGAGGAGCGATCCATCGGCGGCAGCTCGTTCACCGCCGTGAAGGAGCCTTCCGGTGTGGCACGGCGGCGCTTCGTCGGGGCGGCGGTCACGGTGGTCGCCCTGGCCGCGATCGGCGGCGGTCTCGCGCTGCGCGCCTCGACGGGCAACGAGCCGCTCGCGTCGCCCGCCGCGCCGAGCGAGCCCGCGCTGCCCGTCGCGCCCGCACCCGCACCTGCGCCTGTGCCTGCGTCCTTCACCGCCGTCGTGACGCTCCCGAAGGACGCGATGGTGCGGGTCGACGGCGCGGCGCGTCCGGTGAGCGACGGCCGGCTCGACCTGACGGGCAAGGCCGGCGACACGTTCGAGATCGAGGTGACCCGCGGCGGCGCGACCACGAAGGAGACGGTGTTCCTGCTGAGCGACGGCACGATCCGCCCTGATCGCATCGATCTCCAGCCGCCCGCGCCGGCCTCTGCGTCGGTCGCGGCCTCCGAGCCTGCCCCGCGCCGTGACAGGAAGCGCCGCGTCCCGCGCGGCGCTCTTCCCGTGGCCGAGCCAGCTGCGCCCTCCGCCACGGGGGCGCCTGCGGCTCCGCCGGCTCCGACCGCGGTGGTGCCGGTCGACCGGTGGTGAGACCGATGCCGTGCGCCCGTCGCGCCCTGCGGCGCTGCTTTGCGGCCTGTGCGCTCGCCGTGGCGAGCGCGGCGCCTGCGCCTCCGGCCCGCGCGCAGCCCCCGCCGGCGGCGGCTGTCCCGGGCGCGCCACCCGAGCCGCCTGCGCCGGCGCCCGCGTCGCCCGCGCCGGAGCCCGCGCCGGCCGCGTCGCCGGACGAGGCGCTCGCCCGGGCCAAGGCGCTCTTTCAGGAAGGGAACGAGCTGCGCAAGATCGGCGACTTCCAGCGCGCGCTCGAGCTCTACCTGAGGTCGCGTCAGGTCGTCGCGTCCGTGCCCAACACGCTCAACGCCGCCTTCTGCCTCGATCAGCTCGGGCGCTACGACGAGGCGCTCGAGCTCTACGAGGCGCTGCTCACGGAGCTCCGCGCGGAGCTCGGCGAGCCGGAGCGCCGGAGCGTCGCGTCCGCGATCGCCACGCTGCGAGCGCGGATCGGCAGCGTCGTCGTCTCGTCGAACGTCGATGGCCTGGTGCTCATCGACGGGAGGCAGCGCGGCCGGCTCCCCCTCGCCGGCCCGATCCGGCTGCTCCCCGGGGATCACACGCTCCGTGTGGTCAAGGACGGCTGGCACACGTTCGAGCGGATCGTGACCGTCAGGGTCGCCGAGACCAGGTCGGTGGACGCGAAGCTCGATCCGCTCGCCAGCACGGGCCGGCTGAAGATCGAGGACGAGCGGCTCGTCGGCGCCGATCTCACCATCGACGGCGCGCTGATCGGCCAGCTGCCGTGGGAAGGCGCGCTCGCGCCTGGCCCGCACTTTTACTCGGTGCGCAAGGGCAATTTCGGCTCTGCGCCCCGCGAGGCGAACGTCATCGCGGGGCAGCTCGCCGTCGCCACGGTCGAGGCGGGGCCGCTCGGCGAGGAGGTCCGCGTCGTCGCCCAGCCGCTGAGCGCGGAGCTGACCATCGACAGCGTCCCGGTCGGCAAGGGGCAGTGGCGCGGGGCGCTGCCGCTCGGGCGCCACACCTTCGAGGCGCACGAGCCGGGCTATTTCTCGCGCACGCTGCGCGCGACCGTCGACAACACGACGAGGGGCGACATCGTCCTGCCGCTCGCCATCGACGACGCGCACCCGCGCTGGGGTCGGAGGGTCGGCGTCTTCCGGTTGGAGGCGACCGGCGGCTATGCCTTCGCCTCGTCGCTCGAGAGCGACGCCGAGCGGAGCTGCGGCAGCTACAGCTGCTCGGGCATCTCGCGCCCGTCCGGCGTTCTGGCCGGCGTGCGCGGCAGCTACGAGTTCCCGATCGGCGCCGCCATCGAGCTCACGGCCGGGTACCTGAGCCTCCGCACGACGCTCGATCGCTCGCTCGACGCGACGTACGCCGCTCCGCGCGGGGGCGACGAGAGGCTCCCCATCCGCTACAGCTTTCACGACGACATCGGCATGGCCGGCGTGACGGTGATCGTCGGCGGCAGCTATCATTACGGGCTGTCGTCATGGCTCGACGTCGGCGGCGCGCTCGGGCTCGGCGTGGTGCTGGCCGAGATGAGCGACGAGGTGACCGGCACGGCGTCCGACGCGGAGAGGACCGTCAGCGTGGCCGTGCAGAACGCGGGCAGGGCCGTCCGCGCCGCCGCCCCGTTCGCGATGCCCGAGCTGAGGCTCCGGCTGAAGCTCGGGCGCCTCAGCGCCAGCGCGGGCCTCGGCGTCGGCTTCTTCCTCGTCGACGGCCCGCCGCTCGAGACGGGCAGCACCTACGTGGTCGGGGCCGAGTGCGACGAGGCGCACCCCACGGTCGACTGCGCGCCGGGCAAGAAGGTCGTGTTCGAGGAGCTCGCCCACGGTACGTTCACGATGTTCTTCCCGAACGTCTCCGCGGGATACCGGTTCTGAGCGCCGCCGCGCGCGGCGCTCACCGGTTCGCCTGGTCCCTCGCGAGGCGCGCCTGCTCGCGCACGAGGTCGAAGAGGGCCGCCGCATCGAGCAGCGACGTCGTGAGCCGGCCGAACTGGAGCACGTCGCCCACCGAGACCTCCTGCGGCTCGCCCTCGGAGAGCAGCTTGCCGTTCACGCGGGTCCCGTTCTGCGAGCCGTTGTCGATGAGCACGAGCTGCCCCTGCTCATTCCGCCGGAAGTGCGCGTGCAGCTTGGACACCGAGGGGTGACGCAGCACCACGTCGCAGTTGCGCGTGCGGCCCACCGAGATCTGGTCGAGATAGGGATTGCCCTTCGCCTTGACGAGCTGGAACACCTCGCTCGCTGGGCCGGGCGGAGGCGGCGGTTTCCGGTGCGCCGCCGGCGATGCGGCGACCGTCCGGAACGCGATCTGCTGGTTGTCCGGACCAGCCTCGGACACCACGAGGAGCAGGTTCGTCACCTGGCGGACGAAGCGGTCCCGAGGCATCACACGCGCTAGCTCGATGATGTCCCCTGAGTCTTCCACGATGTGCCGAGTATAAGCCGATCCGGCGCCGCGAACCGTCCAGGGAGGCACTTTTGCCGTGGCGTCCCGGCGTCCCGTCCATGGACGGGGGCCGGCGCACGTGGAACCGCGATGCCGCCCGCACGTCATCGCAGCGCGGCGCGAGGCACCCCGGGCCTCCGAGCGCATCTCGGCATGCAGCGCGCGGCGCCGCGACGTCACGCGCCGCTTTGTTTACCGTGTTGCAGTAATTCTCTTGCGTCGATGCGAGCTCGACGGGCAGCTTGTGCTCGAACGCGCCGGGATCTGGCGTACCTTCCGCGCCTATGCACGCACCCGTTCGTGGACGCATCTCGGTCAACCCCCGTGGCTTCGGGTTCCTGAACATCGAGGCCTCGCCGGAGAAGGCGGGGGGGCCGGGCAGGCCGGGCTGGGCTGCCCTCGGCTCGGCGACCGCCTTCATCGCGCCGCCCGATCTGAACCCGTTCCTTGACGGCGACGTCGTCGACGCGGTCGTCGTCGAGGCGGAGCCGGGCCGCTTCAGCGCGTCGCAGCTCGCCCTCGTCCAGCGCGATCGCTCCGAGCTCTTCGGGACGGTCGTATCGCACGCGAAGCGGCCGCACCTCCGGGTCGATCGCCTCGTCTCCAACACGGACTGGCCGTTCAAGCCGGGCAGCGCCGACGACCTCCCCGAGGGCGCCGCGGTGGTCGCCACCATCGAGGGCGCGGTGGTCGTCCCGGCGCGCGTCGTCGCGTCGGAGGCCGACCTCGGCATCGAGCGGTGCCTCGCCCGCAACGGCGTGCGCGCCGTGTTCTCGGGCGAGGTCCTCGATGCGTCGCGCGCGGTGGTCGCCGCTGTGTCGGTCGAGCGCGAGCTCGCGCGCGGCCGCCGCGACCTGCGCGACGTCATCACCGTCACGATCGACGCGCCCGTCACCACGGACATCGACGACGCCGTCGCCGTGCTGCCCGCCGGGCCCGACGGGGCGCTCCGCGTCCTCGTCTCGATCGCCGACGTGGACACGTTCGTCCCCGAGGGCTCGCCGCTCGATCTCGAGGCCCGCGCCCGGGGCACGAGCGTCTACCTGGCTGGCCGCGTCATCCCGATGCTCCCCGACGCGATCTCCGGCGACGCGGCGAGCCTGCTCCCCGGGGTCGATCGGCTCGCGGTCACGGTCGAGCTGCGCATCGACCCCGAGGGGGGCATCACGTCGATCGACCTGCACGAGAGCGTGATCCGCTCGCACGCCCGCCTCTCGTACGACGCCGTCGAGGAGTTCCTGACGACGGGCCGCTCCGCCGGCATCCCCGAGGCGGCCCGGCCGGTCGTGCGCTGGCTCCGCACCGCGGCCGCGCGGCTGTCGACGGTCCGCGCGGCGCGCGGCGGCGTCGAGCTCGATCGCGAGGAGGCGTACGTGACGCTGGACGCCGAGACGCGCGAGCCGACCGCCGTCTCGCCGCGCTCCGACACGGGCGCGCACCGCCTCATCGAGCGGCTGATGGTGGCGGCGAACGAGGCGGTGGCCAGCTGGCTCGTGGCGCGCGGGCTCCCCTGCGTCTTTCGTGTCCATGACGAGCCGACCGAGGAGCGCGTCCGCGCGCTCGAGCAGTTCGCGCACAACTTCGGCGTCGAGGCCGGCTTCGGCGCGCGCCTGAGCCCCCTCGGCCTCGCGGCGTTCGAGGCGCAGTACAGGGGCTCCGAGCTCGCGCCGGCCATCCGCACCGTGCTCGGCAAGGCGCTCGGCCCTGCCCGGTACACGGGCGCCGGAGGCCTGCATTTCGGCCTGGGCGCCCCGCTGTACCTGCACTTCACGTCCCCGATCCGCCGCTACGCCGACCTCGCGGTGCACCGCGTGGTCAAGCGCTATCTCCAGGGCCACCGCGACCAGCGCGTCGACTCCGAGGTGCTCGCGTCGCTCGCCCACCACCTGAACGCGCGCGCGCGCAGCGCCGCCAAGGCCGAGACGGAGCGGCACCGCATGCTCGTGGCGCGCCTCTTCGCGTCCCGCGTCGGCGAGGAGATCGAGGGCTACATCGTATCCATCAAGCCGTTCGGCCTCGTCGTCCAGATGGTCGAGTCCGGCGCGACGGGCACGATCGCGCTGGAGGCGCTGCCGGGCGGCCCGTATCGGATCGACGCCGCCGCCCAGGCGCTGGTCGGCGCGAGCCGTCGCTACGGCGTCGGCGAGCCGATCCGCGCCGCCATCGCGGCGACCAACGAGGAGCTCGGCCGCGTCGACCTCGTCCCTGCGGGCGCCCGCGGCGCCCCGTGACCGGGGCCGCGGCTCCGGTCTACGGCGACAGGAGCACGACGAACGCGTCGGTCCCGTTCGCCACGTGCTCGCCGAGGCCGAAGTCGATCTTCCCCTCGGCGGTGCCAGAGAGCGCGATGACCCCCGTGCTCGGCGCGATGGCCGCCGCGTTCGACTTCTGGTTGCCGGCGGCGCCGAGCACCTTCCCCCAGAGGTGGTTGCCATCGGCGTCGAGCTTCGCCACGAACGCGTCGAAGCCGCCGCCGCTGGGCAGCGGCCCGCCGCCGAGGTCGACCACGCCCTGGACCGAGCCGGTCACCACCACGCCGTTCTCCGCGTCCGTGGCGATCGACGTGCTCTCCTGGGTGCCGTCTCCGGCGAACCACCGCGCCCACACGGGTACGCCGTCGGGGGCGAGCGACGCCACGAACGCCGTCTGCACATCGTTGGAGGGGAGCGTGCCGGCCGCCCCGAAGTTGAGCTCGCCCATGTACGTCCCGGTCACGAGCACCGCGCCCGAGGGAGCGACGGCGATGCCGGTACCTGCCTGCGACGCCGTGTCTCCATAGTCCGAGAGCCAGACGCCGTTCCCGCTGCTGTCGAGCTTCAGGACGAACAGGTTCGGCCCGAGCCCGGTGTTCTTCACCTGCCGGGGGCCGACGGTCAGGGTGCCGTTGTACCGGCCGGTGACGAGCACGCTGCCGTCGTTGCCGACGGCGGCGCTGGTGGCGAACTGGTTCTTGTCGTCTCCGTAGATCCTGGTCCACAGGGTGGCGCCGAGCGGATCGTACTTCCGCACGAAGATGTCGGTGCCGCCTGCGCTGGTGGCGCAGACCGGGACGGGCGGCGACGAGCAGAGCAGCGAGCCGCTGAAGTAGCCGGCGATCACGATGTTTCCGGCGGGGTCCACCGCGATCGAGCGCAGCGTCTGATCGGCCGCGTCTCCGAGCTGGCGTGCCCAGCCTTGCTCGCCCTTCTCTCCGCTCATCGTGACCACGAAGGTGTCGAGCGCGTTGACGCTGCGCAGCGTCGTGCCGCCGAACGTGAACGAGCCGTAGAACGTCCCGCCGAGCACGAGGTTGCCTTCAGGCGTCACAGCGAGCGCGTTGAGCGTCTCGGCGCCGCTGCCGCCGAACCTCACGCTCCAGCGGTGCTGTCCCGAGGGGTCGAAGCTCGCGACGTACACGTCGGAGGTGCCGATGCTGACGAGGGTGCCCGTCTCCTTGCCGGTCAGGTTGATGGTCCCCGAGAAGGTGCCGCCGATATAGACGTTTCCCTGCGCGTCGACGCCGACGCTGGTCGCGCTCTGGGTGTTCTGGTCACCGTAGAGGGCGGCCCAGAGCGGCGCGCTGCAGGCGAAGCCGTCGCAGTCCTCGTCGGTGTCGTCCGTGCACGTCTCTCGTTGCGGGGTGACCTGGCCGTCGCACGGCCGCCACGACGTGCCCGAGAGATCGCACATCTGTAGCCCCACCGCGCAGAGCCCCACGCCGCTCGTCCCCTCGGGGCCGCTGTAGCAACTCCTGATCTGGCCCGGGGTACACACGCACCCCGCGTCGGGCTCGTTCGTCGCGCCGTCGCAGTCGTCGTCCACGGTGGTGCTGCAGTCCTCGGGCCTCGGGACCACGGCGCCTTCGCACTCGCCGAAGCTCTGGCCGTCTGGCTGGCACCTCCGCACGCCCGCCGCGCACACGCCGACACCCTCGGTGTCTGCCGGGCCGGGATAGCAGGGCTGCACGTCGCCGGAGCTGCAGAGCGGCGGCGCGCCTCCGCTGCCGCCTCCGCCGTCGCCGCCGGCGTCGGGACGTGGGCCGATCGGCACCGGGTCCGAGCACGCTCCCGAGAGCGTGAGCGCCAGCGCAGACCCGACGAGCATCGATCGAGCGCGCGGGGTTGTCCTCGTCACCATGGGGGGGCGGAGCTCCATGTTCGGCGATCTGGCTTCAGTCCTGGCGTGATTTTCTCGTCCGCTGTTTCTTCTTGGTCAAGTCGATGATGAACGTGCTCGCGGGCGGCGCGCTCGCCGGCGCGTTCGGCGCGTCTGGGCGCATCGTCTCTGGCTCGTTCACGTTGCTCCGCGATCCTGGCTCGTTCACGTTGCTCCGCGATCCTGGCTCGTTCACGTTGCTCCGCGATTCGTCGGTGCTCTCCGACGACGGGGAGAGCTGGGTCGGCCTGGCGCTCGCGCTCTGGGCCGGCAGCAGATCGTGCTGGACCGCGTCGCCCTGGGGTTCGTCGCGGAGCGCCATCCAGACCGCGAGCACGCTCACGATCATGAGCGCCATGCCGCCGAGCGCGAGCGGGATCACGAGCTTCGGCGGCAGCCTCGGCTGAACGTGGCGCGGCGCCCATGCGGCGGCCGGCTGCTCGCCGTAGGGCGCGCTGGCGCTGTGCGGCGGCGAGGGCGCGCCGTAGGCCGAGCCGGTGTTGTGCAGCGACGAGCCGGTGTTGTGCAGCGACGAGCCGGTGTTGTGCAGCGACGAGCCGGTGTTGTGCAGCGACGAGCCGGTGTTGTGCAACGACGCGGGCGCGCCGTGCGGCACGCCGTGGGGCACGCCGGCGCTGTGCCGCGAGGCTGGCGCGCCGTAGGCCGGTCCGGTGTTGTGCAGGCCGGAGCCTGTGTTGTGGAGCGAGGCGGGCGGGCCGTGGGGCGCGCCGGCGCCGTGCGCCGGGGCGGGCGCGCCGTAGGCCGGTCCGGCGTTGTGCAGGCCGGAGCCTGTGTTGTGGAGCGAGGCGGGCGCGCTGTGGGGCGCGCCGGCGCCCTGCCGAGATGGGGGCGCGCCGTGCGCTCCGGCGTGGCCGGCGCCGGTGTTGTGCAGGGCCGAGGGCGGTCCATTCGGCGCGCCGGGGACGGCCTGCGCCATGCCGGGGTGGCCTCCGTGCGCCTGGGCCGCATCCATGGCGCTCCCGCGCGGAGCGCCGGGCGCCGCCATCGTGGCGGCCTCCCACGAGGGCGCCCCGCTGTTGCCTGGGCCGAGCTCCGACCCGATCGCGGGCGCCGAGCCCATCTCGTTCCATCTCGCGCCCGACGGGGCCGCGGGCCGCGGCGGAGGCGCGGCCTGCGCGTCCGCCGAGGCGGCCGCCGACAGGAGCATCGGGGAGAGCGGCGGCGCGCCCGCCGACGGCACGTCGCCCGCCGCGAGGCGCGCCGACGCGTGCGGCGGCGCCGCTCCATGCAGGAGCGCGCGCACGTCGGCCTGCATCGTGCGTGCGTCCGGGTAGCGCCGGTCGCGATCGAACGCGAGCGCCCTGTCCACGACGAGGCACAGCGCGTGCGGCGTCTCCGGCGCGACGCTCGCGAGCGGCGGCGCCGCCATGGTCGCCATCTTCACGAGCAGCTCGGACTCCGTGCGCGCCTCGTGGATGCGCCGCTTCGCGATCACCCGGAACATGGTCGCGCCGGCGGCGAAGAGGTCCGCCCTGTGGTCGACCGAGATGCCGCGCACCTGCTCCGGGGCCATGTACGACACCGTCCCGAGCGTCGCGCCCGTGCGGGTCCGCATCGCCGTCTTCACGCCGTCGCGCATGCGCGCGATGCCGAAGTCGAGCACCTTGAGGCGCCCGGTCTTCTCGACGAAGAGGTTGTCGAGCTTGATGTCGCGGTGGATGATCCCCTGCCCGTGCGCGGCGCCGAGCACGTCGAGCAGCTCATCCATGAGCCGCAGCATCTCGCCCAGTTCGATGTTGCCGAGCCGCTGGAGCCGGTCGGCGAGCGACTCGCCGTCGAGGAGCTCCATCACGAGGAACGGCGCGCCGTCCTCGGTCACGTCGATGTCGCGGATCTCGACCACGCCGGGGTGCTGGAACCGATTGACGGCCTGCGCCTCGCGCTCGAACCGGGCGCGCAGGTCCTTCGAGCGCGCCACCTCGGGGTGGAGGATCTTGATCGCCTCGCGCCGCCCGATCTTGTGGGTCGCGGCATAGACGGCGGCCATCCCGCCGATCCCGACGAGGCGATCGATCGTCCATTTGCCCCGCAGGGTCGTTCCTACGCGCCTTTCGCAGGCCGCCCTCTCGTCGTCCATGCCCCGATCGAATGTCACAGCGTGCGGGATCGAGGTCAAGGTGAGAGCCGCGGCGGAAGCGACCTCGGCGCGCCTCTCCGCGCCGACGAGCCTACCAGCGATCCTCGCTCAATCGGGGACGGGGTGCACCCCGTCGCGCACCCAGGGATCGATGGTCCGTCGGAACGCCGCCTCGGTCCGGAGCCCCGCCAGCACGGACGCGAGCCCCCACTGCAGGCGATTCACGAACGTGAAGTCCTGCGGCATCTTCGGCACGTGGGGGATGGTGGGCATCTTCTCTCCCTCCTTGAGGGCGAGCCCCCGGATGCCGCGGGTCAGGTACGCCACCGTCTCGCGCGCCTTCTCCGGCGAGCACTTCCAGGTCCCGTGCGTGCACAGCGGGACCATGAGCTCCATCGTGTAGCTCCGGTAGAGATCCCAGCTCTCGTCGGCCGGGTCGTAGCCGAGCACCTCCACGCACGCCCGGTCGAACTCCTTCCAGTCCGCGTCCATGGCGGCGCGCATGTAGCGCTTCATGCCCGCCACGAGGTCGGGCGGGAGCTGCTTCACGCAGCCGAAATCGAGGATCGTGACGCGGCCGTCCTCGTGGAAGCGGTAGTTGCCCGGGTGCGGGTCGGCGTAGAGCCAGCCGTACCGGAGCATCGAGCGGAAGGTGAAGCGCCAGATGGAGAGGCCCGCGCGGTTCTTCGCCTCCTGGCTGCCGCGCTCGCAGAACTCGGCGTAGCTCATGCCGTCGATGAGCTCGAGCGTGAGGACGCGCCTCGTGGTGAGGCTGTGGTGGACGCGCGGGATAGAGACGTCCTCGTCCCCGGCGTTCATGCGGCGGAACAGGTCCGCCATCTCGGCCTCGCGCGCATAGTCGAGCTCGGACAGGAAGACCTTGCGGAGCTCGTCCACGGTCTGCCGGGCGTGCAGCTTCTTGGCGAGGGGCGCCATCATCGCCTCGAGCATCGAGACGCTCTTCAGGTCGTTCTCGATGGCCCTGTCCATGCCGGGGTACTGCACCTTCACCGCGACCCGCTCCCCCGACCTCGTCGTGGCCCGGTGCACCTGTCCGATGCTCGCCGCCGCGAACGGCTCGCGCTCCCAGGCCGCGAACACGTCCTCGGGCGGGGTGCCGAGCTCCTCGCGGATCATCTGCTCCGCGGCCTCCGGCGACAGGGGCGGCGCCTTGTCGAGCAGCTTCTTCAGCGTGGCCTGGAACTTCTCCTCGTATCCCGGCGGCGCGAGCCCGTCGATGTAGCTCGCCATCTGGCCGAACTTGAGCGGCAGGCCCTTCATCTCGCCGAGCGTCTTCAGCATCGCCTCGGCGGTCTTCTTGACCTCCTGGGCCATCCTCCTCCGCGCTTCGGCCTCTTCCTCCTCGGTCCGGGTTGCGCCGAGGACGCGCTTCGCGCCCTCGATGGCGAACGGGATCGTGCGGGGCGCGAGGCCGGCGAGGCGCGCGAGGCGTCCCAGCTTGGAGGTCGGCGGATTGTCTCGGGGTTTGTCGTCGGCCATGCGGGACTGACTCGCTAGGGTGGAAATGTCGGCGGCGGGGTCATGCGCCCGCGCGGCGCTTCGGGGCCGCGCGGATCTTCGGAACCGGCCACATGGAGACGGTGTTCCTCAGCTGCTGAGCCTGCTCGGGAGAGATATCCCCTTCCACGTGGACCCGGGCGCGCCGGTCCTCGACCACGACCCGCACCGCGCCCCGCCCGACCGGCGCTGCGCGGAGGACGTCCGTGATGTCGTCGAGCAGCCGCTGCGGCATCCGGCCCCGGAGCATCCGGACGTTGCGCCCCTCGACGCGCACGTAAAATAGCTCATTTGCGCGCAGGAGCGCCACGACGAGCGGTATGACGAGGGCGAGCAGGGCGACGGGGATCAGGAGGGACATGGGTGGCCGCCCACGACGAGAGCTCCTCCCCAGGCCCACCGCGGGCCTCGATCGTGGACCGGTGCCGGCCGTTGTCAACGAGGGAGACGCGGCTGGAGCGCCCTGCGCGGCCGGAGCGCCGGCGAACGCCGCACCGGCTGCGTGGCCGTGGCTGGAGCGCGCCGCGCGGCTCGGGGCCCTGGCCAGCGCGCCGCGCGGTGCCTACCTTGGGCAGCCATGACGAGCGCCGCGCCCCAGCCTGCCGCCATCGATCCGCGCCTGGATCTGCACGACGAGATCAGCCGCCTGAAGCGAGAGAGGAACGCCGTCCTCCTGGCCCACTACTACCAGGACGGCGACATCCAGGATCTCGCGGACTTCCTCGGCGACTCGCTGCAGCTCGCCCAGCAGGCGAAGAAGACGACCGCGGACGTCATCCTGTTCGCCGGCGTGCATTTCATGGCCGAGACGGCGAAGATCCTGAACCCCGAGCGCATCGTCGTGGTCCCCGACCTCGCGGCGGGCTGCTCGCTCGCCGACGGCTGCCCCGTCGACCGCTTCCGCGCCTGGCGCGCCCGGTACCCCGGCGCGGCCGCGATCTCGTACATCAACTGCTCCGCCGAGGTGAAGGCCGAGAGCGACTACATCTGCACGTCGTCGAACGCGGAGAAGATCGTCCGCGCGATCCCCGAGGGGCAGGAGATCCTCTTCGCGCCCGACAAGAACCTCGGGCGCTGGCTCGTCGAGCGGACGGGCCGCCCGATGCGCCTGTGGCAGGGCAGCTGCGTCGTCCACGAGACCTTCAGCCTGCGCAAGATCGTCGCGCTGCGCGAGCGCCACCCGGACGCGAAGCTCATCGCGCACCCGGAGTGCGAGGAGCCGATCCTGCGGATGTCCGACTACATCGGCTCGACGACCGCGCTGCTCAAGTACACGACCGCGGACGACGCCCTGAAGTACATCGTCGCGACGGAGAGCGGCATCGTGCACCAGATGCGCAAGGCGTCGCCGCACAAGGAGTTCATCGAGGGCCCGCCGGAGGGCAACTGCGCTTGCAACGAGTGCCCCTTCATGCGGCTCAACACGCTCGAGAAGGTCTATCTCGCGCTGCGCGATCTCGCCCCGCGCCTGGAGATGGCGCCCGAGCTGCGCGAGCGCGCGCGCGTCCCGATCGATCGCATGCTGGCCCTCAGCTGAGCTCGCCGCGCGACGCGGCGATCACAGCACGAGGGAGAGGCCGAGCGTCTGGACGAACGAGCCTCGGGCCTGCGGCAGCGCGCCGACGCTGCGCCGCCGCCCCTGGGCGTCGATGGCCTGGCCTTCCCGGGTGGCGTCGCCGCCCCGGCCGAGCAGGAAGGCGCCCGAGGTCTCCAGCTCGATCGTGAGCCAGCGGCGGATGATGTCGAACGACACCCCGAGCCCCAGCGGGATCTCGACGTACGACGCGCCGCGCTCGCGGATCGTGAACTCACCCCCGGGGTCGGAGACCCGCATGCGATCGAAGTCGAACCGGTCGTAGCCGACGCCGACCGACAGCCACGAGCGGGCGCGCTCGCCGAGCGGAAGCGTGGGCGCGAGGCGCGCGCCGAGCGCGAGGGTACGCACCGTGGGCGCGCCGTCCTCGCGTGGCTCTGCCGTGATCGGGCCGGGCTGCGCGAGCGCGCCCGCCTGGAGCGCGAGCTCGTGCTCGGCGTGCACGAAGAAGGCGGAGAAGCGCAGGTAGTCGAAGATCTCCCAGCGCGCGTGGGCCCCGACGCCGATCGCCGGCTTCAGGCGAACCCCCGTCGGCTGGCCCGCGGCGTCGTCCGAGCCGAACCGGTTGACGAGGGCGATGTCCGCGCCCACCTCGATGTGCCTGGCCCACGGCAGGCGGGTCCGGGGGGGCGCGGGCGGCAGCGGCGGCCGCGGAGGTCCCGGTGGCCGCTCGGCCGAACCGGCATCCTTGGAGGTCGCGGCGCTCGAGGGCTCCTCGGCGTGCGCGGTCGAGGCGCAGGCGAGCGCGACCGCGCACGCCGCCGTGCCTCGTCCGACGCGGGCGCGAGCGGTTCGCATGCCCGCCCTTGTAGCAGGCTTTTGTGAGCGGCCGAGCCGCCAGCTGCGCTCGCGCCCCCCCGCCACCTGCCGCTGGGCCGCCGGGCCCGCTCCGCCGCCGCCGAGGTGCTCTTCCCTGGCCCGGTGGCAGGGGCCCGTCGGGTCGGGCAAACTCGTCGCCATGCGTGCAAATCCCATCGCCTCCCTGTTCTTCCTGGTCCTTGCGCAGCTCGGCTGTTCCGCCGAGCGCAAGCCCGACGCCGAGCCGGCTCCTGGGGCCGGGCTTCCCGCCGCCGAGGGCGCATCGCCGATGCAGGCGTCGGCTTCCGGGATCGCGCGGCTCGAGAAGAAGCAGTTTGGCGCGCCCATCACGGAGAGCTCGACGACGCCGCTGCCGGTGCTCCTGCAGGAGCCGGGCAAGTTCAGCGGAAAGACCGTCCGGACCGAGGGGGTCGTCTCGGCCGTGTGCAAGTCGATGGGCTGCTGGATGGAGATTGCCGACGAGTCGGGGAGCGCCCACATCAAGATGGCG